>NZ_JADKPV010000001.1 GCF_015351395.1 Savagea serpentis
GAGGCTGGGACATAAGTCAAAATAGAATAGAAAAAATTACTAAAACAGAAAACGCATGAAATCAAGGGTTTAACTTTTGATTTCATGCGTTTTGAGGATTTCGAGAGGTTTTGTCCCGCCCTCAATTCTAACTAGTTATGTCCTAGACTCATTTTTTTACGTTCGTTTCATTAAAATTTGAATGAGTTGAACGATGACGGCAAGACCGCAACCGAGGGCGGAAATGCTGTACAAACCGAGCATTCCTAAAGAGTCCGCATGTTCGGCGTTAGAAAATAAAAAGTTGCGGTACATTTCTAAAAATCCGATGAAGAGCCCAGCAGAAAAAATCCAAAAAGCGATCATCCATTTGTAAAATAAAAGCAATGTCATAATGACGCCGACGGTGAAAGCGAAAATCGAGAAGGCTAAATAGTTTTTCCAGCCGAGTTCTACTCCGAGTATCGTTCGCACGCCGAGTATGAGAAGGACGAGCGTCGTCAATCCGACGAAAAAGCCAATCTTCCCATATTTTTCATGCCATTTCATGTCGTAACTTCCTTTCTTCATTTGCGTTTCGTAATTTTTTTGAACGTTTGAATAAATGTGTTCGGGCTTTCGATGACGTGAAAGGAAAATACCCCTTCATCCGTATGGACATATAAAAACCCGGATCCGTTTGAGAACGGTTTGTAAGAAACATCGATAATGGACGTAAAGGAAAATGAACGTTCTGCGCTCTCAATAGAAGTTAAAGAAAGTTGGAGTTCATGAATATCTGTCGTATGAGCTGCGGACAATTTATCGATTGAACGAGCAACGGTTGAATATTGAATCGTCGTGCGCATCGTACCCCTCCTTTAAAATGACCATAATACAGGTTTTGTCACCATGAGCCAAAGCATCATGAGCATAATCCCGATATAGATCCACGTGACGCGTCGCACATTCGACCAAAGCTGTTTGTTCGTCCAATGCTCTCGTTCGAACGCTTTCCACTGTTTCGAGTAAGCAGTCGCTAAAAAGAACGAACAGAGCAGCATGACGAGAACGGTGAGAACGACCCAAGACGTATGCCAAGGGTAAGGGCCGAATATTATTAAAAGGACGCCTGTCGTGACGACGAGATGTCCACCGTGCATGACGACCCAGACTGCTTTTTGAATCGGCACGATGATTGTATCGCTTTGATCGATTCGTTCGCGTTCAGCGTATCGCAAAAGTGGAAAAATCATAAATAGTGGCCCAGTTGCTAAAATGGCTGAAACGATGTGCAAAAAGATAAATGTTTTGTACATTAGCGCACATTGATCGTCTGCATCGCTCGGAATGTCGCATCTTCGACAGGTACAACGACTTCCAATTTTGCAAAACCAGCTTGTTGGAATGTATAATTAGCGCGGTATTCACCACGTTCTTCATTCGTCACTTCCAGTTCAACAAGCTCTTCATTGTCTATGTGTAAAATAAATGTTGCAGGTAATTCATTTTTCGGAATCCCTTTTTCCGTAATATGGACGATGAGTGTTTCTTCTTTGCCACTTTCGACATCATCGGTTTGGACGTAAGCAGCGTACGCTGTTTCTTCTACTTCTTCGTATTCTTTCCCTTCACCGACAATGACTTGTTTCACGGGCATATTGTGCATGCCACGAGCGGTTACGTGAATTTGCACGTTCATGATGCTATCTTCACCGAAAGTGTAGTCGAGCGTGTAAACGCCATCACCTTCTGGTACAGCTTCCATCATTTCACTTTCTAATTTATTCGTCTCTTCCCAAATTTCGTAAATGACTTCGTCCGCATCGTCGACTGTTTCATCGCCTTGTGTGACGACAGTGTGTAATGTAATCGTCTCACCAGCTTCAACTCGCTCGGGCGTTTGCAGATCGACTTCGATAATATCGGGAATGAAATCCTCTTCTACTTCTTCTTTTGAATCATTTGAACACGCGACTAAAACGATCGCAAGCAGCGCGAATAACCAACTTAATTTTCTCAAACACATTCCTCCGATTTTAAATATTTTCATGATACGATAGTAACATGAACAAACGTTTCCTTCGTGAAGTCTGTTTCACATCAGCTTCACATTTTTTTGTGAAAATCGTAATATCGTAACAAAATTTGAAAGACGAGGTGTCTAATTTGAAACGTTACACAATTATGATTATAGACGATGAAGCGCAAATGAGAAAACTCATTCGCACTTTTTTAGAAAAAGAAGGGTATACCGTTGTAGAAGCGACGGATGGGGCACATGCATTATCGCTCGTTGAAAAATTTTCACCCCATTTGTTCATCGTCGATGTAATGATGCCTTATATGGATGGTTTCACATTCGCAAGCGAAGTGAAAAACATCGCCGATATCCCACTCATCTTCCTCTCAGCAAAAGGAGAAGAATGGGATAAAATTCAAGGGTTGAAATTAGGCGGAGACGATTATATCGTGAAACCATTTTTACCTGGTGAACTGTTAGCGCGTGTCGAATCGGTCTTGCGTCGTTCATACAATGATAAGCCGACGACGGATACGTTAAAAGTAGGACCAATCGTCATCGATAACGATGCGCATACGGTCACATTAAATGGGGAACCTTTATCCCTCACATTGAAAGAATTCGGTGTGCTTAATATTTTAGCGAAAAATAAAGGGCGCGTCTATTCGCGTGAGCAATTGCTTCATCTCGTATGGGGAGAAGATCATCAAAGTAGCGAACGAACGGTGGATACGCATATTAAAACGCTCCGCTTAAAAATGGGGAGCGCTGGAAGTATGATTGAAACGGTTTGGGGAATTGGCTATAAGCTAGAAGGCTAAAGATGAAAAAGTTAAATTTAAGTCAAAAAATATTGCTCATGTTCGTCGTAAGTGTCGCCTTTACGATTTTATTTTCTTTTTTCTTTATCCACTTTTTATACTCCGAACTTTATTTGAAAAGCATCGAAGAATCTCTCGTTTATCAAGGGCAACGTACAGCCTCACATTATCATTACGGAGAGTTAAGCGATGATATTATCGAGAAAATTCAATGGTTCAATGTCATTTCAGAGTATGAAGTAATAGCAGTAGATGATTTAGAGCAATTGTCTACTTATTTCCCCTATCAAATTAATTATGAAAATTTAATCGATGATCATGACCGTGAACAGTTAGAACGAGGAACGTATGTCGTGAAAAATGGTTTCGTAGAAGAATTGGATCGTGAAATATTGGGGGCCATTTTCCCAATCAAAGGAGAACAAGGGCTCGTCGGGTTTATTTACATGTACATCCCGTTAGCGACGATTCAAGTCGTTTTCCAACAAAGTATTCCACTGCTTGCATTTGTCGGAACGTTATTTTTCTTGCTTCTGTTTTTAATCGTCAATCGCGTTTGGGTATCGATGTTCGAGCCGCTCAGACAGCTTCAAGTGTTATCGAAAGAAGTGTCGAAAGGGAATTATTCGAGCCGTCTGCAACTTGATCGTGAAGATGAAGTCGGTCAACTCGCGAATGCGTTTAATGCGATGAGTTTATCGTTGGAAGAACAAGAGAAACGAAAAAAAGAATTTACGTCGAATATCGTGCATGAAGTGCGCACACCCCTTACATACATTAGTGGATATGCGCATGCATTAGAGAGCAATATTTATGAATCGCCCGAAGAAGCGAAACAATATTTAGTGACGATTCAAAAAGAGACCGAACGTTTAAATAAATTAATGACGGATTTAGTCGAGTTAAATCATCTTCAAGAAGATATGTATACGTTGGAGAAACAACCGATTGCGCTCGCGCAATTGCTGCTAGATACGCTCGAACTATTTTCGATTCATATCGTGCAAAAAGGATTGACATTACAGACAAATATCGATGAAGATATCATTATGTCTGGAGATGCACAACGTTTGCAACAAGTGTTTTACAATACGTTAGATAATGCGATTAAGTATTCGGCGGAAGATGGCGTATTGAATGTGTCATTACAAGAAGAGCATTATCGCGTAACGTACCGTGTAACGAATGGTGGCGTGACGATTTCACAAGAAGATATCCATCGCATTGGCGAGCGCTTTTTCCGCACGGATAAGGCTAGGACAAGGACGACGGGAGGCACTGGACTTGGATTATCAATCGTTAAAGAGATTGTTCGTCTCCATAATGGAACGTTCGAAATTACGAGTTCTCCTAAAGTAGGGACGACGGTAACGATTGAGTTTGAGGAGGGAGAAGCGTGAACAAATTCGCGTGGGGAGTAGTCATTAGTTTATCGCTCATTCTCGTTGGCTGTGCGCCACCAGAAGAAGGGCATCAAATCCAACCATTTACGTATATCGATCAACACGATCAACCGTTCGGAATGGAACAATTAGAAGGGAAGATATGGGTGGCCGATTTCGTCTTTACGAACTGTACGACCGTCTGTCCCCCCATGTCTGCTGAAATGGCAAAACTACAAAAGCGAGCGAAAGAAGAAAATCTCGATATCGAGTTCGTCTCGTTTACGGTAGATCCGACGATTGATACGCCTGCTGTATTGAAACAATATGTCGAGACGTTTACCGATGATCCGTCGAACTGGCATGCGATTACAGGATATACACAGGAAGAAATTGAACGATTTGCGAGAGAAAGTTTCCGTACAATCGTTCAAAAGCCGGATCATTCTGATCAAGTCATTCATAGTGTTAGTTTCTTTTTAGTGAATCGACAAGGTAAAATTATGGATGAATACAACTATATCGATGAAACGTATGCGGACCGCATGTTTGAACGCATTCATCAATTACGCTAAAAAACGAAGTCCCTCCTTGTGAGGTGACTTCGTTTTTTACGTTTAAAATAATTTGAGTTTAGCGATGCGTTGTACTGCTTCGACGAGTCTTTCTTCACTTTCGAGCAGACCAATTCGGACGTAACCTTCTCCGTATGTTCCAAAGCCGTGCCCTGGCGCTACAGCGACATGAGCTTCTTTCAGTAAAAGGTCGGCGAACGACTCACTCGTATGAGGAGCAGGAACAGGTAACCAAGCGAAAAATGACGCTTCTGGCGCGTGAACGTTCCAACCGATGTCGTGACAAGCTCGAACGAACGCATTGCGTCGCGATTCGTACATGGCGACGAGTTCATCTACGGCAGATTGATCTTCGCCTAGTGCTTCGATAGCTGCATGTTGAATGGCAGGAAAAATATCGATAAATAAATGGTCTTGTAGCGTATGAATTGCTTCAATCATCTGTGCATTGCCGACCGCAAATCCGACACGCCATCCGGCCATATTGAATGTTTTCGACATCGAATACGTTTCGATTCCGACGTCTTTCGCTCCGTCCGCTTGTAAAAAGCTCACCGGTTTTTTACCGTCAAAGCCGATTCCACCGTAAGCGAAATCGTGGACGACCATAATGTCGCGCGCTTTCGCAAATTCGACGGTATCTTCAAAGAACGAGAGCGGTGCGACAGCTGCTGTCGGATTGCTTGGGTAGTTTAAATACATCATTTTAGCGGCTTCTTTTACTTGTTCAGACAGTGCGGCATAATCGGGTAAAAATTGATTTTTTTCAAGGAGTGGCATCGTCTCTAATGTCGCATTGACGAGATAGACACCGGATAAATAATCAGGATATCCCGGGTCTGGTAATAAAATCGTTTCTCCTTCATTTAGTAGAGCGAGCGGAATTTCAACGAGTCCTGTTTTCGTCCCGTATAAAACAGCTACTTCTGTTTCAGGATCGAGCGTGACGTCGTATTCTCTTTTGTAAAATTTAGCGACGGCTTCCTTTAATTCAGGGAGTGCTCGGAAAGGCGAGTATCCGTGATTTTCAGGAACGTCTACTGCCCGTTTCAACGCTTCGACGATATGGGGAGGAGTCGGTTGATCAGGGTTGCCTCGTCCGAGTAAAATGACGTCATGTCCAGCTTCAATTTGTTCGGCTACTTTGCCAACGAGCGTGGAAAAGAAATGTTCTGGTAATTGTTGTAATCGTTTCGACTGTTTCATAAAAGTCACCTGCTTTTTTAGTTTGACCAAAGTATACAGACAATTGTTGAAAACGACAATGAGGAACGAAAAAATTCGTTCCTCACATTCATTAAGCTTGTTCGATTTCGTCTGTTAATGTAATCAGTTCATCGATCAATGAACCGATAAATTGAATCGTTTCACGAAGTGGTGCATCTGTCGTAATGTCGACTTTCGCCATTTGTGCGAGTTGTGCAGGCGTTTTCGTTCCACCCGCACGCAAGACGTTTAACCAATCTTCAACAGCCGGTTCGCCTTCTTTTAAAATGCGTTGGGAAACAGCTGTCGAAATCGTTAATCCTGCGCTATATGTGTACGGATATAAGCCCATGTAGTAATGAGGTTGACGCATCCACGTGAGCGCCGCATCGTCATCGATGACGACATCGTCACCCCAAAACTGTTCTAATGTTTCTTTTTTCAATTTATTGAGTAAGCTCGCGTTCACATTGTGACCGGTATCAACGAGTTCATAGACTTTACGTTGGTAATGTGCTTCTAATAAATGCGTCACAAAATTATGATAGTACGTTCGTGAAACGATAGAAGAGATGACCCAACGTTTAAATTGCGGATCGGTTGAATTTTTCAATAAATGATTCGCCATTAACATTTCGTTCATCGTAGACGGTGCTTCGATAAAGTAGAGAGAAGGGCGAGCGTTGAAATAACTTTGATGTTGATGAGCTGTGTAAAAATGTCCGGCATGTCCGAGTTCGTGTGCGAGGACGAAAACATCTTCCATACTTCCTGTCCATGAGATTAAAATATAGGGATGACTGCCATATGGGCTTGAACAGAACGCACCTGTCGATTTCCCGATATTTTGTGCGAAATCGATCCATCGCTCATCGTAAGCGCGCTCTAACATAGAGTGATAGTCGTCTCCCATAATCGAAAGCGCATCGAAAATGTACTGTTTCGACTGTTCGATTGAAACGGTCGGTTCATAGTTCGGGTCGAGCGGCACTTTTAAGTCAGCGAATGTCATTTTTTCAATGCCGTGAACACGCTGCAATAATTTTGCGTATTTTCGCATATGCGGTGCTAGTTCTTCCATAATGACATCGATTTGACGATTGTACATCGAGCGGTCGACTTGTTGGTCGAATAGTAAGTAGTCGATGACCGAATCAAATTTACGTAACGACGCTTCTGTTTTTTCACGTTGAATGTGCATATCGTATGTTTTCGCTGTCGTATGTTGATAGTCGCGTAATTTATTCGAAAAGGCGCGGAACGCTTCACGACGTTTTTCTAAGTTCGGATGTGAATCCCATACGCCTTCAAAAGAGACGTAGCTTAAAGGGAAGGACTCATCGTTCACTTGGAACGGCTCGAACGTCATATCGACGAGTTTCGTCGTATTGTATAAGCTGTACGGTGAACTAAATGTTGAGCCGAATGCTTTTAACGTTTTTTCGACTTCGGGATGAAGTTGGTGTGGGATAAAAGCGATCACTTCATTTAAATATGCTGCGAGTGTCGGTTCTTGCTCAATCGCTTGTTGTAAAACGCTTTCATCTAATGTCGCAAGTTCACTTTCGACAAATGATAACTGGCTTGCGAGGCGTGAAGCGAGTTGACTGAAACCACTCGCACGCATTTGAGCGTCCGTATTCGTTTCGTCAACGCTTGAAGCGAGACTCGCATAAGCTCCGATCGGCACGAATTGCATGAGCACTTGTTCGTACGCTTGAACAATTGTAACGACAGAAGAAGCATCCTTCATTTTTCCGACGTATTCATCATGAAATGTTTGGACAGCTGTTGTTAAACGTTCAATCGCTTCTTCGTATTCTTTTTCTGAAGCGAATAAATCTTGTAAATTCCACGTTTCTTCCAGTTTAACTTGGTCACGTGAGGGTAATTGTTGAACCATAATCTATTTCCTCCTTATTATTTCGAAATTCGAACTACTTGTAGTATACGAAAAAGTTTGAAAAGAAGTAAAGGAAAAATGAAACCAATTGAGAATCTATTCGTATATAAGATACAAAGTAAAAGAGAAAAGGGTGATTAATATGACTTCTCAAGATAAAGGAACAAGAATCATTTTACATTTAAGTGCACTGTTCGTACCGTTTTTAGGGCCGCTCATTATTTATTTCGTACAAGACGACGCTTTAACGAAAAAGCTCGCTGTACAAGCGATGATTTTTAACGCGATTATGTGGATATGTATCGCCGTTTCAACATTTTTCTCTTGGTTTATTATCGGGATTCCATTTTTAATTTTCTTCGGAATTGTAGAAATTGCAGTACCGATTATTGGCGCGATTAAAACGATGAACGACGAAGTGTATCAATATCCAATCGTCAAACATTTTCTCTAATAAAAACGTCCGATTCTTTTTAAGGATCGGACGTTTTTTTATTACAGTAAAGCGGAGAAAAGACGCGTAAAAGAAAAACGTGATTTCGTCTGCTTTTTACTTTCTTCGTTCACATCAACAATATCGTCAACCGTAATAATCCCGATTAATTCATTCGTCATCGATACGACAGGAAGCAATAATAAATCATGTTCAAAGATTGCTTCTACTGCGAGTTGTTGATGGACGTGTGGATGCAAGGCAATCACTTGTTTTTTCATGACGGAATGAAGCGGTGTCGCACCATCTTTAATGACGAGCAATTCGCGCAAAGAGAGGACACCCATCAATTTGTTGTCGTCATTGACGACGAAAAGGTAATAGATTGATTCGGCATCTTTTGCGACGTTGCGGATATGTTGTAACGCCTCATCTGCTGTTGCATTTTCTGAAATTGAGACGAATTCCGTCGTCATAATAGAGCCGACGGAGTCTTCGTCATACGATAAAATCTCTTCCAATTGCGCTCGTTTTTTCTCTGGAAGCAATGTGTAAAAGGATTCACGCTCTTCTGGACTCACTTGTTCAAGCAATGTGACGAATTCGTCTGTTCGCAGTTGTTTGAACATTTCGGAACGCAATTCTTTATCGAGCTCTTCGACGATGATTGCTTGATGTTCAATCGATAGTTTCCCGAAAATTTGAGAAACGAGTTCGCTCGGAACGATGCCGTAAAATAGTTGGCGACGTTCTCGTGTTAATTCTTTAAAATATTTTAATTGATAGTGTAAAGGCAATTGTTCAAAGTCGACGAGAAATTGTGAAGGGCTTTCTTTTAAATAAATCGTTAAGTAATACGTATACTCCTCCCAGTTTTTAATTGTTAAATTCATTGAAATACCTCCTATAAACGTTCGATTTTCACACCGATGACGTCATCGATTTTTTTAAACATGTAGTAAATTTCGGTCGTATATTCATCTTCAGGTGCGGAGAGCACGAGATTAATTTTTTGTTGACCGTTTTCGATATCTTGAATCCGCATTTTTCGGACTGTTAAATCTTTGCTCATATTGCCTGCTAAACTCGTCGTTTTTCCTTCGATTGATTGTAGTAATTCAGTCATCTTTGAATTAGGATTCATAATGATTTGTACCGCAATTTCACGTTCACGCAATCGTTTCGGGCCGAATCGTTTCACGATGAACGGTAAGACGTTTACGGATAAAATGAATAAAATAACAGCGAATGTCGCTTCTAAGTAAAGGCCGACGCCTACTGCAATACCGAGCCCAGAGGCTGACCAAATGAGTGCGGCACTCGTCAATCCTGAAATGACATCATTCGTGCGACGCAAAATAACACCAGCACCTAAAAAGCCGACTCCACTGACAATTTGAGCAGTGAGGCGCATCGGATCCATATTGCGGAAAGTCGGTGTTGCATAAGTCAAAAAGGATTGAATCGATACAATCGTAATGAGACAGCTCGCGACGCTAATAATCATCGACGTTTTCATGCCGAGTGGTTTATGTTTGAGCTGTCGATCGAGTCCGATGAAGAAACCGAGTATGAGGGCAAAAAATAATTTGAAAATCATTTCGTAATGCGTCATCTTGCATAACCTCCTTTCTAAAAAACAAAAAACATCCCTCCGAAGAAGGATGTTACATGACATAGTGACTGAATCGCTAAAAAAGCGAATCAGAAAACAGATTCCATAACCTCCTTCGTAGAGCTTTAGCACTGTATGACATAGGCGAAAACCAGCTACATTAAAAACGACCTTAGCTCGATCGTTCCTGCTGACCCGTTGGCGTCTTTAGACGTTTCTGGGCAGTAGCTTATCTTCATACAGGAGCCTCACCTAACGAGGGCTTGTGCATTGAAGCACATCTAGTAATATACCAAAGAATACCATCAATGTCAACTTTCAAGCGTTTCTACTTGACGGTTTGCATACCAATGGATAAATGTTTCCGCAAAGTCTGTCGGAACATCTTGAATCGTATGAACGTGAATCGGCTTTGAACGGTTCGTCATGACGACGGTACAAAGGCCGAACATTTTTTGGAAAGCGGAGCGTTTCACTTCGATTTCGATGATTAAATTTCGTTTTGTAATAAATGTTTCAGTCGTCCAAGCTCCCGTTTTCAATACGATATGTTCACCATCAATTTGGTATCGTGTAAATATATATTCAAGTAGGCGTCCTGCGTACGTAAGGAATAGCGCGAGCGCTCCCCACCAGTAGCTTTTACCCCAAAAGTGGATGATGATAAACACGATAATTGCAAAAATCGGCAAGCGGATCAGTTTCATCCAAAGAGAGCTTTTCGGTAATTTTTCTAATGTCGGTTGAATGGCAAATTGGGGTAAAATATCAGCTAGTAATGATGCTGATTTTTTTACGGGCAAGAAAGGGTAAAGAGAATTTGCTTCTTGTTCGAGGTCTCCTATTTTCCCAACACTAATTAATTTAATTTGGGAAAGTTTAAGCAATCGTTTTAAAAATGTTTGTTCGATTTGAATCCCTTGTACATTTTTCTTTTTCATCGTAAACGATTGTTCCGAGAAAATACCTCGTTGAATATAGACGCGTTCATCGTCTGATTCAATCATAAAGCGGCCGAAACGGAAGTACGTAATAATGAGTCCGAAAACAAGTGAAATAAGTAAAAGAGCGATAGAAGCTGCTGTAATGAGTAACCAATTCCCACTGAATAAATCGACCCAACGACTCGCTTGATCTTCTAATTTGAATAAGTCGATCGCTTTAAAAAATAATGTCGCTAAAATCGGGATGAGTGCGAAAAAACTGAGCGATGCGAATGTCGCTCGGACAGTATCACGCTCTGTCGGTTCGAAATGAAGCTTACGTTGTTCTTTCGTGTCGAGTTCAAGAGGCGGTGTGCTTTCACGATTTAATCGCATATCCCACTGAACATTAGGGAGTGGAGGGCCAAATGTCATTTGTTTTTGTTTCGCATGCAATTTTTGTTCGATTTCCGTCGCTTCTTCAGGACGAATCGCATCGAGTTCAATGGAAGCATCGTCTCCAGTTGCGCCTGTTTCGAGTGTCAATGTCGTCAAACCGAGTATTTTATGGAGCGCAGACGTTTTGCGCTGAATATTTTGAATCCGATCGTAGTCGATTGTTTGTCTCGTTTTTGAAAAAATGCCATGTTTTAAAACGACTTGTTCTTCTTCGAAACGATACGTCGTCGTGCGCCACGTCAATATCGCTTCAACGATGCTCCAGATGATGAAAAATAGCGCCACGTAGCGCGCAATTGTCCACAATAACGCATCATTGTTGAAGTTGAAAACGAAAATAAGAAGGAGCGGAAAAAACCAACTTTTAAAAAAGGAAGCGATTTGAAGAATGACTGATAAAAAATGAAAGCGTCTATTTTCCATTACACTTCCACTTCCTTCACTTTAGCGTAATGGGCAATTTCCTCTCGTAAACGTAATGCTTCATCTTCAGGGAGCCCTGGAATAGAATGTTCCGATCCCATCGTTCCGATGCGCAATGTATATAAACCGTATTTGCGCAAAATAGGTCCTTGATTCGTTGCGACAAATTGTACTTTCGTCATCGGAATCATCTCATAATGTTCAAAGAGACGACCGCGCTTTAATTGGATATATTGTTCATCGACTTCATATGCCCAATTATTGACCGTGAATTTGGACTGGAAGAAAAAATCCCATAAATTATCGAGAATAATCAGTGCTCCGACGACGTATAAAACGATATTAATCCAGTTAAACCAATGAAAATAATAGCTTACGCCTAATAAAATACCGACGACGACGAGTTCAATGATAAATTCGATCATCGCATTTACTTTCAGCACTTTCGTATAGGAAGGAGAAAGTTTTCCTGTTAAATGAGCGTATATGTTTTCCAATTACCTCACACCTTTCGTTATAATAGTATATACGGAAATCGTATAAAAAAGTTACAGGAGGGGAAGAAATGTTTACAGTAGAACGAACGGCATTTATGTTGATCGACGTACAAGGGAAATTGGCAGACATCGTTCAAAATAGTGAGCGTATGTTACAAAAGCAAGAGCAACTCATTCAAGGAATGTTCACACTCGATATTCCAATCCTTTGCATGGAGCAATATCCGAAAGGGCTCGGTCCGACGAAAGAGCAGTTACGTCAACATTTAGAAGGTGTACCAACGTATGAAAAGATCGAGTTTAACGGCATGTTGAATGAAGGGATTCGACAAGCGGTGGAACAATTAGGCCGCAAACAATTTGTACTCGCGGGCATTGAGTCGCATATTTGTGTATACCAAACAGCGCTCTCTTTGAAACGTGAAGGATATGATGTAGCGGTTGTAGAAGATGCTGTGTCGTCACGCTATGCGGAAGATAAAGAGCGTGCGATGAGTATGTTGCGTCATGAAGGAGTGAAAATCGTCGGGGTGGAAACGATTTTATATGAATTGTTGCAACGAGCAGGAACGGCTGAATTTAAACAAATTTTGCAATATGTGAAATAAAAGAAGCACTCATCCGTATGTAGGGTGAGTGCTTTCCTTTTTATAACTCCTCGGCAATCCCGAGTGCGATAATCCCGATCATTACAGCGGCGATGAGCACGTACTGTTTTTTCGATAATACTTCCTTTAAGAAAATACGCGATAATAAAACGGAGAAAATACCGCTTGATGCGATGAGTGGCGCTGCGATCATCGCATTACCTGCCATCGCAAACACGTAGAAAAATTGTCCAGCTGTTTCGAGCAAAGCGGCAATTCCACGGTCTTTTTGCTTGAAGATTTTGAAGTCTTCTTTTTTAATGAACTTCAAATATAAATAGACGAGAATCGCACAAATGAGGAAGGTGAATTCGTAAGCGAGCAATGCATTATCTTCACTCATCCATTGTTTTTTATCTAAGTAAACGCCGTCTAAAAACGAGCCGACTCCGTCGATTAGCGCATATAAAATCGGGAAGGTAATGGCTAAAAACCCGAGTTTATATTTCGGGTCAAACGTTTCTCCATTTTGCAACATAATTTTATGTTCATGTGTTTGTTCGTAACGAGCAAGCATAATAACGCCTACAGTTACGATAACAATCCCAAAAATTTCAAGAGCGGAAATAGAAGTAGGGAAGAAGACCATTAATAAAACAGCTGTAATGGCTCCTGCTGAGTTTTGGACAGGAGCGGCGATCGATAGCTCGATATAACGCAATCCGACAAAACCTAATGTCATCGATAAAATATACATGAACGATACAGGGAAATATAACACCATATTCCACACATCGAATGTAATTCCTTTAATGAGCATGTAAGAAACGGCATGAATCCCCATGACAAAACCGATCATGACGACGATTTTTAAGTGACTCGTCGGGTCTCCAGGGTCGGAACCTTTCTTATAATATAAATTAGCTGCGCCCCAAGCGAATGCTGTGAGGACCGCAAAGATGAACCACATCGTCGACATACCTCCTATAATCAGTCTATAGAGACTCAAATTGTAGCGCGAGTTGCGCCCAAAATATTGTATAACTCAAAAGAGAATCTGTCAAAAAGAAGAAAAAGTGTACAAAGCGCGTGAAAGCACTTCGTACACTGACTTATTTATAAGAGGGTAAACGATAAGTCCAAATTGATTTTATAATGATAATAATGTGCTTGCGATTGAGAAGTAGATGAGTACACCGACAATGTCTGCAATTGACGTGATGAGTGGTGCACTCGCTGTCGCTGGGTCTAAGTTTAATTTGCGGAAGATGAACGGCAAGCTCATTCCGATTAAACTGCCGACGATGACGACTGCGACCATCGTTAATGCGACGACTAATGCAATTTCAGGTCCACCGCGGAACATGCCGACACCTGCGACAGCTGCTGCCATCGTTACACCGAGTAAAATAGAAACTGAAATTTCTTTGGTGAACATTTTCAACCAATCGGTCATGCGTACTTGTCCGACTGCCATCGCTCGAATGACGAGTGTTGACGCCTGACTACCTGCGTTACCACCACTATCGACGAGGAGCGGTAAGAAGAAGACGAGTGCGATATTTGCTTCGATAATATCCTCGAAATGGGCGATTCCAGCACCAGAAAAGACGTTCATAAAGACGAGTACGACGAGCCAAACGATACGTTTGCGATACAAAGTCGTCACTTTCGCATCTTTTAAGCTCACTTCTAAAGAAGAGACAGGCGCCATTTTGTGGAAGTCTTCCGTCGCTTCTTGTTCCATAACGTCCAAAATATCTTCTACATGAACAACACCGACGATTTGTCGAAATTCGTTTACGACGGGCATCGAAACGAAATCGCATTTTTGGAAAATCTTCGCTGCCTTCTCTTGATCGAGATCCGTCGGAAGCGACTTAACATTTGTTTTCATTACTGCACTAAGTGGTAATTCTCCGCTAGCACTTAATAATTCACGTAAAGACATAACACCTTTTAGCATTCCATCTGCATCTGTCACATATAAGTAATGAATATTTGTTTTATTTTCTACGTTATTGCGTACATGTTGTACCGCTTGTTCAACCGTAAAGCTTTCTTGCAGCGTTAAAAATGCACGATCCATTAAGCTACCTGTTGATTCTAATTTAAATTGTTTTTTAACCATTGCGCAATCCTCCTTACGCAATATCCACCGCAATGAAGGGGGCAAAATGGATATTGCTCATTATTAAAATCCTGAATACTTCGAATACTCTGAACGTAAACCTACAACTCGGAATGTCCATTCCACCACCTCCATAGATCATTTTAATCGAAAAAAAGACACCCCTCATACGAAGAAGGGTGTCTAAAAAAAGCATACGTTAATAAACGAGCGAACGTGTCGTCATTTATTAAAAATAGGCATATTTAAAACGCCTCCTTCGTAGAGCTTTAGCACTGCATGACATAGTAAAGTTACAGCTACATTAAAAACGACCTTAACTCGATCGTTCCTGCTGACCCGTTGGCGTCTTTGGACGTTTCTGGGCAGTAGCATATCTTCATACAGGAGCCTCACCTAACGAGGAACTGTTATTTAGTTTCAATCACAGCTACAACCTTAGCAACGAAAAAAATAAATGTCAACAATCTTTTTAAAAGTATCGTTCAGAGAAGTTATTTTGGGATATTAATTAAGAAAAAATTTGCATATTACGAAAAGTCGCTTTACCCTATAAAGAGAGGGAGGTTATTTAGATGGCTACATTTATTGTGAATACAGGGAATCGTAAAGTCGTTCACCGTCAAGAAACGATTCAACCAGAATGTAAGGTGAATTTTATACACCCGAATAATATGGAAATGACGGATGAAGATTATGTGGAACTTTACCCGATGATTTACAAACCTTGTCCGCACTGTTATGAGAAAAAGTAGTAAAAACACGAACATGTATTGTTCGTGTTTTATTATTTTGAAATATTAAAAAGAAGAGTGGAAAAATAATAAAATAAGTCTAAATGACTAAAAGAATAGCGGGGGCAGCCGATGTAAAGTGAAAGGGAATTGGAAAAAAGGGGGAAGTTTAATGAGAATTCACGGTGTATATCCAACAAATTCGCCTTATCGTTTAAAGAAAACAGAACGAATAAAGGCGAGAGATGAGCAAGAAAAGTCTTTTAAAGTGACAGAAGAAGAGGAAGATCGTGGGGAAAAAGATGAATCGGTGTTTCAAAAAGTAGCGGCACGTTATGATTTTACCTATGCTTTAGGGGAAGAAGTGCATGATGTTGCAGATAAATTATATGAAGCGCGATTAATTGAGAAGCCGATTTATTTACATTTAATTTTTGAAGCGAAGCAAAAGCAGGGAGAGCGTTTAAATTGGCTAGAGCACTTTAAGCAATTGTCGACGTCAGCACAGCTTGCGAACCGTTTATTACAAGCGGAACAAAGTCGAATGGTCGTGCAGTTATTACAGCGATTATCGGCATAAAAAATATCCAGCTCTATAAAAGGCTGGATATTTTTTGTATTATTTTTCGATTGTGACGTTGCGTAAGTTGTAAAGTGCAGTTCCGTCAATTTCGAAACCTTTTACTTTATTGCTGATGCCGACTAAGTGTTGAGGGTGTTGGATGAAGACGACTGGCGCATCTTCACGGATGAGTTCTTGCGCTTTTTTGTAAGCGGCGAGACGAACTTCAGGGTCCGCATTGTCGCGTCCTTCGTCTAAGTACTTATCGACTTCTTCGTTTTTGTAGAATGAACGGTTGCCAGGATCTCCGAAGTATGAAGAGTGGAAGAGTGAATACAATCCGTAGTCTGCATCTCCTGTCGGGTTACTCCAGCCGAGCATGAACATATCGTGCTCGCCATTCGCTGTTTTTTCTAAATATGCACCGAATTCCATCTGTTCGATTTCAACATCGATGTTAATTTCTTTTAATGTTGATTGTAAAAGGACGGCAACTTCCACGTTTTGTGGGTCTGTATACGTCCATAATGTCGTTTTGAAGCCATCTTCAAGTCCAGCTTCTTTCATTAATGCTTTCGCTTTGTCGACGTCTTTGTCAATCGCTGTTAAATCTTTATCGAATCCGAAAATATCCGGTGATAAACCACCTGTTGCACGAACGCCGAAACCTTCGTACACGCCGTCAATAATTTCTTGTTGATCGAGCATATAGGTGATTGCTTGACGGACTTTCACATTGTCGAACGGTTCTTTCTCTACGTTAAAGCCGAGGTACGTAATACGTGTTGATGTTTGTTCTAACACGCTTGCGTAATCACTTTCATTTAATGAAGCGACGTCTGTCGGTGGAATTGGAATGCTAATATCGATGCCACCGTTTTGAAGTTCTGCTTCACGAGTTGCTGCTTCTGGAATGACGGCGAATTTAACAGAGTCAATTTTCGCTTTCTCTCCCCAATATTCATCGTAACGATCTAATTTTACATAGTCGCCCGTTTTCCATTCGCTAAATTTGAATGGACCTGTACCGACTGGATTGCTAGAAACGACAGAACCTGCCATTTTGCCTTCTTTCATCGCGGCATAATCTTCCTCGATGCTTTTCGGACTAACGATTCCGGCAGCTCCGTGTGATAAGTTCGATAATAATGGAGCGAATGGTGCGTCTGTTTTCATTTCAACGACCATATCTTCCGGTGTTGTTACTTCTGTGATCATTTCGAATAAAAAGGCTGCAGATGCTGCGACTTCAGGATCGCGCACGCGGTCTAAATTCGCTTTAATCGCTGCGGCATCTAATTTTTCACCGTCATGGAATGTAACACCATCACGAATTGTAAAGCGCCACGTTAAGTCATCGACTTGCTCCCACTCTGTCGCAAGTCCACCTGTAATTTCAGATGTTTCCTCATCGCGGTATACGAGTGTTTCATAAATGCTTGCTTGCGCTGCTGCTGAAGGGACGTCGTTTGAACCGGCTGGGTCTAACGTGTTGACGTCAAGTAAGTTACCGATGACAAGCTCTCCACCTTCTGCGCTTTCTTCTGAATCTTGTCCTTCTTCTTTCGGCTTTTCTTCATTATCTGATCCGCCACTACATGCTGCGAGTACGAGCATAAGTGCACCGAACATAACGCCAAGCCACCACTGTTTCTTCATGTAATTCCCCCTAAACAATAATATTTTAAAATCATATCACATTAATGTCTGAAATTCTATAACAATATGAATGTTCAGTTAATTTAAGAAATAATGGTTGGAGAGAGGGCTCCTTTGATTGATCAGTAATGAAGAGAAAGCATATATTTTGTTTCATTCTTGTTTAAAATAGAAGGAAAGGTGGAAAAGAGAAAGTAAGAATGAATAGGAGGAATAAACATGGCGAAACATAAAAAAGAAAATACGATGATGAGCAATGCGATGAAAGCTGCAGAAACTGCGATTACATTGTATGCAGTGCAAGACGTGGCGAAGCAGAAAGAATTTAAAGTCGGGAATAAATGGATTTGGACACCGGTCGTCACATTCGGGAAATTTGTCGGACCCGCTGCTTACTTTTTATTCGGTAAAAAAACAAAATAAAATATAAAAGATTTCCCTTTAAAGGGAACGATTTGAAAAAGCAACAAGCAACCAGTTTTCGGTATGTGACCGGGGACTGGTTGTTTAGTTTAAGTTGAACTTGGACATTGTTAAAATAGTGAATATATTTTTGAACAGTGTTTACGACGATCGCTGTCGTCGATGCTATGTTTTAGTCTTTTCTTTAATGTTCGAGTTGCCGAAACTTCAGATTAGGAACTTGTCCAAAAAGAGTACATTCCTACAGGTCAAGCAGATTGTGCGGTAAAGTATTTGCAAATGGTGTCGGAAAACTTTTATGAAGGTTGGAAAAATGCAAATTTAAAAATATTAAAGAATTATCTAAAGAGACTTCTTTAATATTTGATGAACACATGATGACTCTTTTTGTAGCATCAGATGATTCCTATAAGCTAATTTCTGGCGTTCCTGATTAGAGATTGTGCCCCGACATTAGAGGCTAATATTATTAAATATTGGAGAGCCCAAGGATATACAGACTTAGTTCAAAGTACTACTACCACTGCGCAAGTAATGGATGTTTTAGCAGATAGATATCGGTTTACGAATGAAATATATAATTGGCAGAAGTAAAAAAGCTGTTGTAGTGATTGACTTACCAGAGTACGGAAAATTACAAGATAAGAGTTATAGTTAAATGTAATTTGTATTACATAGTTGGCGATAAGTGGAATCCCATAAGTTTTGTAAAGGAAGATAAGAGATGAATTAAATTTAAACAAGAGGAATTCCCATAGGATAATCCGAATACCTAATAAAAAAACACCCAATGAATGAGTGTCTTTTTAAAAGTAACTTTATTTTTCATCTTTGCTACTTCCTATTATTTATTATCTGCTTCTTGCTGTTTCATCATAAATTCAAAAACATTTTTTTCGCTGTCTACCATGTTATCTACTGCGATTTGTATAAGGTCTAAAATGGCTTCATCTCGTGTCATGCGTTTCATTCCCGAATAAGCGGCTAGTTGATTAAAAGCATCTTCATATAATTTCACGTTTTTACGTTCTTTTTGTTTAATAATCGCGGGGTTTTCTACTTTCTCTTTCGCCACTTTTTCCAATGCATCATTTGTTGTTTTTTTAGATGTACTCTCTAGTTTTTCAGACATTGTGTATACCTCCATTTTGGTTAAAAATTCGTTTACGAAACTACCTCTAGGCTAAAAGTGTAGTGGATTCCTAAGTACAGAGTGTGGAAAAATTGAGGGTTAACATACGTCGTTCGATCAGACAGAATGGCAAAGTCTTTCCGTCCTAAGTCAATGCTAACAGTAGCGTTGACTTAGGAATGGTTGAACTTCTGTTTCCGCTAAAATAGAGACAAAATATTTATCCGTTGGATTTCGCTTAATCGTAGCGTTTAAAACGCGACCTTCCACTTCTCGACTTTTCGCAAAGCGAACGAGTTCTTTCTTGAGTTGTGTTAATTGAAGCGAACAAACCTTGTAAGTAAGACCTTTTCCCTTTTCTTTGTATGTGTCGCTCCACTTTGCTAGAAAAGGATTAAATACAAAGCGAGAGCAACCCATCGTTGTAGCGGTTAAAGTTTCTTGTTCTCGGCTATAATCGATACGAAATTTATATGCGTGATTAACTACCAGTGATTTTCCACCCCCTGCAGCATATGCCTATTAATATATTAAAAATATAACAATTCATCAATAGTTAACCCTTATAATGGTCAAATGTAGTAGGGGCAATGTTAGCAAAGAGATAATTCAACCATACATTCAAACACAAGGCAGTGAGGGGTTTAAGGCTGGGACATAAGTTAAAAATTAATAGAAAAACAAAAATTCCTAAAATAGAAAACGCATGCAATCGAGGTTTTAACTTTTGATTGCATGCGTTTTTAGGGTTTCTAGAGGTTTTATCCCAACTTGAAACCATCATTATAAAATTCTTTTTCATATCCGTAAACTACCTTTTCGATACCGAATAAAAAAACCTTAAACGTAATCATATCAACGTTTAAGGCTCTTTTTAAAGTATGATTCCGACTGGGCTCGAACCAGCGACCTCTACCCTGTCAAGGTAGCGCTCTCCCAGCTGAGCTACGGAATCAAAGTTCTGGGATGGCTTCATCTGAAGCACAATTTATATATTAACACAGCTTTATTTAAAAGTAAACACCTAAATGAAAACAAAAGAAGAAAAATGTTGAAAAGCTTACATTGTTACGTTTTAGTGAAAAAATTAAGAATGAAAGATGAATTTTATGATGAAAATACTATATGATACTTCGTCAATTATGGTATTGTAGGAAACGATTATATGAATTGAGGTGGCGAAATGTCAAAGAAAATGATGGTGACGAATGAATTTCAACGCGAGTGGGTGGAACGTTTAGAAGCACAAACCGAAGCATTTAAAGAACATCGTGCAGAGAACGATCGCAATTCTTCATTCCCAAAACGCAATGTAGCACAATTAGTGGAAATGGGCTATACGCGTCTTCCGATGGAGAAAGCACTCGGTGAGAATGACATGACGATGCGTGATTTCGTATCGTTTCAAGAGACGATCGGTGCGATGGATAGCGCAACAGCATTATCGATCGGTTGGCATCAAGGAATTTCAGGTGAGATTTTCGATAAAAAATTGTGGAACGATGAAATGACGCAGTTTTTAGCGGATGAAATTCGAGGCGGCGCTCTTATTAACCGCGCATTAAGTGAAGCAGCGACAGGCAGCCCGACACGTGGTGGAAAGCCAGGAACAGTAGCAGTACGTACAGAGAACGGATGGAAAATTGACGGACGTAAATCGTTCACAACGATGTCCCCAGTAGTTACGTATTTCCTCGTTTCAGCATGGATTGAAGAAAATCAACAAATCGGAACATTCCTCGTCCCGAAAGCAGCGGAAGGTGTAACGGTTATTGAAACATGGGATATGCTCGGCATGCGTGCTTCAGAAAGCCATGACTTATTGTTAGAAAACGTTGAAGTGTCGGATGCTTACTACGTAGAGCGCGATCCGAAAAGCCGTAACGATGCATTGAATCCGTGGTCACTCCACATTCCAGCATGTTACTTAGGCATTGCACAAGCGGCGCGCGATGAAGCGTTGCGTTTTGCTGTGACGTATCAACCGAATAGCATTAATACACCGATTTGTGAGTTGCCGAATGTGCAACAACATATCGGACAAATGGATATTGAATTGATGCAAATGCGTCATTTATTGTACGGAGTGGCGGACATTTTAGACGATGATGCACGGAAAGAAAATGTCACGACTGAAATGGCTGTTGCGAAATATACGGTGACAAACGGTGCGCTTTCTGTCGTAGATCGTGCGATGCGTTTAGTCGGTGCACGCAGTTTGCAAATGTCAAATCCACTTCAACAAATGTATCGCGACGTGCGCGCTGGGCTTCATAACCCACCGATGGACGATATGACGATTGCAAATACAGCAAAAGCGGCAATTGTGGAGATGAAAAACATACTTGGTTAAACGACTCGTCGTCACCGGATATCGTCCGCATGAACTCGGGATTTTTAACGAAACGCATCCCGGGGTTGCCATCATTAAAGAAGCATTGCGTCAACAGTTGCTAGCCCAGCTCGATGAAGGATTAGAATGGGTCATCGTGAGCGGTCAACTCGGTGTAGAAGCTTGGACGTGTGATGTCGTGCGAAATTTGAAGAGATGGTATTGAAGGCGGACTTTTCCACATATTTAACGAATCGGCCGTATGCAGGACCGTGGCAATTTCAAAAGAAAGATGAGTTTTTATTCGAAAATTCGGACGGGATTTTATTCGTGTATGATGAAGAGAATGAAGGTTCTCCAAAGTTTACGAAACGAGCGGCTGAACAGTTTCAAGAACAGCATCCTTACGAATTATTCATCATTGATGCGTTTCAATTGCAACTCATTCAAGAAGATATGCAACGGGAACAATGGGATTAAAAAAGATCGAAGCATTATGCTTCGATCTTTTTTATATACTTTTGTAAACCATCTTGTTCGGTTGTTTGAAACTTATATCCGAGTTTTGTTAAAAGATGAATGGACCGTTCATTTTTTAAATCGACGAATGCGTATAAATAACGGAGGTTAAAATAGCGCGCTGCCATTTCTTCCAAAGCGTATAATATTTCTGTTCCGAATCCTAAACCCCAATGAGCTTTACCAAGTTCGTATCCGATTTCTGCTTGGCCATCTTGGATTACATTGAAACCAGCAGAACCGATCGCTACTTGCATATCTTTTCTAAAAATTGTGTAGCGGGCTGCTTTTCGCTCACGTGTTAATTCGGTGAGGAGCGTAATCATCTTTGTCGCTTCATCGATAGAATGCATCGGTTCAATATTCATAAATTGGACGACATCTCGATCCGCCCAAATCGGAAGCAAGTGAATCGCATCACTCGGATGAATGGAAGATAAAAGAAGTCGTTTCGTTTGAAATGAGCGCACCATTTTTTCTCCTTTCTTGAAAAGAAAACATTCAAAAAGTATAGGCGAGAAGTACAAAAATGTCAATGCTTCCTTTCGACGAATGACGCTTAGAAATGATACACTTGAAAGAAGAAAAAAGAGAGGGGAATGACGATGAATGTACAAACGTATATGACAGAGCAACGTCACTATTTTGAGCGAGGATTAACGTATCCAATCGAGTTTCGAAAACGAATGTTGGAACAATTAAAAGAAGCGATTCAACAACGAGAAGAACTCATTTTAGAAGCGCTCCAAAAAGACTTGGGGAAGTCTGCCTTTGAATCATATGTGACGGAAATCGGTTTTGTTTTGGCGAGTATCGATTACACGATTAAAAATTTAGATGAATGGCTCGAAGTCGAAACGGTGAAAACACCGCTTTATTTACAGAAAGCGACGAGTTCGATTGTTCGAGATCCGTACGGTGTCGTCTTAATTATCGGCCCATTTAACTATCCGTTCCAACTCGTGATGGAACCGCTCATTGGATCGATTGCAGGAGGGAATACGACGATTGTGAAACCTTCTGAACAAGCGCCAGAGACAGCGAAAGTCGTGGAGCAATTACTCGAATCAATTTATCCGCTTCAATATGTCCGTGTCGTACAAGGGGCTGTTAAAGAAACGGATGCGCTTATTCATGCCGACTTCGATAAAATCTTTTTCACAGGCAGTCAAAAAGTAGGGAAAATTGTCATGAAAGCCGCGGCAGAGCGACTCGTGCCGGTCACGTTAGAACTCGGCGGCAAAAGCCCAGTCATCGTCGACGAAACAGCGAAAATCGATATCGCAGCGGAACGCATTATTTGGGGGAAATTTACGAATGTGGGGCAAACGTGTGTCGCACCCGACTATGTGCTCGTTCATGAGTCAAAAGCGGAGGCGCTGACGAAAGCATTAGAAAAAGTGATCGTCCGTTTTTACGGGAAAGATCCACAGAAAAGTGAAGACTACGGGCGAATTGCGCAACCGCACCATTGGGAACGACTTGTCTCTTTACTCCGTGAAACGAAAGGTGAATTATTTGTAGGAGGAGCTGTCGACCGCGAGGACTTATACATCGCACCGACAATTGTAACGAATGTCACGCAAAGTGATGCGCTCATGCGAGATGAATTGTTCGGTCCGATTTTGCCGATTTTAACGTATGAGACGTTAGAAGAAGCGGTCCATCTCATCAGTTTGCGTGAAAAACCACTCGCCGCGTACATGTTTAGTGAAGATGAACGAGCGATTCGTTACTTTACGACGTATACACAATTTGGAGGCGGTTGTATTAATGATACATTGTCGCATGTCGGCAATATTCATTTACCGTTCGGAGGTGTCGGACCATCCGGGATGGGACGTTACCACGGATATGCCAATATCGAGACGTTTACACATGCGAAATCGATGATGCGAAAAAGTACGACGATCGCACCGAAAATTGCGTACCCGCCTTATAAAGGAAAACTTCCGCTCGTCCGTTCTGTTTTAAAATAGAAGTGACGACTCGAAAAAATGAGCTTATAATAAGAAGATAGTGAAGAAAGGAGAGTTTGATGTGACGATGCAATTTAATCAACAGTGGACACTTCAAACATTACAACGTTTAGTCGAAATACCGAGCCCTTCTGGATATACGGAAGCGGTGATCGAGGAGATTGAGCGTCAATTCGAAACGTTCGGTGTTGAAACGAAGCGTACGAATAAAGGAGCACTCATCGCGACATTACAAGGTCAAGACGATACGCGCCACCGTTTATTAACGGCGCATGTCGATACACTAGGCGCGATGGTGAAAGAAATAAAAAGTGACGGTCGTTTGAAATTAGCGATGGTCGGAGGATTCAATTGGAATGCCGTAGAAGGGGAATATTGTACGATTCATGCAGAGTCAAAAACGTATACCGGTACAATTTTAATGCATGAAGCGAGCGTTCACGTTTACCGGAATTCTGGTACGTTGCCGCGCGATGAGCAACATATCGAAGTGCGAATCGACGCGCGTACAACGAATGCGGAAGAAACGCGAGAGCTCGGTATCGAAGTAGGCGATTTCGTCTCATTCGATCCGCGTTTTCAACTGACGGATGACGGCTTCGTAAAATCGCGTCATCTCGACGATAAGGCGAGTGTTTCGTTACTGCTAGCGCTCGTTAAACAAGTGACAGAACGAAAGATCTCGTTGCCTCAAACGACACATATTTACATTTCAAACAATGAAGAAATCGGCTACGGTGGGAATTCAAACATTCCAGAAGAAACGGTTGAATATATCGCGGTTGATATGGGCGCATTAGGAGACGGACAAGCTTCGGATGAATATACGGTTTCGATTTGTACGAAAGATTCTAGCGGACCGTACCATTACGGACTCACTCGCTTTTTGAAAAAATTATGTGTCGACGGAAACATTCCGTACCGTTTAGACATTTATCCGTATTACGGCTCGGACGCTTCCGCAGCGATTCGTGCAGGGCATGACGTGCGTCACGCATTATTCGGTCCAGGCATTGAATCGAGCCATGCGAATGAACGAACGAATGTCGATTCATTACGTGCGACATTTGAGTTACTAAGTGCATACGTTCAAACAGAAATGATCAACTGAGGAGAGATGACGATGAACACGATGACGATGTTAAATATATTCGAGTACGACAAAATCGTTGGTGAGCTACCTCAATCGATCGAAACGCTCGAAATTGACTCAAGAAAAACAATAGTCGGTACAGCATTTATTTGTATCGAAGGGTTTACAGTAGATGGTCATCAATATGCGAAACAGGCAGTAGAGCGTGGAGCATCACTCATCATCGCTGAAAAAGAAATCGATGTGGAAGCTCCTGTCGTCTATGTGAAAAATACGAAAGAAACATTGCAACGTCTCGCACCTTTCTTTTATGAAATGCCATCGAAAGCGATGCATATGATCGGTGTGACAGGTACGAATGGCAAAACGACGATTGCGAATATCATTCATCAACTGCTTCAAAAACTCGGTGAGAAAAGTGCAGCGATGGGAACGATCGGTTTTCAAGTCGAAGATGAATTAATCGATACGGACAATACGACGCCCAATGTTTTAGAAACGCAAAGATTACTGCAATTAGCGAAAAATCGTGGCATCGAAACGACGACGATGGAAGTGTCCTCTCACGGTCTCATTGAAGGACGACTTGCAGGAGTCGTGTTCGATACGGCCATTTTCACTAATTTATCGCATGATCACCTCGATTTTCATGGAACGATGGAACATTACGGATATGCAAAAGGTTTATTATTTGCGCAACTCGGGCAAGATGTAACGAAGGAAAAGTATGTTATTTTAAATGCGGATGATGCTTGGTCTGAGCGCTACCGTCAAATGACTCCTTATCCCGTTTGGTCATATGGCTTTACGGAGGGCGCGATGTACCGAGCGCGCATTATTGAAATGGACCCGGCACATACGATTTTTGAACTTACGACACCGAAAGAGACATTTGAAGTGAAGACGCAACTCGTTGGAGATTTCAACGTATTAAATGTCGTGGCGGCGATGCTCGCAGTACATAGTCGAGGATATGAGTGGCCAGCCATTATTGAAAAAATTCAAGAAGTAACTGCGATTAAAGGGCGCATGGAAAAAGTGGAGACGGATTTACCGATCACATTATACGTCGACTACGCGCATTCACCTGATGCGATTGAAAAAGCGATTGAAGCGATTTTACCTTATAAAGAAGCTTCGCAACGTTTATTGTTTTTAATTGGCACTGGTGGCAATCGCGACCGCGCGAAACGTCCCGTTATGGCGAAGAAGGCGTCCCTTGCAGACTATGTCGTATTGACGACGGACGACCCACGTTTTGAAGGGGAAGAGACGATTTTAACTGAACTTGAAAAAGGGATGACGCATAATCGTTATGCGACGATCGGAGACCGTGAAGAAGCGGTGCGCCATATCGTGCGAGAAGCGAATCCGAATGACATTATTATTTTCGCAGGAAAAGGTCATGAAGATTTTCAAGTCGTCGGCAACGAAAAATTACCCCATTCTGATGCAGCGATTGCTTTAGATGAAGCGAAAAAACAATTTACAAAATAAACGATTTGTCACCTTGAGGGCAAACAGTGCGCTCAAGGTGTTTTTTAAATAGAAGGAGTATATGGATGAATAAAAAAGATATTGAATCAAGACGCACATTTGCGATTATTTCTCACCCTGACGCAGGGAAAACGACGATGACAGAAAAGCTGCTTTACTTCGGTGGAGCGATTCGTGATGCGGGAACAGTAAAAGGAAAAAAGACTGGGAAATTTGCGACGAGTGACTGGATGGAAATTGAAAAACAACGTGGAATTTCCGTCACATCTTCCGTCATGCAGTTTGATTATGACGGTAAACGTGTCAACATTTTGGATACGCCAGGTCACGAAGACTTCTCGGAAGATACGTATCGTACATTGATGGCCGTCGACGCTGCCGTGATGATGGTCGACTCCGCGAAAGGGATCGAGCCACAAACGATTAAATTGTTCCAAGTATGTCGCATGCGCGGTATTCCGATTTTCACATTTATGAATAAGATGGACCGTCAAGGACTCGAACCGCTCGAATTGATGGAAAACTTAGAAGAAGTGTTAGAAATCGAATCGTATGCGATGAACTGGCCGATCGGTATGGGGAAAGAATTTGCAGGTGTCATCGATCGCTATAATAACCGAATTGAACGAGCACGTGCGGAAGAAAATGAACGCTTCATCGCTTTAAATGAAGACGGTGAGCCGGAAGTTCATGATGCGTTCATGGATACGAGTTATTATGAACAAGCGATGGAAGATGTCATGCTATTAAATGAAGCGGGTAACGAATTTGATCCAGAACGCGTCGCAAAAGGTGAATTAACGCCTGTATTTTTCGGAAGTGCGCTTGCGAACTTCGGCGTGCAAACCTTTTTAGAAACCTTTTTACAGTTTGCGCCACCACCGCAGCCACGTGAATTGAAATCGGAAGAGATGAAAGATCCGATGGACGAGGACTTCTCTGGGTTCATCTTTAAAATTCAAGCGAATATGGACCCGCGCCACCGCGATCGTATCGCTTTCGTCCGCATCGTTTCTGGACAGTTTGAACGAGGAATGAGCGTACATGTACCCCGTTTAAATAAAAATATTAAATTAGCACAAACGACACAGTTTTTAGCGGATGATCGAGAAACAGTCGATACGGCTCTACCTGGTGATATTATCGGATTGTATGATACAGGAAACTTCCAAATCGGCGATACGATCATCGGTGGAAAAGGCAATTATGAATTTGCGCCACTTCCACAATTTACACCAGAACTGTTCGTGAAAGTATCCGCAAAAAACGTGATGAAATCGAAACAGTTCCATAAAGGAATTATGCAGCTCGTACAAGAAGGTGCGATTCAATATTATAAAACATTGTATACAGAAGAAGTAATGCTCGGAGCGGTCGGACAATTACAGTTCGAAGTGTTCGAACATCGCATGCGCAATGAATACAATGTCGAAGTACAAATGCAACCGATCGGTTCAAAAGTGACGCGTTGGATTGAAAATGAGGCAGATGTGACAGATGCGATGACAGGACCTCGCTCTATGCTCGTTAAAGACCGCTATGATAATCTCGTCTTTTTATTTGAAAATGAGTTCGCTTTACGTTGGTTCAATGATAAATATCCAGACATTCGTCTTTATAGTTTACTGTAAGTACAAAATATGTACAGATAGTATGACGAATTTGTTACATCGTGTATGATTGAAGGGAAGTTCATTGAACTAAGAGGTCAGTTTGCATAAAATGATAAGTAATGTTTAAAAAGAGAGGATAACCGATATGAAAATTAGTGAGTTTTCGATAAAACGTCCGGTCTTTACGATTGTGACAATGTTCCTCGTCATCATTTTAGGAGCGGTCTCTTTCTTCAAAATACCGGTGACGTTAATACCAGAATTAAATCCTCCTGTCGCGGTCGTCGTTTCCAATTACGATGGTGCTTCACCGACAGAAGTGAATGAAAAAGTAACAAAGCCACTGGAACAAAGTTTGTCGACCGCACCGGGATTAAAGACGATGCAGTCGATTTCACAAGAAGGATCAAACTTCATTTTGCTCATGTTTGACTGGTCGACCGTCATTGACGATGTGCAATTAGACATCATGCAACGCGTCGATCAAGTGCCGATGCCTGAAGGAGCTTCATCGCCGCGCTTTATGAAGTTTGACCCGTCGCAGTTCCCAGTCATTCAATTGACATTGCGTTCAACGGATAAAGATGTCGACATTCGACCGCTCGCCGAAGAACTAGAAACGGAGTTGCGCCGGACGAAAGGTGTCGCAAGTGTTACCGTTTCAGGAAAGGTGACAGAAGAAATTAAAGTCGTATTAAACGAAGAAGAATTACAAAAAAATCGTCTCGCTCAATCGGACGTCGTGCAAGCGATTCAAGCGAATAACGTTTCGATGCCAGGTGAGCCGATTAAGACGGATGACGGAAAGCAATTAACGACGCGAATTATTAGTTCACTGACGACATTAGATGATGTTCGAGATGTCGTCGTAGGTCGTACAGAAGCAGGAGAGATGCTTCGTGTGAAAGACCTCGCAACAGTCGACATTCACGATGCGGATTCAGGAGCACTTACACGTGCGAATGATGATCGTGCTGTTCTCGTCAACGTATTGCAAGAATCAGGAGCGAATACAGCAAGCGTTTCAAAAGATTTTAAATCGACGCTCGATGATTTGCTTGATAAAAAAGAATATAAAAAAGTCGAAGCGGACATTTTATTTGACCAAGGAGATTACGTCAATTTAGCGATCGGCAATATCGGACAATCGTTACTACTCGGTGGATTGTTCGCGATGATCGTCTTATTCGTCTTCTTGCACGGAATTAAAAGTCCAATCATTATCGGTGTAGCGATTCCATATTCTGTCATCGTGACGTTCGTGCTCATGTTTTTCGCGGACTTCTCACTCAACATTATGACGCTCGGTGCACTCGCACTCGGTATCGGGATGCTCGTCGATAACGCGATTGTCGTCATCGAAAATATCGAGCGACATTTAGCGATGGGGAAGGAATCGAACATTGCTGCTCGCGACGGAGCGAAAGAAATTGGCGGTGCGATTACGGCATCGACATTGACGACATTAGCCGTCTTCGTTCCTGTTATTTTCATTAGCGGTCTAATCGGTCAAATTTTCACTGAATTCGCATTGACGATTTCCTTTAGTTTGTTCGCCTCACTCGTCGTCGCTTTAACGGTTGTTCCGATGATGGCGAGCAAAATGTTAAAAACGCCAGATTTAGAATTGTTAGCAGCACGCAAGCGTCGTACGAAAAAGAGCAATCGTTTCGGAAGCACGATTCGCTGGGCGCTCGATAACCGTCCGGTCGTATTATTAGCAACAATCATCATGCTCGGTGCGAGTATTTTCGGATTGACACGTGTCGGCACAGAATTTTTACCGCCGACCGATGAAGGATTCGTTTCCGTAGCGGTTGAATTGCCAAATGGTGCCTCGATCGAATCAACGGATAAAATTGTAAAAGAAATTGAAGAAGAATTACAGCGTGAAAAAGACGTTGAAGTGTATGTCAGCTTAGTCGGCGGTACGCAACAAAATATGGCGCAAGGCACTGCGCAAACGAACGTCGCTGAAATTTATATTAAAATGGTGCCACTCGAAGATCGAAGCCGTTCTGTTTTTGAATTTGTCGATGAGGTTCAACCTGAAATTGTCGATTTATTAGAAGATCGTGCGACAGTGAACTTCAACTTACAAACAGCAGCTGGTTCTGAGCCGAATACGGTCACATTCTCTTTAAGTGATACGAATGAATCTCGCTTAGAAAAAGCAGTGAAGGAAGTCGATGAAGAACTTCAAGATATGAAATCAGTACTTGAAGTGTCGAACACATTAGGAGATACAGTTGAGGAAGTTCACGTCACGGTAGATCGTGAAAAAGCAGCAGAACAAGGATTAGCACCTGCTCAAATTTCACAAACGGTCAACTCGGTAACACGAGGTACATTCGCGACTCAAATCGTCGGAGAAGATGAAGAAGTGCTCGCGATGTATGTCCAATACGATGAAAAATTCCGCGATAGTATCGATCAATTGAAACAAATTAAATTGTTAACACCTGCCGGAACGTATATCAATTTAGAGGATGTTGCGACAGTCGCAATCGCAGAAGCACCTGTATCGATTCAGCGTGTCGATCAAGCGCATTCTGTCTCGTTCACAGTAAAATACGAATCAGATCGCTCGCTCGGTGAAATGACGACACAAGTGAACGATATGATTGATAAGTTAAAATTACCAGAAGAAATTGACATGAATTACGGTGGGGATCGTGAACTGTTCGAAAGTGCAATCAATGATATGTTGTTAGCGATCGTTCTCGCAGTTGTGCTCGTTTATATCGTGATGGCAGCGCAGTTCGAATCGTTTAAATATCCGTTCGTTATCATGTTCTCCGTACCACTGATGGTCATTGGGGTAGCGCTCGGGTTATTCTTAACGAATACACCGCTCAGCGTAACAGCTGTCATCGGAGTGCTCGTGCTCGTCGGGATTGTCGTCAACAACGGAATTGTGCTCGTTGATTACATTAATCAACAAAAAGAAAAAGGCATGCATTCATATGATGCGATCGTTCACTCCGCTGAAGTGCGGGTCCGTCCGATTTTAATGACAGCTTTAACGACGATTCTCGGTTTATTACCGCTCGCACTCGGCATTGGAGAGGGAACGGAGATGAACCAACCGATGGGAATCGCCGTCATCGGTGGATTGCTCACATCAACATTGCTCACATTGTATATCGTTCCTGTCATGTACAGCTTGTTTGATAGTCAGACGAGAAGTAAGAAAAATTGGCCGGAAGACGTAAAATAATGTTTGCAAGTCGGAAGATTGTGGTATACTAATTGTACAAACAAGATCCCGACAATTTCATATCACTTTGACGGTTGTCAAAGGGGAGTAGCTTTAGGAGAAATCCTATCTCAATGTCGTCAATACATGACGGAAGTCATCGGTGTTGAGAGCTTAGATTAAATCTAAATTAGCGAGACCTTTGCCTATTTATTAGGCGAGGTCTCTTTTTGTTTGCAAAAAAGGAGGAAGATTTAATGGAAACGATATTATTGGAGTATGCATGGGTATTGCTCGTGCTCATTTTATTGGAAGGTTTATTATCGGCAGATAACGCTGTCGTCATGGCGGTTATGGTGCGTCATTTACCGAAAGTTCAACAGAAAAAAGCATTATTTTACGGCTTGCTCGGAGCGTTCGTCTTCCGATTTGCAGCACTCTTTTTAATTACGACACTCGTCAAATATTGGTGGATTCAAGCACTCGGAGCAGCTTATTTACTTTTCATGTCGGCTAAAAGCTTATATGATTTATATCATGAATCGAGTGAAACTGCTGAAGATTTATTAGAGAAGCCACGTAAAAAATCAGGATTTTGGATGACGGTATTGAAAGTAGAATTGGCGGATATTGCGTTTGCGCTCGATTCGATGTTAGCGGCTGTTGCCCTTGCTGTTACGTTACCAGCACTTGGAGATTTTGAAATTGGTGGCATTAACGGTGGCCAGTTTGCGGTTATCTTTATCGGCGGGATTATCGGATTAATTTTAATTCGATTTGCCGCACGTAAATTTATCGTTCTGCTTGAAAAGTACCCAAAATTAGAAGTAGCTGCGTATTTAATTGTCGGATGGGTCGGGGTGAAATTGCTCGTCTTAACGCTCGCCCATGACAGCTTACAAATTATCGACCCTGCATTCCCACACTCTACATTGTGGAAAATGACATTTTGGATCGTCTTAATCGGTCTCGTTGTGTACGGTTATCTTTCAAGTGTCCGTCAAAATAAAAAAGCCGCTTAAAAGTGACTAAATGATGAATGAAAAGCGAATGTGTATCCTTTGATGCACGTTCGCTTTCGTTTTTTAGACGTAAGTGCGATATACTGAATGTATCGAATTGAAGGAGGGATTTTGTATGGGAAGATTACAAGATCGAGTGGCCATCATTACAGGTGCGGCGAGCGGGATGGGGAAAGAAGCGGCATTGTTGTTTGCAAAAGAAGGAGCCATCATTATTGCGACCGATATGAATGGTGCAGGAGCTGAAGCAGTCGTTCAACAAATGGAAGCGTTTGGTGGACGAGGCTTAGCGTTTGAACATAATGTGACGGATGAAGCGACGTGGCATACTATTGTGAAAAAAGCCGTTGAGAAGTATGGAAAAGTGGACATACTCGTCAACAATGCAGGTGTTTCACAAAGCATTTCATTTGAAGATGTGAAGGCGGACGAGTGGGATTTCGTGATGGACGTTAATTTAAAAAGCATTTTATTCGGCGTGCAAGCGACATTGCCAGCGATGCGTCAAGCAGGTGGAGGATCGATTGTGAACATTTCGTCAATCGCGGGACTGACAGGTGGCTCTGGTGCAGGAGCATATACTGCTTCTAAATCGGGATTACGCGGTTTGACGAAAGCGTTAGCGAACGATTACGGAAAAGAAAATATTCGTGTAAATTCGATTCATCCTGGTTACATTATGACACCGATGAGTGAGCCATATTTGGAAGCGGAGCAGTATAAGCAATGGTTTATGGCGAACACCCCGTTAAAGCGCTACGGAAAACCTGAGGAAATTGCAAAAGCAATGCTATTTTTAGCGTCGGATGATGCATCATTTATCACGGGTGTAGAACTCCCTGTAGACGGTGGCGTTACAGCGATTTAGTGAGTAAGAGAGGAGGGGCTTAACGTCTTTTCTCTTTTTTTCTTTCCTTTTGGAGTGAAGTTGATTAAAATACTTGAATAGCAACTCTTTAGAAAGGAAGAGGTCGGTCATGAAACGGATGCGGATTTCGCCTGAAAAAATTAATAAATATACGCCTGCCCAATTGATTGTGTTCTATTACTTTATGGCGATTACCGTATCGTACATTTTATTGAATTTACCTGGTGTTTATTTACCTGGTGTTCACGTCACCTTTATCGATAGCTTATTCACTGCAGTGAGTGCAGTCAGTGTAACAGGATTATCGACGATCAGTATCGGAGGGACATATACCACATTCGGTCTTGTCATGTTAATGCTCGTCTTGCAGCTCGGTGGAATCGGCATTATGTCGCTCGGTACGTTTTTTTGGCTATTAATTAAAAAGCGCATCGGTTTACGAGAACGTCAGCTCATCATGGTAGACCATAATCAATACTCTTTACAAGGTGTCGTTCATCTCATTCAAGAAATCATTAAAATTATTTTCGTCATTGAGTTGACAGGTGGACTTATTTTATCGATTTATTTGAAACAGTTTTATGCGACGTGGAATGAAGCTTTTTTACACGGGATGTTCATGGCCGTTTCAGCGACGACGAATGCTGGATTTGACATTACAGAAGCGTCTCTCATGCCTTACTTCGGAGATTACTTCGTCCAGACAATCGTCATGATTTTAATCGTTCTCGGTGCAATCGGATTCCCTGTGTTAATTGAAGTGAAAAGCTTTGTGAAACGACGCCATGACACTGTACGTTTTCGTTTTTCTCTCTTTACAAAAATAACGACAGTGACATTCGGTATTTTACTCGTGTTTGGAACGGTCGTTTTATATGCGATCGAATCATCGAACGCTTTTCGAGGTATGGCATGGCATGAGAAATTATTCACTTCATTGTTTCACTCGGTTTCTGCACGGTCTGCAGGATTGACGACATTTGACGTGACCCAATTTACGGAGGCTTCAGACATCTTCATTAGTACGCTCATGTTTATCGGTGCTTCCCCAAGCTCAGTCGGAGGCGGTATTCGTACGACGACATTAGCGATTGCGATTTTGTTTTTAATTAATTTCGCAAAAGGAAATGATGTCATTCACGTATTTAAGCGTCAAATTAAATTAGTCGATGTATTTCGCTCGTATGCGGTCATTATTTTAGCAGGAGTTATGGTCGTTACAGCGCTTATTACATTGCTGTTAACAGAACCAGATGTACCTGTCGTCGCTTTATTATTTGAAATTACGTCAGCGTTCGGAACCTGTGGGATGTCGCTCGGCATTACGAGTGATTTAAGTATGATTGGTAAAGTCATCTTAATGTTGCTCATGTTTATCGGTCGTGTCGGATTAATTTCATTTTTATACACATTAGGTGGAAAAGAGAATAAAATCGCTTATCGTTATCCGAAAGAGCGAGTGATTATCGGTTAAGAAAGGAAGAGTGTGATATGGAAGAAGCACGAATTGAAAAATCATTGAAATTATTCGTCGTCTTATCACGCGCGAGTAAAGTGTTAATGGAGTCGGCAAACGGTGTGTTCGAAGCGCACGGTTTGAATCCAACGGAGTTTGCTGTATTAGAGCTCTTATATCATAAAGGCCCGCAGCCGATTCAAAAAATCGGACAAAAAATATTGTTGCAAAGTGGTTCGATGACATATGTGATTAATCAATTGGAGAAAAAGCAATTGCTACGTCGCGAGCGTTGTCCAGAAGATCGCCGTGTCATTCATATTAATATTACAGAAGAAGGACATGCGCTCATCGAAAAGATATTCCCCGCTCATGAGCGGCAACTAGCAGAATTGATGAATGAGTTATCGGATGAAGAAATGGATACATTGATTCATTTAACGAAAAAACTCGGATTGTCGATTCGACAATTGTAATAAAATAAAAAATGAGCGAGCCATATACGGCCGCTCATTTTTTTATTATTTAATCGTTGTTAACATTTCTGTAAATTCATTCGTATACTTTTCTGTCGGTTCGTCATAAATTGTTGCACGGACGACTTTGCCATTCATCTCAAAGACGAAGATTGAAATAGTCGATTCGTTAATTTTCGTTTGATAGCTCACGGCTTGTTTCGCATTTTGTAAGCTCACTGGATCATTCGTTTTAATCTCTGCATCACCAGCGATTGCTTGCGCTAATTCTAAGCCATTTTGTTTATAGAAGTCGTAGGCATCTTGTGTGAAGTTTTCCACTTCTAAACGCATGAACGTTTGACCATCTGCTGAGAGTGATACGATATCACGTCCTGGTTCTTCTTCCATAAATGTATACCCTTTTAACAATGTAATCGCATAGCGGTCCGTTTGAATCACTTCACCGTCTTGTGGGGCAGGAGCTGCTGGTTTTGATTCTTCTTTGTTCGGCTGAGTAACAGGTTTTTCAGCTGGTTTCGTTGCTGGCTTCTCTTCTTTTGGCTCTTCTACTGGAGTTTCTGGTTTTTCTTGCTCTATTTCATCAGATTGAGCAGCGTTTTGTTCTTCAAGTTCAATTTTGTCTTTCTCTTGTTCTTGTTCTTTTTCTTCCTTTTCTGTTCCACATGCTCCGAGAACGAGGAGAAGTGAAGCGAATAGGGCGAGTGCTACTTTAGTTTTCATACAAAATCTCATCCTTTCTTTACATACATAGAGACGTTTTAAAAACTATTTCGTTGCATCTTTCGATTCAGCGATAATTTTATAACGTTTATGATTGATGACTGTTTTTTCTTCCATTTCGAGTTCTTCGAAATTTTTCATGTACGTGAGATCAACGATAACCGAATTTTCATTTACTTTTTCGACAACACCTTGGAGCCCTTCTTTAAATTCAATGATGTTTCCTATTTCTGCAATTTTCATAATCCGTGTCTCCTTTGTCATAATTTGTTTCACTTTAATGTGCCATAGTTTACACGTTTCGGAAAGGGTTTGCACTGAATTTGATGAAATGTCGGCATTTTGTTAAAAAATGGACGGCTTATTTCGTATGAAATGGACATCCTGTCTGTTCTTTTTTCCGATAAAAGAAGTTCGGTTTTAGCGTTGTGTTGTCAAATGGTCGGTGAAAAATGTGACTCGTTGCAGGTGACAGTGGCGGAATGAGCCATGTCCAGTTGCCCGTGATGTGTCGGCATGCTTTTTCTTCCGTCTTTTCAAAAATTTCGAACTGTTTGCTTGCCGTATGATGATCGACGAGTGTGACCCCATGTTGTTCATACGAATGTAAAACGGCGATGTTTAATTCGACGAGTGCGCGATCTTGCCAAAGCGCACGGTTTGAAGATGTGTCGAGTCCGAGTAAGTGAGCGACAGCAGGAAGTTGATTGTAACGGTCGGTATCTGCAAAATTGCGTGCGCCGATTTCTGTCCCCATATACCATCCGTTGAACGGAGCCGCTGTATATTCAATCCCCCCGATTTCCAAAATCATATCTGAAATGATCGGGACGGCATACCATTGCAATTGAAGTGATGTGAAGTCATACTCAGGATGTGTAATCGGCACTTCACGAATGATGGAAGAAGGGATATTACGCCATAAACAGTCCCCATGTTCATTTTCAATGACGAGCGGTAAAATGTCAAAGGGAGTTTTAGCTCCTTGCCACCCGAGAGATTCACAAAACTTCGTGAACGTGCGAGAAGCCGGATCCCCCGTCGTATCATAGCCTGCGTAGCGTAATAACTGATGATTGCGTAAGCGGATAGGCTCAGTGCCATCTGGGCGTTTAGCAGGGAAAATTGTAATTGTGGAACGGATTTTTCCGTCGTTCGTCGCATAGTCGATATGGCGAAATAAAGCGTTCATCACATCTTCTAAATTCGTCGTATCTCGCTCGTCAAAGACGTGCAATTGATTCCAAAATAGTCGTCCGATACAGCGATTGCTATTGCGCCATGCAAGTTTAGCACCGTAACTCAATTCTTCAAACGTATGAGTGTACGTTTTCGTCTCCTCAATTTCTTTTGTGACAGCTTCAATACGAGCATCTCGCTCATTTATCGGTAATTTATTTTCTTCATAATATGTGTGTAAAAAATGAATCGCTTCTTTTAATACATCGTTCATCGTATCATCCAACTCCTTCTCTACTATAAGCTTAAATGATTTATATGAACGGAAAAGAGACTGTGAAAACATTATAAAAAATAGATGTTTGATGTTCACATAAAATACATATTTTCACGCAATTCATAATTGTTTTGTTATAATAACGGAATGGAAGAGAAAGAGGTGGATTATGACAAAGGAAAATCAATATTTTACGAAACCGACGTATGCGATCATGGTCGCAATCGGGATTGCGCATTTATTTAACGATGCGATTCAAGCAGTCGTTCCCGCGATGTTTCCAATTTTAGAAAAGTCGCACGGCATTTCATATACGAAACTTGGATTTATTGCTTTTACATTAAATATGGTATCGGCACTTTTGCAACCGGTCGTCGGGTATATGAGCGATAAAAAGCCGCGTCCATTTGCTTTGCCTCTCGCGATGATTTTGTCAGCGTTTGGGATGGCAGGGCTTGCGTTCGCTTCGAGTTATGAACTTATTATCGCATCGGTGGCGTTGCTCGGATTAGGGTCTGCTGTATTCCATCCGGAAGGCTCGAAAGTATCCTTTTTATCAGCAGGTTCGAAGCGTGGTCTTGCTCAATCGATTTATCAAGTTGGGGGAAATACAGGTCAAGCGCTCGCTCCTTTAATTAGCGCCTTCGTTTTAGTCCGTCTCGGGCAGAAAGGGGCAGCTATTTTCGTACTTGTCGCATTCGCAGCTGTCTTATTATTGACGCGTGTGTCGTTTTGGTATCGTGAACAACTTGAAAAAGAGCGAACGTCGAAACGGAAAAAAGTGCTCATTTCAACACTCGGGCATTTAACAAAGAAAAAAATCGGAATCGCACTCGGACTTCTAATGATTATCATTTTCGCTCGTTCATTTTATGTGACGAGCATGTCTAGTTTTTATGTCTTCCATCTTATCCAAAACTATGACTATACGATTGAAAAAGGACAGCTCTACATTTTCTTGTTTTTAGCATTCGGTGCAATCGGAACATTTTTCGGCGGGCCGATTGCCGATCGTATCGGAACGAAAAATGTCATCATTTTATCATTGCTCGTTCCATTGCCATTTGCGCTTGGATTACCGTTTATTTCAGCAAGTTGGATCGGCGTGTTTTTAGCGATTATCGGATTTTTCATCATGTTGAGTTTCTCCGTTACAGTCGTCTATGCGCAAGAGTTAATTCCGAGTAAGATTGGAACGATGGCGGGTTTAACAGTTGGACTTGCATTCGGTATGGGAGCGGTTGGCGCAGTATTTATCGGAAATTTAATGGACCGCATCGGTGTGATGGATACGATGATCGTCGCGAGTTATTTACCATTGTTAGGGTTGGTCGGTCTGTTTTTACCGAAAGATGGGCAATTAGAAGAGACACGTTTGTAAAGATTGTATAATAAAATTGTAATGAATCGCACTTTTATGTTTTAATGTATTTATAAAGGGTAAGTACCTTTATACTTTAAAACATTAGGGAGTCGATTTGTTTGGATGACAGGTTTTGGAAAAACCCGGTATTTTTAATTTCGTCGATTACAGTTTTTGTACTCGTCGTACTTGGAGCGGTGGCGAAAGAAAGTTTTGAACGTGTCGCTACAATTTTATATGATTTTACGCAAGTGAACTTCGGGTGGTTTTATTTATTAACTGTCTTTATTTTAATTGTTTTTCTATTTGCATTAGCGATTAGTAAATATGGTGCGATTCGTCTCGGATCAGACGACGCGAAACCGGATTATCCATTTTTTACGTGGATTGGGATGCTGTTTTCAGCAGGATTCGGTGTTGGACTCGTGTTCTGGGGAGTCGCAGAGCCGATGAGCCATTATTTTAATGCGCCATTTCAAGGAGTACCTGACCAATCAGCGGAATCTGCACGCGTTGCGATGGGCTATGCTTTTTTCCATTGGGGAATTTCACAATGGGCGATTTTCGGACTCGTCGGACTCGTTATTGGATTTATGCAGTTTAGAAAAAAGAAAGACGGTCTCATCTCGACAGCTTTAGAACCGGTCGTTGGATCGAATAAATATTTAAAAGGTGGCATTGATTCTTTTGCGGTCATTGCGACTGTGATGGGAATTGCGACGTCAATTGGACTCGGTGTCATGCAGATGGGCGGAGGATTGGAATCTGTTTTCGGATGGGAAAATAATTTCAAGCTTCAGCTCATGATTATCGTGCTTGTTTTTGGTGCCTACATGTTATCTGCGTCGACTGGATTAAATAAAGGCATTCGTTATTTAGGGAATTTTAACTTAGCGCTCGCGATTGCGTTGCTCGTGTTCTTCTTCATTATGGGTCCTAAAGTATTCATTATGGAGTCGTTTACGGTAGCAGTCGGAGATTATATTACGAACTTCATTCAATATAGTTTGCGCCTTCAGCCGTATCAAGGTGGAACGTGGGTGAGCGATTGGACAATTTTCTATTGGGCGTGGGCGATTGCATGGAGCCCGTTCGTCGGAGCTTTCGTCGCTCGTGTGTCGAGAGGACGTACGATTCGTGAGTTCATTACAGGGGTGATGATCATCCCTCCAGTATTTGCGATGATGTGGGTGGCAACGCTCGGCGGAACTGCCTTATATAGCGATTTAAATAATGGTACAGCGATTGCGGAAGCGGTTGACCTCGATGTGACGAGCGCTTTATTTGTCACGATGGAACAGTTACCATTTACAAATGTATTATCCGTACTAGCGATCATTCTCGTCATTACATTTTTAGTGACGAGTGCGGATTCAGCGACGTATATTTTAGCGAGTATGACGACGCGCGGTAATTTATTACCGCCGATGATTGTCAAGACAATCTGGGGTGTGCTCATGTCGGCAATCGCTGCAGTTCTTTTATTTGCAGGGGGACTGAGTGCGCTACAAACAGCATCGCTCGTATCCGCATTGCCGTTTACGGTATTTCTCGTTATTTTAATGTTTGCGATGGGTAAATTATTAAGGAGAGAGCCGATTACGGTGAGACCGGAAGATATTCGTCAGTTTGAAAAAGTGAGGAAAGAAGCGCAAAAGCAGCGCGATAAAAAATAGCAAAAGAGCCGTTCCTTTCATGTTAAAGGATACGGCTCTTTCGTTATTTGTAAAGCTGTTGTAGTGCTTCAAGGAAATTTGGGCGGATATCGATCACATCACGTGTTTCCTTCACCATCTGTTCGGCTTCTTCAATGGTAGATGCGACACCGAGCTCTAGCAGTAACGCGGTAGCGGCTGCGCCTGTGCGACCGCGTCCTGTATTGCAATGCATGTAAATCGTTTTACCTGATTCAACCGCTTCTTTCATTTGTCGTACTGTGCGCTGTAAACTCGTTGTTTCTTCACCTTCTATGAGTGGCGTGTACACACTTTTTTCGTGAACGTCTCCGTCACGTGTGCCGCGCAAATCGAAAAACGCATCGATATCGTGCTGGGCATCCGCTGTTTCAACGGCATCGATTCCTCCGATATACACTTTTTGGTCGAGTAAACTTTGATACGTCGTTCTGCTCATATTCATTCTCCCTTCAATTGTTCGAAAAGTCCATTCGCTCGTGCTACTATATAGAGGAATGGAAATAAGGATGTGATGAAATGTTAGCACAGTTAATAAAAGAAGGAAAGAAGGTTGTCGTTTTCACTGGGGCGGGCATGTCGACGGAAAGTGGTTTACCAGATTTTCGCTCAGCAAAAGATGGAATGTGGACGAAATACGATCCGTCAGAAGTGGCGACCGTCGATGCATTGAACAGTCAATTTGATACGTTCATCGAATTTTATCGCAATCGTGTTATCGGGGTGAATGAATACGGACCGCATGAAGGCCATTATATTTTGGCTGATTGGGAACGAAAAGGGTATGTGACATCGATCATTACACAAAATGTCGACGGCTTTCATCAAGAGGCGGGCTCACGCCACGTCATTGAATTGCATGGAACATTGAAAGAAGTGCATTGTGAAACGTGCGGTAAAGTATATAGCAACAAACGGTATGAAGACGAACAATATTACTGTGAATGCGGCGGTCCCCTACGCCCATCGATCGTCTTATTTGGCGAAATGTTAGATGAGCGCGCTTTAATGGAAGCAGCACTTGTGAGCGAAGGAGCGGATGTATTTCTCGTGCTCGGTTCTTCATTGACCGTCTCCCCAGCGAATCAATACCCGCTTATTGCAGTTGAACATGATGCGACATTAATTATCGTCAATCAAGGTGAAACACAGTACGATGCTTTCGCTGATCGTTGTATTAAAAATGAAAAAATCGGCGACTATTTACGTCGCATTCAAGCAGAATTACAAGAGTAAAAAAGACCATCCCGCTAATTTGTGTGGGATGGTCTTTCATTTTATTTATTTTGATCTTTCCAACGTTTTCGCGCATCGCGTTCGAGTTCGAACTGTGCGAGTTGTGCTTGTTTAATTTGGTCTTTTACATATTCTCCGTTGAGACGAACGACTTGTCCACCCAGATTGTACGTGTAATCTTGAATCGTTTTGAAATCCTCTTCGCGTGCGAGTATAATGACACCCGTTTGACCATGTGCGATAAATGACGTCACTTGTTCGAAGACGTTCATCGCGTTTTTTATTTCGCGTGCGTCACCTGTCGCTCCGATAAAAGTACCACCCATCCAGCCGAGTAAAATGCCGAGCGGTCCACCGATAATTCCGACGAGCGCTCCGATAATACTTCCGCGTGCTGTTTTATCTGTTCCTGTAAAGTCTAAAAAGTCTTTTATTTGAATACCAGCATCCGCATCGTTTAAAATAACGCCCATTTGTTCTCCAACAATTTGTTTCGTCGCATGCATTTGCTTTAATTCAGAAAAGGTTTGATACGATTTACTTTCTTCTTCAAATTTAATAATGAATACGTTTTCAGCCATCGTTATTCCTCCTGTCGTTATATGAGAATAGTTTACCACGAATGTCAACATATTCCTACTGACAGTGCAAGCGATTGAGAAAAATAATCAATTATCCTTTACTTTTTAAAAAGAATGATTTAGTATAGCGTTATAGTTGCTCGAGGGAAAGATTGTTTTTTTGCTCTTGAGTTGCATGAGCGCAAGTTTTATTTTTGAAATGAAGTTGTGCTAAGGAAACAGTTTTTCCTAAATGAAAATAAAAATGTTAAATGAGAAGGTGAGTGTATGGGGAATGCCATACAAGTAAACAATTTATCCGTATCGTATTACGGCAATCAAATATTAAATAAAGTGTCCTTCAACATGGAAAGCGGCCGCTTAATCGGAATTATCGGACCGAACGGCGCAGGGAAGTCTACGTTGATGAAAGGGATGCTAGGCCTCATTCCGACTGATTGTGGAACAGTGACGATCGACGGGAAAAACGTGAGATCGATGCGTAAAGCAATCGCATACGTTCCGCAACGCGCGACAATCGATTGGGATTTTCCAATCACTGTTCTTGAAACTGTCGTCCTCGGTACATATCCGTCACTCGGTCTCTTTAAAAGACCCGGTAAGAAAGAGCGTGCTTGGGCACATGAATGTTTAGAAAAAGTGGGCATGGAATCTTATGCTCACCACCAAATCGGTGAGCTTTCAGGCGGGCAACAACAACGCGTTTTTTTAGCGCGTGCACTCGCTCAACAAGCGGAATACTTTTTCTTAGACGAACCTTTTGTCGGGATTGACGTGACGAGTGAAGCGCTCATCATCGGTTTATTGAAAGAGCTTCGAGATGAGGGGAAGACAGCATTCGTCGTCCATCATGATTTGACGAAAGTGAAGTCGTATTTTGACGATTTAATTATCGTGAACCGCGAAATTGTCGGAGCGGGCACTGTTGAGAATGTGATGCAGCCTGAAACGATGAAGCGCGCATTCAAATCTCAATATTCATTATGGGATTCTTTAGAGGTGGCGAGCTCATGAGTTTTATTCAAGATATTCAAAACTACGAATTTTTACAAAAAGCGTTATTTACAGCGATTATCGTCGGCATCATTAGCGGCGTACTCGGCTCATTTATCATTTTGCGTGGGATGAGTTTAATGGGAGATGCGATTAGTCACGCTGTTTTACCTGGTGTCGCGATTTCGTACATGCTCGGCATTAGCTATTTTTACGGAGCGGTCGTCTTCGGTTTAATGACGGCTTTCGGGATCGGGTTCATCACACAAAATAGCCGAATTAAAAATGATACATCCATCGGTATTGTATTTTCTGCCTTTTTCGCCGTCGGAATTATTTTGATTGGGAAGGCGAATACGAGTACAGATTTGACGAGTATTTTATTCGGAAATGTGCTCGCTGTAAGAGATTCCGATATGTGGATTACCCTCGGTGTCGGTATTTTCGTTTTATCGATCATCGCGCTCTTTTTTAAAGAGTTTCTCATCAGTACATTTGATCCGACATTGGCAGCATCGTTCGGATTATCAAATAAATGGATTCATTACGGGTTAATGGTATTACTTACCCTCGTTACAGTAGCATCTTTGCAAACGGTCGGAATCATTTTAGTCGTCGCGATGCTCATCACACCAGCAGCGACAGCGTATTTATTAACGAATCGTTTATCGCATATGATTTTCATTTCGTCGGTGCTCGGTGCAGTATCGGCTACCATTGGTTTATACATTAGTTTTATTTACAATTGGCCTTCAGGGGCTGCAATCGTCTTAGTCACAACAGCCTTTTTCGTTACGGCCTTACTCTTTTCACCGAAACACGGGATTGTATGGCGTACGTTAAAAGTGCGAAAAAATAAAACCGCAGTTGGACAATAATTTTTTAGGAAAAGGAGTTTTAACATGTTGAAGAAGTTTTGGAAGTTCGGTCTCATGTCAATCATGGCAGTATTTTTACTCGCCGCTTGCAGCAATGATGACAAAGGACAAACAAGTGAAAAAGAAGAAGGGGACACACCTTCTAATGATAAAGAAAAATTACAACTCGTCGCAACGTTTTCAATCATTCATGATATTTTAAATGAAGTCGGTGGAGAGTTAGTAGACGTTCACTCAATGGTGCCAATCGGTACAGATCCACATGAATACGAGCCATTGCCAGAAGATATTAAAAAAGCGACAGACGCAGATGCATTATTTTATAACGGTTTAAATCTTGAAGGTGGAGACTCAGGTTGGTTCTCAAAATTAGTGAGCACTGTGAAAAAATCAGACGACCAAGTATTTGAAGTGATGGAAGGCGTAGAGCCGATGTATTTAACTTCAGATGATGGACAAGAAGAAGAAATTAACCCACACGCATTTTTATCACCAGCAGTCGGAATTCAAATGGTGGAGAATGTAATGAAAGGTTTAATCGAGATCGACCCAGATAATAAAGCGACATATGAAGAAAATGGTGCGAAGTTTTTAGAAGAATTAAAAGCAATCGATAAAATGTACGAAGAAAAAATCAATGAAATTCCAGAAGAAAAACGTATTCTCGTAACGAGTGAGCGTGCATTCCAATACATGACAGATCGTTACGGCTTAAAAGAAGGATACATTTGGGCAATTGATACGGAAGAAAACGGTACACCTGAACAAATTAAGTCATTAGTTGAATTCATTAAAGAAAATAATATCGATACGTTATTTGTCGAATCGAACGTTGATAAACGTCCGATGGAGACAGTAGCGAAAGAAACAGGTGCAGAAATTTTCGCTGAAATTTATTCAGATGAGCTTGGGAAACCAGGTAGCGAAGGAGAAACATACACAGGTTTCTTAAAATCAAACATTGAAACGATTCACGCAGGACTCACAAAATAATTTCAATGAGATGGACACACACAGACAAAATGAGAGGCATTATGCTTCTCATTTTGTCTTTTTGTGTAAAAACATAAATATGTACTTGTAAAATAGTATAATGAAAGGAAGATCGTAAAGGAGTGACTCATGATGAAAATAGTACATACTGCTGATTGGCATTTAGGAAAACTCGTTCAAGGCGTCTACATGACAGAAGATCAACGTTATGCGTTAGAACGATTTATTGAAGAGATGAAAGAAGAGCGTCCCGATGTGATTATTATTGCAGGAGATATTTATGATCGGGGGATTCCACCGGTAGAGGCAGTCGATTTATTCGACGAAGTATTAACTGCGCTCGCCTATGATTTACGTATTCCTGTGTTAGCGATTGCGGGGAATCACGACAGCCCGACACGTTTGCAATTTGGTCGTTCTTTTATGAGAGGAGGACGCTATTTCGTTTCAGGCTCGCTTGACGATGAATTAGAACCTGTCATCTTAGAAGATGAATATGGAGCGGTTCACTTTCATTTAATTCCGTATGTCGACCCGAGTATCGCAAGACTTGCTTATGATGATGAAACGATTAACACACATGATGATGCGATGCGAGCGATTATTGAACGACTGACCTCAACTTTAGACGAACAAGCTCGCCACGTAGCAGTCAGTCATGCATTCGTTACGAAAACTGGAGAAGAAGACGACACGATGCGGAGTGATTCTGAGCGTCCATTATCGATTGGGGGCGCGGAATATGTGAGCAGTGAGCGTTTTAAAGCATTCCATTACACGGCACTTGGTCACTTACATCAAGCGCATCATATCGGCGATGAAACGATTCGTTATTCCGGCTCATTGCTAAAATATTCATTATCTGAACAACACCATCAAAAAGGTTATCTCGTCGTTGAATTAGATGGAGTAGGAAACTGCATAATCGAAAAACGTTCGTTTCACATACGACGTGATGTGCGAAGTGTGGAAGGTTATTTAGCGGATTTATTAAAAGAAGAGCGCTCAGAAGATTATATGTTCGTCACGCTACTTGATGAAGAGACAGTATTGCAACCGATGGAAAAAATTCGTGAAGTATTCCCGAATGCGATGCACGTTGAACGTAAATTGTTTTATCGTCCGACAGAAGGAGCACTCGAATACGTGCAAGCGGAAAAGATGACGGATACTGAATTGTTTACGGCTTTTTTCTCCAATATTGCAGACGAAGAGCCGACAGAAACGATGCTCGCTTTATTTGAACGTTTGAATGATCGTGTTTTAAAGGAGGAACGTGAACGATGAAGCCACTTTATTTAAAAATGACGGGATTCGGCCCATATAAAGGGACGGAAGAAATCGATTTCACAAAACTCGCTGCCCAGCAATTATTCGTTATTGCCGGTTCGACAGGGGCAGGTAAGACGACGATTTTTGACGCTTTAACGTATGCGCTTTACGGAGAAGCGAGTGGAGAGGACCGGAAAGATGATGCGCGCAGTTTGCGTAGCGACTTCGCAAAAGGTGACGAACCGTCCATTGTCACATTGCGATTTTCGATTAAAAATCGAATCTTTGAAGTGACGCGTCAACTACCGTATACGAAACTAGGAAATAAAAATGAAACGAAAGCGCAAGCGGAACTGTATGAAATGGTAGACGGAGAATTGCGCCAAGCGGTGGATCGTCAAATTATTACGGAAGTGAACGATAAAATCGAGCAGTTGATCGGTTTTACGGCAACGCAATTTAAACAACTCGTCATGCTGCCTCAAGGGGAGTTTCGCAAGTTTTTAACGTCGACGACGGATGAAAAAGAAGCGATGTTGCGAAAAATATTCCAAACGGAGCGGTACGAGGCGTTAATTGAAGTGATGAAAGAGGAAGTGAAAGAGGGAAGACAATCGTATGAATCGAGCCAACGCGATTTATTAATGACCGCTTCCCGCGTCGAAAAACTCACTTATCCGAATGAAGAATTGAAGCAACTGCACGAACAGGCAACATTGCACGTGAACCATTGGACGAAACTCGTGGCGAATGAACGTCGCATGTACGTCGAAAAGTTGAAGAGCGGGGAAGGGAAAGTTCATGAGTTAGAAAAGCGCGAACAAGAAGTGATGAAACGTTTAGCGGAAGCGGAAGCTTTAAATGCCGATTTTGCGAAGCTTGCCGAACAGTTGAAACGAGAAGAACAGCTGAAGCAGGAAAGACAAACGATTGAAGATCAACGTGTGAGGTTGCAACGAGCGGAAAAAGCTCGTCCGTTAAATGAATACCGCAATCAGCTCAACCGTTTACGAGAAGTAGCGAAAGAAGAACAACAACGACTCAAAACATTACGCGCCGAATTAGAGCGAGCGACAGAAGAAGAACGTCATGCTGCGGAACGGGTGAACGAGTGGCGTGCGCGAGAGGAAGAATTCGCGCATTTACACCGTGCGATTGTTCAAATGGAAGAACGCCTCCCCCTCTTTGAAAAAGTAGAAGAAACGACACAAGCAAAACAACAAGCGAAACAATATTGGATGGAAGCGAAAACAGTCGCAGAACGAGCGCGAACTAAACTCGAACAATTGACGAACGAACGAAAAGTGTATGAAAAAGAGTTAAAACGAGCGCGTCATGAAGTGCGTCCGTATGAAAAGAAACTGGTCGAACGTCAAGCGTATGAAAAGCAGATTGAATTGTTAGAGCAACTTGAAAAGTGGAGAGCGCGTGCACAGTCGTTAGAAACAGATTATGTGACGCAACGCCAAGCAGTGCAACAATTGACGCGTCAAGTGGAAAAACTCGAAAAAGAATGGCTCGGCAATGAAGCGATTCGCTTGCGTAAACATTTAGTAGGGGGCGAACCTTGCCCAGTTTGCGGAAGTTTAGATCATTTCATTACGGAAGAAGAAGAAACATCGGTCGATGAACGTGTCGTACAAAGCGAGCGGAAATTGTTGCAGGAAGCAGAGCGCACGTATTATCAATATGAACAACAATATCAACATGCGGTAAGTGAGTACAACCGTTATGAAGTGGCGCGGGTAGAGCGAGAAGTACATGCGACATTACCTCAATTAAGAGAAATGTTTGAAACGACATTAGCGGCATTACAACATATTGAACAAGAGCGTCAAAAAGTCGAACAATTGGAACCGAAAGTTGAAGCGTTGCATAAGCGAGTAGAAGAAGCGGAGCAGGCGGTACGTCAAGCGGAAGAAAGGGCGCGTCAAAGTGAAGGTGCGTACGTTGAACAACGCGCCGTTTTACAACAAGTGGAGCAATCGCTTGGAGAAGAACAACGCGACATTCGCGCATTCACGTCAGAACTGCATCGCATGCAGTTAAACTATGACCAGATGAAAAAAGACCGCGAGCGAGCAGAAGAAGCGTGGAAAAAATGGAGCGAACAAAAATCATTAGCGCAAGAACGTGTCACGGAAACAGAAAAGCGTTGGCACCGTGTAATCGAAGAAGGAAAAGAGGCGCGTGCTATTTTCGATGAACAATTAAGGATAGCAGAGTTTCAAGATGAAGCAGACTATGAACGAGCGCTTCAAGACGTTCCTGAAATTGAATCGTTGCGCAAAACGATTCAGCAATATGAAACGGATTGTCATATGACGACAACATTGATTGCACAACTTCAAGAGCGTTTAAAAGGGAAAGAGAAAGTAGACGAAACAGAATGGCAATATCATGTCGCACGAGTGCGAGAACAATTAAAAGAGATGAATGCTTTCGTTTTACTTATGCGTTCAAGCATCGCCTTAATTGATGAGACCGTAAAAGAAGTAGAACAACGTGCGGAAAAACTCGTTGCATTAGAAAAAGAAGTAGGCGAACTCATTCAAATGTACGATTTATTACGCGGTCAAAACCATTTAAAATTGTCGTTTGAACGTTACATTCAAATCGAATATTTAGAACGCGTCATTCAAGCGGCGAATGTCCGATTCCATCAATTGTCGCGCGGGCAATATCAATTCGTGCGCAGCGAAGAAAAAGCGAAACATAACCGTCAAAGTGGATTAGATTTAGATATTTATGATAGCTACACAGGGCAAGCGCGCGATGTGAAAACGATGAGTGGGGGGGAGAAATTTTTGGCCTCTCTCTGTCTATCGCTCGGCATGAGTGACGTCATTCAAAGTTTCCAAGGAGCAATCTCGGTCGAAACATTATTTATCGACGAAGGCTTCGGTTCTCTCGATGATGAATCGTTACGCCAAGCGATCGATGTATTAATCGACTTGCAAAAGTCAGGACGTATGATTGGTGTCATTTCTCACGTCGAGGAATTGAAGCAGGCCATCCCGTCTCGCATCGAAGTGAACAAGACGAAAGATGGTCATAGTGAATTGCGCGTCATTACAAATTAAGAGATTGTCGCTCTCAACTATGGTATAGTGAGACAATAAATCTAAAATGTAAGTAGGCGAAATGATGATCGAAATCAAAAACTCTCCATTAAGTAATGGAGATTACACACGCGGTGTGTTTGCGACAGAAAATATTAAAAAAGGAACACTTTTGCATAAAGCTCCTGTCCTTGCGTATCCAAATGAACAACATGAACATATTGAAAAAACGTTGCTCGCGGATTACGCATTTGAATACGGCATTGGCCGTACGGCGATTTTATTAGGATACGGGATGCTCTTTAACCATTCGTACACACCGAATGTGACATATGAGATTGATTTCGATAACGAAACATTCGATTTTTATGCATATACGGATATTGAAGCGGGAGAAGAAGTGTTAATTAATTATAATGGGGAAGAAGAGAATAATGATCCCCTCTGGTTTAACGAAGAATAAAAGTACCCTTTCCGCGCTATGTGGAAGGGGGCTTTTTCAACAAAAGGAGGAAATGAAATGGAAGTATACATCGTAACAGGAGCATCAAAAGGGATTGGGAAAGCGTTAATGGATCAACTGGAGCATGAAGGGCATATCGTTTATGGCTTAGCGCGCACGAATGATAAAGCGCGACGTAATTTAGTGAAAGTCGACGTGACAGCGGATGTTGCCACGATTGAAGTGGAAAAATTCATCAAGCGTCATCTTCAAGAAGCAACGTCCTTTACGTTAATTAATAATGCAGGGATCGTCGAACCGATTGGACTTGTCGGCTTATTAGACCGTGAAGCCATTGCGCGTGCCATTGAGGTGAACGTAACAGCACCGATTCAATTAGCGAATGCATTTATTTCCGCATTGCAAGAAGAAGACGTTGAAAAGCGTATTATGAATATTTCATCGGGTGCAGGGCGCAAACAGTATGACGGTTGGGGGGTGTACGGAACGACGAAAGCAGCGCTTGACCATTTTTCAACGATCGTTCATGAAGAACAGAAAAAACAAGCGCATCCTGTACAAATCGTGTCCATTGCGCCAGGGATTATCGATACAAATATGCAAGAGGTGATTCGTTCGAGCGATGAATCGCATTTTCCTCTTTTAGAGCACTTTATTGACTATAAAGAAACAGGTGCACTTGCGACACCTGAAGAAACGGCAGCACGCTTGCTTACGTTTTTGCGTAGCGAATGGATGAATGAACGTGTCATCGCTGACGTGCGAGACGTCGAGTAATGATGTACGTCGTCCTCACGCTCATTTTAGCGCTGTACGGAAGTATGCACGGCTTCGTCGCTTGGACGTTAGCGAAACAGTTTCCACGGTTTGCTTTACCGATTTATGGCATCATTTTCGTCTTCACGGTGATGAGCATCGCTGTCGTAGCGGTACGGACGAAAAGTATCGGCTCCTTTTTCGGACAGCTCGGGAGTTATTGGATGGCACTCGGCTTGTTAGCATTCGTCATTTATGCGCTCTTTCATTTTTTGCCGTTTCCTTCTTTTTGGTGGAGTACAACATGTATCGTGTTATTGTTTGCGGGAGGCATTTGGCAAGCGGAACGACTGCAAAAGACATCTTACAAGGTCGAGACGATTCCGGTAGAACAACCTGTACGCATCGCCTTGCTGAGCGACATCCATCTAGGCTATGTGAATGGGGTTAGAAAACTTGAGCGCATCGTACAACGTGTGAATGAGGAACAGCCGGATGTCGTATTGCTCGCGGGTGACTTATTTGACAGTAATTTTGAAGCGATACGACATCCTGAACGCATTCAGGAATTACTCTCAACTTTTCAATCGACATACGGAACATTTTTAGCGTGGGGCAATCACGATGCAGGCGACAATTTTGATAAAATGAGAGCGCTCGTTTTACAGACGAACATTCATTTATTAGAAGATGAAGTCGTCGATGTCGGACCGTTCGTCGTCGGTGGAAGAAAAGACGTCCGTCCAATCGGTGACCAAGGCGGCGTGCGCCATTCCATTGCACAAGCGCTCGATGCTATCGATTCGTCAAAGCCGGTATTTATGCTCGACCATCAACCGTCGACCGTGCTCGATTACGACGACCGCATCGACTTGATCGTCTCCGGGCATACACATCGCGGGCAAGTGTGGCCTTTTTATCTCATTACGCAAAAAATCTTTCCGATTGACTATGGCATGTTGCAGAAAGAAAATAGTAGCGTCGCCATCGTCTCATCTGGTGCAGGCTTCTGGGGCCCCCCGATTCGCATCGGGACGAAAAGTGAATACGTCATCATTGAACTTCAGCCTTCTATTTTAAAGTAAATAAAAACGATCGCTCATGGAATGGATGAGCGGTCGTTTTTTTGTGTGTTATTGATCGTACACTTCTGTTTCGATTTTTTTCGTTTTTGGATGGAATGAGGCGAAGTAGCGTAAGTACCAGAAGTCGTCGCGGTCAATCTCGAGTTCGGGGTTCGTTTCCGCTTCTTGTCGGTTCAGTTCGTACGTGTCCTCGTCCCATAGTTGGGCATTGACGGAAGCGGAGCGGTATTGGATGCCGAGGTCTTCGAGTGTTTGTTGCATAAATTGCACTTCTTCTTCAAACTGCTCGACCGAAACATTCGTCGCGTCCATCATAATCATGAGCCACGGCTCTTCAACGAAAGATAAAGTCGGTGACCAATCGGTATGCGTCGGCAATTCTCCTCGCATGACGGAAAACGTCATGTCGACTCCGCGGACATTTGGCGCACCTGACCGAAAGGCTTCCACTAAATAAGCGCCTGCTTGTTCGTTCAGGCGACGATTTAATGACGTATCCATACGGCTATCTCGCACCCCATCATAATGAGGGTGTTGACCGAAAAATCCAGCGCGCATCATCTCCACTTCTTGAGGCAGTTGATTGCCTGTTACGATAAAGTCATACGTTCCTGTTTTAAAATTGTACCATCCTCTTTCAATATGAAACGTTTCTTCAGGGTACGTCTTTTGTAAAAACTGTTCCGTATTTTGTTTGGCAATCATTTTGGAAAGCGGATTGCCAGTGAATGCATTGGCAATGAATGCGAAAACGAGTGTAACGGTAATCGCGATGCCGAGCCAAATTTTCTTTTTCATCGTTGTTCCTCCTTTTGTAAAGCTTGAATCCAAGCGTAAGCGATAAAAGCGCCGATGAGTGAGAGGAGCGTGTAAATGGTCCCCATACTTGCGACACTGATGATAATTTCTGTAAAGGAAGCATCTCCGAAATCATCTTGTACGTAATATAAGAAAGAAGGGACGAAGCTTAGCACAATCGGGGGTAGCCACGTTCTGTAAAAGGCGTATAGTAAGCCACCGAGCAAAGCGTATGCCCATAAGCCATTAAAGGTCAGCTCCGGAATGATTGTCGTTCGCATCGCGAGTAAAAAGGCGAGTGTGACGAGTATAAATTCATACCGTTTCATTTGACGTGTCACTTTTTTTATCGTCTTCGCCGCTTCTTCATTCGGATTCGGTAAGTCGACGGTAATCACTTCTTCCATTTGAGCTAAAGCGGTTTGGCAAGAAGGACATTGTGGCAAATGTTCTTCTACCCACTGTTTCGTTTCTTCTTGTAACAAGTTGTCGACGTATAAAGGAAGTAAATCTTCCACAATCGCACATCGGTTCATCTTTACTCCTCCAATCGTTGTTGCATTTTTTGTTTCGTTCGATGAAACGTGACGCGGGCGTATGTTTCACTTTTTCCGAGCAGTTGACCAATTTCAGCAAAAGAGCGTTCTCCGAATAACCGTAATGTCATCACTTCTTTAGGTGGAGAGGGCAATGTTTGAATGAAGGCGAGAATGGTGCGTGTTTCTTCTTTGGCGAGCCATTCCTCTTCCGTACTTTCCCGTGCTAATTGCAATGCCCATTCTTCTTGTAAAATTGGATCTTTCTTTTTCGAACGAATGTAATTGAGTAAATGAAAGCGGGCGATGGAAAAGAGCCACGTTTCCAAAGAAGCTTCTCCTCGAAATGTGTGGAGTCGTTTAAGAGCGGTATAAAATACATCTTGTGTTAAATCTTCCGCCATTTCTCGGTCGTACAATTGTGCGAGAAAATAGCGATACAATTTCGGTTGGACGTCCATATACGCGCGTTCTAACGTGTTCACATAACCCCTCCTTTTCCATTTGACTCATTAGTTAGTGTCGACGGATGCATTTTCGTTACAAAAAAATGCTGACAAATTTGTCAGCATTCAATTCGTTCATGTGTCGTAAAGTCGCGCATTTTTTCAAAGGCGAGCATAAACGGTGGATTATTTCGTTGATTGATTAGTTCGTAGCGTGCGACATGGACGTCTTTTTGGTGTAGTGTGCGCACGTATTCAAGCAAGGCGTCGCGCTCTTCGGGGCCGCCTGGATGTCCGTCGTATACCGAGACCGTAATGATACCGTCTTTTTTTAATAAGTCGAGCAAGGCGTCGATCGCAGCGATTGTCGATTCGGCTCGTGTGACGACAGAGAGGTCTTCACTGTACGGTAAATAGCCGAGATTGAACATCGCGCCACTAATCGGGGCTTCGACATATTTTTTCACATTGGCGTGACTGTCACAAATGAGTTGAACTTGCGTTAAACAATCATTTTGTTCGAGCCGTTCTTTTGTCGCATCGAGCGCTTCTTGTTGAATATCGAAAGCAAAAACGCGCCCATTCGGTCCGACGGTTTCTGCTAAAAATTGCGTATCATTGCCGTTACCTGCCGTCGCATCGACGACGACGTCCCCTTCATTCGTCACGCGTTGAATGAGTCGTTTCGTCATCGGCAAAACGCGATGGATGATAATGTTTTGATTCATCGTTTTACTCCTTTTCCTTGATAACTATTGCGTCTTTCGAGTTCGCGGTCGATCGCATTGAGCACTTCCCATTTCGTCACACTCCACATCGGTCCGATCAAATCTTCGACAGGACCGTCGCCTGTAATGCGGTGAATGACGACATCGGATGGGATGATTTCTAATTGATCGACGACGAGACGGACGTATTCCTCTTCCGTTAAAAAGTTTAATTTTCCTTTTTCATATTGCTTCACCATCGGCGTCCCTTTCAATAAATGAAGCAAATGAATTTTCAACCCTTGAATGTCGAGCTTTGCGACTTCTTGTGCCGTTTCCATCATCATGTCGAGCGATTCGCCAGGCAATCCGTTAATAATATGGCTGCACACTCGAATGTCATGTTTGCGAAGACTGTCGAGCCCTTCTTTATACGTTTCAAAATCGTGCGCACGGTTAATGAGCGTTGCGGTTTCTTCGTGGACCGTTTGCAAGCCGAGTTCCACCCATAAATACGTCCGTTCATTGAGCTCTGCCAAATAGTCGACGACGTCAGGAGGTAAGCAATCGGGACGCGTCGCAATCGATAATCCGACGACGCCGGGTTGAGCGAGCGCAGCTTCAAATTTTTCTTTCAAAACGGGAAGCGGTGCGTGCGTATTCGTATACGCTTGGAAATAGGCGATCGTTTTGCCACCTTTCCACTTATCTTGCATGCGGTTTTCAATTTCGCGAAACTGAACGTCGATCGGGTCGACACGGTCTCCCGCAAAATCTCCACTCCCTGCTACGCTGCAAAATGTACACCCACCGTGTGCGACGGTACCGTCTCGGTTCGGGCAATCGAATCCTGCATCGAGTGACACTTTAAATGTTTTTTCACCGAACACTTCTTTCAAATGTTTCGATAATGTATAATACCGTTTTCCTTCTGATGGAAAGGGGAATAATCCGTTCACTTTCTTCAACTCCTCGACAAAATTGTATCATTATTTGCACAGAAAATCGTCTGAAATGAAGAACATTTTCAGAAAGGCTTTTTCTTTTCGAATAGAACGTTTAAACTGTTTGAAGAATCTTTTTAGTTAGGGAGGCGAAATAATGCCGAAGCGCGCGTGGCTTTTAATTTTTGGGATGTTTATTAACATTGTAGGGGCTTCTTTTTTATGGCCGCTCAATACGATTTATATGCACGAGTATTTAGGAAAAACATTGACGGTTGCCGGCTTCGTTTTAATGGCGAATGCCGGGGCAGGAGTGATCGGAAATTTACTCGGTGGCATGTTGTTCGATAAGTTAGGGGGTTATCGGACGTTGATGCTCGGGAGCGTCATTTCGATTTTGGCACTCATCGTGCTCGTTTTTCGTCACGACTTCGTACCGTATGTGATTTTTTTAACGATTCTCGGATTTAGTAGTGGTATCGTCTTTCCGAGTTTGTACGCGATGATTGGAGCGGTTTGGCCTGAAGGGGGACGAAAAGCGTTTAATGCGATGTATTTAGCGAACAATATCGGTGTCGCGATCGGTCCTGCTGTTGCGGGGCTTGTCGCTGCACGTAATATCGATGCGATTTTCAGTGCGAATTTAGCGTTTTACATCGGCTTTTTATTTCTCGCCTTTTTCGGTTATCGCAATTTAGTGGCAGATACAGGACCTGCAACTGTGCTTAATCAGCGAAAAGAAATTCGACAAAAAGCGCCGTTTTATGCTTTGCTCATCATTTCGCTCGGTTATCTCGTCACGTGGATCATTTACTCACAATGGTCGACGACGATTTCGACACATGCTTTATCGCTCGGTGTGACGTTAACGCAATATAGTTTAATTTGGACGGTGAACGGAGTCGTCATTTTACTCGGTCAGCCGATTATTGCACCGATTGTGAAACGTTTTGAAAATCAATTAAAAGTGCAAATGCTCATCGGGTTAACCATTTTCTTCGGTTCCTTTATTTTTGTCAGCTTTGCTGAAACGTTCGGACAATTTTTAATGGCGATGGTCGTCTTAACATTCGGTGAAATTTTATTATGGCCTGCCATTCCGACGATTGCGAATCAACTCGCACCGAAAGGCCGCAACGGGTTCTATCAAGGAATCGTCAACTCAGCCGCAACGATCGGTAAAATGATCGGTCCCGTCGCAGGAGGAGTATTTGTCGACTTGTACGATATGCATACGATGATTTTAATGTTAACGTCGCTCTTACTCATTACGTTCATAACGACCGTCGTGTATGATCGTCCTTTGCGAAAAGCGGAACAATTGCGACAATAGTAAAAACATTCTGTGAAAGCTTGTCAATTGTCAAAAATTCAGTTACACTACATAGTAGTCAAAATAATTCATCGCAATGAAGTAGACTAGTAAGGAGTGCCATTTTTGTAGAGAGCAGACGGTCGGTGCGAGTCTGTAAAATGAACTTCACGAACTCACCTACGGAGCGAATACGTCTCATCCGCGTTAAGGATTTGAAGTGGACATGAATGATGTCAATTTGGGTGGTACCGCGGGATAACTCTCTCGCCCCTTGCGTAGTCAAGGGGCGGGAGTTTTTTAATTTGAAGGAGGATTTTACACAATGGCTTATGATCACAAGAAGATTGAGAAAAAATGGCAAAATTATTGGTTAGAAAACAAAACATACAAAACGACACAACACGAAGATAAACCGAATTTTTATGCGTTAGATATGTTTCCTTATCCGTCAGGACAAGGTTTGCACGTCGGTCACCCGCTCGGGTATATCGCGACGGATATTTTAAGTTCATATAAGCGCAAAAAAGGCTATAATGTTCTTCACCCGATGGGATGGGATGCATTCGGTCTTCCAGCAGAACAGTATGCATTAGATACAGGGAACGACCCTGCTGAATTTACAGAGCGCAACATTCAAACGTTCAAACGCCAAATGAATGAGCTCGGTTTTTCTTACGATTGGGACCGCGAAATTAATACGACAGATCCTGAATATTACAAATGGACGCAATGGATTTTCATTCAAATGTACAAAATGGGCCTCGCTTACATTGACGAAGTGCCAGTAAACTGGTGTCCAGCACTCGGTACCGTGTTGTCGAATGAAGAAGTGATTGACGGGCTTTCAGAGCGTGGGAATCACCCGGTAGAACGCCGTCCGATGCGTCAATGGGTGCTCCGCATTACAGCGTATGCCGACCGTTTGCTCGAAGACTTAGATGAGCTCGATTGGCCAGAAAGCTTAAAAGAAATGCAACGCAACTGGATCGGTCGTTCGGAAGGAGCACAATTAACGTTCGAAATCGACGGTACGGATCAAACGTTCGAAGCGTTCACGACACGTCCGGATACGATTTTCGGTGCGACGTATGCAGTGCTTGCGCCAGAGCATAAACTCGTCGAACAAATTACGACACCAGAACAGCGTGAAGCCGTACAAGCGTACGTTGATTCGATCAAGTCGAAATCAGACTTAGAGCGTACGGAACTTTCAAAAGAAAAAACAGGCGTCTTTACAGGTGCTTATGCGATCAACCCAGCGAGCGGTGAAAAAATGCCGATCTGGATCGCGGACTACGTGCTCGCAACGTACGGAACAGGGGCAATCATGGCAGTACCCGCACATGACGAGCGCGACTATGAATTTGCGAAAGAATTTAACTTACCGATTAAAGAAGTCGTATCAGGCGGTAACATTGAAGAAGCAGCACATACTGAAGACGGTGTGCTCGTGAATTCCGATTTCTTAAACGGTTTAAATAAAGAAGAAGCGATTGCTAAAGCGATTGAATGGTTCGAAGCGAACGGTAAAGGAGAAGGGAAAGTGACGTACCGTCTTCGCGACTGGTTGTTCTCACGTCAACGTTACTGGGGTGAGCCAATCCCGATGATTCATTGGGAAGACGGCACGATGACACCGGTACCGGAAGACCAATTGCCGCTCGAACTTCCGAAAGCGACGAATATTCATCCGTCTGGAACAGGCGAATCACCACTTGCGAATATCGAAGAATGGGTGAATGTTGTCGACCCAGAAACAGGAATGAAAGGTCGTCGTGAAACGAATACGATGCCACAATGGGCAGGTAGCTCTTGGTATTACTTACGCTACATCGATCCACATAATACAGAAGCGATCGCAGACCCTGAATTAATTAAAAAATGGATGCCGGTCGACATTTATGTCGGAGGAGCGGAACACGCCGTTCTTCACTTATTGTATGCGCGTTTCTGGCATAAAGTATTGTACGATTTAGGCGTCGTTCACACGAAAGAACCATTCCAAAAATTGTTTAACCAAGGAATGATTCTCGGTGAAGGAAATATTAAAATGTCGAAATCACTCGGTAACGTCATTAATCCGGACGATATCGTGAGCTCGCACGGAGCGGATACGTTACGTTTATACGAAATGTTCATGGGTCCACTCGATGCAGCGAAAGAATGGACGACGAATGGTGTCGACGGCGCACGTCGTTTCTTAGACCGCGTATGGCGTCTCTTCATGAACGAAGACGGGACATTGAGCGCGAAAGTGAATGGTGAACAAGGCGGAGAACTTGAAAAAGTGTACCACCAAACGGTGAAAAAAGTGACGGAAGACTATGAGAATATGCACAATAATACGGCAATTTCTCAAATGATGGTATTCGTGAACGAAGCGTACAAAGTAGACCGTGTACCGGTAGATTATGCGAAAGGTTTCATCACGTTATTATCCCCAATCACACCGCACATCGCAGAAGAAATATGGCAAGCGCTCGGCGAAACAGAATCACTCGCTTACGAGCCATGGCCAACATACGATGAAAGTAAACTCGTCGATGATACAGTTGAAATCGTCGCACAAATTAACGGTAAAGTGCGCGCGAAAATTGAAGTCGCTCGCGACATTACGAAAGAAGAACTCGAAAAAGTAGCGCTTGAAAATGAGCGCATTCAAGAGATGATCGAAGGGAAAACGATTCGTAAAGTAATCGCAGTACCCGGACGTCTCGTCAACATTGTAGCGAATTAATAACGAAGCGCTAGCCTACCATAGCTAGCGCTTTTTGCATAAGGAGAAAGCGATGCATTTACAAACGATTCAACACCATAAAAAAGAGTATTTACCTTTACTATTGCAAGCAGATGAAGAAGAAAGCCAAATCGATACGTATTTAGACCGCGGCACATTGTATGTCGCGTTAGAAGAGGAGCGAGTAATTGGCGTCGCGGTCGTTACAGAAGAAAAAGAAGGCGTCGAATTGAAAAATATGGCGATCGACGTCCCTTATCGCAAGCAAGGATACGGAAAGCGAATGCTCGAACAATTATTTGCCTATTATAGAGGACAAACGATGTTTGTCGGGACAGGAGATAGCGGACTCACGGTTCCATTTTATGAAGCGTGTGGTTTTACTTATTCCTATACAATCGAACATTTTTTCACAGAGCATTATACTGAACCGATTATTGAAAATGGTGTATTGCTTGAACATATGATCGTTTTGAAAAAAGATATCCCTTTATAAATTTCCTTTTTATTCATTATTCTCGCTCTTTAATTGGATGAAGTGTAAAATAATGAGAGTGAATCATGTAGTATTGTCGCTATTTTGAAACAATCATTATTCGCCAAGACGCTACAAATCATATAAAATAGAGCAGAATAAAAAAAGGTGAGGGAAGCAATGGAGACATTTTTAAATAAGTTAGTACAGTTGGAACTAGGGGAAGAGTCGCTCGCAGTAGGGGACTGGATGACGACACAGTTCATTTCGGTAGACGAAAAAACGACAATTGAAGAAGCGCTACAACTCCAACAAAAGTTGATCATCGTTGTTGATGAAAAACGACAGTTTATCGGTGTGATGAACGATGCGAGTTTGCGAGATGCATACGAGCAGTGCATCGAGTCATCCGCTCCAGTAAAGAACATTGCGCGACGTGATGGCATCCAAACGGTTGGAGAAGATATGACATTGCCACAATTGTTGCATACGGCTGAAATGATTGATCTATACGTCGTGCAAAACGAAGTGGGCGAAGTGCTCGGACTGTTGACGAAAGAAACCGTCGTCAAACATATTATTCGAATGCTAGAAAATGATTTGCATGACGAGCGAATGTCTGCAATTTTAAGCGTCATTTTAGAAAAAGCGTATGAAGGAATTGCGGTCGTTGATGAAAATGGATATTTGATCGAATTTAACGAAGCGTACAGCAATTTTACAGGGGTTCCACGAGAAGAAGCGCTCGGACGCCACGTGACGGAAGTGATTGAAAATACGAACTTGCATGAAACGGTTCAAAAAGGGATGCCGGAACGTGGGGTCATTCAAAACATTCAAGGACAAGATATGATCGTTCACCGCATCCCGATTTGGCATAACGGAAAAGTTGTCGCCGCGATCGGCATGCTCATTTTCGAAGGGGTGTCGCAAGTGTATCGCATTTACGAAAGCTTGCAATTACAAAACGTGAAGATGAGTCAAAAACAAGAGCTACACACGGAAAAAGAAATGGCGAGTTTAGAAGAAATCGTCGGCGTCAGCAAAGAAATTTTCCAATTGAAACGTCTTGCCCGTAAAGCAGCGCGCACGAAAGTTCCTGTCTTTTTAACAGGGGAGAGCGGCACGGGAAAGAAAGCGTTCGGAGAAGGGATTCATCAATTGAGCTCGCGCCGAGATGAAGTATTTATCGCGTTTGACTGCCGCAGTTACGAACCTGAACGAGTGAAGCAAATGTTGTTTCGTCGCATTCAAGAAGCGGACGGAGGAACGCTCTTCCTTGAAAACATCGACGTATTACCAGCGGATACGCAATATGAATTGTTAGAATTTCTCGAAGAAGGGAAAGGCAATGTGCTCGTCGATCAACAAATCGACGTTCGGCTCATCGTTGCTTCTTCTACGACGGTCGATGAGTTACTCCATTCTAAACAATTTGACCGACGTTTATTTGAAACATTAAGCATCGTCCATTTAGATATTCCGCCACTACGCAACCGACAAGAAGACATCCCGATTTTGCTCGCGCATTACATGCAACAACTTTGCATGAAACATCGCGTGCCAGAGAAGACATTTACTTCGGAAGTTGTGCAAGCATTGATGAATTACGAATGGCCCGGAAACGTTCGGGAACTCGTCAACAGTATCGAACGGGTCATTACGTTGAGCGATGATGAAATAATTCAAGTGGAAGATTTAGATTGGTTGCTCACGGAGAAAAAAGAACAACTGTCGACACATGTAGACAGTGTGTCGGTCAATTTGGAACAATTTAAAGAAAAACAAGGAGAAAATGAACGGGAACTCATTATTTCTTTATTGAAAAAAACGGGTGGAAACAAGTCTAAAACGGCAGAACTATTAGGGATTCACCGTACGACCTTATATAAAAAGTTAAAAAAATATAATATTGATGCTTGACATAAGTGTAGTCTTAAGGCTACACTTATTTTAGTTATAAAACTAATAAAACATAATTAAACAACATAAACTACATAAAAGTGTAGCTCTCATACATAAAAGTGTAGTTCTTGTGTAGGTTTCAAACAGAAAGGAGCAAGTGTGTATGGTAGAATGTAAAACGTTTCAAACTCCCCAAATGTTGTATTATCAACAAAATGCGTTACAAAAGCTCGGTTTCCAAGCGAAACAGTACGGTCAAAAGGCGTTAATCGTCAGCGATAAAATTATGGAAGAGCTCGGTAACGTACAAAAGTGCATCGATTTACTTTCGGAGGTCGGTGTTGAAAGCGCTGTCTTCTTAGAAGTGAACTCGGAACCGACTGACGAACATGTCGCAGCAGCGATGGATGTCTTAGAAAAAGAACAGTGTGACCTCATCATTTCAATCGGAGGCGGAAGTTGTATCGATACGGCGAAAGCGGTTGCAATTTTAGCAACAAATGGTGGCTACATCGGTGACTACATGAACCAACAAAAAATCGCGTCAAAAGCGAGTCTTCCCCACATCGCAATTCCGACGACAGCAGGTACAGGTTCAGAAGCGACAGATGTGACAGTCATTACGAATACGTCGAATCACGTCAAAATGATGATTAAACAACCGGTCTTAATGCCGACTGTAGCGATTGTCGACCCATTGCTTTCTGTATCGAGTCCGAAAAGTGTCACAGCAGCTACAGGTGTCGATGCGTTATGTCACGCAATCGAAGCGTACATTTCGAAAAAAGCACAGCCGATGACAGATGTGATGGCACTTTCTGCGATGAAATACATCGTGCGCAATTTGAAAGCAGCATATGATGATGGCGAAAACATCGCCGCTCGTGAAGGAATGGCCATCGGTGCGCTACAAGCAGGAATGGCATTCTCGAACGCTTCTGTTTGTCTCGTGCACGGTATGTCTCGTCCAATCGGTGCTTTATTCAATGTACCACACGGTTTTTCGAACGCGATGTTACTCCCAGCCGTTCTCGAATATAGCCGTGAAAGCTGTGTCGAGCGCCTCGCTGATTTAGGTCGCCTCTTCGCAGAAGAAGATGCTGTTTTAACGAACGAACAAGCGGCAGATGTCGCAGTAGAGTCAGTGAAAGAATTATGTAAGTATTTGAGCATTCCGAACTTAAAGGAATGGGGCATTGAAGAGGAAGCATTCAACGAAGCAATCGATAAGATGGCGGACGATGCACTCGATAGCGGTAGCCCAGGGAACAACCCGAAAGTACCGACGAAAGAAGAAATTAAAGCATTGTATACGACGTGCTACACATACGCGTTTTAAATTTGAAGGAGGATTTTAACAATGACAGTACAAAACATTAAAAACTACATTAACGGTGAGTGGGTTGAGTCAAAATCAACGAACATCGAGCCTGTATATAACCCAGCAACAGGAGAAGTCATCGCAAACGTCCCATTATCGACAGCAGAAGAATTAGATCACGCGGTACAAGTAGCGGACGCAGCGTTCCAAGAGTGGAAAGAAGTACCCGTTCCACGTCGCGCACGCATCATGTTCAAATATCAACAACTTCTCGTTGAGCATTGGGATGAGCTTGCAAAATTAATTACAATTGAAAACGGGAAAAACTTTACAGAAGCACACGGTGAAGTTCTTCGCGGAATTGAATGTGTCGAGTTCGCAGCAGGTGCACCGACATTAATGATGGGCGAACAACTTCCATCGATCGCAACAGGACTTGAATCAGGCGTTTACCGTTACCCAATCGGCGTAATTGGCGGTATTACACCGTTCAACTTCCCGATGATGGTTCCTTGCTGGATGTTCCCGATGGCGCTGGCGACAGGGAATACATTCGTATTAAAACCATCTGAGCGTACACCACTTTTAGCGAACCGCTTAGCTGAATTAGTAGAAGAAGCTGGATTCCCGAAAGGTGTATTCAATATCGTACACGGAGCGCATGACGTCGTAAACGGTATTTTAGACCATGAAAAAATCGCAGCGATTTCATTCGTCGGTTCACAGCCAGTCGCAGAGTATGTGTACAAGCGTGGAACAGACAACTTAAAACGTGTTCAAGCATTAGCAGGAGCGAAAAACCACTCGATCGTATTGAGCGATGCGAACATCGACAATGCGGCGACACAAATTTTAAACGCAGCATTCGGTTCAGCAGGAGAGCGTTGTATGGCTTGTGCGGTCGTAGCTGTTGAAGATTCAATCGCAGATGAGTTCATTGAAGCACTTGTTCAAAAAGCGAACGACATTCAAATCGGTAACGGCTTAGACGAAGGGGTATTTTTAGGCCCAGTCATCCGTGACGCACATAAAGAGCGCACACTCCAATATATCGAAAAAGGAGAAGAGGAAGGTGCGAAGTTAATTCGCGACGGGCGTCTCGATGAAGCAGCGAAAGAAAACGGCTACTTCGTTGGACCGACAATTTTCGATAACGTAACATGTGAAATGAAAATTTGGGAAGATGAAATTTTCGCGCCAGTGCTTTCAATTAGCCGCGTGAAAAATTTAGAAGAAGCGATCGAGCTTGCGAACAAATCACGTTTCGCAAACGGCGCATGTATTTTCACGAAAGATGGCGGTAGCGTACGTACATTCCGCGAAACGATCGATGCAGGAATGCTCGGCGTAAACATCGGTGTACCAGCTCCTATGGCATTCTTCCCATTCTCAGGGTGGAAAGATTCATTCTACGGCGACTTACACGCAAACGGAAAAGACGGATTGAACTTCTATACGCGTAAAAAAGTGTTAACTGGTCGTTGGGTATAACATATACCTAGTTGAAAGATGCAGTGTACGCACTGCATCTTTTTTTCACCCAAAAATGGATGGTTTAGGAGGGAAATGCGATGTTTGGTATCGTTTTAGGGCTCGTCGTCTTAATGGTATTAGCTTATTTAGGATGGTCGATCATTTGGGTTGCACCGATTGCAGCAGGAATTGTAGCACTCACAGGTGGACTCGACATTTTAGAAGCGTATAAAAGTACGTACATGAGCGGTTTTGTAGGGTTTGCGAAAGAATGGTTCCCGGTATTTATGCTCGGAGCGATTTTCGGGAAGTTAATGGAAGATACAGGGATGGCTCGTTCGGTCGCGTTATTCTTCTCGCGCGTCATCGGTGTGAAGCGTGCGATTTTAGGAGTTACCGTATCGACAGCACTCCTCACATACGGAGGCGTCAGCTTATTCGTCGTCGTGTTCGCTGTTTATCCGATCGCTTTAACGATGTTCCGCGAAGCGAACATTAGCCGTAAAATATTGCCGGCAACGATTGCACTTGGTGCGCTCACATTCACGATGACAGCGCTACCAGGAACACCTCAAATTCAAAACTTAATTCCGATGAGTTATTTTCAGACGACTCCGATGGCAGCGCCGATCATGGGCTTCATCGCAACACTCGTCATGGGCGGAGGAGGATATTTCTACCTCATTACACGCGAAAAACAGTTGCGTAAAAAAGGCTTCGTCTTTGAAGAGCCGAAAGATCAAAAAATTGTGGAAGATACAGGGGTCGTACCGTCTGTCATTTTATCTCTTTTACCGCTCGTTGCGGTCATCATTAGCTTGAACGTTTTGAAATGGGACGTCATCGTCGCATTGCTTACAGGAATTGGTTTATTGCTCTTATTGAACATTACGAAATTCAAATCGTTCGTAAAAGCGATGAACGAAGGAGCGACAGGTTCGGTTACAGCGATTATTAATACGAGTGCGGCCGTCGGTTTCGGGACCGTCGTGAAAGCGGTACCAGGATTCGAAACGTTAACGCACTGGTTGTTAAATATTAAAGGAAACCCGTTAATTTCAGAAGCGGTTGCGATCAACTTGCTTGCAGGAGCGACAGGTTCAGCATCTGGAGGAATGGGGATTGCGCTTGAAGCACTCGGTGCACAATATTATGACATCGCCATTCAAACGGGCATTAGCCCAGAAGCGTTCCACCGTATTGCCGCGCTCGCTTCCGGAGGATTAGATGCACTTCCGCATAACGGAGCCGTCCTCACTTTACTTGCGATTACAGGTATGACGCATAAAGATAGTTATAAAGATATCGCGGTCATTACAATTGCGATTCCAATACTCGCATTAATTATTTCAATCATTTTCGCATCGTTCGGAATTTATTAAAACATTCTCGAGTGAATCGTTAAAAATTTCCTATTGAACAGGAAAAACGATGCAATTGTATGAAAAATTCACGAAAACGTTATATTTGTTCTATCTAAACGAATGAAATGTTGCTATACTATTTTCATAATAATTGTTGAAAGTGTCACTCATATAATTCTCTAGAATATGGCTAGAGAAGTATCTACCGACTTACCGTAAATAAGTCGACTATGAGTAGAAAAAGAAGTGCGTACATCGTGACGCACTTTCTTGCGTTCTACTTATGGCGTTAGAGTGCCTGTTCAAGTAGGAGGAACTGAAAGTGAATTTAGGCAAGGAAACCGCACTCGGGATCCAACATTTACTCGCGATGTATGCAGGGGCAATTTTAGTGCCACTCATCATCGGAAAAGAGCTCGGATTTAATTCGGAGCAAATGACGTACTTAGTCGCAATCGACATTTTAATGTGTGGGGTTGCGACATTATTGCAAGTGTATTCAGGACGCGTTATCGGAATTGGTCTTCCTGTCGTTTTAGGATGTACGTTTACGGCGGTTGCTCCGATTATCGAAATCGGAAGTGAAAAAGGAATCGGCGCAATTTACGGTGCGATTATCGCATCGGGTGCAATCATCTTTTTAATCGGCGGGGTATTCGGAATGCTCGTGAAATTTTTCCCACCTGTCGTGACTGGAACAGTCGTTGCGACGATTGGAATTTCGTTGCTTCCGGTTGCGGTCAACAATATGGCAGGCGGATTAGGTTCACCGGATTTCGGAAGTAGTGCGAACATGACGCTCGCCTTTACGACATTGCTCATCATTTTAGTCGTCTATCGTTTTGCGACAGGCTTTTTGCGAGCGATTGCGATTTTAGTCGGTCTCGTCGGGGGTACGGTCATTGCGATTTTCTTTAAAATGGTCGATTTTACTCCTGTTCAACAAGCGGACGTCGTGCACGTCGTTCAACCATTTTACTTCGGAGTGCCGACGTTTGATGCGTCGTCCATCATTTTAATGACGCTCGTGGCGATGGTGTCACTCGTCGAATCGACCGGAGTGTATTTCGCTCTCGGTGATATTTGTGATAAGCCGTTAAATTCAAAAGATTTAGCGCGTGGGTATCGTTCGGAAGGGCTCGCTTCCATTATCGGAGGATTGTTTAACGCTTTCCCGTATACGACATTTTCACAAAACGTCGGATTGACGCAAATGTCTGGTGTGAAAAGTCGCCGTGTCATCGTCATTACCGGTATTATGCTCGTCATTTTAGGATTCGTTCCTAAACTTGCGGCATTGACGACGATCATTCCAGAAGCAGTGCTCGGAGCGGCGATGATTGCGATGTTCGGAATGGTCATTATGCAAGGGGTTAAAATGTTAGCGCCTGCTGTCATTCATTCGGCGGAAAATGCGATGATTGCAGCGGTTGCCATTGGACTCGGTGTCGGTGTATCGATCGTGCCGGAAATTTTTCAGTCATTGCCTTCACAAATTTCAATTTTAACGTCAAATGGTATCGTCGCTGCGGCGGTGACGGCGATCGTATTAAATATTTTCTTCAATATGATTGGTCCGCGTCGTGAACCGACGAATCACGTATAAACGAACAATCCTTCACCCGTATGAGTGAAGGATTGTTTTTCATTATTGGACGTGTAACGTATCATCGTCGCGCGTAATCGTCCACGTTTTATTATGTGATGTGACGGTCGCGCCTTCAGGAGAATGTTCGAAAGCGAGCGTTGTCATCCCCTCGTTTTCGTAATGGAAAAGAGCGATGCCGCGTTCGTTTTCTGTTTCAAATGCATAGGCGACGAGTGGACCATCTTCTAAGCGGTCCAGTTCGGTAATGGCTCCTGTTTCTGTCTCTTGCCAGTACAGCCATTCGACTTCTTGCCAAAGTTCGTCTCTCGCAGGATAGTCGTAACGAGACCACGTTTCGTCATTCGTAATGTCATTGTTGCGTGAAACTTTGTACGTCCAACCGAACTGTGGGACCCGTTCATCGTATACGGAAAAGACGCCGACACGGTCGCCTGTTTTCGGGTCGAATGTCGCTCGTTCAATGACGAGATGAGGGCTTGATATCGCTTCTACGAGTGTGACATAGCGTCTTTCATGTTCGTATTTTTGGTATGTCGGAAAGAGCGCGTACGCTGTGATGTATAAAATGACAAGAATCGCGCTAATCGTCGTCGCGAGTTTCGGTCGTTGGCGCAAAGTGAGCCAAACGATCGCGATGATCAATAATAGAAGCATTCCTACCATGAGGAACGGAATGAGTTCAGATGGATGCATTGTGTTCTCTCCTTAGCTGTTTGCGGCATGCATGCCCGCCACTCTTCCAGTGACGAGTGCCGATGTGATGTTATAACCGCCCGTATAACCGTGAACGTCGATAATTTCTCCACAAAAATGGAGTCCTCGTTTTAGCTTCGATTCCATCGTTTTCGGGTTTAATTCTTTCGTTTTGACGCCTCCGCCCGTAACGAAAGCTTTTTCGATCGGCTGTGTGCCGGTAATCGAAATCGTAAATTGTTTAAATTCATGAGCGAGCGCGCGCAATTGTTCATTAGAGATGCTCGCACCTTGGGTATCTGGCTCGATTGCGGCACGTTCGAATAAAAATAAAAGCCATCGTTCTTGTGCGAATGCTTTCAAACTATTTTTCACCGCTTTTTTCGGGTCTTCTTTACAAGTCGTGCGCAATTGTTGGAACAATTGTTCTTCGTTTTGTTCGGGATGAGAGTCGATCGTCACATTGACCGGTTTATTTTTCGTTTTCATCTGTTCTTTGACGACGAATTGGCTGCATCGTAATACGGCCGGTCCACTAATGCCAAAATGGGTGAATAACATATCCATTTGATGAGTAATTAATTTTTTACCTTTCGCATTCCAGACGCTTACCGCAACGTCTCGTAAGGCGAGTCCTTGAAGCTCTTTTGAACGGATGAAGCGCTCATCGGATAGTAAAGGAACTTCCGTCGGGTATAACGTTGTGACCGTATGTCCTGCGCGTTCTGCCCACGGATAGCCGTCGCCCGTACTCCCTGTTTGCGGAACGGCTTTCCCGCCGACTGCGACGATGACGTTGTCGGCTTGAATATCTTCGCCTGTCGTTAAGCGTACGCCGCGCACTCGTTCATCGTCCATCAACAATTTGTCGACTTTCGTTTCGAGTCGTACGTCGACATGTAATCGTTCTAACTCTAAAAGAAGCGCATTGACGACATCTTTCGCTTTATTGGAAACCGGAAACATACGTCCGTGATCTTCTTCTTTTAAAGGCACGCCAAGATTTTCAAAATAGCGTATAATGTCTTCATTGTTAAAAACAGCAAAAGGTCCGTATAGAAAACGTCCGTTTCCTGGTAAGTGGGCGATAATTTCTTCGACGGGTAAGCGATTCGTCACATTACAACGACCGCCTCCTGAAATGGCGAGTTTCGTCCCGAGTTTTTTTCCTTTATCGAGCAAGAGGACGCGCGCGCCATTTTCTGCTGCAGCGATTGCAGCCATTAAGCCAGAAGGTCCTCCTCCGATTACAATTGTGGCATATGCCGTCATACTATCCGACCTTTCATTGTTTACTCGCCTCATTTTACCATAGGTGGCGCTGAACCGTGCAACTTTTTGAGGAGGAAAGTCGTCTAAGTCGGTTAGACGAATATTGTATAAATGACGATGGAGCGGTAAACTATAGAAGGATTATTATAGAATGGAATGATAAATGAAGATGTCATCAACTCTCATACGTGGTACTGCGATTATTACGATCGGCCTCTTTTTGTCAAAGGCGCTCGGTCTTTTATATTTAATTCCTTTATATGCAATTGTCGGAAAAGAAAGTATGGCGCTTTATCAATACGCCTACGTTCCGTACAATTTATTTTTATCGATAGCGGTATCAGGGGCACCGCTCGCCATATCCAAATATGTCTCAAAATATAATACACTTGGCGATTATGAAACCGGCAGGCGTTTAATGAAGTCGGGTATGGTTCTCATGATGATTACGGGAATAACGGCATTCGTCGCGCTCTTTTTATTAGCGACACCGATCGCTGGAATCGTCAACCCGGAAACCGCTGAAAATCCAGCGGATGAAGTGTATACGATTGAACAAGTCGCAACGGTCATTCGTTGGGTCAGTTTCTCTTTAATCGTCGTGCCGTTACTCAGTTTGACGCGCGGGTTTTTCCAAGGATATAACAAAATGGAACCGACCGCCGTTTCACAACTCGTTGAACAAATTGTCCGCATTTTATTCGTGCTCGGCGGTGCAGCATTCGTCGTTTATGTGATGAAAGGGACAGCGGATATGGCGATTAATGTCGCAGTATTTGCAGCCTTTATCGGAGCGATTGCTGGATTGCTTATTTTATATAAATATTGGCAAAAATATCAGGATGAATTTGATATGTTGCGTCGAAAAAGTATTCCTTCTGGAGAAGATGTGTCGTTTTGGGCGATGTATAAAGAAGTGTTCGGTTATTTAATTCCGTTCGTGCTCGTCGGGACGATTAACCCGATGTATCAAGCAGTCGACATGTTGACCTTTAAAAAAGCGATGGCGTCAATCGGGCTTGCGGACGTGTCGCATATGTATCTCGGGATGATCAACTTATTGACACATAAATTCGTCATGATTCCCGTCATGGTTGCGACAGGCTTTTCGATGGCGCTCATTCCCGTGATTACGGGGTATTTCACCGGGAAAGATCGTCCTGGAATCATTCGTGCGCTCGACCAAACGTTTCAAATTATGCTCTTTTTAACGATTCCGATGGTGCTCGGTTTAATGGTATTGTCCGATGAGTTTTATACATTTTTGTATGAAAAAGATGCAGCAGGGGCTTCTATTTTAGCGCATTATGCACCCGTTGCGATTTTGTTTGGGATGTACAGTGTGACGGCGGCCATTTTACAAGGGATTGACCGTCATAAATGGATCATTTTTACGTCGATGTTCGGTTTATGGGTGAAAATGGTCATCAATATTCCATTCATTCAATGGTTTGAAGCGAACGGTGCGATTTATGCGACGGGGGTCGGGTATTTCATCGCAGTCAGCATGAACATTGGCATCATTATGAAAGTTGTTAACTACCGCTCAACGATGGTCATCCGTCGTCTCGTGCTCATTGTTTTATTAAATGTCATTATGATTGCGGTCGTTTATGGGACATTGACAGGGCTTCGTGCGATTGCGCCAGCAGATGGTCGTTGGATCGCTTTATTGTACGTGTTAATCGGTGCAGCAGTTGGAGCAGTCGTTTACGGCGTGCTCGCTTACCGTACAGGACTGTTACAACGTTTGCTCGGAGATCGCATTACGCGACTCGTCGGTAAGTTTTCGAGAGGATGAAGAAATTGAGAATTGATAAAATGCTCGGTCATTTAGGCTATGGAACGAGAAAGGAAATTAAACAATATGCGAAACAAGGAATGATTGCGGTCAATGGTGAAATGGTGAAAAATGCGAGTGCGAAAGTGGATGTCGAAAAAGATGTCGTCACATTCGTCGGAGAAGAAGTGCATTATCGCGAGTTTGTCTACATTTTGCTAAATAAGCCAGCCGGTGTCATTTCAGCGACAGAAGATCATGTAGAACGTACGGTTATCGATTTATTGGATGATGAATTACGTCATTTTGAGCCGTTTCCTGTCGGACGTCTCGATAAAGATACGGTCGGATTTTTACTGTTGACGAATGACGGACAGCTGGCGCATCGCTTACTCACACCGAAAAACGATGTGCCGAAAACATATTTTGCGCGCATCGACCAAGCGGTAACTGTTGCTGATGTAGCAGCTTTTAAAGAGGGCGTCACATTAGATGACGGTTATGAAACGAAGCCTGCAAAGCTTGAATTGACGGAGCGACCTGATGAAATTTTCGTCACGATTACCGAAGGGAAGTTTCATCAAGTGAAGCGCATGTTCCGCGCGGTCGAGAAAGAAGTCGTCTATTTAAAGCGCTGTTCGATGGGGCCGCTTGAACTCGATGAACATTTACGAGAAGGTGAGTATCGTGAATTGACAGAAGAAGAGGTAGAAGCATTGCAAAACTATCGTTAATGAAAAAAGGTTCACCACTACTAAACTGAGTAGCGGTGAACCTTTTTTTAATCGTTATTATTTTCTTCAACTCTTTCTTGTAATTTTTCGAACCGTTGAATGTCACGTTCTTCAATCGGAAGCATTTCATTTTTTAAGAGCGACAAGATAGAGAAGATGAGCAGTACTAAAATGATTGTAAACGGCAAGGCGGAGACGAGGGAGGCGGTTTGTAGTGCATTGAGTCCTCCACCTGAAAGTAAGGCGAGGGAAGTGGCCGCAATGATTGTCCCCCAAACGACTTTATTCGCAAGCGGTGGAATAGAAGAGCCACCTGATGTCATACTCGCTAAAATATACGTCGCCGAATCGGCACTCGTCACTAAAAAAGTGAAAATTAAAATGATTGCAAAACCGTTCAATAAACCGGTCATCGGCAATGTGTCGAATGTGACGAATAGGGCTTGTGTCAAATCTTGGTCGACCGCTTCCGCAATCATCGTGCCGTTATTCATATCATTATAAAGTGCAGTGCCTCCGAATACCGCAATCCAAAACGCAGCGATGAGCGGTGGAATAATCATCACCCCTAATATGAACTCTCGAATTGTTCGTCCTTTCGAGACACGTGCGACAAATGCTCCGACGAACGGGCTCCACGCAATCGCCCAAGCCCAATAGAAAATCGTCCAATCTTTCACCCATTTCCCTTCAACATAAGGCTCTAAGCGTAAACTATACGAAACGAAATGATCGATAAAATCACCGATCGCGAGTGTGAATGTTTCTAAAATGAAAAGGGTGGGACCCGTGAAAAAGACGAAAGCGAGTAAACCAATCGCCATCCCTAAGTTCAATGTACTTAAATATTTAATCCCTTTTTTCAGTCCGGTCGTCGTTGAAAATAAGTAAGCGACCGCCATGATGATGATTAAAATCATTTGGATGAGGAGCGTTTGCGGTGTGTTAAATGCGATATTTAATCCACCATTCATTTGTAAAACACCGAGTCCAACACTCGTCGCCACACCCATCACTGTTGAAATGACCGCTAAAATATCGACGGAATGTTTCACCGTTTTATTGTGCCCAATAATTGGCGTAAGCGCTGTTGACACGAGTCCGTCTTTTTTCTTTTTAAACTGTAAAAAAGCAATCGCAAGTCCCATTAAAGCAAAGACGGACCATTGGCTAATCCCTTGGTGAAAAAAGGCGTACCCCATCGAAATTCGCGCAGCCTCTTCACTTTTAGAGCCGACTCCTTCAAATGGAGGAGAGAAATAATGGCTCATCGGTTCGGCTACTCCCCAAAAGACGAGACCTGCCCCAAAACCTGCGGAAAAGAGCATGCCAATCCACGAGAAAAAAGAAAATTCAGGTTCGCTATTTTCGTTCCCAAGCTTAATGGAGCCGTAAGAAGTGAACGCAAGCCCGAGTAAAAAGATGACGATTGCAAAAATCGCAAGTAAATAAAACCAGCCGAAATACGTCGTTGTCCAATTAAATAAAGCGTCTGCAATATCTTCGAATTGTTCCGAAAACAGTAAACCGAATGTAATTAATAAAATTAAAATCGTTGAGGAAATGAGAAAAACAGGATGTTTTAAGAAGTGACGGTTCATTGAAAGCCACCGCCTAATATGTGAGGTTCTTGATCAGAAAAAATGTGAGCCAACTCCTTTATATTTTTAATAAGTATAAACTTACCATTTTTAATTTAAAAATTCAAATCATAACTAGTAAATCTTTATAAAAAAATAAAGGTAACGCACAAAAAAAGCTGCTATGCGCAGCTTTTTATGGTCACATTATGATGAAAGTTCGACTTCGATTTCAGTTGTCGTCCATTGTCCGCGCGTCGGACTTTTAATGAGCTCGTTATATTCGAGCACGTTTAAGTCGCGCTGAACTGTGCGTGCTGTGACGCCGAATTCCTCAACAATTCGATCCGTTGTAACAACCCCATTGTCCAAAATAAAGAAATAAACATCTTTGACACGTCGTAACATTCTGTCTGTTGAATTACTCATCGCATTCACCTTCCGTCGTTTTTTCGCTTGATGCAAATGAACTCCGTCTACACTATGAAATCGATTCGTCCTTTCACTATTAGTATACCTTATTTTGACAAAAAAGTTGTAAAAAATGTGTTAAAAATTAATCTTCAATAAGCAAATAACTGCCACGTTGCTGTTTGCAAACTTTTTTTAATTCACTCGCACGTTCAGCAAGCTTGTGCAAGTTATCGAAATGAGCGGTTTGTACGCCCGCGACAGAAATTGATAAAAGAGGAAAAGTTTCTTTTTCTCCGTGTCGGTTCATCGCTTCGATAAACTGAGCGTCAACATCTTCTGTACGATAGAAAGAAGGGACGATTTCATCAAATTTTTCGATGATGGCCTTACCTATACGCTCTGCATGATTGGGTGCCGTCATAAAAATAAAGTCGTCCCCGCCGATATGCCCGATGAAATCGAGTGGGGAGGCGATTTTTTTCAAAATGCGGGCGAGTGCTGTAATGACATCATCTCCGCTTTCAAAACCGTACACGTCGTTATACGGTTTGAAATTGTCCAAATCGATATAAAGAACGGTGCACGCACAATCATCATCAATGTCACGTTGAATTTGTTGCTCAATCATTAAGTTGCCAGGTAATTCTGAAAGTGGATTTAAATGTTTGGCAAAATTTATTTCAATTTGAATTGTCTGTTCTAATAAATCCTTCACCGTGACGATGCCGAAATAGTGATTTTTTTTCGTCATGGTAATAAAATCATACAATTGGTCGTCTGTCCTCATCATTGCGAGTTTGGAGACGATATTAATAGGAGTCGATCGATCGACAGAGATGAAATCCGTTTGCATAATTTCACTAACGGGCTTGTCGCTATATAAGCTATAGCCGAAAGGTCCACTGAGCGCAGCATACAATCTTTGTTTCGTAACGACGCCTAAAATATGCCCGTCTTGTTCAACGCAAAGCCCATCGACTGCTAATGTTTTAAATACATTGGCGACTTCTTCAATGACAGTTGTCGGTTGTACAGTAGGGATAGCATTTGTAATTTGTTCAACAGATGTCGAAATGATTTGTGTCGGTTCGAGATTGCTTTTTTGTTCATTTTCTCGGATGATAATAGTATGAACATCCTCATTGCGTAGCTCTTTTTGTGGAGAGGGACGCTGGATGAGGTAGCCTTGTCCGTAATGAATGCCAAATTTAATTAAAGTGAGGAGCTCAGCGGTCGTTTCGATGCCTTCTGCAATGATAAAAATATTCGATAAATTTGCGAAATCGACCAAGCTTTTCACGAGCGATTGCTTCGTTTCATCATGATCGATATTTCGAATTAAATGCATATCTAATTTCAAAAAGTGGGGATGCACGTCTGTAATGATATTGAGACCAGAATAACCTGACCCGACGTCATCGATTGCGACAAGATATTGTTGGTTTTTATAATGGTCGACCGTTTGCTGAAAGTGGTCGATGTTTCGTATGGCTTCATTTTCCGTAATTTCAAAAACAATCGCATCAGGATCGATCGAAAATTGACTTAAATAATCTTTCGTAAATCCTTCACGAAAACGATTGTCACTCATAATATTCGGGTTGACGTTCAAAAATAATTTCCCTTCCAATTGAAGGCTTGCATAGCGTTCAAGTGCAGTCGTACGGCAAAGTAATTCGAGTTCCCATAGGCGCTTACGCTCGGTTGCAAATTCGAAAAGCACTTCTGGATTGACAAACGGTGTTTCTACTGGTCCGCGACACAGTGCTTCATAGCCATATATTTCTCCGTTTTTTAATGAGATAATAGGTTGGAAGACGGTTTGAACATTTCGCTCGGTTAAAATGGCTTCCAAGCAAGCGCGTTTGTCAAAAATTTTTACTACCATAATTCAAAACCCCCTCATAAATATCAAACATACATAATGCAAGCTTATATGAATTGATTTACTTATATGTTAAAGGAATGTAAATTTATCGTAAAAAAATGTAAAATTGAGGTGTAAGAATGGCGCAATTAATAAAAATATCAGATTATGTGTCTCGTTATGAAAATGATTTATCCCACTATACGACACAATTTATTCGTTTGAAACGTTATCAGTGGGACCGTTTAAAATTACAGTGGCAAAATCAGAAAGATGGTTTTTTCTTTGAGGAAGAAGTAGTAGAAGAAGAGAAGCCCACATTGTTTCAATCGCTCGCTCGCCGTTTCAAAAAAGCGCCTGAACAAGAAGAGCAAGAAGAAGAGCATGTAGATGAAGATATATTGAATCAATTCGATCCATTCGTTACGGGATCAGCGAGTTCGATGGAGCAATTGAAACGTCAATATACCGAGCAATTATATGATTTCCAATTGAAATGGGCGAGTTCGACATTGCTTTCTCGTTCAACCATTCATGGGAAATATCGTCGCGATACATTGATGAAGCAGTTTACGCAAAAATTACCTGACAATTTTTTAATGATGTACGAACCGATTATTCAAATTAAAAAAGCACCGATTGAGATGAATATTCTCTTGCTCACACCGGTGCAATGTTATACAATCACCGTACTCGAGCATGAAGATGTCGCTGCTTTCGTCGGAGGAAGCGAGCGTTTTTGGGTGAAAAAATACGGAGAGCATGAACAAAAATTGCTCAATCCACTTATTGAACTGAGTCGTAATGAGTCGATTGTCCAGCAAATTTTTCAAGAGGAAGAAATAGAACTTCCGATTAAAAAAGTGTTGTTATCCCGCAATGGGTATATCGATTATCCAGGGGTACCTTTCGATACGACGATTATTGATCGTCGCACATTTGATGAATGGTTCGAACAATTGCGTCGCCAATCGACGGCTCCGATGAAACTTGCGCAATATCGTGCAGCGAATCGTCTGTTGCAACTTTGCCAGACGACCGCAAACAGTATGCTTTTCCCGACAGAGGAAGAGGATTTAGAAGAAAGTGAGGAAATTTAAATTATGCGTTTACGCCATAAACCGTGGGCTCTTGATTACTTACAAGAAAATGACCACATCGCAAAATTACAACCAGAACAATTGAAAGGAAAGTGGGCCGAAGAGTTTGGAAACGATCGTCCAATCCATATCGAAGTCGGTACAGGGAAAGGACAATTTATCGCTAATATGGCGAAAAATAATCCAGACATCAACTACATCGGCATTGAACATTTCGACAATGTCGTCGTCTCTGCTGTGGAAAAAGCGATTGAACTAGGAGCACCTTCAAACTTGCGTTTAATTCGAGGCAATGCGGAAAAGTTAGAAGAGATGTTCGACAAAGGGGAAGTCGCGCTCGTCTATTTAAACTTTTCAGATCCTTGGCCGAAAGCGCGTCACGAAAAGCGCCGGCTAACATTTAAGACATTTTTAACGAGATATCGTAACGTCATGCCACAAGGGGGCGAAATTCATTTCAAAACGGATAATCGTGGACTATTTGAATATTCGCTCGTCTCGATGACGAATTACGGGATGCAATTGCTCGATGTGTCGCTCGACCTTCACGCAGATGATGTACTTGACAATGTCATGACGGAATATGAAGAGAAGTTTTCGGCGAAAGGGCATCCGATTTATCGTTTAGAAGCGAAATATCAATAAAAAGGGGATGGAGAAATGGATGTATGGCAATTTCACGACGTAACATTTACTTGGTTGGACGGGGGACTTTGTTATTTAGATGGGGGAGCGATGTTCGGTGTCGTACCGAAAGCACTTTGGAGTCGAAAATATCCAGAAGTTGAAAACAATACGATTCCGCTCCGAACGGATCCAATTTTAGTAGAAGTAGACGGGAAGTACGCACTCATCGATGCAGGGGTCGGCTATAATAAATGGCCGGATAAAATGAAGCGCAATCTCGGCATTCAGTCTGAATCACGCGTTGAGCAAAGTTTAGGGGAACTCGGCTTGACGCCTGAACAAATCGATATGATTTGGATGACGCATATGCATCACGATCACGCGAGTGGTTTGACGAAGCGTGAAGGTGATGGATGGACGTCAATTTATCCGAATGCGGACATTTACGTTTCACAGACGGAGTGGGACGAATTGCGCAACCCGAACATTCGCTCACGCAATGCGTATTGGCGCGAAAATTGGGAACCGATCGTCTCGCAAGTGAAAACTTTCGATCAAACGTGCACCGTCGCACCTGGTGTCACGATGGAACATACGGGAGGACATAGCGACGGGCATGCGGTCATTCGCATAGAGCGCGGAGGGGAAACGGTCATTCATATGGCAGATATTATGCCGACGCATGCACATCAAAATCCACTCTGGGTGCTCGCATACGATGACTACCCGATGACATCGATTTACGCTAAACAACGCTACATGGAAGAAGCGTTAAACAATCACTATCGTTTTATTTTTTATCACGATGCGATTTACCGCATGGTCCAATTTAGCGAAGACGGCCGCTCGATTACGGAATCACTCGAGAGCACAGCACCTCGCTAATCAAACCCCGCCTACTTGATGAGACGACGTGGTAGTAGGCGGGTTTTTTTATGAAATAAAAACTAGCGCAACGAATGCTGCGCTAGTTTTTGTCGTGCTTATTTTTCTGTAACGTTTAAAAGTGTACCTGTTTTTGCGTCCGCAACGAATTCGAACTGTTGTAAGTTTCCGTTATCGAGACGTGTAATTCCACCGCGGTATACTTCAGTCGTTAAAATACCGTTTTGGTATTCTTCCGGCTGCATAACGATCCAAGAACCTTCGATTGGACCTTCTTTTAAGAACGCGTTTTTCACTTCATTTAAAACATTGTCCGCTGGCGCATATTTCGAAATTTGCGTCATCGCTTGTTGAACAGCGATTGTCGCTGCCACACCTGTTGCGATCCCGAGAATAAAATCTTTTAATTTCATCTGTATGACCTCCTAAAAAGTTTGAACTCATTTCTATTTTACCATAGTTGTATCAAAAAGCGTTAAGGACATCTCTTTTCAATGTGAGAAAAATCCAATTCCCTTACAAATTTTCAACAAGTCGATATATTTCGTTTTCCGAAAGACTTAGGTAGAAATTTGACGAAAAATTGCGTACAATGAAGAAGACTAAACTGGAGGAGGCAATTTTTTTGAAACAAGATACGTTAAATATGTTTAAAACCTTAACAGAATTACCAGGTGCACCAGGCAATGAATACCTCGTGCGCGACTACATGCGTCAAGAGATGGAGCCGCTCGTAGACGACATTATTCAAGACGGACTCGGAAGTATTTTCGGCGTGCGTAAAAGTGAAAAAGCGGACGCGCCAACGATTATGGTAGCGGGCCATATGGACGAAGTAGGCTTCATGGTAACAGGCATTACAGATAACGGCATGATTCGTTTCCAAACGCTCGGCGGTTGGTGGAGCCAAGTGCTTCTTGCACAACGTGTTCAAATTATTACGGATGAAGGACCAGTTATCGGAGTAATCGGCTCGATTCCTCCACATTTATTAAGCGATGAAGTGCGCAATAAGCCGATGGACATTAAAAATATGTTGATCGATGTCGGTGCGGATGACAAAGCAGATGTGATGGACAATATGGGCATCCGTCCAGGACAACAAATTTTACCGATTTGCCCATTCACACCGATGAAAAACCCGAAAAAAATTATGGCGAAAGCTTGGGATAATCGTTACGGTTGTGGACTTGCGCTCGAATTGTTAAAAGAAGTGAAAGACGACAAGCTTCCGAACCATTTATATTCAGGTGCGAACGTCATGGAAGAAGTCGGCCTTCGCGGCGCACAAACAGCAGCGAACATGATTAAACCGGATATTTTCTTCGCACTTGACGCAAGCCCAGCGAACGATGCATCAGGGGATAAAAACCAATTCGGACAACTCGGAGAAGGGTTCTTACTCCGCATTTATGACCGCACGATGGTGACTCACCGCGGACTTCGCGAGTACATTCTCGACACAGCGGAAACGAACGACATTCCGTATCAGTACTTCATCTCTCCAGGTGGAACAGACGCAGGACAAGTTCACGTATCGAACGAAGGAGTACCGAGTGCAGTGATCGGTCTTTGCTCACGCTACATTCATACGCACGCTTCAATCATCCATACGGATGACTACGCAGCAGCGAAAGAAATGATCGTGAAACTCGTCCGTTCACTCGACCGTACGACAGTCGAAACGATTAAACAAAACGCATAATTTCAAGAAGCACTTTTCATTCAAAATCGGATGAAAGGTGCTTTTTTCATTACATAAAAAGCAATATCACCATTTATCATTTTTCAATGAACATTCACTCACCATTTTTGCGACGGTGAGTTTTTTGTCGTCCGTTCGTTAAAAAAGACGACGTCGGATGTCCAAAAATGACACACAAAATATAATCATACAAGTAGAACGATAAAAAATAAGAAACGTCACCGATACGTTTTGAAAGGAATGAACCAAATTGTATCGATACGCCTTTTATCAATTGCCGCATTTTTTCTTTACGACAGCGCCGTACGATCAACTTAGTTTACAAGCGAAAGTGATGTGGAGCTTACTTCGTCACCGACATGAATTATCGGTGAAAAACGGATGGCAAGATAGCGAAGGAAAAGTGTACGTCATTTGTACGAATGATACGTTAGGGAAATGGCTAGGAATCAAAAGTAGACAGACGATCGCGAAAGTGAAACGCGAGTTAAAAGCGATCGATTTATTGAAAGAAAGACGAAGAGGAAATAATGAACCGAATTATTTATACGTTTTATTTCCGAAAAAAGTACAAGGGTTGAACATTACAGATGATTTAGTGGATGAAGGACAATATGAACGACAGAAGAAAAAAGAACAATTGGAAGAAGAAGCGTTTTACAGTTCAACCGAATTACCGGAGCGCATTCGAGAAACGATTCGCCTTTATAGCCATACTCCTGAAGATGCGAAAAGATATTATGGCATTATGAACGGAGCGAAACGTAAATTTTCGATGCGAGCGAATTTTCCTGTTCGTTGGGAAGAAGATGAACAATTAGAAAGGGAAGTATGTCGTTCATTCATTCGAGCTGTGCGACATATCGAACATTCCGGCAAAGTGAGAAGTCCGTCTGGTTACTTGTATGAAGCGATTTATTTCACGTTATTTAAATGGTTTTCAAGCAACTATCCGCATCTTTTATAAAAAAAGAGTCCAGATTGAAGTCGTTCCTTGGAATATAGGAGGTGTAGAAAGGAGGGAGTGCGATGATGCAGTTTCATTTTAAACGTCAAACGTTAAAATGCACGTATGAAAATGGCTTGAACGATGAAGGAAAAGAAGTCTTCCGTTCTAAAACATACGCGAACGTCAATCCGGAAGCGGATGCTAAGTCGTTACGCCAAGTGGCAAATGCTTTGTTTTCATTGAGTGAACGTGCTTTGTTCCAAGTGGAAACGAGCCAGACGTCAGAAATTTATTAAGAAGGAGGAATGACTTATGAAAGAATTACAACTCGTCTTTTTAACGTCACTCGGGAAGCGTGTTACGTATGCGATTCCTGATCCCCGCGAGTCGATGACGGAAGAAGAAGTCGTCGATGTGATGCAGGAAATTATTGCAACGAATGCTTTCCTTATTGATGGCGGGACGTTAACGGAAGCACTTGAAGCGAAAGTGGTCGCGCGCGACACATCGATTGTTTATGCACGATAAAGAAAAGCCGAATGAGAGCCGAGCGCTTTCGTTCGGCTTTTTCGATTCATGAATCATGAAGGAGGGATTGTATGACTGAATTTATGCAGTTTATCGAGACAATCGGTTTTCCAATCTTCTTATCTTTTTATTTATTGCACCGCATCGAAGAAAAACTGACAGCCATTCATCATGCACTATTAGAAACGAATCAAAAGTAATTGCGAAGCGTAAGTTTCTTCCCTTATGGAGACTTACGCTTTTTTAAAGTCGACAAGTTTGCATACGTTTCGCACTCGCTTTAAAATGAAAAGACGAATACGTAGAGGAGCGTGCTTATGAATAAGAAGTTAATACTCGGCTTACTGTTAACATTTACATTTCTTCTCGCAGCGTGCAATGCGACGATAGAAGAAGGAGCGGATGCTGTTTTCGAAAAGATGGATGAACTCGTAAAAGCTCCGATTTTAGAAACGAATGAAACGATCGGTCACTATGCCTTACATCTTCCTGAAAAATTTGAAGTGAAGGAAGAAGTGGACGAGTTTAATATTTTATTCGAAAAAGGAAAGAATCCGTACATTTTATTCGTCAATCCGAATGAGAATGAACGGAGTAAACAATTGTATGAAACGACGATTGAAAAAACAGAAGGTGAAATTACGAAAGTGTATGAGCAAGACGGTCAGTTTATGTATGTGATTGTGACGCAACTCGATGACAATCGTTCGGAACTGACTGTCGGTGTCGGTGGACGGAAATTGACGACGTATGATAAAAACAAAAAGCTCGCTAAAGCGGTAGATCCTATGGTTCAACTCATTCGCTCGCTTGAAATTGTTGAAGCGGAAGAAGAGAAAAAGCCTGAAGAACAACCGTTAGAAGAGCCGAAAGAAGAAAAGGATGAAGCAGCTTGAAACCACTAGAAATTATTGAAGCATTGAAACAAAAAATTGAAATGTCTGATCAACTCGATTGGGATTATAACCGGAAAGAAGAGCGTGTAAAAATTACGCATCGTGAATGGCATCAAGGGTTAACGCTAGGTATTTCAGAAATTAGCGCCAAAATTAGCGCACGTGGAGTTGAAGCATTAGACGAAGTCGTCTATATTATTAATGAAACATTTCGCTCGATGGCACGCGAACGAGCGGAAGGGTTTAACGGAGAAGAAGCGGTCGTATTACCAGTCATTCGTTCGACATCATTTCCCGAGAAATCAAAAGAAGGTCATCGTTTCATTACGGAATATCATACAGCGGAGACGCGCATTTATTACGCGCTCGATTTAGGCTCGACGTACCGTTTAATTGATGAACATGTTTTGACGCAGCTCGGCATGAGTGAAGAACAATTGAAAGAACGTGCCCTATTTAAAGCGCAAGCCTTGCCGATCGAGATGAAAGAAGATGAAGTGGACGGCAATATTTTTTATTTTCTTAATATGAATGACGGTTACGATGCGACACGTATTTTAAATCGCGCGTTTTTAAAAGAGATGAGCGAAAAAGTAGAAGGACATATGACGGTATCTGTGCCGCATCAAGACGTGTTAATTATCGGTGATTTACGCAATAATGTCGGCTATGACGTATTGGCGCAAATGACGATGCACTTCTTTACAGTCGGTACTGTGCCGATCACCTCTCTATCTTTCATTTACGATGAAGGAAAGTTAGACCCGATCTTTATTTTGGCGAAAAATCAACGAATCGAAGGAGAAGAAAACTGATATGAACGTATTTTACAACCGAGCACATTTAGGTGATGTATTAATCATTGATTTAGAAGAAGGAACAGGGGAACCGACACTTGAAAAAAAGAAAGACGCAGTCCTCATTCGTTTAGGAGACAAACTTGTCGGAATTAATTTATTTAATGCGAGTGAGAAAATGACAATTGAAGGAGAAGGGCATATTCAATTGACGGAAGATTTCGTAGAACAATTAGAAGCCGTTCTTGAAAAAGAAGGAGTTTCGCATCAATTTGATATTGATCTCTCACCAAAATTCGTCGTCGGACATGTTGTCACACGCGAAAAGCATCCCAATGCAGATAAATTGAGCGTCTGTACAGTGGACGTCGGCGCAGAAGAGCCACTTCAAATCGTCTGTGGAGCAGCGAATGTCGATGCGGGTCAAAAGGTCGTCGTAGCAAAAGTGGGCGCAGTTATGCCTTCTGGACTCGTCATTAAAGACGCAGAACTTCGCGGTATTCCATCATCGGGAATGATTTGTTCGGCGAAAGAGTTAAATTTACCGAACGGTGAGCAGCAAAAAGGGATTCTCGTATTGGAAGAGTCAAGACAAGTAGGCGAAGATTTTTTCGCATAATAGAGTGCGCTATGTGAGAGAAGTCTCACATGGCGTTTTTTTACGTAACATTTTTGAAGTCAATATCGGAACTATGATAAAATAAGTAGATGTCTGAAATTGAAAGAGTGATCATTGATGAGTTTTTTTAATAAAGTGAAAAAAGTATTTCATACTGAAGATGAAAATGATAAATATAATGAGCAAGAGCGCGAACAACCTGTCGTTCATGAGACGGTTCGACCGGAAGTGCATGAAACTCCCGTGAAAAAAGGAGGACGTACGAAGCCTTTTACTTTTCCGTTAGTCGAACGTGAAACCGAAACGTCGAAAGAACGAGTGAAATGGGAAGAGCGTATTCTTTGTACAGATGATATGGAAGGGTTTGTCCCACGTCCGTTATATGAAAATGAACGTTGGCCAGGGAAACGTCAGAGAACTCAACAACAAGCTTCTTTCGATCGTCAATTATTGCGAAGGAAAAAAGAAACGAAGTCGGAACGAAAGCATCAAGTTGCTCCTACCTCTACGGTGAAGCAAAAAGAACATCCGACAGTAAAACCGAGTGTGAAGGAAGAACGAAAACCGTTTAAATTGAGTGATGTCCCTTCTCCCATTTACGGTTACCAGCAACCGATTCTTACATTGCAAGAGCTCGAAAATGAGCCTTTGCCTTTAAAGGAAGAATGGCAACAAAAAGAAGACGTAGAGCGACGAGCAAAAGAACCGACGCTAGAAGATGATCGTCCATATGACTCGTATAAAGAACAGACTGTTCCATATGTTAAAAAACTACAAGCGCGTCGTGTCGCTCGTAGTATGACCGATGAATTACAAGATGAATTACAAGAAGATGCGTCACATATACAACCAGCTTTGGAAACAGGACAAGAGGAATCTCTAGAACAACCATTACGAGATGACCGTAATAGTTGCTTAGCAGCGCAAGAAACGGATGCAGTTGTAGAAGAACAACGAGCGGCTACTGTCCATGCGCCACCCGTAAGAGAAATTGCAGCGGAATCACCATCGACGATTACAGAGATGGAAACACTAGAAGACCAAACTTCTTCTGATTCACTAAGTGAGGAGTCCATTTCTTTCATTCAGGATGAAGTGAATAATCTAGAGGGCGAGCATCAAGAAGAGGTGCTTCCTACTAGTTTAGAAAATATCGATACACAAAATACAGAACAACAAAAAACGAGCGAAGAAGAAGCGCTCACTTCGAGTTTAGAAGATGGAGAAGAACCGCATCAATCGGTGAATGAGGGTGAACCGACTATAGAAGAAGATGCGGCCATCCTTACGTCAGACGAAGCGTGTAATGAGACGGTAGAAGGAGAAGGGATGGACTGGTCGTCTGAGACGCAAGTTGAGCCTTGTGAAGAAATATCGAAGGATGATTCCGATGAAAGTGCTCAATTGGTTGGAACGGAAGAACAGGTAATGTCGACTGAATCATCGGAACGAATAAAAGCACACGAAAGTAATCAACCATCGACTATTCCTTTTAATGTCGTCATGTTAAAGTCAGATAAAGAAAAATTGAACAAAAGAGAAATGCTCCAACATCAGGCTACACAATTAGAAAAATTAGTTGAACGCGCGCAAGAAGATGATCAAGAAGAGATGGAAGAAATGGCAACAGAAATAGTTATCAGTGAAGAACCATTGACAGATTATCAATTTCCTTCACTCGATTATTTAACAGAACCGAGTGAGAAGAAGCGCGATGATGTTTGGTTGGATGAACAGGCTGAAATTTTAGAAGAGACGCTTGCGCACTTTAACATTCAGGCGAAAGTGGAACAAGCGGTTCAAGGCCCTTCTGTTACACGTTTTGAATTGACGATGGAGAGAGGGACGAAAGTGAGTAAAATCCGTAATTTAACGGATGATTTAAAGCTCGCTTTAGCAGCGCGTGATATTCGAATTGAAGCGCCGATACCGGGTACGAGTTTCATCGGCATTGAGATTCCAAACCGTGAGTCACATGCAGTCGAATTGCGAGAAATATTGGAATCAGAACCGTTTCAAAATTCCGAGTCACCATTGGAAGCGGCACTCGGACTCGATATTACGGGAGAGCCGATTACAATCGATTTAAGCGAAATGCCTCATGGGTTAATTGCAGGAGCGACAGGTTCAGGAAAGTCAGTATGCATTAACTGTATTTTGACGAGCCTTTTATATAAAGCATCTCCGGATGAACTGAAATTACTTTTAATCGACCCGAAAATGGTAGAGCTTGCGCCATATAACGGCATCGCTCATTTATTGAGCCCGGTGATTACAGATGTGAAAGCCGCAACGCTTGCTTTAAAATGGGCTGTCAATGAAATGGAAGAGCGCTATCAATTATTTGCGCAAGTTGGTGCACGCAATATCGAACGTTACAATGAGATGGCGAAAGAAGACGGACAAGCTCCGTACATGCCATATTTATTAATCGTCATCGACGAATTAGCAGATTTGATGATGATGGCTCCGCAAGATGTGGAATTATCGATCAGTCGCATCGCTCAAAAAGCACGTGCAGCAGGCATTCATTTACTTATTGCCACACAACGTCCGAGCGTCGATGTCATTACAGGAACGATTAAAGCGAATGTTCCAACACGTATCGCATTCAGCGTTTCCTCTCAAATTGACTCACGCACGATTTTAGATCAAGCTGGAGCAGAAAGGCTTCTCGGTCGAGGCGATATGTTGTACGCAGAAGGAAGTGCACCAGTTCGATTGCAAGGTGCTTTCGTATCCGATGCGGAAATTGAACGAATTATCGATCATGTGAAAAGAGAACGCGATCCACAATATGCATTCGGGGTCGATGATTTAATGAAAATTGAAATAGCGGATGAACGTGACCCGCTTTTTGAAGAAGTGTGCGCCTATTTAATCGATCAAGAAACGGCGAGTACATCGGCTTTACAGCGTCAATTTAACATCGGTTATAACCGCGCAGCCCGCATTATGGAGCAGTTGGAAGAGCTCCAATTTATCTCTGAACAAAATGGCACGAAACCACGTGCGGTCTTTTTAACAGAAGAACAGCTCAGTCGCCTATAAGTTCATTTTAAAATGCTAGAGAGACATGGTATACTAAACTAATAAAGACTATGGGAAGTATTGTCCCGGGAGGTTACATTCATGACATTGTTTCATTTTACAGGAATTAAAGGATCCGGGATGAGTTCGCTCGCACAAATCCTTCACGATTCCGAGCAACGCGTACAAGGATCGGACGTAGACAAATATTTTTTCACAGAACAACCGTTGCGTGAACGTGACATTTTAATTCAACCATTCAGTGAAGAAAATATTCAAGAAGGGATGACGGTTATCGCGGGAAATGCTTTCCCCGATCATCATCCAGAATTAGAACGGGCTCGCGCATTAGGAGTGCCCGTTGTACGTTATCACGAATTTTTAGGGAAATATATGGAAGACTACACATCGATTAGTGTCACAGGAACGCATGGTAAAACATCGACGACAGGCTTATTATCGCATGTTTTAACACAGGCGAAGCCGACGTCATTTTTAATCGGTGACGGAACAGGAAAAGGTGTAAAAGATTCGACCTATTTCGTTTTTGAAGCATGTGAATATAAGCGCCATTTTTTAGCGTATCATCCCGATTATACCATCATTACGAATATCGACTTTGATCATCCTGACTATTTCCATGATTTAGACGATGTGTTAGATGCGTTCAATACGATGGCACAACAAGTGAAGAAAGGGATTATCGCATGTGGAGATGATTTGAATTTACAGCGTATCCGTGCAAATGTCCCCGTCGTTTATTACGGTTTTGAACCTGAAAATGACTTCACAGTTCGTCAATTAGAAATGAATGAAAACGGTTCTTCATTTGATGTGTTCATTCGCAATGAATTTTATGAGCGTTTTACGATTCGTCAACCAGGCAAACATGCGGTACTGAATGCACTTGCGGTGATCGCCATCACACAGTATGAACAGATTGATCCAAAACTCGTGCAACAAGGTTTCGACACATTCGGTGGAGTAAAACGACGCTTCTCTGTTACAAAAGTGAACAATCATATTTTAATCGATGATTACGCGCATCACCCAACGGAAATATCGGTAACGTTAGCTTCAGCACGTCAAAAATTCCCACATCGAGAAGTAGTAGCCGTTTTTCAGCCGCATACATTTTCACGTACAGAAGCATTGTTAGACCAATTTGCCGAAAGTTTGAGTGGAGCTGATCATATTTACATTTGTGATATTTTCGCTTCAGCTCGCGAACAAAAAGGAAGCTTAACGATTCAAGATGTCGTGAAAGCAATCGATGGTGCGAACTATTTACAATTAGAAGAGATTGAAGCATTGAACGAGCATGGCGAAGCAGTGTACTTATTTATGGGTGCAGGCGATGTGCCGAAGTATGCGAAAGCTTTTCGCGAACAATTATCGTAAAATCGACAAAATGACTAATTTTTAGTAAAAGATTAGACAAGTCGTTTATCATTCGTCACAATAGGGTATGACAGTATCAATACGATATTATGTTAGAGGAGGACTAGGAATGGAGAATTTACTTTACGTTGCAGCGATTGTCGCGGCGATTGCCTTTTTAATTTTATGCGTCAGCTTAGCGATTACACTCATCTCTTTAAAAGATACGATCAAAGTAGCGACAGCCACTTTAGATGATGTATCGAAACAAATGGAAGGCATCACAGTCGAAACGACAGCTTTGTTACATAAAACAAACGCACTCGCAGAAGACATTCAACAAAAATCTGAAAAACTGAATACGGTTGTCGATGCAGTGAAAGGTGTCGGATCGTCAGTAAGTAATTTAAACCAATCTGTCACACGAGTATCGAATTCAGTCGCACTCGAAGCAGAGAAAAATAGCGACAAAATTGCGCAAGCTGTTCAATGGGGCAATGTCGTCATTGAACTGATGAATAAAGCGAAAGGTACGAAACTACCAAAATCAAAAGGTTGGAAATCGTACAACTAAAACGAACATTATTAGGAGGATGGAACATGACAAACGAAAAAGAGTATGTAAACACGTATGGTAACCCAAGTTATGAACACCGCCCGAGCGCGAAGGAAAGCTATGAGGCTGAATCAGGCGTAGGTAGCTTCCTCGTTGGTGCAACAATCGGTGCACTTGCAGGGGCAGTAACAGCGCTTTTACTCGCACCGAAATCAGGTCGTGAAATGCGCGAAGATATCTCGACTCAAGCTGTCGAACTAAAAGATAAAACGATTGAATTAACAGCAGTCGCGAAAGAAAAAGCGGAAGGATTCGCTCAAGCGACGAAAGAGAAAACAGAAGAAATGACACAGGCAGCGAAAGAGAAAACAGATGAATTCACACAAGCTGCCAAAGAAAAAACAGAAGAAATGTCAAAAGTCATTAAAGAAAAAACAGGCGAAGTTGTCGACAAAGTAAAAGGCGAACAAGAAGCACCACTTGACGATGGAACAGCTTCAACAGAAGGCGAAGAGCCACTCGAAGAAGAAACAAAAGAAGAGAAATAAAAATGAGCGTAGGCAGATCACATTCTGCTTACGCTCATTTTTGTTAAAAGAAATTAACGGCGAGTTCATCGCCATTAAAAATGGGATCTGTAAATTCTGCAGGACTCCCATTGCGACTAAGCTGATATTGTGCGCGAGCTGCAGTCGGTAATTCAAAATTAGTATGCGCAAAGACATCGCTAAACATAAAATTCGTTGTCGGACGCGTTTGCCAAGAAACTTCATCTTCATTTGTGACAATGAGTTGTAAGTCGGTCACTTCTTCATCATTTACAATAATCGTATAATTCATGCGAGTCATATTGACGAGCTCTCCATTAAATTGAACGGAAATCGCGGATGTCGTATATAAGTTTAACTCTTTTGCGATTTGTGCGAGTGTGCGCTCGGACTGTTGAATGAGTTGGATGACCGCGCCGTTTTGAATCGCTGTTTGTGGAGTCGCTACTTGACCATTCATATATAACAACACATTGCTTGGCTTTAATTGATGAGGACGTCCGTCAATTTTTACGAGCATACTTTCCCCACGAGCGAGTTCAATATCACAATGTTCGAGACATTGTCCAACTGTTGTCAGTTGTTTCGCTTCAATGACGTCACGATCTTTTAACAGTTCATTTAGAGTAGCCGGATTCCCATTCAATGTTAAAGTCGGCTCAATCGTATAAGTTTCACCATTAATGGTGAGATGTAAAGGTTCAATTTTTTCGATTAAATCACTAATTTTCGCTACAGCGTCTTTGCCTTTTTGTCCTGGAATGACTTCAATAGCGTCTCCATCGGCAACAGGTGATTTGATCGATACGAGTTCGCCATTGCGATGAATGATGGAAGGTGTACCATGTTCGCCTGGGACGGTAATAAATTGTCCATTCACGGTGAGTGTCATGCCGAGTCCCGGTTTTCCAAACAATTGTGAGACATTAATTTGTGCATGAATGAGCACGTCGCCCACTGTTAAATTAGATAATTCAAAAAGTCGAACAGCCCGACCATTGACCGAAACGGACACGTATTGAATGGGAGATTCTTGAGCGGCGAGCGCAATGCCAATCGGCGTGACGAGTGCTGGCGAGTTTTGAATATTGTCTTGAATGATCACATTTTTAATCGCTTTCGTATCTCGAATTTGAACGCGTGCTTGAGGAAGCTTTAAATGATCACTCATCCGCTCAGTTAAAGTTGGTGTTAAACTTCCACCGCCGATGACCATGACCGCTTGAGGTGGATGGCCTCCATTGGAACTTAAAATCTGTTCGGAAATCGCGATTGCGAGTTCATCGATAGATGGCGATAAAATGGACAATAATTCTTCATAAGACGCCTCATACGTCATGCCTAAAATATCTTCAAATTCCACGGTTTTGCCATCAGTCCATCGTCTTTTAATTTGTTCGGCAATCGGGAAGTCGAGCAAGTAATGACTGCTTAATTGTTCTGTAATTTCATCACCGGCAATCGGCACCATACCGTAAGCAGAAACCGTATTATCGCTCGTGATGGCGATGTCGCTCGTGCCAGCGCCGATATCGACGAGCGCGACATTTAAGCGTCGCATCGATTGGGGGATTAAAACATGAATCGCCGCAATCGGCTCGAGTGTGAGTCCGGACATTTTTAACCCAGCTCGCTCTAAAGAATGAATTAAACTTTCGATGACGACGCGTGGTAAGAATGTCGCAATCACTTTGATCGTTGCGACTTGTCCGTGTTGATCGATTAAATTGCCGATGACTTCACCGTCGAGTTCGTATTGCAGTACAGAGTAACCGACACAATAATAGGTTGTCGATAATTCTTTCGTCTGTTTCATTAGTTGTTCGTGTGCTTCTTGCACGGCAGCGAGTTCTAAATTTTGGACCGCTTCGGTTGAAATGAGCAAGCGCTCAGATAAATCGATGGAGGCTTCTCCACGAATTGTTTTTAATGCGCGTCCAGCGGCAGCGACATTCACTTCCTTCAATGGACCGTGTCTTTCTTCAAACTGCTCCTTAATTTGTTCGATTACTTGTGCTACGCTGAGCACATTATGTATTTGGCCATCGATCATCGCACGTTCTTTATGTTCGACTTGCATTAAGTCAATCACCTCATATTGTTCGTCGTCAAGTTGTTTCATAATCGTTCCAACGACAGAACGGGTACCGATGTCTAAAGAGAATAATAATGGGGACACGCACGTTCATCCTTTCATCAAAAAAATGTAAAAATCTAAATATTTACTTAAATTGCGTGACTTTTCAAAAAGGTTTCTTTATAATGAAATCTATTATAACAAAATGTAACATACAATCATTAGAACGAAAAGGGTTTCGCGTGATTGTTATGTTCGGAGAGGAGATTTAAATCAGATGAGACAACAAGACTTAGAACAGTTAAGAAAAGAAGTTGACGGACTGAACGTTAAGATTTTAGATTTAATTAACGAGCGTACGTCATTAGTGAAGAAAATTGGTAAAGTAAAAGAGAAGCAAGGTGTCAATCGATATGACCCTATGCGTGAGCGTGAGATGTTAAATTTCCTCAAAGAATATAATGAGGGACCGCTTCCGAATGGAATTTTAGACGAGATTTTTAAAGGCATTTTCATGTCAGCATTAGAAATTCAAAAAGACGAGGAAAAAAATGCACTACTCGTTTCTCGTAAGCGTAAACCAGAAGATACAATCGTTAATGTAAATGGTACGAAAATCGGTGATGGTAGCCAAACATTCGTGTTCGGTCCATGTGCTGTTGAATCATATGAGCAAGTGAAAGCAGTCGCCCAGTCAATCAAAGCGAAAGGGCTGACGATGATTCGTGGAGGAGCTTATAAGCCACGTACATCACCTTACGATTTCCAAGGGCTCGGCTTAGAAGGATTAAAAATTTTACGCCAAGTAGCGGATGAAGAAGGATTGCAAGTCGTAACAGAAATCGTGACACCAGGGCATTTAGAAGAGGCGCTTGACTACGTAGATGTCGTACAAATTGGTGCGCGTAATATGCAAAACTTCGAACTCCTGAAAGAAGCAGGAATGATCAATAAACCTGTCCTTTTAAAACGTGGCATGTCAGCGACGATTGACGAGTTCGTGAAAGCGGCAGAATACATTATCGCAAAAGGAAATGACCAGATCATTTTATGTGAGCGTGGTATTCGCACATACGAAACAGCGACACGAAATACTTTAGATATTTCAGCTGTACCAATTTTAAAACAAGAAACTCACTTACCTGTTATGGTTGACGTCACACATTCGACAGGACGCAAAGATTTATTGCTTCCAACAGCGAAAGCTGCAATTGCAGTTGGCGCGGATGGCGTCATGGCGGAGGTTCACCCAGATCCAGCAGTCGCGCTTTCAGATGCGCAACAGCAAATGGACATCGGAGAATTCGACGCATTTTACGAAGAAATTCAACGTTTCATGAAAAATTACGCAACTGTATAATAAAAAAATGCCGGAATCACCTCACAATAGGTGGCCCGGCATTTATTTTGTGGTAAAATGAAAAGAAAGAGGAGGGCGATACGTTATGGCAATAACGATTTACGATGTAGCGGAAGAGGCGAACGTCTCCATGGCTACCGTATCGAGAGTCGTCAACGGCAACCCGAATGTGAAGCCGGAGACGAGAAAGAAAGTATTGGCAGTGATCGAACGATTAGGATATCGTCCGAATGCTGTGGCGAGAGGACTCGCTAGTAAAAAAACGACGACGATTGGAGTCATCGTACCCGATGCGTCCAAAACATTTTACGCGGAATTATCACGAGGCATTGCGGATATTGCGACGATGTATGAATATAATATCATTTTATCGAACTCGGATAAGCGCCAAGATCGCGAAGTCGAGTTACTGGAAGACCATCTCGGCAAACAAGTGGATGGCATCATTTTTATGAGCGATTCGATTACACCACAATTACGTGAAGAAATGCGTCGTGCGAATGTTCCGATTGTATTAGCAGGAACACTCGACGCAGAGAAAGAATTCCCAACAGTGAATATGGAATATGAAGAAGCAGCATATCTCGCGACGAAAAAATTAATTGAAAATGGACATTCGAATTTAGCATTCGTTTCAGGACCATTTACGCGTGATATTAACCGTTTATGCAAAAAGGTTGGATTTGAAAAAGCGCATGAAGAAGCCGGATTTGCGGTAAATCCTGAATTTATTTTAGAAACAGATAATACGTATGATGATGCGTACAATCATTGGTGTGAAATGTTAGAGCGCGATAATGCACCGACAGCGATTCTCGTCAGCAATGATGAACTCGCAGTAGGTATTTTAAACGCGATTCGTGACAATAAATTTTCAGTGCCGGATGATTTTGAAATTATTTGTTTCGAGCATTCATTACTTGCGCGTGCAGTACGTCCACAGTTGACATCCGTCGTCATCCCATTGTATGACCTCGGAGCTGTATCGATGCGTTTATTAACGAAATTAATGAATAAAGAAGAAGTGGAAGAAGATAAAGTGATGTTGCCGTATCGTGTAGAATGGCGTGCATCGACGAAAGAAAAAAATCCACTCGCTTAATAAAACAGCCGAAAAATCATCGTTGATTTTTCGACTGTTTTTTCTTATGGGCAAACGACGGATAAAGCGCGTTGCAAGGCGTTATAATTGTTGACATCAATGACCGAACGTCGCTCGATAGGTGCGAAGATGTCAACGGGATCGCGCCAATGCAAATCGAGTGGTTCGTCATAATATTTTTGAATTTCTTTCACCACATCGGGTGGAAGAGGGCCCTCTGGTATGTCGATATCGTTCATGACGAGCCAAATCATCGCCCAGGCACGTGTCACTGCTCGCCAATCATATCCGCCACCGCCCGTTGCGATCCAGCGACCTTCACAGTATGTATCCGCAAGCCGGCGAGCGACTTTAGGAATGGTTTCATATAAGTCAATCGAACAATGTAAATGAGTAAGTGGATCATACGTATGAGCGTCCGCTCCGTTTTGCGTTAAAATAACATCTGGCTTAAAGTGGTCACAGATGCGTTCCATCGCTTCTGTATATACTTGTGCGAAAGAGTCATCTTCTGTGAAGGCATCGAGTGGAATGTTAAAGCTTGAACCGTATCCTTGTCCAGTACCTCGTTCGCTCACTTCACCTGTTCCAGGGAATAAATAACGTCCCGTTTCATGAATGGATAATGTAATGACATTCGGATTGTCATAAAATGACCATTGTACGCCATCTCCGTGGTGAGCGTCTGTGTCGACATATAATACTTTTTTTCCGTAATTTTGAACGAGGTGTTCAATGGCTACGCTACAATCGTTATAAATACAAAATCCGCTCGCTTTACTGCGGAAACTATGATGCAGACCTCCGCTTAAATTAGCGCTATATTTCGCGCGTCCTTCCATCACTTCTTCAACAGCAGTTAAGGTCCCCCCGACGATGAGTGCTGTCGCTTCGTGCATATTGTCAAAAATCGGTGTATCTTCAGTTCCCACACCATATTTATTAATTTCCTCTTGTGTGACAGGAGAATCGCTTGCTCGCTTAATGAAGTCGATATAACGTGCATCATGAACGAGCAATAATTCTTCGTCAGTCGCTATGCGAGGAGCGACGATTTGTTCATCCGTTAATGCCCCAATAGCGCGCAAAAGTTGATACGCAATATACATGCGATTTTGATTAAATGGATGTCCATCTTTAAAATGATAATGTAAAAAATCTTCTGAAAATACAAACTTATTTTGTACCATTCTCCTCATCATCCTTTGTTATGTATTACACGTGAAGCGCTTACAAACGTATGTAAAAATGGAGAAGCTTCTCCATTTTATTCGTATGTCGCATACCTTCTTGCGAAACGAAGACGATCGAATTGATCAATTGTCTCTTGATCGACATTACGGCCGATGCGGACCATTAAACAGTTTGCAGGATGCGAACAGATTTCAGGATCGTCCGTCGGTGTATACATGAGACCCCCATGGTTCATCATCTTTTCCATCATGCGACGGTAATCCCAAACGTTCAGCCCTGTAGATTTTAAATCCCAATGCCAATAATATTCAGTCGTGATAATAATATAATCTTCCACCGCTTCATCCATCATCGTCACTTCAAGAAGTGCTTTGCCTAAACCAGCCCCGCGGTAGTTTGGTGATACTTCAACAGCGCCAAGCACGAGTAAACGTTCCAAATTCCCTTCTGCCCATCGTTCGAGTGGATCAGGGTAGGAGAAAGCAGCATAACCGATCACTAAATCATCGATGCGTGCAACGGTCATACGTGCTTCAGGTTGTTTAGCAACCTCTGAAAGTGCGGCATGTTGACGTTGAGCAGGACGAAAAGCGACGAGCCCTTCATCGAATGTATACGATGCAAAGCGCTCACTCGGTACTGGGCTTTCGATAATAATTTTGCCGTACGGCGAATCTTTCTCTAATTGATTATGGTTTTTCTTATGTTCCATCACATTCACCACCTATCATTCAATGCGAACTTGTATCTAATAGTATACACTATAACAGTTTGGAAACGAAAGAAAACTCAACCTCTAAAAAGCGAAGTTGAGTTCTCTTTGTTACGATTCTTTGTCTTCTTCTGGAGCTTCTGGTTCACTCGGTTTCTCTTCCGGCTTTTCTTCCGGTTTTTCCGGCTCTTCTGGTTTTTCAGGTTTTTCTTCTGGCTTTTCTTCCGGTTTTTCTTCGATTGGTTCTTCTACTTCCTGCTCTACCGTAATGGAGGCAGGAGCTGAAGTTAAGCCTGTAATATCGACGGCAACAACCGATAAATTGCCACCGCCTGAGACGTTCATCGCTAAACTTTGACCGTCATGGATTGTACCGATTCGGACACCGTCGCGCATAACATAGTAACCGATCACATCATTGGAAGGTGAAGCGGTCCATGTTAAAGTCGAACCATTATAAGAAACGGTGACGGGTGCTGGTGCTACATTGTCGGCAGGAAATACTTTTCCTGAGACGACACTTTTTGCGAATAATGAATTTGATGGGAACAATTTCGAAGCATTGCCACCGAGGGGTGCAAGCATTCGTTGAATAAATTGTTCATTAACACCTGTTCCTCCTGCTCGAATGAATTCGGCTGGCGTGGATGGATGTGCTAAGTAATTTTCACCTTTTACAGAGACATATGAACCTGAAATGATACTGTCATCTGCTTTAGATGGGACCATCACTTTCGCGTTAAATAAGTCTGAGCGGACGAGTCCCGCAGAACTACAAGCATCAGAAGGAGCAAGTCCTGAAATGCCACAAAATGATCGGTTCACGACTTGGGCAGGGCGTTCAAAGCGTGCTCCTGCTTTAATGACATCTGGATTTGTCGCATTTGCTACGTTCATCATGCGACTAAATAAGCCGCTGACACGTGTCGTCGGATGCGCACCACTACGTTGAGAGAGATTACGTTTGACGCCATTTTCGACGATTTTGTCTTTATACCCGAACCAGACACCGAGCGAGACATTCGGTGTGTAACCGACGAGCCATGAATCTGCGAAGTCGTTAGACGTACCTGTTTTTGCTGCCATATCTGGTCGGAAGTTCATTTGGCCTGTCACAGCGGGAGCCGTTCCGTTGCCGTGTAAAACACCTTTTAACATATCCGTGACGATATAGGCTGTTTCAGGTGAAAATACTTCGACAGGGTTCACTTCGTGCTGATAAATGATATTTCCTTGTTTATCTTCAATGCGTTCAATCATATAAGATTGAGCATATTTACCACCGTTACCTAGGGTAGCGAAAGCATTTGTGTTTTCTTCTACACTTGCATCCACTGTTCCGAGTGCTGCGGAAGGAACAGTATAGTCCGTTTCCGTTAAACGAGAGAAGCCCATCTTGTGTAAAAACTCCATCGGGCGTTTATCGATAATATCATAGTATAAACGCACGGTTGCCACGTTTAACGACATTGCAAGGGCTTGACGTGCTGGAATAATTCCCGCTTCGTAACTTGCGACATAGTTGGACGGGCTCCATCCTCTCGATGTAAATTTCACATCGACGACTGGACTACCAGCACCGATCACTCCGTATTCAATCGCAGGTGCATAGACGAGGAGCGGTTTAATGGATGAACCGAGCTGACGATAAGCTTGGGTCGCATGGTTCACTTCAGAAAGTTCAAAGTCGCGTCCTCCAACGAATGATAAAATACGTCCTGTCGAGTTTTCAATCATCATTGCTCCAACTTGGACGGGGTCATCTACTAAATATTTCTCACCTGTTTCAGGATCACGTTTTTCACGTTTATACGTAAATCCATAATTTTGATATTCTTTCGCGACCCGATTCATTTCTTTGTACATATCCCGGTCAACCGTGGAATGGATGCGGTATCCCTTTGTGCGCATCGCACGATCGGCGATGATACGGTATTTTTCTTTTAATTTTTGTTCTTGTTCGAGACGTTCTGGGTCAATTCCGTCTTCTGCTGCAAAGATTTCAGTTAAAATGTCGACGGTGCGATTTTGAATTTCATGTGTTAAGTAAGGTTCTTCAACATTGGCACGTAAATAAGGCTCGCGGAAATCTTTTTTTATGTCATACGCGAGGGCTTCTTTATATTCGGCTTCTGTAATATACCCTGTCTCTTTCATGCGGAAGAGCACGGTTTTCATACGCGAGATGCCACGCTCTAACAAATCATCGCTTTTTAAGCCACCGCCACTCACGTTACTTTTGAAAGGTGTATAAGCGAAAGGCGCTTGTGGAATCCCAGCGATAAATGCGGCTTGCGGTAAGTTTAAGTCGCTTGCTGATTTATTGAAAATTCCGCGTGCAGCCGTTTCGACTCCTGCGATATTTTGTCCAATCGCGTTACGCCCATATGGAATAACGTTCAAATACGCTTCTAAAATTTCATCTTTCGTCATGAAATGTTCCAAACGCATCGCGAGTAAAATTTCTTTCGCTTTCCGTTCGTAAGACACTTCGTTCGTTAAAATTTGGTTTTTAATTAATTGTTGTGTTAATGTCGAGCCCCCTGTTTGGCTACTCGAGTTGGTGACATCTTGCAATAATCCACGAATGATTGCTTTCGGGACGATTCCTTCATGTTCTTCAAAGTATTCATCTTCTGTCGCATAGACAGCATCGATGACATACGGTGAAATTTTATCTAATGTTGTTTTTTCTCGTTCGATATCGGCATTAATCGTGCCGAAAAAGACGTTATTGGCATAGTAAATTTCTGACGTTTCTTCATAGTTGAAGACTGCGTCTCTCATTTCTTCTGGAGAACGGAGCGGTTCTTTTGAAACGAGATGAGCGAAATACCCAGCGCCGACCGAAACAGCAAAGATGCCCCCTATGAACATGACGACTAAAAGAAAAATCATTAAGTTCCATGCAATCCCCGATCCGATGCGGATGACAGAGCCTGCTTTAGATTGTTGAAACTCGTTATACTTGCGTTCGAATCGCGTCGCAAAACGCTCTTCATTTTGTTTATGACTCACTAATTTTTTCCCTCCTAAAACCGTAATTCATTATAGCATATTTTGAAAAAGATTTGACAAAACAAAAAAACGGCTTACAATAGGTACTATTCATAACTTTTATTATACGATGAATGAGCCGCAGTAGGAAGTAGTATGGCAGAATCAGAGACGTGACGGTTGGTGCGAGTCACGATGCGACTATGACCGAATTACAGCTTTGGAGTATACGTGTGCATAGCGTTAATATGCCTTCAACGAGGAGTGACGGAATACGCGTCATTCAACTAGGGTGGTACCACGTTTGTAAAAGCGTCCCTGTGCGAACATTTTTGTTTGCGCAGGGCTTTTTTTATTTAAAAAACTCAAGGAGGAAGTACAATGGCTAACGAATTAATGGAAGATTTACGATGGAGAGGCTTACTCTACCAACAGACAGATGAACAAGGTTTAGAAAAATTACTCGATGAGAAGAAAGTGACATTGTACTGCGGTGTGGACCCGACAGCAGACTCGATGCATATCGGGCATATCGTGCCGATGTTAACACTTCGTCGTTTCCAAATGCACGGACATAAACCGACCCTTCTCGTCGGCGGTGCGACAGGGATGATCGGTGACCCGTCAGGACGTTCTGAAGAGCGCGTTCTTCAAACACCAGAACAAGTGGACAAAAACGTTCAAGGCATTCGAGCCCAATTAGAGCGTATTTTCGATTTCGATTCAGGAGAAGAAAACGCAGCACAGCTTGTGAACAACCGCGACTGGATTGGCGAATTAACATTGATCGACTTTTTACGCGATTACGGAAAATTACTTACGGTAAACTACATGCTCGCGAAAGATAACGTCGCGTCACGTTTAGAAGAAGGAATTTCTTACACGGAATTCTCATATATGCTCATGCAAGCAGCGGATTTCGATCATTTATACCGCAACTACGGTGTGCAAGTTCAAATTGGAGGAAGCGACCAATGGGGCAATATTACGACAGGACTTGAAGTACTTCGTAAAACACACGATGAAGAAGTGAATGCATTCGGCTTCACAATTCCACTCGTGACGAAAGCAGACGGTACGAAATTCGGTAAATCAGCAGGTGGTGCAGTTTGGCTAGACGCTAACAAAACATCACCGTATGAGTTTTACCAATTTTGGATTAACACAGCAGATGCAGACGTCGTAAAATACTTAAAAATCTTCACATTCTTGTCACGTGAAGAAATTGAAGCACTCGCTGAAAAAGTGGAGACGGAACCACATCTCCGCGAAGCACAAAAAACGTTAGCGGCAGAAATGACGCGTCTCGTACACGGTGAAGCAGCACTCGAACAAGCGGTGCGCATTACAGAAGCGCTCTTTAAAGGAGATTTAAAAGCGTTGACGGTCGCTGAAATGAAAGATGCGTTCAAAGACGTACCGACAGCAGAAATGGCGAAAGAAGATATGAACATCGTCGACTTTATCGTCGCAGCGAAAGTTTCTCCTTCAAAACGTCAAGCGCGCGAAGATATTCAAAATGGTGCCATTTCATTCAATGGTGAAAAAGTGCAAGACCTCGACTATACAGTCGATGCGAAAGACCGTTTAGACGATGCATTTACAATCGTCCGTCGCGGAAAGAAAAATTATACAATGGTACAATATAAGTAATCATTTATGGATGTGAGCATCATGCTCCATCCATATTTTTTCGTGTTTTGAACATTCTTTTCGATTGTTCATCATATTTTCATAGAGCGCCCATAAACTGAAAGAAGCGTTAAGAACGGAGGGAAGGAATTATGCCTTCAGCTTGGATCATTTGGACGGTTGCCAAAATTATATTAAGCTTTTTGCTAGGAGCGGGTGTTTATTTCATCGTCATTCAAGGCGAAGCGAAAATGAAATGGCAAGCGATAGAGGAAGTATTCTCATTTATCATCAACGTCATTTTATACATGTGGCTCGCTAAAATTTTGCTCCATTTGCAAATGTTCATTCAAGACCCGTTCGCTTTACTCGCTTATCCGAGCACGCGCCAAGCTTTTTATATCGGAGTGGCACTCGCTGTCATTCATAGCGTGTACAAAGGGTGGAAAAAAGGGGAGTTTTCGACCGCTTTATACGATGCGTTCGTCCCGATTTTTATTTTTTCTTCCTTTATATATGAGTTTATGCAACTCATTGAGCGCAAGAGCAACTACGAGCTACCGTACGTCATAACGTTAGCCGTTGTCCTTCTATATTATGTATTCATTGGAGCGAAAATGTCGGCGAGTTTGCGCAGCTATACGACTGCACTATTATGGCTCGTTGGGGTTTTCATCCTTCAGTGGATCATGCCTGTCGTTACGATGTATCAATACCGCATTACGATTCCGTTCATTGTGATCGGATTACTCGCACATGTCGGATATGGAATTATTCAGAAGAAAAGGATGTGACCTCGTTTGGAACTTACAGCAACGACGCCTTTACTGCTCGGGTTATTACTCTCGCTCGGAGCAGGTGCGTTATCATTTTTATCTCCTTGTGTACTGCCTATTTTCCCGGCTTATTTATCGTACATTACAGGAGTGAGTGTGAAAGAAATTCAAGGAGACCAAACCCCTCAAATTCGAAAAAAGATTTTAACGAACTCTGTCTTTTTCCTATTAGGTGTTTCGCTCGTCTTCATTAGTTTAGGATTCGCGGCATCACTACTAGGAGATGTCATCGGTCAATTGTTAGAAGGATCGATCGGAAAGCTCATTCAACGACTCGCCGGCATTTTACTCATCGTTATGGGACTATTCGTCGGTGGTTGGATTCAAATTAAGTTTTTAATGCAGGAAAAACGAATGCAAATGAATCCGTCGAAATCAGGTTATCTCGGTTCATTTTTCGTAGGTTTAGGATTCGCAGCAGGGTGGACGCCTTGTATCGGGCCGATTTTCGGAGGCATTTTATTTTTAGCGGCAACGAATCCGACGTATAGTATTTTATATACGGTCTTTTACGTCATCGGATTTGCGTTACCGTTTCTCGTCTTTTCATTCTTCATCGGTTCAACACGCGCGATTTTAAAACATAGTGGAACGATTATGAAAGTCGGCGGTGTCATTATGATTTTAATGGGACTCGTCTTATTCTTCGGTTGGATGCCACGCATTACGGAGTTTTTATTAGACCTTGTAGAAGATACGTGGATGAGTAAGTTAGGATAAGGAGGAAGACATTTGAGAAATATCATTATCGGCCTCGTCGTCGTATTGATGGTCGGTTGGGCGATTTTCGAGTTCACTGGTGAAAAGAGTGAAGAGAAACAACTCGCCGCACAACGAGCTGCATTGTTAAAAGAACAACAACAATTAAATGCAAAGCTAGAAGCGTTTGAAGGGTTCGGCATTAAAGTAGGCGATATGGCGCCGAACTTCGAAGTACAAGATTTAGCGACAGGGGAACAAGTGAAGTTGACGGATTACCAAGGGGAACCAGTTATTTTGAACTTCTGGGCAACGTGGTGCCCGCCATGCCGAGCGGAGATGCCGGATATGGAACAATTTTTCAAAGATACCGATGCTAATTTACTCTCTGTCAACTTAATCGAAACAGAAAAAAGTAAAGATCATGTGCCAGAATTTATCGATAGTTACGGATTGACGTTCGACGTGTTGCTCGATCACAATTCAGCAACGGCCGCAACGTACAAGATTCAACCGATTCCGACGACATTTTTCATCGATCGTGAAGGAGTCATTTCGTTTATTGCATACGGTGCGATGAACTACGATACGATGGCACAAGAATACGAAAAAATTAAGTAAAGAGAAGGGAGGCTCGTCCTCGCTTCTTTTTTATCCGAGGTGAATACATTGAAAGAGACAGTACTCGTCGTAGAAGATGATGCGATGATTCGCAACTTATTGAAAATTTATTTGGAAAAAGAACAGTACGATGTCGTTGAAGCAGTCGATGGAAAAGAAGCGCAGGAAAAATACGAGCGCGACCAACCGTGTGTCATCATTTTAGATCGGATGATGCCTCGCATGTCAGGGGAAGAGTTTTGCAAATGGTTGCGTCACGAGAAAAAAAGCGATGCGACGGTCATTATGTTATCGGCGAAAGCGCAGACGGATGACCGTATCGAAGGGCTCGATATCGGAGCGGACAACTACGTGACGAAGCCTTTTGAACCGTCCGAAATTGTCGCTTATGTGAAAGCAGGGATTCGCCGGAGCGGTTCGACGTGCAAAAAAATTGCATCGGATGAGCTCGTTTTGCATCCGAATCGTCGCGAAGTCATTTTGCGAGGGAAAGATGTGCAATTGACGAAACATGAATTTGACTTATTGTATTGCTTTATGAAAAATCCGCAAATCGTCATGACGCGCGAGCAGCTCATTGAACAAATGTATCCGTACGATGAGCGGGACGTGTTGGACCGGACAATCGATGCCCACATTAAAAAATTGCGCGAAAAAATAGAGGATATCCCATCGCAACCGAAGCGTATCGTCACAGTGCGCGGTATGGGATATAAATTTGTCCATGAGCAAGCGTAAAGCACTTTCTGTATTGTCGGGTAGCTTTCTTTGGCGCTTAACATTCGTCAATATTGCGGTTATGGCGGTAGCGCTCACCGTGAGCAGTTATACGATTTACAATACAGCGTGCATGCTCGTCGAACATCTCGGTCCGTCGGAAGCTCATCGCAATGAGTTTTTTAACGCGACCTTGTTTCAATATTTATTCATCATTACGTCGATCGGTATCATCATTAGCAGTTTACTTCAAATGCATTTCACTCGCCGCATTGCCGGTCCCATTAACGATTTAATCGAAGCGATGGAAATGGTGAAGCGCGGACTATATCCTGCGAAGCTTCAACCGAAACGTGAAAATGACGAAATCGGTCAGTTACTCTTACAATTTAACGCGCTTATGGAACAGCTCGAATCGAATGAGCAAGAGCGTAAAAAATTGACGACTGATTTATCCCACGAAATTCGGACGCCGCTTACGAACATCGCCGGTTATTTAAAAGCGATGGAGTCTGGAGTCATTGAAGGGGACGTCGCCATTTATCGCTCGCTCATCGAAGAGACGGAACGCGTGACGAAAATGGTTGAACAATTGGATGATTTAACAGCGATCGATCATTTGTCGAATGATACGATGACGCGAGAACGACTCGATATTCAACAAGAAGTAGAAAAAATGTACACATTGTTCCAAGTGAGTTTAACGAAAAATGACATTGCGTTACACATCGATGTCGAGCCGATGGAGCTTTATACATTGAAAGAAGGATTGCATCATATTTTGACGAATTTAGTCGACAATGCGATTCAATATTATGACGGTGTCGGGCCGATTACGATCACCGGAAAACGAGTGGATACGCAATACGTGCTCGCCGTTTCTGGACCAGGTCCCGTCATTAAAGAAGAACATCGCGCGCAACTGTTCAACCGCTTTTACCGAGTCGATGCGTCACGCAACGACGAAACGGGAGGGCGTGGACTCGGACTTGCGATTGCGAAAGAGATGAGTCGTAAAATGGGCGGAGATTTACAATACGTCCCGACCGAACCGACGAACACATTCGAACTGCGCATTCCGATCGAAACGAAATAAAATATATGTGCAACAATAAAACACCTTCAGCGTGAGTACTCATGAAGCACTCCGTTGAAGGTGTTTTCGTCGTTATAAAAATTTGTTGCGATATGTTCTCGTTAACGCTGTTTTCGAATCATGTCGTACTTTTGAACAGGCGTATTCACTTTCATTTTACAAATCATCATCGCATTGCGCGCGCGGTCGATTTCTTCGCCATCTTCATCCCATAGTTGTTCAACTGTTTCGTAAGAATGACGGAAGCCAGGTCCGTAAAACTCGATATCGTCGCCAATACCGAAGTTGTTACGTTGTTGAATCGTCGCGATTTGTGTTTCTTCGTCGTAGTCGAGCACTTGACCGACGAATTGGTAACGTGGAATGCGTCGTGGTTTACCGAAAAGTTGTTCGTTTTCTGTCGGTGTTCCCCAATAGAAGCCGCTCGCTAATTCACGTTGCGCCACTTTCCAAAGCTCGTCTTCCCACGCTTGGTTGAAGACGTAGTTGTCCGGGTCTGCACAATATGCATCGATCGCTGCACGGTAAACGTTTGAAACGGTCGATACGTAGTGAATCGATTTCATACGTCCTTCAATTTTTAAACTTTCGACACCGCTTTCGACGATTTCTGGAATGTGACGAATCATCGCCATATCGACAGAACTCATCGAGAAAGCTTCCAATTCTTCTTCTGAAAGTCCAGCGAGGTGTGAGTTTTTCTCGCCTGGTTCTGGCATTTCAAAAATGTCGTATTTCCAACGGCATGATTGTGAGCAACCACCGCGGTTCGCATCGCGGTCGGACATGTAGTTAGAAAGCACGCAGCGACCAGAGTAAGAAATACACATCGCACCGTGAATGAACACTTCGATTTCAACGTCTGTATGCTTTTGCATTTCGTTAATTTCATCCATTCCGACTTCACGCGCGAGCACGATACGCTCGAGTCCTTCATCTTTCCAGAAGTTCAACGTTTCGTAGTTCGTCGCTGAAGCTTGTGTCGATAAGTGAATCGGGAGTCCAGGAGCAGCGGTAGCACAAATTTCGATTAAAGCAGGGTCAGATACGATGACCGCATCGATGCCGATTTCTTTCAACGTTTGGAAAAATTCGTCCGCGCCTTCCGTATCGCCTTCGTGTGCGACGATATTTGCTGTCACGTAAATTTTTGCGCCGTATTCGTCTGCGAATGCGCGCGCTTCACGCATTTCGTCATAGCTGAAGTTTCCAGCACGACTGCGAAGTCCGTATGCTTCTCCTCCGATAAATACAGCATCTGCACCGTAAATGATCGCCATTTTTAATTTTTCTAATGTACCAGCGGGTGATAATACTTCAGGTTTTTTCGTAATGACACGCTTTGTCATAGTGGATCGTCCTTTCTTATTTTGATTCAATCGAGTCTGGATCTTTTAAGAAAAATCCTTCATCTAATGAGCGATGTGGTGGATGTAAGTCGTGAAGTTTTGCATTTAATGCATGCATTACTTCTTCAGACCATGTCCCGTTTTGGAAATGGTTGCGCGCTTCGTCGAATAATTTCACGATTGCGACGAAATTTTCACCTGGTGAAAAAATGCCGTCCAATTTCCATTGTGTTAAGCCGAGGTCGACTAATTTATCTAATTGCGTCATCAAGTTGACGTCGTCGGTTGCGAACACGTGCGTCCCGTTCATATCTTCATAAATCGAGTAATGGTTTTCTTGATTGCTTTCCGATAAGAACAGTTCACGGCTTGCCATCGATTCAGGTACTTCTTGATCGACGTAGTTGAAGTAGTTTTGAACGAGCTTTCGTTTTGATTGGTGAATACAAGTTGCGCCGTAAACGAGCGTTTCGACAGGAATGATGACATTCTCTGCGAGTTCTTGTAGTTCTTCAAACGTCAATTCGCGTGCTAAGACGCCCGCAATTGCGCCACGTTTTCCCCAAAAGTTAATTTGTGTAGAGTTCGTGACGAGCGTTTGTGCGTCGTAAATGTAGTCCAAGTTGAATTCGTTTTTTTGTAAAATACGAACTGCCCCTGGGTCCCCTGTCGTAATCGCATCTACGTGGAGACGTTCTAATTCCGTGAGATAGTCTTTTAATTTTTCGATGCGGTCATTATGGAAGAGGGCATTCACAGCGACGATAACTTTTTTATTCGCTGCATGCGCAATTTCTACGACTTGACCTATTTCTTCTAAAGAGAATGAATGGGGAAGGCGTAAACCAAATTCATCTTCTCCCACGTACACATAATCGACACCTGCGTCAATTAATTGCTTACTTTGTTCCACCGACTCGGCTGTTGCAATCAGTTCGATCATCGGTTTCACTTCCTTTCTTAAAAAAATACGTACGTTTTCTATTTTACTCCACAACGTAAAAAAACGACATACGTCATCGTATATTGTTTGGAATTGTTAACATATCGTTAGGAGACGAGCGAGTAGTAGTCGTTTCGCTCATCCCATTGCAATCTCTTCGGAGTAGAAAGTTTTTACGATTATTTCATGACGTAAAAAAACGCATAGAATCTGAGGAGATTCCATGCGTCGCGCTTCGTTTCATTTAAAGTAGTCCTTGTTCGCGTAATTTTTTCTTTTTCGTAAATCCGAGTCCCATGAAGACGAGGACTAAAATCGAAGAGATGATGATCGTCAATGGTGATTTTTCTGCGACGCCAACGCCGATTGCGCACATCGAAGATACAGCTAAAAATGAGTAAAGGACGAAAATCCAATGAATATTTTTCAAAAAAATGCCTCCTTCTGAGTATCGCTTGTTTGGATATGTAGATTCATGTGTTATAATAACACAGTTAAAGAGATGATAAAAGATAAACGGAGTTGAGAAGAGAAATGAAAGAACGTTCAGACATTAGAAACATCGCCATCATCGCTCACGTCGATCATGGTAAAACGACATTAGTCGATCAGTTGTTAAAGCAATCAGGAATCTTTAGAGAAAATGAGCATGTCGATGACCGTGCAATGGACTCAGACGACATTGAAAAAGAGCGCGGTATTACGATTTTAGCGAAAAATACAGCCGTTCATTATAAAGATACGAAAATCAATATTTTAGACACACCAGGTCACGCGGATTTTGGGGGAGAAGTAGAGCGAATCTTGCGCATGGTGGACGGTGTTATTCTCGTTGTCGATGCGTTCGAAGGATGTATGCCTCAAACTCGTTTCGTATTAAAGAAAGCGTTGGAAGCGAATCTTCAGCCGATTGTCGTCGTCAATAAAATTGACCGCGATTTCGTGCGTCCAGAAGCAGTTGTCGATGAAGTGCTTGAACTCTTTATCGAGTTAGACGCAAACGACGACCAATTAGAATTCCCAGTCGTGTACGCTTCAGGATTTAACGGTACAGCAAGTTTAGACCCAGAACCAGAAGCACAAAAAGAAACGTTGCAAGATTTGTACGATGCAATCATCGAACATATTCCAGCACCGATCGATAACAGTGAAGAACCGCTCCAGTTCCAAGTCTCATTATTAGATTACAATGATTACGTTGGACGTATCGGTATCGGACGTATTTTCCGCGGTTCGATGAAAGTTGGCGAACAAGTCGCTTTATTAAAACGTGACGGTTCAGTGAAACAGTTCCGTGTAACGAAAATGTACGGTTTCCTCGGCTTGCAGCGTATCGAAATTCAAGAAGCATTCGCGGGTGATTTAGTCGCCGTTTCCGGAATGGAAGATATCGATGTAGGGGAGACCATTTGTCCAGTCGGTCATCAAGAAGCGTTACCAGAGCTTCATATTGACGAGCCGACATTACAAATGACATTCCTCGTGAACAACAGCCCATTTGCAGGAAAAGAAGGAAAATGGATCACAGCGCGTAAAGTCGAAGAACGTCTCGAGCAACAGCTTGAAACAGACGTATCGCTCCGCGTAGAGCCGACTGCTTCACCAGATGCATGGATCGTTTCAGGACGTGGAGAGCTCCACTTATCGATTTTAATCGAAAATATGCGTCGTGAAGGATATGAACTTCAAGTATCAAAACCAGAAGTCATCATCCGTGAAATTGACGGTGTGAAATGTGAGCCGTTCGAACGCGTTCAAATCGACGTTCCGGAAGAATATTCAGGTGGCGTCATCGAGTCTCTCGGCCAACGTAAAGGAGAAATGCTCGATATGATCAATAGCGGTAACGGTCAAGTGCGTGTCGTCTTTTTAGTGCCTGCACGTGGATTGATCGGATATACGACAGAGTTTTTAACATTGACTCGCGGATACGGTATTATCAATCACACATTTGACACATATAAACCATATATTAATGCTAAAATTGGAGGAAGACGTAACGGAGCGCTCGTTTCGATGGAAAACGGTGTCGTTACAGCTTACAGTGTCATGCAGCTCGAAGATCGTGGAACGATGTTCGTAGAAGCGGGCACACCGATTTATGCAGGAATGATCGTCGGTGAAAATACACGTGAAAATGATTTAACGATCAACTTGACGAAACAAAAACATGCGACGAACGTTCGTTCAGCGACGAAAGACCAAACGGTATCGACGAAAAAACCACGTATTTTAACGTTGGAAGAAGCACTTCAATATATCGGAGACGATGAATATTGTGAAGTGACACCGGAGTCGATTCGTATGCGTAAAAAGATTTTGGACAAAAACGAACGTGAAAAGATGAAAAAGAAAAGCAAACTTGCTGAATCATAAAATGAACGTGAATGAGGAGGAGAGTGTGAGATGGAAGATGCGAAAGATTTAGAGCGCGCGTATGAACGGATGACGGGGATTTCTCGTCTCATTTATGAGAATGCTCCTGACATCGATACGGGTGGGATGATTCTATTCGTCCTAGTCTTACTATTATCTGCTTTTGTTTACAAATTAGGATTTGCGCGCAAAATTAAATGGTGGCAAAACATTATTGTATACGTGTCACTCGCATTAGGTTGTTTAATTTTGACGTTTTTAGCGATTTATTTACCAGTCGTTGAAGGATTGCTCGTCGCAGCAGCGATTTTAATTTTATATCGCGCACGCCGTATGGCAGATGATCGACGAGAAGCAGCACAATAAAAAATACGACGTATTCCTTACTGGAATGCGTCGTATTTTTATTTGTCCTTACGATGTGGACAGCGGTCATTTAAAATTGGTCTTCTGTCGTGTGAGAACTGCGATACAATTTGAAGCGACCTGTCGCGATGCGTGCTTCTGTATTTTCCGTAATACGAGTATTGCATTCATCGCATAAATAGGTGCGAATCGGTTTATTGCGCAATTTTTTAGCGGTCGTTGAAAAATCGGGTATATTATCGATTTTATCGCATAATGCACATTGTACTCTCATACCATCACCTCTATTCGATGCGGATCGCTTGCACGTGACGAATCGGGTCTTTCACGTTCGAACCGTCTGCGAATAAGACGTAAATCGGACCATCTTCACGCAACGGCTTGCCGCGCAAACTGTACTGTAAAATGACATCGTTTAAGCGGTCATATGGAATCGCTACTTCTTCGCCTGTCGTTTGCTCAAAGACAATCGTTGTTGCGTCTTCATGCGGTTCAGCATTTTTCAAAAAGTGTTTGAAATGAATGCCGAGCGTATCCTTCAATTCTTTTTTCAATGAGAATGTTTCTTCAGCTTTCAATGTTGGAGGAGCGGTAGACCCTTCCATAATCTCGCGGGACCAATGTTTTCCCATCCCTTGTAAATATTTCGTATCTTCGTCGATCTCTTCATACGTCGTATGGAAAAATTGTTCTAAATCGATGCGTCGGTCATCAAAAATCCAAACCGTTGGATCGAGCGTAATTGCAAATTGTACTTTACCTTTAATAGGTACCATGAAATTCATGATAAACCCTCCCTTTTCTCTTACTTATTTAGTATATCGTGAAAAGGAACAGAAAGAAACTCTCGAAAATAGAGAAAGAAAAATGATGAAAATCGAAAAGTTCGAATTTTCGACACAATTGAAAAGAATGAAGTCAGAAAAGAAACGAGTGAGAGATAGAAAAGCAACCCAATTACTTGCAATTTCACTGTGGTAAAGTTACAATTTACTTTGATAACAATTAACGTATTTTAACGTAATTGGGGGCGTCCTCATGGAAATAAAAGTTCAACAAACATACAGAGAAAGAGCGCTTGAGCAATTGCTTGCTGATGCAGAGAAAATCGCTCAACTCATCAAAGTGCAAATGGATCATTTAACGATGCCACAGTGCCCACTTTATGAAGAAGTGCTCGATACGCAGATGTATGGACTTTCACGAGAAATTGACTTTGCAGTGAAATTAGATTTAATCGATAGCGAAGTCGGCAAAGAGATTTTGACACGTTTAGAGCAAGAGATGAACGCTTTACACGAGTTATATATGAAAAAATAACAGCTAAACTCAAACTAGTTTTTAAGTTTGAGTTTTTTGTTTACGGATGGGCAGGAGAGCAACTTGAAGAATGTGAAGAAACTGTATCAACATTTTGATTACCCCCTCTTTATTACATATATTATTTTAGCGTTATTCGGTTTGCTTATGGTGTACAGTTCCAGCATGATTCAGGGACTTAATAAGTTTGACGATTCAACGTATTATTTCTCCAAACAGTTGAAGCATGTCATCATTGCAATACCGGTATTTTTAATAATGGCGGCAATTCCACATCGACATTATAAAGAGAAAAAAGCGATGATTGCGATGGTAGCCGTGATGTTACTTTCATTAGGCGCGGTACTGATTTTTGGGTTCGGTAAAGAGGAAGTGGGATCGAAAAGTTGGATTCGGACACCGGTCGGAAACTTCCAACCGTCAGAGTTTGCAAAAATCATTATTATCTTGTATTTTTCAAGCTTTTTTGCTAAAAAAAATGAGAAGGGTACATTAGAGCAATTTAATAAGTCAATCGGACCTCCGCTGTTTATTTTAGGTTTGACAGCAGGGCTTGTCATGTTGGAAACGGACGTTGGAGCGACGCTTATCATCGTATTTGTGGCGATGACTGTGATCTTAGCGAGCGGCTTACGCTTTAAGTCATTTTTGCGCATGATTGTGGCGATGTTCCTCGTTTTAATTCCGATGATTGGAATTTTATTGTTGTTTAAAAGACAATCGATTTTGACAGGGAGTCGTCAAGGGCGACTCATGGCTTTTATGGATCCCTTCAAATATCCAGAGGGCTCAGGATTCCAAATTATAAATAGTTTCCTCGCCATTGGAAGCGGTGGGTTAACAGGTCTCGGTCTTGGAAAGTCTGTTCAGAAGCTTGGGTATTTGCCAGAGCCACATACGGACATGATTTTTGCGGTCATTAGTGAAGAATTAGGAATATTCGGAACGACAATTGTATTGGGAGGAATTGGCTTCATTGTATTCCGTGCATTTTCACTCGGACTGAAGACGAAAAGCCCACAAGCTCGCATGTTAGCGTTCGGTTTAGGAAGTTTATTTGGCATTCAAACAGTGCTTAATATTGGCGGTTTGACGAGCGTAATTCCACTTACTGGGGTAACATTACCATTTATTAGTTATGGCGGAACGAGCTTTATTCTGTTATCTTTAGCTTTAGGGATACTGATGAATGTATCCATGTTTGTTAAAAAAGAACAAAGCGATAAGGGAGTGTAGTAATATGGCGCAACAACAAATTAAGAAAATTTTAGTAGCGAACCGTGGAGAGATCGCTATCCGAATTTTCCGTGCGTGTACGGAATTAAATATTCCGACAGTCGGGATTTACTCGGCAGAAGACCGTGGTTCATTCCACCGTTACAAAGCAGATGAATCATACTTGGTGGGAGAAGGGAAGAAGCCGATCGATGCATACTTAGATATCGAAGGCATCATCCAAATTGCGAAAGAGAGTGGCGCCAATGCCATTCACCCAGGATATGGATTTTTAGCAGAGAATGAGGAGTTCGCTCGTCGTCTCGAAGAAGAAGGAATCATTTTCATCGGACCGACTTCAAAGCATTTGAATATGTTCGGTGACAAGGTGAAAGCGCGTACGCAAGCAATCAATGCAGCCATACCTGTTATACCTGGTAGCGATGGTCCTGTATCATCGGTGGAAGAAGTGGCTCAGTTTGGAGAAGAGCACGGATATCCGATTATTATTAAAGCATCACTCGGTGGTGGCGGACGCGGAATGCGTATCGTTGAAAAAGCAGACGAAGTCGTTGAAGCTTACAACCGTGCGAAATCTGAAGCGAAGTCAGCATTCGGTTCAGACGAAGTGTACGTTGAAAAATTCGTGCAAAACCCGAAACATATCGAAGTCCAAATTATTGCGGACAAATACGGTAACGTCGTTCACTTATACGAGCGAGACTGTTCGATCCAACGCCGTCACCAAAAGGTTGTAGAAATTGCACCGTCAATTTCATTGACAGATGAAATGCGCGCAGACATTTGTAATGCAGCGGTTCACTTGATGAAAGAGATCGAATACATTAACGCAGGAACCGTCGAGTTTTTAGTTGCTGACGGCAAGTTTTACTTCATCGAAGTAAACCCACGAATTCAAGTAGAGCATACGATTACGGAGATGGTGACAGGAATCGATATCGTTCATACACAAATTCACGTAGCGAATGGTGAGCGCCTACATGAAAGCGTTGCCAAAGTTCCAGCACAACAAAATATTCCGTTATTTGGATATGCGATCCAATCACGCGTTACTACAGAGGACCCGTTAAATGACTTTATGCCTGATACAGGTCGACTTTCTGTGTACCGTTCAGGTGGAGGATTCGGAGTTCGTTTAGATGCGGGTAACGGTTTCCAAGGAGCGATCATTACACCGTATTACGATTCGTTGCTCGTAAAAGTTTCAACATGGGGAATGTCATTTGAAGAAGCAGCGACAAAAATGGACCGTAACTTGCAAGAGTTCCGTATTCGCGGAATTAAAACGAATATTCCGTTTTTAGAAAACGTCGTCCGTCATCCAGATTTCTTAACAGGAAACTACGATACGAGCTTCATCGATACGACGCCTGAGTTATTCGAATTTAAACCGCGTAAAGACCGTGGTACGAAAATTTTAAATTACCTCGGAAATATTACGGTGAATGGGTTCCCTGAAATCGGTAACGATTCAAAGCCGATCTTCCATCATCCACGTAAGCCGATTGTTGATTTGTCAGGAGCTCCTCAAGCGGGCACGAAACAAATTCTCGATGAGCGCGGTGCGGATGGACTCGTTCAATGGGTGAAAGACCAACAGAACGTGTTATTGACAGATACGACATTCCGTGACGCGCATCAGTCATTATTAGCGACACGTGTTCGTACATCAGATATGACGAATATCGCAAGTGAAGCAGCACATTTACTGCCGGATTTATTCTCATTCGAAATGTGGGGCGGCGCGACGTTTGACGTATCGTACCGTTTCTTAAAAGAAGATCCGTGGCAACGTCTTGAACGTATGCGTAAACAAATTCCGAACGTTATGTTCCAAATGTTACTGCGCGGTGCGAACGCTGTCGGGTACACGAACTACCCGGACAATGTCATCCGTGAATTCGTGCAAGAGTCAGCGCAGTCGGGCATTGACGTCTTCCGTATTTTCGATAGTTTAAACTGGATTAAAGGAATGGAAGTTGCGATTGACGAAGTTCGTCAAACGGGCAAAATTGCAGAAGCGACACTTTGCTACACAGGGGATATTTTAGATGACTCACGTGCGAAGTATACGGTGCAATATTACAAAGATATGGCGAAAGAATTAGAAGCGACAGGTGCGCACATTCTCGGATTGAAAGATATGGCTGGTTTATTAAAACCGGAAGCCGCATATCGTTTAATTTCAGAATTGAAAGACACAGTGGACATTCCAATTCACTTGCATACGCATGATACGAGCGGTAACGGTGTGTACACATATGCGCGAGCGATTGAAGCAGGTGTCGATATTGTCGATACAGCACTCGGTTCGATGGCTGGACTGACGTCGCAACCGTCAGCAAGTTCATTGTACTACGCAATTCAACACGGAGAGCGTGCGATGAACGCTAATATCGAATCACTCGAACAATTATCTTACTATTGGGAAGATATCCGCAAATATTACCAGCATTTCGAAAGCGGCATGAACAGTCCGCATTCAGAAATTTACGTGCACGAAATGCCTGGTGGCCAATATTCAAACCTTCAACAACAAGCGCGTGCGGTAGGACTTGCAGAGCGTTGGGATGAAGTGAAAGATATGTACTCACGCGTGAACTTAATGTTTGGTGACGTCGTGAAAGTAACCCCTTCATCAAAAGTTGTCGGGGACATGGCATTATTCATGGTTCAAAACGATTTAGATGAACAATCGGTCATCGAGCGTGGCGACACGATTGATTTCCCAGACTCCGTCATCGAGTTCTTCCAAGGATATTTAGGCCAGCCACATGGTGGATTCCCGAAAGAACTTCAAAAAGTCATCTTAAAAGATCGCGAACCAATTACAGTTCGTCCAGGCGAATTGTTAGAGCCAGTGGATTTTGATGCATTGGAGGAAAAAGTAGCGCCAATGTTAGAACGTCCTGTCACGAAGAAAGACGTATTAGCGTATGCACTCTATCCGAAAGTATTCGAAGAGTATGCGGCGACGTTGAAAGAGTTTGGGGACGTGTCAGTCATTGATACGCCAGAATTTTTATACGGCATGCGTTTAGGAGAAGAAATCGAAGTGACGATTCAAAAAGGAAAGACATTGATTGTCAAGCTTGTATCAGTCGGCGAACCACAATCCGATGGTACACGTGTCATCTTCTTCGAATTGAACGGTCAGCCTCGTGAAGTGATCATCCAAGACGTACACGCAGAGTCGGATACAGTGAATAAACAAAAAGCAGACCCGACAAATGATGCACATATCGGCGCGACGATGCCAGGAACGGTGTTGCAAGTGGCGACAGCGGAAGGTACTCGCGTTCGTCGAGGCGAGCATTTACTCATCACAGAAGCGATGAAGATGGAGACGACCATCCAAGCGCCATTCGATGGGGTCATTCAGAAAATTCACGTCACAGCAGGCGATTCCATCGCACCAGGTGACTTATTGATTGAAATGGAACATTAAAAATGAGCAAGGGGAGACGAGTGATCGTTTCTCCTTGTTTTTTTATAAAAAAATCCCTTTTCGAAGTTGACCTGTCGAAAAGGGATACATTTTATTGTTTTGAACGATAAAGTAATAAAATGAAATAGGTGAGTAAACCAAATAGCAATGTGACGAATAGAGAGTGGAACATCGCGATAATTAAGTTCGCTTTCGTGAAAATGACAATCGCTCCTGCGATGACTTGTAAAGTGACAAGTGTAGCAGCGATAATCCAACCCCAATATAGTACACGTTGATCTTTGTAATGTTTCACTGCATGAATCGCTGCATAGATAATCCATAGGAAAAGTAATCCTGCTGCGAGACGATGCCCCATTTGTACCCATTCTTCGAAAGAAGTGGGCATGAACGACGTTCCGCCAGAACCATCATGACAAAACGGCCATGAAGAGCAGACGAGTTCAGAATTTGTATGGCGAACGAGCGCCCCTGTATAAATGACTAAATAGGCATATACGGTAATTCCAATCGTATGGAATCGCAATGTCGATCCGAAACGTACTCCGTCTGCGTCAAACTTTTTGTCGACTTCAAAGACGATGAGTGTCAGAAGTAGGACAGCTGCGAATGAAATTAAAGAAATTCCAAAATGCAAAGCTAAGATGAAGTCCCCTTGTCCCCACAATACTTGTGCTGCTCCGATGAGCGCTTGTAAGATGAGGAAAAATACCGCCGTAATCGCTAAAAACTTCGTTTCGCGAATATGACCGAGCGCCTTCCATGACCAAACAGCGAGAAGAACGATCGCTATTCCGACGATCCCTGTCACGAGGCGATGTGAGAATTCAATCAACACTTCTGTCGTAATGACGTCAGGGATGAGCTTGCCGTTACAACCTGGCCAATGACGTCCGCAACCCATTCCGCTGTCTGTTTTCGTGACGAGTGCGCCACCGAGTAAAATAAACAACATTCCGATTGTCGAAATGAGACCGAACCATTTTAAATTTTTACTGTATCGCAAATGAGATACACCTACTTTTATAAAAAATTGTGCATTTCAACACTTCCGCACTGTCATGATGATAGCGAAAAAACAGGTAAAAAACAATGTTATTCAATTCACAAACGAATTTTCAGTTCGTTTTTCACAATTTGTTCATAAAAAAGACGTTTTAACTTCACAAAAGGGGAGGAGAAATGATTTACTATAAGTAAGTGAGGCGTATTTCGCCGTATTATCATGGAAAAACGAGAGAATTGTGAATTACTCTAGAAATTTTCTCGAATTTTCGTTATAGTGAAGTATAGTAGTAAGCTTTTAAGATAACTTTGAAAGGAGGGTTACTATGTCAAATGGGCGTGCGATTTCACAAAATGTCAAAAGAGAAGTTGAAACGAAGTCATTTGTGAAAGAATTTTTAGCACTCATTAAAATCGGAATTGTGAACTCCAATTTAATTACGACGTTCACAGGCCTATTTCTGGCATTTCAATTCACCAACAAAAGTTTTCTTCACAGTTTAGACTTACTCGTATTAACGTTGTTAGGTACGGCGCTAATCATAGCGGGATCGGCTGCGATGAATAACTGGATTGACCGTGATATCGATCCGTTGATGACACGTACGAAAGAGCGTCCGACGGTAACAGGACGTTTTGACGGAAAAGCAGTCTTCACCATCGCGATGGTGCTTATTATAGCGGGAGAGTTATTTCTCTTCTCTATTAATAACGTCGCAGGATGGCTTGGGGTTGCAGGAGTTGTCAGTTATGTGGTCATTTATTCGATGTGGTCGAAGCGCAAGCACGTGAGCAACACAGTAGTCGGAAGCTTCTCAGGGGCTATCCCACCGCTCATCGGTTGGGTAGCAGTTGAACCGACGCTAGGATTTGGTGCTTGGGCACTGTTTCTCATCATGTTCGCATGGCAACCACCGCATTTCTATGCGCTAGCAATGCGTAGAACGGAAGAGTACAGAGCAGCGAGCATTCCAATGTTACCAGTCGTGAAAGGATTTAAACGAACGAAAATTTCCATTCTCGGATGGATTTTGTTGTTGTTCCCATTACCGTTCTTATTAAAAGAGCTCGGGATCGGATTTATCCTGCTCGCGACATTACTCAATATCGGTTGGCTCATATTGTCGGTGAGAGGCTTCAAAGCGAAAGATGATATGAAATGGGCGACAGGGATGTTCGTCTATTCCATTAACTACATGACGATTTTATTCGTTTCGATGATCATCTTCTCGATCTTCATTTAACTACGGAATTCTTTCTGATATGTAGAATTCATCATAAAAGAGGTTAGTAGTCCTCATAACTTATTATTTTATTTGGAAAGAGAGGTATTCATAAGCGATGAAAAAAGGACTTAAAAAGTGGCGTCTCTTTTCACTTTTAACGGTGCTCGCGATTTTCTTAGCAGGATGTGGTCAAGAAGAGATTTCTACACTCATGCCAGCAGGACAAGTCGGACGTGACCAATTTAACTTATTAATGATTGCAGCAGCAATTATGTTATCGGTTATTTTCGTAGTCGTCACAATTTATACAATTGCACTCGTGAAATTTAGACGTTCAAAATTAGGGGAAGATCATATCCCAGAACAGACAGAAGGAAGTCATTTCCTCGAGATGGTCTGGACGGTTATCCCAATTATTCTCGTATTGATCTTCGCGGTTGTTACAGTTTATTACACGTATAAGTTAGGTGACGTTTCAGCGATGGGTGCAACGGATGAGGAAGGTAATCCAGAGAACTTAGTCGTAGACGTTACAGCAAAATTATACTGGTGGGAATTTGAATACAAAGACCTCGGTATTATCACTGCACAAGAATTAGTAGTACCAACAGATGAGAAAGTATACTTCAATTTAATTGCAGCTGACGTAAAACACTCATTCTGGATTCCAGCAGTCGGTGGTAAATTAGATACGAACGTCGAAAACGTGAACAAGTTCTACTTAGTATTCGAAAAAGAATCAAAAGATTTACGCGACGGTGTATTCTACGGTAAATGTGCTGAGCTTTGCGGACCGTCACACGCATTGATGGACTTCAAAGTAAAATCACTTCCACGTGCTGAATTCGACGAGTGGGTTGTAGCGATGCAAAACACAGCAGACGAAAAACCAGTAGCGAACCAAAAAGGTGAAGAAGTATTCGTACAGAGCGGATGTATCGGATGTCACGCGACGGACGCAACAGCAGTTCAAGGTGGCGTAAAACAATCAGGTACACAAGGTCCAAACTTAGCGACATTCGGTGATCGTAACCGTGTTGCAGGGTTCATGCCACATGATGCAGAGAACTTAGAAGACTGGATCCGCGATACACAAAAGAACAAACCAGGTAACAAAATGCCATCATACGGCGAAGACCAAATTTCGAATGACGAAATGGACGCTTTAGTCGAGTACTTGATGGGTCTTAAAGTAGAAGAAAAATAATGACTAGAATTTTGGATAGGAGGTAACAACGTGAGTTCAGTTGCTCAAAAGAAAGGCTTTGGCGCAGCAGTATGGGACTGGATGACGACAGTCGACCATAAGAAAATCGGTATTCTTTATCTCCTCGGGGGAGCGTTCTTCTTCGTACTCGGTGGTATTGAAGCGCTCTTCATTCGTTGGCAATTACTTACTCCGCAAAACGATTTCGTAACAGCGGGTATGTTCAACGACTTAATTACGATGCACGGTACGACGATGATTTTCTTAGCTGCTATGCCGATATTATTCGGATTTATGAACGCGATTGTTCCGCTTCAAATTGGAGCGCGTGACGTTGCATTCCCATTTATTAACTCATTAGGTTTTTGGATGTTCATGCTCGGAGGTATTTTCCTTAACTTATCTTGGTTATTCGGTGAGGTTCCTGATGCTGGATGGACTTCATACGCATCACTTTCACTCGTATCACCAGGACACGGTATTGACTTCTATGCATTAGGGTTACAAATTGCAGGTGCTGGTACGTTAATGGCAGGTATTAACTTCTTAGTTACGATCATTAACATGCGTGCACCAGGTATGACTTACATGCGTATGCCATTATTCACATGGACTACGTTTATCGCATCAGCGATGATTTTATTCGCTTTCCCACCATTAACAGTAGGTCTTTTCTTCTTAACATTTGACCGTATGTTCGGTGGACAATTCTTCAACCACTTAATGGGTGGTAACACGATCATTTGGGAGCATATCTTCTGGATCTTCGGTCACCCTGAAGTTTACATTTTAATTTTACCAGCATTCGGTATTTTCTCTGAGATCTTCTCAACGTTTGCTCGTAAACGTCTTTTCGGATACCCATCAATGGTATTCGCAACAGTATTAATCGGTTTCTTAGGATTCATGGTTTGGGCTCACCATATGTTCACGGTAGGCCTTGGACCAACAGCGAACGCGATCTTCGCGGTAGCGACAATGGCAATTGCAGTTCCTACGGGAGTTAAGATCTTCAACTGGCTCTTAACGATGTGGGGCGGTAGCATTAAAGTAACGACACCAATGCTTTACGCATTAGGTTTCATTCCATCATTCGTTATGGGTGGGGTAACAGGTGTTATGCAGGGTTCTGCACCACTTGACTACCAATTACATGACTCTTACTTTATCGTAGCTCACTTCCACTACGTAATCGTCGGTGGGGTAGTGCTCGCAATCTTAGCTGGTACACATTACTGGTGGCCAAAAATGTTCGGTACAATGTTAAACGAAACACTTGGAAAGATCACATTCGTGTTCTTCTTCATCGGTTTCCACATGACATTCTTAATTCAACACTGGTTAGGATTCTGGGGAATGCCACGTCGTGTTTGGACATATATGCCGAACCAAGGTTGGGACTTAGCAAACATGATCTCAACAATCGGTGCTATTTCAATGGGTATCGGTGTCATCATTCTCGTGTTTAACGCGATTATGGCAACAATTAAAAATGAGCGTGTCGGTAACGACCCATGGGGAGACGGACGTACGCTTGAGTGGGCGATTCCTTCACCACCACCATTCTACAACTTCCCACAAACGCCACTCGTGCGTGGATTGGATTCAGTTTGGTTAGAAAAAATGGATGGGAACGAATCAGGATTCTTACCTGCAGAGCCAGTGAAAGATATCCACATGCCTTACGGATCAATTCTTCCGTTCATTATGACATTAGGTTTATTCATCGCAGGTTTCGGTGCGATGTTCCGTTTAGAACATGCTTGGGGCTTACCAGTTCTCGTAGGTGGTTTAGTCGTAACATTCTTCGCGATGGCAGCTCGTTCTGTACGCGATGACTTAGGCTTCTACGTAACGAAAGAAGAAGTACTTCAGACGGAAAAAGAAATTGCGCAGAGGGGGCATAATTAAATGGATGTTTTAAATCACAAGTTCACCCCTGAAACTTGGCCGGAGCACCCAGAACGTGCTACACTTGAGGCGAAAAACAAGTTTGTTGGTTTCTGGTTATTCTTAGGCGGAGAGACAATTTTATTCGCAACATTATTCGCAACGTATTTAGCGCTTCGTAACAGCGGTCCAGACGGATTCGAACATACGACGCAAAGCTTATATGACTTGAAATTAGTTCTCGTCATGACACTTTTACTTTTAACATCTTCATTAACGAGTGTTTACGCGGTTTACCATATGCGTAACTTCAACTTCAAGAAGATGCAAATTTGGATGTCAATTACAGCACTTCTCGGTACAGGCTTCTTAATGGTAGAAGTTTACGAGTTCGTGCACTACGTTGGCTTAGGCTTCACATTTGGTAGTTCAGCGTTCGCGTCAGCATTCTTCACATTAGTCGGTACACACGGACTTCACGTTGCTGTAGGTCTCGTATGGATCACATTGTTAATCTGGCGTAACGCGAAACGTGGATTGAACCTTTACAACGCTACGAAGTACTATACATTCTCATTGTACTGGCACTTCATCGACGTCGTGTGGGTGTTCATCTTCACGGTAGTATACTTGATGGGAGTGATTGGTTAAAATGGCTGAAATTCAAGTTACGAAACGTACTCCAGCGCAACAACAACTCAATCGCAAACGCGGTAAAGAAGGTATGCGCAATCAAATTATGATGTTCTCTTTAATGATTTTCTTGACGCTCTGCTCATTCGGTATGGTCGTTGCGTACCAAAATGATGTACTCGGCATGTCAGGATACTTCGTATTACCAATGGTTCTTTTAATCGCAGCAGTTTTAGTAGGATTACAATTTTACTACTTCATGCATATGGCGGAAGAAGAACACGGGATTCCACAGTTCTTCATGTATACAGGCATGATTTTAGGTGGACTCGTACCACTTGCAATGCTTACAATCGTTTGGTGGTAATCGAATGAAAACAGTCACTTCCTCGTGAAGTGACTGTTTTTTATTTTACGAATCGATGTAAATGTGAAACGTGAACAAAATAAGAACAAAAGAAGGAACTTCATAAAAAAATGAAATGAAAGTGAAACGTACGCTTGAGTTCGATTTTTTTTAGCCGTATAATGAAAAGAGATTGATAAAAAAGGGGCGAACTACATGCTACCGTTAAGTATTTTTGGAGCGACAGCACTTTGGAGTCCATATTTTGCATTATCGCTCGTCATTTTAACTGTTTTTTATTTTTTACTCACCGTAAAATGGCGGGATCGTTTTGAAGGTTCGGAACCTTTAAAAGCGAGAGAACGTAACTACTTCATCGCATCGATGATTTTACTTTATATCGTAAAAGGTTCTCCGATGGATTTGCTAGGACATATTTTATTTTCCGTTCATATGGCGCAAATGGCATTATTGTTATTAATTGTAGCACCATTTATGATGATTGGGATTCCGAACTGGATGTGGCGCAAAGTTTTTGCGATTACACCACTTGCGAAATTCATTAATGTAATGACGAAGCCGATTGTGGCTTTGCTCGTTTTCAGTTTGATGTTCTCGTTATACCACTATCCAATCGTGTTAGATACAGTGAAACTAAATGTCTTTTTACACGCTGGATTTACGCTTACAATTTTCATTTCCGCACTATTTTTATGGTGGCCATTAATTAACACATTAGAAGGTCAACCACAATTGCACGGATTGAAAAAAATCGGTTATGTCATTTTAAGTGCCTTGCTTATTACACCAGCATGTACATTGATCATTTTCGTAGACGTACCTGTCTATGAAACGTATATGACAGGAGAAGCATGGTTACAAGCGATGGCGCTTTGTGTACCCGCTGGAACATTGGCATCACTTCCACCTTCGATTACAGGGCCACAACTGTTCACAAGTATGCCAGCCTTGTATGATCAACAGCTCGGTGGAATCATTATGAAAATTATGCAAGAACTCATTTACGTCGTCGTCATCGGAAAAATCTTTATCACATGGTATCGTGACGAACAGAAAAACGCAGATGTGATTACACAGCGTGAAATTGACGAACGGAAAAAGCGTGAGGAATTGTATCATATTAATTAAATAAAGGAGCATGTGACATGCAAGATGTACCATTATTGCCTACGATCAGTACATTTTTCATCGTACTTTCCGCAATACTCGTTGCGATCGGTTGGGTGCTCATTGCGAAGCGCAATATCGAAGCGCATAAAAAAACGATGATGGCTGCAGCCGTTGCGGCAATCTTATTCTTTACGATTTATATTTCCCGTACTGTTTTTGTAGGGAACACTGCATTTGGTGGACCCGATCATTTGAAAATTTACTATACCGTTTTCTTAGTATTCCACATTATTTTAGCGACGACGAGTGCAGTATTTGGAATCATCACACTGTACTCGGGGTGGACAAATAATTTAACGCGTCACCGTAAGCTAGGGCCTTTCACAAGCATCATTTGGTTCTTTACTGCCATTACAGGTGTCGCTGTATACTTACTTCTCTACGTTTTCTATAAAGGCGGAGAAACGACATCTGTCATTAAAGCGATTTTAGGCTTTTAAATAAAATTCCTCTCAGGATGATACGACGAACTGAGAGGGATTTTTTTGTATAAAAAAAGCCTCGGCACGAAGGCGGAGACTTTAAATTTTAAAGTTCGTTCGAATGATGCCAGCTTCTCGTGCTGTCGTAAATAAAATGACGACGAATGGTCCGATGAAGAAGCCGAGAAAGCCGAATAGTTTCAGTCCGATAAACATCGCAATCAATGTCGGAAGTGGCGAGAGACCGATTTGAGATCCCATCACTTTCGGTTCGACTGTACGACGGATGACGAGTAAAATAATTGCTAAAATCGCAAGTTGCGTGCCGAGCGCTGCATCTCCTGTAATGAATGCGTAAATGGACCACGGTGCTAACACGATGATTGACCCGAGAATTGGAATGACGTCGATGATCCAAATCACGAGCGACATGACGACAGCGTATTTCGGAATAATCAGAAGCAAGCCGACGAATGTAACGGCTAAAATAATTAAACTGACGAGCAATTGTGCTTTCATAAAACCGATGACGACTTTATTTAATCGTGCCGTCATATAGCGCACTTTTTGTGACGTTTCATCTTTTAAATGACGGAATACCATTTCTTTTAACTGTGGGAGTTCCAACATGAATAAAAAGAGGGCGATCATAAAGACGATGAAGCTGACGAGAAAATTTGGAATTTCTGCGGCAATTGCTGTTAATTTATCATAGCTTAATAAGTTGATTAACGAGTCGCGCAATGAAATAATAAAGTTGTTCAGCTCGACTTGAATCGCTTTGACAAATTCATCAGGCATCCCTGCTGAAAATTTAAAGAAACGGTCTTGTGTCTCGTTCCAGGCGAGGATGAGTGAGTTAATATGAGCGGGCGCATCTTTCACAAAATTGATAATCCGTGCAATTAAACTCGTCACAGTGAAATAAATCGCTAAAATAATGATTGAAATGACGAAAATATAAACAGAAATAACAGAAACTTTGCGAGAAATTTGAATGCGTGTTTCAACAAATCGTACGAGTGGTTCAATGAGCATCGCCATGAGTAAAGCTAAAATGATTGGAATTGAAACAGGCACGATAAAATATAAACTAATGGCGATCGCAATAATCGAAAGTGTGATGAGCACATTTCGTTTTGTTAAAATTTTCGACAACGTGAACCCCTCCGTGAATGGTAATCTCCTATTATTATAACGGAGTCTATTTCATTTGAATACTGTTAACAAAAGAAAAAGAGACTCACTTGAAGTGAAGTCTCTTTCAACGAATTACGCTTGCACGTAAGGTTTTAATTCTTCTAATACTTGTTGTAATGTTTTTTCGCAATCTTTTACGAGGTTTTCAGGGAACACTTCATCTTCGCCATACTCTACGCCGAATGGGTAGTAGTGTTTGCCGAGTACTGGTTTTTTTAGCGTGATTTCTGCTTGACCAGATCCGATATCTCCATCTTCAGTGTATCCGAATACACGTAAGTAGTATGTACCTTCTTTGATGACATACTTTTTGTCAAATGTAATACGCTCGTAGTCCCACTGTCCATCAACGAAAAGGTCATGCTTGTGCATAATTTCTTTTAATAGACGTAAATCTACTACGAGTGACTCAAGCCCTGTATTTTCAATATACATTAATAAGTCCTCCTTTATAAATGGCGCAATCGTTCGCTTATACTTATTAATCATAGAACAAAACATCAATAGTTGCAACGCATTTCTAAATTTTTTAAGAGACTGTTCACAAATTGGCAATAAAGTCGATTATACTAGAGATAGAATGAGAGGAGGTACCGATATGTGGAGAAAGTTTGTGTTTCCTTTTTTATTTATCATAATCATTATCGTTGTTATGGAGACGATCAACAGTCAAATGAAAGAAAGCCAAATATTAAATAAAGAAGCTGCACAGCCGACTCCAATAAGCCCGTCAATCTCTCATCAGTTTGAACAGTATGAGGAGCTATTGGAACGTCCGAAAATCGGTTTATCGACATATGTTTCTCATCCGATTGAAGAGTGGATAGAGAAGTACGGAGAGCCGTCACGAATCGAACCGTCTTTATATGCGTATCATTGGTACATCTATCCGAAAATGCGCACGATGGTCGGTGTTAACACAGATGGTACAATCAATCAAATTTATACGATGAATGAAGAATTAAATACAGAGCCATATCGCATTGATGAATCGGTGGAACATGTGTTAAGCACAGCGATTTTAAATACAGAAGTTGCTTTTCAACATGAAGATAATCAATATATTTTTACATTGACGCAAGAAGATATACAGGAACGCTTATTGCTTGCGTTTCAGCAATTGAATATGCAAATTTATTTCGATGTGGAAGAAAAGAGAATCGAAGCGATACGGTTTATCGATGATGCCACTTTGCTTTTACATCAGCCATATGATTTATATTATGAAGGAACGGTATCACCACGTCCCCCTGTTTCGAGTGAACAATCGAGCGATGTATACCGAGCAGCAGAAAGGCAATTGGTCGATTTATCCAACTGGCTTCGTCTGTCGCATGCGCGCAAAAAACTAGAGTCGGATTATAGCTTGACGGTGTTTGCGAGAAGGATGAGCGAGCAGTTTGCGCTCAGTGCACTTACGGAAGAAAAGTCGGACAATTTGCCAAATCGTTTAAAACAATTTAACATTAAACATGAGAAGGCTGGAGAAAATACAGCACTCTCGTCTGGAGATGCGATTGAAGTGATGCACGGATTTTTAAATTCTCCAGAACATCGCAAAGTGATGCTCTCGGATCAGTATACGCATATCGGAGCGAGCGTTTATGGGAATTATTATGTGCTTGAATATATTTATAAAGCGCCCGATCCAGCGGAATATGAAGAGATGAGGTAGGGGGAGTATATATGACGGAAGAATGGCTCGATATTTTGGAAGCTAGCGACATGCTCGCAGCCCAAATTGTACAATCGGACCTTGTGCAACAATATTTTGAAGCGAAGCGAGCAGTGTACGGGGACGAACAGCTCGTTCAACATATAGAGCAATTTTTACAAATGAAAGAGCGTTACGAAGAAGTGCAACGCTTTGGAAAGTACCATCCGGATTACCGGGAAGTGATGACAACTGTACGCAAACAGAAGCGTGCGCTCGACTTAAATGAAAAGATTGCAACGTATCGCCTTGCTGAAACAGAACTGCAAGGGATGTTAGATCTCGTCGGATATACGCTCGCTCAAGCGGTGTCAACGAATGTCGCGGTGGATAGTAGCAATCCATTTTTCGAAACAAGTTCTTGTGGAACAGGCTGTGCTTCTGGAGGCGCATGTAACTGCTCTGCTTCATAATAAAAAACGACTGAATCGTGAAATTTCACGATCCAGTCGTTTTTTTAACGATCAAATGAAATGATGCCGATGACAGGATTTTCTGTAGAAGTATCGGAATGTTCGACTTCATTCATCACTTGTACATTCAATTGATTTAAAAAAGAGATGAAGCGTCTTTGATGAGAACGCAATACATTGTCTTTCAAACGGATGATGGCAACATCGGCGTTCGGTTGATATAGATGACCGAGCGCGCTCGAATAAGCGGCATAAGCTTTTTTTACTTCATCCTCTGTCGCAACAATCACGACTTCGTTTTGTGCATATAGATTGAAGCGGTCAAGCTGTTCTTCATATTCACTAGCAATCATGACCGACTCACAACGATTCGTCTTTTGAATAAACTCCCATAATTTCGATGGGATGAGACTGCCTTCAAAACTGCTCGGTTCATCGCCGATCATGATGAATAAAATGCGGTCGTTCAATCGTTCATGAAGCTCCTCAAGAAGGATAAATTGTGGATAGTCCGCTGTTAATTGTTCAGCTGTACGGTATTTAATCTCACCGAGTGGGAGTGGCTCTGTCGCTGGAATTGTCGTAGCGACGAGTTGCTCATCCTGCGTTACGTACACCGTTGTCGCAAAATGTTCTTCTCGTTGAAGCTCATTTAATTGCGAGCGCATAATGAATGGTGTTTCCTTATTTTGTAACAATGCTTTCGTTTCACGCGGCGTGCGTTTTACAATCGCCTTTGAAGCTGCCCAAGCAGCAACACCCGCACTTACTGCGCCTAAAGTAATGGCCACTTTCGTTTTGTTTTTCATGGAAGGCCCTCCTCATATTCCCCATACTTTTTGCACTTACCGTACCATTGTAAATGAATCATTATCAATTGTCAGCCGAATGCAGTTGCGACAAAATTCATTTTTATGGTATTGTAAAGAGTAAGAAGAGAGGGGATTCAATTGGTTGAACGTCAAGGTTTAATCGTTTATATTAAACAACTAAAACATGCGAAATCATTACGGAAATTTGGTCATGTTCACTACATCTCTCGCAAGATGAAATATGTACATTTATATACAGATCTCGATGATAACATGCGAGTGAAAGAACGAATTGAAAAATTACCATTTGTGAAAAAGGTCGAAGTGTCGTATCGACCTTTCGTAGACACTGAATATGAAACAGTCCGACCCGATAAAGCGAAAGAATACGATTATAAAATCGGACTGTAATTAGGTCTATTGGAGTGGTGGTAATAAGTGATTCAATCTTAAAATGCCCGTTACGTACTGGTAATACAGTTCATATTCTTCAAAATAAGAAGAATGTTTAATCGCAACTTGAATCGGTGTAACGTGACAGGCTTCACAATTTTGTTCGAATAAAGTGAGGCGCTTAGAAGGGCTTTCTGGATTGTACGGAATGCCTTCTAAGCAAATATATATCGGCATAAATTGACTGCTACCTGCGGGTTTCAATGCTACGGCGAAAGAACATACCGCTTTACCTTGGTGCTCCGTTATAAGGAGAAAGGCATTGTGTATACGTGTTTGATTCGTTTTCATCAATTCAAACAACTCATAAATATCACCATATCCATGACCGAGCTTAATAAATTGTTCGTTAATTAACATCGTAAGTCGTTTCCTTTCTTAAAAAACTTCGTATTAAATACTATCATAACATGAAAAATAACGACATCGAAAGGGGTGCTTGTTCGTTGAAATTGATGGGTCGAATCCTTTTAGTTTTGCTCATGATTAACGCAGCATTATTGTACATTCATTATAGCGATTCGGCAGTGGCAGATGGTTACGATAAAGATGCGTTGACGTATTCGCAAGAAATTGAAGTAGAATATGATGGTACGCACTTCATCATCACACATCATTTTAAAAACTTAGCGCCGCTCGACTATGATATTGAATGGCCTAAAGGGAGTACAAATATTCAATGTGTGGAAAGTGAAATGAGTTCATGCGCACGCTCTGATGAACAATTATCTCAAATTGTAGCTGGAGAAGCGACGGAACAGACATATCGTTATACATTGGCGAAGCCACAATCGATTGAAGGCATTCTGGAAGTCGAAAAGCCATTTGCAATGATTGCAAATGCTACACCGCAATTAACGACAGTACATATCGTCGATGAAACGGCAAATGGTGGTATGTGGGTGACTGGTTTAGAACAAATCGGTACGCATGAACTGGAAGATTTCCACTACTTTTTATTTGCAGGCGTCGGCGAAGTGACCGATTTATTTTGGCAACAAGAAGCGACACCGCTTGCACATCGTGGCGAGCGCTTCACATTATTTGATCGCGCAGTAACGGATGAAAAATTTGGAGAGCATATCGATGAATTGCTCGCTCAGTTCAAGTCGAAACATATGACGATCGTGTTGCATCAAGGAAAGCATAATATCGAAACAGATCGCTTCGTAGCGCTTCCAGAATCCGAAAAAGAAAACATCGCCAACGTACTCTTTACAAAAAGTGTTCAAACCGCTTACGGCATACCTTTAGAAGAACGCAAAATCGCTGAGCTCGTCGGTTCGATTTTATTAGGAGAGCCAATCGGTACACCGCCGGCAAATGTAGCGTTTGCAAAATTAAATGAAACGTTAGCAGCGGATGATTTAGTACGTTTGGAAAATACTTTACGTGAACCGCAAGAAGAGCCGCTGACAGCAGAGCGTTTCGATCGATTAGTCGGAGCCGCGTCACGTTCAGAAGTGAATTACTTTAGTGAAATGTTAGCAGGAGAAGCGCCAGAGCAATTATTGCTGTACGAACCAAAAGAAGTTGTGCTCGGTGAAGAAATACTACAAGATGTGAAACCGATTAAAATGAAAGGGCAATTGTATTATCCAATCCGTCCTTTACTCGCAGCATTCGATTATGAAGTGACATCGGATGAACAGTCGATTCATGTGAAGAGTGCTGATGAAACGTATCGTTTTTCTTTAATTGATTCATTTTATGTGTATCAAGAAAAGCGTGTTAATTTAAGGCAGTCGCCATATATATTCATTAATGGCCAATATTATTTCGAAGAGCAATCATTACTTCGAATTTTTAAGTTAATTTTTGAACATCACGAAGAAGAAATTCAAGTGAGTTCTTTACGCGCAGTCATCGAAGAAGTTGTAGAAGATGCTGAAGAAGGAAGTGCAAAAAGTTGAGAATTATCGCAGGAACGTGCAGAGGAATGAAATTGCAAACCTTGCAAGGTGAGACGACGCGTCCGACTTCTGATAAAGTGAAAGAGTCTTTATTTAATCGAATCGGTCCATATTTCGATGGCGGTATCGTCGTCGATTTATTCGGTGGCAGCGGCGCGCTCGCATTAGAAGCATTGTCTCGTGGAGCGGAGCACGCTTACATTTTCGAGAGTGATCGTCGTGCGTTAACGACAATTCGTCAAAACGTCGAAAAAACGAAAATGTCTAGTCGCGTTACCATCGTACCGAGTCGCGCTGAAAAAAGCATCGCATATTTGCAACAACGTGAAGTATGCATCGATTATTTATTTCTCGATCCCCCTTATGAAAAGACGGAATACTATGCGCTTATTGCTCAGTTTGTCGAAATGGAAATTATGTGTCATAATGCAATTATCGTATGTGAACATATGAGCTCGTACACATTGCCTGAACATTATGGAACGTTTCAACGTTCGAGTGAGAAAAAATATGGTGCGAGTACAATTTCTATTTACACGGAGTGAAAAACATGTCAAATATAGCAGTAGTTCCAGGAAGTTTCGATCCTATTACGAATGGTCATCTCGATATTATCGCTCGAGCGTCTAAAATTTTTGAAAACGTCCGCGTTGTCGTCATGCACAATTCGGCGAAAAAAGGAATGTTTACAGCTGAAGAAAGAATCGAACTCATTCGTGAAGCGACGAGTCATCTTCCGAACGTCAAAGTGGAAACATCCGCTGGTTTATTGATCGATTACGTCAATCGCATCGGTGCAACTGTCATCGTTCGTGGCTTGCGTGCAGTGAGTGACTTTGAATACGAAATGCAAATCACGTCAGTAAACCGTGTGCTCGATGATGAGATTGAAACATTTTTCGTCATGACGAAAAGTCAGTATTCGTTTTTAAGTTCAAGTATCGTAAAAGAAGTATCCCAATATGGCGGAGATATTTCCGCTCTCGTACCGCGCAATGTCGAACTCGCTTTGCGTGAAAAATATAAAGCTACACATTAATAGACAATCATCGGAAGTGAGCGAGCATTCTTGTTAACGTTTTGAATACAAGAGAGAGGCTCGCTCTTTCGATGATTTTTTAGAAAGGAGCCTTCCTGTGAGAAAGCACATCATCCGTTTTATCGCCATGTTTGCGATTTTAATCGTATTAGCTTTTTATCCTCTGAACTATTACATTTCGAAACCAGGGGGAGCTTATGAATTGCAGCCACTTGTCACGATTGAAGAAGTGCATCCACAGCCGAAAGGGCTTTTTCATTTAATGACGATTTCGATCGCGAAAGCGACACCTTTAACTTATGTTTATGCACAGCTGTCGAAAGAGATGGACGTCCTCCCTGTCACTTCAGTGAAACAAGAAGAAGAAGATGACGAAGAATATTCCATCCGTCAAAAAAGATTAATGTACAATTCGCAAAATAAAGCGAAAATCGTAGCATTTAATCGAGCGAAGCGACATTACGAAGTAAAATATAACGGCATTTACGTTATCGGGGTCGTGAAAGGAAGCGCTGCGGAAGGAATCATTCGTCCAGGAGATACGATCGTTCAAGTAAATGATTATCCATTGACAGAAAAACAAACCTTTCATCCGTACATCGAAAAAATGTTAAAAGGAGATCAATTAACATTAGTGATTGAGCGTGATGGTCAACAATTTGAGAAAGAAGTGACATTAGCCGATTTGCCAAACCGACCAGGGAAAGTAGGGCTTGGCATTCGTTATGAAGATAATGAAATTGTAGAGACGAGTCCAAATGTCGTCTTTGAAAGTTCGAGCATCGGGGGTCCTTCAGCTGGGTTAATGTTCACGTTAGAAATTATGAACCATTTGCAAGATGATGATTTGACGAAAGGTTATTCAGTCGCTGGGACGGGAGAAATATTAGAAGACGGTTCGGTCGGAAGAATCGGCGGTATCGATTTTAAAGTGATTGCAGCTCATAAGCAAAAAATCGATATTTTTTTCGCCCCAGATGATGTTGTCTCTAAAGAGATGAAAGCACAATATCCCGACATTCGTTCCAATTATGAAGTAGCGGTAGAAACTGCTGAGCGGTTGAAAACACCGATGCAAATCGTTCCTGTTCGAACGATTGATGACGCGCTACATTATTTAGAAGAATTGCCACCGAAAGCGTCTTAAAGGCGCACCGGTGGCATCGCATAATCGACTTGGATTGAACGACAATGAGATAAGCTATTTGTCACTTGTGTATACAGTGTCGTCGCTTTACAATCGAGCGTAAGGAGCGGATCGTCGAACTGTTTCGGATTTGTGATAAGCGGGATGGAACGGTGTTCGTTTTTTTCTTTTATCCAAGCGCGTCCTTGTTCGGTGAAGCCGAGTACTCGCGCATAATGGATTGCATTAGACGGGTCGCTCGGTGTATGGATCAAAAAATGAACGAGCATTCGTTGAATCGCTGTCCAAGTGAAACGTTTCGTTTTGACATAGCGCATAAACTGTTCAAACGTATCATAGGAATTAGCAGCTTGTAAGAAGCGGTTTTCAATCCCTTCTCGCATGAGAAATGTGCGGTCAAATGAAGTAGACTGTTGACGCAATAGTAAAAAGCGAAGCATCGGGTAAAAAAGTTCCCAGCGCCCGAACGATGAACGGTCCGCTTCATAATCGGCGAGCGTTTCGAATGTCGCATGGGGGACGACGTTGTGAAGATTATGGATGTCATTTGAAAATAATGCGCGTCGAATTGCTGTGGCGCTCGCGATTGAGTCGTATAAAGCGGGATCGTGATAATGCGCTTGTTTGCGCGCTACAGTGTGTACGCGCATTGGTCGTTTACTTTTTGCGTTTTGCACAGCGTAATGAAAACCTAAACTATTGTTTGGCTGCTCGATTGCTAGATCGCTCGTGACATATTGTGCGAAAGCGATATTGAATGCTTTCGGGTAAGAAGAGCCTCCTTGTAACTGTTCGCGCGTCGCTGCTTGAATCAATGTTTCATGATGGACGTATTGCTCAGCAGTTCGCTCAAAAGAGGTTGCGTCTCCATTTTCACTACCGAAGCTAATCGTATCGACCCCTGCGTGAATTAATGTTTGTACGCCACCGTAGGCGAATTCGTGTGCGGCACTTACGGCAAAGCGAAACGGAAGTTCGATGACGACATCGACGCCGCTTGCAAGTGCCAATTTTGTTCTCGTCCATTTGTCCAGTAGGGCTGGTTCCCCTCTTTGCAAAAACGAACCACTCATTACCGCGACGATTGCATCGGGTTGAAGAGAGCGTTTAATTTCTTGAATTTGATGGTAATGTCCATTATGAAATGGATTATATTCTGCGATAATTCCAACGGTTTGCATAAGTGCTCCTTTCACGTTAAAATAGTTTCTCTTCATTATAGAATGAGAATAGAAGAGTGACAAGAAATTATCTTGACATGATGCTTTTGGCGGTATATAATCAACATTGTTGTCTTGAGGTGATAGGCATGAAATGGTCCATTCATCAATTGCGAAAACATCGAGGCGATCGTATCCCGCTCGATCAAGTGATTGATTTAAAATCAATCATCCAACGAGATGACTCGATTCGCGCAATCGGCCCGATTCGACTAACAGGTTATGCTGAGATTGAGAAAGATTGCATCGATCTTCAACTTCATATTGAAGGAGAAGTGACTGTCCCTTGTGCACGCACTTGGGAAGATGCGATATGGTCGTTCGCACTCGACACGTTTGAACGATTTAGTTGGGAAGAAGAACTTCTCCAACGCGATGAGACGATACATCCTGTAGAACAAAATACAGTCGATGTACGATCGATATTAGAAGATTTAATCATCGTTTCAATTCCGCTTCAAGTGTATGCGGAAGGCGCGGAAGACTTGACGTATAAAGAAGGCAAAGGCTGGACGTATATGTTGGCGGAAGAGCCAGAAGAAGCGATTGAAGAAGAGCAGGCGGTCGATCCAAGACTTGCTGCCCTTGCGAAATTGTTGCAATCTGACGAAGAATAGATTGTAGTTTGATTAATTTAAAGGAGGTGCCCGAACATGGCAGTACCAAAGCGTAGAACTTCTAAAAAAGTTAAAAACCAACGTCGTACGCACATTAAATTGAGCGTTCCAGGTATGACTGAATGTGATAACTGTGGTGAGATGAAATTATCACACCGCGTATGTAAATCATGTGGTCACTACAAAGGAAAAGAAGTTGTTGGCGAATAATTAGTCGCTAAAACTTGAGATATAGTATCTCTAAAATTGCTAAGAGACCATGGCTCTTAGCAATTTTTTTGTATACTCTTTTTCTTTTCTACGTTCAAAAATCGTTTTGATTGTAGAAAATGAAAGGAGTGTAAAAGATGCGACAAGTGACGATTATTGGAGGGGGCTCCCTCGGTTTATTATTTACGCATTTTTTTACCGAACGAGGATGGGATGTGCATCTCGTCGTGCGCCGAGAAGAGCAGAGAGAGAGCCTTATAAAAGAGGGCTTGACCTATCATCGTGGAGGAGAAGTGCAAACGAATGCTGTTTCGGTTACAACTGCTTTACCGAAAAATCGAGAAGGGCTTTTTTTATATGCGATGAAATATGACGACCTCGTTCCATTGTTCAATAATTTACCGCAAGGACCGAAACTATTTATTCAAAATGGTATCGCGCATTACGATGCGCTACAAAATGAACCGAACTGCTTTTTTGCGACGGTGGAACACGGAGCGAAGCGTCTAGGAGATGTACAAGTGCTCCATACAGGAGAAGGCCGTATCCGCTTAGCGAGAGCGAAGGATGAGCCTAAGCAAGGAGACATATTGCAAAGTTTAGAAGAGTTATTCATAATAGAAACAATTGAGCCTGAACAGTTGTTGTTGGGAAAAGTGATCATCAATAGTTGTATTAATCCGCTCACTGCTCTCCTTCGAGTGCCGAATGGGCATCTTGTCGAAAGCATTTCAGCAGAACGAGCAATGCGCGAAGTATATGATGAGTTGATGAACGTCTTACCCTCTATGAAAAAACACGTTCCTTTTGAACGTGTACGCGCAGTTTGTCAACAAACCGCAACGAACGATTCATCAATGTTTGTTGATGTGCAACAAGGGCGCAAGACGGAACTGGATACAATCGTCCGGCCCATCATTGAGCGTGGGCGTTTGAATCAAATTCCGACACCGCGACTTCATATGCTTTATCAGTTATTAACAAGCTTGCATGAAAGGTGACGGTCATCCTTGATTATTCAGACAATTTTAGCGGTCAGTTTAATGTTTCCGCTCATTCCGTTTCTATTGCTTTTTATTTTGTTTGCACTTATTTTTAGAAAAGGAAAACGAGCGCTTCATTGGAGTGCAGATTTGACGACCGTCGTTTTATTTATTTCGAATTATTTAGTACTCGCCCTTTGGACGACAGACTATAGTTTACTCATTCTCGGTACGAGTTATTTAATAATTGCTCTCCTTTACGCGATCAACGAATATCGGAAAGAGTCCGATTTTTTATGGCGACCATTATTCCGTAAGTTGTGGCGTATTTATTTTCTCTATGGGATTGCACTCTATTTCATACTCGTCGTCGGCACATTGCTTATCCGCGCCATACAATATGCTTTATAAGTTCGCTCGCTACCATCTGAAACGGACCTTTGATATACTTTCGATAAGTAATGATGTGAGGAGAATGAATGGATGAAAGTGATAGAATTAATGAATAGACCGAAGCAAGCAGTCATACAAGCGTATGAAACTGCCGATTTCCAACGGGACTATTTTCAATATGAACGAACAGAACAAGGAGAGCGCCAACGTTTAATAGACCTTGATCACACGTCATTTGAACGTGAAACATTGCGCCAAGTGATGACACAATTTATGAAAAATTATCATACGAGTGACCAAATCGAACAGCATCTTGAGCAAATAAGCGACCCTCAGTCTGTATTCGTCGTCGGCGGCCAACAAGCGGGTCTATTAACCGGCCCTCTTTACTCTGTTCATAAAGCGATTTCTGTAATTTTATACGCGCGTGAGCAATCGGCTCGTCATAAGCGTCCGTTCATTCCTTTATTTTGGGTTGCGGGAGAAGATCATGACATCGATGAAATTAATCACGTATACGTTGAAAAGAATGATCGCTTGCAAAAAGTCGTTTATCCTGAGCGTTCACCGCTTAAAAAGATGGCGAGCGATACGACATTCAATCGTGATACGATGCATCGCTATGTCGATGACATGATTCGTACGTATCGTGAAACGGAGCATACGAATCATATTTTACAGCAGTTGCATGAAGCGGTCGATGCGACGGATAACTACACGTCGTTTTTCGTTTATTTAATGAATGATTTTTTTGCGGAAGCAGGATTATTATATATTGATGCAGCGTATGAGCCGTTTAAAAAAATGCAAGTCGACGCTTTAACTCAAATGGTCGAACGCAATGAAGCGGTGGCAGAAGCGGTCGTTACGAAAGAACGTCAATATGCCGAAGTGATGGGCCATATGCCATTGCAAGCAACATTGGACAATGCTCATTTATTTTATGTTCATGAAACAGGGCGCCTTTTACTTCAGCGCGAAGGGGAAAACTTCATCTATGAACCTCTACAACTACGCTGGACTGAAGAAGAACTCATCGCTGAAATCAAACAATATCCAGAACGCTTTAGCAATGATGTCGTCACGCGACCGATGATGCAACAGATGATGCTCCCGACTTTTGCTTTTATCGCAGGACCAGGGGAATTGGCGTATTGGGCTACATTGAAGGATGCTTTTCGAGCAGTTGATGTTACAATGCCTTTACTCATCCCGCGTCATTCGATTACCCTTGTTCCGCGCGATGTGCAGTATGCATTGCAGCAAGTGAATATCCCTTTTGAAAAAGCGCTCGATCAAAACTATGAAGCATTGGTCGCTCAACATATTGGAGAAATGAAAGATGAAGTATTTCTAGACGCTTTGCGTGAAGCGGAACAAAATTTGCACCGAGCATTAAACCAGCTTCAGCAAATGGCACCAACTCCTGGGATGAAACGTATATTAGAAAAAAATACACACTATCATGAAAAACAATTCCGGTATGTGGAACAATTTTATAATCGTGAAATAACAATGCAGGAAGAAACTTCTGTTCGTCGCCTCCGAACGATTGAACGACAATTGCTACCAGAAGGAGTCCCCCAAGAAAGAATGTTCACTCCTTATCGTTATGTCAATGAATATGGGCTTGATCTCATTTCTCAATTGTTGAAAAACGAGTATAATTGGAATGATTGCCATAAAATGATTATTTTATAGAAAACAAAATGTATAAATATGTAAAAACTCCTCTTCTTTCATCGAATGAGGAGTTTTTTTGAAGAGAAATATAAGAATTCACCATAGGTAAAGGCAAAAAACAACGTTGAAAAACGCTGAAATAATGTATTTCAATGAAACGAGTTACTAACGATTTATTTTCGAATAATATTATATAATTTGTGGTGGAAAGTGGGGGAATGTGGTACATTATATGTATATTGGGGTGATTCATATGTTCATGGGGGAATACGTTCATACGATTGATTTAAAAGGTAGAATTATTATCCCTGCAAAATTTCGCGAACATTTGAATGACGGCTTTATATTGACGAGAGGAATGGATGGTTGTTTATTTGGGTATCCACCAGAAGAATGGGTTCACTTCGAAGAAAAATTAAAAAAACTATCCATCGCTAAAAAAGATGCGCGAGCATTCACTCGTTTTTTCTTTTCTGGGGCAACGGAAGTGAATGTTGATAAACAAGGACGAATCAATATACCGACGACGTTGAGGCAGCATGCTTCCTTAGAGAAGGATTGTGTCATCATCGGCGTTTCCAATCGGATTGAAATATGGTCACAAGATCGCTGGAACGAATACTTCACGATGAGTGAAGATGCATTCAACGATATTGCAGAAAATTTATTTGATTTTGAATAATAGAGGAGGCGGTTTCCCTGTTTGAACACGTAACGGTTTTATTAAATGAGGCCGTCGAACAACTAAATGTTAAAGAAAACGGTATTTATGTCGATTGTACATTAGGTGGAGCAGGCCATAGCGAAAAAATTGCGGCCCAACTTTCAGGTACAGGACATTTATATTGTTTCGACCAAGACGAAACGGCGATAGCGCATGCGAAAGTGAAATTGCAACCGTATGCGGAGCACGTCACATTCATCCACTCAAACTTTGAATGGATAGAAGAAGAACTTGCGAAGCGCGGTATTACAAAAGTGGACGGTGTGCTCTATGACTTAGGTGTCTCAAGTCCACAATTTGACGTTCCAGAGCGCGGTTTTAGTTATCGCTACGATGCGCCGCTCGATATGCGGATGGATCAAACGCAAGCATTGACAGCTAGAGAAGTGATTAACGATTGGACGTATGAAGACCTCGTCCGAATCTTTTTCCGCTACGGAGAAGAGAAGTTTGCAAAGCAAATCGCGCGTAAAATTGAACAAGCACGAGAACAAGCAGCTATCGAAACGACATTCGAACTCGTCGAACTAATTAAACTCGGAATTCCAGCACGCGCACGACGCACAGGGGGACATCCTGCCAAAAAAGTGTTTCAAGCTGTGCGAATTGCGGTAAATGATGAGTTAGGAGTTGCGGAACGTTCCATCGCGAAAGCCTTAACAATGTTAAATGAGGGTGGAAGAATCGCTGTCATTACATTCCATTCGTTAGAGGACCGCTTGACGAAAGCGATGTTTAAAGAAGTGACGACATTACCAGATTTACCACCGAACTTACCGGTTATTCCGGACGATATGAAATTATCATATCGACTTGTGAATCGTAAGCCAATAATCCCGAGCGACGAAGAGATTGAGAATAACAATCGTTCCCGCTCTGCAAAATTGCGAGTGATTGAAAAAATAGTAAAGGAGTGAAGATAAATGGGTTTACGTCAATATGAACAATATATCGAACAATCTCAAATTGAAGAGATTATTGAACAACCACATACAAAACCTTCCCCCGGCCCTTCGAAAAAGTCTCACAAAAAAAGAAAGGCTGTATCAAAGGGTGAGAAGATTTTATTTATCTTATACTCTGTCTTTACTGTTTTTTGCGGGACTATTTTGTTGCACAATCAAGCACAATTGAACGAGATAAATAGAGAAGTGCACTCGATGTCGATCGCAATTAATGATGTCCAAAAAGAAAATGGACAGCTATTGATTCAAATTAACGAAAAATCATCTTATGAACGCATTTGGCAAAAGGCGAAAGAACGTGGCTTAAATTTAAATGAGAGTAACGTAAAGGTCGTGCCAGGACGATGAAAAAAAAGTTTCGATTCCAATGGGGAGCCTTTCTACTAGTAGTATTTTTTGTAGGCTTCTTTTTTATATTGTTTTTCAGAGTGACATTCATTCAGATGACAGGCTATGCAAAAGGGCAAGAGTTGACGGAGATGGCGAAAGAAAAATATGCGCGAGAGTTCATATTACAAGGCGAACGCGGTGAAATCGTCGATCGTAATGAACAGCTGATTGCGACCGATACTTTGAGCTATCGTCTCGTAGCTGTCGTCAAACCAGATAAGTCATCGGAAAAGTCCGGCATTAACTATCATGTCGTAGATGCTTCAAAAACCGCACGTGTTTTAGCAGAGTTCATTGACTTGCCTGAAGAGAAAATTCGAGACATTATTCAAAAAGGAATCGATGAAGTCGCGGCAGGTAAATCGCGTTATCAAGTAGAATTTGGAAAAGCGGGTCGAGAAATCGGAATAGAGGACGCTGAAAAATTAGCTGAAGCAGTAGAGAAAGAAGGATTGACCGGCGTATCACTCATAGAGGAAAAGAAGCGCTTTTATCCAAATGGTATTTTTGCTTCTCATCTAATTGGCTATGCAACAAAGGAATTAAATGAAGAAGAAAATAAATACGAAACGATGGGGAAAATGGGCATCGAAAAAGTCTACAATGATGTTTTACGTGGACAGCCAGGCTCGATTAATTATCAATCCGACCGGTGGGGATTCGTTTTAGCAGGGACAAATCGCATTATTGAACCAGCGAAAAAGGGTGCTCAAATTAAATTGACGCTCGACAATACATTGCAAAACTTCACCGAAGATGCAATGAACGAGATGATGCTACAGTACAAACCGAAAAAAGCGCTCGCAGTAATTGCCAATGCTAAAACCGGAGAAATTTTAGCGATGTCACAGCGTCCAACATTCGATCCAGAAACACGAGAAGGATTGACAGACAGTTGGTTGAACGAAGCGATTGAGAATACGATTGAACCAGGTTCTACGATGAAAATGTTCACATTAGCAGCTGCAATCGAGGAAGGGAAATGGCGTCCGAACGATTACTTCAAATCCGGATCATATAAAGTGTATGACAAAACGATTCGGGATGTGAATAAGCACGGGTGGGGAACGATATCATTTCTTGAAGGCTTCCAACGTTCAAGTAACGTTTCGATGGCTTACTTGTTAGAACGTATCGGAGATCGCCGTTTCATTGAATATTTGGAGGATTTTGGATTTGGTAAGCCTGTTGGAATTTCTTTACCGAATGAAGCGCCAGGCATATTGCTAGATCGTTATCCAGCAGAACGTGTGACGACTGCATATGGACAAGGTTCTACGGTAACCCCACTCCAAATGATTCAAGCAGCGACAGCAATTGCTAACGATGGAAAAATGATGCAGCCGTATATCATTGATACGATTACGGACCCGAGCACGGGAGAAGTTATTACTCAAAATGAGCCACATCAAGTCGGCACCCCTATTTCTGCTGAAACAGCGAAAGAAGTGCGCGATGTGTTAGCTTCTACAGTAACGGCACCTCACGGAACAGGCCAAAGTTATGCTTTGCCGACATATGATGTCGGTGGAAAGACAGGAACGGCTGAAATTCCACATCCTGATCGTCCTGGTTATATGAGTGGAGGAAGCAATTATTTATTCTCCTTCTTAGGAATGGCGCCGATTGATGACCCTGAACTTGTCATGTTTGTCAGCGTACAACAACCTGTAACGAAACCAGGGGAATATGGTTCTGTTCCCGTAGCGAAAGTATTTACGAACGTGATGGAAAGTGCTTTGAAATCGTTGAATGTTGCACCGAATGAAGTGGCACCGATCGAAGTGAAAGCAAATGGGAATTACGTTGGAAAAACATCGGATCGTGCAATGGAACAAATTCGAGAATCTGGCTTCACTCCCATACTCATCGGGGAAGGTGGAAAAATAACAGAACAGTATCCATCTGAAGGAACAAAATTACCGCCCAACACATTCGTTATATTAAAGACAGAGGGAGATAGTATGCTTCCGAATTTCGAAGGTTGGTCTAAAAAAATGGTGCTCTCTTATAAAGCCCTTTCGAATCTAGATATTCGCATGGCGGGAGAAGGGTATGTCACCGAACAAAATTTAGGTGAAGGAACGCTCGTAACCAAAGAAGAACCGATCATCATTCAATTAAAGCGTCCTGAACAACATTATGAAGTATTCGAACAACTAGAAGAAATAGAAGAAGATGCACAACAAGAAGATGAGTAAGAAGGAGTAAGGAAGACGATGTCAACTGTACAAAACATGACGATGATCATTGCGACATTCGCATTGACGATCGTAATCGGATACGCGATTATTCCGATATTACACAAAATGAAATTTGGACAAACGATTCGAGAAGAAGGTCCGAAAGCGCACCAACAAAAAGCAGGAACACCGACGATGGGCGGTTTAATCTTTTTTGCATCCATCACAATTAGCACATTAGTATTTAGCCTATTGTATGACGTATGGTCAACTGAAGTATGGATCATGCTCATCGTATTTATCGGGTATGGCCTCATCGGTTTCCTTGATGATTTTATCATCGTCGTCATGAAGCGAAATTTAGGTTTAACCTCTTTACAAAAATTAGTAGCACAAATTGTCGTAGGAATTATCGCTTACTTCCTGCTTCGCCAATCCGAATATTTTGATACAGCCATCGCGATTCCATTTACTTCTTGGACGATTGATCTCGGTATATTTTACGTCGTATTTCTCGTCTTCTGGCTCGTCGGTTTTTCAAATGCGATTAATTTAACAGACGGTTTGGACGGGTTAGTGGGTGGCACAACATTTTTCACTTTTGTCGCTTTTGCTTGGATTGCTTATGCGGCAGATGTCGTCAGCGCAACCCTTGTTTCAGTCATTACGGCGACAGCGATGCTCGGATTTTTATACTTCAATCGCAAACCTGCAAAAGTATTTATGGGCGACACAGGTTCGCTCGCTTTAGGAGGATTAATCGCAACGATTTCAATCCTGTTAAAAATTGAATTATTATTATTGTTAATTGGTCTTGTTTATGTCATCGAAACATTATCAGTCATCATTCAAGTGATTAGCTTTAAAACGACAGGAAAGCGCGTCTTTAAAATGAGTCCGATTCATCATCACTTTGAATTGTCAGGTTGGTCAGAATGGCGTGTCGTCTTGACATTTTGGTTCGTGTCATTCATCAGCGCATTAATTGCCGTTCTACTGGAGGTATATGTATGAAGCACATTACAACATTAAAAAATAAAAAAGTACTTGTACTCGGTTTGGCGAAAAGTGGATTTTCTGCAGCGAAAATGCTTCATGAACTTGGCGCGATTGTGACGGTGAATGATTTCGCAAAACTTCAAGGGGATGAACATGCGACGACGCTTCGCAATTTAGGAATCGAAGTAATTGACGGAGGTCATCCCGAAGACGTCCAAAATGGTGACTTTGATTTAGTCGTCAAAAATCCAGGCATCCCTTATACAAATATCGTCATCGAAAAGATGGTCGCTCGAAATATTCCGATTTGGACGGAAGTGGAGCTCGCCTATTTAATTAGCGAAGCTCCCATTGTCGGCATTACAGGATCCAATGGAAAAACGACAACGACGACGTTGCTTTATCATCTGCTTAATATCGATGGTAAACAGCCACTCATTGCAGGTAACATCGGTACAGTAGCTACGGACGTTGCACAGCAAGCAACAGCTGAACAAACGATGATTACAGAGTTGTCTTCATTCCAATTGATGGGGATTGAATCGTTCCGCCCACACATCGCGATTTTGACAAATTTGTACGATGCGCACCTCGATTATCATGGTACGAAAGATCATTACATCGAAGCGAAAGCGAATTTGTTTAAAAATCAAACAGCTGCTGATTTTTTAATTTACAATGCCGATCAAGAGGAAGTCGTTCGAGTAGCAGAGCGCACAAAAGCTCAACTTTATCCGTTTTCCCGAAAGAGAATTTTAGCTCGGGGAATGAGTGCGGATGAAGAGATGATTTATTGGAACGGTGAGCCATATTTAAAAAGAGCGCTCATTAAAATCCCTGGAGAACATAATTTAGAAAATGTTCTCGCGGCAACCGCAGCAGCCTTGTTGCTGGAATGTTCTAAAGGAACGGTGGAAAATGTGTTAAGTTCCTTTACAGGGGTAAAGCATCGCATGCAGTTCGTTCTCGAACAGAATGGTATCAAATTTTACAATGATTCGAAAGCGACGAATACGCTGGCGACGAAAAGTGCATTACAATCATTTGAACGTTCGCCGATCTTGCTCATTGCAGGCGGTTTGGAACGCGGTCATTCCTTTGAGGAATTACGTCCTTACATGAACAATGTAAAGGCGGTCATTACATTCGGAGAGACGCGTAGACGTTTTGCTCAATTTGCTCAAGATTGTCAAGTGCCCATCGTCGAAACGATGGAAACGATGGAAGAAGGCGTAGCGCGAGCAATCACGCATGCACAGACAGGCGACGTCGTTTTACTTTCCCCATCTTGTGCGAGCTGGGACCAGTACGGCAGTTTTGAATTGCGAGGAGAAGCCTTTATCGATGCCGTAATGAAATTGACGAAGTGAGGTGTTGATCATGACGACGGTTGTCGATATCCAAGATAAAATACCAGAGCTCGTCAAAAAGAAAAGACGACGACTTAATCGTCGTTTTTATACATTCATTCTCATCGTCATTTTATTATTGCTCACCCTCATTTACTTCCAAACAGGATTAAGTGATGTTAAAGAAGTTGATGTGTACGGGGCATCTTTAGCAGAGCCGATTGAATATGTAGAAGAAAGTGGCATCCGAATGGGGGATTCTATTTGGGGCCTAGATTTGAAAGAAATAGAAAGCAAATTGCAGAAAATGCCGACTGTGAAAGCAGTCGAAGTGAGTCGCAGTTGGAATCGGATCGTCTCTTTAAAAGTACAAGAGAAAATGCCAGTCGCATACATTGAAACAGAGGGCTTGTTTCAATTGATGGTGGAAGACGGAACAGAACTTCCTTACGTACACAATCAGATGACGCGAAAAATCCCGATTTTATCTAAATTTGAAACACTGGACCAAAAACAACAAATCGCTCAGCAACTTTTGCAAATTGATGACACGGTTTTTGAGCTCATCTCAGAAATTATTATCGTGCCAGCAGATCACGAGCTGAAAGTCCATTTATATATGGATGACGGCAATGAGGTGCATACGCTAATGAACAATTTGGCAGAGCGTTTAACTTACTATCCTCAACTCGTCACTCAGCTCGGGCCTCAAGATAAAGGGGTGTTTGATTTGGAAGTCGGTGCCTATTTCACATCGTACGACAAGTTATATGGAGGAAGTGAACAAAATGAACAGCCAGAACAAGAGGAAGTCGAAGAAGAATAGTGTGAGACAAATTTGGTTTTCTGTCGTCTTTTTAGTTCTCGGATTCATTTTTGCATTTTCTTATAAAACGCTAGGCATTAACAATCAGCAAGATAATTATCAACCGCTCGCGTATTTGCGAGAAGAACAGTACCGTGAAGAACTGTTGCGTTTGCAAGAACGCAATAAAGAATTATATGAAGAGTTAGATGAAAAAATGCGTGAAGTGATGGATATTGAACATTCGTTTATGCATGAGGAAGATCGTCATACGAAACTGATTGAAGAAGCGGAACAATTACGTTTGCTCTTAGGGTTAGTACCTGCTCACGGAGAGGGTGTGAAGGTGACATTAAAAGATGCCGACTACGATCCGCTCACTCAAAATCCGAACGATTACATCGTGCATGAAAGCCATGTACTCCGCGTCGTGAATGAATTGAAGATTGCAGGAGCAGAAGGCATTGCAATTAACGGTCAGCGGCTGACGTCAAATTCTTCCATTAAATGTACAGGTCCTGTCATTACAGTGGATGGCAAAACGTTCCCAGAACCTTTTGTCATTGAAGCGGTCGGTTCGCAAGAAGTACTACAATCTTCACTGCAATTGCGCGGAGGTGTGCTCGATTCACTCGAACAAGACCATATCGTCGTATTAGTTGAAGAAAAAGAGGTTATATTACCAGCATTGAGGGAAGGATAGTGATGAAAATAAAATCAAAAGTGAGCATCGCCCTCATGCTCGTCGTGTCGCTCGTTGGTTTTATGTTAGCTGTTCAATACAATTCATTAAATCACCAACCAGCTGAGCGAGATACACGAGATATTTGGGCGATTCGCAATGAAATCGCAGAGCAAAAACAAGCGCAATCAGAATTATTGAAAGAAATAAGAGATATGGATCACACACTTTACACGTATGAACGTGCGAAGTCGGAAGATCCGGAAATGGCTTTAATTGAAACGGTAGATGATTTAAAAAAACGGGCTGGTTTTACATCACTGACAGGCCCTGGAATTGAAATTGAAATTCAACCATCGCCAGAAAGTATCGCGCTAGGTTTGCCAATTGAAACAATACCAGCCGATTTGTTGACTCGCTTCATCAATGATGTGAATCGTATGAGTGGCTTAATTATCGAAATCGATTCAAAACGCTATACGATTTTAAGTGCAATTCGAGATATTAATGGTGTGACGACAGTGAATGGTTTGAATGTAAAGAACCCACCCTTTACAATAAAGATTGTAACGGAAACATTTGAGGATAGTGAGAAAGTTTATAATTACTTACTTGCTTCTCCATTACACGATGATTTTTACATTGATAATCTCATAATTGATATTCATGAACCGAGTGAGCAAATCGAATTGAATGGTTGGACGGAGCGGGTCGACATGATGTACTTACAACAACTGCCGAAGGGGGACAATTAAATGTGGCTACCATTGCTCGGTTTACTCATTGGTATTTCTCTCGGATTGTTGTCTGACCTTCAAATCCCATCTGTGTACAGCAACTATTTATCGATTGCCGTATTGGCAGCATTAGATACTTTATTTGGAGGAATACGTGCACATTTGCAACAAGTGTACGATGATAAAATATTTATATCTGGTTTCTTCTTCAATATTATACTCGCAGCGAGCTTAGCCTTTCTCGGCGTGCATCTTGGAGTCGATTTATACTTGGCAGCCGTGTTCGCATTCGGAGTACGTCTGTTCCAAAATATCGCGATTATCCGTCGGATTTTATTGACGAAATGGTCCGAGCGAGCTGAGGAAAAGAAACGAGGAGAGATAGAGGAGAGTCAGGATGTTGAAAAACTTTAGACAATGTAAGAAAAATGCAATAGAATATAGTATGCAATCATTTGCAGGAGGTGTGAACAATGGATGAATCAGAATATTATGTAGCGCTTGATATCGGGTCCTCGACAGTGAAGTTACTCGTCGGAAAAGTGGCGGACGACACGGTGCATGTCATCGGTGTGACGGAAGTTGCTTCGAAAGGCATTCGCAAAGGGACGATTATCGATATAGAAGCGACAGTAAAATCTATTAAGCAAGTAATTGAAGAGGCCGAACGAATGATGAATGTGAAAGTATCTGAAGTCGTTCTCGGAATACCTGCAAATGACGTACAGTTCCAAAAAGCGAAAGGCGTCGTCGCGATCAATAATGAAAATCGCGAAATTACCGACGATGAATTGCATCGCGTATTAGATTCAGCACAACTCATGTCTGTTTCTCCAGAACGCGAAGTGTTGAATATCGTTCCGAAACAATTTATCGTAGATGACTACGATGAAATTAAAGACCCGCGCGGTATGCTCGGCATTCGTTTAGAGTTAGAAGGAACTTTAATTACAACGTCTAAAACTTTACTTCATAACATTTTACGTTGTGTCGATAAAGCGGGCGTACAAGTGCGTGAAATTTATTTACAATCATTAGCAGCCGGTACGTTCGCCTTAACTGAAGATGAAAAAAATCATGGAGTCGCCTATGTTGATATTGGCGGAGGGATTACGACAGTTACCGTCTTTAAAGATAACCATATCGTCGGTAGTTCAGTCATTCCAGTCGGTGGAGACAATATGACGAAAGATTTATCCATCATTTTAAAAACGTCGACAGAAGAAGCGAAGAAAATTAAATACCACTACGGTCACGCGTATGTGGAAGATGCTTTGGATGACTGGATTGAAGTACCTGTAATCGATCAAGATAAACATGAAAATATTAGTCAGAAATATATTGCTGAAATTTTAAGCGCTCGTATGGAGGAGCTATTCGATTTAATTATCGATGAATTGTATAATATGAATGTAACAGACTTACCAGGGGGTATTATTTTAACGGGCGGTGCTACAAAAGTGGAAGGTATTTTACACTTAGCACGCGACGTCTTCCAATTGCGTGTCCGTCTACATGCTCCACCATATATTGGAGTACGCGATCCGAAATATACGACAGCGGTAGGACTCATTCAATACGCGGCGAAAGACGACCAGTTTTATAACCGTTCTTATGTGCCGGCACAAGAAATGAAACAACCACAACAAAAGCAAGAAGCACCGTCTGATTTTTATGAAGACGAAGAGTTTTACGATTACGATGATGATTATGAATATGAGCAAGACAAGAAAGAAAAAAAGGAAGGTTTGTTTAGCAAGACAAAGAAGCTATTTAACAATTTCTTTGATTGATTACGTAGGTAATATTTAGGAGGAGAGACGATGCTTGAATTTGATATGAATGACGAAGCGTTAGCAGTCATTAAAGTAATTGGAGTTGGCGGTGGAGGTAACAATGCCGTCAATCGTATGATTGAACATGGAGTACGAGGAGTAGACTTTATCGCAGTAAACACGGATGCTCAGGCATTAAATTTATCATCTGCAGATATTAAACTTCAAATAGGCGGGAAGTTGACGAGAGGATTAGGAGCAGGGGCAAATCCAGAAGTCGGAAAAAAGGCAGCGGAAGAAAGTAAAGAGCAAATTGAAGAAGCATTGCAAGGGGCGGATATGGTCTTCGTCACAGCAGGAATGGGTGGAGGAACTGGAACAGGTGCAGCACCAGTCATCGCTCAAATCGCGAAAGACCTCGGAGCTTTAACAGTTGGCGTCGTGACGCGTCCGTTCATGTTTGAAGGAAAAAAACGTGCGACACAAGCGGCGGGCGGAATCGCAGCGATGAAAGATGCTGTCGATACACTCATCGTCATTCCGAACGATAAATTGCTTGAAATTGTCGATCGCAATACGCCGATGCTTGAAGCATTTAAAGAAGCAGATAACGTACTTCGTCAAGGGGTTCAAGGGATTTCAGACTTAATCGCAGTCCCAGGACTTATCAACTTAGACTTCGCTGACGTGAAAACGATCATGAGCGACAAAGGGTCAGCACTGATGGGAATCGGTATGGCAACAGGTGAGAACCGTGCGACAGAAGCGGCGAAAAAAGCGATCTCAAGCCCACTTTTAGAAACGTCAATCGACGGAGCACGCGGTGTGTTAATGAACATTACAGGTGGCTCGAACTTAGGGCTTTATGAAGTACAAGAAGCAGCGGATATCGTAGCAGCAGCGAGCGATCAAGAAGTGAACTTAATTTTCGGTTCGGTCATTAATGAAGAGTTAAAAGAAGAAATCATTGTGACAGTCATTGCGACAGATTTCAATAAAGATCGTGAAGTGAAGATGCCACAAACGTCACAATCGACATATGCACAGCCTAAAAAAATGTCAGAACCTAGCGCGCCTTCACAACCACAACAATCTGCACCGGTGCACCATGAAGAACCGAAAAAACAAGAAACAGAAAAAACGGAAGACATGTTAGACATTCCACCATTTTTACGCAACCGCAATCGCCGTCGATAATGTTTAACATGTGTACGAAAAATGGAGAAAAGTAGTGATGTAGCATGAATCAAATTGACAAACGAAAACGTGAGATTGAAGAGCGTATTGCAACAGCTTGTGAGCGAGCTGGACGTGAACGTTCATCCGTTCAAGTAATCGCTGTAACGAAGTCGATTTCAACAGAGCGAACGGAAGACGTCGTCCGAGCAGGGTATACTCAACTCGGTGAAAACCGTCCTGAAGGATTGATGGAAAAAGGAGCGCATTTCTTAAAGGGAGCTGTCGATTGGCACTTCATAGGGAATGTGCAAAGTCGCAGAGTGAAAGATATTATTCCACATGCTCAAGTCATTCACTCTTTGCAAACCTTATCTGTCGCAAAGCAAATCGAAAGTCGCGCAGAGCAAGTAATCGATTGCTTCGTGCAAGTGAATGCATCTGAAGAAGATTCAAAATCTGGTCTTGCGGTGGATGAAGTACGACCATTTATTGAACAACTTCAAAGCTTTGAACATTTACGTGTCGTAGGTTTAATGACGATGGCTCCACTTACAGAAGATGAAGCGATCATTCGCCAAACTTTTCGTACATTAGCGACATTACAGCGAGAGATTGAAGCTTTACAACTTGAACATGCACCTTGCCACTTTTTGTCGATGGGAATGTCAAATGATTTCGAGATTGCGATAGAAGAAGGAGCAACTCACATACGAATCGGTACAGCATTAGTCGGTTCAGAAAGCGAGGGATCATTATGAGTTTAAAGCAAAAGATTGAGAAATGGTTCTATTTAGAAGATGAAGAAGAGTATGAAGAAGTGAAACAACCGACAGCGCGTGAACATATTCAAGCGGTACAAGAGCGTCCAGTCGAGCAAGCGAGGCAAAAAGTGACGAAGCCAACACAAAAAAATCAACAGTCAAAACAGCAAAAGCCGAATCTTGTCAGCATTGAAAGTGCGAAGAAGACAGCGGAAGTGTATTTAACAGAGCCACGTGTGTATGCGGAAGCGCAAGAGATTGCCGACCAATTACTTCAGAAAAAAGCAGTCATTGTAAACTTGCAAAAAATCGATCGTGACCAAGCGTTACGCATTGTAGATTTTTTAAGTGGTACCGTATATTCGTTGAACGGAGACATTCAACGCGTCGGCACAGACATTTTCTTATGTACACCTGAAAATGTGGAAGTCGGCGGAGAAATTACAGATTATCTAGAATGGTAAATTGAGGTGGCAACATGCAAACAATAGCCAATATCGTAGGTTTGGCTTTTCAAATTTATTTTTTCCTCATTATCATTTACGTGTTAATGAGTTGGATTCCAGGACTTAGAGAATCATCATTTGGAGAATTAGTCGAAAAATTAGTCGAGCCGTATTTAGGCGTGTTTCGCTCGATTATCCCTCCACTCGGAATGATTGATTTTTCGCCGATTATCGCATTATTTGCGCTGAGATTTATTGAATCCGGGATTTATATAGTCCTCAATTGGATTAACGGAATGCTCTAGCGCATAAAGGAGAAAAACGATGGAACAGTTGTTGCAACACTTTAGAGAGAGTGAAAAGGCATTTGTAGAAGAGTGTCATCATTGGGCGAATGAAGTAGATGAGCAGTACATCCCGAAGTTAACGTCTTTTTTAAATCCACGAGAGCGCTATATTTTGAAGACCATTGTTGCGCAACACGGTTTGCTTTATGCAAGTGAAGGTGGTTTTGAAGGGGCGGAAAATAAACGAGTACTCATTTATCCGAGCTATCATGAACCGACAGTCGAAGATTTTGACATTGTCGTCTTCGAGCTTCGTTATCCTACGAAATTCGTCCAATTAACTCATCGGGAAGTGTATGGGGCACTCATGAATAGCGGGATTGATCCGACGCGATTCGGCGATATCGTCTTTCAAGGAGAGCGTGTTCAACTAGCTGTCGCATCAGATTTACAGACATTTTTCAAATTGAACTTTACGGAAGTTGGTCGCACTAAAGTATTATTGGAACAGGTAGAAAAACCGTATTTCGTGAGTCAACGCACGTTGGAAGAACGATTAATTTTCGTTTCTTCTTTGCGATTGGATGCGATTGTTTCTGAAGTGGCAAATATCTCAAGGCAACGCGCTTCGAAATTGATTCAGGGTGAAAAAGTGAAATTGAATTGGACTGTGACGACGAGCAATGCTCAAACGGTACAGTTAGAAGATATGATTTCGATTCGGCAGCATGGAAGATTTTATATTTTACGTTTAGAAGGCACGACGAAGAAAGACAATATACGTCTTGTCGTTGGCAAGCTTACCGGTTGAACAAAAAATAAGAGGCGGTGAAGGAACATGGCATTAACTCCACTAGACATACATAATAAGGCATTTAGCAAAGCGTTTAGAGGGTATGATGAAGATGAAGTGAACGAGTTTTTAGAACAAGTGATGCGCGACTATGAGGCGGTTATTGAAGAGAATAAACAATTGAAAAAACAATTGAATGATCAAGGTGAACGTGTGTCGCATTTCAGCACACTAGAAGAAACATTACAACGCTCGATTATCGTAGCGCAAGAGGCGGCAGAAGATGTACGTCATAACGCGACACAAGAAGCAAAACTCATCGTGAAAGAAGCAGAAAAAAATGCAGATCGTATCATTAATGATGCACTTGCAAAATCACGTGCAATTACGATTGAGATTGGCGATTTACAAAAGCAATCGAAAGTGTTTCGCAACCGTTTACGCTTGCTCGTAGAAGCGCAACTTGAAATGCTTCGTACCGAAGATTGGGATGCGCTTTTAACCGATGACCCGATCGCTGATGAAGAAATTTTAGAAGCGTTTGAAGAAAAGTCAGAAGTGGAAGAATAAATTCGAACAATCATTGTGTAAATGAAATCGTTTATGATATAATCGACGATATTCAATAGATGAATAAAAAGCGAAGATAGAGCGAGTAATTGAATGATTTAGTGCCTAGCGAGTTAAGGATAGTGAAAGCTTAACGACTAAAATTCAATGAAAATCACTCTGGAGTTAAGTAGTTCGAATCGATTAGACTACTTCGTAGACGCTGCGTTAAAGCGACTGAAGCGGTACGTCTTTTTAATCGACGTGCAATTAGGGTGGTAACGCGATACACTTCGTCCCTTCCATAAGGGGCGGAGTTTTTTATTTTCAAAAAAGGAGAGAGTTAATGTGGAATATAAAGATACGTTATTAATGCCAAAAACAGCGTTTCCGATGCGTGGTAATTTACCGAATCGTGAACCAGAAATGCAAGCGAAGTGGGAAGAATTAAATATTTATCAGCTCGTTCAAGAGCGCACGAAAGATCGTCCGATGTTCGTTTTACACGACGGACCACCATTTGCAAACGGTGACCTCCATATGGGACACGCGTTGAACCGTGTATTGAAAGATATGATCGTGCGTCATAAATCAATGACAGGATATAACGCGCCATTCGTTCCCGGATGGGATACACACGGTTTACCAATCGAGCAAGTCCTTTCAAACAAAGGGGTAAAACGTAAAGAAATGTCGATCGTTGAATATCGTCAAATGTGTGAAGATTATGCTTACACGCAAATCGATAAACAACGTACGCAATCGAAGCGTCTCGGCGTTCGTGGCGATTGGGAAAACCCATACATTACGTTAAAGCCAGAATTCGAATCACATCAAATTAAAGTATTCGGTAAAATGGCAGAAAAAGGCTATATTTACAAAGGATTAAAACCAGTTTACTGGTCACCTTCAAGTGAATCCGCGCTCGCTGAAGCGGAAATTGAATACCAAGATAAGCGCTCACCATCGATCTACGTTAGCTTCCCAGTAAAAGATGGAAAAGGTGTGCTCGATACAGATGTGAACTTCCTCATTTGGACGACGACACCTTGGACAATTCCAGCGAACCTCGGAATTTCAGTACATCCTGATTTCGATTACGTAGTCGTACAAGCGAATGACAAAAAATTCGTCATCGCAAAAGATTTAGTCGAAACTGTTGCGACAGAAATCGGTTGGGAATCGTATGAAATCGTTCAAGAGATGAAAGGGGCAGACCTCGATCGTCTCGTTGCGACGCATCCATTGTATGAACGTGACTCACTCATCATGAACGGAGACCACGTAACAGCAGATGGCGGTACAGGTTGTGTTCATACTGCACCTGGACACGGGGAAGATGACTACTACATCGGTCAAAGCTACGGTTTAGACGTTCTGTCACCAGTTGACGGACGCGGTGTGATGACGGAAGAAGCACCGATGTTTGAAGGATTATTTTACGAAGATGCGAACAAAGCCGTCACTGAAAAATTAACAGAAGTTGGCGCTTTAGAGCATATGAACTTCATCACGCACTCGTACCCACACGACTGGCGTACGAAAAAGCCGGTCATGTACCGTGCGACACCACAATGGTTCGCTTCAATCGACAAATTCCGTGACGAATTGTTACAAGCGATTCGCGACACGAAATTCACACCGGCATGGGGAGAAACACGCCTTTACAACATGGTTCGTGACCGTGGAGATTGGGTCATTTCACGTCAACGTGCGTGGGGTGTGCCACTTCCGATTTTCTATGCAGAAAACGGGGAAGCGATCATCACGCCAGAAACGATCGACCACGTATCGAACTTGTTCCGCGAACACGGTTCAAATGTTTGGTTCGAGCGTGAAGCGAAAGATTTATTGCCAGAAGGCTTTACACATCCAGGTAGCCCGAACGGTGAGTTCACGAAAGAGACGGACATTATGGACGTTTGGTTCGACTCAGGTTCTTCTCACCAAGGAGTGCTCGTCGAACGTGACGATCTTCAATACCCTGCAGACCTTTACTTAGAAGGCTCTGACCAATATCGTGGATGGTTTAACTCATCGCTTACGACAAGTGTTGCGATTAACGGCATCGCTCCGTATAAAGGCATTTTAAGCCACGGATTTACACTTGATGGCGAAGGCCGCAAAATGAGCAAATCACTCGGTAATACGATTGATCCTGTGAAAGTAATGAATCAAATGGGTGCGGACATTTTACGTTTATGGACATCATCTGTCGACTATACAGCGGACGTGCGCGTCAGTGATTCAAACTTTAAACAAGTGTCTGAAGTGTACCGTAAAATCCGTAACACATTCCGCTTCTTACACGGAAACGTTGCGGATTACAATCCAGAAACAGATCGCGTTGCATATGAAAACTTGAGCCCGATTGACCAATATATGCTTGTGCGTTTAAACGAAGTCATTCAGTCGGTTCGTACGGCGTATGAGCGTTATGAATTTGCGACAGTGTATCACGAAGTGAACAACTTCTGTACAGGTGACTTAAGCTCGTTCTATTTAGATTTAGCGAAAGATATCGTCTACATCGAACGTGAAGACGACCCAGCACGTCGTGCGATGCAGACAGTGATGTATGACACACTCGTCACACTCGTTCAACTATTAGCGCCAATCTTGCCACATACGACAGACGAAATGTGGGCACACTTAACGTATGAAAACAAAAAAGCGGTGAGCGTTCAATTGACAGATATGCCAGAAGCAGAAGATTTTGGCGATGCAGGTAAAGCACTACTCGAACGTTTTAGCCAATTGCTCGACGTGCGTGATGACGTCTTAAAAGCGTTAGAAGAAGCGCGTAATGCGAAAGTGATCGGAAAATCACTCGAAGCGAAAGCGACGATTGCTTTACCGGAAGAACTCGCACCGTTATTCAAAGCGACAGATCTCGACTTCGCTCAATTTTTCATCGTCTCTGATTTCGAACTCGTCGCATGGGATGCGCTAGACCAAGCGTATGATGTAGCGAAAGTTCAAATTACAGCAGCAGAAGGCGAAAAATGTGCACGTTGTTGGTCCGTGCGTCAAGATGTCGGCACAGATGCTAAGCATCCAGAAATTTGTGGACGTTGTGCCGAAGTTGTCTCAACTCTCGCTTAATCGATTTTATTTTGAAAGACAAGTTGAAGAATAGCTCCTTCAGCTTGTCTTTTTTGATTCAAACTATGGTACACTAACTGACGATACTGTTACGTTCGGAGGGTATGAAATGCGCACAATTGCATATTATGTTATTGCTTTAATCGTCATCATTGCCGATCAATGGTCGAAACGACTCGTCGTACAACAGATGGAAATCGGCGAACGAATCGAAGTTATTCCAGGTTACGTTTCGATTTTATCGCATCGAAATAGCGGTGCAGCTTGGGGCATGTTAGAAGGAAAAATGGCATTTTTTTACGTCGTCACCATTTTTGTCGTTGGCGGATTACTGTATTATTTCTATAAAGAAGCGAAACACGACACATTATTATCAGTAGCGATTATGTTGTTAGTCGGAGGAGCGATTGGAAACTTTATCGACCGCGTCTTGTACCAACATGTCGTCGATTTTATTAGTGTGTGGATTCCCGTCATCGATTACAATTTCCCGATATTTAATATTGCGGATGCCGCTTTGACGATCGGTGTTATTTTATTAATCATTCATATGGTATTCGAAGAGAAACTGAAAAGTAAGGTGAAATCATGAGAACAGAACGCATTATCATTACAGAAGACCAAAAGAAACAACGTCTCGATAAAATTATCCCGGCACTTTTTCCAGAATGGTCACGCACTCAAGTGCAAGATTGGATAAAAGAAGGGCATATCGTCGTAAACGATGTCGCTGTGAAAACGAATTATAAAGTAAGTGAAGACGATGTCGTCATCATTACGGAGCCAGAAGCGGTTCCACTCGATGTCGTCGCAGAAGATTTAAACTTAGAGATCGTCTACGAAGATGAGCATATTGCGGTCGTCAACAAGCCGCGTGGCATGGTCGTTCATCCGTCAGCAGGGCATTATTCAGGAACGCTCGTCAACGGGCTCATGTATGCCATTCATGATTTATCAGGCATTAACGGCGTGCTTCGTCCAGGAATCGTCCACCGCCTCGATAAAGATACGTCGGGTTTGCTCGTCGTCGCAAAACACGACGAAGCGCACGTCAACCTCGTCAATCAACTCGTCGAACGTACGGTGAAGCGTCAATACGTCGCCCTCGTTCACGGACATATTCCGCATCCGAAAGGAACGATTGAAGCACCGATTGGACGTGACACGCGCGATCGTCAAAAAATGACGGTTATCGGAACAGGGAAAGAAGCGACAACCCATTTCACCGTGTTAGAACATATTGGCAATCATTATACTCTCGTTCAATGTGAGCTTGTCACAGGACGCACGCACCAAATTCGTGTCCACATGCAGTACATCGGGTATCCGCTCGTCGGAGATCCAAAATACGGACAGAAAAAAACAATCGACTTCGGCGGACAAGTGTTACATGCCCAAACGCTCGGTTTAACGCATCCGATGACAGGCGAATATATGGAATGGACAGCACCACTTCCAGCAGATTATGAACAATTGCTGACAGAGTTACGCGAATCATAATTTGTTATTGACATATAACGAAAGTTCGCTATACTAGAGTAAGCAAATTAAATAAGAGCACCTTTAAGAACAGTCCAGAGAGGCTGGGAAGGTAAACGTCATACTGTAGAGGGATTACTCTACTCTATTTCACTACGCATTTTTATGCCCTTTCCGAGGTTTTTCTTGGAGAGGGCTTTTATTTTGGAACAAAAAGGAGGGTTCTTCATGACAGAAAAAGCGGTCATTTTGGACGAACAAGCGATTGAACGTGCGTTGACGCGCATCGCTCATGAAATTATCGAACGCAATAAAGGGGTCGACCGTTGCATTCTCGTCGGCATTAAAACGAGAGGTGCATTTCTCGCGAAGCGCTTGAGCGAACGCATCGAAACGATTGAACAAGAACAAGTGGCGATAGGAGAACTCGACATCACCTTATATCGCGACGATCTTCAGAAAAAAACAGTCGACGGCGAACCGTCTGTCAACGAAGTGAATATCGAACAAAATGTGGAGGACAAAATCGTCATTTTAGTCGATGATGTGTTATTTACAGGACGTACAGTGCGCGCAGCGATGGACGCGATCATGGATATCGGCAGGCCGAGCGCCATTCAACTTGCTGTACTTGTCGACCGAGGTCATCGAGAATTGCCGATTCGACCAGACTTTATCGGGAAGAACATTCCGACGTCGAGCGATGAGCGGGTCGTCGTAAAATTACAAGAAGAAGATGGCGAAAATAGCGTCGTCATTCATAAGTGAGGTGCCCTATGGCGGAAAAAGCAGTGTTAGACATTCAAGATAAGCCCGATCCACTACGTTGGATTGTGCTCAGTTTACAACATATGTTTGCAATGTTCGGTGCGACGATTTTAGTGCCGACACTCGTCGGATTAAGCCCAGCGATGGCTTTGCTTACGAGCGGTATCGCAACATTCATTTTCGTCATCGTGACGCGCTTCCAAGTACCTGCTTACTTAGGTTCAAGCTTCGCCTTTATCGCACCGATCATTATGATTCGGGAAGGTGGCGGTACGGACGGGGACATTATGATCGGCATCATCGCTGTATCATTTATCTATTCCATCATTTCGCTCATCATTTGGAAGACGGGGCACCGTTGGATCATGCGTCTGTTACCGCCGATTGTCGTCGGGCCGGTCATCGTCGTTATCGGACTCGGGCTTGCGCCGACAGCGATCGACATGGCGAGCATGATTCCTGTATTCGATGAACTCGGCAATCAAATCGGTTCAGAATACAGTTTGAAACATTTAACAGCAGCGGGAGTTACACTTTTAACAGCGGTCATCGTCCTCATGTTTTTCAAAGGGCTCATTAGTTTAATGCCTGTCATCGTCGGTATCGTCGTCGGGTACATTTACTCGCTCGCGATTGGCATCGTCGATTTCGACCCAGTATTACAAGCGAAAGTATTCGCTATGCCAGAATTTATTTTCCCGGTCATTCATTACGATGTGAACATTTCACTCATGGCATTATCGCTCATGATTCCGGTCGTGCTTGTTACAGTGTCTGAACATATCGGACATCAGCTCGTCTTAGGGCGCGTCGTCAATCGCAACTATATCGAAAACCCAGGACTTCATCGATCATTGCTTGGGGATGGTCTTGGAACACTTATTAGTGGTTTGATGGGCGGACCGCCAAAAACGACGTACGGTGAAAACATCGGAGTGCTCGCGATGACGCGTGTGTACAGTGTGTACGTCATTTTAGGAGCGGCGACATTCGCGATTATCTTCGCCTTTTTAGGAAAAGTGATGGCGTTGATCGGAACGATTCCGACAGCTGTCCTCGGTGGAGTATCAATCTTACTTTTCGGTATGATTGCAGCGTCTGGTTTACGCATGCTCGTCGAACATCAAATCGATTTCGACAGCCAACGTAACTTAGTTATCGCATCCGTCATTCTCGTCATCGGAATCGGTGGCGCAACATTGAAATTTATCGTCCCGGTATTAAACGTTCCGTTTGAACTTGGAGGAATGGCACTCGCGGCAATCGTCGGGGTATTGCTCAACTTAATTTTGCCAGGACGACCGAAAGAATTAATAGAAGAATAACCTTTTTAATTTCGTTCAGAGAGACGGAGAAAGGGATTTGCATGATAGCCTATTTGAAGTAGGTGTAGTTTCGTATGCAAAAGAACCTTTTCCTGATATAGCGAAAAGGTTCTTTTTTCATATATGAACCGCATGGACGGCGGGGATCGCTCGGTTAAAAAAGTGTGAGTACTTTGTTCCCGAGAATATTAGGTTCACTAATAGTTCAAAATATCGTACAACAAAGGAGACGACTACGATGGAACATATCGTCAATATGAAAAGTTTAACGACAGAAGAAATGATGAAAATTATCGAACTCGCACGTGAAATGAAGGCGGACGGCATTCGCAAATTAGATCGCACGTATTATGTGAGCAATTTATTTTTCGAGCCGAGCACGCGCACGAAATCGAGTTTCGAAATGGCTGAACGTCGCTTAGGAATGGAAGTGATTCCATTTGCTCCTGAATCTTCGAGCACATTGAAGGGAGAATCGTTGTACGATACGGTGAAAACATTTGAAGCGATCGGACTCGACCTTGTCGTCATTCGCCACCCGCGTGATAAATATTACGAACAACTCGTCGACCACATGGACATTCCGCTCATTAACGGGGGAGATGGATCTGGTCAACATCCGACACAATCATTACTCGATATTTTCACAATCTACGAACATTTCGGTCAATTTGAAGGATTAAATGTTACAATTGCAGGAGACATCTCTCACAGTCGCGTCGCAAAATCGAATGCCGAATCGCTCAAGCGACTAGGTGCGAACGTCACATTCGTCTGCCCAGAAGAATGGGCGGGAGAATTCGACTATACGACAGACTTAGATGCTCAAATTGAAAATTGCGACGTTCTCATGTTGTTACGCGTTCAACACGAGCGCCATGACGGAGAAGGACTTGCGTTTTCAAAATGGGAATATCATCGCCAGTTCGGCTTAACCCTAGAGCGAGCGGAGCGTTTGCAAAAGCATGCGATCATTATGCATCCAGCTCCTGTCAATCGCGGAGTTGAAATTGCAGATGAACTCATTGAAAGTCCGCAGTCGAAAATTTTAACACAAGTGGAAAACGGCGTGTACGTACGCGCTGCTATTATAAAGTTACTACTTAAAGGGAGGAACGAATAATGAGCTTACTTATTCAAAATGTCAACGTATTAAATGGAAACAATGAATTAATTGAAACGGATGTATTCGTGGGAAATGGAGTCGTTGAGGCGATCGGAAAAGACTTACGAGTCGAAGCAGACCGCACAGTAGATGGTGGAGGAAAATTACTATCTCCTGGATTTATCGACATTCACGTTCACTTACGCGAACCAGGTGGCGAGCATAAAGAAACGATTGAAACAGGAACGCATGCAGCAGCAAAAGGCGGTTTCACGACAGTATGTGCGATGCCAAATACACGTCCTGTGCCAGACACGAAAGAAAATTTAACACTCGTCAATGAATTAATTGAAAAGAACGCTCGCATTCGTGTACTCCCTTACGCATCGATTACGATTCGTGAAGCAGGAAAAGAATTAACGAACTTTAAAGACTTAAAAGAACACGGTGCATTCGCATTTACAGACGATGGCGTCGGCGTACAATCCGCAGGGATGATGTATGAGGCGATGCAACAAGCGGCTGAACTCGACATGGCTGTTGTCGCACACTGTGAAGATAACTCCCTCATCTATGGCGGAGCGATGCACGAAGGCGATAAGAGTAAAGAGATGGGCATTAAAGGAATTCCATCGATTTGTGAAGCGGTGCAAATTGCGCGTGACGTCTTACTCGCAGAAGCAGCAGGTGCACATTATCACGTTTGTCACGTCAGCACGAAAGAATCGGTGCGCGCGATTCGCGAAGCGAAAGCAGCGGGCATTCACGTAACAGCAGAAGTGACACCACACCATTTACTGTTAATCGATGAAGACATTCCAGGAGACGACGCAAACTGGAAAATGAACCCACCACTTCGCGGACAAGAAGACTTAGAAGCGTTACTCGAAGGATTGGAAGACGGTACGATCGACTTTATCGCAACAGACCATGCGCCGCATACAGATGAAGAGAAAGCAGTCGGATTCGCAACAGCCCCGTTCGGCATTACAGGATTTGAAACAGCATTCCCATTACTTTATACGAAACACGTACAGTCAGGACGTTGGACGACACAACAACTCGTCGACTGGTTGACGAAAAAGCCAGCAGACGTATTCAACTTACCGTACGGACGTTTAGAAGTAGGCGGCGTTGCAGACTTAACATTAATCGACTTAGAACAAGAACGAGCAATCGATAAAACAACATTCGTTTCAAAAGGGAAAAATACACCGTTCAACGGTTGGAACTGTGCAGGATGGCCAGTGATGACTGTATTCGAAGGTGAAGTTGTTTGGGAGGAGAACTAATATGACAACACGTTATTTAATTTTAGAAGACGGTACAATTTTTGAAGGTCGCGCATTCGGTTCAAACGAAGCGTCAGTCGGTCACGTCGTATTTGCGACAGGAATGACAGGTTACCAAGAGACGATTTCAAACCCATCATCAGCAGGGCAGATGATCGTCATGACGTATCCAGCAATCGGAAACTACGGCATTAACCGCGACGACTACGAGTCGATCGAACCGGCATTAAACGGTTTAATCGCTCGCGAATATTGCGACGAGCCTTCAAACTTCCGCAGTGGCATGTCACTCGGGAAATTGCTCGAATTAAAAGGCATTCCAGGCATCGACGAAATTGATACACGTCATTTAACACTCCATTTACGCGACAACGGCACGTTGCGCGGCATGATTACAGAAGCGGGTGCGACACTCGATGAAGCGAAAGCTCTCGCAACATTGAAAGAGTACGAAGCGCCGACGAACTTAGTCGCAAGCGTATCGACACAAAAAGCATACCCGAGCCCAGGCTTAGGTGAACGTGTCGTCTTAATCGACTACGGTATGAAGCACGGCATTTTACGTGAATTAAATAAACGCGACTGCGACGTCATCGTTGTGCCGTATGACACAGATGTTGAAACGATCGCATCATTATTCCCAGACGGTATTTTATTATCGAACGGTCCAGGAAATCCAGAACATTTACAACAACAAATTGAAACGATTCAATCATTGCTCGGGAAATATCCGATTTTCGGAATCGGTCTCGGTCATCAATTACTCGCGCTCGCAACAGGAGCAAAAGTACAAAAGATGAAACACGGTCGCTACGGCAGCAACCACCCAGTGAAAAACTTAAAAACGAATCGTACAGAATTAACATCACAATGTCACGGATACGAAATCGTACGAGAGTCACTCGAAGGTACAGGTATGGAAGTGACGCATGTGGCATTAAACGATGAATCGGTCCAAGGGATCGCAGATGAATCACGTCATGCGTTTTCAGTACAATTCCACCCAGAAGGATCACCAGGTCCAATCGATGCAGTTGAATTGTTCGACGATTTTATACAAGCAATTAAAGCGGTAAGAAGAAAGGGGTCTCACAATGCCTAAACGTACAGATATTGAAACTATTTTAGTAATCGGATCAGGTCCAATCGTCATCGGTCAAGCAGCAGAGTTTGACTATGCAGGAACACAAGCATGTGTTTCATTGAAAGAAGAAGGATATAAAGTCATTTTAATCAACTCAAACCCAGCGACAATTATGACGGATACCGAAATTGCTGACAAAGTATACATCGAGCCAATCACGCTCGAATTCGTCAGCCGTATCATTCGTAAAGAGCGTCCAGATGCGCTTCTCCCAACACTCGGTGGACAGACGGGATTAAACATGGCGATTGAACTTGAAGAATCAGGGATTTTAAAAGAGTTAAATGTCGAAATTTTAGGTACGAAATTAGACGCGATTCACCAAGCGGAAGACCGCGATTTATTCCGGACATTAATGAATGACTTAGGCGAACCAGTTCCTGAAAGTGACATTATTCATAATATGGAAGAAGCGCGTAATTTCGTTGACCGTATCGGTTACCCCGTGATCGTTCGTCCTGCTTTCACACTCGGTGGAACAGGTGGCGGAATTTGTTACAACGATGATGATTTGGAAGAATTCGTGACGAGTGGATTAAAATATAGCCCTGTGACGCAATGTTTACTTGAAAAATCAATCGCTGGATTTAAAGAGATTGAATACGAAGTGATGCGTGACTCAGCGGACAACGCGATTGTCGTATGTAATATGGAAAACGTAGATGCCGTTGGTATTCATACAGGAGACTCGATCGTAGCGGCACCGAGCCAAACGATGACAGACCGTGAATATCAAATGCTTCGCAATGTCTCGTTAAAAATTATTCGCGCACTCGGTATTGAAGGTGGATGTAACGTCCAAATGGCGCTTGACCCGAACAGCTTCGACTACTACATTATCGAAGTGAACCCACGTGTTTCACGTTCATCTGCACTCGCTTCAAAAGCGACAGGTTACCCGATTGCGAAACTCGCAGCGAAAATTGCGGTCGGCTTAACATTGGATGAAATGTTGAACCCGGTAACAGGAACGACGTATGCATGTTTCGAACCAGCACTCGACTATGTCGTGACAAAAATTCCACGTTGGCCATTCGATAAATTCGAATCAGCGAAACGTAACTTAGGTACACAAATGAAAGCGACGGGCGAAGTAATGGCAATCGGTCGCACATTTGAAGAATCGATTTTAAAAGCGGTCCGTTCACTCGAAACAGGTCAATTCGACTTATCACTTGAAGGTGGAGACGAAATGACAGATGAGTGGATTGAAAAACGTATTCGTCGCGCAGGAGATGAGCGTCTCTTCTTCATCGGAGAAGCGTTGCGCCGCGGCGTATCGATTGAAACACTTCATGAGTGGAGCATGATCGACTTACACTTTTTACGCAAATTCGAAAACATCGTGAAATTTGAAGAAGTGGCAAAAGCCAATCCATTCGATGAAAAAATTGCATACGAAGCAAAACGTATGGGATACTCTGACGTTGCACTCGCGAAATATTGGAATACAGACGAGCGCACAGTATACAACTGGCGTAAAGAACGCAACATGTTCCCAGTTTACAAAAAGGTCGACACATGTGCGGGAGAATATGAATCAAAAACACCATACTTCTACGGAACGTATGAAAAACATAATGAATCGCTCAAATCCGACAAGAAGAGCATCGTCGTACTCGGTTCAGGTCCAATCCGTATCGGACAAGGGGTTGAATTCGACTATGCGACAGTTCACTCAGTATGGGCGATTCAACAAGCAGGTTACGAAGCAATCATCGTCAACAACAACCCTGAAACGGTATCGACAGACTTCTCGATTTCTGACAAGTTATACTTCGAACCGTTAACAGTAGAAGACGTGATGCACATTATCGAACTCGAACAACCAGAAGGAGTCGTCGTGCAATTCGGTGGTCAAACAGCGATCAACCTCGCAGCTGAATTGGAAGCGCGCGGCGTGAAAATTATCGGGACAGCCCTTGAAGATATCGACCGTGCAGAAAATCGTGACAAATTCGAAGCAGCCCTTCGCGAAATCGGTATCCCACAACCGCTCGGTAAAACGGCGATGAGTGTACCGGAAGCTGTCGAAATCGCACGCGAAATCGGCTATCCTGTACTCGTTCGTCCGTCATACGTACTCGGAGGGCGCGCGATGGAAATCGTCTACGAAGAACCGGAATTATTGCATTACATGAAACACGCTGTAAAAGCGAGCCCAGAACACCCAGTATTGATCGACCGTTACTTAACAGGAACGGAAATTGAAGTTGATGCGATTTGTGACGGAGAGAATGTCCTAATCCCAGGAGTTATGGAACATATTGAACGTGCGGGTGTTCACTCAGGTGACTCGATCGCCGTATATCCTCCACAAAACTTGTCCGCATCGATGATTGAAACAATCGCAGACTATACGACACGTCTTGCACTCGGTTTAAAAATTCGCGGCTTGTTGAACATTCAGTTCGTCATTAGCGAAAAACAAGTATACGTCATCGAAGTGAACCCACGTTCAAGCCGTACCGTACCGTTCTTAAGTAAAATTACGAACATTCCGATGGCGAACGTAGCGACGAAAGCGATTCTCGGTGAATCAATTGTAGAACAAGGATACCCGACAGGCCTTGCGACACCACCAGCAGGCGTATACGTAAAAGTCCCAGTGTTCTCATTCGCAAAACTTCGCCGTGTCGACATTACACTCGGCCCTGAAATGAAATCGACTGGGGAAGTCATGGGGAAAGATACGACAGTCGAAAAAGCTCTTTACAAAGGGCTCGTCGCAAGCGGTATGGAAATTAAAGAATACGGTTCAGTCTTAATGACCGTTTCAGATAAAGATAAGCAAGAAATGTTAGGACTTGCACGTCGCTTCAAAAACATCGGTTACCACATTTTAGCGACAGCAGGAACGGCAGAAGTGTTGAAAGCAGAAGGAATTGACGTAGAAATCGTCAACAAAATTGGCGAAGAAGGACGCACATTGCTCGACGTCATTCAAAACGGTGAAGCGCAACTCGTCATTAACACATTGACGAAAGGAAAACAGCCAGAGCGCGACGGCTTCCGCATTCGTCGTGAATCGGTTGAAAACGGCGTACCTTGCTTAACGTCAATCGATACAGCAGATGCAACATTGCGCGTCATCGAATCGATGACATTCGAAACGGAGCCAATGCCAAAACAGGAGGAAGCGTAATGATTATTCAAGATCGTATGGAAATTGTCGAACATAAACAGATCGCACGTGCGATTTTTGAGTTGACATTGCGCGGCAAATTGACAGGGGAAATTACTTCCCCTGGACAATTCGTCCACGTTCGTGTGTCAGATTCACTCGATCCATTGCTTCGCCGCCCGATTTCAATCGCGAAAGTAGATCGCGACAAGCAAGAAATCACATTGCTTTACCGTGCGGATGGACACGGAACAGGCGTATTATCGAAACGCATCACTGGCGATACGGTAGACGTTCTCGGACCACTCGGAAACGGCTTCCCAATCGAAGCGACAGAAGCAGGAGAGACCGCTTATTTAATCGGAGGCGGAATCGGTGTGCCACCGCTTTATGAGCTATCGCGTCAATTGACAGCGAAAGGCGTAAAATGCGTCCACATTCTCGGATTTGAATCAGAAGATGTCGTCTTCTATCAAGAACAATTCGAATCACTCGGTGATACGCATATCGCAACAGTCGATGGAACGGAAGGGACGAAAGGTTTCGTCACACATGTGATGGACAATCTCCCGACGGACTTTGCGACATTTTACACATGTGGCCCGATGCCGATGTTAAAAGCGGTGCAACAAGCATATGCGGATAAAAAAGGTTACGTTTCATTCGAAGAAAGAATGGGTTGCGGAATCGGAGCTTGTTTCGCATGTGTATGTGAAACGAAAGACCAGTCCGAACGAAGCTATGTAAAAATTTGTTCAGATGGACCAGTATTTGAAGCGGGGGTTGTATCGATATGAGTCGTTTAGCGATGGAATTGCCAGGATTACAATTAAAAAACCCAATCATGCCAGCATCGGGATGTTTCGGTTTCGGTAAAGAATTCGGAGGCTTGTATGACTTATCTCAGCTCGGCGCGATCATGATTAAAGCGACGACGGAAGAAACGCGTTACGGCAACCCGACCCCACGCGTAGCGGAAACAGCATCCGGTATGTTGAACGCGATCGGTCTTCAAAACCCAGGGCTTGAAAAAGTGATGGCGGAAGAATTACCATGGTTAGAGCGTTACGACGTGCCGATTATCGCGAACGTAGCAGGAAGCGAAACAGCGGATTATGTAGCAGTAGCGAAAGCTATTTCAACAGCGCCGAACGTTCACGCATTAGAATTAAACATTTCATGCCCAAACGTCAAATGCGGAGGCATTCAATTCGGAACAGACCCTGACACAGCACGTGAATTGACAGCGGCAGTGAAAGCAGTATCATCTGTTCCTGTGTATGTGAAATTATCGCCGAACGTGACGAGCATCGTCGACATGGCGAAAGCGGTAGAAGCGGGGGGCGCAGATGGGATTACGATGATCAACACGTTAATCGGGATGCGTCTCGATGCGAAAACAGGACGTCCCATCATCGCGAACCGAACAGGCGGCCTCTCAGGTCCAGCGGTGAAGCCTGTCGCAATCCGCATGGTGGCGGAAGTGAGTCAAGCGACGAACTTACCGATCATCGGAATGGGCGGAGTGACGAACGCGCAAGACGTCGTCGACTTTTTAAGTGTCGGTGCGAGCGCAGTCGCAGTCGGAACAGCGAACTTCGTCGATCCATTCGTCTGCCCGAACATCATTAACAGTTTAGAAGAAAAACTCGACGAACTTGGTGTCGACCACATTTCAGAATTGATTGGAAGGAGCCACCGACTATGACGGACTCACCATTTATCGCCCTCGATTTCCCGACAGGAGAAGAAGCGTTACGCTTTTTACAACCGTTCGAAGGAAAAGCGAATGTCAAAGTAGGGATGGAACTTTTTTATAAAGAAGGACCCGCAATTTTACGTGAATTAAAAGCGCGAGGATACGGCATTTTTCTCGATTTAAAATTGCATGATATTCCGAACACTGTAAAATCTGCGATGAAAATTTTAGCGCAGTATGAAGTTGAACTTGTCAACGTTCACGCTGCAGGTGGTGTGCGCATGATGGAAGCGGCTCTCGAAGGGTTAGAAGAAGGAACACCCGCGGGGAAGACGCGTCCACGCATTATCGCAGTAACGCAACTAACATCGACGGATGAAGCGAGCATGCGAGCGGATCAACTCATTGAACAGTCGCTCGAACAATCGGTCGTCCACTATGCGAAAAAAGCGCAAGAAGCAGGATTGGACGGCGTCGTCTGTTCAGTGCTCGAAGCGAAAATGATCGAAGAAGCGTGCGGCAAAGACTTTTTAAAAGTGACGCCAGGCATCCGTATGGCAAGCGGTGAAACGCACGACCAAAAGCGTGTCGCGACACCACAATTCGCACGCGAAAACGGTTCGACACATATCGTCGTCGGCCGTGCGATTACACAAGCGGCTGATGCGGTGAAAGCACATGCTGAAGTGAATGCATTATGGAAGGGGCAGTAACATGACAATCGAAAAACAAGTAGCAGAAATTTTATTACAAGTAGGGGCTGTCGAATTAAGCCCGAACGACCCTTTTACATGGGCTTCAGGTATTCAATCACCGATTTATTGCGATAACCGTCTAACGATGGCAGACCCAGTCGGTCGTAAAGTGATTGCGAAAGGTCTTGCGAACATTATTCGCGAACAATTCCCAGAGGCGAATGTCGTCGCAGGAACAGCGACAGCGGGTATCCCGCACGCTGCTTGGATTGCGGACGAACTCGAATTGCCGATGGTGTACATCCGTTCAACGCCGAAAGGACACGGACAAGGACGCCAAATCGAAGGGAAAATGCAAGAAGGTGACCGCGCAATCATCGTGGAAGATCTCATTTCAACAGGCGGAAGCAGTTTAAACGCTGCGGAAGCGGTGAAACGTGAAGGGTACGATGTAGCAGGAGTCGTTTCGATTTTCACATACGGTTTAAACAAAGCGGACGACATGTTTAAAGAAGCAGGGCTTGAATATGCGAGCTTAACGAACTTCGCTGCACTCGTTGAAGTAGCGGAGCAAAATGGGGCGATTGCGAAAGAAGACATCGGTGGTCTTTTATCGTGGCACGCTCAATTAAAAGAAGGCACATTATAAAAGAGAACGACAAGTAAAAGCGCATGAAATCCATCATTGATTTCATGCGCTTTACTCATTGTTTTAATTGGCGGACGAGTTGTTCATCCGGTGTGACGAATACTGTTTGTTGTTCGAAATAATTGACGAATCCCGGTTTTGCGCCTGACGGTTTTTTCACGTGACGAATTTCCGTATAGTCGACCGGAACATTCGAAGACGTGCGCGCTTTACTGAAGTAAGCGGCAATGACTGCAGCTTCTTGCAATGTCGTTTCGTCTGGGTCATCGCTTAAAATGACGACGTGTGAGCCTGGAATATCTTTCGTATGCAACCACGTATGGTGACGGCTCGCTAATTTAAAGGTAACGTGATCGTTCTGTTTATTATTTTTCCCGACGGCGATCGGAATACCTGTTGACGATTCGTAACGCTCGATGACCATTTTCTTTTTCTTCTCTTTTTTCTTCGAGCGACGTTTTCGCATGTAGCCATTTTCGATTAATTCTTCCCGAATTTCATCGATATCGTCTGGCGTCGCCATTTCGACTTGTTGAAGTAACGTTTCGAAATAGTCGAGTTCCTCTTTCGTTAAACGCATCTGTTGTTTCAATTGAATGAGTGCGTTTTTCGCTTTCGTATATTTCGTATAGTAGCGGTTCGCATTTTCAATCGCCGTCTTGCGAGGGTCGAGCGGAATCGTCACTTCTGAACCGTCGTAGTAATTTTCGACCGTCGCTTCTTTCGCATTCGCTTCAATTTGATAATGATGAGCCATGAGCAGTTCACCGTACAATTGGAAATCATCCAATTTTTCCGCGTCTTTATATTCTTTTTGAAGCACTTTTTCTTTTTTCACTAATTTCGCTCGCTCGTTCGCTAACCATTTTTCCAAATCTTGCGCTTGTGCTCGCACACGTTCACGGTCTGCTTTTTCGAAATAGACGCGGTCGAGTAAATCACCGAGCGATTTTGCTTCATAAATGACTTCATCAGCGGTCGTTAACGGATGAGCGGAGAAGATGTCGCGTCCGTCTTTTTTCATGACGACAGGTTGAAATGGCAATGTTTCAAACGATTCGATGAAGTGACGATACGTTTGGAACTGTAAATTTTGTTTTAACAGAGCGTACAATTCGGTCGCATGAATTGGGGCGACCCCTTGTAAGTATTGGATGAAATCTCGTCCTTTTTCAAGCTTATGATATATGTCGAACAGTTCTTCTTCGCTTATTGTGAACGGGTTCTTTTTTTCTTGTTCGGGAGGTGAGACGTACGTTGCGCCTGGAAGAACGGTACGAAAGCTGTTCATATAAGGAGGTAAATGTTTGAGCGCTTCGATAATTTTATCATTCATCGGATCGACAACCATCAAGTTACTATGGCGTCCCATCACTTCCATAATTAATGTGCGTGTGATCGGGTCTCCGATTTCATTATGACTCGCAATCGTGAAATGGATGATGCGGTCGTTGTCGACTTGTTCGATCGCTGTGATGATTCCAGATTCAATATGGCGGCGTAAAATGGTACAAAACATCGTCGGTTCAGGTGGATTCGTAATCGTCTCTTCCGTCAGTTGAACGCGCGCGTAAGAAGGGTGAGCGGAAAGCAACAGTTTCACATTTTTTCGCTGGGCACGCATCGTGAGAACAACTTCATATTCGTTCGGTTGGTGCACGCGATTAATGCGTCCTCCTACGAGTTGTTGTAATTCGGTGACGATCGCACGTGTAAATAGTCCATCAAAAGCCATAATCATTCCTCTTTCTATCATCGTTTATTTTACATCTTAGCATTTTTCTATCCTTCTATGGTATAATACGAACAGATTATCGTCTATTCTTTTGCGGTTTGGACGGGTAGTAAATCATGATGTAAAGAGGGATTCCATGTATAAGAAAAAGGGCTTGCTTATTGTATTATCAGGACCGTCTGGTGTCGGGAAAGGGACGGTTCGAAAAGCGCTTTTCGAAGAGCCGAATACGAACTATGAATATTCGATTTCCATGACGACACGTTCGCCACGCGAAGGTGAACAAGATGGAATCGATTATTTTTTCAAATCGAAAGAAGAATTTGAGTCGCTCATCGACGCAGGGCGTTTGCTTGAACATGCCGAATATGTCGGCAATTATTATGGCACACCGATGCAATATGTTGAAGAGATGATTGAAGCAGGACGCGACGTCTTTTTAGAGATTGAAGTAGAAGGCGCGAAACAAGTGCGTGAAAAGATGCCAGAAGGATTGTTCATCTTTTTAGCACCACCGAGCTTATCCGAATTAGAAAATCGTCTCATCGGACGCGGTACGGAAGATGCGGACGTCATCGCGACACGTGTTGCACGCGCACGTGAAGAATTAGAGATGATGCATTTATACGATTATGTCGTTGAAAATGACGACGTGCAAAATGCTTGCGACCGCATTCATGCGATTGTGACAGCGGAACATTGCAAGCGTGAACGTGTCGAAGAATTATACAAACAAATGTTGAGAGGGGAATAAACCATTGTTATATCCATCAGTAGATAAATTAAAAGAGAAAATCGATTCAAAATATACACTCGTAACACTCGCATCGAAGCGCGCGCGTGAAATGCAGGAGCGCCATTTATATTTGCTTGACCAAGAAGAATATAAAGCGCATAAAAATGTCGGAAAAGCGTTAGAAGAAGTCGTAGCAGGCGTATTGACGAATGCAGAGCGCGACGAATCAGTCATTTACGAAGACGAAGTATAAAAACTTTTGGAGACACCTCCCTTTAGAACGATCTCGCTCTCTGAAGGGACTGTCTCTTTTTTTATTTCATATTGCATCTAGTTAAAGGAGGAGTTTCAATGGAACAGAAAAAAGTGTTGTTAGCGGTAACGGGAGGCATCGCCGTCTATAAAGCGGTCGCCTTAACGAGCAAGCTCGTACAAGCGAATTTTGACGTAAAAGTGATGATGACGGAAAGCGCCCAACAATTTGTGACCCCTTTATCTTTTCAAGCGATGTCAAGAAATGATGTGTATGTCGATACGTTCGATGAAAAAGATTCCGCGAAAATCGCACATATCGATTTAGCCGATTGGGCAGATTTAATCATCGTAGCGCCTGCGACAGCGAATGTCATTGGAAAATTGGCGAACGGCATTGCAGACGACATGATTACGACGACATTACTCGCAACGGAAGCGCCGATTTGGATAGCGCCTGCGATGAATGTCCACATGTACGCGAACCGGGCAGTAGAACGCAATATGCAAGTGTTGCGCGAAGACGGTTTGACATTTATTGAGCCGGGTGAAGGATATTTAGCATGTGGTTATGTCGGAAAAGGGCGCATGGAAGAACCAGAAGCGATTACAGAACGCGTCGTCCGTTACTTTACAGAAGCAAATCCGCTCCCACTGAAAGGAAAACGAGTGATCGTCACGGCTGGTCCGACATTAGAACGAATTGATCCGGTTCGTTACATTTCGAATTTTTCAAGCGGCAAAATGGGGTTCGCGATGGCAGAAGCTGCGCGTGATTTAGGAGCGGACGTGACACTCGTCGCTGGTCCTGTATCACTCGATACACCAGCTCGTATTCAGCGCATCGATGTCGAAAGTGCAGCCGATATGTTAGAGGCTGTACTCTCTCGTTACGACGAAGCGGATATCGTCATTAAGTCGGCAGCCGTTGCGGATTATCGACCGAAACATGCAGCGGATCAAAAAATGAAAAAACAAGAAGGCGACGCAGCGATTGAACTGGAGCGCACGACCGATATTTTAAAAACACTCGGCGCGCAAAAGACGCATCAATTGTTGATCGGTTTCGCAGCGGAGACGAACGATGCGCTCACATACGGTCGTGGCAAATTAGAAAGTAAAAACGCCGACTACATTATCGTCAATGATGTGACGAACCCGGATGGCGGTTTCGGCAACGATACGAATGTCGTCACACTCGTCAGTCGAGAAGGCGAAAAATCGTATCCTGCGCTGGATAAGCGCATGCTAGCCCATCAATTATTGACGTACATTAGCGAGAAGGAGTTTGACCATTCGTGAAAATAGCACAAGTCATCGTCGACGTATCCACTTATGCGGTAAATCGTCCATTTGACTATGCATTAAACGAAGACGCCCCCTATGTCGAAATCGGGAGCCGCGTGAAAGTACCGTTCGGTCGTCGGGACGTCATCGGATACGTCGTCGGTTTGAAAGAAGACACCGATGTGGATTCAGCAAAATTAAAATTGATTTCCGAAGTCGTCGATTATCGTCCAGCACTTACGGAAGAGCTCGTGGAACTAGCTCAACACTTAGCGCATCATACGATTTGTTATGAGATTGATGCGTTACAGGCGATGCTTCCTGCAGCGATGCGGACGTCTTACGAACGACTCGTCGTTGCAACCGTTCCACTCGAACAGCTTTCTCCTGCATTGCGCGATATTTTTGAATCGTCACTGACCCAGTCATTTGATTCATTGACTCCTGTACAGCAAAAACTTTGTAAAGATGCTGCACTCGTAGGAGAAGTTGAATTCCAAACGTCGATGAAACAACAGACGACGATTAAAACAGAGCGCGTATTACACATTCCGTCTTTAGAACGCTTGCGACAGATTGAAGGGGAATTATCGAATCGTGCGCACAAACAGAAGCAATTGCTCGCGTATTTGATGAATTACCCAAACGAAGCGCTCGTTGAAAAAGTCGTGCGTGAAGAAGCGGATGTCGCGGGTCCGACGATTCAAACATTCGTCACAGCAGGTTATATCGAACGCTCAGAACGTGAAGTGTACCGAGAAATCGACGCATCTCAAATGGCGTACGATGAAAAGCTCGCTTTAACGACAGAGCAACAACGCGCTTTTGAAGCGGTGCGCGATGCGATCGATGCATCGCGAGCTGAAACCTTTTTGCTTCACGGCATTACAGGAAGCGGAAAGACAGAAGTGTACTTGCAAGCGATTGAACGCGTGTTAGAGCGCGGAGAGCAAGCGATTGTCCTCGTACCCGAAATCGCTTTAACACCGCAAATGACCGCGCGTTTTAAAGGGAGATTCGGTGATAAAGTAGCTGTCATGCACAGCGCCTTATCGCAAGGAGAAAAATATGACGAGTGGCGAAAAATTAGACGCGGGGAAGTGTCTGTTGTCGTCGGTGCACGGTCTGCGATATTTGCGCCGTTTACAAATTTAGGTCTCCTCATTTTAGATGAGGAACATGAATCGACATACAAACAAGAAGACGTTCCCCGCTATCACGCGAGAGACGTGGCGATTTGGCGTGGGAACTATCATCAATGTCCGGTCTTGCTCGGGAGTGCAACACCAGCATTGGAGTCCTTTGCACGAGCGCAAAAAGGTGTGTACACATTACTTTCCATGACGGAACGACCGAAACAGTCTGCACTTCCCGAAGTGTCGGTCGTCGATATGCGGGAAGAGTTGCGCACAGGGAATCGTTCGATGTATTCTCATGCGCTCATTCAAGCGATTCGCGAACGGATGGAGCGCGGTGAACAAATCGTCCTTTTTTTAAATCGAAGAGGGTTCGCATCTTTCATGCTTTGTCGCGATTGTGGAACGACGATGCAATGCCCGCATTGCGATATTTCATTAACGTACCACCGCTCCGTTGAACGCTTAAAATGTCACTACTGCAATTACGAAACATATGTCCCGCCGAAATGTCCACATTGTGAAAGCGAATCGATGCGATTTTTCGGTACAGGAACGCAAAAAGCGGAAGTGGAATTAAAAAAAGTGATCCCTGACATATCGGTCATTCGAATGGATGTCGATACGACGAGTCGTAAAGGAGCGCACGAAAAATTGCTCAGCGCATTCGGACGTGGCGAAGCGCAAGTGTTGCTCGGCACACAAATGATCGCTAAAGGGCTCGACTTCCCGAATATTACATTAGTCGGCGTATTAGCCGCTGATTCAAGCTTGCATTTAGCGGATTTTAGAGCGAGTGAGCGAACGTTTCAATTGTTGACGCAAGTGAGCGGAAGAGCAGGACGCGCCCACTTACAAGGCGAAGTGATTGTCCAGACGTACGCACCAGAACATTATTCAATTCAACTGGCGAAACAACAGCAATACATTCCGTTTTACAATGTTGAAATGCAAATGAGAAAACGCTTCGGTTATCCACCAATGTTTTATATCGTCGCGTTACAGTTATCGCACGCTTCTTTAGAAAAAGTGATTCACTATGCGAATCAAACCGCACGTTTTTTACGCCAAGCATTGGACGACTCTTTTATTATCGTCGGTCCTGCACCATCACTCATCAGTCGGGTGAACGATAGATATCGGTACCAATGTTTGATAAAATACAAAGCAGAAAACAACTTGTTCGACGTATTGCATCAATTGATGCATATGTACCGAACGAAGTGGATGAAAGAGCATTTGCGCCTGTCCATTCAAATGGAACCGCAATCGCTCATGTAACGGAGGAACGTCTATGGTAAATATACAATCATTAGTCAATCAAGAACGCATGACGGAAGAAGTGACAACATTTGATGAATCGCTTCAGCAACTTGCGAAAATATTAATCGATACATTGCATCGCACAGACGGTGTCGGCTTATCCGCGCCACAAATTGGACGCAATGAACGCATCGCGGTCATCGACTTTCAAGACGACCGCGATCCGCTCGTCCTCGTCAACCCGACCTTGCTAAAATATTATGGCAAAAGTGTCGAAATGGAAGGATGTTTGAGCTACCCGGGAATATACGGAGAAGTCGAGCGTCCAGAAGCGATTCGAATCGAAGCGGAAGATGAATACGGCAAGACGTTTGAAATTACGGCAGAAGGTTTTGAAGCGCGCGCAATTTTACACGAAATGGACCATTTATACGGCATTTCATTTACGCAAAAAATAAAAACACGTGTCGATGCGGAAACATTTGAGGAGGAAGAAGAGTGACAAAAATTATTTTTATGGGAACACCCCCATTTTCAGTACCTATTTTAACGATGTTGCATGAAGAAGGATATGACATCGTAGGCGTCGTAACGCAACCGGATCGCCCAGTCGGTCGCAAGCGAGTTATGACACCAACCCCTGTAAAAGAAGAAGCATTACGTCTCGGCTTACCTGTTTACCAGCCGGACCGTCTATCGAAATCGGAAGAACTCGAACAATTAATCAATCTACAACCTGATTTAATCGTAACGGCAGCGTATGGACAAATCGTGCCGAACGAATTGTTGGACGTTCCGCGTTTACGCTCGGTCAACGTCCATGCTTCACTCTTGCCAAAATATCGCGGAGGAGCGCCAATTCATCAAGCAATCATCGATGGCGAAAAAGAAACAGGTGTGACAATCATGTACATGGAAGAAAAGTTAGACGCTGGAAATATGATCGCAAAACGTGCGATTCCGATTACGGATGAAGATGATACAGGGACGATGTTTGATAAATTATCGCTCGTCGGTCGCGATTTATTGAAAGAAACGATGCCTGCGATTATCGCTGGCACGAATGACAGCATCCCTCAAGACGAATCACTCGTCACATTCGCTTCAAATATTACGCGTGAACAAGAGCGCATCGACTGGAATAAGTCAGCGCGTCAAATTTTTAACCACGTGCGTGGACTTCATCCATGGCCTGTCGCTTATACGACATTTGATGGGGAGAATGTCAAAATATATCGAACATCCATCGTCGACGAAACGTCTAAAGGAACACCAGGGATGATGATGAAGATGAGCAAAAATGAGCTATATGTGCAAACGGGCGAAGGCATACTTTCGATTCTTGAATTGCAACCAGCAGGAAAAAAGAAAGTCGATGTCGTTTCATTTATTAATGGAAACGGCGATAAGTGGAAAGTGGGCGACCGATTCGAATGAAAAAACGACTAAAAGGAAATGTGCGAGACGCAGCCTTACAACTACTCATGGACATTGAAGAAGGTGGCTCTTATAGCAACCTCGCATTAAATAATGTCATTCAAACGTATGAATTAAATGAAAAAGATCGTCGTCTCTTGACACAACTCGTCTACGGGACATTGCAAATGCGTGACGCACTCGACTATCGCATGAGCCCATATGTGCGTGGTAAATTATCAGGATGGGTGCGCCAACTATTGCGCCTTTCTGTATATCAGCTCGACTATTTGACGCGCATTCCGGACCGTGCGATTGTTTATGAAGCAGTTGAGATTGCTAAACGACGCGGTCACCAAGGAATTGTTCGCACGGTTAATGGGATTTTACGTTCTTATTTGCGTTCGGGAGGGGCTCCATTTGAAGCGATTGAAGACCCCCTCGAACGTTTAGCGACAGAAACGAGTCACCCGCTCTGGATGATCGAGGCATGGGTGAATCAATACGGATTTGAAGCCGCAGAAGGCATAGCATTTGCGAACAATACAGTCCCTGAACGAACAGCGCGTATTAATCGCACACAAACGACGGATGAAGAAGTGTTGGAAGAATTGACGGATTTCGGCTATGCCGTGGAAAAACATCCGTACGTCGATGTTGCAATTTTACTCGCAGAAGGAAGTTTCGCAAGCTCTTTCGCCTTCCGAGACGGACGCCTTTCGATTCAAGATGCGAGCTCGATGTTGGCGGTCGATGCTTTGGAAGTAGAAGAACATATGACGGTTCTTGATTTATGTGCAGCTCCAGGAGGAAAAACGACATATATCGCCGAATCGATGAACAATACAGGGAAAGTGTATGCGCATGACATTCATGCTCATAAAATTTCAAAAATTGAAGAACAAGCGACTCGTTTACATTTGACGAACATTGAAGCGAGTGAATTAGACGGAGTCGACGTCAAAGAGCAATACGAGCCGAGTACATTCGACCGTATTTTAATCGATGCCCCTTGTAGCGGGCTCGGTGTCATTCGTCGCAAACCGGAAATTAAATATACGAAAAGCGAAGAAGATGTCGTCGCATTATCACATTTACAGTTCAAGCTAGTAAAAGAATCAATCCCACTTTTAAAGGTAGGCGGTACCCTCGTCTACAGTACGTGCACGATGGATCAACGTGAAAATGAAGAAGTCGTCACGCGCGTTTTAGCTCAATTTCCAAATATGCGCTTGAAAAAAACATATGCGCATGAACAATTGGACTTGGAAGAGGAAATGATTCAATTATTGCCAAACGAATGGGAGAGCGACGGATTCTTTATAGCAGCTTTCGTTAAAGAAGAATGAAGGATTGAGTAGGGAGGTATGACGATGCATTATGCGATTTTATCGGATATTGGTAAGAAGCGAGCAGTCAATGAAGACCGTGCCGCTTTTTACATTCATCCTGAACGTTCGGGCCTCGTTCTCGCAGTTATTGCAGATGGAATGGGAGGACATCGCGGGGGCGATTATGCGAGCAAAACAGCCGTTAAGTTAATCGGTCAGCAATTTATAGAGCTATCTACGAGCGATCTGTTAGACATGGATTGGGAGCAATGGTTACTCGATACGATTCAGCAAATTAATTATCATTTATTCGATCTCGCTTTACGCAATGATAAGTATCAAGGGATGGGTACGACATTGGATGTCGTCATTCTCGACGATACCGAATGCACACTTGCGCATGTGGGGGACAGTCGAATTTATATGATTGCAGATCAACATATTCGCCAATTGACGAAAGACCATTCCTTCGTTAATGCCTTGCTAGAAAGTGGCGAAATTACAAAAGAAGAGGCGGAACATCATCCGCGTAAAAATTGGATTGTTAAAGCAGTCGGTTCAGAGCGACGTACAGTGGCAGATGTCGCTTCGATTCGTCTATCAGATCCTGTTACCTTTTTACTTTGTACAGACGGCTTGAGCAATCTATTGTCTGAAGAAGAAATATTATCGATTATTCAAGAAGACCAATATTCACTTCAAATGCGAGCAGAGCGTTTAATCGCGCGTGCGAATGCATTAGGAGGCGACGATAACATATCCGTCATTTTAATTGAATGGTGGAAGAAGGAGGTGGGCTCACATTGATTGGAAAACGTATTGGAGAACGTTATGAACTGTTGCAAGTGATTGGCGAAGGCGGCATGTCTCGTGTATATTTAGCGCGCGATGTCATTTTAGACCGTGAAGTAGCGATTAAAATTTTGCACTATGATTTTGCGAATGAAGAAGATTTGAAGAAGCGATTTCAAAGAGAAGCGTTATCTGCGACAAGTTTATCTCACCCGAATATTGTCGACATTTATGACGTCGGGGAAGATGGAGAAATTCATTATTTAGTGATGGAATACATTAAGGGCCAAACATTGAAAACATACATTCAACAACGTGGCCATTTAACAGCATATGAAGCGGTGCCAATCATGCAACAACTCGTATCAGCAATCAGTCATGCGCATCACAATGGCATCATTCATCGTGATATAAAACCGCAAAACATTTTAATGGATGCATCAGGCAATGTGAAAATTACAGACTTCGGTATCGCGATGGCTTTAGATGCAACGGCCTACACAAAAACGAATTCTATCATTGGAACCGTTCACTACTTGTCACCAGAGCAAGCACGGGGAGGCATGGCGACGAAACGTTCTGATATTTATTCATTAGGGATTGTTTTTTATGAACTGTTGACGGGCGAACTCCCTTTTGCAGCGGAGACTGCGGTAGCCATCGCCTTGAAACATTTACAAGAAGAAATTCCGTCCGTGCGCAGTCACTACCCTGAAGTTCCACAAAGTGTGGAAAATATTATTTTAAAAGCGACAACGAAAAGTCCCGATCACCGCTATCAATCAGCGGATGAAATGTACGAAGACTTGCAGACAGCATTGAATACGAATCGTTTAAATGAAGCGAAATATTTCATTCCTTACGACGATGATGCGACGAAAGTGATGCCAGCGATTAAAGACTTACCGAAAATGGAAGCAGCAGACACAATCATTCAACCGCCTCCACGAATAGAAGCGCAACTTGAAGAACAACAACCGACACCACCTCCTGCTAAAAAAAGTAAGAAAAAATGGTGGATTGGAGGAGCGATTGTCCTCTTACTTCTCGTCGCTACATTACCGTTTTTCTTCGGTTCTAAAAAGGCGACAGTCCCTGAAGTTGTTGGCGAAGAAGAAAAAGAAGCGATTGAAATAATTGAAGCAGCAGGCTTTGTTGTAGAAGAATCGATTGAAGAGCCATCAGATGAAGTGGAAGAAGGGATTGTCATTCGCACCATTCCGGATGGTGGTGTTCAACGAGAAAAAGGTTCGAAAATTACCATTTATGTGAGCAGTGGTCATGAACGAATGAAATTTGCAAATTACGTCGGTCGTTCCATCGACGATGTTAAAAAATTGTTAGCGGATTTTGACTTCGACATTCAAGTGGAAGAAGAATTTAATGAAGCAGAACCTGGAACGATCATTAAACAAAATATCGAAGCTGGGGAAGAAATTGTCCCGAAAGAGACGACTGTTATATTTACGGTAAGTAAAGGAATTGAAATGAAAAAAGTCGATAAATTAATCGGTATGTCAGAGTCTGATTTAACAGCGTATGCGAAATCATCAGGTTTTGATATACGTATCGTACGCGAAGAATTTTCAAGTGAACAAGAAAAAGGAAAAGTCATTTCTCAACAGCCGAGTGCAGGAAGTGAGTTAAAGCGCGGCGGCCAAGTGAACGTCGTCGTTTCGAAAGGCCCCCCTTCTAAACCCGTCAAATTAATCGTGCAATCTGTAACGATTCCATATGAAGAAGAAGTGGTAGAAGACGGGGAAGACGGGGAGAAACAACCACAAAGTATTCGCATATATGTGCAAGATCGCAAACATTCAATGACAGATCCTATTGAAACATTCGACATTACGGAAACGACGAAACGTCGCATAACGATTGAATTAGAAGAAGGGCAACGTGGAGGTTACCGCATTATGCGCGGGGCGACAGTCATTGAAGAAGAAATGTTTGACTATAAAGACGTTGAATAGGAGGATGACATGACGACAAGCGTAGGACAAATTCGTAAAATTAACCGAGATGTGTATGAAGTACAAGCTGGCGAAGACATCGTATTATGTACGGGACGAGGCGTGTTCCGCAAGCGAAAAATCCATCCGAAAGTAGGGGATCTCGTCGACTATGAAGAAGATGGCGACAACTTAGCGCTCATCACTCATATTCACGAACGTAAAAATGAGCTCGTCCGTCCACCGATTGCGAATTTAGACCAAGTGATTCTTGTCTTCTCAGCAGTGGAACCTGCGTTTAGCGTCCATTTGCTCGACCGTTTTTTAGCGGTCATTGAAGCATATAATGTGGAAGTACTAATCTGCTTGACGAAGACGGATTTAACTTCTGAAGAAGAACTCGCGCACATTCGAGAGACGCTTCAATATTACGAAGCGCTCGGGTATACTGTGTTAGAGACGAATCCGACAGAGCCGGTATCTCATGATGTCATGCGCCCGCTCATTAACGGGAAAATCTCTGTATTAGCGGGACAATCAGGTGTTGGGAAATCGACATTTTTAAATTCTTTATTCCCTGAACTCGATTTAGAAACAGCGCATATTTCAGCCGCGCTCGGTCGCGGGAAGCATACGACGCGCCATGTCGAACTCATTCGTATTTATGATGGATGGATTGCGGATTCTCCAGGATTCAGCTCGTTAGATTTTCAAACGATTGAAAAAGAGGAACTGCGCTTTTCATTCCGTGATTTTAACGAAGTGAGCGAGCGTTGTCGCTTTACGAGTTGCTTGCATTTAAAAGAGCCGAAATGTGCGGTGAAAGAAGCGGTGGAAGCAGGAGACATCATGCAGACGCGCTATGATCATTACGTCCAATTTATGAATGAAATTTCAGAACGAAAGCCGAGGTATTAATTATGGTTAAAATTGCACCATCTATTTTATCAGCAGACTTCGCCAAATTAGGCGCGGAAATTCAAGAAGTGGAAGCGGCAGGAGCCGATTGGATTCACGTCGACGTAATGGACGGACATTTCGTTCCAAACATTACGATCGGTCCACTCGTCGTCGAAGCGATTCGTCCCGTTACGAAATTGCCACTCGACGTTCATTTAATGATTGAAAATGCCGAGCAATACGTGGAAACATTTGCGAAAGCAGGAGCGGATTACATTACGGTACATGTAGAAGCGAGCCCGCATTTACATCGCACGATTCAAATGATTCGCAACGCAGGAGCAAAACCAGGTGTCGTATTGAATCCACATACCCCAATCGAAGCGATCTTACCGATTTTAAGCGAAGTGGACCTCGTGTTATTTATGACGGTGAACCCAGGATTCGGTGGACAAGCATTCATTCCAGAAGTTTTAGAAAAAGTGGCAGCCCTTCGCGCGATTATCGATGAAAAAGGATATGACATTGACATTGAAATTGATGGCGGCATTAACGAAGAGACGATTCAAGCTGCGGTGCGTGCAGGAGCGAACGTTTTCGTAGCAGGTTCAGCGATTTTCAATAAAGAAGACCGTGCGAAAGCATTGCAAGGAATTCGTGCAGCTGGAGAGCGAGCGAAGTGAGAATCATCGTCGTAGCAGGCAGTCCTGAACAGATGAGCCCACTTCCGACAGGTGATTATTATATCGGAGCAGATCAAGGGGCGATGGCGATTATTCGTCAGCGCCTCCCGCTCTATTTAGCGATCGGTGATTTCGACTCGGTGACGCCAGAAGAATGGCGGGATATTGAAAAGAGTGCGCAACATGTAGAAGAATTTGGAGCGGAAAAGGACGAGACGGATTTAGAGCTTGCCGTACAGCGTGCCGTTGAACTAAATCCTGAAGAAATTATTTTGACGCAAGTGACAGGGGGCCGGCTCGACCATTACATGTCAGCGATCCACCTCATGTATCGTTGTCAACGACAATACGCGCATATTCGTTTTCAAATTCAAGATACGCATAACATTCAATATTTTTTACTAGCGGGAAAACATACAATCATTCGGGATGAACGATATCCGTACGTTTCTTTTTTCGCTTGGGAACAAGGGATGACGAACGTGACATTACGTGGTGTGAAGTACGAAGTGACGAACGATGAAATTCCGCTCGGGTCGACGCGTTTTACGAGCAATGAAATGGTTGCATCTAACGCGACGGTAGCATTCGAATTAGGAACAGCGCTCGTCATGCATAGCCGAGAAGACGAAAAAAAAGCATAAGAAAAAACGCCAATCGATCGACTTGGCGTTTTTTCTTATGAACGCGTCAATTATACGCGTTGAACTTTTCCTGATTTAAGCGCTCTTGCAGATACCCAAACACGCTTCGGTTTACCGTCAACCATGATGCGAACTTTTTGTAAGTTAGCGCCCCATGAACGGCGAGTAGCGTTTAACGCGTGTGAACGTGCGTTTCCTGTACGTGCTTTGCGACCAGTAATAACACATTGTTTAGCCATTTTATTACCTCCTCGCTCTTAATTAGACATGCCTAATTGCATACTTTAACACTTTACCATAGGTTTTCTCGTAGAGCAACCCTTTTTTCTCGCCTTTCAAGATGTTTTACTTTACATCGAAATGACACGAATGTAAAACAGAAATATGGTATAATATACGAATGTTTGAATCTCGCGTTCAGTGTAGTACAATATAAGGAAAGTAAGCTTGAGGAGGGACGCATATGTCAGTCGAAGTAAAAACAAATTTAGGAACGATAGACATGACGAACGATGTCATTGCGCAAGTAGTAGGAGAAGCGACAATGGAATGTTACGGCATTGTCGGCATGGCATCACAGCACCAAATTCGCGATGGATTAACAGACATTTTACGCAAGGAAAATTACGGGCGTGGAGTGGTCGTACGTAGACAAGCGGACGGTTTAGAAATCGATGTTTACATTATTGTGAGCTATGGTACAAAAATTTCAGAAGTAGCGTATCAAGTGCAATCGAAAGTACAATATACAGTAAAACAAATGCTTGCATTAGATGTGAAAGCAGTTAATATTTATGTTCAAGGAGTTCGTGTGACGAACGTGTAAAAGGAGGATCTCAATCTCATGGACAAGATTGATGGATTACAATTAAATGAAATGGTTCAAATGGGAGCGCATCATTTAGCGACAAACGCAGATTATGTCGACTCATTGAACGTTTTCCCAGTACCCGATGGGGATACAGGAACGAATATGAATTTATCGATGACATCAGGTGCGAAAGAAACGGCGGCGAAAGTAGAAGCGCATATCGGACGTACTGCACAAGCTTTATCGAAAGGGCTCTTAATGGGAGCACGCGGAAACTCAGGGGTTATTTTATCTCAATTATTCCGCGGTTTTGCAAAAGCGATTGAAAAAGAAGAAACAGTCACAGCATCCATTTTCGCGCAAGCTTTACAATATGGTGTGGAAACAGCATATAAAGCGGTTATGAAACCTGTGGAAGGCACGATTTTAACAGTGGCGAAAGATGCTTCGAATCACGGTGTCGAAGTCGCAGAACAAACAGACGATATCATCGAAGTGATGGAAGCAGTCGTGCGCGAAGGTCAAGCTTCTTTAGAACGCACACCAGATTTACTACCTGTTTTGAAGCAAGTCGGCGTCGTCGATAGTGGTGGTCAAGGTCTCGTCTACGTATATGAAGGCTTTTTGGCGAGTTTGAAAGGCGAACCTTTACCAGAACGCAAAGAAGATGCATCGCTCGATGATCTCATTCGCGCAGAACATCACCGTTCTGTACAAGACTTCATGAATACAGAAGATATTGTGTATGGCTATTGTACAGAGTTTATGGTGAAGTTCGAAGAGGCAAAGACGAAAGAAAAAGCATTCGATGAAACAGCATTCCGTAACGAATTAAGCGAAATTGGTGATTCGTTATTAGTGATTAGCGACGATGAAATTGCGAAAGTACATATTCATACGGAGCAACCAGGAGAAGCATTTAATTTAGGACAGCAATACGGTTCACTCATCAATATGAAAATCGAAAATATGCGCGAACAGCATATTGCGATTGTCGGAGAAGAGAAAATCGAGAAACATCCATATGCGATTGTCACAGTAGCGATGGGCGCAGGCATTGCAGATTTACTTCGCAGTATCGGCGCAAGTTACGTCATCGAAGGTGGTCAAACGATGAACCCGTCAACGGAAGATATCGTAGCCGCAATTAAAAAAATCGAAGCGGAACGTGTCATTATCGTGCCGAACAATAAAAATATTGTCATGGCAGCGAAGCAAGCAGCAGAAGTGTTAGATATCGAAGCGGCTGTTGTCGAAACACGCTCTGTTCCAGAAGGCATTACAGCGATTTTGACATTCAATCCAGAAGCGTCGGTTGAAGAAAATAAGCGCGATATGACCGAAGCAGCAAGCGAAGTGAAGACAGGTCAAGTGACGACAGCTGTTCGTGATACAGAAATTGATGGCGTCACAATTAAAAAAGATGAATATATGGGGATTGCACAAAGCAAGATCGTTGTATCCCTTCCAAGTTTACGTCAAGCAGTTGAACAGACGATTGCGACATTGATCGATGAAGATTCTGAAATTGTGACGGTATTATTCGGAGAAGATGTGACAGAAGAAGACGCATCTGCTTTAGCTGAATGGATTGAAGAACAATACGAAGAAGTGGAAGTGGAAGTGCACGACGGCAAACAACCACTTTACCCGTACATCATATCGGTAGAATAAAGAAGAGAAAAGGAGAATCGCGCGTCGATTCTCTTTTTTCGTTGAATGAAAGGAGCGAATGTTCATGACGATTCAATATACAGATTCGATTACGCGTTTAAAAGGTGTCGGCCAAGCGACAGAAGAAAAATTGACAGAGCTCGGGATTGAAACGATTGAACAACTCATCTACACCTTTCCTCAAAGGCATGACGACTTTACATTAAGCGATTTAGAACGCGCTGAACATGGTCAAAAAATAACAGTGGAAGGCCGTATTGAAAGCCCAGCGACTGTCTTTTTCACAAGTCGTGGTCGGTCGCGACTGCAATTTCATTTAAAAGTCGGTCCTCATTTAATTAAAGTCGTCTTTTTTAACCAACATTATTTAAAGGATCGTTTAACGGCAGGAGAAATTGTGACGGTGAACGGGAAATGGGATCGTGGACGTCAAACGATTACCGCACAAAAACATTTTCAAGGGCCCCAAACGGACGAAGAACAGATGGAGCCGGTTTATCGGTTAAAAGGAAAAATGCATCAAAAGACGTTTCGCAAGCTTATTCGTCAAGGACTCGATGCAACAAAAGGACAGCTCGTAGACCCTTTGCCCGAAGTCATTCGATTGCAAGAAGGACTACTGTCCATCGATGAAGCGCTGGAGCAGCTCCATTTTCCGACGTCGCCTGAAGAAAATGAACGGGCGCGACACCGTTTAAAATATGAAGAATTTTTCTTATTCCAATTGAAGATGATGGCGATGAAACAAAAGCGCAAAAAGCCAGGGACAGGAACGGTCATCGCCTATGACAATGACCGGTTAAAAGAGATGATTCAGTCGCTTCCCTTTGAAATGACGAATGCGCAAAAGCGGGTCGTCAATGAAATTTGTCGCGATTTAAAAAGCGACATTCAAATGAATCGCTTACTGCAAGGGGATGTCGGTTCTGGAAAAACAGCGGTTGCTGCGGTCGCGATGTTTGCGGCCATTACAGCGGGGAAGCAATGTGCCTTTATGGCTCCGACGGAAATTTTAGCGGAACAACATGCCGCTACACTCGCCGATTGGTTGGAACCATTCGGTCTTCGCGTTGGATTTTTAGCAGGCTCGACACGAGTAAAAGCGCGTAGAGAATTGTTAGAATATTTAGCGACGGGGGAATTAAACGTGTTAATTGGAACGCATGCGCTCATCCAACCAGATGTCGTCTTTTATGATCTTGGACTCGTCATTACCGATGAGCAACATCGTTTCGGTGTTGAGCAGCGTCGTCTGTTAAAGGAGAAAGGTCAAACACCAGATGTGCTCTTTATGACAGCTACGCCGATTCCGCGTACACTAGCGGTCACGACATTCGGTGAAATGGACGTTTCCATCATCGATGAACTACCCGCAGGGCGAAAGAAAATCGAAACATATTGGATGAAAGAAGACGCTCTACTCCCTCTTTTAAAAAGAATGGAAGTGGAGCTCGAACAAGGTCGCCAAGCGTACGTCATATGTCCGCTCATTGAAGAGAGCGATAAACTCGACGTCCAAAACGCCGTAGACGTTCATCAACAACTAGAACAATACTACGCGGATCGCTACGCGGTTGGATTGATGCACGGTCGCTTGCATAGCGATCAAAAAGATGCCGTCATGCGTGAATTTGCGGAAGGACGCGTCCACGTGCTCGTTTCCACGACAGTAGTAGAAGTTGGCGTGAACGTACCGAATGCGACATTCATGATCATTTATGATGCGACACGTTTCGGCCTTTCTCAATTACATCAATTGCGCGGGCGCATCGGGCGAGGAGAACATCAATCATATTGTATTTTACTCGCGGACCCGAAAAATGAAGAAGGGCGCGAGAGAATGCAGTCAATGGTGGCGACGACGGACGGTTTTTTACTCGCCGAAAAAGATTTGCAACTGCGTGGCAGTGGAGACTTATTCGGTACAAAGCAGAGCGGTATGCCTGATTTTCATTTCGGGGATCCAGTGAATGATTTTGCGCTCATGCAGCAAGTGCAACAACGAGCGACACAATTGCTCGAAACATCAGCATTTTGGGAAGAGGAACGATACGCGCCATTACGCAGTTATTTACATGAATCGAACGTTTTATCAGGAGAGCGAATCGATTAATTGTACTTACGTATTGCAATATTACAAGAAAATTTATATACTGTTCTTAGTACCAAGTGCTAATCGGAAAGGACAAGACGATGAAATTAAGAAAACGAGAACGTCAAATTGAATTAGAACGTCTGTTAAAAACGAATCCGTTCATGACAGACGAAGAACTCGCTGAACATTTCACAGTCAGTGTCCAGACGATTCGCCTCGATCGGATGGAGTGCCGCATTCCAGAGTTGCGCAAGCGAATGGAAGAAGTGGCGACTCAAAACTTTGAAGAAGAAGTGAAATCGCTCGGGACAGATGAAGTGATCGGCGATATTATAAATATAGAATTAGACAAAACGGCGATTTCGATTTTTGATGTGCAAGAAGAGCATGTGTTCCAACGAAATCAAATTGCGCGTGGTCACCATTTATTCGCTCAAGCGAATTCATTAGCCGTTGCAGTGATGAATGACGATCTCGCGCTTACGGTGAAAGCGACGATTCATTTCGTTCAGCCTGTCACTGTCGGAGATCGCGTCATCGCGCGCGCAACAGTAGCGAAAGAAAAAACAGAACTGAATCGAACGATCGTCGATATCGAGTCAGCTGTCAAACAAAAAATTGTTTTTCGTGGCACGTTTGAAATGTATCGTTCGAATGATCGGAAAGGGTCTGAATGATGATGAGATTAGCAGTAGATGGAATGGGTGGGGACAATGCCCCGCAATCGATTATAGAAGGTATTTACTTAGGATTAGAAGCATATCCAAATTTGCATGTCCAACTGTACGGAGACGAAGCGAAAATGGCTTCTTATGTGAAACAACATGACCGCCTCACCGTCATCCATTGTACAGAAGTGATTGAAGGGGACGACGAGCCCGTACGTGCCATTCGTCGTAAAAAAGACGCTTCGATGGTACGTGCAGCGCAAGCGGTGAAAGACGGTGAAGCGGACGCGGTGCTTTCTGCGGGAAATACAGGAGCACTCATGTCAGCAGGACTATTTATCGTCGGCCGCATTAAAGGGGTGGAACGTCCAGCGCTCGCTCCTACACTTCCAACGATGGACAAACAAGGATTCGTCTTTTTAGATGTTGGAGCAAATGCCGATAGCAAACCGAACCATTTATACCAATTTGCGCGCATGGGCGCGGTCTATGCAGAACGGGTTCGCGGTATCGGCAATCCGCGCGTCGGATTACTCAACATCGGGACGGAAGAAGGTAAAGGAAGCGAACTTGTCAAAGAGACGTACAATTTGCTGAAAGAAGCGCCGATCAATTTTATCGGGAATGTCGAATCGCGCGACTTGTTAAACGGTGTAGCAGACGTCGTCGTGACAGATGGCTTCACGGGCAATATGGTATTGAAAACATTAGAAGGAACGGCAATCAATATTTTCTCAGCATTAAAAGATGTCCTCATGTCGTCGACAAAGACGAAAATGGGAGCGATGCTTATTAAAAATGATTTACGCTCGATGAAAAGTTTGATGGACTATACAGAATATGGGGGAGCGGCATTATTCGGGTTGAATGAACCCGTCATTAAAGCGCACGGTTCTTCAAATGCGAATGCGATATTTAACGCCATTCGCCAAGCGGTCCTTATGATGGAGCACGACGTAAGCAATACGATGAAAGAAGCGGTAGGGAAGGAGTAACGACATGAAATTAGCATTTATTTTTCCAGGACAAGGGGCTCAACAAGTCGGTATGGGGACGAGCTTGATCGAAACGAATGAAACGAGCGCAACACTCGCACAAATCGCAGACGAACAACTCCCATTTTCATTGACAACATTAATGAAAGAAGGACCCCAAGAAGTGTTGACAGAAACGTATCATACCCAACCTGCACTTTTAACAGTCGGGACACTCGTTGCCAATGAATTGATGCAACGAGGCATTACACCTGATTATGTCGCAGGGCATAGTTTAGGGGAATATACAGCGCTCGTTGCAGCGAATGTCATGTCATTTGAAGACGGGGTGCGAGCAGTATACGAGAGAGGTCGCTTCATGGAAGAGGCAGTCCCGAACGGGGAAGGTGCGATGGCGGCTGTGCTCGGTGCAGACCGTGAATTGTTAGAACGCATCACGCAAGACGTGAGCAAAACAGCACCTGTGCAACTTGCGAATTTAAACTGTCCGGGACAAATCGTCATTTCAGGTTCAGCAGAAGGAGTTGCGCTCGCATCCGAACGATTGAAAGAAGAAGGGATTCGTCGCGTCATGCCACTTGCGGTGAGCGGACCGTTCCACTCTTCTTTAATGGAACGAGCGGCGGACCAATTGCGTGCATCCTTGACGAAGATTGATTTCAGTCCTGCGCGATTCCCACTTGTCGCGAATGTTAACGCACAACTTGTAACGGATGGGGAACAAATTCGAGAACAACTCGTCGAACAATTATACTCTCCTGTTCTTTGGGAAGATTCGATGCGCCGTTTAATCGATGAAGAAGGCGTCACATATTTCATCGAATGTGGCCCTGGAAAAGTACTTGCGGGTTTAATGCGCAAAATCGATCGCAATGTGACGGTCGTGAGCGTATCCGATCGTGAAACGATGGAAGAAGCTGTGCGATTAGTAGAGGAGTGGAAAGCATAATGAGATTTGAAGATAAAGTCGCTGTCGTGACAGGAGCGAGCCGTGGCATCGGTGCTGAAATTGCGAAAACATTAGCGAAAGAAGGCGCGAAAGTCGTCGTCAATTACAGCGGCAGCGAAGCGAAAGCACAAGAAGTCGTCGCTGAAATTGAAGCGCTCGGTAGCGAAGCGATCGCAGTGCGCGCTGACGTTTCCAATTCAGAAGACGTGAAAGCGATGATGGACGAAACGATCGCGAAATTCGGCAAAATTGACTTTTTAGTGAATAACGCAGGAATTACGCGAGACAATTTACTCATGCGCATGAAAGAAGACGAATGGGACGATGTGATGAACATTAACTTAAAAGGGGTCTTCGTCTGCACGAAAGCAGTGACGCGTCAAATGATGCGTCAACGCTCAGGTAAAATTGTCAACGTCGCGTCAATCGTCGGTGTAGCAGGCAACCCGGGACAAGCGAATTATGTCGCAGCGAAAGCAGGCGTCATCGGCTTGACGAAAACGACGGCTCAAGAACTCGCGAGCCGCAACATTTTAGTGAACGCTGTCGCACCAGGATTTATCACGACAGATATGACAGAGGCACTCCCTGAAGAAGTGAAGGAAGGCATGCTTCGAATGATTCCGCTAAAACGTCTCGGCGAACCAGAACATGTGGCGAAAACAGTTGCATTTTTACTATCGGATGATGCAAACTATATTACGGGACAGACAATCCATATCGATGGTGGTATGGTGATGTAAAGTATAACAGTGTACATTTTGAGAGGAGGTGACAACATGGCTACAGTATTAGAGCGCGTAACAAAAGTAGTTGTCGACCGTTTGAGCGTGGACGAAGCGAAAGTAACTGAAACAGCTTCATTCCGTGATGATTTAGGTGCTGACTCTTTAGACGTCGTAGAACTCGTTATGGAACTTGAAGATGAGTTTGACATGCAAATTTCTGATGAAGACGCAGAAAAAATTGCAACAGTCGGCGACGCAGTGAAATATATCGAAGAACAAGTAAACTAATTGCAATTGAAAAAGAGATGTCGCTTCTCGTGAATGATATTCATGAGCGTGTGACATCTTTTTTTCTTCTTTTGCAAGTCCGCATTGAAAGTTGTAAAATGAAACAGAATACTATGAAGTAGAAAGGATGGATTGAATGTCTAAACAAAAACGAACAAAAAAATCGAATCTCGATTTTGCTAAAGTACAAGAACAATTTCAACAATTACAAAATGAGTTAGATGTGTCATTTCGTAATGAACGTTTGTTAATGACGGCTTTCACCCATTCATCATATGTGAATGAACACCGTCAAAAAAAATACGAAGATAATGAGCGCCTTGAGTTTTTAGGGGATGCAGTGTTAGAACTGGGTGTTTCTCGTTACTTATATCAACATGAGCCGAACATGTCAGAAGGAGAATTGACGAAGTTACGAGCTTCCATCGTATGTGAGCCTTCCCTCGTCGAATTTTCAACGGAGTTGAACTTTAGCCAATATATTTTATTAGGTAAAGGGGAAGAGTTAACGGGCGGTCGTGAACGTCCAGCCTTGCTTGCCGACGTTTTTGAAGCATTTATCGGCGCACTTTATTTAGATCAAGGGATGGAATCAGTTGAACGTATTTTACAAAAAGTCGTATTTCCCAAAATTACTGACGGCACTTTTTCGCATGTGATGGACTATAAAAGCCAATTGCAAGAAAGAGTACAACAAAAAGAACATGGCGCGATTCAATATGAAATTATTGAAGAAAAAGGACCAGCGCATGCGAAAGAGTTTATCATCGTCGTCAAAATTAATGAAACGGTCATCGGAACAGGAGTCGGCCGTTCTAAAAAAGAAGCGGAGCAAGAAGCTGCGCGCATAGCGATTGAGCAGTACGATGAGAAGGAGTAAGCGATGTTTTTAAAAAAGATAGAACTCATCGGATTCAAATCATTTCCAGATAAAATGACGATTGATTTTGTTCCCGGTGTCACAGCGATTGTCGGACCGAATGGTAGTGGGAAAAGCAATATTATCGATGCGATTCGTTGGGTGTTAGGAGAGCAGTCCATCCGCTCTTTACGCGGTCAAAAAATGGAAGATGTCATCTTCTCGGGAAGCGACTCGCGCAAAAAAGTGAATATGGCAGAAGTGTCACTCGTCCTCGACAATACGTCAGGACAATTTCCGATATCATATAGCGAAGTGAAAGTGACGCGTAAAGTGACACGGAGTGGAGATAGCACTTTTTATTTGAATAACGAAAGATGTCGTTTGAAAGATATTACGGATTTATTTGTCGATTCCGGTGTCGGAAAAGCGGCTTTCTCTATCATCTCTCAAGGTCGTGTCGACGAAGTATTAAACAGTAGCCCTGTCGAACGCCGTCTCATTTTTGACGAAGCGGCAGGCGTTTTAAAATACCGTAAGCGTAAAGAAGAAGCGACGAATAAATTAAATAAAACGTCGGAACATCTTGAACGCGTGCTCGACATTTTAAATGAATTAAATCAACAACTTGAACCGCTTCGCATCAGTAGCGAAAAAGCGAAAAAAGCCGCTCGTTTAGACGAAGCGTTAACGCAATTAGACCGCGACGTTTTACAATATGACGTGTTCCATCAGACGGAACAGTATGAACAGCTCGAAAAGCAACTCGTCGAGTCTGAAAGCGAGCAACAACAATTGGCTGAAGCGGTCGCAAAAGATCATGAAGAAGTAGAGCGCTATCAAGGTGCACGCGATCAATTGCAAGAGCGACGCGAACAAATACAGCAACGAATTGCGGATTTGCAAGCGGCGGTCGAAAAATGGGAAGGACGCAAACTTCTTACGCACGAACAAGCGAAACATAAAAAAGAACGTGTGGAACAATTGCAGTTTACGGTGCAATCGACAGCGGAACAACAACAAAAGTTAGAGGAAGAGCGCGACACGTTGCAAAGCGAGTTACAACAACTCGAACAGCAGGCGAAACAACAACAAGAACGAGTAGAACAGTTAGAACGCGCACTCGATACACCAATTGATGAACTCGAACAACAACTCGAACAATTAAAGTCGGTCTATATCGACCGTTTAAACGAAGAGGCGACGATTCGCAACGATTTAAAACATGCGGAACAACAATTGACGACACAAAAAATGCGCACGACGAACGATGCGAAAGCTGAACAGTTAAAACGTCGTCAAGAAGAAGTAATCATCCAATACGAAAAGCTTGATGAAGCGTGGAAACAAAATGAAAGCGCACGAATGCAAGCGAAAGAACAATTGGAACAATTAACGGCGATGTACGAAGACAATCGTAAAAAACTAGCGATGCAAGAACAGCTCGTGAAAGAAGCGTCTGAGCGCGTCATTGAATGGCGCAGCCGTCTTCAAGTGTTAGAAAGTATCGAACAACAATTTAAAAGCTATACATCGAGCGTTCAAGAAGTGTTAAAAGCATCGAATCGTCAAGCGCTCAAAGGAATTCACGGAGCGGTATCGCAATTAGTAGAAGCTCAAGAAGAGCGCGTTGTGAAAGCAATCGAAACAGCTCTTGGAGCGACGAGTCAACAAATTGTCACAGCGGATGAAGCGAGCGCCAAAGCAGCGATTCGCTATTTAAAAGAGCGCACATTAGGTCGAGCGACATTTTTACCGATGTCGACGATTCAAGGGCGTTCTGTGTCACCGAGCGACTTACAAGCGGTCCAACAAATGCCGGAATATGTCGGAGTAGCATCTGAACTCGTTCGTTATGAGTCATCTTACGAAGCGATCATTCAGTCGATTTTAGGTCGCACGCTCGTCGCCGAAACGTTGGACGGAGCGACAGTGATTGCGAAACGTCTCAATTATCGTTACCGCGTCGTTACATTGGATGGCGACGTCGTCAATAGTGGTGGTTCTCTCACAGGAGGACGCGGAAAAGGACGACCGTCTCCTTTCATGCAAAAAGAAGAACTTCATGCGACACGAAAACGTGTTGCTCAACTTCAACGTGATATCGAAGAAGCGGAGCGTCATATGGAAGTGACGAAGCGCCAAACGAATGCAGCATTTGAACAAGCGCAACGAGAACGAGCGCACTATGAGAAATTGAGCGTTGAAAACCGAACGTTAGAAATCGAACGTTTAAATTGTAAAGCGCAAAAAGACCAACACGTCGCAAACTATAAGCAGTACGAGATGCAGCTAAAAGAAACGACCGCTTCCGTGACCGCGATGACGGAACAACGTGAAAAGCTCCAATCGGAACATGAAAAACTTCAAAAGACGATTGAAGAAATGAAAGAAGAAATAGCTAGACAGACGCAATTGCTCACGGAGCGACGCACGGAACATACGGCATTAACGGAGCAATATTACACCGCTCGCTCAACGTGTGAACTGTCTGAAGAAAAGTTACAATCGGTCCGTCAGCAATTACAGCGCGTCCAAAAAGAGTGGATGAATGTTCGAAAAGCAGCTGAAAAAGTGGAGTCAGAACTAACGCTCATTGAAAATGATGAACTTGAGCAATTTACGAGCGAAGAAATTGAACAACATTTACAGCAGACGACGCACGATTTAAATGGGGCGCAACGAGCGTTAACAGAGCTTCAAGAACAACAGCGACATACGTCGGATGAATTGCGCCAACTTGAAGAAGAACGAACGCGACGTCAGCATCAATTAACGGAGACCGAACAACGAGTGACGGAAACGAAAGTAGCGCTCGCAAAAATCGAAACGACTTTGCGTGCGTTAGTGGAACAATTGCAAACGAAATACGGCATTTACGGACGGATTGAACAATGTCCTGAAATCGAATCGATCGAGGATGCGCGTGAACGATTAGCGAAGATGAAAGAGGAACGAAAGCAAATCGGTCCTGTCGACCCATCGACGATCGAACAATACGAAGAAGTGCTCGAACGTCATACGTTCTTATCGGAGCAACGAACCGATTTAATCGAAGCGAAAATTACGCTACAAGATGCGATGGAAGAGATGGATGAAGAAGTTGAACAGCGTTTCATCATTACATTCCGCGCAATCCGACACCATTTCCAAGACATTTTTACAAAGATGTTCGGTGGAGGCGAAGCGGATTTAAAATTGACAGACCCGAACAATTTACTCGAAACTGGCGTCGATATTGTCGCACGACCACCAGGAAAAAAGCTGCAAAACTTAAGTTTACTATCCGGCGGGGAACGCGCGTTAACGGCAATCACTTTACTTTTCTCTTTAATCGAAGCGCGTCCTGTGCCGTTTTGTATTTTAGACGAAGTGGAAGCGGCACTCGATGAAGTGAACGTTTTACGCTATAGTGATTATTTGAAGCATTTCTCAACATCGACGCAATTCATCGTCATTACACACCGGAAAGGGACGATGGAAGGAGCGGACGTCTTATACGGCGTCACGATGGAAGAAGCGGGGGTATCGACGATGTTGTCGGTACAATTATCGGAAGTAGAAGAGAAAATAGGATTAACATAATGGAGGCAGAACGATGTCATGGTTTAAAAAGTTAAAACAAAAATTAACAGGAGCTCCTGAAACGACAGAAGAACAACTTGTCGAAGATGTTGTCGTAGAGGAAAAGCCTGAACTCGACCAGCGAGAAGAAAGCGCTGTTGAACAAGAAGAAGTAGAAGAATTAGAAGAAGTCGTTGAAGTGGAAGCTGAAGTTGAAGAACAAGAAGAACAGGCCGAAATGACGATGCTTGATTCCATTTTAGAAGATGTACCAGAAGATAAGAAGAAAGAAGTGGAAGAAGAAGTATCGCTTTTCGGTAAATTCAAACTCGGCTTAGCGAAAACGCGCGACAGTTTCACATCGAAGATTAACGACCTCGTTGCACAATTTAGAGAAGTGGACGAAGAATTTTTCGAAGAACTAGAAGAAGTATTGCTACAAGCGGATGTCGGGTTCGAAACGGTGATGGAATTAATCGACGAACTTGAAATGGAAGTGAAGCGCCAAAACATTAAAGATACATCAGGTATGCAATCACTCATTTCTGAAAAGCTCGTCGACATTTATAACGCTGCAGGAGATGATGAAGATATGTCTCTCAACATGCAGCCAGAAGGCGAAACGACGGTCATTTTAATGGTTGGGGTAAACGGTGTCGGAAAAACGACGACAATCGGGAAGCTTGCCGCGCGTTTCCAAAAAGAAGGGAAGACTGTTATGCTCGCCGCGGGAGATACGTTCCGTGCGGGAGCGATCGACCAACTCGTCGTTTGGGGAGAGCGTGCTGGAGTCGAAGTCATTCGCCAAGCGGAAGGCTCAGATCCTGCAGCGGTCATGTTTGATGCCATTCAAGCGGCGAAAAAACGCAAAGTGGACGTGCTCATTTGCGATACAGCAGGGCGCTTGCAAAATAAAGTGAACTTAATGACAGAACTTGAAAAAATTCACCGTGTCATCGGTCGTGAGTTGCCAGGAGCACCTCATGAAGTATTGCTTGCACTCGATGCGACAACAGGTCAAAACGCGCTCGTTCAAGCGGAGACATTTAAAGAAGCGACGGATGTTACAGGAATCGTCTTAACGAAATTAGACGGTACAGCAAAAGGTGGAATTGTGTTAGCGATCCGCAAAAAGATGAACATTCCAGTGAAATTTGTCGGACTCGGAGAAGGCATTGACGATTTACAACCGTTTGATCCAGATAAATACGTCTACGGTTTATTCGCAGACGGTCTTGAAATGGAAAGTGTTACAGAAGACAAGTAAAAGTACTTGACAGACACATCGTTACAGCTTACGATAAACGGTATTGAGAAAAGAGTGAGTATATTGTTAGAACGAACGACACGTGTCAACTTTTTATATGATTTTTATCATTCTTTACTAACCGATAAGCAGCGCGCATACATGCAAGCTTATTATTTAGATGACTATTCACTCGGTGAAATAGCGGAAGAGCATGAAGTGTCACGCCAAGCAGTATACGACAATGTGAAGCGCACAGAAGCGATGCTCGAGCAATACGAAGAGAAACTAAAATTGTTTGAAAAATTTCAACAGCGTATGGAAATTATTCAACAGTTAGAAGAACAATTACAAGTGATGGACAAGGAGCGAATAACTGCGCTCCTCCACACGTTAAAAGAATATGAATAGGAGGATCATCCATGGCATTCCAAGGCTTAGCTGAAAGGCTACAAGCGACGATGCAAAAGATTACAGGCAAAGGAAAAATTACAGAACAAGACGTTAAAGACATGATGCGTGAAGTTCGTTTTGCCTTGATCGAAGCAGACGTCAACTTAAAAGTAGTGAAGAAGTTCGTGAAAACAGTGAGCGAACGAGCAATCGGGCAAGAAGTGATGAAAAGTTTAACGCCAGGTCAACAAGTCGTTAAAATCGTAAAAGATGAATTGACGGAGTTGATGGGTGGCGAACAAAATCCGATTCAATTTTCACGCAAACCACCTACTGTCATTATGATGGTCGGTCTTCAAGGAGCGGGGAAAACGACGACGACGGGGAAACTTGCAACTGTCCTTCGCAAAAAGCATAACCGTAAACCTTTACTCGTTGCAGCAGACGTCTATCGTCCGGCAGCGATTCAACAGTTAGAAACGCTCGGAAAACAAATCGACATGCCTGTATTTTCACTAGGGACGGACGTATCCCCTGTGGAAATTACGCGTCAAGCGCTCGAACATGCGAAAGAAGAACATCAAGATGTCGTCATGATCGATACGGCGGGTCGACTTCACGTCGATGAAAACTTAATGCAAGAGCTCGTCGACATTAAAGAACTCGCACAACCGGACGAAATTTTCTTAGTCGTCGATGCGATGACAGGTCAAGATGCGGTCAACGTCGCGAAAAGTTTCGATGACGCACTCGGTGTTACAGGTGTCGTGTTAACGAAATTAGACGGGGACACACGCGGTGGTGCGGCACTTTCTATTCGAGAAGTGACGGGCAAACCGATCAAATTTGTCGGGATGGGTGAAAAGATGGACGCGCTTGAGCCGTTCCATCCAGAGCGCATGGCTTCTCGTATTCTCGGCATGGGTGACGTGATGAGTTTAATCGAAAAAGCACAAGCGAATGTCGATGAAGAGAAAGCGAAAGAGCTTGAAGATAAATTTATGAACCAAACGTTCACATTGGACGATTTCCTCGAGCAAATGGACCAAGTGAAAAAAATGGGGCCACTCGATGAATTGTTAAAAATGATTCCAGGCATGAACAAAATGAAAGGCTTGGAAAATGCGCAAGTCGATGAGAAACAAATGGGACAAATCGAGGCGATCATCCGCTCGATGACTCCTGAAGAGCGCACGTTCCCTGAAAAGATGAATGCGAGCCGTAAAAAACGGGTTGCAACAGGTTCAGGAACGACCATTTCACAAGTGAACCGTCTATTGAAACAATTTGAAGATATGAAAAAAATGGTGAAACAAATGTCAGGAATGGCAGGCAAAGGAAAAAAGAAGAAAATGCCGAGTTTCGACCAGTTTTTCAAATAAATTTGTAGGTGTTAAGAAAAAACACTTTACAAACAATGAAACACTTGCTAATATAATTACTTGTGTGAAACTATTCGGAGGTGTAAATCAAAATGGCAGTTAAAATTCGTTTAAAACGTATGGGAGCTAAGAAAACTCCTTTCTATCGTATCGTAGTAGCAGACTCACGTTCACCACGTGACGGTCGTCAAATCGAAACAGTTGGAACGTATAACCCACTTACGCAACCAGCTGAACTCAAAATTGACGAAGAGTTAGCTTTAGCATGGTTAGCAAAAGGTGCACAACCATCTGATACAGTACGCAACTTGTTCTCAAGCCAAGGCATTATGGAAAAATTCCATAACGCAAAAAACAATAAATAATTGAGGAGAGGTATACATGGAGCAACTTATTCGTACCATAATTGAACCGCTCGTCGACGCTCCCGATCAAATCCAAATCAATAAGGACGAAAGAGAAGAGAAGGTCGTCTTCAAACTCACTGTCGCTCCGGACGATATGGGAAAGATTATCGGAAAGCAAGGACGTGTGGCGAAAGCGATTCGGACGCTCGTTTATTCTGCATCACGAAATGAATATGACAAGAAAGTATACCTTGATATTATTGATTCTTAGAAGAATAGCTCCTGCTGTTCTTCTTTTTTTGTCCAATGAATGATAAACTACTCGCGCGTAGAGGTTTAACTTTGAGTGACAATCTTGTAAAATGATAAAAAATGAATGAGTTGAGGTGGACAGATGGATTGGTTAAATGTAGGTAAAATTGTCAATACACATGGAATACGCGGAGAAGTGCGCGTCATTAGCCGCACGGACTTCCCGGAAGAGCGTTATAAAGTGGGCTCGAAGCTCGCCATCTTTAAAAAGAAAAGCAAAACGCCGATTCATGTGACGGTAGCGAGTCATCGCAAACATAAAAACTTCGATCTTTTAACGTTTGAAGGACACCCGAACATTAACGACGTCGAGCAATACCGCGATTCGATTTTAAAAGTGTCAGCGGAATATTTACAACCGCTCCCAGAAGGCGAATACTACCATTTCGAAATTATCGGTTGCCACGTCGAATCGACAGAAGGCGAAGAAATCGGTGAAATTACACAAGTCGTCTTAACGGGTGCAAATGACGTATGGGAAGTGCAAGATGCGAAAGGAAAAATGCACTACATTCCGTACATTGACGATGTCGTGAAATCAGTCGATATCGAACAGAAAAAAGTCATCATCGAAGTGATGGAAGGATTGTTAAATTAAATGCACATTCATTTTTTAACGTTGTTCCCTGAAATGTTCCCTGGCATTTTACAATCATCGATTATGAAAAAAGCACAAGATCAAGGTGCGGTCCGATTTTCAGTGACAGATTTCCGTGAGTATACGGAAAATAAACATAAAAAAGTCGACGATTATCCGTATGGAGGTGGCGCTGGTATGGTGTTACAACCTCAGCCACTTTTCGACGCGGTCGACGCGGTGACAAAAACAGAAAAAAAGCGTCGCGTCATTTTAATGTGCCCACAAGGAGAACGCTTCACGCAAGCGAAGGCGGAAGAGCTGTCGCAAGAAGAGGAACTCGTCTTCATTTGTGGCCACTATGAAGGATACGATGAGCGCATTCGCGAGCATCTCGTTACCGATGAGCTATCGCTCGGCGATTTTGTCTTAACAGGAGGGGAGCTTGCGGCGATGACAATCGCAGATAGTGTCGTCCGTTTACTTCCAGATGCGATCGGCAAGCAAGAAAGTCACGAAGACGATTCTTTTTCGACGGGATTGTTAGAGTATCCTCACTACACGCGCCCTGCGGACTTTAGAGGCTTCCGAGTACCGGATGTACTGTTATCAGGAAATCATGCGAAAATCGCTGAGTGGCGTCAGTACGAGTCTTTAAAGCGCACGTATAAACGTCGCCCTGATTTACTTAAAACATATCCGCTCACAAAAGAAGATTGTGAAATGTTAAAACAAATAAAAAAAGAACTTGAAGAAAAGCAATAATTATGGTATATTCAAAAATGTACTTTTATGTAAAAGTGCATATTACCTGATGTTCCGCTACAAGATTTCACGTGTAAGAGCGTCGGAGGAAATAGGAGAGATTATACATGCAACAATTACTCGCAGATATTACAAAAGACCAATTACGCACAGATCACCCAGAATTCCGTGCGGGAGACTCAGTACGTTTACACGTTAAAATCGTTGAAGGTACACGTGAACGTATCCAAATTTTCGAAGGTGTTGTTATTAAACGTCGCGGTGGCGGCATTTCTGAAACATTCACTGTTCGTAAAATTTCAAACGGTGTAGGTGTTGAGCGTACATTCCCTGTACACACACCGAAACTTGCTCAAATTGAAGTAACACGCCGTGGTAAAGTACGTCGCGCGAAATTATACTACTTACGTAACCTTCGCGGTAAAGCAGCTCGTATTACAGAGCGTCGCTAATCGACAACTATTGAAACAGCAGACATCGTGCAAACGGCGTCTGCTGTTTTTCTATAGTGCAAGAAAGAGGTGGGAAGCTTGCTATATGATAGTCTTTATACAGAAGAACGTCACCGCGCAGAAAAGAATGCGATCTTTCGTTTCATCGTCATCGTCATCGCTTGTAGCATTTTAGTACAATCATTCATTATGCAATCGACCGTCGTGAATGGCGAATCGATGGAACCGACATTACAAACAGGAGATCGTTTGCTCGTTGCACAAGCGGGGCATTATGAACGTTTCGATATCGTCATTTTTCAAGCGACAGAAGAAGACTGGTACGTGAAGCGCATTGTTGGCTTACCTGGCGATACGGTTTATATTATTCATAATCAACTATATGTGAATGGAGAACCAATTTTGGAACCTTATTTAAAAAGCAATTATTTACACGATTGGCCGAGTGTGAATTATATTTATCCCCATCGCATACCACCTGAACATTATTTTGTTCTCGGAGATAATCGAATGAACAGTACAGATTCGCGTGAGTTTGGCCTTATACATAAAGATTTAATCGGTGGGCGGGCACTCATTAAATATTGGCCGCTCCAAAGTATGAAAAACCTCGTCTCTTCACAGCGCTAAACAAAATAGAAACGTTTGGCGGAGCGAAATGGTTGTAGTATAATCAACTAGGCTGAATGAATTGAGTACGTAGATGAGGATAGATAGGATGGTGACGAAATGGAAGTAGAACAACCAGAAAAAACGAAAAATGAGTTTTTTGAATGGGTGAAAGCAATTGTCATTGCATTATTAATTGCTTTTGTCGTAAAAACATATGTCGTATCCGCTATTATCGTTGACGGCGTGTCGATGATGCCGACACTTGAGCACGGTGATCGCATGTTCGTCAATAAATTGAATTATAAAGTGTCTGATCCGAAACGTTTCGATATTGTCATTTTTCATGCGCCAGATGGCAGTGATTATATTAAGCGAGTGATTGGATTGCCAGGCGATACGGTGTCTTACGAAAATGATCAATTGTATATCAATGGTGAAGCAGTTGATGAACCGTATTTAGACGCCTATAAGGCAGAGTATGATACGCCGTTTACTGAAGACTTCACATTGGAGCAAAAACTAGACGTCGACGTTGTGCCGGAAGGACATCTATTCGTTCTCGGGGACAATCGACGCCGCAGTAATGATTCGCGTCACTATGACGTTGGATTTATTCCATTAGATGAATTTGTCGGCACAGCGAGCATTCGTTTCTGGCCGATGTCACATGTAGGGATTGTAAAGTGAGGGAAAAACAATGACGATTCAATGGTTTCCAGGACATATGGCGAAAGCGCGCCGTGAAGTGTCCGAGCAGTTAAAATTAGTCGACATCGTATTCGAATTAGTCGATGCACGCTTGCCACAATCATCGCGTAACCCGATGATTGATGAAGTGCTCGGTGAAAAACCGCGCATCGTATTACTCAATAAGCGTGATTTAGCTGATCCGCGTTGGACGGAACGTTGGATTCGCCATTATGAACAGCAAGGCGTGCAAGCGGTGGCGATCAACTCCTTTCAAAACGAAGGACTTCAAGATGTGTTGAAAGCGAGCCGCTTCGTCTTGAAGGAAAAGTTCGAAAAAATGCAGGCGAAAGGAATCCGCCCACGTGCTATTCGCGCCATGGTCGTCGGCATTCCGAACGTCGGGAAGTCGACATTGATCAACCGTTTCGCGCGTAAAAATATTGCGAAAACAGGCAATAAACCAGGCGTGACGAAAGCGCAACAATGGATCAAAGTCGGCAAAGAGCTTGAACTTTTAGATACACCTGGTATTTTATGGCCGAAGTTTGAAGATAGAGAAGCGGGTTATAAACTAGCGTTAACAGGTGCGATTAAAGACCAAGTGCTCAGCTTAGATGATGTGGCAATTTACGGTTTACACTATATTGCCGAACATTATCCAGAACGTTTAGAAGCGCGGTACGGTTTTGCGACTTTGCATGACGAGATCGTCGACACATTCGATGCCATCGGAAAGTTGCGTGGCGCTTATGAACGAGGTGGCGAGATTGACTACAGCAAAGTAGCCGAAATGATCGTGCAAGACGTTCGTCAAGGTGAACTTGGCAAATTAACATTCGATACATTTAAAGAAGAAACTGAATGAAGCGTAGCATCCTATCTAATTGTAATGATGGGGTGCTTTTTATTTTTAATAATTCAGCCATTCAATTGGAGAAGAAGAGGAAAAAGACGATATACTACATATAAGGAGTGCAGATGAATGACAAAAGAAACGATTCAACAAATTAAACAACGCTTACAACATGAACTGACAGAAGAAGAGTTGACACGTTATCGAACGGATTCGAGAAAAGGAGTCCAACAAGCATTGCGCACGTATGACCGTCGTATAGCGAAAGAACAGGAAGCATATGCGCAATTTCAACGTAAATGTGCTTTTGATGATGCTTATGGGACTCGTGTAGCAGGTGTCGATGAAGCGGGAAGAGGTCCGCTCGCTGGTCCTGTCGTGACAGCTGCTGTTATTCTTGACCCCGCGTCGCGCGAAGCACTTATTCAAGTGGATGATTCGAAAGCACTCTCGAAAGAAGCGCGCACTCGACTCGCGGAACTTATTAAAGAACATGCGCTCGACTATACGATTGACTTTTCGACACGTGAACAAATTGATGAATTAAATATTTATCGTGCGACATCCGATTCCATGACACGCTCGATTCAACAATTAAACATAAAACCTGACTACGTTTTAACGGATGCGATGCCTTTGCAACAAGTAGAGGTCCCTACGACACCGATTATTAAAGGCGATGCACAAAGTTTGGCAATTGCCGCAGCATCCATTTTAGCGAAAACAGCGCGTGATGCTTATATGGATGAATTGGATGAGCGCTACCCTGTTTATGGTTTCGCTCAACATGCAGGCTATGGCACAGCGCAACACTTAACAGCTATTCGAGAATATGGCATTATAGACGAGCACCGTCGGACATTTGAACCGATTCGCTCGATGATGAAATGAAAGGATGAAAGAGATGCAAATACAAGCGCAAATGACCGCTCAAACGAATACGGTAGAACGTCAGCCACTTGCGATGCGAGAAGGACAAGTGTTTCACGGTAAAATCTCACAGTTATTTCCGAACCAAACGGCGCAAATTCAAATTGGCCAACAAGAGATGGTGGCGAAATTAGAAGTGCCGATGAAAGCGGGAGACAGCCATTATTTCCAAGTGGTGAAGACGGAGCCAGAATTGCAATTGCGCGTCATTTCTGAACCACTCTCTTCCGATCCGAAACAATCTTTACAACAATTGATGCAAAATTTAAAATTACCTCAGTCGAAAGAAATGCAACAAATTGTACGTCAAATGCTCGACCAAAAAGTACCGCTCACGCGCGAGCAACTCGTACAAGCGGAACAAATTTTAAAAGCGATGCCACAAGGAAAAGCAGAGCAAGTCGTTCGGGCAGTCGCGCAATTAAATCAATTGCAGTTGCCGATTACAGAAAGCAACGTTCGCAGCTTCATTGCAGTCATGAACCGTGATCCTTTACAAGCGCCTCTCCAACAAGCGATGACGCTCATTATGCAAGATGCTAAAATTCCAGAAGCGATGAAACAACAGCTTGCGGAAGTGTTCCATCGCATCTCGACACCAATCCAACAAGGAGCGCAATCGGTCGTCCATCAAGAAGCACTCCAACAATTGATGACGAAACAAGAAACACCGATGACGCGCATCTTAATGAATGACGTCATCGCACGCATCGTTCAAACACCGACGGGAGAACAGCTGACGCAACTCGCTGCGAAAGGGACGGACGCTCAAATTCATCAAGTGCAACAATTGACGAAAGCACTCCAACAAATATTAGCGTCACCACCTGCAGAACGCCCAGCACAACTGACACAACTTGCGCAACAACTTCCGCAAATGACGACATTGCAGCCTGCGACAGTGGAACAGTTGAGCGCTCAACTGCAAAGAGCGATCACTGCTTTAACAGCACAAACGAGTACGGGGCAACCTGTGCTTCAAGAAAATGCACCACAACAACTCGTTCAGCAAATGATTCAGACGTTAACGCAAGAGGCGCATGCTTTGAAACAAACGGCACCGCTCACAACATCGACCGAACAACTCGCAACAGCGGAACGCATCCCACCTCAAGTGATGGAGCGCCTCGTTCAACTCATGCAAGAACCAGGGGCCCAAGCGCGAGCGGAAGCGAACATTATGCAACAGCTTGACGGGGAAGCGATCAAACAAGTGTTGAAACAGACGATCCAACAGCTTGGCCTCAACTATGAAAGTCAAATTCCACGAGCGACACCAGAGCACCTCGCGCAATTGACACAACAGTTGAAACCACAACTCATTCAACTATTGCAAAGCGAAACGCTCACACTACAAACGAAAGAAGCGGTCGAACAACTCGTCGCCCGTATGAATGCGCCAATCATTCAAACGAGTCAAGAGCAATCGCTCCCACAACAAATTATTATGAACGTTCCTCTCGACTTTTTAGGGAAGAAAATTGACGCTACATTGCAATGGTCAGGAAAAATGACAGATGACGGAAAAATCGATGAAAATTACGCACGTATTTTATTTTACTTAAAGTTGGAAACATTAAAGGAAACGATTGTCGATATGCAAGTGCAAAATCGCATCGTCACTTTGACTATTTTTAATGAAACGCCTCATTTACAGAAATTGTCAACTCAGTTTGAAGACCGTCTAAAAGAAGGCTTGGAACAACATCGTTATAAATTGTCGGGGCTATTTTTCAAAACAATTGAAGAGCGCCACGCGCCGAAACCGAAAAAGCAGTCGTTTACCCAACAACCAAAACGTTCAGGAGTGGATATTCGAATATGACGAAACAAGAACGAAGAAAAGAAGCTGTAGCACTAAAATATGATTTGGACACTACAACAGCTCCCGTCGTCGTCGCGAAAGGAAAAGGGCAAGTCGCGGATAACATTTTGCAGAAGGCAAAAGACCACGACGTCCCGATACAAGAGGACCCGACGCTCGTCCAACTGCTTGGGGAACTGGATATTAATGACTCAATCCCGGAAAATCTGTATAATGCAGTCGCTGAAGTGTTTGCCTTTGTTTATAATGTCGATAAAGAAAGAAAAAACAGACTGAATTAATAAAAAATTTCGTTTAACGGACAATTTACAACGCTTCATGTGGACAAAGCAACAGAACTTTATTACAATATAATTGGTAGTACAGATGTTATATATTTGATTGGAGGATGTAAGATGAATATCCATGAATACCAAAGTAAACAATTACTACGTGATTACGGAGTAGCTGTTTCAATGGGACATGTTGCTTTTACGCCAGAAGAGGCTGTAGAAGCTGCAAAAAAACTTAGCACAGACGTTTATGTCGTGAAAGCACAAATTCACGCAGGTGGACGCGGTAAAGCTGGCGGTGTCAAAATCGCAAAATCTTTAGATGAGGTGAAAGGGTACGCTGAAGAATTACTCGGCAAAGTGCTCGTAACGCCACAAACAGGACCAGAAGGTAAAGAAGTACAACGTTTGCTCGTTGAAGAAGGTTCTAACATCGAGAAAGAATATTACATCAGCTTAATCGTAGACCGTGCAACAGACTCAGTCGTTTTAATGGGTTCTGAAGAAGGCGGTATGGACATCGAGGAAGTAGCTGAAGCAACTCCTGAAAAGATCTTCAAAGAAGTAATCGATCCAGTTGTTGGACTTACAGGTTTCCAAGCTCGTCGTATGGCATTCAACATGAACATTCCGACACACTTAGTAAATAAAGCAGCGAAATTCATGCTCGGTCTTTACGATGTATTCATCGACAAAGACGCTTCAATCGTTGAAATCAACCCACTCGTTGTAACGAAAGAAGACGAAGTAATGGCGCTTGATGCGAAATTCAACTTCGACGAGAACGGTCTTTTCCGTCATAAAGACATTCAAGAATTACGCGACTTAACAGAAGAAGATGAAAAAGAAATTGAAGCTTCTAAGTATGACTTAAGCTATATTTCTTTAGATGGTAATATCGGATGTATGGTTAACGGTGCTGGACTCGCAATGGCGACGATGGACACGATTAACTATTACGGCGGTTCACCGGCTAACTTCCTTGACGTTGGGGGCGGCGCGACTGCTGAAAAAGTGACAGAAGCATTCAAAATCATCCTTTCAGATGAGAACGTAAAAGGAATCTTCGTTAACATTTTCGGTGGAATTATGAAATGTGACGTTATTGCTGAAGGTGTCATCGCAGCTGTGAAAGAAGTACAACTTCAAGTTCCACTCGTCGTACGTTTAGAAGGTACAAACGTTGACCGTGGTAAGCAATTATTGAACGAGTCTGGACTCGCAATCACTCCAGCAGACACAATGGCAGACGGTGCACAAAAAATCGTTGAGCTCGTAGGGTAAGAAAGGCAGGGTAAACTGATGAGTATTTATATTAATAAAGATACAAAAGTAATCGTACAAGGTATCACAGGTTCTACTGCTCTTTTCCACACAGAGCAAATGTTAGAATACGGAACAAAAATTGTCGGTGGTGTAACACCTGGTAAAGGTGGAACAGAAGCGGCAGGCGTACCTGTTTTCAACACAGTTGAAGAAGCGGTAAAAGCAACAGGCGCAACAGTTTCAGTTATTTACGTACCAGCTCCATTCGCAGCGGATGCGATCTTGGAAGCAACGGACGCAGGACTTGATATGGCAATCTGTATTACAGAGCACATTCCAGTTCTCGACATGGTTAAAGTTAAACGTTATATGGAAGGCAAAAATACACGCTTAATCGGACCGAACTGCCCAGGTGTTATCACGGCAGACGAATGTAAAATTGGTATTATGCCAGGATACATTCATACAAAAGGTCACGTAGGTGTTGTATCACGTTCTGGTACATTAACGTATGAAGCAACTCACCAATTATCAGAAGCTGGAATCGGTCAGACGACAGCAGTTGGTATCGGTGGAGACCCAGTCAACGGTACAAACTTCATCGACGTTTTAAAAGAATTTAACGAAGATCCAGAAACTTACGCAGTTGTCATGATCGGTGAGATCGGTGGAACAGCGGAAGAAGAAGCAGCTGAATGGGTGAAAGCGAACATGACGAAACCAGTCGTTGGCTTTATCGGTGGTCAAACTGCACCTCCTGGAAAACGTATGGGACACGCTGGTGCGATCATCTCAGGCGGTAAAGGAACAGCAGCTGAAAAAATTAAAGCATTGAACGCAGCAGGTATTCAAGTTGCGGACACACCATCAGTAATCGGTGAAACTTTAATTAAAGTATTAAAAGAAGAAGGTTTATACGACAAGTGTAAAACTCACTAATTTATAAAAAATACCCCTCAATCGAATCGGTTGAGGGGTATTTTGCGTTCAATCAAATAATGAGAAAGGAGAAAAAAGAGCATGAATTTCAAACAATTTATCGTGTTCCTTCATTATATAACGCAGAGAGATTATCGGTTTTTTCAACCACTCTTTAAATATTATGCAAATGTAGAAGAAGAAATAAAAACAGTGGAAGAGTGGCTCGATATACCAATTGTTATGAAAGAAAAAGAAGAATGGATTGAAAGAGCGCAACAATTTTCGATAGAGGCGTATGAACGTCAATTAGAAGAGGCGCATATTCAAGTCATTGCCTACACACATCCTCTTTATCCGCCCTTTTTACGTCATACATTTGACCCGCCTGCTTTACTTTATGCGCAAGGCGACGTAAGCTTATTAACATCTGCTATGATTGGGATTATAGGCTCGCGTAAGGCGACGTCATACAGCGCAGAAGGGATTCGCACACTTATGCCTATTTTGGCAGACGAACGCTATACAGTCGTGTCAGGAATGGCACAGGGGGCAGATGCGATGGCTCACGAAGAAGCGATTCGACAAAAAGTGCGAACGATTGCAGTTTTAGGACATGGCATGTACAATACATATCCGAAACATCATCGAGCGTTACAACGACATTTACAATCGCATGAGCTCATTATTTCAGAATACCCGCCATCGATGCAACCAAGACGTTGGATGTTTCCGAAACGCAATCGCATTATTGCAGGAATGAGTGAAAGTATCATCGTCACTGAAGCGAAAATAAAAAGTGGCACAATGAGCACGGTTGACTATGCATTATCGCATGGACGTACGATTTTCGCTTATCCAGGGCCGTTTACAAACCCGCTTCATGAAGGGCCGAATGCTTTAATTGAACAAGGGGCGATTCCGGTCATTTCACCGACACAATTTCAAGAAATGCTGCGAAAAGAGCGAGAAATAAATCGTGGAATATACAATAATGGTTGATTTTCCATTGAAACTGTTATACATTTTGCAACAGAAGTGAAAAGTAGACGAATAGGTCGATTCATTGAAATACAAACAGAATGACAAACTTCTACTACTGGGGAGGATATGTGTACATGGCAGACAATTTAGTCATCGTCGAGTCGCCAGCAAAGGCAAAGACGATTGAAAAATATTTAGGAAAACGTTACACAGTAAAAGCGTCTTTAGGACATTTGCGCGATTTACCACGCAGTCAAATGGGCGTTGATACCGAAAACAATTATGAGCCGAAATATATTACGATTCGTGGTAAAGGGCCGATCTTACAAGATTTACGTAAAGAAGCAAAAAAAGCGAAGAAAATTTATCTCGCAGCTGACCCGGATCGCGAAGGAGAAGCGATCGCTTGGCATTTAGCGAATCAATTAGGTGTAGACATCGATTCAGATTGCCGCGTCGTCTTTAACGAAATTACGAAAGATGCTGTGAAAAATTCATTTAAAACACCGCGTCCGATCGATATGGACTTAGTCGATGCACAACAGGCGCGCCGTATTTTAGACCGCCTCGTCGGATACAACATTAGTCCGATTTTATGGAAGAAAGTTAAAAAAGGTCTTTCAGCTGGACGTGTGCAATCTGTCGCACTTCGATTGATTATCGACCGTGAAAATGAAATTAATGCATTCATTCCAGAAGAATATTGGAGCATTACGGCGCAATTTGAAAAAGATCAAACGAAATTTGACGCAGCTTTCTATGGAACGGATGAAAAGAAACTTAAATTATCGAATGAACAAGAAGTGCAAAATGTCTTAAAAGCCATAGAAGGCAATCCTTTCGAAGTGATGAAAGTTGTAAAAAAAGAACGTCGTCGTAATCCGGCATTGCCCTTTACAACATCATCGCTTCAACAAGAAGCGGCGCGCAAATTAAACTTTCGCGCACGAAAAACGATGATGCTCGCGCAACAATTGTATGAAGGAATTCCGCTTGGCCGTGCAGGAACAGTCGGACTGATCTCTTACATGCGTACCGACTCGACACGTATTTCGGATACAGCGAAAGAAGAAGCAAAAACATTTATCGAAACGATGTACGGAGAAGAGTTTATCCCAACGGAGAAAAAAGAAACGAAATCGAAAAGTAATGCTCAAGATGCGCACGAAGCAGTACGTCCAACTTCTGTAGAGCGCACACCAGCTGCGATGAAGCAATATTTATCGCGCGACCAACTCCGTTTATACAAGCTCATTTGGGAGCGATTCGTCGCAAGTCAAATGGCTCCAGCAATTCTTGATACGGTCGCAGTTGATTTAATGAATAATGATTATAAATTCCGTGCGAACGGTTCACAAGTGAAGTTCCCCGGATTTATGAAAGTATACATTGAAGGCAATGACGATGCGACAGAACAACCTGTCGATGAAAAAATGTTGCCAGAACTTGTAGAAGAAGAACAGCTAAAAAGTGAAGAAATCGAACCGAAACAACATTTCACACAACCACCTCCGAGATATTCGGAAGCGCGTCTTGTGAAGACGTTAGAAGAACTCGGAATCGGTCGTCCGTCAACATACGCTCCAACACTCGATACGATTCAAAAGCGCGGTTACGTCACGCTCGATGCGCGTCGCTTCGTACCGACGGAACTCGGTGTAATCGTCCACGAGGCGGTCAATGAATATTTCCCGGATATTATCGATATCGAGTTTACCGCGAGTATGGAAAATGATTTAGACCGTATTGAAGAAGGTGAAATCGCTTGGAAAGAAGTGATTGACGCATTTTATACGGAATTCGAAAAGCATGTTGAAAAAGCGGATGCTGAAATGGAAAAAATCGAAATTAAAGACGAGCCTGCTGGAGAAGATTGTGAAAAGTGCGGTTCTGAAATGGTATATAAAATGGGACGTTACGGGAAGTTTATGGCCTGTTCAAACTTCCCGGAATGTCGCAATACGAAAGCAATTGTGAAGAAAATTGATGTGAAATGCCCGACATGTAAAGAAGGGGAAGTCGTCGAACGAAAAAGTAAAAAGCGTCGTATTTTCTACGGTTGTGACCAATATCCAGAGTGTGAATACGTATCGTGGGATAAGCCGATCGCACGTGCTTGTCCGAAATGTAATGAACAGACACTTGTCGAAAAGCGCTTGAAAAAAGGCGTACAAGTACAATGTACAAATGAAGAATGTGACTATAAAGAAGAACCACAAGAATAGAAAGTAGGGGAAAATATGCAAGTTGTAAACGTAATTGGTGCCGGGCTCGCGGGAAGTGAAGCGGCTTGGCAGCTTGCAAATCGCGGCGTACAAGTTCGCTTGTACGAAATGCGACCAGTGAAGCAGACGCCTGCTCACCATACCGATCAATTCGCAGAGCTCGTCTGCAGTAACTCGCTTCGTGCGAATCAGTTGACGAATGCGGTAGGGATTTTAAAAGAAGAAATGCGAAAGTTGGATTCTTTAATTATTCGTGCGGCAGATGCATGTGCCGTTCCAGCAGGGGGAGCACTTGCGGTGGATCGCCATGAATTTTCGGCGAACGTTACGAAGGCGTTGAAAGAACATCCGAATATTACAGTGTTGAATGAAGAAGTGACGATGATTCCGACAGAAGGTATTACAATTATCGCAACGGGTCCGTTAACATCTGAAGCGTTAACGGAACAAATTCAAACACTCACTGGAGAGACAGACCTTTACTTTTACGACGCTGCAGCACCAATCGTCACGAAAGAGTCGCTCGATATGGATAAAGTCTATTTAAAATCGCGTTATGATAAAGGGGAAGCCGCTTATTTAAACTGTGCGATGACGAAAGAAGAATTTGATCGTTTCCACGAAGCATTAATTGAAGCGGAAGTCGCACCGATGAAAGATTTTGAGAAGAACTTATTTTTCGAAGCGTGTATGCCAGTCGAAGTACTCGCAAAACGTGGCGAAAAAACATTATTATTCGGTCCGATGAAGCCAGTAGGACTCGAAGATCCAAAGACAGGCGAAACACCGTATGCTGTCGTTCAATTGCGTCAAGATGACGGGGCGGGGACTCTATATAACATTGTCGGTTTCCAGACGCAATTGAAATGGGGCGAACAGAAAAAAGTGTTATCGCTCATCCCAGGTCTTGAAAATGTCGATATCGTTCGTTACGGTGTTATGCATCGAAATACATTTATGAACGCACCGAAAATTTTGACGCCGACGTACCAAATGCGTCAACATCCGAATTTGTTTTTCGCAGGTCAAATGACAGGAGTAGAAGGTTATGTAGAATCGGCTGCTTCTGGTTTAGTCGCAGGAATGAATGCTGCACGTTTAGCGCAAGGAGAATTGCTCTACCGTATGCCAGACGAAACGGCAATCGGGAGCTTAGCTCGCTATATTACGGAAGCGAACCCAGATAATTTCCAACCGATGAATGTCAACTTCGGTTTATTCCCACCACTTGAAAAACGTATTCGTTCAAAAGCAGAACGCGCTGAGAAATATGCAGAGCGTGCATTAGCATCGATGGATGAATTTGTTACAACACTCAATCAGTAGGAAGTGATCCCTTTCTCAATGGAGAGAAAGGGATTTTCCGTGTTAATTACTGGTGAAATATGTACGCGTGAAAAAGACACATATAATTTTCAAGAAGATGACGCTTACAAAGACAAACGTTCAAATGTTAATTAATTGATAAAAATGACGAAATAGCCTAAAATTGTGACGTAGTAATGAACAGTACACAAAGAAGTCTGACCACCGCATTGAAATAGTTGCGAAAATTAAGACCTTTCATGTATAGTATTCAATGGACTGACGGAAAATCGAGGTGATCGTATGGAATTCGAGCCATTAAAGCAAGAATTTCTTAACTATATGCGTATTGAAAAAAACTATGCATTGTATACGATTCAAGAATATATGAGCGATATTGAACAATTTGGTTCTTTTTTGCAGCGTCAACAACTTCATTTATCACAATTGACGTATCAAGAAGCGCGTCTATACGTGACGGAATTGTATGATGTAGGACTCGCTCGTGCGACCGTAGCACGCAAAATTACATCGATTCGAACTTTCCTCAATTATGCAAAAAAAACATATGGCATTGACAATCAAGCCTTTCAACTTTTATATCATCCGAAAAAAGAAGAACGATTACCTTCTTTTTTTTATGAGGAAGAATTGGAAGCTCTTTTTGCGTCATTGCATGGAGAAAGTCGAAAGATGATTCGAGACCGTGCTTTAGTAGAGATGTTATATGCGACTGGAATGCGAGTAGGAGAACTTGTCGCACTGGAAGTCTCACATGTCGATCTCGATTACGGTATCGTCCGGGTTATGGGAAAAGGACGGAAAGAACGTTACGTACCTTTTGGTAGTTTCGCACAAGATGCACTCTGCCTATATATAGAAGAAACTCGTCAAAGTTTGATGAAAAGAGAACAACATCCATTTCTTTTCGTCAATATGAAAGGTGCACCGATTACAGAACGGGGTGTGCGGTATATTTTAACTCAATTGATGAAAGAGGCAGCACTCGACGGCAAGCTTTACCCACATAAATTACGTCACACTTTCGCAACCCATTTATTAAACAATGGAGCAGACTTACGCGTCGTTCAAGAATTACTCGGACATCAAAGCTTAGCGGCGACTCAAAAGTATACGCATGTGACGACGAGTCGTTTAAAAGAAGTGCTCGATCGGACACATCCGCGAGCGTAAGGAGGAAGAATAGATGGAATTTCACGCAACAACAATTTTTGCCATTCATCATAAAGGGCAAGTCGCGATGAGTGGGGACGGCCAAGTGACAATGGGCAATGCCGTCATCATGAAAAATACAGCACGAAAAGTACGTAAATTACACAATGGTAAGGTGCTTGCAGGTTTTGCAGGTTCGGTCGCCGATGCCTTTACATTATTCGAGCGTTTCGAACAAAAGTTAAACGAGTACAATGGTCAATTAGAGCGTTCTGCAGTAGAGCTCGCAAAAGAGTGGCGGGGAGACCGTGCGCTTCGCAAATTAGAAGCGTTACTCATCGTCATGAATGAAGAGCAATTATTATTAGTGTCAGGGACTGGGGAAGTGATCGCTCCTGATGATGGTGTGCTTGCCATTGGTTCAGGAGGCAACTATGCACTCGCAGCAGGTCGCGCATTGAAAAAGTATAGTGGAGACTCCTTGAATGCTGAACAAATTGCGCGTGCGTCGCTTGAAACCGCATCGGAATTATGTGTTTATACGAACAATCACATCATTGTGGAGGTGCTGTAATGACGAAACAAGAACAGTATACACCGAGACAGTTAACCGAATATTTAGATAAGTATATCATTGGTCAAGATGAGGCGAAACGAGCAATTGCAGTAGCGGTAAGGAATCGTTATCGCCGTATGCGTCTGCCTGAAGAAGTGCGAGAGGAAGTCATCCCGAAAAATATTTTAATGATTGGTCCAACAGGAGTAGGTAAGACGGAGATTGCTCGTCGTATGGCAAAGTTTATCGAAGCGCCATTCATTAAAGTAGAAGCGACTAAGTTTACGGAAGTCGGTTATGTCGGGCGTGATGTTGAATCCATTATCCGCGATTTAGTAGAAGTATCCATTCGTCTCGTGAAAGAAAAAATGCGTGAAGATGTGAAAGAAGAAGCAGTGCGCAATGCCGAAAAACGACTGATAGAATTACTCGTCCCAAAAAAGAAACAGAAAAAACAACAAGGGATGACGAACCCATTTGAGATGTTATTTGGCCAACAGCAAGAAGAACAGGAAGACCCACAAGAAGAAACCGAACGCAAGCGGAAACGCTCTGAAATCGGTGCGATGTTGCGAATCGGGAAGCTTGAAGAAGAACTTGTAGAACTCGACGTAGCGATGCCACAATCGAATGTGCTCGGCATGATGCCGGGTGCAAACGCTGAGCAACTCGGTCAACTTCAAGATGCATTGTCTTCCATCATGCCGACCCAGACGGCGAAGCGTACGATGAAAGTGAAAGATGCACGTAAAGTGTTAGAAGAGGAAGAAGCAGACAAGCTATTAGATGAAGGAAAAGTAGCGCGCCTTGCGATTGAATTGACTGAACAATCCGGGATTGTCTTCATCGACGAATTCGATAAAATTGCAAGTCGTAGCGGAGCACAACAATCTCAAGATGTATCGCGTGAAGGTGTGCAAAGAGATATTTTACCGATTGTCGAAGGATCACAAGTGACGACGAAATACGGTGTCGTTCGCACAGATTTCATCTTGTTCATCGCAGCGGGTGCATTCCATATTTCGAAACCATCGGATATCATACCCGAATTGCAAGGACGCTTCCCGATTCGAGTGGAGCTTAATAAATTAAAAGTGGAACATTTCGAACGTATTTTGCGCGAACCTGCACATTCTTTATTGCGTCAATACGAGCAATTGCTCGCAACGGAAGAAGTGATGATTCGTTTTGAGGATGAGGCGATCAGTCGTCTTGCTGAAATTGCTTACGAAGTGAACGATTCAACAGAAAACATCGGAGCGCGACGCCTTCATACGATCATGGAAAAATTGCTTGAACAATTATCATTCGAAGCGCCGGATATCGCACCGACTGAAGTGCTCATCACCCGTCCATATGTCGATGAAAAACTTCAAAAAATTGTCGGAGATGAAGACCTTTCACGATTTATTTTGTAAATTCAAACAAATGAGTTTATTTCGACAATTAAAAGAGTTAAAATGGAAAGAGATTGTATATAGAGAGTTCGTTTTATAACGATTAGGAGGAAAATATAACATGTCATTGCTAGCGAAAACACGAAAAATTAACGCAATGCTTCAAGAAAAAGCAGGAAAGCCTGTCAACTTTAAAGAAATGGCGGAACAATTGAGTGACGTTATTAACTGTAACGCATTCATCGTCAGCCGTAAGGGGAAATTACTCGGCCTTGAGATTCATCAGAAGATTGAAAACGAAAGAATTAAACGTATGTTTGAAGAGAAAAAATTCCCTGAAGACTATACGACGCGTTTATTCACCATTCACGAAACATCACCAAATATCGGAATCGATAGTGAATATACGGCCTTTCCTGTAGAGAACAAAGAGTTATTCCAAAATGGTTTAACGACAATTGTTCCTATTATCGGTGGAGGGGAACGTCTCGGAACACTCATTTTAGCACGTATGGATGAGGAGTTTACAGAAGACGATCTCATTTTAGCAGAGTACGGTGCAACGGTTGTCGGAATGGAAATTTTACGTGAAAAATCGGAAGAAATCGAAATCGAAGCGCGCAGTAAAGCGGTCGTCCAAATGGCGATCAATTCACTCTCCTATAGTGAGCATGAAGCGATTGAGCACATTTTTAAAGAATTAGATGGCGACGAAGGCTTGCTCGTCGCATCAAAAGTAGCGGATCGTGTAGGTATTACACGTTCAGTAATCGTTAACGCACTTCGCAAATTAGAAAGTGCAGGCGTCATCGAGTCACGTTCGCTCGGTATGAAAGGAACGTATATTAAAGTATTAAACAGCAAATTTTTAGCAGAATTAGAAAAACGCCAAATTTAATGAATGATTATGAGAAGAAAAAGCACTGCATTGTGCTTTTTCTTTTTTCTGATACAATCAATATTTATGTGAGTGAAATATGTAATTGGAAGTAAGTTTTTTCTTTTTGGGAGAAAAGGACTTACTAAAATGTCGTTTTGGGGAGAAGCGGAGAAATCTTTTAGGCATGCGTCAATAGGACTTCGTTTCTTTTCGTTATGTTTAAAAATAAAAAGTATTGAAAAAATAAGTGAACGAGAAAGTATAACATTCTCGGATTGGGTCAAAAAAATAACAAAAAATAAAAATAAAAAATAGTTTAACGATAATAGATATTTGCTATAAAAAGTATGGTATTTCACTAAAAAATAGTCTAAAGACCCAAAAAATGAAGATATCGTGAAAAAACAGTGACTTATATTATGAGAAACGGTATAAAATATCCGTTTAGTATAGACAAATACGCTAATTTTTCGATACAATGACGATAATAGAAAATTTGTGTATGTCCTAATATTTTTAATAATAGCAAGGGGTGAGAGAAAAGATGTTGTTTAGCTCAACAATCCAAAATTTAGAAAAAGGTTTAGATTATGCAGCGCTCACACAAAAAACGATTGCGCAAAATATTGCTAACGTAGATACGCCGAACTATAAATCGAAAGCAGTAAGTTTCCAAGATGTTTTCAATGAAGCAAAAACAAAGCAATTAGAAGCATATCGTACGGACGAACGACATATTCCATTTGCCCGTTCGGGTGAATTAAGTAGTATTCGCACATATATGAAAGCCTATAGACATACGGGCAATGGTGTAGATATGGATAAAGAGCAAGCGAACATGGCGGAGAATCAAATTTACTACAATGCACTCATTGACCGTTTGAATGGTAAATTTAACAGTTTACAACAAGTGATTAAAGGAGGCCGTTAAAGATGACGATTTTCCATAGTATGCAAACGACAGCATCTGCGCTAACTGCACAGCGCTTACGGATGGATGTCATATCATCAAACATGGCGAACATCGATACAACTCGAGCTCGTCGTGTGAATGGTGAGTGGGAACCGTACCGCCGTAAAACAGTAACGATGGCGACAAAAGAAGGACAGTTCACATCGTTCTTTAATGCTGCGGTCGGGAAACAACATAAACATGCAGTAGGCAACGGTGTAGTCGTTTCGCGCATTCGCGAAGATGAGGAGACACCGTTTAAACTTGTCTATGACCCTAGTCATCCAGATGCAGACGATATGGGCTACGTGCGCATGTCCAATGTTGATCCATTGCGTGAGACAATTGATATGATGTCTGCAACGCGTTCGTATGAAGCGAACATCACTGCGTTCAATGCCAACAAGTCCATGTTGATGAAAGCATTAGAAATTGGAAAGTAAATATGAGAAAAGTTTTAAATAAAGGAGGAGAACAAAATGCCTAAAATACAATCTGTGCAAGCGGTCATTCCACCGAAAAATATATTCGAAATTCAGAATGAATCTAAGCAAGTTGAACAATCGTTCGGTACATATTTAAGAGAAGCAATTGCCCAAGTCGATCATATGCAAAAAGTATCTGATGTTAAAACAGGGCAACTCGTCGCGGGTCAAAATGTCGATTTACATAATGTGATGATTGAAGCACAGAAGGCAAATATTGCACTTAGTGCGACGTTGGAAATACGTAATAAAGTAGTAGAAGCATACCAAGAAATTAGTAGAATGCCGCTATAATGTAAAGCGAGGCAACGGGGGATTATGAATGAAAGAAAGAGTAGCGAAAATCAGAGCTGATGTTAGCGAGTTCTGGTCGAAGCGTTCGAAAACCCAAAAAATTGTATACGTTAGTTCTGCGCTTGGAATCATTCTAGTGGCGGCACTGCTCACATTCTTTTTATCGCGAACAGAATATGTTCCGCTGTATAAAGATGTATCACGGGCAGAAGTTGGACGAATGAAAGAGCATTTGGATTCTTTGAATGTTCCGAACGAGATCGCACCAGGGGGTACATCGATTTTAGTACCGAAAGAACGAGTGAATGAATTACTCGTCATGCTGGAGTCAGAGGGCTTCCCGAATTCAGGAACAATTGACTACTCGTTCTTCGCAGATAACGCTGGTTTTGGAACGACAGACAATGAGTTCAATATGTTGAAAGTAGCAACATTACAAACAGAACTCGCTAATTTAATCAAAGGTATTGAAGGAGTGCAAGACGCCTCCGTTATGTTAACTTTGCCAACACCGAGCGTATTCGTTCGGGATGTCAATGAAGATGCTACAGCAGCAATCATGTTAAAGACAAGTCCTGGGCAAGAATTTACAGAAGGACAAATTCGGGCAATGTATAGCCTAGTATCTAAAAGTTTACCCAATTTAGACGTCGAAAACATTACGATTATGAATCAGTTCTCTGAAATTTATGATCAAGTAGACCCAGATAAACATACAGGCACACAACTTGCGGATCAAATGAGTGTGAAAAAGTCAATAGAGCGCGATATTCAACGTCAAGTGCAACAAATGCTCGGCTTAATGATGGGTCACGATAAAGTAGCGGTAACTGTATCGACAGAGGTTGACTTTAAAGCGGAGAACCGTCAAGAGGATATCGTTACACCGGTCGATGAAGAGAATATGGAAGGTATTGCGATGAGCGCTCAACGAATTACGGAGACGTTCACAGGGAATGGTCCAATTGCTGAAGGAACTCCAGAAGGCGGAGACCCGACAGACAATATGACAGATACTTATGGAGCATGGGGCTTCTCTAATGGAGACTACGAACGCTTCGAAGAAACCATTAACAACGAAGTGAACCGTGTGCGTAAAGAAATCGTCGAAAGTCCATACAAAGTACGAGATATTGGAATTCAGGTCATCATCGACCCACCTCGTGATGAAGAGGGGGAAGTGACAGAACTTCCACAAAACTTACAAGATGATGTCGAACAAATTTTAACGACAATCGTTCGCACCTCTATTCATAAAGAAGAAAATATGGAATTGACAGACGAAGTGCTCGCCGAAAAGATCGCTGTGTCGATTCAGCCATTCAATGGCTCGGTAGCATCGCAATTTGGCGATAAAGAAACGAAGATTCCGCTTTGGGTGTACATCGTAGGTATGATTTTACTCATCGTGATCATCGTGTTAGTTATCTTATTCTTACGTAAACGTAAGCGTGAAGAGTTAGAAGAACAACAATTAGCACTGGAGGAGCAAGAAGAGTTAATGGTAGATGATATTAATGATGAACAAGAGACAGAATCGACAGTCCGACGTAAACAACTTGAGAAGATGGCGAGAGAAAAACCAGAAGAATTTGCGAAGTTATTGCGCACTTGGATTTCTGAAGATTGATGGAGGGATAACGAATGGCTAAAAAAGAAGCAGAGATGACAGGACGTCAAAAAGCAGCGTTACTCCTCATCTCTTTAGGACCAGAATTGTCTGCCCAAGTGTTCAAACATTTGGACGAAGATGAGATGGAAAAATTAACGCTCGAAATTTCAGGAGTCAAAAAAGTAGAATCCGAGGTGAAAGATCAAGTCATTGAAGAATTTCATAATATCGCTTTAGCGCAAGATTACATTTCACAAGGCGGTATCGGATATGCGAAAACAGTTCTCGAAAAAGCGCTCGGAAAAGATCATGCGCAAACGATTATTAACCGTTTAACATCATCTTTACAAGTGCGTCCATTCGATTTTGCGAGACGAGCGGATCCAGCTCAAGTGTTGAACTTCATTCAAAACGAACATCCGCAAACGATCGCTTTAATTTTATCTTATTTAGAACCAGAGCAAGCAGGGATGATATTATCGTCTCTCTCTCAAGATGTTCAAGCGGATATCGCAAAGCGGATCGCAACGATGGAATCGACGAGTCCAGAAGTGATTAGCGAAATCGAGTCGGTATTAGAGCGCAAGTTATCATCGACGGTCACACAAGACTTCACAGAAACAGGTGGCGTCGACGCCGTTGTCGAAGTGCTAAATGGTGTGGATCGTTCGACAGAAAAAACGATTCTCGATACGCTCGAAATTCAAGATCCGGAACTTGCAGAAGAAATTCGCAAGCGCATGTTCGTGTTCGAAGATATCGTCACACTCGACAATCGTTCGATTCAACGTATTATTCGCGATTTAGAGAACGAAGATTTAATTTTGTCGATGAAAGTGTCGAGCGAGGAAGTAAAAGAAATTTTATTCCAAAACATGTCATCCCGTATGGCGGAATCGTTCAAAGACGAAATGGAAATTATGGGACCAGTCCGTTTGAAAGATGTTGAAGAAGCTCAATCGCGCATCGTATCGACCATTCGTCGTTTAGAAGACGCGGGTGAAATTATTATCGCACGTGGCGGAGGAGATGACATCATTGTCTAGAATCATCCGTTCATACAAATACGTTCCGGTTGAGAAGAAAGCCCATATTCCGATTCGAACATTTGAGCAAGAACCGATAGAAAAAGATGAAGAAGTCGTCGAAACAATCGACGTCCATGCGCAACGTCAAGCGCTTCAACGAGAGCGTGAAAATATGTTGCGCAAAGTAGAAGTGGAAATTTCCGAAATCCGTTCACAGACAGAACATATGCGACAAATAGCATTAGAGGACATCCACACGATGCGAAAAGCATGGGATGAAGAGAAAGTGCAATTGGAGAAGCAAGCTTATGATGAAGGGTATGAAGCGGGGTACAATCAAGGATTGCAAGAAGCGCACGCAGCGTGGAAAGAAAAGATCGAAGAAGCGAATCGAATTGTCGAGCGAGCTGCAGCGGACGGTGTGAAATACCGTGAAGAGCAAGAGTTTGTCATATTACATATGGCGATGCAGGCAGCTGAACGCATTTTGAATATTACTTTGGAACGCGATGAAGAAGTGTATCTTGACGTTGTAAAGCGTGCTTTGAAAGAAGCGCGTGAAATGAAAGAGATTAAACTTTACGTCTCCCTAAAATATTATGAAGTCGTCAGCCGAAGTCGAGAAGAACTCGTTGAAATTTTCCCTTCAGACATTCCATTTCTCATCTTTGCGAACGATGATTTTGAAGATGAAGAATGTTACATCGAAACGAACCATGGCCGTATCGTCGTGACCATTGATGAACAATTGAAAGTATTGAAAGAGCAACTAATTGAAATATTAGAAAGTGGTGACTGATGAATGAAGAAGGCAGAGCAGCTGATCGATGTCATTCCAAAAATGGAAACATATAAGAAATTCGGACGTGTCGTGCGAGTGGTCGGTCTTATGATTGAGTCGCAAGGTCCGCAATGTTCTGTCGGCGACGTATGCCACATTCATATTCACGATGCCCTACAACCGACGGAAAATTCTACCATTATGGCGGAAGTCGTCGGTTTCCGTGAAGAAATCGTCATCCTTATGCCTTACACACATATTCAAGAAATCGGTAGTGGCTGCCTTGTCGAAAATACGGGCCATCCACTCGAAGTGAAAGTCGGGATGGGCTTGATCGGGCAAGTGCTCGATTCACTAGGTAATCCGATTGATGGGGCTCCTTTACCACGAGGCTTAACGACTGTGAGAACAGAACAAGATCCACCGAACGTCTTAACACGTCCACCGATCAATGCTCCATTATCGGTCGGTGTGAAAGCGATCGATGGGATGTTGACAGTTGGAAACGGTCAACGTGTCGGTATTTTTGCAGGTTCTGGAGTCGGGAAGAGTACGTTGCTCGGCATGATTGCCCGCAACACGGTCGCTGACATTAATGTCATTGCCTTAATTGGAGAGCGTGGTCGTGAAGTACGGGAGTTTATCGAACGAGATCTAGGGCCAGAAGGACTAAAAAAAACGATTGTCGTAGCGGCGACATCCGACCAACCTGCACTCATGCGGATTAAAGGCGCGTTTACAGCGACAGCAATCGCAGAGTACTTCCGTGAGAAAGGCTATAATGTCATGCTTATGATGGACTCTGTCACACGTGTTGCGATGGCACAACGTGAAATTGGACTCGCGGTTGGAGAACCTCCCGCAACGAGAGGATATACTCCTTCTGTATTTGCCATTTTACCGAAATTGCTTGAACGTACAGGAACGAGTGAAAAAGGGGCAATTACCGCATTCTATACGGTGCTCGTCGATGGAGACGATATGAACGAACCGATTGCGGATGCAGTGCGTGGTATTTTAGACGGTCACATTGTCTTAGACCGCACACTTGCCAATAAAGGCCAGTATCCAGCGATTAACGTATTAAAGAGCGTTAGCCGATTGATGAACCATATCGCGTCAGAAGAGCATGTGAAAGCGGCAGAACGTTTGCGTGAACTGTACTATACATACGACAAATCCGAAGATTTAATTAATATCGGAGCTTATAAGCGAGGCACTTCTCGCGAAATTGATGAGGCGATTGAATACGAACCGCTCATTACGAATTTTTTAAAGCAAGGTTTCAGGGATAATATTAGCGCGGAAGATACGGTCAATGAATTGATTACACTTGCCGCAGGAGGTCAAACGACGTGAAACAATATGCGTATCGATTCGAAAATATATTGACGTTTCAAGAACAAAAAAAACTCGATTCTGAAAACGACTATAAACATTCTATCGAAGAATTTGAACGTGTCGCGACTGAACTATATGATTTGCTGAAGAAAAAAGAAGACTTACTCGCAGAGCAAGAAGAAAAATTGAAATACGGCTTTTCGGTTGAAAGCTTACAATACTACGCGCGCTATTTAACACGATTAGAAGAAGAAATCGCACAAAGTCAAAAGAAAGTAATCGAATACCGAGCGAAGATGAACTGGTTTGAAGAAAAATTGCTCGAAGATACGATTGAAGTGCGCAAGTATGAAAAGATGAAAGAACACGATCAACAGTTGTATAAAAAAGAGATGGAACATCTTGAGGCACTTCAACTCGATGAATTGTCAACACAACAGTTTAGTCGAAAGGAAAGCAGGTGGTAACATATGGCGGAAGAAAGAGAGCAACTAGAGGTGGAAGAAGGTAAAAAGAAGCCGTCTATTTTAAAGATTTTAATATTATGGCTCGTCGTTCCTCTATTGTTCGTTTCTGCTGTATTGCTCATCGTCGCCAAAGTGGCCGATGTTAACGTTATTGACCAAGCGAAAAAATGGACGACCGAAGTTATTAAAGGTGAACCGGATCCACAGCTTGAGCAACCGGACTTTTCGAATGATGAAAAAGTCGTAACATTGCAAGCAGAGTTACAACAAAAAGATAACGAAATTGCCAAAGTAGAACAACAACTCCAAATGTTAAAAGAAGAAAACGAATTACTTGTCATTGAACAAGAACGTTTAACGGATGAAATTGCGAAAGTGCAAAATCGTGCGGAAGAATCGAAAAAAGAATTTAAAGAAATTATTGCCACTTACGAAAAACTATCCGCAAAAAATGCAGCGCCGATTTTACTCGCGATGAATGAGGCAGACGCATTGAAAATTTTAGCAAGTTTAAAACCAGACACTGTCGCAGCGATTTTAGAAAAGATGGAGCCTGAACAAGCAGCGAAATTCACGACATTATTATCAAAATAAAATATTGAAGGAGGTGAAAACAACAAGTGAACATCCAAGTGTTACAAATGGCTGCTGTTGCTACGCAGAAGTCAGCAATAAGCGACATGAAAGGCAATCATTCATCGAAGGACGTCTTCGCATCAGTCATGGCTAAAACGCTCGGCTCAAGCGAATCACAAATGGCGAAATTCGAAGAGACGCCAAACTCAGCAGAAGATACTTTAGCGATTTTGTTAGAAGTGCTCAACATGTCGACAGAAGAACTCGAACAACGATTATCCGAACTATTCGATGAAGATTTTGTCTCACAATTAACTGACCTCGTCGCAACGATTCCGTATCAAGCAAGTTTAGACGATGTATACGAACTGCTTCAATCGTCTGATACATACGGAGAACTTGTGACAACAATTGCAAATGCTTTAGAAAAATTATCCGAGCCATTGGTAGAAAAACAGGACGACGATGGAGCCGAACCGTTTTGGAATCACTTGACCCAATTGACAGAAGCGATTGAAGTACTGCAACAGCACGGTGAAGAACTACCATTCAACGGAGAGCAAGTCGCTCAATTTGCAGTCATTGCTCAGTATATTCAACAAGTCGCACCGCAAGCGGATATGCACGTTATCCACGATAATAAATTGCAAAACTTCCAACAAATGATGCAACAATTCGTCCAAACGGAAGCGGAACAATTACGTCTGCAAGTGGAGACAAAACCGAAAACGAGCAATCAACAACTACTGTCATCGATGAATCAACCGAGCGCAACATCGGTCTTTTTCCAAACATTAACGCAAGTGGAATCACCAGAACAGAGCCGTGCAGAAGAATTGATGAAGCAATTACAAGCGATTTTAAAGCGAGCAAACTTCGGCCAAATTGGAGGAGCGAACCGTTTATCGATCCGTCTCTATCCAGAACATCTCGGTACGCTTCGAATTGAGTTACAGGAAGTGAACGGAGTGTTAACAGCCCGCATTCTCGCATCGAGCGCACAAGCGCGTGACATGCTCGACTCACGCTTACATCAACTTCGCGCAGCACTCGTCTCGCAAAACTTACAAGTAGAGCGCATCGAACTTTCTCAAATGCTTCAAGCTTCTGACAAAACCGAGCGAGAACAATTGATGCAACAAGATACACGTCACGGCGCTACACGTGAGGAAACAGAAGAGACGGAAGAAGAACAAGAAGATGAACAGTCCTTCGCACAGTTCTTAATCGATTTAGAACAGGAGGAAGCATAATGACGAACAATACACAAAGTTTAACAGGTCAACAAAAAATCGATGATTCGATGTATTTAATAAATAAAAAACGCGATCAACGTGTGACAGGTCCTGATTCGATGGGGAAAGACGCATTTATGAAAATTTTAATTGCGCAACTTCAAAACCAAGACCCGACAAACCCGATGAAAGATAACGAGTTCATCGCACAGATGGCGCAGTTTTCGGCACTCGAACAGACGATGAACATGGCGAAAGCATTCGAACAGTTTGCACAGTCACAAAACGATGCTCAACTCATTCAATACAACCAATTCGTCGGTAAAACAGTAAAATGGCACGAAATCACAAGTGAAAAAGATGAAGATGGCAAGCCGATTACGGAAGAAGGAATGAACCTCATCCAGTCGATTAAGTATAAAGATGGTGTCGCGATTTTTACACTCGATAATGGTCGTGAAATTACAGCTGCGAATATTTCAGAATTACATGATGGCGGCAGTGTGACGGGTGGAGGGAATAGTCTCGTACAAGCGAGCATGCTCATCGGACGCAATGTGACGTATAAAGACGGCGAAGAAATGAAAACGTCAGAAGTCATTTCAGTCACGATGAAAGACGGAAACGTTCAATACGTATTAGCAAATAAAGAGAAAATTACGAGCAATGACTTTTTAGAAATTGCCCGCTAGGAGGGAATATTTGTGGATAAAGTACATTTCCACCGCCTTCCTGCAATCGGACCTCATCATCCGACGACACGACAACCACAAGCGAAGTCGAGTCAATCGTTCAAGCAAACATTTCATGAAGCACTCACACCGAAATTAAAAGTGAGCAAACATGCCGAACGTCGACTCGCCGAACGTGCGATTGAAGTGAGTGATGCTGAATGGATGCGCATCGAATCGAAAATTGATGAAGCGAGAACGAAAGGGGTAAAAGACTCCCTCGTCTTACTCGACAACGTCGCGATGATCATTAGTGCAAAAAATCGCACCGTCATTACCGCGATGAATCGCAAGGAAGCGGCAAACCAAATTTTTACGAATATTGATGGAACGATACTATTATAGGCAGGACCGCATGCGGATGCCTCGTTCTACGGACTGATTGAAGTAGAACAATATAAACGAAAGAGGAGATACACATATGTTACGCTCAATGTACTCAGGAATTTCAGGATTGAAAAACTTCCAAACGAAACTTGACGTCATCGGTAACAACATCGCCAACGTCAACACACATGGCTTCAAAAAAGGCCGCGTCATCTTCAAAGACCTTTACTCACAAACAGTAGCAGGAGCTTCGTCAGCAACAGCGACACGTGGTGGGGTAAATGCGAAACAAGTCGGATTAGGAGCTCAACTCGGCGCAATTGACACGATTCATGCGGGTGGTTCCACACAATTTACAGGAAATACACTTGACCTTGCGATTGAGGGTGATGGGTTCTTTATTGTCGCTGATGGGACAACAAATCGTCCTGCTAATGGTAAGCCAACGAGTACTGACTTTTCCAATCCTGTTTATACTCGTGCTGGTAATTTTTATATGGACAATGATGGTTTCTTAGTCAATGCGGATGGAAAATATTTAGTGGGTGTTGGAAATGATACTCATGCTAATTTTGAAGGTACAAATATTGGAAAAACGCCGGATGCGGGCTGGGGAATGAAAGTCGATAACCAAGGAAAACTAGGGATTACAGGAACTGTTATCAATGGGTATACACCAAAACCTATACGAATCCCAACTAACGCCCAAACGATGTCAATTGGAAATAATGGTTTAGTCACTTATGTCGACGCTGAAGGTACTTTAAAGATAGCGGGCCAAATGATTATGGCAAAGTTTCCTAATCCTGGTGGATTACAAAAAGTAGGCGCAAACTATTATCAACCTACAGCGAACTCAGGAGCTGCTTATACAGCAACAGCAACTGAACAAGGAATGGGTACAGTTCAATCTGGCTCCCTCGAAATGTCAAACGTTGACCTCGGGGAAGAATTCACAGAGATGATCGTTGCGCAACGTGGTTTCCAAGCGAACACGCGTATTATTACGACATCGGATGAAATTTTACAAGAACTTGTCAATTTGAAACGATAATTTTATTTTTGAAGGGAGGGTCGGGCCGACCACGCTCGGCCCTTACATATGATTAAAGTGACACGGTTAAACGGGCAGGAATTTTCCATCAATGCCTTATACATAGAGCGCGTCGAGTCGTTTCCAGATACGACGATCACATTGACGACGGGCACCAAATATATCGTGCGTGACTCGAAAGAGGAAGTGTACGACCGAATTATTCAGTTTTATCAAAGGGTTCAATTGTTATCTAATCCACATATTCGAGGTGAAAATAATGAAAAATAACAAAGGACTTATGATGATTTTAATTGCGCTCGTCATGGTCGTCTTAATTGGCGTCGTCGGGATTGTACTTTGGTTGAATTTCTCCAAAGGAGACGCTGCACCGAAAGAGCCTTCAATCGATGAAGTCGTTGAACAGACGGTTGAATTTGAAGAAATTACGACCAATTTGAATGCACGTCAATTTATCCGTATTTCATTAACGATCGAAACGGATAGCAAAAAAGCAGCAGAAGAATTAGAGAAACGTAAATTCCAAGTGAACAGCAAAGTCATTAAAGAATTGTCGGAAATGTCTCCAGAGGACTTTGAAGGCAAGGCGGGAAAACAAGCGTTTGAAGAAACGATTAAAGCGCAAATTAACCCGTTGATGCAAGAAGGAGAAGTGACACAAGTTTACATCGTGTCCTACATCATTCAATAAGATGCAAACTACTATTCAATTGAGGAGGTGACCGTATGTCCGGGGATGTACTATCACAAAACGAAATTGACGCGCTACTTTCGGCAATTTCAACAGGTGAAATGTCAGCAGAAGAAATGAAAAAAGAAGATGAGACCCGGAAGGTCAAAGCGTATGATTTTAAACGCGCGCTCCGATTTTCCAAAGATCAAATTCGAAGTTTAACTCGAATTCACGAAAACTTTGCGCGACTGTTGACGACGTATTTTTCGGCGCAATTACGCACATACGTTCAAATTAATGTCGCCAGTGTAGACCAAATTCCATTTGAGGAGTTCATTCGGTCGATTCCGAATATGACACTCATTAACATTTTTGAAGTGCCTCCATTGGAAGGGAATATTTTAATGGAAGTGAATCCGAACGTTGCGTATTCCATGCTTGATTTATTGATGGGTGGAACGGGCGGACCGTCTTCAAAAGCGGATGATTTGACTGAAATCGAAACGAAAATTTTAACGAATTTATATGAACGCTCTTTCGATAATTTACGAGAAGCATGGTCTAGCATTATTGACATCGATCCGTACTTAACGGAAATGGAAGTGAATCCGCAGTTCTTGCAGATGATTTCCCCGAACGAGACGGTTGTCGTCATATCATTTAACATCGTAATCGGCGAATCGAGTGGGATGATTAATATTTGTATCCCTCACGTCGTATTAGAACCGATCGTACCGAACTTATCGGTCCGATATTGGATGCAATCTAATAAAAAAGAACCGACAGAAGAGCAGAGCAAACAGTTGGAAAAACGCTTAAAACAAGCGCGACTCCCTGTCATTGCAGAACTCGGAAAAAGTCGGATGTCCATTCAAGAATTGCTTTATTTACAGCGCGGTGACATGTTGACGCTCGATAAAGGAATGGATGAATTATTAACAATCAAAGTAGGAGACATACCGAAATTTAAAGGGCAGCCAGGACAAATACGTAACCGTATGGCCGTTCAAATAATTGAAACGATAGTAGACGGAGGGGATGAAGATGATGAGTGATAACATACTTTCGCAAGAGGAAATTGAAGCATTGCTTCGCGGCGATGATGCGGGAGATAGCGGCGAAGAAGAAACATCATCCCAGGAAGAAAATTTTGATGATATTTTAAGTGATATGGAAAAAGACACGTTAGGCGAGATTGGGAATATGTCTTTCGGTAGTGCAGCGACTGCGTTATCTGCGTTGCTCGGTCAAAAAGTCGAAATTACGACACCGACAACGTCAGTCATTAGCCGGGAAGAATTAGTCGATGAGTTCGTTCAACCCTATGTCGCGGTACAAGTGGAGTACACAGCCGGTTTAACAGGCGCAAACTTGCTCGTCATTAAACAAAGTGACGCTGCGATTATTGCAGATTTAATGCTCGGTGGAGATGGAACAAATCCAAATCCTGATTTGAGTGAAATTCACTTAAGTGCCGTTCAAGAAGCGATGAACCAAATGATGGGTTCAGCAGCGACATCCATGTCGACCATTTTCAATAAAAAAGTGGATATTTCACCACCGACGACGGACATTATGGACATCTCTCTCGATAAAGGGACTGAGCATATTCCAGAAGAAAGCCCACTTATTCGCGTATCGTTTAATTTAAAAGTAGGTGAATTAATCGACTCGAACATTATGCAATTATTCCAAATTGACTTTGCGAAAGGTTTAGTTTCCGATTTGGAAAAGGCGATGATGGGTGGAGGGGACGAAGCGGAAGAAGAGATTCCATCGGTTGATTTATCAGCACCGACTCCGGAACCAACACGGCAACAATCTGTACAGCAAGAGCCCGTACAACAAGCACCGCCTGTTGCACCACCGCCTGTTCAACAACAACCAGTCAATGTTCAGCAAGCACAGTTTGCTAATTTTGAAGCACCACAGTTAAACCAGGAAGAAACTCATAATTTAAACTTACTAATGGACATTCCGTTAGAAGTGACAGTCGAGCTAGGAAGAACACAACGTTCTGTGAAAGAAATATTAGAAATGTCGAGTGGATCGATTATTGAATTAGATAAATTGGCTGGTGAACCAGTTGATATTTTAGTAAATAATCGTTATATTGCTAAGGGTGAAGTAGTGGTCATTGATGAGAATTTCGGAGTTCGTATTACGGACATTTTAAGTCAAGCTGATCGTCTTCACAATTTACGATAATTATTTTGAGGAGGAAACGGAACTATGGGTAAACAAATTTTAATTGTGGATGATGCTGCATTTATGCGCATGATGATTAAAGATATTTTGACGAAAAACGGTTTTGAAGTAGTGGGAGAGGCAGAAAATGGTCTGCAAGCAGTAGAAAAGTACTTAGAACTTAAGCCTGATTTAGTAACGATGGATATTACGATGCCTGAGATGGATGGAATTGCCGCTTTAAAAGAAATTAAAGCAAAAGATCCAGCAGCGACAGTCATTATGTGTTCAGCGATGGGACAGCAAGCGATGGTAATCGACGCGATTCAAGCTGGAGCGAAAGACTTTATTGTAAAGCCTTTCCAAGCAGACCGTGTTATTGAAGCAATTGAAAAAGCTTTAGGATAAAAATGATGCGTCTGTTTCGAATCATGACCATCGCAATGATGTTACTCGTAGCAACGAGCAGTGCTCTCTTTCCCTTAACAGCCCATGCGCAAACCTTTGTAAGTGACTGTGTAGAGGGGAAAGACTGCGAAGAGGAGCCCGCAACAGAACAAGAGCCTTTAGTTCAAGCGAATAGCGCACCGACTATAGGCTCATACATTAAAGTAGTATTCGCTTTTGCTTTTGTCGTTTTTTTACTATATTTCTTGTTGAAATTCGTCAATCGACGCAATCAACAATTCGGACAAGCGCGTCTGATGCGCAACTTAGGTGGTGTTTCAGTCGGTACTCAAAAATCTGTTCAATTGCTGTCAGTCGGTGGACGTTACTACTTAATTGGAGTAGGGGATGATGTCCGGCTTTTGAAGGAGATTGAGACAGAAGAAGAACTGGAATCAATTCGCGCGTTCGTAGAGTTAGAAAGTAATGACGGTGAAGAACCATCCATGGTAATCGTCGATCGAATCAAAAAACTTTTGAAAAAGAAGCCAATCCCTTCTCGCGAATCGAAAAAAGAGGAACCGTTCGATCAATTGTTTCAACAAGAACTTGATAAAGTACAACAAGAACGTAAAGCGCAAATGGAAAAGCTTTTGAAGGAAGAGAGGGAGCGACGTGACTGATTTTATGCAATTTTTCTCGGATAGCAATCCGACGAATATTTCGACATCTATTAAATTGATGTTATTGCTCACGGTACTCTCGCTTGCCCCAGCAATTCTCATATTGATGACGTCATTCACACGAATTGTCATCGTGCTTTCCTTTGTTCGAACGGCGCTTGCTACGCAGCAAATGCCACCGAACCAAGTGCTCGTCGGTCTCGCTCTATTTTTAACGTTTTTCATTATGGCACCGACATTTCAAGAAATAAATAAAGAAGCGCTCACGCCACTGTTCAATGAGGAAATTTCATTAGACGAAGCATATGAAAATGCAAGTGTCCCAATCAAACAATTTATGAGCAAGCATACGCGTCAAAAAGATTTGGATTTATTTTTAAAATACAATGATGTGGAACGACCAGAAACTGTGGAAGAAATTCCGCTCACGATGTTAGTTCCAGCTTATGCGCTCAGCGAAATTAAAACAGCGTTTCAAATGGGCTTTATGATTTTCATCCCATTTCTCGTCATGGATATGATTGTTGCGAGTGTTTTAATGTCAATGGGTATGATGATGTTACCGCCTGTTATGATTTCGTTACCGTTTAAAATTTTATTATTCATTTTAGTAGATGGTTGGTATTTAGTCATTCAATCACTGCTGCAAAGTTATTAGGAAGGGGATTAGACAAATGACAGCTGAAATGGTTATCTCGATTGCAGAACGTGCGATTAGCATCGTATTATTGACGTCAGGTCCCCTTTTAATTATCGCTTTAGTCACGGGTTTATCGGTTAGTATTTTCCAAGCGACGACGCAAATTCAAGAGCAAACGCTCGCTTTCGTTCCGAAGATTGTCGCCGTACTCGTATCGATTGTTATTTTCGGACCGTGGATGTTAACGCGTGTGACCAATTTTGCAAGCGATATTTTACAAAACTTACCTCGGTACATCGGGTGATTTGAATGGAACAATTCGTTCTCATCCTACCGACCTTACTGCTCGTCTTTATGAGAATTTCTGCGTTTTTTGTCGTAGCTCCTTTATTTTCTTATCGGACGATTCCGAATGTGCAACGATTAATTCTCGCGCTCATTTTGGCAGTGTTGCTCGTAAGTTCGATTCAAACAGCGGAGCCGATACCGCTGGATGGTACATATTTTTTACTCATTATGAAAGAGGTTGTCGTCGGCTTAGCGATCGGCATCGTCGCTTTTATCGTTATGAGTGCGATTCAAATTGCTGGAGGGTTTATCGATTTCCAGATGGGGTTTGCAATCGCGAACGTTATTGACCCTCAAACAGGAGCGCAATCTCCTTTGCTTGGTCAGTTTTTTAATGCGGTCGCCTTATTACTCCTCCTCACTTTGAATGGACATCATCTTCTATTAGACGGTATTTTTTACAGCTACGATTTCATCGGCTTAACGCAATTAGGCCTCACATTTGGTGAAGAAAATTTTGCAGTCTTTATTACAAAAACTTTTGCGCAAGTGTTTCTCATTGCGTTTCAAATGGCTGTGCCCATTGTCGCTACGTTATTTTTAGTCGATTTAGCTCTCGGAATTACGGCACGAACTGTTCCGCAGTTGAACATTTTCGTCGTCGGGTTCCCAATTAAGATTACGGTGAGCTTTCTCGTACTCGTCGTCATGGTTCCTGTCATGGTTGCACTCATCCGTCGTTTATTTGAATTTATGGCGTATTCGATGCGCGATTTGATGCTTATTTTAGGAGGCGGCTAAAGATGCAATATTTACGTCTCGATCTGCAATTTTTCTCGGGTGAAAAAACAGAAAAAGCGACACCAAAGAAAAGAGAAGACTCTCGAAAAAAAGGACAAGTGTTAAAAAGTCAAGATGTGACGAGTGCGCTCGTTATTTTATGTGTGTTTCTATTTTTATTTTTTGCAGCTCCTTTTTTTAGAGAAAGAGTTTTCCACTTTTTTGAATTTACATTCACAGAGCTTGTCTCGACTCCTTCGATTACGAAAGATTCAATCATGCTCGTATACATACAAATATTAATGAAAATGGCCGTCATTTTATTGCCTGTTTTCATCGTTTCAATTATTGCAGGAATTGGTGCGAACTTAATGCAGTTCGGTTTTCTCTTTACGACGGAACCATTGAAGTTCGATTTAAAGAAAATCGATCCGATTAAAGGATTAAAGCGTATTTTCTCAGTTCGTGCAATCGTTGAATTGTTAAAGTCTATCTTAAAAATATCATTCATCGGTTCTGTAACGGCAACAATCGTCATGATAAATATTGAAAAAGTGCTCGGCTTAGCATTTAAAACACCTGCTGAAACATTACTGACAGTAGCCAAGCTCGTGGGCATTATGGGAATTATAGCGGCTTTCGTATTACTGTTTATTTCCGTCCTCGACTATTTTTATCAGAAGTACGATTACGAAAAAAACTTAAAAATGTCGAAGCAAGATATTAAAGATGAATATAAAAATATGGAAGGGGACCCCCTCATCAAATCACGCATTAAACAAACGCAGCGTGAAATGGCGATGCGCCGAATGATGCAGGAAGTTCCAGAAGCAGACGTCGTCATTACGAACCCGACACATTATGCGATCGCCTTAAAATATAAAGACGGCGAGATGGATGCACCGATCGTCGTTGCTAAAGGGGTAGACTTCGTCGCTCAAAAAATTAAAATGATTGCCAAAGAACATGATATCGTCATGGTCGAAAACCGGCCGCTCGCTCGTGCGATGTACGATGAAGTCGAAATTGATCAAGCGGTGCCAGAACAGTTTTTCAAAGCGGTAGCAGAAGTGCTCGCGTATGTTTACCGTTTAAAACGCAAAATATAAAATTTAGGAAGAAAGAAGGGATGACATGCAATTTAAAGATTTAGGTGTACTCGCATCGGTTATTATGATCGTCGCGATGCTCGTCATCCCATTACCGTCATGGCTGTTAAGTTTTTTAATTATCGTGAACATCACATTAGGATTACTCGTCTTGTTGACAGCGATGAATATGAAGGAAGCTCTCGAATTTTCAATCTTCCCATCCCTCTTGCTTTTACTTACGTTATTCCGACTCGGATTGAACGTGTCGACAACGCGTGCGATTTTGACACGTGGAGAAGCAGGGGGCGTCGTAGATACATTCGGTACGTTCGTAACGGGTGGTAATGTCATCGTCGGTCTCGTCGTCTTCGTCATTTTAATCATCATCCAGTTCATCGTTATTACGAAAGGGTCGGAACGTGTATCTGAAGTTGCAGCACGTTTCACACTTGATGCGATGCCAGGTAAGCAGATGAGTATTGACGCCGACTTAAACGCAGGGATGATTTCTGAAATCGATGCGCGTGAACGTCGTGAAAAAGTTAGCAATGAAGCGGACTTCTACGGTGCGATGGACGGAGCGACAAAGTTCGTTAAAGGGGATGCGATTGCCGGTATTATTATCGTCATCATCAACTTGCTCGTTGGTATGATTATCGGGGTTGCGCAAATGGGCTTAACATTTGCAGAATCAGCAGAACGCTTTTCACGTTTAACAGTTGGGGACGGCATTGTCTCGCAAATTCCGGCGCTCCTCATTTCAACAGCGACAGGGATTGTTGTAACAAGAGCAGCTTCAGAAGGGAATCTCGGAACAGACATTACCGACCAGTTACTCGGACAACCGAAGCTTTTATATGTGGCAGGAGCAACGATTTTCTTACTCGGTGTCACAACGCCAATCAATCCATTGTTAACCTCTTTAATCGCAGGAGCTTTAGTATTCGGTGCGTATATGACGAATCGTAAAGAAGAAGAGGAAGATCCGGATGAATTGTTAGAAATTGAAGAAGAAGTCGAAACAGATGAAATGCGAAGTCCAGAAAATGTGATTAATTTATTGAATGTCGATCCGATTGAATTTGAATTCGGGTATGGACTTATTCCACTCGTCGATGCTGAACAAGGCGGAGATATTTTAGACCGTGTCGTCATGATTCGACGTCAATTAGCACTTGAACTCGGTCTCGTCATTCCAGTTGTTCGAATCGTCGACAACATCCAACTTCAACCGAATGAGTATCGCATTAAAATTAAAGGAAATGAAATGGCAAGAGGAGAACTTTTACTCGATCATTACTTAGCGATGAGCCCTGGAGGCGATGATACGATTGAAGGCATTGATACGATTGAGCCATCATTTGGACTTCCAGCGAAGTGGATTACCGAAGATGTGAAAGAAGAAGCCGAAATTATGGGTTACACCGTCGTTGACCCACCGAGCGTCGTTTCGACTCATTTGACTGAAATTATTCGCGCGAATGCGTCGGAACTTCTCGGCCGTCAAGAGACGAAACAACTCGTCGATCACATTCATGAATCGAGTCCAATTCTCGTGGACGAATTAACTCCAACACCGCTCTCAATCGGAGAGATTCAAAAAGTGTTGGCCGGCTTATTGCGTGAAAAAGTATCGATTCGTAACTTGCCTATCATTTTCGAAACATTGGCAGATTACTCGAAATATACATCGGATATCGATTTATTAATCGAATACTGTCGTCAAGCGCTCGCTCGTCAAATTACGATGCAATACGCACCACAAGATGGCAGTGCTTTAAAAGTACTCACCGTTTCAGGAAATGTCGAGAAATTAATGGCCGATCACATCGAACAGACAGAACATGGCAGCTATTTATCACTCGCGCCTGAACAATCGCAACAAATATTAGAATCACTCGCACAAGAAATTGAGCGTGTCGCATTAATGAATCAAACACCTGTCGTACTTTGTTCGCCAGCGATTCGCATGTATTTGCGTCAAATTACAGAGCGCTACTTCCCACAAATCCCTATTTTGTCATATAATGAACTTGAAGCTTCGATTGAAGTACAAAGTGTTGGGGTGGTGGATATCGGATGAAACAAAAAACATATGTAGCAGATTCGATGGTGGAAGCGATGCAATTAGTGCGCGCTGACTTTGGTGAGGATGCCGTCATCATTCGTTCTTCAGTTATTCAAACGAAGGGTTTCCTCGGCATGTTTAAAAAAAATAAAGTAGAAGTTGTCGCCGGTCTTGAAGAACCTATGATTCGACCGGCGTCATCTCGTTTAGTTCAACTTAAAGATACGGACCGCGAATTAGAGCGGAAAGAATCAGAGCGTATGACAGAACAATTGCTCGAGATGAAAAAAATGTTGCAACAATTGCAAACAAAATCGAACAAAGATCATTATCCGAAACCTTTACAAGTGATTTATGAAGGGTTGATGAATCATGAGTTGAATGAAAAATTAACATTGCAAATTTGCGACGCTGTTTATCAGAAGATTAAAACGAAGGATGTCATCGATGATGAGCTACTGATGAAACTTGTCCGCCAAGCAATGTTGCAAAAATTCGAACAGTACGCATATGGAGGCGTAACATTCGATAAAAAATTCATCAATATCGTCGGGCCAACAGGTGTTGGAAAAACGACGACGATTGCCAAAATCGCGGCACGAGCTCTTTTGGAAAAAAAGAAAAAAATAGGATTTATCACGACAGATACGTATCGAATCGCAGCGATTGAACAATTGAAGACGTACGCCAATTTGCTACAAGCACCTGTAGAAGTGGTCTATCGTCGTGACGATTTTGAACGTGCGATGGAACGCTATGCGGATTATGATATCGTTTTTATCGATACAGCAGGGCGTAATTATAAGGATGAACAATTCGTCAAAGATTTAGAACAATTAATCCAGTTTGATCAAACGATGGAATCATACCTCGTCCTTTCACTCGTTTCAAAAGAGCGTGATATGATGGATATCGCGAAGCAATTTGAACATGTGCCCATCCGTCGTTTTATTTTTACGAAAGCAGATGAAGCGACGAGTGTCGGTTCTATTTTTAATATGATGGATGCTTTTGGCATTGGAGTAGCCTATATTACAGATGGTCAAGAAGTACCTGAAGATTTAGAAGAAGCATCAGTGGAACAATTAGTGGATCGATTGTTAGAGGGTGTGAATAAAGATGAATGATCAAGCGGCGAAATTAAGACAACGAATGGTTCAGGCGATTGATCAATCGAGAAATGAAACTGGTGCGCGTTCATATTTATCTCTCGCGCGTACCGTCGCTATCGTGAGTGGAAAAGGTGGCGTCGGGAAGACGAATATTTCTGTAAATTTCGCACTAGAACTAGCTCGCAATCATAAAAAAGTAATGTTGATCGATATGGATGTTGGGATGGGGAATATTCATATTATTCTCGGTCAACAACCGAAATTTTCTTTGAAAGATTACTTATTAGGAGAGGCGTTCATTGAGGAAACGATTAACTCGTACAATGCGCATCTAGATTATATCGCAGGCGGTAGTGGTCTGGATGACATTATGGAATGGACAAATGATACCGTTCGGAGGCTGATGAGTGTATTTGAAGATATGCAAAAGACGTATGATTATATCATATTCGATATGGGGGCAGGAGCTACGAAACGCACAATTGAATTAATCGGAGCAGTGGATGATGTGATTGTAGTCGCTACTCCTGAACCAACATCGATTACGGATGCTTATTCCATGATGAAGTACATCGTCATGAACGACCCAACGAAACCGCTTCATATCATTACGAATCGTGTGCAAAATAATAAACAAATGCAACAAGTGTCTCACCGCTTACAATATGCGATGAAGAACTTTTTAAAGAAAGAAACAACTATTTTAGGGAATTTGCAAGAAGACCCATTTATTACGGAAGCGGTCATCGCTCAAAAGCCGTTCACAGAATTGAAGCCAAACGCAACGATTTCAAAGCAACTCACTCAAATCACGCAAACGTTTATGGGCAATCCTTTTGAACGAGTTGAAGAGCCGAATCATTTCATTCGAAAATTGAAAGGGTTCTTCATGAAAGGAAGTAGGTAATGTCATGATGAATACTATACGTGTGCTCGTGGTGGACGATTCCGCTTTCATGCGCAAAATTATCTCCGACATGTTAAATAAACATCCGAAAATTGAAGTGATGGATGTTGCGCGTAACGGCAAGGAAGCTGTGGAGAAAACAATTCGTCTCAAGCCAGATGTCATTACTTTAGATATCGAAATGCCAGTCATGAATGGTTTGGAAGCGCTCGATTATATTATGGAAGAGATTCCGACTCCTGTCGTCATGCTCTCGAGCACAGCGAAAGCAAGCTCGGATCGCACGATGGTAGCTATTGAAAAAGGCGCGGTAGATTTCGTTGCAAAACCAGGAGGTGCAATTTCTCTCAACTTAGCAGAAATTGAACATATTTTAATTGATAAAGTAATCGAAGCATCTAGAGTACAAGTGTCTCGTCTCGTCAAACAAGAATATTCGCCAGTAGCCAATTCGGTAGAGCGCTTCAAATCTACTGCTCACTCATCAAATTTACCTATACAATATGGCGAATTAACGAATAACCCAGTGAAACTTTCGAAAAAACATAAGACTTTTGTTATAATAGGTACATCGACTGGAGGACCTAGAGCCTTACAGGAAGTTCTTACGAAATTACCAGCCAATGTAGGAGCGCCAATTTTAATCGTTCAACATATGCCGAAAGGGTTTACTCGCTCTTTAGCAGAACGGTTGAATAATTTATGTGACATTACGGTTAAAGAAGCAGAACAAGGTGAAACGATACAAGATAATGTCGCTTACATCGCACCAGGTGGTTACCATCTCAAATTCAAAAAAGAAGGTACGCGTTATGTCATTTGGCTCGATAAATCAGAACCCCCCCGTAAAGCGCATCGCCCTGCTGTCGACGTCTTATTAGAGAACGCCTCGACCCAGACCGAGCTGCAATATGTCACGGTTATAATGACGGGCATGGGCTATGATGGCCGAGACGGTCTGCGCGCATTACGTGAAGTGGAGAGTAGAACATTTGCGATTGCTGAGAGTGAAAAAACAGCAGTCATTTACGGTATGCCAAAAGCAGTAATAGAAGAAAAATTAGTAGACGAAGTAGTGGAGTTAGGCGATATTGCAAACTCGATTATGAAAACGTTAAGTCTAAGGGGGTAAAAATGATGGATACAAATCAATATTTAGACATGTTCCTCGATGAAAGTAAAGAACACCTTCAATCTTGTACTGAGCACTTACTTGAACTAGAACAAAATCCAGAAGATTTAGCAATTGTGAACGAAGTGTTCCGTTCAGCGCATACGTTAAAAGGTATGTCGGCGACGATGGGTTATGAGGATATCGCTGACTTAACACATAAGATGGAGAACGTCTTAGACGCAATTCGCAATGAACAAATCGGCGTTTCAACCGAGATTTTAGACGTCGTATTTGAATCGGTGGACCATTTAGAAGAGATGGTGATGGATATTGAGGAAGGTGGCACCGGGCAAAAGGATGTCACAACACTTGTTGACACATTGAACCGTTTAGCATCTGGCGAAGAGCTAGTAGCTGAACCGAAAACGTCAGCAGCTAGGCCAACACAGGCGGCTATTACTCCAACCGCTTCAGCAGGATCAGTGGCATTGGATGACTTTGAAAAAACTGTGATTGAACAATCACTTGAACAAAACTTTAACGCTTACGAAATAACGATCGAATTGCGTGACGACTGCATTTTAAAAGCAGCACGTGTATTCATGCTATTCGAAATTTTCGAACAAGCAGGAGAAGTAATTAAATCGAGTCCACATGTAGAGCAACTAGAGAGTGAAGATTTCGATACAACATTCCATGTCATTTTATTGACGGAAGAAGCAGCAGATGCATTGCAAGGAAAAGCGATGAAAGTGTCTGAAGTCGAACAAGTGACAATTACAGCTATTACACGAGAAACGTTGGGGGCTAGTGAAGAAGAGGAGGCAGCTGAAAAAGCGCCGAAGCAGGAAACAGTAACGCCAAAAGCTCAGAAACAAGCGCCAGTGAAAAAAGAAGATACGCCTAAAAAGCGTCGCTCAACAGGCGGTAATTCAAACAAAACAATCCGTGTAAACATCGAACGTCTCGACGTATTAATGAATTTATTCGAAGAGCTTGTGATAGATCGCGGGCGTTTGCAGTCGATTGCGAGTGAGTTACATAATCAAGAGTTAAATGAAACGGTCGAACGTATGACGCGTGTTTCAGGCGACCTACAAAATATTATTTTAAACATGCGTATGATTCCAGTAGAAACGGTATTCAACCGCTTCCCGAAAATGGTTCGTCAATTAGCGCGCGATCTCGACAAAAAAGTGAATTTGGAAATTATCGGTGCAGAAACAGAGCTTGATCGTACAGTCATCGATGAAATCGGAGACCCACTTGTGCACTTAATTCGAAATGCGCTCGATCACGGAATCGAAACACCGGCAGAACGTGTCGCAAAAGGTAAATCTGAGACAGGTACTATCACTTTGCGTGCCTATCATTCAGGAAATCACGTCTTCATTGAACTTGAAGATGACGGAGCAGGCGTAAATCGAGAGCGTGTTTTAGGAAAAGCGATCGAGCGTGGCATAGTAACAGAAGAAGTAGCGGCAACATTGACAGATAAACAAGTGGCAGAACTCATCTTAGCTTCTGGATTTTCAACAGCAGAAGCAGTCACAGACGTTTCGGGTCGTGGTGTCGGTCTAGACGTCGTGAAAAGTACGATTGAATCGCTTGGAGGGTACATTTCAATCGATTCTAAAGAAGGGCAAGGATCATTATTCCAAGTACAATTACCATTAACATTATCGATTATTTCAGTCATGCTAGTTGAATTGGATAAAGAAATTTACGCGATACCTTTATCCTCAATTATCGAAACCGCAATTATTCAATCGTCGGACATTTTAAATGCACATAACCAAAAAGTGATCGATTTCCGAGGAAATATTGTTCCACTCGTTGATTTAAAAGAAATATTCGAAATGGAACAAAATGAAGAGCAAGGTGAATTCCAGTCTGTCGTCATCGTACGTAAAGGCGAGAAACTTGCTGGTCTTGTCGTCGATTCATTCATCGGGCAACAAGAAATTGTTTTGAAGTCACTCGGTAACTATTTGCAAAGTGTCTTCGCTATTTCAGGAGCAACGATTTTAGGCAACGGTCAAGTAGCACTAATCGTGGAATGTAATTCATTAATTAAATAAATGACGATAAGGAGTGAATACGATGACTACACAAGAAATCGTGGATTCAAAAGAGATGAAAGTAATCGTCTTCCAATTGATGGATAAAGAATATGCCATTTCAATTGATGTCGTAACGACGATTGAAAAAGTATTATCGATTACGCGCGTCCCGAATACGCCTGACTACGTCAAAGGAGTTATTAACTTGCGCGGAGTCGTGACACCGATCGTTGATTTGCGTCAACGTTTCGGTTTGCCTGAAAAGGAAATGGATGATAATTCACGCATTATTATCGTCACGACGGAAGAATTTGACGTCGGCCTTGTCGTCGATATGGCAAATGACGTCATCGACATTCGTGAGGACTCAATTGAGCCACAGCCAGAAGTTGTTGGTACGATTGAATCCGAATTTATTTCAGGTGTTGCGAAAGTCGAGCGACGCTTACTCGTCATGCTCAATTTAGAAAAAGTATTACAACCTATTAAGCGAGTGTCGAACGATGAGCGATAATTTCGAAATTACGAATATGCATTTAGACATTTTGAAAGAAATCGGGAATATTGGCGCTGGTAATGCAGCGACAGCACTATCTCAATTATTAAACCAAAAAATCGACATGCACGTCCCCAAGGTGGAACTCGTTTCTTTTGACGAAATGTTTGAATTAGCGGGCGGAGCGGAGAAAGAAGTAGCGAGTATTTATTTGCGTATTGAAGGTGGCATTACAGGAACGATGTTTTTCGTTTTATCGATTGAATCTGCCAATCAATTCATTCGTAATTTAATCCAAGATGAAACATTTGATTTTCATAATGTAGAACAGAAAGAGATGGGCGCCTCTGCTTTACAAGAATTGGGGAATATTTTATCAGGATCCTATTTATCGTCACTATCTGATTTTACACAATTAAACATTTATCCGACTGTACCATCACTCGCTATCGATATGGTGGGAGCCATCGTCAGTTTCGGGCTTGTGGAGTTGTCACATTATAGCGACGAAGTCATTGTCATTAATACATGTATTACTCAAGATCAAGGAGATGGCGTATCGAGTTTTGCTGGACAGTTTTTCCTTTTGCCTGATCCACCGTCCTATGTGACGATTTTTAAGTCGTTAGGAGTGTTGTGATTGTGATGCAAAATCAAACCGTTGTTCGAGTTGGCATAGCCGACATGAACATCGTGGTAGGACCAAAAAGGATTCGAACGTCTGGCCTTGGATCATGTGTCGGTGTTGTAATTTATGATCCGACTCGTAAAATAGCAGGGCTTTTACACGTCATGTTGCCTGATTCAAACTTAGGAAAATCCACGCGTATAAATGTAGCGAAGTTTGCTGATACAGGAGTTCCGGCATTAGTTGAGATGTTGAAATTAGAAGGGGCGCGCACATTCTCTCTCAAGGCGAAAATGGCGGGGGGCGCTCAAATGTTCCAGTTCGGTTCAAGTGATACGGTGCGGATCGGGCCTCGAAACATCGAAGCGGTGCGTGAACAACTAAAAAAGTTGTCTATCCCGATTATCGCTGAAGATGTGGGGGGTACGAAAGGTCGAACGATTGAATTTGATCCAGAGACATCGATGTTAAACATACGTACCGTAAACGAAGGAATAAAAGACATTTAAGCAGGCGGCTGAATAATTTCAGTCGCCTTTTTTCACTGAAATTGGTATAATTTACTTACAAATCAATATAAGGAGGCGGAGCATAGTGTCAAACAATAGAGAACGAACAATCGACACTCATTGGGATAAGTGGATGGACAATCGCGACCCTTTATCTGGAGATATTCTCGTCAATGAATATAAACCACTCGTTCAGTATCATGTGCAGCGCATTCGTGCACGAGTGCCTCGTTCAGTATCGCAGGATGAATTGATGAGCTTAGGGTTGCAAGGGTTGTTCGACGCTTTAACAAAGTTCGATCGAAAACGAGATTTAAAATTTGATACATATGCGTCGTTTCGCATTCGCGGCTCCATTATCGATGGCTTGCGAAAAGAAGATTGGCTGTCTCGCGCTTCACGCGAACGTACGAAACGTTTAGATGAAGCGATTCAACATTTAGAACAGCAATACCAACGCCATGTCGAACCAGAAGAAATAGCTGCTTATTTAGAGTGGACGATTGATGATGTTTACGAAGTGACGCAAGAACGCTATTTTTCTAATGTTTTATCGATTGATGAAAAAGTAAACCAAGAGGATGATGATGCAGATCATCAATATTTCATTGAAAACGATCAAGCTGAAACGCCTGAAAATAGAGTGATGAAAAATGAACTCATTCAAGAATTAATGAAACAAATTGAAACATTGAATAAAAATGAACAGATGGTATTGCAACTTTTTTATTCGGAAGATATGACGCTAACAGAAATTGGAGAAATCTTAGAGTTGTCTACCTCGCGCATTTCTCAAATCCATTCGAAAGCGCTGTTAAAATTGAAAGACTTACTCGCACCAGAAGTCATAGACGGAGGGATTTTATGAGTTTGAAAGGAATCGAACTACAAATCGCTTTACCGAAAACATTTGAAGCTGGAAAAATTGCTGAGCAAAAACAACAGCAATCGCAAGTGAACCAAGATTTGGCAAGCGCACTCGTCGAGCGAGAAGAAAAGCGTAAAAAAGGAAAGGTACTCGAAGCGGAAGAGTCAGCAAAAATTCGAGATGAAGACGAAGAGAAAAAACGAAAGGAACAGATGATGCAATCAAAACGGAAAAAAGCAGAGAGCGAAGAAGAAAAGAAAAAATCGCAAACGCACCCGTACAAAGGTTCATTCATCGACTTGACAACATAAATGATCACAACGATAATCATTTTATTTTTATTGCAGTTTTTAACGCTCGCCGCACTTGTCATCCTTTACTTGCGCTTGCAAAAGAATGAACGATTGTACGAAGAACAAAGTGAGCTTGTCGAGCAATTTGAACTGTCGATGCAAGTATACTTAGATGAAATAAAAAAAGAAAATGAACAATTGCTTGAGCGTTTAACTGAGCGTTCTTCAAAAGAAATGGCAGAACGAGTAACTTCAGAATCACAACGCGTTCAGACTCCGCTGATTGAAGAAGAGTTTGTTGCGACTCCACCAACGTATGCATCACACCTTCAAGCGCGTCTCATTCAAGAGCAACGCAAAAAGCTAGTTGCGATAGAAAATCCAGAAGAATCAGCACGAGTGGTTAAACCCCAACTAAATCGAGCAGAACAACAAGAGCGATTAGATCAATCAATGCAAACACAAGCAGAGAGAATCGAAGAAGAGTCATACGAAGCGCAAGTAAAGCGCTTATACGATGAAGGAGAATCGATAGAAGCTTTAGCGAAGCGATTCAATTGCGGAACAACAGAAATTGAATTGCTCTTAAAATTTCATCGTTAAAAAGTTTGCAACTGTAAGCGGTATGTGATATATTAGCTTACGGTATTACTACACACGCAATCGGGATAGGGAAAATGGTGCAGCTTGCTGTCGTTTCCTTAGAGGAACATTGCGGAGGAAAACAACCAATAGGAGGAATTTAGTAATGGCTATTATTTCAATGAAACAATTACTTGAAGCTGGTGTACACTTCGGACACCAAACACGCCGTTGGAACCCGAAAATGAAACCATACATTTTCGTTGAGCGTAACGGAATCTACATCATCGATCTTCAAAAGACGGTGAAGAAACTTGAAGAAGCATACAAATTTATGCGTCAAGTTGGAGAAGACGGAGGACAAGTTCTTTTCGTCGGAACGAAAAAACAAGCGCAAGATGCAGTTAAAGAAGAAGCAGAACGTGCAGGCATGTACTACGTTAACCAACGTTGGTTAGGTGGAATGCTCACAAACTTCGAAACGATTCAAAAGCGTGTAGCACGCATGAAAGAAATCGAAAAAATGGAAGAAGACGGCATTTTTGAAGTACTTCCTAAAAAAGAAGTTTCTGAACTTACAAAAGAACACACTCGTCTTATGAAATTCTTAGGCGGTATCCGTGAAATGAAACGCGTACCTGACGTTATGTTCGTCGTGGACCCACGCAAAGAACATATCGCAGTTGCAGAAGCGAATAAATTAAATATTCCAATCGTAGGAATCGTCGATACAAACTGTGATCCAGACGAAATCGACTACGTAATCCCTGCGAACGATGATGCAATCCGTGCAGTTCGTCTCTTAACGAGCAAAATGGCTGATGCATTAATCGAAGGAAACCAAGGTGAAGACGAAGAAGTAGCTCAAGAAGCAACAACTGAAGAAGCTGCAGAATAATTCGACTTTCATCGTTGAAGTATGAAGCACAACAATCATTCGTGAGCGTTTGCTCGAATATCTCGTCTCGCATGGGATGTTTACGAATGAAAAGACGATAAGCGGCTGATCCCCTTATCGTCTTTTTTACAGAAGTTAAATTCATCTTAGGAGGAATATATAATGGCTAAAATTACAGCAGCAATGGTAAAAGAATTACGTGAAAAAACAGGCGTCGGTATGATGGACTGTAAAAAAGCATTAACAGAAGTTGACGGTGACATGGACGCAGCAGTAGACTTCTTACGTGAAAAAGGTCTTGCAAGCGCAGCGAAAAAAGCAGACCGCATCGCAGCAGAAGGTACAACATCAGTACTCGTTAACGGCAACGAAGCAGTTATCCTTGAAATCAACGCTGAAACAGATTTCGTAGCGAAAAACGAAGCGTTCCAAACATTAGTACAAGAAATCGCTGAACACCTTTTAGCGAATAAACCAGCTGACGTTGAAGCTGCGGAAGCTTCAACAATGTCAAACGGTGCAACAGTTGCAGATCACATCTCTAGCGCAGTTGCAAAAATCGGTGAGAAAATTACACTTCGCCGTTTCGAAATTATGACAAAAACAGATGCTGACGCATTCGGACCATACTTGCACATGGGTGGACGCATTTCAGTATTAACATTACTCGAAGGTTCAACAGACGAAACAGCAGCGAAAGACGTTGCAATGCATATCGCTGCTATGAACCCGAAATACATTTCACGCGACGAAGTGTCTGCTGAAGAAGTAGAGCACGAGCGTAAAGTATTAACAGAACAAGCACTTAACGAAGGTAAACCAGAAAATATCGTTGCAAAAATGGTAGAAGGTCGCCTCGGCAAATTCTTCGAAGAAATCTGTGTACTTGAGCAACCATTCGTCAAAGACGGAGACCAAAAAGTTGGTAAATTCGTTGAAGCAACAGGTGGTAAATTGGTGAAATTCGTTCGTTACGAAGTTGGAGAAGGTTTAGAAAAACGTGAAGAAAACTTCGCGGACGAAGTAATGGGTCAAGTAAAAGGTAACTAATAAAAAGACAGTATAGGGGACACAATGCGTGTTCCCTATTTTTCAACAAAATTACGTACTAGATGGAGGATACATACATGAGCGCGCCTAAATATAAACGTATTGTACTAAAATTGAGTGGAGAAGCATTAGCAGGGGATAAAGGTTTCGGCCTATCGCCAGAAGTCATTAAAAACGTTGCAAAACAAGTGAAAGAAGTCGTAGAACTCGGTGTAGAAGTAGCCGTTGTTGTCGGTGGCGGTAACATTTGGCGTGGGAAAATCGGTAGCGAAATGGGCATGGACCGCACGACTGCAGACTATATGGGGATGCTCGCTACAGTGATGAACTCGATGGCACTTCAAGATGCACTTGAGAAGTGGGATGTGGAAACGCGTGTCGCAACAAGCATTGATATGCGTCAAGTGGCAGAGCCATACATCCGTCGCAAAGCGATTCGTAACTTGGAAAAGAAACGCGTCGTTATTTTTGCAGGAGGAACAGGTAATCCATATTTCTCAACGGATACGACTGCAGCATTACGCGCAGCTGAAATTGAAGCAGACGTTATTTTAATGGCGAAAAACAATGTAGATGGTGTCTACTCAGCAGATCCAATGAAAGACTCAACAGCTGTAAAGTATGATGAGTTATCGTATTTAGACGTCATTAGTCAAGGCCTAGAAGTGATGGATTCAACGGCTTCTACTTTATGTATGGACAATGATATTCCACTCGTAGTATTCTCTATTATGGAAGAAGGCAATATTAAAAAAGCAGTACTTGGAGAAGAAATTGGAACAGTGATTGGGAGGAATTAAGATGATTAACGCATTGATGAACGAAACGAAAGAAAAGATGGAAAAATCGATTCAAGCTTTTACACGTCAATTGGCGAACATTCGTGCAGGTCGCGCAAACGCAACGATGTTAGACCGCATTACAGTGGAATACTACGGTGCACAAACACCATTGAATCAAATGGCAAATATTTCTGTACCTGAACCACGTTTACTCGTCATCCAACCTTATGACAAAACAGTACTGGCAGATATTGAAAAAGCGATTCTTGCATCAGATATCGGCATCACACCTTCGAACGATGGAAACTTAATTCGTTTAGCAGTTCCAGCGCTCACAGAAGAGCGTCGTAAAGAACTCGCAAAAGAAGTTGGCAAAGAAGCGGAAGATTCAAAAGTTGCCATTCGCAATATCCGTCGTGATGCGAATGATGACTTGAAAAAGCTTGAAAAAGATGGTGACATTACGGAAGACGAATTACGTCGTGGGACAGAAGATGTTCAACAATTGACAGATTCGTACATTTCGAAAATTGACGCTTTAGCGAAAGAAAAAGAAGAAGAAATTATGGAAATTTAATTTCCAATTCATAGTATTGGTGGATCTTAGAAAGTGAACTTTCTATCGAAAAAGACGTCCTCAACAGAAGGGCGTCTTTTTTTGTACATAAACGAATCATCAATTGCAGTTGCGCATAGAAACTTGCGCTTAAATTTGGTACGATAATGATGGACTTGCTCTAAAACGATGGGTGGGGGAATACAATGATTAATCGATTGTTAGGAAAACAAAAAAACCAAGACTCGCTCGTAGAACGAGTTCAACAATTACAGCAAAAACCATTACCGAAACATATTGCCGTCATTATGGACGGTAACGGTCGTTGGGCACGTCGTCGTGCATTACCGCGTATTGCAGGGCATCATGAAGGGATGAATACCGTTAAAAAAATTACACGCATTGCGAGTAATCTAGGGATTGGTGCGTTAACGATGTATGCTTTTTCAACCGAAAACTGGAAGAGGCCGAAAAAAGAAGTCGACTTCTTAATGAAATTACCGAGCGAATTTTTACATACGTATTTACCAGAGCTCATTGAACAAAATGTGAAAGTTGAAATGATTGGCGATCCGTCAAATCTACCCCGACATACGTTGGATGCGATTCATAACGCAATGGAAAAGACACAACAGAACGACGGACTCATTTTAAACTTTGCGATGAATTACGGCAGTCGTGCTGAACTTGTCCAAGCGACGAAACAAATCGTTGAACTTGTACAGAGCGGACAGTTATCAGTAGAAGACATTACAGATGAAACGATGAATGCACAGTTAATGACCGCGCATTTAGATGAACCTGACTTGCTCATTCGTACGAGTGGAGAAGTGAGATTATCGAATTTTATGCTTTGGCAACTAGCATATGCGGAATTTATTTTTACGGATGTATTGTGGCCTGATTTTACGGAGCATCATTTTTTAGATGCGGTGGAGCAATATCAATCACGTCATCGTCGCTTCGGAAGCGTGGAAGGAGAGCAAAAAGCGTGAAACAACGAATTATAACAGCAATTATTGCGTTCGGAATTTTTATTCCGTTCATTTTTATCGGAGGGCTTCCTTTGACGCTTATCATTTATGCGATCGCGTCAATTGGACTCTTCGAAATGTTACGCATGCGCGAGTTATCGATTTTTTCAATCGAAGGGATATTAAGTTGGATTGCATTAGCACTCCTCTTATTACCGAGTCAATACGTAGCACAATTAGAACAGTGGACGACACTATCAATTGTTGAAATGATTTTCATCATCGTCTTTTTACTGCTCATTGTCACCGTTATTTCTAAAAATCGAATTACCTTCGATCATGTTGGATTTATCATTTTAAGTTTTTTATATGTCGGAATCGGCTTCCATTACTTCATCGAAACACGAACATTCGGTGTTGAGTATATTTTTTATGCGCTTTTAATTGTGTGGACGACCGATTCAGGAGCGTATTTTATCGGACGAAAAGTCGGAAAACGCAAACTATGGCCTGAAATATCACCGAATAAAACGGTGGAAGGATTTTGGGGAGGCGTATTGAGCGCTGTCGTCATGGTGCTCATTTACCAACAATTTTTCACGATTCATCCGTCCTTCGTTACCGTACTGATCGTCACGATTGTCGCATCGATGTTCGGTCAACTCGGCGACTTAGTGGAGTCTGCCTTAAAACGTCATTATAATGTGAAAGATTCAGGGACATTGTTGCCAGGACACGGTGGTGTGATGGACCGTTTCGATAGTTTATTATTCGTCTTACCTTTATTACACTTTTTACATTTAATCGGTTAACGAAAGGAAGTTTACGTTGAAGAAAATTAGTATTCTTGGTGTGACAGGTTCAATCGGCACACAAACGTTAAATATTATTCAAAATAACGAAGAGCGTTTTCAGCTCGTTGCAATGAGTGCAGGGCGCAATATCCCACTCGTTGAACAGACGATTGAACGCTTTCAGCCAAAGCTCGTTTCGGTGATGGAAGAAGCGGATGCAGAGCGTTTACGCGTACGTTATCCGAATACATCATTTGTTAGCGGGACATTAGGTTTAAAAGAAGTTGCGACGTATGAATCGGACTTGCTCATTACAGCGGTCGTTGGGAGTGTTGGGCTCGAGCCGACATTAGCTGCGATTGAAGCGCGCATTCCGATTGCGCTTGCGAATAAAGAGACGCTCGTTGCAGCAGGGCATATCGTTATGAAACGTGCGAAAGAGCTAAATGTACCGATCATTCCTGTCGATAGCGAACATTCGGCGCTTTTCCAAGCGATGAATGGAGAAAATCCGAAAACGATTCGTCGTTTAATCATTACAGCGTCTGGCGGGAGCTTCCGTCATTTAACACGTGATGAGTTAGCGAATGTTACAGTTGAACAAGCGCTCGCGCATCCGAACTGGGCGATGGGGAATAAATTGACAATCGATTCTGCAACGATGATGAACAAAGGACTAGAAGTGATTGAAGCACATCATTTATTCAATTTACCATTTGATCAAATTGACTGTGTAATGCACCGAGAAAGCATCATCCATTCAATCGTGGAATTTTGCGATACGAGTATGATTGCGCAACTCGGTAGTCCAGATATGCGCGTCCCGATTCAGTACGCGATGACCTATCCAGACCGTATTCCGATGCAAGAGCCGAAAACGCTCGATTTAGTAGCACTTGGACAGATGAATTTTGAAACATTGGACGTAAATCGTTTTAAAGCGCTTGCTCTCGCTTATGAAGCTGGACGTACGGGCGGTTCATTACCGACTGTTATGAATGCGGCGAATGAAGTAGCAGTAGCGGCATTTATGGCAGGGTGTATTTCATTTTTACAAATTGACGAAATGGTCGAACGTTCGATGGAGCGACATACCGTCATTCAAAATCCAGATTTACAAACGATTCTTGAAGTCGATGCGATGACAAGACGTGAAATTACAGCTACAATAGAGAAATAGAAAACGAGCATGTGCTAGTAAAGGTGGTTAATTATGCAAACGATATTTGCATTTATACTCGTCTTCGGTTCACTCGTCTTTTTCCATGAACTTGGACATTTTATTTTTGCGAAACGTGCAGGCATTATGGTGCGCGAATTTGCGATTGGGTTCGGACCGAAAATATTCGGTATGCGAAAAGGTGAAACACTCTATACGATTCGTCTCCTTCCACTCGGAGGATATGTGCGTATGGCAGGGCAAGATTTCGATACGGTAGAATTAAAGCCAGGTTACCGCATCGGAGTCGTGTTGAATGAAGATGAAGAAATTATTAAATTGTATATGAATCAAAGTGTTGACGATCCAAACGTCCTCTTTTTAGAGACGGAAAAAGCGGATTTAGACCGTGAATTATATATCGAAGGGTATGACGAAGAGGGCGAGTTACATCGCTATAAAGTGAGTCGTACAGCAACGGTAGTAGAAGATGGAGAAGAATTGACGATTGCACCATTTGATCGCCAATTTGAATCGAAATCATTAGGCGCGCGAACGATGGCGATTTTTGCAGGTCCATTGTTCAACTTCATTTTAGCATTTTTCCTCTTTATCATTTTAGCTTTATTGAAAGGTGTTCCGACAGAAGAACCGATCATTGCGGATGTGGAAGCAGGATCACCTGCAGCTGAAGCGGGCATTGTAGCGGGCGACTATATTACAGCGGTCGATGGTAAAGAAGTGAAGAAATGGACGCAATTTTTTGAAACAATCTATGATAATCCGAATAAAGAATTAGAAGTGCAATTGACTCGTGCTGGTGAAACCATTACAGCGCTTGTGACGCCGACGATGTTGGAAGAGCAAGGGCAACAGTTCGGGCGCATTGGTGTGTACTACAGTAGTCCTGTCGAACATGGTGTGATGAAGTCGATCGTTTACGGCGGAGAACAACTCATCTATTGGTTCGGAAAAATTTCGGACCTTCTCGGTCAACTCGTCACTGGAAAGTTAAACATGGAAGCTTTATCGGGTCCGGTAGGTATTTATAAAGCGACGGGAGATATTGCGGAACGTGGATTTATTAACTTACTCAGTTGGGGAGCTGTGCTCAGCATCAACTTAGGAATTATGAATTTACTTCCACTTCCAGCGTTAGATGGTGGACGTCTATTATTTTTCGCCATTGAAGCGGTGCGTGGCAGACCAGTCGATAAGCAAAAAGAAGGCATGGTTCATTTTATCGGAATCGTCCTCTTACTCGTTTTAATGGTCGTCGTAACGTGGAACGATATTCAACGATTTTTCTTTAATGTTTAATCATAGAATGAGGTGGAGATGCCGATGAGACAGACATGTACTTTAATTCCAACGATGCGCGAAACACCCGCTGATGCAGAGATTGCTTCGCATCAACTATTACTCCGTGCTGGATATATTCGTCAAAGTGCGGCTGGCGTTTATTCATACTTACCGTTAGCAAATCGCGTATTGCGAAAGATTGAACGAGTGATTCGAGAGGAGCTAGAACGTGTAGGAGCGATTGAAGTGTTACTTCCTGCTTTGCAGCCTGCGGAATTATGGCATGAAACAGGACGTTGGGATGAATATGGATTAGAGCTTTTTCGTTTGCAAGACCGTCATGACCGAGATTTCGCATTAGGTCCGACACATGAAGAAGTCATTACATCTCTCGTACGCGACGAATTGAACTCTTACAAAAAATTACCGTTAACGCTTTACCAAATTCAAACGAAATTTCGGGATGAACGTCGCCCACGTTTCGGATTGTTGCGTGGACGAGAATTCATTATGAAAGATGCTTATTCATTTCATCTAGATGAAGATAGCTTAGATGAAACGTATGAACAAATGAAAGATGTGTACTCGAAAATTTGCAATCGTCTCGGTTTGCGTTTTAAAGTGGTAGAAGCAGATGGTGGTTCAATTGGTGGTACGGATACACATGAATTTATGGTACTTTCTGATGTTGGAGAGGATGTCATTGCGTATAGCGACGCTTCAAATTATGCAGCGAATCGTGAAATGGCCGAAGTTTTACCGATCGCTCTCAATGCCGAAGAACAAGACGCGATTTTACCAATGGAACGTGTGGCAACACCGAATGAAAGAACGATTGAAGAAATTGTTACATCACTCAAAATTCCGATTGAACAGACGATTAAAACATTATTATTCCTCGTGGATGGTCAGTTAACGACAGTTCTTTGTCGCGGAGATTACGAAGTGAATGAGATTAAATTAAAGCGCGTGTTACATGCAGAACAAGTGGAACTGGCAGAGGATGCATTCATTCATGAACAATTAGGTTGTCATGTCGGTTCGATCGGCCCTGTGAAACTTCCAGTCGGCATGAAAGTGATTGCGGATTGGTCGGTTCGTACAGTACGTAACGGTGTATGTGGAGCGAATGAAGACGGCTATCATTATGTGAACGTTAATCCTGAACATGATTTTGCGGTGGACCGTTATGCAGATATTCGCAACATTCAAGAAGGCGATTTATCTCCAGACGGTGAAGGAACGATTCAATTTACAAAAGGGATTGAAATCGGTCATATTTTCAAACTAGGGACGCAATATAGTGAGAAGATGAAAGCGACAGCCTTAGATTGTGACGGACGCGCCCAACCATTCCAAATGGGTTGCTACGGTCTTGGTGTATCGCGCCTACTTGCGGCAATCGCCGAACAATATAATGACGAACATGGTTTGAAATGGCCAGCACAACTTGCGCCTTATCAAATTCACCTCGTTGTCGTCAACATGAAAAATGATGAACAGCGAGCGCTCGGGGAAGAATTGTATGCACTTCTTCAGTCGTATCGATACGATGTTTTGTACGATGACCGAGATGAGCGTGCCGGTGTCAAATTTGCGGATGCTGATTTAATCGGTTTGCCAATTCGCATTACAGTAGGGAAAAAAGCTTCAGAAGGTATCATTGAAGTAAAATATCGTGCGAATGGCGAGCAGAGTGAATGGCAAAAAGAAGAATTGACAGAGAAGTTGCAACAATATTTTACGGAACTATAAAGGGAGCGCATTCGCTTCCTTTTTTCGTCGCATGAAAGGAGTCATACCGATGAATGAAAAAGAGAAACTACTCATTTTACTGCAGCAAATCGGATTAACGGAAGATGTGCATATGACGCATTTTGCAGGCGGTGAATTATCCAAGTTAATCGTTCATAAAAAATCGAAACGTTGGCATTTTCTCGTTCGACTGCAAAAGCCTCTTCCTTTTCAGTTATACCGTTTAATGACGGATAGTTTGCATCAAACATTTCAGTCTATCGCGCATCCTCTACTGTCAATCGAGACGGCTGAAGGAGAGGTGACAAATGGAGAATATGAACAATATTGGATGTATGTCGTTCAAACGCTCGATGCGATGTCACCTCCTATTTATGAAGCGATGACGAAGCGACCACTGCAATTTGAAGGGCAAAAAATTATACGTACGGTAGAGCGGGACTTTTTAGCAGAATCGATTCGCAAAAGTTATTTACCCGTCATGCAGGAACGCTTAAGTCAATGTGGGTTAAAAACCCGTCCAGTTGAAGTCGTCGTACAAGAAGCGGCGGAAGATCGTGTAGAAGAGCAACGTGCATTTGAAGAAGCGAAACGTCGAGAAGAAGAAGCATATGCTCAACAAGCATTACAACAAATGCAAAAGATGGAGCAGATGCGTGAAGACAATAAAGAAATCGGGGGACCACTTCAATTCGGTATTTTCATTAAAGAAAATGAAGAAATCACACCGATTGAAACGATTCAAGAAGAAGAGCGTCGCATTACGATTGAAGGGTATGTCTTCGATGCGGAAGTGCGAGAGTTACGAAGCGGTCGTTCAATTATGACATTGAAAGTGACCGATTATACAGATTCGATCATCGTGAAAATGTTTTCGCGCGACAAAGAAGATGCAGAGCGCATGAAACATATGAAAAAAGGAATGTGGGTACGTGCGCGCGGAAGTATTCAAAACGATACGTACATTCGTGACCTCGTGATGATGGCCCAAGACATCATGCAAATTTCAGTGACGCTTAGACAAGATCAAGCACCTGAAGGAGAGCGTCGCATTGAGCTTCATGCCCATACAAAAATGAGTCAAATGGACAGTGTTTCAAGTGCGAGCGATATTATCGAGCAAGCGGCAAAATGGGGACATGAAGCGGTAGCGATTACAGATACAGCAAATGTTCAAGCCTTCCCAGAAGCTTTTAATGCTGGAAAGAAAAATGGCATAAAAGTGTTGTTCGGAATGGAAGCCAATCTCGTCGATGATGGTGTTCCGATTGCGTACGAAGCGACGCATCGTCATTTAGCGAGCGAAACGTATATCGTCTTTGACGTAGAAACGACAGGTTTATCTTCTGCATACGATACGATTATCGAACTTGCAGCGGTCCGTTTAAAGGATGGCGAAATTGTCGATACGTTCGAAAGCTTTGCGAATCCTCATCATCCTCTTTCTGAAACGACGACACGTTTAACAGGGATTACCGATGATATGGTGCAAGATGCTCCTGAAGTGGGGGATATGATTGCAAAATTTGTCGAGTTTTGTGAGGATGCCATTTTAGTTGCACATAATGCGAACTTTGATATGGGTTTCTTTTACGCTGCTTGTCAAACAGCAGGCGTTGAAGTGCCCAAGTATTCGTATATCGATACGGTTGAGATGGCACGTTACTTATACCCAGATATGCGAAATCACCGCCTCGACACGTTGGCGAAACGTTTTGATATTGAATTAACACAACATCACCGTGCCATTTATGATACGGAAGCGACCGCCTATTTATTTGTGAAATTTTTAAAAGATGCGATGGATAGAGGAATTGAATATTTGGATCAATTGAATGACCAAGTCGGAAAAGGAGATTCGTATAAGCGTTCTCGCCCGACGAGTTGTACATTGCTCGTTCAAAACGATATTGGGTTGAAAAATTTATTTAAGCTCGTCTCTTATTCACATATTAACTACTTTTACCGAGTACCACGTATTCCGCGTTCTGTTTTAATCGAGCATCGGGAAGGATTGTTGATCGGTTCAGGTACGGATAATGGAGAAGTATTTGAAACAGTGATGCAAAAGCCTTTGGAAGAAGCGGAGCGTGTCGCACAGTTTTATGATTATTTAGAGATTCATCCGAAAGCGATGTATCAACATTTAGTCGAGCGAGATATCATTCATGATGAATGGAATTTAGAAGACATTATGCGCCGCTTCGTCAAACTGAGTAAACGGGTTAATTTGCCACTTTGTGCGACAGGGAATGTACGTTACGTGCATCCGACCGATGCCAAGTATCGTGAAGTCCTCATCCGTTCTCAAGGAGGGGCGAATCCGCTCAATCGTTCAGAATTGCCGGAAGCGCACTTTAGAACGACGGATGAAATGTTGAAAGAGTTTGAGTTTTTAGGGGAAGAAGTAGCGAAACAAATCGTCTTAGACAATCCGAAACAGATTGCAAACAGCATTGAAGACGTGCAAGTGATTAAAGATGATTTGTACGCGCCAAATATCGATGGGGCCGATGAAGAAGTTCGTGAACTCACTTACGGCATGGCCCATCATATTTACGGTGAACAGTTACCAGAAATCGTTCAAGCGCGTATTGATAAAGAATTGAAGTCAATCATCGATAACGGATTCGCTGTTATTTATTTAATTTCTCATAAGCTCGTGAAGCGTTCACTCGATGACGGCTATTTAGTCGGCTCGCGTGGTTCTGTCGGTTCTTCTTTCGTCGCAACAATGATGGAAATTACGGAAGTGAACCCGCTCCCACCGCACTACGTCTGCCCGAAATGTCACGAAGCCCATTTCTTTACAGACGGCTCAGTCAGTTCCGGATATGACTTGCCGAACAAAAAATGTGACACGTGTGACGTCGATATGCGTAAAGATGGGCAAGACATTCCGTTCGAAACATTCCTCGGGTTCGAAGGAGACAAAGTTCCAGATATCGACTTAAACTTCAGTGGTGAATATCAACCAGAGGCGCACGACTATACGCGAGACTTATTCGGAGAAGACTACGTGTATCGTGCAGGAACGATTGGAACAATTGCGGAAAAGACAGCGTACGGATATGTTCGTGGATATATGAATGATTTCAATGTGACGTATCGCGGTGCAGAAATTGATCGTCTCGTCAAAGGCTGTTCCGGAGTAAAGCGAAGTACGGGACAACACCCTGGGGGAATTATCGTCGTGCCTGACACGATGGACATTTATGATTTCACGCCGATTCAATTCCCTGCCAATGACCAAGAAGCGAGTTGGAAGACGACCCATTTCGACTTCCACTCCATTGATGAAAACTTGCTAAAACTCGACATTCTCGGTCATGATGACCCGACGATGATTAAAATGTTGGAAGATTTATCAGGCATCGATCCGATTACGATTCCACCCGATGATCCTGCTGTTATGTCGCTATTTTCAAGTCCTGAAGCGCTAGGCGTCACAGCAGAACAAATCGACTGTAAAACAGGAACACTCGGTGTGCCAGAGTTCGGAACGCGTTTCGTTCGCCAAATGTTAGAAGAGACGAAGCCGTCGACATTTTCAGAGTTAATTCAAATCTCTGGACTCTCTCACGGGACAGACGTTTGGTTAGGAAATGCGCAAGAACTGATCAAAAACAATGTATGCGAACTTTCAGACGTCATCGGTTGTCGAGATGACATTATGGTATATCTCATTTATCAAGGGTTGAAGCCATCTCTCGCCTTCACCATTATGGAGCATGTGCGTAAAGGAAGAGGACTGCAGCCTGAATTTGAAGAAGCGATGCGGGAGAACAATGTGCCAGAATGGTATATCGATTCATGTAAAAAAATTAAATATATGTTCCCGAAAGCACACGCCGCTGCTTACGTATTAATGGCATTGCGCATCGCTTATTTCAAAGTGCACCATCCACTCATGTATTATGCAGCGTATTTCACAGTCCGTGCATCCGATTATGATCTTGTCACAATGACGGGTGGAGCGAGTACCATTCGTTCTAAAATTAAAGAGATTGATGACAAAGGATTGGATGCGAGTCCAAAAGAACGCAACTTATTAACAGTGCTTGAGATTGCGCTCGAAATGTGTGAACGTGGCTTCCGTTTTGAAAAGCCTGATTTGTATCGTTCGGATGCGACAGATTTCATCATCGATGGGGATGCGTTAATTCCACCATTTAATTCAATCCCATCGCTCGGTACGAACGTTGCGAAAACAATTGTCGTCGTGCGAGAAGAAGGCGAGTTTTTATCGAAGGAAGATCTTCAACGCCGTGGACGTGTGTCGAAAACGGTGACGGAATATATGGATGAACTTGGATGTCTCGAAGGGCTTCCAGATACGAACCAATTAAGTATTTTTGACCTATAGTTAGGATATTTGCATGAAACGTGTCGTTATGCTATGATAAAATTAACTTTTGTAATAATTACACGCCGAAAGAGTGGGTTTTCCCACTCTTTTCTGTTGTTCTATATCGGAATTTCACCAATTTTGGAGGGTTGAATTTGAGCAAAGTTACAGAAATCGTCGAGCAATTAACAGAGCCTATCGTTGAAGAACTCGCTCTAGAGCTTGTAGATGTTGAATTCGTGAAGGAAGGACAAGACTGGTTTTTACGAGTCTATGTCGACGCGCAAGTCGGTCGTATTGACCTTGACCAATGTGCGCTCGTCAGCGAACGTCTCAGTGAGAAATTAGACGAGGCGGATCCGATTCCACAAAACTACTTTTTAGAAGTATCTTCTCCAGGAGCGGAACGTCCACTCAAAAAGGAAGAAGATTTCGAAAGAGCGGTAGACGCTTACGTATTTATTAAAACATACGAAGCGATTGACGGTATGAAAGAGTTTGAAGGTTATTTACGAGCGAATGATGAAGAAAGTGTAACGATTGAATTTAAGATCAAGACGCGTACTTTAACGAAGACGATCGACAAAACAAAAATTGCACTTGCACGTCTCGCCATAGATTTCTCAATATAATAAAAGTAGGAGTGATTGAACATGAGTAGTGATCTACTCGATGCGTTGGTAGCCCTTGAAAAACAGAAAGGTATTTCAAGAGATATTCTCGTAGAAGCGATTGAAGCTGCGCTTGTTACAGCGTACAAACGAAACTTTAACCAAGCACAAAACGTCCGTGTCGACTTGAATTTAGAAAAAGGTACGATGAAAGTGTATTCACGTAAAGACGTCGTAGAAGAAGTGGAAGACGAACGTTTAGAAATTTCATTAGAAGAAGCACAACAAATTAATCCAGTGTATGAATTGGAAGATATCGTTGAGCAGGAAGTGACACCGCGCGATTTCGGTCGCATCGCTGCACAAACTGCGAAACAAGTCGTTACACAACGTGTACGCGAAGCAGAGCGAGGCATCATTTATGATGAGTTTGTCGATCGTGAAGAAGATATCGTCAACGGAATCGTTGAGCGCTTCGATGCGAAAAACTTATTTATCGGACTCGGTAAAGTAGAAGCGGTACTTCCGCAAACAGAACAAATTCCGACAGAATCGTACGAACCGCATGATCGTGTGAAAGTGTACATTACAAAAGTTGAAAAAACATCACGCGGTCCACAAGTATTCGTATCACGTACGCATCCAGGTTTACTCCGTCGTTTATTCGAGATGGAAGTACCTGAAATTTATGACGGTACAGTCGAAATTAAATCGATCGCACGTGAAGCGGGAGACCGTTCAAAAGTTTCGGTTTATACAGCAAATGAAGAGATCGATCCAGTCGGCGCATGTGTCGGCGCGCGCGGCGCACGAGTGCAATCGATTTCGAATGAATTATCAGGTGAAAAAATCGATATCGTCGAATGGTCAGAAGATCCTGTTGTCTTCGTAGCGAACGCACTGAGTCCATCAAAAGTATTAAATGTACAAGTGGACGAAGAAGAACGTTCGACGACGGTCGTCGTACCGGATTACCAATTGTCACTCGCGATCGGGAAGCGCGGTCAAAACGCGCGTCTTGCTGCGAAATTGACAGGTTGGAAAATCGACATTAAGAGCGAAACAGATGCGCGTGAACTCGGCATTTATCCAGTGGATGGAGAAATGTTCGAAGAGAGCGAAGAAAATGGATTAGCAGACTTGTTAGAAGAGATTTCTCCAGTCGATGAAGTGGAAGAACCAATTGATTTATATGCAGATGAAGAGCATAACGAGTAATCGTTTCAAGGAGGTTAGACGACATGACGAAAATGAGAAAAGTACCGTTGCGTAAATGTGCAGCGACAGGCGAAATGTTTCCGAAAAAAGAGATGATTCGCATCGTGCGCACAAAAGAAGGCGAAGTATTTGTCGATGTAACGGGAAAACAATCTGGACGCGGTACGTACGTTTCCAAAACAGAAGAAGCAGTCGAATTAGCGCGACGTAACCATGCGATCGAACAGCAGCTCGGCGTCAAAGTTGAAGATGCGATTTACGATGAGTTATTGTACGTCATTCGACGGGAGAATTTGAAATGAACGAACAAGCGATTTTTCAAATGCTCGGAATAGCGATGCGCGCACGAAAGATCGTATCTGGAGAAGATACGGTCGTCCGTGATGTGAGAGCAGGACGAGCGGCACTCGTTCTTATGGCAACCGATGCCTCAGATAATACAAAAAAGAAGCTAGCCGACAAATGTAATAGTTACAACGTTCCCTTAATTGAATGGGGCACACGTTATGAAATCGGGCATGCGATCGGAAAGGAAGCACGTGTGACGGTCGCAATTGCAGAGCGTAAACTCGCCGCAAAACTCATTCAATTATTGAACGAATAATCTTGGAGGTGAGCGCATGACAAAACAACGTGTTCATGAATACGCGAAAAGTGTCAAACGCACGAGTAAAGAAGTAATCGATGCACTCGAAAAATTAAATGTCAATGTGAAAAATCACATGTCGACAATTGAAGAAAAAGAAATTAATCTACTAAATAAGCAATTTAAAAAAGGTGACGCTCCAGTGAAATCAAATGCTCCGAAACAAAATAAACCAGTAGCTAAAAAAGGCGACGCTCCAAAAGCACGCCCAGCAAGCAACAATGCGAATAAATCGACACAGAATAAACAAACAAATGCAAACAAACCAGCGAATAAACAAACAACTACGAACAAACAAGCGAATAATGCGAATAAGCCGTCAGGAAATGCAAGTCGTCCGAGCGGTGGGGGCAATCGTCCACAAGGTGGCGGTCAACGTCCAGCACGTCGTAACGGTCGTCCGGTTCGAGGAATTAACCAAGGTCGTCGACGTCATCGTCCAGCGCAACAGCCGAAAGTAGAACGTCCATTACCAGAGAAAATTACGTTTTACGAAACGTTAACAGTTGGAGAACTCGCAGAAAAATTACATCGTGAGCCGGCTGAAATTGTGAAAAAATTGTTCATGCTTGGCGTTATGGCGACAATTAACCAAGAGCTCGATCAAGACGCAATTGAATTAATTTGTGCAGACTATGGAGTAGAAGTAGAAGAAGAAGTACGCATCGATGCGACAGATCTTGAAAACTACTTCGAAGGTTCAGAAGATGAAGAGATGCTTGCGAAAATCGCAGAAGGAAATGTCGAACGTCCACCAGTCGTGACGATTATGGGTCACGTTGACCACGGAAAAACGACATTGCTCGACTCGATTCGTAACACGAAAGTGACACAAGGAGAAGCGGGCGGTATTACACAACATATCGGTGCTTACCAAATTGAAGAGAACGGTAAGAAAATTACATTCCTCGATACACCAGGTCACGAAGCGTTCACAACGATGCGTGCGCGTGGTGCGAAAGTGACGGACTTAACGATCCTCGTCGTCGCAGCGGATGATGGCGTCATGCCACAAACGGTAGAAGCGATCAGTCACGCGAAAGCAGCGGAAGTGCCAATTATCGTTGCGGTGAACAAAATGGATAAGCCAACAGCAAATCCAGATCGCGTCATGCAAGAATTAACAGAGCATGGCCTCGTATCAGAAGATTGGGGTGGAGATACGATTTTCGTTCCAATTTCAGCATTGAAAGGCGACGGAATCGATCAATTGCTCGAAATGGTACTCCTCGTATCAGAAGTAGGCGAACTTAAAGCGAACCCAGACATTTTAGGACGCGGTACAGTCATCGAAGCAGAACTTGACCGAGGTAAAGGAGCAGTCGCAACATTGCTCGTTCAAAACGGTACACTACATGTCGGAGATCCAATCGTCGTCGGGAATACGTACGGCCGTGTTCGTGCGATGATTAACGACCTCGGACGTCGCGTGAAATCTGCAGGTCCATCAACGCCTGTTGAAATTACAGGGCTCAACGGTGTGCCACAAGCAGGAGACCGTTTCGTCGTCTTTGAAGACGAGAAAAAAGCGCGTCAAATCGGTGAAGCGCGTGCATCAGAAGCGTTGTTAGAACAACGTGGAGAAACGCAACGCATCACGCTTGATAACTTATTTGAACAGATGCAACAAGGCGATATGAAAGAATTGAACATCATCGTTAAAGCGGACGTACAAGGTACGGTAGAAGCGATGGCGGCGTCACTTATGAAAATCGAAGTAGAAGGCGTCAACATTAAAATTATCCATACAGGTGCGGGTGCGATTAACGAGTCAGATATTAACTTAGCGGCAGCTTCAAATGCGATCGTCATCGGATTCAACGTTCGTCCTGACACGAATGCGAAGCGTGCAGCAGAAGAAGAAGGCGTTGAAATTCGTCAACATAACGTCATCTATAAAGTAATTGAAGAAATCGAAGCGGCAATGAAAGGTTTACTCGATCCAGAATATGTGGAAAAAGTAATCGGACAAGTCGAAGTGCGTGAAACATTCAAAGTATCGAAAGTCGGTACAATTGCTGGATGTTACGTCACAGATGGAAAAATTACACGCGATTCAGGCGTTCGAATCATTCGCGACAACATCGTTATTTTTGAAGGAGAGCTCGATACGCTCAAACGTTTCAAAGACGATGCGAAAGAAGTAGCGAAAGGATATGAATGTGGAATTACGATTAAAGGCTATAATGATATTAAAGAAGGGGACATTTTTGAAGCGTACGTCATGGAAGAAGTGAAACGTGTTTGATCGTTTCCTATGAATGTACATTCTTCATACCCGCTGTCCACTCGCTAAAGGCGAAACGCTCGATTGTGCAACGCATGGTCCAAAGAGCGAGACAACGATATAATGTATCCGTCTCGGAAGTTGACTTTCAAGACGTTTGGCAAAGGGCGACCATTGCAGTCGTCGCGGTCTCGGAAACGAAGGCTGTTGCTGAACGGGAAGTCGAACGAGTTCTCGCTCTTTTCGAATCAGAAGTCGAGTGGGAGCTGACGGAACTTGTCAAAGACTATTTTTAACAGTGAAATGAGGTGAAACGGATGTCACTGAGAGCAAATCGTGTAGCAGAACAAATTAAAAAAGAACTCGGCATGATTGTAGGTACGCAACTGAAAAATCCGAAAATTGGATTTGTGACGATTACAGACGTTGAAATTACGAACGACTTACAAGAGGCGACGATTTTCGTCTCTGTACTCGGCACGGATTATGAGAAACGTCAAACGTTAGAAGGTTTACGCGAATCAAAAGGATTTTTGCGTTCTGAAATCGGTAAAAAAATCCGTTTACGTAAAGTACCTGAAATCGAATTCGAATTTGACTATTCAATTGAATATGGCGATCGAATCGAACAGTTGCTAAAACAAGTAAAAGAAGAACAATAATAAAAAGGAGTTTTATGCATACTGCATAAACTCCTTTTTTTGAGGTGAAGAAAATGAAACACGGTATTTTACCTGTTTGGAAAGAGCGCGGCATGACTTCACATGATGTCGTTTTCAAATTGAGAAAAATATTGAAAATGAAAAAAATTGGACATACCGGTACACTCGATCCAGAAGTGGAAGGTGTACTTCCGATTTGTCTCGGCGATGCGACACGTATTGCGAGTTTAATTACCGATACGGGGAAAGAATATGTCGCAACCGTTACAATCGGCTGGTCGACAGAAACAGAAGATCAAACAGGAGCAGTTGTAGAACGCGATGATTCGTATAAGCAATTGACACGCGAACAAATCGAAAATGCCCTCACGCAATTGACAGGGGAAATTGAGCAAACCCCTCCGATGTATTCTGCGGTTAAAGTGAACGGAAAACGTTTATATGAATATGCACGTGAAGGAAAAGTCATTGAGCGTCCGAGTCGCATCGTGCAAATTGATGCTATCGAACTACTGGATGATGCGGTACAATTTGAAGGAGAGGCGATTGAGTTTTCGATTCACGTTTCTTGTGGAAAAGGCACTTACATTCGTACACTCGCTGTTCAAATTGGCGAGTTGCTCGGCTATCCGGCACATATGTCTCGATTAGAGCGTACGATGTCTGGAGGATTTCGCACGGAGCAATGTGTTACGCTAGGTGATTTGCAACAAGCGGTAGATGAAGAGAATGAAGCGCAATTTATTCGTCCTTTAGAAGAAGCGTTGGCACAGTTCCCACAAGTTGAAATTGAACGAGCGATGCTTCCGTTAATTGAAAATGGTCAAGTGTTACCACAGCTTGATTTATTGATGAACGAGCCATATGTCGTGTGTATGCATGAAGAGAAAGCGCTCGCGATTTATATGCAACACCCGACGAAAGAAGGGTTGATGAAGCCTTTCAAAATGTTTCCTTTCAATCGATAAGGAGGAGGAAGTTATGGAGATTTTTCATTTGCAGTATCCGGAGCAAATGACGGTACCTTCTTTAAAAACGTATAGCTTAGCTTTAGGTTTTTTTGATGGAGTCCATCATGGGCACGAATGCGTCATTCAAGAAGCGCTTCGTGTAGCGAAAGAGAAAGAAATTACACCAGCGGTTATGACATTTACACCACATCCGAAGCGTTTGTTTCAAAAAGATTGTCCAGAACGTCTTTATTTAACGACGAAAAAAGAAAAAGAGCGCTATTTAAAGAAGATGGGCGTGGAAGCTTTATTTTACGTTGAATTCGACTGGAATTTAGCAAGTTTACAACCTGAACAATTCATTCAATGTTTTATCGAAGACTTAAATGTCAAACATGTCGTCGCAGGTTTTGATTTCACATTTGGAGTAAAAGGATCTGGTACGATGACGACGATGGAACAATTAAGTGCAGGACGTTACACAACGACGACAGTAGAAGAAGTCGCGATTGACGGTGAAACGGTATCTTCTACATATATTCGCCATGCATTGCAATCTGGCAAAATCGATTTGGCGAACCGATTCCTCGGCAGATATTATGAAACAGATGGTATCGTCGTAGACGGAGAGAAACGCGGTCGTCAACTCGGTTTTCCGACAGCCAATATCGAAGTGCACCCAGAATTAATGCTTCCGTTAAAAGGCGTTTACGCTGTCTATTTTACTGTACGTGGAAAGCGTTACAAAGGTGTCTGTAATGTCGGGACGGTTCCGACATTTAATGATGGCAATACGTACACAGTTGAAGTGCATATTTTAAATTTTGATCACATGATTTACGGTGAAGAAGTGACCGTAGAATGGGTAGCGCGCATTCGTGACGAACAAAAATTTGATGGAATCGACGCACTGATCGCCCAGATTCAAGCGGATAAAGAAAGTGCTGACGCAATATTAGATGAAGTGCTTGCTTAAATGATGGGAAGATGGTAATATACTTGAGTGTAACAAGAACCTTTCCTTGGCAATACGCATCACCAACGTTTGCTCGGGATATGGGGATATTTTAATTTAGGAGGTGACTAGGATGGCTATGACTACAGAGCGTAAAGCTGAACTTATCAATGAGTTCAAAACTCATGAGAACGATACAGGATCTGCAGAAGTGCAGATTGCTATCCTTACTGAAGAGATCAACAATTTAAACGATCACTTACGTACGCATAAGAAAGACCACCACTCACGTCGTGGACTTTACAAAATGATCGGTACACGTCGTCGTCTATTACGTTATTTACGTGATACGAACGTACAAGCTTACCGTGATCTTATCGCTAAACTCGGCTTACGTCGATAATCGAAGTGATAAAATACGAAGCATTACATGCTTACAACTTGTAGACAAAGTGACCTCACTTTGTCTACATTTGTTTTAAGCACATTTAGTTTCGCAATATACGATGAAATTTGATACACTAAGAGATAGTGATATTTTACATATACGGATCTATACAAATGAGAGGGGTCTTAATGAATATGGGACAAGAAAAACAGACGTTTCAAATGGAATGGGCAGGTCGTCCACTCATCGTTGAAACGAATCAATTAGCAAAACAAGCAAATGGTGCAGTCCTTGTACGCTACGGCGACACGACAATTTTGTCAACAGCGACAGCATCAAAAGAGCCGAGAGCACTCGACTTTTTCCCACTGACGGTGAACTATGAAGAGCGTCTATACGCAGCAGGTAAAATTCCAGGAGGCTTCATTAAACGTGAAGGTCGTCCATCAGAGAAAGCCGTATTGACGAGTCGTTTAATCGACCGTCCAATTCGTCCACTATTCCCAGATGGTTTCCGCAATGACGTACAAGTTATTTCACTCGTCTTAAGTGTCGACCAAGAAGCAACATCTGAAATGGCAGCGATGCTCGGCTCATCTTTAGCACTTTCGGTATCGGATATTCCGTTTGACGGACCGATTGCTGGCGTTCAAATCGGACGTGTGGATGGTGAATTTATCGTCAATCCAACACCTGACCAATTAGAACAAAGTGATCTCGATCTCGTCGTTGCAGGAACGAAAGATGCGATTAATATGGTTGAAGCAGGTGCGAAAGAAGTAGAAGAACAAATCGTTTTAGAAGCGATTTTATTCGGTCATGAACAAATTAAACAATTGATTGAATTCCAAGAGCAAATTATTGCGGCAGTAGGTAAAGAAAAAGCAGAAATTAAATTGTTTGAACTCGATCCAACGCTTTATGCAGAGATTGAACAAACAATCGGTGCTGAACTCGTTCAAGCGATTCAAACAGAAGAGAAATTAGCGCGCGAACAAAATATTCAAAACGTGAAAACAGTAATTATCGAAAAGTATGAAGCTGAAGAAGCGGATGAAGATACGATGAAACAAGTGAAGGCGATTTTAGATGATATGGTAAAAGAAGAAGTGCGTCGCCTCATTACAGAAGATAAAGTGCGCCCAGATGGACGTGGCTTAGATGAAATTCGTCCATTATCTTCACAAGTCGGTATTCTTCCACGTACGCACGGTTCAGGCTTGTTCACTCGTGGACAAACTCAAGTGCTTAGCGTTTGTACATTAGGAGCGCTCGGTGAAGTGCAAATTATCGATGGACTCGGCTTAGAAGAATCGAAACGTTTCATGCATCACTACAACTTCCCGAACTTCTCAGTAGGGGAGACAGGCCCGATTCGTGGACCAGGTCGTCGTGAAATCGGTCACGGTGCACTCGGAGAACGCGCATTAGAAGCGGTCATTCCAGATGAAGACACATTCCCATACACGATACGTCTCGTAGCAGAAGTACTCGAGTCAAACGGTTCATCTTCACAAGCATCAATCTGTGCGTCAACGATGGCGATGATGGATGCAGGTGTACCACTCAAAGCACCAGTTGCAGGAATTGCGATGGGACTCGTTAAAACAGGTGACAACTACTCGATTCTTTCAGATATTCAAGGAATGGAAGATTTCTTAGGCGACATGGACTTTAAAGTAGCAGGAACAGCAAAAGGGATCACAGCATTGCAAATGGATATTAAAATTGACGGACTCGCAGGAGAGATTTTAGAAGAATCACTCGCACAAGCGAAAAAAGGTCGTCTTCACATTTTAGAACATATGCTTGAAACGATTAACACACCACGTGAAGAGTTATCAACATATGCACCTAAAATTGTGCGCATTCAAATTAATCCGGACAAAATCCGTGATGTCATTGGACCTGGCGGTAAAGTGATTAACAAAATTATCGATGAAACAAATGTTAAAATCGATACGGAACAAGACGGTACGATTTACATTTCTTCACCAGATTCAGAAATGAACGCACGTGCGCAAGAAATGATTGAAAATATTGTCCGTGAAGCAGAAGTTGGCGAATATTACTTAGGTAAAGTAAAGCGCATTGAAAAATTCGGTGCTTTCGTCGAACTGTTCCCAGGGAAAGACGGCTTACTCCATATTTCAGAAATTCAAGAAAAACGTACGAACAAAGTAGAGGACGTTTTAAAAGTAGATGATGAATTACTGGTGAAAGTCATCGAAATCGATCGTCAAGGTCGTGTCAATTTATCACGCAAACAAGTCGTGAAAGAACAAGAAGCGAAAAAAGACGAATAAATATGTAATGACTAAAATGAAGGATTCTCTAAGGATCCTTCATTTTGTTTTGCTTAAAATAAATAGCGAATATTCAAAAACTTCATAAATATTCACTTAAATGACTAAATGTCTAAAGGAAATGAGAAACAGGTATTCACAAATTTCAGAAAAGCTGATATAATTCGAACAATGACAGTTTAATCAAGTAAAGGATTAAAGAGAGTCATCATTATTTGAATATGGACATTGACAAAGGAGAGAACGAAAATGAGACAAATGAATGTTGCAGTTGTTGGAGCGACAGGCGCTGTAGGTACGATGATTATTGAAAAGTTGATTGAACGAAAGTTTCCGGTAAATAAATTGAAGTTGCTCGCATCTAAACGTTCAGCTGGCTCAACGATTACGATTGGAAATGAAACGTACACTGTTGAAGAGACGACAGATCAAGCGTTTGAAAATATAGATATTGCATTTTTCAGTGCGGGCGGCTCAATTACAGAACGCTTTTCACAGGCGGCAATCGATGCAGGAGCGCTCGTCATTGATAATACGAGTGCATTCCGTATGACGGAAGGAGTTCCTCTCGTCGTACCAGAAGTGAATCCCGAAAAAATTCGTGAACATAAAGGGCTCATCGCGAACCCGAACTGTTCAACGATTCAAATGGTCGCAGCATTAAAAGGCGTGAAAGACCAATTCGGATTGAATCGTTTGATCGTTTCGACGTATCAAGCGGTGTCTGGTGCAGGTGCGGATGCGATTCATGAGTTAGAACAGCAGAGCAAAAACTTCGCGAATCGTGCGGAGAATGAAGCGAATATTTTACCATCAGGTGGCGACAAAAAGCATTATCCAATCGCTTATAACGTCTTGCCGCAAATCGATGTATTCGGCGACGATGGGTATACATTAGAAGAATTAAAAATGATGAACGAAACGCAGAAAATCTTCGACGATTATGAGATGGAAGTGGCGGCAACATGTGTGCGTTTACCAGTTGTGACAGGTCACTCAGAATCCGTCTATATCGAATTAGACCGAGACGATGTAACGGTTGCCGAGTTACAAGAAGCAATTCAATCAGTCCCAGGCGTCGTCTTAGAAGATGACCCAGCGACACAAACGTATCCAATGCCATTATTCGCAGAAGGCAAAGACGAAGTATTCGTCGGGCGTGTACGTAAAGATCGCGATAAGAAAAACGGATTCCACTTATGGATCGTGTCAGATAACCTCGTTAAAGGGGCGGCACTGAACTCTGTACAAATCGCTGAGACGTATTTAAGCCAAATCGAAGAATAAGCATTGGAAAGGATGACGTAAGTTGGAATTAGGACGAATTGGAACGGCGATGGTCACGCCATTTGACGCACAAGGTCAAATTGATGAAGGTCTGACTCATCGCCTCGTAGAACATTTAATTACAAATGGAACGGACAGTTTAATCATTAACGGAACGACAGGAGAATCACCTACCGTTACACGTGAAGAGAAGCTTCAAATGCTCCGTTGGGTGAAGGATGCTGCGAAGGGTCGCGTACCGATCATTGCGGGCACTGGCTCATACAATACAGCAGAATCGATTGAGATGACGAAAGAAGCGGAAGAGCTCGGTGTGGACGGTGTCATGCTCGTCGTACCGTATTACAATAAGCCGAATCAACCGGCGATGTACCGCCACTTTAGCACCATTGCAGAAGAAACGAAGTTACCCGTCTTACTGTACAATATTCCAGGCCGTTCAGGCGTTAACATGACGGCTGAAACGACGATTGCACTTTCAAAAGTGTCGAACATTCGCGCTGTGAAAGAAGCGAGTGGCGACATCGAACAAATGGCGATGATTGTAGAAGGTGCTGCAAAAGGATTCTCTGTTTACAGCGGGGATGATGGCATGACATTACCGTTGCTATCTATCGGTGGGAAAGGGGTCATTTCTGTCGCTGCTCACGTGCTCGGCAATGAGATGCAGCAAATGATGCAAGCATTTGAACAGGGAGAATTCGCGACCGCTGCTCAAATGCACCGCCGTTTATTACCAGCGTTCAAAGCATTGTTCTCAGAACCGAACCCTGTTCCGTTGAAACATGTGTTGAATCGTCAATCGATCGAAGTTGGTTCCGTACGTTTACCACTCATTCCATTAGAAGCAGATCATGCATCATTTGATGCTTCTTGGGACCGATATATGATGAAAATTCAAGAATAATTGAAAGCTAGCCACGCGCTAGCTTTTTTTGTTTGTACAGAACGGTCTTTTTCCCGTATAATGAAACATAGTCGTTCTGTTCGGATTTTTAAAAAGAAAACGATATGAATTGAAATTAAAAAGAAAAAAGACATTAGGAGGAAAATATTGTGACGCAAATTATTAATGAAACGATTAAAGTCATTCCACTCGGAGGAGTGGGTGAAATTGGGAAATCGATGTATGTTGTCGAAATTGATGAAGAGATGTTCATCGTCGACGCAGGCCTCATGTTCCCAGAAGAAGAGATGCTCGGGATTGACATCGTCATTCCGGACATCACATATGTTGTCGAAAACAAAAATCGACTGAAAGGAATTTTCTTAACGCACGGACACGAAGATGCGATTGGATCTCTCGCTTACTTGCTTCAAAAAGTACAAGCGCCAGTGTACGGATCAAAATTAACGATTGCACTTGCGAAAGAGCATTTGCACAAAATGCCCGCTCCACAAGCGATTCGTTTCTTCGAAGTAAACAATGAAAGCCGCATGAATTTCAAACGTACACATGTGACGTTTTTCAATACAACGCATAGTATTCCAGATTCACTCGGTATCGTCTTCCATACATCACAAGGAGCGATCGTGCATACAGGAGAATTTAAATTCGACCAATCCGCGAAAGGCAAATACCGTCCAGATATCGCAAAAATGGCGAACTTAGGAGAAGAAGGCGTATTTTTACTGATGTCGGACTCGACAGAAGCAGAAAAGCCAGGTTATACGACGAGTGAGCAAGTGATTGCGACACGTCTTTTAAAAACATTCCACCGTGCACAAGGCCGTATTTTAGTCGCGCTTTATGCATCGAACTTCATCCGTATTCAACAAGTGCTTGAACAATCGATGAAAACAGGTAAAAAAGTAGCGGTTGTTGGAGAAAGCTTGGAAACTTACTTCCACATCGGATTGAAACTCGGTTACTTAGAAGTGGCGGAAGACGTGTTGATTGATGCAAAAGATATCGATCAATACGAAGATAACGAAATTGTCATCATCGTGACAGGCAATAAAGGAGAACCGATTGACGCATTAAGCCGCATTGCGAAAAAGCAACATCGCGACATTAAGATTAAAACGACCGATACAGTTCTCATTACATTCACAGCGGCACCGATGATGGAACTTTCACTTTATGGCATGATGAATGAGTTGGCAAAAGCTGGCGCAGATGTTATGACATCATCAAAAGATATTCACGTTTCAGGACATGGTAGTCAAGAAGACTTGAAATTAATGTTGAATTTAATGAAACCGAAATACTTCATTCCTGTTCAAGGGGAATATAAAATGCTCATCGCCCACTCGAAATTAGCACAAGAAGTCGGCATGGAGAAAAAGCAAATCTTCATCGCTGAGAAGGGTGATGTCGTCGAGTACAAAGGCGATAAAATGCGCATGACAGGACGCGTTCAAGCAGGAAATGTATTAATTGACGGAATCGGAGTAGGCGACGTCGGAAATATCGTTTTACGCGATCGTAAATTATTGTCACAAGACGGAATTTTCACAGTCGTCGTCACATTGAACCGCAAAAAGAAAACAATCGCAGCGGGACCTGAAATTGTCTCACGCGGATTCGTTTACGTACGTGAATCAGAAGAACTTTTAAACGAAGCGAAAAAGATTATTCGCAAAGTCGTTGAGAAATATGTAGCAAAAGAAACATTTGAATGGTCGAATATTAAACAAGAAATTCGCGACACGTTAAGTTCGTATTTATACCAACAGACGAAGCGTCGTCCGATGATTATTCCAATTTTAATGGAATATTAATTAATTGAAAGAACGAGGAGATTTTTGTTTACGCTTAACGTAGACGGAAATCTCCTTTTCCAAAGGAGTGCATAATTATGGCGAAACGAAAAAGTAAGAAGAAGACTTTTCAATTACGTCAAGAAGTGATCAGTCTCGCCATCATTGCGACAGCGCTCGTTGTCCTATTTCAATTCGGCTTTGTCGGTCGCTCGATTGCTACACTCACTTTTTTGCTCGTCGGACAATTACATTGGGTGTTGTGGATTGGGTTAATTGCGTGGAGTGTTTATCAAGTGACGGGCAAAGGCAAAATTCAATGGACGCGAAAACAAATCGTCGTTGTAGTATTGTTAGCGATTGTCAGTTTCACTTTAGCTCATTTCGTCTTCGTTGGGAAAATGATGGAGCTATACAACGTAGGACCGTGGCAAGCTTCGTGGCAAGCGCTTGTAACGGATAGCGGGGTGTCTAACCGAACAAATTTATACGGAAGTGGCTTAGTCGGAGCCACACTGTACAGTATTTTATCGTTCTTATTCGACCGCGTAGGTACATTTGTCGTCAGTTTAATATTTTTATTGATTGCAATTGTGCTTGGCCTCGACCGAGAAGTCGTTCGTCCGACAGTTGAAGCGGTAAAATCTTCATATGCTAAATTAAAAACAACATATCTCGAGCGTAAACAATCCATCAATGCAAAGAAAGAACAACCTCGCCATACAATAAACACAGTCGAAGTAGAAGTCGAGGATCAACCAGTGGCGATTGAACCTGCTCGCGATGTATCGATCAATCATTTCACACAAGGTCGTGAACCTGCTCCAATCGAGCAAAAAGAGCAAGAGTTAGTAGAAGAGGAAGAAGTAGAACAATTTTTGCTTGAACCAAGTGACGATGAGGAAGAGGAAAGTCCGTATCAATTACCAATCATTCATTTATTAGACGATATCGAAACAATAGATCAAAGCAGTGAAATTGAACGGATAAAAAATAATGCGCAAAAATTAGAAGAAACGTTTAAAAGTTTCAACGTTGCAGCCCATGTGAGCGAAATCCATCTAGGCCCTGCTGTAACGAAATATGAAATATTACCCGCAACCGGTGTAAAAGTGAGCCGCATTGTCGGCTTGACAGACGATTTAGCGTTAGCGCTCGCTGCACGAGATATCCGAATGGAAGCACCGATTCCTGGGAAATCTGCGATTGGCATTGAAGTGCCGAATCAAACGGTATCTGCGGTCAGTTTGAAAGAAGTGCTTGAAGAAGAAGGGGCAGACGCTTCAAAAAAATTACAAGTCGCTTTAGGACGTGATGTCACAGGTAAAGCTGTGCTCACTGAATTAAACAAAATGCCACACGTCCTCGTCGCTGGTTCAACAGGAAGTGGTAAAAGTGTATGTATTAACGGGATTATTATTAGCATTTTAATGCGGGCAAAACCGCATGAAGTGAAAATGATGATGATCGATCCGAAAATGGTCGAGCTCAATGTGTACAATGGCATTCCGCATTTGCTAGCTCCCGTCGTGACCGACCCCCGAAAAGCAGCTCAAGCATTGCAAAAAGTTGTTTCAGAGATGGAACGCCGTTACGAATTATTTTCTCATACAGGAACGCGCAACATCGAAGGGTATAATGCGCAACTCGATCAGTGGAATGAGGAAAATGACGAGAAACATCCACGCATGCCTTATATTGTCGTCATCGTGGATGAGTTAGCTGATTTAATGATGGTCGCTTCCAATGATGTAGAAGAAGCGATTATGCGCTTAGCACAGATGGCGCGAGCTGCAGGAATTCATTTAATCATTGCGACTCAACGTCCAAGTGTCGATGTCATCACAGGAATCATCAAAGCAAATATACCTTCTCGCATAGCTTTTGCGGTATCAAGTTCTGTTGACTCTCGCACGATCTTAGATGGAAATGGCGCAGAAAAATTACTCGGTCGGGGAGATATGTTATTTTTACCATCAGGTGCTTCGAAACCGACTCGTGTGCAAGGGGCATTTGTATCGGATCAAGAAGTCGAACGCATCGTTGACCACTGTATTGAACAACAAAAAGCACAATATGAGGAAAGCATGATTCCGACAGAAGTCGATGAGATAGACTATGATGCAGAAGTTGACGAGAAGTTTGACGAAGCAGTAGACATTGTATTAGAACAAGGCCAAGCTTCGATTTCCATGTTGCAAAGAAGGCTGCGTATCGGTTATTCTCGAGCTGCGCGCATCGTAGATCAAATGGAAGAGCGCGGTATCGTAGGGCCTAGTGAAGGAAGCAAACCTAGGAAATTGCTCATTGATTCCATATCAGAATAAGTACAAAAATGTGAATAAAACGAAGAAGCATAATGGATAAGGGGGAAAATGGTAGACGGACTATTTATTTTTAAATAGGAAGATGATATAGTTAAAATTGAGTTAGTAGTGTTGTATAACGTCAGATGTCAGACTTTTACAAGGAGAGTAGGTGAATAAATGGTGAAAATCGATCAGCGCCATCTTTACGTTCAAGTGATTGAAAAGATTAAACAAGATATTGAAGATGGCGTTTATCAAGAGAATGAACGATTCCCATCCGAATTCGAACTCGCCCGCTCACTCGGCGTGAGTCGAGCGACATTACGTGAGGCATTTCGTATTTTAGAAGAAGAGAAAGTCATCGTGCGAAAACACGGAGTCGGCACATTTGTCAGTTCAAAACCGCTATTCCATTCAGGAATTGAACAACTAGCAAGTGTTTCCACAATGATTCGCAATGCCGGAATGGAACCAGGAACGATTTATAAAACAGTAGATCATCACATCGTGAACTCGCATTTAGCGCCCATTTTTGAATGTGATTTAGAAGAGGAAATCGTGACAATTAAACGGGTGAGAACTGCGGACGGTGAACCGGTCGTTTATTGCATTGATCATGCACTCAGTCGCCATTTATCATTGGACGGTGAAGGAATTTATAACGATTCTCTTTTCGACAGCTTAGAATTAAATGGGCAGATGAAAATTGTTCAAGCAGTCGCTGAAATTGTACCACTCGGGTATGATGAAGAAGCATCGGCTATTTTACGTTGTGGCATCGATGTTCCATTACTTGTTCTCATTCAACGCCATTATAATGAAGAAGGACAAGTTGTACTTTATTCAACGAATTACTTTCGAGCGGACAAGTTTCAGTTTCAAGTTGTACGAAAACGTGTATAGGTAACTACTAAAAAATGAACATAGGGAGGACTTTATTATGAAGTTCAAGAAAAAAGGTTTAGCTTTATCAGTGATGATGTCAGCAGGATTATTGTTAGCAGCATGTGGTGGAGATAAAGAACCAGAAGCTGAAAAACCGGTAGATGAAGGTACAGCAACAGATACTCCAAGTAATGAGGTACTATCAGTAGCAATGGTTACAGATACAGGTGGTGTCGATGATAAATCATTCAACCAATCTGCTTGGAAAGGGATTACAGAATATGGTGAAGCGAATGGTTTAGAACGTGGAGACGGTGGATATGATTATCTTCCGTCAACGAAGGAAGCAGACTTTAAACCGAACTTAAACAACTTAGTGCGCCGTGATTTCGATATCGTATTCGGAATCGGTTACTTAATGGATGATGCCATTAAAGAAATCGCGTCACAAAAGCCAGATACAAACTTCGTCATCGTAGACTCTGAAGTAGAAGGCGATAACGTAGCGAGCGTCATGTTTAAAGAGCAAGAAGGAGCATTTCTCGCAGGAGTTGCTGCAGCCCTTACGACAGAAACAGATAAAATCGGTTTCGTTGGCGGTATGGATATCCCAGTCATTAAACGTTTCGAAGCTGGATTTATCGAAGGCGTCAAAGCGATTAACCCTGATATTAAAGTAGACGTTCAATACGTCGCATCATTTACAGACGCAGCGCTCGGTAAAGGTGCGGCGAGCCGCATGTACGCAAGTGGCGCAGACATCGTTTTCCACGCAGCTGGAGGAGCGGGTGTCGGAGTATTCGCTGAAGCGAAAGAATTGAAAAAAGCATCACCAGACAAAAACTTCTGGGTGATTGGAGTCGACTCTGATCAATACGAAGAAGGTAAAGTGGATGAAAATACAAACGTGACATTAACATCGATGTTAAAACGCGTTGACGTAGCAGTTACAGACATTACAGAACGCGCTAACAAAGGGGAATTCCCAGGTGGCGAAACATTAGTTTACGGTTTAGAAGATGAAGGTGTTATTTTAGCAGATTCACGCGGCGCGATTTCTGAAGAAGTTTTAGCGAAAGTTGCTGAATTTGAAGCGAAAATTGCGAGCGGAGAAATTGAAGTACCAGAAGAACCAGTCAAATAATATTGAAATATTGTGATGGAATCTAGAATAATATGTCCCTTCTGCGACGAACGCGAATCGTTCTTAGAATCGTCGTTCGTCCGCAGTATCGTACTGTGTAGAAGCGGCTGATATTCTAGATTTTTTTAAGCTTACTATGCTAAAAATTTAGGTCGACCATTTTTACTGTAGTAAGAAGTATGGAAGTGAAGGAGTGACGGCGTTGGAATACGTAGTCGAAATGTTGAACATATCCAAAAAGTTCGGAAATTTTTATGCGAATAAAAACATTACATTGCAACTTAAAAAGGGAGAAGTTCACGCACTTTTAGGAGAAAATGGAGCGGGAAAATCCACTTTGATGAACGTTCTTTTCGGTTTGTATCAACCGGAAGAAGGAACGATTAAAGTTCGTGGTAAAGAAGTGGACATCGCGAACCCAAATATTGCGAACGACCTTGGAATTGGCATGGTGCACCAACACTTTATGCTCGTTGAAAATTTAACGGTAACGGAAAATATTATTTTAGGTAATGAACCGACGAAGATGGGCGTCATCAATATTAAAGAAGCTGAGAAAAAAGTCGCCGAAATATCAGAGTTATACGGCTTGGCTGTCGACCCGTCAGCAGTAATTGAAGACATATCCGTCGGGATGCAACAACGCGTGGAAATTTTAAAAACATTGTATCGTGGAGCGGAAGTTCTCATTTTTGACGAACCGACCGCTTCTTTAACACCGCAAGAAATCGATGAATTAATGCACATTATGAAAAACTTAATCGATGAAGGAAAATCAATCATCTTGATTACCCATAAGTTGAATGAAATTATGGCTGTTTCAGACCGCGTCACAATCATCCGTAAAGGAGAAGGAATCGGTACGGTTACAACGGATCAGTCTAGTCCAGAAGAGCTCGCTTCGCTCATGGTAGGCCGTCAAGTGACGTTTAAAACGGAAAAGACAGAAGCGACGCCAGGTGAAGTCGCTTTAGACATTCAAAATCTCGTGGTGGAAGACAATCGTAAAATCGCAAAAGTAAAAAACTTAAATTTACAAGTGCGGTACGGAGAAATTGTCGGAATTGCAGGGATTGATGGCAATGGTCAGTCAGAATTGATTGAAGCGATTACCGGTTTGCGCAAAACGAAATCGGGAACGATTCGTCTTGGAGGGCATGATCTTGCAAATGAGTCGCCGCGTAAAATTACAGAGACAGGTGTCGGTCATATTCCACAAGACCGCCATAAACATGGTCTCGTTTTAAATTTTTCAGTCGGCTACAACTCCGTTTTACAAACGTATTATAAGCAACCATTTTCTAAAGGTGGCATTATGAATTATAAAGAAGTGTCCAAATTTGCGAACGAAATTATTGAAGAATACGATGTTCGTACTCAAGGGGAGCATGAGTTAGCACGTGCTCTTTCTGGAGGAAACCAACAAAAATTAATTATCGGTCGTGAAGTATCTCGCGATCCTGACTTATTAATTGCGGCACTTCCTACACGTGGGCTTGATGTTGGAGCGATTGAATTTATTCATAAGCGTCTGATCGAACAGCGTGATAACGGAAAAGCGGTGTTGCTCATATCATTTGAATTAGACGAAGTGATGAACGTTTCAGACACGATTGCGGTCATTTACGATGGACAAATCGTATCAACAGTGAAACCGCAAGATGCAACAGAGCAACAGCTCGGCCTACTCATGGCAGGACATGTCGGAAATAGCGAAGAAGGTGACCGTCTGTGAAGTCGAAATTTAATAGTAAAAGCATTTTAGTTCCACTTATTTCAATTGTCCTCGGTTTATTAATCGGAGCGATCATCATGTGGTTAAGTGGCTATGATGCGATTAAAGGCTACGTGGCACTTTGGAACGGTATTTTCGGAGATGCCTATGCGATGGGTGAAACAGTACGTCAAATTGCACCTTATATTTTGGCAGGTCTAGCTGTTGCATTCGCTTTCCGAACAGGGTTATTTAACATCGGAGTAGAAGGGCAATTGCTCGTCGGATGGTTTGCAGCAGCCTATGTTGGAACGACGTTTGAATTACCGACGATTATCCATTTACCACTCGCTTTACTCGCAGCAGCTGCAGCAGGTGCATTATGGGCGTTTTTACCAGGTTTATTGAAAGCGACATTGCAAGTGCACGAAGTAATCGTCACAATCATGATGAACTATATCGCATTGCACGTTGTGAACGCACTCATTAAAGCGTCATCAGGAACGTATAAAACAGAGACGATTCATGATAGCGCGTCATTGCGTTCTCCTTTTTTAGAACAGTTGACAGATTATTCAACACTGCACTACGGGTTTATCGTCGCAATTTTAATGGTTATTTTCATGTGGTTTTTATTAGAACGCACGAAAACTGGATTTGAATTAAAAGCAGTCGGGTTTAACGACCATGCTTCACAATATGCCGGAATGAACGTGAAGAAAAACATTATCGTGTCGATGATGATTTCAGGCGGATTTGCTGGACTTGCAGGAGCGATGGAAGGACTTGGAACATTCGGTTACATTACAGAAAGTACCGACTTCACAGGCATCGGGTTCGACGGGATTGCTGTCGCATTGCTCGGAGCGAACACACCGATTGGCGTATTGTTTGGGGCGATTTTATTCGGTTCGTTAAAGTACGGTTCACTCAATATGCCGAACGCAGCAGGCGTACCGATTGAGATTGTATCCATCGTGATCGCGTTAATCATTTTCTTCGTAGCAAGCGGATATATTATCCGTGTCTTCTTAGAGAAAATGAGCAAGAAAAAGGAGGCGAAGTAAATGTTAACAGCATTATATTTCATCATGCCGATGATGATTGCCTATGCGGCGCCTCTTATTTTCACAGCAATTGGTGGAGTCTTTTCAGAACGTTCAGGTGTCGTGAACATCGGTTTAGAAGGGTTGATGGTGATTGGAGCGTTTATCGCAATCGTCTTTAACTTAACTTTCGCAGGAACATTCGGTGCTTGGACACCTTGGATTTCGATTCTTGTGGCGATGCTCGTTGCAGGAGTGTTCTCCATTTTACACGCGGTTGCATCGATTTCATTCCGCGCAGATCAAGTTGTTTCAGGGGTTGCGATTAATATGCTCGGTATCGCCGTCGCACTTTTCTCGATTAAAATGATGTATGGAAAAGGTCAGACTGAATACGTCAACTATAAAATTCCGCGTTTCGATATGCCGATTTTACAAGACATTCCCATTATTGGACCGATGTTTTTTAAAACGGTATATGGAACGAGCATTTTAGCGATTGCCGTTGCACTGATCGCATGGTTCGTCATTTATAAAACACCGTTCGGTTTGCGTTTACGTTCGGTTGGAGAACATCCGATGGCAGCGGATACGATGGGGATTAATGTGACCCGTACGCGCTATATTGCGGTAATTATTTCAGGAGCGCTCGCTGGAATCGGTGGAGCGGTTTATGCACAAACGATGACAGGTAACTTCGACCATACGACGATTAATGGTCAAGGATTCATGGCGCTAGCTGCGATGATTTTCGGAAAATGGCATCCGCTTGGAGCGATGGGAGCAGCATTATTCTTCGGATTCGCACAAGCGCTCAAAATCAGTTCTGCAAACATCGAGTTTTTAGCGAATGTACCAGATGTATATTTGCACATTTTACCATATGTCTTAACAATTTTAGCACTCGCAGGATTTATCGGTCGTGCACGTGCACCGAAAGCGAACGGACAACCGTATATTAAAGGAAGCCGTTAATTATTTCACTCCTTCTCCATTTTGGAGAGGGAGTTTTTTAAATGAGAACCGTAGATTGAAAAATGTGACGTTTTTCAACGAAATGAACGTGTAACGGTTGCGAACTATTTCACTGAACATGTATAGTGAAGGAAGCTTTGTAATATTTAGAATGAGGTGGACCATGTTTAAGCATTATCCGATTTCAAGCGGGGTCGATTTATATATTCGACCGACACAACAATTTAAAACCGTCACGATTCTCATGCAATGGGATCGTGAATTTGATGAAATATCGGCTGCACACCGCGCCGTATTATCAAATGTTTTGCAAGATTCAAACGAGCGTTATCCAACGTACGCCAAGTACAAAAATAAACTAGATGAACTTTACGGTTCTACATTAATTACAGATGTTTCAAAACGCGAAAATAAACATCGTTTTCTTCTTTTTTCAGAGACGGTACATGAACGTTTCGTTCGCAGTGAGAACCATTTCGCAGAATGGCTCACATTTTTAGCAGAAACGATTCAGCGGCCGAATGTGAAAGACGGCAAATTCGATGAAGCGACAGTGAGACGTGAGAAGCGTTCGATTGTTGAGCGAATTCAATCTATTTATGACGATAAAGACCGCTATGCGTATCGTCAATTAATTCAAATGATGCGACCAGACGATTATGTCGCAAAGTCACGACTCGGTACAGAGGAGCTCGTACAAGCGGTTACACCGGCTTCATTAGTGGAACAATACGAAGCGATGTTGAAAGAAGATAAGTTGACGATTTATGTCGTCGGAGATATTGATGAGCAACTCATTATCGATACGTTCCGACCAATCATTCAACAGCGTGAATATGAGGAAATTCCGACTTATGCGCCAACCGTTTCAACGTGTGTTGAAATACAAGAGAAAGAAGAAACGAATGCGATTCGTCAAGGAAAATTAAACATCGGTTATTCGACACCGATTACCTTGCATGATGAGCGCTTTGCAGCGATGCAAGTCGCAAACGGTATATTAGGAGGATTTGCACATAGCAAACTCTTCCAAAACGTACGTGAAAAAGAAAGCATGGCATATACGATCAGCAGTAGTTACATTAGCCAATATGGATTATTGACAATTAGCGGTGGAATTGATTGGAACGAAAAGGATAAAGTAATTCGTTTAATTAATGAACAAATTGCGATGATGCAGAGCGGAGACATTTCAGAATTGGAATTAGAACAGACGAAAGCGTTGCTCGCGAACTCTATTCGCAGTGCACTCGATACCGTTCGTGGTCAAATGGTTTTATTTGATCAATATAAAGAAGACTATGCGAACTTTTCAGCGCAAGCTTTAATTAAACGTTGGAATGCTGTGACGAAAGAAGAAGTGATCGCCGCAATTCAAACATTGAAAAAAGAAGCGATCTTTTTATTGAAAGGAGAGCGTGAAGATGGAGAAGATTGAATTGCAAGCAGTGGAAGAAACATTATATAAAGAAGTTCTGCCGAACGGACTGACGGTATACATCCTTCCGAAAAAAGAATATTCCAAAACGTACGCGACGTACACAACGAAGTACGGTTCAATTGACCGAATGTTCACGCCGCTTCATGCGAAAGAACCGATTGTTGTCCCTGATGGAATTGCGCATTTTTTAGAGCATAAAATGTTCGAAAAAGAAGAGGGCGATATTTTTCATACATTCAGTCAACAAGGGGCCTCTGTGAATGCTTATACATCATTTACACGAACAGCATACTTATTTTCAGCGACGAGCAATGTGGAAAAAAATATGACGACTTTGCTCGACTTCGTTCAAGCGCCTTACTTTACAGAAGAGACAGTAGAGAAAGAAAAAGGCATCATCGCACAAGAAATTATGATGTATGACGATTCGCCAGACTGGCGCATCTATTTCGGGGCGGTGGAAAATATGTACCGTAAACATCCTGTAAGAATCGATATTGCAGGAACAGTGGAATCGATTCAAGAGATTACGAAAGATCATTTATATACGTGCTACGAAACATTTTACCATCCGTCCAACATGCTATTATTCGTTGTGGGAGCAGTCGATGTAGAGCCAATGATGCAGCTCATTCGCAACAATCAAGGAGCGCGTGAATTGACGAATGAACCGAATGTGGAGCGCTTTATTGAAGAAGAAGATTTAACAGTACAAGTAAAAGAGCGTACGATTGCAATGGACGTTTTTAAACCGAAAGTGAATGTCGGCTTTAAATTGCCTGCTGGTCAATTGAAAGGACAAGCGTTTTTAAAGCGTGAACTAATTTACGAGCTCGGCCTAGACTTATTATTTGGCACAACGACACCATTTTATGAGAAAGCATATGATGAAGGGCTAATCGACGAATCCTTCGGTTACGATGTGACGTTAGAAAGCACATTTGCATTTGCGACGATCAGCACAGATACATTTGAAGCAGAAAGATTCCGCGAAGTAGTCCGAGAAACGTTCGAACGCCGGAATGAATTGCTAGAAGCAGAAGCGTTAGAGCGCCTCATTAAACGAAAAATCGGTTTATTTATTCGTTCTTTAAATAGTCCAGAATTTATCGCAAACCAATTTACAAACTATGCATTCCACGACACGATGCTATTCGATCATGTCGAGGTTTATCGCTCAATCACATTAGAAGATGTGAAAGAAGGTCTTGAATGGTTTGTACAATCGAATAATTCGACAGTCATGCAAATCGTGCCGATGGAGAAAGAAGCATGAAATTTGCCCTCGTATTAGGAGCATCTGGAGAAATTGGCCACGCGATTTGTCGCGAATTAGCACAAGATGGCTGGTCGCTCTACTTGCACTATTCGACGAATGTATCGCGTATTGAACAGTTGCTACAACAATTAGAAACGATGTATCCGGAGCAATACTTTTTACCGATGCAAGCGAATTTGTATGATCCGGAACAAGTAGAAAAATTGGCACAATCGATTGTTGAAGTGGAAGCGATTATCGTAGCGCATGGCGTGGAGCTATTGAAGCTCGTGAGCGATACGACAGATGAAGAGATGGACTACTTATGGAAAGTGCACGTTCAATCTCCGATTAAAATTATTAGTACATTAAGTGCACGCATGCAACATAAGCTCGTTTCATACGTCATCTTTATAGGTTCCATCTGGGGCAGTGCGGGTGCGGCGAATGAAGTGTTGTACTCGACAGTAAAAGGAGCACAGCATGCCTTCGTACGCGCTTATGCAAAAGAAGTCGCTTCTTTAGGCATTCGGGTGAACGGTGTCGCGCCTGGATGGATCGACACAAAAATGAATCGTATGTTCAATGAGGAAGAGCGCAAAGAAGCGCAAACGTCCATTCCGCTCCAACAAATTGGAACACCTGCTGATGTCGCGAATTATGTGACATTTTTAGTGAGTGGGCGTGCTGATTACATGACGGGCGAGGTCATTAACTTAAATGGCGGTTGGTATATTTCATAAGTCGACATAAGTCAGTGTTTTTCCTTTAAATTGTTAATGCTATCCGTTATGATAGGGTTACACAGTTGAAACGATAAAGGTAGGTGTCGACGGATGAGTGAATGGTACGTAGAATATGAAATCAAAATTAATCGGCCAGGTCTCTTAGGGGATATCGCATCTTTACTTGGGATGTTAAAAGTAAATATCATAACGATTAATGGTGTCGTGGAAAATAATCGACGTGTCATGTTAGTGAAAGCGCAAGACGATAAACAAATTGAACGTTTCTCCTTAATTGCGCGTACGATGGAAGCGATTGAACTTCGTAAAATTCGAAAGCCTAGATTGCGAGATCGCCTAGCAGTTCGTCATGGTCGTTATATCGAACGTTCGAGTACAAACCGTAAACTTTACCGATTCGTGCGTAGCGATCTCGGAGTACTTGTTGATTTTATGTCTGAACTTTTTAAAGAGGAAGGACATAAGTTGATAGGGGTTCGAGGGATGCCGCGAGTCGGAAAAACAGAAGCCATTGTTGCGGCAAGTGTGTCAGCGAATAAAAAATGGGTGTTTTTATCCTCTACTTTATTGAAACAGACCGTGCGTAATCGTCTCCAAGGGGATGAATATGATCCGAATAATATTTTCATTTTTGACGGCATTGTGACGCGTCGGGCAGGAGATGAAAAGCATATGCAACTCGTGCGTGAAATTATGAGTATCCCTGGTGTGAAAGTGATTGAACACCCTGACTTATTCGTCAAACATTCGGAATATACGATGGATGATTTTGATTACATTATTGAACTGCGCACGACAGAAGATGAAGAAATTACGTACGATCTTTTAGAAAAAGATGTCCCGATGGCACCGATTCAAAGCATGGATATGTTTCCTTTTTAAACAATTGTCAAATATTATTGAGGTGGGTGGTTGTATTGACCGGATTAGGTGAGCTATTACGAGAGGCTCGAGAAGCGAAAGGGTATTCGCTGGATGATTTACAATCGATAACAAAAATTCAAAAACGATACCTTTCCGGAATTGAAAAAGAAGATTATAGCTCGATGCCAGGAGCGTTTTATGCGAGAGCTTTTATTAAACAATATGCGGAAGCGGTAGATTTAGATCCGCAAGAAATATTGAGTCTCTATAAAGAAGAGCATCCTTCACCTGAAGCGGAAGCGGAAGAAGAAGTGACGCCCTTAAGGTCGAGACATCGCCGAGTACGTTCGAATAATGCGATGAAACAAATGATGCCTAAATTATTTTTCGCTATTATTATTATTGCAATCGTGGTAATTATTGCATTGCTTATGAAATGGACGATGAATGGAAAAGGAGAGAATAGTCCGGTCGATGATTTGCCAGAAGACAATAAAGTGACTGTTCAACAAAAAGAACCTCCTAAACCTCCTGTCGTTGAAGAAGAGCCGAAAGAAGAGCCAGAAGAAGAACCGGAAGAGCCTGTGATGGAACAGAAAGTCGAAGTCGTTAGTGTTGCAGGAGATACGACAACATATCGTTTGAGTGAAGCGGAGCAATTTAAATTACGCATCGAATTATCAGGAGAATCTTGGGTGAGTGTTTTAACGGACAATCAAGAAGAATTAACTCCTGGAGGCGCGGCGGTTTTAAAAGATGGAGATGTCGTGGATTTAGATGTGACGGATCAATCTCAAATAAGAATTCGTCTCGGCCGTACAAATGATGCGAAAGTATTTATTAATGATAAAGAATTACCTTATGAGTTAGAACGTGTCGATCAGACGATTTATATTCAATTTGAAAAATAGTCATCTATTTAGATGACTATTTTCATTCTAAATAAAAAGGAGACTTAGACATGAACTTACCGAATAAAATAACTGTATTACGCGTACTTCTCATCCCGATTTTTATCATTTTTATGATTGTTGATTTTGGGATGGGCGACCTATCTTTCGGTGGTGTGACAATTTCTATCGAACGTTTCATCGGAACATTGATTTTCATCATCGCGTCGATGACAGATTGGCTAGATGGCTATTTAGCACGCAAACATAATTTAGTGACGAATATGGGGAAGTTTTTAGATCCATTAGCTGACAAATTACTCGTTTCAGCAGCATTTATTATTTTAGTCGAAATGCATCTTGCGGCAAGTTGGATTGTCATTGTGATCATTAGTCGTGAGTTTGCTGTGACCGGTTTGCGTTTATTGCTAGCGGGTGAAGGGGAAGTCGTTGCAGCGAACAATTTAGGGAAAATTAAAACCGTCGCTCAATTGTTAGCCATTATTTTATTATTGTTTGACAATGCCTTTTTCACACTTGCGAACATTCCAGCAGGAGACATTATGTTATATATCGCTTTAATATTCACGATTTGGTCAGGGGCAGACTATTTCTATAAAAATCGCCATGTTTTATTAGACTCAATGTGAGGTGACGGAAGATGAAAGCAGAAATTATTGCAGTCGGATCAGAATTATTATTAGGACAAATCACGAACACGAATGCGCAGTTTATTTCAGCAAGACTCGCTGAAATTGGGGTAGATGTCTATTATCATACCGTTATCGGAGACAATCCAGAGCGATTAGTCGATGCGATTAAAATTGCGGAGCAACGTGCAGACGTTTTGCTTTTTACAGGTGGATTAGGACCGACGAAAGATGATTTGACGAAAGAAGCGATTGCTCGTCACTTAGGCATTGAGTTAGATTACGACGATGCGGCAATCGAACATATTACCGATTATTTTGAACGACAAGGCCGCGTCATGACGCCAAACAATAAAAAACAGGCGCTCGTTTTTAAAAATAGTACGGTGCTGAAAAATTATACGGGAATGGCGCCAGGTATGGCTTACACAAATGATGAAAATACGTATATTTTAATGCCTGGACCTCCGCACGAGATGAAACCGATGTTTGAAAAAGAAGTGATTCCTTATTTATTAAATTTGGATGAGCGTCAAGAAGTCATTGTCTCTCGCGTCCTCAACTGTTTTGGAATTGGAGAAGCAGAACTAGAGTCACGCATCGAATCGATTTTAGAAACTCAGACAAATCCTACAGTTGCACCGCTTGCGAGTCCAAAAGGAGTCACATTGCGCTTAACAGCAAAAGCTACTTCCGTGGAAGAAGCTTTTGCGCACATTGCTCCAGTGGAGGCGGATATCCGTGCTCTCATCGGCGAATATATTTTCGGAATTGATGATGAAACATTATTCTCAAAAGCAGTAGATTTATTGCAAACATCACAATTGACAATTGCGGCTGCTGAAAGTTTAACGGGCGGTCAGTTTATGTCACAACTTGCTTCAATTACAGGAGCTAGTGCGGTATTTGGAGGTGGGATGGTCGTCTACTCTATTGATCAAAAGGTAAAGCAACTCGGGTTGAACCGAGAAGCGCTTGAACAGCATGGAGTAGTTTCTGAATATTGTGCAGCGCAAATGGCTGATGCAGTGCGTCGTCAATTTGCATCAGATATAGGAATTGGATTGACAGGAGCGGCGGGACCAGACAGTCATGACGGGCAACCCGCTGGAACGGTGTGGATCGGTATTTCTTATAAAGGTGAGTCGCATACGTATCGCCTTCAACTATCGGGAATGCGTAACACGAATCGCATGCGCACTACAAACTTTGCTTACCATTACTTAATCCAATTGTTAGAAAGCGAGAAATTAAGCTCAAAAGACATATAAAATTCAAAATCAGAATAAATGTTCGCTTATTTCTTGTCAAATGAGCAAAAAAGTCGTATAGTTAAATTAACGAAAAAAGAACATCCATTCGGTGATGTTTGAGGAGGATGTAATAAATATGGATCAGCAAAGAAAAACAGCACTAGATAATGCTTTAAAACAAATAGAGAAACAATTCGGTAAAGGTTCAGTCATGATGTTAGGTGAAACGACAGATCACGAAATTTCAACATCATCATCGGGTTCACTCGCACTTGACGCAGCTTTAGGAGTAGGTGGATATCCACGTGGCCGGGTAATTGAGATTTACGGTCCAGAAAGTTCTGGTAAGACGACAGTCGCACTTCATGCGATTGCTGAAGTACAAGCGGATGGCGGACAAGCGGCATTCATCGACGCTGAGCACGCATTGGACCCTGTCTATGCAAAAAAATTAGGCGTTGATATCGACAATTTACTTTTATCTCAACCAGATACGGGAGAGCAAGCTTTGGAAATTGCTGAAGCGCTCGTTCGTAGTGGTGCAGTAGATATCGTTGTCGTGGACTCAGTAGCAGCACTCGTACCGAAAGCAGAGATTGAAGGAGAGATGGGTGACTCGCACGTCGGTCTTCAAGCGCGTTTAATGTCACAAGCTTTGCGTAAATTATCAGGAGCAATCAATAAATCGAAAACGATTGCCGTATTCATTAACCAAATCCGTGAAAAAGTTGGCGTGATGTTCGGTAATCCTGAAGTTACACCGGGTGGTCGTGCGCTTAAATTCTACTCCTCTGTACGTTTAGAAGTACGTCGTGGTGAAGCGATTAAGCAAGGTACGGACATTATGGGGAATAAAACACGTATTCGTGTCGTGAAAAATAAAGTAGCTCCACCATTCCGTACAGCAGAAGTAGATATTATGTATGGTGAAGGGATTTCAAAAGAAGGTGAAATCGTCGACATCGGTGCAGAACTCGATATCGTTCAGAAGAGTGGTTCTTGGTATTCTTATGAAGGAGAGCGTCTTGGTCAAGGTCGTGAAAATGTTAAACAATTCTTCATTGAAAATCCAGAAATTCGCGATGAAATAGCTGAAAAAATCCGTGCATCTTACGGAATTGCAAGCCAAAATTATGTCATCGGTGAGCATGATGAAGAAGAAGATGAATTGACAGAGTTAATTCCAAAAAAAGAAGAATAAATCCTTAAAATGCCAACATTTCGATTCGAGATGTTGGCATTTTTTACCTCATATCGTTGTATATTTCCTCTCACAAGAGCAAGTTCACGAGTCTTGACAGCACGTAGCTACATCGTTACAATGATAAGTGTGTCACATCATACTAAATTGAAATGCATTGGCAGTATGTTGCAATTTAATATACGAGCCGACTGAAAAGAATATTAGCAAGAGGAGGTGACCAGGATTGTCTGAATATATCATCTCCGCTTTGCTCGGTTTTATCGTCGGTGCAATTGTACTCTATTTTTACAATAAAAACGTGAATGAATCCAAGGTGACGGGTGCCAAGCATCAAGCGACTCAAATTGTCGAAGAGGCGAAGCGAGAAGCGGAGGCAATGAAGAAAGAGGCACTACTGGAAGCAAAAGACGAAAATCACAAGTTAAGAATCGAAGCGGAAGCAGAAATCCGCGAACGACGATCTGAAGTTGCAAAGCAAGAAAATCGCTTAATGCAACGTGAAGAATTACTCGATCGAAAAGATGAAACTCTTAACAGAAAAGAAGAGAGCTTAGATCAATGGGAATCAGAATTGACTAAGAAACAACAGCATATTGAACAGATGGAACGCAAGGCGGAAGAGCTATTAAAAACTCAGCAAACGGAGTTAGAACGCATTGCAGCACTGACACGAGATGAAGCGAAAGATTACATTCTCGAAAGTGTTGAGAAAGAGCTCGCCGTCGATATTGCAGTAATGACGAAAGAGTCAGAACAACGTGCAAAAGAAGAGTCTGAAAAGAAAGCACGCGAAATTTTGTCACTCGCTTTGCAACGCTTTGCAGCGGACCATGTTGCTGAAACAACAGTCTCTGTCGTAAACCTTCCGAATGATGAGATGAAAGGTCGCATCATTGGACGTGAAGGACGAAATATTCGAACACTTGAGACGTTAACAGGTATTGATCTCATTATTGACGATACGCCGGAAGCAGTAATTTTATCAGGATTTGATCCTGTTCGCCGTGAAGTAGCTCGACTAGCGCTTGAAAAGCTCGTCCAAGATGGACGAATTCATCCAGCGCGCATCGAAGAGATGGTCGATAAATCACGTCGCGAAGTAGATGAACTGATTCGTGAAAAAGGGGAAGAGACGACATTCGATATCGGAATTCATAACTTGCACCCTGACTTAATTAAAATTTTAGGCCGACTCCATTTCCGTACTAGTTATGGACAGAACGTGTTAAAACACTCGATTGAAGTCGCATATTTAACAGGACTTCTTGCAGCAGAACTTGGCGAAGACGTCACATTAGCACGTCGAGCAGGTTTATTGCATGACATCGGGAAAGCAATCGACCATGAAGTGGAAGGTAGCCACGTTCAAATCGGGAAAGAATTAGCAATTAAGTATAAAGAACATCCGGTCGTAATTAATAGTATTGCTTCTCACCACGGTGATGAAGAAGCAACTTCAATTATTGCAGTATTAGTTGCAGCGGCGGACGCATTATCTGCTGCTCGCCCTGGTGCTCGAAGCGAAACTTTAGAAAACTACATTAAACGATTAGAGCGTTTAGAAGAAATCGCCGAGTCGTATGAAGGTGTAGAAAAGTCATATGCGATTCAAGCTGGCCGCGAAGTACGTATCATTGTACGTCCAGACCATGTTGATGACATTACGCAACATCGATTAGCGCGAGACATTCGTAAGCAAATTGAAGAAGAACTCAATTATCCAGGCCACATAAAAGTGACTGTGATTCGTGAAACACGAGCGGTCGAATACGCGAAATAAAAAACAAAAGGGGTTCGTTAAGGCGAATCCCTTTTTTTCATGGAAAGAGGAATGAAAAATGAATATTATTTTTATCGGAGATATCGTTGGATCGATTGGCCGTGATATGATTTTTGATTATGTGCCACGTTTACGCCAAAAATATGAAGCGGATCTCATCATTGCAAATGGGGAAAACGCAGCGGCAGGTCGAGGGATTACGAAGCGCATTTACGACGATTTACTACATGCTGGAGTTGATGTGGTTACGATGGGAAATCATACGTGGGACAATCGAGACATTTATGATTTTATCGACGATGCAGAATTTCTCGTGCGCCCTGCTAACTTCTCAGAAGAAGCACCAGGACAAGGATATACGGTGGTTGAGAAAAAAGGAAAAGAAATTGCGGTCATTAACTTGCACGGGCGCACATTTTTACCTCCTCATGATGATCCATTCAAAAAAGTCGATGAAATTTTGAATGAAATTGATACTCCTCTCGTCATTGTAGATTTACATGCGGAAGCAACGAGTGAAAAAATTGCGATGGGTTGGCATTTAGATGGTCGCGCAAGCTTTGTCGTCGGGACACATACGCACGTACAAACTGCAGATGAGCGTATTTTACCAGGAGGCACTGCGTATTTGACAGATGCTGGAATGACAGGTCCGTATGATGAAATTTTAGGAATGAAAAAAGAAGACGTCTTATATCGTTTTAAAACAAATTTACCTACGCGTTTTGAAGTTCCGAAACAAGGACGTGCTCAATTAAATGGTGCGTTCATTCAGATTGATGACGAAACAGGGAAGGCAACACATATTGAACGTATTCGTATTAATGAAGACCAACCATTTCAATTTCAAAAGTAAAAAAAGAGAAGCTGTCGTATAAACGATTGCTTCTCTTTTCACTATTGTGCTAAATAACGACGTGCTCCTGCATATTGAGACTGATATGGTTCACGCGTGATAGGTATAATTTCAATCGGTTTTGAATAATCAGGAGAGTGAATCATGTTTCCGTTACCAATATACATGCTGACATGGTGAATGGCACCTTTTCCTCGGTCATGCGCGAAAAATAATAAATCGCCTACTTGTAAATCTTTTTTCGCAACGGCGACGCCATGTGTCGCTTGAACGGTAGAGTCGCGCGGAATTAAAATGCCGTGCTGCTTGTAAATACTATACGTAAAGCCTGAACAATCGAAGCCATATCCCGAAGTCCCCGCCCATAAATACGGTAAGTCTAAAAATTGTTTACTTGTGGCGACAAGGTTTTCAGCTGTTGGTTTTGGCAAATGTTCAAAGCTAGGTATTGTCATCGCATCTTCTTTTATAATATATTTCGTACCATTCGTCGGTGTTTTTACATAAATGCGTTTTTCATCTTCTTTCACGACTGGAAGCATCGTATTGAAGCTAATTTCGCGAAAAGGTTTGCCATCTAAGTGGCGTAACAATGTTTTATTAGCAGTTACAATCGTCGCATCACAAGCATTCACATTCGCCTGTTGCGTTGCGACATGGCTTTTAGGTACCCATCCAGGATAGCCTTCTTTTTGAATGGGGCTAAATTGTTCGTGGACGGCTATTTTATACCAATTGTCTTTCTCTTCTAAAATGGTTACTTCTTGGCCGTATAACGCTTGTGTATCAATTTTCCCTAATAAGCCGAGCTTTTGTTGATATGTCATTTGGCGCGTCCAACTCGCAAGATCAACAGGATGAGATATAGCAGGTCGGTCGATGATGCGTGCGATATTCGGTTTTGACCAAAGGGTCGTGACGGCTACATCGATCACTTGTTTTTCTTCCACAGCAGGTGTGTAACATACTTTTGCAAGTTGAAATTTCGGTTCGAGAACACGCGCAAGAAAAACAGAAAAATGAGCACGTGTAATCGCGGCATTCGGTCGGAATGTACTGTCTGGATAACCGGTTGTAATATTGTTTGCGTACAATGTCTGTACGTCACGTGTCGCCCAATGTGTGGCAGTCATATCGCGAAAAGCTAAGTCAGTTTGGCCTTCTAACTGAAAAGCTCTAACTAAAATAGAAGCCATTTGAGCACGAGTTAATGATTCATAAGGCGCGAAAGACCCGTCCTTTTTTCCAGTCATGATACCCGCATCGACAACGGTTGCGACCATGGCGTAACCAGAATGTGTGTTTGGAATATCTTTTAATTTTGGGTCTGGACGATTCGCTGTTGGCAATTGTAGAGCGCGCACGAGCATGATAGAGGCTTGTAATCGCGTAATGGAATCATTCACTCCAAATGTACCATTTGAGTAACCGGAAATAATTTTTTGTTGAGCTAAATAATCAATTTCTTTTTTTGCAGCATGCTGGTCTCCGACATCAGTAAATAGTTGTTTCGCTTCACCGATCGTAGGCATAAGCAAAATGCTCAAGATGAGGACCGCGAGTAAATTCCCTAAATTTTTCAAATCATCGTACCTCCTTTTTTATACGTTCAGCATACCATTTTTAATTCGAAGCGAATATAGAAAAATATCCCTCCTGTACAACAATTGTCGAAATTCGTTTCTTTGCATAGCATTGTTTACGAGTAATAAAGTGTTATAATGAACGAATGTATCATATAATAGATTTGATGATTTTATGAAAGGAGCATTGCGCTATGAACGAAGAACAACGTTTAAATAAAACACCCGATGGCTCAGAAGTGAAAACAGAAGAAAAAGACTATAGCCAATATTTTAATCGTGTGTATCAACCACCATCATTAAAGGACGCAAAACGTCGTGGGAAGGAAGAAGTCGAGTATCATGATGACTTCCAAATCGATGAGCGTTTTCGAGAGATGGGGAACGGGCGCAAGTTTCACATTCAAACTTATGGTTGCCAAATGAACGAGCACGATACGGAAGTGATGGCGGGAATTTTCATGGCACTCGGCTACACATTCACACCAGACCGTACCAAAGCGGATGTCATTTTATTAAATACATGTGCGATTCGAGAAAATGCGGAAGATAAAGTATTCGGAGAGCTCGGCCATTTGAAATCTTTAAAACGTGAACGCCCTGATTTACTCATCGGTGTATGTGGATGTATGAGTCAAGAAGAGTCGGTCGTCAACGAGATTTTAAGCCGTCAACCTCATGTCGACATGATTTTTGGAACGCATAATATTCACCGCTTGCCAAACATTTTGCATGAAGCGTATATGTCGAAAGAAATGGTTGTTGAAGTATGGTCAAAAGAAGGCGACATTATTGAAAACTTACCGAAACAGCGTCTCGGTCATATTAAAGCATGGGTGAACATTATGTACGGTTGCGATAAGTTTTGTACGTATTGCATTGTCCCGTATACGCGTGGAAAAGAACGCAGCCGCCGCCCAGAAGATATTATTCAAGAAGTGAGAGAATTGGCAGCGCAAGGATATAAAGAGATTACATTGCTTGGGCAAAACGTCAATGCGTACGGAAAAGATTTAGAAGACCTCGATTACACATTAGGTGATTTAATGGACGATCTTCGCAAAATCGATATTCCGCGCATTCGTTTTACGACGAGTCATCCGAGAGATTTCGACGATCGTTTAATCGAAGTGCTCGCAAAAGGTGGAAATTTAGTCGATCACATTCATTTACCAGTACAGTCAGGTTCTTCAGCTATTTTGAAAATGATGTCGCGTAAATATACACGCGAGCAATTTTTAGAACTCGTCGCTAAAATTAAAAAAGCGATTCCAAATGTGACATTGACGACAGATATTATCGTCGGTTTCCCGAATGAAACAGATGAACAATTTGAAGAGACGATGACTTTGTTTGAAGAAGTCGGTTTTGATACAGCGTATACGTACATTTACTCACCTCGAGAAGGGACACCTGCAGCGAAAATGCAAGATAATGTCTCGATGGAAGTGAAAAAAGAACGTTTGCAACGCTTAAATAAACTCGTCAATGAAACGAGTGCGAAAGCGATGGCGCAATATGAAGGCCAAACAGTTAAAGTACTCGTAGAAGGCGAAAGTAAAAAAGATCCTGAAGTGCTTTCGGGCTACACAGAAAAGAATAAGCTCGTCAACTTTAGAGCACCGAAAGAGGTCATCGGTGAGATTGTTGAAGTGAAAGTGACCGATGCTAAAACGTGGTCACTCGATGGAGAATACATCGGTTTAGTTAAACAAAAGGAGACAGTATGATGACAAAATTGTATACGAAAGATGAGATTGTAGAAGCGGCGCAGAAATTAGCACAAATGATCGCATCGACAGAACAAGTAGAATTTTTCAAAAATGCAGAAGCAAAAATTAATGAAAATCAAAAAGTGCGTGAAAGTATTGCAAGCTTAAAAGTGTTAAATCAACAAGCGGTAAACTACCAACAATATGACAAAAAACGTGCTTATGAATTAACGCAAGCTAAAATCGAAAAAATCGAAGAAGAATTAGATGCAATTCCAGTTGTGACAGAATTTAAACAAGCGCAAATCGAAGTGAATGACTTGCTTCAAATTGTCACATCTGCGATTGCCAATACAGTAACGACCGAAATTATTGAAGCGACAGGTGGCGACGTCTTACGAGGCGAAACGGGCTCATATATTCAAAATGCGGGTCCGCGTACATGTAGTTAATTGATAAAACTGTTTAAATATCCATTTAACATGGGTCTTTAAACGGTTTTTCTTTTTTGTCGGGATACAATAGTTTGTTATAATGGTAAAAGATACAGTAGAGGAAGGATACGAGAGATGACGACATATACACCGATGATTCAACAATATTTACAAATTAAACAAGCGCATGAAGAAGCGTTTCTCTTTTTTCGTTTAGGCGATTTTTATGAATTGTTTTTTGATGATGCGATTCGCGCTTCATCGATTCTTGAAATTACGTTAACGAGCCGGGAAGCAGCGAAAGGAAAAGAACGGATTCCGATGTGTGGCGTACCGTATCATTCTGCAACAAACTATATTGAAACACTCGTTCAAAAAGGATATAAAGTTGCGATTTGTGAACAGGTAGAAGACCCGAAAGAAGTGAAAGGGCTCGTCAAACGAGAAGTGGTTAAAATTGTCACACCTGGAACGTTGACAGAAGGAAAAACAGTCGATGCGACGAGTCATCATTTTATTGGAGCGATCCACTTTGAAGGGGAAGCGAGCTATCTCGCTTACGTAGACTTAGCGACAGGGATTGCAAAATGTGAAGTCGTACATGGTACGATGGAAGATGTACTTCACGTAGCCGATGCGCTTCAAATAAGAGAGCTCGTTTTAGCAGAGCAAGATGACGCATTTGAAAAGTACGCGAAAGACCGTCATTTTCTCATCAGCTTTCCGACGATGGACGGGGAAGTGAAACCGTCGTTAGTCGAAGCGTTACCGAAAACAGCAGTCGAAGCGGCTACACTTATTTGGCGTTATTTACAAGAGACGCAAAAGACGAGCTTAGATCATATTCAACCGTTTGAATGGATAGAACGTGCGGAAACATTGACAATCGATGCGAACTCGATGCGCAACTTGGAACTCGTTCGGTCAATTCGCAACAATTCAAAAGAAGGTACGCTATACGAGTTGCTTGATGTGACGACGACAGCGATGGGAGCACGCAAGCTAAAAATGTGGTTGCACGAGCCACTAGCAAATGAGCGTCTCATCAATGAACGACTCGACCGTGTCGATGCATTGATTGAAGCATACTTTACACGTGACGCGTTAAAAAAAGAATTGAAATCAGTGTATGATTTAGAACGTTTAGCGGGACGCATTGCGATGGGGTCCGCGTCAGGGCGAGATTTAGCACAATTGCGCGATTCTTTACAACATGTTCCAGCTATTACACAACTATTGCGCGAAACGGAAGTACCCGCACTCACTTTATTAGCTGAACAATTAAATCCATGCGTTCCACTCCGAACATTGTTAGAAGAAGCGATCGCCCAAACACCGCCGATTTCTGTGAAAGAAGAAGGCACGATTCGCGATGGTTATGATGAACAGCTCGATCGTTTGCGCGATGCTTCCCGCAACGGAAAAACGTGGTTGCAACAATTAGAGCGAGAAGAGCGAGAAAAAACAGGAATTAAAAACTTGAAAATCGGCTACAACCGTATTTTCGGTTATTTTATTGAAGTGACACGTGCCAATGCTACTTTAATGGACGAAGCGCGCTACGAGCGAAAACAAACATTAGCGAATACGGAGCGTTTCATTACAGAAGAGTTAAAAGAAAAAGAAGCGCTCATTTTAAATGCGGAAGAACAAAGTTTAGAACTTGAATATACGCTCTTTACAAAAGTGCGAAGTGACAGTCAAGCGCACATTCAAGAAGTGCAACAGCTAGCACATCATTTGAGTGAACTAGATGTGCTCGTCGCATTCGCTGACTTAGCGGAACGTTACCATTACGTCCGCCCAACGTTCCACGAAGGGCGAGCGCTTACGATTACGAACGGACGTCACCCCGTCGTTGAACAAATGATGGATGCTCAATTGTACGTTCCAAATGATTGTGAATTGACTGAATCGAGCAATATGCTATTAATTACCGGACCGAACATGTCGGGGAAAAGTACGTATATGCGACAAGTGGCTTTGACGATTGTTATGGCGCAAATCGGTAGCTATGTGCCGTGCGATCGTGCGCATTTGCCGATTACCGATCAAATTTTTACACGCATCGGCGCAGCGGATGATCTCGCTTCCGGTCAAAGTACATTTATGATGGAAATGATGGAATCTCAATATGCGATTACACATGCTTCGCCTCGCAGCTTATTACTGTTTGACGAAATTGGTCGTGGAACGTCCACGTATGACGGAATGAGTTTAGCGCAAGCGATGATGGAATACATTCATGATGAAATCGGTGCGAACACTTTATTTTCAACGCACTATCATGAATTGACATCTTTAGAACAAAACTTAGATCAACTGCGAAACGTTCACGTACAAGCGACAGAACAAGACGGGGATGTCGTCTTTTTACACAAAGTAGCACCAGGCGCAGCAGATCGCAGTTACGGAATTCATGTGGCGAAACTTGCGAAATTACCCGAATCGATTTTAACTCGTGCAGGGGAATTGCTCACTCAATTTGAAAGTGAAACGCAATCGTTTGAAAAAATATCAGGAGAGCAACAAGTAGAAGAAGTCATTCAAGAGCAACCCGCACAACTATCCTTTTTTGAAGAAGTGAATAAGAAAGAGCCTGACATACAAACGACGCATCCAGTTGAAGAAGAAATTCAGCAACTCGACTTACTGAATATGACGCCTCTTGAAGCTTTACAACAATTAGCCGAATGGCAAAAGAAATGGAGATGACGCATCGCTTATGGGCAATATTGATATTATGGACGACCGTTTATCGAATAAAATTGCCGCTGGAGAAGTAGTAGAACGCCCTGCTTCCATCGTCAAAGAGCTCGTTGAAAATGCGCTCGATGCGGGAAGCAAGCATATTGAAGTGTATGTAGAAGATTCCGGATTACGCCTTATTCGCGTTATCGATGACGGAGCGGGAATGGACCGGGAAGACGCGACGAAAGCATTTGAACGACATGCGACGAGCAAAGTGAAAAATGAATATGATTTATTCCGAATCGAAACGCTCGGCTTTCGTGGTGAAGCATTAGCGAGTATTGCCGCAGTGAGCAAAGTGCAAATGACGACATCGACAGGACAAGTCGGCACCTATGTGGAAATACATGGTGGTGAGTTTCAACAAGTAGACGGGGCTCCTGCAAGAAAAGGAACAGATTTTCAAGTGTCTCAGCTCTTTTACAACACGCCTGCTCGACTGAAACATATGAAATCATTACAGACGGAACTCGGACATTGCATCGATTTAGTAAATCGGCTCGCCTTTAGCCACCCGGAAGTGAGCTTCAAATTAGTGAGCGACGGTAAACCGATCGTTGAAACGACGGGACGAAACGACCAATTGCGCAATATCGCATCGATTTACGGCATTCAAATCGCTCAAAAAATGGTCGCTTTTCAAGCGGAAAATCAAGATTATCGAATAAAAGGATATGTCAGTTTACCGGAAGTGACGCGCGCGAATCGGAATTATATGACTTTTTTAATTAATCGTCGCTGGGTGAAAAGCTATGCGATTCAACAAGCTGTATTAGACAGTATGCACACCTTTTTACCGATCGGTCGATTCCCAATCGTCGTCTTGGAAATTACGACAGACCCTCAATTGACAGATGTGAACGTCCATCCGTCCAAACAACAAGTACGGTTAGGGAAAGAGGCATCTTTATTACAATTAATACGCGACACGATTCGTCGTGCGGTTCAAGAACGTGTGACGATTCCAGTAGCGGTTCCACCGAAGCCGAAGCATGTTGAATCATATCAGCCAACCATTTGGGAAAAAGAAGCACCACCTATCGTTGAACGTCCGACCTTTTCGCAGCAATCAAATATACAAGAAGAGCCACCTTTACCTGTCGTCGATTTTTATAGCGAACCGGAAGAAGAAATATTAACGATTCCGTCACAAGAGGAAGAAGCGACTTTTCCGACGTTAGAAGTGGTCGGTCAAGTACATGGGACGTATATTATCGCGCAAAATGAAGACGGGTTTTATATGATTGACCAACATGCCGCGCAAGAGCGGATTAAATATGAGTTTTTTAAAGAGCAACTCGGCAAAGCGACTGGCGAAGAACGTCATCAGTTGTTAATCCCGCTCATCTTCCATTATTCGAAAGCAGAGATGGAGAAAATTGAAGAACGCAAACCATTGCTTGAACAAGCCGGCGTTTTTTTAGAACCATTTGGCCCTTCTTCCTACACCGTGCGCGAATATCCGACATGGTTTCCAGAAGAAGAAGTGGAAGAAACGATCGAACAGCTCATTGAACAATTACTGACGCATCAAAAAATAGATGTTACCGCTTTGCGCGAAGAAGCAGCGATTATGATGAGTTGCAAGCGCTCGATTAAAGCGAATCATTATTTAACGAAAGAGCATATGGAACAGTTACTACATGATTTAAGTAAAGCCGAGCACCCATATACATGCCCGCACGGTCGACCTGTGCTCATTCACTTTACGACGATGGAAATCGAAAAAATGTTTAAACGAATTATGTGAGGAGGAGAGGACAATGCAAGATTTGCAACTGCAAGTGAAACGTTCGTCGAAGCCATTACAAATGAGAGATGGGATAAATGTTTATACGGTTTGCTATGAGCCTTTAGGAAAGTGTAAAGGATACATTCAAGTGTTGCATGGCATGTTAGAGCATACGGGGCGTTATGACGAAATGATGAGCTATTTTGCATCGCTCGGTTACATCGTATTTGCTCACGATCAACGCGCGCATGGACATACCGCGAATGATCAACTGGGCATCGTCGATAACTCGATGTATTACGAAGAGGACGCACAAGCGGTACGAGCACATTACGTAAAAGACCGAGCGCAACGTTATATTTTATTCGGTCATAGCATGGGTTCTTTCATCGCGCGTCAACTCGTCTTAACGGATGACACGATTCAAGAAGCGATTATTGCCTCAACAGGTTGCCCACCGAGGTTGGCAGTTCGCGCTGGAAAAACAATAGCTAAATATCGCGACAAGCAACAAGACAATCTTTTAAGCAAGTTGACGTTTCTCGGTTTTAATCGAAAATTTGAAGGAGTAACGGATGTGGATTGGTTATCGAGTGATACGAAAGCGGTCGAGCGCTACGTTGCAGACGAGATGACAGGAGCGGTTGCAAATTCACGTTTTCACGAAGAATTATTTTCTCTAATTGAGCGAATGTACCATAATGAACGGAACTTATCTCACCAGAAACGCATTTTGTTCTTAGGTGGAACAGAAGACCCTGTCGGTAAAGAAGGCCGTGATATTCGTCATCTAGCGAAGCGATATGCAAAATATAATGATGTTACGTTATATATGATGGAAAACGCGCGACATGAGCTGCTCCATGAACGAGCGAAAGCATCCGTTTATGCTGTGATGGAAAGTTGGCTGCAAAATGAATAAAGTCATTGCGATACTCGGCCCGACAGCATCAGGAAAAACAGCGCTCAGTGTGGAACTCGCTAAGCGTCTCGACGGTGAAGTGATCAATGGCGATTCGATGCAACTGTATAAAGAGCTATCGATTGGAACCGCAAAAATTCGAGAAGAAGAAAAAGAAGGAATCCCTCACCATCTGTTCGATTATTTAGAACCCGAAGCGTCGTTTTCGGTGAGCGACTACCAAAAGCTCGTGCGCCAAACGATCGACGACATTCAAGCGCGAGGTAAGCAGGCAATCATCGTAGGGGGAACAGGCCTTTATGTGCAAGCGGTATTGTATGATTTTCAATTTACAGAACAAGCGACGGATGAAACTGTGCGTCGTGTATATGAACAACGAGCAGCTAAAGAAGGCTTAGACATACTGTACGCAGAACTCGTTGAAAAAGATCCAGAAAGCGCGAAAACGATTCATCCAAACAATGGTCGGCGCATCATTCGAGCACTCGAAATTTATGATACGACTGGGCGAACGAAAGGCGAGCATGAACAACAAAAAGGGCACGATATTGTCTATCCTCATCTGCTCATCGGTTTAGAATGGGATCGTTCGGAGTTGTATGAACGCATTAATGAGCGAGTGGAGCTCATGATGAAAGAAGGATTAGAAGCGGAAGTGGAAGCCCTCTATTATAAAGGATTGGAAAAGGCACAGTCGATGAGTGGCATCGGCTATAAAGAATGGATTCCTTATTTTGAAGGGAATCGGACGAAAGAAGAGGTCGTGGCACTCATTCAACGTAATACACGTCGCTATGCGAAGCGCCAAATGACATACTTCAACAATAAAATGGACGTTCATTGGCTCGATGCGAGATCTCCGATGGAACAAAAAATAACAGAAATCATTAGACGTCTTCAGGAAGAATGAGGTAAAATGTCGTATAGTACGTAAAAGGATAGGAGGAGAGCAGATGACGACACAAAATATGCAAGATGTTTTTTTAAATAACTTGCGCAAAGACGGTATTTTTGTCACCGTATTTTTAACGAACGGTTTTCAGTTAAAAGGGATTATTAAATCATATGATAACTACACAGTATTGCTTGAAACAGATGGCAAACAACAATTGATTTACAAGCACGCCATTTCTACATATGTCCCAGCAAAACCAGTATTGTAAACAGAGAAAAGGATGGTACATGATGATGATTCAACCATTTGATGCACGTTTAATGAAGCGTGTCGATGAAGTGGAAAAACAAATTGAACCGTATACGAAAGAAGTAGAACGGATCGCCTTTCACAATCAGCGCAAAGTGCTCGCAGCTTTTGGAAAGAATAAAGTGAGCGACTTCCATTTAAGTGGTTCAACAGGATATGGGTACGACGATATTGGACGCGATACAATCGAACAAATTTATGCGGATGCGTTCGGAGCAGAAAGCTGTATCGTTCGTAACCAAATTATTTCAGGAACGCATGCGATCGCGATTAGCTTATTTGGCGTATTACGTCCGGGCGATGACCTATTGTACATTACCGGAGAGCCGTATGATACGCTCGCTTCCATTGTAGATGGTGGGGAAGAAGATACAGGTTCATTGAAAGATTACAATATCGGATACAGTCATGTTGAATTGACAGAAGAAGATAATGTCGATTTTGACGCTGTACGCGCAAGCATTACAGACAAGACGAAAGTGATTGGAATCCAACGTTCAAAAGGATACTCGGATCGTCGTTCATTCACGATTGCAGAAATCGATGAAATGATCCAAGAAGTGCGCAAAATGAAAGAAGATGTCATTATTTTTGTCGACAATTGTTACGGAGAATTTGTAGAAGAATTCGAACCGACACAAGTAGGTGCAGATTTAATGGCGGGCTCTTTAATTAAAAACCCAGGTGGCGGACTTGTACGAACAGGTGGATACGTTGCAGGACGTGAAGATCTCGTAAATCGCTGTGCATACCGTATGACTTCCCCTGGTCTCGGTCGTGAAGCGGGCGCCTCTTTAGATACATTGCTCGAAATGTATCAAGGCTTTTTCCTAGCACCTCATATTGTAAGTCAAGCTGTGAAGGGGGCTATTTTTACAGCCGCTCTACTAGAATCATTCGGTATGAATACGACGCCATCTTATAAAGCGAAACGAACAGATTTAATTCAATCGGTCAATTTCCAAACGCCAGAACAAATGATTGGTTTCTGTCAAATGATTCAACAACATTCACCAGTGGATGCACATTACGCGCCGGAACCATCATACATGCCAGGCTATGCGGATGATGTCATCATGGCAGCTGGAACATTCATTCAAGGATCGAGTATTGAATTGACAGCAGATGGTCCAATTCGTCCACCGTATACGGCATATGTGCAAGGTGGTTTAACGTACGAACATGTGAAAGCAGCTGTTCTTTCATCGGTTGAACAACTCATTGAAAAACAAATGATTCAATTATAAATAAAAAATCCTTTACGCAAAATTTGCGTAAAGGATTTTTTTAATGGAATGTGCGGAACACACCGACAACTTTACCTAAAATCGAAACGTTCGGCAAAATAATCGGATCCATCGAGCTATTTTCAGGTTGTAAACGGAAGTGGTTATTTTCTTTAAAGAAACGCTTGACCGTCGCTTCATCTTCATCTGTCATCGCAACGACAATCTCCCCGTTTTCAGCTGTCATCTGTTGTTTCACAATGACATAGTCCCCATTTAAAATACCTGCTTCAATCATACTTTCACCTTGAATTTCAAGCATGAACAATTGTGAATCCTTCGTTCCGAACGTGTCTGGAATGGGGAAGTATTCTTCGATATTTTCAATCGCATCGATCGGTGCACCAGCTGTCACTTTGCCGATAAGCGGTACATGAATGACTGGTGATTTTAATTCGTCGATTCCATGAGGATCGAGCACTTCAATCGCGCGTGGTTTCGTAGGGTCACGGCGGATAAATCCGCGCTTTTCTAAACGGTCGAGATGTCCATGAACAGTTGAGCTAGAAGCGAGTCCAACCGCTTCGCCGATCTCTCGGACAGAAGGTGGATAGCCTTTCTCTCTTACTTCACTTTTAATGAAATCTAAAATGCTTTGTTGACGTGCAGTAATTTTTTTCATGGAATTCCTCCCTTACTATTTTATAAAGTGATTATAACATGTGTTCGCATGCAAGGCAAACAATAGTTCGTAAAACCTGTTGACAAATGCGAACGTACTTTCTATAATGAGAACATACATTTGCGAACAGACATTCTTTTTGGAGGGATTCAAATGAAATATATTCAACAATACAGTTATTTTTTTATGTTAAGTATCGTGTTATCATGTATAGCATTAATCGGATTATATATAGATGATCGAACATCTGGTGAAAAAAAGGAAGAACAGTTCAATCCAGTTGTTCCGACACTCGTTCAACAAGAACAATTGATATGGGATAAAGAAATTGCCTATTACAAAAAAGAAACGCGAAAGGAAGGGGAACGGAAGTGAAACGAGCGGTAATTTACTGCCGTGTGAGCACGGAGAAAGAACAACAACAGACGTCTTTACAGCGTCAAAGAGAAGAGCTTCTTGAACTAGCGAAGTCGATGGATTATAAAACGATCGCAGTGTTCGAAGATGAAGCGAGTGGATATGATGTCGAACGCGACGGGTTAATGGATTTATTGGAATGTTTGAAAGATGAAAAAGTAGATGCTTTATTCATTCAAGATGAAACACGCATCGGTCGGGGGCATGCACGCATCGCGATTTTACACTTATTGGAGAAAACCAATACGACACTCATTACGAACAGCGATCAAGGTCCGTTCGTCTTATCGGATATGGATGCGATGGTGTTAGAAATTTTAGCGGTCGTGGAGGAGTATCAGCGCAAAATTCATAATGCGAAAATTAAGCGTGGAATGAAGCGAGCGATCGAACAAGGATATCGCCCCGAATTAAACTTAAAAAACCGAGGAAATCCAGAAGGGCGCGCGCGTTTGACGGTTCCGATTGAAGAGATCGTCTCTTTGCGCAATAAAGGGATGACATTCGATGAAATTACGACGGTTTTAAACGGATTAGGATATGAAGCGAGCAAAGCGACGATTCATCGCCGTTATAAAGAGTATGAAAAAGATCAAGCGTAAGTAGTTGCACTTTTCTCCAATATTGTATAACGTCTACATAGTGAAAAATATTGGAGGAATGAAGACATGTTATCACCAGATAAATTACAAAGAATTAACGAATTAGCGAAAAAAGCGAAAACGACAGGATTATCGATAGAAGAAGCGAAAGAGCAGACGTCGCTCCGCAAACAATATTTAGAAACATTTCGCAACACGATGCGCGACACAATTGAACATGTGAAAGTAATCGATCCAGAAGGAAACGATGTCACTCCTGAAAAAGTGAAGGAAAAGCGTCACAATAAATTGAATTAACGGGATAGACATTGTATTTCGATGTCGAATTGACTAAACTAATACATGATAGTTCTAATAATGTTCATATGTGAAAGGATGTACAAAACTGATGACAAAAGAAAAAGATCAATTAGCGATTAATGCGATCCGTACATTATCGATTGATGCGATTGAAAAGGCGAACTCTGGTCACCCAGGACTTCCGATGGGAGCTGCTCCGATGGCTTATACGCTATGGGCGAAACAGATGAATCATAACCCGGATAATCCGAATTGGTTCAACCGTGACCGTTTCGTATTATCGGCAGGCCACGGTTCGATGTTACTTTATAGCTTGTTGCATTTATCAGGATATGATTTACCGATGGAAGAAATTAAAAACTTCCGCCAATGGGGTTCAGCAACACCAGGACACCCTGAATTCGGAGATACAATTGGCGTTGAGGCGACGACAGGACCGCTCGGACAAGGTGTCGGAATGGCTGTCGGAATGGCGATGGCAGAACGTCATTTAGCAGCGACTTACAATCGTGAACAATTCAATGTAGTCGATCATTATACGTACGCATTATGTGGAGATGGTGACTTAATGGAAGGAGTCGCAGCAGAAGCGATTTCATTAGCAGGTCACTTGCAATTAAATAAATTGATCGTTCTTTATGATAGTAATGATATTTCATTAGATGGCGAACTCGACATGTCATTTACTGAAAATATTCAAAAGCGTTTTGAATCATACGGCTGGAATTACATCCGCGTAGAAGATGGAAACGATGTGGATGCATTAAATGCAGCGATCGCTCAAGCGAAAGCAAATGATGGCGGTCCAACAATGATTGAAGTTAAAACAGTCATCGGTTACGGTTCACCGAATAAATCAGGAAAATCAGCAGCGCACGGTGCACCACTCGGTTCAGACGAGATGGCACTTACGAAAGAAGCGTACGCTTGGGAGCACGAACCATTCCATGTACCTGAAGAAGTGTATGAAACATTTAAAGAAGCGACGACAACACTCGGTCGTGAAGTAGAAGCTGAATGGAATACAATGTTTGAAGCGTATGAACAAGCGTATCCACAACTAGCAAAACAATTAGGCGATGCGATTGATCGTAAATTGACAGTCGATGTGAAGGAAGCGATGCCGACATACGAAGAAGGCGAATCAATCGCAACACGTTCTGCTTCACATAAAGCAATTAATGCGATTGCAAAAGCAGTCCCTTCACTGTTTGGTGGAAGTGCTGACCTTGCAAGCTCAAATAAAACGATGATGGAAGGCGAAGGCGACTTCTTACCTTCTCAACAATATGCAGGCCGTAACATTTGGTTCGGTGTGCGTGAATTCGCAATGGGTACAGCATTGAACGGTATGGCGTTACACGGTGGACTTGAAGTGTATGGAGCAACATTCTTCGTATTCAGCGATTACGTACGTCCAGCTGTTCGTTTATCAGCATTGATGGGCTTACCTGTCACTTACGTCTTTACGCACGATAGTATCGCAGTAGGAGAAGACGGTCCGACACACGAGCCAATCGAACATTTAGCAAGTTTCCGTGCGATGCCGAACTTATCGGTTATGCGCCCGGCAGATGCGAACGAAACATCAGCTGCTTGGTACTATGCAGTCACATCTGAGTCAACTCCGACAGCACTCGTGCTTTCACGTCAAGACTTACCTGTTTTACCGACAACGAAAGAACGTGCATTTGAAGGTGTTGGCAAAGGAGCGTACGTCGTTTCAGAAGCAAATGGCGATCTAGATGCGATTTTAATCGCTGCAGGTTCTGAAGTGAGTTTGGCTGTTGAAGCGCAAAAAGCACTTGAAAAAGAGAATATTATCGTTTCTGTCGTTTCAATGCCTTCTTGGGATCGTTTCGACGCACAAGATGCAGCATATAAAGAACAAGTATTACCGAAATCTGTAACGAAACGCCTCGCAATTGAAATGGGCGCTTCGATGGGATGGCACAAATATACAGGTACAGACGGCGATGTACTTGGAATCGATACATTTGGCGCAAGTGCACCAGGAGATATCGTGATGGCAGAATACGGATTTACAGTAGACAATGTGGTCGCACGTGTGAAAACATTGCTCGCATAATAATGAGATAAAGAAATCGATGAAGTGAACACTTCATCGATTTTTTTCTGTTTTTAAAACTTTATTGAAACTTTTTACGAATGTATGAATAGAAGGGAGATGCATCATGACGGAATGGACAAATCGAGTAGAACAGCGCAACATTCGCCGCGTACAAAAAAAGCAAGATCGAAATGCTGCTGAACAGATCATTCGACACTATTACGATGAAATGTATCGTTATTTTTATAAACAAACGTTAAATGAAACACTCGCTTTCGATTTAACGCAAGAATTGATGATTCGCATGTTGGAAAGTTTGCCTACGTATGATGCAAAACGAGCTTCTTTTCGCACATGGCTCTATCGCATCGCGTCTCGCCATTTAATCGACTATTATCGTTCTAAAGCGTACCAACATATGAAGCGTACAGAATATGTGGAAGATTGGACAATGTATGAAGCAGTAGAGGAATTAACAAGGCCTGAAGTAGAAGAACGTTACGAAGAGGTGATGAGAGCGATTCAACAATTGTCGCCTGACTTACAAATGATCGTTCGCTTAAAATGGTTCGGAGCGTACACTTTAAAAGAAATTTCTGAACAAGAGCAGTTGCCTCTTTCTACTGTGAAAACAAAATATTATCGCGCGCTTCAAATGGTGCGCTTGACACAGGAGGAGTAAAATGGAAAAAAATCGCCCGATTCCGTATCCATCGGATGAAAAAAAAGAAAAGTCGATTCATTTCATTTTAAATGAGATGAAAAAGCCGATGTCTCGAACGCAGTTATTTAAACAGTTATGGACGGTGATTGGATGGCGTCTGATCACACAGCAGTTAATCATCTATTGTATAAGCGCAATCGCTTTAATTCATCTCATCGTAACGAATGCTGCGTCTCTATCTGAATCTTTGAATTCTAATGGTCTATCCATTTTGGTAGGTATCCCTTTACTTTTTGCGAGCTTTTTACTATTGACCTTTTGGCGAAAAAAAGAAGCGGGAACGTATGAGTTAGAAATGACGACGCGTTATACAAGCATGCAAGTGATGGCCGCTCATCTATTAGTACTCGTTAGCGCAGTACTCGTCATTCAAACAAGCTTATTTGCCTGTAGCGCGCTCTTGTTTCAAATGCCGAGTTTTTGGATTGTAGCCCTACTTATGAACGGGAGTATTCTCATTCTAACATTCGGTCATTTTTTCTTAATGGTGCATGCCAGATTTTACTTATGGCGCGTCCTATGGTGGGGGATTTGGCTAGGTGGAAATGGTTTCATGATGCGTTTAAATATAAATGAAATGACCCTTCATGTAGGAGAACTCATCGTCGCTACTTTTTTATTGTGCGCTTTATATGTTTTATTTTATCAAGAAGTGATGCGCCTTTGTATGCGCGTAGAAAGAGGAGATTACTATGCTTACGATTGATCATGTGACAAAATCATACGGATCGTTTACAGCTCTAGAAGATATTCAACTAACGCTATCGCCCGGTGTATATGGTTTATTAGCGCCAAACGGGGCAGGGAAAACGACATTAATGCAAATGATTGTGACATTAACTCGTCCGACCGTAGGGGAAATTTTATGGGACGGTGTACCGATTGAAGCGCTCGGAAGCGAGTATCGGGCACGTGTTGGTTACTTGCCTCAACAGTTCGGATTTTATAAACAATATAATCCAGAGCAATTTTTACATTATATCGGGACGTTAAAAGGGATTTCGAAAGCACAATTGCGAGAACAAATTCCGACGTTATTGGAAGAAGTGGCGCTGTTTGACGTGCGCAAGAAAAAAATGAAGCAATTTTCAGGCGGAATGATTCAACGCGTCGGCATTGCGCAAGCTTTATTAGGGCAACCTGATATCCTCGTACTCGATGAACCGACTGCAGGACTCGATCCGAAAGAACGCGCACGTTTTCGTTCAATTTTAACAAAGTTAGCGCGCAATCGAATCGTCCTGATTTCCACCCATATTGTGAGTGATATAGAATCGATCGCGAATGAAATTATTATGATTCAAAACAAGCGTATTCGATATGCGCATACTGTTCCTCATATTTGCCAATCGCTTCAAGGACAGGTATTCGAAATGTTCGTTCCAGATGACCGATACCTTTCTTTCGCTAGCGAGCACTTAATTGTAAGTGAACGTCAACAAACAGGCGGGATGGACATTCGTTTTATTACGACGCATCCCGTACAAGGAGCACAAGAAGTACCGCCTCAATTAGAAGATGTCTTTTTATTTGAGTATCGAGATGAGGTAGAGCGATGAGGCGAATCGTTGGACAAGAAGTGAAGAAAGTATTGTCGCTACGTATTTTTTATATATTTTTCATCATAGCACTCTTATGGAATGGCTTATTTTTATGGAATAATGACTACGTTCGTTCGGATGTGAAGCGTTTTTTACAAGTGAATGAACCTCAAGTAGTGTGGACGAATGAGATGATGAAAGAACGACAAAAAATGAATCAACAAGCGAGTGAACCGTTGCGAAAAGGAGAGATGACGCTCGTTGAGGTATATCGACAAGCATTAAACAAAGGAAATGTCATAGAAGATGAGAAGTTTTTAAAATTGTTGACAGAAGAAGTGTATTGGGATCATTTTATCGCATTACACGAGCAGCGTGCTGCGTTACAAGTAGACGAAAAAGTTGAGCAAATTGTTCGGATGTACGGATTAACAGGAAATGCAGCAGCAACATTACGCCAGCATATTCCAGCATTAGAAATGCGTTTTTCCAAGTTAATCGCACAAGAAGCGCCGACCCACTATGCGCCGAACGCTCTTTTTAGCCAGCATGATGCACTGTTCGGGAAACTGATGCGTGCTGTACTGATGGAATCGGTGTTGATCACTATTTTAATTACTGCCTTGCTGACGAGTTACGAGCGCGAACATCGCACAGCATCCGTCGTCTACAGCTCAACGGTCGGAAGAAAAGTTCAAATAGCGAAATGGCTGTCGAGTTTATTCGTCGCAAGCAGTACATATGTTGGATTATTTTTGTTATCAATCGGTTCGTATATCGCGCTTTACACGACTCCATCTTTATGGACAAGTTATGTGAGCAGTAGTTGGAACGTAGAAGGGCCGAACTTATTTATGACATGGTATCCTTTCACATTTATTCAATATGTATCAGTGCAGTGGGGAATTGGGCTTTCCATTATCGTGCTCGTTGTCTGTTTGACGTGGGCGATCAGTTTATATTGGCATCAAACGTATATCGCAACGGCAGCCGTGATCGCGATTTTATTTTTATTGTTTATCGTGCCTGCCTTCATTTCGAAAAGTTCAAGCTTGCTCATTTATGCGACCTATACTTTATCGACGCTCATCGTAGGAACTGCTCATTGGCTCATGATGTGGAAAGGGTATACGCTCGATCCTCATTTTGAATGGAAAACATTGCTTCTTTCTGCAATAATGATTGGAATAATTTCCTTCTACGCATGGCGACATTTTAAAAGAAAAGATTGGCAGGAGGTAGAGTGATGAAAATCTTTTGGAATGAGTGTAAAAAATACCGGTCACTTCCCCTTCTATTGTTTGTTTTAAGTGCGCATTTCATTACGTACATGTTGCTGACAGATTATGATATTCGGATGATGAATCAAGGAAAATCTACCGCTTCAAGCATCATCGTCCACCGAGAACTCGTCGACACATACGGTCCGTCGATGACAAAAGAGGATTGGGAAGATGTCAAACGAATAACAGCGCTGTATCAAACAAAGTTAGATGCATACGTTCAAAACGATGTGGAGCTCCGACAATTAGGCGTGAACACATTTGAAGAATGGCAACAGCTCATTTGGGAAGAAAATGAACGGGGAGAACGGGCTTCCGCTCTACATGACGATTGGATTTTTGAATCAAATGAGTCGGAAGATTTTTGGCTTTGGCAAGAATATGACCGCCTGTTAAGTTTTTACGAAGGAAATGAGACATACATTGAGCAAAATCGACATGGACCCGGTCATCGTGACGCAGCGTCCCCTGACTATTACGAACAATTGTATGAACAGTCTACGATTGTAGCGCAACCTGAACGAATTTTTCTCATCGTTCGCAATTTAACGACGTCTGCCGTACTCATCGTCGTTCTCGTCACTTTACTCATTACAGCACCCGTTCATTATCAAGATCGCATGCAAAGAATGATTCCGTTACAATACAGTACGACATACGGCAGACGTTTGCCTTTTGTGAAATGGCTCGCTAGTATGACGGTCAGCGGTATACTTACTTTCATTATGATCGTCGTCTATGCGTATTTGATGGAACGAAACGGTCATCTATACTTTGTCGACGTGCCGATTCGGGAGTTAATTTCAGGTGAAATTTGGTTCGATTGGACAATTGGAGAATGGTTATGGATGACGGTCGTTGTATTATTCTTTTTCACGTTCGTCTCAACGATCGTCGGAATGTGGATCGGAACGTATGCGAAAAACGCATTGCAACTTGCAGGAGGAGTTATTTTAGCTGTGATCGCTTGTGCGGCGATTCTTTTACCGCTTTCCATTACCCGTCTGTTTAGTGCGTGGTATCCGCCTTTCTATACGTGGGTTCAGCTCGGTAGCATCGGACTGTTCGCTATAATCTTATTGGGAGCGATTGTTTATTGTGAAAAGAAGAAAGACGTCGTACCATTTGAATGAACGAGTTATTGCTATTCGGAATTAGTCGTTGTATAATGCATAGTGGACAGTTTATCGAATAAAGCAGTTAAGGAGGAACGACATGAGTACAATTTGGGTAGTCCTCATTGCACTTGCTACTTTAATTATCGGCGTTTTCATCGGATTTTGGGTTTCTAAAAAATATATGGAAAACTACTTGGAAGAAAACCCACCGATTAACGAAGAGATGTTACGTGTGATGATGATGCAAATGGGTCAAAAACCATCACAGAAGAAAATTAATCAAATGATGAATCAAATGAACCGTGTAAGTGACAAGCAAAAAAACAAAAAATAAAACGTAAAGACTGACTTCTCATTAACGAGAGTCAGTCTTTTTTAACATGTTGTAAAAAGTCAGCGATCGCATCTCGGTATGCTTCTCGATTTTTTCGATACCCGAGCGCATGTTTTCCTTCTGGTAATAACACGAGTTGTTTAGGCTCATTGGCTGCTTCGTACAAGTCTTCACTCATATGAGGTAAAATAAAAGTATCTTTCAACGTATGGATGAATAAAATGGGTACTTTTATTTGGTCGACTACTTTGATAGGAGAAACTTCGCTGAGTGTGTAGCCATCTCGCCATCGAAGAAATAAATTGGCCACGCGTAGTGCTTGCTCGGTCCAATAAGGGGAAGTTTCGGCGCTAGCGATGTGAGCGAGTTGTTCTGAGAAACTGGAAAAAGGACAATCCGCTATGATGAATGAAATTGGAGTATTTTCATATGTTCCTCCATATAAAAGAGCAGTCGCTGCCCCCATCGAAACGCCATGAACTCCAATTTCAGCTTCGGGACCTCTCCATTGTTCTACATATTGAACGACCGCTTTTAAATCGACTTTTTCATAGTAGCCGAAAGATGTCGTTTTCCCACCACTCGTTCCATGTCTTCTCTGATCATAAATGACTGCATTGTAACCGAACTGTTCAAATAACATCGCAAATTGAATGGAACTCAGTCGTGTTTCTGTCACGCCATGACTAAAGATGACATAACGAGGCGCATCGATTGTTTGAATGACCGTCGCTTGAATAGGATACCCGTGCATCGAATCAATTTGAATTTCTTTTTTAGGAACGCGTTCATACCACTTCCGTTGTTCTTCATTGAGTAAAATTTCTCGTTCATAAATGGTAGAGGGGTCTTTCTTTTTGATGAACATCATGCGGTTCGTCAGTAAATAACCGATAGAAACGAACGCGCTAAATAAAATGCCTAAACTGCTCATGAGCAATTTTAGTAAGCGCAAATGAATCACCTTCTGTGCAAGATTTGATACAATAAGTATACCATTGAATAGAAGGAGAGGCGTGTAAGATGATTGATGAAAAATTCACACTCGCAGATCAACTGAATGAAGCGTTACAAAAAGAGTTGAAAACGGTGAAAAAAGAAGCGCAACAAAGAGAGAAAAAAGAATTAGAACAGCAACGTGAAAGAAAACGTAAAGAGCGAGAAGAACGTGAAAAAAATAAAAGCTTCGAAGAACTATTAGCAGAATATGATGGGCCTATTCAAAAATATGAATAATTATTAATGAAAGTTACTCTCTTACTGAGTAACTTTTTTTGAAAATATTATTTCATCACACTAAAGCGTTGAATCATTGAAGTACCATAGCTTAAGCGCTATTTTAAGCCATTTTAACAGCGTTAGAACTTTCAGAAAAATCACGAAAATAGATTGACGGAATGAAAAGAACATTGTACGATACCATTTATATCGAAACTATTCAAAGGGGGCTATTCAATGAAAAAGAATATATTTACATTATTCGCATTATTGGCACTACTCGTGCTTGCAGCATGCGGAGGAGATGACAAACCGTCGACAGAGGCGGAAGGGAATGAAGGGGAAGCGAGTGGTGACAAAGAGCAATACGTCATCGGCGTAACACAAATTGTAGAACATCCATCGTTAAACGCAGCATTTGACGGATTTAAAAAAGCTTTAGAAGATGCTGGTTTAGATGTGAAATATGACGTGCAAAACGCACAGAATGACCAAAGCATTAACGCGCAAATTGCGACGAACTTAGTCGGAGATCAAGTCGATTTAATTTTTGCGAACTCCACACCGAGCGCACTCGCAGCGAAAGCAGCGACAGACGATATTCCGATTGTGTTCACATCGGTGACGAACGCAGTGGAAGCGAACTTAGTTGATTCGAACGAAGCACCAGGTGGCAACGTTACAGGAACGACAGACAACCACCCGGAAGCAGTCGCGAAAAGTATTGAATTTTTAAAAGATGAATTAGGGTCAACGAAAATTGGAATGGTGTTTGACTCAGGAGAACAAAACTCACGTGTTCAAATTGACCAAGCGAAAGCAGCAGCTAAACAATACGGCGTTGAAATCGTTGATGCAGCGGTATCATCGAGCGCTGAAGTAAAACAGGCGACAGAATCGTTAATCGGTAAAGTCGACAGTATTTACATCATTACAGATAATACAGTCGTCAACGCTTTAGAATCTGTCGTAGGCGTAGCAGAAGAACATGATTTACCGATGTTCGTCGCTGAGTTCGATTCAGTAGCACGCGGTGGTTTAGGAGCATTCGGATTTGAGTTTTACGATATCGGATACGAAGCGGGAGAAATGGCTGTTCAAATTTTGAAAGATGGCAAAAAGCCAGCAGACATTCCAGTACAAGTCCCACAAAACTTACGTTTACTAATTAACGAAGAGAAAGCGAAACAATTAAATATTGAAATTAAAGAAGAATGGAACGCAGAATTAAAATAATATAAGAAAGGGGGAATAATCGATGCTTGCTTTAGCTGCATTATTCGGTTCAATTGAACAAGGTGTTATTTATGCGATTATGGCACTCGGTGTATATTTAACATTCCGTATTTTAGATTTTCCAGATTTGACGGTAGATGGCAGCTTCGTAACAGGAGCTGCGATTGTCGCAACGATGATCACATTCGGTTATTCTCCAATCGTTGCGACATTGCTTGCAATCATTGTTGGATTTTTTGCCGGAACAATCACAGGGGTTTTGCACACTAAAGGGAAAATTAATCCGCTACTCTCCGGGATTATTATGATGATTGCGCTCTATTCCATTAACTTGCGCATTATGGGCTTGTCGACAGAAACGAGTGTGACACGTCCGAACATTCCACTTTTAAATGAAGAGACGGTATTTAGCTCCTTTTTAGCCTTTTGGAAAACATTGCCAGTAGACGGATGGATTAACGGTATGTTCAGTGCACTCGGTGCGCAAAGTTTACCGGGAAGTTACGGTATTTTAGCGTTAATGATTATCGTCATTATCGTCATTAAATTAATCGTCGACTTCTTTTTACAAACTGAAATCGGTTTAGCAATTCGTGCGACAGGAAATAACCAACGCATGATTCGCAGTTTTTCAGCGAATACAGACCGCCTCATTATTTTAGGGCTCGGGATTTCAAACGGTCTCGTCGCATTGGCAGGTGGGCTCATCGCTCAATATAATAAATTCGCAGATAACGGGATGGGGGTCGGAATGATTATCGTCGGTCTCGCTTCGGTCATTATCGGAGAAGCCATTTTCGGAACGAAGACGATTGTCCGTACGACATTTGCGGTCATTATTGGATCTGTCATTTATCGCATTATTCTCGGATTTGCATTGCGCATCAATTTAGACCCAGGCGATATGAAATTAATTACAGCGATCATCGTCGTCATTGCACTTGTCGTTCCGCGATTATTTGAAGAACGACGGAATAAAAAGAAAAAATTACAAAGACGCGCCGCATTGGATGCAGAACGGGGGGATCTCCTTGTTAAAAATTGATCAAATTTGGAAAGTGTTTAACGAAGGAACACCCGATGAAAAAGTGGCGCTCGACCATATCGATTTACATCTACAAGCAGGAGATTTCGTCACGGTCATCGGAAGTAATGGGGCGGGAAAGTCCACGATGCTCAATATGATTTCAGGAGCACTCACACCAGATGCAGGAGATATTTATATCGCAGGTAATAATGTGACGAAATTGAAAGAACATGAGCGTGCGCAATATATCGGACGCGTCTTCCAAGACCCGATGGCAGGAACCGCACCTTCGATGACGATTGAAGAAAACTTAGCGATCGCCTATTCGCGAAACCGTCGTCGTCGCCTCCGTCTCGGTGTGACGAAAGAGCGTCGTGAATATTTTAAAACGTCGCTTGAAACGCTCGGTCTTCATCTTGAAAATCGAATGAACACACTCGTCGGCATGTTATCAGGGGGAGAGCGTCAAGCGTTATCTTTATTGATGGCGACTTTTACGAACCCGAACATTTTACTTTTAGACGAACATACAGCTGCACTCGACCCGTCGCGTGCAGCATCGATTACGGACATTACGAAAACACTCGTCGAGAAAGACCAATTGACGACAGTGATGGTTACGCATAATATGCAGCAAGCGCTCGACCTCGGCAACCGCCTCATCATGATGGATAAAGGCCAAATTATTTTAGAAGTAGGCGAAGAAGAGAAAAAGACGTTGACGATTCCGAAGTTGATGGAACAATTCCAAAAAATACGCGGAGAACAACTCGTGAACGACGCTGCTTTGTTGAGTTAAGTTGAACTCGGTAGTCTACACTACCGAGTTTTTTGTTCTGAAAAAAAGCGTAAACTTTGATAAGCTACAAGAAGTGAATACAAAGTGGAGGTAGCTTTATGAACGTGATTGTAATCGGAAGTGGAATTATCGGAGCGAGTACCGCATACCATCTCGCAAGACGAGGAGTCGCGGTAACGTTGATCGACCGTGAAGAACGAGGAAGAGCGACAGATGCCGCTGCAGGAATCGTCGCTCCTTGGCTGTCGCAGCGACGAAACAAGCCGTGGTATGCTTTAGCGAAAGAAGGAGCGAAATATTACGATGTGCTACGTCAAATGTTGCGAGAAGACGGTGTCGAACAAATCGGGTATGCACAAAATGGTGTCGTTCGTCTATATGAAGATGAAAAAAAGAGAGAAAAAATCGAAAAGTTAATGATAAAACGAACAGAAGACGCGCCCGAAATCGGACGATGTGACACACAAAATGAACGCGAAACTTTGGAGCGCTTCCCTTATCTCGATGAACGGTTTATTTCTTTATTCGTCACAGGTGGAGCACGTGTCGACGGGAAGCAATTGCGAAGTGCTTTACTTAAAGCGGCTCGCCATTATCATTTGAAAGAGCTTGTAGGAGATGCGAAATTGCATCGCGAAGGGCAAGAGGTATTCGTCACTTTAAATGGTGAACGTGTCGAAGGAGACCGCATCGTTGTTGCTACTGGTGCTTGGGCTGCGGAAACTTTCGCATCGATTGAAGTGCCTTTCCCAGTGCGAGGTCAAAAAGCACAAATTGCGCACTTGCAAGTAGTGGAAGATGTGTCGCATTTACCTGTTGTCATGCCAGATGGTAATCATTATATCGTTCCGCAAGACGATCGCATCATTTGTGGAGCAACGCATGAGGATGAGTATACGAACTTAAACGTGACAGCAGGGGGAGTGCATTCTATTTTAGACAAAGCGTTCACCGTCGCTCCGAAACTAGAAGAAGCGACCTTGCTTGAAGTGAGAGTCGGTGTGCGACCTCATACACCGATGTATTCTGTCGTATATGGGACTGTTCCGTCGACAAATAATGTATGGACGGCTAACGGTCTCGGAGCTTCAGGCTTAACCGTCGGTCCGTTCGTCGGAGCGGAACTTGCGCGTCTCGTTTTAGGAGAACAACCAGTTTTACCGAAAGAACATTATACAATTGAATCGATTCAGGAAGGATGAATAGTTTGAAAATCGTAACGTGGAATGTGAACGGATTACGCGCTGTCGTGAAAAAAGGTTTTTTAGATTATTTTCATGAAGCGGATGCCGATTTTTTCTGTTTACAAGAAATTAAATTGCAAGAAGGACAAATTGAGTTAGATTTAGAAGGGTATGAAATGTATTGGAATTATGCGGAGAAAAAAGGCTACTCTGGCACAGCTATTTTTACGAAGCATACACCGCTTTCCGTTCATTACGGAGTAGGAGAAGCAACATCCGAGAAAGAAGGCCGCATCATTACGCTAGAATATGATAATTATTATATCATCACGGAGTACACACCGAACTCGAAGCGTGATTTAAGCCGTTTAGAAGAACGATTACAGTGGGAAGAGGATGTACGTCATTATTTACAGATGCTCGATGCGAAAAAGCCCATCATTTATTGTGGGGATTTGAACGTCGCACATACGGAAATTGATTTGAAAAATCCGAAGTCGAACCGCGGGAATTCAGGGTTTACAGATGAAGAGCGTGCGAAACATACGGCGTTTTTAGAAGCAGGGTTTACCGATACGTTTCGACACATTTATCCCGATGCAGAAGGCGCTTATACTTGGTGGAGTTATATGAATAAAGCGCGAGACCGCAATATCGGGTGGCGTATCGATTACATTATGATGAGCGACCGTCTAGCCGACCGTTTACAAGCGGTGACGATCGAGTCAGAAGTGCTCGGGAGCGACCACTGTCCGGTGACGGCGACATTCGATTTATAATCTAAAAACATGGGTGCGAAATTTTTCGCCCCATGTTTTTTTAATGATAATGCTCAAAATCGATAAGATGTTCTTGATACGGGTGAAATGGGATGAGCTGTTCAATTTGTTGCAATGTTTCTTCGCTAATCGTTTGATTGTAGGCATGCAAGGAGCTTTGCAGTTGTTCTACTGTGCGAGAGCCGATCAATACCGTCGCTACGACAGGTGACTGCAATAAATAATGGAGGGCAACTGCCTGCATATGCGGTTCAATCGCTTCGACTTTTGGAAGAAGCTCTGAAAGTTGTACGTTTGTAAACGGTGGGAATGCCGCGTGATTAGCGAGTCGTTTAGCGAATGTTTCCGTCAGTAAACCTTTGCCAATCGAACCGCGCACGATGACACTATTGTTTCGTTGTTGGAGCAATGGAAATACTTGCTCCGCTTTACGGTCGAGCAAATTGTATTGCATCATGACCGAAACCCCCTTACTCATCTCTGTAAAACGTTCAATGACAGTCGGTCGAATCGATGAAATGCCATATTCTCGAATGAGTCCTTCTTTTTTTAACGTCTCGAAAGCGTCAATCGTTTCTTCTACGTCATCTTCCATCGTCCCTCCGTGAAGTTGATATAAGTCGATATAATCGGTTTGCAAGCGACGTAAACTTTCTTTTACGCTCGACATAATATGTTTTTTCGATGGATTCCATGTCCACGTTTTCCCATCAGGATTCATCGCATTGCCGACTTTTGTCCCGAGAATGATCTCGTGTCGACGTTTGTTGAGTGCTTGTCCGACGACAATTTCATTTTGTCCTGCATCGTATAAATCGGCTGTGTCGAAATACGTAATGCCATAATCTAAAGCCGCGTCGATGACTGAGCGCGCTTTCTCTTGATTTGTCGGGAGTGACATGCACCCGAGCCCAAGTTCAGAAACGACGAGTTCGCTCTTACCAATTGTTCTAGTCTTCATAATCGTTCCCCCTTCATTCTCATGATACAATAGATGTAATGAAAAAGAATATGAAAAGGGGTTGACGAGATGAAATTCGGAGAAGAAAAAACAGTGAGACGAGAAACGCTTTTTGAAGGAAAAATCATTTCATTGCATGTCGACGATGTTGAATTACCGAACGGCTTACAAAGTAAACGAGAAATTGTGACACACCCAGGAGCGGTCGCAGTGATTGCTTTAACGGAGGACGGAAACATCGTGCTCGTTGAACAATATCGAAAAGCACTCGAACGTGCCATCATTGAAATTCCAGCAGGGAAAATCGACGCGGGAGAAACGTTAGAAAATTGCGCGCTTCGTGAACTGGAAGAAGAGACAGGTTATTTAGCGCATAAATTGGAACATGTCCAATCATTTGCGACATCACCAGGCTTTGCCGATGAAATTATTCACGTCTATTTAGCGTCAAACCTTGAGAAACTGAGTGCGCCACGCGAAGGGGACGAGGACGAATTTGTTCGCCTTCATGAAGTTTCTTTAGACGAAGCGTTACAATGGATGACGGAAGGAAAAATTTACGACGCGAAAACGGCGTTCGCATTACTTTACGTACAACAGCAGTTCCCGTATACTAAATAATAATTAGTCTAAATAACTCGTTAGTATAAAGATAGAAGGTTGAGAATGATGAACATGTTGTTAAACCGACACGCTTTCTATTGTCACATCATTTCTTCATTTGATATAATAGATAGTGACTTGAAGGAGGCGTCGTCATGGAAAGCCGAATTGAACGAATAAAAAAGCAGTTGCACGGGGCAAGTTATAAATTGACGCCACAACGCGAAGCGACTGTTATGGTACTACTTGAGAATGAAGAAGATCACCTCAGCGCAGAGGACGTCTTCTTACTCGTAAAAGAACGAGCGCCAGAAATTGGCCTGGCAACCGTATACCGCACATTAGAATTATTAACTGAATTAAAAATCGTCGACAAAATTAACTTCGGAGATGGTGTCGCACGCTATGACTTGCGTCAAGAAGGAGCGACTCGTTTCCACCATCATCTCATCTGTATCGAATGTGGTTCCGTAGATGAGATTCAAGAAGATTTACTCGGCGAAGTGGAAAAAATTGTCGAAACACGTTTCCAATTTACAGTGAAAGACCACTGGCTTACGTTTCACGGCATTTGCAAACGTTGTAAACAGAAAGAAAATAAAAAGAAGTAGAGAGGATGGCACATGCCGTCCTTTTTCTATTTAAAGGAGGATACTTATGCGAGACATCGATGAATTTATTCATTTCTTAATTGTAGAACGGCAACTTGCACACAATACGATTGAGGCGTATCGCCGCGATTTAACATTGTACGAACAATACCGTAAAGAACGAGGCATTTCAGAGTGGCAAAAGATGACCCGCTTACTCATTGTTGATTACTTGCAACAGTTACAAGCAGAAGGGCGCTCATCACGTACGCTCGCTCGTCACATTTCGACATTGCGCATGTTTCATCAATTTTTAATACGGGAACAGTTAAGCGATCACGACCCCACAGTTTTGTTACAGCTCCCTCAAATTGCAAAAACATTGCCGACCATTTTAACGATTGAACAAGTCGATCGTTTACTCGCTCAACCTGACTTGAGCAAACCGCAAGGAGTTCGCGACCGAGCGATGTTAGAATTGTTGTATGGAACAGGAATTCGCGTTTCGGAACTCGTCGATAGTGATATCGATTCGGTGCAGCTTGAAATCGGCTTTATTCGCGTCATCGGAAAAGGAAATAAAGAGCGTATTTTACCTTTAGGAAAGCATGCGAAACAAGCTTTACAAAAATATATAACAGAAGCGCGACTTACTTTTTTACAAAAACAATATGATAAAACGCCACTTTTTGTTAATATGAGAGGGAAGCGTTTGACGCGACAAGGCATTTGGAAAATTGTCAAACAGTATGCGATTCTTGCGAACATCCAGAAAGAGTTAACACCTCATACGTTGCGCCACACATTTGCGACGCATTTAGTAGAAAATGGGGCGGATTTACGAGCGGTGCAAGAACTGCTGGGACATACAGATATTTCGACAACACAAATATACACGCACGTCTCAAGAAAACATTTAAAAGAGATGTATGATCAATATCATCCACGTGCGTAAGGAGGAAATAAAGATGACATCATTATTTAAACGTATTCATTTAATCGTACTCGATTCAGTAGGAATTGGAGAAGCACCAGATGCGAAAGATTTCGGAGACGAAGGAGCAGATACACTCGGCAACATCGTCCGGGCGACAGGCGGGCTAAACGTTCCGCATTTAGTCGAACTCGGGCTTGGCAACATTCGTCCAATCGAAGGGCTTGCAACGACAGAACACCCGCAAGGGATTTACGGAAAATTACAAGAAGCTTCTGTCGGGAAAGATACGATGACAGGACATTGGGAAATTATGGGACTTAACATCGATAAACCATTTAAAGTATACCCAGAAGGATTCCCAGAAGAACTCATCCAGCAGTTAGAAGAACGTACGGGACGTAAAGTGATCGTCAATAAACCAGCGAGCGGCACGGCTGTCATTGAGGATTATGGCGAAGAACATATGAAAACAGGAGCACTTATCGTCTACACGTCCGCGGACCCTGTTTTACAAATTGCAGCACATGAAGAAGTTGTACCGTTAGAAGAACTTTATGAGATTTGTGAAATTGCTCGTGAATTGACATTGCAACCAGAGTTTTTAGTCGGTCGTGTCATCGCGCGTCCGTTCATCGGTGAGCCAGGTAATTTCACACGGACATCGAATCGTCATGACTACGCTTTAAAGCCATTTGGTCGCACCGTCATGAACGAATTGAAAGATGCAGGAAAAGATGTAATCGCTGTTGGGAAAATTAACGATATTTATAACGGAGAAGGGGTAACAGCTGCTGTCCGCACAAAATCTAACATGGACGGTGTTGATAAGTTGCTTGAAGTGATGGAGCAATCATTTGATGGATTGAGTTTCACGAACCTCGTTGATTTTGACGCGATGTTTGGACATCGTCGCGACCCAGAAGGATACCGTCAAGCGTTAGAAGAGTTTGATGCACGCTTACCTGAGATTTATAAGCGCATGGGAGCAGATGACTTGCTCATTTTAACAGCGGATCACGGAAACGACCCGACAGCGCCAGGTACAGATCATACGCGTGAATATGTGCCATTACTCATGTACTCACCAAAATTGACAGGGCGTGCTTTAGATGTGCGTGAAACGTTTTCCGATATCGGTGCAACGATTGCGGATAACTTTAATGTACCGCTTCCAGAACATGGCACGAGCTTTTTACCTATATTGAAAGAGCAGGTGAAAGAATGATGCGTTTTGTCGATATTTTAGAAAAAAAGCGTGACGGTCACGAACTGACAGGTGAAGAAATTGAATTCTTCATTGAAGGATATACGAATGGCACGATTCCAGATTATCAAGCGAGTGCCCTTTTAATGGCGATTTACTTCCAAGGAATGACGGCCGAAGAACAAGGTCATCTCGTCATGGCGATGGTGAATAGTGGCGATACGATTGACCTTTCACAAATCGAAGGAATTAAAGTAGATAAGCACTCGACAGGAGGCGTCGGAGATACGACGACACTCATCCTCGTACCGCTCGTCGCAGCATGTGGCGTTCCGGTTGCGAAAATGAGTGGACGCGGTCTCGGTCATACAGGGGGAACACTCGATAAGCTAGAAGCGATTGAAGGATTCCAAATTGAATTGAGCGAACAGGCATTTATCGACCAAGTGAACACATTGAAAGCAGCGGTCATCGGGCAAAGTGGGAACTTGACGCCAGCGGATAAAAAGATTTATGCATTGCGTGATGTGACGGCAACCGTCGATAGCATTCCGCTCATTGCGAGTTCTATTATGAGCAAAAAAATTGCAGCAGGGGCTGATGCGATCGTACTTGATGTAAAAGTCGGAGAAGGCGCATTTATGAAAACAGTGGAACAAGCGGAGCAATTAGCACATGCGATGGTCAATATCGGTGAAGCGGTCGGACGTCAGACGATGGCGGTCATTTCAAACATGAGCGAACCTCTCGGCGAAGCGATTGGGAATGCGCTTGAAATTGAAGAAGCAATCGCGACATTAAAAGGGGAAGGGCCAGAAGATTTAACAGAACTTTGTTACGTGCTCGGAAGTAAAATGATTGTCGCTGCGAAAAAAGCGTCGAGCTTTGAAGAAGCGCGCCATATGTTGAAAACAGTAATTGAAGACGGTTCAGCCCTTCAATTATTTAAAGAAATGATCGAAGCGCAAGGTGGAGACGGTTCAATTATCGACAATCCGAAACGTTTACCACAAGCGACATACACTTATGAAGTGTTCGCACCGCAAGACGGTTACATCGAAAAAATTATCGCGAACGATATCGGAGTCGCGGCAATGCTTCTCGGAGCGGGACGCGCGACGAAAGAGGACGAAATCGATATGGCTGTCGGCTTGCGTTTGCACAAAAAAATAGGAGATGTTGTTAAAAAAGGTGAATCGCTCGTCACGATTTACAGCAATACAGAAGAAATTACAACGACTCGAGAAAAAATTGAACGAGCGATTCAAATTAGCGCGACGAAGGTAGAAAAACAACCGCTCATTTTTGAAACAATCGGGGAAGCGTAAAATGAATTAGTTCAAGACTTTCTCCCTTCTTTTCGCTATAATAGAACGTACGAGCTGAAGAGAAGGGGGAAATTTTATGTTTTTACACGGAACACAAACAGTGAATGAAGAAGGGCATTTGGAAATCGGCGGTGTAGATGTAACAGAAATTGTTGCAGAATACAGTACACCAACGATTGTTTATGATATGGCACTTTTTGAGAGACGAGCGAAAGGGTTCGTGGATACATTTGAACAACTCGGTGTAAAAGCGCAAGTTGCTTATGCGAGTAAAGCTTTTTCAAATATCGCTTTATACCAAGTCGCTGAAACATTAGGTTTATCTTTAGATGTCGTGTCCGAAGGAGAACTATATACAGCAGTACGTGCGAATTTCCCAGCAGAGCGTATTCATTTCCACGGAAATAATAAAAGTGAATCGGAATTGCGCTATGCCTTTGAAGTGGGTATCGGATGTATCGTCATTGACAATTTTTACGAAATTGACTTACTGCGTAAAATTGCGACAGAACGCAATCAAAAGATGAATGTTTTAATTCGAGTGACACCTGGAGTAGAAGCGTCGACTCATGATTATATTACGACTGGCCAGGAAGACTCAAAATTCGGTTTCGACCTTAAAAATGGTCAAGCGGATCGTGCATTCCAACAATTGAAAGAAGATAAACATTTGCAATTTCTTGGCATGCATTGTCACATCGGTAGCCAAATCTTTGAAGTGGACGGTTTCGTTCATGCAGCGGAAGCGCTCATGCAAAAAATGCATACGTGGCAAGAAGAGGATCACTTTATTTGTTCTGTCTTGAACTTAGGTGGAGGATTCGGTATTCGTTACACGGAAGAAGATGCACCTGAAGAACCCCATGTGTATGTGAAGGCGATGACAGAAGCAGTGATGAAACTAGCGGAGCAATACAAGTATCCGATGCCTGCCATTTGGATCGAACCAGGCCGCTCTCTCGTAGGAGATGCAGGAACAACTCTTTACACAGTCGGAAGTCAAAAAGAAGTACCGAATGTGCGTCAATATGTAGCGGTCGATGGTGGTATGACAGACAATATTCGTCCAGCACTTTACGACGCAAAGTATGAAGCGGTCGTTGCGAATAAGATGAACGCACCGAAAGGTACAGTTGTCACAATTGCTGGAAAGTGTTGTGAGTCGGGTGACCAACTCATTCAAGGTGCACGTATTAGCGCAGTAGAAAATGGAGATATTATTGCACTCTTCTGTACAGGAGCGTATACTTACGCTATGGCGAGCAACTATAATCGTCTCGCAAAACCGGCTGTCGTCTTTATAAAAGACGGACGTCACCAACTCGTCGCACGTCGCGAGAAGCTGGAAGATCTCGTCCGTTTAGATGAAGCATTGCCACAAGATTGGTTGGAGGAACGAAATTGAAGAAGAGAAATATAATTCTTTTCCTAATCATTGTCACGGTGTCGCTCATTTGGGGATTCCTGTACTGGTTTTACGTCGCACCGAACTTCGGACCAGGTTCTGGTAGCTGACGCAACGACAATTAGAAAAGAAGGGATAATTGTGGAACTTTTTCGTTATCGAAAAGCGTATGAAAAAATTGCGATGGGTTTTTTATCGTACATACCGACTGAAAAGATGTTAAAAAAGTTGAAAGAAACGATCACGCTCTATCAAGAAGATCCGAACTGGCATCTTTATTTATTGAAGCGTGAAGAAGATTTTATTGCACTCGTCGGTGTGATGGTAGATGAGGAAGCGGGAGAATGGACATTGCAACATCTCTCTGTCAATCCTTCGTATCGCAATGAAGGAATCGCTCGGTACCTCGTGGATCAAATGTACGAAAAATACGGGCATTTGACCGCAAAAGGTACGGTACATACGAGAATGTTTTTGAAGTAAAAAAACCGTGTAGACAAAGTGACCTCACTTTGTCTACACGTGTTTTCATGTCTTTTTAAAACGCTCTTGAAAGACATGTACATGCTTATCAACGAGCATTTGTTCAGGAGTTTCTTCAATAGTGACGCGTTGCCAAGCTAATGACGGGTCCGTATGAAGGGTGAAAGAATCAAAAGCCTCTCGTTCTGTGATCGATTGGAGGGCGTGCTCGCACTGTTGTTTCAATTGTATCTCATCGATATATGGCTCATCCCAACAGATTTCATTAAAGCGTTTGAGTGCATTTGTCATCGTTTTTTCTGCGCCACGCCAATTTTCTCTTCGCCAATGATACAATGAAGTCGAGATGAGAATGAGTAAGGGGAGCACATGTTTTTTCGTCTGGACATTCGTTCTAATCCAAAGCTCCTCTAGCACTTCATGACATTCGAAATAATCCTGTTTTTCATTAAAATAACGGATAAATTGAAGGAAACGTTGATCTTGCCAATACATCATTATTAATCAGTCCTTTATAAAGGTGGTCGTTTCATGAGTTACGAAGTAAAATTAAGTGTATACGAAGGTCCACTTGACTTACTTCTTCACTTAATTAAAAGGTTGGAAATTGATATTTACGATATTCCGATGAAGGAATTAACGAGTCAATATGTTGAGCATATCGAAACGATGTCTATTTTACAACTAGATGAACTAGGAGAATATTTAGTGCTCGCAGCGACATTGATTGAAATTAAGAGCAAAATGTTACTCCCTGTTCATGAAGAATTAGAAGAAGTAGCCGAGGAAGAAGAAGATCCGCGTGAATCACTCGTGGAACGTTTGCTTCGTTACGAACAGTATAAAAAAGCAGCGCTCCAATTAGAAGCATCTTACGAAGAAGAACGCCAACATTTTGCGAAACTCCCGACTGTTATGGAGGCTGTTGAAGAGGAGGAAACGTTCAACGTCTTCGATCTCGTAACAGCTTTTCAAAACATGTTAAAAAAACAAGTAAAACAAGAACCGAAAAAAGCGCGTGTCGGACGTTCGTCTGTTACAGTAGAAGAAGCGGTTGCGCATGTATTAGCGAAGTTAGAGCGACATGATGGAGCGTGTCGTTTTGATGAACTATTTGAAACGTACGACCGCTCTCAATTAGTCATGACGTTTTTCGCGATTTTACATTTAATGCGTGACAGGCAAGTACGTGCGACACAGCAGCGTAATTTCGATGAAGTGTACATTGAAAAGAGGTGATCCGAGTGCTTGACGAAGCATTGATTGAAAGTTTATTGTACGTTCGTGGAGAAGAAGGGATAACCTTGAAACAATTGAACCAATTCACGACTTGTACAGAAGAACAATTGGAACAGTGGATGCTCGAGCTAGCGAAAGATGACAAACGAGGCATCCAATTAAAAAAGTATGGGAATCGTTATAAGTTTGTGACGAAAAAACAATTCAGTGAACAGGTGGAGCAACTTGCGACAGATCGGACAGTGTCATCTTTAAGCCAAGCCGCTTTGGAAGTATTAGCGATCATCGCCTACAAACAACCGATTACACGTGTTGAAGTAGACGATATAAGAGGTGTGAGTAGTGATGGTCCATTACAAAGACTCATCCAACGTGAACTTGTTGGAGAGCAGGGGCGTCTCGATCAAATTGGCCGTCCTATTTTATACGGTACGACGGATTTGTTTTTAGAACAATTTGGCTTAGAATCGTTAGAAAAGCTCCCACCATTACCGACACGAGAAGATGACCGAGAAGAAACCGACTTATTTATGTCACAATTTAAAGAAGCATTTTCATAATATTCATCATACTATCATAAAAGATTATTATAAATAAAGGTGGGTAACACATTAATGGAACGATTACAAAAAGTGATTGCACAGGCAGGAATCGCATCGAGACGTAAGGCAGAACAATTAATATTAGATGGTGTTGTAGAAGTAAATGGTGAAGTCGTTCGTGAACTTGGAACAAAAGTGAGCAATAAAGACAAAGTAGCAGTCAACGGTGTTGAAATTGTGAAAGAAGAATTTGTTTATTACTTACTTTATAAGCCGACAGGATATTTATCGACGGTGGAAGATGATCGCGGTCGGAAGACGGTTCTCGACCTCATGCCACAAGTGGAAGAGCGAATTTTCCCTGTAGGACGCTTAGATTACGATACGTCTGGCTTATTGCTCATGACCAATGATGGTGATTTTTCTTATTTATTAACACATCCCAAATATGAAGTGCCAAAAACATATTTCGCGCGAGTGCGTGGTATTCCCCGTCGAGAAGATTTGAAAAAGTTAGCGCGAGGCGTTGAATTAGAAGATGGCAAAACAGCACCTGCTTACGTAAAGACACGCTCTGTCGATAAAGAGAGACAGCGTGCTATCGTAGAAATCACAATTCATGAAGGGCGTAATCGTCAAGTGCGTCGTATGTTTGACCATATCGGTTACCCAGTGGATAAATTGAAACGAGAACGTTTCGGTATGCTTGATTTAATCGGTATGAATGCTGGAGATTACCGTCCGCTTACGATTCATGAAGTGAAACAATTACGCGTTCTCGCAGAACGTGGACAATTAAAGTAAAACGTTCATATATGGAGTGTTATATGGCAGAAAGGACTCCTGTCATTTTAGTATCTCGTAAAAAAGAGTAGGAGGTTGCATGTTGAGTACGGAGAAAGTAAATCGTAAACGCAATCGTACGATTCGGCGAGGAATCGTCTTAATGTTATTTGTTATTGTCATTATTGTTGGATTGACATTAGAACCTGGGAAAGGTCGCACTTTAGCAATTGGTGATCAAGCACCAGACTTCCAACTCGTCGATTTAGAGGGAAATGTGCATAAGCTATCCGATTACAAAGGGAAGGGCGTATTTTTAAATTTCTGGGGTACATGGTGTGCACCATGTAAACGAGAAATGCCTCATATGGAAAGTCAATACAATGTATTTAAAGACCAAGGAGTAGAAGTACTTGCCATAAACGTGAAAGAAACGGACTTAAAAGTGAGTTCATTCCGCAATGCATATGGCTTAACATTCCCTATTGCGATTGACAAAACGGAAGCGGTGAAAGAAGCGTACCGCATCAAACCGTTACCGACGACCATTTTAATCGATCCGAATGGAAAAATCGTCGACATTGTGACACGTGAAATGTCTGAAGAACAAGTGAAACATTACATGGAAATGATTCGACCTGAAAAGTAAGGAGTACGATAAAGATGGGCAACACAATTAAATGTCAGTGTGGTCACGTCAATCCGGAAGGAACAGAGCTTTGCGAAGCTTGCGGTAGACCACTTTCAGAAGAAGCAAAAGAACGTAAAATTGCCGACATGCGCTATGAAGGGGCTGCACGTCGTTCGAAAACCCACAATATGTCAATCATCGATAAAACGTGGAACTTTTTCTCCAGCGTAAAAGTCGGTGTATGGATTATTATTATTTTACTCGTAACGAGTGCCATCGGAACACTATTACCACAAAAGATGTATGTCGCAGCGCAAACTGAAGAAGAGGTTGCTGCTTATTATGAATTGCACTACGGTGTAGTGGGTAAAGTGTACCATATGCTCGGATTCAACGACATGTACAGCAGTTGGTGGTTTAAAATATTAGTCGGAATGCTCGGTGTGTCAATCATCATTGCGAGTGTCGACCGTGTCGTACCACTTTATAAATCATTGAAAAAACAAAGAACGCGTCGCCACCCTTCATTTATGAAGCGTCAGCGTATTTACGGGGTAGGGAAAGTTGATCACCCTGAGCAATCAGTTGAACAGTCAGCGGAACAGTTCAAAAAGCTGAAGTACAATGTCAAATTAGAAGATGGTGCGATGCTCGCTGAAAAAGGGAGATTCTCTCGCTGGGGTCCGTATGTGAACCATACAGGACTGATCATTTTCTTAGCTGGAATACTACTTCGAGGTCTTCCAGGGTTCTATATCGATGAGGAAATGTGGATTCGAGAAGGTGAGCGTAAAGCGATTCCTTCAGCACCTGGTTATTATATCGAGAGTGAAGGCTTCACAATGGAATATTATTCAAAAGAAGAAGCGGACGAAGTATTCGGTGAAGCGCTCGATAAAGCAGGAATGATTGCGAAAAACTACCAAACGGACGCTATTTTATACAAGGATAAAGATGGCGCACTTCCAGGTACGACCGAGTTAGAAGAAGTGAAGCGCCACCCGATCATCGTCAATGAACCTTTAACCTATGACGGGTATAGTATTTTCCAGATGGACTATCGTTTAGATGAATTATATTCCATGACGTTCTCACTGAATGAAAAAGCGACAGGAGAATCGCTCGGTCAAATGACGATTCAATTAGATAATCCTGCTCCGTCTTATGATTTAGGCAATGGAGTAAAAGTTGAAATTTTAGACTATTATTCAGATTATGCGGGTATTAAAGATGGGGAGCCACAAAACTTGTCACCGGTTCCAAATAATCCAGCATTTATTTTTAAAATGACGACACCGGAAACACCGAAAGGCGAAACGAGCTTCGTCGCCATTCGTCAAACGCTTGAGACAGAAGAAAACTTATATGAAATGAAATTCGTAGCAGCAGACACGCGTGATATTTCAGGGCTCGTCATCCGAAAAGATAAAACATTATGGATTTTATTAATCGGTGGAATTATTTTCATGATTGGTGTCGCGCAAGGTTCGTATTGGCAACATCGCCGCGTATGGATTTGTACGGGAGATGAAGGGGAACTCATTCTCGCAGGTCATACGAATAAAAACTGGTTTGGATTAATGAAAGAAATCGATGCGGTGAAAGAACATGTTCAACTGCCTCCTTATGAAGATCGTGAGGACATCGAAAAAGAAGAGAAGGAACGATTGAAGGAACAGAAAGGGGAAAATGAGTAATGGATTATGCGTCTTTAAGCGCTAACTTACTGTTAGTCTCATTCGTCACATATCTTGTGGCTACTGGATTTTTCGGAGGAGCTGTACGCAAATCAACTTCTGAAAAAGCGTATCAAAAGAGCAAGTTCGGCACGGTTGGAATTTGGATTACAATCGTCGGATTTATCGCTCATATCGGTTATTTTATCACACGTTGGATCGCTTCAGGTCATGCACCTGTAAGTAATATGTTTGAATTTACGACGGCATTTGCGATGATGCTCGTCGGGGCATTTATTTTGCTCTTCTTCATGTATCGCACGCCGTCACTCGGATTGTTCGCGCTTCCGATTGCGGTCATCATCATTTCATACGCAACGATGTTCCCGCGTGATATTACACCGCTCATCCCAGCGCTGAAAAGTAAATGGTTGACGATTCACGTTATTACAGCAGCACTCGGTGAAGCAATTCTCGCGATTTCAGCAGTTGCAGGTTTAATTTATTTAATTAAAAACATCGACATGTCACGCCGTTCGAAAGAGCGTATGTGGATTGAAGTTGTGATGTTCACAGTTGTCCTCGTCGTCGGATTTGTCGTATCAACAATTAGCTTTAATGTCGCTGGATATGAAGCAGAATTCAACTATGTGGACAAAGATGGACGCCCTGCACAAGTGACGTACAACAACCCACCGTTATTTGGAATGAATGAGTATGAATTACTCACACCAGATGCGATGGAACCAATCGCATCACTTCCTGCCATTATGAACGCGAAAACATTAACGACGTTCACGTGGTCTGTATTATTCGGTACCATTATTTACATCATTTTGCGACTCATTTTCCGTCGTCCACTCGCAGCGGTCGTTCAACCGTTAACGAAAAAAGCGAACTCGCAATTAATGGATGAAATTGGATATCGTTCAGTGTTAATCGGATTCCCAGTATTTACACTCGGTGCACTCATCTTCGCGATGATTTGGGCACATGAAGCGTGGAGTCGCTTCTGGGGATGGGACCCGAAAGAAGTTTGGGCACTTATTACATGGCTTTTCTATGCAGCATTCCTTCACTTGCGATTATCCCGCGGTTGGGAAGGGAAAAAATCAGCATGGCTTGCTGTCATTGGATTTATCATCATCATGTTCAACTTAATTGCCGTTAATTTAATTATCGCTGGACTCCACTCATACGCATAATCATTGGTATGAAAGTTGCGATAAGGTGTAGGAAAACTAGCAAAAATGTAGATAGCGTATTTGCCGATAAATATCGACAAATACGCTATTTTTTTAAATGAAACCTATTGTATACGCATGAATGTCGACAGAAATATTGTATTTTCGTTTCTTTTTCTAGCAATCATTTGTACAATAGGAAGTAGGGAACTTTTGTGAAAGCTCAAGTTTGAAAGGAGACTGTACATTGGAAGAGACAGTGAAATTATTAGTTGTGGATGATGAAGATCGCATTCGTCGTCTATTAAATATGTATTTATCACGCGAAGGATACGAAATCGATGAAGCGGTTGATGGTCAAGAAGCATTAGATAAAGCGCTTGAAAATGAATATGATTGTATTTTACTAGATCTAATGTTGCCAGAGATGGACGGGCTTGAAGTGCTCGAAATTTTACGCGAAAAGAAAAAGATGACACCTGTTATTTTATTAACAGCGAAAGGTGAAGAGTCGGATCGTGTAACAGGATTCGAAACAGGAGCGGACGATTACATCGTGAAGCCGTTCAGTCCACGGGAAGTCGTTTTACGTGTGAAAGCATTGCTTCGCCGTTCAGCGGCATTTCCAAATGCACAAACAAACTCATCGTCGAAAGATCTCGTCGTCTTTCCACAATTGACGATTGACCACGATGCACACCGCGTGACAGCGGAAGGGCAAGAAGTGAATTTGACGCCGAAAGAGTATGAGTTATTATACTTTTTAGCAAAATCACCGGACAAAGTATTCGACCGTGAGCAGTTGTTGAAAGAAGTATGGCATTATGAATTTTTCGGTGACTTACGTACAGTAGATACGCACGTGAAACGTCTGCGTGAAAAGTTAAGTCGCGTATCGGAACAAGCTTCGAAAATGATCGTTACTGTATGGGGTGTCGGTTATAAATTCGAGGTTCCGAATGAATAGAATATGGAATTCAGTCGTCGGGAAGCTATGGGCAACCATATTGCTTCTCGTTTCGTTTGTCCTTTTTATCGTTACGGTCCTTTTACTCGAGTTTTTAGATAATTTTCATACAAAACAAGCGGAAGAGTCGTTGCGTCGAGAAGCTGTAACGATATCAAAAATTGTGAACGATTATCATTCCGTCCCAATTCTCGCCCAAATTATCGATGATATTATCGATGTTGATACAAATGCGTTAATTATTTCGAAAGACGGGAAAATACTACATACGTTTCACAATGGTTCTAATGAAAAAGAAATACAAAAACAATTACTAGCACTGGAAGACGGAGGGCGTCGCGAAAAAGTGCAAGAAGTCATTTTACCTTCTACACACGATGAACAAGTGATGGAACAATACCTCGTACTTTCTACACCTTTTCCAGAGAATGATGGTGCTGTTGAAACAATCGTCATGTACCAAAGCTTAGATGCCATTCATCGCACGACGAAAAGCACAACCCATATCGTTTTGTTATCTGCCTTTTTAGCTTTATTATTAACGACATTTTTTGCCTTTTTCTTATCGTCTCGTATAACAGGACCTCTTCGCAATATGAAGCATGCTGCACTCGAATTATCAAAAGGAAACTTTGAAACGACCATTCCACATGTGCAAAATGACGAAATTGGAGAACTAGCACAAGCCTTTAATAAAATGGGTGTGCAATTAAAAGATTATGTCGAGTTAATTAAACAAGAGAAAGAGCAATTATCAAGCGTGTTAACATCGATGACAGATGCGGTATTAACCTTCAATCATGAATTCGAAATTGTCGTGACGAATCCACCAGCCGAAAAGTTATTGCAAAAGTGGCAATTTACAGATGAAGTGTCTGAGGGAGCTTTACCACCGCAAATCGTTCATATGTTAGATCATGTCATTACGTTCGCAGAAGAAGTGGAAGATGAGTTAGAAATTGGTCGTCAATTTTATGCGATTTCCATCAGTCCTCTCTACAGTGAAAATAGCATTCGGGGTGCGGTTGCGGTCATGCGTGACATGACGGAACAACATCAATTAGATAAGTTGCGTTCAGATTTTATCGCCAACGTTTCACACGAATTACGCACGCCGATTTCGATGTTGCAAGGTTATAGTGAAGCAATACTTGACGGGGTCACTCAAAACGACGAAGAGCGTTACGAAATGGTTCAAATTATTCACGATGAATCGAAGCGGATGAACCGTCTCGTTAATGATTTACTTGATTTAGCACGCATGGAATCAGGGCATATGCGTCTTTATAAAGAGCCGTTCGATGTCGTTAAGTTTTCAAATCGGATAATCAATAAATTTTTGCAACGCGCAAAGGACCAACAAGTTGATTTGACATTAGAATCAACAAAATCTGAAATTATGATTGAGGCGGATGAAGACCGAATCGAACAAGTGTTGACGAATTTAATTGACAATGCAATCCGTCACACGCCAGAAAATGGTTCTGTTAAACTGACAATTCAAAGCTTTGAGGATGCGGTAGAGATGAGTGTGATTGATACTGGAATCGGCATACCAGAAGAAGATATCCCATTTGTTTTTGAACGCTTTTACAAAGCAGACAAGGCAAGGACACGTGGAAAAGGCGGTACAGGTCTCGGTTTAGCAATCGCTAAAAATATCGTTGATTCTCATGAAGGCTTGCTTTATGTGAAACGTGGAAAAGAAAGAGGGACGATATTCACTTTCGTCTTACCGAAAAAATAATGTAACGTTTTTGTCGCGTAAACGACTAATTGAATGAACGGAGGGATGAAAATGGATGACTCCGTTTTCCACCGCTTATATGATGAATACCATGACGATTTATTTCATTTTTTAATTTATTTAGTCGGCAATCGGACGGACGCAGAAGATTTATCGCATGAAGTATATATTCGTGTTATGCGTTCATATAAACATTTCCGTGGTCAAAGTTCCGAAAAAACATGGTTATTTGCGATCGCAAAAAATGTCGCAATCGATCATTTCAGAAAGAAAGCAGTTCGCGCAAAATATAATGACGTCCATTTTGATTGGGAAACAGAAACATTGCCTGCAGACGATCGGTTACCTGAACAATGGGTAGCATATAATGAAGAAAAAAGTGAACTTTATCGTTGTTTAAACCGCTGTACGGGAGATCAAAAATTAGTGATTACACTGCGTTACTTGCAACAATTGTCCATTAAAGAGACCGCCACGATTCTCGAATGGACCGAATCAAAAGTGAAGACAACTCAACATCGCGCTTTACAAAAACTAAAGCAGTTGATGAATGCTCCTTCGAATGAAAGAGGTGAGAGCGATGAGTAAACATTATGAAGAAAAAGATTTAGAACAATTACTACAGTCGATGCCTACTGTGAAAGACAATCGTTCGAAAGAGGATTTGTTGAGAAGCTTACAAGGGGATGAACGTATGAGAGGACAACCACCAAAGAAACCGAAAAGCAAATTACCACTTTGGATTGCGCTTGCAGCAGCAGTCATATTGGCAATTTTATCACCATCCATTATTGCGAATATGACGGGGAAAGAACAAGCGGATCAAAAATCAGAAAGTGAAGCGGAAAGCTATATGTCAGAAACGAAATTGAAATTGCAAGAGGAATCATCCGATGAAGCGAATAAGTTCACGATGGACCGAGCGCTCATTGGGAAGTATGCACTTTATGAAGCGGACTTAAAGCAATTTGTTCCATTTCGTCTCGGTTTAGTGAGTGAAGATGCTTTAAGTGTACCCGTATCTATTTTAATTCCGAAACCCCGCGTTTCTTCAGATTTAAAAACGACGACACCGACTTCTTTACAGCTGTATGAACAATATGTGGAGTCGATTGATGAAGAATCTTACCATTTCACTTCGTACCATCCGTATGATGCAACGTTTGAAGAGCAACAAGACATCTTAACGATGCGTATTAATGACATTGAATCTTACAGTGGCTCAAGTGCGATGAGTGAGATTTTCAGCACGACATTGGAACAAACATTTTATGGATATAAAGAATTGATTATGCTTAATAATGAAGGGAAACCAGTAGAATTTGCTCAAGCGGGAGTCATAACTGAACCATTTGCTTTAAATAGTGAATTAAATCGCTACGCTTATTACACATATTCTTATCATGATCACTATTATGTTGCCCCTTCTTTCGGAGCAAAATATAGCACGGTGGAACAAGCGCTAGATGCGATGCGTGAAAAGCCGAACGACTTTTACGATACCGTTATTCCTGAAGGAGTGACATTCACTTTAGAAATGGACCAATCGCGCGTCACAGTATTATTTGATGAAGAGTTAGATTTGAACGACTACACGCTCGATGAAGCGTATCGTTTAATTGAAGGGTTGAACTTAACGGTGAACAATTTTGGAATGGAGTTACAATTGTCGAACATTAAGCAAGGTACTTGGCAAAAGTTCGATTTCCGCCGTCCGTTGCCGAAAGCAGTAAGCGCAAATCCGATTCGCTTTAACGATATTGCAGAATAGACTGAAAATTTAGGTCGAGAAGCTTTACAAAAAAATTATCTTGTTGTACAATAAATTCATAATAAAATATATGATTCATCTTCGGGGCAGGGTGTAATTCCCGACCGGCGGTAAAAAACTCATTCGTTTTAGAGCCCGCGAGCGAAAGCTGATGTGGTGTAAATCCACAGCCGACAGTAAAGTCTGGATGGGAGAAGGTGAAGGTCGAACGTTTTTTCGTGTACGGAATTTTGTGCACATAACGTTTATTTTCTGTACGACAAATCGACTATTCTCCCTTAAAGTGATAACGACTTTAAGGGATTTTTATTTGGCGAACGAAAAAGACCTTTCCTTTATGTGAAGAGAATCGCACAGAGGAGAATATCGCTATGAGAAACACAAAATTACAACGATTGATCATCATCGGTATGTTGAGTGGAGTTGCGACTTTACTTATGAAGTTAAACTTCCCATTACCATTTTTACCACCGTTTTTAAAAATTGATTTCGCTGAAATTCCAGCAGTACTTGCATTGTTAACGCTAGGTCCAGTAGCAGCGATTGGTGTTGAGTTTTTCAAAAATGTCTTTTACTTAATGCTTTCTGGAAGTATTACAGGTGTACCAGTAGGAGAAATTGCGAACTTTACGACAGGTGTTTTATTTTTGATTCCGATTTACTTAGTATATCGTAAAGTATCAACATCAAAAGGATTAACAGCGGGATTGATTGCAGGGACAGTAACGATGGCATTTGGTATGACAGTTTTAAACTATTTTGTATTTTTACCAATGTATACGAAGTTTTTAGGAATGGATGCATTCGTAGGACAAGATTTATACATGTATCTCGTGGCAGGTGTGTTGCCATTTAACTTAATTAAAGGAATCGCGTTAACGCTCGTTATGGTGCTCGTCTTTAATAAAATGAAGCCGTGGATTACAAAACAACAGCGTCAACTACAAATAAAATAATAAGTTAAAGCACGGCGTCTTTCATAAGCGCTGTGCTTTTTATGTCGCTTTTATGCAAAAACTAAAAACAACCTTCTCATATTGAAAAGGTTGTAACGAAATTATTCGTATTTTAATGGGTCGCCTTCGAACGACTCATCTGCAATTTTAATTGAGTCTGTCGGACAGCCATCAAAAGCGTCTTCGAGATCCTCCATGAGTTCTTCTGGTACTTCTTCAGTTCCCGTGTTATCATCTAAAATAACGAAGGCAATCCCTTCATCGTCATAATCATAAATGTCAGGAGCAGCTGCGCCACATGCACCACATGCGATACAAGTATCCTGATCAACGATTGTAAATTTAGACATGTATAATTCTCCTCTTTTCTAGAACGTTTCAAATTAGTTTCAATATCATTCTAAAGCTGTTCTTCAAGTTTTTCAACTTAAAAACTTAAGGAGATGTCAATTAAATGTTACAAATTGAACAACTGATTTTATTTCTTTTTTACAAGATGAACGGTTTGCGTAAAAGAAATGCACCATATTATATATTGACGGGCAAAAAGAGTGGACAGACGATACAAGACGTAAACTTCTACGGACTGCATCGCTTTTTTTATTTGTTTTCTAAAAAAGAATTAGCACATTATGATGAGTGGATTCAACAATTGCTAATGAAAGGATGGCTTATAGAGGACGAGGAAGGCTGGGTAAAGGTTAATGTAAATCCAACGACATTTATGTCAATAGAGAAGCGCGACTGGAATGGGTGGCAATATGAGCGTTTTGAGCAAGTATATTTTGCGCGTCTCAGCTTAGCGATTCAAACATTGAGTTATCGTCATGAGCAAATCAAGCAATTTGATCCTATCGTTCCAGATTTAGCTGTGCAACAATTTATAAGTACTTGGCATCGACAACATTCATTGTATGATGAAAAAATAGTATCTCACCTCCAGCAGGAATTAACCGACCTATTAAAAGCAGAAGAGCAGAAGAATGCATATTTTCCAATTATATTTGTAGAGCGTTTGACGAATCGGCAATTTACGGGTAAAACTTATGAACAACTTGCAGAAAGATTGAAACTAAACGCGTTTGATGTGCGTCTAATAGGGGTAGAGGGAATGCATCGGTTGCTTGATAAATTATTTCAGCAACCTACACATTATCCAATATTACATTCTTTCACACAAGGCTTTCAAAAGAAGTCCCGTACTGTTTTTCTGACAAAAACAGCAGAGCGGACATATGAACTATTTCAACAGCACTATACGTTACAACAAATTGCTGAAAAGCGACGTCTGAAAATAAGCACGATTCAAGATCATTTCATTGAAATTGCTTATACGATAGATAACTTTCCGTATGAGCAATTTATCGATTCTACTTTATTGCAGCAAGTCCGAAAGCAATTAGTCGAGCAAGGTAGTCGTTCTTTGAAGCAATTAAAAGAGCAGTATGATATGTTAAGTTATTTTCAAATTCGTCTCATTTTAACATCTTTGTAAGAGGGGAGTTTTATGGAAAAAGTATTGCAACAATATTTTCACTATTCCTCTTTTCGTCCTGGACAGAAAGAAGTGATTGCCTCGATTGCGCGTGGTGAAGATGTTATCGGATTGTTTCCGACGAGTATGGGAAAAAGTCTCTGTTATGAAATTTTACCCTATCTTCTATCGGGGCGGGTGTTAATCATTTCACCGCTTATTTCCTTAATGGAAGATCAAGTGCGTCGCATTAAACAACGTGGCGAAAAACGCGTCGTTGCTTTAACATCACAATTGACACAAGCGGAACGCCAATTAGTAAAGTCGCAGCTCTCTCAATATCGTTACATTTTTTGTTCGCCTGAAATATTGATGAAAAGTGAATTTGCGACAGCATTACAGTCTTTAACGTACAATGCGATTACACTGGATGAAGCGCATTGTATTTCTCAATGGGGCTATGATTTTCGTCCTGAATATTTACAAGTAGGACAATGGATTCAACAATTATTAAAACGTCCACCGATATTAGCTTTAACGGCAACCGCACATCATGAAACAGTTGAGGAACTTCGGTATTGGTTGAAAATGAAAGAACCTAAAATATTTCGAGGAGAAATGAACCGTCCCAATTTATATTATGATATACGTAAAGTTACGTCGCCATTTGAAATATTGACACAATATGTAGAACAAGTATCAGGTGACGGAATTGTCTACGTTCGAACTCGAAAAAAGGCTGAGGCGTATGCCGAGTATTTTATTCAGCGAGGAATAGCAGCAGCGAGCTATCATGGTGGTATGGACAGGCAAGATCGCTCACTCATTCAACAACAATTTTTGCGCGGAGAGCTCGATTGGATTTTTGCAACGAGTGCATTCGGTATGGGAATCGATAAGCCGGATATTCGCCACGTCATTCATGAATCGATCCCTTTATCGTTCGAGCAGTATGTTCAAGAAGTCGGTCGCGCAGGTCGTGATGGACAAAATGCACGTTGTCTTTTATTATACAAAGAAGCGGACTTAGAAGAGGCACAACTATTTTCGAACAATTATTTGTTGACAAATGAGCTATTTGAGGAGTATAACAGATATCGGTCTGCTTGTAAGTCAGAAGAAGAAGTCATGAAGTTGTTACGAATTGAACCATCTTTTTTAGAAATTATAAAGTTTTATGAAACGCATTATTCTAAAGAAGAAAGGGCTCAACTCATCCGCAAAAATGCCGATAATAAAAAGAGACAGCTTGAATTGATTTTTCACTGGTTAACGAGTGAGGTTTGTTATCGAAATGCTTTACTCACCTATTTTCATAGCGAAGGTGTTTCGCAAGAGCGTTGTTGTTCGAATTGTCATGAAATCGAAGAGCATTTTGAAGATACAGCTGTTAAGGTGAGTAATAGTAGTTGGGAAGAGCGTTTACAGCAAATGTTCCAGTAATCAGCAATAGAGAAAAAGATGTTTGATAGGAGAGTCAAATATGAGTAAAAAAGATTTGAAAGGCGATTTTGAAGAAAATCGTCAAGAGATTGAGATGGAAGATGAACGAGTAGATGATTTACCATCACGTTCTGCCGTACATCGTCGAGGCAAAAAGAAAAAAGGTTCAGCAAGTAACACAATTATTAATATCTTCTTAGTGCTCTTTACGTTAATTCCATTAGGAATCATCACATACATCGCAATTGACTTTTACACAAGTGGAAAAGAAGATCCAGCCAATGTACAAGTAGCGAAAGAAGATGAACAAAAAGGAAAAGACCTCGTCGTAGCGGAAAAAAAAGATCCAGCTAAGGTAGATGTTAATCCGAGTCCGACACCTGTGACACCACCAGAAAACAAAAAAGATTCTGAAAAGGTAGAGCAGACAGATGTGAAGGATAAAGAGCCAAAGCCAGAACCGAAACCAGAGCCAAAACCAGAGCCAAAACCAGAACCGAAACCAGAGCCAAAGCCAGAACCGAAACCACAGCCAAAACCAGAGCCGAAACCACAACCAAAGCCAGAGCCGAAACCACAACCGAAACCAGAACCAAAACCTCAGCCTGAAAAGCCAGCGACAAGTGGAAAGACACATATCGTTCAGGGAGGAGAAACATTGTTCCGTATTTCTATGAATTACTATGGTTCTCCAGATGGTGTGGAAAAAATTAAAAGTGCTAACGGTTTAAGAGATAATAATATTCATCAAGGGCAAAAACTCATTATTCCTTAAAACGGAAATAGAAGCAGAAGCGAGAGGGAAAATTTCTCGCTTCTATTTTTATTTTAAAATATACATGACATAAGGATGTGAGGAAAATTGCTATTGTTTTATATTGGTATTATTTTAGTGGTAAGTGTAATTCTTTTTGGGCGGATGCGCTATGAAGCAACATTATGTCAAGTGTTAAGGCATACCGTCCATTCGTCCAATTCTTCGCAAGACCTCACATTGTTTTTCATTTCAGATATTCATTTCCGCACGCTTCCTAAAAAATGGGTGGAAGAGATGATGAAAGAAGAAATTGACTATGTAATCATCGGTGGAGATTTAGCAGAGCGACATGTCCCAGAAGAGCGGATTATGCATAATTTACAACAATTAAGAAAAATAGCTCCTATATTTTACGTATATGGGAATAATGATCGTGAGATTGGTGAAGAGAGATTGGAAAGAATCTTAAAAGAACAAGACGTTCACGTATTACGTAACAATAGCGTCTGTTTAACTCAGCATTCAGATTGGATGATTTGTGGAACGGATGATCCTTCAACACGACGCGCAGATATTTATCAAACATTAGCGGGATGCAGTGAAGCGAAGGAAGTAATCTTCGTTTCTCATTCCCCGGTATTCTTTAAAAAAGCAGATGAATTAGCAAAAATTCGTTTAAAATTGGCAGGACATACACATGGTGGACAAATTCGTTTTGGCCCGCTTGGACTGCACGAGCGAGGAAGTTTTCAAGTGCGAGAAGGTCATGCTACACTAGTAAGCAATGGGTATGGAACAACGAAAATTCCACTGAGACTCGGTGCACCTGCTGAGACCCATATCATTAAAATTGAACGAATGATTGAGGAGGATTTACAGTGATAGTAGATGTAATTATTATCGGTGGTGGCCCATGCGGTATGAGTGCTGCTATTGAGTGTGAAAATAAAGGATTAACGACGATGATTATAGAAAAAGGAAATGTTGTCAATTCCATTTATAATTATCCAACCCATCAAACATTTTTCAGTTCGAGTTTAAAACTATCGATTGGTGATGTGCCTTTCATTACGGCGAAAGAGCGTCCGAAGCGCCTAGATGCTCTCGTTTATTATCGAACAGTTGCTCAATTGAAAAACTTAAATATCAAAACATTTGAAGAAGTGCTCGATGTTGAAAAGAATGAAGAAGGCTTTTGCGTCATCACAACAAAGGGAGAGTATAAATCGACTTATGTCATTGTAGCGACAGGATATTATGATAATCCGAATACATTGGATGTACCAGGAGCTGATTTGCCTCATGTGCATCATTACTTTAAAGAAGCTCATCCGTATTACGGTTTAGATGTCGTTATTATTGGAGGAAAAAACTCCGCCATCGATGCAGGAATTGAACTAGCACAAGCAGGAGCGAACGTGACGGCTGTCTACCGAGGTGCAGATTATTCACCGAGTGTAAAGCCTTGGGTACTTCCGAGCTTTGAAAGCTTAGTGCGTCATGAAGTAGTACAAATGCATTTCGAATCAGAAGTTGTTGAAATTACAGAAAATGAAGTCTTGATTGATAAAAAAGGTGAACGTTTCTCTGTGAAGGCAGACGCAATATTTGCGATGATTGGCTATCATCCAGATTTCGATTTTATGCGCAAGCTTGGTATTGAAATTGATGATGCTACAGGTTGCCCGACATTTGATGAAGAGACGATGGAAACAAATGTCCCAGGACTCTTTATTGCGGGTGTCATTGCAGCAGGAAATGACGCCAACTCCATTTTTATTGAAAATGGGAAGTTTCACGGCTGTCAAATTGCGAACACTTTAAAAAAATAAGAATACAGGCGACCTCCTCTACAGAACATGGTATAATTTAATTATTGGAGGAGGTCACCCTCATGCTAACATTGCTTACTGTTGCAATCGCTCCAAGCTTAGCTTTATTTAGTTATTTCTATTTGCGACGAGAAATTGCAGAAGAACCGTCCGTCACCTTATTTCAAACATTTGTTTACGGAGCGGTGATGACATTCCCGATTTTATTTATTCAACATGTTTTTGAAGAAGAACAACTATTCCACTCCATTTACTTACAACAAGTTGGCTTTACGAGTTTGTTGGAAGAGTTTTTTAAATGGTTTATTTTATTAATTGCCATCTACAATCATTATGATTTTGATGATGCATATGATGGAATTTTATACGGTGCGAGCATTTCGCTAGGATTCGCAACGGTTGAAAACATTTTATATTTGTTTACCTTCGGGTTGGACACTGCGATGATGCGAGCTTTTTTACCCGTTTCGAGCCATGCATTATTCGGGGTCGTAATGGGCTATTACTTTGGAAAAGCAAAATTTTCAGAGCAGAAGAAAAACGGTTATTTACTCTTAGCTTTCATCGCGCCACTCACATTACATATCGCATATAACTCCATTTTAGCACTGGACCGACTTTGGGTATATTTCATCATTCCTTTTATGCTTTTTTTATGGTGGTTTGGACTTACTAAAGTGAAGCATGCTCATTTACTTGTCAAATTGCAGTATAAGAAAAATTGAAAAACGTATGATTATATTTTTATTGGAAGATGAGTATTTCAGCTCAAAAAAGTTGGAAATCATACTTGGTTCGTGACATAATATACAAAAGAAAATAAATGAGTTAGTGAGGCGAAGATAGAATGAGACTTTCGATAGGGACGAATCTTCAAATCGAGGAAGATTATACGGAAGAAAAAGAAACATTTAGGAGTAGAGTTGTAGATTACGGATCAGAAACCGAAATTTATATTGATTATCCAATTAATAATGTAACGAATCGTACCTCATTCTTTTTGGACGGGACCGAGTTGTACGTGACATTTGTAGATGAACAAAAAATTTCTTATGCATTTCGTTCAAAAGTAATGGGGCGTGTCAAAGGTCAAGTGCCTATGATGAAAATCACTTACCCAGGAGACGATCAGTTAATCAAAATTCAGAGACGTGAGTTCGTTCGAGTAGAAACGAGTGTCGATGTCACCCTAGAAACAGAAAAAGGGGAAAAAGCCCAATTGATTACTTCTGACATTAGCGCAGGAGGAGTCGCTTTAAATATTCGAAATCTCGACTATTTACAAGTGAAGGATATCGTGCAGTTGACACTCGTTTTGCCATTCTTAAAAGCGGGGATCGAATACGGCACTGTCAAAGCTGAAATTGTCCGTATTTGGGAAGATAATGGGCGCAACCTCGCTTCATTCCGCTTTGTCGACATCGATGAACGTTTGAGACAACACATCGTACGCTTTTGTTTCGAGCGTCAATTAGAGCAACGAAACGAACGTCTTGGAATATTATAAGTCGATAAAAGATAATCGTTTATGCTACACTAAAAACGATTATTTTTTATTTAAAAAATGGAGGACAATGACACATGACAGAACGAATTAGTATAGCAATAGATGGTCCTGCAGCAGCCGGTAAAAGCACGATTGCTAAAATTGTAGCAGAATCTTTAGGCTATGCCTATATCGATACAGGAGCGATGTACCGTGCTTTAACATGGAAAGCTCAACAGCAACAGATTGATGTGACAGACGAAGCGCTTCTTGCTGATTTATTACGATCGATCACAATTGAATTGAAACCATCTCCAAAAGGACAGCTCGTCTATGTAGATGGAGAAGAAGTGACAGATGTTATTCGTACGTCGGAAGTGACAAATGCGGTATCTCAAGTTGCAACACATGAATCCGTTCGTGAACGCATGGTCGAATTGCAACGTACGATTGGTGAAGCGGGAGCTGTTGTCATGGATGGCCGTGATATCGGGACAGCCGTTTTACCGTTTGCACAATTAAAAATTTTTATGACTGCATCTGTAGAAGAACGTGCGGAACGTCGCTATGCTGAGAATAAAAGTCGAGGGATTGAAACGCCACTTGATGAATTAAAAAAAGAAATTCGTAAACGTGATCAGTTAGATACAGAACGTGAACATTCTCCACTAGTGCAGGCAGAAGATGCACTATTAATTGATACGACGGGACGCACGATTGAAGAGGTGGCTCGCGAGATTGAACAATTAGCGAAGGAGCGAATCACAAAATGAACTTATACCCTTTAGGAAAAGCTCTCGTATCCATTATTTTTTATCCGCTCTATCGCATTCGAGTCATCGGGAAAGAAAATATGCCGAAAGACAATGGTGTCTTACTATGTTCAAACCATATTGATAATTTAGATCCCCCGACAGTAGGGATTACGAGTCCTCGTTTAGTGAACTTTATGGCAAAAGAGGAACTTTTCGAAGCGCCTATTTTAAAAGGGCTTCTGCCGAAGTTACAAGCTTTCCCCGTTAAGCGTGGTGCGAGTGATCGCCAAGCGATTCGTAAAGCGCTTCAATTGTTGAAGTCTGGTGAAGTGGTTGGTCTTTTTCCAGAAGGAACGAGAAGTACAACAGGCGAATTGGGAGAAGGAATGGCAGGAGCTGGTTTTTTAGCTTTGCGCGGGGAGTGTGATGTCGTTCCTTGTGCAATCATTGGTCCGTATAAACCTTTTAAACGTTTGACGGTCATTTATGGGCAACCGCTTCCAATGAAAGAGCTACGCGAACGTAAGGCATCAGCCGAAGAAGTGACCCAAATCATTATGCAAAGCATACAAAATTTGATCGATACACATAAAAATATCGAAAAATAAGGGTAAATTTTTGTTTTTCTCGTTTGATTCGCCTAAGATAGAGGTAATGTTACTATGAGGAGGACTACATATGACTGAAGAAATGAACTTAAACGAAGTACAAGATTTTAAAGAAGGCGACCGTGTAAACGGTGTCGTAACAAAAATTGAAGATAAATCTGTCGTTGTTGAAGTGACTGGTGCACCGTTCGATGGAGTAATTCCGATTAGTGAACTTTCAAGTTTGCATATCGAGCAAGCATCTGACGCAGTTTCTGTAGGGGACGAGTTGGAACTTAAAATTACAAAAGTAGAAGACGAAAACTATGTCCTTTCAAAACGTCAGATTGATGCAGAGAAAGCATGGGAAACATTAAAACAGCAATTTGAGTCACAAGAAACGATTGAAACCGAAGTGAAAGATGTTGTAAAAGGTGGACTCGTCGTCGATTTAGGCGTTCGTGGTTTCATTCCAGCATCTCTCGTAGAAGATTATTTTGTCGAATCATTCGAAGACTATAAAGGCCGCACGATGACATTTAAAATTGTTGAAATGGACGAAGAGAAAAACCGTCTCATCTTATCACATCGCGCAGTCGTAGAAGAAGAAAAAGAAGCGAAAAAAGGCGAATTGCTTGAAACACTCGAAGCAGGTCAAGTATTGGAAGGTACAGTACAACGCCTCGCATCATTTGGTGCATTCGTTGACATCGGTGGAGTAGATGGACTCGTTCACATTTCACAACTCGCTCACGAACATGTTGAGAAAGTAGAAGATGTTGTAAAAGAAGGCGACAAAGTGAATGTGAAAGTACTTTCTGTCGATCCAGAGCAAGAACGTATATCGCTCTCTATTAAAGAAACGCTCGCAGGCCCGTGGGAAAACATCGGTGAAAAAGTACAAGTCGGTGACGTATTAGAAGGTAAAGTACAACGTATTGTTTCATACGGAGCGTTCGTTGAAGTTTTACCAGGCGTTGAAGGACTCGTTCACATTTCACGTATTTCACACGATCATATCGGCACACCAGAAGAAGTGTTAAAAGAAGGTCAAGAAGTTCAAGTGAAAGTATTGGACGTGAACGAAGCGGATGAACGTTTATCATTAAGCATTAAAGATTTAACAGAGAAACCCGCAGAACAAGTGGAAGAACCTGTTGAATTACCTGAGGAATCAACTGGATTTTCATTCGGTGATGTCATCGGTGACCAATTAAAAAAGCTTTCTGAATAATTCGCTATAGCGACATAGAAAGATGGTGACGCATTTGTGTCACCATCTTTTTCTTATGTTGTGAGAAAAAGATGCAAAAGCCATCGCGCTTCAAGTATAATGTGATAGAAATGTTTTTTGAGGAGGAACGAAATGAATAAGCCAACTGTAGCGATTGTAGGGCGCCCGAACGTCGGGAAGTCCACAATCTTCAACCGCATTGTCGGTGAACGTATTTCTATCGTAGAAGACGTGCCTGGCGTAACGCGTGACCGAATTTATAGCTCTGCTGAATGGCTCAATCATGACTTCAATATGATTGATACAGGTGGAATTGATATCGGAGATGAACCGATTTTAGAACAAATTAAAGCACAAGCGGAAGTAGCGATTGATGAGGCGGATGTTATCATCTTTATGACGAATGGTCGTGAAGGAGTGACGGATGCGGATGAATATGTAGCGAAAATGTTATATAAAACAAAAAAACCTGTCGTCTTAGCAGTAAATAAAATCGATAATTTCGAACAACGTGATTTTATGTATGATTTCTATTCGCTAGGATTCGGTGATCCGTTCCCGATTTCAGGTTCACATGGATTGGGACTTGGAGATCTATTGGATGAGGTAGCTAATCACTTCCCTCATATGGAAGAGGAAATCATTGAAGATGACGTCATTCGCTTCTGTTTAATTGGAAGACCAAATGTCGGTAAGTCATCGCTCGTCAATGCAATCGTCGGGGAAGAGCGTGCGATTGTCAGTGATGTAGCAGGCACGACAACGGATGCGACAGATACCCCGTATGAGTACGAAGGTCAAAAGTACAAAATTATTGATACAGCAGGAATGCGTAAAAAAGGAAAAGTCTATGAAAAAACAGAAAAGTATAGCGTGCTTCGTGCCTTGCGTGCCATTGAACGCTCCGATGTTGTCTTAATCGTTCTCAATGCAGAAGAAGGCATTCGAGAGCAAGATAAGCGCATCGCAGGTTATGCGGAAGAGGCAGGAAAAGGACTCATGTTCGTTGTGAACAAGTGGGATGCGATTGAAAAAGAAACGAATACGATGGATAATTTTACGAAAGAAATTCGTAAACATTTCATGTTTTTAGATTACGCTCCTATTTTATATGTTTCAGCGAAAACAGGTCGACGCGTGACGGATTTATTTGAAATGATTCGCTTAATTAGTGACAATCATGCACTGCGTATTCAGTCAAGTGTATTGAATGAGGTCATTGAAGATAGCATCGCACGCAATCCAGCACCGCAGGAAAAAGGGAAGCGTCTACGCATTTATTACACGACGCAAGTGGCGACGAAGCCACCAACTTTTGTCGTTTTTGTGAACGACCCAAATATTATGCATTTCTCTTACGTTCGATTTTTGAAAAATCGTTTGCGTGAATCATTCGGATTTGAAGGAACACCGATCCGCATCATTACACGCGAACGCTCATAATGAAAGAAAGTAGGGATATTATGGCGAAAGTAGCTGTACTCGGAGCGGGTAGTTGGGGTACGGCGATTGCCTTCGTTTTGGCGAACAATGATCACGATACGGTCATTTGGGCACGTCGAGAAGAACAAGTAGCAGAAATAAATGAACAACATACGAATGCTCGGTATTTAAAAGAAGCGCAACTCCCCCATAATTTACGTGCAACGTCTCACTTGAAAGAAGCGGTTGACGGAGCGGATGCGATCGTTTTAGCGGTACCGACAAAAGCGATGCGCGCGATATTAGCAGATTTGAATACAATAGTGGCAAAACCGACAAAATGGATTCACGTATCGAAAGGGATTGAACCTGACTCGTTGCTTCGTGTTTCAGAAGTGATAGAAGAAGTGTTACGTCCAGAATTAATCGAATCGATTGTCGCTTTATCTGGACCGAGCCATGCAGAAGAAGTCGTTGAAAAAAAACCGACGACAGTAGCTGTTGCCTCTCATTCATTAGAAGCGGCACAATATGCGCAAGACCTTTTTATGAATGAAGCGTTTCGTGTGTATACGAATGATGATATTGTAGGGGTGGAAATTGGCGGTTCTTTGAAAAACGTCATCGCACTCGCAGCAGGTATTACAGACGGAATGGAGCAAGGAGATAATGCGAAAGCGGCGCTTATCACGCGAGGGCTCGCTGAAATGACGAGACTCGGAGTGAAAATGGGAGCGAACCCTTTAACGTTTTCAGGGCTTGCCGGACTCGGTGACTTAATTGTCACATGTACGAGTGTCCATTCGCGCAACTGGAAAACAGGATACGCGCTAGGGCAAGGTCAAACATTGGACCAAATTGAGCGTGAAATGGGCATGGTCATCGAAGGGGTACGCACAGCGAAAGCGACGTATCAACTCTCTAAACTCCATGACGTTTCGATGCCGATTACTGAAGTGTTATATGCGATTTTATTTGAAGGAATCACTTTAGATAAAGGAGTCCAATCTTTAATGGGGCGGATGAAAAAACAAGAAGTAACTGATATTTTTGATGACATGTTTTGAAAGGATGAGAAAATATGAGTCCGTTGGATAAAATGTGGCTATCCTTTTACGGTCTCGGTTTTATGGCGATTTCAATCGGCTTGATTTTATTGAGTCGTCATAAAATCGATAATGGAATTTTACGATTTTTTACGGCTTTAATTGCGTGGGTACTCTTTATTACATCGTTTTTCATCATGGTCTATCTCGTCTTTAATGGACCTACGCCGAGTGCGGGCGTCATCGTAGGTGGTCTACTATGAAACGCATACTACAATTGTTTCTAGCAACTTTCATGCTTGTCATGTTAGCAGCTTGTGGTGGGGGTGTTCAAGAAAGTCCAGAAAGTTTACGTACGCCTTATGATGATCAAATTGAGCTCATGCAACGAGCAGTCGATCAATACCGCGAAAAAACAGGTGGTTTATTGCCGATTAAAACACGTGAAAGCGATACGGATATCTATATTAAATATCCGATTGAATTTTCGAATATCGTTCCGCAATATACAGAGAAAATTCCGATGAACGCCTATGAAAAAGGAGGCGTCTTCCAATATGTCATTTATGATGCGGAAGACAATCCACGTGTAAAGCTTGTCGACATTCGAGCGGCAGAGCGTATACGAGAATTAAATTTACGCAAACAAGTGAACGGTAAGGTACCATTTGGTGATGAAATTGCACCGAATGTTTATAAAATTGATTTTGATGCGATGGGCTTTAAAAAACCTTTGACGGTGCCAAGCCCTTATTCACAATCTCAATTACCGCTAGTCGTGGCAGGAAATGGTCAGTTTTATGTCGATTATTCCATCGACTTAGCGAATGAATTATCGAATACGAAGCTGAATGTTCAAAAAGAAGAAGATATTCGTTATATATTAGCTGAAGCATCTAATGTATTGCCTGCTTATTCTCTTCCGTATCGATTAAACGAAGCAGGAGAGCCTGTTATGCATTACGAAATCACACCACGTACCAGTGAAGAAAAAGCCGAAAACTAATGAAAAGGACCTCATTTTCGAGGTCTTTTTTCAAATTTAATTTAAAAACCGAAAAAACTTTAGAAATGAGCACAAATATTGTTGCACCGCGGTTTCTCTTATGTTAATCTTTGTTTACAGGTTTTATATGAACCCCTTTGAGAGGAGGTGACTGATGTGAACAAGACAGAATTAATCAATGCAGTCGCTCAAAAAACTGAACTTCCGAAAAAAGACGCTGCGAAAGCAGTAGACGCTGTATTCGGAACGATTCAAGAGACACTTGCTGAAGGTGAAAAAGTACAATTAATTGGTTTCGGTAACTTCGAAGTACGTGATCGTGCTGCTCGTAAGGGACGCAACCCGCAAACTGGTAAAGAAATCGAAATTCCAGCGAGCAAAGTACCAGCATTTAAAGCAGGTAAAGCTCTTAAAGATGCGGTTAAATAATAACATAGCGAAAAAAGAGCGAGATGCGCCATTGTTTAAAAAATGGCGCGATACTCGCTCTTTTTTTATTTTGAAACTACTATCTGTACGGGATATGTCCTTTATGCTACTATCTTGAAAGACAGACTTGTTGACATAAACAATATATTGATTTTTTAGGAGGAACATCGAGCGATGACGAATGTAGATTTAAAAAAGATAGAGCAAGCGGTAACGATGATTTTAGAAGCGGTCGGCGAAGATCCAAATCGTGAAGGATTACTCGATACACCGAAGCGCGTTTCCAAAATGTATGCAGAAGTATTTAGCGGGTTGCAAGACGACCCTAAAAAATATTTTGAGACGGTTTTTGATGAAGGACACGAGGAAGTCGTATTAGTGAAAGACATTCCCTTTTATTCAATGTGCGAACATCATCTCGTTCCCTTTTTTGGGCATGCCCATATCGCTTATATCCCAAAAGGGGGAAAAGTTGCTGGTTTGTCAAAATTAGCGCGAGCAGTGGAAGCGACAGCGAAGCGTCCACAATTGCAAGAGCGTATCACATCAACAGTAGCAGATGCGATGGTAGAGATGCTAGATCCGCAAGGCGTGTACGTTGTCGTAGAAGCGGAACACCTTTGTATGACGATGCGCGGTGTTAAAAAACCAGGAGCAAAAACAGTGACGACTGTAGCGCGTGGCGTATTTGAAACAGATGCTGTAAAACGCAATGAAATTTTGACATTTATTCGTTCGTAACGCCTTTGCGAAAGCGTTAAAAATTATGTTATGATTGATTGTGAGACACTGATGAAAGGTGTGGAGGAAATGGCGCAATTAGACTACGTCGTCATTAAAGCAAAAGAAGATGGCGTCAACGTCATCGGGTTAACGCGAGGCAATGATACGAAATTCCATCATACAGAAAAGCTAGATTGTGGTGAAGTGATGATTGCACAATTTACTGAGCACACTTCTGCGATGAAAATTCGGGGACATGCCGAAATTGTCACCGCTCATGGAACGATGGTAAGTGAACCAAAAGAGTCGTGAAAGAAATGGAGAACGAAAGATGAAGAAAACTTGGGTTGAACGACAAATAAATACGTATCATACACGTTTGCAATCCCTCGTCTATGAACGTTCTATCAATGAGGAGCTCGGTGCGCCTGTCGTATCGCCTCTATTCATCTTTTTAACATTATGGCCTCAGTTACAAAAAGAACAACTTGACGAGCAAGCTATGATTCCAGCATTGGCGGTAGGCGCCGCGAAATGTTCTTTCGAAGTGCATGATAATGTCACATTAGATGCAGTAGAGGAGCGAGATCAATTAACGGTCTTAGCTGGGGATCATTATAGTGGAATTTATTATCAAATATTAGCGGAACATCGCCAATTTAAACGAATTGGTCAATTTTCACAAGCGATTATGGCTGTGAATGAAGCGCGAACAACGTATCGATTTGAGCAACAATTAACACCGGAACGTTGGTTGCATTATGTCAAAGAGATTGAGGTGCGCTTGTTAGAGACGCTCTATGAAGACAGTGAACAAGCAGCATATATCCCTTTACTAAGTATCGCTTACTCGCTATATTTACTTCAACAAAATAGCGAAAGATGGGGATTGCAACAACTGTCAGAGAAAGAACGGCGAACGCTCCAACAAAACTTAGAAATACAATTTGAAAATCAAGCAAAGCATTTATCGATGACTGCAAGCGAGCAAGATTTTTGGTTAGGTCGTGTGACAGTACAACAGAAAGAAGGGGAATTCATTGTTATCTAAAGAAGAGAAAGTACACCAAGTGTTTGAAAGTATATCCGAAGATTACGATAAGATGAATTCGGTCATCAGCTTCAATTTACATAAAAAATGGCGTACCGATATGATGGCGAAAATGCGCGTATTTGAAGGCGCAAAAGCATTGGATGTTTGCTGTGGAACAGCGGATTGGACCGTTGCATTAGCAGAAGCAGCAGGACCGACAGGAGAAGTGGTCGGTCTCGATTTTAGCGAGAACATGTTGAGCGCTGGGCGTCCGAAAATCACTCGTTTTCCGAATGCTAGACTCATTCAAGGAAATGCGATGGAACTGCCTTTTCCAGATGCCTCATTTGATTATGTAACGATCGGTTTCGGTTTGCGTAACGTGCCGGACTACGATCAAGTGTTACGTGAAATGTATCGCGTATTAAAACCAGGCGGTATGGCGGCATGTTTAGAAACATCACAACCTGAACTTCCAGTCTATCGTCAGTTGTTCAAGTTTTATTTTAAAAATATTATGCCTTTGTTCGGAAAAGTATTCGCAAAAAGTTATGATGAATACTCATGGTTACAAGAGTCGGCAGACGATTTCCCAGGGCGTAAACAGCTCGCTGAAATGTTTGTGAATGCAGGCTTTCAAGATGTAGCGTATAAAGGGTATAGCGGTGGAGCAGCAGCAGGACATATCGGCTTCAAATATTGAGTGAATAGGGAAGGGAATACCTTGAATAAATTACAAATGATGTCTCTTTATCGAGACTTTCGAAAAGATTTACAATTGATAGAAAAACAATTGGAGCGCTCGGTACGTTCTTCTTCCCCTGTTATTCAAGATGCGTCGATGCACTTACTAAAAGCAGGTGGCAAACGAATTCGTCCGATTTTTGTCATTTTGAGCGCTCAGTTTGGAACGTATGAAGAAGAGAATGTCGCACGTGTAGCGGTCGCTCTAGAATTAATTCATATGGCGTCGCTCGTACATGACGATGTCATCGATGATTCGGATATGCGTCGTGGATTAAAAACAGTAAAAGCGCGCTATGATAATCGAGTGGCGATGTACACAGGCGATTTCATGTTTGCCCGTGCTTTGGAAACGATGAGTGCAATCAGCAATCAACAAATGCATGAAACATTAGCGCAGACGATGCTCGATATTTGTAAAGGTGAAATCATTCAAATGCATGATCAACGTCGAGTTGATCAAAATTTACGAGATTATTTGCGACGTATTAAACGTAAAACAGCACTCTTACTCTCAACGAGCTGTGAACTTGGGGCACGCGTTTCTGGCACTTCTGAAGAGAATATTCGTCGTCTCACACGTTTCGGTTATTTCGCAGGGATGGCTTTCCAAATTGTCGATGACATTTTAGATATCGTCTCTACAGATGCGAAATTAGGAAAACCAGCAGGCAGCGACTTGTTAAATGGTCATTTAACACTACCGACTCTTTATTTGCTTCAAGATGAGAAATTCGTTGGTTATATGAATGCTGCGTTCGATGAAACGTTAACCGAAGAAGAGCGTAAAAATATGTTGCAATACATTCGCCAAAGCGGAGCGATTGAATACGCACAACAAATGAGCGATCGCTATTTACAAAAAGCGATGGACGAAATCGAACCTTTGGAAGAGGGGCGCGCAAAAGATGCCTTTTATCAAATTGCTCACTTCATCGGTCAGCGTAAATATTGATGGATAACAGTTGAAACAAAAGGCTTACAGTGGTACGATAATTGTTGGGTTTTTACATATTGATGAAATGGAGTGTTACACATGGAAAAAACATTTTTAATGGTTAAACCAGACGGTGTTAAGCGTAACTTAATTGGAGAAATCGTTAGCCGTTTTGAGAAAAAAGGTTATAAATTAGTAGGTGCGAAATTAATGCAAATTTCACCTGAACTTGCACAAGAGCACTACGGCGAGCATAAAGAGCGTCCATTCTTCGGAGAACTCGTAGAATTCATCACATCCGGTCCAGTATTCGCGATGGTTTGGGAAGGCGAAAATGTCATCTCAACTGCACGTTTCATGATGGGTGCTACAAACCCTGCTGAAGCGACACCAGGAACAGTGCGTGGAGACTACGCAATTACTGTTGGTGAAAACATCATTCACGGTTCAGACTCACCTGAATCTGCTGAACGTGAAATCGGCTTATTCTTCAAAGAAGAAGAGCTCGTTTAATAACGAATATCTTATACAGTCTCACGGATTCCGTGAGGCTGTTTTTACATACTGAAAGGCAGGTTTCATCCATGTCAGATTATGAACAGTTTATCGAGAAGGTCAAAAGAAAAACACGTATCGACCTTTCTCTTTATAAAGAAGCGCAAATGAAGCGACGCCTTACTTCCCTTTATGAGAAGAGGGGGTACCGTAATTTTACGGAATACTTTGAAGCGATTGATCGGGATTCGGCTTTATTAGATGAATTTTTAGACCGAATGACGATTAATGTTTCTGAATTTTACCGCAACGCGCAACGTTGGAAAGTATTGCAAGATAAAATCTTCCCACAGTTACTTGAAAAAAATAAACGTTTAAAAATTTGGAGTGCAGCATGTTCAACAGGAGAAGAGCCTTATTCATTAGCGATGGTTTTATCAAATCATATTCCGCTACGCGATATTTCCATTCAAGCAACGGATTTGGATAAAGGAGTGATTGAGCAAGCAAAAGTTGGATTGTACGGTGCGCGTTCCATTAAAGAGGTTCCGAAGGACATCGTCGATCGTTACTTCATCAAAGAAGGTACTCATTATCAAGTTGTCGATGAAATTAAACGTACGGTTACATTCCGTCAACATAATTTATTAGAAGACCGTTACGAACCGAATCATGATTTAATCGTTTGCCGTAACGTGATGATCTATTTCACTGAAGAAGCGAAAGATCAAATTTATCATAACTTTTCAAAAGCATTAAAAATTGGTGGTATTTTGTTTGTAGGAAGTACGGAGCAAATTTTTAATCCTGAGCAATACGGTTTTGAAGTCGTCGATACATTTTTCTATCAAAAAGTAAAATAATAAATAGACTGCATAAGGCATATGCCAGAAGCAGTCTATTTTCATATAAAAAGAGGGAATTGTCATTTAGGCATTTCCTCACCTTTGAAAAATGGTATACTACTAATTATATTTAGTTTTAACGCATTAACTTGCTAAAGTAATGCGGATAGAAAGGGGAAAAATTATGCGCTTTTTTACAGCAGGAGAATCACATGGTCCGAAATTAACAGCAATTATAGAAGGTTTACCCGCTCAAATGACAATAACGAGTGAGATGATCGATAAACAATTAAAACGTCGTCAAGGAGGATACGGTCGTGGACGCCGTATGCAAATTGAAAAAGACTTAGTGGAAATTTCAGCAGGTGTACGCCATGGCAAAACATTAGGTTCTCCCGTTGCCCTCACGGTGACGAACGATGATTGGAAACATTGGACGAAAGTGATGGGGATTGAACCGTTAGCGGAAGATATGAACCCTGAAGACATTAAACGTCAAATTACACGTCCGCGTCCAGGACATGCTGACCTTGTGGGCGGAATTAAATATAGCCACCGCGATCTTCGCAACGTCCTCGAGCGCTCGAGTGCACGTGAAACGACGATGCGTGTTGCAATCGGTGCCGTGGCGATGCAATTATTAAAAGAACTCGATATTCAAACAATCGCACATGTAACTGAAATTGGTGGCATTGTAGCAGACCGCACGACGTATGAAAACTTATCAGTAGAGGAACTTCGAGAAAAAGTAGAAGCGAGCCCTGTATACTGCGCGGACGATGCAGCAGCTGAAAAAATGATGCAGGCAATCGACGAAGCAAAAGAGCGCGGTGATACATTAGGTGGCGTCGTAGAAGTTGTCATTACAGGCGTTCCAGCAGGACTCGGTAGCTACGTTCATTACGATCGCAAAATGGACGGTAAATTAGCGCAAGCGATGATGAGTATTAACGCATTCAAAGGAGTGGAATTCGGCATCGGATTCGAAATGGCGAAGCGTTGGGGGAGCGAAGTACACGATGAGATCGCATGGAGCGAAGAGCGTGGATACTACCGTAAATCAAATCGACTCGGTGGTTTAGAAGGCGGTATGACGACAGGGATGCCGATCGTTGTACGCGGAGTGATGAAGCCGATTCCGACTCTTTACAAACCGTTAGAAAGTGTCGATATCGATACGAAAGAGCCATTCGTCGCAACGATTGAGCGAAGTGATCCTTGTGCCGTTCCGGCAGCGAGCGTCGTAGCAGAAAATGTTATCGCAACAGAAATCGCGAAAGCAATCGTGGAACAGTATCATTCAGATACGATTGGAGAACTAGCAGCGCAAGTAAATGCGATGCGTGCGAAAGCGAAGGAGTTTTAATATGGGCGTCTTAACAATTCAATTGCCAAACAAGACATATGATGTCGTCATTGAGCCGAATGGATACGAACGTTTAGCTACGGAATATGCCCCTTTATTAAAAACGACAGATCGCATCGGAATTATTGTCGATGAAACAGTGCATACACTGTATTCAGAACAGTTGAAACGATTTGAACAGTTGCACAATGAAGTGCATACATTCATCGTTCCGAAAGGTGAAGCGTGTAAAACATTAGACGTGTACGGACGTGCACAATCTTTTTTGCTGCAAAAAGGGTTTACACGCAATTCTTTATTGTTTGCCTTTGGAGGAGGAGCGGTCGGTGATTTAACAGGATTTATCGCAGCGACCTTTATGCGAGGGATTCGTTTTATCCAATTGCCGACAACGGTACTGGCCCATGATAGTGCAGTCGGTGGGAAAACCGCGATCAACATGCCAGAAGGAAAAAACATGGTCGGTGCTTTTCATCAACCAGAAGCGGTCATTTTCGATTTGAATATATTTGAAACATTACCAGAAAGAGAATGGCGCTCAGGTATGGCAGAGCTAATTAAACATGCGTACATTTCAGATGCAACGTGGACAGAGCAACTGTTGCAAGATGAACAATTTGTTCAGCCAGCCTTCGATACGTTGGAAGAACAGCTGCTGAAAGGTGTTTCGGTCAAAGCAAAAATCGTTGAAGAAGATACGTTTGAGCATGGAAGTCGTAAGTTTTTAAATTTTGGTCATACGTTCGGACATGCGATTGAAGCGGCGACGAACTTCGGTACGCTCAGTCACGGTGAATGCGTCATGATTGGTATGGCGTATGCCTTACTTTTAAGTGAAAAAGCGTCCACTTTACAACAGGGAGAAGCGAAGAAGTTTATTCAATTTGCAAAACAACAAGGCTATTTATTTGATTCTATTTTCGAATATTCATTTGAAACATTGTATCAATTTATGCAAAAAGATAAAAAAGCATCGTTCGGTACATTGCACTTCGTCATTTTAGAGAAGATCGGTCATCCGAATGTTATGACAGTGGATGAGTCGTTATGTCGAGAAGTGTTCGAGGAGATGCGTCAATTAATCGAGGGGTGAATGGAATGGTAACGAGAGCAATCCGTGGAGCGACCACGGTAGAAGAAGATCGCGAAGAGCTCGTCTTACAGGCGACAGAAGCATTAATTATTGAAATGGTGGAACAAAATGATATAGAGATAGAAGATATCGCATCGGTCATCGTTTCAACGACGCCGGATGTGAATTCTGTTTTCCCTGCACGTGCGATTCGCTCGATAGAAGGTTGGGCGTATGTACCTGTTATGTGCACACATGAAATGGATGTGCCCGGCGCGATTCAAAAGTGCATTCGACTCATGATGCACGTCAATACAAATAAAACGCAGCGTGAGATGGAACATATTTATCAAAATGAAGCCGTTCGTCTCCGTCCAGATTTAGTGAAGGAGGACAAATAAATGATTCCTTACAAAAAAGTGCTCGATACGATGCAACCATATAAGCCGGGTAAACCGATAGAAGAGACGAAAAAAGAATACGGTTTAACGGAAGTGATTAAGCTTGCTTCTAATGAAAACCCATACGGTTATTCGCCGAAAGTAGCAGAATGGTTACGTTCAGAAGCTCAGTTATTGCAATTATACCCTGATGCGAATGCAACGACATTAAAAGAAACCCTTGCGAATAAAAATGGCATAGCGCCAGAACAACTGATCATCGGTAATGGGAGTGATGAATTAATTTCGATTATTTCGCGCTCGATGCTAGATGAAACAAAACATGTTTTAATGGCGACACCGACATTTCCACAATATGTTCACAATGCGAAAGTAGAAGGGGCAACATTTACGGAAATTCCATTAAAAGATGGTCATCACGACTATGAAGAATTTTTGCAAGCAATACAGGACAATACATCAATCATTTGGATTTGTAACCCGAACAATCCGACGGGAAATGTGTTAAATAGCGCAGAACTCGAAGCATTTATCGAAGAAGTACCGAGCGATATTTTGATCGTGTTAGACGAAGCGTATTTTGAATACATTATGGCAGAAGACCATGTCGACTCACTCGAGTGGTTGCCGAAGTATGAGAATATCCTCATTTTACGTACATTTTCAAAAGCATATGGACTCGCAAGTATTCGTGTTGGGTATGGAATCGGACATCCGAGCATGATTGAACAGTTCAATAAAGTGCGCAATCCGTTTAACAACAATACGATGGCACATACGATCGCAAAAATTGCAGTGGAAGATGAAGAGTTTTTACAAAAAAGTAGAAAATTAAACGCAGAACAGCGTGAACGCTTCTATACGTTCGCAAAAGAACAAGGATTAAATATTTATCCATCTGAAACGAATTTCGTATTAATCGAGACGAAGCGAGATGCGAATGAACTTGCAGATGAATTGATGAAGCGCGGTGTGATTGTACGTAGCGGAAACTTACTCGGAACTCCAGGGTATATGCGGGTGACGATTGGAACAGAACAACAGAACGATCAATTTTTTGAAGCGTTCAAACAACTTTTATAAATCGAAAGTGGTAGAGGGATTATGACAATAACAGTAGCAATGATCGGGTTAGGCTTAATTGGAGGTTCGTTAAGCTTAGCTCTCCAAAGAAACGAAAATATTCACGTCATCGGTTTTGATCGTCGTTATCAAACGACGGATGAGGCATATCGCCGTTCTATTATCGATGAAATTGCGCCGAGCGTACGCTATGCGATAGAGCGTGCGGATATTGTCATATTCGCTACACCGGTCAATACGACTGTGAAGCTCTTACGAGAAGCGGAGCATTGGACATTTCGTGACGGTGTGATTGTTACGGATACTGGCAGCACGAAAGTTCCCATTATGGAAGCGGCAACTCCATTAGTTGAACAAGGAGTTACATTTATCGGTGGGCACCCGATGGCGGGATCTCATAAAAGCGGAATCGCAGCGGCAAAAGAATTACTATTTGAGAACGCATATTACGTCTTGACCCCTTATGATGATAAACAAAAGATGGGTATTGAAACATTGCGTGAGCTTTTACAGCCAACAAAGGCGAAAGTCGTCGTACTTGACGCATATAAACATGATCGGATGACCGCGATGGTGAGCCATTTTCCACATGTCATCGCATCGAGTCTTGTCGATCGTTTAGCAGAGGAAAAAGAAGAAGAACCGTTCGTTGCGAAATTAGCAGCTGGTGGATTTCGAGATTTGACACGCATCGCATCCGCAGATCCGAAAATGTGGCGTGATATTACATTGCAAAATCGCTCCGAATTGCTCAGACAAGTGGAGTATTGGATGACATCGATGGAAAATGTCCGGGACATGATTGAACGAGCGGACGGGGAAGAAATTTTAACTTTCTTTAATCGGTCTAAAAAAGTGCGCGACGGTTTGCCTTCAACCTTTGCTGGGGCTACTCAAGGTGCACTGTATATGACTTTCGATTTGCATATTGATATCCCAGACCATCCGGGGTCGATTGCGGAAATTACGAAAGTGCTTGCGGATCATGAAATTAGTATTACGAATATTCGTATCGTCGAAACGAGAACGGACGTGTACGGAATTTTAGTCGTCAGTTTCCAAAATACAGACGATCGTCGCAAAGCTCGTGAAGTATTGGAAGAAGAGACGGATTATAGCATGCACATTATTTAGTCGAAAGGTGGCGGAATGAATGGAGACGAAAACGATACATTTGCAAGATGTAAAAGTTGATGGAGAAATTGTCATACCCGGGGATAAATCAATTTCTCACCGCGCGATTATGCTCGGTTCAATCGTAACGGGAAAGACGACAGCGGAAAACTTTTTGACTGGAGAAGACTGTTTAAATACCGCTCAAATTTTCCGAGAGCTCGGAGTAAAGATAGAGATTGCGGGGACGGATGTCATCATTGAAAGTGAAGGCATTCAAAAATGGCAGTCGCCTAAAGTTCCGCTCGATTGTGGAAATTCAGGGACGACTGCGCGTTTATTGCTCGGGATTTTAGCGGGCTCACCTATCACTGCGACAATTATAGGTGACCAATATTTATCGAAACGACCAATGGACCGAGTCGTTTTACCATTGCATAATATGGGAGCCCACATTATGTCTGAGCGAGAAGAGCTCGTTTTACCTCTCACCGTTCAAGGAAGAGCATTACGCCCGATAGAATATACGCCACCAGTTGCGAGTGCTCAGGTGAAATCAGCCATTTTATTTGCCGGTTTGCAAGCATCAGGAACGACCGTTGTGCATGAATTGTCGAAAACGCGCGACCATACAGAACGCATGCTGGAGCAGTTCAACTTTCAAATTGAAGAGCGAGATTTAACTGTTTCGATAAAAGGGGGGCAACGTGGTGAAGCAACACATGTTGTTGTACCAGGGGATATTTCATCAGCTGCCTTTTTCATCGTTGCAGCATTAATTGCAAAAGCAGGGACAATGACATTGAAAAAAGTAGGGCTTAATGAAACGCGCACAGGCATTTTAGACGTCGTAGAAGCGATGGGAGGAAGGGTAGAAATCATCAATCGTTCTACTTCTGTCGGAGAGCCTTACGGAGATCTCATCATCACCGCATCTCAATTAATGGGCACAACGATTGAAGATGAAGCGCTCATGCCGAGATTGATTGATGAATTACCGATTATCGCATTACTTGCGACTCAAGCATCTGGTAAGACAATTATTCGCAACGCTTCTGAACTCCGTGTGAAAGAAACGGACCGTATTACAGCGGTCGCTTCACAATTGAACGCACTCGGTGCGAACATTGAAGAGTTAGAAGATGGCATGATTATTCATGGTCCGACGTCGCTTCGAGGTGGCGTCATCGATTCTTATGGAGATCATCGCATCGGAATGATGGGCGCGATTGCCGCACTCGTTGCCGATGGGCCGATTGAAGTGAAAGATACAGCGTGTATTGCGATTTCTTATCCGCAATTTTTCAAACATCTTGATAAAGTTACCCAATCTTCGTTACAATGAGAGGATGAAAGTGGGTGACGCATAAATGATAGAACAATGGTTGATTGACGGCGAATTTGAAAAAGTTGATCAATGGTTAGAAGAGAAAGAGCAACAAGGGCGTTTCGATGAATTATACGAGGCGTCTGAGGCGCTCATCCAATATGGATTTTTTGAGCGGGCAGCGTCTATTTTCCAAGCGATGCGTGCTCATTTTCCGCATGAAGCACAATTATTTGTCGATGAGGCGTCGATGCGCTTTGAATTGGGTGAAGATGAAGTCGCGCTCGAATTGTTAGAGCATGTCTCAGAAGCCGATGAAGAATATGTACAAGCTTTATTAACTTTGGCAGATTACTATGAATCGAACGGCATGTTGGAATTAGCGCTTCAAAAAATGGAAACAGCATATGAATTACTTCCTCATGAACCGATTGTTCAATACGGATATGCAGAACTGTTAAGCCAATTGGGCAAATATCGTGAAGCGATTCGTCTTTATGAAAAGTTACTTCATTCGAAAGAGAGTGACTTTGATGAGGCGACTTTACTTAGCCGCATAGCGATGACATTGAGTGAAGGAGCGGCGTACGAAGAAGCGCTTCCTTATTTCGAACGTTTGTTAGCAGTAGAAGAGTTGCCAGCAACCCAATTTGCGTTTGCGCATGCTTTATTTCAAACGGAACAGTACGAACGAGCGATTTCCCCGTTACAGCGAACAATTGAACTTGATCCTGATTACTACGCGGCGTATACATTGCTCGGACAAACATATGCGCAACTTGAACGAAATAAAGAGGCATATGAAGTATTCGAGCGCGGGCTAACGCGTGATCGTTTTGAAAAAGGGCTTTATTTAGCAGCAGGAAAAATGGCGATTAAACTCGGAAATCGCGATGGAGCCATCAAACATTTTGAAGAAGTACTCGCGCTTGACCCTGAACATTTAGAGGCGCGTTTAAATCTCGCTTCACTCTACGAATACGAAGGGCGTCATGAGTCGATTGTTGAGCTCTTATCCACTTTTGAAAATAACACACCGCTTCTCGATTTTTATTTAGCCAATGCTTATGCAGCGTTAGAGTATTATGAGGAAGCTGGAAATATATACGCTTCAATCGCAAAAGATTTAGAAACGGATGTCGATTATTTACATCGTTACGCCTCTTTCTTAGTGGAAGAAGGTAGAACACATGAAGCGATTCCTTTCGCTCAAAAATTGTTAACATTAACCGAAGATCCAACGTGGTCAGACTTTTTAGAAAGGATGGCTTTAGAAGATGATATCGACCGTTACGAATGATGCGAAACGTCAATTTATCACTCAGTTTTTAAAAAGTTATCCAAATCAACCGAAAGAAGTCATCTGGTTTTTAAATTATTTACTTTCTCCACTTGGCCATTTGGAGCGTATCCATTTTACATTGGATGAGACAGGATATGCTCATACAGCAATTATTGAAGTCGAATCGACAATCGCTCCTTTTCTCTATCGTAAAAATAAACTTGTTACAGCAGAAGTGGAAAGAGCTTTTCATAACTTGCGACTATTGGAAGATGCGCCTCTTTATATCGAGTGCCGATTCCCAGAACGCGAATGGGATTTAGCGTATGCGGCTGTGTATGAAGAGGAGTATGGATTAAAAAGTAAAGAAGAACAAAATTATAATCGAACGATTTCCGAAGAAATGTTACGCTCTTTGGAGAAACAACAAAATGAACAGCGCTTATTACGATTGATTGACGAAAGTTTAGATCAAAATAATCCTGAACGTTTTATGATGTTACAAAAACAATACACTCGTTTAAAAGGAGACGATTAATATGAATTGGAACGCGCAAGAAGTCGATGTATACATTCAACAAAAAGAGTATATTGACACACTCGTCATTCCACTCGTGAAAATTGAAACAGAGGCTGAAAAAATGAAGGCGAGCGCTTCAAGCTCAGATTTCTTAATGTATTTAGCGAAGTTTTTAGAAGCGCAATTTAAAGGGCGCATGATGTTTACCCCTCCTGTCGCATATACGCCAAGTTTTGATGCAGCGCAAATTGTTGAAACGATCGCGTCAGATTTTGAATCGTCATCTTTTAAACACACGTTTTTCATGACGACAGACCCATCTTTAGCTACTTTGCAGTTAGGAGCAGGTCAAGTGATTTGGTTGCCGTCAATTCCAATCGAGAGTATGGATCCAAATTTAAAGCAGAAAATTATGGAAGATCAATTGCAACAAGTACTGCCCATCTTCACTGAAAAGTGGACGAAATAAAGTGAGTAACGAAATGAAAACAAAAATGTTCCATTCTTGTAACAAAAAAGAGAATGAATATGTCCAAAATTTGAAATTTGTTCACAGAAAGAAAAAACGATTTTAAAGTGTGATTGAATTTCATGAAAGATTGATATATCATAGATATGTCCTAGTATTACAATTAGAGAAAATATGTCCGTTGGACTGATTCAAGTAAGAGGAGGGAAATTGATGAGCAGTAAAGTGTCAAGACGCCAATTTTTAAGCTATACGCTTATGGGTACGGGCGGATTTATGGCTTCTGCAATGTTAATGCCGATGGTTCGTTTCGCAATCGATCCAGTATTGCAACCTTCAGCAGATGGAGAGTTAATTCCGACATCGCAAAAAGCGGATGCTTTAACAGAAGAGCCTGTTAAAGTCGACTTTGTCATCAAAGATCGAAAAGACGCTTGGTACGTATCAGACGTTGCTGATTCAGCTTGGGTTTACAAACAAGGTGATGAAATTATCGCTTTGCATCCTACATGTAAACACTTAGGTTGTACAGTAAACTGGGAAGGGGACGACAAGAATCCAAACCGATTCTTCTGTCCTTGTCACGATGGACTTTATGAGAAAAATGGTCAAAACGTAGCGGGAACGCCACCACTTGGTCCACTTGATCAATATGAAGTTGAAGTCGTAGACGGTTTCGTATACTTAGGAAAAGTAGTAGAAAATCAATTAGTATAATTTAAGTTAGGGGGTACGACCGCAGTGCTAAACAAAATTTATGATTGGGTTGATGAACGGTTAGATATCACACCAATTTGGCGTGACATTGCTGACCACGAAGTACCTGAGCACGTAAACCCTGCACATCATTTTTCTGCATTTATTTATTGTTTCGGAGGATTAACGTTTTTCGTTACGGTAATTCAGATCTTATCAGGTATGTTCTTAACGATGTACTATACACCAGATATCGAGAACGCTTGGAAATCTGTTTACTACCTTCAAAATGAAGTTGCATTCGGTGAAATTGTGCGCGGTATGCACCACTGGGGAGCGTCACTTGTTATCGTGATGATGTTCCTACATACATTACGTGTATTCTTTACAGGTTCATACAAGAAACCACGTGAGCTTAACTGGATCGTCGGAGTATTAATCTTCGTAACGATGCTCGGTTTAGGTTTCACAGGTTATTTACTCCCATGGGATATGAAAGCTCTCTTCGCTACGAAAGTAGGGATTGAGATTGCAGGTTCGGTTCCATTTATCGGAGATCAAATTAAAATTCTCCTCGCTGGAGATGATGTAATTTTAGGTGCTCAAACATTGACACGTTTCTTCGCGATTCATGTATTCTTCTTACCAGCTGCTTTGCTTGGATTACTCGCAGCTCACTTTATCATGATCAGAAGACAAGGTATTTCAGGTCCTCTATAGGATTTACTTGAAGTATAATTTTACAAACGCATCAAAAAAATTCTGACATTATTTATAAGGAGGGGACAACATGCAACGCGGAAAAGGTATGAAATTCGTTGGAGATTCTCGTATTAAAGCAGAAGGCCGTATGGTCAACATGCCGAAAGATTACTCGGAATATCCAGGAAAAACGGAAGCGTTCTGGCCAAACTTCTTACTTAAAGAATGGATGGTTGGAGCTGTATTCCTCATCGGTTATTTAATCCTTACAGTTGCACATCCGTCACCACTTGAGCGTCAAGCGGACCCGACGGATACAGCATATATCCCTGTTCCAGACTGGTATTTCTTATTTATGTATCAATTGCTTAAATATGAATTTGCTTCAGGTCCATGGAACGTAGTAGGGGCTATCATCATGCCAGGACTTGCGATTGGAGCACTCATGCTCGTACCATTTATGGATACGACAAAAGAGCGTCGTCCATCAAAACGTCCATTACCAACGGCATTTATGTTACTCGCATTCGCTTCAATCTTCTATTTAACATGGGAGTCAGTTGTTAACCACGACTGGGAAGCGGCAGCACGTCAAGGAGCAATCGTTGAAGAAGTTGAATTCGACGAAAACTCTGAAGGTTACCAAATTTACGCTGGTGCGTCATGTATCGGCTGTCACGGTGACTCATTCCAAGGTGGTTTAGGAGATCCGCTCGTCAATAACGGTCTTACAGTTGACGAGATTAAAGATATCGTCATTAACGGACGTGGTGACATGTCACCTGGATTATTCGATGGTTCAGACGAAGAACTTGAAGTTTTAGCTGAATTTATCGAAAGCTTAAATCAATAATTTCAAAAAGATGCTAGGGTTCTAGCATCTTTTTTTGTTTAAGGAGAACGAATGATGACAGTTATTCAATGGATTCGCCTCGTTTTATTTTCACGTCCTTTTCTACATGTCTTATTGTATATAAATTTATTTGGAACAATTTATGGATACATTTGGTATATGCCGCAATTGGAAAAGACGGAACCTCTTTTCTGGTTATTCGTCCCAGATAGTCCGACTGCCAGTTTATTTTTTACGATTGCGATTCTTGGATGGATTTTGCGCAAGCCTTTTAAATTAATGGAAGCGCTCGCAGTGGTCACTTTGTTTAAGTACGGTGTGTGGGCAGTCGTGATGAACTTGCTCACGTATTGGGAGACGGGTTATTTACATTGGACTGGTTGGATGCTTGTTGCTTCACACGGCGCGATGGCGATTCAAGCCCTCCTTTATGCACGCAACTATTCATACGGCATCACTCATATCATTATTGCAGCGATTTGGACATTGCATAATGATGTGATTGATTATGTTTTCGGCCAAATGCCTGTTTATTACGACATTATGAAATATAGTTCGCAAATTGGTTATTTCACATTTTGGTTATCCATTGTATCGATTGCGATTGCCTTCATCATTTGGCATAAAAATGGCGAGCATAAAACAGCTGAAAAAGTTGCGAATTCAACGGTCACAAGATAAAATAATAATATAGAAGAATAGGAGGTACACGCCTTATGTTTTGGATTTACTTTATCGCCATATTAGCGTTGCCGATTTATGCTCAAATGAAAGTGAAATCAACGTACAATAAATATTCAAAAGTACGTTCAACTTCAGGTATGACCGGAGCGCAAGTGGCAAGACGAATTTTAGATGAAAACGGATTGTACAATGTGAAAGTTGTGCGACATGAAGGTTTTTTATCAGACCATTACAATCCGATGACGAAAGTGGTTGCACTTTCACCACAAAACTACGATGAACCATCTGTCGCAGGTACTGCAGTAGCGGCACACGAAGTAGGACATGCGATTCAAGATGCGGAAGCATATAAGTTTTTAGTATTCCGTCATAAAATGGTGCCAGCTGTTAATTTAACGAGCAATGCATCATGGATTTTCATTATGATGGGATTATTCTTCTCAAGCATGAATTCTTTACTATGGGTAGGAATTGTTATGATGAGTATCGGAGTAATTTTCCAGCTCATCACCTTACCGGTGGAGTTCGACGCTTCGAATCGAGCGATGGATCAAGTCGTTCAGCTTGGTATTATCGGGCAAGAAGAAGAGCCCCATGCGAAAAAAGTGTTAAGTGCAGCGGCAATGACATATGTTGCAGCAGCAGCAGTTGCTGTATTAGAACTAGCTCGTCTCGTTTTAATCGCAACAAATCGAGACTAACAATTGGGAGTCCGTCCGAAATGGGCGGACTTTTTTTCTAAGGAGGAATGACTGTGACACGGACGATGGAAGAAATGCAAGATGCCGTAGATGTTTATATTTCACAATTTGAAGAAGGGTATTTTCCACCGATGGAATTACTTGCGCGTTTGCAAGAAGAGCTCGGTGAATTAGCTCGCGAAATTCAACATATGTATGGCACAAAAAAGAAAAAAGATACCGAGGCGATTCGCTCATTAGAAGAAGAAATCGGTGACTTATTATTCGTTATTATTTGTTTAGCCAATCGCGAACAAATTAATTTAGATATGGCGCTAGGACGCGTCATGAATAAATTTGCAACACGCGATGCGGACCGTTGGACGAAAAAGGGGGATGTCAAATGATTAAAGTAGTGATTGCAGGAATTCGGGGAAGAATGGGAAAGACAGCATTTGAAGCCATTCAAGCGACAGAAGGAATGGAAGTAGTCGCAGCATATGATTACAAACATGAAGGCAAACAATTTGATGGAGCAGATGTTGTAGAAACAGGAGGTATACCATTCTATTCGTCGATGGATCAACTCGTACAAGAAACGACACCGGATGTCTTTTTTGATGTGACTCGACCGAATGTTGTGTTTGAAAATGTGATGGAAGCGCTAAAACATCAATTACATATCGTCGTAGGGACGAGTGGTTTAACGGAAGCGTCACTCGATCAAATTCGAGCACAAGCCGAACAATATAATAAAAATGTCATCATCGCACCGAACTTCTCAATTGGCGCGGTATTGATGATGAAGTTTTCACAAATGGCTGCGAAGTTTATGCCAGATATTGAAATTATCGAAATGCACCACAATCAAAAAGTCGATGCACCAAGCGGAACGGCAACGAAGACCGCGCAGTTAATTCAAGAAGTGCGTGAACCACATACACAAGGGGCTCTTGGCGAAGTGGAAGATTTAAAAGGAGCGCGCGGTGCAGATATCGAAGGAATGAAAATCCATAGTGTCCGCCTGCACGGTTTGCTTGCGCATCAGCAAGTGTTATTCGGTAGCGCGGGCGAATTGTTGACGATTCGTCATGACTCATTCGACCGAGAGAGTTTCAAGCAAGGCATCGTACTATCGGTCGAACGCGTATTAGAGGTAGATCAATTCGTTTACGGGTTGGAGCAAATTTTGTTACAAGATTAAACTGAGGTGAAGTGAGATGAAACGATTGAACGTAGGAGTGATTTGTTATCCTACTGTAGGAGGTTCAGGCGTAGTCGCGACTGAATTAGGAAAGAAAATGGCGAGTCGCGGACATACGATGCACTTCATCGCATCCGAACAACCATTTCGATTAACGGAGTTGACGGAGCAATTGCAATTTCACCCAGTGAAAATTGAAGATTATGCAGTATTTCAATATCCTCCTTACGATATTGCATTAGCGAATAAAATATCACAAGTAATCGTACAGGAGAAGCTAGATTTATTACATGTGCATTATGCGATGCCCCACGCAATTGCCGCAGCGCTCGGTCGTGATATGGCAAAAAGTGATATCCCAATCATTACGACATTGCACGGAACAGATGTGACAATTTTAGGTGCGAAAGAGAGCTTAAAAGATACTGTTCGCTACGGAATTGAACGTTCTACGATCACGACGGCTGTATCGGATGGTTTAAAAGAAGAGACATATGAGCTCATTCAGCCAGATGCTTCAATTGAAACGATTTATAATTTTATCGACGAGTCTATCTACTATGTCAATCGTAAAAGACGTCCGAATATCCGTAAGGAATTTAATATTCCCCCCGAGCAACCTGTCTACATTCATATTTCTAATTTTCGTGAAGTGAAGCGAATTGATTATATTGTAGATAGTTTCGCATGTATTTTAAAACAGAAGAACGCCCATTTATTACTCGTCGGTGATGGACCAGAACGAAAAGCGATGGAGCATTATGTGGAAAAATTACAAATTACTTCTTCAGTAACATTTACAGGAAAGCGGCAAGATACGAATGATTTATTAAATGCGTCTGATGTTATGTTGCATTTATCAAACAAAGAAGCGTTCGGGCTCGTTATTTTAGAGGCGTTTGCTTGTGGCTTACCCGTCGTTGCGACGAATATTGGAGGGATTCCGGAAGTTGTCATGGATGGAAAAAATGGCTACCTCGTTGAACTCGATGAACCGGAACGAGTCGCTCAATATGCTTTACAGTTATTAGAGCCTACTCAATATGAGCAATTTTCACAAGAAGCTTTGGACACAGCACGGACGAAATTTAACTGTGAACATATTGTCGATCAATACGAAGCGTTGTATGAGAAGGTGACAAAGCATGTTTAAATGGGAGACAGAAGGTAGCCGTTTTGTCATGGAACGATTGCTTGAAGCTGGACATGAAGCGGTATACGTTGGTGGGGCTGTACGTGACATTGCGCTTGGCTTGACACCGAAAGATATCGATATCGCTACGGCTGCTACACCGGAAGAGATTGAGGCTTTATTTCGTCGTACAATCGATGTCGGTAAAGAACATGGGACAATCATCGTGTTAGTGGGAGAAGAACAGTTAGAAGTGACGACATACCGTTCTGAATCGACGTATTCAGATTATCGTCGCCCAGATAAAGTCACCTTTGTACGTTCTTTACATGAAGATTTGAAGCGTCGTGATTTTACGATGAATGCGATGGCAATCAATCATGAAGGGCGATGGATCGATCCATTTAATGGGTTGTTTCATATTGAAAAGCGAACGATTCAGGCAGTCGGACAGGCAGATGAACGTTTTGAAGAAGATGCTTTGCGCATCATTCGAGCTGTCCGCTTCGTCAGTACATTAGGCTTTACGATTGAAAGTGAGACGCAACGAGCGATGAAAAAGCATGCATCGCTCCTTTCTCATCTCGCCGTAGAGCGTATTAAACAAGAGTTCGATAAAATGTTTCGAGGGGATTATCTCGTTCAGGCGCTTCGGATTTTATATGAGACAGGTTTGCATCATTATTTACCTGAAACAAAAGAAGAGATTACTTTAGAGTCATTTGAATACGTCGAACAACCGATTGAAGGTTGGGTTCTTTGGGCGCAATGTCATCAGTTAGCAAGCACAGAATTAGCACGTGCCTATAAACTTTCCAAAAAAGAACGGGAAGCGATTGCTCGCTATTTAACATTGTTACAAGAGCAAGAATGGACTCCGTGGATTGTTTACTGTTATTCATTGGATGAATTGTTATTCGTTCGCCGTGTAAATGCACGTTGTGAAACTGAAAGTGAATTGCGACAAATGAAAGAGCGATTGCCTATCCAATCGAAACGTGATCTTGCTTTTGATGGAAGAGATGTGAAGCAATATTATCCTAATTGTCGCGGTAAAAATATTGGACAACTTCTTGAAGAGATTGAACGAGCTGTCGTTTTACAAAAAGTCTCCAATGACACGGAAGAAATTATAGAGTGGGTGAATGAACATGTCTACGAAAGACTATGTATTAAATAAACTGCTAGGCGCAAACGGTAAAGCGATTTCTGGTCAAGATATTGCTGATGAATTAGAAGTGAGTCGCACGGCCATTTGGAAATGTGTCAAAGAACTCGAGGAAGAAGGATATTCCATCGAGTCAATCCGCAAAAAAGGATATGTTTTACATGATAGCCCTGATGTTTTACACGAAGCGCATATTACCCCGTATTTAAAAACGGAACAATACGGCCGAAATTTAATTATTTTAGATGAGGTCGAGTCGACACAAAAAATTGCTCATGATGAGGCGCAACAAGAAGTTCCGAATGGCACGCTCGTCATCGCAGATAGTCAAACAGGAGGGCGCGGTCGCTTAGCGCGCACGTGGTACTCTGCACATGGAAAAGGGATTTGGATGAGTTTGATCGCGCGCCCTCATTTATCAATTGAACAAGCTCCTCAACTTACCTTAGTGACGGCTGTAGCGATCATTCAGACATTAAAAGAAGTAACTGGATTAGAAGCACAAATTAAATGGCCGAACGATATTTTATTAAATGGCAAAAAAATCACAGGTATTTTAACGGAATTGCAAGCGGATCCGGATCGCATTCAAGCGGTCATCATCGGAATCGGGATGAACGTCAATCAGCAAATCACTGATTTCGAAGACGAAATTACATCGATTGCGACTTCTTTACGTATTGAATCAGGTAATAAATGGGAGCGCACAGAAATTATTGGTGAACTCATGAACCAACTAGAAAAATATGTTCATATGTATGAAGCACATGGCTTTTCTCCGATTAAAATGCTATGGGAAAGCTATTCTGTCACAATCGGAAAGCAGTTAACTGCGCGTATGGTGAACGAAACATTGCGTGGGGAAGCGGTGGGTATTAGCGAAAATGGCTTATTGCAATTGAAGCTTCGAGATGGTTCAATTCGCTCGATTTATTCTGCAGATATTGAATTTGATTAAAAGCATTGACGTAAGGTCATATAGGTGGTAATATCTTTATGTTACTGTTTGTAGCACCCGTGCTACAACCGCACTTCATTAGGTTTGAAGAAGTGTCGAAAGAACACCTAATAAGGCGAGTCTGAGTATAAGAGGAGGTGCAATTATGTACGCAATCATTGAAACTGGTGGAAAACAAGTTAAAGTAGAACAAGGTCAAGAAGTTTACATCGAGAAATTAAACGGTGAAGCTGATGAAACGATCACGTTTGACAAAGTATTATTCGTAGGTGGAGACAATGTTAAAGTTGGTGCTCCATACGTAGAAGGTGCTTCTGTTACAGCGAAAATCGTAAAACAAGGCCGCGCTAAAAAACTTACGGTTTACAAATATAAGCCGAAGAAAAACTACAGCCGTAAACAAGGTCACCGTCAACCATATACAAAAGTAGTTATCGAAGGAATTAACGCATAATGATTTCTGTAATCATTGAGCGTGATGAATTTGATCGCATTACATCTTTTGAAATGAGTGGACATGCCGATTATGCTGAACATGGGAAAGACTTAGTTTGTGCAGGAGCTTCAGCTGTATCGTTCGGTGCAGTCAATGCGGTTTATGCGTTAACGAAAGTCGAACCAATTATCGAACAAGGTCGCGAGGGCGGATACCTTAAAGTATCATTTCCGAAGACTGCTGAAGATGAGCGTGTTCAGACAATCATCGAAGCGATGATTATCGCTTTGCAAACCATTGAAACAGATTATCACGAACATATAAAAATATCTCAAAGTAGGTAGGAGGTGGCACGAATGTTACGTTTAGATCTTCAGTTCTTCGCATCTAAAAAAGGAGTCGGTTCTACTAAGAACGGTCGTGACTCAGAATCAAAACGTCTTGGCGCAAAACGCGCGGATGGACAATTCGTAACAGGTGGTTCAATTTTATACCGTCAACGCGGTACTAAAATTCATCCAGGTGAAAACGTTGGCCGTGGTGGCGACGATACACTTTTCGCTAAAGTAGACGGAGTCGTTCGTTTCGAACGTCTTGGTCGCGACAAGAAAAAAGTTAGCGTTTATCCTGTAGCACAGGAAGCGTAATGAAAGAGCTGCACATCGCAGCTCTTTTTTTCTCGACAAAAATAGGTCATGTAGTGGTATACTATTGATTAGTAAATACATCCGTCTATTTGTGACGGACAGAAGGAGGCGAACGCAATGTTTGTCGATCACGTTACCGTATTCGTTAAAGGTGGAGATGGTGGAGATGGAATGGTGGCATTCCGTCGAGAGAAGTACGTCCCATATGGAGGACCAGCAGGAGGCGACGGTGGCTTAGGAGCGAATGTCGTTTTCGAAGTGGACGAGGGGTTACGTACCTTGATGGATTTCCGTTATCAAAGACATTTTAAAGCGCCCCGTGGAGAACATGGAGGCAGTAAAAATAAACATGGAAGAGCCGGAGAAGATATGATCATCCCGGTACCTCCGGGAACAGTCGTTAAAAATGCAGAGACAGGCACAGTCATCGCGGACCTCGTGGAACATGGACAACGTGCTATTATTGCAAAAGGGGGGCGCGGAGGACGTGGGAATAGTCGTTTTGCAACCTCACAAAATACAGCACCTGAACTTTCTGAAAAAGGGGAACCGGGAGAAGAATTAAATGTAACACTTGAATTAAAAGTGTTAGCAGACGTCGGTCTAGTTGGATTTCCAAGCGTAGGGAAATCCACATTGCTGTCCGTCGTATCACGTGCGAAACCGAAAATTGCGGATTATCACTTTACGACACTCGTACCGAACTTAGGTTTAGTTGAAACAGAAGACCATCGTAACTTCGTCATGGCAGATTTACCTGGTTTAATTGAAGGAGCGCATGAAGGAGTCGGCTTAGGGCATCAGTTTTTGCGCCACATTGAGCGGACACGTGTCATCGTGCATGTCATCGATATGTCAGGTTTAGAAGGTCGTGATCCATATGAAGATTACAACACGATTAATGCGGAATTAGAAGCGTACAATTTACGCTTGTTGGAACGTCCGCAAATTATCGTCGCGAATAAAATGGATATGCCTGATTCGGAAGAAAATTTAGCGAAATTTAAACAAAAGCTCGATGATGAAACGATTCGTATCGTTCCACTATCAGCATTGACCCGAACAGGTGTGAATGAATTACTCTTTGCAATTGCTGATTTACTTGAAGTGACAGAAGAATTCCCACTTTATGAAATCGGACAAGATGAAGAAAATGAATCGGTTCTTTATCGCTATGAAGGCGATGTGGAAGACTTCGTAATCAGTCGTGATGATGATGGCGCTTATGTTTTATCAGGCTATACGATTGAGCGCATGTTCAAAATGACCGATTTCAACTTCGATCAATCGGTGCGTAAATTCGCGCGTCAAATGCGCGCACTCGGTGTAGATGATGCATTGCGAGAACGCGGAGCCGAAGATGGAGATATCGTTCGTATTTTAGATTTTGAATTTGAATTTATTGAATGATCAATCGACATTCAGAAAGGGGAAGTCGATGAAGCTTACAGGGGAAGGTCAATATTATTTAATTCATGAGACAGTACTGACGGAATCGATGCAAAAAGTGCTCCAAGTGAAGCAATTGCTTGCCAGTGGTGAAGTGACGACGGTGCAAGAAGCGACACAACTTGTCGGTTTGTCTCGGAGTGCTTATTATAAATATCGCGATACCGTGTTCCCGTTCGAGTCGATTGCGAGAGAACGAGTCATTACGATTTTCATTCAATTAGAAGATCAAAAAGGCTCGTTAGCGACAATTTTGCGAACGGTATCGGAAGCGAAATGTAATGTGCTTACGATTCACCAAACGATACCTGTGCAAGGGAGAGCGAATGTCACCTTATCACTCGACGTGACTGAAGTTCAACCATCACTCGAGCAGTTTATTAGACAGTTAAAGTCGGCACCATTTATCGATTCGGTACATTTAATTAGTTCAGGCGCATTGTAAGGAAAAGGGGGAATTTCATTGACTACGTACGTTCCGAGCGTTGCTTACTTAGGTCCAGAAGCATCGTTCTCACACGTTGCCGCAAGTCGCTTTTTCGGAAAAGAAGGGCTCGTCCCACATCCGACGATTCCGGATTGCATTGAAGCGGTGGCGAAAGGGCAAGTCGCTTATGCGATCGTCCCTTTAGAAAATGCTTTAGAAGGTTCTGTGCCTTTAACGATTGACTATTTATTTCACGGTAGTGATTTATTTATGACAGCGGAAGTGAAGTTGCCAATCGAGCAACATTTACTCGTACATCCTCAAAATGCGGAACGAGTAAAAGAAATCGATTCGATCCAATCACATCCACATGCGTTAGCACAGTGTCATAAATATTTTCAATATCATTATCGAGGAGTTCCACTCATTCAAAAAACGTCGACTGCGGAAGCAGCCCGTTATGTATCGGAACATCCTGAAGAAAATATTGCCGCAGTTGCGAACTTACTTGCTGCAAAAACGTATGATTTACACATGGCGGAAGAAAGAATTCATGATTTTCATTTCAACCATACCCGCTTTGTCGTTCTTTCATTACGTAAAGAGAAGTTCGAAAAAATCGGTCGCAGTCCTGAGCCGAAGACGACATTAATGATTCGTTTACCAGAAGATGATGAATCGGGGAAACTTCATCAAATTTTAAGCGTGTTCGCTTGGCGACGACTCAATTTGAGTAAAATTGAATCGCGCCCGTTGAAAACTGGACTCGGCAATTATTTTTTCATCGTGGACGTGATGGAAGATGAAATGAACCCGATGATGCAAGGAGCATTTGAAGAATTAGCAGCCCTCGATTGTACAATTCAATCGTTCGGCACTTACTACGTATATGATTATTCATAATCAATCAAGGAGGAAATAAGAATGGCAGGACATTCAAAGTGGAATAACATTAAGGCGCGTAAAGGCGCACAAGATGCGAAACGAGGAAAGATCTTCCAAAAGATGTCGCGTGAAATTTACGTGGCGGCAAAAGCAGGAGGCGCAGACCCGACGACGAATGCGACACTCCGCCTTGCCATTGAAAAAGCAAAAGGTGCCAACACACCGAATGATGTTATTAATCGCGCAATTGACAAAGCGACAGGTGCAAACTCAGACGAGCATTACGACGAGATTGTATATGAAGGCTATGGCCCGAATGGTGTCGCGATTTTAGTGTACACATTGACAGAAAATCGTAATCGTACCGCTACGAACGTACGAGTTGCATTTAATAAAAATCACGGTAGCTTAGGAGAAACAGGTTCTGTCAGCTACATGTTCAACCGTAAAGGACGCATTATGATTGAGCGTACGGACGATATGGATGAAGATACAGTGATGATGACAGCGCTCGAAGCAGGCGCAGAAGATATCGAATCATCCGAAGATGGTTTTGAAATTGTGACAGAGCCTGGTGATTTAATTGCTGTGAAAGAAGCATTAGAAGCAGAAGGTTTTGAATTCGCTTCATCTGAAGTGGAAATGATTCCGAACTTATACGTTGAATTAAGCGGTGAGCCAGCCGAGCAATTCCAACAATTAATTGACGCACTCGAAGATGATGACGATGTTCAAGATGTCTTCCATAATGCGGAAGTTAACGAATAAGACACAATTTCACGAATGACTTAAACGGATGCATATCCGATGAAATAATGGAATAGAACACTTTCTTTTATTATTTTATTCAATAATAAGAAAGTGTTCTATTATTTTTACATACAAAAGTTTGAAAATTTTGAAATTTATTGGTATAGTGATACATAAGAAGAGAGGCGGTGAAAAATATGGCGAAAGACAAAAAAGCAAAAAAAGAAGAACTCGAAAAAGTAGTGAAAGCGAAAAAAGAGGACAAGAAAAAAGATAAAAAGCAAGACAAAAAGAAAGATAAGAAAAAAGACGCAAAAAAAGAAACGAAAAAAGCTGACAAAAAAGATAAGAAAAAAGAAACGAAGAAAGATAAGAAAAAAGGGAAGAAAAACAAAAAGAAATAATACATACTGTTGACTACCTTTTTAAAGTAGACGAAGTCGAATGGACTCCGTCTACTTTTTTGTTTTTTTCTAAGAGAAAATATGTTCTTATGCTATAATAGAACGGATAATGAAGGAGCAGGTGAAAGTTCGTGTACGATTATATAAAAGGAAAAATTACAGAAGTTCATCCAGAATATGTCACATTAGAATGTCGAGATATCGGCTACAAATTACAAACGCCGAATCCATTTGCGTTTCATGTAGACGAAGAAATGATTAAAGTGTATACACATTTACATGTACGAGATGATGTTCATAGTTTGATCGGTTTCCAATCGATTCGTCAACGTCAATTATTTGAAAAGCTCATCACCGTATCTGGAATCGGACCTAAAGGTGCTTTAGCGATTTTAGCGAATGGTATTCCACAACAAGTTGCAGAGGCGATTGAGCGAGAAGATGAGAAGTTTCTCGTTCAATTCCCAGGAGTCGGCAAGAAAACAGCCCGCCAAATGATTTTAGATTTAAAAGGAAAGCTTGATCATTTATTTGGAGATTTATTTGAGCCGAATGAGGCGCCATCACTCGCTTCGAATGATGCGTTAGAAGAAGCGATGCTCGCATTGCAGGCACTTGGGTATTCAGAACGAGAATTGAAAAGGATTGAAACGACTTTGCAACAACAAGAAATGACGACGGAAGCGTATATGAAAGAAGCATTACGTCTTTTAGTGAAACAATCGTAAAGAGAGGAGCGTCTTCATGGAAGAACGTATGATGTCAACGGAGGAATTGCCAGCAGAACAGTTGCTTGAACAATCGATTCGTCCTCAACTGTTAGACGATTATGTCGGACAAGAAAAAGTGAAGACGAGCTTGCGAGTGTTTGTCGAAGCGGCGATGCAGCGACAAGAAAGCTTGGATCACGTTTTGCTCTATGGTCCACCAGGGCTCGGTAAGACGACGATGGCTGCGGTCATTGCAAATGAGATGAATGTCAATATGAAAACGACGAGTGGCCCTGCAATCGAGCGTCCAGGAGACCTTGCAGCGGTCGTTTCTTCATTGGAACCAGGTGACGTTTTGTTCATCGACGAAATTCATCGTTTGCATCGCTCCGTAGAAGAAGTATTATACCCAGCGATGGAAGATTTTTGTTTAGATATTATGATTGGGAAAGGTCCGACAGCACGTTCGGTACGTTTAGATTTGCCACCTTTCACGCTCATTGGTGCGACGACGCGAGCGGGGCAACTGTCCGCGCCACTCCGCGATCGTTTCGGTGTTCCTTTGCGACTTGAATATTATGATATTGAAGCGTTGCAACAAATTGTAGAGCGTAGCGCAAAATTATTCGACGTGCCAATCGAGCGAAATGCTGCCTATGAAGTAGCGAGACGTTCAAGGGGGACACCTCGTATTGCGAATCGACTGTTGCGTCGTGTACGAGATTTCGCAGAGGTACGTGGAGATGGAACGATTACGTTTACGATTGCGAAAGAAGCATTGGAGTTATTGCAAGTGGATTCTTACGGTTTAGATGATATCGACCATCGTTTACTTCGTCATATGGTAAAACATTTCGGTGGTGGTCCTGTCGGATTAGATACACTCGCTGCGACAATTGGAGAAGAAGCAATTACGATTGAAGATGTGTACGAACCATACTTACTTCAAATCGGATTTTTGCAAAGGACTCCGCGTGGAAGGGTCGTTACGATGACGGCTTATGACCATTTAGGAATGCCATATCCAGAAAAATAAAGAATAGGTGGATTTTATTATGAACGTCAAAGATTTTGATTTTGAATTACCAGAAGAGCTCATCGCTCAAACTCCTCTTAAAGACCGCACGGCGAGTCGTCTGATGGTTGTCGATCGCGACAATGGAGAATTAACGCATACGACATTTGAAACGGTGTTGGACGAATTACAAAGCGGCGATGTGCTCGTTCTTAACAATACGAAAGTGCTCCCTGCCCGTTTATTCGGAACGAAAGATACCGGTGCACATATTGAGATTTTATTGTTGAAAGAAGTAGGCGACGATACGTGGGAAACACTCGTCAAACCAGCGAAGCGTGTAAAAGTAGGAGCGGTTGTTGAGTTCGGAGACGGTCGTTTAAAAGCGACGTGCACGCACATTACAGAAGAAGGTGCAAGACATTTTAAAATGTCGTACGATGGTATTTTTTACGAGATTTTAGACGAGCTCGGAGAAATGCCACTCCCACCGTATATTACAGAAAAATTAGATGAACAAGATCGTTATCAAACCGTGTTTGCAAAAGAGCGCGGTTCGGCAGCTGCGCCAACAGCTGGTCTGCATTTTACAGATGAATTGTTAGCGAAAATTGAAGCGAAAGGTGTTCATATCGCGTTTGTCACATTGCATGTCGGGCTCGGAACATTTCGTCCAGTGAGCGTTGACTCAATCGACGACCATGTCATGCATTCCGAATATTATGTCGTGACGGAAGAAGCAGCCAAAACGATTGAAACAGCACGTAAAGCAGGTGGTCGTGTCATTGCGGTCGGTACGACGAGTTGCCGAACGTTGGAGACAGTTGCGAGTATTCATGACGGTCAAATTGTCGCGAGCAGTGGATGGACGGATATTTTCATTTATCCAGGATATACATTCCGTGCCATTGATGGACTTATTACGAATTTCCATTTGCCTCAATCGACGTTGCTCATGCTCGTTTCTGCTTTAACGACACGCGATATGATGATGCACGCTTATGAAGAAGCTGTGCGTGAAAAATACCGTTTCTTCAGTTTTGGAGATGCGATGATGATTCGAAAGAAAAAGGAGTTAAATTAAATGGTTATTCGTTACGAACATATTAAAACATGTAAACAAACAGGAGCGCGTCTTGGCATCGTCCATACACCACACGGCTCTTTTGAAACACCAGTATTCATGCCGGTCGGTACCCAAGCGACAGTGAAGGCGATGTCACCTGAGGAGATGAAAGACATCGGAGCAGGAATAATTTTAAGCAACACGTATCATTTATGGTTGCGTCCAGGTACCGAAGTGATTGAACAAGCAGGTGGCCTGCATAAGTTCATGAACTGGGATCGCCCAATTTTAACAGATTCAGGCGGCTTCCAAGTGTTCAGTTTAAGCAAATTGCGCGATATTAAAGAAGAAGGGGTTCATTTCCGTCACCATTTAAACGGCAGTAAACTATTTTTAAGCCCGGAGAAAGCGATGCAAATTCAAAACGTACTCGGTTCGGATATTATGATGGCCTTTGATGAGTGTCCGCCATATCCTGCTACGCACGACTATATGAAAAAGTCAGTCGAGCGTACGAGTCGCTGGGCAGAGCGTTGCTTAGAAGCGCATGAACGAAAAGATGCGCAAGCTTTATTCGGAATTGTACAAGGTGGAGAGTATGAAGATCTTCGCGTGCAAAGTGCGAAAGACTTAGTATCGCTGGACTTCCCGGGATATGCGATTGGCGGTCTTTCTGTCGGAGAGCCGAAAGAAGTGATGAATCGAGCACTAGAATTCACCGTCCCTCATTTACCAGCGGATAAACCACGTTATTTAATGGGGGTTGGCACACCGGATTCTTTAATTGATGGAGCGATTCGAGGCATCGATATGTTCGACTGTGTATTGCCGACGCGTATCGCCCGTAACGGTACATTGATGACGAGTAAAGGTCGCCTCGTCGTGCGCAATGCGAAATTTAAAAATGACTTCCGTCCGTTAGATGAAAATTGTGATTGCTATGCATGCCAAAACTATTCACGTGCATATATTCATCACCTCATTAAAACAGAAGAAATTTTCGGATTGCGTTTAACGAGCTACCATAATTTATACTTCTTAGTGAACTTAATGGAGAATGTTCGTCAGGCAATTCGCGAAGATCGTCTCGGTGACTTCAGAGAAGAATTTTTTGAACAATACGGGTATAATGAACCGAATGCAAAAAACTTTTAAAAAAAGCAGTAGAAACTCTGCAAAATTTATGAACTTCCGTTAAAATAGGTATGTGAAGAAAATAGAATGTTTGCACATTCTATAAGCTAGCAGTTAGAGGAGGGGAATAACTTGGGTGGTGAATTAGGAAGCACACTCATTATGCTCGTACTAATGTTTGCATTAGTATATTTCATGATGATTCGTCCACAGCAAAAACGGATGAAACAAATGAAAGCGATGCATGATAGTTTACAACGCGGGGATGAAATCGTTACAGTCGGTGGCATTCACGGTACGATTGATGCTTTAGAAGATACAGTCGTTCATGTGAGAGTTGCTCACGACGTCGTGATGAAATTTGAACGTCAAGCGATTGGATCGGTAGTAAACAAAAACGTTTAATGGAAAGTCGGCCCGTTAACTGTCGTAAGTTACAGCCGACTTTTTTCAACATGAGGAGGGTGAACGATGAAACATAAAAAATTATTTAAACGTTTAAAACCCGCACTTACGAGCAAAGTTGAAGAATTACAATTAAATAATTACGATGCGGTGCCGGAAGAACAGTTATGGGATTTTTGTTTAAAGCATGTGTGGAAACAAGCCGATATTTCAAATGATCACACACATCAACTCGTTGCAGACATACTTGGCGTGACCCCTGCTCAATTTATGACATACACGCAAGTAGATCACCAACAAGAAGAGCTCGATTGGTTTTCAGAATTGAATCAAGAGGAACTTCAATTGCTTCTCAAAAAAGAAGATGACGAATAGTTGACATGTCACGAGGACTGTTTCATAATTGTGACATTGTGCAACGTTTGCAATACATATTGTTCGTAAGATGTAGGGAGGAAACAATGAATGAAAAGTAGAGGTCGCCTCGTCGCCTTTTTACTACTAATTGTCTTATTTGCTACGACGATCAGTGGAACTTCAAAAAGTATATTAAAAGACGTAAAACTAGGACTTGACTTACAAGGTGGATTCGAAGTTTTATACGAAGTTCAACCTTTAAAAGAAGGTCAAGTCATCGATGAAAAAGTAGTGAGTGATACGGCAGATGCGTTAAATAGCCGTGTCAACGTGTTAGGGGTTAGTGAACCGAACATTCAGATTGAATCGAATAACCGAATTCGTGTTCAATTAGCAGGTGTCGAAAACCAACAACAAGCACGTGATTTATTGTCAACGCAAGCGAATTTAACATTCCGCGATGCGAACGATAATTTGATGTTAGACGGTGATGATTTAAAGGCCGGTGGAGCGAAACCGAGCTTCAACCAATTTAACGAACCAATCGTCACATTAGAGCTGAAAGATGCGAGCAAATTCGGTCAAATTACGACTGAAATTTCACGTATGCCAGCGCCAAGTAACGTCCTTGTCATTTGGTTAGACTTTGAAGAAGGAGTAGACTCTTTTTATAGTGAGTTGGCGAAAGAAGAACCGAAATTTATTTCGGCACCATCGGTAAAAGAGCCAATCCATTCGTCAGCAGTTGAAATTTCAGGAAGCTTCACGCCAGCAGAAACGAAACAACTTGCTGGTATTTTAAACGCAGGGGCACTCCCTGTTCAATTGGAAGAAGTGTACTCGACATCAGTCGGAGCGCAATTTGGTGAACAGGCGCTCGATAAGACAATTACAGCAGGTATTGTCGGGGTTAGCTTAATCTTTCTATTCATGCTTCTTTACTACCGCTTACCAGGTTTAATTGCGGTCATTACATTATCGATTTATATTTATTTAATTTTAGTAGCATTCACTGCAATCAATGGTGTATTGACATTGCCAGGTATCGCTGCTTTAATGCTCGGAGTCGGTATGGCTGTCGATGCGAACATTTTAACGTATGAACGAGTGCGGGAAGAAATACGTGTCGGAAAATCGATTCGTTCAGCCTTCCAATCAGGAGCGAAAAGTTCATTCACAGCAATTCTTGATGCGAACATTACGACATTGTTAGCAGCGGTCGTGTTATTCCAATTCGGTACGAGCTCAGTGAAAGGTTTCGCGACGATGTTAATCATCAGTATTATCGTCAGCTTCTTGACAGCTGTTTGGGGTTCACGTCTATTCTTAGGTTTACTCGTAAATAGCGGGATTTTAGATCGTAAACCAGGACTATTCGGTGTTCCGCAATCAAAAGTTCATAGCATTGAAGAAGGAATTGATACACTCGATTTAACGACGAAATTCGATCGTTTTGATTTCGTTCATGCTCGCAAACGTTTTTATACGTTATCGGCTATTTTATTAACAGCAGGTATCATTATGCTCGCTGTCTTTAAATTAAATTTAGGTATTGACTTCTCAAGTGGTACACGTGTCGAAGTGATGTCGAAAGAACCGATTAATGTTGAACAATTTGAAAAAGATTTAGAAGTTGTTGGTCATGACGTGAAAGATATTGTCGTATCTGGTGATAAAAAAGAAATCGGAGTCGCTCGTTTCAATGAAGAATTTTCTCAAGATGAAGTGAATAAATTCAAGAGCGAGCTCGCTGAAATTTACGGCTCAGAACCGAACGTTTCAACTGTATCCTCACAAGTTGGTAAAGAATTGGCGAAAAACGCAATGTACGCGCTCCTATTCGCGGCAATTGGAATTATCATTTATGTCGCATTCCGATTTGAATGGCAAATGGGTGTTGCTTCCGTCATCGGATTATTGCATGACGCATTCTTTATGATTGCTGTGTTTAGTATCGTTCGAATGGAAGTAGACATTACCTTTATCGCAGCAGTGTTAACGATTGTCGGGTATTCCATTAACGATACAATCGTGACATTTGACCGGATACGTGAAAATATGACACGTTCAGGTAAAGTGAAAACAGAAGATGAGTTGGCAACGATTGTCAATAAATCGTTACGTCAAACATTAGGGCGTTCTGTGAACACGATTTTAACGGTTATTTTCGTAGTCGTCGCATTAATTGCGCTTGGTGCGGATTCAATTCGTCCATTCTCTGTGGCATTGTTAATTGGTTTACTTGCTGGAACGTATTCTTCAATCTTCATCTCCGCTCAAATTTGGTTTGACTTGAAGAAGAAGCAGTTGAAAGAAAAAGGTCCAATTGACATCGAAAAAGAAAAGAAAAAATGGGGTTCAGACGAGCCTGTCGTTTAACAATAAGGAAGGGTAGGTGATTGAAAAAATTGCCTACCTTTCCTCGATATGAAGGAGGGACTTCAAATGAAAACACAATGGATGTTAATTGTTAGCTTACTGTTGGCGATTGTCGTAGCGATTTTTTCAATCGTGAATATTCGCCCAGTCATCGTCAATTTTGTTTTTACAACAGCAGAAATGCCACTCGTTCTCGTTATTTTAGCGAGTGTTTTAATCGGAGCATTCATCAGTGGATCGTTTGCGCTCTTCCGTCGTATGCAATATAGACAAGAAATAAAACATCTCCAAACGATTATTGAAGAAAAAGAAGAATTGTTACGTCAAGAACAATTGCGCATTATACCGCAACAAGATGTCGTCGTTCGCGATATTACGAACGAAGCGAATGAAGTAACGGTCATCGACGAACAATAAGTGGAGGATAAGTACATGACTATGCACAGTCTCGCATAGCGGGTACTTATCCTTTTTCGTTTTGAATGCAAATTCGGTATACTTAGAGGAAGAGATGGAGTGATAACAATGATTCAATCAAAAAGTAAATGGCAAATGACAAGCGTAGATGAAACGCTTATTCAATCATTTTGTGAGGCTTTACATATTCCGCCTTTACTCGCCAAAATATTAGTAGCACGAGATATTCAAACAGTTGAAGAAGCGAAGCAATTTATCGAAATGGACAGTTCTGTTTTGCATGATCCATTTTTAATGTATCAAATGGATATCGCTGTAGAGACAATTCAGTTTGCAATCGATAGTCAAGTACCGATTTTAATTTATGGGGATTATGATGCGGACGGCGTGACGAGTACGACTGTTTTACTTCGTGCTTTACGCTCTTTAGGAGCCCTTGTCGACTATGCGATTCCGAATCGCTTTAAGCATGGATATGGACCGAATGCTGAGCTGTTTGAAGAGAAAATAGCAGAAGGCTTTGAGTTAATCATTACAGTAGATAATGGTATTTCAGGCCATGAAGCAATCGCTCATGCCCAACAGTTAGGAGCGACGGTCATCGTGACGGATCACCATGAAATCGGAGAGACTTTGCCACCTGCAGATTGCATTATCCACCCGCGTCATCCTGAAGGCAATTATCCGTTTCCGGAGTTAGCTGGAGTAGGAGTAGCTTTTAAGTTGGCGACTGCATTGCTTGGACAAGTGGATGAAACGCTTTTACCTTATGTGGCAATCGGAACTGTTGCAGATCTTGTTCCTCTGCTAGATGAAAATCGTTACATCGTAAAACATGGTCTCGCTTTATTGCAAAAGAGTGATGATGTTGGTCTGCGTGCGCTTGCAGAAGTAAGTAAGAGCCATTTGCATGAGGCGGATGAAGAGACGGTAGGGTTTTCCTATGGTCCGCGTTTGAACGCTCCAGGACGCTTACAAGATGCCACTCTTGCTGTCGAAATGCTCAACGCTGAAACTGAGACAGAAGCGAGTTCATACGCTTTACAGTTAAATGAGATGAATGTCGAGCGACAACAGATGGTTCAGACAATTACGGAAGAAGCAGAGCAGATGATGCAAGCTTATCATGAGGTTCCTGAAGTGATTGTATTAGCGAAAGAAGGATGGAATCCAGGTGTCGTCGGCATCGTTGCTTCTCGTATGACTGATAAGTTTTACCGTCCTACCATCATTCTCGGAATCGATTCTGAAAGGGGTGAAGCGAAGGGGTCAGCACGTAGTATTGAAGGTTATCATCTGTACGAAGCGCTTAAAAAAAGTGAGCCACTTGTAGAAAAATATGGCGGTCATGCGATGGCAGCAGGCTTGACCATTCCAATCGAGCGAATCGAATCACTGCGTAAAAGATTGATTGAAATTGCGCATGAAACATTGACACCAGAGGATTATATTCCGAAATTGACGATTGATGTTCAGACGACGATTGATGAAATTGACTTAGATGTTTTAGATGACATGCAAAAGCTTCGTCCATTCGGAATTGGATTTCCGAAACCAACCTATGCACTTGAAAATGTGAAAGTGCTCGAAGTGAGAAAAATCGGTTCTGCTCTCAATCATTTAAAAATGAAAGTAGGAACGACGACAGATGCGCTAGACTGCATCGGCTTCCAATTTGGTGATAGAGCGGATGAATTAACGGTAGGCACAACCGTTGCACTGGCAGGAGATATTCAAATTAATGAGTGGAACGGCAGGCGCAATCCGCAATTTATGATGGAAGATTTGCAATCGAAAGATGTTCAAGTTTTCGACATGCGCGGTATTGACCAACTGCAACAATGGTTGCCAAAAGTACCTTCAGACGCGACGTATGTTTTATTCCAAAAACAACACGCTGAACGTTTTGCAAAACATATCCCGCTCACGATGGCAAACGATTTAACGGGTGATGAAAAAGTGCTCGTCTTTCTCGATTTGCCAGACCATATGGAACAGTTACTTGCGATTATTACGCAACATGAACCACACCGTTTATATTGTCATTTCTATGTTACGCAAACATTTTATATGGAGCGTATCCCAACGCGAGAAATGTTCGGGTGGTTGTTCCAAGCGATTAAACAGCGAGGACATCTCGATTTTGTGAAAGAGTGGGAGTGGATTGCGAAGCAAAAAGGTTGGAAAAAAGACACGATTGTCTTTATGTTAAAAGTGTTTTTAGACTTAAAATTTGTTACACTAGAAGGTAGTGTATTCACGATCGCGCCGAATGTAGAAAAACGAAATTTAGAAGAGGCTCCGACTTATCAACAAAGAGAGCGTCAAATCTCACTTGAGCGTGATTTATTATACAGTTCATACAATCAATTAAAACAAACATTGCTTCAGTAGGAGGAAGAAGGAAAGATGGATTTAAAACAGTATATTACAATTGTTGAAGATTATCCGAAAGAAGGGATAAGCTTTAAAGATATTACGACATTGATGGATCACGGAGAAGCGTATAAATTTGCGACAGATGAAATCGTGAAATACGCAGAAAAAGTGAGAGCAGACCTCATCGTTGGACCTGAAGCAAGAGGATTTATTATCGGATGTCCAGTAGCTTATGCGTTAGAAGTCGGATTTGCACCTGTGCGTAAACCTGGAAAATTACCACGTGAAACGGTATCGGTTGAATATGACTTAGAATATGGAACAGATCGTTTAACGATTCATAAAGATGCGATTAAACCGGGACAGCGCGTCTTAATCGTAGATGACTTACTTGCAACAGGTGGTACGATTAAAGCGACGATTGAACTCGTCGAAGAATTAGGCGGCATTGTCGCAGGCTGTGCCTTTTTAATTGAACTGGCATACTTAGATGGGCGTAAAAAGATTGAAGGATACGATATTTGTACATTGATCACATACGATGAAGAATAATTCAAAAGCATTCTGTGAATCACTCGCAGAATGTTTTTTTAAAACGTTTCCTCCTTTACACATATAAGGGATTGCCGTACTATAAGTAAAAATAGAAAGAACGAAGAAAGGAGTGTAAAACAATGGCGAAAGAAAAAGACATGACAGCAGAGGATATTTATCATATCGTATCGACGTATATGAATGAAGAACATGTAGAATTTGTGAAGCGTGCATATATTGCAGCGAAGGAAGCGCATGAAGGCCAATTTCGTAAATCGGGAGAGCCATATATTTTACACCCGATTCAAGTCGCAGGTATTTTAGCGAATTTGCAAATGGATCCTGCAACTGTTGCAGCTGGATTTTTGCATGATGTCGTTGAAGATACGGAGGTGAGTCGCGAAGATATCGTCGAACAGTTTGGCGAAGAAGTTGCGGTACTCGTCGACGGTGTGACGAAACTCGAAAAATTAAAATTCCGTTCAAATGAAGAAAAACAAGCAGAAAATCATCGGAAAATGTTTATCGCTATGGCACAAGATATTCGTGTCATTTTAATTAAATTGGCAGACCGCTTACATAATATGCGTACATTAAAATATGTCAATGAAGAAAAACAACGTCGTATTTCTGCAGAAACGCTCGATATTTTTGCACCTCTCGCTCATCGTCTCGGAATCTCGACAATTAAGTGGGAATTAGAGGATACTGCACTTCGCTATTTGAATCCGCAACAATATTACCGCATCGTTCATATGATGAAACAAAAGCGTGCAGAACGGGAAGATTATTTAGAAGAAGTGATGGATATCATTCGTTTTGAAGTGGATCGTATGGGGATTGAAGCGGAAATTTCAGGTCGCCCGAAACATTTATATTCGATTTACCGGAAAATGGCTTTGCAAAATAAAGAATTCAATGAAATTTATGATTTATTGGCGGTGCGTATCGTACTGAAAAGCATTAAAGATTGTTATGCGACACTCGGTATTATTCACACATTATGGAAACCGATGCCTGGGCGTTTCAAAGATTATATCGCGATGCCGAAACAAAATATGTATCAATCGATTCATACGACAGTTGTCGGTCCAGCGGGAGATCCGTTAGAAGTTCAAATTCGCACGGAAGATATGCACCACATTGCAGAATATGGGGTGGCGGCGCACTGGGCGTATAAAGAAGGACGTGTCGCTTCTGAAACGACTGACAATATCGAACAAAAATTGACGTGGTTCCGTGAAATTTTAGAGCTTCAAAACGAATCTACAAATGCGGAAGAATTTATGGAATCGTTAAAATTCGATCTCTTCTCCGACATGGTTTATGTCTTTACTCCAGATGGTGATGTGATTGAATTGCCAAAAGGCTCCGTTCCTTTAGATTTCGCTTACCGCGTTCATTCAGAAGTAGGAAACCGTACAATCGGAGCGAAAGTGAACGGTAAAATGGTTCCGCTCGACGAAAAATTAGCTACGGGAGATATCGTGGAAGTATTGACGTCGAAACAATCATTTGGGCCGAGCCGTGATTGGTTGAAAATTGCGAATACCTCTCAAGCACGTAGCAAAATCAAACAATATTTTAAGCGTCAATTAAGAGAAGAAAATGTTGTAAAAGGAAAATCATTAATCGATCGTGAAATTAAAGCACAAGTATATGAACCGAAAGAAGTGCTCACCTCTGAAAACATCTCCCGTGTTCTCGACAAATATAGCTTTGCTTCTGAAGAAGATATGTATGCGAATGTCGGATCAGGGGGCATTACTGCTCAGCAAATTGTCAACCGTTTAGCAGAACGATTACGTCGCGAACGAGAAAAAGTCGACGCATTAGAAAAAGTAAAGTCGGACATTGAGAAAAAGAAAGAATCCCCGCAGAAAAAAGAATATAAAGAAACAGAATCAGGCGTAATCGTTCGAGGAATCGACAATATGTTAATTCGTCTAGCGAAATGCTGTAATCCAGTACCAGGTGACGAAATCACCGGTTTTATTACGAAAGGACGAGGTGTTTCTGTCCATCGAACGGATTGTCCGAATGTTGTACATTCTGATGAATTGGACAGTCGTTATTTAGATGTGGAATGGGCAGTAGGAGATAGCAGTCGCTCTTCGAAAACATTTGAAGTCGATATTGAAATTTCAGCATTCGACCGTTCTGGTTTATTGAATGAAGTAATGATGACTGTCACAGAGTTGAAAGTGCCAATCACAGCAGTGACGGGTCGTGCAAATAAAGAGAAAATCGCAAAAATCGAAATGACGATTGAAATTACGAGCATTGAACATTTACATCAAATTGTGAAGAAGATTAAACAAATATCAGATGTCCATGCTGTACATCGTGTAACGAATTAAGGAAGTGAAAGTATGAAAGTTTTATTACAACGTGCGAAACGAGCATCTGTCACAATTAACGGTGAAGTGACAGGGGCGATTGATAAAGGGTATGTATTACTTGTCGGAATTACGCATGAAGATACGGTAGAAGACGTGAAATACGTAGCGAAAAAAATTGCAGGATTACGCATTTGGGAAGACGAAGAAGGAAAAATGAATCAGGATTTGTCTCAAGTAGGAGGAGCTGTGCTGTCCGTATCCCAATTTACATTGTATGGTGATGTGAGCAAAGGGAGACGACCGAGCTTTATTCAAGCTGCGCGACCTGAACAAGCTGAGCCTTTATGGGAACAGTTTAATCAAGAGTTACGTGCGCTTGATATCCATGTAGAGACAGGTCGTTTCGGTGCGATGATGGACGTATCGCTCATCAATGACGGCCCCGTCACATTAATGGTAGAATCAAAATAATAAAAGCGTTTGAAATCGAGTAATATGATTTCAAACGCTTTTTCATTATTCATTGAAAAATTGTAATAAACCGTCATAAATACCGTAAGAAACGGTTTCTCTAAATTGAGAAGATAAAAGTACTTGCTCTTCTGCTGCATTCGTTAAAAACCCGAGTTCTAATAAAATAGCATCCGAACTATTTTCATTCAATACTTGGAAGTTTCCAACTTGCACACCGCGGTTTCGTAAAGGAATTTGTTGCTCAATTGTCGCATTTAATACATCGGCTAATTCCTTTTGATGATCGTGGAAGTAAAATGTCGTATGACCTGTAACGGTCGAGTCGACATTCGCATCATAGTGAATACTAATAAATGCATCTGCCTTCAATTGGCTTTTCATTTGGGCTCTTGTACGCAATGGAATGAAAGTATCGCGCTCACGAGTTAAATGCACTTTCGCTCCAGCAGATCGCAATTTAAGAGCTAACACTTCTGCTGTTTTCATCGTTAAATCTTTTTCACGTGTACCACGCGCCCCTGTCGTTCCTCGGTCATGTCCGCCATGTCCAGGGTCAAGTATGATGGTTATGCCATTTAAAGTACCTGGAATGGAAGCTTTTTTTCGCACGGTAGATGCTGCTTCTTCTGCATGTTTAGAAATCACAGGGCTGTTTAATGTAGAAACGACCCATTGTGCGACATAAGCGCGTTGTCCGTCAATTTCAACTTCATACCAGTCTCCTTCTTCGCTTAAAACATTTAAGTGATAACCTGCTTCTAAACGCTTTACGACTTTTGAATGGGTTGTCGGTTCTTCACGCAAATTCGTACCGTCGGCAATCGTTGAAATTAAAAACAAGCTAGGTTTTTCTCCGGACTTTTGAGAGGCATTTAATTGTCCATGAAAGCTAGCGACCCACCCTGTTTTTTTAGAATCAAGTTGGATTTTCACCCAATTATGATCCACTTCTAACACTTTGTACGTCTCGCCTTGGTGAGCATAACCGATTATTTTTCCTTGGAGTCCTGCACGTGAACGGACATTCAAAGAGTCAACAATGACCGTGAATTGGCCATCTTTTACTTCTGGTGAAGGGTTCACTTGGTCATTGGCTTTTTGTGTTTCAGAAGTTGTTTTGGTTAAATATGAACTATGTACCCATCCGTACATACCATCTACAATGATATACGACCATCCGTCTCGCTCTAATTCTAGTGTCGCTTCTTTTCCAGCGTCCATTTTACCGATTACATTGGATTGTGTGGAAGGACCGAGCCGTACGTTAAGACCATTCGTTGTAGAAATGACGACATCTCCTTTTGATTCGATATCACTTTTACGTTCAACGAGCCAAGATGCGATCCATCCTTCTCGATTTTTTTTATAGGAAACACGGAACCAATCATCTTGTTCCTCTAGAACGGTAAGTGATTCATTCGCTTGGAGTGTATCGATGATCTCGTAGGTGAGTCCTGGTCCAGAACGAACATTCATTTTTCCTTTCGTTTCCACCGTGCTTGCTGCTAAACTCGTTATCGAATTTAAAAATCCAAAACCGAAAATAAGCAGAAACAAAGTGAAGGTTATTTTTCTTTTCAAATCGTCTTCACCACCTTGAGTTATATTGTAACGAGAAATGTTTTTCAATGCTAGAAATAAGTGAAAGGTATTGACTTCATACCCTAAAATGATTAAGATTAACTATGATTATAATAAAGCTAATGATTCGATAAGTAAAAGAGAGACTCGAATGGTTTTAGAGAATGTGAACCGTGGCTGTAAGTTCCATCCATTCCTCTTTTTGAAAGACAACGATGAAGCGTTTCGCTGAAATAAAGTAAGCGAAGTCGGTACTAGCCGTTATCTAGTTGAGTGGATGCAGCGAAATGCATCAATTTGGGTGGAACCGCGGAAGCTATTGCTCTCGTCCCTTCTATAATGTTATAGGAGAGATGGGAGCTTTTTATTATGAAAAAAAGGAGAATCGCTATGAATTTTAAAGTTCCAAGAGGTACACAAGACATTTTGCCCCAAGATTCATGGAAATGGCACAAGGTGGAACAAATCATTTCAGATGTATGTCGCGCGTATCGTTACAGCGAAATTCGCACACCAATTTTTGAGCAGACAGAATTGTTCCAACGTACGGTCGGTGATGCAACAGATATCGTTCAAAAAGAAATGTACACATTTGAAGATCGTGGAAAGCGTTCGATGACATTGCGTCCTGAAGGAACAGCACCTGTCGTCCGTTCATTTGTCGAAAATAAAATGCACGGTATTCCAGATCAACCGGTGAAATTATATTACGTCGGTCCGATGTTCCGTTATGAGCGTCAGCAAGCTGGGCGTTACCGTCAATTCGTCCAGTTCGGTGTAGAGGCAATTGGCAGTGATAATCCGATGATTGATGCAGAAGTCATTGCATTAGCACTCGATGTGTACCGCCGTGCAGGATTAAAAGATTTAAAACTTGTCATTAACTCATTGGGAGACCGCGCGTCGCGTGCGAAACACCGCGAGGCGCTCGTTGCACATTTTGAACCACGCATTGAGGAGTTTTGTTCGGATTGTCAAACACGTCTTCACCAAAATCCGCTCCGTATTTTAGATTGTAAAAAAGATCATGAGCATCCTTTAATGGTGACTGCGCCAAAATTAACCGATTATTTAAGTGATGAAAATGCTGCATATTTTGAAGCGGTACAAAATTATTTAGCCGCATTAAATATTTCGTTTGAAATTGATCCAAATTTAGTGCGTGGGCTCGATTATTACAATCATACGGCATTTGAAATTATGAGTACGTCAGAAGGATTCGGCGCGATTACAACTCTTTGTGGTGGTGGTCGTTACGATGGGATGACGGAAGAAATTGGCGGACCGAACGCACCAGGTATCGGATTTGCGATGAGTATCGAACGACTTTTACTTGCGATGGAAGCGGAAAATGTAACGTTTGAAAATGATGAATTGCTCGACGTGTACGTTGCAACATTAGGTGAAGAAGCGGAGAAATTCGGTTTCGTGTTAACCCAGCAATTACGAGCGGCGAACATTCATACCGATACGGACTTTTTACAGCGCAAAATGAAAGGTCAAATGAAAACAGCAGACCGTCAACAAGCGCGTTTCGTGATCGTAATCGGTGAGACGGAAGTAGAACAACAAGTCGTACAATTAAAAAATATGGCAACTGGTGAACAGCGTGAAGTAGCTGTTTCTGAAGTCGTAACGACAATACAACAATTGATGAAATAGGAGAGATGAGGATGAAACGTACACATTATTGTGGACAATTAACGAAAGAACAAATTGGAGAACAGGTGACATTACAAGGTTGGGTACAACGTCGTCGCGACTTAGGTGAAATTATTTTTATCGATTTACGTGACCGTACAGGCATTGTTCAAATGGTATTCAATCCAGATTTTTCGAAAGAAGCGCTTGAAATTGCGGATTCTTTACGTAATGAATATGTTGTTGAAATGACAGGAACTGTCATTGAACGTGCGGATGCCCAAAAGAACAATAAAATTAAAACGGGTGACATCGAAGTACAAGTGACAGAAGTCGAAATCATTAACAAAGCGAAAAACCCACCGTTTATGATTGAAGACGAAACAGATGTGAGTGAAGAACTTCGTTTGAAATATCGTTACTTAGATCTTCGCCGTCCACCGTTAATGAACAATTTCCGCATGCGTTCAGAAATTACGCGTTCAGTTCGTAACTTCTTAGCAGACGAAGAGTTTTTCGAAGTCGAAACGCCTATTTTAACGAAATCAACACCTGAAGGAGCGCGTGACTACCTCGTTCCATCACGTGTTCACGATGGCGAATTTTATGCATTACCACAATCACCACAATTGTTTAAACAATTGTTAATGGTGTCAGGATTTGACCGTTATTACCAAATCGCGCGTTGTTTCCGTGATGAAGACTTGCGTGCCGATCGTCAACCAGAATTTACACAAATTGATATGGAAATGAGTTTCATGTCCCTCGACGATATTTTAGAATTGAATGAACGCATGATGAAACGCATTATGAAAGACGTAAAAGGGATCGATATCGAAACACCATTCCAACGTATGCCGTACGATGAAGCGATGGCACGTTTCGGTTCAGATAAACCAGATACACGTTTTGCGATGGAACTCGTCGACATGGCGGATGCGATTGCAGATAGCTCATTCAAAGTGTTTACGAGCATGGCTGAAAAAGGCAACCACGTAAAATGTATTAACGTTAAAGGTGGAGCAGAAGACTACACACGTAAAGACATTGACGGTTTAACAGACTACGTCGCACGTTATGGCGCGAAAGGGCTCGCATGGATTAAAGTGACAGAAGAAGGATTCACAGGTCCAATCGCGAAGTTCTTCGATGAAGAGGACCAAGCGAAAATGACAGCAGCTGCAGATGTAGAAGCAGGCGACTTATTATTATTCGTCGCAGATACACCGAAAGTTGTCGCAGATGCACTTGGCGCACTCCGTGTGAAACTCGGAAAAGAGCGTAATTTAATCGATGAGTCAGCATTTAACTTCTTATGGGTTGTCGACTGGCCATTGTTTGAATTCGATGAAGAAGCAGGGCGTTACGTCGCAGCTCACCATCCATTCACACGTCCACAAGATGTCGATGTTCTCGTGAATGACCCGGACAATGCACGTGCGGAAGCGTATGACTTAGTATTGAATGGTTACGAGCTCGGTGGCGGAAGCTTACGTATTTACGAGCGTGATTTACAAGAGAAAATGTTTGAAGCTCTCGGATTTTCAAAAGAAGCGGCACAAGAACAATTCGGATTCCTACTCGATGCATTCGAATACGGTACACCTCCACACGGTGGAATTGCATTCGGTCTTGACCGTATTGTCATGATCTTGTCAGGTTCAACAAACTTGCGTGATACAATTGCTTTCCCGAAAACAGCGAGCGCGAGCTGTCTCTTAACAGAAGCGCCAAGCATGGTAAGCGAAGCGCAATTGCGTGAGTTGAACTTGCAATTAAAAGCAAAACCACAATAATTGCACAAAATATAAGAGTGTGATATTGTTATAGCAATGACAAATCCTGAGGTGTACGTGAAGAACGATACAGTTTTGACCTACAATTATATCGTAAGGGAGCTTTAAATCCAATTGCGGATGACATGCCATTTATGGACGTCAAAGTCAATTGTGCGAGCACCCACCTGTTGAATGCAGGTTCAAAACGATACAGTTTCTAACGGCACATTTGGGATTTGTTCCTAATATGAATCATTCAAGAGCTTATTTCCTTTGAAATAGGCTCTTTTTGTTTAGTCAACAGATGAATGTCTTCTTTGAATCTGGTATTGTAAACGTAAGTAAAGTTATTTAGTTGAAAAGAAGGAGTGGCACGATGTTACATCAATTTTCACGCAATGAACTCGCATTTGGAAGAGAAGGATTAGAAGCTTTGAAAGAGGCATCAGTTCTCATTTTAGGGATTGGAGGTGTCGGCTCATTTGCAGCGGAAGCATGTGCAAGAAGTGGAGTAGGTAAACTTATTTTAGTGGATAAAGACGACGTTGATATTACGAATGTGAATCGCCAACTTGTCGCCACCTTATCGACGGTTGGACGGAGTAAAGTAGAAGTGATGGAAGAACGTATTCATGATGTTAATCCGCAGTGTGAAGTTGTTTCCATTCATGAATTTTATACGGAAGAAAATTATGAACATATTTTAGCGCATGAACCCGATTATGTCATTGACGCTTCTGATACGTTGCAATATAAGATTCATATCGCGGAGCAATGCATCGAACGAGGAATTCCGATTATTTCAAGTATGGGAGCTGCGAATAAATTAGATCCTACTCGTTTTGAAATTGCGGACATCTCTAAAACACATACCGATCCATTAGCGAAAATCGTTCGTACTCGATTAAGAAAGCGTGGCATTCATAAAGGATTGACGGTCGTGTTCAGCGATGAAAGTCCGATTATTCAACGTGCAGATGTTGTAAAAACGGTTGGAAATGAACAATCCGACATCCGAAAGGCTCAATTGCCCCCTTCATCTAATGCTTTCGTTCCATCTGTCGCTGGACTCATCTGTGCAAGCTGGGTCGTTCGTGAAATTATCAAACATATCGAAATCAAACGGGTGAATGGACAATAGAAAGCTTGTCACTCAAAGAAAACGTTGTTACAATAGGTATTATTACATAATGCAACGTACAGTTTAAACGATACGAATAGATATAATATCGTTACAATTGAGAGGATGGAAAACTATGTCAAACGATCATGGAATTTTATTAGAGAGTGGTACTAATGAGTTAGAAATCATTGAGTTCGAAATGGGATTAAATCGCTACGGAATTAATGTCATTAAAGTAAAAGAAATTATTTTGCCAATGAAAGTAACACCAATTCCACATGCGCATCCATCCATTGAAGGAATTATTCAACTGCGCGGGGAAGTGCTTCCAGTGATCAATATGGAAAAAGTCATGGGACTCCAACAAACATTCGATAGCGATCAAGGGAAATACATCGTGGCAGCATTTAATAAACAACATGTTGTTTTCCACGTGCATGATGTGACACAAATTCACCGCATTTCATGGGATCAAATCGAAAAGCCATCTGATATTTATTCAGAATCGAACTCTCAAGTAATTGGAGTGATTAAACGCAATAATGAAATGTTACTACTCCTAGATTTCGAGAAAATCATTTTAGACATTAACCCGTCGACTGGGATTCACGTCGATGCAGTGAAAAAATTAGGACAGCGTAGCCGTTCGTCAAAACGTATCGTCATTGCTGAAGACTCTCCATTACTTCGCAAATTATTGCATGATACTTTAAATGAAGCAGGTTACTACAATTTAGAATTTTTCGAGAATGGCAAAGATGCACTATACTATTTAGAATCGATGCTTAATCAAACGGCAGATATTACTGAAGTAGTGCAACTCGTCATAACAGATATCGAAATGCCACAAATGGATGGCCATCATTTTACGAAAAGAATTCGTGAAAATAAAGGATTAGCGTCGTTACCTGTCATTATTTTCTCTTCATTAATCACAGATGATTTAAAACATAAAGGGGAAAGCGTTGGGGCGGACGATCAAGTGAGTAAGCCTGAAATTGCAGAACTCGTTTTAAAAATCGATCAATACATTTTATAAAAAAAGAAGCTCCTTTAGGGGCTTCTTTTTTATCATTAATTATTTTTATCTTCCCAACATTCTGCTCCTTTTAATCCAGGAATTGAACTTGCGTGGAAGACAGGGTTTTTTCCTTGTTTTCGTTGAGCAGTAAAGTCATCTAACACACGGAATGCAATTTTTCCTAAAATAGCTATGACGAGTAAGTTAATAATAGCCATCATTCCCATAAATAAATCAGCTAAATCCCAAACGAGCGCTACTTTCGCGAGTGCGCCGAACATGACCATACCGAGTACGGCTACACGATATGCCGTCATCCAGCTTTTATGAGCGTTAATAAATTCGATATTCGTTTCACCATAATAGTAGTTTCCGATGACCGAACTGAAAGCAAAGAACATAATTGCGATCGCAACGAAATAAGGAGCCCATGTACCGACTTGCATTTCCATTGCCGCTTGTGTTAATAAAATACCGTCATCTCCTGCATCTACGTATAAACCAGAGAGTAAAATGATGAAGGCTGTCGCACTACAGACGACAATCGTATCGAAAAATACACCTAAACTTTGAACGAGCCCTTGTTTCGCAGGGTGTGATACGCTCGCTGTAGCAGCGGCGTTCGGCACACTACCCATACCTGCTTCGTTTGAGAATAAACCACGACGAACCCCTTGCATTAAGGCAGCTCCGATTCCACCACCAGCTATTTGTTCAATACCGAATGCATGTGTTACGATTAATTTAAACATGTTTGGTACTTCTGTAAAGTTGATCACAACGATGAATAGAGCGATACCGATATAAAATGTTGCCATAATCGGTACGATAAACTGTGTCACTTGTACGATGCGATGAACGCCACCGAAAATGATAATCGCTGTGAGGAGAACGAGAGCAATTCCTACTGTCCATGTTGGAATGTTGAATACACTATGGAACGATTGGCTAATTGTATTCGCTTGCACAGCATTGAAAATAAAACCGAATGCCAATGTGAGTAAAATCGCGAAAACAATGCCGAGCTTACGCCATCCGAGTGCTTTTTCCATATAATAAGCAGGTCCTCCGCGAAACGCACTGCCGTCTTTCACTTTATATACTTGTGCGAGCGTACTTTCAATAAAAGCAGTCGCCATCCCGATTAAAGCGATGATCCACATCCAGAAGACAGCACCTGGTCCACCAATTCCAATTGCCAGTGCGACCCCTGCAACGTTTCCTGTACCGACACGTGATGCGGCACTAATCGTAAAGGCTTGGAAAGGGGAAACCCCGTCACTATGATGGTCTTTCTTTTCGATGATGAGTCGGAACATTTCGCCGAATAGGCGTACTTGTACGAATTTCGTACGAATTGTAAAATAAAGACCAAGTATGAGTAAAGCGCCAATTAATACGTATGTCCAAATGAAGTTATTCACTGGACCTGTCAACCAATTTAAAAATGCCATTTACGTTACTTCCCTTCTTTTATAAAAGATGATGATTTACTAGTTATACCCTAAAAGATAGTGATTGAAAACAAAAAGTTCACAAAATGTTTTAAAAATAATAATTCAGAATTATCAACAAAAAAATTGTATGGACATCAGTCCATACAAGTGAATGCGCTGTACATTGATTAAATTTTAGTTTGATTTATTTTTTAATTGTTGTAAATATTGATAAATTTTATTTAGCCGAACTTCTTTACCTGCATCAATCGGGCGGTAAAATTGACTGTTTTTCAATTCATCGGGCAAATATTGTTGATTGACCCATCCGCCAAATGTTCCGATTGTTGTATCATGAGGGTACTGATAACCACCATGTCCGAGTTCTGTCGCTCCAACGTAATGTGTATCTTTTAAATGATCCGGAATATCTCCTGTTTTCCCGTCGTGAATTGCTGCAATCGCTCGGTCGAGTGATTGATATGCTGAGTTTGATTTTTCCGCAAGACACATTTCAACGACGGCTTGAGCGAGTGGAATCCGTCCTTCCGGAAGGCCGAGACGAATCGCTGCCTCTGTTGCGGCGAGCACGTGGGGTCCGACGTCAGGATTTGCGAGCCCGATATCTTCGTAGGCCATAACGAGCAACCGACGATTGACGGCAATCAGGTCACCGTTTTCTAGCAAATGGGCTAAGTAATAAAGGGCAGCGTCAACATCGCTTCCCCGTACTGATTTTTGTAAAGCGGAGAGTAAATTGTAAAAATGACTCCCTTTTTTATCGCCAAATACGCCGATTCGTCCGATGAGCGAATCAAGAAGCGAATCTTCGACAGTAATCGTACCTTCCTCATCTTCGTCGCTTGCACGCACAGCAGATTCTAATAGTGTCAAGGCTTTTCTTGCATCGCCATTGACACTTTCTGCAATTCGCTGCAACTGCTCTTTTGTAATATGAATCCTTTGTTTTCCTAAGCCGCGTTCTTCATCGTGTAAAGCGCGATTGAGTAAAGTGAATAAATCTTCTGCCGTGAGCCGTTTTAATTGTTTAATTTCACCCATGCGAGAACGAATAGCAGGATTGACGTCATGGAATGGGTTTTCTGTCGTCGCCCCGATTAAAATGATCGATCCGTTCTCCACGTGTGGAAGCAATGTATCTTGTTGCAATTTATTAAAGCGATGAATTTCATCTAAAAATAAAATAATCGAACCTTCCATTCGAGCGTTCGCAATCATCTGTTCGATATCTTTTTTTCCAGAAGTCGTCGCATTTAAGCTGTAAAAAGGTAGTTTTGTCGATTGAGCAATCGCATTAGCGAACGACGTTTTCCCGACACCGGGAGGGCCGTAGAGTAACATCGATGGCACATGTCCTTTTTGAATGAGTTGATACAATGCTTGATCTTCTCCGATAATATGTTGCTGTCCGACGAGGTCCTCTAATGATCTCGGACGCATCCGGTATGCGAGAGGTTGTCCGTAACTCATATGCATTCCTCCTTGTATTGTAAGTATACATGAAAAATCGAGCCATGAAGAAACAACAAGCATATCAATTATGCTATACTATTTGAAGCAATTTGAGAAAAGGACAGATAACTTATGAAAATTTCAACGAGAGGGCGTTACGGTTTGACGGTCGTTGTCGAACTCGGACGCCATTATGGAAAAGGTCCCATCCCGCTGCGTCAAATTGCAGCGACGTACGATTTATCGGAAGCATATTTAGAGCAACTCGTGCCACCACTGCGTAACAGTGGACTCGTCAAAAGTGTGCGAGGTGCATATGGGGGATATAAATTAGCGCGTGATCCAGAAACGATTACAGCAGGAGATGTCATCCGATTATTAGAAGGTCCCATTCAAGTCGTCGAAGGAATTGAAGACGGCAAAGTAGAGCAAAAAAAATTGTGGCATGAGATGAGCGAAGCCATACGACACGTACTCGATACGACAACGATTGCGGACTTATTATTAGAAGAAGAGCCACAAGTAGATGAAGGATATATGTTTTACATTTAATTAAAGGAGAGAAGGAGTTTCAATGATTTATTTAGACTATGCTGCGACGACCCCGATGAAGCGAGAAGTGATGGAAGCGTATATGCATACAGCAGAAATGGTAATTGGGAATGCGTCCAGTTTGCATAGTTATGGACGTGAAGCGAAACGTGTATTAAATGAAGCGAGAAAAGAAATCGCTCGCAAAATAGGGGCACGTCCAAATGAAATTATTTTCACTTCGGGTGGAACGGAAGCGGATAACTTAGCGGTATTTGGGTTGGCGAAAGCACTCCGCTCAAAAGGCTGTCATATCATTACGACCGAAATTGAGCATCAAGCCATTTTACAACCGATGAAGCAATTAGAAGAAGAAGGATTTGCTATTACGTATTTACCTGTCGACACTTCAGGGTTTGTCCAATTAGAAGATGTAGAACGAGCATTGCAAGAGGATACGATTTTCGTTTCAATTATGTTCGGGAATAACGAAGTCGGTTCCATGCAACCAATCAGCGAAATCGGACAGTTGTTAAAGGAGCGAGATATTCCATTTCATACCGATGCTGTACAAGCATATGGTACGGTGAAAATTGATGTCGAAGAGATGCATATTGACGCGTTAACAGCATCTGCTCATAAAATTGGTGGACCTAAAGGAATCGGTTTTCTATATGTGAGAAGTGAACTTCCTTTAATGGCTCATCAAGTAGGGGGCAATCAAGAACGAAAACTGCGTGGCGGTACGGAAAATATTCCGGCAATCGCTGCTTTCGCTGAGGCTGTCCGGAGTTTGCATCATTTCGATCAGGACAAAATGAATGATGTAACAGAGCGATTTTTAAATGAATTAGCAAAGTGCCCGATTCAATATGAGATGAATAGTCCAGAACAGAGATTAGCTCATATTGTCAATATATATTTTCCGCATATTACAGTTGACCATCTGCTCGCACGTCTCGATTTAGAAGGTGTTGCGATTTCAAGTGGTTCGGCATGTACGGCAGGAGCGGTAGAAGCTTCGCACGTACTCGTTGCGATGTTTGGAGAAGGTGAACGAGCAAATAGCAGTGTCCGCATTAGTTTTGGGGAAGAAACGACGTTGGAAGAAGCGACAGCATCCGCGCAAATTATCGGACGTGTCGTCGAAACATTTCAACGAGGGAAAGAGTGAATACAATGACAAAAAAACAACGAGTAGTATTAGGAATGAGTGGCGGTGTTGATTCATCGGTCGCGGCTCATTTATTATTAGAACAAGGATATGAAGTGATCGGCGTCTTTATGAAAAACTGGGACGATTCAGACGATAGCGGTTTTTGTTCCGCGGCAGAAGATTATGAAGATGTTGTAAAAGTAGCCGAGCAAGTCGGTATTCCATATTATACGGTTAATTTTGAAAAAGAATATTGGGATAATGTTTTTGAATACTTTTTAGAAGAATATAAAAAAGGACGTACGCCAAACCCAGACGTCATGTGTAATAAAGAAATTAAATTCAAGGCATTTCTTGATTATGCGATGAGTTTAGATGCGGATTTCGTCGCGATGGGCCATTATGCGCAAGTCGAACGGACAGAAGAAGGTGTGCGTATGCTTCGAGGAGTCGATACGAACAAAGATCAAACGTATTTCTTAAATCAATTAACGCAAGCGCAATTAGAGAAAACATTGTTCCCACTCGGGCATTTGCAAAAAAGTGAGGTGCGCGAAATTGCGGAACGTGAAGGACTTGCGACAGCGAAGAAAAAAGATTCGACGGGAATTTGTTTTATCGGAGAGCGCGATTTCAAACAATTTTTAAGTGAATTTTTACCTGCTCAACCAGGCAATATGGAAACGATGGACGGCGAAGTGATGGGACGACATGACGGATTGATGTATTACACGATCGGTCAACGTCACGGTCTCGGAATCGGCGGAGCAGGTGATCCTTGGTTCGTCTTAGGTAAAGATTTAGAGCGCAATGTACTGCTCGTCGGACAAGGATTCCACCACAATGCCCTTTACTCTGATGCGTTAAAAGCGAATCTCGTCAACTGGATGACGCCGAAAGAGCTACCTGAAACATTTGAATGTACAGCGAAATTCCGCTACCGTCAACCCGATACGAAAGTGACGGTGCAAAGACTTCCGAACGGTGAAGCGCTCGTAACATTTGCAGCGCCTGTTCGCGCGATTACGCCAGGGCAAGCGGTCGTTTTTTACGATGAGATGGAATGTCTCGGCGGCGGAACGATCGATGAAGTGTATAAAGATGGACAAAAATTGACTTACGTAGGGTGATATAAACATGAACTATAACGAACAAGGAATTCGCGCTTTACAAGAAGAGCGCCATGAAGAAGCGATCGAAGCCTTTATGAAAGCGATCGAAACGAGCCCAGAAGATGCGGTTGCCTATATTAATATCGGGAACGTTTTTGCGGCAGTGAATGACATTGAAAAAGCAGAGCAATTTTTTCAACAAGCGATTGCGCTCGATGAAAAAGCAGCGACAGCGTATTATAGCTTAGCGAATTTGTATTACAATGTAGAACGCTTTGAAGAAGCGGCGAAGTTATATGAAAAAGCGATTCAGTACGAAATGACAGGTGCAGATGCGTATTACATGCTAGGGAAATGTTTTGAACAGCTTGGTAACGATAAGTTAGCACTTCCATACGTACAAAGAGCAGCTGAGCTCAATGTGAAAGACGAGCAAATTCAAGTGACGTACGGAATCATTTTGTCGAAGCTAGAGCTGTTTGAAGAAGCACAAAAAGTATTTCATCACGTATTGAAATTAAATGAAAATCATGCAGATGCGCATTACAATTTAGGAATGGTTTATGCAGTATCGACAGACGATAAAGCATCGGCAAAACATCATTTAAAGCGTGCGTATACAATCGAACCGGACCATATGCAAGCGCGTTACATTTATGACATGATTGAAGTAGGAGAACAACAGTAAGGAGGAAGGCAGATGGAAAATGAACCCCTTTATTTTATCGGACGAGCTGTCGTTACAATTTTCCATAACGAGACGAATTTATTTTCAATTGTAAAAGTGAAACAGCGTGAAACGAATACCGATTATAAAGAGAAAGAAATTGTTATGAAAGGTCATTTTCCGAAACTTTCTCCTGAAGATGATTACCGGTTTACAGGGACATTTGTCAATCATCCGACGTACGGACGTCAATTTAATGTGACGCAATTTGCGAAAGAAATGCCGTCGACGAAAACGGGTGTCATTCATTATTTATCGAGCGATTTATTTCCAGGGATTGGGAAAAAGACAGCAGAAAATGTCGTCGATGCGCTCGGAGAAGATGCCATTCAAAAAATTGTGCAAGACCCTTCTTGTTTAGACGGTATTCCTGGCTTGAGCAAAGAGCGGAAAGAAACGTTACAAACGGTGTTGACGGAGCATCTTGGCTTAGAGAAGACGATCATTCAATTGAACGAATGGGGATTCGGGCCACAACTTGCGATGAAAATATACAATACGTACCGAGAAGAAACGTTGGAAAAAATTCGAGAAAACCCATATCAACTCGTGCTCGATGTACAAGGGATTGGTTTTCAACGTGCAGATGAGCTCGGGCGACGTATTGGCATTGAAGAAACGAGTCCCGCTCGCTATCAAGCAGCGGTCGTCGTCATTGTAGAGCGAGCTTCACTCGGAGAAGGGCATGTGTACGTGACGACGGAACAAGTGCTCACAGAAGCGATGCAACTTCTCCAACCACTCAGTTCGGTGTCCATTGAATATGACGCGTTAGCAGAAGCGGTCGTTGAACTCGGAAAGTCTGGGAAATTAATTGTAGAGCGCGACAAGTTATATTTGCCGAGTTTACATGCGAGTGAAGTAGGGATTGCGACCGTCATTCAAAGGCATTTGGAACGCCCAGCGCTCGAAGATTTCCCCGCGAGTGAGATTTTCCAAGCGATTGGGGAAGTGGAAGAAGAATTTGACGTGTCATATGCACCGTCTCAAGTAGAAGCGATTCAATGTGCACTTACGTCACCGATGATGATTTTAACGGGAGGACCAGGGACAGGGAAGACGACCGTGATTCGAGGAATTGTAGAGACGTTCGCTAAATTGCACGGGTATTCGTTAGATCCGAAACATTATGCGTATGAAAGTCGTGATTTTCCGATTGTTTTAGCAGCTCCTACAGGTCGAGCGGCGAAGCGGATGAGTGAATCGACAGGGCTTCCTGCGATGACGATTCATCGTTTGCTCGGATTTACGAGCCAAGATAATGAGGAGGAGTTTGATTCAGACGGTATTGCGGGCGAGTTGATCATTATCGATGAAATGTCGATGGTCGATAACTGGCTCGCTTACCAATTGTTAAAAGCCATTCCGAAAGATGCTCAAATTATTTTCGTCGGAGACCAAGACCAACTTCCTTCTGTCGGTCCGGGGCAAGTGTTAACCGATTTTATTCGTTCGAAGACGATTCCGGTTATCGAGTTGCAACAAGTGTTTCGCCAAAGTGGTGATTCGAGCATTATCGAACTTGCACACCAAATGAAAATGAGCGCACCGATTTCCTCTTTAACGATGAAACGTAGCGATCGGTCGTTCATTCGAGCGCGCGGAGCTCAAGCGGCAGATGCTGTCGAACAAGTGATTGTGAATGCAGTTGAAAAAGGCTTTTCCATCCACGACATTCAAGTGCTCGCTCCGATGTACCGAGGTGATGTCGGCATCGACGCTCTCAACAAGCGCATTCAAGAGAAGTTAAATCCTCTCAATGACAAGAAGCGAGAAATTGTATACGGGGATACCCATTACCGAGTTGGCGATAAAGTGTTACAGCTCGTCAACCAACCAGAGTCGAATGTGTTTAACGGTGATATCGGGGAAGTCGTCGCGATTTTTTATGCGAAAGAGACGACAGAGAAAAAAGACGTTGTCGTCGTCGCATTCGATGCGATTGAAGTGACGTATGAGAAGCAAGATTTAAACCAATTGACCCTCGCTTACTGTTGCTCCATCCATAAAGCGCAAGGGAGCGAATTTCCGCTCGTCATTATGCCACTCGTTCGAAGCTTTCGCAACATGTTGCAAAAAAACTTAATTTATACGGGGATTACACGAGCGAAACAATTTTTAATTTTAGTTGGGGAAGAAGATATTTGGCTAGAAGGGATGCATAAAATCGGCACGATGCAAAGGCAGACGACATTGAAAGAGCGCCTAACCGATGAAGTGTACGAAGATGTTGGCGATACGCCACTCGTCCTTTCTGAAGAAACAATCATGTCGATTGATCCGATGATTGGGATGGAAAATATATCCCCTTATGACTTCATGTAGCGCTTGTTGCGAGCAGTTGACAGCAAGCGCGCTTTCTCTTATACTTTACATATTCAAAAGAATATTAAACGATGAAAGAGCCGAGTAAATAGGTGATACGACTTAGAGAGTCATTTCCAGGCTGAAAAAATGACCGTCCCTCACTATTGAATGCTACTCTGGAGTTTGCTTTAAGCCGTTAGCTACGTTATCGCTTCTCAGAGATGTCAAATGATTGACGAATGAGGGTGGTACCGCGAATATGTCTTCGTCCCTTACTAATTAGATTAGGGAGAGAAGGCTTTTTTTATTGCCTAATTTTAAGGAGGAAATGGAAACGATGAAACGTTTAACAGCAGCACAAATTAGACAAATGTATTTAGATTACTTTGAATCGAAAGGTCATGCGATTGAACCTTCTGCACCACTCGTACCTATCGATGATGATTCATTACTTTGGATCAATAGTGGTGTCGCAACATTAAAAAAATATTTTGACGGTCGTGTTATCCCAGATAACCCCCGCATTACGAATGCGCAAAAATCAATTCGTACGAACGATATTGAAAATGTCGGAAAAACAGCGCGTCACCATACGTTCTTTGAAATGCTCGGAAACTTCTCCATCGGCGATTATTTCAAAAAAGAAGCGATTGAATACGCATGGGATTTCTTAACGAATAAACAGTGGATCGGTTTCGACCCAGAACTTTTATACGTAACAGTACACCCAGAGGACGATGAAGCATACCGTATTTGGGTGGAAGAAATCGGTTTAGAGCCGTCACGCATCATCCGTTTAGAAGGAAACTTCTGGGATATCGGGGAAGGTCCAAGTGGTCCGAACTCAGAAATTTTCTACGACCGTGGAGAAAAGTACGGCGCTGATTTTTCAGATCCAGAATTATATCCAGGTGGAGAAAACGAACGATATCTTGAAATTTGGAACTTAGTATTTTCTGAATTTAACCATAACCCAGACGGCACATACACACCTTTACCGAAGCAAAACATCGATACAGGGATGGGACTTGAGCGTATGGCATCCGTCATTCAAGACGTTCCGACGAACTTCGAAACGGATTTATTTATGCCGATCATTCAAGAAGTAGAAAAAATGTCAGGCGAAACATACGACACTTACAGTGAAAAAGGAACGGCATTTAAAGTGATTGCTGACCATATTCGTACGGTCGCATTCGCAATCGGTGACGGAGCATTACCTTCAAACGAAGGACGAGGCTACGTATTACGTCGTTTATTACGTCGTGCTGTACGTTACGCAAAACAACTCGGCTTGAATGATCCGTTCATGTACAAGCTCGTACCGACAGTCGGCGCAATTATGGAAGAGTTTTATCCGACTGTAACGGAAAAAAGCGACTTCATCCAAAAAGTGATTAAAAACGAAGAAGATCGCTTCCATGAAACGTTACATGAAGGATTAGCGATTTTAGAAAATGTCATTGCAGAAGCGAAAAAGATGGATACACCGACGATTGCGGGTAAAGATGCATTCCGTCTTTATGACACGTACGGCTTCCCTTATGAATTGACAGAAGAATACGCAGAAGAAGCAAATGTAGCGGTAGACCGTGCTGGCTTTGACGAAGCGATGGAAGCACAGCGAAATCGTGCACGTGCAGCACGTGAAGATGTCGATTCTATGAGTGTTCAGTCAGAAGTGCTCAATCACTTAACGGAAACGAGCACATTTACAGGATACGATCAATTGACAGTCGAAACGACGGTTGCAGCAATCATCCAAAATGGAGAGCGTGTAGAACGTATTGATAGCGGAGAAGCACAACTCGTCCTCGTTGAGACACCATTTTACGCAGAGAGTGGCGGACAAATTGCGGACGCAGGAACGATTCAAGCGGAAACTGGAAAAGTAGCAGTGCGCGACGTTCAAAAAGCGCCGAACGGTCAAAACCTTCACCAAGTAGAAGTAGTCGAAGGAACATTAGCAGTAGGTGACACGGTTACAGCATTGGTCACACGTGACTTACGTAAAGCGACAATTAAAAATCATACGGCGACGCACCTACTTCATAAAGCGTTGAAAGAAGTACTAGGGGAACACGTTAACCAAGCAGGATCGTATGTCGGGCCAGATCGTTTACGTTTTGACTTCTCACACTTCGGACAAGTAACTCCGGAAGAACTTGCAGAAATCGAACGTAAAGTAAACGAGCAAATTTGGCAAGATATCGCGGTTCAAATTGGTGAATATTCACTCGATGAAGCGAAACAAATGGGTGCGATGGCATTATTCGGAGAGAAATATGGAGACGTCGTACGCGTTGTGCGTGTCGGGGACTATTCTTTGGAACTTTGCGGTGGTTGCCACGTCGCACGTACGAGCGAAATCGGACTGTTCAAAATAGAATCTGAAAGTGGAATCGGTGCAGGAACACGCCGAATCGAAGCGGTAACTGGAAAGCAAGCGTACGAACTTCTGAAGTCAGAAGAAGCTCTTTTACAACAAGTACAAGCGCTCGTTAAAGCGAACTCAACGAATACGGTTCAAAAAGTGGAAGGCTTATTACAACAATTAAAAGAGATGAAAAAAGAAAACGAATCACTTCAAGCGAAGCTAGGAAATTCACAGTTAGATGACTTACTGGCGCAAGCGGTAGAAGTAAATGGGGTGAAAGTGCTCGCTGCAAAAGTCGATGCGAAAGATAATGGTGCGCTTCGACAAATGATCGATGAAGTGAAACAACAAATCGATGAAATTATCGTCGTCTTCGGCGCAGTAAGTGGAGATAAAGTGATGTTAGCAGCGGGCGTTTCAAAACCGTTGACGAAAACATATAAAGCGGGAGACATTGTCAACCATGTCGCAACACAATGTGACGGTCGTGGTGGTGGACGTCCAGACATGGCGATGGCAGGTGCGAAAGATGCTTCTAAATTAGACGAAGCACTACAATCTGTTCAAGAATACGTCAAATCTATTTAACCTCAGCTCTAAATCGGGTATACTTGAATGAGGATGAATATAGATGAGTAAGATTGGAAAGTGGGGTGTTCCCTATGGATTCATTCGATCAGACGATGAAGTTTAATTTTCCAGAAGAGTCAAAAGACGAAGAAGTAAAACAAGTAATGCTTCACGTTCATCATGTTTTACATGAACGTGGGTACAACCCGATCAACCAGATTGTCGGTTATTTACTTTCAGGCGACCCAGCTTATATACCTCGTCATGAAGAAGCTCGAACATTAATGCGCAAGCTCGAACGTGATGAAATCATAGAAGAACTTGTGAAGTTTTACATTAAAGAGCATGGAGGCAAAATGGATTGAGAACGATGGGGTTAGATGTCGGTTCCAAAACGGTAGGCGTCGCGGTGAGTGATGCCTTCGGTTGGACGGCACAAGGCGTAGAGACGATTCAAATCGATGAAGCGAAAGAACAGTACGGGCTTGAGCGATTAGCGGAGCTCGTGAAAGAGCATGAAGTATCGAGCTTTGTCGTCGGCTACCCGAAAAATATGAACAATACGGTAGGGCCGCGTGGCGAAGCGAGTGAGAATTATGCTGAGCTTCTGCGGGAACAATTCGGATTACCTGTCGTCCTTTGGGATGAACGATTATCTACAATGGCGGCAGAACGTATGCTGATTGAAGCAGATGTCAGTCGTGCGAAGCGTAAAAGAGTAATCGATAAGATGGCAGCCGTTATGATTTTACAAGGCTATCTCGATTCAAAAAACTAATGAGGTGAAAGCAATGGAACACGGAGAACATAAAACAATGACAATCATTGATGAGAAAGGAAATGAACACGTTTGTGAAATCATTTTAACTTTCGATTCACCACAACCTGAAAAATTCGATCGCTCATACGTTGTTTACCACGTTTTAACAGGCGAACCAGAAGAAGATGAAGAAGTTGAAATTCACGCTTCAGCATTTATCCCTTCTGAAGGAGAAGGCGGAGATTTAATGCCGATTGAAGATGATGAGGAATGGGATATGATCGAAGAAATCGTCGGCGCATTTCTCGACGAGGAAGACGAAGAATAATCATTCAATAAGCAATCAAGCGATGAGAGGCGGAATGCGCAGACATTCCGTCTTTCATCGTTTACAATGAGGTGAAAAAAATGACAGAACAACAAAAGCCAACAGAACAACTCAACTTTGAATTGCGTAAAAAAGAAGCGAAAACTGTAAGGAAAGTTGTTACGTATACAGCGATTGCATTACTTAGTATCGGTTTGCTCATTAGTGCAATTCTTTTCTTTTACGTGAAAGGCGGGTTGAAAGCTTATGATGCGAAAGATGACTCTGAAATTACAGTAGAAATCCCAATCGGTTCAGGTTTGACACTCATCTCAAAAAAATTGGAAGAAGCGGGTGTCATTAAAGATGCACGTATTTTTAAATACTATGCAAAATTTAATAATGAATCCCAGTTTCAAGCAGGCACTTACAATTTGACGAAATCGATGACTCCAGACGAATTGATTGAAAGTTTAAAAACTGGAAAAGTGTACAGAACACCTGTCTTTACAATGACGATTCCAGAAGGACTAACGATTGAACAAATTGGAGAGGTTGTAGAGAAAAATACAACGATTACAAAAGATGAGTTTGTTTCCTATGTGAATAATCCAGAAACCGTTGACCGCATGATGGAGCTTTATCCAAATATTGTGACGGAAGAAGTGAAAAACGAACAAATCCGCACACCGCTAGAAGGATATTTATTCCCAGCGACATACCCTTTTTATGAGGAAAATCCTACTGTGGAAGAAATTGTCCTAACAATGATGGAAGGTACGGCGATGAATGTTACCCCTTATTTAGATTATTTGGAGTCAAAAGGGAAAACAGTACACTGGCTTCTTACATTCGCCTCACTTTTAGAACGTGAAGCGACAGCAGCAGCCGATCGAGAATCGATTGCGAGCGTATTTTACAATCGTTTGGAAGCGGATATGCCTTTACAAACAGACCCTACTGTTTTGTATGCGTTGGGTGAACATAAAGACCGCGTATTATACAAAGACTTAGAAGTACAAAATCCATACAATACGTATCAAAATAAAGGATTGCCACCAGGTCCAATTGCAGCGCCTGGACGTTCTTCTATTGAAGCAGTAACTGACCCAGCAGATACGAATTATTTATACTTCTTAGCAGATAAAGACGGTAATAATCACTTCACTGATTCGTATGAACAACATTTAATTAATCGTGACAAATATATTACAGGAACGAAGGAGTAATCGAACATGGAGCCCAAAACAACGCAACATTATTTATTTCCAGAAATGGATTCTCCTATTCTTCTTCATATGAAACAGTATGCGAAAGAGCATTTCATCCCGATTATGGATGAACGCTCTTTACATATGTTATTGACGCTTTTAACTGTACAACAACCGAAACAAATACTGGAGTTAGGGAGTGCGATTGGTTATTCTGCCATTCGTATGGCGCTCGCATTGCCACATGCTAAAATTACGACGCTTGAGCGCGATTCTGTGCGCTATCAAGAAGCAGTTCAAAATATTCAAAGCGCGCAGTTAGAAGGACAAATTGCGATTCACCACACAGACGCATTACAATGGGATACGACAAAACTTCACAAAACGTTCGATGTTTTGTTCATTGATGCGGCAAAAGGGCAGTACGAGCGATTTTTTGAAAAATATGAGCAATATGTACAGGTTGGCGGTATTATATATTGTGATAATATTGCGATGGACGGGCAAGTATTACAGCCGTTGAGCGATATCCCACGTCGCAATCGCACGATGATTCGCAATTTAAAGCAATTTATTGAAACGATGTACAATCATCCAAGATATGAAGTATCTTATTTAAATATTGGAGATGGTTTGCTCATCGCACGCAAAGTAAAGGAAGATGAAGTATGAAACGAATGAAACCTCTCGTCATCGGAATCGCCGGAGGATCGGGTTCTGGAAAGACGAGTGTCACACGTAAAGTAATGGATGTTTTTCATGAACACTCGGTCGTCGTCATCGAACAAGATTATTATTACAAAGATCAAGCTCATTTATCGTTTGAAGAAAGATTGAAGACAAATTACGATCACCCACTCGCTTTTGATAATGATTTGTTAATCGAACATATTGAGAAGTTAGTCGCTCGTCAACCGATTGAGAAACCTGTTTACGATTATGAACGTCACACACGTTCGACAGAAGTCATTCATGTCTCTCCGATGGACGTCATCATCGTGGAAGGAATTTTAGTTTTGGAAGACGAACGTTTACGTAAGCTGATGGATATGAATTTATTCGTGGATACCGATGCGGATTTACGCATTTTACGACGAATCGTGCGCGATACGGAAGAGCGAGGCCGCACATTGCAGTCCGTCATCGATCAATATTTATCGGTCGTTCGTCCGATGCACAATCAATTTATTGAACCGACGAAGCGATATGCGGATATCATTATCCCAGAAGGTGGAGAAAATGATGTCGCAATCGATCTCATCGTCACGAAAATAAAAACAATTGTTGAATTTGAAGCATAGTTGTACTATGATGGCAATAATTAAAAAAAAGAATAGGACGAAACACTATGTCGCCTCCGCATTTTTTGGTCGGAGCGGCATAGTGTTTTTCTGAATATAATTAGGAGGAATTGTATTATGGCGTCAGAAAAGCAATATCCAATGACAGAAGCAGGTAAACAAAAATTAGAAGAAGAGTTAGAGTTTTTAAAAACAGTCAAGCGTAAAGAAGTCGTTGAACGTATTAAAATAGCGCGTAGTTACGGCGACCTTTCGGAAAACTCAGAGTATGACTCAGCGAAGGAAGATCAAGCGTTCGTAGAAGGAAAGATTTCTTCACTTGAATCAATGATTCGCAATGCGGTCATCATCACGGAAGATGAATTAAACACAGACGAAGTCGGTCTCGGTAAAACAGTGACATTTAAAGAGTTACCAGATGAAGAAGAAGAGACATATACGATTGTGGGTTCCGCAGAAGCAGATCCTTTAGAAGGACTTATTTCAAACGACTCACCAATCGCGAAAGCATTAATCGGTCATAAAAAAGGTGAAGAAGTAAAAATTCAAACACCAGGCGGCGAGATTGAAGTCGTGATCGTTGATGTTCAATAAAACGCATGTGTGAAAGGGTGAATCGCCATGAATGAACCGAATTCACGAACTTCTAAGCAGCGGAAACGAAAATCAGAACGTCTATTAAATCGATTAATTTTCAGTATCGTTTTACTCGTTGTCGTTACCACCGTCATTTTGATTAATATTGATATGCCAGTCAAGCAAGTAGCAGCACCGCCTGAACAACAAGGTGAAACGAATATTCCGACATCAGAAAAAACGCATGAACCGTCTGATGTAAAAGAAGAGGAAATAAAAGAACCATCAAAATCAACAAGTCAACCTATTGAAGAACAAACGACCTCTCCTGGAATTGTGAGCAAACCAGAACAAGACGAAGATTCCATCGTCATCGAAACGATTGTGGATACATCATGGGAACCGATCGGTACGAAACAAACGGGGTATCACGAATCTAAATATGATGGAAAGTCGATTGACTGGAATGAAAAGAAAGAAGCAATCGCTTATGCTACGTTGTTTGATGTTGAAGATTTAATTTTCTGGAAAATTAAAAACGGTGGTGACGAGCAACGTTCAATTGGTATCGTTTCGACCTTTGATAAAAAACATAAATATCGAGTGTACTTGCAATGGGAAGACGGTAAAGGATGGAAGCCGACTAAGTTGGAAGTACTTCGGACATTAGATTTTGAATATTAGGAGGAGAACGATGAAAGTAGGTATTATTGGTGCGATGGAAGAAGAAGTAGAACTTCTACGCGCGCAAATTGAAAACCCGAATGTTTGTACAATCGCTCATTGTGAAATGATTGAAGGAATATTGGAAGGTACAGAAGTTGTTCTCGTTAAAAGCGGCATTGGAAAAGTGAATGCGGCATTAGCGACGACACTGTTATTAAACAGTTATGCACCAGATGTTGTCATTAACACAGGTTCAGCGGGTGGCTTTGGAGAAGGACTGACAGTCGGAACGATTGTTATTTCGGACGAAGTGACGCATCACGATGCGGATGCAACAGTGTTCGGATATGTGTACGGTCAAATTCCACAAATGCCAGAAACATTTAAATCAGATGCTCGTTTAATGGAAGTGGCGCAAGAAGCAGTGGCGGAAATTGGAGAGCATCCGTCAGCAATCGGCTTAATCGCTTCAGCAGATACTTTTATGGCTGATCCAGCACTCGTTGAAAAAACACGTGCTCGTTTCCCGAAAATGATTGCAGCAGAGATGGAAGCGGCAGCGGTTGCACAAATTTGCTACCAGTTTGGAACACCGTTCGTCGTCATCCGTGCACTTTCTGATATTGCAGGGGTAGAATCGAATATTAGTTTTGATGAATTTTTACCAGTAGCAGCAAAACATTCAACGGAAATCGTTTTACGTGTTTTGTCGAAATTAAATTAATTTCGTGGTAAAATAAGATTACGTATTGGAAGACAGGGAGGTCATCGTCATGTTTGGATTAATGTTAGGTGTCTTTTTACTATCTACTTTATTAACAGCAATTATTGCATTTGAAGTACGCGAAAATTAATTTTGAAGAGGGTGTTTCCAACAAAGAGGGTCTTCCTCATCAAGTAGGAAACTCCCTTTTTCTTTTGTTGAAAGAGAGGGATTTCATTGCTTCGACGCTTTACCCCGACCGCTTACACGAAATCATTTCGTGATATTACGCCAGAACGTTTGCAAGAGCGTGGTATTCGAGCTGTCATTACCGATTTAGATAATACATTAATTGAATGGAACCGCGCGCATGCGACAGACGAAGTCATCGCTTGGATTCGCTCGATTGAACGCGCAGGTATTCAGGTCATTTTAATGAGTAATAACAATGAGGAACGAGTGAATATTTTTGCTGAGCCTCTCGGAGTACGCTATATTGCGCGTGCGAATAAGCCGTTGCAAGGCGCTTATAAAAAAGCACGTCAAATGCTTCAAGTGAAAGATTCAGAAATCGTCTGTGTCGGTGATCAGTTAATGACGGATATTTTAGGCGCAAATCGCGCGCGATTACAGTCGATTCTCGTATTACCAATTGTCACTTCTGATGCGAAAGCGACGAAATTTAATCGGTTCGTAGAAAGTAAAATTATGAAGAAATTAGTCCGTCAAGGATTGCAAGTGAAAGAAGGTCTCGTATGGAACAATTAATATGTATCGGCTGTGGAGTCGAGATTCAAACAGAAGATAAACAAAAAGAAGGGTATGCTCCTCCTTCTTCACTCGAAAAAGAAGAAGTCATTTGCCAACGTTGCTTCCGTTTACGCAACTATAATGAAATTGCACCCGTATCATTAACAGCTGATGACTTTTTGAAAATATTACATTCAATCGGTGAAAAAGATGCATTAATCGTAAAAATGGTCGACATTTTCGACTTTAACGGAAGCTGGATTGATGGGTTGCATCGATTTGTCGGAAAACAACCAATTTTGCTCATTGCGAACAAAGTGGATGTGTTACCGAAAGTCGTGAATCGCAATCGCTTAATTCATTGGATGCGTGCAGAAGCGAAACGTCTCGGTTTAAAGCCAGTGGACGTCGCACTCATTTCCGCGCATACAGGAGAAGGCGTGGAAGAAGCGATGGAACTTATTGAACAACATCGCAAACAGAAAGACGTTTATGTTGTCGGAACGACGAATGTCGGAAAGTCGACATTCATTAATAAAATTATCGAAACGGCGACAGGAGAAGGTGAAGTAATTACGACTTCTCATTTCCCTGGGACGACATTAGGCTTAGTTGAAATTCCGTTAGCGGACGGTCAGTATATGATCGACACACCAGGCGTAATTAATGATCATCAAATCGTTCATTATTTAAATCCGAAAGAGTTGAGCTTAACGCTTCCGAAAAAAGAACTAAAGCCAAAAGTGTATCAGTTGAATGAACAGCAAACGATTTTTATCGGTGGCTTTGCGCGCTTTGACTTTGAACAAGGCTCACGCAATGCATTTACATTTTACGTGTCGAATCAAATCCCGCTTCACCGTACAAAATTAGAAAATGCAGATGAACTGTATGACAATCATAAAGGGAAGATGTTGGCTCCCCCTTCTATTGAAACGTTAGAAGCGATGCCACCTTTTACAAAATATCAGTATTCGATTAAAGAGCCGACAGATATCGTCATTTCAGGTTTAGGTTGGATTACAGTACAGCAACCCAATGTTGTCGTATCGGTACATGCACCGAAAGGGATTGCTGTACTCGTTCGTCCATCAATCATTTAACAGGGGGAAGGACAATGAAGAAATGGTTTGCGGTCATCGGGGATCCGATTGCACAATCGATGTCACCGACGATGCACGAAGCGTGGCTTCAACAAAATGAAGTGGACGCTTCGTACATTCCGATTCATGTGCCAAGAGGGACCGTGGAAGAAGCGGTCCGCAGCTTGAAAACATTAGGTTGTTCAGGTTGGAATGTGACAGTTCCACATAAAGAAGCAATCATTCCATATTTGGATGAGATCGACCCGCTCGCTGAAGCGATGCAAGCGGTAAATACCGTCGTCGTAAAAGAAGGACGACTTCACGGTTACAATACTGATGGAGTCGGATTTGTCGCTTCTTTACGAGAGACGTTTCCCGAAGTAGAAGCAGATGCAGAAATCTTAATTGTCGGTGCTGGGGGCGCGGCGAAAGGAATTAGTTACGCTCTTTGCCGAGATGGGTTTCGCAATATGACGATTGCGAATCGCACGTATGAAACGGCCGAACAGTTAAGTGATCAGTTGAACGCATCTGCGATGACACTTAGTGAAGCAGAACAACAACTCGCACAATTCGACATTATCGTTCAAACGACATCGGTCGGAATGGTGCATAGTCAAGAAGGAAGTCCACTTGACGTTTCGCGATTAAAACGTGGTACAATTGTGGCAGATATTATTTATAACCCTTTGCAGACTGAGCTGATGAAACAAGCGAAAGCATTGGGAGGCAAAACGATGAACGGCATTGGAATGTTCGTTCATCAAGGAGCGATTGCATTTCAGCATTGGCTCGATATTCAACCGGATACGGAGCAAATGACTGCACGTATTCGTCAACAACTAGGAGGCAACTCATGCTAACAGGAAAACAGAAAAGATTTTTACGCAGTAAAGCCCATCATTTGAACCCGATCTTCCAAATTGGAAAAAGTGGGTTAACGGAGCAGATGATTTTTGAAATAGAAGCGGCACTCGAAGTACGCGAATTGATCAAAGTATCAATGCTTCAAAATTGTGAAGAACCGAAAGAGGACATTCAAGCAAAATTTGAAGAAGCGGGTATCGAAGTCGCACAACAAATCGGTAATATTTTCGTTTTATATAAAGAGTCAGAAGAGAATAAAATGATTAAATTGCCATAAGGAGTTATTATGCGAAGAATAAAAAAAGTAGGCATTTTAGGTGGTACTTTTAATCCACCTCATAATGGACATATTAAAATGGCTCAAACCGTCATGGAAGCCTTAAAATTAGACGAAGTGCGCTTTATGCCAAATGCGATTGCACCTCATAAGCACGTTCAAGAAGACGTCAGTGCAGATATGCGCTTGCGCATGGTCGAACTTATTTGTTGGCCCTACGAACGTTTTTTTCCATTCAATTATGAAATTCGCAAAGGTGGATTATCTTACACGTATGACACGATGAAAGATTTATCAGAAAGCGAACATTTTACTCATTTTTATTTCATCATCGGTGGCGATATGATCGACACATTGGAAACATGGCATGAAATTGACGCGCTTAGCGAGCTCGTTACATTTGTTGGTGTCATGCGTCCAGGAACAAAAGGGTTGTCAAAATATCCTGTCGAAATTGTCGAGATGGAGCCTATGGACATTTCGTCTACGATGATTCGCGAAAAAGTAGCGCGTGGTGAATCGATTTCTCATTTAGTACCACTCGCCATTGAACAAATTATCCGTGAGGAGGGGTTATATGACGTTTGAGGCGATGCAGAAGAAAGTTGCGACTTACCTCGATGAAAAACGTTATGCCCACGTATTGCGTGTTGTCGAAATGGCAGAAAAATTAGCAGAACGTCATGGTGTATCTGTAGAGCGAGCGAAAACGGCTGCACTACTACATGATGTTGCGAAAAACATGCCGAAAGAAGAATTGCGTCAAGCGATTGAGCAGTCAGGCCGTGATTTAGAAGTGCTCACTTTTCATCATGAACTATGGCATGCAAAAGTCGGCGCTATTATAGCGAGAGACGAATTCGGAATAGAAGAAGAATGCATATTGGATGCGATTCGTTACCATACGACGGGACGCGCACAAATGACGAGTTTAGAAATGGTCATCTATTTAGCAGATCTTGTTGAAGAAGGTCGTAATTTTCCAACGGTGGAACAGTTGCGTCAAGTAGCATTTGATGAAGTATTAGAAAATGCGATGGCCATTGCAATTCGCCATTCAATTCAATTTTTAGCTTCAAAAAGTGTTGCGATTTATCCAGATTCATTTGAATGTTACAATGAACATATGTTAAAGAAAGGGAAGTGACCAATTTTGACATTATTACAATCAGTGTACGAAGCGATCGATAATAAACGAGGAGAAGATATCATCGTTTTAAACATGGAAGGCATTTCTCCACTCGCGGATCAATTCATTATCACGCATGCAAATTCAGAACGTCAAGTACAAGCGATCGCGCGTGAAGTGAGCGATGCAGCATCTAAATTAAATCACCATGCGAAACGTCTCGAAGGTTTAGACGGTGGTCGTTGGGTTTTAATTGATTTAGGAGATATTGTCGTTCACGTCTTTCATCGCGACGAGCGCACGCATTACAATTTAGAAAAATTGTGGCGTGATGCTCCTTTAATGGAAGTTGAGATGAGTCAATGAGTTCGTATACAGAATTTGCAACCATCTATGATCGATTGATGGTCACGATTCCGTACGATGAATATGTTACGATGATCGAGCGAGCGAGCCAAACTTCGCTCGCTTCTTTACATATTTTAGACCTAGGGTGCGGAACGGGGACATTGACCGAAAAGTTAGCAGCACAAGGAGCGCATGTGACAGGCATCGATTTATCGGAACAGATGATTGAAATCGCGAAAAATAAAAAAGGCGCTCAAGCTCATTATGAAGTCTGCGCCATGCAAGACTTTCAATTAGAAGAGAAGTACGATCTCATCGTCTGCGCAATTGACGCGCTCAATTATTTAACGACTTGGGAAGAAGTCGTCACGACATTTGAGCGGGTATATGCGCATTTAAAAGAAGGCGGAACATTTATTTTTGATGTGCATAGTTTAGAAAAAATGGCAATTTTATATGAGGAAAGTCCATTTACCTACGACGATGGCGAGGTCGCTTACATTTGGGAAACCGAAGAAGACGAAGAACCGAATGCCATCATTTCACACCTTGCTTTTTTTGTAGAACAAGAAGAAGGGATCTATCGTCGCTTTGACGAAACGCATCGTCAACAGACATATCCGTATGAGCATTATGCGCATGCTTTACAAAATATCGGATTTACGATTGAAATGATCACAGCAGATTGGTCGTTGACACCTCCTAATGAAGAGAGTGAACGTATTTTTTTCCAAGTGAAAAAGTAAAATCTTTTCATTTATTCAGGTAAAAATAAAAAATGAACGAAAAAGCACATGTCGTTTCTTTTTCGTTATAGTAAAAGTGACTCCGTACAGATTCGAAAGCAGGTGACGAAATGTTATCGAAAATTCGAGATGAATGGCGTCACTTTCTTCCTTATATTTTAGCAACTGTTGTCGTTCTTATTTTAATTGGTAGGCGTTTTATGACAGCTGACGCTTCATTACCTGTCGCGATGTTCGATGATTCTTCTGAAGAATTTTCGATGGAAGAAGTAGAGAATGCTTCATTTGATGAACGAGAGGACATTGTCGTTGAAATAAAAGGGGCAGTCGCACGTCCTGGACTGTATGAATTAAAAGAAGGGGCACGTCTCTATGAGGCGATTCAAAAGTCAGGAGGATTTTTGGAAGAAGCAGATGACCGTCTATTAAATTTAGCGGAGCGATTAGAAGATGAGAGGAGTATTTATGTCCCGTATGAAGGGGAAATTGAATTTGAAGTCGCTATGGAAACGACAAAGAATTCTTCAGAAGAGAAGGGACAAAAAATTAATATAAATCAAGCGGATGCGAATGAGCTGATGCAAATTCCGAATATCGGCCCGAAAAAAGCGGAAGCGATTTTAGAATACCGCGACCGCGTCGGAAAATTTCAAGATGTGCGCGATTTATTAGAAGTGTCAGGTATCGGTGAGAAAACATTACAAAATATCGAGCCGTTTATTACGGTGAAATGAGAAAGGTGAATCTGTATGGAGCGTATTACGTGGGAGCAATTTTTTATGGCCCAAAGCCATTTACTCGCTGTTCGAAGCACTTGTACTCGTCTTTCAGTAGGCGCGACAATCGTGCGAGAAAACCGTATTATTGCAGGGGGATATAACGGTTCGATTACCGGGGGAGAACATTGTATCGATGTCGGCTGTTACGTCGTCGACAATCATTGTGTCCGCACGATTCATGCTGAGATCAATGCGTTATTGCAATGTGCTAAATACGGGAGTCCCGTTCAAGGCGCGACATTATATGTTACGCATTTCCCTTGCTTGCAATGTACGAAGGCGATCGTTCAATCAGGCATTGAACGCGTTTATTACGCGGAAGATTATAAAAATGATCCGTATGCGAAACAGTTATTTCAAGAAGCGGGTATCGTGACGAAAAAAATTCCGTTTGATGCACGCAATGTCGACTTTTTACAAGATGAGAAATTAATATTGATCGAGCAACTATTAGAAAAACTCGAACAGCAAGGAGATGAAACATTGCCTCACTACCGAGAGCAGGTGGAGCAATTATTCAACTTAAAGAAATAAGACCTTTTCATAGTGCCATTGCGATACTATGGGCGGCCATTGCATCGTATGAAGCACTCGATGTGGTGACCGCCTTTTTAGCATGGTTTCTCATGTACATGTTGCTTAAAATACCGTTCCGTTTATTACTCGTCTATAGTGCGATTTATATCGTGAGCACGATGTACTTTCAAACGACGATTCCGAGCGAGCGATTAGACAGTGAACAACTGCTCGAAGTGACGGGCACGAATCAAATAAAAATAGACGGAGATCGTTTGAGAGGGTTCGTGCAATATGAAGGAGAATTTATTTATGTGACCTATCGAATTTCTTCAGAAGAAGAAAAAATGAGACTCGAGCGATTCCAATGGCAAGATGCAGCGTTACGATTGCGCTTAGCTCCGTCTGAATTACAAAGGTCGAGCCATCCGTATGCTTTTCAAATGGCGCATTATTTAAAGATGAACCGAGCGAATCATTACGCCGAAATTATAGAGTTCGTTCATTTAGAAGAGCAAAAGACGTGGCGCAGTACGTTAGAGTCTTGGCGTGAACAGTTACGGAAACAAATTGAGCACATCTTTCCGCAAGATTTACATTGGGAAGCGAAAGCTTTATTGATCGGAGATAAATCAGACTTTACGACGGAAATTAACGAGCAACTTCAAATTCTCGGCATCTCTCATTTATTGGCGATCAGTGGACTACATGTTAGTCTCGTCATGTTACTTATTCGTGGAACCCTTCTACGGTTGCGTATGACGCACGAGACGACGCATTATTTGTTACTCGTTACTTTGCCACTGTATGCGATAATCGCAGGTGCGAGTCCGTCTGTATTGCGTGCTAGTTTAATGGCTTTTTTCGTCTTATTATTTTTAAAACCAGGCAGTAAATTATCGCCGATTGATGCGCTCAGTTACAGTGCAATTGCCTTATTATTCTGGAAGCCGACATTGTTTTACTTTCCGGGATTCCAGCTATCGTACGGAGCAGCATTAACGATTATTTTAAGTGCACAACTATTGCGACGCGTAAAGAATCCAGTCGTTCAATTATTCCTCATCTCGCTCTTTACCCAACTTAGTTTATACCCGATTTTACTCTTCCATTTTTATGAGTTTTCCGTATCCTCGATCGTCATCAATATTTTATATGTACCGATTTATTCCTCTTTCGTTTTACCTTCTTATTTAATCATTTTATGTACGTCTTATTTTCTTCCATTATTTAGCGAATGGTACGTAATGATATTCGTTCCGATTCAGCGTTTTCTTTTGCAAGTGACTGGAATGTTAGCAGAGTTACCTTATCAAATGTGGGTAGGTGGAGCGATTTCTGTAACGGTTATGGGTGGTATTACACTTAGTATTTTATATGCTTTTATCGCGCTAGAACGCAAACAATGGAAACGAGCGATCTTTATTTTCGTCATTCCTTTTATTTTATTAGAGAGCCGTCCGTATTGGAACGAGGAACTCGTCGTGACATTTATCGATGTCGGACAAGGCGATAGTATTTTAATTGAGTTGCCTCATCGACAAGGGGTGTATCTCGTCGATGCAGGTGGAGTGTTGCGCTATGAACAAAAAGAAGCGTGGAAAGAGCGGCAATCGCTATATGAAGTCGGTCGTCAAGTCGTCGTGCCTTTATTGAAAGCGAAGCAAATGACAACGCTTGATACTTTATTCGTAACGCATGCCGATAGCGATCATATGGAAGGAGCGGATGAAGTGATGGAGCGGGTACGTACGAAATTGATCGTTTATCCCCCAGGAAGTGAACAAAAAGAGTTGATGGCCGAGTTGTTAAATCTCGCAGATGAGCGGAAGGTTGCTCATCAACCGATCACAGCACCGAAACAATGGCAAGTCGGCAAGACGACATTTCGCCTATTGTGGCCCCATCAGGATGCAATCATAACAGATGACAATGATCGCTCTCTCGTATTAGAAATCATTCATGGGGAATATACGATTTTATTAATGGGTGATTTAGAAGAAGAGATGGAGCGACAATTAGCTAAAAACTATGAGAGGCGACCGGGAACGTATGTTTTAAAAGCGGGGCATCACGGGAGTCGCACGTCGACGACAGAAGAGTGGGTGCAAGCGACGAGACCTGATGAAGCGGTCATTTCAGCAGGACGTCACAATCGCTACGGGCATCCTCATGAAGAAGTCATCGAGCGATTGAAGTCGCATCAGGTGAACATTCGTTCAACCGCTGAAGAAGGGACGATTGAATATCGATTCAAATAAAAAAATGGTAGTCGAAAATCGACATACCATTTTTTTATTATAGACTTCCAACGAGGTCGATAATTGTAGCAATTACAAAGATACTCGAGAAACCGAGGAAAGCTACTACGAAACCGACAGCTGAGTCGTTGAAGTCATTGCGTTTACATTGAACGTCTTTTTCAAATTCATTCATTGCTACACCTCCTAGTTACTTCTCTAATTATAGATGATTCAATTTGAAAAAGCTAGAGCAACTAGAGAAATGCAACAGAACTCGAAATTTTGACACAATTCATTGCAGAAAGAAATCGAGATTCCTCTTCAAAGTCGAAAAGCCATCATGTATACTACTAGAAGAAGTGAGGAGGATGACAATGGCTCAAAAGGTTTGGCAAGCGATCGATAAAGGAGAGCTAGCGTCAATCTATTTAATCGTCGGGGAAGAACAGATGACACATGATGAGACGATTCGTCGTATCGAAAAAAAAATGCGCGAAAAGGGCGAACTCGAAAAGTTTACGTATGATTTGGAACAAGTTCCTGTTGAAGCGGTAGTCGAAGAGGCAGATACCGTTCCTTTTTTTTCGGATTATAAACTCATCATTGCAAAAAATGCAGCGTTTTTAAAAGCTGAACAGAAAAGTAGGGAAAAAATCGACCATCGTTTAGGCGATTTAGAAAAATGGTTAACACATCCTTCACCGACAGCGATTACGATTTTTACCGCACCGTATGAAAAAGTGGATAATCGTAAAAAAATTACAAAATTAATGAAAGAAAAAGCGACACTTGTAGAAGCTGAACGATTATCAGCGCAAGATTTAGTCGCTACATTACTTTCTTATGCGAGCAAAGAAAATGTGCATTTGTCAAAAGAAACAGCAGAATTTTTTGTAGCGCGCGTAGGAGAGAACTTAACATTGTTACATCAAGAGTTGATGAAATTAGCAACGACAGTAGGAGAAGGCGAAGAGATTACAGAAGAACTCATCCGTCAATTTGTAACGCGTACGCCAGAAATGGATGTCTTTACGTTGACGAATGCCTTCGTGCAGCGCAATGTGAGTGAAGCGATTCGCATATACAGAGATTTATTAGCGAACGGAGAAGAGCCGATCATGTTGACGGCGCTCATTGCAGGGCAAATTCGTCTCATGCTCAATGTTGCGACATTGCAAAGAAAAGGGCTAGAACAGCAAAGTATCGCACAGCAGTTAAAAGTGCATCCGTTCCGTGTGAAGCTCGTCATGCAAAATCGACAAAAACCGACGGAAGAACAATTATTTCGAGCATTGGATGCCATTGCGACGGTCGATTATCAGTTGAAGACTTCATCGATGAACCGCGAACAAATTATTGAACTATTTTTAATGAAAGCATAAAAAAAGCAATTTGTGTCGAAAATCGACCAAATTGCTTTTTTATTATGCTTTTTTCATGAGACGTGATTTTTGACGAGCTGCAGTGTTTTTATGGATTAAACCTTTAACTGCTGCTTTGTCTAAACGTTTAACAGCGTCTTGTAAAAGAGCTGTAGCGTTTTCGTCTTTCGCTTCGAGAGCAGTTTCCGCTTTGCGGATTGCTGTACGCATCGCTGCTTTATAGTTTGAGTTTTGAGCGTTCACTTTTTCGCTTTTACGAACGCGTTTGATCGCACCTTTAATGTTTGGCATGAATTTCACCTCCACTTGCTGGATAGAAGAGTCTTCCCTCTTAAAACATAATTCGGATATCTCTTTACAACAAGCATTATTTTAACAAATAAAAAAGGGCTTTGCAATGCTTAAGTGTAAAGAAAGTTCTCTTTACGCTAAAAATATATTTTTTCACACGGCTCCACTCGTTATTGAAGTGTGAAGCGTTCACTGTTATACTTACTTGTAGCATATTTAGGAGTGAACTGACGATGAACAATAGTGAAAGATTAAATCGCCAAAAAAATATTCGAAACTTTTCGATTATCGCCCATATTGACCACGGGAAATCGACATTAGCGGACCGTATTTTAGAAAAGACGGAAACGCTCACGAACCGTGAAATGAAAACACGGACGCTCGATTCAATGGAATTAGAACAAGAGCGTGGCATTACGATCAAATTGAATGCTGTACAATTATCGTACACGGCAAAAGATGGAGAAGAATACACTTTCCATTTGATTGATACACCAGGACACGTCGATTTTACATATGAAGTGTCACGAAGTTTAGCTGCGTGTGAAGGAGCCATTCTAGTAGTCGACGCGGCGCAAGGAATCGAAGCACAAACGTTGGCGAACGTTTATTTAGCGCTTGATAATGATTTAGAAATTTTGCCCGTCATCAACAAAATTGATTTGCCAGCCGCTGACCCGGAGCGCGTGAAGCAAGAAGTGGAAGATGTCATCGGACTTGACGCATCGGAAGCGGTTCTTGCATCAGCGAAAGCAGGCATCGGAATTGAAGAAATTTTAGAACAAGTTGTTGAAAAGGTTCCGGCCCCACAAGGCGACCCTGCCGCACCGTTAAAAGGATTAATTTTCGACTCTCATTATGACCCGTATAAAGGGGTTATCGTATATTTACGAATCATCGACGGAACGGTAAAACCAGGAGATAAAATCCGCATGATGGCGACAGGCAAAGAGTTCGAAGTCGTTGAAACGGGAGTCTTCACACCGCATGCGACAAATCGCGATGAATTGACAGTAGGAGACGTCGGATATTTATCGGCGGCGATCAAAAATGTCGGAGATACACAAGTCGGGGATACTGTCACACATGTTGAAAACCCGACAGAAGAACCGCTAGACGGATACCGTCGTATGAATCCGATGGTCTTCTGTGGACTATATCCGATCGATACGTCAAAATATGTCGATTTGCGTGAAGCGCTAGAAAAATTAGAGTTAAACGACTCAGCATTAGAATATGAAGCAGAAACGTCACAAGCGCTCGGTTTCGGATATCGCTGTGGATTTTTAGGTTTGCTCCATATGGAAATTATTCAAGAGCGTATTGAGCGTGAATTCGGCATCGACCTCATTACGACAGCACCATCTGTTATTTACAATGTTGTCACAACAGACGGCGAACAATTGAAAGTCGATAACCCATCATTCATGCCAGAACAACAAAAAGTAGACTATGTGGAAGAGCCTTATGTGAAAGCATCGATCATGGTTCCAGAAACGTATGTCGGCGCTGTAATGGAACTTTGCCAACAAAAACGCGGAAACTTCATGACGATGGATTATTTAGACGCAACACGTGTCAACGTTATTTATGAATTACCGCTCGCAGAAATTGTTTACGACTTCTTCGATCAATTGAAATCACAAACGAAAGGGTATGCATCGTTAGACTATGAAATGATCGGATACAAACCTTCTAAACTTGTGAAGATGGATATTTTATTAAACGGGGAAAAAGTCGACGCATTGAGCTTCATCGTACACCGTGACTTCAGCTACGAGCGCGGAAAAGCAATCGTTGAAAAATTGCGCGAACTCATCCCACGTCAACAATTCGAAGTGCCTGTCCAAGCAGCAATCGGACAAAAAATCGTCGCACGCTCGACGATCAAATCCCTCGGTAAAAACGTCTTAGCAAAATGTTACGGTGGTGACATTTCACGTAAGCGTAAATTGTTAGAAAAACAAAAAGAAGGTAAGAAACGAATGAAACAAGTCGGTTCTGTCGAAATTCCTCAAGAAGCGTTCATGGCTGTCTTGAAAATGGACGAAGATTAAATCGATGTTCCCCTCCGCCTATTGCGTGAGGGGATTTTTTGTTTGAATTTGTTCTCTCTAGAAAGACATTTGTTTTATTTTTAAATAAAAACGCTTTAATATCAATGTTTCTTGTGTTTTACAGAAAGACTACTCTTGACAAAGTATTCAAACTATTTTAAGATGTAATCAATCAAATAAAATTCCTTATCAAGAGCAGGGGAGGAACTGGTCCTATGATCCTGCGGCAACCACCTATGAAAGGGAACGGTGCTAATTCCAGCAAGCTTAGCTTGAAAGATGAGGAAGAGTGCGCTGAAATACAATCAACCTCTCTTCCTACAACGGAAAGAGAGGTTTTTACTATGACGACATATGTAGAACAACGAGAGATTGAGACACGAGTAGAAGAAATAGCAGAGCAGGTGGAACTTATTAAAATTTATTTCGGGGCCTTTCGCACGGATATTTTATACGGTGACCATGCAAGTGCGTTTTGGAAAGCGTGGCAAACGCAAAAAGACGAATGGTTAGAAGTAGAATTGGAAGACGGTCAAATTCATTATTACAAGCGCTCGACCATTCAACGTGTCGATTGTTTCGGAGCTAAGTAGAGACAAGCACATAAAGCCGACGTTCATCTTTTTTATAAAGTGCGATGAAATGTTCATACCGGTCGTGCTGCAAATGCTCATACACATCACCTATTTCCGCTTCAATCGTAAAGAACGTAGGAATTTGTTTTAAGACGGCATCGATATGAAAGTTTGCATCTGTCACCCCTTCCGCGTCCAGTGTAGAAAATAAAGACGGAAACGAAACATCTTCGTCATACGAGTAGACAGCGATTATTTGAAATGGTGATTTCTCAAGATGAACAATTTGCTCAGACGTAAAGTTTTTTGGTAAATGGACATTGAAGCGTTTTTCGTATTCGGGAAATGGAGAGCGCGTCGTATTGAAATAAAAGATGAAGCCAATCAATGTTAAAACCGTAAGTAACGTGATACTTCTTTTCAAAGAATGCACACCTTTCAAATGTAGTTGTTCGTTAAGTTGTGAACTGAAATTCGTATATTTTTCACATTTTTCCTTTAAGATTCGTGTAATTGAACAATATTGGAGGAGTTGGATGAGAAAACGATTATTCGTGCTCTGTTTTGTAGCACTGTTGACATTAGTAGGCTGTTCAAATGAATCGGCTTCAGAAGAAAGTGTAGACGTCGAACCAATTACGTCGATTGAGCAATACAATCGCATGACTGAACAACAACTCGTCGATGCATTAGGAGAACCGTTACAGAAAGAAGAGGTCGTTTGGACGACACCTTCGAACGGTCAACAAATTACATTGCATCAATGGCATTATGAAGTAGATACAATTCCAGCTACTTTTTTCATCGTCGACCATGAAGTCGTTCGTTTAAACTATTATATCGCACAATGGGACGAAACGTTACAAGCGAATGATGCGGAGCAACTCATGGCATATTTATCACTTGAACCAGAAGGAGAAGCATATCGCATTCGTGTCGATAACGAAAAAAATATGCAAATTGCATGGCCTAAACCAACGATTGACGAAGTTTATGCGAAACATCAACGGGGCGATATTCAAGAGATTCGAATTACGTATGATATGACACCGTTTTAATTTGTACAAATATAAAAAATCGACTACAATGAAAGAACGAAATGTGAAAAGAGGGCGTATCCTGCCCTCTTTTTTTGCATGGATTGGAGGGATTGACATGAGAGGATTGTATATTCATATCCCATTTTGTCATCAAATTTGTTTTTATTGTGATTTTAATAAAGTATTTTATGCAAACCAACCGGTCGATGCATATATTGAAGCGCTCGGTATGGAATTACAACAATATGCCAAGTATACCGATGAATTAGAAACAGTATTTATCGGAGGAGGAACGCCTACTGCTTTAACGGTTGAACAATTGGACCGGCTACTCACATTGATTGAGCGTGTCGTCGATCCAAATACGTTGCGCGAGTATACGATTGAAGCGAACCCGGATGAATTGACGCGCGAAAAATTACAACTATTATACGCGCGTGGGGTTCGTCGTTTAAGTATCGGTGTGCAAAGCTTCAACGACGAATTATTAAAAAAAATCGGACGTACCCATAGCGCGCATCACGTGGAAGAAGTGATTCAAACAGCGCGCAACGTCGGATTTGAAAATATAAGCATCGATTTAATTTATGCGCTACCCGAACAGACGATGGACGATTGGAAAGAAACGGTTCGGCATGCCCTCGCTTTGGATCTCCCACATTACTCAGCATACAGTTTAATCATTGAACCGAAGACGCGTTTTTACAATTTAAAAAATAATAATCAATTAAAACTTGTCGATGCTTCGGTAGAAGGGGATATGTTTACGTATGTCATGGAACAAATGGAGCATGCAGGACGTATACAGTATGAAGTAAGTAATTTTGCGTATCCTGGAGCAGAATCCATTCATAATTTAATTTATTGGGAAAATGACGAGTATGGTGGAGTCGGAGCTGGTGCGCATGGTTATATCGATGGAGAACGTTATTCGAACATTGGGCCACTCACTCATTATTTAAAAGCGGTCGAAGCGGGAGAACGTCCTGTGAAAGATACGCATCGTGTTACATTACAAGAACGGATGGAGGAAGAAATGTTTCTAGGCTTGCGCATGAGAAAAGGTGTATCTTCTTCGCACTTTGAAAAAAAGTTTGGACAGTCTTTACAAAATATTTACGGTTCTGTGCTCACCCGATTAATAGAAGATGGGTATCTCACATATGAAGAGGAGCATTATCGATTGACGACAAAGGGTTTATATAATGGAAATGACGTATTTGAGCAATTTTTGCTTACGGAATGAGCCTAATCATTGACAGTTATAAAGAGATTTGATAAATTAGAATCAGTGTTAGCACTCTAATGAATCGAGTGCTAAAGGGAGTGATGAGCAATGTTGACAAATCGACAATTGTTAATTTTACAACTGACGGTGAATGATTTTATTGAATCAGCTCAACCTGTAGGCTCAAGGCAATTATCCAAAAAGCCAGAAGCTCCATTTAGTCCTGCGACCATTCGCAATGAAATGGCTGACTTAGAGGAATTGGGATTTTTAGAGAAGACACATACGTCATCTGGAAGAATTCCATCTGAAAAAGGATATCGTTATTATGTCGATCACTTGTTGAAGCCAGTAAAGCTCAACCAAGAAGATCAGCATTACGTGCGTTCCGTCTTTGAAGAGACGTTTAATGAATCGGAAGAATTAATTCGAAAATCAGCGACAATTTTGTCTGAACTGACGAATTACACTTCAGTTTTACTCGGACCAGACACTTCCGCACATACGATTAAGCAATTTGCGATTGTGCCTCTAAATGAGAGCAAAGCAGTAGCGATTATCGTAACGGATACTGGACAAGTGGAAAATCGTCTTTTTGACGTGCCGGTTCATTTGCATGTGAACGATATCGAAAAGATGGTCAATATATTAAATGACCGTCTCATCGGTACTCCGTTAAGTCAATTGCAAGCGAAACTCGCAACAGAAGTGTACACTTTACTTCGTGAGCATATTCAAGAGGCTGATTCACTATTTCGCTCATTGAACCAGGCGATGGCAATCGAGCAAGAAGAACGATTGTTTTTCGCAGGTAAGATGAACATGATGAAACAACCTGAATTTCATGATTTAAACAAAGTGGAACTACTATTCAATTTAATGGATCAAAAAACACCAGCAGGAATTTTCTTTGATGATAAAGTGAATTTACCTGGAGTGCAAGTACGCATCGGTTCTGAGAACGTGCATGATGCCATGGAAGATTGCAGCTTAATTAGCGCGACATATGGAATTGGCGAATCATTCGCAGGCTCGATTGCAATTATCGGTCCAAAAAGAATGGATTACGGACGAGTCATTTCTGTATTAGATGCTATGAGTTTGTATTTATCCAAGCGCTTGACCGAATTTGAACCGAATCGAAAAGAGTCGTAAGGAGGAGAATGGCGTGCCAGAAAAAGAACAAGAGCAAACGCTCGAAGGAGTAACGGCAGAACAAGAAGAAACTTGTGAAGTGGAGCAAGACGAAGCATTAGAAAAGTCTCAAGAAGATGAAGAATTAGTAGAATCTCAAACAGATGAAGAAGTTGAAGAAGTGGATGAAGTAGCCGCTCTTGAACAACAACTTGCAGAAGAACAAAATAAATATTTGCGTTTGCTTGCAGACTTCGATAATTACCGACGTCGCCAAACACAAGAGGCTGACAATATGCGTAAATATCGCGCACAATCAGTTATTTCAGATTTATTAGCCGTTATTGATAACTTAGAACGTGCATTGGCAACAACGGTTGAATCGCAAGATGCTATCGCTTTAAAAGAAGGGGTAGAAATGGTTCAACGTACGTTGATGGAGGCTCTCGCCAAAGAAGGGCTTGAAGTGATTGAAGCGTTGGATCAACCATTCGATCCGAACGTGCATCAAGCAGTGATGACAGGCTCAGATAGTGAAAAAGAGTCAGGGATTGTCTTACAAGAGCTTCAAAAAGGGTATATGTTAAACGGTCGCGTCATTCGACCAGCAATGGTACAAGTGAACGAATAAATAGAGCGTTTAAATAACGAAAAACATTTAGGAGGAATTTTATTATGTCTAAAATTATCGGAATTGACTTAGGAACAACAAACTCAGTAGTATCAGTATTCGAAGGTGGCGAGCCGGTCGTCATTCCAACACCAGAAGGAAACCGTACGACAGCTTCAGTTGTAGCGTTTAAAGGCGACGAGCGTCAAGTTGGCGAAATTGCTAAGCGCCAATCGATTACGAATCCAAATACAGTCATGTCTGTAAAACGTCATATGGGAACAGACTACAAAGTAGACATTGACGGCACGAGCTACACACCACAAGAAATTTCGGCGATGATTCTTCAATATATGAAAGGATACGCTGAAGACTACTTAGGTGAAAAAGTAACGAAAGCAGTTATTACAGTACCTGCATACTTCAACGACGCGCAACGTCAAGCGACAAAAGATGCCGGAACGATCGCAGGACTCGAAGTAGAGCGTATCATTAACGAGCCAACTGCAGCAGCACTTGCATACGGACTCGATAAAACAGAAGAAGATCAAACAATCCTCGTCTATGACCTCGGTGGCGGTACGTTTGACGTATCGATTCTCGAACTCGGTGACGGTGTCTTCCAAGTACAAGCGACAGCTGGAGACAATAAACTCGGTGGAGATGACTTTGACGATGTCATTATCGACTTCTTAGTAGACGAATTCAAAAAAGAAAACGGCATCGACTTATCACAAGATAAAATGGCGATGCAACGTTTGAAAGATGCAGCTGAAAAAGCGAAAAAAGACTTATCAGGTGTAACGAGCACACAAATTTCATTACCATTTATCTCTCAAGGTGAAGCAGGTCCTTTACACTTAGAAACGTCATTAACACGTGCGAAATTCGATGAAATGACAGCACATTTAGTTGAGCGTTCAATGGTGCCAACACGCCAAGCGATGAAAGATGCAGGGCTCGACGCATCAGAAATCGACCGCGTTATTTTAGTGGGAGGATCAACGCGTATTCCAGCAGTCCAAGAAGCAATTAAAAAAGAAACAGGCAAAGAACCATATAAAGGTGTTAACCCTGACGAAGTCGTTGCAATGGGTGCAGCGGTACAAGGTTCAATCCTTGCAGGAGATACGAAAGATGTCGTCTTACTCGATGTCACACCACTTTCACTCGGAATCGAAACGATGGGTGGCGTATTCACAAAATTAATTGACCGCAACACGACAATTCCAACATCTAAATCAGAAGTGTTCTCAACAGCGGCAGATAACCAACCAGCTGTAGACATTCACGTATTACAAGGAGAGCGTCCGATGGCGGCAGACAACAAAACACTCGGCCGTTTCCAATTGACAGACATTCCACCAGCACCACGTGGTGTTCCACAAATTGAAGTGACATTCGATATCGATAAGAACGGTATCGTGACAGTTAAAGCGAAAGACTTAGGAACACAGAAAGAACAAAACATTACAATTGAATCAAGCTCAGGTCTTTCAGATGAAGAAATCGAACAAATGGTGAAAGATGCAGAAGCGAACGCAGAAGCGGATGAGAAGCGCAAAGAAGAAGCAGAACTACGCAATGGTGCAGACCAACTCGTCTTCCAAGTGGACAAAACAGTAGAAGAGCTCGGCGAAAACGTTCAAGAAGATGAAAAAACACAAATCGCTGACTTAAAAGCTGAACTTGAAAAAGCGATCGAAGACAATGATCTTGAAGCAATGAAAGCGAAGAAAGAAGAGCTTGAACAATTACTTCAAACAATCACAGTGCGCATGTATGAGCAAGCGCAACAACAAGCTCAACAAGCGCAAGGTGGCGAACAAGGTCCAGCAGACGATGGTGTAGTTGATGCAGACTTTGAAGAAGTAAAAGAAGATAAATAAGCGCGTTTGACGTAAACGGGAGAACGCTGTATGATTGACGGAAAAGTCAAAGTCCGAAATTCCGGCTTTGACTTTTTCTGTATGAAAATTCGACATTAGGAGAGTGACATAATGAGTAAACGCGATTATTACGAGATTCTTGGCGTATCAAAAGACGCAACGAAACAAGAAATTCGCAAAGCGTATCGTTCGTTATCTAAAAAATATCACCCAGACTTAAATAAAGAAAATGGGGCAGAAGAAAAGTTTAAAGAGATTACAGAAGCGTTCGAAGTATTATCCGATGATTCAAAACGTGCACAATACGACCAATTCGGTCATGATGGACCTGGCGCATTCGGTGGTGGCGGTGGAGGTGGATTCGGTGGCGGATTCGGCTTCGAAGACATTTTTAGCACATTTTTCGGAGGCGGACGCACACAAGATCCGAACGCACCACGTCAAGGGAATGATATGCAATATACGATGACGCTTGACTTCTTAGAAGCAGTCTTCGGAAAAGTGACGGAATTACAATTAGAAAAAGAAGAAGAATGTGGCACATGTCATGGTAATGGGGCAAAGCCAGGTACTTCAGTAAAAACATGTACAACATGTGGCGGTTCAGGCCAACAGACAGTGACACGTAATACACCACTCGGTCAAATGGTTCAACAGACGACGTGTACAACATGTCACGGAACAGGAAAAATTATTCCTGAAAAATGTCCAACATGTCACGGTTCAGGCCGCGTGAAAAAACCGTCGAAAATTAAAGTGACCATCCCAGCAGGTGTCGACGATGGACAACGTCTACGCGTTCCAGGAAAAGGAGAAGCAGGCATTAACGGTGGACCTCCTGGAGATCTTTACATCGTTTTCCATGTGCGCCCACACGAACATTTCGTACGGGATGGTGATGATATTTACTACGAATTAAATATTACATTCCCGCAAGCCGCATTAGGAGATGAAATCGAAGTGCCTACAGTCGATGGGCATGTTAAATTGAAAATTCCAGCAGGTACACAAAGTGGTGAAAAATTCCGCTTACGTGGTAAAGGAGTTAAAAACGTACAAGGATTCGGAACAGGAAATCAATACGTCATCGTTAATGTCGTAACACCGAAGAAAATGTCTGAAAAACAGAAAGAATTACTCCGTGAATTCGCATCACTTGATGATGATTCGAATTTAGGATATTCGAGTTCATTTTTCGATAAATTAAAACGTACCTTTAAAGGTGAGTAGGAGGAAACGAGTATGAAATGGGCAGAGATTGTCGTACATACGACACATGAAGCAGTTGACGCTGTAACGAACGCATTGTACGACTTCGAGATTAAAGGTGTTTCACTCGTGGACTCGATGGAATTGACACGTTCACGTCAACATCGTTTTGGCGAAATTTACGATTTACAAGCTTCGGAATATCCAACATGGGGTGTGTTAGTAAAAGCGTATACGCCACTGAATGAACTTGTGAACGATTTACTTTGTCAACTCGACCAGCGCATCATGTCATTTAAAGATTTAGGCATCGATATCGGGGATTACTCAGTGACGATGAATGAAATGGATGAGGAAGATTGGTCAGAAACGTGGAAAAAATATTACCACCCTGTTTCCATCTCGGACCGCTTTACGATTGTTCCGACATGGGAAGAGTATGAGAAAAAACATGAAGACGAAATCATTATCGAACTCGATCCAGGGATGGCGTTCGGAACAGGCACACACCCGACGACACGTCTTTCTTTGCAACTTTTAGAAAAGTATACGAAAGAAGGCGATCTCGTTGTCGACGTCGGTACAGGTTCAGGCGTATTAGCGATCGGAGCGGCACAACTCGGCGCATCGAAAGTATTAGCGCTCGACTTAGATGATGTGGCTGTAGCGGCAGCGACAGAGAATGCAAAATTAAATGATACCGCCGCGAAAATTGAAGTGTTTGAAGGCGACTTACTTCATTCCGTGAAAGAAACGCCAGACATTATCGTCTCGAATATTTTAGCGGAAATCATTATGTCGTTTTCACAAGATGCATTCGATGCACTCCGTCCGAACGGTCTCTTTTTAACATCAGGAATTATCGGAAAATATGAGGAAGATGTCGTGAAAGATTTCGAAGCGAAAGGCTTCCGCATTTTAGAAATTAAACGTGAAGAAGATTGGATTGCAATAGCAGCTGAAAAAGGTGAAGCATAATGCAACGCTATTTTGTGGAGTCCATTCAAGAAGGACGTGTTCAGTTTTCACAAGAGGACGCAAAGCATATCTCGCGTGTGATGCGTATGAAGCAAGGTGATGAAATTATCGTCGTTGCGCAAGGAATTGCGTATATTGCGGTACTGGAAGATGTCGACAGCGACGTGACAGCGACATTAGCGCAAAAATTAACTCAGCAAGTAGAGCTTCCTGTACACGTCACAATCGCATCAGGCATTCCGAAAGGAGATAAGCTCGACCTCATTACGCAAAAGTCGACTGAACTCGGAGCAACGGCGATTTTACCTGTCGCAATGCGTCGTTCGGTTTCAAAATGGGATGCGAAAAAAACGCCGAAACGTTTAGAACGCTTTGCGAAAATTGCGAAAGAAGCGGCGGAACAAAGTCATCGAACGATTATTCCAGCGATTGATTACGTCGCGAGCATCGATGCTTTAATCGCACAAAGTGAACGGTTCGATCATTTGTACTTTGCCTATGAAGATGACGCGAAGGAAGTAGCGCGTCAAACGTTCAGCGAGCGACTCGGCAAAGTGTCACCCGGTGAATCGATTCTCGTCGTGTTCGGACCAGAAGGTGGTATCGCAGAAGAAGAAGCCGAAGCTTTACGCGAGGCAAACTTCCAATCGATCGCTCTCGGCCCGCGCATATTGCGTACCGAAACAGCGCCTTTATACGTGCTTAGCGCGGTCAGTTACCAATTCGAATGAGGAGAACACAAGGCCTTGATGAATCATCGTCAAGGTCTTTTCAATATGGAAGACAATTTCTAAAGTGAATCTTCTAGTTTCATTTGAGAGATTGCTAAATTGTGTTATTATAATGCAATGATATGAATTATGAATTTACAAGTGATGGAAGGAAGTATAGATGATGGATAAACAACATACAGGTGCTTTGCAACCGAAAGTAGCGTTCCATACGTTAGGCTGTAAGGTGAATCATTATGAAACAGAGGCCATTTGGCAATTGTTTCAAGAAGCGGGATATGAGCGAACTGACTTTGATGCGATGAGCGACGTTTACGTTATTAACACATGTACAGTCACGAATACCGGAGATAAAAAATCACGCCAAGTGATCCGTCGTGCGATTCGTAAAAATCCGAATGCTGTCGTCTGTGTCACAGGTTGTTACGCACAAACATCACCTGCTGAAATTATGGCGATTCCAGGTGTCGACATCGTCGTCGGGACACAAGATCGTGTGAAATTAATCGATTTAATCGAAGAATTCCGTCGCGAACGTCAACCGATTAACGCGGTGGGGAACATCATGAAAAACCGTGTGTATGAAGAACTAGATGTGCCAGCATTTACAGACCGCACCCGTGCTTCGTTAAAAATTCAAGAAGGCTGTAACAACTTCTGTACGTTCTGTATCATTCCTTGGGCGCGCGGTTTAATGCGTTCACGTGATCCGGAAGAAGTCATTCGCCAAGCGCAACAACTCGTAGAAGCGGGCTACCAAGAAATCGTATTGACGGGCATTCATACAGGCGGCTACGGTTCTGACTTTAAAGAGTACAATTTAGCACAATTGTTGCGTGATTTAGAAGCGCAAGTACCAGAATTAAAACGCATTCGTATTAGTTCAATTGAAGCGAGCCAAATTACGGACGAAGTGATTGAAGTGTTGAACGATTCTAAAATTGTCGTGAACCATCTACACATTCCAATCCAATCGGGTTCAGATACGGTATTGAAAAGAATGCGCCGCAAATATACGATGGAATTTTTCGCGGAGCGTCTCGACCGCTTAAAAGAAGCGCTCCCGAACTTAGCGATTACGTCGGACGTCATCGTCGGCTTCCCTGGAGAAACGGAAGAAGAATTTATGGAAACATACAATTTTATTCGTCAATATGAATTTGCGGAACTTCACGTCTTCCCTTATTCGATGCGAACAGGAACGCCAGCTGCACGCATGACGGACCAAATCCCTGAAGAAGTGAAAAACGAGCGTGTGCGTCGTTTATTAGAGTTGAACGAACAACTTGCCAAACAGTACGCTTCTCGATTCGAAGATGAAGTGCTCGACGTCATTCCAGAAGAACGTTTTAAAGAAAATCCTGAAAGTGGTTTATACGAAGGGTATACAGCGAACTACTTAAAAGTGGTGTTCCCAGCAGACGAATCGATGGTCGGAAAATTAGTGCGTGTAAAAATTACGAAAGCAGGTTATCCATATAGTGAAGGGCAATTCGTGAAAGTGATGGATGAACAACTCGTATAATTCGAAGCGAAGGGCGAGATAATCGTCCTTCGCTTTTTCGTCTATACTAGGAAAACAAAATGATACCTGTTACAATAGTTGTACGGACAACTAAGGAGGAACTTATATGAATATTGCAGCGATGATTGATCATACATTATTAAAACAAGATGCGACAGAACAACAAATTATCGAATTGTGCCAAGAGGCGAAAACATACGGTTTTGCTTCTGTTTGTGTCAACCCAATGTGGGTCGAAACGGCAGCGCAACAATTGAAGGATGCTTCTTCTAAAGTGTGCACAGTCATCGGATTCCCGCTTGGAGCGATGACGAAAGAAACGAAAGCATTTGAAACGAAAGATGCGATTCGTAAAGGAGCGACTGAAATTGACATGGTGATTCCTGTCGGCGCGTTGAAAGCAGGGCAAGATGATATCGTAAAAGAACATATCGAAGCAGTTGTAGAAGCTGCGGAAGGTACGTTAGTGAAAGTAATCATTGAAACATGTTTATTGACTGATGAAGAAAAAGTGCGCGCATGTGAAATCGCCAAAGCCGCAGGAGCAGATTATGTGAAAACATCGACAGGATTTTCAACGGGAGGCGCAACGAAAGAAGATATTGCTCTTATGCGCCAAACAGTCGGAAAAGAAATGGGCGTGAAAGCATCAGGTGGTGTTCGCTCGTTAGAAGACGTCGAAAAGATGATTGCAGCAGGGGCTACACGTATCGGAGCGAGTTCGGGCGTCGCGATCGTTCAAGGTGAAAAATCGAATTCTGAATATTAATTTTACAATATCCGTTGACCGAACCCCCACAATGCGTTATAATTTCTGAGTACATGCTAAAGTCATGTTTCGAAGTGTGTTCGGAGGGAGGGACAAGAGATATGACAAAAACAACTGTTCGTAAAAACGAGTCACTTGAAGATGCTCTTCGCCGCTTCAGACGTACTGTTTCTAAAAGTGGTACGATTCAAGAAGTTAGAAAGCGTGAATATTACGAAAAGCCGAGCGTAAAGCGTAAGAAAAAATCTGAAGCTGCTCGTAAACGCCGTTTCTAATTTATTAGACGGTTAGCTCATGAATATTGACATTTTAAAAAGTGAACGAATATGAGTCGAAAAATCTATTATGATTTTTCGGCTTATTTTTTTAGAAAAGATGAAACCTTTTACTTGTCCTTACGTAAATAGGTATAATGAGAATGAAGCAATGAAAGCGAGGTGAGTTGATGAAAAAGTGGATGAATTGGTTGATATTGACGGTTTTACTCTTCGTTCCGCTATTCGGTGCAACCGCATCGGCAAAAGAAGCAATCGTTTATGAAGTCCCACTCAATCAAAATGTCGAAAAAGGCTTGTATGCGTTTTTACAACGTTCTTTCGAAGAAGCAGAAAAAGCAGGCGCTGATCGAATTATCATTCGGATGGACACGCCGGGCGGTTTTACAGATAGCGCTGAAAAAATCGGTCAACTTTTTAGACAAACGGAACAAGAGATTATCGTTTTTATAGAAGATAATGCGATTTCTGCCGGTGCTTTTATCGCATTGAATGCAGATGCGATTTATATGACACCGCAAGGGAAAATCGGTGCAGCGCAAGTCATTCAAGGAGACGGCAATGCAGCAGGTGATAAAGCGGAGAGCGCATGGAATGCGGCGATGATTAATGCGGCGAAAAGTAGCAAACATAAGCGCAACCCGATTTATGCAGAAGCGATGTCGAACCCTGAAATCGACCTTCCGAAATACCGAGCTCCTGTCGGGAAATTATTAACATTGACGGCAGAAGAAGCGAAAGAAGTCGGGTATGCAGAAGGTATTTTTAATAATTATGAGGCGTTGTTAAATCATTTGAACATTGAGGCATCGTCAATCATTCAAATTGATCCCACCTTCACTGAAAAACTCGCACGTTTCATTACCGATCCGATCATCGTTCCCATATTATTATCTATCGCCGGTTTAGGGCTTGTCGTTGAATTATATTCACCAGGTTTTGGCGTAGCAGGTACGATGGGACTTGCCTCTATCGCTTTATTTTTCTTCGGACATCTCGTAGCGGGGCTGGCAGGGTATGAGACATTGCTCATATTCCTTCTCGGACTCGGTTTAGTCATTGCGGAGTTGTTCGTCGCAGGAGGCATTCTCGGCGTCTCAGGAGCAATTTTAATCGGTTTGAGTATCATTATGGCAGGACAGGATCCGATGCAGATGACAATCGCCGTACTCATTGCACTCATTGTCATAATATTAGGAGTGATTATTCTCATGAAGTTTTTCGGGAAACGATTGCATTTGTTAAACAAAATGGTCTTGATGGATTCAACGAGTACCGATCAAGGATACGTATCTAACGAAAATCGTACAGAGTTGATCGATCAAGTCGGAAAAACATTAACACCATTGCGCCCGGCAGGAGTAGTGTCGTTAAATGGTGAACGTCTCGATGTCGTTTCAGATGGCAGTTATATCGATAAAGGCGTTGAAGTGAAAGTCATTGAAGTAGAAGGTTCAAAAATTGTCGTTGCAGAAACGGCGGAATAGTTTAAGAGGAGGATTTTACTATGGAATTAGCAGGTTTATTAGGCGCGACGGGCACGGGTAGTTTAGTCGGTTTGTCGATCATCGTCTTTTTAGTCATTATTGCGCTCGCGATTTTCTTCACATTTGTTCCAGTAACATTGTGGATTAGTGCGCTCGCAGCGGGTGTTCGAGTTAGTATTTTCACATTGATCGGGATGAGGCTTCGTCGAGTGATCCCGAGCCGTGTCGTGAATCCGTTAATTAAAGCGCATAAAGCAGGATTAGATGTGCAAATTAACCAGTTGGAAAGTCACTATTTAGCAGGTGGTAACGTTGACCGTGTTGTGAACGCGCTCATCGCAGCACACCGTGCGAACATCGCTTTAACATTTGAACGTGCAGCAGCGATTGACCTTGCAGGGCGTGACGTATTAGAAGCAGTTCAAATGTCGGTTAACCCGAAAGTAATTGAGACACCATTTATCGCAGGGGTTGCGATGAACGGGATTGAAGTGAAAGCGAAAGCGCGTATTACAGTGCGTGCGAACATTGACCGCCTCGTCGGTGGTGCGGGTGAAGATACAGTCGTCGCTCGTGTCGGGGAAGGGATTGTTTCGACAATCGGTTCTTCTGTCGATCACGCGAAAGTGTTAGAAAACCCTGATATGATTTCACAGACGGTTCTCGCAAAAGGACTGGACTCTGGAACAGCATTCGAGATTTTATCAATCGACATTGCAGACGTTGATATCGGTAAAAATATCGGGGCAGAACTTCAAACAGAACAAGCGGTAGCGGACAAAAACATCGCCCAAGCGAAAGCGGAAGAACGACGTGCGATGGCTGTTGCGAACGAACAAGAAATGAAAGCAAAAACACAAGAAATGCGCGCGAAAGTAGTCGAAGCAGAATCGGAAGTTCCACTTGCGATGGCAGAAGCATTACGCGACGGCAATATCGGTATTATGGATTATATGAATTACAAAAATATTCAAGCAGATACAGGAATGCGTGATTCCATTAGTAAAGTAGGCCTCGAGCATACGGACGAAGATTAATGGAACAAGTGTCAGGGAAGGAGTGAACACGTAGATGGAAGCAATTATCATATTTCTCATCATCAGTGCGCTCAGCTCTTTTTTCAATAAAGGAAAAGAAAAAGAAACGGAGACGACGAAGCCGGTCGTACCTCAACCGAAACGTCGTCAAGAACCGACTACTGACAAACAAGATCCATTACAAGATTTGTCACGTCAACTTTTCGAAAAGTTGAAAGAACAACGTCCTGTTGAGGAAACTCAACCGCCTATTCAAGAAGTTGAAAAAACACCGATGCAACTCGCGTATGAAGAAAAATTGCGTGAACGCGAACTAGAACGCGACCGAGGACGCCAATCGGACCGTTCCTCTGCGCGAGAAGTCATGAAAAGTGCACGACGACAAAAAGCGGAATGGGAGTCAGAAGGACTTGCCGTATACGATGATGTATGGGCGCCGAAGCAAAAAGAATTAAAGCAAGAAGATCTTTTACCAAAGACGAACCAAGATTTATTAAAAGGGATTATTTTTGCTGAAATTATGCATCCACCGAAAAGTTTAAGACAGACGAAACACGGGAAAATAAAGTAATGAGGAAACAGAGCGTAGCATACGGAACCTTCCGAATGGACCGCTCTGTTTTTTCTTTAGTTTCTTAAATGTGTGAAATCATGTAAAATAGAAGAGAATCTGTAGGATAAAGGGGATTGGATAGATTGACAACAATTGAAAAAACAATTGTCATCGACAAAATTGACGATGCCATGATGCTCGCAGGTAACGGAGAGCGCCACATTCAACTAATAGAAGACCAATTACATATTCAACTATATGCGCGCGGTGAGATTTTTACGTTAGAGGGCGAAGAGGAAGATGTTTTACTCGCTGAACAGTTAGTGATGCAGTTACTTAAAGTGATTCGTCGTAATATTCAAATCGACACGCGAGATGTTGCAAGCGCAATTGAAATGGCAAAACAAGGAACGATTGAATATTTTGCAGAATTGTATGAAGAAGAAATTGCACGCACAGCAAAAGGGAAAATCATTCGTGCAAAAACGATTGGACAGCGTCAATATGTCAAGTCGATCCAAAAGAGAGATCTCGTTTTTTGTATTGGACCAGCAGGAACTGGGAAGACTTATTTAGCTGTTGTACTGGCCGTTCAAGCATTGAAAAATGGACATGTGAAACGCATTATTTTAACGCGTCCTGCTGTCGAAGCGGGAGAGAGTTTAGGCTTTTTACCAGGTGACTTAAAAGAAAAGGTTGATCCGTATTTACGTCCATTGTATGACGCGTTACATGATATGCTTGGTGCCGATCAAACGGAGCGACTCGTCGACCGTGGTGTTATTGAAATCGCTCCGCTCGCTTATATGCGTGGACGTACGTTAGATGATGCCTTCGTTATTTTAGATGAAGCACAAAATACGACGAAAGCACAAATGAAAATGTTTTTAACACGTCTCGGTTTCGGGTCGAAGATGATTATTACGGGCGACTTAACACAAATTGATTTGCCGAAAGGGGTTTATTCGGGATTGAAAGAGGTGCAAGAGAAGTTAAGTCATATTGACGACATTCATTTCCATTACTTAGAAAAAGGAGATGTCGTACGTCATCCACTCGTCGCGAAAATTATCGACGCGTATGAAACGAAGGACGATTAAACAGAAGGGAGAGTCCTAACTTTGTTTAAATCGCTAATTCACTTTTTTCGAAATATGAAATTTCCGCAATTTATGTTGTATACGATGGCGATTGCTACCGTCTTACTTTTTGTCATTACGGTCGACCGTATGCAACATGAAACCTATCAAATTTCCGAATTTGAAGTCGCGCCGAAAACAATCCGTGCGACGAAAACAGTTGAAGATACGTATAAAACAGAATTGGAACGGGATCGCGTCGCTGCTGAAGTTCCAGCTATTTATCAATTTTCAGGAGAGATTTCCCGCAACCATCAAGCGATTATCGCGTCATTTTTCAATTATTTTATTGAAGTGAAACGGGAAAGTGCAAAAGAAGAAACACCTCCTTCACTCAGTGAGCAAGCGAAGCTCGTACGTGAAAAATTGAGTGCACTTGTTGAAGAAGATGGGGCTTTTAAATTGCCAGATCGTGATATTACATATATTTTGCAAATGTCTGAACAAGATATCGAGCAAATGTCGCGTACGATGCAAGGCATTATTAAACGAGAATTAGATGAGCCCATTCGGAAAGAACAAGTTGAGCAAATCAGAGCACGTGTCGCTGGAAATATTGAAAGAGACTCGATTCTTCCCAATCCATTAAAAAATAGTCTCATTACGATGAGTCGTATTTTAATTACGGAAACGGAAATTTTGAACGAAGAGTTAACGGAAGAACGTCGCAATAAAGAAAGAGCGCTCGTAGAACCTGTCCGTATTTTACAAGGGCAAGTCATCGTCCGTGAGGGGCAGCTAATCGACGGAGAAGTGTATCGCCAACTACAATTAATTGGTTTGCTTGCAGATGATGGAACGAGTTCTTTAAAGCCGATGTTAGCAATCATTACATTTTTACTATTTGTCAGCGGAATTTTATCTTTGCATTTTAATGCGTCGACTGCCTCTGATCAAATGAAAAAGAAAGCTTTGCTCATCGTTTACGTCCTGCTCATTATTTTAACAGGTAGTATGCGTCTTCTCGGACTCATTGATGAACAATTCGATGTCCAACTCGCATTTTTATTCCCGACAGCTCTTGCGACAATGCTCGTGCGTTTATTGTTAAATGAGCGACTTGCGATGACTGTTACAATCATTACTGCCGCAATGGCAGGAATTATTTTGCAAGAAGGATACGCTGCTATTTTACAAATGGAAACGATGATGTACATTATGTTTGGCGGGTTGACAAGCTTATATGTACTTGGGAAAGACGGAAGGCGTTCAAACATTTTAAAAACGAGTATCGCGGTCGCTGGTGCTAACGTCATTTTCATCGTCTTCTACCTATTGATGACGCAATCTTCTTATACATGGAAAGAGATGGCCTTTTACTTAGTTGCAGCGATTGTGTCGGGTTTACTTTCAGGCGCGATGACAATTGGTTTATTGCCTTTCTTTGAATCGGTATTTGGTATTTTATCTGACATGAAATTAGTCGAATTATCGAATCCGAATCATCCACTATTAAAGAAAATTTTAGTCGAAACGCCAGGGACATACCATCATAGTGTAATGGTTGCGAACTTAGCGGATGCTGCTTGTGAGTCGATTGGAGCGAACGGTTTGCTTGCTCGGGTCGGCAGTTATTATCACGACATTGGAAAGACGGTAAGGCCGAATTACTTTATCGAAAACCAGCATAGTGGACGTAATCCGCACGATGAATTAACGCCGTCAGAAAGTAAAGAAATCATTATTGCTCATGCCATCGACGGTGGAAATATATTAGAAAGTCACGGTATGCCGAAAGAAATTGTCGACATCGCACGGCAACATCATGGTACGAGTTTCTTGCAGTTTTTTTACCATAAGGCGAAAGAGTTAGATCCGACTGTGACGGAAGACGATTTCCGTTATCCAGGACCGAAAGCTCAAACGAAAGAAATTGCTGTCGTATCGATTGCAGATAGTACGGAAGCGGCCGTTCGTTCAATGAAGGAGCCTACTCCCGAAAAGATTGCGAATCTCGTTCATAATATTATTCAAGGGAAATTGAATGACGGACAATTTGACGAATGCGATATTTCCGTGCGAGAATTAAAAATTGTCGAACGTGTCATTTGTGAAACATTGAATGGCATTTTCCATAATCGGATTGAATATCCAACATAAGAGGTGACGAGATGCAAATTGATTATCAAGATGAGACGAATGAAGTGACGGAAGAACAGTTGGAACTCGTCGATCGTCTATTAAAGTTTGCAGCGCAATACGAAAAGCTAGAAGGAAATTATGAATTAAGTATTACATTTACGACGGACGAGGAAATTCAAGTCATTAATCGCGAGTATCGAGGAATCGACCGTCCGACAGATGTCATTTCCTTTGCCTTAGAAGAAGAGGGCGAAGGAGAGATTGCTTTTGAACGAATGGAAGAAATGCCTATTTTATTAGGTGATTTAATTATTTCACTCGATACGATGCGCCGACAAGCAGTGGAGTACAACCATGAAGAAAAGCGAGAGCTCGGCTTTCTAGCATTGCATGGTTTTCTCCATTTGCTCGGCTACGACCATATGACGGAAGAAGATGAAAAAGAAATGTTCCGCCGTCAAGATGAAATTTTACAAGCGTTCGGTTTAACGAGGTGACGGGGTGCGAAAATATATCGATTCATTCCGTTATGCGCTTGAAGGAATCGTCCATGGTATGAAAACGGAGAAACATCTCCGTTTTCATTTGTTTAGCGCGATCGTCGTCATCGGAGTGAGTATGTGGACGGGACTTTCTCAAACAGAATGGGTGATCGTTCTTTTACTCATCGGTGGTATGTTTGCGTTCGAACTGATGAATGCGGCGATTGAACGTGTCGTCGATTTAGTGACGACAGATTATGCGCCATTAGCGAAACGAGCGAAAGATTTAGCTGCAGGAGCGGTTCTCATTTATGCATTTATGAGTGCATGTATTGGACTGATGATATTTATTCCGAAATGGTGGAGGTAACAATGGAGAAGAAACAATTAATGGACCTTGCGAAAGAAGCAATGGAGCATGCATACGTTCCGTATTCTCATTTTAAAGTAGGGGCAGCAGTACTTACGAAAGATGGACGAACGTTCACAGGGTGTAACATCGAAAATTCGAGCTATCCGCTTACGAACTGTGCAGAGCGCACAGCGATTTTTAAAGCTGTTTCAGAAGGAGCGATGGATATTGTCGCAATTGCAGTCATCGGAGATACGACAGGTCCGATTTCTCCTTGTGGTGCATGTCGCCAAGTTATGATAGAGTTTAGTGATGCAAATACCCCTGTTTATTTAACGAATATGCAAGGGGAAGTAGAAGAAACGACCGTGAGTGCCTTGTTACCAGGCGCATTTACGAAGGAGGATTTACATGGAAAGTAATTATAAATCAGGATTCGTCTCCATTGTAGGACGACCAAACGTAGGAAAATCGACATTTTTAAACCGCATCGTCGGACAAAAAATTGCGATTATGAGCGATAAACCCCAGACGACACGCAATAAAATACAAGGGGTTGTCACGACGGATGATTCTCAGATCGTCTTTATTGACACACCAGGAATTCATAAACCGAAACATGCACTAGGAGACTTCATGAATAAAATGGCAAAACAGACGATTCCAGATGTCGATGTCGTTTTATTTATGATTAATGCGAATGAAAAAATTGGACCGGGTGACCGTTTCGTTATCGATTTACTAAGTCGCACGAAAAGTCCTGTTTTTCTCGTGATTAATAAAATTGATTTAATTCATCCAGATGAATTATTACCGATTATTGAAACGTATCAAGCGGAATACGATTTTGCGGAAATCGTACCGATTTCTGCCTTGCAAGGGAATAATGTCGATCGTCTATTTGACGTGTTGAAGACGTATATCCCAGAAGGACCACAATACTATCCAGACGATCAAGTGACGGACCATCCAGAACGTTTTATTATGGCGGAATTAATTCGTGAAAAAGTATTGTATTTTACTCATGAAGAAGTGCCGCATTCGGTGGCAGTTACGATTGAAAAAATTTCACGTGATGAAAACGAAAAAGTGCATGTCATGGCGAATATTATCGTAGAACGTAGCTCTCAAAAAGGAATTTTGATCGGCAAGCAAGGAGCGATGATGAAACAAATCGGTACTGGGGCGCGCCGTGAAATTGAACGTTTGCTCGGGTCAAAAGTATATTTAGAATTATGGGTGAAAGTCCAAAAAGATTGGCGTAACAAACAAATTCATTTGCGTGAATTTGGATTTAGAGAAGACGAATATTAAAGAGGAGGGAAGACAATTGTTGCACAAATGGGAAGGCATTGTTTTAAAGTCTATTCCGTACGGTGAATCGAATAAAATTGTCACCCTCTTTACAGAAGAAGCAGGAAAAGTCACGGCGATGGCACGAGGAGCGAAAAAGCCAGCGAGCCGTTTAGCCGCGATGACTCAACCTTTTTTACTCGGCTCCTTTTTAGTGTATGCGGGTGGAAGAGGAATGGGACAGCTACAACAAGGTGAGCTTATCGATTCGATGCGCGACTTGCGCGGTGATTTAGAGAAAACGGCGTATGCGAGTTTTATCGTTGAATTGGTTGACCGTTTAACGGAGCCGATGGAAGAGCGAACACGAGGTGTCTATCATTTGTTGAAAGCAGCCCTTCATGCGATTGATGAAGGATTTGATCCAGAAGTCATCACCCTTTTTGTCGAATGGCAAATGTTGCCGGTCGCTGGCATTTATCCGGTCGTTCATCAATGTGCGCATTGCGGAGCGACAGAAGGAGAATTTGCTTTTTCATTTCAACAAATTGGTCTGCTTTGTCATCGTTGTTATGATGTCGACCCGTATATTACACGGCTAAGTCCGACGCAAGTGCGCTTGATTAGAACATGTATGACAGTTCCAATTGATCAACTTGGGAATATCTCGTTAAAAAAACCGACTGTGCGATTTTTGCAAAAGGTGGTGCGGACGATTTATGATGAACAGACAGGCATTCGTCTAAAGTCAAGACGCTTCATTGATCAATTGGAGAGAGATACATTACTCCAGCAACTGATGCACCCGAACGAACAAACAAAACCCTCACCGTAATTGGTGAGGGTTTTTCGTATTAAAACTGTAAATGTTTTTCGATGTATGCAGGAACGTCTGCGATTGGCATACGAACTTGCTCCATTGAATCACGGTGACGCACTGTCACTTGATGGTCTTCTTTTGAATCGAAGTCATATGTGATACAGAATGGTGTACCGATCTCATCTTGACGACGGTAGCGACGACCAATGGATTGAGAATCGTCGTATTGTGTTGGGAAGTGTTTCGCGAGTAATGCGAACACATCTTGTGCTTCTTCCGCCAGCTTTTTAGAAAGTGGTAAGACAGCTGCTTTCATCGGTGCAATTGCTGGGTGGAAACGTAATACGTTACGTGTTTCTCCGTTTTCTAATTCTTCTTCGTCATATGCATCACATAAAAATGCGAGTGTGACACGGTCTGTACCGAGTGAAGGCTCGATGCAGTACGGGATGAATTTCTCACCTGTTTGTTGATCTAAGTAGTGGAAATCTTCACCTGAATGCTCCATATGGCGGCTTAAGTCGAAGTCTGTACGGTTCGCAATGCCCCATAATTCTCCCCAACCGAATGGGAATTTATATTCGATGTCTACTGTACCTTTTGAGTAGTGAGAAAGCTCATCTTCTGTATGGTCACGGAGACGTGTGTTTTCTTCTTTCATGCTTAAATCTTTCAAGAATTTGACTGAGTAATCTTTCCAGTATTCGTACCATTTCGCGTCTTCTCCTGGTTTACAGAAGAATTCGAGTTCCATTTGTTCGAATTCACGTGTACGGAATGTGAAGTTACCAGGTGTAATTTCGTTACGGAAACTTTTCCCGATTTGTGCGATACCGAATGGCATTTTTTTACGCATTGAACGTTGAACGTTTTTGAAGTTGACGAAAATCCCTTGTGCTGTTTCAGGACGTAAGAAAATATCGTTTGCTGAATCGTCTGTTACACCTTGTTTCGTTTTGAACATGAGGTTGAATTGACGAATTTCTGTGTAATCCATCGCACCACATGTAGGACATGTAATATCATATTCTTCAATGAGTTCCATCATTTTTTCAAATGGAAGTCCGTCGACGACGATTTCTTTACCTGTCGCTTCTACCGCATTTTCAATTAATTTGTCTGCGCGGTGGCGTGATTTACATTTTTTACAGTCGATCATCGGGTCGTTGAAGTTTTGTGTGTGACCAGATGCTTCCCAAACTTTCGGGTTCATTAAAATTGCTGCATCAATTCCGACGTTGTATGGGGATTCTTGAACGAATTTTTTCCACCAAGCTTTTTTAATATTGTTTTTCAATTCGATTCCGAGTGGACCGTAATCCCATGTGTTAGCGAGTCCGCCGTAAATATCAGACCCTGGGAATACGAATCCACGTTGTTTTGATAAGCTGACAATTTGATCCATTGTGTACTTTGGCATATTCAATGACCTCCATATAATAAAATAAGCACCCGTCCAAACGGGCACATATTGCATGAGCCCGTTTGGACGAGTGCATAATAACCCGCGGTTCCACCTCGATTGGTTAACACCAAATGTTAACCCACTTTCAGAAAGCAAGCTCCCGGTTGCCTTTTCACAATCTATGCAGACTTTCACTGTCACTGCTCGCTTTTAAGTCGATTGTTACTTATAGACCGTTCATCACTTGAACAGCCTATACTATAGCATGATTTTTTGAAAATGACAAGTCGCGTTGTTTTCATAAAGAAACAAGTTAAAACTGAGCTACATTTTAGCCATTATGGTATAATTAATCGTACACAAAAGAAAGCGTGTCTTCTTGTAAAAATTTGTTTCAACATAAATTTTCGGTCAAAAACCGATGGATAATAGGGATGGCCTATTCGTATAGGAAAATTTTTTATTACGGAAAACACGTTCAACTTAGTTGAGCAATTATCATATAAATGGGCGGTGTTTCACATTGGAACTGAATAAGCGCCAAACAAAAATTTTGGAAATCGTGAAATATAACGGTCCAATCACAGGAGAACAAATTGCGGAACGTCTCGATCTGGCACGTGCTACAATTCGACCCGATTTAGCAATTTTGACAATGGCTGGCTTTTTGGATGCGCGTCCGCGTGTCGGTTACTTTTATTCAGGTAAAAAAATAGCACAATCGATGGCAGACGGTATGGTCGATATGAAAGTGGGAGATTTTCAATCGATTCCTGTCGTTGTAAATGAGAATATGTCGGTGTACGATGCGATTTGTCAAATGTTTTTAGAAGACGTCGGCACCCTTTTTGTCGTGGACGATCACCACTGTTTAGCGGGTGTATTATCGAGAAAAGATTTATTACGGTCAAGTATCGGTGGGGTTGATATGGATAAAATTCCAGTCAATGTCATCATGACACGTATGCCGAATATTACGCATTGTTCGAAGCATGACTCGTTATTACAGGTGGCAAAAAAGATGATTGATAACCAAATTGACGCTTTGCCTGTCACGGAACAAGGCGAGAAAGGGTTGGAAGTCATCGGCCGTATAACAAAGACAAATATTACGGGTGCGTTTGTCGCGCTCGGAGAAGAATATGATTTATAGCTATGGAGAGGAGCGAAAACGATGACGCCATTAACGATGTTTATCGTTTCTGACTCTGTCGGAGAAACGGCTGATCTCGTCGCAAAGGCAGCGATTAGCCAATTTCGTCATGATGTCGATACAGTTGTGATGAAGCGTTTTGCAAATGTTGATAATTTAAAACAAATCGAGGAAATTGCACTTTTAGCTCAAAGACAAAAGGCGCTCATTGTTCATACTTTAGTGAAGTCTGAAATGCGTGAAGGTATGGCACATTACGCGATGGAAAACGGTGTTCAAGCGATCGATTTAATTGGGCCGATCGTCGATATGATAGGAGGACGTTTAGAAGAGAGTCCGTTTGAAGAACCAGGACTCGTCCGTCAATTAGACGATGACTATTTCAAAAAAATTGAAGCGATTGAATTTGCGGTAAAATATGATGACGGTCGTGATCCGCGAGGTATTTTATTAGCGGATATCGTTTTAGTAGGGGTTTCACGTACTTCTAAAACCCCGTTATCTCAATATTTAGCACATCATCGATATAAAGTTGCGAACGTTCCACTTGTACCAGAAGTAGAGCCACCAGCAGAACTATTGCAAATTGATCCTGCTCGTTGTTTCGGCCTCGTCATTTCACCAGAAAAGTTAAATTTCATTCGCAAAGAGCGTTTAATTGCATTAGGTTTAAAAGACGATGCGAGTTATGCGAAAGTCTCGCGAATCGAACAAGAGATTGAACATTTTGAAAAGGTAGTTGAGCGTGTTGGATGCCGTGTTATTAATGTAACGAATCGTGCAGTAGAAGAGACAGCAAATATTATTTTAGATCAAATTGAACAGTTGAAATAATTAAACAAATGAAAACTAGCCGATTCGAATCGGTTAGTTTTCATTTTGTTCAAAAAATAAAAAGGATTTTTATGATGAATGGCGTAATAGTATATATGAAAAGGAAGTAGGAGTTGAACAACGTGTCAAAAATAGATGAAGTCGTCATTGAAAGAATTAGAAAAGAAACGGACATAATCGACCTCATCGGTGAACATGTTCAACTGACAAAGAGGGGAAAAAATTGGTTCGGTCTTTGTCCTTTTCATGATGAGCAGTCTCCATCATTTTCTGTTTCAGAAGATAAGCAACTCTACCATTGTTTCGGATGTGGTGCGAGTGGCAATGCGATTTCTTTTTTAATGGAATTGGAACATCGAACTTTTGTCGATGCAGTCGCTACACTAGCAGGCAGATTAGGAATGGAGCTCGATATAGAAGAAGGACAACGCAGTGCGCGACATCAGGAAGACTCACAGTCCGAAAAGTTATTGAAAGCGGCACATGCACAAGCGACTCAATTTTACCATCACCTTTTAATGAATACAGTAGAAGGGGAGCGTGCACTCCACTATTTATATGAGCGTGGTTTTACCGAGGAACAGTTGATTGAACATCAAATCGGTTGGACGTTGAATCAATCGGATAGTTTACTCCATGTTTTACAAGATGATTATCCTTTACCTTTACTCGCTGAAGGCGGACTTCTCACATATTATGAAGACCATGATCAATACTATGATCGGTTTCGGGAGCGAATTATGTTTCCACTTCGCAACGAACGTGGTGAAGTGGTCGGTTTTTCAGGGCGCGTTATTGAAAAAAAAGAAGGCGCTCCGAAATATTTAAATAGTCCAGAAACGCCAATTTTCAAAAAAAATCAATTGCTTTATAATTTAGATCGTGCGAAATCTTCTATCCGAAAAGCGAATGAAGTCGTGTTATTCGAAGGGTTTATGGATACGCTTGCCGCAGAACGAGCAAGTATCGATGAAACGGTCGCTGTTATGGGAACCGCATTATCAGAACAGCATATTATTCAAATGCGTCGTTTAACGAATCGCTTAATCATTTGTTGTGATGGAGATGATGCAGGCTGGGAAGCGAGCTATCGCTTTGCTAAATTTGCGACAGAGCATAAAATGGAAGCGACGATTGCGATACTTCCTCAAAATATGGACCCTGATGATTACATTAAAACATATGGGGGTAAACAATTTAGAGAGCGAATTTTGGAGATGTCGCATTCTTTTATGTCTTTTATGATACAATACGCTAGGCGTGGTAAAAATTTGTCGCTCGATTACGAAGTAGAGCAGTACATTCATGAAGTGCTCGTTGAATTAGCAGAACGCCGTTCTATTATCGAACGCGATTTAATCATTCAACAACTTGCTGAATTGACGACGGTGCATGAAACGACATTGCGGGAAAAATTAGCGCAATTGACAACGCATCAAGCTCCACAGCGTCAACCTACTGAAACGGCGCGCATCGTACCAGAAACGAAGCGAAAAAAAAGAAGATCGGAAGTGTTATTATTTTCCCATCTATTGCACGAACGTTCTTTATTCAATCTCGCTATCCAAGAGGGGATTGAAATTTTTATAGACGATGATTTTACGACATTGTTCGTACGATTAGCCGCTCATTATGAAACCTATGAAGGGGAAGGGGATTCTTTTGCACAAAGTTTTGCCGAGCAAATCGAAGAGCGTGAATTGCGTGAACTAGCAATGTTTTGTATCGCCTATGAGCGAGCGGACGATGATACCGATCAAGAAGTAAAAGACTGTATTCAACATTTAAAGAAATTAAAAATAGCTGAACAAATAGATGATAAAATTCAACAGTCAAAACAATTAGAACAACAACAGGATTATGAAGGAGCATTGGCGCTCATTCAAGAAGTGATTGAATTAAAAAAATCAATCACGCCGTAACGGTGAATAAGGAGGAACAACGATGACAAAGAAAGAATTGACATTGGACGAAGCGAAAAAAACATTGTTAGAATTAGGCGAAAAAAATGGTGAGTTAACACTGGATGAAGTGACGAAAGAACTTGCACAATTTGAAATGGAGCCGGAACAATTTGAACAATTTTTAGATGATGTGGAAGAAGCGGGCATTGAGTTGAATCGTAAAGATGAGGACGAATCAACGAAAGAAGATGATGACAAGAAAAAAGAAAAATTCAATATGAAAGATTTAAGCGTTCCTCCTGGTGTAAAAATTAATGACCCTGTGCGTATGTATTTGAAAGAAATTGGGCGTGTCGATTTATTGACAGGGGACGAAGAAGTCGAACTCGCGATTAAAATTGCGGCAGGAATGGAAGCAGAAGAGAAGCTTGCTGAACTGCGTGAAGAAGATCCGAATCATTTCGATGAAGAGTTAGACCTCGTCATCGTGCGCGGTGAGGAAGCGAAGAAAAAATTAGCAGAAGCGAACTTGCGTCTCGTTGTCAGCATTGCGAAACGTTATGTCGGTCGCGGTATGCTTTTCTTAGACTTGATTCAAGAAGGAAATATGGGACTTATTAAAGCAGTTGAAAAGTTCGACCATACCAAAGGGTTCAAATTCAGTACGTATGCAACATGGTGGATTCGTCAGGCGATTACACGGGCGATTGCCGACCAAGCACGTACAATCCGTATTCCTGTTCATATGGTGGAAACGATCAATAAATTAATTCGCGTACAACGTCAATTACTTCAAGATTTAGGAAGAGAACCGACTCCTGAAGAAATCGGAGAAGAGATGGAATTAACGGCTGAAAAAGTACGTGAAATTTTGAAAATTGCACAAGAACCGGTCTCTTTAGAAACGCCGATCGGAGAAGAAGATGATTCTCATTTAGGTGACTTCATTGAAGACTCTGAAGCGCAATCTCCAGCAGATCACGCAGCCTATGAATTGTTAAAAGAACAATTAGAAGATGTGCTAGATACATTGACAGACCGAGAAGAGAATGTCCTTCGACTTCGTTTCGGTTTAGATGATGGTCGCACGCGCACATTAGAAGAAGTCGGGAAAGTCTTCGGTGTTACTCGTGAGCGCATTCGTCAAATTGAAGCAAAAGCATTGCGTAAATTGCGTCATCCATCACGTAGCAAACGTTTGAAAGACTTTTTAGAATAGAAAAAATCACCCTCACTTTATGAGTAAAGTGAGGGTGATTCACTATGATTAGAGTAGGAGTGGACCGTATGAATGAGCAACGTAAAAAAATCATCGTTGCTGAAATAAAATATTGGAAGCAATCAAAGTTGTTGCCTGATCAATATTGTGATTTTTTACTCGCCTTATATTCACAAGGAGACGAAAAAGAGACTGAAGAAATTACGGTGAAAGATTCATTAAAAGAACAAGAAAAATCTAAAATGTGGAATCGCGTCCTATGGCTTGGCATAATAGGAGCGGCTTTACTAGTAAGCTTATTTTTATTACCGGATCAACAAGTGTTGATGACTAGCTTTGTCACGTTATTCGCACTATTTTTATTCGTCGGTGGCAAGCTTTTTAATAAAGGAGATAATGATGCGCGTCCTGTTTTATTTGCGATCGCCTCTTTATTATTACTATCGGTATCTTTACATAGTTGGGATGCTTTTTTTCCTAGCAATACATTTATTTTAATTGGACTGCTCATTTTAAATTGCGTACTTTGGCTCGGCATCGGTCGAAAACATCAACTCCTATTTTTTACAATTTCGGGGTATGTTGGGTTAGTGTTAATTGGTATTTTCCTCGTTTTATAAAAGTGCCTAGAAAAAGATTATATGTTCACAAAAGTTTCACAAATGTCCAGTTTTCTTTTAAAAGGACTTTCCTCTTTTTTGAGTGAAAAGAGAAAGCAAGAAAAAAGAGTTGAAATCAAGCTTGTGGACGATAGTATACGCGAGGAAAAAGGGAATGTAGTGTGAAAGAGAACAATTACGCTAAAATGAAAAATTGAAAGCGAATTGTTACAAGAAGTGAACGGAAAATGGGGAAAACGAAATTATTATGTGGATTCCTCTTTTCGTTTCGCTACTTATGCGGTACAATAAGGATTGTAAACTGTATCATATACAGAATAGAATCCTGAATAAGGGAGGGTAATCTGAATGAAAAAGACAAATCCTATCGTTCCTTACCTCATTACATTTAGCATGGGAATCTTATTAATTTTCTTCATGTCTTTAATTGGCGTTGACCAAAAGGCGGACATTGCTAAACAAAACGAGGAAGGCGAAAACGGTGAAGAAGTTTCAACAGACGACTTCGATCCAGCAGAGTTCGCTCAAGGAAAATGTATTTCATGTCACGGTGGAAACTTTGAAGGTGGCGTTGGTCCAGCATTAGCAGGAACATCACTTTCAGCTGACGAAATCGCTGACGTTATTACAAACGGTGCAGACGGTATGCCAGCAGGACTCGTTCCAGCAGCAAACATGGATGAATTCGTTGAGTACATTTTAAGCTTAGGTGCAGACGGTGAACCAGCAGCGACTGAAGAAGACGCAAAGGAAGAGCCAGAAGCAACTGAAGAAGAACCAGCAGAAGAGCCAGCTGAAGAAGAAACAGCTACTGCAGATGCAGGTAAGTATGAAGGTATGACTTCATCATGTATCGGATGTCACGGTGGTAATTTAGAAGGCGGAGTTGGCCCAGCATTAGTTGGAACATCACTCTCAGCTGACGAAATTAAAGACGTTATTAAAAACGGCGCACCAGGTATGCCAGGCGGTATGATCGCTGACGAAGATCTTGATGGATTCGCTGAATACATCTTATCTTTAAAATAAGAACGACAAATGAACCGTTAGTGAACTTTCACTAACGGTTTTTTCACATAAAAGGAGGCTGAAAATCATGGAATTATCGAAACGATTACGATGTGTCGCATCTTACGTACAAGAAGGAGTCAGTATGGCTGATATTGGAAGTGACCACGCTTATTTACCTTGTTATTTAGTAGAGCGTAATCAAATTACACATGCGGTAGCGGGAGAAGTTGTAAAAGGCCCTTTTGAATCGGCGCAACGAACAGTTCGAGAGCGTGGATTTTCAGACAAAATAGAAGTTCGTCTAGCGAACGGCTTACAAGCGATTCATAAAGAAGACAATATCCATACGGTGACGATTGCGGGGATGGGAGGTCCACTGATCGCTCAAATTTTAGAAAGTGGCGAAAAGCATCTTACGACAGTTGAACGTATTATTGCACAGCCGAATATTCACGCTCGCCCGATTCGAGAATGGGCAGTGAACAAACAATGGAAAATTGTGAATGAAGCGATTATGAAAGAAGATGGGAAAATTTATGAAATTGTCGTATTAGAGCGCGGTCGAGCGACGTATGATGAGGATGAATTACAATTCGGCCCGTATTTAATGCGTGAAAAAAATGATGTTTTTATCGAAAAGTGGCAACGCGAAGCAAATGCAAAGCGCAACATTTTACAAGCATTACAAAAAGCACAAAAAACAAAAGACAATGAACGTCGTAGTGAAAAAATAAAACAAGAATTAGCAAATATTGAAGGAGTGATCGCCAAATGAAACAAGTAAACGGTCATCAAATCATTCAATTGTTTGAAACATGGGCACCGAAGCGTTATGCGGAAGATTGGGATCCTGTCGGTTTACAAGTCGGACAATTAAACCGTTCAGTAACGAAAGTGCTCGTTAGTTTAGATGTCGATGAGCGCATTGTTGATGAAGCGATTGCACGGGGAGCTGAGCTCATTATCGCTCATCACCCTTTGCTCTTCCGTCCGTTAAAACGCGTCTGGACCGACACACCGGAAGGACGCATCGTGGAGAAATGTATTAAACATGACATTCAAGTGTACGCGGCGCATACGAATTTAGACGTAGCGGAAGGGGGCGTTAATGATTTAATGGCGGACGCCTTACAATTAGAAAATACGACACCTCTTATGAAAAGTTACGGGGAAGATTTGTATAAGCTCGTTGTCTTCGCACCGCTTGAAAATGCCGAAGCCATTCGTCAAGCGCTCGGTGATGCAGGAGCAGGAGAAATCGGCGAATATACGCATTGCAGTTATGAAATGATAGGGACAGGCCGATTTACGCCTTCGGAACGTGCGAAACCACATATCGGTCGCTCAGGTGAAGCAGAAGAAGTGGAGGAAGTACGCATCGAAGTCATCCTCCCACACTTTTCGAAGTCACGCGTCATGAAAGCATTGCTTCAAGCCCATCCGTATGAAGAACCAGCATTTGATCTCATTCCGCTTGCGCAACAGACGGACGAAAAAGGACTCGGACGAATCGGAACACTCGCTGAACCGATGACATTACGCGGGTTTGCAGAGCATGCGAAGCGAGCGCTCAACGTCCCTGCTGTGCGTGTCGTCGGTGACGTAGAACGCTCTATTAAAAAAGTAGCGGTACTCGGTGGCTCTGGCTCTAAATATATTCATCAGGCGAAACAACAAGGGGCCGACGTCTATGTGACAGGCGATATGGATTTCCATACAGCACAAGCTTGTGAAAAATTACATTTAGCAATCATTGACCCAGGACATCATGCGGAGAAAGTGATGATTGCGGGCGTTGCTGAAAAAATGAAGACATTATGCCAAGAAGCGGGATATGAAGTCGAGTGGTTACAGTCTGAAGTGAATACCGAAACATTCACTTTCCTATAATGCGCTTGAATGAAGAGCAAATGTATCGTATCCTAACGATAGAATGAACTGGAAAATTGTAGCTAGGGTTCCGCTCGTATGAGGTCTGGACCGAGGGCTATCTCTTTCGCCATCATGCGAAAGGCACCTATTGACATAAAAGGTCCGAGGGGAAAGGTTCAGCGTATTTGACATGCGCTGTTTCTTTCTTTTCGGGCTTTTTTTGCGTTCATTCATCATGGAGGAGGAGAAAAATAGGATGAAAATTGATCAAGTGTATCCAGGAGTCGCTGTCGTCATTTTAGACGAGACGAAACAGCAAGTATTATTGCAACAACGCGCAGATGTTAAACAGTGGGGAATTCCGTCAGGCCATGTTGAAATCGGTGAAACGGTCGCACAAGCAGCCATTCGAGAAGTGTGGGAAGAAGCGAATGTAAAAATCTCCATTGAACGACTCGTCGGCGTATATTCAGAACCCGCATCGCAAGTATTTCACTACCCAGATGGCCGAGTCGTTCATTTCATTACGACTTGTTTTTTAGCGAAAATTGTAGAGGGGACGATTCAAGCAGACTGTAAAGAATCGCTTGACATGCGATTTTTCCCAATCGATCAATTGCCGACTGCTCTTTTACCGATGCATCCTCGCTGGCTGCAAGATGCGCTCAGTGAAACGGAACGTGCTTACATTCGATAAACGTGAAGAAAAGATGAAACTTTTGTATTTTTTGTGAAAAGAGTTTATGATGTATATACGGAAGGGGGTATATACATGTTTGTCGTATCAGGTAAAAATTCATTAGTTCGACTGCTCGTCGGTGTACTCGTTTTAGCGAGCGTCATTTTAAGTCAACTTCATCATCCGAATTGGAGTTACTTCACAGGATTTATCGGTTTTATGTTAATTTTTTCATCCGTTACAGGAATTTGTCCGATGGAAATGATGTTGAAAAAAGCAGGTGTTCAAGAGAAGAAAATTTGCGATATGAAAACAAATTCGTAATTCGTTACGCCAATAAATGAACGAAAAAAACGCCCTAGGTTAAAGGAATTTCCTTTCAATCTTGGGCATTTTTATATAATTATGAGTCGTACGGTTCGATACGCTCAACAGGTGTAGGATTTTTAATTTTTGGTAAAATACGACTTAATTCAAGTGTACTTACTGGTTCGTGTGTACTTGCGTCTTCAGGATCGAATTGCTCTAAATATTTAATCACTTCACGAACGATTAACGTAGGGGTAGAAGCGCCTGCTGTTACTGCGACAGTTTCGATGTTTGCCAACCATTCAGGGTTGATTTCAGAAACGTCAGAAACGCGGTATGAATTCGTATGAGCAATCTCGTGTGACACTTGCGTTAAGCGGTTTGAGTTATTGCTTTTTGGATCTCCTACGACGATTAATAAATCAGCTTCGCCTGCTTGTTCTGCCACCGCTTCTTGACGCACTTGTGTCGCGAGACAAATTTCTTGATGCTGTTCGATATGCGGATATTTTTCTTGTAATGCTTGCATAATATGGGCAACATCCCATTGACTCATCGTCGTCTGGTTCGTCACTAACAATTTATCACTTTGCACGGTTAATTTTTCAACGTCTTCCATCGTTTCGACGAGGTGAACACGGTCCGGTGCGACTCCGATTGCGCCTTCTGGTTCCGGATGATACTTTTTCCCGATGTAAATGATTTCGTAGCCTTCTTTTGTTTTCGCTTCAATTAAATCATGTGTGCTCGTGACGTCTGGGCACGTTGCGTCAATGGAAACGAGTCCTTTTTGGCGTGCGAGTTCACGCACTTGTGGAGAAACACCGTGCGCTGTGAAAATGACCGTACCCGTATCGACTTTATTTAAAATATCGAGACGGTCTTTCCCATCTAATGTAATGATGCCTTCTTCTTCAAATGCATCGGTCACATGTTTATTATGAACAATCATACCTAAAATGTAGATTGGACGTGGCAATGATTTATCGAGTGCTGCATTACGTGCGATCACCATCGCATCGACGACACCGTAACAATAGCCTCGTGGTGAAATTTTAATAACTTTCAATCGATTCACTCCTCTAACATAATCGTATTTTCATTATACATGAACCCTTCGCTTCATTCAAAGAACGGATGCTATAAGCTTTTTGCATACATCTTGGGTGAAAGATGTTACAATATGAAAAGATTAAGGAGGCTAGACGATGACAACATTTCAACAGTTTTCATTACAACCATTTTTACAAGAAGCCATTGCACGAATCGGATTCGAAACGCCAACACCGATTCAGGAAGCGATGATTCCACTCATTTTAAAAGGCAAGAGTGCAATCGGCCAAGCGCATACAGGGACGGGGAAATCACATAGCTTTTTAATTCCTCTCGTCGAGCGCATCGATTCAGAAAAATCACACGTTCAAGCTGTCATTGTAGCACCGACTCGTGAATTAGCAGATCAGCTGTACCGAGCATTAGAAGAATTAACAGAAGGAACCGAAATTCGAACGATGCCACTTATTGGCGGCACGGACAAACAGCGTCAAATCGCCAAATTAAAAGTGCAACCCCACATCGTTGTCGGGACACCAGGACGTATTAAAGATGTCGTATTAGAACAAGCACTCTTCGTACATGAAGCACCGATGCTCGTCATAGATGAAGCCGATTTATCGTTTGATATGGGCTTTATCGAAGAAATTGATCAGTTCGCTCAACGCATGCCTGCACATTTAGAGATGTATGTATTTTCAGCAACAATTCCTGAAAAGTTAAAACCGTTTTTAACAAAATATATGGAAAAGCCAGAACATGTGCAAATCGGTCGTGAAAAATCATTGCGCGAAGGGATGCATTATTCATTAGTGCCTGTTCGTAGCGCGAACAAATATAAAAAATTGCTCGATATTATGCAATCGATGAATCCATATTTAGCGATCATTTTCACAAATACACGTGAAGCGGCAGATGAACTCGCAGATCAGTTAGCAGACGATCAAATTAAAGTAGGACGTATTCACGGTGACTTATCCCCTCGTGAACGTAAACGTATGATGAAGCAAGTGCGTGATTTACAGTTCCAATACATTGTCGCAACAGACTTAGCGGCTCGCGGAATCGACATTCCAGGGGTAAGCCATGTCATCAACTATGAAATCCCACAAAATACAGAGTTTTTCATTCACCGTGTCGGTCGTACAGCACGTGCCGGTTTAGAAGGTCATGCAATCACATTGTATGAACCGAAAGATGAAGAACTCGTCAATATTATTGAAGACTTAGGTGTTCCATTCATCCATGAAGAATTAAAAGGGGGAGAATGGAAAGAGTTACCGAAGCGTCATGCGCGTAAAAAGCGTGAACGTCAAGATCGTGATATCGATAAACAAGCGCGTGCTTTCGTGCGCAAACCGAAAAAAGTAAAACCAGGATACAAGAAAAAAATGCGTCAACAAATGGATGATTTTAAACGTAAAGAAAGGAAGAAAACAAATCGTTATGGAAAATAATCTTTTACTCGGCTCTCACGTTTCGATGAGTGGCAAAAAAATGTTACTCGGAGCGAGTGAGGAAGCGGCGAGTTACGGAGCGAACACGTTTATGATTTATACGGGTGCGCCTCAAAATACACGTCGTAAACCGATTGAAGAATTGAATATTGAAGCAGGGCAACAACATATGAAAGAGCACGGGATGGAACAAGTTGTCGTCCATGCCCCTTATATTATTAACGTTGCGAATACGACAAAGATTGAAACGTTTCGACTCGGTGTCGACTTTTTAAAAAGTGAAATTGAACGAACGGCAGCGCTCGGTGTGAAGCAAATTGTTCTGCACCCAGGAGCGCATGTCGGAGCGGGTGTTGATACAGGCATCGCCAGAATTGTCGAAGGATTAAATGAAGTGTTAGAAGATGAGCATGACGTACAAATTGCACTTGAAACGATGGCTGGAAAAGGAACGGAAATCGGCCGTTCTTTCGAAGAACTGGCACGTATTATTGATGGTGTGACGAATAATGAACGTCTCTCCATCACATTCGATACATGTCACGTACATGATGCAGGGTATGATATCGTTCATGATTTAGACGGCGTGTTAACAGAGTTTGATAAAATTATCGGACTCGACCGTCTAAAAGTATTGCACATTAATGACAGTAAAAATGAGCGTGGGGCTGGAAAAGACCGCCATGAAAATATCGGTTTTGGCCATATCGGTTTTGAGCCACTTGCGGAAATTATTCATTTGAAAGAGTTCCGTCACATTCCGAAAATTTTAGAAACGCCGTATGTCGGCGAAGATAAGAAAAACAAAAAAGCGCCGTATGCGATTGAAATTGATATGTTGCTTAATCGAAAATTTGATGCAGCACGAATCGACGCTTTACGTTAAATGGAAGATGTAGCGAGGAATTCCTCGTCACATCTTTTTTGTAGGCAAAGCACTTTACATTTTCATGCATTGCGATATAATAAATCGTAATCATTTCGTTTTGAAAGGATCAGTGAAATGGCGAGAACGTTAATTAATATACGCAATGTATCATACCGATATCATGATGTCGATGTTTTAAAAAATATCGATCTAATGGTAAAGGAAGGAGAATTTTGGGCATTAATCGGTCCAAATGGCTCAGGTAAATCAACGCTCATTAAATTATTACTCGGTTTACTCCCCGTCCAAAAAGGGGAGATTGAATGGTTCGGCGAGCCGATTCAACAGTTGAAAAACCGCGATCAAATTGGATACGTATCCCAAAAATCAAATGCCTTTAACTCGAGTTTCCCAGCGACTGTATTTGAAGTTGTGCGCAGTGGACTCGTCAGTCAAAAAGGTTTATTTTCACGTTTTACAAAAGCGGATGAAGTGAAAGTACATGAAGCGCTTCAACTTGTTCAAATGGACCAATTCGCAGGTCGTTCGATTGGACAATTATCAGGTGGTCAGCAACAACGCGCTTTTATCGCACGTGCACTCGTCAGCAAGCCAAGCATTTTAATTATGGATGAGCCGACTGTCGGAATTGATCAGCAAAATGTGGAGAAGTTTTATGAATTATTGCATCGTTTAAATGAACAACAAGGCATTGCCATATTACTCGTCACACATGAGATTGACCTCGTCACAAGTTTAGCGAGCCATGTCGCTTGTTTAAATCAGACGATGCATTTCCATGGCGGCCAACAGCAATACGAGCAATTGGATGATGAACAATATTCGAAATGGTACGGTCATCCAGTGCGCCGTGTCCATCAAAAGGAGGGTGCCGAATGATCGAAGCATTGCTCAATTATCAGTTTTTACAAAATGCAGTATGGGCAGGTCTCATCATCGGAATCATCGCACCTCTCCTCGGACTCTTTATCGTCGTGAGAAGATTAGCGCTCATTGCAGATGCATTGAGTCATGTGGCATTAGCCGGCATTGCAGGCAGCTTATATTTAAGCCAACAAGTCGCCTTTTTCGCCACACTTAATCCGATTTTTTTAGGAATCGGCACGGCGGTAGGCGGCTCACTTTTAATTGAACGTCTTCGCAAAACGTATAAAGACTTTGAAGAATTAGCGATTCCGATTATATTATCAGCAGGTATTGGATTTGGAGCGATTTTTATTTCGCTTGCGAAAGGTTTCAGCACAGATCTTGTTGGCTATTTATTCGGATCCGTTTCGGCAGTAGGACGTGTTGATTTATATGTCATTATTGGTATTGCGATTGTCGTCATTTTATTTATCGGATTATTTTATAAAGAATTATTCACATTATCATTTGACAGCGAATATGCACTCGTTGCTGGTGTGAAAGGTCGCTATTTGCAACCGTTATTTATGATTATTGTCGCACTCGTGATCGGAGCGTCGATGCGGATTGTCGGAATTTTACTCGTCTCGTCTTTAATGACAATTCCAGTAGCCGCTGCGATTCAACTAGCGAAAAGTTTTAAAGGGGCTCTCGGACTGTCGATTTTATTCGGGGAAATTGCTGTCATCGTCGGATTGATTGCTGCATTTTATTTAGACATCGCACCAGGTGGAACGATTGTCGTTTGTTCGATATTTTTATTAGTTTGTGTACTTTTATGGAAAAAAGTGAACGGAATGATGAGAAGTCGGGAGGGGTATTAAATGAATTTAGAAGAAGCATGGAACATATTGCAAAAAAATTCTTTTAAACGAACGAAGAATCGAGAATTAATTTTGGAGTATTTTATGGCTCATGATCGCTACATTACCGCGTTAGAAGTGCGTAATGAGCTAGTGAAAGACAATCCAGGATTAAGCTATGACACGATTTACCGAAATCTCGCTACATTTGCTGAATTGTCTATTTTAGAAGAAACGGAATTAAATGGAGAACGTCATTTTAGAATGCAATGTGATGTGGAAAGTCATCATCATCATTTTATTTGTACCAATTGTGGAAAGACTGAGCATATTCCATTTTGTCCAATGGAAATGATGGAAGTGACATTACCACACCATCAAATTATAGACCATAAGTTTGAAATATATGGCATGTGTCCGAATTGTTTATAAAAATCATGAGAGAATTTATTTCTCTTGTGATTTTTTATTTATTCAGTGAAAGTCACGATAGCGACAAGCTGAGCTTCTTTTTTAAATGTTTCTAATTCAACAGGATAGAAATCTTCCGTTTCGAGAGGAACTCCTGAACAATTTGTTTCTTTTAAATAAATGATATTTGCTCGAATAGAATGAATGCGATAATAACGTTGATGATAGAAGAAGATAGCTTCAGTCGTGTCATCGAGTAAGTAATCAAGTTGATCTTTTAAATGTTCTACAGAGGCAAGGTCAATTGTATCCATAAGAAGACTCCTTTCTTTCTAAAAAATGGATAGTCATTAAAGACTAATTTTTTAAGGGATATCGTTTATTTTATGGTAGTAAAAGATAATATTCAAGTATTTTAGATTAAGAATATAGAACTATTTAATAAAAAAACATAAAAAAGCCATTTCTACTGAAAATAATTAGTAGAAATGGCTTTTTTAAAAGTTTTTTTGAATCCATTCATTCGCTTCAGACCAATTATGAACTCGAATGACTCCGTCTGGAATCGGTTCTTGATTCCAAGGAGAATCAAACAAAAGAACGGGAATGTCTAAAGCTTCATGAATGTCTACAGCATTATCATGTTTATCTTCAAAAAATGCATCGACTTGTAATCTTTTAGCTTGCTCAATTTTATAATGACTACCGATTAAATGGATATCGTCATATGGGATGAAATGTTGTTCAAACCATCGTTTTGTCGTTTCATATGAATCTGTTCCGCGAGCAGAGACGTAGAGCAATTCAAACTGACTTTGCCATAGCTTCAAGATTTGTTGAGCATTAGAGTGAACGGGAGAAGTAGCGTATACGTCATTCTCTACTGTATGCCACCATTTGGCAAAGGTCTCATGATCAACATTTACTGCTTTCGTTAAATCATATTCACGAATATCCGCAAGTGTCAACTCTAAGCCGAACCCTTTATTTAAATGAGGGAGAAGAGCTCCGGGGCTCGTCACCGTACCATCGATATCGATGCCGAGTCTGGCGCGATAATTAGTCATTTGCTGCTTCCTCTTCTTGACGTTTTTTCTCAAAGTATTCTTCTGCTAATTTATCGATTTCGAGTTTCAATTCATCAACCATCGTTTCTTCAGGAACTTTGCGGACGGTTTTCCCCTTCATGAAGAGTAAACCTTCACCACGAGCTCCAGCGATCCCGATATCCGCTTCGCGCGCTTCACCTGGACCGTTTACCGCACAGCCGAGAACCGCAACTTTGAGTGGTGCTTTAATCGTTGAAATATATTCTTCTACTTCGTTCGCGATTGAAATTAAGTCAATTTCGATACGGCCACATGTCGGACATGAAATTAATGTCGCAGCATTGGATGAAAGGCCGAAGATTTTTAATAGTTCACGAGCGACTTTTACTTCTTGAACGGGGTCCGCCGATAAAGACACACGCATCGTGTTCCCGATACCTGCTGATAACAATGTACCAAGTCCTGCAGCTGATTTAATGGAACCTGCGAACAATGTACCTGACTCTGTAATTCCTAAGTGGAGTGGGTAATCGAATGCGGCTGCCGCTTTTTTATACGCTTCAATGGCGAGTTCTACGTCAGAAGCTTTTAATGATACGATAATATTATGAAAATCGAGATCTTCTAAAATTTTAATATGGTGTAAAGCACTTTCGACCATGCCATCCGCTGTCGGATAGCCGTACTTTTTTAAAATATGCTTTTCGAGAGAACCTGCGTTGACGCCGATACGAATCGGAATGCCTTTTTCTTTTGCAGCATTGACGACTGCTTCTACTTTTTCGCGACGTCCAATATTTCCTGGGTTAATTCGAATTTTATCCGCCCCTTGCTCAATCGCAATTAAGGCTAATTTATAGTCGAAATGAATGTCGACAACGAGTGGAATATTAATTTGTTCTTTAATCGCACCGATAGAAAGCGCAGCACGCTCATCCGGACATGCGACACGAACGATTTGACAGCCTGCTTCTTCGAGGCGTTTAATCTCCGCCACTGTCGCTTCCACATCATGTGTTTTAGTCGTTGTCATGCTTTGAATAAAAAGTTCATTACTTCCTCCTATTGTTAAGTTTCCAACTTTAACAGGGCGTGTATTTGAACGGTGAATCATTTCAGTCATGTTGTTCTCTCCTTCTTTCTTATGTGTCTCTATTTTATCAGTGAATGCCTTCAAAATACAAGGAACATCATCTAGAAACTATCGTTTTGGTAATTTCGGATAGTAGCGCACAATCGCAAACATATATAGAAGATGAACGATGTAAGAAATGACTTTTCCTTCAGTAGGTAAGCTCGGAAAAACTTCAAAGATGAGCTGAATGAATAAAGGAACGGTCATAGCGAATGCCGTCGATTGCCAAATGTGTCGATATTCTCCACGGCGTTTCATAATGCGTAATAACCCGAGGCCGATGAAAGCCATCGCCGATAAACGAATGAAGATGTAGAAGACCGTGATTGTAAATGAAAGCATAAATGAGATAGGATAACGTAAAGCTCCGAGGGTTTCACCATATTCCAATACTTCCTCTGTCGTTTCAAAAACATCGATATCTCCAAATAAAAAGCGTCCAAAAGAAATGAAAGTGAATAAAAAAATGAAGACAAAAACATATTTAAATACCTTTCCAATCGGTAGTAGTCGGAAAGCAGCCATTTTTTTCGGTTCATATAATGAAGCGAAAAAGAGTTGATGCCATTTTAAATTCAAAGAAATCCTCCCCTATGTCAAAAATCGTGATATTGTTAAGTTAGCATATCAAGTATACTAAATGAAGAGGAGAGTCACGCATTGAAAAACTGCAGAAATATCCAAATTTTCGACAGAATCGTGACGGAAAACTTTACTTTTGTAAATACTGTGTAAAAATAAGGCGGTAGATGTTTACAATCCTTTCACATTCATTACATAATTGAAGGTGATATGTTTTTAATTAATTGGAGGTTGAACGTTCAAAATGGAAATCGACTGGCAACATATGCTGTTTCAATTTTTTGGTGGTCTCGGTATTTTCTTATTCGCAATTAAGTACATGGGAGATGGACTACAAAAAGCAGCGGGCGATAGATTGAGGGAAATTCTGGATCGCTTCACAACGAATCCGTTCATGGGAATTCTCGTCGGAATTATCGTCACCGTATTAATACAATCGAGTTCGGGAACGACAGTTATTACAGTCGGTCTCGTTAGCGCAGGGTTTATGACTTTGCGTCAAGCAATTGGTGTCATTATGGGAGCGAATATTGGTACGACAGTCACGGCATTTATTATCGGATTAGACGTCGGTGCTTATGCTTTACCAATTATGGCAGTCGGTTCATTTTTAATATTCTTTTTTAAGAAAGATAAAATTCGTAATTTAGGGGAAGTCGTTTTCGGTTTTGGTGGACTTTTCTTAGGGCTTGAAATGATGAGTGATGGAATGAAGCCATTACGTACACTAGAGTCATTTTCTGAATTTACGCTCTCGATGGGTAAACATCCATTACTCGGCGTAGTAGCGGGTACTATTTTTACATTAATTGTTCAAAGTTCGAGTGCGACTGTTGGGATTTTACAAGGCTTGTATTCCGAACATTTAATCGATCTGAAAGCAGCATTGCCTATTTTGTTCGGAGATAATATTGGAACGACGATCACAGCGATTTTAGCGGCGCTTGGAGCATCTGTCGCAGCGCGTCGTGCAGCGGCAACACACGTATTATTCAATATTTTTGGAACGATTATTTTCTTAGTATTACTAACACCATTTACAATATATGTAGAATGGTTATCTGGCTTGCTCAATTTAGAAGAAAAAATGCAAATTGCCTTCGCTCACGGCTCGTTTAATATTGCGAATACGATGATTCAATTCCCGCTCATCGGTGTTTGGGCATATGTTGTGACGAAGTTAATTCCAGGGAAAGATGTGACGATTGAATATCGTCCGAAACATTTGGACCCTCATTTCATTCAACAGTCACCTTCTGTAGCAATCGGACAGGCAAAAGAAGAGTTGATTCGCACAGGAAATTACGCCGTACAAGGTTTAGAAGAGACATATAAATACGTTAAAACAGGCGATAAACAACATGCGGAAACAGCGAATCAAATCGAAGCGGCCATCAACAACTTAGACCGAGAAATCACAAAATATCTCGTTGATATTTCATCTGTTAATATTTCGGCACTTGAATCAAGTCGACATGCGTTATTAATGGATAGTATTCGAGATATTGAACGAATTGGAGACCACTTTGAAAACATCGTTGAATTGACCGATTTACGCGAGACGAATAAAGTCGTTTTGACAGACGATGCGATGGAAGACTTAGACAATATGTTTACATTGACGATCGAAACAGTCGAAAAAGCGATTCAGGCACTCAATACAAATGATGTCGAATTAGCGAAGAAAGTTGCAGAGCAGGAAGACTTAATTGATAAGATGGAACGAAAATATCGTAAAAATCATATCATTCGTACGAATGAAGGCTCGTGTTCGGTACAATCCGGTATGATTTTTGTCGACATCGTTTCGAATTTAGAACGAATTGGAGACCACGCTGTAAACATTGCGGATGCGGTGCTCGGAAAGCGCGGATAGTATTCAATCTGAAACTCTTTTTTAAAGGGTTTCAGATTTTTTTATTCGGGAAGAGAAGAGTGTAGGAAACATTCGATTAATGAGCCTTTTCATTGAAGAATGTTCACAAATTTGATACAGTTTAACTGTAGGAAAAATTTATAACAACTATCAAGGAGGAATACACAATGGCTTACAAATTACCAGAATTGCCATACGCATACGATGCATTAGAACCACACATCGATGCACGTACGATGGAAATCCACCATACAAAACACCACAACACTTACGTGACAAACGTTAACGCAGCGTTAGAAGGTCACGAAGATCTCGCATCTAAATCAGTGGAAGAATTAATTTCAAATATGGATGCTATTCCAGAAGATATTCGTACAGCAGTACGTAATAACGGTGGTGGTCACGCAAACCACTCATTATTCTGGGAAATCCTTTCACCAAATGGTGGCGGACAACCAACAGGTGCTCTCGCTGACGAAATCAACGAAAAATGGGGTAGCTTCGATGCATTCAAAGAAGAATTCGGAAAAGCTGCAACGACTCGTTTCGGTTCAGGTTGGGCATGGTTAGTATTGGATAATGGTAAACTCGACATCATGAGTACACCAAACCAAGACTCACCACTTATGGAAGGTAAAACACCGATTCTCGGACTTGATGTTTGGGAGCACGCGTATTACCTCAACTACCAAAACCGTCGTCCAGACTACATCGGAGCATTCTGGAATGTAGTAAACTGGGATGAAGTTGCAAAACGTTACGGCAAATAATTTAAAATGAAACTTTAGCACATAACTAGACGTCTAGTTATGTGCTTTCTTTATGTTTTCATATATAATAGACTAGTATGACGAAAAAGGAGGATACTTTGTGGAAAACCAACAACCGAATCAAGGAAAACAACTAAAGAAAAAACAACGTAAGCAAGTCGTCTTCCGTGTGAATTTTTTATTTTTCACAGTCTTCTTACTTTTTTCGACACTCATTTTACGTTTAGGTTATTTGCAAATTGTGAAAGGTGAAGAGTTCGTCGCAGAATTAGCACGTGTTGACGAGATTACAATTAATACGACAATGCCGAGAGGTCGAATTTATGACCGGATTGGCCATGTCCTCGTCGATAATGAGCCACAAAATGCGATTACATATACGAAGACGACCCAGACGAAAGCCCGTGCAAATTATGATAAAGAAGGCAACCAAACGTCTGAAGATGGCATGCTGGAAATTGCCGAGAAACTCGCTTCATATATTGAAAAGGATGATCGTCGAGTCACTGTCGCAGATAAGCGAGACTTTTGGATTTTACTGAATCCAGAACTCGCAGCAGAAAAAGTACCAAAAGAAGAGCGTAAAGAAATTTCGAGCGATAAAAAGAAAACGAGTAAGCAAATTGATCGCGAAATTAACCAATTAACACGTGAACGCATTACCGAAGAGGAACTCGATTCTCTAACACCAGAAGAGTTGAAAGTGCTTGCGATTTATCGCGAAATGATGGCTGGATATGCGTATTCTCCGTCCATCGTTAAAAGTGAAGAAGTCACAGAGCGAGAATTCGCTGTCGTTTCTGAGCACCTCAGCGATTTGCCTGGAGTGAATACGACGACGGACTGGACGCGCGTTAAATTGTCGAAAAGCGCGATTTTAGGCTCTACGACAAGTCCAATTGAAGGAATTCCGAAATCTCATTTAGATTATTATTTATCACGTGGTTACTCTCGAAATGACCGCGTTGGTCGGAGTTATTTAGAACAACAATACGAAGATTTATTATCGGGTCAAAAAGCGGTTCATAAAAACATTAAAAATCGTGCTGGAAAAGTAATCGGGACAGAAGTTGTTTATGAAGGAGAGCCAGGGAAAGACCTCGTCTTATCCGTTGACCGTGAATTAGAACTTGAATTAGAACAAATGCTTGAAAAAACATTGCGTGATTTGAAACAAAGTTCTACTGCTTCAAAATTAGATCAAGGTTTTATCGTGATGATGAATCCGAATAACGGAGAAGTTTTAGCACTCGTCGGAAAACAAATTGTCCGCAATGAAGAAACAGGGAAGTGGGACATTTTAGACTATGCCTATGGAACATTCACCGCTGCCTATGAAGCAGGTTCTACGGTGAAGTTAGCGACGATGCTGACCGGTTATAATGAAGGTGTCGTGCGCTTAGGCGAGCGTAAAATTGACGAGCCTTTGCGCGTCGGCGGCATTTGGAAACGTTCTTTATTCAACCGTTTCGGTCGTGTATCAATTGATGATGTTACGGCGCTTGGCCGTTCATCCAACGTTTATATGTTTAGAATTGCTTTATCGCTTGGACAATATGTACCGGGACGTGCTTCATCAATTGATACGACCGCCTATGATAAATTCCGTGATAATTTCGCATCCTTCGGGCTAGGCGTTCGAACCGGAATCGATTTACCAGGAGAAGTCGAAGGGGTAAAAGGTCCAGAGTTAACAGTCGGGAAACTGATGGACTTTTCCATCGGACAATATGACACGTATACGACTTTACAAATGGCGCAATATGTTTCGACGATTGCAAATGGTGGTTATCGCATCGCTCCACGTGTCGTGAAAGAAATACGCGAACCATCTGTAGATGGGATTCAATTCGGCCCTCTTCTACAAGAAACACCAATTAATGTGTTGAATCGTATTGGAAATACAGATGCAGAAATTGAGCAAGTAAAAAAAGGGATGAACTATGTTTATTATGGTGCAAATGGTACGGCAGCGCGTTTAATGGAAGGCGCACCATATACAGCAGCAGGGAAAACAGGTACAGCGGAGACGTTTAAAGACGGGCGCAGTACAATTAGTTTATCTCACGTCGGTTATGCACCGGCAGACAATCCAGAAGTGGCTTATGCGGTCGTCATTCCACACGTAACGACACAATATACATTCCAAACGTCTGCAACGACAAATAATCTCGTCCGCAGCGCTTTAGATAGTTATTTCGCGATTAAAGAACGTCGGGCAACGGAAGAGCAAACGTCAGAAGTAGAACGCTTAATTTTACCACCGATCGAACAATTAGAAGAAAAAAATTAAAATAGAAAACGCATGAAATCAAAGGTTTAATTTTTGATTTCATGCGTTTTTTGAGGTTTTATTATGCTATTTCACTTGTTGCGTTATAATTTTTGCGATTGCTTCGTAGTCCATCGTAGGGTCAATCTCATATGTACCGAGCTGAATTTTAGAGGCATAGCCTTTTTCTTTTAAGAAATCATTAAATTTTTGAGCGTCATCAATAATGTTCGCCTCTGCTAAACTGACTGCGACATCAGGTGAACGGACACCATCTTCAATCGTAATGACAATTTTTGTCGTCGCTTTTTTCGGCTCTTCTTCAACGGGTTGTTCCGTCTCTGCCTTTACTTGTTGCAGTGTTTCGAATTCTTTTTGTAGTGCAGAGAGTTCTTTTTTACTGTCGTCTAATTCTTTTTCGAGTGCTTTTAACTCTTTTGTCACTTTTGTCTGTTCTTTCGGTGTCTCTTTAGAAGGAGCGAATGTTAAAGTAGCACCGATTGTAAATAAAATGATTCCGATGGTTAGTAAGAGTTGGCGAATCATGCTTGAACCCCTTTCGAACGTAGAACCTCGACTACTTTCGTTTCTGAAAGAGAAGAGCGCTTGGCGATCTCTTGCAAGCTATAACCTTGTTGATGAAGTGCTAAAATTTGGCTAACGATAATAGCATGTACTGGTTCTTCAACGATTTTCTTCGTTACTTTCGGTTTATGTTTGCGCTTAGGCATGAGTGGTTGAGGGATGAGCAATTCATCTTCGATTACACGCATTCTTTTTTGCAAGTCGTTCATTTGCTCATGCATAGCAATCGAGACATTTTCGATTTTTAAATCGAGATTGGCAGATTTCGGTTTGATGAACAATGAAGCGATTATGCAACTGATACCAGCCACCATTAAAATGATTTCAAGCGTCATGAATAATCTCCTTTCAAAGCATGTTGTATAGCTATTTTAGCATAGGCAGAAGGAGAAAGAAATTCAAACTCGGAACTAGACAAATAGATAAAATATGTTATAATTTATGAGTCGTATAAATGAAGCTCACAAATGAAATTTGAAATAATATATGAGTGGGAGGGACTAAACATGCGCGTAAACGTAACTCTAGCTTGCACAGAATGTGGAGAGCGTAATTACATTACTAAGAAAAACAAACGTAACAACCCTGAGCGTATCGAAATGAAAAAATATTGCTCACGCGATAACAAATCTACTTTACATCGTGAAACGAAATAATTGTTTAGACCAAAACCGGCTCATGGTTTTGGTTTTTTCATTCTGATAAGGAGTTTTACATGATGAAATCTCAAATGCGTCAAGCGATGTTGCAGCAATTGCATCAGATGACAGAAGAACAATATAGAAATCGCAGTGCGAAAATCGTAAAGCGTCTCTTCCGATTACCTTCGATTGAGGAAGCAGAAGTGGTCGCTGTGACAATTTCTCGTTACCCGGAAGTGGATACGTATGCACTGATCGAAACATTATGGGAGATGGGAAAAACGGTTGTCGTCCCGAGGTGTCTTCCGAAAACGAAAGAGATGGACTTTCGAAAAATTACGTCATTTACCCAATTAGAAATAGCATATGCTGAATTGCTTGAGCCGATTGTTCATGAAACGACTTCTTTTGAAAAGAGCGAGATCGATCTTGTGATCGTTCCAGGAGTAGTATTCGATGTGAGAGGATATCGCATAGGTTTTGGTGGAGGATATTACGACCGTTATTTAGCAAACTGTTCTATTCCGACAATCGCTCTTGCCTTTTCAGAACAAGTTGTCGTACAAGTGCCGACGAATCAGTATGATATTTCAGTAGATTACATTGTCACTGACTTCAACATAGTGGAGGTTGTAAAATGATGTATATAAAACATGAATTAAATGAGATGTATGATGTGCAACAATTGCTTAAGCAATTTAATATTTTTGTTTATTTTGGCGATCAAGAAGCGGATTGTATTTTAATGCAGAGTGAACTCAAGGACTTATTTGATAGTGGAATGTTAGAGCGTGAAGACTATATCCGGGCAGCAGCGATTGTGCGTCAGCGTTTAAACTTGATAAAACAGGAGAAGTAGACGTAAAATATGTAAAGAGAGTGAAACTTATTGTAGTTTCATCCGTCTATTTATTAAGCGTCTGTAAATTAGACGACGCTTATATAAAATCTGAAATGAAAGGGAGAGTGGAATGAAGCAATCAAATTGGAAAAAACATTCCGTGCTCATCATCGCAATCATTGCGACGTGGCTCACGACTTATTTCAGTTATTTAATGAGTTTTAACTTGAAAATTGACAATGTCGTTCAGCAGTTTATTTTATTTTTAAATCCGCTCAGTTTTTTATTGTTTGTTTACGGAGTTGCTTTATTTATTAAAACACCGAAACGACGTAATGTGTATATTTTGTCTGTCAGTGTGATCACGTCGATTATCATGTTTGCGAACGCGGTATTTTATCGTTTCTTTAGCGATTTTATTACGTTGCCTTTATTGTTCCAGACGAGTAACTTTAAAGACTTATCAGGTTCAGCATTTGCGAATATGAACTTCACTGATTTGTTTTTCTTTACAGATGTCGTCATTATTTATATTGCGATGAAATGGTTACCAACAGTCTCAGAACAACAAGTGACAAAACGTCAACATACGTTAGGGCGCAAATTGTATTTCGTCGTTAGTGCGACGATTTTAATGTTTAACTTAGGACTTGCAGAAGCGGAACGTCCGCAGTTGTTAAGCCGCAGTTTTGACCGTGAATTACTCGTCAAAAATATCGGAGCTTACAATTATCATTTATATGATGTGTTTTTACAATCGAAATCTCATGCGCAACGTGTTTTAGCAGACGGTAGTGAACTCGTCGAGATTCAAAACTATGCGAATGCGAAGTATGCGGAGCCAAATGAAGAAATGTTTGGACTTGCAAAAGACCGTAATGTCATTTTAATTACACTTGAATCATTGCAAACATTTGTGATGAACAATACGATGGACGGACATGTGATTACACCGTTTCTCAATGAACTTTCGCAAGATAAGGATACGATCTATTTTCCGAATTTTTATCATCAAACAGGACTTGGGAAAACGTCGGATTCTGAATTTATCGTTGAAAACTCGCTTTATCCACGAAATGGTAGTGCCGTATTTTTCACACATAGCGGAAATAAATACCAATCACTTTCGAGTCGTTTAGGAGAAAACGGTTATGCAACGAGTGTTATGCACGCAAATAACCGAAGTTTCTGGAACCGCGACATTATGTACCGAGCGTTAGATATCGATCAATTTTACGATGTTGCGAGCTATGACATTGGAGAAAATGATGCGGTAAACTGGGGAATGAAAGATATTCCATTCCTTGAGCAATCTGCTGAAATGATGCAACATTTCCAGCAGCCATTTGCAACGCGCATGATTTTATTAACGAATCACCATCCATTTACTTTGGATGAAGAAGATATGTACATTCCGAAATATACGTCCAATTCTCGTACCTTGAATAACTATTTCCAAACGGTGCGCTATATGGATGAAGCCGTAAAGTTATTCTTTGAAGACTTGAAGGAAAAAGGATTGTACGATAACTCCATCATCGTCATGTATGGGGACCATTACGGAATTTCTGAAAACCATAATAAGGCGATGGGCATGTATTTAGATAAAGAAATTACGCCGTATGACAATGCGATGTTACAAAAAGTTCCGCTTTTCATTCACATTCCTGGATCTAATAAAGGAGAAGTGCGTGAACAATTAGGTGGACAATTAGATATTCGCCCAACCTTGTTGCATCTTCTTGGCATTGAATCGCGTGGAGATATTCAATTCGGTCAAGATTTATTCTCAGAAGACTATGACCCGTTCGTCATTTTCCGAGATGGCCGTTTTGTAACACCAGAGTATGTCTATGCACATGAAATATGCTACGATACTGAAACGGGAGAAGAAGTAGATATCGCAAATTGCGAAACGTCATTTGACCGTGTTTCTGAAGAGTTGGATTACTCAGAGCGTCTAATCAATGGTGACTTATTACGTTTTAAAACGGACCAATCCAATGGAGAAAACGGACCAACTTTGCAAGATGGAAAACCAAATCCAGAGATTCGTTCATTGCCACAATAAATAGAAAGAAGAGGGTGATGCATTATGAGCATCCCCTCTTTTTTTGAAAAGTAGGAGGAAAAAAAGTGAAAAGGCTCGGCGTATTATGGATTATTTTAGTATTAGCTAGTTGCGCTCCGAAAGAGGAGCAAATAGAACAAATAGAACAAAAGAAAGAACATTATGTACATACGCTTCCGAGTGAAACTTTTCATTTTGTAGCGGGATTTTTAGAGGAAGATGAGATTTTATATGTTGTGAAAACAGGGGAACTATTTGAGTTACAAACCTTTCATCTACAAACTGGAGCAGTTCGCACTATTTGGGAAACGAAAGACGCGGTAGTCGACGTGTTGCTTCATCCGATAGAATCTGTGTTATATGTCCAAACCGCGAATAGTCAATATATGGGAACTTTACATATTTTACAGGCAGACGGTCAAGTGTTGCGAACGATTGACTTTGAAGGTTCTGAAATTCACGTTGCATTGAATAAAGAAGATGCACAAACTTTCGCTTACACAGTATTTGCGGACGACTGGTCATTTGAGACATTTATTTATGATGGTCAACAACGCTATACGAGATGGATCGACGCTTCTCCGTTTCCATTTCCCTTTTATTGGAATGGTTCTTTGTATGGTTTAGTAGAGGCGAATCATCCGTTAGAAGGAAGCTCTTTAGGACGTTTTGATGAAGCGACTGAAACGGTGCAAATTGAAAAAGAAGGCTCATTTATTGCGGCTTTTCCAGCGGGGAAAGAAATCGCTACAATCGCGATTGATTCCGAAACGTTCATATATGAATTAAAAGGAAAAACATATGAAGTTCCTGCAGTGAGCAATTATGGCGCATGGGTTGTGCCACCGTATACGTGGACAGCTGATGACCGATTTTTGACGCTTGAGGCAGAGAAACGTGCTGAATTAGACGAATTATTAAATGGCTGGAACCTCATCTCGTTAAAAGACGGAGAACGTGTCATATTGGAAGAGAAAAGAGCGATGCAATATGAACTGAAATGTTCACCATCGGGGCTACGTTGCCTCACAGGAGAGCGGTATGAAGAGATATCGCAAGAAGGGGAGCAACTTCCATGGTTAACAATAAAATAAAAAAGACCTTTTCGCGAATATGCGGAAAGGTCTTTTTTATTCAACTTATAATGTTGGTGGGTAACCTTGGAAGATTACCGTCAATACTGTGAATCCACCGAACACAACTGCACTCGCTAAGTTAAAAATAATGCTGAGGACATTGCGTTCTTTGAAGCTTTGGACTAAGCCAATGACTGAGAACAAAGCAACTAATCCAAAAATAACGACTAAAATGTTCATCTTTAAGGACACTCCTTTCAAAATCAAGAAAAATGAATGCCAAGTAAGCAATATTCCATTACTATTGTACTTGTCTTTTCGCGTTTTGTCGAGGTTATTTCAAGAAACAACAATTGAATTGTGACAAAAAAATTAGTACGATGTGAGAGGAGGTGGTATTGATGATTACGATTCAAACATACCCGCTAGGACCGATTCAGACGAATTGTTACGTCTTAATAGATGATGCTACGAAAAAAGCAATCGTCGTCGATCCAGGGGATGAAGGAGATAAAATTGTTCAACTTATTAAAGATTTGAACGTGGAAGTGGAAGCGGTTTTATTAACGCATGCGCATTTCGACCATATCGGAGCGGTCGATGCAGTGAGAGATGCGTTCGATGTACCTGTTTATATTCACGAAATTGAAAAAGAATGGCTCGGCAATCCTGCGTTGAACGGTTCAGGGAAATATGCGCAATTACCCGATGTCATAAACCGCGAGGCAGATTATCATTTAACGGATGAAACAGAGTTAAATATCGGACCGTTTCATTTTAAACTTTATCATACGCCTGGACATTCGCCAGGTAGTGTCACGTATCATTTAGAAAATCACGACGTCGCTTTCGTCGGAGATGTCATTTTCCGCCAAAGTATCGGACGGACCGATCTCGTTGGTGGCAGTATGGAAACATTGTTAAAGTCGATTCATGAACATATTTTAACGATGGATGAAACGACAATTCTTTATCCAGGACACGGTCCCGTCACAACGCCAGAAATGGAACAAGATGATAATCCATTTTTAAATGGTTTCTAAACGAAGAAAAACAGCTGAGGCAATCGCCAAAGCTGTTTTTCTTATGTACGTACCACTTGTCTTAGTGACTTCCTGGCACGTGGATGAACGTTGCATAGTAGCTGAATCCTACCATGAACACCGTTAAGTATGCTCCAAATAAATACAAGTACATACGCTCTGTTAACTTTAAGTAACCGAGAAGTATAAAGAAAAATGTGCTCGCTGCGAAAATGAGCGTAGCAGGAATCATTCCCCCGACCCAGAACATAACTGCGAAAATCCCAGTCCAGAAGCCGAGCAATTTAAACATATTATCCATTGTGAGTTCCCTCCTTACTTAAAACAATACAATAAGCTCTTATCTATTATATAGGATAAGACGTCAAGATGTAAACTGTATTCGGATGAATGATTGTGACAAAAAGGTAAAATAAAAAGAAAAAAAGAAAATGTTAAGAAAAGAGCATCGAAAATAGTAAAAAGGACAAAAATCCCATAATAGCGATAATGTTTTTTATACTATTGGTAAGAAAGGAGAGAACAGTTATGGTTACTGAAGAAAATATTATCGAATTGAAAAGTATTCAACTGTTGGAGAAAGCAATCGAGTACGGTGCTTCGGATATTCATTTTTTTCCTCAGACAGATTGTTACACGATTTATTTTCAAAAATCAGGAGAGTTGCACGAAATGACTCAATATCCTCGAGCATTATCATCTCGAATGATTTCTTATTTTAAATTTATGTCGGAATTGGATATTACGGAAACACGTAAACCACAAAGTGGCTCTTTTTTTAAAGCTTTTGAAGGCGCTCAATATTCCTTCCGTGTGTCCACGATGCCTGCGATGTATAAAGAAAGTGTCGTCGTCCGTATCCAAAAAGAAGATGCGGTCATTTCGTTCGAGCATTTGTTTTTAGAAGACAAATGGCGTGAACAGATGGAACGTGTGTTGCGCTTGAAGCAAGGCCTCATCGTTATTACAGGTCCTACAGGTTGCGGAAAAACAACGACGATGTATGCTTGCACGTCTCATTGTGTTCAAAAATTGAATCGTCACGTTATTACGCTCGAAGATCCGGTTGAACGAGAAGTCGAAAATGTGCTTCAAGTACAGGTGAATGAACGTTTTGGATTTACATACGATGCTGGTTTGAAAGCAATTTTGAGACATTCACCAGATGTGATTATGCTCGGAGAAATCCGTGATCGTCATGCAGCTGAAACAGCAGTGCGCGCGGCGTTAAGTGGGCATCTTGTCTTGACGACGGTTCACTCGAAAGATTTAATCGGTGTTTTATACCGTCTCATCGATTTAGGAGTGACGAGAGATCAACTTGAACAAACGATTGTAGCAATTTTAACGCAGCGGTTAATCGATCATCCCGCAACAAAAAATCGTTATGCGGTATTTCAAATGGCGACGGCGGAAGCGCTCGATCGACTATTCGCTCTCGTGAAAGCAGGGGAGCGTGATGATGCTGAAACGATTGAAGATGTGGTACGTCGCTATACGAATGAGGCAAGATCGTTACCGTGAAGAACAATTAATGAAGATTCGTGACGAATCACTGTTTATGAAAAGATTGTACCAGTTAGTGAAAGAAGGCTATTCTTTGCATGATGCGTTATTTTTAGTCGTTCCGCACCATGTCCGTGATCAAGAACGATTAGCTGACCAGTTACATGACCAATTTAAAGCAGGTTCTAACGCTTATGAATTATTCCAATCGCTCCACTTAAAGTATGTTAATTTACTTCCTCTCATTACATCGAGTGTGACGAGTGATTTACTCGTTGCTTTAGAACAGATGAGTGAAGCGACTGAGCAAAAGATTGCTTTACAAAAAAGTTTTAAAAAAGTACTCATCTATCCCCTCATACTCATTATTTTTTTCCTGATGATTTTATTTGCTTATCGCACTTTCTTTTTGCCGCGAATGAAGTCCATTTATCAAACAGAACAAGTTCAAATGACGGTAGGAGAACAGTGGACGACAATTGCTCTAACTAATTTACCTGATGTCGTTATCGGATTTACAATCATTTTATGTTTAGTTGGATATCACTTCTATCGGCATCACATACGGCGAGTGAGCAAAGTAGACTCTTTTTTCTATCGCTTTATTATTACACGGCGCATCATTCAAATGTATGCGACACGGCATTTTTCAATTGAATTCGGTCGTTTATTAGAAACGCAAATTACGGTATCGGAAGCCTTAAGTATTTTGAAAGAGCAGCGATACAATCCGTACGTCCAAGAAATTAGTCATCTCGTTTATGAAGAAATCGCAAAAGGAGCGAGTTTAGAAGAAGCTTTACAATTCAATCCTTATTTATTGAGTCAAATCGCTACATTCGTTGCGCATGGAAGTAGGAGAGGTTTTGTCGGAAGAGAATTATTGCTTTTCGGAAAAGTTGTAAGCGAAACATTCGTCCATCGAATCGAATTGTTCATTGCACTTTTTCAACCGCTCGTATTCATATTAATCGCTTGTGCAATCATAGCAACGTATTTATCGATTTTATTACCGATGTATCGATTAATGGGAGCATTTTAAGGAGGAATGAAGATGAAATGGTTAAAAAATAATAAAGGATTTACGCTCGTGGAAATGATGCTCGTGCTCGTCATTATAGCAGTTCTCGTCATTATCACAGTTCCGAATGTATTCAAATATTCATCAACTGTCGATGAACGTGGATGCGAAGCGTACCATAATACAATCATATGTAAGAGCATCCTTTTTAAACGTTGATATGACAAGGTTTTTGCTCTTAATATATGTGATTGGGGCAATTACTATGACAATTTATTTAAACGACTATAAAACATTCAATTCAAAAAATGAACTAAATGAAGCAGTGGCAGCTCATCTATCAAACAACAAACTTAATAAAACTGAGCGTGATGTGCTATGGATGCTCAGCCAATATAGCGTTAAATATTATGGCGCTTCACATTTAAAAGTCAGCACTATTGTTAAACATGTAGGCAAATCAGACAAAACTATTAGACGTGCTTTAAATAAACTACAATCGCTCAATATCATTCGTAAAATTGAAACAACTAGAAAAATCACAGGTGGCAAAGGTGCTAATATGTATCAGATTTTACCTTATGACCAATCGAAAATGACCAATTGTGATGAGCCTATAAAGCCTGTTGTTACAACGTCTAAGCACAACAAAAACAACAATGAACCTTTTTCTTCTTTAACAATTAATAATAATACAGATGATACACAGGATAACAATAAAAATAAAACTAAAAAATTAATCAAAAAATCTTTGTTGGCAAAAATACCGTCAAAAATTGCTGATATTCTTGATACTTTCTTTGAAACTGAAAAAGAAATCTATGAAATCTATGGCACAATATTAAAAGCTAAATCAAAAGCACCTTTTGCTGTTCAATTTGAGCAAAACGAAGGTGCATTTTGTGGTGCAATCGTTGATGTCATGCGACTTTACAAGCAAAATAAAATAAAAAACTTACAGGGTTATCTCTATGCAACTATCAAGCGCACAGCTATACGCATAGGTTTATTGTCGTTCCAATATTAACCGTTTGGGGTTGTATTGTTCCCAACGTAATCTGAGCTTATTAGAACCTTCTTTTTATTTTACATACAAATACACTCAGGAGCTCCAAACAAGCCTGTAACAAGCTCAAAAACACCTTGTGCAATTAAATTAAAGTATTTTGCAATTTTATGCACCAAATGACCCCAAGTGTGTTAATACAAGTATGAACTAACTCAACAACGGACAAAACATGTTCTTGATTGAGCTAGAGGGTGAGAGAAGGTTTAGCACCTTTTCTAAATTTAAAAATAAAAGGAGAAATGCAAAATGGTAGAAATCGTAGAACAGCACAATGAAGAAGAATATGTAGTAATTATTAATAATGGTGGAGTTGCATTACACAAGGATCTTATCAAGAAGATGTACGATTCAGGAATTGACTTCTATTCAAACAATGGTGTGACACCAACGTACAATATCTACACAGAAGATGGAAGTGCAATGTTAGCGCATAAATTAACATTCGATAAAAACGGTGCGAACTATGAGTTTATTGGTCATACAACTGACAATGATGAATTTTTTGAAATGTTAAATGAAGAAATGTAAAACGGACAAAAGTAACTCAAAGGTGGACTAGAGGGTGAGAGAAGGTTTAGCACCTTTTCTAAATTTAAAAATAAAAGGAGAAATGCAAAATGGTAGAAATCGTAGAACAGCACAATGAAGAAGAATATGTAGTAATTATTAATAATGGTGGAGTTGCATTACACAAGGATCTTATCAAGAAGATGTACGATTCAGGAATTGACTTCTATTCAAACAATGGTGTGACACCAACGTACAATATCTACACAGAAGATGGAAGTGCAATGTTAGCGCATAAATTAACATTCGATAAAAACGGTGCGAACTATGAGTTTATTGGTCATACAACTGACAATGATGAATTTTTTGAAATGTTAAATGAAGAAATGTAAAACGGACAAAAGTAACTCAAAGGTGGACTAGAGGGTGAGAGAAGGTTTAGTACCTTTTCTTTTCTAATAAAATAAAACAAAAGGGGAAATGACAAATGATCTACAACATTAATGATTTTATTGAAAAAGAATTAGAGGAATCAACAGACAGTTTTTTATTTGAAGAAAGTGAGCAACACCAAATCTTATTGGGTAGTAATTTTATTAGAGTCCCAGAGCTTGAGGTTGATATCTATCAAGGCTCATATTTAATTTTTAATGAAGAAGAAGGAGAATTTTATGATGATTTTTCAATTTTTGTGTTTATGGAAACAGGCACAAAAAAAGCAGTTTATGATGAAGGCTATACAGGATTGACAGGAGCTATCACAAATTATTGTCATGCTAAATCTAAAAAAGTAAATTTTGATAATTTAAAAGTTATCTACAATATAGCATAAAAATAAATCACTAGAGGGTGCTTAATTGCACCTTCTTTTTAATTAAAATAAAAATTATAAAGGGGAATTTGCTCATGGCTAACAGAAAAAATAACAAAGAGTTCTATGAGTGCTTTAGCTACAAACAGTATAAGTATTTAATAGCAATGGGTTTTACACCTGAGTATTCAAACACACACAGAAGAACAGGTAAACGTTTTTGGGTGTATAGGAAAACAGTACAATTTGAACTTGCACTGAAAGCATGGAGTGTTATTAAATCAGGGAGTTATATTGAAAATAAAAAGGTAGCCACTTCAAACTCATACTAATAAAAAGAGAGTAGTAGGAGTTTGATTAGGCTACTTTTGAGAAACAAGTTTTATTAATGTTTGTGTGTTTACAAATTCAAATTTTATTAAGGTTTTAAAAAACACAACTATATTATATAAGGGAGAAGATTTATTATGCAAGCAACATTTACAGAATTAGAAATTATTGAGGTTTTACAAAATGAAGGTTTAGAAGTTAAACAGAACCAAACAACATACTACAAAGAAAAAGGAATTATCCAATCAGGGAAAAGTTTAAAAGCTTTCATCAAAACAATTGAACAAGTCTTTGAATCAGTGGAAGTCAATGGACGTGGGAAAAAACGTATCTATACAGTTGGCGCAAAGTTAGATGAGATTGCTGAACGTGAAGATGGACGTGCTGATAATGGTCGTAAAGTTAGTGCAGCCCAAATAGAGTTCCATGACAATGCAATGGGCTTAATCATTACACAGGACTTAATCAATAAGCCATATACACTATCAACGTGGGCTAGACACTTTGGAATTGAGCTGTTACCTATGTCAGAGCATGATGTGCGATTTCAAAAGTTAGTTCGTACATTAGAGCAAGGTTTCCAATTAAAGCACTCTAATGATGCAATCACAAAGGAAGAGTTTACTAATCCAATGCCACGCTTCCAGTGGTTTCGGACTATCGACATTACTAAAAACTTTGTTGAGCGTTACAATGGACGTGCAAAAGGTATGGCGCAAAGTGTGTTCAAGATTTCAGAGCAAAATGGTCACATCAAGCTCAAAACAGTTTACACAGGTGTTGTTGATGTAGATAAAAATGAATACAAAACTATCACAGAAGAAGAATATGAGAAATTTAAGAAACGTGAATCAGAAGTTTTATCAGAACATGGCTTTGACAAAAAGGGCAAATTCATCAGCAAGTCAATGGAATGGACACGTTATATTTCACAGAATGAAAAATTGATTACTGATGAATGGAAATATTTTAGTAAAGTGTACAAAGCTATCAATGAAGCTCTTATGAAGGAGTTTGGATATACTAGAGCCTTTGAGTCTATTCAGATTACAGAAGTGTCAGAACAAGCTCAGAAGGACTTTAATTATGGTACTACTGAAAATGGCAAAGAAATCTTAGCTGATGACATGATTGCTGATATGCACAGACGACACTTTAAGTCAGACAGTGAGCAGGCTCAGAACTTACACAAACAATCAGATTTTAAAAAGCGTTTTCCGTATCTAGTTGCGACTGTTTTATTAAACAAAGTAGATACAAAACACATGAAAGCGTTTGAACAAGATTTATTAGAATTTGTTGCAAACTTTGAGGACTATCTAATGACAAAAGAAATGGAAAATGGCTTGTTTATCAATGCTGATGGACGTAAAGAGCGCATTTTAAATGCACAAAAGGATGTTAAAAATAAAATTAAAATGTATAAATTAAATGTCATGCAAGGAGTTAATGCAGAAATGGAAGATTATAAAAAAGAGTTGTTAAATGTAGAGTTGTTCGCAGACAAAGAGGAGTTAGGATCTGTTGATTCAACAGAAGAAATCAATGAGGATAATCTGTTTAGCGTTGAGCTTAGTTCGGCAGCGAACGCATTAATTGAGAAAGAACGCAGAGAGTCATATTTGTTAAGTGATTATATTATGGATAAAAACAAAGAAAGAAATGTTACACATGATTTATTTTATGGTTTACAATAAATTATTAATAAAATAATGTAAAAATGTAAAATAAATGGTAAAAAAGATTACTATAATAAGGTTATCTATTAGGGGGCAGGATATGCCTTCTTTTTTGTGTTTTAAAATTATTCGTGCAGGAGAGATAAAAATGAAAAAATTAAATGAATCGATTAGACAGTTAGAACAGCAACAAAATGAGCGCCAAGGTTATTTGGATAAAATGGAACAGGTAACGCAGGATATGCTTAAAACTTCACAAGAAATGATTACGGAAGTTGAACAGATGTTAGAAGAAATGAAGCAATTGGAGCAACAGAGAATTGAAAATGAAAAATCAAAACTTAAAAATTTATTTGGAGCTGAAGCGTAATGATGAACTTAGAAAAACAATTAAAAGATGAATTTTTTAATAACTTATTCGTGCAAAACAATATTGAAACAAAAGAAGGTAATCTAACTAGAGTTAATAAAATGGTTATTACAATTAACAACAGTCATTTAGATAAAGTAGTGAATAAGATTGTAGCTCAATACAGCAACTACATCACAAAAGATGAAGTAATCGCTGAAGTTATGTATGAAGCAATGAACGTTATTTACAATTTTGAAGTACCGCATGGATCATGGCACAACATGATTAATGGCACTGATATTGATAATCTAAATATGCTATTCAAAAAATTAATCATTGCAAGCGAAAAAGCAATTCTAGAATACGCTTATGATATAAAAGGTGTAAGTATCGATGGCAAAGTGTTTTTAATGTCACAACGTTTTGACAGCTTGGACGTTCCACTTGATTATGATGATATTGACAGCGGTCTATTGGTTGATACAGTAACTCATTCATTTTGGTCAGTTGATGATTATGACCATGATATTGATAGTGATGATGTATATATTGATTGGTTTTTAGACAACAAAGAAGAAGTATTAACTAATAATCAATTAGATTTTTACGATAGCATTGTGTTTGCTGACAGCACAGCGGGTTATCAGTCAAACGACTTAGCTGAGCAAATCGGTAGAGATAAGCAAAACGTAAAACGTACAATGGAAAATATAAAAAAACGTGTTGATGAAAAGTTTGAAAATGCTAAGGACACTGAGCGATATAATCTATTGCAACAGTTGGTTGTTCTCACTGATGAATATGAGATTGCAGATTGGATCAGTGCTAACATTAATAAGTTTACAGACGTTCTAAAAAATAACCTAGTAGATGAAGAGTATCAATTGTTGCGTAAAACATTAAGACGTAAACAGCCTGATACTGATATTGTTTATCTTGCTGATGAGGTATTGATTGGTTACTATGATTATTTAAAAGTTTTAAATGAATATGAATCAAAACAACCTAAAAAATTTTATAAGAAATTGTCAGAATATTCAGACTTTAATGTTGTTGAAGCACTCAGAAAATATAAAGAGTTTGCAAAACATGGGGAAGTTAAAGTTTATAAAAACGGTGAGTTAATCAAAACACAAAAACCAAAAGTAACAAAAAATAAAAATCGAATTATTAATCTAACAATTTAAGACCTGCTGATTGGTGGGTCTTTTTATTCGTGCAAAGGGGAAAATTAGAAATGGAATATAAAAATAGTAAAGTATATAAGTTAGCGCAAAAGGTTTTACACAATGAGAAGTATCAAAAATTACATTGGGAAGTAGTGGACTTTCCTGAATATGAAGGTTTGAATGGAAGTATGATTATGCCTGATATTTGGGATAGACTTATGGAACGCAACAATGGAGAAATGCCAAGTCAAAAAGAATTTGTGCAAGAGTGTTTGGTTGATAGCAAAGAGTTTTTCTTTAAAAAAATGAATAGCAATGGTGAACGTTGGCTGATGCCATACTTTGATGGACAAAAACAATGGTATGCTTTTTGTTGGAATGAACGCTTAATTAGAGCAATCATTGCACGTGCAGCTAGAAGTTATCCAAGTTTTGTTGCAGAGTATACTGCTAAATTAATGATTGAATATACTTATCCTAAGTTTAAAATCATTGAGAACAACTATCTTGACCGTATGCTAGGTAGCGACATTACAATTGTTACTCCTGATAACAAAGTAATCTATCTGCATGTTATGCGTGATAGTTATTATAGTAGACATTACTTCATTAATAAGAGTGGAACAACAGGTAAGCTATGGCACAATGGTGTGTGCAATGAGTTCGACAGAGATTTTAATGAAGCACACGCTCAGTTGTTTTATGATACAAACAACAATAAATATAATCTTATTATTAATGACTGTGTGTTTATCACTCAGGCTTATATTAAAGAAGTTATCGATAATGTAATTGATAGTGCTGAGCCATTGGCTGATAGTCAGTTATTAAGATTGGATCAGTGGTTGATTGATACAGGTATTGATAAAAATGGTGTAGGTCTAGATTGTTTTGTAACAAATTAAAAAGGAGTGATAACAAATGGAAGAAAATAAAAATGTAGTATGTACGTTGTGCGATGAAGTGTTGGATAGTCAAATGATTAAAATGGAAACTAAGCATGGTGTAGACATTGCTTATATCATATGTCCTGATTGTGATAGTAGATTCAATTTGATGTTCGACACAAAAAGCACAAAGAAGATTAAAGATAAAATTAAAATTGCGAATGAAGTGTTGAATTATCTCCAAATGGAACTTTACAGAGAGATGCTTAAAGCTGAGGATGTTTATTACAAAGCTGAGTATGATGAGCTTAGTGCAGAAGAGAAGAAGTTGATTGGTGATTACAGTCGTTCCATAACTAAGGAACAGGAGAAAAACTATAATGAAGTAATCAAAAGTAAGAAGTATAGTATTACTGATTTAATGAGGTTAATAAAATGAGAGAGTATAGTGCAGCTGCCAAGAAGTTCTACAATTCAAAGGCTTGGCGCAAAACTAGAGATGCTTATATTGGTAGTATTGATTACATGTGTGAGCGTTGTGGTGATGCAGGTTATATTGTCCACCACATTGAGCACATAGATAATAATAATATCAATGATGTTAACGTAACTTTAAATTGGGATAATCTTGAGTATCTTTGTTTAGATTGTCATAACACTGAGCACTTTGCTACACATAGCAATGTAGTTGAGGGAGTTAGCTTTAATCAGTATGGTGAGTTAGTTCCGATTTCAAAAACGAAAAACGATAAGTAACTTTTGATAATTAGGTTTTTATATTTGTGTTTTTTTAAAATTAAATAAGTAATGAGTGAAACTGATTATGTAATTTAGTAATCGGTTTTTTGTATTTGGTTTTATAAAAGTTAAAACTTAAAAGTTAAAAGTAAATAGTGAGAAGCTTAACTGTATGTAAGTTAGGGTTTGGGCGGTCTTAATTGTTTGTGAGTTAGGATCTTGTTGTTAATTGTATGTTTGATTTTTAATAAGTAAAAACAGAAGTTGCAGATAATGATTGAGTGTTTCAAGAGTGGAAATTGAAAAGCCAAAATTGAAAAGTGGAAATCGAAAACTGAAAACTGAAAAGTGAAAAGTCAAAATTGAAAGTTGTTCATGCGAATGAGAGGTGATAGGTAATGTTGTTGATTGCGATAAAGATTGTGTTGACACTATGGCTATTGCTTGCTGGGTTGATTGGTGGTGTTAGGTTGCTTGGAGTTAAGGCTGATTGGTTGGTTCGTGCTGTGGAATGGTTGTTATACATTACATTGTGTTCAACGTTTGTGTTGTTGATTATGTTTGTTTGGAGTATACAGTTTTGATTTTGTTGTTGAGATTGTTGAAGGACATAGCCCCTTTGTTTGTTGTGGGTGGACATTGTGTATAGAACGGTGAGTGGGTCGCCAAAAAATATTCAAATCAAAAAAACGTTTATAGGGAGGTTATAAAATTGAAAATTAATAAAAAAATGACACAAAAACGCAAGTTGGAATTAATGGAAGAAATTAAAAATAGTCTGTTAGATACAATTCGTGAGCAAGTGGATGAAGCTGATATTAAGCTTGCAACTCCAATAATTGAAGAGATTGCTTTTATCAAAGTTACACTTCACACGCTAAAATACGACATTCATAAAAATGGTGCAACTTATCAATTTAAGAATGGATCGCAAGAAATGTTAATTGAACATCCTTCATCAAAAGTTTACAACAGCCTACTTCCTAAATATAACGCTTTGTTCAACAGTCTAATAAAAATCTTACCTGAGAAAGTAATCAATCAATCAGATACAGATGATAAGCTAAAAAGTTTTTTAATGAGTGATACTTGATGCGTAAATATGAAAATGGTTTATGGAAGTTTCCTGATGATTATAACCACATAAAAGAGTATCACAAGGCAATTGAGTCAGGTGAGGTTATTGCCAATCACAAGATAACACAAATCATGAAATATCTAAGTGAACAAGTAGATGTTAATGATACTTACTATTATGACCATAAGAGAGCCATTCACCCGATAACTTTCATTGAAAACTTTATCACTCATTACAAGGGCAGCAACGCAGGCAAACCTTTCTTCTTGGAATTGTGGCAAAGAGCTATTATATCAGCTTTCTTTGGGTTTATTCACAGTGAAACAGGTTTGAGAAAATATAGAGAATTGCTGTTAATGGTGAGTAGAAAACAAGGAAAATCAGCGTTAGCCAGTGCTATTGCTGTATATATGCAATTTGCAGAAGGTGAGAACGCTCCAAGCTTAGTATCTGTTGCTACCAAAAGAGAACAAGCTAAATTGGTGTTTGATGTGTCAAAGAGATTTATCAATGGCAGTAAACACTTATCTAAAAATGCCAATGTTCTTTTAAATGAAATCAGAACAGATTTTAATGATGGTTCATTCAAACCTTTGGCATCTGAATCAAATAGTCTTGATGGTTTAGATATTAACTTTGCTGTGCATGATGAGCTCCATGCTTACAAAGACGCTAACTTATATAACGTTGTAGTTGATGGTATGAGCGCAAGGAAGCAACCTGTCACGTTAATCACAACAACAAATGGTTTTGTTCGCAATGGAATATTCGATTTAAAATATGAAGAAGCAAAGCGGATCATTGACGGCTTGTTTGTTGAAGATGGTTATAAAGATGATACTATTCTTCCTTTTGTTTATGAGTTAGATGACATAAACGAATGGAAGGAAGAAAAGAATTGGGAGAAAGCCAATCCAGGCATTGGAACTATCAAAGATAGAGATGCTTTAGCTACAAAGGTTTATCAGGCTAAGCACAATCCTTTATTGGTAAACAACTTATTAACAAAGGACTTTAACGTTGCAAGTAGCAGAGAACAGGCTTGGCTTAATTTCAATGATTACAACATTGAATCAACCTTTGATTTTGAGCAGATTAAACCATCATACGCAATCGCAGGGCTAGATTTATCTAAAACAACCGATTTAACTTCTGCTAATATTTTCTTCAAGCTACCGAATGATGAAACACTATATTTCGAACACATGTATTTCATGCCTGCTAATGTGTTGGACAAGAGAATTGAAGAGGATAAAGTACCTTATGATGTATGGGTACAACAAGGTTATTTAAGATTATCAGAAGGCGGAATTGTTAAGGAACAAGATGTGCTTGATTGGTTCGATGAACTCAGGGCTAAACATGATATTTATGTTGTCTATCTTGGTTATGATGAATGGGGTTTTAGTTCATTATTGAAAGATGAGTTTGCAGGACGTATTGGAGCAGATAACTTGTTTAATATTCGACAAGGTGCAAAAACTCTATCAATTCCAATGTACAGATTAGAAGCTGAATTGAAGTCTAAAAACGTGAACTATAATAACAATCCAATCACCAAATGGTGTATCAGTAATACTCATGTGCAAATGGATAGCAACGGTAACATCAAGCCTACTAAAAGTAGACAAGGGAAAAGGCAACGTATTGACGGACTAGCAAGTATGTTAAATAGTTATACGCTTTATCTTGATAAACAAAACGACTATGATAATTTAGTTTAAAAAAAGGAGGTGGAAAAATGAAATTAGTTGATAGATTGTTAGGTAACAAAGTCACATTTAACACAAGTCAAAACAGCCAAGTTGTTGAGCGCGATGGTGTTAATTGGTCGTTCTCAGCAGATATTGAATCTAGCGATATTGTTAAGGCGTGCATTAAGCCAAAGGTTAAAGCAATTGGTAAGTTACAAGTAAAACATGTAATTGGTGATATTGAGCAAGGATCTGAGCTAATCGATTTATTAAATGAACCGAATGAAATTGATAGTTTACAAACGCTTCTTGAAAAACTGGTTACACAATTGCAACTCAACAACAATGGATATGCAATCATTGAGCGTGATAACAAGGGTAAGCCTGTTGCAATTATTCCTGTTTTATCGAACAGTGCAGAAATGAGCAAATCAAAGAGCGGTAACTTTTTTATTACGTTTAAAATGAGTCAAAAAGAAATTACTGTGCCATATGCTGATGTTATTCATTTAAAACAAGAACACAATGCGAAAGAGTACTTTGGACAATCGCCTGCACATAGTATTCAGAATATTTTGAAATCCATTTCTGCAAGTGATGAGTCAGTTGAACATGCAATTAAAAACAGCACTAAGTTACGTTGGTTGATGAAGTTTAATAACGTTATTAGACCTGAGGACATGCGCCAACAAATTGAACAGTTTAGGCAGGATTATTTACAAATAGAGAATGAAGGCGGTATTGCAGGCACAGATAACAAGTATGACTTAGAACAGATTAAGCAACAAGTATATGTGCCTGATACAGCAATTCAGAAGGAAAAAATTGAACGACTCTATTCTTATTTTGGGGTGAATGAATCAATTGTGAAAAATAATTACACAGAAGATGAATGGTCAGCTTTTTATGAAGCAGAAATTGAGCCATTAATCATTGCATTACAAAATGAGTTTACACGTAAATTGTTCACAAAGGTTGAACGCAGAAAAGGTAATCGCATTATCTTTGATGGCACAGGTTTCTTATTCTCTTCAATGGAAACAAAGTTAAAATTAGTTGATTACGTTGATAGAGGTTTAGTAACTCCAAATGAAGCAAGAAAAATTATGAATATGCCATCAATTGAAGGCGGAGATATTCCAATCAGACGACTTGATACAGCAAGAGTTGATGATGAACGTTTTTATAATGTAGTGGACGATACCACTTTGAAAGGTGGTGACAAAGATGAAGTTTGAGAAAAGAGAACTATTAATTGAAGATTTATCAATTGATAAAAAAGAAAATAGTATGACGGTAGAAGGCTATACGCTCAAATGGGGATCAATGAGTAACCCTATTGCAACAGCGGATGGTTTTTTCTATGAAAACTTTGCTATGGGAGCATTTGATGAAACATTGCAAAATGATGAACAACTAGTGCTCTATGGTCATGACATTAATCAAGTGTTAGGGCGCACAAGCAATAACACAGCTCTTTTAGTTGCTGATGAAGCTGGTTTACATTTAACAGTTGATTTACCTAATACAACGCTAGGAAAAGACGTGTTAGAACTTGTTAAGCGTGGCGATATTGCAGGTATGAGTGTTGGCTTTATCAAGCAAGAGGATTCATTTGAACGTGTTGATGGTGACATTGTTCGCACAATCAATAAAGCTAAATTGGTTGAAGTAAGTTTAGTGCCAATGCCTGCATATGATAGCAGCGATGTAAGTCAACGCAGTATGGAAGGGTTACAAGATTTATTAGAACAAGAACAAAAACAAAAGGAATTGCGACAACGCTTATTGTTGTTAGCACAGATTTAAAACAAAAGGGGATATTAAAAATGGAAAAACGTTTACAAGAAATTGAAACACGCAAGGTAGAGTTACGTACAGCATTAGCTGATACAACACAAGAGGTTAATCTTGAAGAAATTGAAACAGAATTACGTGAGTTACAAGTTGAGGTTGAAGAAATTGAGCAACGTCAAGCTTTATTAGCTGATGTAGCAGAAATCAAAGAAGGAAAACAAATCACAAATACAATTGAGAAAGAGGAACGTAAAATGACAGTAGATAAAATGGAAGTACGTGCACAAGAATTGAAAGAAAACCGTATGGTTACAGTTGACCAAACTGCTTTAGCAGTACACGCAGGCGATGAAATTAATGGTGGGTTTAACACAGTTTCAACTTTAGTTGATGCAGTAAAAATCAAAGCATTAGCAGGTGGAGAGTCATACAGAGCTCCATATCGTGCAACAGATGCAGTTGGTGGAATGACAGCAGAAGGCGCAAAATATCATGAAGGACAACCTACATTTGCATACGCAGAAATTAACAAAGCAAAAGTTACAGATTACGCAGAAGTCACAGAAGAAGTAGAGAAACTACCAAACGCTAATTATGTAGCAGAAGTTGAAGGTGAAGTATTAAAAGGTTTAAAACGTAAATTAAATAAACAAATCTTATTGGGCGATGGCACAGCAGGTAACTTAGCAGGGATCTTCTCAGATAAAGCTACTGCTTTAACAGGTGACGCTGATATTACAGTTGACGCTATTACTACTGATACTTTAGATGACATTGTATTCTCTTATGGAATCGAAGATGTTGAAGGAGATGCTACTTTAATCTTATCAAAGGCTACATTACGTGAGTTTGCAAAATTACGTACAGATTTAGGAACAAAAGTACACGAAATCAAAGTTGCAGGTAACACAGGAACAATTGACGGTGTACCATTCATTATTAACAACTTTGCAGATGCTCATGAGTCATTCTTTATGGCATACGGTAACTTAGCAAATTATGAAGTAGCAGTATTCTCAGATGTTGATTTACAACGTTCGGCTGACTTCAAATTTGACCAGGGAATTGTAGCGTATCGTGGTTCTATCTTTGCAGGCGGTAACGTTGTAGCACAAGATGGCTTTGTACGTGTAAAAAAAAATTAATTGAAACACCAATTGAACCTGAAACTGAAGAAGTAGATAAACCAACTGTTCCACCGATTGAAGAAACGCATAATGATGTGAGTCAATATCATACTGGTGGAGGTTGGTATACTCTTCCAAACGGTGAAAAGGTACAAGGTAAACAAAATGCGATTGACGCATTGGAGTTGATTTAATATGGCTTTACTAGATAAATGTAAGATTGCATTAAGAGTATCAGCTGATGTATTTGATGATGAAATTAAAATGCTAATTGAAGCAGGAAAATTAGACTTAGAAGAAAGCGGGATCAATGTAGACTTGGATGACGAACTTATTGAAACTGCTGTTATCTTCTTTGTTAAATCTAGCTTTGGTTATGATAACAAAGACAGTGAAAAACAACTTAGAGCTTATGAGCGTATTAAACGCAAGTTGGCTTTATCAAGTCGGTGGGCGTTATGAGATACAATGATGCAATTTATCTTATCAAAGAAGAAACTGTTTATGATGAATTAGGTATCGGTAAAAAAGAGAAGTCTGAACGCTTGGTATTTGCTAATAAATATCAAGTTTCAACGTCTGAATTTTATAGTGACAATGTACGACATGATGCAAGCACTCAAGCTATCAGACATAAATCAGCATTTATTGTGCGTTCAAGTGATTATGACAATGAAACTAGTTTTCTGTATGATAAAAAAGAATATGAAATCATTAGAGTATCAGACCTTGGTGAATTTACGCATATTGTTGGTGGTGAAAAAATTGGCAAACGTTAAAGTAAGTATTGATGGTTTTGCTGATGCTATCACTAAGCTCATGAAAGAGTACACCGATGAAGTTGAGCAGGGAATGAAAGAAGCGCAAGAAAAAGTTGCAAAAGATGGCGCTGATAAACTTAAAGGTAGTTCACCTAAGCGCACAGGGAAATATGCTAAAGCATGGAAGGCAAAAGAACAAGAAGGCGGTTGGGTTATCTATAATACTAAAGGACAACTCACTCACTTGCTTGAAAAAGGTCATGCTTTGCGACAGGGTGGACGTACTAGAGCATTTGTGCACATTGAGCCTGTTGAACAGAGTGTTATTGACGAATTTGAAAAAGCAGTAATTAAGGTGATACAAAATGGATAAAGTAAATAAGTTCACACGCTTGAAACAAGGAATGGATAAGCTAGGTTTACCTATTGCATATCACCATTTCAATGAACCAGTTAATCCTCCTTTTGTGGTATACTACTCACCTCATGTTAATAATTTTGTGGCTGATAATGAGATTTATATGCAAACAGATTACATTGAGATTGAGCTCTACACAGAAGGTAAAGATTTTGAACTTGAACAAAAGGTTCATGATATTTTGACAGAATTAAATATTATCTATGGAAAATATGAAGCATATATAAAAGAAGAAAATCTTTTTATGCAGACATATGAACTAGAAATTTAAAGCACTCACATGTAATTGTGGGTGTTTTTCTATTAAAAAATTAAAATTAAAGGGGAAATTTATAATGACAAACAAAGTACGTTACGGACTAACTAATGTCCACGTTGCAGTAATTGAAGATGTTAAAGATGACAAAGAAGTATACGGTGAGTTTCAACGTGTGCGTGGAGCAGTTAATTTATCACTAGACCCACAAGGTGACCAAACACCATTTTATGCTGACAATATGGCATATCATGTGTTCACGTCGAACGCAGGTTACGAAGGATCAATTGAATTGGCTGAACTTCCTGAATTTTTCTTGGAAGAAATCTTAGGAGAAAAGAAAGTTAACGGAGTCTTAGTCGAAGATATTAACGCAAAGGGTAAATCATTTGCACTTGCATTTGAGTTTGATGGAGATAAGAAAGCAACACGTCATGTACTCTATAACTGTACAGCTTCACGTCCAACTATCTCAGGACAGACAAACGCAGAATCAATTGAAGCACAGACTTCTGAATTAACATTTACTGCAGCGCCAAGCGCTAAAGGTGTTGTACGTGCTAAAACAGCTTCAGAAACAGCTGATGAAGTATATAACACATGGTTTACAGCACCATTCGATGCTGAAGCAACAACAACAGAAGAAGATTAATTATCAAAAGGTAAGTCGGCTATATTGCTGATTTACCTTTTTTATTTCAGAAAAATAGGAGTGGAACTAATGGAAACAACAATGATGATTGGTGAAGAAGAATATCGCATTAAAGCGACTGCAATCACAGCTATGCACTACAGAAACCAATTTAAAGCTGATATTTTGGCTGATACTTTTAAAGCAATCGGTGGAGTAGAAAATATTGCAACGCTTCAAGAACTAGAAAACAAATCTGAATACAAACAAATGGAAGCATTGATTGATGGTTTTGACACTATCTTAATTTATCAATTGACATGGGCATTTTTAAAAACAGCTGATTTAAAAACGCAACCGTTCGCCAAATGGCTTGATAGCTTACCATATGTACCTGTTACAGATTTAATTTTACAAGATGGTTTCTTAGAATTATTGGTTGGTAACATTCACCGTAAAAAAAAATAGAAAATACGGTACAAAACAATGAACTCAGTGATGAAGATATTTTAACTACTGAGTCTTTTTTTATGACTTGTAAATTAGTTGGTCTAACACTAGACGACATGGAGATTATGACGATTGGTGATTGTCTAGATTATGCAACCGATTATATCAGAATTAAAAATCAAGATAGCATGGATCAGCCACAAGTTAAAAAAGCAACTCAAGCTGATTTCGACAATTTCTAAAGAAAGGAGAGAGATAAATGAGTAGACGTATAAAGGGTATTACGATTGAGGTTGATGGCGAAACGAAGGGTTTAGATAAAGCTCTTGAAGGTGTCAACAAAAAATCTAGAGATATCCAAAAAGAACTTAGGGATGTAGATAGGTTACTTAAATTCAACCCAAAAAATGTTGAACTATTAACTCAAAAAAAGAAACTATTAGCTGACCAAGTTAAAGCAACAGGTGACAAACTCAAAGGTTTAAAAGACGCTCAAGAACAGGTTACCCAAGCTTTTAAGAATGGTGAGATTAGTGAAGAGCAATATAGGAACTTTCAGCGTGAAATTGCTGAAACTGAATCTAAATTAAAGCACTATGAGAACCAATTAAAAAAGGTAGACTCTTCACAAAGAACTTTTGCTGAGAAAATGGCTGAGAGTGGTAAAAAAGTCAAAGAGTTTGGTCAAGGTATGCAGTCAGTTGGAAAAGAATTATCGATGAAAGTTACTGCTCCATTAGTTGCGTTAGGTGGTGTTGCTACTAAAATCGGAATGGACTTTAAAGCAGGTTTGTCTGAGGTACAAGCAATTAGTGGTGCAACAGCAAGCGAAATGGCACAACTTGAAGTAAAAGCAAGAGAGCTAGGATCTTCAACCAAATTTAGCGCAAGTGAAGTAACAGATGCGTTTAAGTATATGTCTATGGCAGGTTGGGATGTACAGCAATCAATCAGTGCAGTTGATGGTGTCTTATCTTTGGCAGCTGCAAGTGGAGAGGATTTAGCGCTTGTAGCGGATATAGTGACGGATGGAATGACAGCGTTCGGATTGGAAGCAAAAGAAGCAGGTAGATTTAGTGACGTATTAGCTTCAGCTTCATCAAGCGCAAATACTAACGTCGCTATGTTAAGTGAATCGTTTAAGTACGTTGCGCCTGTTGCTGGTGCATTAGGTTACTCAGTGGAAGATACAGCGTTGGCATTAGGGTTAATGGCAAATGCTGGTATTAAATCAAGTCAAAGTGGTACAAGTTTAAGAGCATCACTAACAAACTTAGTTAAGCCAACAAAAGCAATGCAGAATGTTATGGACGACTTAGGTATTAATATTAAAGATGCTAATGGCGAAATGAAACCAATGGAAGTTCTTTTGAGAGACCTACGTACAGCTTTCAGTACATTAACAGAAGACCAGAAAGCTAGTGCAGCTGCAACTATTTTTGGTAAGGAAGCAATGGCAGGTATGCTTGCAATCATCAACGCAAGTGAAGAAGATTTTAATAATCTATCTAATTCAATAAATAACTCTAATGGTGTGGCTAAAGAAATGGCTGACACTATGCAGAACAACCTTAAAGGACAAATCACAAATTTGAAGTCTGCATTAGAAGAATTAGCCATTAAACTATACGATAATTTAGAGCCTGCTTTAAAAGGGATCGTTGGAGCAATCCAAGGTGCGGTGGATAAATTAAACGCTATGAGTCCTGCAATGCAGAAAGTTGTTGTAGGTATTGGGGTGTTATTAGCGTCACTTGGTCCATTAATGATTGTTGGTGGAACGTTACTAGTTGGTATCGGTCAGATTATGACAATGCTACCTGTGTTACTACCGATGATTTCAGCTTTGGCAGGACCAATTGGTATTGTTGTGGGTGCAATTACAGCACTAGGTGTAGCATATGCTTTAATGCAACCTAAAGCAGATGAAGCTTTAATTCAGCAACAAAAACTTGCAGAAGCTGAACTTGAAGTAGCTAGAGCAACAACCGAAGCCAAAGATGCAAAATTAGCAGACATTGATGCAACCACTGAAAAAGCAAATAGTGTATTGTCAGCAATTCAGAACAATAACAAGTTGGTTGAATCGTTTGAAGCGCTAAGTGCTAAAAATAAACTTTCCAATGAAGAACTTCTTAAATTTAGAACGTTAAATAGCGAACTAGAACACACTACATCGCCTGAAGCTATTGCGAAAATTCAAGGTGAAATGGAAGAGTTGAAAAATAAATCAGGTCTGACAAATGAAGAGTTTAATACATTTATGTCAACTCAAGACAGCTTAGCGCAACAACTTCCCGACACAGCTCTACTTTATGATGAATATGGTAACGCAGTTATCGGTGTAACTGACAACATTAAAGCATTAACAGAAGCAGAATTAGAGCGTATGCGTATTGAAGTATATGAAGAAATGCTTGCTGACATTCAGGAAATCAATACTGAACTCCAAGCTCAAGACCAACTCTTAGATGATATTTACAATACAGAAATTGCGATTGAAGAAGCTACTAAGGCAACAACAGAAGCTAAATCAGAAATTGCAGAATTAGAAAAAGAATCAGCAAGGATCGGTGCAGAACTTGAGCAATTGGCAGAAGGTAAATCTGCATGGGAGAAGTTAACTAGCAGAGAATATATCAAACAAAAAGATGAGTTATTACTTCAAAAATCATCTTTGGATGGCAAGATTAAAAAAGCACAAAAGAACCTTGAAGTTGAACAAGAATCACTTGCAACAAACAAAGAAACGCTTGAAGAATTAAAAAATCAACAATCGCAAAACAATGAATCAATAAAAAAGAGTAATGAGCAATATGATGTATTATTAAAAATACATTCTGAATCAACAGGTATTACACTTGAAAAAGGTAAAGAAGTTGAGCAGATTGATAAAGCCATTAATGCTAACAAAAAAGATTTAACAGAACTAGAAAATAAGAAGAAAACACAAGGCGACACAAACGGTGAAATACAAAAAGCGATTGATAAACGCAATGAAGAAAATCGCAAATTAACTGAAGCAAAGACTGACCTTTCAACTATCCGAAAAAGTAACCAAGAAATTAATGACAAGGTAACTGAGGGTAATAAAAACCTTGCAAAAAGACGTGAGGAACATGTTCAAGAAGGTAGAAAAATTGAGGAAAATAAACGTAAAGCTGAGCAACAGAATACTGTATTAGGTAAGGATATTAAAAAGAAAGTCGAAATCAATCAAACAAAAGATCCTGACGTGGAAAATAGCAAATGGAGTAAAGGTATCACAAAAGTTATTAGTTTCTTTACAAAAGGTAAAGCACCTGATGCTTATGCAGTCGGTACTAACTTCCATACAGGCGGTCAAGCTTTTATGGGAGAAGAAGGACTTGAACTATTTAAAGCAAACGGTAAATATGGAATTGCTGATTTTGGTTTATATGACCTTCCTGTCGGTGCGAAAGTATGGACAGCTGACCAAACAAAATCAATTTTAAAGAACGGTCTAATTGATGGAATTGGTAAAGGTGTTACTGCACAAAAACAACAATCAATTAATCAAACAATCAACATTGAGCCTGCACCTATTATTTTAGATGGTCAAGTCATTGGTCATGCAACATTCAGCACAATTAATAACAATATGGGTAAACAACAAAATCTAGATAATTATTTAAAAGGAGTGTGATGTGAGTGTTTTATTTTACAAATAAAAAAGGTGAACGCATTGAGTATGATACAAGTCGTATCATTCCTTTGCATAGTAATATTGCTACACCTTCATATGACTACATTACTGAAACAACTGATTTAGGGCAAATGCTAGTGTTAGATAGACACTTACAGCCGCGCTCTATTGATGTTGTTTTTTTATTAAAAGGATATGACTTTCAAGACACTTATCTGTTGAGAGATGAATTATATCGACTCTTAGCGCAGGAAAAGGAATTGTATTTACATGAAAAAGAATTACCTTATAAACGCTGGAAAGTCATTTTGCAAGGGGAACATATGGGAGATAAAGGCTATACATATGCAAGTTATAGCCTTTCTTTTCTTGCTATTAACGGATATGCAGAGTCTGTTGCAAGCACATTGAGTAAGAAAACTTTTGATGAAAATGTATGGCAATTTGGACAAGGCTTATCTTGGGATGAAAATAATAAATATATCCATTCAACTAACAAATTTACGATTAATAACATTGGGGATATTGCTATCAACCCTGCACAGATGCCACTAAAAATTGAAGTGTTAGGAGAAACTAAAAACCTACAAATTATTAATCATACCAATGGTAGCAAGTGGACATACAACGGTTTAACTTTAGCAAACGATAGGATCTTACTTGACGGTATCAACAGCTATAAAAATAACACTAATATTTTTGGGTCGACAAATAAACAATTAATCAAATTAGAACGTGGAAAAAATGAAATTGAACTAATTGGTGCAACAAATACAACAACAACATTTGATTTCAGTTTTTATTATTATTAAAAAAGGAGAGTTAAAAAATGAAACAATTACGTAAAACAGGCAATCCATTGGACGCAAGTACACGTAACGACATTAACTATAATTGGGATATCATCAATAAAGTTATGGCTGATTTAAGCACAAGTGAACAAGAAACAGTTAATCAATTTTTAGCTGTTAAAGGCGACATTGATAAACTCAACAAAAAAGATGCTGAACTTATGCAGATGATTTTATCAAATACTAATTTAATTGAAGCCATGGACTTAGATTTAATTAAAGAGCAAGGCGATATTGCAGAACAAAAAGGAAACACTGCTAAACGTCAAGGGGATAAAGCACAATCACAAGGTGATAAAGCAGAGCAACAAGGTAACACAGCTGAACAACAAGGAAATGAAGTAGTGGCTATTGGGGCAGCAGTCACTAAACAGGGTGAGTATGCCAAAGAACAAGGCGACTATGCAAAGGAAAAAGCTGAACTAGCTCAAGATAAAATTACTGAGATTACTCAAGCACACAATGATTTAGATGCACTCAAAGTTGACGCAATCAAAGCTACACAAAATGCTAATACTCAGGCTGATAACGCAAAAGTTGAAGCAGAAAATGCTAAAAAACAAGCTGATTATACTCAGTCAATTGGTGATACTGTTGCAAACAAACTTGATGATATTGAAAGTGTAAAACAAGATGTAATTTCCAAGGGTGAAACTACTCAAGCACAGGGTTTAAAAGCAAAAGAACAAGGCGACTATGCTCAATCGGTCATTGATAGCTATAAGCATGTTGGTGAATGGCAAGGATCAGTGGAATACAAAAAGAACCAAGAAGTTTTATATAATGGTTCAACTTATCGTGCTATTGAAGATAATAAAGGTACACAACCGACTGATAAATCTAAGTGGCAACTCATTGCACAACGTGGAGTAGATGGCGAAGGTGCTGTTGGTAGTGTCAACGGTATCATGCCTGATAGTGACGGTAATGTTAATTTAGGTGATATTGCTGATAAACAGTATGTGGACAACAAAATTTCAGAAATTCCCGAAGTAGACCTTTCAGCGTTAGAAACAAAAACTGATGCTACTGCAAAGTTAAAAGAAGCAAAGGAATACACTGACACTCAAATCAGTGCCATTCCCGAAGTAGATTTAACACCACTAGAAACTAAAGAAGATGCACAAGCAAAGTTAACAGAAGCAAAACAGTACACAGATGAAAAAATCGGTGATGTGGATTTATCTGCTTTAGAGACAAAAGAAGATGCTACTGCTAAGCTGAAGGAAGCCAAGAGTTATACTGACACTAAGACAACAAATATGGAAACGACAACAGGTGCACAATCAAAAGCAACAAAAGCACTTGAAGATTCAAAAATCTATACAGACACTAAAGTATCTGAAATTCCAGTTATTGACACTAGTCAGTTCGTAACAACGGAACACGTAACACAAGATAATGTGACAACTGAAAACAATGGAACTGCTTTCGGCAAGGATACCGTAGCTCAATATACTGGTTCATTTGCAGCGGGTAGTGGTAGTGTTGCTAGTGGTGATTCAGCTGTAGCGCTTGGACAGAATTGTGAGTCTACAAGAGATTATACCTTTTCCGCAGGACATTATAGTAAAGCAACTGGTGCATATTCTATTGCATTAGGTAGAAGCGCAACAGCAGAGAAAATTTCTTCGATTTCAATAGGTCATGGCGCTAAAACATTGGGAGAATCTTCTGTTTCCATTGGTCAAGGCGCAGCCACTGGCGAAACAAGCATTTCAATCGGAGGGACTTACAGTAAAGCAAACGGTAAAAATAGTGTCGCAATAGGAGTTGGTAGCTCTAGTAGTGGTATTGAAAGTGTCGCAATAGGCAGAGGTTTTAGTGAAGGAAATCTTACTGTTGCAATAGGAAATCGTGTTATAGCTTCAGTTCCATCATCTTTAGCTTTGGGGCAGTTTAACGTTGATAATGTCGATACTAATAAAATGTTAGTGTTTGGTCTAGGTGCTAACACAAGCAGTAGATTAAATGGCATGGTTATTACTAAAAGCGGAGATATGCACTTACTGGGTCAATACAAAACAGGTGGCGCAGATTATGCAGAGATGTTTGAGTGGGAAGACAAAAACCCTGAAAACATTGATAGAGTAGCACTTGCGGTTACTTGGGGAGAAGGTGAATCTATCAAGTTAGCTAATTCAGGTGATGAAATCATTGGTGTTGTATCAGCAACTGCTGCAATTTTAGGTGATAACCCTGATGAGTGGGATAAGCGTTTTGTTACTGACCAATTTGGTCGACCATTACGCAAAGAATATACTGAAATCAATGAAGATGGAGAAGAAGAAACATATGAATGGTTTGTTGAGAACCCTGAGTATGATAAAAATGCTTCTTACACACCACGTTCTGAACGTCCTGAATGGGATGCTGTAGGTTTAATGGGTAAGCTTTATTGGATTGATGATGGTACTCTAGAGGTTGGAGATTATGCAACTGTTGGTAGTAATGGTGTTGCTACTAAGGGTGATAAGAGTAATGGTTGGAGAGTCATGAAACGCATTAGTAAAAATGTTGATGGTAATAGTGGAGTAGTTAAGGTGTTTTTTAAATAGGAAATTGTATATGATGTAACTAAAAGGAGTTGCATCATATATGTGGAGTTTAATCACAATTCAAGAATCACCTGAAATTGTAAGAGTCATTGTAGAAAGCGATAATACACCAATTAAATTAACAGACAATCTTACAGCGTGGGGAACACTTTTTGCCGTAATAGTATCCATAATTATATCTATATTCAGTTTTTATCAAGCACATAGGATTCAGAAAAATGAGCACAAACATTCTGTAAGGTTGCTTGAAATAAACAATAAGAAGGAACTTCTTTATAAAAAGATAGATGTACATGATAATTTTCGGGCGTTTTTACACGCAGAATATATTAAAGACAAACGTCATAATGTATTAAATGACACATTAATTTTATTTTTAAATCAACATTATTCATTTTTAAGTGAAGAAGTTCAAGAGAAATTGAATCGATATAACAAAGAGATTTACGAAGGTATAAATGAACTTAAAAGTAAAGACAGGCTAATGCCTAGAAATAAGAGAAAAAAAGAACAAGATGCTATTATTCAGCTTATGGAAGCTGATTATGAAAAGTTGAAAAAGGAGTTGAATACATGATCCACATTAATAACACTCCTGTAACTAATTATAAAAATTTAGAAATTGTAGAAGAAGTGAATGGCAGTTTAGTGCTGTCGTTCACTTCTTTTAATTATGAGAATAAAGCACACACTTTATTAAAAGAAGAATCTATTGTAACGGTTAACGATTATGATTTTAAGATTAAACAAATCGGTGAAAACCAATACGCAAAACAGGTTAATGCAGTTTCTACTTTTTTTAATTTGTCAGGAGAACGAACAGATAAAATATATGGTGGCACAAAAAAGATTAGCGATTTTATAGAGTGGACGTTCAAAAATATTAATTGGTCGTACAGCATGGATCAAGATATTAAAGATGATTATGTCTTAATCGCTAACTATGGTAACGACAACTATCTAAAATTAATACAAGGTCTTTGTGCAGCGACAGAAATTGAGTATAAAATTATGCCTAATAATCACGTTCATTTTGCTAAAAAAATTGGACCTGATAATGACGCACAATATCGGTATGGGCACAATATTAAAACACTAGATAGACAAGTTGACACAACTAACCTTGCAACAAAAATTGTTGGTTATGGAGCTAATGGACTTAAGGTAGCATATACTTCACCTAATGCTGAAAAATTTGGAATCATTGAAGCTGAGCCAATCAGCGATGAACGTTTTACAATCGCTAATAATCTAGTTGAATATATTAAAAAAGAATTAAATGACGAACCTGAGATTGCAATTACACTAGATACAATTGAGTTGTTAGACAAGGATCTTGGCGAATCAGTATGGTTAATATATGAGCCATTAGATATTACAATTAAGTCACGCATACTGTCTAAAACAACTACTATCCAAAGTGGACAACTAAAAACAAAATCAGTTGTTATTGGTAATATTAGACCTTCAACGTCAACTGATATGTTTGTTCAACAAAAAATCGAAATTGATGAAAACAAGAAACAAACTATGTCGTATTTTGAACAAACTAATGACAAAATCAGATTAGCGATTGAAGAAACAGATGGTAAATTTGAAAAAGTCACAACTGAGTTTGAACTAACAGCTGGGCAAATCAGAAGCGAAATTAAATCGTTAGAAAATGATGTAGAAATAGGTATGTCATCTTTAACTCAAACAGTTGAGGGCTTTGAATTTCAAGTTAATGGATTATCAAAAGAAATCAACTCAGTGAGTGGAGAAGTCGACAGATTAGACACACGTGTGTCTATTCAAGCAGGTCAAATTTCTTCAAAGGTTTCACGTGGGGAAGTAATTTCTGAAATTAATCAGTCACCTGAAAGAGTAAAAATCAAAGCAAGCCAAATCGAAATGGAAGGTATTACGCAACTTAATGGTAACGTTTATCTTGGGAGTGGTGGAGTTAACCAATCATATGTAATGCACTTTGGGGGTAGTGGAGTAACTTTAGATGCTACGGGTGGTAGACTTAATATAGCTACTCCATTGGGGTACACACGCTTTTTGCATAATATACAAGTTGACGAACGGGCAACATTTGATGGGCTTACTACCTTCACTGACAGGGTTAATATAAACGGTACTTTTAATGTTTACAACCAAACTGCGGGTCAAACAGGAAAAGTATGCACTGGTCCACGTGAGATGTGGGTAGGTTTTACAAATGGACGTTTACGTATGTCAGATGGCAATACAACTTATTACTTTACACCTGATTGATAATTAAGGAGAAGATAAAATGAATGAGCAAGTTATTCAGAAATTGGCGATTAAAATTGCACAGTTAGAAGTGGATAATACGTTACTTACTGTGCAGTTAGAGCAGACACAAAAAGAAAATAATGAATTAAAAGAAATCATTGATAACTCTAATGCTGAGTAGTCAGTGATTTTTAATTTTATAAGAAAGGATCGGACGAATGGAATTTATTTTTCAACACTTTACAGAAATCGGTTTTGGACTAGAAGCATTTCCTGTTGTGGCATTTTATGTGATGCTTGCTGTTATGGCATTAGACATTATCACAGGACTTTTTAAAGCACTATACACTAAAGAAGCTAACAGCAAATACACGTATAAAGGTTTTATAAAAAAGCTTTCTATTTTAGCAGGAATAGGGTTGGCTGTTTTACTTGATTTAATTTTATCAGGTGGAATCGCTGTAATTTCAACGGGCGCTATCATGCTGATGAATATAATGGAAGGACTTAGTGTCCTAGAAAACTTAGGCGCAATGGGTATTTATTTCCCTTTCATTAGCAAGCGACTTGAGCAAGTCCTAGAAGAACAAACAGACAAAGGTGAGTAGATTAATTTCTATTCATCTTTTTTTAATTGAAAAAAAGGAGATGGGATAAATGGTTAAGATTGCATTAGATGCAGGTCATGGCTATAACACACCAGGTAAGCGTTCACCAATTGGAGAACGTGAATGGAGTTTTAATAATAAGGTACTTTTAGCTTGTGCAGCTGAGCTTAATAAATATCAAAATGTGCAGATTTTACGCTTAGATGACCCAACAGGTAAGACTGATGTACCTTTGGTGACACGCACAAATAAAGCTAACCGTTGGAAAGCTGATGTTCTTGTAAGTATTCACCACAATGCTAATACGTCTAAATGGGGTTCATGGGGTGGTGTAGAAACCTTTGTATACCGTAAAAACAATGGTCAAGCACATAAATTAGCTGAAATTATCAACCCTTTGATTGTTAATGCTATGGGGTTGCGCAATAGAGGTGTTAAAGCAATGAACTTACACATGGTGAGAGCAAGTAATATGCCTGCTATCTTAACAGAAGGTGGCTTTATGGATAGCACAACTGACATTGGGGCATTACGTTCTGACGCTAAACTTAAAGCACAAGGAATTGCAATTGCACAGGGCTTAGTAAAGTTCTTTGGATTAAAAAAGAAGTCAGTTGGTGACATTGTACTTCCAACGGATAAAAAGGAGTTAAATGATATGATGGATAAAAAGTTAGATGGAACACGTCAAAAAGATATGGTTGCTTTAACAAAGAAAGCATATGAAGAAGGTATTTTTTCAGTTGACCACTCTAAAAATGTACCTAATATGACTTACTTTGAAGCATTACAATTGTTAATGTCATATACAGCACGTAAAAAATAAATATAAAGCACTCAGTTATAATTCATTGTTCATGGCTGAAAATTCAGCTGTGAGAATATGGAATCAACTACCCACGTGAGATGGGTTGCTCAAAATGAGCAGACCCTTGAACTAAGGGTGGTGTGAAATGAGCTACCCATAAAAAACACTATAAGCCTGACTACATTTAGTTGTAGTTGGGCTTTTTTTATGCCTATTTTTAAGTACATACAGTTTAAAACGTTTATGAGCTTGTCTGAACTTGTTTAAGACAATTGAATACAAACACTTTAACCAACTCTTAAAAACAGCTTATAGAAGATTGTGAGAAGTCGTTTTTTCTTGGGTCGTTATTTTTTTATAATATGGTACAATTTCTAATAAAAGGAGTTGTCAAAAATGAAAAAAGCTGTTGTGTATACAAGAGTATCAACTGATAAAGATGACCAAAAACAATCATTAGAGATACAACGTATGCAATATGAGCAATATTGTAATTCCAACAATTACGAACTAATTAAAATCTATGCTGATATTGGCACAGGTACACATGTTAGAAATAGACCTGATTTTTTGCAAATGTTGCATGAAGCAGGACTAGATTACATTCGTGGAAAAACAAATGAACTAGATACTTTCACAAAATCAAATCGAAAACCGAAATTCAATTACATTATTGTAAAGGATCAATCAAGATTATCAAGGAACATGCAACAAGGTTTAATGATAGCTGAGTATCTAAGAGATATTGGAGTCTACATAATTTTTGAAAATAGTGGTGTTTCTACAATTGATGACGACTGGAAAATGAGAACTTCTCTATTGTTTATGATAGCAGAAGAAGAATCAAGAGCAATGGGCAGACGTATCGCCAATAGTAAACGTTATCAGCTCCAAAGAGGTGTCTATAAGCCTGCTGTTGTCGCTTTGGGATACAGACGCAAAGAAGATAAAACAATTGAAATATGCCCCAAGGAAAGCCCAATTGTTAAATTAATATTTGACCTTTATGTCAATGAGGGTTTAGGTGGTAAACCGATTACAGATATTCTAAATGGAAAAGGCTATAAAACTAAAAGAGGTAAGGAGTTTACACCTGCTGCAATACATCGGATTGTCAAAAATAAAGTTTATTGTGGTTCACCAATTGCGAATCGTTGGCAAAGTAAAAATGTTACTGATACAACAAGAGTTAAACGTGACAAAGAAGAATGGATTGAGTTGACAGGCGCTGTTGAGCCTATTGTGAGTGTGGAAATGTGGGAACAAGCCCAAAAAATCAGAGAGAATAGAATCGCTGAAAATAGTAAAGGTGAGCGACATGGTTCTAAGCCTGCAACAGATGATGATTACTTTCGCAAAGTTATCTGTGGTAACTGTGGGAGTATCTATGTTCGACACATGAGTCGGAAACCTAGCGGTATTAAATATAGTTACATGTGTCAAGCAAGACGTAAAAAAGGCACTCAACACTGTGATAATAGGGCTATCAGCGTAAAGTATCTAGATGATTACACAAAACAACTTAACATAGGGCGGCAACCAACAAAAACTATGGGATATTATCGACAATTACATGATTTATTAGATGGCTTAAAAAAACAAATTGAACAATTGAACTCAACAAAGGATAATCTGAAAAAAGAAATTGAAAAATTAAAACTTGAAAATGAAGTCATTACGCAAAACTTAGTAGATTTTATGATGAAAGAACAAAATAATGTTGTAGATAATTTAACTAAAAAAATTGATGATAATACAAATAAAATTAAAGAGCTAAATAAGCAAATGCAACGGATTAATTTAGATACAATCCAGGATTTAAAGTTTCATATTTTAGAAAAAAATAATTTATTAGAAAATAAAACAATAGTAGATACTCAAGATAAACTTAAATTCGTTAAACATTTTGAGGTGTATGACCATCAAGTAATTGTACATTTTAACTATGCTAATTTTTCCGATGAAATTAAAGAGTACAATGAGTTGTTTTTACACGATCCTATCAGTGATGAATTTCATGAAGATGAATTAACACAGATATTTAGACGTAATCACAAGAGCGCTAGAGAGTATTGGCAAAACTATGATACAGAGTTATTACAGTGGCACAAAGACAAAGAAAACTTAAAATAACTATATTTAAAGGTTGCTTTTACATGGGTTGTCTAAAATGGTAATGGGTGCTGCGGAGGCGTATAAATTGGAGACGAATGAACGGCCTAAGTCTTTACAAGAATTAGCGCAGAAAGGATATTTACCGAAAGGAGAAGCTAATAAAGTCAGTGAATGTCCAGGTGGTCAGAAATTGACGATAGCGAATGGGGAAGTGAAGATTGTCGAAAAATGATAGTGGCTTTACATTCGTTGAAACATTAATCGCTTTTGCTTTTTTCATATTCGTAGCGAGCACTATTTATTTTTTAAGTAATACACAATTATTAAAAGTAGAAGAGCGTGATGGAATCGAACAATTCGAAAGAATTCTTTACGAAGTGCAAATGCGTGCAATTTCACGAAAAGGTGCGCTAAATGTCTTGTTAGTGACTGGAACTAATGAAATTCGAGTGCATGACCCGTACATGGATGAAGTAGAAAGCTATTATTTACCTGAAAGTTTTCAACTATCGGTCCATTCACCGATGAAATCGATTCTCGTTTTAGCGAATGGTCATGTGTCACAATTCGGCACAATTCGCTATGAAGTAGATGAGAAACCGATCTTTTTCCGTCTACAATTTCAAAAAGGGAGGGTGCGTATTGAAATGTGAACGTGGCTTTGTTCTTGCTGAAATAATTATTGCTTTATCCATCCTCGTCATTCTAACATTAACATTACTTCCCGTATTGACACATGAAATGAAACAAGTGAAAGAGAAGAAGATGAAGGCGACGGATATGAAAGTGGCTTATATTGCGACCCAGTTAAAAATGAAAGAAGAACGAGTTTCAGATCATGTAGCACTCAATGGAATTTCGTATCGTTGGGAGTGGGTGGGAGAGCATGCCATTTGTTTGGAAAGAGAAGATGAAAAAGTGTGTTATGACTTTTAATGAAGAACGAGGTTCAACCCTTATTGAATTATTATTGTATGTGGCGACATTTATCATGATCGCTTTCATTACGGTGTTTTTTATCACTTTTTTTCAAAAGGGAACCCATTTTAAAATAACTGCTGACGAAATGCAATGGGGGTTGTTCGAATATGAGTTACATCAAATGCTCACGACTCAGCCATATCGTAATATTGTCATTCATCCAGAGACAACATTACGTTTAATAGAAGAGCATCGCACGACCTTCGTTGAGAAATATCAAGATATGATTCGTTTTCGCTCTGCGCAAGGAGGGCATGTTCCTTTGCTCATAAATGTGCATGATGTCTATTTTTCAATGGAAAGAGAGATGATTCGCGTTGTTGTCACAATGAAGGGGGGAGAACAATTTGAAGGGTATTTTTATCCGAGCATTCAAGAAGAGCTTGAACAATGAACGAGGTTCTCTCTTATTTTTTACCCTCCTTTTACTCTTTTTTGTAGTATACTTTATGGTAACGTATAGTACAGAACATCGCAGTATGTATCATTACTACAATTCCGTTGAAAAAATATATCGTGAAGCAGTATATACTGTGTTGCGCGAGCAGTAGGTAGGGGAGAAAAGATGAAGAAAGTATATTTAGTCGGCTTTATGGGCTGCGGAAAATCTGCTATTGGGAAGCGGGTCAGCATGTATTTGAAAATTCCATTTTATGATATGGATACTGAGATTAGTAAAAAAATGAACATGACGATACCAGAAATTTTTGAAAAGTATGGAGAGCCTGCATTTCGCCAAATGGAAACAGACTTTTTACGTGAGTTTCGAGATGAATTTTGCATTATCGCGACAGGTGGAGGAGTTGCAACGAATGATGAAAATATCCGGCTCATGCGAGAAAGTGGTCTCGTCATTTTTTTAAATGCACCATTTCGAGATATTTGGAGACGTATATCGACCGATAAAAATCGTCCGATCGTTCAACGTTCTACGAAAGAGGAAATCGCTACGCTTTATAAAGCACGCAAACCTTATTACATGAAAGCGAGTCATATTCGTGTTCAAACGAAAAAGCGCTCTTTGCGAGAAATCACGAAATATATCGCTTATCAAATTACACGTTTAAAAGGTGAATAACGAAAAAGCCAAATGTCATGTGTGAACTTAAAGTAAGTTCAGATGAACATTTGGCTTTTTCATTAAACTGTTTTTACGTTGTTAGACAATCGATCCATCATGTATCCAATCAGTGCTGCGATAAATGCAGGGACGAGCCATGCGAGTCCAGCGTCGAATAATGGAATCCAAGAAAGGAAAGGCTCAGACCATTTCATATCAATCGATGTAGCGCCAAGTGCATCATAAATACCGAAAAGAATTGCAACTGTTACGCTGAATCGGTACATTTGACGGCTATAGCCGAGCATCGGTTGTAATAATGTTAATGTGATTAACATGATGGAAGCTGGATAGATGAAAACGAGTAACGGAACAGCGATGTTTAATAAGTTTTCGAGTCCGAAGTTCGTAAAGAAAAATCCGATTAAAATAAAGACAATGACATACGTGTGGTAGCTAAATTTTGGATACAATTTTACGAAAAATTGACTACATGCTGTAATGAGTCCGATCACTGTCGTTAAACATGCGAGTAAGACGATAATTCCGAATACGTAGTTACCAGACGTTCCGAATAATAGATTAGATGCAGTGACGAGTAAATCAGAACCGTCTCCTGGAGTGCCTTCAAATGGAATGACACGACCGATCCATGCGATTGCAAGATAAACGAGTCCGAGTCCGATCGCCGCAATGACACCCGCCATCGTCGTCCCTTTAATGAGTTCGCCACGTTCACGAATTCCTGCAAGTTTCAAAGATTCGATAACGACAATACCAAAAGCAAGTGCCGCAATCGCATCTAGTGTGAAATAACCTTCTAAAAATCCGACTAAAAACGGATGTTCGGAAAAACTTTCACTCGGTGGTTTTGACGTGTAAGTAAATGTACGCACCGCTTGAATGAATAGTACTGTCAATGTGATCAGTAGTGCCGGAGTTAGCAATTTTCCGACAATATCGACTAACTTTTGTGGACGAATACTAACGAAATATGTGGCTAAGAAGAAAATAATAGAAAAAATAAAGAGGTGTATTCCATTCTCTCCAATGATTGGTGCCCACCCGAATTTATATCCGATGTTTGCGGCACGTGGAATTGCATAAAAAGGACCGATTGACATATATAGTAATACGGCGAATAAAACACCGAATACAGGACCAACTTGTTTCGTAATCGAAAGGAGTCCGTCTTTTGAAATAATTGTCGCAACCACCGCAGCTAATGGTAATAAAATCGCTGTAATCGTAAATCCTAAAATCGCAGGTGTGAAGGCATCGCCAGAGAAAAATCCGACAGATGGTGGGAAGATTAAGTTACCTGCCCCAAAAAATAAAGAGAAAAGCATAAAGCCAGTGAAAATAATTGTTTTGCGCATTTGTTCAAACTCCTTTTCTTTAATAGTTAAAGTTTAATCATGACGCATGCACTCAGTACTGTCAACAGCTATTCGGAGATTTTCCGGATGGCAGGCATCTTTTTTTAAAATAAAACGTACTAATGAATAGAATGAAAGGAAGAGAGAATAATGAAGAAATGGATGCTAATTTTTGCAGTGACAGCGGGGATTTCTATCACTTGTTATAGCTATACGTATCGAGCGATTGAGAATGAGAAGTCAGGAGACCGGCTCGATGAAAATGTACAAACCGCTATCGTTTTAGGAGCTAAAATAGAAGAAGATGCAAGTCCCGCTCCAGCACTTAAGGCGCGTTTAGATCGGGTTATCGAGCTATATGAAACAGGGCATATCGAAAAAATCGTAGTGACAGGAGGGCAGGGAAGTGATGAGCCTGTTACAGAAAGCTCAGCGATGCAACAATATTTAATTGAACACGGTGTATCGAGCGAACAAATTGTGTTAGAAAGCCGTTCTACGTCGACATACGAGAACCTTGCAAATGCTCGATATGTCATAGAAGAACGTCATGTTTACATCGTATCGAGCGACTTTCATTTGAAACGGGCTCGCTATTTAGCTGAGAAAGTAGGGTTTACTCCCGTGATGATCGCGGCACCGACTCCACCTTCTGTAGCGTCGAAAGCTCATGTTCGAGAAACGCTCGCGTTACTTAAAACTTGGCTCTTCAGAAAATAAAAAATCCTTAAAAATGAGAAGTTTCACTTTTAAGGATGGCATGCATTAATTTTTAGTTTTTACTTTTCCTGTCCACGTACGGAACCCACCGTTTAGTTGATAAAGTTGTGTATATCCTTTTTTCTTTAAAAATAAAGCGGTACGTGAGCTTTTTCCTGTGTTTTGATCGTATAAGTAAACAGGTTGGTCAGGACGGATTTCTTTATAGCGTTGGCGCAATTGACTGTACGGAATGTTACGCGCTCCTAAAATATGTCCTGCTTTAAAGTCTTTCGGTTCGCGAACATCGATGAGTTGTGCTTTTCGATAACCTTCTATAAATTGCTCCTGCGTTAAGTTTGTGACCGCTTTATTCAAGCGCACATACGTAATGATGAAATAAATGATAATGGCAATCGCCAAACCAATGAAAAATTGTAATGTTGTCACCGTCTGTTCCTCCTTCATATTCATTGTCTATTATAATGATAAGATGGCATACATTCAACGAGTTTGTTAAAATTAGTAGGAATTACAGAAGGAGTGACGAGCATGAACAAAAATTGGAACTACTTATATACGGGAAAACGTTCCGCTTCGTACAATATGGCATTGGATGAAGCGTTATTAGAGTGGCATAGTAAAGGAGAAATTGGCCCTGTTTTACGCTTTTTTGAATGGGAACCGGCCACGTTATCAATCGGTTATTTTCAACGGATTAAAAAGGAAATTGATTTAGAAAGAGTGAGTCAGCTTGGACTCGGTCTCGTACGTCGTCCGACAGGCGGGCGTGGCGTTTTACATGAACATGAATTGACATATAGTGTCATCGTGAGTGAAGAAGGGATGCCTGAAACGGTCACAGAAGCATATCGTGTGATTTCAGGTGGTGTACTGCAAGGATTTTTAAATTTAGGACTGGACGCTTCGTTCTCTGTTCCAGATACAGAAGAAGCACGTGCGGATTTAAAACGTCCGAAGTCGGCGGTGTGTTTTGATACGCCGAGTTGGTATGAGCTCGTCGTGGAAGGAAAGAAAGTGGCGGGAAGTGCTCAAACACGTCAAAAAGGGGTCATTTTACAACATGGGGCGATTTTAGTGTCGCTCGACATTGAAAAATTAGTTTCTCTTTTTATTTTTAAAAGTGAAGAAGAGAGAGAACAAACATTACGCAGCTTGCCGGAACGCGCAGTATCCATCGAGCAATTAACATCGCGTCCAATCACGATTGAAGAATGTATCGTGGCATTCCGTGAAGGTTTTCAGCAAGCGCTCGATCTTCAGTTGACGCCGATGGTTTTAACAGAAGAGCAAGAAGCTTATGTAGCGCAATTAGAACGCGAAAAGTATGCGAACGATGAATGGACGTATCGCCGTTAATTCGACCATCAAAAATGGCATGAAATCAAAGTAATCATTTGATTTCATGCCATTTTTTATTCCCAACTCGTCGTCCCTACAATTTCTTCCACTTTGTCTACGGTATAACCGAGTACATTGCCGACATCCGCTAAGGAGCGGACGCGTAAGCGTGCTTTTTTTTCATTTGGAAATTGCATATCTTGCGTAACGGCCGTCGGGTGAAGATGCGCATCATTTATTTGAATCGTGACGTCATCGCCTTGCTGAATTTTAGTAAGTGAAACGCGAGCGATGCCGCCGATATTCGTTCCAGCCCATGGTTGAGCAGAATAAAAATTGCCGAGAGAGTAGAAGACAGGACGTTCATTGACGAATTGCATCGGTTGTAAAACGTGGGTATGGTGCCCGAAAATAATATCAGCACCTGCTTCTGTAAAGCGTTCGCTTAAACGTCTTTGAAGTTCTGTTGTTTCATGGGAATATTCGGTGCCCCAATGCAAAGATAAAACAGTCACATCTGCAAGTTCCTTCATCTTTGCTAAGTCACGAACGACTCGTTTTTCTTCAATGATATTGATTAAGTATTGTTTGCCATCAGGGTGGGATTGTTTGTACAGATTCGTACCATATGTGTAAGCGAGTATTCCTACTTTTACTCCTTCTACGTCAACGACGCGCATTTCGGCTAAATCTTCTTCCGATGCAAATGCACCTGTATAGGGAAGATCGTATTCTTTAAATGTAGCGATCGTGCTTTGGAGTTGACGCTCCCCGTGATCTAACACGTGATTGTTCGCAATTGATGCGAAATGAACCCCACTGTTGATGAGCGCGGGAACGATGGCTTTTGGACTGTTGAATTTCGGATAGCCACTTAATCCGAGCTCTTGTCCTCCTGGTAATGATTCGATATTTGCTAATAAAAAGTCCATATCTTGTAATTGTTTTTTAACATCGTTAAAAGCAAAATGATAGTCACCATAATAAAGCATTGGCTCATGTAACAGTATGTCCCCAATCATGCCGATTGTAATCGTTGTCTCGCTCCTTTTTTCTGTGACAGGCTCTTCTTTTTTCGGCGGAAGAGGTTTGGATAAACTTGTTTCCAAAGGGGGTGAAGCTTCGAATTCCTTCGGAGCGACGAGACTTTGTTCTTTCCATGCTAAATAGGAAAAAAGGAGAGTTAAAGAGACAGCAAATAGTGTAATAATTGCTGAAATAGCATAATAACGTTTCATACATTCACCTCGTGAAATAGTAAACAAATCATAGAGCATTATACATGAAAAGAGTTGGGAAAACATCAGAAAATGGTAAAAGGTTGTAATGAAAGTCTTTTTCATAATAAAAAAACTGGAGTGTCCTCAATTTTTTAAATTGAGAGCATTCCAGTGAGGCCAGTTATATTTCGTTATTAATTTGGGGAAGTGTCACTTCTTCATCAATCGTGACAGGAACATCATCGAATGCGTGGAGCCCGACTCGTTCAACTTCACGCAATTTATTGAATGAAGCGATCGCGACTTCGACTTGTTCGTCATCGGGCTCTTTTGTCGTAATGAGTTGTAGCCATAATCCAGGGTAGCCGATGACCTTTAAGACAGGGACGTTTCGTACAGCATTCGTGAGTTGTAATACTTCGAACGATACGCCGAGTACGACAGGGATGAGAAGGATGCGGTTTGTAATGCGCAACCAAAGTGGGTCATGTGGAACGAGGAAGTAAATAAACATCCCGACGATGACCGTGAATAAAATGAAGCTACTTCCACAACGATAATGCAAGCGTGAAGCCGCTTGAACATTTTTCACTGTTAATTCTTTACCTGCTTCAAACGCATTGATGACTTTATGTTCTGCTCCATGATATTGGAATACCCGTTTAATGAGTGGTGTCATCGAAATTAAGCTAATATACCCGAGCAACAAAGCGAGTTTGAAAGATGTTTCAATCAATACTTGGGCTGTTTTTCCAGGAGCGACGGATTGAAAGAGTTGCGCGAGGAAGACAGGAACGAGCGTGAAGACGAATTTTCCGAATAAAAAGGAGAGGACTGTGACGACGGCTACACCTAAAATCATCGCAAGTTTAGAGGGCTCTTCTTCTACAATCTCTTCATTCGGGTCGACATCGTATCGGTCGCTTGAGAAATTTAAATGTTTTGAGCCTAAAATAGCAGATTCGAAAAGGGCAACGACACCTCTTAAAAAAGGAATTTTTTTAAGTTTTTGCATCGTAGGATTTGATTTTTTCTTCGCATAAAAATAATCGAGTGTGTCATCATTTCTTCGGATTGCGGTTACCGTATGTTCACGACTTCCGAACATGACACCTTCTACTAGCGCTTGACCACCATATGTGGGGCAAGATTGTTCTTTGGCCATATTGTCACCTACTTTAATCTAATGTATTCGTTCATTGTACTAAAAAATGACCCGAACGACTACTCATAACGCTTTTCATTCTGAAAAAACTGAAAAGCATTTCAACGACTACGAGAGTATGATAAAATAAATGAGATGAATAAAAGGGGTGGACACATATGCGTATACTCGTTTTAAACGGGCCGAACTTAAATCGACTCGGAAAACGCGAACCACATATTTACGGTCATGAAACATTACAGATGATCGAAGAGAAAATTGTTCACTATGCAACAGAGCGGAACATTGAAGTACAATGTTTGCAGTCGAACCGAGAATATGAACTCGTCGAAGCGATTCACCGTGCAGAAGATGAATCTTTCGACGGAATCATCATTAACCCAGCAGCATTCACCCATTACAGTATCGCGATTCGCGATGCGCTCAGTGGTGTTTCCGTGCCTGCGGTAGAGGTGCATATTTCAAACGTACATACGCGCGAATCATTTCGCACGAATTCGGTCACAGCACCCGCTTGCATCGGTCAGCTGACTGGTTTTGGCTCAAACGGCTACTTATTAGCACTTCAAGCGCTCATACAACTAAAGGAGGACGCCAATTGAAATTACAACGATTACGTCAATTGTTAGCAGAGAAAGAAGTAGAAGCATTACTTATTACAAATCCGTACAACCGTCGCTATATGACAGGGTTTACAGGATCAGCAGGAATCGCCATCGTCTCTCAAGACGATGCGGTATTTATTACGGATTTCCGTTACACTGAACAAGCGGCAGAGCAAGTGAAAGATTTCCGCATCGTGCAACATACGAAGACGATCTTCGAAGAAGCAGGCGCTCAATTAAAAGAGATGAATGTCCAAACGCTCGGCTTCGAGAAAGACAATCTTACGTACGGTTTAATGGAATTGTACGACAGTCAAACAGATGCGAAACTCGTTCCCGTTTCAGGTTTAGTCGAACAGCTCCGCATCATTAAAACGGACGAAGAACTCGTTATTTTACAACAAGCAGCGGACATTGCGGACAAAACGTATGAATACATTTGTACGAAAATTCGTGCAGGTGTAACAGAGCTTGAAATTGCGAACGAAATGGAATTTTACATGCGCAAACTCGGCGCGACACAGTCATCATTTGACACGATCGTCGCAAGCGGTGTGCGCGGGGCTTTACCACACGGTGTCGCATCGAATAAAGTAATTGAAGAAGGCGATATGATTACGCTTGATTTCGGTGCTTTATACAATGGGTATATTTCTGACATGACACGCACAGTTGCAGTAGGTGAACCTTCTGAACAGATGAAAGAAATTTATCAAATCGTTTTAGATTCACAGTTGCTCGGCGTTGAAAAAATCGGTCCGAACATGACAGGTAAAGAAGCGGATGCAATCGTACGCGACTACATTACCGAAAAAGGATACGGCGAACAATTCGGTCACTCAACAGGTCACGGAATTGGACTGGAAGTTCATGAAAATCCGTCACTTTCTTTCCGCTCTGACACTGTACTCGTACCGAATATGTGTGTTACAGTAGAACCTGGTATTTATGTGCCGAATGTCGGAGGCGTCCGCATTGAAGATGATCTCGTCATCACAGAAGATGGCAACCGTCGCTTAACGAAATCTTCAAAAGAATTACGCATATTATAATCGGATTATCCGAAAATTACGAATGAACATAAAGGTGGAGACAATATGATTTCAGTAAACGAATTTCGTACAGGATTAACAATCGAAGTAGATGGAGATATTTGGCGCGTACTTGAGTTCCAACACGTAAAGCCAGGTAAAGGAGCAGCTTTCGTTCGTTCGAAACTCCGTAACCTCCGTAACGGCAACATTCAAGAAAAAACATTCCGCGGTGGCGAAAAAGTAAATCGTGCACAAATCGACAACCGTAAAATGCAATATTTATACGCGAACGGCGACGCGCACGTTTTCATGGATAACGAAACGTACGACCAAATTGAAATTCCATCAGATAAAATTGAGTACGAATTAAAATTCTTGCTTGAAAATATGGAAGTTTCAATTATGCAATACGAAGGCGAAGTACTCGGTGTTTCTTTACCTGTAACCGTTACGCTTGAAGTAGCAGAAACAGAGCCAGGCATTAAAGGAGATACAGCGAGCGGTGGTTCTAAACCAGCGAAAATGGAAACAGGACTCGTCGTCCAAGTGCCGTTTTTCGTCAACGCTGGCGATAAATTAGTGATCAATACTGAAGAAGGCGAATACGTTTCACGCGCTTAATTCCAAAATAAAAGACTCACCTTTTCATACTTTGAGAAGGTGAGCAATTTTTTACAGAAAAAAGTGGTATGACCACTCGAAAACAGGTACAATGTAAAAAGAATAAATTTCTTGAAATTAAAGGAGCGAACAATATGTTAAAAGTAGAAGATATTCGTGCGATTATCGAGGCAGTTGATCAATCGTCATTAACGAGCTTTAAATTTAAGCAAGACGGAGTAAAATTACACATTTCGAAAAAAGCGGGAGAAGTACAAGTTGTGCAACAAGTCGTTCAAGAACAAGCGCAACCAGCACCTGTTAAAACGGAAGCGCCAGCTGTAGCAGTGACGAATGCACCTGTACAAGAAGCGCCTGTGCCAGTACAAGAAGAAGTGGAAGCACCCAGTGAAGAAGGTTTAGTGGAAATCGTATCGCCGATGGTCGGTACATTTTACGCAGCAGCATCACCTGAAGCGGATAATTATGTCGCAGTCGGCGATCGTGTGACGGAAACGTCGATCGTTTGTATCGTAGAAGCGATGAAATTATTCAATGAGATTGAAGCGGAAGTAAATGGAGAAATCGTTGACATTTTAGTAGAAGATGGTCAACTCGTCGAATATGGACAACCACTCTTTTTAGTACGTCCGAATTAAGGAGGAACTGTTTTGAAGAAAATTTTAATAGCCAATCGAGGCGAAATTGCGGTGCGCATTATTCGCGCTTGTAAAGAAATGAACATTGAAACTGTTGCTGTTTATTCGGAAGGGGATAAAGAAGCGCTCCATGTGGAACTAGCAGATGAAGCATACTGCATCGGCCCCACATTATCGAAGGACAGTTATTTGAATTTCTCGAATGTCATTAGCGTTGCAAAGCTGACAGACTGTGATGGCATTCATCCAGGGTACGGATTTTTAGCAGAAAATGCCGCGTTCGCAGAGCTTTGTGAAGAAGTGAATATCGAATTTATCGGTCCGACATCTGAAGCAATTAACTTAATGGGGACAAAAGATATCGCACGGGAAACGATGAAAAAAGCAGGAGTCCCAATTGTACCAGGTTCTACGGGGCTCGTCGCGGACGCGGAAGACGCACTTGAAATTGCAGAGGAAATCGGTTTTCCTGTCATCATTAAAGCGACGGCAGGTGGCGGCGGACGTGGTATTCGTGTCGCGCGCAATAAAGAAGATTTGATTAAAGGGATTCAGATTACTCAAAAAGAAGCGGAAGCAGCGTTCGGAAACCCAGGGCTTTATTTGGAAAAGTTTATCGAGACATTCCGTCACGTCGAAGTGCAAGTGCTTGCAGATAAACATGGAAATGTGATTCATTTAGGAGAGCGTGACTGCTCGATTCAACGCCGTATGCAAAAACTCATAGAGGAAGCACCTTCGCCAGCAATCGATGAGAAGCTTCGCGCGAAAATGGGAGAAGCGGCTGTGAAAGCTGCTGAAGCGGTCAACTACCGTGGAGCGGGCACAGTGGAATTCATTTTTGATCATATTGAACGTAAATTTTATTTCATGGAAATGAACACGCGTATTCAAGTAGAGCATCCTGTGACAGAAATGATCACAGGAGTGGATCTCATTAAAGAACAAATTCGCGTCGCATCAGGAGAAAAACTGCAATATAAACAAAAAGATATTCAGTTTAACGGCTGGTCCATCGAATGCCGAATTAATGCGGAAAATGCAGCGAAAAACTTTATGCCGTCTCCTGGAAAAATTGAAATGTATATGCCACCAGGTGGATTTGGTGTCAGAGTTGACTCAGCCGTGTATAATGGATATACAATCCCACCCTATTACGATTCGATGGTTGCGAAATTGATCGTCCATGCGAACACGCGAGAAGAAGCGATTGAACGCATGAAGCGCGCGCTCGATGAATTTTTAATCGAAGGCGTACACACGACAATTCCATTCCACTCGAAAGTGATGGAACATCCTGTCTTTAAATCGGGTGACTTCGATACGAAGTTTTTAGAGACATATTCTGTTATGGAATAGTTGAAGGAGGAATTACGATGGCAGAAAAAACGAATCCTTCGTTCGTTGGAAAAGGTCCAGCGCAAGGGGAAGAATTAGGACGTATTCATTTAGCTCCAGAAGTGCTTGAAGTCATTATCGGAATCGCAACAAATGAAGTAGAAGGCGTCGCGATGACGAAAGGAAACTTCGCAGATGATGTCGTTGAAAAGTTTGGTAAAACCGTTCATGGCAAAGGTGTCAAAACGGTGTGGCAAGATGACGAGCTCGCAATTGATATTTACTGCGTCATTGAGTATGGTTATGTCGTTCCGAAAGTAGCGCAAGAAATTCAAGAACAAGTACGTCAAACAATCTATCATATGACATCACTAGAAACGAAAGAAGTGAATGTGCATATTACAGGCATTCATTTTCCACAGCAATAAGTTTTCGCATGAAAGAGGTTAGGGCAGACAAAGAGCGATGGGTATAGATGATTAACATAGTCGTTTTACGACTGGAAGAGAAAAAGTGTAAACAACCGCTGGAATCTCTCGTTAACATGATCATCAATCCATGAAGAAGCTTCTTTTTTGTCCTAGCTTCTTTTTTTACTTTCAAGTAGGTGCAAACGCGTAAAATATGCTATGATTAACCCCGAGACATTGAAATAGTTAGGAGATAGTATAATGAAACGACATGAAGCACGTGAAAAAGCGGTCCAAACTCTTTTTCAGCTAGATGAAACCGAAATTACTTTAGAAGAGGCGATTCCTTTTATCGTCGAAATCCCTCTCGATGAATTTTACGAACAACTTGTTAGAGGGACGGTTGCTTATAGAGAAGAGATTGACGCTTTAATAGCGGAACATTTAGAAAACTGGTCATTCGGACGTTTACCTAAAATTGAACGGACGATCTTACGTCTGGCAGTGTATGAAATGAACTACACGGAGGTTCCAGCGCGTGTTGTCGTAAACGAAGCGATTGAACTTTGCAAAACGTTCAGCGATGAAAAGTCAGGTAAATTCGTCAACGGCGTACTATCTAAAATGAATAAGTAATGGAGTGAAGAAGATGGTTGCACAATTAATCGACGGCAAAGGAATCGGTCAAACGATTAAAGCAGAAATTGCAGAAGAAGTAAAAGAGCTCGTTAAACAAGGATGTAAACCTGGACTAGCAGTGATTTTAGTTGGGGATGATCCAGCGAGTGCTACATATGTGAAAAATAAAGAGAAGGCGACGCTTGCAGCGGGCATGACTTCTCGTTTAATCCGTCTTTCAGCAGAAACGACGCAAGAAGAATTATTGTCACACGTTCGTCAGTTAAATGAAGATAATGATATTCATGGTATTTTAGTACAATTACCATTGCCAAAACATTTAGATGAAGATGAAGTCATCCGCACAATCACACCGGACAAAGATGTCGATGGATTCCATCCTATAAACGTTGGGAAGATGGTCATCGGTCAGCCGACTTATTTATCATGTACACCATATGGCATCATTGAATTATTAGAGCGTACGAATGTTGAAATTGCAGGACGTCATGCAGTTGTCATTGGACGCAGTAATATTGTAGGAAAGCCGATGGGACAACTGTTATTACAGCGAGATGCGACGGTTACCTATTGCCATTCACGCACTCCGAATTTAGCTGAAATGACGAAACAGGCAGATATCTTAGTCGTAGCGGTAGGACGCGCTAAAATGATTGATGCATCTTACGTAAAAGAAGGTGCAGTCGTCATTGATGTCGGGATGAACCGTGATGAACAGGGGAAACTTTGTGGAGATGTCGACTTCGATTCTGTAAAAGAAGTGAGCAGTGCCATTACTCCTGTACCGGGTGGCGTAGGGCCGATGACGATTACGATGTTACTTAAAAACACGGTGCATAGCGCAAAGCGTGCATGTGGCATCGAGCAGTAATACGGAGCATAGAACATAATGGGGCGCTGTCTAATTCAATTAGACAGCGTTATCTTTTGTAGAGGAGGAGTACGATGACAGAAGAGAAGCGTTATTTAACCGTTACCGCATTGACGAAATATGTAGCCCGCAAATTTTCAGCCGATCCGCATTTGACAAAGTTGTCCGTTAGGGGCGAGTTATCGAATATTACATTTCATTCCTCAGGTCATATTTATTGCACATTAAAAGATCAAGGGGCGCAAATTCGTGCCGTTATGTTCGCGAGACAAGCGCAACATGTAAAGTTTCGGCTAGAAGAAGGGATGCAAGTACTCATTGAAGGGTCGGTTCAAGTGTTCGAGCGCATGGGACAATACCAGCTCTATATCGAACATATTGAACCGGATGGTATCGGCTCTCTCTACTTGAGATTTGAGCAATTAAAAGCAGATTTAGCGAAGGAAGGACTATTTGAGCAGAAGTGGAAATTACCTTTGCCTGCTTATCCACAAAAAATCGCAATCGTTACGGCGAAAACAGGTGCAGCGATTCGAGATATGTACACGACGATTCAGCGACGTTACCCGCTTGTGGAGCTTACACTTTACGAAGCGCTCGTGCAAGGCGAAAACGCAGCGCCATCAATTGTACGTGCTATTGAACGTGCAAATGAAGGAGAGTATGATGTACTGATTGTCGGGCGTGGTGGCGGCTCGATTGAAGACTTGTGGGCATTTAACGAAGAACGAGTAGCCCGCGCTATTTTTGAGTCGCGCATCCCTGTCATTAGTGCGGTCGGTCACGAAACAGATACGACGATTGCTGATTATGTCGCAGATTTACGGGCACCCACTCCGACAGCAGCTGCTGAACTAGCAGTACCTTCTCGACTTGAATTACAAGAGCGTTTAAAGCAAACAGAATGGTCACTTACGCAATTGCTTCGTCATCAACTTCAACAAAGTAAAAAACGCTATGAACATATTAGACAGTCGTATGTCTTTCAACAAGCGGAGCGTTTGTATCGACCGCAAATCGAACATTATTTACAAGTAGAACGCGCACTGCATCAAGCCATGATTCAGACCGTTTCGATGAAAAGACAAAAGATGATTGAAGTGTCGCACGCTTTATCTCTTCAATCACCAAACAATAAATTAAGTGAAGCACGTCATCGTCATCGCTATGCGACAGAACGATTACAGCGTACAATGACCGCTTCGCAAGAACAAAGACAAGACCGTTTGCTGCATCAAATTCGATTAATGCAGACATTGAACCCCCTCTCTATACTCGAGCGTGGATTTTCGGTAACATATGAAGAAGGAAATGTCGTGACGTCAGCTTCTCAAATCGAAGTGGGTGATTCGTTGAAAATTCAACTGAAAGACGGCTCGATTGAAGCGATAGTAAACGATGTGCAAAAGGAGGACATATGATGACGAAATTAACATTTGAACAAGCGATGGAACAATTGGAAGAAATCGTTCAATTATTAGAACGCGGAGAGGCTCCTTTAGAGCAGTCGATTGAGCTTTATAAAAAGGGCATGGAACTTTCAGCGCTTTGCAAAGGTCAATTAGAACGAGCAGAAAAACAAATTATGACCGTCGTACAAGAAAATGGCGAACAGACGACATTGGAAAATGAGGAGAGTGTAGAATGAGCACATTACAAACTTTTATCGAGCGAGAATTGCCGAAAGTAGATGCTGCTCTTTATGCACTTCTTGACAACAGTGTGATGCCTGAAACTTTAAAAGAAAGTATGCGCTATTCGATTGAAGCGGGAGGGAAACGCGTTCGCCCATTGCTCGTTTTAGCGGTGATGGAAGATGCGTTAGGAGCGGATAATACGTTGGAAGAGCGCTATGCAATTGCAGCGGCGATTGAGCTCATTCATACATACTCTCTCATTCACGATGATCTTCCTGCGATGGATGACGATGATTACCGACGAGGAAAATTAACAAATCATAAAAAGTTCGGTGAAGCGATGGCTATATTAGCAGGCGATGCGATGCAGGCGATGGCTTTTCAAAGCATTGCAGAAGCATATGCTATACCGGCGGACATGCGTATCGAACTTGTGCAATTATTAGCGAGAGCAAGTGGTGCAGACGGCATGGTTGGCGGTCAAGTGTTAGACTTAGAAGGCGAGACGAGACAACTTTCATTAGAAGAACTGGAACATGTACACATTCATAAAACAGGTGCACTTTTAACATATAGCATTGAAGCAGGTGCAATTTTGTCGCGTATGTGCGAATATGAAAGAAGCGAATTAAAACGTTATGCTCACCATATCGGGTTAGCATTTCAAATTAAAGATGATATTTTAGATGTGACGAGCACAACGGAACAACTCGGTAAACCTGCAAATAGTGATGAAGCTTCAGAGAAATCAACGTATCCTGCGATACTTGGGTTAGCGCAATCGAAAGACCAAATGGAGTCGCATTATACACAAGCAATTGATGCGATTGCTTTTTTCCAGGAAGGGTCGCTGCTTCATCAATTTGCTCATTATATTATTGATCGGAATTTATAATAAGCGTTCCTGCATTGTGTCCTTATCCTTTCCTGATATAATGAACATAGTATTTGCAAGGAATCAATTTATGAAGGTGTGTGATAGCGGTGGATATTTCTCAATTTAACGATCCATCTAAGTTGAAGGCGCTCAATTATGAACAATTAGGAGAAGTAGCGCAAACGATTCGACAATTTTTAATTGAAAAATGTTCGTTAACAGGCGGTCACATCGGTCCGAACCTTGGTGTGGTCGAGTTGACGATTATGTTGCATAAATTATTCGACAGTCCGCAAGATAAATTTATTTGGGATGTCGGGCATCAAGCATATGTCCATAAAATTTTAACGGGACGTGCCGATCAATTCGATACGTTGCGTCAATATAAAGGATTAAGCGGGTTTCCGAAACGCGCGGAATCAGCGCATGACGTATGGGAGACAGGGCACAGTTCCACTTCGCTCTCTGCCGCGATGGGTATGGCAGCCGCTCGCGATATTCGCGGGGAGAAAAACTACGTCATTCCAATCATTGGAGACGGTGCATTAACAGGCGGTATGGCGCTGGAAGCACTCAATCATATCGGACATGAAAAGACGAATATGATTGTCATTTTAAATGATAATGAAATGTCCATCGCACCGAACGTTGGCGCGATGCATACGATGCTTGGAAGACTTCGTGCGAGTGGAAAATACAATACTGCAAAAGACGAATTAGAATATATTATGCGTAAAATCCCAGCAATTGGCGGACATTTAGCCGACGCTGCGGAAAAATTGAAAGATAGCTTAAAATATATGGTCGTTTCGGGCATGTTTTTCGAAGAACTCGGATTTACGTATCTCGGTCCAATCGATGGTCATGATTATGAAGAGCTTGAAAAAACGTTAACCTATGCAAAAAAGGTAGACGGTCCGACACTCGTTCATGTCGTGACGAAAAAAGGAAAAGGATACAAACCCGCTGAAAATGATAAAATTGGAACTTGGCATGGAACAGGTCCATATAAAATTGAAACGGGTGACTTCGTAAAGTCTCCAGCGAAAGGTCCAGGCTGGAGCGCACTAATTGCGGATACCGTTCAAAAAATCGCAGAAGAAGACCGACGTGTCGTCGCAATTACACCTGCTATGCCTGTTGGATCTAAACTAGAAAAATTTGCGAAGCGTTTTCCAGATCGTTTTTACGATGTTGGAATTGCCGAACAACACGCGGTGACGATGGCAGGAGGACTCGCAGCGGATGGGATGAAACCGTTTGTCGCTATCTATTCAACATTTTTACAACGTGCGTATGATCAAGTGCTTCATGATGTAACCCGCCAAAAATTAAATGTCTTTTTCGGCATTGATCGAGCGGGTCTTGTCGGAGCAGACGGTGAAACGCATCACGGCGTATTCGATATCGCATTTTTACGTCATTTACCAAATATCGTTATCATGCAACCGAAAGATGAAAACGAGGGACAACATATGGTGAAAACAGCCTTAACGTACGACGACGGGCCCATTGCACTTCGTTTCCCAAGAGGAAATGGAGTCGGCGTAAAGATGGATGAAGTGTTACAATCATTACCGATCGGTTCTTGGGAAGTGTTAGAACGTGGCCAGGATGTTACCATTTTAACATTTGGTACGATGATTCCTGTCGCTTTAGAAGCTTCACGTCTTGCTTTCCAGCGCCGTGGTATTTCAGTAGAAGTTGTGAATGCACGCTTCATTAAACCGATGGACGAGCGTATGCTAGCGGACATTCGTGACGCAGGTAAGACGATCATCACTTTGGAAGAAGGCGTCATTGCAGGCGGATTCGGAAGTGGTGTGCTTGAGTGGTATCATGCGAATGCAATCGTCCAAGAAGATGTCCCACAAGTGAAAGTGCTCGGCATACCAGATGAATATGTCGAACACGGTTCGGTGGACGAACTATTAAATGAAATTCATTTGACAGCAGAAGATGTTGCACAAGTAATCATTGAGCTAAACGAAGATGAAGAAGCACGATAATTAAATGGGAAAGCGCGCCTTGAGCGTGCTTTCTTTATGTGAAAAAACTATACATTCGATGTATAATTATGTATAGTACACGTTAGTTAGAAAAATAAAAAATATGAATACCTATCACTTTCAGACAAAGTGAATGTGCTAATCGAATGAAAAAGAAATGGAGTGACCATCAATGAATAAAGGCCAACGCCATATTCGTATTCGTGATATTATCGCGAACAATGAAATTGAAACACAAGACCAACTCGTCGCACAATTGAAAGCTTCAGGAGTCGAAGTAACCCAAGCGACGATTTCACGCGATATTAAGGAGTTACATTTAATTAAAGTCCCACTTCCAGATGGACGATATAAATATAGTTTGCCGACAGTACAAAAATACAATACGGAAGAAAAATTGAGTCGGATGCTTGGAGACGCCTTTATTAGTATTGATAGTGCAAGTCACTTTATCATTTTAAAAACATTGCCAGGTAACGCACAAGCAGTAGGATCGCTTGTCGACAATCTCGGATGGGATGAGCAACTGCTTGGAACGATTTGTGGCGATGATACATGCCTGCTCATTTGCCGAGATGCAAGCGAGACAGAAAGTGTCAAAAATCAAATTTTAGCATTATTGTAACAATAGAAAAGAGGTTGAGCGATGTTAGCGGAATTATCGATACGAAACTTTGCGATCATTGAACAATTAACGGTATCTTTTAATGGCGGATTGACAGTGCTTACTGGTGAAACAGGAGCGGGAAAATCCATCATCATCGATGCCGTTCAGCTCTTAGCGGGTGGTCGAGCATCGACCCATTTTATTCGATTTGGAGCAGAGCGGGCAGAGATTGAAGGATTGTTTTATATTCCTCCTCATGAACAGTTAAAAGAGTTACTTCGAACATTTGGCATTGAAGCTGAGGATGAATTAATTATTCGACGCGAGCTGAATCGTAACGGGAAAACGACGACGCGCATAAATGGCAAACTCGTCACAATCGCAATTTTGCGAGAAGTGACGAGTTTCCTCATCGACATTCACGGACAACATGAAAACCAAGAGCTCATGCAAGAGAAATATCATATCGTCTTACTCGACCAATTCGCGGGAGAGTCTTTTCACGATGCATTAGCGCATTACAGTACGACCTATGAGCGCTATATGAAATTGAAGCAGACGATTGCCCGAGCGATTGAAGACGAGCAATTAATTGCGCAACATATCGATTTGTATTCATTTCAATTAAAAGAGATTGATGAAGCTGAATTGCAAGTTGATGAAGACATCGAGTTAGAGAATGAAAAAATGAAGCTTGATCATTACAATCGCTTATACGAACGTCTAAATTTAGCGTATGAAGCATTAAATGGAGAATCGAAAGGGCTCGACTACGTCGGTTCAGCGATGAGCGATTTAGAAGATGCAATGTCGGTCGACACCGAATTACAACCGTTATGCGAAACGATATCTTCAAGCTTTTACAGCTTGCAAGATGCGGTTCATACGTTGCGTCAAAAAATTGACGAAATGGAATACGATCCAGCACGTGTAGAATATGTGGAGAGTCGTCTTGCTTTACTTGCTAATTTAAAGCGAAAGTATGGACAGACCGTAGAAGAAATTTTGTTATATCGAGAAACGATTGAAGAAAAGTTAAATGAATTGCTCCACCGGGATGAAGTTGCCCTCGCTCAACAAGAAATGCTAGAGCAACTCGAAGCAGACTTGCAAATAGAAGCTGAGGAATTATCATTTAAACGTAAAAAAGTCGCAAAAAAATTAGAAAAAGCTATTATCGAACAATTGTCTGATTTGCACATGGCGAAAGCAAATTTCGTCGTCTCGATTGAAAGAAAAGACCATCAAACATTTGATCAGTACGGATATGACGACGTGCAATTTTTAATTTCAACAAATGTTGGAGAGCCACTCCAGCCATTGATTAAAGTAGCATCAGGTGGAGAGATTTCACGGATGATGTTAGCGCTCAAAACCGTATTTTCTGAGCATCGTGGTATCACCTCTATTATTTTTGATGAGGTGGATACAGGAGTAAGTGGACGAGTGGCGCAGTCGATCGCAGAAAAAATTGCGATGATTGGTGCTCATTCTCAAGTGCTCTGCATTTCGCATTTACCACAAGTAGCAGCGATGGCGGACTATCACTATTTCATAGCTAAAGCTGTTTCCGGCGAACGGACGACGACGACGATTGCACCGCTTGCGGAAGCAGAACGGACCGAAGAATTATCCCGCATGTTATCTGGGGCAGAAATTACTCCGCTTTCTTTAAAAGCAGCGAATGAACTTTTACAATTGGCAGAGAGACGAAAGTCACAAATTGCAAATAAAGAGGGAAATTCGTTATAAAATGATTGGAAAGTAGTATTGTTTGTTAAGTTCATGAATTGAGATAATAAAAACGAAGAGATGTAAATTAAGTCATTGGCACTACGAGTGGTCATAATGACCTTTGAATATCGTCTATTGTAAGGAGGGCTTGATATGCTAGAACAAAATGAATACTTTGATTTATTTGTAAAAGACAGAAAAGTCATTTTACATTTAAAGAAAAGTGGCTATTCTATGAAAGATTTGGATTTGCTCGTTCAACAGCATCCCCGTATTGAAGTCGGCTCATTTATGGCACTTAGGCAAGCACTGACCGTGGTCGGACAAAATCATGAGATTGGAAAATACGTTCCGACGTATCAAATTATCGTATCTCAAGATAAAATGAAAGCAGAATTATACATTAACGTCACACAAGAAGAATTTGATGAAAACCGTGAAAAGTATATCGCTGAAATTAAAGAAACTGTTGCAAAATCAAACGTCACGCACGGCATTCAAGAAATTCCAGAAAATGTGCAGGTGAAGGAACCATTAATTATTGCACAAGGACAAGCGCCTGTCCGTGGTGCAAATGCAATCGTGCGCTACATTCCGAAACCAGAGCGTCGTCCAGTCATTCGAGAAGATGGTTCAGCAGATTTATATGAGATGAACTTCGTAACGCCGATTGAACAAGGCGGTTGGTTAGGCGAAAAAGAGAAGGCAAAACAAGGGACGCCAGGATTTAACGTATATGGTGAACCGATTGCAGCACTCAATGGGGAAGATGTTGCGCTCTATTATGATAAAAAAACAGTAGAAGAAGTAGAAGAAGAGGATAAGATTGTTTTACGTGCCATTCATGGTGGCGCATTGCAATGGAAAAACGGTGTCGTTTCGGTCGATAAACAACTTGTCGTTCAAGGGGACGTCGGTCCTGAAACAGGTTCTCTTAAATTCGACGGCTCCATTATCATTCGGGGAACAGTGCTTGCGAGTTACTCGGTCGTTGCAACAGGAGATATTTCAATTGAGGGAAGAGACAGTGTTTCAAACGCGAAAGAAATTCGATCGACACAAGGCTCTATTTATATTAAAGGGGGCGTCTTCGGTGCAAATCGTACGATTATTGAAGCAGCAGAGGCGCTCTATATTAAGCATTCGAACAACGGAAACTTAAAAGGGAAAGAAGTACATATCGGTTCGTATTTGCTCGGTTCGACCGTAGAAGCTGAAAAAGTATTCATCGATCGCAATAAAGGAAAAGTAATTGGAGGACATATTCGTGCTCGTGAATATATTGAAACAGCATTTGCAGGGAATGTTCATGAACGAATGACACATTTGGAAGTGTACGGGATTCCGAAAGATAAATTGCGACGTGAATCTCAAAAGATGGCAGAGCAATTGAGCGAAGAACAAAAAGCATGCAAACGCCTGGAAGAACAATTGTTAAAAGTGAAGCCCCATGCTTCGCGTCTAGTTGGTCAACAGCTCGCAGCATTTGAAAAATTAGAACAAGAAGTTCAGAAAAAAGTGCGTGTTATTTCGCAATTAGAACGTTCTATTTATAACAATTTGCAAATGATGAAAATTCGTTTAAAACCGAGAATTGAAGTCGTTAGGGAAGCCCATCCTGGCGTCATCATTCAAATCGAAGGGAAATCATCCACAATCCATTCCCCAACACAAGGTGTTTTTGAAATCGTGGGGGATACACTCAATGTTTAAAAGAGAAATCTATGGGCATCGTGGTGCAAGTGGGGTGGCTTTTGAGAATACCATTAGCGCTTTTCAACAAGCAGTCGTTGAAGGGGCAGACGGCATTGAAATCGATGTACAGTTGACGAAAGATAGTGTACCTGTCGTCATCCACGACCGCAACTTAAGTCGATTAGCAAGTCGAGACCGTCTCGTAGATGAGATGAACTTCAAATCATTAACGCGGGTGAAACTAGGTTCACTATGGCAACGCCGCACGAAAAACTTATATATCCCAACGTTGAAAGAAGTTGTTCATTTTTGTGAAGTGCATAAATTGAAATTAAATGTTGAATTGAAAGAAACGGTAGCAGAACGCCCTGAGCAAGTGAGACAAATTATGGACCTCATTGAACCGATTGCATCTTCAGTGCATATTTCTTCTTTTCATTACGAATTGATTGAAGAATCAATTCGTCACAATGCTTCGATTGAAACAGCCTATCTCTTAAAGAAAAAGCAAGTTCAGCGAATGGACTGGTCGAATTATGAAGCTGCCGATGTTTTTCATTTTCATCAAAAGTATTGGACAAGTCAAATCGCGGCTTACGCAGCACAAAGAAAGTATAAGATTCGTTTATACGGAGTAGACGGCTCGGAGAAGGTATTGCAAAACTCACCGACGAGTATCATCGGATGGATTACCGATTATCCGAAGCGAGTACGACAAGCATAAAAAAACTGTTTTAAACGTTCAATCATTGATCGACGTTTAAAACAGTTTTTAATTATCTTTTTTTTCAGGAGCTTCAGTGGGCAATTGGAAGCGATCTTGAACGCGCCCTTTTCGTTGGTCACGACGCAGTAAAAAACCACCGAAAAATCCGACCCCTAGCACCATTAAAACGAAACCAAAAATAAATTGGAATGTCATATTCGTTAAGAACGTTGTCGGTACTTTACGAATCCAATCATAGAATACAAATCCGCCGAACCCGAAAGCAATGAGTCCGAGCAATATATTTGTAACCGTCATTCCAGCAGAGCGATGTGAAGTGCGGGTTTTTAATGTCCATAAAAATCCGACGCCAATTACAAGTAAGCCGCTAGCAAAAATGAATTGGAAAGCAGACGTGTTTAAAAATTCAATCGGAATAGCGAACAATGAATCACGCATCATTTTAATCCCATAAGCAGCTGCGATGCCTGGAATAAGCAGTACGATGACCGCTAAAAGTCTTACCATACTTGAAACAACTCCTTATCTGTTATGTTAATTTTACGTGGTTCATCGGAATTGTCAAGCACGTTTTCTTAAGTAAAATCGGATGAATTATTTGAAAAATTAGATTTTATTTAAAAAAGAATGGAAACTATAGCAAGAATGTTGTAAATTATAAGAATAGGAAAAGGAGTGACTGTACAATGGATTTATTTAAAACGATGGAAGAGCAAGATGTGGAACAAGTAGTATTTTGTCAAGATAAGGCGTCTGGTTTAAAGGCAATCATCGTCATTGATGATACGACACTCGGGCCAGCACTTGGTGGAACGCGCATGTGGCCTTACAATTCTGAAGAAGAAGCTTTGGAAGATGCGGTGCGCCTTGCAAAAGGGATGACGTACAAAAACGCAGCAGCAGGCTTAAACTTAGGTGGCGGTAAAGCGGTCATCATCGGAGATCCGAAAAAGGATAAAACAGAGGCGATGTTCCGCGCATTCGGTCGTTATGTAGAAGGGTTGAACGGTCGCTATATTACAGCAGAAGACGTCGGCACGACAGAACAAGATATGGATTATATTTATTTAGAAACAGATTACGTAACAGGTACATCGACAGTCGACGGCACTTCAGGTAACCCGTCTCCAGTGACAGCATTCGGTGTGTACCGAGGCATTAAAGCAACAGCAAATGAAGCGTTCGGAACGCCATCCCTCAAAGGCAAAACGGTTGCGGTTCAAGGCGTTGGACAAGTTGCGTATCGTCTCTGTGAGCATTTGCATGAAGAAGGCGCAAAATTAATCGTAACGGACATCGATCAAGAAGCTGTACAGCGTGCGGTGGACAATTTCGGTGCAACGGCGGTCGGGCCAGATGATATTTACGATGTAGAAGCGGATATTTTCGCACCATGTGCGCTAGGGGCAGTCATTAATGATGACACACTTTCACGATTGAAAGTGAAAGCAGTCGCAGGTAGTGCAAACAATCAATTAGCGGAGCCACGTCACGGTCATGCATTGCGTGAAAAAGGCATTGTCTATGCGCCAGATTATGTTATTAACTCGGGTGGAGTCATTAACGTAGCAGATGAAATGATCGGTTATAATCGTGAACGCGCACTCCATAAAGTAAATCATATTTATGATGTGTTGGAAGAAATTTTTGAAATTTCCCGTACACACGACATTCCTTCTCACTTAGCGGCGAATCAACTTGCGGAAAAACGAATTCAACTCATTCGCGATTCACGTACACATTTTTTACCATCTAACAAATCAGTCATCAATTTATTGAAACAGAAATAATATAAAACGTTCGAAAAGCCTTAAAAAAGCGTTTATTTTTCAAAAAACTTGAAAAATGAGTGCTTTTTGTTCTTTCTATCGCTCTATTCTTGCAACGAAAATGGAATATGGTTAAAATGAAAGGGAACGATTAGAATAGAACTGTCTAATTTAATGAGCATGTCTGAATGAAGATATGCGATAGATGAGGAAGGAGATTTACAAATGACAATGGATTTTAATATGTATGTTCAAGATATCGTCAATCAAGCGCGCCAAGAGATGGAAGCAGCAGGATATGAGCAATTGCAAACACCTGAAGAGGTAGATGCAGCGTTCAAACGTCCAGGCACAACGCTTGTTATGATTAACTCAGTATGTGGATGCGCAGGAGGAATCGCTCGCCCAGCCGCGACACATGCGATTCATCACGATAATCGTCCTACACATTTGACGACAGTATTCGCAGGACAAGATAAAGAAGCGACAGCATATGCACGTATGCTCTTCGGTGAGGATCATTTACCTTCATCACCTTCATTCGTTTTATTAAAAGATGGAGAAGTAGTGGGAGAAGTCGGTCGTTACGAAATTGAAGGACATGATCCGATGTCTGTCGTAGCGAACTTACAATCACAATTTATGGAGTTTTGTGAAGAAGTATAATGGTAACAAAAAAGCGAAGAGCTCGAACACTCTTCGCTTTTTTCCATTATAAAATTGCGCTGACGCCAAAGACGATTGTTGAAGCGAGCATAATGATGATCATCGCCATGACGATAAATTTTTGAACTTTTTTATTACTCATTTTTATTAAACCCCTCATCGCATTGTAATATCTCTATTTTAACAGAAAATATAAAAACCTCAATCACGAATGGAAAGAAGGAACATAAAATGACAACACGTATCGTAGAAAACTTTATGAAATTAGTACAAATTGATTCTGAAACGAAAGATGAGCGAGCGATTGCGGATCATTTAATCGCAGCGTTTCAAGAGCGAGGCTATCATGTCGTAGAAGATGATTCTGCACAGCGCTCTGGTCACGGAGCAGGAAATTTAATTGTGACCATTCCGGGAACGGTAGACGGAGATTACATATATTTTACATGTCATATGGATACGGTGACACCAGGTATCGGGATCCGACCTATTTTGAAAGAAGACGGTTATATTTATTCTGATGGTACGACAATTTTAGGAGCGGATGATAAGGCAGGAATTGCCGCGATTTTTGAAATGTTAGATACATTAAAAGAACAAAATATCGCTCACGGTCCGATGCAAATCATCATCACAGCAGGAGAAGAGAGCGGACTGCAAGGAGCGAAGGCGATGGACGCTAAGCTATTAGAAGCGGAGTACGGCTATGCGGTAGATAGCACGGAGAAAGTAGGCGGAATCGTCGTCGCTGCTCCTTATCAAGTGAAGATGAATGTGACGATTGAAGGGAAGACAGCCCACGCAGGTGTAGCGCCAGAAAAAGGATTATCAGCGATTCAAGTTGCTGCAAAAGCGATTGCCGAAATGAAGCTCGGTCGCATCGATGAAGAAACGACGGCGAATATCGGAAGTTTCCACGGTGGAAAAGCGACGAATATCGTCTGTGATGAAGTGATCATCGTAGCGGAAGCCCGCTCAATTCGAGAAGATAAAGTAGACGCGCAAGTTCAACATATGGTAGACACATTTGAACGGGTAGCGGAAAAATTAGGAGGACGTGCGTTGGTCGACGTTCAAAAGATGTATCCAGGTTTTTCATTTACAGAACAAGATGATGTCGTACAAGTGGCGATGCGTGCCATTGAAAAAATCGGTCGTACTCCAGAGTTAATGGCGAGCGGTGGCGGTAGCGACGGCAATATTTTCAACGGAATGGGTGTACCGACAGTTACTTTGTCAGTAGGATATGAAGAAATCCATACGGTCAATGAGCGCATGCCTGTAGAAGAATTGGAAAAACTACATGAATTATTAACTGAAATTGTCAAAGGAGCGGTGCACGTATGAACGCACTAACCTTCCGTACGAATGGGCAACGATTTGCTTGCAATATCGAAAAAGTACAGTCGATTGAAAATAATTTGCGCGTTTCTTTCGTCCCTAAAATGCCGGCCTATGTCGACGGCTTTGTGAAGCAACAAGGGGAAGTCATTCCAGTATTAGACCTCGGGTATTTATTATATGATCGCAAAACGAGTCGTAAAGATGGCGAGGCGTATATTATTTACCGAGCGGAAGCATTAACGATTGCATTTTTCGTTGAACATGCAGATCAAATTCTTCAAATGGAAGAAAGTAAACTCGCTGAAAAAAGTTTACAAACGTATTCGCAAGTCCCTTATTTTCGAGCGATTTATGATTTACAGGATGAGCTTGTGACGATTATCGATTTCGATATTTTAGTTAATGCTACAGAAGGTATGGAAGATGTTATTGAATTTGCGCAAGATGAGATGAATGAAATGAAGTGATGAAAGTGGCAAAGGTTCGTGTCATTTTACATGTCGATATGAACAGTTTCTTTGCATCGGTCGAACAAGCGGAAAATCCGAAATTAAAAGGCAAACCGATCGCAGTCGCAGGAAATCCGAGAGAACGTCGAGGCGTTGTCGTAACATGTTCATACGAAGCGCGTGCGCTCGGCGTTTACACGACGATGAATGTTGGAGAGGCGAGAAGAATCGCCCCTCATCTCGTCGTCATTCAAACGCGCCATGCCCTCTATCGCCAATATTCGGAAAAAATTTTTGATTTGTTGAGACAATTTACACCTCTTGTCGAACCAGTATCGATTGATGAAGCGTATATGGATATTACGGATATCGGCGGTTTGACACATGCGGTTGAAATTGCTGAAAGTATTCAGAAGCGTTTATTAGCGGAACTTGATCTGCCTTGTTCGATTGGTATTGCGCCGAATAAATTTTTGGCAAAAACAGCATCTGATTTAAAAAAGCCCCTCGGCATTTCGATTTTACGGAAGCGGGACGTACCGCAAGTATTATGGCCACTCCCTGTCATTGAAATGTACGGAGTCGGGGAAAGTACGGAGCAAAAACTGCATGCATTAAACATTCAAACGATTGGTGATTTAGCGAATGCTTCTCATGCCCTAATTAAAGGGAATTTAGGTAAACATGGAGAACGACTGCATGCACGAGCGAACGGAGAAGATACGAGAATCGTTGACCCAGAAGCCGCAGAAGATCGAAAAAGTGTCGGTTCATCTACGACTTTGCCAGCAGATGAGACGGATTCAAATGAATTGTATCGAACGCTCGGAAAATTGAGCGAAAAAGTATCGCGACGCTTAAAAGAGCTAGAGCGAGTAGGTTATACATTAACCGTTCAAATTAAATATGCAAATTGGAAACAACAATCCCGCAGTCATACGTATACTGTGCCGTTAGTGGAAAGTGATGATTTGACGCAAAAGGCCGACCAATTATTGCAACAACTATGGAATGGACAACCGGTCCGTTTGATCGGTGTAACAGTGAGTGAGCTCATTGAACAAACTGACATAGTAGAACAACTGACATTTGATACGTATGAGCGCTACGAAAAAGAAAACGAAACATTGCGGGTGCTACATCAACTCCAACAAAAATTTGGACGCGATGTCATTTCGAAAGGAAAGAAGGAGAGTTAATGGACGTCACATTTCTTGGAACAGGGGCAGGGATGCCATCGAAAACACGTAATACGTCGAGTATGATTTTGAATTTGCGCAATGAAGGGGAAGATTATTGGATGTTTGATTGTGGTGAAGCGACACAACACCAACTGTTGCATACATCGATCAAACCGTCCAAAATTAATCGTATTTTCATCACGCATTTGCATGGAGATCATATTTTTGGGCTTCCTGGTTTCCTCAGTTCTCGCTCCTTCTTAGGGGGTGACACTCCGCTGACGATTTATGGTCCAGCTGGTTTAGAAGCGTGGCTCACACTGACGATGCAAACGACAAAAACCTATATTCCCTATCCCATTCAGTATGAAATTATCGAAGATGGAGCGGTCATAGATTTTCCGAAATTTCGTGTCTCTATACGAAAACTCGCCCATGTGATTGACAGTTATGGGTACCGAGTAGAAGAAAAAGAGCGCTCTGGTACATTATTAATTGAAGAAGCGTTAAAACGGGGTGTACCACGTGGGCCTTTATTAAGCCAACTAAAAAATGGACAAGATATTGTACTAGCGAACGGAACCCTCGTAAAAAGTGAAGAGGTGACGACAGCAAGGCAAAGAGGAAGAGTGGTCACCATTTTAGGAGATACTTCTTACACGAAGGCGTCGGTAGAACTTGCACACGAAGCGGATTTACTCATTCACGAAGCAACATTCGACGATGCGACGTCAACGATTGCGAAACAGTACGGACATGCGACGATACGAGAAGCGGCACAAGTAGCGAGGGAGGCGGGAGTGAAACATCTCCTCGTCACCCATATTAGCGCTCGATTTATGAAACATGACTTACCTACGTTTTTAGCACAGGGAGAAGCGGTTTTTTCACCGATTTCGATCGCGGAAGATTTTATGACAGTGGACGTTCCTTTATATATAAACAACACGACAGTTTAATTGTCGTGTTGTTTTGTCCTTATGCTTTTCCGAGTTCGATGGAGCGCTGTTTCGCTGCACGAACGCAAGCGTGAATCGTCTGTTCGAATTGATGTTCGCGCAATGCCTCGAGACCTGCAGCTGTCGTACCGTTCGGACTCGTGACACGTTCGCGTAATGTAGCAGGTTCTTCTCGCGTTTCATCGAGCATTAAAGCGGCACCTTTGATTGTTTGAACCGCGAGTTTACGTGCCGTCGTTTGATCCAAGCCTTCGCGAATTGCTGCAGCTTCTAATGCTTCGACGAAGAAATAGACGTAAGCGGGTCCGCTTCCTGAAAGCCCAGTCACGGTATGTAACTGTTCTTCCTCCACTTCTTGGACGATGCCAATTGCTTCGACGAGCGACGTTACCCAGCGCTTCGCTTCATCCGTCACTTTCGTATTCCAAGCGATACCACTTGCTGATTCGCCAATCGTAGCAGACGTATTCGGCATGACGCGGGCCACTGCTTGATTTGGGAATATTGTTTCGAAAGTGGAGATTGGTGTTCCAGCAAGGACAGAAACGATGACCGCATTCGGTAGGGCGGCATATTGCGGTAAGACGTCAGTAATTTGATTTGGCTTCGTCGCAAAAATAATTACATCAACATCTTGAATATCTGTCATCTCGCGAAAAGGCGTGACGCCATACTGCTTATGAAGACGTGTGAGACGTTCTTCATTGGAATGATTCGTTACATAAATCGCGTCCGCAGGGACGACTTCGTTTTTGACAACACCTGCAATGATCGCTTCTGCCATTGAACCGGCACCGATAAAAGCAATTTTTTTCATTTCAAACATCCTTTCATAAAAACAAACTTTCTTTTCAGTTTACCATAGGAAAGACCGACAGTTGAAATTGTGAGGAAAATCATGTGTAATAGAACAATATGAAAAATAAAGGAGGGATGCCGATGCGTGAAACGATTACATCGATTTCGATTGATACCCCGTTCCAAGTCGGTCCGATTCATAGTTTTTTACTTCATGGCGAAGTGCTCTCGTTAATCGATGCAGCGCCTAGAACAGAAGTCGCACGCACGCAAATTATCGAACAACTCGCTGCTCAACAAATTAAACTCGAACAAATCGAACAACTTATTTTAACGCATCATCACCCCGACCATGCGGGATGGACTGATTTATTCCCGAACGCTGTCGTGATTGGACATCGTTATACCGGAGAATGGATGGCGCGAAGTGAATCTTTTTTTAACTGGCACTATTCTTTCTTTATGCAAACCTTATTATCTTTCGGGGTACCTGAACACTTTTTATATTGGAAAAAAGCTATAGAAGGTAATTTTCAATATATGGCGCATCGTTCAATGGATCAATTTTTACAAGAAGGGGACCATTTACCTCATCATCCGGATTGGCTCGTCTATGAAACACTCGGACATGCGCAAAGTCATTTTATTTTCGTTCATGAAGAGACAAGAGAATGTTTCGGTGGAGATATGTTATTGTCGGGAACTTTGCCGAATCCGCTACTTGAAGCGCCTTTGGAAATTGGAGCGGCACGTCCGAAGTCACTCGTACAATACCGAGATTCTTTATTGAAAATGCGAAACTTGGAATTAAGTCGTGTTTATGCGGCGCATGACGAGATCATCATCGATCGTCCGAATGAACTGATTGACATGCGTCTTGCACAAATTGAACGTCGTTTGGAACGCTTATGGAAGCATGTAACGGAGCAACCGAAAACTGTGTTTCAATTGACTAAAGAAATGTACCCGACGAAATATGATAAAATATTAGGTCTTACGTTATCTCAAGTGATCGGGCAACTGGATCTTCTCGTATTGCGAGGCGATGTTGTGGAGCATTTGAATTTGTGTGGAGTGTATGAATATGTTCGAGCATAAGCGTGTGATCATTATCGGTGGGACGAGTGGGGTCGGTTACGCTGTGGCAGAACGCTTGCGTGACCAGTGTCAATTGCTCGTACTCGGTCGCAATGAAGTGCGCCTTTCAGAAATGAGGGCATGTGGCTATCATGTTGCTGCTTTTGACGGCTTAAAGGATGCTTGGCGTGATGAATGGCAAGCGGATATTGTCATTTTCAGCGCAGGGTGTGGATTTTTTGAAGCGGCTGTCGATGTGACGGATGCACAAATTGAACAAATGTGTCGCACAAATATTGAAATGCCGATGAAATTAACATCGCGAATTGCACGTCATATGATCGCACAAGGCGGAGGACAACTTCTTTATATCGGCAGTCAAGCAGGGAAGGTCGCGACGCCGAAAGCGAGCGTATATGCTGCGACGAAACATGCACTCATCGGCTATACGAACGCGCTCCGTATGGAACTTGCTCCGCACAATGTGAAAGTGAGCGTCGTGCACCCGGGGCCGATTGACACACCGTTCATCGATTTAGCTGATGAATCAGGGAGTTATAAACAGTCGCTCGGACGATGGCTTCTATCTCCTGAACAAGTTGCTGATGCGGTCATTCAGATTATGCGTACGAGAAAAAGAGAAACGAATGTACCGAAAGCAATGTTTTGGTCGAGTAAATTGTACAATTTAATGCCGAGTCTCGTCGAAACACTCGGTCGTTCATTTTTTAATAAAAAATAAAAGGAGTCCTTTATGTCTAATTACTACACGAAACCGTATAAAAAAAGAAATTACAAACCATTTATTTGGATCGTCTCCATCATTTTAATTGGAGCAATCGCCATCTTATCACGCTTGCCAGGGGTAGAAAATTTTGATGCATTTGATATTACCATTCTTCCGCTCATGAATGCCATTTTCAATAGCTTTACGTTTATTTTTTTAGTACTTGCGCTCATCATGATTAAAAAAGGGAATGTCGATGCGCATATGAAAATGATTTATGCGGCGCTGACGACGACGACACTTTTCTTAGTAACATACGTCACATTTCACTTTTTAGCACCGTCAACACCGTACGGAGGAGAAGGGATTTTACGTCCGATTTATTTCTTCGTTCTCATTACCCATATCGTGCTCGCAGCAGGTATCGTACCACTGGTGCTTATCTCTGTCACGCGCGCATGGAATCGCAATGTCGAACTGCACCGTAAAATTGCTCGCATTACGATGCCGTTATGGCTATATGTTGCCTTTACAGGTGTGCTCGTCTACATTTTAATTCGTCCTTATTACTAATAAGCAAATACATTGTTCTTCTGAAATTCACATGTTAATATACCTATAAGGGTATAGAAAGAGGAGGAACAATAATGGATAAAATTGATTTACTCGTCACATTAACAGCGCATGAGCGCGACAGCAACAACGTCACAATCGCATTTACAATGGGTTGGAAAGCTGCACAAAAAGGCTTGAAAACAGAATTACTTTTATTATCAGATGCGGTTCATTTAGCTTCAAAAGGCTATGCAGAAACGATCGATATCGGTTCACCATTTAAGGCGGTAGGTGAATTGCTTCCACTCTTTTTAGAAGCAGGAGCAAAAATTAAAGTATGTTCCAACTGCATGGAGCACAACGGTGTGAAAGCAGAAGATTTAATTCCAGAAGCGGAAATCGTTACAGCAGACTACGTAGTTGATGCGATTATGGCAGCGGAAAAATCATTGCAATTGAATTAATGGATAATAGCTCATTCCGTAAGTGGAGTGAGCTATTATTTTTTATGGAAGAAAAGTCGTTGTGTACATCCAAAGTATGGAGGATACTTGCCTTCTCACTTGAAATTGACAAATGAAAAAATACATATTATATTGCATGTAGAGTGAACCGGCAAATTCACATTTAGAGGAGAATGAACATGAAGACGAAAGTATTCGGTCAACATGAAGAAGGCACATTGCGCCAATTTCAAAACTGTTTACAAACAGGACGAGTTGGAGGCGGTGTACTTTGTGCAGACGGGCATTACGGTTATAGCCAACCAGTCGGCGGCGTCATTGCCTATGAAGAGCAAGTCGCACCGTCTGGCGTAGGGTATGACATCGCTTGCGGAAATAAAGCGGTCCGTACGAATTTGAAGTATGAAGACATTCGAGAAGATTTACCGAACATTATGGATGCGGTCGCATCGCGTATTTCATTCGGAATCGGTCGGAAAAATAAAGAGCGTGTCGATCATGCTTTGTTTGAAGATGACGGCTGGTACGTGTATCGCCAATTCGGTCAACAAGAACATGATATTTTAAAGAAACTCGCCTATGAACAACTCGGAACGGTAGGAGCGGGTAATCATTTCGTCGATATTTTCGTAGAAGAAGCAACAGGTGATGTTTGGGTTGCGAATCACTTCGGTAGCCGTGGATTCGGGCATAAGACAGCGAGTGGCTTTTTGAATGTCGCAACAGGACGCCAATTTTTAGACCGTGCGCCAGGAGAGTCGATGGAGCAATTGCCAACGCTTTTAAGTTTAGAGGAAGAGCTCGGTCAATTGTATATGGAAGCGATGCGTCTAGCGGGAATTTACGCGTATGCAGGACGCGACGTCGTTATGAACGAAGTGCTCGATATTTTAGGGGCAGAAACAACATTTGAAGTGCACAACCATCATAATTATGCTTGGAAAGAGCAACATGATGGACGTGAATACATCGTCGTGCGTAAAGGGGCAACACCTTCAGCACCAGGGCAGCTCGGTTTTATCGGAGGAAGTATGGGCGATCAATCGGTCATTGTGCGAGGTAAAGATAATGAAGCGAATCGTGAAGCTTGGTATAGCACGGTGCACGGAGCAGGTCGCATTATGAGCCGAACGGAAGCGGCAGGCAAAATGAACTGGAAGACGAAAAAACGCCGTGGTGGGAAGGTGACAGAGCGTATGATGCAAGATGCGATTCGAGAAGCAGGCGTTGAATTGCGCGGGGGAGGAACAGATGAAAGTCCGTTCGTTTACCGGAAGTTAGCTTCTGTTTTAGCAGAGCATGATGAAACGCTCGATATTTTACACACATTGCGTCCAATCGGTGTCGCAATGGCAGGAGCGAATGAATTCGATCCGTATAAAGATTAAATGGACTACCACTTACTGAATGAGTCAGTAAGTGGTAGTTTTTTAAATAAGCAGAAAGATGCATGATTCAATAGTAAATGTTAAAATGAAAAACTATAAGAATGATTATAGTATAAATGAATCGAAAGATGAGAAAAGAGGAGAATCCGTTGAAAGCCATTAATTTGCAATCGATTATTGCGGCGAAACAAAGTTTACCGACGCCGATGCTTGAACGTTTTCTAGATTCTTTCGGAATTGAAATAAAAGCGCACGAACTGGAAGATTTGGAGTTACTCGTCGAAGCGATTTATGAACATGGGACAATTTTCCCGCTTCATAATTTTTTTGTCGGCTATCGCATTGAACAAATTAGTAAAGAGTTTGATTTATTGCGTGTTTGTGATCGGCTCGTCGTTGATATTGAATTGAAGCGTCAACAGACAGGAGAGCGGATGGAGAAACAATTGCGTCAAAACCGATACTATTTAAACAGTTTAAATCGAGAAGTTCACCTCTTTACATTCGTCAGTTCAGAACGAAAATTGTATACATTAAAAGATGACCGATTTGAAGAAACTTCATTAAAGACATTACTGGACGTCTTAGCGAGACAGGAAAATTTGTTGGAAGCGGATGTTGGGCAATTATTTACGCCGACACAATATTTAGTATCCCCATTTAATCAAATCGGTCCTTTTTTAAATTCACAATATTTTTTAACGTCTCAACAACAAGAATTTAAAAATACGATTTTGCATTTATTGCATACGAAGCTAGGCAATCAAATTTTGGCAGTAGAAGGAGAAGCAGGAACAGGGAAAACTTTACTCACTTACGATATTGCGAAGCATTTCCATGATCAGCAACAAGCTGTGACAATCATCCATTGTGGTTTATTAAATGAAGGACATCTCAGGTTAAAACAAGAAGGCTTTGATATTCGAGCCGCTCACGTTTTAGATCATCATTTGCCAAAGTCATCGTTAATCGTCGTGGATGAAGCGCAACGCATGCATCCGAGTCATATTGAAAAATTGCTTACCTATAGTTATCAAAACGATGTCCATTTATTATTTTCTTACGATCCGCGTCAATATATCGGTCGAGAAGAAGCGAAATACCGCAATGAAGAAACATTTCAACGCGTGACGACTGCGGAGCGCCCCTTCAGATTGACTGGACGCATACGTTCAAATAAAGAAATTATTTCATTTACGAAAAAGTTGTTCGACCGTCGTCGTCCGGATCAACTCCGTCCGTATGAAAATATTCATTTTCAATATTTTACGAATTTGCAGGATGCGAAACAATTCGTTCAATTAAAGGCTCGTCGTGGTTGGCAGTTCATCGATTATACTGTCCCACCGATGAACGGGGATTTGATTCGAGAAATGTCGCTCAATTATGAACGAAATTCCCTTCAAGTAATCGGGCAAGAATTTGATAAAGTAATCATCATTATTGGAGAGGCCGTCACTTATAATGAAGAAGGACGTCTCGTCGATCGTACGCCGAATGATTATTTAGCAGCGCATATGATTCATCAAAATATGACGCGTGCGCGCGAGCAATTATATGTCGTCATTTTAAACAACTTAGAAGTGCTCGAAACATGCTTGCACGTTCTTCCATTGAAAGAAGCCGATATGTAAAAGCAGAGAATCCTCGTTGAGAAGATTCTCTGCTTTTTAAAATCGTTTCACATCGACTTTTAAGACGAAATCGATAAAGGCACGAACGACATTTAATGTGAGGGCATCAGACCCGTAATAGAGCCATGTCGGTCGCGTTAACAACTCTCCGTCTTTCGTGATGAGTGGGTTGATGACAAGGTCGGGATTGCGTTGGACGACGAGTTCGGTGACGATACCGTATCCGAGCTTATTGACGATCATCTCTTTACATGTTTCAACTTGGTTGACGTAAATATTTGTGAACGGTTCTTGTTTATATTTCGTATACCACCATTGTTCAACTGTTTGTTTCATTGTCTGATCGGTATGGTAGTCGATGCGCGGAAGCTTCGGTAAGTCGACCCAGTCGAAATCCCAAGGGGAAGCGACGACGATCGACTCTTGATAAAGCAATTGCTTCCCTTCTTGCCACGGATAGTCACCTTTAATGATGACGACATGGACGTCATGATTGAGCAGCTTGCGATACATTTCGCTACTCCACCCTGTAATGACGTGACATTCGACATTCGGATGCTCGCGTTGGAAGAGGCGGAGTAGCTTTGGCATTTTGTTTAAAGCGAAGAAGTTGGAGACGCCGACGCGCAGTGTACCAGCGACCGCTCCTTGTAAATTGTCGAGTTGTTCGCGCATTTTTTCATGTTCACGTTGCATATTTTGCGCGAATTTCGCTAACATGACGCCTTCTGGGGTGAACGTAATGCCACGTCGCTTGCGTAAAACGATCGGAATATCGTATTTTTTCTCTAAATTATGTAAACGTGACGATAATGTAGATTGTGAAACATACAGCTGATTCGCTGCATGAGTGATGTTTTTCGTGTTATATAACGTAACGAGTAGTTCGATATCTTGCCAGTTCATGGTGATTCCTCCTCAGCAATCGATTTTTTCGATGGCTAGTATTCAAAAATGCCTAGTTCACAAATGACTCCACATCCTTTAAAGTAAAGATAAGACGTCGGGCCAGAAATGTAAAGGCTTACACGCTTAGAATTTATTGGGGAGGGAATTGTTATGGAACAGTTTAAACCAGGTTTAGAAGGGGTCGTCGTTAGTGAGACGGAAATTTCAGTATTGGACACGGAGGTCGAAAAAATCGTCATCCGTGGATATGATTTAATCGAGTTAGCGAAAACAAACTCATATGTAGACATTGTACACTTGTTGTTAGAAGGGGAACTACCAACAGATGAGCAACGCCAAGAAGTGGAGAAAAAGCTACATAAGTATCAGGCACTTCCAACAACGGTGCTCGATATTTTGAAACTCCAAAACGGTCGTTTTCATCCGATGGACGCACAACGTACGGGAGTATCTGTACTCGCAGGGTATGATGATGATTTAGAAGATCGCTCACATGCGATGAATATTAAACGTTCTTACATGTTGCTTGCACAATTACCGATCATTACAGCGAACAGCTACCGCATTTTAGTGGATGAACCAACATTGATGCCGAAAGACGATTTATCGTATAGCGCAAACTTCTTGTATATGATTACTGGGGAAGTACCGACAGAACAAGAAGTGAAAATCTTCGATAAATCACTTTTACTTTACAGTGAGCACGAAATGCCGAACTCGACATTTACAGCGCGTGTCATCGCATCGACAAACGCAGATTTATACGGTGCATTGACAGGAGCAGTCAGCTCATTGAAAGGGAACTTACACGGTGGAGCGAACGAAGCAGTGATGCATATGTTGAATGAAGTTTCAACACCAGAAGCATTCGAAGAACTCATCCGTGAGAAGTTGAAAAACAAAGAAAAAATTATGGGCTTCGGTCACCGCGTATACATGGACCGTATGGACCCACGTGCTTCAGTGATGAAAGAGCACTTGCGTGAGCTTTCAGAGCGCGATGGTGACGATACATTGCTCCGTATGTGTGAAGCAGGTGAGCGCGTCATGAAAGAGGAAAAAGGATTATTCCCGAACCTCGACTACTATGCAGCTCCTGTCTATTGGAAGCTTAATATTCCGATTATTTTGTACACGCCAATCTTCTTCGTAGCGCGTACAGCAGGACTGACAGCTCATATTATTGAGCAACATGAGAACAACCGTATTTTCCGTCCACGTGTTAAGTATATCGGACGCGACTACTAATAGAAAATAAATTGTATATGAGAGGAAGAGTTAGATGACTGAATTAACGAATTTAAACGAACGTGTAGAGTATGACGAGATCATCACAGCAATCGCTGATTACGTACTCGACAAGGAGATTGACAGCAAGGAAGCTTTCGAAACGGCACGCTATGTATTGATGGATAGTATTTCATGTGCTATTTTAGCATTAGAGTACCCAGAATGTACAAAAATGTTAGGCCCACACGTGAAAGGGACAATTGTACCGAACGGTGTGCGCGTACCAGGAACATCACATGTACTCGATCCAGTGAAAGGTGCATTCGACATCGGTGTTCTTATCCGTTGGTTAGACTATAATGATACATGGCTTGCAGCAGAGTGGGGTCACCCATCAGATAACTTAGGAAGCATCTTAGCGATCGCTGACTACGTAAGCCAAGTTCGTTTAGCGAACGGTGAAGAGCCAGTAAAAGTGAAAGAAGTTCTTGAAATGTCGATTAAAGCACACGAAATTCAAGGGGTTCTCGCACTTCAGAACAGTTTGAACCGTGTCGGACTTGACCACGTATTCTTCGTTAAAGTAGCATCGACTGCAGTAGCAGCGAAAATGCTCGGTGGAAGCTGTGAAGAAGTATTAAACGCACTTTCAAACGCATGGGTAGACGGCGGAAGCTTACGTACGTACCGTCACGCTCCAAACACAGGATCACGTAAATCGTGGGCTGCTGGAGATGCGACGAGCCGTGCTGTTCAATTAGCACTCATCGCAATGAAAGGTGAAATGGGTTATCCGGGAGCACTTACGACAAAAGGATGGGGCTTCCAAGATGTTCTCTTCAAAGGACAGGAAGTTACACTCGAGCGCGAACTCGGAAGCTACGTCATGGAGAACGTCTTGTTCAAAGTATCATTCCCTGCAGAGTTCCACGCACAAACAGCGGCAGAAGCTGGCGTAACATTGCACCCAGAAGTGAAAGATCGTCTCGACGAAATCGAAGAAATTACAATTACGACACACGAATCAGCAATCCGTATTATCGACAAGCGTGGACCACTCCACAACCCAGCTGACCGTGACCACTCATTACAATACATCACAGCAATCGCATTGATGAACGGTAACGTAGTAGCGGAAGATTATGAAGATGAAGCAGCAGCGAACCCGATGATCGACCAGTTGCGCGATAAGATGGTTGTCGTTGAAAATGAACAATATACGAAAGACTACTTAGACCCAGAGAAGCGCTCAATCGCTAACGCGGTTCAAGTGAAATTTAAAGATGGCACGACGACGGACAATGTTGCAGTAGAATACCCACTCGGTCACCGTTTCCGCCGTCAAGAAGCGTTCCCAGAGATCGTCAAAAAGTTCGAACAAAATATCGCAACACGTTTCGCATCGAAACAGGCGAACGCAATCGAAGAGTTATTGCTTGACGATGAGCGTCTCCAAGATACACCAGTACACGAATTAATGGCATTACTTGCATTCGCATAAGACGTACGCATAGAAAGGAAGATTACGATGACGTGGATTATCCAACAGCCAACGCCACAAGCAGAATTAGCAGAACGCTTCCTTGAACTCGTGAAAAGCCCGGAAATTCTTCAAATTCCGGGTGCTCACGATTCGATGGCAGCGATCGTTGCAAAACGAACAGGATTCGAAGCACTCTACTTATCAGGAGGAGCCTACACTGCGAGTAAAGGAATTCCAGACCTCGGCATGTTAACGTCTACAGAAGTAGCGGACCGTGCACGTGATCTCATCCGCTCAACGAACTTACCGACACTTGTCGATATCGATACAGGTTTCGGTGGCGTATTGAACGTCGCTCGTACAGCAACAGAAATGGTCGAAGCGCGTGTTGCGGCTGTTCAAATCGAAGACCAACAGCTTCCGAAGAAATGTGGTCACTTGAACGGAAAGCAGCTCGTGACGACAGAAGAAATGATGCAAAAAATTAGCACGATTAAGCAAGTTGCGCCGACATTAGTCATTGTCGCGCGTACGGATGCTCGTGCAGTAGAAGATTTAGATAGCGCAATCGAACGCGCGAACAAATACGTAGAAGCAGGGGCGGATGTCATCTTCCCAGAAGCGCTTCACGATGAGAAAGAATTCGCAGAGTTCAGTAAGCGTGTGAACGCACCGTTGCTCGCGAACATGACAGAGTTCGGAAAAACACCGTATTATACGGCAGAAGAGTTCAAAAAACTCGGATATGATCTCGTCATTTATCCTGTGACATCATTGCGTGTTGCAGCAAAAGCATACGAGCGTGTATTTAACGCAATTATGGAAGAAGGCACACAAAAGAGTCAATTGGACAATATGCAATCACGTGCAGAATTGTATGAAACGATTCAATTGCACGACTTCGAAGCACTCGATGCAAATATCGCTCAAACGATTTTACCTGATCAACAAAAAGATTAATTGTACAAACAATCCCATTACGAACGGCAATGTTTACCGCATTGCCGTTTTTTGGTGTTTTCAAAAAGTCGACAAAAAAACGAGCGACAATCATCGCTCGCTTTTGTTTTAGCTATTATGCATGTTTCGCTTGGAATTCTTTCATAAATGTTGCAAGTGCTTCACAAGCTGCTACCGGAACAGCGTTATATGCGCTCGCGCGGCATCCACCGACAGAACGGTGACCGTTTAAGCCGACGAATCCAGCTTCCGCTGCTTCTGCTAAAAATTGCTTTTCTAACGCTTCATCTGCTACACGGAACGTAATGTTCATAAGTGAACGGCTATCTTTGTCCGCATGTCCATAATAAAAGCCTTCGCTCGCATCGATCACATCGTAAATGAGTCCTGCTTTCATTTCGTTTTGGCGATCGACTGCTTCTAATCCACCTTGTTCTTCAATCCATTTTAATACTTCACCTAACATGTAAATGCCGAATGTCGGTGGTGTATGGTAGAGCGAGTTTGAATCTGCATGTGTTTTGTATTGAAGCACCGTCGGATTTTCTTCTTTCGCTGTTTCGAGGAAGTCTTTTTTCACGATGACAACTGTTACACCAGAAGGACCTAAGTTCTTTTGAGCGCCTGCATAAATCATCGCGAATTTCGATACGTCCACTGGTTTTGACATAATGTCACTTGACATGTCAGCAATTAATGGAACATTCACTTCTGGAATGTCTTTAAATTGCGTACCGTAGATCGTATTGTTCGATGTCATATGGATGTAGCGCGTATTGTCTTGTACGTTCCAGTCCATCGGGATATTTTTAAATTGATTGTCTTTTGAAGAGGCTACTTCATATGCGACCCCTTGCATTTTTGCTTCTTTTAATGCCTTTTGTGACCATGAACCACTCATGACGTATCCTGCTGTTTCGCCTTCGCTTAAGAAGTTCATCGGAATCATCGAGAATTGTAAGCTTGCGCCACCTTGCATGAAAATTACTTCATAATCTTCTGGAATGTTGTAAAGTTTGCGCATGCGTTCAATCGCTGCATTGTGCACCGCTTCGTACACTTTGCCACGGTGACTCATTTCCATAATTGACATGCCATTGCCTTCGAAGTCGAGCAATTGTGCTTGGGCACGTTCTAACACGACTGTCGGTAAAGCAGAAGGACCTGCGTTAAAGTTATATGTAGTTTCTCTTGTCAATGGTTCCACCTCGTTTGTGTAATTGAAAAAATATGTTGCTCCTTTATTATAGCGCATTTTTTAAAGCGATTGTGAAAATTACTTGAATCTTTCAAAACATTGCCTTGAAGCAGTAAAAACGTTTGCAGGAATAGGGTTTTCACGTTACACTAATGAAGCAAAAGAATACGAGATGTGGGAGTCTGTAAACAGGCTGAGAGTATGATGTGATCATAGACCATTTGAACCTGTTGGGTCATGCCAATGTAGGGAGTCGAATACGAAACTATGCGTACATCGGACAATTCACCGATGTGCGCTTTTTTGAGGTGATGAGAGTGGAACGAGAAATTATCGCATTTATTCAACAAAATGAGCGAGACGAAGAACGATTAAACGAGTTAATGATACAGCTCTTTCAACGACAATTTAAAGAGAATATGCCATATCAAAAGTTTTGTCGTCAAAAGGGAAAGACATTGCGCAATGTGAAGAAGTGGGATCAAATTCCGTTTGTGCCTGTCGATGCGTTCAAACATTTAACATTGAGCCGGAAACCAGTGGAAGAGACAGCAGCTTGTTTTATGACGAGTGGCTCTACTTCTGGAAAGCGAGGTAAACATTATCATGCTCATTTAGATGTTTACAATGCGTCGATGGATGAGACAGTGCGCCAGTTCGTATTACAAGGGAGCGATAAATGGCGAATCGGGGTTATTTTTCCAAGTAGAGAAAGCATGCCGAACAGTAGCCTCGCCCACTATTTAAATTGGATTTATGAGCACTATGGAGATGCTTCGAGCGGATATTTTATCGATGAAACAGGGATTCAATACGACGCGTTTGCTGAATTTTTACAGCGTGCTCAAAAGGACCAAGTTCCCGTTTTATTACTCGGTGCTTCTTATAGCTATGTACACGTTTTTGAACAATTTCAAGACGCGATGTATCCATTGCCAGAAGGAAGTCGAATTTTTGATACGGGTGGATACAAAAATCAATCGGAAGCACTAGATTTAAATACGTTTTATGAGCGTTTAGCTACTATGTTTGACGTTCCGCGTTCTTCTTGCCTAAACATGTACGGCATGTCGGAGTTGAGTACGCAATATTACGACCGGGGAAATGCGCGAGTTCCTTCTGTAAAAATAGGACCGCCATGGATGAAGACGCGCATTATCGATCCGTTAACGGAAGAAGATGTCCCATTTGGCGAGACTGGAATTATCGTTCACTATGATTTAGCAAATGTCAATTCTGTCATTGCGGTCATGACGGAAGATGTCGGGTATGAAACGGAAGAAGGATTCATTTTGCTTGGGCGTGCAGAAGGTGCGGAAGCGAAAGGTTGCTCCGTTCAATTATCGGACTTTTTACAGGCGGTGCAAGACGTATGAACGTAATCGGTCACGTTCCTAAGCGTTTTCAGACGCGGGCAGAACGAGTTCTTCTTTATGAAGAGCGAGAAGCCTATACGATGAGTGATGCGGAAATGGATGCGCTCATTCATTATATGCGTGAGGAAGCTGTCGTTGAATTAGCAAAACATACCGTGGAACAAATCATTTGCGCAATCGATCAAGCGATTCACCTATTACTTGATCGAAATAGCGTTATACGCCAGCAACTAGAATGTGATTTAACAAGGTACGGAGCTTATGATAATGCATTTGTCAAACAGCAATTGTCGTCTTATTTACGTCAGTTTCGTGCGGAAGAATTGCGTCGCTTTTTAGTAGAGGACTTTGGAAATTACCACGTACTGGATACATTTCAACCGCGTGTCACAGGGGGATTAGCAAAAGCATATGCTCCTGTATTGACGACGCACATTTGGTCAGGAAATGTTCCAGGAGTGTCTCTTTGGAGTCTCATATCCAATTTATTGACGAAAGGTCCTTTAATCGGTCGCGTGTCGACACGTGAGCCATTTGTCGCATCAGCTTTTGCGCAAGCTTTGTCGAGCATTGCCCCTTCCATAAGTGAAGCGATAGCCATCATGACGTATCCATACGATGCTTCATTTCGATATAAATTGTACGAAGCGTCTGAAGTCGTCGTCGCTTATGGACATAATGACACATTAGCGACGATTGCACGTGAAGTTCCTGTGACGACACGTTTTCTCGGATACGGTCATAAAATGAGTTTCGGGGTGATCGGGAAAGAGACATTGAATCATTATCACATTGCGGAAACGGTTGCTAGGATGGCAAAAGATGTCGCCGCTTTTGATCAGCAAGGATGTTACTCGCCTCATTTTTTCTTTGTAGAAGCAGGAGGAAAATGGTCAGCAGAACGTGTAGCGCACGCTTTGTATCATGAATTGCGCCAGTTAGACGTGCGTTATCCAATTCAAGAAGCGACATTGGCCGATAAGCAACAAATTCAACGTTTTTATAGTGAAGCATCCATTCGTGCATTACAAAGTGATAGTTTTTTACTGAAAGATGAACGCGGTCGTTTCAGTGTGAAATATGAGCCGGATGTGCGCATTGAACCGAGCCCATTGAATCGCCATGTCACGGTCATGCCGTATGAAGACATGAACCAGCTAACGCATGTATTACGCCCGTATCGCCATTATTTACAAACGGCGAGTATTCATATGTCACGTGAGCGTATGCAAGCTTGGACGGAATCATTAGGTGCTATTGGCGTCACTCGTTTTGCTGCTGTCGGAACGATGACGGAGACAAAGGCAGGTTGGCATCATGACGGGCGCTTCAGTTTGCTAGACTTTGTGCGAATGTGCGATATTGACGCCTCTGTATTACATGAAAGCGAACGATACGTTTCGTATCGCGATTAAGAGGAGGTAGATTTCATTGTTACAATTGCAAAAAGTGTCCTATGCGTACGAAACAGAACGGATTTTATCCGATTTGACGACGACATTTCGCGAGCGGACCGTATACAGCATTTTAGGAAAAAGTGGTTGTGGAAAAACGACCTTGCTTAAATTGGCGAGCGGATTATTGACACCGACAAACGGTCATATTATGTACGATAAACAATCTCTACGCCATCCAGATGCTTCATTTAGTTACATGTTTCAAAATCCGAATTTACTCCCGTGGCAAACGGTTTTACAAAATGTTTGTATGCCATTTGTGATTCGACATAGAAAAGATGCCATGCTTGAAAAGCGAGCTTTGCACTTACTGAGTCAAATGGGGATTGGAGCATTAGCCGAGCGCTATCCTGACGAACTATCGGGCGGACAAAGATCACGTGTTGCGCTTTGCCGAGCTTTAATGACTAATCCTCGCGTGTTATTTTTAGATGAGCCATTCAGCGCACTAGATGTCATGACGAAAGAACAATTGCAAGATGATTTAGTCGCTCTCGTTCAAGAGCGAGAGATGACGGTTATTTTTATTACGCATGATATCGAAGAAGCGATCATCATAGCGGATGAAATTCGAGTGATGGAAGCGGGACGTTTCATTTATGAAGAACAAAATCCGTTGCGTGAGCAAATAGTGCGACGTGATACAGAACAAGCGCTGTCTTATAAGCGATTGTTGCGTTCGGTATTGGAGGGGGCATATGCGTAAGTATATGTTTCATTTCGCCTTCTTTATCCTTTTGATTTGGCTTTGGCATCGCGCATCTTTATCAATGAGTGAACTCGTATTGCCGAGTCCGCTCGTTGTTGGATCTGTTTTTGTAGACGGGTGGACGAGCGGCTATTTTTGGCCACATGTTTCGCGCACGTTACGCGAAATTGTATACGGTTTATCCATCGGTACTGTTTTTGGACTTGGCCTCGGTATTATGATGGGGGAGTCACGCATGATGCGCCAATTTTTACAGCCTTACATCATCATGAGCCAAGCTGTACCTAAATTAGCACTCGCTCCTTTATTTATTTTATGGTTCGGGTTTGGTATGACGTCAAAAGTGGTCATTACAGCGCTCGTCTGTTTCTTCCCGATTCTTGAAAATACATTGCGCGCGATGCATCAAGTGAAGCGTGAACAAATTGAACTATTCAAAATGATGCAAGCTTCTCGTTTTCAAATTTTAATGCGTCTCAAAATTCCAAACGGCATCCCTCACATTATGTCAGGATTTCGTGTGTCGGTCATTTTAGCGGTCGTCGGTGCTGTTGTTGGAGAATTTATCGGGGCGAATGAAGGATTAGGAGCGCTCATTATCGCTTCTCAAGGCACGATGAATACACCGCTCATGTTTGCGGTATTAATCAATTTAACTTTGCTCGGCATGATGCTGTACGGTCTCGTTCACATGATTGAAACGTATGGGTTACGCCGTTATTTAAGGAGAGAATAAAATGAAAAAAATAAGTTGGTTTGTATTGCTAGTGAGTGTGTTGCTTCTTGCTGCATGTTCACAACAAAAAGAAGAACAAGAAGTAGAAAAAGAAAATGCAACAGAAAATAAACAAATTCGAATGGCAAGTTGGTCTCAACCGATTACAGAACAAACGAATATTTTAGCGGATGAAGAAACAAAGTTTTTCAAAAATGAAGGCTTTGATTTGGAATTTATCCCAGGAGCAGGGGGAGGAGATGCGATTAAAAACATTTTAGCAAATAATGCAGATATCGCCTTTACTGATGCTGGTTCTTATTTTAATGCCTTGAATCAAGGGGAAGATCTCGTAGCGATTTATAATATTTATCCCCAAAATGTATTCAATGTGGTGACGAAAGAAGATTCAGGGATTGAACGTCCGGAAGATTTAAAAGGCAAAACGATCGGGGTTTATTCATTAGCGAGTGGGACGAGAGAGAACTTATTAATTTTATTACATGAAGCGGGTTTAACGGAAGACGATGTGACCATTGTGGAAACAGGCTTGCTTAATTTTGCTCCTCTCATGCAAGGACAAGTTGATGCAACAGCAGCGACCGATACGGGCTTGCATATTGGAAAGCAAAAAGGTTTGGACGATTATAAAGTGTTTGAAGTGAAAGATTATTTAAACTTCTCGAGCGATTTATTTGTCGTCACACGCGAGTACTATGAAGAAAATGAAGCATTATTAAAAGATTTTTTACGAGCGTATCGAAGCAGTGCGGAATGGATGATGGAAAATCCGCAAGAAGCGGCTCAATTAGCGAAAACATATGCGATCGATGGTCAAGATATCGAGCAAAATGAAGCGATTATTGACATTCGCAATCGCTCTTCTCAACAATCAAAAGCGGAACATCCACTCGGCTATATCGATTTAGAAGAGATGCAACATGCCATCGATGTGTATGAACAATTAGGATTAATCGAAAATAAAATAGAGATTGAGCAATATGTAACAAATGATTTATTACCATAGGATGTGACAAGATGAGATTCGATCAAAAAGTAATGCTCGTGACAGGAGCTTCGCGCGGAATTGGTCGTGAAATTGCGCTCGCACTTGCTAAACAAGGTGCACAAGTTATCGTGAATTATTTGAATAATACAGAAGCGGCTGAACAAACCGAACGTGACATTGTCTCATTCGGTGGAGACGCGTGGGCGTATCAAGCGGATGTAACGAACGAAGAGGACGTGCGTCGCATGCTCGCAGATATTGAAATGGAATACGGGCAATTACATGGTGTTGTCCACAATGCTTTTCGTTCCTATGCTTTTGACCCTGAAAAGCGAACGTTCGCCTTAGATGTAACGTGGGAATCCTTTCATGAACAGTTGACAGGTTCGTTACGTCCTGTCGTTCAACTCAATCAACACGCTTTCCCACTACTTGAAAAATCAGGAGGGCGCATCGTGCATATTTTGACGAATTTAATGCATGATCCTCGCATCAGTTATGCTGATTATGCGACAGCAAAAGGCGCGATTGAAACGTATAGCCGTCAACTCGCGAAAGACGCGGGAGCTTTCGGGATTACAGTGAACAATGTAGCACCTGGACTCGTCTATCCGACCGATACGAGTCGCCATACGAAACGAGAAGTGCGTGAACGCATTATCGCAGATACTCCCCTCAAACGACTTGCTACTGCTGTAGATATTGTCGGTCCCGTCTTATTCTTTTTATCGGAAGAAGCGAAATTTGTAACAGGGCAAACATTAACAGTCGACGGCGGTTTATCGATGTACTAAACGATACACAACCTTTCTTTTAGGAAGGGTTGTGTATTTTTTTATTTCAGTTAACTTTTATAAAAATAGGGTTGACAATAAAGCTTAAATCATTCATCATTTATTGTGTAAACTAAATTTAATAATAAGTTAACTAATGAGGTGAAACTAATTGAGAAGAAATGAAACGACAACATTAGCATTCATTGCGATTTTTGCGGCATTGAGTGTAATCGGCGCATTTATTAAAATACCGATTCCGTTCGTACCTTTCACTTTGCAAATTGCGGCGGTGTATATTGGCGCGTCTTTATTCGGATGGAAAGTAGGCGGATACAGTCAACTCGTCTACATCGCTTTAGGGTTAATCGGATTGCCTGTATTTGCTGCGGGAGGGGGGCTCGGCTATCTATTTGTACCGACATTCGGATACATCGTAGGGTTTGCAGTAGCAGGATTTTATGTCGGATGGGCAGTCGAACGTCTCGAGGAAAAAACATTCGCTAAAATCGCCTTGCATCAATTTATCGGCGTTATTTTACTCTATATTATCGGAAGCATTTGGATGTGGGCGAACTTGCAACTCGTCGTAGGTGCAGAAGCGATCACATTAACGCATGCCTTTTTATACGGATTTTTAATCCCGATGCCTGGTGACTTATTATTATCTCTATTATGCGCAGCACTCGTTATGCGCCTTATTCCATATACAGAAAAAATGAAAGGACGTGCATTCGCATGAACTATTTTGTAACAGGGATTGGAACGGATGTCGGAAAGACCGTAGCGACGACCGTTTTAGCTAAATGGTATGAGCGCCAAGGAACGGTGACAGTCGTGAAGCCATTTCAAACTGGATTGGATGAAACGACAAAGCGTTATCCAGACCTCGCGTGGTTTGAAGATTATTTACATATAAAGCACGAACCATTCATCGCATTACCACCTGCTTGTTCGCCACATTTAGCATTGAAGGAATCGGAAATGGATGTCGATTTAGCTGACATTCAAACGCGAATTGAACAAATCGCGTCGCGTTATGATACGACATTGATTGAAGGAGCGGGAGGGCTTGCGGTTCCACTCGTGCAACGCGGAGCAAATTACGTGTTAACAGACGCCTTTGTGAAAGCGCTTCAAATACCGATCTATCTCGTTTTCGGCACGAAGCTCGGGTCGATTCATGATGCGGTGACGACAGCGAGTTATGCGGTGTCGCAAGGGTTACCAATTGAAGGGGTACTATTTAATCGTTACGATGCCTCGTCAAAGATGGAACGGGACAATGTCGAAACGATTACGCATCTCGTGCAACCTAAAAAGTGGGCGACGATTCCCCACTTTACGACATCGGTTGAAATGTTGCAGTACGAATTACAATGGGAGGAATTATGATGGACTTAAAACAATTAGATAAAGAATACGTATGGCATCCGTTTACACAAATGAAACAATACATTGAATCAGATCCCCTCGTCATTGAGCGAGGAGAGGGCTCGTATTTAATCGATACGGAAGGCAATCGGTATTTGGACGGTTATGCCTCGCTTTGGGTGAATGTGCACGGACATAATGATGCATCGATGAATGAAGCGATCATCGACCAACTCGGAAAAATCGCACATTCCACGTTACTCGGTGCTGGGAATGTCCCGTCAATCTTACTGGCGGAACAATTAGCGAAACGATTACCTGGAAACTTAAATAAAACATTTTACTCAGATACGGGATCGGCAGCGATTGAAATCGCGCTTAAAATGGCGTATCAATATTGGAAAAATAAAGACGGCGAACGCTACAAAGACCGCAACTTATTTTTATCATTGAAAGAAGCGTATCACGGAGATACAATCGGCTCGATTAGTGTAGGAGGCGTTGATTTATTCCATAGCGTTTTTGAACCGCTTCTCTTTAAAAGTTTAAAAGTGAATACACCGCATACGTATCGAATGGATGTGGAATCCGAAGAAGAAGCGCGGGACCGTGTGCTTGATGAAATTGAACACGTGATGGAACGCCATCACGAACAAATTGCAGCATTCATTTTAGAGCCACTCATGCAAGCAGCAGCAGGGATGTTGCGTCATCCAGACGGATTTTTAAAAGGTGTCGAACGACTTTGTCGCAAATACGATATTTTATTAATCATCGATGAAGTAGCGGTCGGATTTGGCCGTACCGGCACGCTCTTTGCGATTGAAAAAGAAGACGTCATCCCGGATATTATTTGTCTCGGGAAAGGCTTAACGGGTGGTTATGTACCGCTCGCTGCGACGGTGGCGTCGGATGAGATTTACAATATGTTTTTAGGAGACGGATACGGCGATCAAACGTTTTTACACGGTCACACGTATACCGGAAATCAAGTGACGTGTCGCGCAGCACTTCGCAATTTGGAGCTATTTGACGAGCGTCAAATTATCGCTCACGTGCAATCGAGTATCGAGTACATTGAGCCGTATTTAGACGCATTACGACAAATGGAAGAAGTCGGTGACGTGCGAGCGCAAGGGTTAATGATCGGGGTCGAACTCGTGTCAAACCAACAGGCTAAAACGCCGCTTGATGCTGCGCGTGTCGTACGTATTTTAGAGATTTGTAAAGAAGAAGGACTCATCATCCGCAATCTCGGCTCCATTTTAACGATTGTTCCTGTTCTGATGATGTCCCATGATGAATTGAAACGACTGTTCACCATCGTTATTCAAGCGATTCAACAGTCAAAATGATAAAAAGCGCGTCGATGAGACGCGCTTTTTTGTACTTCTTTTCAACTATTTTGTTTTATTAGAAGGAAAAAAGGGAATAAATAGTATATGCTATAAATATATTGAAATAATATAAAAGGAGACTGTTATGGACACTACGACTCGCACTGAAAAACAACGTACGTTTATTATACGTGTCGCATATATCGCGATTATTTTAACGTTGATTGTGTTATTTTTCAAATATGTATTTCCTGTCATCATGCCCTTTGTCATCGCTTTTTTAATCGCTGCCGTTTGTATGCCGATCGTTCGTTGGTTGACGAAAAGGACACCACTTCACAATGTGAGAGTGTGGGCGCTCATCGTCATCTTCGCCCTATACACCTTAATCGGTAGCCTCATCACTTGGCTCGTTTTTAAAAGTTTAGGGTGGATTGGAGATGCGGTAAAACAAGCGCCTCATCTTTATTACGATAGCATTTTGCCAGCGCTCGAAAAAGTGAAAGAGTGGAGTGAAGCGATATTTGCGCGCATTTCACCTGAATTATCATCGCAATATCGCTCGATGTTAAATGATGTTTTAAAATCAATTACGAATGCGATCATTTCATGGTCAGGAGATTTAGCAGGGATTATTACATCTTTCTCACTTTCTTTACCGAGCTTCTTCATTACGGTGTCATTTGCTTTACTCGCTTCTATTTTTATCATTTGGGACTTCGATCAATTAAAACAATTTTTCCTCGCTCAATTGCAACCGAAAACCATTACGTTCTTAAGTAAAGTAAAAAACAGTTTTGGTAAAAGTGTTTTTGATTATATTAAAGCATATATGATTATTGCATCAATAACATTCGTTGAACTTGCGATCGGATTTTTAATTATTGGATTACCGAACGCTATAGGAATTGCAGCCGGAATTGCCATTTTTGATATGATTCCGGTATTCGGTACGGGAGGGATTATGGTTCCGTGGATCATCATTGCCTTCTTAAATGGAAATATTACATTAGGCATTCAACTTGCGGTCATTTACGGAGTTGTGACGCTCGTACGCAATGTGATGGAACCGAAAGTTGTCGGAACGAAACTTGGTTTAAACACTGTTTTAGCTTTATTTGTCATGTATGTCGGACTGAAAGTATTCGGATTTATCGGTATGATTTTTGCGCCGATCGTTACCGTGATGGTCATCAATTTCAATAAGACAGAAAATATGAATTGGTGGAAACCTGTTCCGAAAAAACGGAAAGAAAAAATAGGGTAAATGGAAAGTGTCAAAAGTGAATCCCTTTCATTTTTGGCGCTTTTTTATTTTCTTTATCATTATGAAAGTATTTTAAAATATGGATATAGATAGAATAAAAAATTTTTAAAATAATAATTAGTTATTTAAAAATAATAAAAGAAAAGACTTTGCATTTTTCAGAATGCTGTGATACAGTTTTTCACAAGATGTTTTTTCCTTCGGGGCAAGGTGCAATTCCTTACCGACGGTGACTCGAACGAATAGGTTCGACAGTCCGTGACCCGCAAGCATATCGCGAGCGGTTGAGCTGGTGAAATTCCAGCACCGACAGTTAAAGTCTGGATGGGAGAAGGAAAATGTCGTGTTTTTTCAACATGCCTCTGTTCGTATATGACGTACAAGAGGAGGCGATGCCAATGACAGATTTACACTATATGCAGTTTGCATTACAGTTAGCGAAAGAGACGATCGGCCAAACGTCACCGAATCCTTCTGTTGGCGCAGTATGTGTCAAGCAGGGAGAAATTTTAGGAATCGGGACGCATTTAAGAGCCGGTGATGCTCATGCGGAAGTCCACGCTTTACAAATGGCAGGAGACCGAGCGCAAGGAGCGGATTTATACGTCTCGTTAGAGCCGTGTTCCCATACGGGACGCACAGGAGCTTGTAGCGATGCGATTATTCGAAGCGGAATCCGCCGCGTCATCGTGGCGACGGTTGATCCGAACGAACGAGTCGCAGGGCGCGGAATTGAGAAGTTGCGCGCAGCTGGTATAGAAGTGGACGTTGGTTTATGCGAACGAGAAGCAAACATGTTGAATCGACCATTTTTTCATTACATACAAACAGGAATGCCTTATACGACATTGAAAGCAGCCATCACCCTCGATGGTCGACTCGCCACATCCCGTGGCGACAGCAAATGGATCACATCTGCGGAAGCGCGTCACCACGTGCATGAACTCCGCCACCAATACGATGCGATTCTCGTCGGAAGCGGCACTGTTTTAGATGATAACCCATTTTTAACCACCCGATTACCCCAAGGTGGAAAACATCCCATACGAATTATTTTAGATCGGCGACTTCAAACGCCAATCGATGCAAATGTTGTGACCGATGGAGCGGTACAAACGATCATATTTACGACGAGCGACCGAAATGTTGCGTATCCTTCTCATTTCGTACGAGTCGAACGCATTGACCCGTCACGTCCTTTTTTGCGCACCGTTTTAAAAAAATTAGGTGAAGAAGGTATTATGACGCTATTTGTCGAAGGTGGTCCGTCCATTCATGCGAGTATGATCGAAGAACGATTAGCGCAAGATGCGTACGTTTTCATCGCGCCCAAATTGATCGGGAACGGACCGAGTTTATTTACGTCGGACCGTGCAGAAATGAATGACAGTACGAAGCTCCAATTTGAACGAGTGACACAAGTCGGTCCTGATATTTTAGCGTATGCTCAATTCGAAAAGGAGGACGATTCATGTTCACAGGAATTATAGAAGAAATCGGCGCTATTCGTGCGATTCAACCTTCTTCTGCCGGCATGAAATTGACGATTACTGGAGAAAAAGTGTTACAAGATGCAAAAATTGGTGACAGCATCGCCGTGAACGGTGTTTGTTTAACAGTGGAAACGCTCGGAGCGAATACATTTACCGCAGATGTTATGCATGAAACGATGAAAGCGACTACATTAGGCTCACTCAGCACACAAAGTGCGGTCAATTTAGAGCGAGCGCTCGCTGCGGGAGACCGATTTGGCGGTCATTTCGTATCGGGGCATGTCGATACAGTCGGTCAAATCGTGAAGACGCGTCGTAAAGATAATGCGCGTTACGTCGAAATTGATATTCCAGAACCGTTTCGCCGTTACCTCATTCAAAAAGGCTCAGTAGCGGTAGACGGGACCTCACTCACTTTATTTGGTGTGACGGAGCGAGGATTTATCATTTCGCTCATCCCGACGACTGAACGCGATACGGTATTAGGAGCGAAAGATGTCGGCGATCCGGTAAATATCGAGTGTGATATGTTTGCGAAATATATCGATGAACTGTTGACAGCAAGAGAACAAACGACTCAATCAAGCGGTGTAACGATGGACGTATTAATGCAAAATGGATTTGTATAGGAGGGGTTTTATGTTTGCGACAATTGAACGAGCGATAGAAGAATTGAAGCGTGGTAAAGCGATTATCGTCGTCGATGATGAAGATCGTGAAAATGAAGGGGATTTCGTATCATTAGCTGAATTTACAGATGGTGCAATGGTGAACTTTATGGCGACAGAAGGACGCGGATTAATTTGTGTGCCGATGACAGAAGAGCGGGCAGAAACGCTCCAATTTAATCCGATGGTGACGAACAATAGTGACCCGTACGGAACGGCGTTTACGGTAAGTGTCGATCACGAAAGTTGTCATACGGGCATTTCAGCTTTTGAACGGGCGACGACGATCGAACGACTGCTTGCGAAAGATGCCCGACCTGAAGAGTTTAAACGACCGGGGCATATTTTTCCGCTCATCGCCAAACGTGGTGGCGTGTTGAAACGTGCAGGCCATACGGAAGCGGCTGTCGATTTTGCGAAATTGGCGGGTAGTGAACCAGTCGGTGTCATTTGTGAAATTATGAATGAAGACGGCACGATGGCACGACTTCCAGACTTAGCAAAAATTGCCGAGCGACTTGATCTCGTCATCGTTTCGATCGAGCAATTGATCGAGTACCGTCGACATGAAGAACGACTGATCGAACGGATTGTCGAGACGAAAATGCCGACCGATTACGGAGAGTTTCGTGCGGTGACATATGTCGAGAAACTGACGAATCAAGAACATATCGCATTCGTTAAAGGGGACGTAGCGGGGAAAGAAGACGTGCTCGTACGTGTCCATTCGGAATGTTTAACGGGAGACGTGTTCGGTTCGAGACGTTGTGACTGCGGTCCGCAACTCGATGCAGCGATGCGTCAAATTGAAGCGGCCGGAGAAGGTGTTTTACTTTATATGCGCCAAGAAGGGCGAGGCATTGGACTCGTCAATAAAATGCGCGCTTACAAACTGCAAGAAGAAGGGCTCGATACGGTCGAAGCGAACGTTGCGCTCGGATTTCCAGACGACTTGCGCGACTACGGCATCGGTGCTCAAATTTTAGCGGATCTCGGATTGCGTACTTTGCACTTGTTGACGAACAACCCACGCAAAATTGCGGGACTTGAAGGACATGGCTTACAAGTGACGAAGCGCGTCGCATTAGAACTGCCGTTAAAAGAAGAAAATGCAAAATATATGGAAACGAAAAAACAAAAATTAGAACATATTTTAACAAACTAGGAGGAAATGAATATGGTATACGAAGGATCACTCGTTGGAACAGGATTAAAAGTAGGAATTGTTGTCGGAAGATTCAATGAATTTATTACGAGCAAATTGCTAAGTGGGGCAGAAGATGCGCTCTACCGTCACGGTGTCGAAAAAGAAGATGTGGATGTCGCGTGGGTACCGGGCGCATTTGAAATTCCAATCGTGGCGAAAAAAATGGCGCAAAGCGGAAAGTACGATGCGGTCGTCACATTAGGCACGGTCATTCGCGGGGCGACGACACATTACGATTACGTTTGTAACGAAGTAGCGAAAGGTGTCTCACACGTCAATATGGAAACAGGAGTGCCGACGATTTTCGGTGTCGTCACGACAGAAACGATCGAACAGGCGATTGAACGCGCAGGAACGAAAGCAGGCAACAAAGGATGGGATTCGGCAATCGCTGCGATTGAAATGGCAAACATTCTTCGCCAATTTTAACGGTTTACATGTCTAAAATTCTAAAAAACGGGTACACTAAGAGTAGCGTAAAGGAAGGATGATAGACATGACATTTTACAATTTTAAAATGCCCGATATTAAAGGAAATGAAGTAGACTTCGAACAATTTCGTGGAAAAGTTGTACTCGTCGTCAATACAGCGAGCGAATGTGGTTTTACGCCACAATTCGAAGGGCTTGAAACATTGTATCAGCAGTATAAAGAACAAGGTCTTGTCGTTTTAGGTTTCCCGTGTAATCAATTTGGAGGTCAAGATCCAGGAAGTGATGATAAAATTGAACAATTTTGTAGTATCAACTACGGAGTGACCTTCCCGATGTTTTCAAAAATTGAAGTGAATGGCGACAATGAAGCATCATTGTACACATGGTTGAAAGATCAAAAAGGTGGCATGTTCGGAGATAAAATTAAATGGAATTTCACGAAATTTTTAATCGACCGTAACGGAGAAGTCGTCGACCGATTCGCGCCACAAACGAAACCGGAATCGATCGAAAAGCCGATCGAACAACTGTTGTGAAGTAAAAAGAGATAGAAATGGAAGACGAAACTTCATAAAGCGATAAAATTTTCAAAAAAGAAAACGCATGAAATCAAATTGTAACGGTTGATTTCATGCGTTTTTAAACTTTTTAACGGCTTTCCGAAAGAAGTCTCCCATCCTCAAGGAGTGTGAAGGATGTAGCTCAGTGAGTAGGTGGGAGATGAATTTCGGTTGGCTTTAGCCAAAGTTATTTTTCTAAGCCTTTTCGCAATAATTCGAGAATAGTTGCTGTTCTTGTAGATAGTCCATTTTCTTCTTGGTATTTATCTAATTTCTCGATAATTGATTTAGGCATACGAACTTCTACACGCTCTTTATCATTTTTCAAAATTATCACCTCTCACTTGATTGTACGGCATTTCTACGATAGAATCAATATATATATACGACATTATTACGTACAAAGTGAGGTGAATGGATATGACTAAACAAAATAAAGCTTTCAAATTTCGTTTGTTACCAAACAAAGAACAAGCTGTACTATTAGCTAAAACATTCGGCTGTGCTCGTTTTGTCTACAATAAGATGTTAGCTGAACGCAAAGAAACGTATGAAAAGTTCAAAGATGATAAAGAAGCACTTAAAAAGCAAAAGTTTCCTACTCCTGCAAAGTACAAAGGTGAATTTCCATTCCTAAAAGAAGTGGATTCTTTAGCTTTAGCAAACGCACAGATCCATTTGCAAAATGCTTATAAGAACTTTTTTGAAGGTCGTGCGGAGTTTCCTAAATTCAAAAGCAAGAAAAAGAAACAATCTTACACAACCAACATGGTTAATAGCAATATTAAGCTAGAAAATGGTCATATCAAATTGCCAAAAATCAAAAAGCCAATAAAAATAAAACAGCATAGAGAAATACCCGCTGATCATAAAATCAAATCTTGTACGATTTCTAAAACAAAAACAGGGAAATACTATATTTCGAGTTTGACAGAATACGAGAAAGAGATCAAGCCAGTGTCCATTCAAAAAGTTGTTGGGCTAGATTTCGCTATGGATGGTCTATATGTCGAAAGTGAACAGGGTAAGAAAGCCAATTACCCACGTTTTTATCGACAATCGTTAGACAAATTAGCAAAAGCACAACGAATTCTTTCTCGAAGGAAGAAAGGTTCTGCACGTTGGAATAAGCAACGACTAGTAGTGGCTAAGTTGCATGAAAAAGTAGCGAACCAGCGCAAAAACTTTCTTCATCATAAATCAAAAGAATTAGCAACAAACTATGACGCTGTGATTATTGAAGATTTAGACATGAAAGGTATGTCTAAAGCCCTTCGCTTTGGAAAAAGCGTTCATGATAACGGTTGGGGCATGTTCACTACTTTCTTAGCGTACAAGCTAAAAGAACGAGGAAAACAGCTTATCAAAATTGATAAATGGTTTCCCTCTACTAAGAGATGTTCATGTTGTGGTGCTGAAAAGAGAATGCCCTTGTCTGAACGTACATACCATTGTTCTTGTGGTTTTGTGCTAGAACGTGACCACAATGCCGCAATCAACATTAAAAATGAAGGGTTACGCTTATTAGCATAGAAACAAAAACTCTTGGAACAAGAGGGTTAGCTCGGTCATTTTTCGTTGGCTAGTAAAAGCAACGATAAGTCGAGAAGCCCCCACTTCAAGTAGACCGTAAGGTTAACTAAGTGGTGGGTAGTTCACAGATTTCATTCTACCTCTTTTAACATTTTTTCGATGATGACTAAACGTTCATTTAATTCATCTACACGCTTTTGCAAAGTGATTGTGCTCTGTTTTTCAAATAGTAATTTTTCTTCTGAACGTTTTTCCATGCGTTTCATATACTTGATTGCGAAGTAAATGATTGCGATAGGAATAATTAAAAATACAATACTGAGTAAACCTAGCAAAGTTGAACTTACGATAAGATCCCTCCTCTCAATTGGTACGCATAATGATTTCCTTATACAGAGGCGTTTTAGACACTTCTGTATTTTTTTTGCGTTCGTTTTGAAAATGCGTTTTAAATGATAAAAAACGTGGAATAGTAATGCAAAGAGTGTGAGGAGGAAAAAATATGTGTGGAATTACAGGATATATCGGAAATGACCGATTGGCGAAGCAACTTATTTTAGAAGGGTTGCGTCGTTTAGAATATAGAGGATATGATTCAGCAGGAATCGCATTAGGTGGAGAAATGTTTGAAGTGGTGAAACGAGTAGGGCGTGTCGAACGATTAGCAGAAGCGCTAGAGCAAGTGGAAGAGTCAAATATCGGGGTCGGCCATACACGCTGGGCGACACATGGAAAGCCGACCGAACAAAACGCCCATCCCCATGTGAGTGCGGACGGTCGTTTTGCGCTCGTCCATAATGGCGTCATCGAAAACGCCGAAGCGCTCAAACAACAATACGTTGCGGACGTCGAATTTACATCGACGACGGATACAGAAGTGATCGTTCAATTGTTAGGAAAATTCGTAGCGGACGGATTGGACGTGAGCGACGCATTTCAAAAAACGATTCAATTGTTGAAAGGGTCTTATGCGGTCGTTTGTCTCGATCGACAAAATCAACAAACATTGTACGTGGCGAAAAATAAAAGCCCACTCGTTATCGCTTTCGCAGAAAATAGCACGATGGTCGCGTCTGATGAAATGGCCGTATCAGACCGTTGCCATAGCGCGCTCCAATTAGAAGATGGCGAACTGGCCATCATCCAGCCAACTTGTCATATGTTGCGTACTTTACAAGGAGAGCGCATTGACCGCGAACCTTATGAACTGCAGGTCGAGTCGATGACATTCGATCAAGGAAGTTATGCGCATTACATGTTGAAAGAAATCGAAGAACAACCGAATGTCGTCTGTGGCTTAGCGCGAGAATATATGAATATGCACGGACAAATCGAGTTACCGCTCCACTTGTCGGAACAATTAGCGAATGCTTCTCGTATCGCAATCGTCGCTTGTGGAACGAGTTATCACGCAGGACTCGTCGGCAAAGAATTATTCGAACGACTCGCCCGCATTCCCGTGACTGTCCATTATGCGAGTGAATTTAATTACTATACACCGCTCATCGAAGACGGCACATTGTTCATCTTCATTTCGCAATCAGGCGAAACAGCAGACAGCATTGCCGCTTTGAAAAAGTGTCGTGCGAACGACTGGCCAACATTAGCACTCGTCAACGTGAAACATTCCACGATGGCAAAACTTGCGGATGATGTCTTACTGTTGCATGCGGGAACAGAGGTGGCGGTCGCTTCGACGAAAGCGTACGTCGCTCAAGTGACATTGTTGAGCTTGATCGCAGGAAGTCTCGGTCGTTTATCAGGTATGTATGAAACATTTGATATGACGAAACAACTTGCCATCGTTCAATACGTCATGTACGAAGCGTTCCAAATGCAATCGCTCATTCGACAAACGGCTAACCAATTTGTCGATGCGAAAAACGTCTTCATTCTCGGACGCGGACTCGACTATGCAATCGCTCAAGAAGCGGCACTGAAAATAAAAGAAGTGACGTACATTCAAGCGGAAGCATACCCGAGCGGGGAATTAAAACACGGACCGATTGCCCTTATCGAAGACGAGACACCGGTCATTGCGATCATTTCAAACAAACGAACAGCCGACCAAGTGCGCAGCAACATCGCAGAAGTAGAAGCGAGAGGAGCGCGGGTGTATGTACTGGCGTCAGAAGGGCTCGAACAACCGACCGACTGGCTCACCTTACCTGCAACCCATCCACTCTTCGCCCCACTCGCCATGATTGTCCCACTCCAACTTCTCAGCTACGAAATCGCCCAAGCGAAAGGACTGGACGTAGACAAACCAAGAAACCTCGCCAAAAGCGTGACGGTGGAGTAAGGGGTTAGGGGATGTAAAATAAGAAATCATTTCTATCAGATTAATAGTGAAAATCATGATGACACCCATTTGCTTATCTTTTAAGTATGCATGGGTGTTTTTTTATAAACGTTCATGGTGACGTAAGCGTCAACATCGATATGAAGAGGAACGTTGATGTCTGAATGAAGAATTATATGCGTAAAAGGATAAGCAGAACTGATATACTTAAAGTATTCTAAAGAAAGTAGGTGTAGTCCATGAGTAAAGTAGCGAGTACGATCCTTTCTATTTTCGGTTTACTAACAATAGGAGCAATTATAGATTGGTCAAAATCTGATGCCTTTACGAGTGTAGTTTTAACATTGCTCGCCATTTTTGTTGCGCTTATGATTCATGAGTTGGGCCACGTATGCGGTGCGATGGTGTCGCGTTCTAAAGTTTTAACATTCGCGGTGGGCCCTATTAAAATTAAACGTATGGAAAATGATCAATATAAATGGGGGTGGGTAGATAGTTGGTCAGAAGTTGGAGGATATGTGCAGATTGAGCATCATCAGAAAAAAATTGAGAATGCCATTTTAATTAGCGTTTTTGGTGGGCCGCTCGCCAGTTTAGTCCTCGCTTCTGTCTACTTTTCACCTATTTATTTTTTGGAAATTGTAGGTGTCACAAGCTTTTTCTTATTTCTCGTCACGATGTTACCTTACAATGCTACAGGATTTTTCTCAGACGGATATACGATGCTTCAAATTTTAAAAAATAATAACGTATTTATTAATTATTATAAAATGACGAACCATTTACTTGCGAAAGATTCACCCAAAAAATGGGGAAAGGAGCTTCAGGAAGAAGTGGGGACGATTGATGCTAAACGATTGACTCCGACTGAACTGTCGATTTATTTCATGTTTTTATTTTATAGTGCCGTTGAAACACGCGAATTGTCTCATTTACGCCAATTTTATCATACGATTGATCTCCACCAAATATCGTCGCAAGCTTCTCATCAAGGACAACTTGCTGCCATCTATCATTATTATGTCGCTACTCAATATTTACTTGGTGAACCGATGACGATTACTGAATCGCAATTACAAGATTTACCCGCATTTGACGCTTTATCGGTGGCACGTACAAAAGCGATATTGACACAAAATGTTGAAGCATATGAACGCTATGCCAAGCATCTTACCCATGTGGACCAAACATCGTATAGCTTTTTACAGGCTGAGAAAAAATTCAATGAAAGATATGTCAATGTCTAAAGTGCATATCGAAAATTGAAGAGCGAAATAGCGCTCGTCTTAAAAAAACGAAAAGACATGATGTCATTTCGTTTTTTTAAATAGGTGAAAACAATAGGAGCGTTTAGGTTCTCAGCTTGCGTTATTTTTGTGAGCCGTACTTCAACCCTTTTATAAAGAGTCATATTATCGATATAAAAATTTTGAAGGTTTGGAAACTTATTTTTATAATAATATTTTGAAGACAGAGCAAAATGAAGAGCTACAATATATGGCATTATCGATGTTGAATCGTATGAAAGCAATTAGCTTAAAAGGATGATTGACAACGAAATGAATACAGGCACAAGCACAATGTTTACACATACAGGTGGAGATTATCGAATCGATTGAGACTATTTCAATCGATGATATTCAATTAAATCGTATGTGTGGCATCCCCATCGATTATGCGATGGAAGCGAGTATACAAACGGCTGAACCATTCGTACGAATGGCTTTCATTTAATTAGAGGAAAGTATGTTATTTGTTTGCATGAATAATTATAATATGGTCGCTTGAAAGATGTTGAATCTGTTCATGAACAGTTATAGCGTTGTCACAAAGCATTTATCGTCAATCGCAATCATGTGGAATCCTTAGATGACAAAAAACGCATCGTTTATTTGAAAAATGGGAAACGTGTTTAACATCAGCACGATTAATAAAAGGGCTGAAAAACTAAAGAGGTTGCTATAAACCATCATCAAGTGAATGTTAAACAGGTAACTTTTTTGCACTCTTTTTTTATTTGCGATACGCTCATCATAAGGAGGGGATGTAATGGAAATCATTGTGAGTATCATTCAAGGGATTTTAGTGTTGGCCTTTTTGTTTTTCGGTTATCAAATTTTAACAGCGGAATCGATGAAGAAAGTGTTTCAGGCGTTTGGTTATTCGGACGGGTTTCGCATTTTTACGGCACTCGCCCAATGGGTTGCAGCTATTTTGTTAATTGTCGGTTTTTGGGAGCCATTCATGGGGAAAATCGGAGCCGGCATTCTCGCTGTCATTATGATCGGGGCAATCGGCTCGCATATGAAAGTGAAGCATCCGATTCAAGCGTCGACGAATGCTTTCGTCTTTCTCGTCTTAAGCCTCGTCGTGTTACTATTCATCTAAGACAATCGCCATTCTTACATCGAGTAGGAATGGCGATTTTTTTAAATGAGGTGAATCTGTTGAGGGAGTTCGATGCGAATCGTTCCACGTGAAGCGATATATTCGCGTAAAGCGTCAATCGCATGAATGGTTAAGTTTTGACGGTTCGTTCCGTACTTTTCTGGCACGCCTTGGACGGTGACGAATGCAACATTATATTGTTTGTCACGCTCAATCTGTTCACCGTTCACGAAAAGTTGTTGAATGCGAAACGGATAGGCATTTTCCACTTTGAAATAGAGGGTGATGCCGAGCATCCGTTTTAAATAGCCGCCTTTTTGTTCGAGCGGATCGCTTGCGAACGTAGCGTGGATATTTTCTTCTAACATCTCCCATATATCTTGTCCGGTTAAAGTGGCAGTCGAGACAGGTGGATTCGTCGGGATGATTTCGTATAGTTGTTCGAGTGTGATCGGACCCGCTTCAATCGGTGCGCCGTATCGCCAACCGTTAGAAAAGGCGATCGTTGCCCTAGCAGCTTCTGCGATCGCTTCAAGCAATACTGTATCCATCGTCGTTTCGAGTTGGGCGTTCCGATGTAACGGCAGTTCTGTCGTTCCGATCACTTGTTGTAATGGTTGTTCGAATGGCGCCATTGCTTCCTCAACGAGCGCTTTCGTTTCGGCATGTTCTGGAATGCCCGCTTCAGCTTCGAGCAATTCATGCGTATAATGAACGATTTTACCTCGTTCGACCGTCACCGTTAATTTTCCAAGAAACGAGCCGTGGCAACCGGATTGGATGAGTAGTGTATCGTTCACAGTAGCGGGTTCCGTTAATCGGTTATGCGTATGTCCGCTTAATATAATGTCAATGTCATCGAATGATTCGGCAAGTTTTGTCTCTTGTGGAAAGCCGAGATGGGACAAAATGACGATGAGTTCTGCTCCGCGTTCTTTCAAGTCGTCGATGTCTTTTTGGAGATGCTCATCCCCGTTCGTAAAATAAACGCCTTCTGAAAAAGAAGCAGGCATCGTTTTGGCGATAATCGGTGATGCGATGCCGATGATTCCGATCATCGTGTCACCGATGGGAAGGAGAAGAGAGGGAGGAAAAAGCAGTTCGTCCGTCTCTTTTTGAAAGCAATTATTCGCTAAAAATGGATAGTTTAGTTGTTGAACGAGCTGTTGTAAATGTTCGGGTCCGTAGGCGAAATCCCAATGACCCGTCATCGCATCAAATCCGAGTTCGTTCAAAATCGGGATGAGCGATTCACCTTTCGTTTTGACGACAGGATACGTTCCGTGAAACGTATCTCCATTATCGAATAACACGACATGTTCTTCTTCCGCTCGAATGCGGTCGATCATCGTCTTCAGCCTCGCATATCCTCCAACTTGTCGAAACGTCTCTTTTCCATCTTGTAAAAACCATTCAGGATGTTCATGTAAATATCCGTGGACATCATTTAGTTGTAAAAAAGTCATCGTTGTCATAGCACATTCTCCTTTCAAGTAATCTAAGTGTAAAAATAGGATGTGAAGGGATGATGATTGTTGCATTTGTACCTCTTATGAAAGGGAATGAAACGTTTTTTGAAAATAAGTATCGTGAGTATTCAGAATATAGTATACTATTCGTATGTTATTTTGAAGGAGGACGTTACATTGAAAATTCAACAAGCGAAACGAATGTCTATTTTTGAACCATCCATTTTTTCGCGTTTAAGTGAAGTGACAGAAAAGAGAAAAAAGGATGGAGGTTCTGTCATTGATTTAAGTTTAGGAAGCCCCGATTTACCACCTGCCTCATTCGTGCGTGAACGTCTTTCGAAGACGAGTGCAGATTCGAGTCGCTACGGCTATACGATGTCAGGAACAGCGCGTTTTTATGAAGCGGTCGCGCGTTATTATAAAAGACGGGACGGCGTCGAATTAGATCCTGAGACGGAAATTTTGCAGACGATGGGTTCTCAAGAAGGACTCGTCCATTTACCGCTCGCTTTTTGTGATGAGGGAGATATTGTCTTGACGACGAATCCTGCCTATGTCGCATACGATGTGGGCATTCGTTTAGCAGGAGCGGAACCGTATGACATGCCATTATTGAAGGAACATCAATTTTTACCGCAGTTTGAGGCGATACCAGAAGAGATCGCGAAACGTGCGAAGTTGATGATTTTAAATTTGCCGGGAAATCCTGTCCCAGCAACTCCTACGAAGGAATTTTTTGAAGCGGCCGTCGCTTTTGCGAAAAAGTATCATATTTTAATTTTGCATGATGCGGCGTATTCGGAATTTTATTATACGGATGAACCATTCCCGAGCTTTTTAGCGACAGAAGGAGCGAAAGAAGTCGGATTGGAGACGAATTCATTATCGAAAAGCTTTAGCTTAGCTGGAGCACGGATCGCTTACTTCGTCGGAAACCGAGAAGCGATCCGCATTTTAAAAGAATTGAAATCGAATTTAGACTACGGGGTATTCGAACCGATTCAAGAAGCGGCCGTTTCTGCATTGGACCGAGCGGAAGAAATTACTGTGCCGCTCCGTGAAGTATTTAAAGAACGTCACCATGTTTTAAAAGAAGGGCTCGAACAATTAGGCTGGGACGTCGCGGATTCAGAAGGGGGCATGTTCGTTTGGGCGAAGTATCCGTTTGAACTCGATGATGAAATATTTGCGATTCAAGCAATCGAAAAAGTCGGTGTCGTCATGGTACCTGGAAGTTCATTCGGTGCGGAAGGCGAAGGGTACGTCCGCATTGCACTCGTCCAACCTGTAGAGAAATTACGAGAAGCGGTTCAACGTTTGACGAAATTAAAATAAAGGGGAGAGCATCATGCCGTGGATGCCATTTTTCATTTACGCGGTCGTGTCGAGTTTCACACCAGGACCGAACAATATTATGGCGATGACGTTTGCGAGTCAAACGTCCGTCCGCCGCACATTGCGCTTTTGCGTCGGTGTGTCGGTCGGATTTTTTAGTTTAATCGTCGCAAGTAGTGTATTTGGGGTATTGCTTGCGACATGGGTTCCGAAAATGGAATGGGGAATGAAAATTGTCGGAGCAATCTATTTAATCTATTTAGCGTATCAAGTGTGGAAAAGTACAGGAAGCGAACAAAATACCGAACAAATCGAAGCGAACAATCGCTTTTTCACCGGAGTCGTCATGCAGTTTGTGAACCCGAAAGCAATCTTTTATGCAATTACCGTCATGTCTTCGTTCGTCATCCCGTATTACACCTCACCACTTTCTTTATTGTTATTCGCTTGTTTACTCGGTGGAATCGGATTTTTAAGTTCGTTTAGCTGGAGTATGCTCGGTGGGCTATTCCAAACGTGGATTGAGCGAGAAGAGCGACTTTTCAACAATGTTATGGCGCTTTTACTCATATACTGTGCCATTGCCTTATTTTTATAAATCGTGACTATCCTCACGTTAAATGATAAAAAGAGGAAAAGTCTCAAGGGGGAACGCAATGGAACAACAATTGTATAAATTGTTGCGAGAATTGAAGACAGTGACGACGAGGCGAAAACATTCGTATCGGGAGATTCGAAAAGAATAGCGAAGGGCTTGACGAATCAACAGACGTATAAGCTTCTCACCGAGGGGTGAACCCATTCGTCTGAATGATGATGAAAAAATTGTGGAAATAAAAAACGAGAAGACGTGATGTCTCTCGTTTTTTTGCATTTACACCCCTTGGCGATTTCCCCAGACGAGGGTGTGAAGTTGAGGGAGGACGCGCGCATGAATCATCGTGTCACAATTCGTCGCGCGTTCGATGAGCCATTCGTAGCGCTCGAGTAAGTAAGCAGAAGCTGCTCGCTCATCGGATTGTTCCGTCTCGGCATTGCCAGGTTGAATATAGAAAGGGACGTTCGGATAGCGCACGTACAATTGTTTCGCAAACGCATAGTCCGCTTCATCAAAAATGACGATTTTCAAGCTGTAATTCGCAGAGCCAAGCTTGTCGATGAAGCTATCCAGTTTGTCGAAGTCTGTCGTCATCCCGGAACTCGGTGGCTTCGGTGACAATGTAATGTCGTCAATTTCAAGGAGCCAATCTTGCCAAAACGTCGCTTGTGTTTCCACTGCGAGTGAAATGTCGCGTTTTTTCAATAAGGTGACGAGTTCGCCGAGCGCTTTATGAAGCAATGGATTCCCGCCTGATAACGTGACATGTCCTGTGCGGGAGAGTCCGAGACGATCGAGCTCTTCAATGATCGCTTTTGGCGTAAGAAGTGTTGGCTTTTGAGAGCCGTCCCAAGTGAAGGCAGAATCGCACCAAGCGCATGAGTAATCGCAACCGGACGTGCGGACGAACATCGTCTTTTGACCGATGACCATCCCTTCCCCTTGAATCGTCGGTCCGAATATTTCGAGTACGGGAATTTTAGCCACGGAAATCACTCGCTTTCGGACGATAACAAATGTAACTCGTCGGTGTTTCACGCACGAATACTTGGAGGCAACGCGCGCCGTTCGGTTTATCATCTAATTTTTGCTGCACCGCTTGCCAAATGTATGCTGCGACACGTTCTGTCGTCGGATACATGTTTGTAAAGGCAGGGTGATCGTTCATTACCGTATGATCGAATGCGCCATGAATCGCTCGTTTTAATTCCTTAAAGTCGATTAAAAAGCCGACTTCATCCAGTTCATCACCTGCGATTGTCACATTGACGAAATACGTATGCCCGTGCATATTCGCACAAACTCCCGCCGCTTCATGTGGAATGAAATGCGCTGCAGCAAAATGCATATCTTTATTTAATTCATAGCGAAAGTCGTGAGCGACAGAAGGGTAAATTTGTTGAATCATGCTTCTGCCTCCTTTTCGCGTAAATATTGTTCCAATCCTTCTTGACGCAATACACAAGAAGGGCATGTGCCACATCCGTCTGCGGGAATACCTTCATAACAAGTGAGCGTGTGTTCTCGGACGTAATCGAGTGCGCCGAGTTCATCGCTTAAGCGCCAAACACCCGCTTTGTCTAGCCACATTAACGGCGTATGGAAAACAAAATTCGCATCCATCGCTAAATTGACGGTGACATTTAACGCTTTCATAAAATCGTCACGACAATCGGGATATCCGCTAAAGTCCGTTTCGCTCACACCTGTAATGATGTGGCGTGCTCCAACAGAGTACGCATAAACGGCAGCGAATGAGAAAAATAAATGGTTGCGGCCTGGAACGAAGGTGTTCGGCAATCCGTCCTCTCGTTTTGCAATCGGAATGTTCGCTTTCGTTAAAGCATTCGGGGACAACTCGTTCATGACGTGCATCGGCATGACGTAAAAAGGAACACCTCTGTCTTTTGCGATCGCTTCGGCATGTTGTAATTCGGCTTTGTGACGTTGCCCGTAGTCGAAGCTAATCGTATACACTTCTTGAAAGTGTTCCAATGCCCAAAAGAGGCATGTCGTACTGTCTTGACCGCCGCTAAATACGACGACCGCTTTTTCTTCATGTAATTTCATAATCGTTCATCTCCTTAGTTTTTTATAGAGGGATTTCGCGAACCTCTAATGTTTCTGTATGCGAAACATTATGAAGTATAGCATACATGGGAATGAGAAAAAAGAGCGCACATTCCCGACTTTGTCATGAGGGGTGAATTGTGAAATGAATATTTTTATGTCACGGAAGAAATGTTGACTCCATCACTCGAATAAAAATAATATTTGCATGAAGTTTTCATGAAAAGCAAGTACACTAGAACGAGACATGAAAAGAAAGTGTGGTGGCAAATGTGAAGAAATGGATGATAGCGCTCGGAGCGGTTCTTTTTTTAGTTGTTTTAACGGCTTGTCAGTCCGATCCACTTGCGGAAATCGAGGACGGACGTTCGAAAGCACCTGAAGGGTTCATTTACGGGGAAGTGTTAGAAATCAATGACCGTGACTTGCAAGTAGAAGTCGAAGAAGCGGTGACGGGATACGAATTTGAACCGGGTGACGTTATTAAAGTACAGACACATAATATCGATTTAAGTGTGTATGAAAGCATCCGCCCAGAAGATTACATCGAAATTCACTACAATGGTGAAGCAAAAGGCGAGTCACAAAAACAAGTGAGCGCTGACACGATTATCATTTGGGAAAAATAATATAAAGAGTAGCCGATATCGTAGAGAGGAGGAGTTTCTAAAATTCCTACTTCACAATGATATCGGCTATTTTTTATCGTGAAAATAATAACGGAAGCAAAACGGTAGACAAAATATACCCCCTCTAGTATATTTGTAAATGAAGTTACTTTGAAGTGACAATGTGAAGGAGGAATTATTTATGGAAACGATGAAACAATTAGGTAAATTCGGTAAATTAACGCCAGCGACAGCGGAAGCATTTCAAGGGTGGAACGCGGTTGCATTTAAAGACGGTGCACTCTCACAGAAAACGAAGGAATTAATGGCGATCGCTTGTGCCGCAACGACAGGTTGTGACTACTGCTTAGACGTTCACGGTAAAAGCGCAAAACGAGCGGGAGCAACAGAAACAGAAGTAGCAGAAGCGCTCATGATCGCAACCGCAGGGAAAGCAGGCGCAGCATTTGCACATGCAGCGAACGCATTCCAAGCCTTTAATGACGCAGAAGACGATGAGTTATTCAAAAAATCGTACTTATCACACGTACCAGGCTTGAAAGAATTAGCGCCGGACGACTTCGGTGCATTTTTCAACTTCACGATGAAAGCGACAGCAAAAGGCGAACTTGACGTGAAAGAAAAAGAATTGATCTCAACAGCAGTCGCATTAATTACAGGATGCCCATACTGCATCGACTCACACGTGAAAAACGCGAAAAAAGCAGGCGCAACGAAAGAAGAATTAGCAGAAACAGTATTCATCGCAAGCGCATTAAATGCAGGTAGCGCATTCACAAAAAGCGTTACACCTTTAAAAACATTCGATTAATTAAATATATAACCATGTTCTCTAATAAGGGAGCATGGTTTTTGTTGTTAGAGGACGAAATAATTAGTTAAATGAGCATAATTGATTGTTAAAAGAATAATATTATGTTTGACATAATAAAAAACGCCCCTTATATTGAGTTAGAAAGCGTTTACAAAAATAAGGGGGAAAACTAATGAGAGAAATGTTAGAAACAAAAGGAGTGCGTGTCACAGACGCAGAATGGGAGCAATTGCATCGTCAGTGGGAAGTCATTGAAGCATTAAAAAACAATTTTCAACACGTTACATTAAATGAAGCGGATATTGCGTTAACGTATGAGCCAGGAGGTGAGTGCGATGAGATTAAGTGAACAATCTTTATACGTTCTCGCTGAACAAATTCGTACGCAAAAAATATCGCCGGTGGAATTAGTGGAAGATGTTTTTCAACAAATTGAAGAAAAAGAACAACAGCATAATGCCTACATCGATATTCAAAAAGATCGCGCGATTCATTTAGCAAAAGAAGCGGAGCGTGAAATTTCAGAAGGAAAGTATCGTGGTCCTTTACACGGTATTCCAATCGGGATTAAAGATAATATTTACTTCGCGAATGAAACGACGACGATGGGCTCGAAAATTCATCAACATTTCATTCCGACAGAAGATGCGACAGTCGTGAAAAAATTAAGAGAAGCAGGGGCTGTGTTTTTAGGCAAATTGAACATGCATGAATACGCATGGGGGGCGACGAATGATAATCCATTTTATGGCGCATGTCGCAATCCGCATGACACAACGAAAATATCGGGGGGCTCCAGTGGCGGATCAGGTGTCGCGATTGCGACGAATATGGCGATCGGTGCGCTTGGAACAGACACTGGTGGGTCTATTCGTATACCTGCAGCCTTTTGTGGAATATTCGGTTTGAAGCCGACGCACGGTCTAGTCAGTAAAGCAAATTGTTTCCCGCTCGCTTGGTCATTAGATCATGTCGGGCCGATGACGAAAACGGCTATAGATAGCGCGCTCATGTTGGATGTGTTAGCAGGATACGATGCGAAAGATCCGACTTCTATTCAATGTGTACAGCCAGCATCTTATGCAGGAGAAGTGGATATTTCACTAGAAAACTTGGGGATTGGTGTCAATGAATCGTATTTTTTCAATCAAGTGGATGACGAAGTTGCAAAACGTGTACGAGAAGTGATTCAATTGTTTGAAGATTCAGGTGCAACCATTGTAGAAGTAGATGTACCTGCGTTAGCTCATGTCGAATATGCTGAAATGATTACGATTACGTCAGAAGCGAGCGCCATTCATCATGACGATTTAATTGAGCGAGAAGAAGATTTTGGGGAAGATGTTCGATTTTTATTGAAGCTCGGGGAATTGCCATCAGCGGTTGATTATTTACGAGCACAACAAATTCGCCAGCAACTAGATATACAGTTTCAACATATGTTCCAACAAGTAGACGTATTATTCACACCGACAATTCCGTTTGTAGCACCATCTATCGGTTCACATACGGCAACGATTAATGGAGAAGAGGTCTCGTTATTAGATCATATCATTCGCTTTACAGGACCGTTTAATTTAACAGGTTTACCTGTTGCAAGTGTGCCAGTAGGTTTCGCACATGATTTACCAGTCGGAATGCAAATTATTGGCCCAGCATTCGAAGATAAACGTGTTTTAGATGTTGCGCGTTTATATGAATTGCTTGTATAGTTTTTGTCTAAAAGTAGGGAATTAATTGTTAGATCATTTAGACGATTGGACATTGACTTGTCGAATGCCATAGACAGTCAATATAAGAAACATTGTAAGCGCTATCAATAAAGATTGGCACAGTCCTTGCATATCTTATATCGGCATATGAAAGGGCATGAGCTTTCATACGAAGATTCAAGCGCATGAAGACTTGGGGGAGTCGATTGCTCTTGAATCTTTACTTTTTTATAAAACGAGGGGGATACTGTATGGTTAGTATTTTGGGGTTAATCGGGAGTTTGGCATTATTAATTTATTTGACGATGCGAGGCATTAATATTATTATTGCCGCTGTCGGATCAGCTGTTATTTTAGCATTAACGGGGAGACTCAATTTAATTGATGCATTAACAGAAGATTATATGACAGGATTTACAGGTTTTTTTAAATCGTGGTTTTTAATCTTTTTACTCGGAGCCATTTTCGGAAAAGTGATGGAAGATACGAAAGGGGCACAAGCGATTGCCGAATGGTTTAAACACCGCGTCGGCAATAAAGGAGCAGCATTAGCCGTCGTTGCAGCGGCAGCGGTGATGACGTACGGGGGCGTGAGCGTTTATATTGTAGCGTTTTGTATTTATCCCATTGCGGTCTCATTATTCGAAAGCGCCAATATTCCTCACCGCTTTATTCCAGCGGCTCTCGTCTTCGGTTCGATTTCGTTCACGATGACGTCACCAGGATCACCGGAAATTCAAAACTTAATTCCGACTGAATATTTCGGTACGACGCCGACAGCAGGAGGCTGGATTGGGGTCGTCGGGGCATTGATGATTATGGTTCTTGGTGGAATTGCGTTCCAAATGATGGTGAATCGTGCAGTGCGCAACGGTGAAATGTTCCAATTGCCGTATGAACGAACGGAGCCGGTCGTACAAAATGATGCGAAGTTACCGTCGATTATTATTGCGATTTTACCTTTAGTGACCGTCGTCACGGTGTTGAACGTGCTTGCGAAATTTATCGCGACACAACATGCGGTTATTGTCGCATTGTTTGCCGGTAGTGTTATCGCATGGTTGCTCATGTACCGAAATGTGAAAGAACATATGAAGATTTTGTCGATCAGTGTGGAGAACGCTCTACTCGCGATTGCAAATACGAGTGCGGTCGTCGGATTCGGAGCGGTCGCTTCCAAAGTTCCCGCATTTACGTCAATCGTCGATGGCTTGACGAATATGCCTGGTTTAGAATATGCAGGACTCGCGATTGCCGTGACGATTATTGCCGGGATTACAGGGTCTGCAGCAGGTGGACTCGGCATTGCATTACCACTTTTAGCGCCGATTTATATGGCGCAAGGATTAGATCCAGGCGCGATGCACCGTATTTCGGCATTCGCTTCAGGTGGACTCGATTCTTTACCGCATAACGGATATATCGTCACGACCGTTCAAGGGGTAGCGAAGGAAACGCATAAGGCGGCGTATAAACCGATTCTCGTCTTAAGCGTCATCATTCCTACTATTGTGTTAGCGGTAGTTGTTCTTATGTACACGATCTTTTAATAAAGACGAGCGTCCTCATAACGAGAGGAACGCTCGTTTTCTCTTTTTGAACGTGATAAACTGAACGAGAAAGGAGTGAGCGAATGAAAAAATGGATCATCGCTAGTATTTTTCTAGTCGTCGCTTCACTCAGTTTAGCGTTTACGTGGAACAATGCGACGTATTATGACAAACCGATTGTTAAAGTACAAGAAGTGACCGTCGTAGAAGAAGAGACGATTGTCGATTCGTATCGCAATGAAGACCATCTCGTCACGCAACAAATTGTCGGCGAATGGCAAAACGGTAAAAAGAAAGGGAAGCAAGTGGAATGGACGCATATCGCCTCGCGTTCTGGCGCTGCGGACTTTTTGTTGAAAGAAAGGATGCACGTCTTTATGGAGCGTCATCAAGGAGAATGGATGGCCGTTCAAGTGAAGCGGGATCATGTCGTCGTGTTAGCGATGTTCGGTTTTATCGGGTTCTTGCTGCTTGTCGGTGGCAAGCAAGGGATGTTTTCACTCATCAGTTTTGGGGTGAATGTTTTGCTCTTATACGGGGCGATTCATCTGTATGTGCAGACGAATAACGTGTCATTAATTGCGCTCGCCATCATGTTAGCGATTTGTTTCGTCGTCGTTTCGCTCGTTAGCGTGAGTGGGTTGTCGCCGAAAACATATGTGGCGATTGTGACGAGTCTCGTCGCGACATTCGTCTCGCTCGGTGTCGTATTGCTCATTTTTGCGTGGACGAATGAGCGAGGGCTGAATTATGAAGAGATGCAATTTTTAAGTCGTCCGTACCGTACGGTATTTATCGCAGGGCTCATCATCGGTTCACTCGGAGCGGTGATGGACGTGGCGATGACGATGGCGTCTACTTTATTTGAACTCGCCGAACAACCGAATGCTACACTCGCTCGTTTAAAGGGAGCGGGGGAAGAAGTCGGACGCGATATTATGGGGACGATTACGAGCATTTTATTTTTCGCTTATATGAGCGGATCGGTCCCTGTCATGTTGCTCTATGTCATGAATGATGTGCCGTTAAATTATACGTTTTCGATGAATTTATCCCTGGAATTTGCGCGGGCGCTTGCAGGTAGTATCGGCATTGTACTAGCGATTCCAATTAGTCTTCATATGACGCTTCGTTACTTGACGCGGAAGAAGGTGATCACATGAGTGCACTCGTATTGATGAGTATTGTGTTGTTCGCTTTAATGACTTATGTCGGCAAGTGGCAAGGAGTGCGTGCTTTTATCGCATTCTTCTTAAACTTCGGCGCCCTCATCGTCTTATTATTTTTCCTCGTCAATCCAGACGTACCGATTATTTTAGTGACGGCTTTACTCGTCGTTGTCGTCGGCGTAATCAATTTATTTTTCATCAACGGTGTTCATGAAAAGACGAAAATCGCCTTCGCTTCGACATTGCTAACAGCTCTTCTCATTTTTGGCTGGATTACGTGGTTGAATGAGATGGGGAGTATTCAAGGATTCGGGGAAGAAGAGATGGACGAACTGACGATTTTTTCTTTACTTGTCGGGTTAGATTTTGTCAAAATTGGTGCGGCGGTCATCGTTATGAGTACAATCGGGGCAATCATGGATGTCGCGATCTCCATCGTGACGGCGCTCTATGAACTAGCCAAATACGACCGAGCCATCACACGACGTGAACTATTCGCTTCAGGCATACGAATCGGTCGCGACATTTTAGGAACGGATACGAATACATTATTTTTCGCCTTTTTCGGCGGCTATTTAGCGCTTTTACTCTGGTTCAAAGACCTCTCCTACACATTCGGAGAAATGATCAATTCAAAAGTATTTAGCGCAGAAATGGTAACGATCTTTTCAGCGGGCATGGCGATCGCACTCGTCATTCCGATTACGACAATATTAACCGTATGGCGTGTTAAAAAAAGCGACCTCTCTTCTTGAGGTCGCTTTTTTAGTCGAGGTATTCTCGTTCTTCAATATGGAATTGTTGAATTTGGTTGTACAACCATGTGCGGCTAATGCCGAGGAGGCGACTAGCGCGGGCTTTGTTGCCGTTTGCCTCTCGCAATGCTTGAATGATGGTTGCGCGTTCTGCTTCACGCTTTGTCGCTTCGTAACGGTTGTGAATGGGCATGTCTTGTTGAGCAGGTGTCACTTGCTCCGGTAAATGGTGGAGATCGATGTAATATTCGGCGTGGATTGTCGTTAAGTTCGCCGCGCGTTCTAACATATTGTACAATTCACGGACATTCCCGGGCCAATCATATGTGAGCAGTCGGGCTAAGGCAGGGTGTGTAATACCTTGAATGCGAAAGCCTGAACGGTTTAAGTCGCGAATGATCTCCTCGACGATGCTCGGCAAATCTTCCATCCGTTCGCGTAACGGTGGGATGTGAATCGGCATAATGTGTAAACGATAATATAAATCTTCTCTAAACTTCCCTTGTTGAATCAAACTCGGTAAATCACGATTCGTTGCGGCGATAATTTTCGTGTCAAGTTGAATCGTCTGATGGCTGCCGAGCGGTTCAAATTCTTTTTCTTGTAACACTCGTAGCAATTTCGTTTGAAGCGGGTACGGCATATCGCCAATTTCGTCTAAAAACAGTGTTCCATTTTGGGCGAGTTCAAATTTCCCTTTTTTTCCACCTTTTTTCGCCCCTGTAAATGCCCCTTCGGCATAGCCGAATAGCTCTGCTTCTAACAATTCACCTGGAATCGCCGCACAGTTAATTTGAATGAAAGCGCCCGTTTGTTTACTCGAAGCGTGAATGGCGTGAGCAAATAGTTCTTTTCCGGTTCCACTTTCACCGAGCAATAAAACAGTCGAACGACTTTGAGCGACTGCATACGCTTCTCGTTTCATTTTTTGCATCGATTCTGACTCTCCGATAATGTGTGCGAACGTATATTTCGTCCCTTTCATTTCGGTCAATTCTTGTTCGTAGTAGGTCACTTGTTGTTCGAGTTGATTCACTTTTTGAATCGCTTTTTGAAGTTGGGTCAAGCCTTGGTACGTAATTTTACAAATAGCGCCAACGAAATGGTCCCCGTCATGGATCGGTAAAATCGTAATGAGCGATTGTTTTTCTTTAATTAACGTGGGTACGTTTTGAAGACGCACGCCTTTTTGAATGCTTTCTTCCACTTGTAACTCTGGAAATAGCGTCGTAATGTTCTGGTTGAGCACGTCGCGTTCTGTCACGTTAAACAATTGACAAAATCCGTCATTCACCATCGTAATTTGAAATTGTTCATTCACTAAAATAAGTCCGTCATAGGCAAGTTCAACGACTGTGCGCAATTTATGCTCCCATTCTTTTGAAAAATGTAGTTCTTTCGCTGTCTGTTCAAGTTGGGTGACATCTTCTAAGACGATCATCGCTCCGATCAGTTCGTCGTGTTGGTCGTAGAGCGGATGCCCTTTAGCAAATAAGCTATGTTGATTGATTGTGAGACGGACGGTTAAACTTTGACGTTCGTTTAATACCGATTGCACGACTTCTACGAGCGGAGCATCTTGAGGAAGCTCTCCGAAATGGAAGTAGTCATCTGGCCACCCGAGTAGTTTTTGAACGAAATGATTCATCGAAATCATTTGGCCACGCAAATCGACGGAAAACAAACCGAAGTTTAAATGGTGGAACATGAGTTCAAGTTCAGATTCCATCCGTTCTAAAATTTGATTGTACGCTGCTAAAATTTCCGTCGTCGACATGATGCCGATCGGTTGCTGTTGTTCATTCAATACAGGAGCGTGACCGATTTTTAGGCGCAGTAATTTTTGTCTAACGTCAGGAATCGTTTCCGTCGGTTGCAAGCTGTACGGCTCGTAATTGACGAGCACTTCAATATAACTATCGACAGAACGACCGTCCGCTAATGCTTCAATCAAGCGGTTTTTCGGCAAAATGCCAACGAGTTGACCTGTTTCTTGGACGACCGGTAAAATATGTTGTTTCGTCTTTGCGAATTGAACGAGTGCGTATTGTAGTGTATCCGTCGTTTCTAATGTAGCAAATTGATGTGTCATCACATCTCGAACGAGCATATACATTCCACCTTTTCGTTAAGTATTGTGAACAGTTTACACTTTTCTGTTAATTTTTGTTTACATTTTCACTTTACATGAAAAATGTAAACGCTTCAATAGCCATCTTTCAACGATTGGCACGCTTATTGCATCTCTTCTATTGGCATCATACATACAAAGGGAGAGGAACATTATGCAAGCAGAATTAGATTTGTTTAGAAAGTCGATTGAAGCATTTGCTGAAAAGCACATTGCACCATATTTTGATCAATGGGAAAAAGAAGGGAATACACCACGCGAATTATGGAATAAGTTAGGGGAAGAAGGATTTCTTTGCGTCGATATTCCAGAAGAGTACGGCGGACTTGGGGTTCCGTATCAATTTGCAGCACTCGTCGTTGAAGAGTTTAACCGTTTAGGGTACGGTTCGATTTCGGTGAACATTTCGGTACATGCGAATATCGTATCACACTACATTTTAAGCTCAGGAACAGAAGAGCAAAAATTACACTATTTGCCGAAGATGGTGACGGGGGAAATCGTCGGGGCTATCGCGATGACAGAGCCGAACGCAGGAAGTGACTTACAAGGAATGAAAGCGACGGCTGTTTACAATGAAGCAGACGAAACGTATACGATTAATGGTGCAAAAACATTTATTACGAACGGGGAGCATAGCGATTTAATTATCGTCGCAGCGCGTACGGATTCGAGTGTTCGCGCTTCAAAAGGAACGTCGCTCTTCTTAGTGGATGCGCCGATCGAAGGATTTGAACGCGGAACGAATTTAGATAAAATCGGTCTTCTTTCATGCGATACGATGGAGTTATTTTTCGAAGATGTCGTCGTCGGGAAAGATAAATTGCTCGGGGAATTGCACGGCGGATTTATTACATTAATGAAAGAGTTACCGAAAGAGCGTTTGTCCCTCGCAGCAGGGGCACTCGGTGCGTTAGAAGGAGCACTAGAGTGGACGATCCAATACGTGAAAGAGCGTCAAGCGTTCGGCCAGCCACTTAGCAACTTCCAAAATACGCGCTACAAAATTGCCGAGATGAAAACGGAAGCAGCGATGAATCGTGCATTTATCGAAAAATGTTATCAATTGCTCGACCGCGGAGAGCTCGATACAGCGACAGCAAGTATGGCGAAACTCGCATGTACAGAAGCGCAAGGGCGCATCGTCGATGAGTGTTTACAACTGTTCGGCGGTTACGGCTATATGCGTGAATATCCGATCGCTCGTGCGTTCGTCGATGCGCGCGTTCAACGAATTTACGGGGGAACTTCTGAAATTATGAAAGAAATTATTAGCCGTGATATTTTCGGACGTTAAGTAAAGGGGAGTATGCGATGACGATGTTACAAGGGGTTAAAGTATTAGATTTTACGACATTGTTGCCCGGGCCATTTGCGACGCAAACATTAGCGGATCTCGGAGCGGATGTTTTGCAAATCGTTTCGCCAACGCGTCACGATCTCGTGCGAACATTGTCGCCGGTCGATGAGGAAGGAATGTCTGCTGCGGGGCGTCAATTGCACCGTTCGAAAGAAGTGCTCCCACTCGATTTGAAAGAAGGAGGAGCGAAAGAGCGCATTTACGAGCTCATTGAGCAGTACGACATTATTTTTGAACAGTTTCGTCCAGGCGTGATGGCTCGTCTTGGACTCGATTATGAGACATTGCATAAAATCAATCCGCGCATCATTTATTGTTCGATTACCGGATACGGACAGACAGGGCCTTACCGAGACCGTGCAGGACATGATTTAAACTATTTATCAATCGCTGGTATTCCGAACTATTCGCGTAGAAAAGGAGAACGTCCATCTCCTCTCGGTGTTCAATTAGCAGATTTAGCGGGGGGCTCTTTATACAGTTTAGTCGGTGTCTTGGCCGCACTTTATAAGCGAACGCAAACGGGGGAAGGGGAATACGTCGACATTAGTATGACGGATGCGAGTTTTTCACTCAATGTCTTGTTCGGGTCAAGTGTACTCGCGACGGGGGAAGATGTCGAGCCGGAGTCGAATTTATTAAATGGGGGCGACTTTTACGATTATTACGAAACGTCGGACGGCCGCTATTTATCGGTCGGTAGTTTAGAGCCGCCATTTCGTAAAAAATTGTGTGAAATTGTCGGCTTAGAGGAATGGTATGAGCGGACATTTACAGAAGACGAGATGGTGTTACACGCATTTAAAGAAGCGTTGCAAGAACGGTTGAAAACGCGTGATTTTGCATCATGGTGTGCCGTATTTGAAGAAGCAGATTGCTGTGTGGAGCCTGTGCTCACATTGAAAGAAGCGATGAACCACCCACAATTGCGGGCGCGCGGCATGATTGTCGGCGTACCGAAAGAAGATGGAACCGTCGTGCAACAAATCGGACAACCGATTCAATTTCAAAACTATCTGCCAACGTATCGTCACGTTGGGCGGATCATTCCAAAGGGGGAAACTACATGATGCAATGGGAGAATTATGTCGTCGTCGTAACGGGCGGCGCTTCAGGATTAGGTTTAGGTGTCGTAGAAGCTGTCGTTGAAAAAGGAGGACGCGCGGTCATCTTCGATTTAGATGAAGCGAAAGCAGAAGAAGTATGTGACAGATTCGGAGAGCGTGTGACGCATGCGCATATGAACGTGACGGATGAAGACTCTGTAAAAGCAGGCATCAAGCATGCGATCGATACGTTCGGAGCTATTCATGCTTGCGTCAACTGTGCGGGCATTGCACCGCCGCAAAAAATACTCGGACGAAAAGGTGTCATGCCGCTTGAAAACTTTGAAAGTGTCATTCAAGTGAATTTAGTCGGAACGTTTAACGTGATGCGTCTTGCAGCAGAACAAATGGCGAACAATGAGCCATATTCCACACATGGAGAGCGTGGTGTCATCATTAATACGGCATCTGTCGCTGCATTTGAAGGACAGATGGGGCAAATTGCATACAGTGCGAGTAAAGCGGGTGTCGTCGGCATGAGCTTGCCGGCCGCACGTGATTTATCATCGACGGGCATTCGCGTCAATGCGATTGCGCCAGGTTTATTCCGCACACCGCTGGCGGAAGGGTTAGGCGAAAAAGTCGTCGCAAGTTTAGAAGAGACGGTCGAATTTCCGAAGCGACTTGGCTTGCCGAAAGAATTTGCGCATCTTGTGACATTTTTAATCGAAAATGAATATATGAACGGAGAAGTTGTGCGACTCGATGGAAGTATTCGCATGGCGGCAAAATAAAGAAAAGGATGTTGCACATACATGAGCAACATCCTTTTTTTAGTCTAGTTTGTAATATTTTAAAAGCAAAAAGGAAAAAATTGCAGTAGATGCAATCATTCCAATAATCCAAATGGTAAACATCGTAGAACTAAACATAGGAACGCCTCCTTATTTTGTTACTTCTATCGGACGTGGTAATACATTCGCTAAGACGAACATCGTGATGATTCCGACGAGCGTAGACCAACCGCCTGCAGCGAGTGGGCTCGGCTCGAGGCCTGTAAATACGATCACTAAATAAAAGGCTAAGCCAATGATCATCGAACCTTCCGCTGCACGACGATGCGCTTTTTTCTTCCCGAATACCGCATACATCACAGGGCCGAGTGTTCCTGCAGATACTCCGGATATGCCGACCCACATTAAATCCGCTAAAAATGGCGGCGGGTTTAAGACGATGAGTGCAGCGAGCAAACCGACGATTAAAACGACAATCCGGCTAATTTTAAGCGCAGTCGCATCCGCTTTTTCAGGTGTCGTTTTAATGATGCCACGTTTCACGAGCACTTTTTTATAAATGTCATTCGCAAATACCGTACTCATGACGACGAACAAACCGTCTGTCGTCGATAAAGCCGCGGCCAAAATAACGACCGCAACGAATGCAGCGAGCGCAGCAGGGAAGCCCCATGCGACATACTCAAGTAAAGCGAGGTCTGCTTGTTCCAATCCTGGAACAGCTATGCGGGCGAAAAATCCACCGAATAAAACGAACAATGAAGCGGCTGCTGCGAAAATGTAAACGATAATCATTTTACGCAAGTCTTTTTCGTTTTTTAACGATAATACTTTGTTAAATAATTGCGGTTGTGAGGCGAAAGAAAATTGAATAATGAGTAAACCGAGTACCGCTGAAATCGCATAATAGTTCGAATCGGGATTAAAGACAGAAAGTAATTGCATATCTTGTTCTTTAAAGTTGTCTGTAATCGCTTGGAACGTTTTTGAAATGCTCCAATCTCCGAAGAAATACAATCCAGATAAAAAGACGATAATGCCTGTTGCGGCCATCATAATCGCTTGTACCGCATCGGTGTAGACGTCCGCATACGAACCTCCGACATATACATATGCAACGACAATCACGGCAATTAAAATGAGCCCTGTTAAATAATTTAAATTCAGCATGTTTTGGAAAATTTGCGCACCTGCTGAAAACTGTGCGGCGATGTAAAATAAATTAAATAACATAATGAGTCCTGTGCCGACACGTAAAATATCGCTATCGTAATAATCGCCTAACCAGTCAGGAAGCGAAAGGGAGTGTTGCTCTTGATTGCGCTTGTATGCGGTTTTCGCAATCGTAATAAATCCGAGAGGAGCCCCGATAAAGATCGCTAAATAGAGCCATAAGTTACTGAGCCCCCAAGCGTATGAGTATCCAGGATACCCCATAAATGTCGCGGCGCTAAATAGTGTCGCAGCGAGTGATAAGCCGAGCACATATGGACCGAGTGTACCGCCACTGATCGCGAAGTCTTCCATCGTCTTCGTTTTGCGTGCGGCATACATACTGACACCGACCATAATGGCCATAAAGATGCCAAACTGAATCCATAAATGTGTACTAATTTCAATCACATTGTTCATCTCCTTTTCGAAAAAAGACCAAATGAAAAAGCGTTCTCAATATTTGAGAGCGCTTTAATTGGACTATAAATTTGTGTCATCATCATATAATAACTTTATAAAAATAGCAAATTGAAAAAAATAAAACGGCATGAAAAAATAAAAAATATTCGTTATGATAAGGGGAAAGACCTAAAAGATAGGAAAAGTAGGGAAGCGAGCGATTAATCGTTTTTTCTAGCGAATTTCGCAAAATTTTTCAATTGATTATGCACGCGTCCATAAATAGAATTAGGTTCGAAAGTACCATCTTCTTTTAAGCCAGCAGAAATACCTGTTAAAATATGAATTCCTTGTTCAACCGTTTCGATGGCATAAATATGGAATTTTTTATTTTTGACCGCTTCAATGACTCGGTCATTCAACATGAGTTGACGCACATTCGCTTTTGGGATGAGGACGCCTTGTTCTCCTGTCAGTCCTTGTTTTTCACAAATGGCAAAAAACCCTTCGACTTTTTCATTGACGCCCCCGATCGGTTGGACTTCTCCTTTTTGGTTAACCGAGCCTGTCACGGCAAAACCTTGTTTAATCGGCACATTCGCTAAGCTAGAAAGGAGTGCGTACAATTCAGTGCTCGAAGCGCTGTCTCCGTCGACGCCACTGTACGATTGTTCAAATGCAAGATGAGCTGTTAAAGAGAGTGGGAATTGTTGCGCGAAGATTTGTCCGAGATATCCACTTAAAATGTAGACCCCTTTATTGTGAAGACTTCCCGACAATTCACTTTCTCTTTCGATATTGACGATGCCACTTTCACCGACAAAAGTCGTCGCTGTAATGCGTGTCGGCTTTCCGAACTGATATTGTCCGAGGTTGAGAACAGCGAGCCCGTTCACTTGTCCGACGCTTGCGCCAGATGTTTCAATTAAAATCGTTTCGTCCAACACGTTTTGTTGAACTTTTTCTTCATATAGATTGTTGCGATATTGCTTTTCGTCAATCGTTTTTTGAATATGAGAGGCGTGAATGGTTGTTGCGTCTTCCAATCTTGCCCACGTATCTGCTTCATAGAGCAATTCGACGAGTTCATTAAAACGTGTCGACAATTTTGTCTGTTCATCTGCAAGTCGCATACTATATTCGATAATGCGTGCGACAGCATCGCGGTGAAAAGGAAGCAAATGATGTTCCGTCGCATGTGTATGGATAAAGCGGACGAGGCTCATCATATTTTGTTCAGAAGCGTCCATTTCTACGTCGAAATCGACTTTAATTTTAAAGAGCTTTCGGAAATCTTCATCATAATGGTAAAGCATTTGATACGTGTCGACATTGCCGATTAAAATGACTTTCACATCGAGAGGGAGCGCTTCGGGTTGTAGTGATGTCGTCGCAACTAAACTCGCATGTTCTGCGATATTTTCAATTTTTAATTCTTTATGCAGGAGGGCGCGCTTCAATCCTTCCCATGCGTAACTTTTCGTCAACAGATCACGCGCTTGAATAATTAAATAGCCGCCATTCGCTTCATGTAAAAAGCCTGGTTTTATTTTCGTGAAGTTTGTGCTCATGACACCCATGCGGCTTTCGTATTCCACTTTTCCAATCATATTGTAATATGTTGGATTGTCCGCGATGATGACAGGTGCTCCGTTCGTTTCTTCATGATGTACGAGAATATTCACTTCATATTTTCTGAACAATGCATCGGACTCGCTTAAAGCTTTCGCCATTTCCTCTTGAGTTTCTTCGTCGCTTTGTAAAAAGTGGTCGATATTTTTCAAAATATCTTCTTTCACTTCTTGTACGTATTGCAAAATGCTCGGACATTGTTCGAATTGTTCATTTAATTTTTCGAGGTGATGCCCGGCAGCATGTAAGGCGACTTGGCGATCAAGGGCGTCGAGTTGTTCGTTTAATTTATCATCTAATGCTCGAATTTCATTCATATAAATGGATAATTTTTGTTGCAAGTTTGCACTATTTTTCTCCATTTCTTCAATCGTTTCGTCGTCAAGTAATTCCAACCCTTCTTCCGTCAACGGTTCACCGTCGATGATTGGAATCGTGACGATACCCGCTGCTGTCGGTTGAATCATAAAACCTTCTTCTTGTGCGAGTTCATTCATTTTTTCAGCGATGGCTGTACTCGCATAATGAAATTGTTCTGTCAGCTCTTTCCTCTCCGCTAAATAACTTTCTTCATTGAAAGCGCGCGGAATATCTGTTTTTAAGTTTTTAATTAATTGTTCCATACTTTCTGACAATTTACGTCCGAGTCCGACTGGAAGTTGTAACAATTTCGGTTTGTATTGGTCTTTGAAGTTGTACACGTAACACCAGTCGAATAAGGATGTTTCACGTTTTGCAAAATCTTCTACCATGGCGCGCGCGAATGTCGTTTTTCCGGTACCTGGGAGACCGGCGATATAAATATTGTAGCCGTCACGGTTCGCATGTAAGCCAAATTTCATGACATCTACGCCACGCTTCTGCCCGATAATTGCTTGTAGTGTTTCAACTTCTTCCGTCGTTTCGAACGGAAACTGTTGTGCGGAAACGGTATGTTTTAACTGTTCGGGTGTTAATTTTAAATCATTCATCTCATCACCTCTTTAAAATAGTTACTCTCTTTATAGTATCCTAAATGCTGTAAAAAAGATAAGGAATGTACAAAAAGCGTAGAAGATTTAATCTTCTACGCTTTCGTTAAGAAATGAGCGATTGATCGCGATGCTTGTGATATGTTTTAAAAACGATCAATAACAGTAAAGTGATACCTTCCGCGACAGGAAAGGCGAGCCAAATGGCATCTGGACCGAATAAAGTCGGTAAAATCCATAAGCTCGGTAATAAAAATACGAGACTTCGACTGAGTATGATCAGTGTAGCGAAGCGGATTTGTTCAATCGATTGATAAAACTCTGCATACACCATATTCACCCCTAAAAATAAATAGCCGATGAAAAAGAGTACGATTCCTTTTCGAGTGAATGCCGCAACTTCTTCATTTTGAATAGCGAATAAGTCGATGAATACATCGCTCGCCAGTGATCCGACGAGAAAAGAGAGAAGTCCGATACCAAAGCCCGTCCAAACGGCGATTTTCACGAAAGTTTGGAGACGATCGAACAGTTTTGCACCGTGATGATAGCTCGTAATCGGTTGCAGTGCTGCACCTACTCCGATGAAGATCATGATGAATACCGCATGGACGTAGTTGACGACGGCGAACGCCGTAATGCCGAGTTCCCCTGTGAAATGTTTGAACGACATATTCGTCGCCACAATCATAATCGCTGCACTTCCTTCGACGATAAAGCTCGGTAAACCGATTAGAAGCATCGACTTCACCGTCGCCCATTCAAGTCGCCATGTAATGAATTTTAAATGATTCGTCGGTTTGCGGAAGTGGAGCAGTAAGACGAGTGTGCCGATAATCGTCGCAATAACGGTCGCCCACGCTGCACCTTTCACTCCCCAGCCGAATTGGAAAATGAAAATATAGTTTAAAATAATATTCAAAATCGAATTGACGACGAGACCGGCAGTAGCGAGTACAGGATTGCCGTCGTTCCGAATGAAAATGCTTAAAATATTTTCTAAAATATAAATGAGCCCAGCGACTAAAATGACGTGCAAATAATCGCGTACGAACGGATAAATTTCATCCGTTGCACCGAAAAAGTAAGCCATCTGTTTTTCGAAAATTAAACTAAAAATAATGATGACACTTGTGAGTAAGACTGCTGTCACAATCGCTTGGCTGAAGATCGACTGAGCGCGTTTTTGTTCACCGCGACCGAGTGCGATTGAATACATCGTCGCGCCACCCATCCCAATCCATAATGAAATCGAGAGTAAAATAGAATAAACAGGTACTGCGACGTTCACACCGGCAAGTGCACGTTCTCCCACTCCGTGGCTAACGAATAGTCCATCGATTAAAATATTCACCGCCATGAGCATCATCCCCAGAAGCGAGGGAATTAAATACGATAAAAATAAACGAGAAGGCTTCATCGTTTGAAGTTTCTCTGTAGTTGTCATCATTGCGATCATCCTTCATATTTCAATTTGCTTTCTATATGTTAAACGATATAGTTACTATATAGTCAAGCGAACAATGGAGGAAAGTAGAAATGAAAGATAAAGGACAATTTTTTACGACGGGAGAATTTGCGAAAGCGTGTGGAATCTCGAAGCAAACGATTATTTACTACGATAAAATAGGACTACTGCAGCCAGACTTTATCGAAAAAAATGGCTATCGATATTATTCGGTGCATCAATTGGAACGTTTTGCCGTTATTGATTTATTGAAACGATTGGATACTCCGTTAAAAGAGATTAAGCAATTTTTAAATGAAAAAGAATTGGAAGAAGCGGTACGTTTATTGGAAGAAAAAGAACAAGTGCTCATTCGCAAAATGGAAGAATTAAGCGAACTGCAACAAATTATTCGCACGAAGCGAGCGCTCATTCAAGAGGCGGGGCAAGTTGTAGAAGAGGTCTTTATTGAACAGATGGAAGCGGAATGTTTAATTGTAAGTGAGCCGATCATTGCCACTTCGGAGAAAGAAATTTCAGAACGGATTCAACATTTCGCACAATATTTCGTAAACAATGAGCGTGATGCGGGTTACCCGATGAGCCGTCTATTTTCTAAGGAACAGTTTGAAAAAGGGGATTATGTAACGGGTGGGTGTTTTTACATTCGAGTGGAAGAACCGAAAACAAACTGTTCGGTGATGAAAGAAGCGGGGACGTATGCTTGTACATATCATGTAGGAGATTACAATGCAGTTACAGAAGCGTATGAACGGATTAAACGATGGATGGAAGCGGAGCAATACATTGTCGCAGGAGATGTTTATGAGCAATATATGCTCGATGAAATTATTTCGAGCAATACCGAACAATATGTGACGAAAATGATGGTTCGGGTCATTAAGAGATAGAAGGAATCTATTCTATTTTGGTCAAAGAACCGTGATTGTTTCTGATGAGATGAATAAAAAAACAGCAAATCGACATGACGATTTGCTGTTTGTAATACTTAAATTAAAAGGCCGAATAAAGAACTATCTTTATTCACTTCTTTATAAGGGAAGCCGTTCTCCTTCATCCGTTGAATTAAGCTCGCATAATCTTCGCGACGTTTAATTTCGATGCCAACGAGACCTGGGCCATTTTCTTTATTGTTTTTCTTCGTGTATTCGAATGTCGTAATGTCATCATCTGGGCCGAGCACTTCATCGAGAAATTGGCGAAGTGCGCCTGCACGTTGCGGGAAGTCGATGATGAAATAGTAAAGTAAACCTTCATATAAGAGAGACTTCTCTTTAATTTCTTGCATGCGACCGATGTCGTTATTTCCGCCAGATACGACACAGACGACAGATTTTCCTTTAATTTTATCTTTGTAGAAGTCGAGAGCGGCAATCGGTAATGCTCCTGCTGGTTCCGCGATGATCGCATGTTCATTATACATCGTTAAAATGGACGTACATACTTTTCCTTCTGGAACGACGATAATATCATCGACGGATTGTGAAATGACTTGATGCGTCATCGTGCCGACACATTGGACAGCAGCTCCGTCGACAAATTTGTCGATCTGTGGCAAGTTGACCGGTCCGCCATGTGCGAGCGCTGCTTTCATGCTCGCCGCCCCTGCTGGTTCTACCCCGATAATTTTTGTGTGAGGAGAGACGTTTTTAATGTAGGTTGATAAACCAGCGACTAATCCACCACCGCCGACACTTGCGAAAATAAAGTCGAGCGGCTCGTCGATGTCGTTCATCACTTCGACCGCTACGGTACCTTGTCCAGCAATAATGTCAGGATCGTCAAATGGATGGATGAAAATTTGTCCGTGTTCCTCCGAGTATGCCATCGCCTCTTTTGAAGACTCATCAAATGTATCGCCGACGAGAATAATTTCGACGAAGTGGCGACCGAACATTTTCACTTGGTTAATTTTTTGTTTCGGTGTCGTTTGTGGCATGAAGATTTTACCTTCGATTTCGAGGTGAGCACATGCGTAGGCGACTCCTTGCGCGTGATTTCCAGCACTCGCACAGACGACGCCATATTTGCGAGCATCATTTTCAATGCGTTTAATTTTGTAATACGCGCCACGCAATTTGAAAGAGCGCACATGTTGCAAGTCTTCCCGTTTAATGTAGACATTGCACTCATATTGCTCTGAAAGCCGTTCGTTTTTTTGTAAAGGTGTGTGGCTGACGATGTCTTTCAGTAGCTGGTTGGCGATGAGGACATCTTCTAATTGTAGCGGTAATTTTTTCGCTACGTCTTCTGTTTCTTTATTGGTCACTGAGTTCGTCATTGATAAAACCTCCAATGGATATGTAAAGATTACATAATAATAACATGAAAGTACGAGAATTGAAACGGACTTATCTAAATTGTCCGTCAATTTATACGGGAATTATAGGAGAAAGAAGGAAAGTTTTTTGGCGAAAGGCGCTACTTTCGTGTACGATAGAACGGACAATTAGTGAAGGAAGTGGCAAGATGAAACAGTTTCAAGTATTGCAACTGACAAAAACAATAGGGGAAAAAACATTATTTGAAAATATACAATTTACGATTCATTCCGGAGAAAAAATCGGAATCGTTGGTCAAAATGGAACAGGTAAAACGACATTGCTCTCGGTATTGGCGAATGAAGTGATTGCGGACGAGTATGAAAAGAAACATCCGAATGATTATACAATTCGTCTATTAACACAAGAAGACCGTCTCGATTTGGATTTGACGATTATTGAAACATTATTCCAAAGCGATACGCCACTCATGCGTTTAAACTATGAATACGAACAAGTGACACGCCAATTGAGTGAACATCCGACAGATGAAAAAATTCAACAGCGCTTTACAGATATTCAAGCAGAGATGGATGCGCAAGGGGCTTGGGATATGAATACGCAAGCGCGGACGATTTTATCGAAGCTTCATATGTTAGAGCCTGCGAAACGAGTGCGCGACTGTTCGGGAGGAGAGCGTAAACGTGTTGCACTCGCGAAAGTATTGCTCGAAGAAAGTGATTTATTATTGCTTGATGAGCCGACGAACCATTTAGATATCGATTCGATTGAATGGTTGCAAACGTATTTACAACAGACGAAGCGGGCGGTACTTTTCATTACGCATGACCGCTACTTTTTAGATGAAGTGGCGACGAAAATTTATGAGCTTGATCAAGGGAAGTTATATGAATACGAAGGGAACTATGCCGATTTCGTCATGCAAAAGTCAGAACGTGAACAGCTAGCTGTTCAAACGGCTGCCAAACAACAAAATCGGTACCGCAATGAATTAAAATGGGTTATGCGTGGCGCGAAAGCTCGTTCAACCAAACAAAAAGCACGCTTGCAACGCTTTGATATTTTGAAAGATGATGTGTTGACGAAAACGCGGGAAACCGAACTCGAAATGGCCGTCGCTTCGACCCGTCTTGGAAAGCAAGTGATTGAAATTGAGTCGCTTGCGAAATCATTCGGCGACCGTCAACTCATTGAAGACTTTTCAGCGCTTGTGAAACGGACAGATCGCATTGCGATTGTCGGACCGAACGGAGCAGGAAAATCGACATTGCTTAAAATGATCGCAGGAGAAGAACAGCCCGACCAAGGAACGATCACGATCGGTCAAACGGTGAAAATGGCACATTTCCACCAACATATTCCGAACATGGATACCGATGAACGCGTGATCAATTACATTCGAGAAGTGTCGAACTCGATTCAAACAGCTTCAGGAGAACGTTTGTCAGCGACGCAAATGCTTGAGCGATTTTTATTCCCGAGCCACGTTCACGGCACGCCGATTCGCAAATTATCCGGCGGTGAAAAAAAGCGTCTCTTTTTACTGCGCTTATTAATGGAAGAACCGAACGTTTTATTACTCGATGAGCCGACGAACGATCTCGATATCGAAACGTTAACAGTACTCGAATCCTTTTTAGATACATTTGGCGGTGTCGTCATCGTCATCTCCCATGATCGTTACTTTTTGGACCGTACGTGTACGACACTTTGGGCATTAGATGGCAAAGGGAAAGTCGACAGCTATTACGGTTTGTATAGCGAATATTTAGCGGAGCCTGAAGAGGTTGTGGAAGTTGTCAAAGAGACGAAGCAAGAAGAGCGTCCGAAAGAGCGCAAGAAAAAAATGAGCTACAATGAAAAGCGCGAATGGGAAACAATCGAGGATGATTTAATGCAGCTGGAAGAAGAAATTGAACAGTTAAACGGTCAAATGGAAGAAGCAGGAAGCAATTATGAACAAATTGCGAAGTTAACCGAGCAATTAAATGAAAAAAACGAAGCGCTTGATGTATTATTAGAGCGATGGGAGTATTTAGAACAGCTCGCAAATGAACAGTAGGAGAGGATATACGTGAACATTATAACGATTGAACCAACGCCGAGTCCGAACTCGATGAAAATCCTTGTGGATGAACGATTACCAGATGGGGAGCGTTACAATTATCGAAAAGATGACAGTGCACCATCTCCTTATCAGGAATTGCTTTCCCTTCACGGAGTGCGTGGCATTTACCGCATTGAAGATTTCATGGCCGTCGAACGAATCGCCAACGTGCCATGGGAAAAGATTTTAAAAGAAATTCGTGGCGTATTAGAAGGTAGCGACCAATCATCAATCGAGACAGAAGCGGTTGAAGATGATCATTTCGGTGAAGTGTACGTCCACGTTCAAACATATAAAGACATTCCGATTCAAGTGAAAGTATTCGACACGATGGAAGAAAAGCGTTTTGCGTTAGGCGAGCGTTTTATCCATGCGATGGAAAGCGTGCATAGTACGGAAGCGGAAAACTACATTTTATTACGAAAATGGGCAGATTACGGCATTCGTTATGGAGAAAAAGACGAAATTGGAGAAGCGATCATCGCAGAAATTGAAGCAGCGTATCCGAAAGAACGTCTTCAAACAATCATCGCAGCACATCAACGTGGCGAAGAAGAGGAACAGCGCCAGGTAGAGCGCGTCACATTAGATCAATTTTCAAACGAAGCGTGGGAAGTTCGTTTCCAATTGCTTGATCAAATTGGAGAGCCTGATGTGGAAGATTTACCTGTTTTAAATGCGGCATTGGACGATGAGAAAATGTCAATTCGCAGACTCGCAACGGCTTACTTAGGCATGATTGAAGATGAGCGTGTCGTACCTCTCGTTGAAAAAGCGTTGCACGATAAAAGTTGGGCGGTGCGTCGTACGGCAGGAGACTGTATGAGTGACCTCGGCTTCCAAGCGTTTGAAGAGGCAGCGATTCGCGCCCTTGGAGATAAAAATAAGCTCGTTCGTTGGCGCGCGGCGATGTACTTGTACGAAACGGGTACAGAACGCGCACTTCCTGCATTGCGTGCAGTAGAGGAAGACCCAGAATTCGAAGTGAAATTGCAAATTAAATTAGCGATTCAGCGCATTGAAGGTGGAGAAGAAGCACGAGGCTCGATTTGGAAACAAATGACCGAGCAATTCGACGCTTAAACATGCTATACTGAAAGCGAAAAAATATAAGGGTAAAGGGGTTTTGGAACGATGGATATGAACGCATATGAACGACATATGATGGAAATGACGCGCGGTATGCGTCAAGAGCTCGTCAATGAAGGGTTCCGTGAATTGACGACAGCAGAAGAAGTACATGAAGTGATGAACGGTATGAAAGGAACAGCACTCGTCGTCATCAACTCTGTTTGTGGTTGTGCAGCAGGTCTTGCACGTCCAGCAGTGCGTGAAGCATTGAATAAAGCGGAAAACAAACCGACACATTTATGGACGGTATTCGCAGGACAAGACCGTGAAGCGACAGAAGCGATGCGTGAGTATTTCACAGAAGTCCCACCATCAAGCCCGTCGATCGCACTTTTAAAAGATGGGAAACTCGCATACTTCATCCCACGTGAGCAAATCGAAAATTACGAAATGGAACAAATCGAGACACATTTATCGGATGTGCTCGCACAATTTGTTGAATGATTGTCACTACATCAGGGCGCGCATCTGAAGCTACAAAGATGCGTGCCCAATCTTTTGCTAAAAAGCATAACATTCGCTACGAACCGCGTAAGAAACGTTCGATTACCCAGCTGTACCAAGAAGCGACACGCATTCTCGTATTTGGAGAAGAGCGGGATGAATTGTTTACAGAAGGTTCAGTGGAGCCGTTTTTCTTTCATCCGAACATGGCGCTCATTCGTTATAAACGACTATTAAAAGGTGATCAAGATCCGCTACTTGAAATCGGTTCAATCCAACCGGGTGACTCCGTGCTCGATTGCACGCTTGGGCGGGGAGCGGACAGCATCATTTTATCGCATGGCGTCGGTTCGAAAGGCTCGGTGACCGCGCTTGAAAAACAGTTCGACATTCATTACATTACAGCGACGGGGCTTGCGCGTTACGACGAAGCGGACCCGACATTTTGTGAGGCGATGCGTCGTATTCAGACGCATTGCACAGATGCGTATACGTATTTGCAAGACCAACAAGACGCATCTATCGATCACATTTATCTCGATCCGCTATTTGACGCTGTTATCGAAGAATCGACACCATTCGAAAACTTGCGTACGAAAGCGTCACGGGATGCGTTGACAGCAGAATGGGTCGAGGAAGCGAAGCGTGTAGCGAAAAAATCAATCATTTTAAAAGGGCATTACACATCGCAATTATTCGAGCGATTTGGATTTGAGCGCGAAGTTCGCAAGACGAGTAAATTTCATTACGGTGTGATTCGGTTCGGGTAACGTGCCAATAAAAAATAAGCTACCTCTGTTCACTTTAGAACGGAAGTAGCTTATTTTTAATGTGCAATCCTTTTTAGTTGCGTAAAGGAAAGATTAATGTGTAAAATTGAGTGAAGATAAATAAAAAGTAAGTACGAGCATTGCGATACCAACGAATAATTCGATATTCATGAAGAAACCCTCCTTTACTTTCATATATTCATTTTAAAGAGACAATCTGTCTGTTTCACAGTATACCATGAATTTTCAGTCGCTCGCTACTGTTCCAAAGGAAAATGAGGGAGAAATCGTGAACGTGATGAAACTTTTTTATAAAAAGTCCGTCTATAATAGAAAGGAAAGGAGTTGAATCGGATGAAACAATGGTTAAGACAACTATTAATTGGAACCGTTGCCATTTTTACATTAGGTGTTATCTCACCGAGTCATGAAATATGGGCGAATGTGGATGAGAAGTCAGAGCCGTTTAGCGACTCAGCAGCGGAATTAAGTGGAGAGAATTACCAAGTTGAGTGGCAAAGTGAATTTCAACCATCGAGTATCGATGATTTATATAAGCAAGCAAAAACCGTCGCCTATACGAAATTTGGCTCAAAAATTGGGCCGAAAATTCAAAATGAATTTGATGATGTCATCTTCCCTGAAATTGAAAAAGTGATCGCTCAAGTGTATGAAGGGAATCGCACACTTGCGGTAACTGAAAATCCGAGCGGGAACTATTCTGAAAAAATGTTCAATGTATACGATGCGCAGTCAGGAGACGAATTGCTATATTTCCATGTGCGCACTGAAAAACGCCCACAAGAAGGGTATTACTACAATTTCCACTATCACGTACAAGAGGATGACTTTGATGAGCATCATACGATCGGTGACATTTACTGGAGCAAAAACACACCACCGAAATGGTTATCATAATAGGAACACGTAAGCTATTTTCTATCAATCGATGGAAAATAGCTTTTTTATTCGCATCCATTCCTCGATTAAGTTATAGTGATATAATGTAAAAGAAACCTTTTTAAAAATAGCTCTAGAGAGCGCATACGGCCATAGTTTGTTATAATAGTTTTTATGGATTTGAAGGAGGTTTCACAACATGCAGCAGTATTTACAACTTTTACATAAAGTGATGGATGAAGGTGTCGAAAAAGGAGATCGTACAGGTACAGGAACGAAAAGTATTTTCGGGTATCAAATGCGCTTTAATTTGCAGGAAGGATTTCCTTTATTGACAACGAAACGCACCGCATTTCGTCTCATCGTCTCGGAATTGCTTTGGTTTTTAAAAGGCGATACGAATGTGCGTACACTCATTGAAGAAAACAACCGCATTTGGGATGAGTGGGCGTTTAAACAATGGGTGGATAGCGCGGAATATGATGGGCCAGACATGACAGATTTCGGTCGTCGGGCGTTAAAAGACGACGCCTTTCGCATACAGTATGAAGAACAATTGGAGCAGTTTCGCACGCGTGTGCTAGAAGATGATGCATTCGCTGAAAAATACGGGGATCTCGGGCCGGTATACGGCAAGCAGTGGCGGTCGTGGGTCGGTCCGAACGGCGAGTCGATCGACCAAATTGCGAATGTTATCGAAAGTTTGAAACAGAACCCTGATTCACGCAGACATATTGTGACCGCGTGGAATCCAGCGGAAGTAGACGATATGGCATTGCCTCCGTGTCACAATATGTTCCAGTTTTACGTGGCGGACGGCAAATTGTCGTGTCAACTGTATCAGCGCAGCGCGGACATTTTCTTAGGTGTGCCGTTCAATATCGCATCGTATGCGCTTCTTATGATGCTCATTGCACGCGAAACGGGTTATGAACTCGGAGAATTCGTGCATACGTTAGGGGACGCGCACATTTATTCAAACCATTACGACCAAGTGCGTGAACAATTAGCGCGTGAACCGAGAGCATTGCCAACGGTGCGCATTGCACAGAAAGAGTCTATTTTTAATTTACAAACTGAGGACTTTGAATTGCTTGGCTATGACCCACATCCAAGTATTAAAGCACCGATTGCAGTATAGGAGGAGTAAAAATGATCGCATTAGTCGTCGCACATGCTCACGATTACGTCATTGGAAAAAACAATGCGATGCCGTGGCATTTGCCGAATGATTTACAACATTTTAAACGAGTGACGCTCGGACATCCTATCATTATGGGACGGAAAACGTTCGAATCGATTGGACGTGCACTTCCTGGACGCTTAAATGTCGTGATTAGTCGCAATGCGTCTTATGAAGTGCCAGAAGGAGTCGTGCTCGTCGGGTCGCTTGAAGCAGCTATCGAGCGAGCGAAGCGGGAGAGCGACACCATTATGATTATTGGCGGTGCTCAAATTTATGAAGAGGCATTACCTTTAGCAGATCGTTTATATGTGACAAAAATTGACGCCACTTTTGAAGGAGATGCTCATTTCCCTACTTATGATGAAGCGGATTACAATGTAGTGGAACAGTCGGAGACGTTTCAAAATGATGAAGGTGTGGAATATACATTTTATACGTACGAAAGGAAGAAATCGCAGTGATTCGATCGATGCGAACGTATGGTTACCTATTCGGGTATTTGCCATTTTCGTTAAAAAAATTAAAACAAGTGCAAGCTTTGCCTGAATCGACGTCGATTCAAGAGAAAGATGCTTTCGTTGATGAGGAGCCGATCCATTGGGCGAGTGGTATTTTGAAGCGCACGAAAAGCACGTTTCAAGTAGAAGGAACCGAAAACTTAATCGATGGTCCCGCATTGCTCATTAGCAACCATGAAGGAAACTTTGATATCCCTACATTAATCGCCAACATTCCAAAGCCGTTCGGATTTATTTCGAAAGCGGAAGTGAAAAAATTACCCGTTATTCGAGATTGGATGGAAGAGATGAATTGTATTTTTCTCGACCGGACGAATCGTCGCAGTGCGATGCAAGTGTTGAAAGATGCTACGACAAAATTACAAGAAGGCCACTCTATCATCATCTTCCCAGAAGGGACGCGCAGTAAAGGAGCAGGCGTACAAGAGTTTAAGTCAGGCTTTGCGAAAGTTGCACAAGATGCGAATGTGCCAATCATTCCGATCGCCATTTCCGGCACGAGTGATATTATGGAAAAGAATAAAAATTGGATTAAGCCTGCGCATGTAAGAATTTCGATTTTGCCACTCATCGAAGCGGAAGAAGTGATATCGATGAGTCGCAAAGAACTGACCGAACATGCAGAGGAGATTATTAAAGAAGAAGTACAACGATTACAACAGCAAAAATGAGGACGTGAAAAGTGAAAATGATTCATATCGTAACTGACTCAACAGCGGAGTTAACAGAAGCAGAACAAAAGGAGTACGGCATTCATGTCGTACCGTTAAATATTTTCATCGACGGGAAGTCGTATGTCGACCGCGTCGATTTACAACCGGATGAATTTTTAGATTTAATGCGAACATCGGAAGAATTGCCGAAAAGCTCGCAACCTGCAGTCGGTGTTTTGAAAGAGCTCTACGACGAACTTGGAAAAGACGGTGATTCTGTCATCTCCATTCATATGACGGGGGGTATGAGTGGGACTGTGAAAGCAGCAGGACAAGCGGCGAGCATGACAGAGACAGATGTAACGGTCATTGATTCCGAATACATTTCATTCGCCCTCGGCTTCCAAGTGAAAGAAGCAGCCCTCGCTGCGAAAGCAGGAAAGACAGTGGAAGAAGTCGTTGCGAAAGTGGAGGAAGTGAAGCGCAATACGACATTATTCGTCGTTGTCGATACGCTTGATAATATGGTGAAGGGTGGACGCATCGGTAAAGGAAAAGCGATGCTTGGCTCTTTACTCAATATTAAACCGATTGCGCGCCTTGAAGACGGTGTGTACACACCGGTTGGAAAAGCACGTAGCTATAAACAAGTCGCTTCTCAATTGTTTAAAATATTTGAAGAAGAGATTGAAGGGAAACATGTAAAAGGCGTCGCCATTCCACATGCGAACGGTTTGAAGATGGCAGGTCCTTTAAAAGAAAAAATTGATGCATTAAATCTAGGAGTAGAAGTATCTGTGGCGATTACGACACCGATTGTCAGTACGCATACAGGGGAAGGCGCCATCGGATTTATGTATTATACGGAGTGATGGGGATGAAGCGATTAATCATCGTATTCATAAGTGTGGCGTTTATTTTGATGGGGTGTCAGGAAGAGAGTATGATGGATAAAAAATATGAACCACAAACGATTGAACACGCCCAAATCGTCGGTCTAGGTGATTCTTTAACTCAAGGGGTTGGCGATGATGAGCAATCTGGTGGATACTTCGGTCGCATTACAGAAAAGCTGTCTCAAGTGGAGCATATTGAGCAATTGCATGTCGTCAATTTTGCGAAAAGAGGCAGAACGTCGAAACAGCTGTTGAAGCAATTGAAAGAAGACGAAGAAGTGCGTAGTCAATTAAAAGAAGCGGATCTCATCGCTTTTACAATTGGCGGCAATGATATTATGGCCGTCATGAAACAACATCTGTTCGAATTGAAAAAAGACCCTTTTGAAGCAGAATTGCCGAAATTTAAAAAGAGACTATATCAAATTATAAAAGAACTAGAAAAATTAAATCCGAAAGCGACAATTGTATTGACGGGTATTTACAACCCTGTCAATCTCGTGACGACAGAAGAACGTGAATTTGCTTCGATCATCGAAGAATGGAATCAAGAGATGGAAGATGTAATGGCTGAAAAATCAGAACGTCGCCTATTCGTTCAAATCGATGACGTGCAATACAGTTCTAACCCGGCTGTCTATTCGGCAGATTATTTTCATCCTAATGCAGAAGGATATGCTTTTATTGCAGACAATTGGTTTCAACAATTATTGTATTGGAACGAACGTCGGGATGAACCGCTTTTATGGTTGATGGAGGTAAAAGAAGATGAATAAATGGAAAATTGCTTTCTTTGTATTGTTATTCCTTCTCGTACTCATCGTCGGCATTATTTATTGGAAAGTGTTTGCGGTAAGCGCGAGTGCACCGATTCAAGAAGAGCCACTGAATTTAGAAGAGAAGAGAACATTGCAAGTACAAACGACGAGAGAAGATTTTGAAGCGATTGCGAACACGTATATGCAACGAGCGATTCCGAAAGACACGCCAATCGATGTTGATTTGCGCGTAGAAGATGAAATTATTTTAAGCGGAGAAGTGCCATTTTTTACGAGCTTAATTCCAGTGAGCTTATATTTTGACCCTGTCCCAACAGAAGAAGGAAATTTAATGCTCAATCAAACGAAATTGGAAGTCGGGCGTTTGAATGTTTCGCCAAGAGCTGTGTTAAAAGTCATTCGAGATACGGAAGCATTGCCAACGTGGATGGAAGTACAGCCAAAAGAAGAACGTATTTTCATCAACCTAGATCGCATTCCATTTGCCAATGGGATTGAAGTGCGCGTACATGCGATTGATTTACCGAACGATCACATTCAACTGGACGTAGCGGTTCCAGTAGGAGAGGGGAAATGATGATGGAAAAAGCGATATTTGCTGGAGGATGTTTTTGGTGCATGGTGAAGCCTTTTCATAAATATGATGGGGTAAAACAAGTCGTATCTGGATACACGGGCGGTCATACAGTGAATCCGACGTATGAAGAGGTATGTTCTAATGAGACCGGACATCGTGAAGCGATTGAAATCACATTTGATCCGAGTGTAATAACGTACGAGGAGCTTGTCACGATTTTTTGGAAGCAAATTGACCCGACGAACCCGAACGGCCAATTTGGGGACCTTGGCGATTCTTATAAAACGGCGATTTATTACATGGACGCTACGCAAAAAGAAATTGCAGAACGTTCAAAGTATGAGTTAGAAGAGACGGGTCTTTTCAAAAGTCCAATTGTGACGGATATATTACCTGCGTCAACATTTTATCCAGCAGAAGAACATCACCAAGATTATTATCAAAAACAACCGTTTCACTATGAACGCTATGCATACGGCTCAGGTCGCGTACCGTTTTTACAACGGGTATGGGGGGATAAAGAATGACAGAAGAATTGAAAAAGAAACTGACACCGATGCAGTATCATGTGACACAAGAAAATGGGACAGAACCTCCGTTCCAAAATGAGTACGATGCTCATTTTGAAGAAGGGATTTATGTCGATGTCATTAGCGGGAAGCCACTCTTTAGTTCAAGGGATAAATACGATGCAGGGTGCGGTTGGCCGGCGTTCACTCGTCCGATTGAAAAGATGGAAGTGACGGAGCATTTCGATACGAGCTTCGGCATGCGCCGCGTAGAAGTTCGCAGTAAAGAAGCGGACGCTCACCTCGGGCACGTCTTTGAAGATGGTCCAGAAGAAGAAGGTGGGTTACGTTATTGCATTAACTCGGCAGCATTACGTTTCATTCCTGTCGATGAGTTGGAAGCGGAAGGATACGGGGCTTACGTTGCGTTATTTAAGGATGACGCGCGATGATTCGAACGTTTTATGAATATGTCATGACGTATCGGGGCGAACAGCAGCGTTCAGAAGAAGGAGCATTCGCTGAAGCTGCTTTCCGCGATCCGAGCTTCCCGAAGCAGTCGACAAGTTTTGAGGAGTTGTCTCGCTATGTGGAAGAAACGGAAATCGAAGGACTGGAAGCGGCTGTCTTTGACGATTTGTACCAAAAGTACGAAGAGCTCCATTTGCATGAAAGACCGATACTTCCGTTGCAATATGAGGAGTAAACGAGTATCATTAGTGTTGAAATTTGAAAGCGAGGTATTTTAAAATGAGTGTACATATTAATGCGAAACAAGGCGAAATTGCAGAAACGATTTTATTACCAGGAGATCCATTGCGTGCGAAATATATTGCGGAGACGTATTTAGAAGACGTCGTCCAATACAACGATGTGCGCAATATGTTTGGATATACAGGCACGTACAAAGGCCACCGTATTTCAGTTCAAGGAACAGGGATGGGTGTACCGTCGATTTCGATTTACGTTAATGAATTAATGACGGAATACAATGTCCAAAACTTGATCCGTGTCGGTACATGTGGCGCGATTCGTGAAGACGTAAATGTGCGCGACGTCATCATCGGGCAATCTGCCTCAACGAACTCATCGATCATTCAAAACTTCTTCCCGAATGTATCGTATGCACCGACAGCAGACTTCGGTTTGTTGAAAGATGCTTACGACGCAGCGATTGCAAAAGATTTGCACGTAAAAGTCGGAAATATTTATACAGAAGACTTCTTCTACAATGAGCATGCACCGCATGAAGAATTAGCGAAACATGGCATTCTCGGCGTTGAAATGGAAGCAGCGGCACTTTATACACTCGCAGCGAAACATGGGCGTAAAGCACTTGCGATTTTAACAGTGAGTGACCATATCGTTCGAGGTGAAGTGACGACAGCTGAAGAGCGTCAGACGACATTTAATGACATGATCATCGTAGCGCTCGAGACAGCAATTAAACAAAAATAATGAAAAGTCACGCTTGTCGTGACTTTTTCGTGACGAGTTGGATGGAAAGTAGGGGAAACATGTTATGACAGAAAATAAAGAAGTGACACCTGCAAAACCTGCAGAACGCTTCATTCGCATGAAACCTTTTCCGTTTGTCATGTTAGTGTTCGGCCTTGTCTTATTGACTGCTGTTGTCACCTTTTTTGCGTTAACCGTAGGGGAAGACAAAGTGGTAGAAGTCGTAAGTCCACAGTCGACAGAACGTGATGAATTTAAAAAGCTCTATTTTGTCTACGATGAATTGCAGAAGAAATATTTGCATGACGTCGATGCAAATACCGCAATTGAAGGAGCGATTAACGGAATGGTCGACGCGCTCGGTGACCCGTATACGGATTACTTAAATCAAGAAGAAGCGCAGCGCTTAACAGAAAGCATTTCAAGCACATTTGAAGGAATTGGGGCAGAAATTCGCGAATCGGACAATTATATTCGCATCGTCTCTCCGATTAAAAACTCACCTGCTGAAAAGGCAGGCTTATTGCCGAATGATTTAATTATGGCGGTGGATGATGAGTCGATTCAAGGATTAAGTTCAAGTGAAGCGGTCCTTTTAATTCGTGGAGAAAAAGGCTCAGAAGTACGTTTGAAAGTACAACGTGGCGACAACTCAGAGCCATTTGAAGTAAAAGTCACTCGCGACGTCATTCCGATTGAGTCGGTTTATCCAGAAATGGTAGACGATAAAGTAGGCCACATTCGCATTACGAGTTTTGCTCAAAATACGTACGATGAATTACTAGAAGCGATTGAATCACTCGGAGAACAAGGGGCGGAAGGATTCGTCATTGACGTGCGTCAAAACCCAGGCGGTCGTTTAGATACGGCGAAATACATTACAGACTTATTCGTGGAAAAAGGAAAGCCAATTTTCCAACAGACGGATAAATCAGGTACGCGTCAAATTACAGAAGCATCAGGTGGTACGAAAATTAACGTACCGATTACATTATTAATTGATGACGGCAGTGCATCAGCCTCTGAAATTTTAGCGGGTGCGATTAAAGAGTCTACAGACTATCCGATTATCGGATTGAAATCATTCGGTAAAGGGACGGTACAAACACCTGAAGAATTGAAAGATGGCTCGATGTTGAAATTGACGACAGCGAATTGGTTGACGCCAAAAGGCAATCACATTCATGAAAAAGGAATCGAGCCAGATATTAAAGTCGATTACCCAGAGTATGCGTCATTGCCATTTATTGACCCAGCCGTTCCGTTAAAACGCGATATGATTTCCTCTTCTGTAGAAGTGGCGAAAAAATTGTTTATCGCAATCGGATACGATATTCCAGAAGTGAACAGTCAATTTGATGCTTCTTTACAACGAGCAGTAGAACAACTGCAACGTGAAGGACAATTAGAAGTGACAGGCGAACTTCAAGGGGATACGACATTTTTACTCATGCAAAAAGTGCGTGAACAAATGACAGAAGATGATCCACAATTGAAAAAAGCGACAGAAGTATTGTACGAATTAATGAATAAATAACAAACAGTAGCCAAAGTTCATGCAACTTTGGCTATTTTTTAAGGAGTGTAGACAGTGGTAGATGTTTATTTAGTGAGCGGTTTTTTAGGAAGCGGAAAAACGACGCTTCTCATGCGCTTATTGCAACAAGCGAAAGAAGAAGGAAAGAAACCGGCCGTCTTTATGAATGAGTTTGGAGATACGAATATTGACGGTCAAATGATTGAGACGAAAGACGGCGCGATTCCGATGCGCGAAATGTTGAATGGTTGCATTTGTTGTACAGGTTCTGAACAATCGGAAGCGGAAATTCAAACGATTTTAGTCGAGCATCCGGATGTCGATGTATTGTTCATTGAGACGACAGGAGCGGCTCATCCGGTCGAGGCGCTCGATGCAGTATTTTCACCGCTATTTGCCGATCAAATTACGTTTAAAGGAATTATTACGGTCGTTGACTTGCAACGTTTCGCAGCACGTGACCGAATGAGTCCCCAAATGCAAGTGTTGTTTATGGAACAAATTCGACATGCGAACTTTATCGTGGCGAATAAAATGGATACGTTAACCGATAGTGAACTTGCTTCCGTCATGATTCATTTAGCGCAACTTTTGCCGAATGTGCCACTCGTCCAAACGACAGATGCTAAAGTGAATGTGCGGGATATTTTTGACTCGTTGCAACAAACGGTTGAAGTGGCGTCGTATGGGGAAACAGAACATGTTCATCACCATTTACAATCGAAGTCATTCATCGTAGAGCGCCCGGTTCACCGAGAGCGTTTTGAGGAATGGATTCAGCAATTACCGGATTCCGTTTACCGCATGAAAGGGTACGTCCGTCTTGACGAGATACGCACGTATTCTGTGCAATACGCATACGGGATGATTCAATGGCTTCCAGAAATGATGAAAATGAAACCAGTGCTCGTCTTTATCGGAGATCACGTTCAAGCACTCGACATTCCAGAGTCAATTTATGCATAAAAAGCGTCACCTTTCTACAAATTGTAGAGCGGTGACGCTTTTTGTTAGGCGATGATTTTCCGTTGAACGATGCGCAAACGGATGAAGAGGCCGATTGCCCCTAACGTTAACCCTGTAATTAAACCGACCCAATAGCCGTAAGGGCCGAGCGATGTGTATGTCGCCATCACATATCCGACAGGGAGGCCGATGACCCAAAAGGAAATGATGGCGGTAATGAATGTCGCATTGACGTCTTTATATCCACGCAACGCCCCTTGAATCGGTGCGAGCACAGCATCGGATAGCTGGAAGAACGCAGAGAAAATAAAGAACTTTGCGCTCAGCATGATCAGTTGTGCATCCGCTGTATAAATGCTGGCGATTGAATGACGGAATGTCAATAAAATCATGATGGATATTAAGCTAAAGAGAAGCGCAACACCGACCGCTAAAAAGCTGTATTCTTTCGCATCTTGCCACGCTTTCGCACCGACTGATTGCCCGACGACAATCGTCACACCGAAGGAAATAGAAAGTGGCATCATATATAAGAACGATGTGAAGTTCAAGGCGATTTGATGGGCGGAAATAATTTCAGTCGAATACGCATTACTCATCAGTAAAGTAACGGCTGAGAAAATACTCGTTTCAACAAAAATCGCAATGCCGATTGGAATCCCGATCTTCAAAATATGTCCCCATTCGGCAAAGCGAATGCGCGGCCAATTGAAAAGAAGGCGATACGAAGCGAATTGTCGATTCCATGTGGCAATGGCGACGGCTACGAAAAAGACGATCCAATACGTAATCCCCGAAGCATATCCTGCCCCTGCTCCACCGAGTTCAGGGAGACCGAATTTCCCGTAAATGAGCATATAGTTTAAAACGATATTAATCGGCGCTGTGAGTCCGATAATGAACATTGAAACACGCGTCGCTCCTAACGCATCGAAAAACGAACGGAAGACGGTATACGCAAAGAGTGGGAATAACCCGAGACTCATCCCGATTAAATACGACATCGCTACTTCGCGTACGAGTGGTTCTAAGTCGATCATTTGAATGACGCTCGGCAACAGTAAAAAAATGAGTCCGAAAATGAACAGTGCGAGCGCAATGGAAATGTATAGTCCTTGTTGCACGAGCGGCCGAATGTTTTGTTTTTTGCGCGCTCCGTACTCATGGGCAATCAACGGTGTCAGTCCAGACAAAATACCCGCGAGCCCTGTATAGATCGGCATCCATAATGAAGAACCGACCGACACGCCGCCTAAATGGGCGGTATCGTATCGTCCAGTCATAACGATATCGAAAAAAGTCATTAAATAAAGCGCAATTTGAGTCATTAAAATCGGCCCAATTATGCGCATGAGGCGATTCGATTTTTCACGAATCGGAATCGTTGTATTCATTTTAAAAAACTCCTTCACCCAAAAATTACTTCCATTGTAGCACGAAACTTCTGTTATAATGGCAGATGGTAGAAAAGAAAGAAAGAAAAGAGGAATGTACGATGAGTCGTCCGACAATCGTTTTAACAGGCGGCGGCACAGCGGGGCATGTTTCCGTAAATGAAGCGCTCCTGCCAGAACTGCGTCGCCGTGGATACGACATTCATTATATCGGCTCTTATGAAGGCATTGAAAAAGACATTATGAGCCAATATGAATTTGTCACTTATCATGCGATCTCAAGTGGAAAATTGCGCCGTTACATGTCAGCGAAAAACTTCACCGATCCGTTCCGGGTGTTAAATGGAGTTCGTCAAGCATCTCGCCTGCTGAAAAAAATTAACCCGAGTGTTGTTTTCTCTAAAGGCGGATTTGTTAGTGTGCCTGTTGCGCTCGCTGCGAAACGTCGCAACATCCCCGTGATAGCACATGAGTCAGACGTAACACCTGGTCTTGCGAATAAAATTGCTCTACCATTTGCGAAAACGATTTTTACTGTGTTTGAAGAGACATTGCAACATGTCCCAGCGGAAAAATCAGCGCATATCGGTCCAATCATTCGTCAAGAGCTGTTTGAAGGAGAGCGTGACCGCGGATTAGCCTTGACGAAATTTGCGGGAGATAAACCCGTTATTATCGTTATGGGAGGCAGTCAAGGTGCGCGCATTTTAAATGAAAAAATTCGTCTCGCTTTACCTGAGCTTTTGCCAACGTACGACATCATTCACCTTTGTGGAAAGGGCAATATTGACCGTACGTTAGATGAGCAAAAAGGGTATCGTCAATATGAGTACGTCATGCAGGAGTTACCTGATTTACTTGCGGCTTCCGACTATGCAATCAGCCGAGCAGGTTCCAATGCGATATTCGAACTTCTCGCTTTATCGATTCCGATGTTGCTCGTGCCGCTATCCGCGGAGCAAAGTCGTGGGGATCAATTGCTCAATGCGAACTTATTTAAACAACTCGAAATCGCGAAAGTAATTCAAGAAGAGCAGTTTGAACAATGTGATGTTGTACGAGAGATAGGACTTTTCGCCGAGGAAGCTCCGAAGATGAAAGACAAAATGGAGACGATGTCGAGCGTAAAAACAGCTTCTCAAGTCGTTGATTTAATACTTTCTAACGCAAAATAACTGTTTCGTATGGAAAGTGAAGAAAGCGTGAAGGACAGCGGGCTTTGAACATCTTTATTTGTGAGGAAAGAACTTAGTGCGAAACACTTTCCGTCCCGCCTGTTAAATGTTATTATGAATATGCAGAAATTAATATAGACAACATGCTGAAAAAGCAAATGTGGAGGTCATATTACAATGTCGAACAACGTTAATGCCCATCGTTCCCCTTACGATGTGTTCTCGGGACCGAACCTAGGGTATGTAATGGAAATGTATGAGAATTTTAAAGAAGATCCAGAATCAGTGAGTCCAGACATGGCAGAGTTTTTCCGCTATTATGGTGCACCGGTTATGACGGGTACTACAGGTGCGCATGCGCAAGCAGCAGCTGAAGTTCCGGAAGGAGATTTCGGAAAAGTATTAGCGGCGTATACGCTGATCGATGCGATTCGCAATTACGGACACTTAGCAGCGGATATTTATCCACTGAAAGATCGCCCGCGAGATACGACGCGTATTGAGTTATCTTACTACGGTTTAACTGAAGCCGACTTAGAAAAAATGCCAGCTGCACTCTTCTTGCAAGAAGTGCCAGCGACAGTCGAGACCGGCTTAGATGCAGTAAACTATTTAAAATCACTTTATACGGGTAAAATTGCTTACGAATTCGGTCATGTGATTGATGAAGAAGAACGCAAATGGTTGCTTTCTCAAGTGGAAACTAAAGCTTACAAACCGACGTTTAACGCAGACGAAAAGAAAGAATTACTCGAGCGTTTAACGAAAGTAGAAGGGTTCGAGAAATTTATTCACCGTACGTTTATCGGTGCAAAACGTTTCTCTATCGAAGGATTAGATACACTCGTTACATTCCTCGAAGAACTCGTACGTCGTTCAGAATCAGACGCAGTGAAGAAAATGCTTATCGCAATGGCTCACCGCGGTCGTTTGAACGTCTTAACACATATTTTAAACAAACCTTATGAAATGATGTTCGCCGAATTCGCAGGCGTTCCACCTGAGCCATTTTTACCAGAAGATGGTTCACTCGAAGTAACGAGCGGCTGGTACGGCGACGTTAAATACCATATGGGAGCTCTTTATAAAGGTGAAGCGATGGACCGCTTCTTAGCGTACAACCCATCTCACTTGGAAGTAGCAAACCCAGTCATCGCAGGTCAAACACGTGCAGCACAGGAAGATACGTCACAACCAGGTGCACCGACTCGCAATGAAAAAGACGCATATGCAATTATGATTCATGGTGACGCAGCGTTCCCTGGACAAGGAATTGTTCCGGAAACATTCAACTTCAGCCGTATTGAAGGATACCGCACAGGCGGTTCCATCCACGTAATCGCAAACAATATGATTGGATTTACGACTGAATTTTGGGATTCACGTTCGACGATGTACTCATCAGACCCTGCAAAAGGATTTGAAGTGCCTGTTATGCACGTTAACGCAGATGATCCAGAAGCGGTGATTGAATCAGCAGCACTCGCATTCGAATACCGTCAAAAATTCGGCAAAGACATTATCGTAGATTTGATCGGTTACCGCCGTTACGGTCATAACGAGATGGATGAGCCACTCGTGACGAACCCGATGATGTACCACTTAGTTCACAAGCACCCAACAGTGCGTGAATTATACGGTCAGCGCTTAGTGGAAGAAGGCGTTATGACAGCAGAACAAGTCGAAGAACTCGACGAAAAAATCTTCAAATTGATGCAAGCAGCAAACGATCGTGTGAAAGAAGAATCGAAAGATGCGGAACCACATGTGAATGACACGCCTGCAATCGTTTTAGAAGGCATCGAGCCAAACATCGAAACAGGTGTTGAGCGCGAGCGTCTTGAGAAGATGAACGAAGAATTGCTCACATACCCTGAAGACTTCACAGTATTCAGCAAATTAGGACGTATTTTACAACGCCGTGAGTTACCATTCACAAACCCTGAAAAAGGTAAAATTGACTGGGCACATGCGGAACAATTAGCATTCGGTTCAATGTTACAAGAAGGTAAACCTGTCCGCTTATCAGGTGAAGACGTGCAACGTGGTACATTCGCTCACCGTCACCTCGTATTAAATGACGAGAAAACAGGGAAGCAGTATACGCCACTTCAGCACATTTCAGATGCAAAAGCGTCAATCGTCGCATACAACTCACCACTTACAGAGTTCGCACTTGTCGGATTTGAGTGGGGATATACATTAGAAAACAAAAAAGGCTTAACGATTTGGGAAGCGCAATATGGTGACTTTGCGAACATGGCACAAGCGATGTTTGACCAATTCGTTGCAGCGAGCCATTCAAAGTGGGGACAACAGTCAGGACTCGTTCTTCTTTTACCACATGCGTATGAAGGACAAGGACCAGAACACTCAAGTGCCCGCCTCGAGCGCTTCTTACAGTTGAGCGCTGAGAACAACTGGACAGTCGCAAACATTTCAAGTGCGGCAAACTACTTCCACGTGTTGCGCCGTCAAGCAGCGATCGTAGGAACAGAGCAAGAGCGTCCACTTGTGATCATGAGCCCGAAATCATTACTTCGTCACCCACTCGTTGGAGCGGATGTAGAAGATTTAACAAAAGGTTCATTCCAGACAGTGCTTGAGCAACAAGGTACAGGTCAGAACCCTGAGAAAGTCGAAAAAATCTTATTCGCAAGCGGTAAAATGGCCATTGACTTAGCGGAACAAGTGAAAGATGGCGAAGGATTCGACCACTTACACATCGTTCGTGTAGAGCAATTGTATCCATTCCCAGAAGCGCGCATTCAAGAAATTATCGCACGCTTCCCGAACGCGAAGAAACTCGTCTGGGTTCAAGAAGAGCCACGCAATATGGGATCATACTCATATGCATTGCCTTACTTACTCGACATCGCAGAAGGGCGCACGATTGAATATGTTGGACGTATTCACCGTGCAAGCCCATCTGAAGGTGACGGTGCGAGCCATACGAAAGAACAAAAACGCATCGTAGCAGACGCATTGAAAAAAGACGAATAAACTTTTGTAGTATATAGACAATCCCATCTTAATGTTTTACATTGAGATGGGGACTATTCCAAATAGAAGCAGTACTATTGCCTGAAGGCACAACTTACTTGAGGAGGAATTTATTGTGGCAGAAATTATTGTACCTGAATTAGCGGAATCGATTACGGAAGGAACGATCGCATCTTGGTTAAAACAACCAGGTGACCACGTTGAAAAAGGTGAAAACATCGTTGAGATTGAAACGGATAAAGTAAACGTTGAAATCCCTTCTGAAGAAGCTGGAATCGTTCAAGAACTTCTTTTCGAAGAAGGCGACACAGTTGAAATCGGAGCGGTAATCGCAATCGTTGGAGAAGGTGGCGCAGCGCCAGCACCGAAAGCTGAAGCAGCACCAGCAAAAGAAGAAGCGGCTGCAGCACCTGCACCAGCAGCACAAGCTGAAGAAACAACTTCAACAACAGACCGTACAATTGCTAGCCCAGCAGCACGTAAATTAGCACGTGAAAAAGGCATCGACCTGGCAGAAGTATCACCAGTAGATCCAATGGGTCGCGTTCGTGCGCAAGACGTTGCAGCACACGCACAAGCACCGAAAGCAGCACCAGCACAAGCGGCGGCAGCGCCAGCAGCACAAGCAGATGACGGACGCATCACACGTGAGCGCATGACACGTCGTCGTCAAACAATCGCTAAACGTTTACTCGAAGTAAGCCAATCAACAGCGATGCTTACAACGTTCAACGAAATCGATATGTCAGCGATGATGGATCTTCGTAAACGTAAAAAAGACGAATTTGAACAAAAATACGGCGTGCGTTTAGGCTTCATGTCATTCTTCACAAAAGCAGTCGTAGCAGCACTTAAAAAATACCCATACGTGAACTCTGAAATCGATGGCGACGAAATTTTACTCAAAAACTTCTATGACATCGGAATTGCAGTTTCTACAGAAGGTGGACTCGTTGTACCGAACGTGAAAGACGCAGACCGCAAAAACTTTGCTGAAATCGAAGGTACAATTGCAGAACTCGCAGCGAAAGCACGCGACAATAAATTAACACTTGCAGATATGACAGGTGGATCATTCACAATTACAAACGGTGGAGTATTCGGTTCACTCTTCTCTACACCAATCATTAACGGTACACAAGTAGCGATCCTCGGTATGCATACAATTAAAATGCGCCCAATCGCTGTAGGTGACAAAATCGAATTACGTCCAATGATGTACGTGGCACTTTCATATGACCACCGTGTCATCGACGGAAAAGATTCTGTCGGATTCTTGAAAATGGTGAAAGAATTAATCGAAAACCCAGAAGACTTACTTTTAGGTTCATAAGATTACTCAACCGGATCGACCCGAAGTTTCGGGTCGATTTTTTGTATAAGGAGGAACGACAATGGAAGTATTTAAAACGTGGGAAACGAACCCGACGATTAAAACGGTAACGTGCACGCATACGGATGCTGCAAAGTTTACGGTAGCGGACAAATTAACAGTCGGCAAACAGTACGAAGTGAAAAACGAAACAGAAGAATTTATTTTTGTCATCGACAATAGCGGTAAAGTCGGCGGCTATTACAAAACATACTTCGAATAAACGACAAAACTTGTGTCTCTTAAGAGCGCAAGTTTTTTTGTCCACCAAAACTCGTTTACATGTCGTTTCTTCTAGCGTTATATTATAATGAATGAAGGAAGGATGAACGACGATGACAACACGAAAAAATAGACGTTGGATGGAAGAAGAAGTGCTTTTCGTTTTCGAGACCCATTGTGAAACGAAAGGTCAATGGAACGCGGAAGATGTTCACTTTTTACAACGGATGCTTGCACACTTCCGCTTACACGACGATGCACCGGTTACGCGCAGTACGCCGAGCATTCGAACGCGGCTTCGACACTTCCGCCGTTTAGAAGAAGGGGAAGAGACAGGGGTGCCTGAACTCGACCGAGAGATTTGGAACATGTACCGCACGGAGAACAAAAGACGTGAAGCCATTCGCGCCTTATACAATACACATTTATGGAAACCTTAAAATGAATAGTTAGGATGAAGACGTATGGAAATGAAATTTGGATATCGCGTACAAGAAGCGCCTTTATGGGAAGACTTGCGCGCCGTTTTACATTTGAAAAAACCGCTCCTTCTCATCGGGCCAACAGGGTCAGGGAAGACAAAACTAGCAGAAGCACTAGCGCAGTCTTTCGAACTGCCGATGAATAGCATTAACTGTTCGGTCGACTTAGATGCAGAAGCATTACTCGGCTTTAAAACGATTGTGCAACAAGACGGCGTGAGCGTCATTGAATTTGTCGATGGCCCAGTTGTCGATGCGATGAAGCACGGGCACATTTTATACATCGATGAAATTAATATGGCAAAACCGGAGACATTGCCCATTTTGCATAGTGTTCTCGACTATCGTCGCACATTGACGAACCCATTTACAGGAGAAGTGATTGAAGCGCATCCTAATTTTAAAGTGCTTGCTGCGATTAACGAAGGATATGTTGGAACGACGCCGATGAACGAAGCGTTAAAAAACCGTTTCGTCGCCGCGCGCATCGATTATTTAACGGGCGATGCATTACGTCAGTTGTTAGCAGAGAGTGTCGATCTAGAAGATGAGCGACTCGACATGATGTACAACATCGCGACAGAACTTCAAAAGCAAGTGAAGGAAGGCTTACTCGCAGAAGAAATCGCGTCGATTCGAAGTGTGCTTGATGCCTTACAACTGTCTGCTCATATGCCGATTGAACGTGCGCTCCAATATGCGATCGTCGAAAAAATAGAAGATCCGTTAGAACGTGATCTCGTTTTACAATTAATCGAAATGTGGGTGTAACGATGCGCCGATTTATTCAATTTAATGATGAACTCGTCGATGCGAATGAATTATTGTCTTACGATTATTTGGCGAAAGCATTGAGCGGGGCAGATGTCGATGTGACGGAGCGTCAATTGATGGAAATTCAAATTGCAGAGAAAAAAATCGCAATGTCTGTCTTTTGGCGTCACCGCGACCCTGAAGTCATTCGGGCAGGTAGACTGACCGATATTTATTTATTGACGCTCGGATTTTGGCGCGAATTCCGATTGCGGGAATGGCAAGAAGCAAATACTGACTATGACGGCATATCGCCCAAATTGTTCGAGCAACTTATTTTATTACTGGAAGAACTTCGTTTTATGGAACGAATCGAACGAGAGCGAAAAGGAACACGGAAAAAATTTCAAATTCGTCGAGATACGATGATTGAACATCATAAAAAACGTTTAACGGTCAATTTAGAACGCGGTCGTTTAGCGGATGCTATTTTTCATCAATGCGTATTGTATGGAATGGAAGGAACATTAGCACAAAGTCCTTTTCCGACGAAGTATCCGATGGAACGCATCGCGCGTTTAATGGAATCGGTATACAGCCTTCGCTCGACTTCAGACAGTATTGACGTGGCAAGCGGCATTATGTATGCGTTACAACCGGTCTTACAAAGAGACCTCGTTTATTCGTATTATGCGTTTGAACAATTTTTAAAAGAAGAAGCGTTCACTCCTTTTCATTACCATGAAGGAATGAAGGAAAGTGAGCTCGGACAAGAAGGCGAAAAAGAGACGATTGAAGAAGTGTACCGCACGTGGCATCGAGAATCAGAAGACGAAAGTGGCTTGCATCTCCAGTACGAATTAGAACACGGTGCAAAAGGTCGCAGTCTTTCTGATGAAGCGACAGCAGGCTCTCCAGAAGCGACGATCGATCACATTCGAGAAGGCGAGTCCGATGCGTCTGCAGAACAAGTGCAAGAAGGAGAGGAGCTCGCGACTGGTTCAAGTAGCCAACAAGCAGGACACACATTCGGCAATGCGAATCGTCACGTCGTCTATGAAGAAGTGCTCGCTGAACAACAAAAGATAGACGAAGCGAAGTTAAAAGAATGGCTCCTCGTTCAAACACCGCTCGTCCAACGTTTTAAACGAGAAATGAATGAACGGATGGAAAAGAAAAAAACAGCGGAGCGAACAGGTTTAACGTACGGTCGACTATCGAAAAAAGCGATCTTGCAGTTATGGACGGAAGAACGTCCGAAACTATTTTATAAAAAAACGAATCCAGGAAAACCGATCGACGCCGCATTCGGCTTACTTATCGACCAATCGGCTTCCATGCATGATAAATTAGATGAAACGAAGCGAGCGGTTTTACTCTTTCATACTGTATTGCGTGAACTCGCGGTCCGCCATGCGATCGCGGGATATTCGGAAGACTCGATTACGGCATCGAAAGAAGCGCAGTACAATACATTTGAACTATTTCACCGCTTTCAAGACGGAACGCGCAATAGCGACCGAATCATCGCCTCGATGGAAGCGCATGATGATAACCGGGACGGCTTTGCGATTCGTTGGATGACAGAAGCATTAAAACATGAACAAGTGACCCATCGCTTTTTACTCGTATTTTCGGACGGAGAACCTTCCGCTTTTGAATATGGGCAGAACGGTATTGTCGATACGAGAGAAGCGGTCATTGAAGCACGCCGCGCAGGAATGATCGTTCTTCATTTATTTTTAAACGATACAGAGCCGACGGAAGACCAATTGCACACGTTTCAAATGATGTTCGACAATCAAAGTGTCGCGACGAGTGACGTCACACAATTTACAGAACAAACGTTACGTCTCTTGCGTAAAATGTTTGCCATCGTCTTTAAAGGACTCATCTAAACTTCGAAAGTTTATTCGCTTTCGAAGTTTTTTTGTCGTTCTTTCAAAAAAGAGTTGCGCCCTTCAATTGTTCGTGGTATTTTTAAATAGTAATCATTACGATTTAAAAAGAAAGAAGGCTATACTAATGACAGAACAAATTCCAGTGACGGTGTTGAGCGGTTACTTAGGTGCAGGGAAAACGACATTATTGAACCATTTGCTTAATAATCGAGAAGGCAAAAACTTTGCGATTTTAGTGAACGATATGAGTGAAGTGAACATTGATGCAGATTTAATCGAACAAGGGAGTTCGTTTACGCGAACAGAGGAGTCGTTCGTCGAATTGTCAAACGGCTGCATTTGTTGTACATTGCGAGAAGATTTATTGCTCGCTGTTGAAAAATTGAGCGCACAAGAAGGGCTAGACGCCATCATTATCGAATCAACCGGGATCAGTGAGCCGATTCCGGTCGCTCAAACGTTTACGTACATGGACGATGCGCTCGGCATTCAATTATCGGACCGCTGTCGTTTAGATACGATGGTGACCGTTGTCGACGCAAAACGCTTCTGGGACGATTATCAATCAGGGGAGTCATTGCTCGATCGGAAGGAAGCAGTCGACCATACCGACGACCGAGATGTCGCGGATTTATTAATTGACCAAATTGAATTTTGTGATGTATTGCTATTGAATAAATGCGATTTATTAAAAGAGGAACAATTGTCGCAATTAGAAGCGTTTTTACGTAAAGTACAACCGTCTGCGAAATTGATTCGCACGACGAATAGTGCGGTGGAGATCGATGAAGTGATCAATACGAAGCGTTTTGATTTTGAACAATCGTTACACCACGCAGGGTGGATTCAAGAACTCGAACAAGGACCTGAACAACATACGCCGGAGACAGAAGAGTATGGCATTACGTCATTCGTCTACCGTGCCTATGAACCGTTTCATCCGACGCGTTTTCGAGAATGGTGTAACGAACTGCCCCTCGAAGTCGTGCGCGCGAAAGGCTTTATGTACGTAGCGAGCCATTATGATATCGCGATGACGATGAGCCAAGCAGGAAGTACAGTGACGATCGCACCGCAAGCTCATTGGCAGGCGAGTTTACCAGACGCGGCGAAACGAGCGGCGAAAGAAGAAGATCCGTCATTCGGTGAAAATTGGCATCCGGTCTATGGCGACCGTATCAATGAGCTTGTGTTCATCGGAATCGAGATGGATGAACAAGCCATTCGCGCGTCACTCGATGCTTGTTTAATGACAGAAGAAGAACTTGCTGAGCCGTTTGATACGCTTGAGGCGTATATGGCATAAAAAACGATGTTTACTTCTATATATTTGGTGACAAGAGTTGAATTTTGTGAAGTGAATGAATCAATACGTTAAATGGGTGATGAATTTAAAAGACTTATGAAACATCGTTTATTGAGAGCCTTTTATTTAAACACAAAACGGCATCCTTTAATAAAATATATGAAAAATACCTGTAGGGGGATTCTCTTTTCAAAAGTCTCCTCTACAGGTATTTTTCATATGATTTCTTATAGAAGTAGTGAACGATAAAGGAAGCATTGTTTTCATACATTTAGCGCCTCTTTATAAATCGAGTGAATGTACAAATGAGTAAATTTATTTTCGTTATAGGTTAACATATGCTATATTATATTTTATAAGTGGAAAAAACCTCATCATTTTCGAATGAAAAGGACAATGGTTTTAGGGAAAGGAAGAAATAAAAGGTGAATCATCGATTATATTCTTTAATAGAAACGAGTTTATTAGCTTCTTTCATTTCTGTAACTGGGTTTATCAAAATTCCGACTTTTATAATGGGCAGTGAATTTCAAATGTCCGCTCCGATTGCTGTTGCGATATGTGCGGTGTTTGGATTTAAACGCTATATAATAGCGGGTATTCTTTCAAGTATTACATTATTTTTAATGGGAGCGCATACTTTAATTCATGTGGAAATTGCGATGATATTTCGCATAGTAGTGGGCATTAGTATGGCGCTATTTGGAAGGCATACTGGCGTTATTTTAATTGCAGGACCACTCGGCACTTTAGTGGCAAGAATCGTTTTAGCTTTCACATTACAAGTCCCAGCCATCGTTTTAATCATTCCAGCCATTCCTGGGATGTTACTAACAGCTTTCATGAGTGTTCCACTTACAAAGTTATTAAGAAAAACAGATCAACAAATAGGAGGGAAACAATATGGAAAAGCTTTATAATATTCGAATGCGCTCTTCTGAAAATCAACAGCATATTTCAGGGGCTGAGCGGATGGTTCATTATGAAGGGATTCACAATTGCGTTGCGAGTATGATTGATCGTTCTTTTCACCATAAGAGGGGAGAGCCGGATTTTATCTCTATCAAAATCGAAAAAATAAAAGAAGAAGTGAAAGTGATTTCTCCAATTTCCACAATCGAAAACATTGAAAATTATAGTGTGAACTCAGCTTTATGTGCGATGATGAAAATTTTAAAGCCATTAAATCTACAGGCATCATTTATTCAGTCTTTATATGAAATCATCACTACAGGTACAAGTATTTCCGGTGCATTATTAATAGACATCGATTCTCAGGAACGTTTAGATGCGAAAGAAAATGGAGTGCGTGTATCAAGGCTTGATTGGCAAGAAAAAACAAAAGAAGATTTTATTAGATGGAATCCGGATTGTAATAGTGAACGAAAATTAGAAGCAATTGCCCTAGCATCAAAAGTTCAACATTCTGGTGTAATCGCTGAATTATGTTGTTCAGATGACCCTCATTACACAACAGGTTATGTAACATTGAAGAATACATATACGAGCATTCCTCATATGAAAGAAGAAAATTCAGCGAGCGGAGGAAGGATATTTTTAGTCGATAGTGAACAAACAAATGTAGAGGAAATCATACAATTTTTAGAACAGACGCCTGTTATAGTAGGAGGTAAAATAGGATGATTCAATGGTTGAAAGATGAGTTAAATAAACGGGAAAAATCGAGTTTATACAGACGTTTACCTTCCCCGACGATGCAAAATTTAAAAGTCATCGCCTCTTCCAATAATTATTTAGGATTAGCGAAAGATGAGAGAGTCCTTCATGCGGCGCGAGAAATGATTTTGAAATATGGGACGGGGAGTACAGGCTCGAGATTGACGACAGGCAATTTTGATATTCATGAAAGATTGGAAAAGGAATTAGCCCATTTTAAAGGAACAGAAGCATGTCTTCTCTACTCGAGTGGCTACTTAGCGAATTTAGGAGTCATAACGGCTTTAGCAGATCGGGACACGATCATTTATAGCGATGAATATAATCATGCGAGTATTATCGATGCGTGCCGATTATCTGGAGCTTGCATCATCGTTTATAAACATAATGATATGATAGATTTAGAAAGAAAAATGCGAGAGTATAAAAATCATTTTAAAAAATTAATTGTAACTGATGGAGTATTTAGTATGGATGGCGATTTAGCTCCTTTAGATCAGTTGAATAATTTGAAAGAAAAATATAATGCATTATTGATTGTGGACGATGCACATGGGACAGGAGTGATTGGTTCATGTGGTAGAGGCACGAGTGAACATTTTTCAACAAAACCTGATGTCATTATTGGAACATTGAGTAAGGCTTTAGGAAGCGAAGGGGGATTTGTTTGTTCAAATAAAACGATTATTCATTACCTCATTCAGAAATCACGACCGTTTATTTTTCAAACTTCTCTATCACCAGGGAATATCGGAGCGGCTTTAAAGAGTCTACATATTATTCAAACGGAGAAGCGGCATGTTATGTTGAAGGAGAAAGCAAATGATATGCGTCACTTTTTACGAACATTGAACTATTCTGTACCTCAAGGGATGACCCCCATTATTCCCATCTTATTAGGGGAGGCTTCAGTAGCCCTCCAATTCCAAAAGAAATTATTGGAATTGGGGCTATTCATACCAGCGATCAGACCGCCTTCTGTACCGGAACATACAAGTCGATTACGCTGTACACTCATGTTTACTCATTCGGACAATGAGATAGACTGGATAAAACAGGCTTTTCAATCAATGGCTCCCGATGCATGATTGACGTGAAAGAACAGAGCCTATAAGAATGGACAAAATAATGGAAAAACGTCAGTAACGGATCAATCTCTTCTAATGAGAGCTCCCGCTACTGACGTTTTATTTGTTTAAGAGGCTGATGTGTTTTTTGAGAAACGATCGACGATTAATGCGAGCGCACCATCGCCTGTAACGTTTGTCGCTGTTCCGAAGCTATCTTGTGCTAAGTATAACGCAATCATTAACGCAATCATCGACTCATCGAAGCCGAGCATCGATGTTAAAAATCCGACCGCTGCCATTACCGCACCACCGGGCACGCCTGGCGCTGCAATCATCGCGATCCCTAATACGAAAATAAATTTCGCATAGCTTGCAAATTCAATCGGCATTCCAGTCATTAATAATACACCAATCGAACAAGAAACGAGGGTAATCATACTTCCTGATAAATGAATCGTAGCGAAAAGGGGAACCGTAAAGTTTACGACACGGTCCGACGCTCCTGTTTGTTTCGCTTGACGCAATGTAACGGGAATCGTCGCTGCCGATGACTGTGTTCCAACCGCCGTCATGTAAGCAGGCATCATCGTTTTTAATAAAGAGAATGGGTTTTTCTTGTTTAAAGATCCCGCTACAGTATATTGCACTGTTAACATGACGAAGTGTAAAACGATAATCATGACGAATACGCCAGCGAAGACCGCTAAAATTTTCCCTGTTTTCCCAGCGAATGTCATGTTGAGGAAAATACCAAAAATATGAAACGGTAGTAATGGGATGATTGCATATGTAATGACTTTTTCAATTAAAGCATTAAACTCATTAAATACAGCAAGCATCGCTTTACTATTGATGGACGCCATACCAATTCCGAGAATAAATGCGAGCAATAATGCGGACATCACACCCATGATCGGTGCGATTTCAATGTCTAAGAAGCTGTCCAATGGATCGCGTCCAGCGCTTAAAATCGACTCACCTTCAATCCCTCCGATAAAGTTCGGGAGTAAGTTTGATGCAACGACATACGCTAAAAGTCCAGCAATAATGGTAGAAATATAAGCCGTTACAGTCGATAAGCCGAGTAATTTCCCAGCGCCTTTCCCTAAGTTCGCAATACCAGGTGTAATAAAGGCAATAATAATTAATGGCACGACAAAGTCTAAGAAACTGCCGAATAATAAGTTAAATGTCGCAAAAAATCGGACGAATCCTTCTGCGAATCCTTCATGCAGACTCGGCAAAAAGGTACCGAATAGGACGGCTAGTGCGATGGCGATGATAATGCGCCATACTAACCCAATCTTTACTTTCATGTGCAAAACTCCCTCTCTATTTTCCAAACATTTTGTTAATGGAAACCTCTATACTTTATCACATTAAAGTATATTTGAAAATAGCTTCTCTGATTTCTATTGAAAAACGCTACAAACTGCATATTAGTTTGTAGCGTTTTGGCGTTGAATATATTGAGAGATGATGCCGACATCGTAGTCGTTCAGTGTATCGTCTCCTTTTAACCATTCGTAATACATCGGATGAAGAACTGCTTCTCGATATGTGTACGCATATAAAATCGGTAACTCTTCGCCGATTTGAAAACATATGTTAGAGCGTTTTGGCAACGCGATGTTCAACTCGAATGTTTGTCCTTCGATTTGCACCTTTACATGCCATTCTCGCTTTGAGACTTGCCTCGCTTCTTGAATAAGTGCCAAACCTTCCGCCGCTCCTGCATAGAGCCAAATGAGTTTTACTTGTTTATAATACGCACGTTCCATTGTTTCTTGTCGTTTGCGACTTTTTCGGATCAAGACGAATACGACGAGCCAAAAAAGAGCGATTCCCCACCACATGACTATCCCTCCTACTTCTTTATTATGAAAGAGAGTAGAAGGAGTATCAAGCTTTTTCAGATTTGATAACTGATAAAGTATTCCTTGCGCAAGATTTTTTTAGGTTAAACAAGAAAAATCGTTTAGAAGTCTTGTATGTTTATTAATAAAAATACAGAAATATAAAAGAAAGACTTGTCAGAATATTTAGGGAGTGATATAGTTTTACCTAACGTTCATTAGGTGGTGAAACTATGACAAAAGATAATATTTTAAATTCGGCTTTACAACTCTACGCAACAGAAGGGTATCACGGTGCTTCTATGGCAAAAATCGCAAAGGGAGCAGGAATTAAAGCAGCTTCGATTTATTTCTTTTTTAAAAACAAAGAAGCGCTCTTTCAAGAGTTGTTTCAACATGTCTTAATGGAGCATTTTGCGTATGTTCGACGCAGTATGGAGCATGTGTTGAAATCAGGAGAAGATGTAGAAACGATGATTCGCACACTGTTCTCCACTGTTTCCGACTATCATCGTAGACATGCTGCGGAAACAAGAGCTTATATTGCTTTAGTGACAGCTCCTCCAATCATGGCCCAACCGATTTTGAAAAACCATATGCAATCATTCGACCAATGGTTAACGTCAACCCTCGCGCTCATTTTGAAAGAGGAGTGTTTGTCGACTCAAGAATATGAAACGATTAGTGAACTGATTGTATTGCAAATGGACGGGTTATTTTGGGAATTGAATTTTTACGATGATGAAAAGATCAAAAAGCAAACGGATGTAGCGATTCACTTCATTTTATTTTATTTGAAACAATTACAAGATTGAGGGGATTAAGATGAATGATTATGCAAGAGAAGTTGTACCGCAAAGCGAACGGAAATGGTGGGTATCGATCAGTTTTGTTTGGATTGCAGTAGGGATTGATTTATCAGCGATGCTTTTCGGAGCAGAGCTCGGGAGTGGGATGAGTTTTCAAGATGCTTTATTCGCAGTCGTTGTCGGGTCTGTTTTACTCGGTATTTTAGCAGCATTTTGCGCATATGTTGGCGCTGTAACGGGATTGTCCACATCGATGATTTCACGCTTTACATTTGGAGCGCGTGGAGCGAAAATGGTTTCTTTATTTTTAGCCATTTCATTGATGGGATGGTTCGGGGTACAAACCGGTTTTTTCGCTGAAAACGCTCAAGTGATGATGGTTGAGACATTCGGTATTACTCTTCCACTGTGGATATTATCTTTAATCGGTGGCATTTTAATGATGACGACAGCGGTCATTGGTTATCGAGCGATTGAGCGTTTAAGCGTATGGAGTGTACCGCTTCTGTTATTGCTAGTCGTATTAGCGGTCATATTAGCCGTTCGCATGAATGGTAGTGTCGCATTATCGATGCCCGTTGAAAATGTATTTTCAATCGGTATGGCCATTTCGCTAGTCATTAGTATTTTTGTTGTAGGAGCGGTCATTTCTCCTGATGTTTCACGTTGGGCACGTACACCGAAAGACGCGATACTCGCTTCATTTTTCGGGTTTTTCTTCGGAAATACGTTCATGATTACGATGGCAATTATTTTATCTCGCGTTATGGATGAAAGTAGTTTAACGACGATTATGATTGCGGTCGGATTAGGTGTACCAGGAATTTTAGTGTTAATTTTAGCGCAATGGACGACGAACACAAGTAATGCGTATTCATCAGGGCTCGGTCTTTCTGTAATATTTCCGAATATTAAGAAATCAACATTGACGGTTATGGCAGGATCTATCGGCACATTGCTAGCTGTTTTAGGGATTTACGGTCATTTCATCGATTTTTTAACGGTGATGACGATGTTTATTGCACCAATCGGTGGAGTGTATACTGCTAGTTTTTATATTGGAAAACGATCGACATTTCACGAAGAGTGTGTCGTCGCTTATCGGAAATTGCCCCTCCTCGCCTGGGCTATCGGTTCTTTAATGAGTTGGTTGACGATGGAAGCTCCGATTGGATTAGCGTTATTCACGATTACGTCTATTTCTTCTTTAGACAGTTTTATTGTCGCTTTTTTAGCGCAAGCATTGTTTATTCAATTACAAAAACAAAAGGGAGTGCCTATGAAACATGAGATGGTTAACAGAAAATGATATTGAACATATTGCCGTAGGAGCAGCAGTATTAGGAACAGGCGGTGGAGGAGATCCGTTTATCGGAAAGATGATGGCGTTAGGAGCTATCGACAAACATGGACCTGTCAAAGTGATAAATATAGACGAATTAAAAGATGATGATTTCGTCCTTCCTGTCTCAGGAATGGGAGCACCGAGTGTACTCGTTGAAAAAATACCATCTTTCGACCAATTAGTAAATCCACTGAAAGCATATGAAGAAGCGATTGGAAAAAAAGTGACGGTCATTATGCCGATTGAAGTCGGCGGAGTCAATTCACTCATTCCTGTCGCTGTTGCGGCGATGACGGGCTTACCGATATTAGACGGAGATGCGATGGGGCGAGCTTTTCCAGAAGCGCAAATGGTGAGCTTCCATTTAGATGGATTAAAACCAGAACTTGTCACAATGGCTGACGAACAAGGGAACCATGTAACGATACGGCCTGTAAATGGGCTATGGAGTGAAAAATTGTCTCGCCAAGTAACGGTAGCGATGGGTGGGTCTACCATTGTCAGTGATTATGGGGTAGATGGAAAACAAGCGAAAAAGAGCGTCATTCCAAATACGCTAACATTGGCACAGAAAATTGGAGAATTGTTAGAAAAAAGAACGGAAGCTGTCCATCCCATTGAAAAAATGTTGCAACTTTTAAAGGGGCGTTTACTTTTCAAAGGAAAAGCGCAACTCATTAAACGAGGTATTCAAGGTGGTTTTACAAGAGGAGAAGCTCATTTTACCGGAATGGATGACGATGAGCACAGTGAATGTATTTTATATTTCCAAAATGAACATTTAATCGCGAAACGAGATGGCCGTCCGATTGCATTAACTCCTGATTTGATTGCTGTCTTGGATGAAGAAACAGGAATGCCTATTACAACAGAGGGATTGAGATACGGAGCGCGCGTGATTATTGTCGCTTTTCCTGCGCACGAAAAATGGCGCACGCCGATCGGGATTGAAACGGCAGGTCCACGTTATTTTAAATATGATGTAGACTATGTTCCATTAGAACAATTGCATGAGGAGGAGTTATCATGATTCGATTAGGTATAGATGTCGGGGGGACAAATACAGATGGTGTATTGATGGATGAATCGTATCGTGTCATTACAAGCATGAAAACCCCAACGACGGATGACGTATTTACCGGGATTCAAACGATTATTCAACAATTTGCTTCACATCCTGCTGTAAATTTAGAGGATATTCAAGTAGCCACATTAGGAACAACACATTGTACAAACGCCATCGTCGAAAGAAAACAGTTAAATCGTGTAGGGGTGATTCGCCTTTCTTTACCATCAGGGACGACAATTCCACCATTTCTCGGTTGGCCGAATGATTTAGTCGAAGCATTACAACCGGAAATTGCACTCATTCATGGAGGGTATGAATATAACGGTGAACCGATTTCACACATTCGCCATGAGGAATTAGATCACGTGATTGAACAGATGAGAGGGAAAGTAGAATCAATCGCTGTTTGCGGTGTGTTTTCTCCTGTTTTACAAGATCAAGAAAAATATGTAGTCGAGTATTTACAACGTGCTTTTCCAAATATGCCGATTTCGATGTCTAGTGAAATTGGTTCTGTCGGATTGATTGAGCGAGAGAATGCGACGATTTTGAACGCGGCACTTATGACGACAATTCGACAAGTATCTCAAGGGTTTCGTCGTGCATTAAAAGAGGCAGGGATTGAAGCGGCTATATATTTAGGTCAAAATGACGGAACGTTAATGACGGGCGACTATGCGGAACAATATCCGATTTTTACAATCGCTTGTGGACCGACGAACTCGATTAGAGGAGCGGCACATTTATCGAATGTAGACAATGCGATAGTCGTTGATATCGGGGGAACGACGACAGATATCGGTGTGCTCGTAAATAGTTTTCCGCGTCAAACGTCTTTAGCGGTGGAAGTCGGAGGAGTGCGAACGAATTACCGTATGCCAGACATTTATGCGATTGGCTTCGGAGGAGGTACTTGTGTCACCCAACAAAATGAATCATGGAAAGTCGGACCGGAAAGTGTCGGGTATTGTTTAATGCAAGAAGCGATTTCATTTGGAGGGGAAACGTTGACAGCAACTGACGTAGCACTTGCCGTAGGAGAACTTGAAATAGAAGGAGCGGATTGTTCTCGAATTACTGAACCCGTCCATGACATTTATCCTTTGTTTACACAATTAGTAGCAGAAGCCGTCGATCGTATGAAAACGAGTGCGACGCCAATTCCTGTCATTTTAGTGGGGGGTGGCGCAGCTTTAATGCCTACCGTGTTAGAAGGTGCATCCGAAGTGATTCGTCCAGCTCATGCGAGCGTTGCCAATGCGGTAGGTGCAGCATTAGGAGATATTAGCGGAACGGTCGAAAAAGTGTACGCACTTGAAAACATTACACATGAAGACGCGCTTCAACAAGCGAAAGAAGAAGCGATTGAACAAGCAGTAGAAGCCGGAGCTGAACGCAGTAAAATAGAAGTAATTGAATTGGAAGACTATCCGCTTGCTTATATGCCAGGAAACGCAATTTTAGTCAAAGTAAAAGTAGCAGGTCCTCTAGCATTGTAATAAAAAACAAGTTTTGCATCCCGCAAAACTTGTTTTTTAATTTTGGAAACGTTCATAAGCGGTGTGACATCGAATGAGCCAGAAAGACTACATAGTGAAAGTTTTTAGAGCGAATTAGTCTATTATTCATATTTACTGAAAATAATGAAACATTTGGAAAAAATAGCCGTATAAATGAATGAGGAGGGAGTGGCATGAGCAAAAAAATCGTGATGTTGTTAGTGGGCGTGTTTAGTGGTCTTAGTTATTTCGTGTATACCATTCAAAGTAGTCCTCCGTCTTTTCTAGGCGAGTGGATGGCCATTGAGGAAAACGAATCTTTGCAATTGATTGAGTTTACAAAAAATCAACGATTGATTCATACGACATGTGATCAACAAAGAGAGTTGACCTATTCAACAGGAAAGAAAGGAAAAGATAATCGCGCTCTTTATTACTATATAATGATTGAGGCAGAAGAGTACTACCTTATTTATCCAGAAGCAGATAATTTGAATTATGCCTATTTGATGGAATATTCCACACCTTCGACAAAGCCGAATGTCAGGAATGAGAAAATTGTCTGTGAATTAATCCGTCCATAAATCGAAAAGATTCTCTAGAGATTAGAGGAAGTCTAATTTGTAGAGAGTCCTTTCATTTATGAGTCCGTAGCGTCTTCCTTTCCTGTATAATAAATAGGAGGAGATGGTAAGATGAAGAGAAGGTTTATTCTCATATCGGTGCTCATCGTCGCTTTCTTGCTTGGCGCTTGCGATGCGAAACCGCTGGAACAAAATGTGCAACACGTTTTTTCAGGGGAGAGTGAGCATTGGACGCTTGAGCATTATGAAGTGAATGTAGACTCGAAAAAACATTTCATCGGCAATGGCAAGTTGCAGATGAAAGGCCAAGACGAGTATACAGCGAATCATTTAACATTTACTACATACTTTATGATTCAAGGTGAAGAAAGACAAGTTCACGCAGGATCGGTCGCAGGGGATTCGATTAATATCGCGACCTTTGAAACAGGAAGTATTGGAAGCGATGAAGCGAACGATGGAAAAAATGCGCTTCAGTTCGAAGACATCGAGCGCATTTATGTAGAAGTACAGTGGGAAGAGCTTGGAGATCCTACTTTTCATGTAGAAACGATTCAATTATATGAAAAATAAAAACAGGAAGTGAGTACTCGCTCGCTTCCTGTTTTGTCTTTTGAACCTCTCGTTACTAAAGTAACGAGATTCCTACGAACAGGTGTCTATCGACTCCTTTTTTAGTAGGCTCAACCCGTAGTTCCTACGGTGACTTGTGTACAAAGTTCTTTTATAGTATATTTCATTTGCTTTGTTTTCGCTTAGTAGAAATATACGATTGCACTTACGTTAAAGATTTTACGTGATAGACGAATTTCCTATCACAACTCCATATCTTTAGTTTTCAAATAACGTTAAGCATAGTATACCAACCAAACATACGTTTGACAACAAAAAGGTGATTCATCCCATCACTAAAGTGACGGGTGTTCTCACCTAAATTATAAAATGACGTCTGGTGTTTCTGGAATGATTTGTCCACCGTCGATGACGAGCGCTTGTCCTGTAATGTAATTCGCTTCTTTTGAGGCGAAGAAAGCGACCGCTGCGCCAATATCTTCCGGTTCGCCGAGACGTTTCATCGGGACGGCCGCAGCACCTTTTTCACTTAAAATGCCGAGCTGTTTTTTTAACCCTTCCGTCGCGATCATCCCGGGTTGTACCGAGTTGACCGTCACGCCAAATTTCGCATATTCTACAGCTGTACTGCGCATAAATCCGAGAATCGCTGCTTTTGTCGCTCCGTAAATCGACCCTCCTGGATAACCGGTAATGTCTCCCGTGATCGATGAAGTTAAAATGACGCGTCCGTAGTTTTGTTCTTTCATCAATTTTAAAATCGGTTTCGCTGTGAAGAAAATCCCTTTTAAGTTAATGTTTTGAATCGTATCCCAATCTCGTTCAGTCATATTTTCGATATATACTTCTGGGTAAATGCCCGCATTCGCTGCTAAAATATCGATTTTTTCATGTTTTGTGGCAATTTGTTGCACAACGTCTTCGATATTTACAACATTCGTCACATCTAGTTGATAAAATTCCCCGCCGATCGCTTCAGCAGTTGCCTTACCTGCTTCTTCGTTAATGTCACACACCATTACGTGTGCGCCAGCTTTCGCTAATGTTTCAGAAATCCCTTTTCCAATTCCGTTCGCTCCACCTGTCACGACTGCAATTTGCCCTGTTAAATCAAACATGTTCACAACCACTCCTTTATCCTATTTATACAACCAACATACCATAAATAGGAAGGATAATCGATAGAGAAGAGATGTCGTTCTTTCTTTTTTTAGAAAAGAATAAAGGAATGATGTTTACAATTGGTGTTTTATGGTTACACATAGAGTACGAGGCGTTAACGGTTTGGGAAGGAGGATTTATAAATGAAGCGATTTGTGAGTTTTATCGTCAGTATCGTTTTACTTGTCACATTAGGAACGATGGGGTTTTTATTACTCAATCAACCCGAAGTGGCATCTTACCAAGAAACATTGCGCAACTATGAGTGGTTTTATCCAACTTTACTTAGTCTGTTTATCATTTCTGTTGTGATGGCTTTCGCCATTTTGATTTTTTCATTAAGCCCTTCATATAAACGACGTGGTCTTTACTTGAAGTATAATGATGGCGAAATTTATATGAACAAAAAATCAATCGAAAAAAATATACAACATACGTTAGCGAAGTATGAAGATGTTAGACAACCTTCAATTGATGTCAAGTTGTATCAAAAGAAACACGCGTCCTATATCGATATTCATGTCAATATGTTGATGGCGCGCACCGAACAAGTCCAAACATTGCTTGAAACGATTCGCAACGATTTAAAAGCAAGTACAGAACATTTTTCAGAATTGCCTGTACGCGAAGTGAGCTTAAATGTACTTGATCAAAAAGCGCTAAATCAACGCGTTTTATAAAGGAGGCAGGGTCTTATGCAAGATGAACGAACAGTGTTGTGGTTGCGCACGTATCGTTGGCGCATCATGGGTGCACTTGGAATGTTACTCATTGCGATTTTATTTTTAACACTCGGTTTTTGGAAAACAATGTTAATTGTAGGTTTAAGCGCCCTCGGATGGGGTATAGGATATATGAAAGATCATTCAGAGAGCGTCTTTCTATTTTTAAATCGGGTATTCCGATAAGATTAATTAGAAAAGGGAGATGAACGATTATGACAAACAGAGCAGAAGAACAATACAATCGACAAACAGAGGTAGATGAAAAAGCAGCGGAAAACCAACCACATTTTGAAAACAAATTAACATTTGATGACAATGTCGTTGAAAAAATCGCAGCGATTTCAGCACGTGAAGTAAAAGGAATTTTAGATATGAAAGGTGGCTTCACGTCAGCGTTTACAGGCGCATTTGGCAACGAAGACATTACGAAAGGTGTTTCTGTAGAAGTCGGAGAAAAACAAGCGGCGATCGACTTAAAAGTGATCATCGAATACGGCGAAAGCGCACCAGCTATCTTCCGTCGCACGTCTGAAATTGTGAAACAACAAGTGAAACATATGACAGGCCTCGACGTCGTCGAAGTGAACATGCACGTTGAAGACGTCATGACGCAAAAAGAGTACAATCAAAAGAAAAACCAAGACGCGAATAACTCAGACTTAAAATAGTGAAGCAAAAAGCTGTTTCTCTTTGCGAGGAACAGCTTTTTTATGTGAGGAAAAATAGTGGGAAGAATGATAGATGGAAGTGTTAGATGAAGTGTTTTTGGGTATGAACAGCATGAGGTGATGATTGTGACGAGATGGCAAAAAGGGTATGAGGTGGAGCCGAGGCATTATCGCATTCATATGCGAGAGCGGACAGAGCTTGTGAAGCGTGATTTTGAAACATTGGATGAACAAATTGAAGAAAATGAAGATGAAGCGGTGCAAAAAATTTTGAAAAGGCGACGCAGTCAACGATACGGGATGTTCATGTTCGAGTTGTTTCAAATTGTCGAACAAGGGTGGAAGCTCGCGCATGAGTATTATTACGATGAACCGTTCATCCACCGCGAAGCATTGAATGCGTATTATGCGAAACATGGGCATTATACGAGCACGATCGCTTTACTTGAAGAGGCGCTCGCTCCAAAAATCGGGAGGCCGCTCCATTTATCGTATTATGTTGACGTACGAAATTATTTAGTACATGAAGAATTAAATCTCGTCTTAGCATTGAAGGAAAGTTATTTCGAGCTGATGGAAAAAGAAGAGCGTACAGAAGAGGAAGAGCAAAAATTCCGTCTGTTACATAAAGAAGATGATGCGTTTATCCGTTATTTCATGGAGCGTATTTTACATTTTGCGAACGAAGAAGAAACGACTCCCTCACATTAGAAGGAGTCGTTTTTTTACGCTTTCATTTGATTGCGGGCGACGCTTTCTTTAAACGATGTCGCATCGACGAGGAGTGTTTTCGGGAAAAGTGGGTGATACCGAATCGCGACGTCATGCCCTGTACGAATGAGCGCCATATGTAAATGAACTTCAATTTCATAGGCGCGTCCGACGATGATTTTACCGTCGTCGGTCGTATATTGAATCGTTATGACGAGTGCTTCACGGTGCAATTGGCCGCGTTCGACAAAGAGTCCTTGCTCCGTTTCCATCGATACGATATGTCCCACCGTCGATTTCCCTTTTTGTCGAATGAACCGTCGGATGAGTGGGCGAGAGAAGAGAACGATGAAAACAATGACCAGCAATCCGTAAGCGATGATCCAAAATACAGTCGTCATCTCCATATCATTCGCCTCCTTTTCTTTAGTATACGCTTTTTTGAATGAAATTTCTGTTCTAAACGGAAAGTGAGAAACTGGAAGCTTTTTGTCAGCTATTGTAAAGTAGAAGAAAAAGGAGGTCCTCGAATGAAGCGATGGCTCATGCTGTTCGTTTTCGTTTTGGCAGGTTGCACATGGGAAGTGGCGGATATGGGATTGAGTGTCGGGAGCATTGGATTAGAAGGTCTTACGGAAGGAGAAGAGTATGGCATTGTCTTTCCAATCGAGCGTCGGAGAGAAGGAGCGGTAATATTGCGTTCGATGGAGATTGTGACGCAACAAGATGATGTCGTCGACGGAATGGAATACTCTTTTTACGGCGCAACGCCTGTACAATCGGTCGGGATGATGCCGTGGGAGCGATACGGCGCAACCGTTCCATTAGACGGCTTTCGATTGGAAGGGGAACGAAACTTTCTCCTCTATGTGAAGTTGCAAGGAGACGTGATAGAAGATCCTCTTCGCCGCTTGCGCATTACGTATGAAAAAGACGGAGAAACATTCGTCCAACTTCATAAAGTGACGATGCTTGAAAATTTGCATACGAAAAAAGAACGCACGACTCATTGAGAACGCGTTCTTTTTTGTTTCGCTTGTCGCACGGCAGCGGCTCGTTCTTTTTGTTGGACGCTCCAGTCGAGCGCAATGAAGCGCGGGAAGCGTGTTGAATATCGAATCGGTACTGCTTGTCCGGAGCGGTAATCGGTCGCATAATGACGATAAATATAGTCGCGCACTTTCGCTTGGCGCTTCATCCCTTTCGAACAAGTATATTCGATGAGCGCATCGACTCGGTTGAACCACATTCCGGCTTGTTCAAAGTAAATGCCTTGGTCAACAGAACAATCTTTTAACTGGCCGATCGTGAGTGTGCCTTTTCTTTGTAGCCATTTCCGAATGACGGTCTTTCGTATAAAGAATAGAAAGGAAATGAAAGCAAGAAGGCTAAGAATGAATACGACACTATTGCGCCAAATGACCGAAGGAATGATCACATATGCCAAAACAGCAAAAGCTCCGAGAAAATAAGCGGGTAATAAATACATCGCGTCACCTCTTTTCTTTTAGTATACGAGATTCAGTTGGAGAAAATGGTTAAAAGTTTGTAAAGAGAGAAGTGGCACTTCACATATGATATACTGTCTCACACGAAGGAGTGATTAGATGTCAATTCGATTAAGTATTTTAGAACAATCGATGTTATCGGAAGGACAAACAGCGAAAGAAGCTTTAGACAAAACGGTCGAGATGGCGAAGCTCGCTGATGAACTAGGCTTCGAACGCTTTTGGGTCGCTGAACATCACGGTTCGCGCAAACTTGCGAGCTCAACCCCAGAAATTTTAATGGCGCATATCGCCAACGAGACAGAACGGATTCGCATCGGTTCGGGCGGTGTTATGTTGCCTCATTATAGTCCGTACAAAATTGCGGAAAACTTTAAATTGTTAGAAGCGCTCTACCCAGGGCGCATCGATGCAGGAGTCGGTCGCGCGCCAGGAGGAAGTCAGCTCGTTCATTACGCTTTGCGAGAAGGACAGCCGCGCAACGTAGACGTTTTCCCGGATCAAGTGAAAGAGTTGCGCAGTTATTTAAACGATGATGTGACAGGGGCAAAATTGCATCCGAAGTTGTATGCCGCACCTGAAATTGATACGAAACCGCGCGTCTGGATGCTCGGGTCGAGTCCGTCTTCTGCACAACTTGCCGCAGAACAAGGATTGCCTTACATGTATGCCCAGTTTATTAGTGGCAGTGAAGCGATCGGCACGTATGCGACTTCACTCTATCACCAACAGTACAACCGAGCAGGCGAAGAAGATACACCTGAAAATGCAGTCAGTATTTTCTTCGCCTGTGCGGAAACAGAAGAAGAAGCAGAGCGCATCGCACAAGGCTTCGATTATTCGATGCTTTGGTTAGAAACGGGGAAAACGAGCGAAGGAACGCCATCCCCTGAGACGATCGCCGCTTACAATGCTTCCCCGTCTGAAATCGCGCGCATGAAACAAAATCGTTCACGCATGATTGTCGGAACACCGCAGTCCGCAAAACGTCAAATTGAAGCGCTCGCCGAAAAATATGCGGCGAAAGAAGTGATGCTCGTCATGATTACGTATGATTACGACGACAAATTAGAAGCGTATCGCCTCATCGCCAAAGAAATGCTCGGCTCATAATCGATGAAAAAAAGCATCGTCCTCGTAAAAAGGGCGATGCTTTGTATTATTGAAATTCGGACCAATCGGGTTCTTCACAGACCATATTTTCTGAATCAAATGTCATAAAGCTATGTTCGATGACACGCCCGTCTATTTCTGTACTGCCGTTCGCACCGATTAAATCGCCTTGTTCTTCGAGAGGTAATAATGTTCCGTCAACGACGATATGTGTACGGTAAGCACCGCTAGAGTTTTTCCCTTCCCATCCGAGATCTTGAGGAGAGGAAGTAATGATCGGATTTTCTTTCGTGAAGTCATACGTAATCCACCCATCTTCAAAAGGAAGGGGCGGGGCATCTGGTTGATTGTAAACGACGTAATAACACCCTTCTTTTGAAAGAAATGCGTACGCCTCATCTGTTAAGCGCCCTTTACTATCTTGAACGACGATCGCATAAAGTGCGCCAATGAACAAACTAAAAATGAGAAATAAAAGACCACCGCGTTCTCGGTCATTAGCAACCGCACGCTCTTTCCACACCCAACGTTCGGCAATGAGCTGCAGGATGAAAAATAATAAAGTAGCAAAAGCACCGAACGCAACGAAACTAGCAAGTGTATCGCTGTTTTTAACCGAATTCCACTCACCAATCACGTAAGAAAGCGCCGCGATAAGTACGCCACCTAAAATCATATTCGGAAAGCGCCACGTCATTTTTTCACTAAACTTTGTTGTCACATACGCAACGAGCGTTCCGAGTGTGATGTAGAGTGGTGCAACGTAAAGCAAAGGAAAAAGAAATAACTCGCCAAATGAGGGAGTATAGACACCAGGCTTAGGATCGCCAAGTGGGACAGATAACCCGGCGAGACCGAGGGCGAATAAAAGACTACTGATTAAGGAAATATAAAATAATCGCAACATATAAAAACTCCTTTCTATACGTATGAAGACGTATAATCTCTTCAAAAGATACCAAAAGAAGCGAATGATGTAAATGAACAGAAAAGAAATAGAGGCCTAAATAAAAAACGCATGAAATCAAGTGTTTCACTTTTGATTTCATGCGTTTTCGTAAGCTCGCTTTATTTTCGTCTACATAGCAGCGGTTGTCATCGGATGGCGAACGACTTTCACTTCTTGGAAAATGATTTCATTTCCGATGATGAACGCAGGGCGCTGTCCTTCCCCGTCTTTACTATGCGCTTGTTTGAATGCGTCGCTCTTCATCCACGCTTTGAATGCCGCTTCGTCCGTCCAACGTGTAACGATACATACTTCATCATGCTCTTTCACTTTTTGAGTTTCCAGCACTTCCAATCCTAAAAACCCTTCCATTTGTTCGATTTTCCCGACTTTGTTAAAGCGCTCGATCAACTTGTGCGCTTCTCCTTTTTGAATGAATGTTTTATTCGTCACGATATACATATCGCTCGACCCCTTTCGTTCGTGCTGATTTAATAATTTCATCATAAAAGGAATTTGTTTTTTTGCATATAGACAAAAGAGGGAATTTTAACAGGGCGTTTTGCTAAAAATCCATTTTGGACTTTTTCATCGACCGTTTTAACTTCTAGTTCTCCTTGTCATACCGCTGTTTTATTAAAGAAAATGCAGGAATGAGCTAAAAAACATCTTGAAAAAGTATATTATCGTTTGACGCCTCCTCCTGTATGCTTATTAGCGAAAGGGAATGATAAACATTCTCAATTGAGAGGAGGGATAATATGCAAGCCCGCCATTTTCATTTATTATTTGTATTTATTTTTATCGTAAGTTTCGCACAACGAGCGGGTGCTGTAGAGGATGGCGTGTATGAAATTCAATACGAATTACTCCATGCCTCCAACGATTCCGTTTCGATCGCGAATGATTATTTTGAAAAACCGGCGATTTGGATTGTCGAAGGAGACGAGCAATACGTGCAATTGACTTTGAATCATAGTGAATGGACGAAGCAATTACAAGCACCTGTAGGAGGAGAGTACGTCGATGTGACGGTGATTGAGGAAGATCGAGAGAACGATTTACGCACGATTCAATTTCCACTCGAACAATCGATCGGAGAACCGGTTGAAATGAAAATGCACGTGCTCATTGAGACGATGACTCCCGTTTATGATCATCGCTACACCGTTCGCTTACAATTCGATGAACAATCTGCAAAGCGTGTGGAACAACAAGAAGCGTATGCGGTATCCGCTGAAACGAAAAGCACACAACCATTATGGCGCAAGCCTTTACTCGTGACAGGTAGTTTACTTATCGCAGGAGCTCTATTCATTGGAATCGCATTCGCACGGAAAAAAACAAAAAGAATAAAGGAGGAATAACACGATGAAACGATGGATCGCTTTTTGTATAGCGATAGGATTACTCATATTGCCAAATGCAAGTTTTGCAGCTACGATTGCGGACGGAACGTACGATGTCGGATTTCGGGTATTGAAAGAAGAAAATACAGAAGCCTCGATGGCGGATGATTATTTAGAAAAACCAGCGAAAGTGACGGTGAACAATGGAAAAGCAACGGTTCAAATGGTGTTGAAAAATAGTAGCTGGTGGAAAGAATTTAAAGTGGAAGGAAAAGATGTACGTACAGTGAGTGAAGCGGACGACGTGCGTGTTGTAGAGTTTGATGTAGCAGATTTAACGCAGATGGTGAAGGCGAATATTCACGTCATCGTCCCAGATATTAATTACGACAATCATTACGTCATTCGCTTCGATTTCGATACGAGCGGTTTAGCAAAAGGAGAGACGAGTGCGTCTGAAAGTCCCGAAACTTCTGTTGTGACATCGGCAGAAGCGTCAGACGGAACTGAAGCAGAGGTCGTCAATCCTAAAACGAGCGATCAAACGCCTATTTTAGCGCTCATCGTATTACTCATTTTTTCAAGTTATTTTTTAATTAAACAATATACGAACAAAATCGCTCAAAGAGGTGAATAATGTGAAAACTATTTTACAAAAATCGTTTGTTTTTATGCTGATCGCACTCATCATCGTCTCTTCGCCCTTACAAATGGCGAGTGCTTCGACGAAGAGTCAACCATCTCCCACGACTTCCAGTTTGCTTCATCTAATAGAAGGAATGGAATGGAAAAATGTTTATTATGAATGGATGGAAAAGATTACAATCGATGATGGAACGCATACGATTACAGGTTCTCAAAAGCAACAGTTGAATTTATCAAAAGCTCCAAATCAATCTGAATCGACTCCTCCAACAGAAGAGCCGACACCACCTAATGAGGATCCTGAAGAATCTGAACAAACGAAAGGCTTGAAAGACGGAACGTATACAGTGCCTCTTCAAATATTACAAGAAAAAGCAGATAAACCGTCTTCGATGGCGAAATATGTCGAAACACCGGTCTACGGTATTGTGAAAGACGGGAAACATTACCTTCAAATGACATTGAACGAAAGCGACATGATTCAAAAGATTGTCCTTCACCTTGATGACAATGCGCCACTTCGCACATTGGCGGTCGCGAACGTCGCTCCATCTTTACAAACTGTTGAAGCGTACGATATCGCAAAAGATGACCAAAATAATAAGCGCACTGTTCAACTGCAAGTGCCTGCGATCGATCAGCCGATGACATTAGGCGTGTCCGTCGATACGAAGTCGAACTTCGGGTTTATGGAGCATAAAGTGCGCGTCATTCCTGAAAACGTAACATATGCAGCACCTGCGCCAGAAAAGTTGCCGACCCCATTGACTGAACAACCGTCCATCGATGAAGCGGTCGTGAAAGCAGAAGCGGCGTTAACCCATTTAGAACACAATCAACCGGTGACAGAAGCGGAAAAAGAGAAAGTACAACAGTTAATTGATGCCGTGCAAGATGCGGCGAAGAAAGAAGCATTCCAAAAACGTTTGCAAGCTGTAAACGTGCAACAAAAAGAAATTGATCAAACACTCGGGCAATTCCCGTACATCGTTTGGAAAAAAGAGAAAAATGAATTGTCTGTCGCGGACGGTTACTTCGAAAAACCAGCGACGGTCGTTGAACGAAATGGCCAAAAATACGCCCAAATCATCATTAAAAATGAAGATTGGTGGCAATATTTCCAAGTGGAACAAGATGGCGCTTATCGAGAAGTGACGACATTGAAAAAAGAAGAACGGACGAATGAAAAAGGAGAAACAACGGTCGTTCGACTCGTCGAATTTCCATTTGACGCATTCGACCGAGAAATTAACGCAAAAGTACACATTATCGTCAAAGGAATTCCAGGATTTGAATACGACAACAAATACGATATTCGTATAGTCATTCAAGATGACCGTAAAGAAACGGTGAAAGAAGATCCGGCAGAACAGAGAGCAGAACGCGCATTGAGCGCATTAGAGAAACAGACGAAAGTGACGGAAGCAGATAAACAACGCGTTCAAAAGCTCATCGATGAAGTGAAAGATCCAAAAGCGAAGCAACTGTTTCAAAAACGTTTAGACTTGGTGAAAGTACAAGAAGCGGTTCCTTCTTTCACGAATTTATCATTTGTCGTTTTAAAAGAGGATGCGGATGCAAAATCTGTCGCAGATGACTACTTTGAAAAACCGATGAAAACGTATCAAAAAGATGGGAAGCACTACGTACAAGCAATCATCAAAAATGCGGATTGGTGGCAATACTTCCGCATTCAAGCGAATGGCACATATCAAGATGTTAAAGTGATTGAGCCGTTAGAAGGGAATAAACAGCGCATTGAATTCGAAGTCGACCGGATCGACGGTTTTGTTCCAGCGCAATTACATGTCATTGTGAAAGGAATTCCAGGATTTAATTACGACAATAAATATAACGTCCGCCTTTTACTCGGCACAGATCAAGTACCAACGGAGAAACATGATCCTGCTGTACAAAAAGCGAAAGACGCACTCGCACAATTGGAAAAACAAAAAACAGTCACTGAAAAAGACAAACAATCCGTACAAGCGCTCATTCAAAAAGTGCAAGACGCTAAAACAAAAAATGAGCTCCAAAAGCGCCTCGATCAAGTGAAAGTGACCGAGACAAAAAAAGCCAAGTGGCAATCGATTGACTACGTCGTTTGGAAAGATGATAAAGATGAAACATCTGTGGCCGATAGTTATTTCGCAAAACCAGCGCAATATATGAAAAAAGACGGAAAGCATTTCATTCGTATTACAGTCAAAAACGAAGATTGGTGGCAATATTTCAAAGTAAAAGCGAATAGAACGTATCAAGAAGTGAAGACGATTTCGACGAATAAAGGAGAAAAAACACGCATCGTCGAGTTTGAAATCGATGATCCACAACAGATCGTGCATGCCAAAGTGCATATTATCGTAACGGGAATTCCTAATTTTAATTATGATAATAAATATGATATTCGTTTGAAATTCGGACAGTTGAAAAACGAAGACGTTACACCCGCGCCATCTACACCAGGTGGGCCAACGACAACTACTCCATCAACGAATGATTCAACAACATCTACTACACCGGGACAGACGAATGAACGTGACGAATCGCTCACGTATGATCGCTCTGAGGATACTCCTTCAAAAGAAGCGGTTTTAACAGATGTGAAACATGCGACGAGCGGTCCATCATTCAATCCGAAAACAGGGGATCATTCACAGCTCGCACTGTTTGCATTATTACTTTTACTATCAAGTGGTGTGCTAATGTGGAAAGGGTATCGACGCGTTCGAATAAAAAATCTTTAACAACTAGCGTGTAGATGACATTCTCATCTACACGTTTTTTAAAAAGGAGAATGGAGATGAAACGATTAATCTTACTACTTTTTAGTCTCGTCTTCATCGCAGGATGTCAAACGGGCCCGAACATCGATTTGGAAAAAGTAGAAGCGCTAGACGGAGAAGGCCACCGCATCGTTTCGACAACTGTTGCGTTAACAGAAATGATGGACGCCCTAGACCTCGATTTGATTGGCAAACCGTCCAGTTATAAAAATTTACCTGAGCGTTATGAAGAAGTGATGGAAGTCGGTAATCCGATGAGCCCGGATATGGAGCTCATTTTAGCATTGCAGCCGAAACAATTATTGTCCGTGACGACATTGCAATACGATTTGGAACCATTGTTTGAAAAAAACGGGATGGAAGCGTATTATGCCGATTTAAAAAGTGTGGAACATATGCTGAAAGAAATTGAAACATTCGGTGCGATGTACGGGCGTGAGCAAGAAGCGGCCAATGTCGTCGCTCCTTTTTATACGATGATCGAGGAGATGGAACAAAAGACCGCTTCGTTTGAAAAGCCACGCGTTTTAATTTTAATGGGCGTGCCGGGAAGTTATTTAGTCGCGACGGAACATTCGTATATCGGCAACTTAGTAAAATTAGCAGGAGGAAAAAATGTGATCGAAGGAGAAGATGTGGAATATGTCGCCTCGAATACCGAATATTTACAACATGCCGAACCGGATATTATTTTGCGTGCCGCACACGGCATGCCGGATGAAGTCGTGGAAATGTTCGACCGTGAATTTCAAGAAAATGATATTTGGAAACATTTCAAAGCGGTACAAGACGGCCGTGTGTATGATTTAGAAGAACGCATTTTCGGTATGACGGCAAGCCTAGCCGCGGAAGAAGCGCTTCATACATTACATGCGATGTTATATGAAAGCGAGGGAAGGCGATGAAACAGTGGTTTTGGATAATGAGTGTCACGATTTTATTATTGCTAACCATCATTATGTCGGCGACGACAGGAACGTTAGCGGTGACACCGATCTCTTTCATACAAGGGCTTTGGAGCGGACATGACCCGCACGTCGAAATTGTGAAAGATTTGCGCCTCCCTCGTATCGTCATCGCGATTTTCGCAGGTGCCGCATTAGCTGTATCGGGGATATTACTGCAAGCGGTGATGCGCAACCCGTTAGCGGAGCCCGGTATAATCGGCGTATCTGCTGGTGCATCGTTTACCGCTGTCGCTGCGATTACATTATGGCCGACTTTGTTTTTTTATATGCCGTTTTTTGCAATCCTTGGCGGAGCGTTTGCGTTTTACCTCGTCTATCGCCTTTCTTGGTCGTCAGGCTTAGATCCGCTTCGCATGATTTTAATCGGAGTGGCCATTAATGCGGTATTTACGAGTTTAGGGCAAGTGCTCCATTTTTCCGGAGGAATTTCATTGAGTGCAACGAGCGATGTCGCAATGTCGCAACTTGCGATGCGTCAATGGTCGGACGTTCGCATAATTGTCATGTATGTAACGCTCGGTTTAATCGCAGCGTTCTCTTTATTTCGCGGTTGTAATCATTTAAGTTTGAGCGATGCGACTGCGCATAGTCTCGGCGTACCCGTCCAACGTTTGCGCCTCGTCATTTCCGCTATTGCGGTATTGCTCGCTTCTGTCGCAACAGCCGTCGCCGGCATGTTTTTATTTGTCGGCTTGCTCATTCCGCATATTAGCCGCCGTATCGTCGGCACGAATCACCGCTATTTAATTCCTTTTTCGGCTTTGCTCGGTGCTTGGCTCATTTTACTTTCAGATACACTCGGGCGCACGCTCATCGCTCCGCAAGAAATTCCGGCTTCCGTAATCGTTGCGCTCATCGGTGGTCCGTTTTTAATTATGTTATTAAGGAGGGAACGTCATTTTGCTCGATTTTAAAGAAGTGAGTTTTTCGTACGATTCTAAAAATTTTCAGCTTGAAAAAGTGACTGCGCATATTCCGAAAGGGCAAGTGACGACCATTCTCGGCCCGAATGGCTCAGGAAAATCAACCTTGCTTAAAACCGTCGCAAAAGCTCATTTGCCGACAGAAGGCGCCGTATTATTGCGCGGGGAGGATATTGCGACTTGTCCGATGAAGCAGTTTGCACGACGTGTCGCGGTCGTCTATCAGCAAAATGAAGCCCCGTCTGATATAACGGTTGAACATCTCGTCTCTTATGGCCGCATCCCCTATCAAGAGCGCTTTCGCGGGATGACGTGCGAAGATGAAGAAGCGGTTGATTGGGCGTTGTCTGTTACAGGGTTGGAAGGAAAGCGACATCACCCTGTATACGCGTTGTCGGGTGGAGAAAGGCAACGCGTCTGGATCGCTTTAGCACTCGCTCAAAAAACGCCGATTTTATTACTAGATGAGCCGACGACGTATTTAGATTTATATTATCAATACGATTTGCTCGATCTCATTCAGTCGCTGAACGTTCAGTACGGATTAACGGTCGTCATGGTTTTACACGATTTAAATCAAGCGTTCCGGTATAGCGATACCGTACTCGTCATGAAGGAGGGGCGACTCGTAGCGAACGGACCTCCGGAACGAGCGTTGACAGAAGAACGTATTTACGACGTGTATGGCATTCAGATGACCGTTCGGTATGAAGAAGCGATCGGATGGTATACCGTTCCATTGAAAGGGAGATGAAGATGAAACATTATTTCTCACAAAGCTTCACATTACTGTGCGTCGTTGTTTTTTTATTTTCAGGCACACAATTATTTCGCACGATGTACGATTATCGCCATAATGCAAACGTTTTAGCAGCAGCGCAAGAAGTGCGAGAAGAAGCGGATGAGCGATATGCTGAAGCGGACACATTATATTTACGAGAACGTCAAAAAGTGCGAGAGCAAAAAAACGAACTTGCTTCTTCAGAAGTTGTCAGAGGTACGCTGCAGGCGGAAGACAACGATGCCATCCGCCCGCAATTTCAATCATTGCACCAATTAAATCCTGAAATGATCGGATGGATTCGAATTGATGGCACACCGATCGATTATCCGATTTTACAAGCGGTCGATAACGATTATTATTTATATCGAAACTATAAAGCGCAAAAATCGAAAGCCGGCAGCATCTTTATGGATTTCCGAAATGATGTGAGTGCGGATGATCGTAATACAGTCCTATACGGACATCGTTTAAAAGATGGTTCGATGTTTCAAAGTTTGACGAACTTTTTAGACGAGGACTTTTTCCACACGCATCGCACGATTGAATTTGATACGATGTACGACCGATTTGACGCTGAAATTTTTGCCGTCTATTATACGACGATTGATTTTGACTACATTCAAACGGATTTTACGACAGATGAAGAGTACCGAGCATTACTCGAAGAAATTCAGGAGAAGTCATTTTTTGAAAGTAATGTTGAGGTAACAGAGGAAGACCGGATTCTTACGTTGTCGACATGCGATTACACGTTAGATCCAAACGAAGGGCGCCTCGTCGTTCATGCGAAATTAATAGAAGCGCATTAAAAAATCATCACTCACGAACGGAGCGACAACGTGAGTGATGATTATTTTTTATTTTTATTCAATTCAAGAATCGCTAAATACGTCACGATGATGAAGGCGAGCAAGGCGATCATGTAAAAATAAGATTCTTCGCGCGCATACGCAAACCAAATGATACCGACAACACCCGCATACCCGTAAAACGCATACGCCCCCGTGCGCAACAACTTCGCCTCATCTGCCACTTTCCCACCTTGCTTTTCGATCAGTCGAAAGCCTGCTAAAAACAACTCGCTCCGACTAAACTGCAACATGAGCCCGAACGCGACGAAAAAGAGTATGATGACGAGCAGTAAAATATTCATAAACAAACATCCTTCCTTGTATTGATTATACAAGAAAATCAATAGGGGTGGGGGTTTCGTGATTTTATTTTTATAGAGAGTAGAAATGAAAGAGAACAGCGCATATAAGTAAATGACTAAATGACTGAATAGAAAACCCGCATTCTCATAATAGAGATGCGGGTTTTGTTTATTTCGATTCTTTTAATTGCCAGTTGGTGTATTCTTCGTACGTCATGTACTGAATGAAAAGGGAATTTTGTGTTTTTTCAAGATTTCAATGTCTACCCTTCGAAATTACTCGAGTTTCTCTATGTTCGAGCCCTTTGAGTTACCTGTAGAATAGGAATGTTACAGACAAAGGAGAGGTTTTTTATGTTGCAAAAATTTCATACATTTCAAGTCGTTGCTAAATGTCAATCGTATACGGAAGCGGCAAAACGTTTATATTGTTCGCAACCGACTGTGACGAATCACATTCAACAATTAGAAGACCATTATCAAATGCCACTATTTATGCGACAACATGGACAGCTTTTAATGACGAAAGAAGGGGAAATTTTATATGAATTCATTGAACAAATAAATCATTTATTAAAAAAAGCAGAGTCTGAGATGCAACGTTCCTTTCAAAAAGATCAACTGCCTCTTTATATGAGTAATTATATTGCACACTATTTCTTTTTCCATTTATATGACCAAGTCAATCCTATGCTTGCTTCTCGTTTAACGATTCATAGTTATTGTTATGATGAATTGAAGCGTCAATTGTTGACTCATCAAGCACGGTTTGCGCTCATGCCACATTATGTAGCAGATAAGGAACTTCAAGAAAAAACTACTTTTTATCCACTTTTTGAAGATGAATTTATCCTCGTGTTTTCCTCCGAGCACCCTTTTAGTCAACGTAAAAAATTGTACACCCGAGATTTGCAGCAAGAAACGGTATTGTTCACACAGAGTGAATTTTTAAATGAAGAAATGATTGAAACATTGAGTTTGCAAACCGTGCGTCAAGTGAGAGTTAGCACTTTTGAGATGGCGAAACAATTTGTAGCGATGAATCGAGGCATTGCTTTTTTACCTCGTAGTGCAGTTTATGAAGAGATACAAAAAGGGCAGTTGCATACGTTGGCTAGTCCTTCTTTTCAGTATAAGCGAAAAAGTGGAATCCAACTGATGAATGATATCATTTTAAACGATAGTGAGCGTCAACTAATCGACGTATTACTGTCTCTATTTCCCGAAAATAGCGCGAAGTTATTTATACAATTTGAAAATGTATAAAAAAATTTTATAATATCATGCAAATGAATAAGGATAGAGGTTTTTTCAAATAGAAGGCCCTAATTGATAGTGATAATTATTATCAATGATGATACGATACGAATAATTCAAAGAAAAGGAGTTTATGCAATGAAGCGATTATTTATTTTATTAGGGCTTGTTGTTTTATTATTACAAGCTTGTAGCAATAGTGAGGAACAAGAAAGTAAAGCAGGAGTCGAACAAACGTCTGCTTCGAAAGACATTGTGAAAATTGGTTGGGCAGATAGTGGTTTTCTTTCACCATTTACGTTCGGAACGAGTGGACCGATCGGATTTTTGCGAAATAGCTATCTTTTCGATGCGCTCACATGGAAAGATGATACAGGCGTCATCCCGTGGTTAGCGAAGTCATGGGAAGTGTCAGAAGATGGTTTTACGTATACATTTCAGTTAAATGAAGCGAATTTCCATGATGGTGAGCCATTAACGGCGGAAGATGTTGCTTTTTCGTATGAATATTTTCAGAAGCATCCATTTCAGTGGAATGTCGATATGACGAAAGTAGAGAAAGCGGAAGTGATCAACGATTATGAAGTACGCATTCAGTTAAAGGAACCATTTTCACCTTTTATTACGGAAATTGCAGGCATGTTGCCGATTATTCCGAAACATATATGGTCGGCAGTAAAAAATCCGTTAGAGTATCGAGAGTCGGATGCTTTAATCGGATCAGGCCCATTCTTATTAAAGCATTATGATGAAGCGAGTGGTCATTATCAATTTGTGAAAAACGAATCTTTCTTTAAAGGGGAAGTTGTCATTGATGAACTGCAATACTTAAACGTCGAAAACCGTGTTCTTTCCTTACAAAAAGGTGAAATTAATAATGGAATGACATTTAAATATGACGACGTAGCACAGCTTGAAAAAGAAGGGTTTTCTGTTTTGAAAAGTGAGCCAACAGGAAGTGCCGTGCGCATTATTTTTAATTTAGATCATCCGCAATTAAAAGAAAAGCAATTGCGACAGGCGATCGCACATGCTTTAAATCGAATCGATATGTCCCAAAAGTTAACAGGTTCAAAAGAAGCGATGGAAGGAAGTAGTGGCATTATTCCGCCAGATTCTGATTGGTACAATCCGAATGTTCCTCAATACGATTATGACGTTGAACGAGCGAAAGAAATGTTAACAGCGTTAGGCTATGAAGAGAAATTAGAGCTGAATGTGCTCGTGTCTTCTACATCGAAAGAAGCGGAATTAATGCAAGCGATGTTGCGAGACATCGGCATTACTTTATCGATTCAAACAGCAGAACCGGCAACCTTTGCAGCGCTGATGGCAGAAGGAAACTTTGATATGGCGATTACAGGACATATCGGATTGAGTGGAGATCCTGACTTTTTACGCCTTTGGTTTAGTGGACAAGCAAGTAATTTATATGCAGGAAAATCTGTGTTCCAACATGAAGGTTTCACGAAGTTAGCGGAAGCTCAATTGCGTGCGCAAGACGAGGAAGCGCGTAAAAAGCTTGTCGATGAGATGCAGATGATTCTCGGAGATGAATTGCCGACGCTCGTCTTATACCACCGCCCGTTTTATCACATATACGACGCATCGGTGTTTGACGGATGGTTTAATACGAAAGGCGGCATAGCAGACGGTATTCCACTCGTTGATAATAAGGCAGCATTCGTGCGATGAAACACGTTCGACTGCGTTCTTACGTCGTCGTCTTTCTCGCGTTGATTCTATTAAATTTTGCTCTTCCTCGTATGATGCCAGGAGGGCCGATTGATTTTATTGAAGGACAGGATAGTGGCCCGACGTTAACGAAGGAACAAAAAGAATCGATTTTAGCTTATTACGCGTTAGATGAATCGCCTGTGACGCAATGGGTTCGCTATATGAAAGGCGTTGTGACGCTTGATTTTGGGACGTCTTTTCAATATCGCCAAGATGTAGGAGCTGTCATACGAGAACATTTGCCATATACGTTGAGTCTCGTCGGGGTGGCGACGCTCATTTCTATCATTATTAGCATCGTATTCGGTTTGTACTCTGGCTATCAGGCAGTTCACAAAGGAGATCGCGTTTTATTCGGCACGATGTTAGTTTTCAGCGCTTTGCCTGAATTTTTAGTCGGCATGTTCCTCCTTATCACATATAGCGTCATGCTACCGATTTTTCCAATGAGTGGTGCGGCAACTCCTTTTTTAGAAAATGCTTCTTTGTTAAATATGATGCTAGACCGGATTCAACATGCGGTTTTACCGATTACAACGCTCATTTTAGCGACAGTTCCGAGTTTGTATTTGTTAATGCGCAATGAGACGGTGCGTATTATGCAAGCGCCTTTCATTGAATTTGCGCAAATGAAAGGGATTCATACTCGTACATTATTGCGAAAACACGTTTTTAAAAATGCTTTACTTCCTGTTTTTACGATGATGATGTTGCGTGTCGGTTTAACTTTTACAGGAGCCATTTTTGTAGAAACATTATTTTCATATCCTGGGATTGGGAAGTTATTGCGTGATGCTATCGTTTCGCGAGACTATCCGCTTATGCACGGTTTATTCTTCTTATTTACCAGCATCATTTTAATGATTAATTTGCTTACCGACTGGATTTATCCAAAATTAGATCCGCGCATTCGAAAGGAGGATCCGATGTGAAGCATAAAAAATATATCGTCGGAAGTTTTATCCTTTTTTATAGCGTGCTTTATTTCAGTTATCCATATGCCGCTTCTTCTTATCAATTTGAATCTTATTTAGCGCCGAGTAGAATGCATTGGCTCGGTACAAATAGTGTCGGGCAAGATGTCGTCGCTTTATTAATAGAAGGTACGAAATGGAGTTTAATAGTCGGTTTCGTTGTTGCGACTGCTTCTACCTTGTTAAGCGTCGTACTCGGTGTATGGTCTGGTTATTTTCGCAAATGGGATTCGTTATGGAACGGGTTAGCGAACGTTTTGCTCGTTTTACCGAATTTACTCATCATACTGCTCGTCATCGCTTTTACAGGCGGACAATATACGATGTTGTTAGTTTTAATGAGTGTGTTATCTTGGCCTGCTTACATGCGAATTATTCGAGCGCAAGTGATGTCGTTAAAAGAACGCGAATTTATTCAAATTTCACGACAATTAGGAAATAGCCATTTATATATTTTGACCCGTCATTTTCCAGCCCATTTAAAATCACTCGTTCAAACGAAATGGATTATGACATTTCGATACGCGATATTAACGGAAGCGGGATTAGCCTTTTTAGGGTTAGGTGATCCGGTAAAAGTGACGTGGGGAAAGTTGTTACATGATGGATTTAGTAACCCAACTATTTTTTTAAACGGCAGTTGGACGTGGCTTGTTTTACCTCCTGTTTTATTGCTCGCGATCGTGACGGTATATATTTCTTTCATAATTGAAGGAAAGAACGTCAAGCGTACAAAATCGTCGTTGAGAAAAGAAGTTCATTGCACGAAAGAAGCAGGCTTGCGTGGAGAACAAATCACCCTTCATTACGGCGTTTCTAAACCGATTTTTGAAAATGTATCGCTGGATGTACAGCGAGGCGAAATTGTAAGCATTACAGGACCGTCTGGCTCGGGAAAAACGTCGTTAGCACGAGCGATGTACGGGATTTTGCCTGTCGCATACTATGAAGGGCATGGTCAAATGGACGGCGAATGGACGAGTCACCCAAAATTTGCTTCAGCCCATTATTTTAAAACAATCGCTTTTATGTACCAAGATGCAAGAGCGGCATTCAATCCGTTATTGCCCCTTCGTCAACAATTTGAAGAGTTAGGTGTCACGCAAGACGAAATGAACGAAGCGTTAAAAGAAGTGCAACTGTATGAAACTATTGCGAATCGATATCCGCATGAATGTTCAGGAGGAATGCTCAGTCGCGTACTCGTCGCTCTCACTTTTGTATGGCGACCCCATTATGTCATTTGCGATGAAGTGACGAGCGCGTTAGATCCTATTTTGAAAAAGGAGATTATTTTTTTACTCCAGAAAAAAGCGAAACAATTAAATTGCGGTGTATTGATGATTACTCACGATCACGATGTAGCGCATGCTATTTCAGACCGAACGTTACAAATGACGAAGGAGAATCGCGATGATTGAAATGAAAAACGTCTATCAACAGTATGGAAATGATGTCGTCTTACATGACATTCATTGTCGTGTGACGAAGGGAAAGGTGACCGCTTTAATTGGAGAATCCGGATCGGGTAAATCGACGATTGCGGAATTGCTCGTTTCGCTACGTTCCCCGACGTCAGGAAAAATCGAACGCCATACGTCATCGATTCAATACATTTATCAAAATCCAGAACGTTCATTTAATCCATACTGGACGATGTGGGCAAGTATGGAAGAAGCGCTGCGCGGACTGAAATATCCGAAAAAACAATGGCAAGCAGAAATTGTTCCAGTTTTGCAACAGCTTGAGTTGCCCAAGGACACGTGGCATGCTTTACCTCATGAATGTTCAGGTGGTCAAAAGCAACGTTTCGCTATTGCACGTGCCCTCCTACAACGTCCTGATGTGTTAATTGCGGATGAAATGACATCGGCTCTCGACCCTGAAAATGAAAAAAAGATCATTCAATATTTGAAACAAATTTATGAAAGTCGTTCGATGGCGATATTGTATATTACCCATCGTTTTCAAGAACTTTCATCGTTTATCGATGATGTATATGTATTAAAAGAGGGCCGTATCGTGGAATATGGAATGTATGAGCGCGTCATGTCTCAGCCGAAACATTCCTATACTAAGAAGTTAATCGAAGCGAGTACGTATTTTGAAAGGAAGCGAAAATAAGATGAAATTGTTACAGCTTGACCCGTGTCACGCTTTTAAACAAGAGTATGAAGATACAGTTGTCACGCTCGTCGATCAATATGAGTGGACGAAAGAACAATTATTTCATTATGATGCGTTCATCATTCCAGAGTTTGTGGACCAAGAATTTTTATGGGAAAGACGTTCATGGATTGAAGAGTTTTTACAAGAAGGAAAAACCGTATTTTTTTTCGGACATTTATTTAAAAGATGGCTTCCTCATGTGGCGCCTTTCATGCCTAAACGATTAATGAGTCATCATGATTATGAAGTGACAAGGCGTATAGGGGCTCCAATTTTTCAACATGTCGTATGGGAAGATGTTTTATATAAACGTGGAGTGGCAGGCTTTTTCGCGCGTGGTTATTATCCCGTATCTTCAAGCGCAGAAATTTTATTAACGTTTCGGAGTGGAGAAGTGATCACCTTCATTGATCGTACTTCAACAAAGGGAACGATATTCGTTCATGCAGGGCGAAATTTATTCGACTTGCGTTTTGACACGACGAGTGGCGTGACCATTTATGAAGAGTTAATCGCATGGGTGAAGGAGGAAATACGATGAGAACAATCGGAGTGTTAGATGGAGGGAATGCTTATCATGCTCGGACGTTTCAAACGCCTAAATATGGAGCTTATATTGCGCAACGCATCCCTTTACGAATGTTACAATCGCTCGAACAGTTAGAAAAACTCGACGTACTCATCGTCCCGTCCCAGCTACACTTAGGAGAGATGGAACGATGTGCTCCTCTTATTCATGCGTTTAGTGAGCGAGGAAAGATTGTCGTCGTGTTAGGACCTCAACCGCTCGAGTGGATCCCCAATCAACGATGGGAATATCGGCCGACGAATTTTTGGTGGTGGCTAGAAGAAGGAGCCGATAGTGGATTACGCTTTCCATCTGAACAAACGCATTCTTTTTACGATTATTTTGATTTAGCGATGTGCACGTGGCATCAACATGGTGTATATCATCCTGTAGAAGGAACAAAAACTTTAGTGGAAACAGAGGACGGAGCTGCTGTACTGTACATCGACCAAGTATCAACAAAAGGGACGTGGGTTGTGACAACATTGGATCCGGATTATCATTTCGGTTCTTATTTTATGCCAGCGACGGAACATTTTTTAGATCAACTATTCCCATGGCTTGCTTTAGCACCGATGGAATGAAAAAGAAAAACCGCACCTATAAAAGGGCGGTTTTTTCGTTATTTCGATTCTTTTAATTGCCAGTCAATGTATTCTTCGTACGTCATTAATTTGTCGAAGATTGTGCCGTCTTCGCGGATTTCGATGACGCGGTTCGCGATCGTTTGGATGAACTGGTGGTCATGTGATGTGAAGATCATCGCACCTTTGAACGCTGTTAAGCCTTCGTTCACTGCTTGGATCGATTCTAAGTCTAAGTGGTTCGTCGGTTCATCGAGTAAGAGAACGTTCGCTTCAGCAAGCATCATTTTTGAAAGCATGCATCGCACTTTTTCTCCACCAGATAAGACGGACGGTTTTTTGTTTACTTCTTCACCAGAGAAGAGCATACGTCCGAGGAAGCCACGGAGGAATGTTTCCGTCTCATCTTCAGGTGAATATTGACGCAACCATTCAACGAGTGTGCGCTCTGAACCACTGAAGTATTTTTCGTTGTCGATTGGGAAGTACGATTGGCTCGTTGTAACGCCCCATTTGTACTCGCCACTGTCTGGTTCACGTTCACCCGCGATAATGTCTAAAAGTGCTGATTTCGCAAGTGGGTTTCCGAGAAGGACAATTTTGTCTTCGCGTCCCATCGTGAAGCGGACGTCTTTCAACAATTGTTTGCCTTCTAACGTGTAATTTAAGTCTGTGACCGTTAACACGTCGTTTCCGATTTCACGTCCCATTTTAAAGTTGACGTATGGGTAGCGGCGGCTAGACGGTTTAATATCATCGAGCTCGATTTTTTCAAGTGTTTTCTTACGGCTCGTCGCTTGTTTAGACTTCGATGCGTTCGCACTGAAGCGCGCGATGAAGTCTTGTAATTCTTTAATTTTTTCTTCTTTTTTCTTATTTTGTTCTTGTGACAATTTAAGCGCTAATTGGCTTGATTCATACCAGAAGTCATAGTTTCCTGCGTATAATTGAATTTTTCCGAAGTCTAAGTCGGCGATGTGAGTACATACGTTATTCAAGAAATGACGGTCGTGGGAAACGACGATGACCGTATTGTTGAAGTTGATTAAAAACTCGTTCAACCATTGAATCGCTTTAATGTCCAAGTGGTTCGTCGGCTCGTCAAGTAAGAGAACGTCCGGCTCACCGAATAAAGCTTGAGCGAGTAAAACTTTCACTTTTTCAGAACCTGTTAATTCACTCATTTTCGCACTGTGTAAGTCATCTGAAATGCCGAGACCTTGTAAAAGAATCGCAGCATCTGATTCCGCAACCCATCCGTTCAATTCAGCAAATTCACCTTCGAGTTCCGCAGCACGCATGCCGTCGTCCTCTGTCATGTCTTCACCTTTTGCATAAATGGCGTCTTTTTCTTTCATAATATCGTAAAGGCGTTTATGGCCCATAATGACAGTTTCCAATACTTCGAATTCTTCATATTCGAAGTGATTCTGTTTTAAAACAGCGAGACGATCATCTGGATTCATAATGACTTGTCCAGATTGTGGTTCGATCTCCCCTGATAAAATTTTTAAAAATGTTGATTTACCAGCACCATTCGCACCGATTAAACCGTAACAATTGCCTGGGTTAAATTGAATATTGACATCTTCAAATAGTTTACGATCTCCAAATTGAAGACTAACGTCAGATACAGCTAACATAAGACGATTTCCTCCTTCATGTACAATGCGTTTATTATACATGATTTAGTTTCAGAAAGGAAAGCAAATTCAAGAAAGAGTAAGGGGAATTTTCGTTTTTAAAAAACAGGGAGAGGCGAGGGGGGAAACGTGATACAATCATGTGGAAGAAGATGAAGATAGATTCGAGGGATTTTTGTTGAAAAAACATGTTGCACTTTATGCATGGGCGATCGTGCTTGTTGCGATTAGTTTGCGCCCGATCATTACATCGATTGGTCCGATTATCGACCATATTCAAGCCGATCAAGGGTTGACGCACGTTCAAGTGACGTGGTTGACGAGTGTGCCGATTCTTTGCATGGGATTGTTTGCGCTACTTATTCCGAGATTAGAGCGCCATTTTTCGTCGCACGGACTCGTCGCGTTCTTTTTATTTGCGATTGGAGTAGCGACGGCGATTCGTCTTGTTGACGCGTCGTATCGTACGTTGTTAGTGACCGCCTTTATTGGAGGGGTAGGAATTGCGATCGTCGGACCTGTTTTGTCCGCATGGATTAAACGGACATTTCCTGAACGTTTTGAATTGATGATCGGACTGTATTCGTTCGGCATCGGCATCGGGGCGACGTTGAGTTCAAGCTTTACGGCACCGCTCATGAGTTATTTCGGAACGTATGCGACAGCGCTCGGCATATGGTCGCTCTTTGCGGTCGTCGGTTTACTATTTTGGCGCTTCATTCCGAAAGAACGCGTCATCGTGGCCGAACAAACGAAGCCGATGCGCAATCCGTGGCGAACGAAGCGGGCGTGGAGCATATTATTGTTTTTCGGTCTGCAAGTGACCTTTTTCTTTACGACGATTACGTGGATCGTGCCTTTATTAATGGAAGCGGGGCATACGCGACATGAGGCGAGCTTTTACGTCGGAGTGATGACGAGCGTTCAAATTGTGACAAATATCGCCTTCCCCGCAGCGCTCAACAAATGGCCCACACGCGCACCACTCTTCATTCATGCAATGTTCCTCGGCGGCTTTTTCGCCTTAGCGAACGTAGTATGGGGACCGGTGAGCGGTCATCTTATCAGCATGGTGTTATTCGGCATCGTCCTCGGGGCGACATTCCCACTCGCGCTCGTCTTTCCCCTAAGAGAAGCGCGCCACGAAAAAGAAGCGAGCGCCTGGAACGCCATGGCCCAAGCAGGCGGCTTCCTCATGGCAGGAACACTCCCGTTACTCGTCGGCGCCCTAAACGACGCAACTGGCACGTACACAACAACCTACATCAGCATCACAACCTGTCTACTCGGCCTGTACATCGTCTACCTATACTTAAACAAAAAAACAGCATAACGAGCCCATAAAAACTCATTGCGACTTCCCCCTCACATGACAAATGATGTGAGGGGTTTTTAAAATTGTTGTGTTCGTTAAGCTAATCGTTAAAGCGTAGTTTTATGAAATATGATCAGGAGCAATGGATGAACGGTGTAATGATTTAGGCTACATGAAAATGAAATTTTGGTGTATGCCTTTTATATAGTACAATACATGTACATATCTCTAAGGGAGGTCAATAGAATACAATGAATATTACATTATGGAATACACTTTTAAAAACACCACTACTTAAAAATAGTGAAACGAATAAAGTTCAACAGTGGATTCAAGCAGGGCAAGAAACGAGTTTATCGATAGCAGCGTTAGCACAATTACAAGGGATTTTTATACAACTCTCTCAATATCGAATGGAAACGCTTGCGAATTTGACGCAATTATCTCCTTTATCAAAAGATTATTTTGGTAATAATGATTTAGCGTTTACATGGAAAAAAATACATAGTATTTATCAATGCTCAAAAGAAGAATTGGCAGATGCTCTTTACATTAATGAAGTCGTCGTAAATATGTGGGATCGCTCGATTAACGATCGTGAAAAGTACGCGTTTACCGAAACATTTGAACGATTTATCGGTCGCACATTAGACGTATCTAGTACAGTTTCAATAGAAAAACGGATAGACGAGTCAGTCATTCAACAAAAAGTTTTAGAAGAAAACATAGTAGAGCTAGTTGAAGAAGACAAAGTTGAAGTTGTTGAAATGGTATCGCAAGAAAAAGATTTTACTTTTTTAGAACAGCTTTCCGTTTTGCAAACTTCATCTGTTCAATCGGTTGTGCATGCGGAAGAATTTACAGAGCTACAGCATTACATGCATGTGGAGCGTCCGATACAGGAACATTTCATACGTGCACTTGAAGAAGCAGAGAGCAAAAATGATGCGCATCTCATTATGTTATGCGGTAGCGTAGGGGACGGAAAAAGTCACTTAATTTCATACGTACATGAAATTCGCCCTGAGTTATTAGAGCAAGTGTATGTGCACAATGACTCAACGGAATCTCATAACCCGAGTGAAGATGAGATTGAAACTTTAGAGAAAGTGTTAGCACCGTTTGAAGGACGAGGGACCGGCCGAGATAAAGTCGTTCTCGCAATTAACCTCGGAGTGTTGCACAATTTTTATGCGAAACATCGCCATACAAAACAATTCCCGAAAACGATTCATGCGATTGAAGCATCCCGAGTGTTTGAAGTAGATAAAGACTTTGACAATAGCACAGAAGATGTGACATTGCTGAACTTTGCAGGATTACAACCGTATGAAATTAATGAGAAAGGAGCGACGTCACGATTTTTTGAAGCCATTATTAAAAAAATTGTCGCACCGACAAAAGAGAATCCATTTTATCGCGCCTGGCAAAAGGACCGTGAGCGCGATGTGTGGACACCTGCTCATTTAAATTATTCTTTATTACAGGAAGAAACGATGCCTAGTGCAATTGTTCAAGTGTTAGTAGAAGCGATGATGAAAGAAAAACTTTTCTTATCCACGCGTGCGCTTTACAACGTCATTTATGACATGATCGTTCCGTTAGATAATACAATATTCCATCCAGACCATATGCTCCCGAGCTTATTATTTTCGCGTCCTGAACGTTCAGACTTAATGCATGCTTTGCATACGATTGACCCCGTAGCACGTCGAGCGGAACTGTTAGATAACTTGTTGCGCGAATTTATTTTGACGAATGATGTAACATCGATGATTCAGCAACATTTGACAGGGAATGCACAGTATTTAACGATATGGGAAAAAACAGACGGAGACGTTGAAAGTTATTCTAAATTATTAATCCGTCATTATTATATTTTAAATCATGTTGCATTAAACGAACGATTTTATCAATTTTTACAAACATTATTCAGTTACTATACCGAAACAAATGATGCGTATGAAAAGCTATTTCATATGATGATGCAAGCGATTGAGCGATGGATTGGTAGTCCGAAAGAGCGTTATATTTACATCGATGCGATCGGTGAATCGAATTATCAATTGGCGATACCTTTCCAAGCGAATGCAAGACCAGGGCGTGAATTTGGACAGGCAAGAGGACAAGCTGAAATGAATCGTTTAAAACCAGAAGTCGAATTAGGATTAGATGTGAACGGAAAAACGATTTATGTGACGATTGATTATGCGTTATTTGAATTATTATTTAATGTGGCAAATGGATACCGTCCGACGAGACAAGACTACACAGAAGCTCTGCAGTTTGTTGAGTTTTATCGTGATATTATTCGCTATACGGATAAATCGGACGAAATGTTAATCGTCCATATTCCGACGAAACAAATGGTGCGGATGAAGAAGCCATTTTTCGGAGGCGGTTTGAAAAAATATGAAGTGGAGTCGATTGAGTGATGAGTTATCGTTTACAAGCTGAAACTATAAATCGTGTAATGAACGTCAATGTAGCAGAGAAAAAATATCGAAATAACCGACAAGATAAAGTATATTTATTGCCTTTCCCGACACGAAATCCAGAACGGGCTCAATTTAAGAACGGATTTATGCCAATTGTCGCAGGCGCTTTACGTAAATTACAAAATATAGCTATCGATTCAATTGAAGAACAATCCTTTGATGATGTGTTAGCACAACTCGACTTTAAAGACGCTATAGCGGAGCGGTTTTTTGAACATTATATCGAATCAGAACGAGCGATCGTTTCGAGCGGTACCGTTCAAGATGTTTCTCAGTTAACGGCTGTTCCACTGTCTGAAAATGCAAATGAAGTAAAAGGAGAAAAATATTTAATTCATTTCGTTCACGATGTCTTTTTACATCCTTACCGAGAGGAGTTTTTAAAAGGGATTCAAAGTTTAGAACCGAACAATATTATTTTCCAATTGTTCAGTGAGGAAGAAACAGAGTCGAAAAAAGGGAGTCAAATTTTATATGCGCCTAAATTGAAACGATTAGGGAAGCAATTTAAAAAAGACTTTTTATTATTATTAGAGCACCCGAGCTTTTTAGTGCAAAATATTGAATTATTGTTTGCGCAATATACATTTATCGCCATTAGTCAACTCATTTTACAAGTGAGTCGGATGGAACAGTTCAATGAAGAAGACTGGGTGCCGATCTATTTCTTTTACCAAGAAGAAAAATCTGCCCGTTGGCGGGATGCATATAAATGGGGCTACCGTATGGTTCGAAATGAATTAAAAAACTTTTATGCGCACGAACATTTATTAAATATCGTCTCGCAAGCAGAAAGCATTGAACAAAATGCGTATTATCATGATATTCAACAAGCAGTCGAAGCGGCAGGTCCGGAAGCGGTGAAAGAATATATCCAATCGGCGGAAGAGTGGATGAAAACCGTTTATTGCGTCATTGAAGAGAGTGGGCGTCCGTTTGAGTCGAGTGAAACAATCGGAGAATTGTATCGTGAAATGTATGAACAAGTGAAAATTAATATTCCGGAAGAAGTAAACAGCCGTTATCCGAAAGGGTTTGAGGAGTTGTTTAATCGCTTTTATTACAAGCATGGAGGCTCACTCGGCAAGTTAAATGGACTCGACCAACGACAAGTGATGTTACTCGTTGCCGTGAGTGTCGGAACGGAAAGATTAGAATTAAACTTACTTTGGGATGAATTTGAAAAGCGTGGAATTTTTGTTGATTATAAAACAAAAGAAGTTATCGTAGATTTACTGGATAGCTTGAACTACATCGAAAAGAAAAGTGATAGTGGGGATGCACAATATGTCAAACCAATTTTATAAATATGTCGCCAATCAATTAACACAATTTTTTCAAGAAGAAGTAAAGAAAGAAAATGTCGGACGTTACTATTTGCAATTACCGAGCATCGACATTTCCGAGAAATTGTTCGAAATATTTGAAGCGATGTCGGTTGCGAAGCCATTCATTTATAAGCACGAGGAAGGGTCTGAAACGTATGAAACGATCGCGTTACATTACGGAGAATATAAATATGTCATGGCGGTCGTCAATGACAATATTGCTCCTTCCTTTTTAGTAACATTGCGAAATGCGATGAGTTTACAAAAAGGGCAATGGGAAAATACTTCTCTCGTTTTGTTAACATCGTCCGTACAAGACTCGATTAAAGACGGGAGTATCCATTTAATTAATGAAGGGATGCCTCTACATGTCACACGCTTTATCGGGGCATTAGAACGAATTATAGAAGAAGATGTGAAAGATCCCGTTAGTCGCAAAATGATTCAGCATTTTTTAAAGCGTCGAGAACGTGAATATACGTTGGAAAACACAACATTTTTAGATTTTGAAGAAGTGTTACAAATTGCGAATAAAGAAAAAGTCACACCGAAAGACTATTTTAGCTTGCAATACTTTCCGGATAGTGAATTAATGCGCTTATTAAGTGAGCAAGAACTATTAAAAGAACAGTCAGCGAGTTGGAAAAAGAAAGAACGAGAAATAGAAAAGCGTCTCGATATCAATACAGCCCTTCACCATGACATTGAACAAATTCGAGAGTTAGGAAGTGCGAAAGAAGAATTAGAAAACCGTTTTGGAAACGGTAGAAAACAATTACAGCCTAAAAAGGATGAAGAGAAAGACGTCTGGTACGAGACAGATTTAACGAAAATTATCCAATGGGAAGAAGAAGTAAAGAGCAGTCGAGCGATTGAATTGTATGCCGATCAAATCACTTGCACGACAGATGAGGTGACGATGTGGAAACGTCCAAAATCATCAACTGCAGCAGGTATGCGAGAATGGAATATACTTTTGTTTTCGGAACAAAGGCAAGATGAAATAGAATTAATCATTCCGTTCAGTTTGAATACAAAAGTGAGTTTTCTATCCAATCAAGCGAGAAAATTTACATCAACGAGTGGCAAGAAATTAAAAGTGACATTAGAAATGAAAGATGGCGCAGATTTTTATCGTGTTTTGTATCGCCATGAAAATGAATCGCGCATGCGTTATATCTTTAGTATTTTAGTGCTTCAAGATAAGCCAGAGTTTTTACAATCAGTCAGTCAAAGTTATACGATCAATACGCAAAGTAAAGCGAAGTATGCGTTAACGATTGAGGGAAATGAAACGCCGATCATTTTAGGAGAATCAGAACGAGTAGAAGAAGTGGAGATTACAGAGTCTGAACAGACGATCGTTTATGAAGGAAAGAGCTTACAATTAAAATTACATCCTTCTGCCATTGAAGAGTCGGACACGACAAAAATGTATGTCCGTACACCAAACTATGAGTTACCGATTGTTATTAAAGATGAGACGATGACGATTGTTCCGAAGTTTGCTCGTGATATTTGGATAGAAAAATTCCAATCGACCGAGACGATTCCGTTTTCTGATGACTTTAGCCAAGCGTACATTTCCGATTATCCTTATTCTACTCATTCTACTGAGCGACCGTATTTAGAGTTGGAACGTCGCTGGGTGAAAGAAGGTTGGTATTATGCTGAGATGCAAGATGGTCAATGGACACCTATCCCACTCACTTTGCCGTCTAGCATCGAGCGAGCATATGAACGCATATTGAATTTGAGTAGAGACATCGATGCCCCTTTCACTTTTATTTATTATGAAGGGGAGTTGCGTGAAGCGGTTCAAGCATTGATTACCTCTTACATTCAAGAAATTCAAAGTATCCAAAACGATACTTTATTAACTGAGGCACAACGAAATTTATTTAAACTCGGTCGCTTAGATAATGGAGAAGAACTGATTTATACAAGTTTGTCTCCGATGAATATGGCGTATCAACTCGCGAGTCAACAATTGATGGCGAATGAAAAACTTTCTAAAAATACGATTGAGCGCATCCGAAAATCACATGTCTTACCTTATTTACAAGCGAATGATCGTTTATATAAGCCAGTGTCTCATGATGTTTTACCAGAATGGACAGTTTATAAAAATAGTGAAACGGTTCAAGTGGGAGAGGCGAATCAATTTTTAGCTCATGTCGTGAAAGAGAAAATTGAGCAGTTTTTAGAATACTATCCGTATTTATTTGCTATATCGAAGCGGACGCCATTCAAAATGAATATCGTCAACATTCCAGACGATTATGAAATCGTGAAAGGGATCGTTCAACTGTATATGCAAGAAATCCGAAAAGGTGCAGAGTTACAAGCAATGCGTCCGATTGAAATTACAAGTTATATGAAATCAGGAACGAGCGCTTTTGAAACCTTTATTCAACTCGCAACGGTAGAACAAGCGGAAGCTTTTTTACAAAATGTATCGTTTAAAAATAAGTTTGAACTAGAACGAGATGTCTTTATTCATTTACAACGTTTAATTCGCTTCTCAAAACAGTCGTTTACAGATGAAGTAAAGTATGCTCATTTATCATTTTACAAAATGGATGGAAAAACAGAAGTCGTGAAACAAATGATGGATAGCTTACCGAATAGTACGTCACTGAACGGTTTGCTCGTTTCACCTTCATCGCAATTGACAGAAGAGGGTGGGTACCGGATTGGGTTTGGTATGGGCTCTTTTGAATCGAAAAGTAAAAGCTTATTAGAATGGTTCGTTTTTTCAATGAATGAATTCGCAGCGAATATGATGTATGAAGGGACACATCCATATCGCAAATGGCAATCCATCGCGACACGCGTCCATCAATTGAACGAGCAAAAGCTGAATGAACTGTATAAGCAATCGCAATGGGTTACGTTTATTAATCCAGAAATGGACTTAACGTATTTTACAGAACATGAGGAAGATTTAATCGTTGTCCATTATAGCGATCAACTGAGCTCTTCGATGAGTTTTGATGCGATTACAGTAACGAATAAATCGAAACAGTATGTTCAAGTCATTCAACAATTTTTAGAAGCGCATGACATTCATCCGACACAAGAGGAAATCGAAGAAACGATTAAAGCATTTAACGTCTTTAACGGTGAATGGTTGCTGCGTGCTGTTCAAAATAAGGCGTACGATAAACGTGAAAAAATGAGTGTATTGTCTGCGTTAAAACAAGCACTTCGCTATTTCACAGAGCAAGCACACAGCATTCATTGGGTTCCAATCTCGATGGAAGAGATTGTACGTGTTTCAAATGCGATTCATTTAAGCAAAAAAGACGGTTTATTTTCAGGAATGACGATCGGTCATCATGGAAATTGTAGCGATGATTTATTAATGATGGGGTATGAAATTGATGAAGACGGTGAAATAGCGGTCCATTTATATCCGATTGAAGTGAAAATTGGACATAATGAATCTTCGGTAATTAGTAAAGGCATTGAACAAGTGAAAGCGTTAAATGCACGACTGCGCGATGTATTAGAACGAGATACATTTGAAAGTCGTTTCATGCGTCATTTCTTTATGCAACGTCTCATTACAAATGCGAAAAAAATGCATGAACAACAATTTTACGGAGAACCGATGGCAGAAGAAGTTGAATATCGATTGCTCAACAATGATTTCTATATGACGAACGCTCACCAACATTTATTCGGAGACGGTCTCGTTTTATCCTTTAAGAAAGATCAATATGTAGAAGATATTACACGTTTAAAAGGAGTCGTCGTTGCGACATATCCAGAACAATTAGGCTATGAGTTGTTGACAAAATCAATGACGGATATATTTGCAATGAAAGAATTTACGTATGATATACCGGCTACTCCACGTGAAGAGACGGTCATTTCACCAATGGAAGAACGAGAGAACATCGTTGAAATAGAAGAACAAATACCAAATAAAGTAGCAGAACCTGAAAGAGGCGAGCAGCAGGATACTCATTCAACGTTACCTAAAACAATAGTGGATGAACCCGTTCCGCTAGAGCCTTCGCCTGCAGAACCTGTTCCTGAAACAATCAGCGAAAGTCGTCCACTCATCGGTGCGACAAATGCAGGGATGAACATTTATTGGGAATTTGACCATAAAGGTTTAAGCAATCGTCATTTAGTGATCGGAGGACGTAGCGGTCAAGGGAAGACGTACTTCATTCAATCTTTACTCATGGACTTACACGATGCGAAACAACCGTCTCTCATCATTGACTATTCTGCAAGTTATACGCGGCATCAATTAGAAGAACAGTTCGTCCAGCATGTCGGCGAACATTTAAAAGAACGCGTCGTATATATCGATAAAATGCCCATTAATCCATTTAAACGAAGAATGAAGTTTGTCGCTGGGAGAGAAACACCAGAGCCTGCGAACGAAACAGCGAACCGTGTAGTGGAAGTATTTGCCTCGGTGTACCGCTCGTTTGGAGACCAACAAAAAATGACATTATACCGCGCGATTCGAAATGGGATCGAAAAGTATGAAGACCATATGACGCTCACGTTGTTAATGGACGAATTATCTTTATTGGAAGATAGTCAAAAGTCAGTGGTCACTTCAATTCAATCTCGTTTAACACAGCTCGTTGACATGGATCCGTTCGATTACACTTCCGAAAATAATTGGGAAGACTTGTTCACCTCAAACGGACAAGTCAATATTATTCAGTTAGACGGTTATGAACAAATTGAAATTAAAAAAGTGTTAACTGAATTTATTTTATGGGACTTGTGGTATTTCATGTTGAGCAACCACGAAGACCGTCCCGTCGCTGTCGTTTTAGATGAGGCACAAAATTTAAGTTTTGCACAAGGTGCTCCGTCTAACTTAATATTGCGAGAAGGACGAAAATTTGGTTGGTCTGCCTGGTTTGCTACTCAAACATTTAGTCAATTTACGACGGAAGAATTGGCGGTATTTGAGAACGCGGGAACGAAAATTTACTTTAATCCAGCGGAAAGTGAAGTACGCTCGATATCAAAACGTCTAGGTGGCGATTTTGAAGAAGTATTACGTTCCCTCAAAAAAGGGCAATGCTTCGTAAGCGGACAATTTTTAGAAGGAACTGAGTTAGGATCACCGAAGCAATACGTCGTTCAAGTACCCCCAATGAATAATAGAAAATAATAATTAAACCAGTGTCTCTTTTGAAGGGCACTGGTTTTGTTTTGTATAAATACGGTGAACAGTGTAGTTTGAGAAAAATTTTAATCCATAATTTTTAGGAAAGAAATAGTAAATTTTTCTTGAAATTTCATTCTAAAATCTCCGTACCGTCATGTTTTGTAACGTTACGAAATGATGTGTTACAAAATGTGTCGGTATGGCCGTATCGTTACGTTTTGTAACGTTATGAAATCGTATGTTACAAAACATTACCCCTAATAATACCATTCTTAAAAATTACCAAAAGATGATGATATGATCTTCTATCCATATGTATTCTATACCGTTAATATTTAATATCCGACATAGGAAGCTTCCCAAAAAGAAAAACCAAAAAACAATCAAAACTTTTTGTCCATCTTTTGAGAAAGCTTGTCAATATAAAAAATAAAACGAAAGATGGGAGATTTGGACGATGAAGATTGAAACGGAAGGAATTATGAAATATGGTTATGGCATTGTACCGAAAGCGATCATGAGAGACCAGCAGTTGAGTATTGAAGCGAAAGCGATTTATGCGTATTTAGCAACGTATTCGAATGCTGCAGGAGAAGCTTTTCCACCCGTTGAACAAGTGTGTGACGACTTAAATATTTCACGACAACGATTGAAAAAACATCGGGAAGATTTAGAGGCGAGAGGGTATTTGACGACATTTCGAAAACGGAAGGAGGTCGGATTTACGAATAATATTTATCGGCTCAATATGATCGTGAAAAAGAAAAAACCTCAACACGATTCCATTTATCAGCTGTATAAACAACACAAACTTTTACCCCCTTCACCTGAAACGAATGACGCCTTGCATAAATGGATAGAAAAAGTAGGAGCGGATATCGTCTCGTTAGCGATCAAACGAACAGCGGAATATTCGCGATATTGGAATTATACGAAATCAATTTTGGAAGATTGGGAACAGAAAGGATTGACGACGGTAGAGGAAGTGAAAGAAGAAATTAAACGAAGTAAAATGACATACGGTAGAAATAACAATACATATTCGAATCGACGGGAAGAACGATTGCCGAGTTGGTGGCAAGAAGCAAAAGAAGAAACATCCCAACCTACCATGACGAAAGAAGAAATCAATCAATTAAGAAATGAGCTCATGGAAGAACTGGGCACAAAGCCGAAAAAATAAACGGGCTATTTTCCAAAAAAGCTATGATTCCTTCCCTTTTTCTGTATAATCAATCGTAAGAGAAGGGAGAGGGGAAGATGCAAAATTTTAGTGCTTGGTCTTGGGTTTGTTTCATTTTATCCGTTGCGATGTTGTCGATCGGCTTTTACAAAATGTACGTCTACGAATCACCGCTTATGAGTACTGGGAATATTCAGAAGGGGAAGAGGAGTTGTCCGAGCAGCAGCCAGGGCAAAATGCGTATGTCATGGACGATGGATACAATTACGTCATTAACGGAAATTATGCGATCGCCTATTTTGTATTGTTTGGCGTATTTTTCATTTCGGCTTGGCTCATTCGTGGGGTAGAACTGTTAGAACGAGCGTATGCGAATAAAGATATTTCTTTAAAATAAACAATCCCTCGTTGAATCACACTTTAGAAAAAGTGGATTCAATGAGGGATTTTCATCGAAATTGCAAGATAAGACAACATGATTTATTTTTTGCGTTTTTTGTAAAAATAAAAGATTATGAGTAAAAGGGAAAGTACATAACCAATGGATGATACGAGATTAATAGTATCGGAAGTGATGTCGGAGGAATGCTGGGTTAGTAATAAAGCTAATCGTATGAGAGATGTGCCGATCGCCACACCAAAAGCGAACCATGCGATAAAATGTAGAGAATATTTCCTTTCTTTCATCGATTTCACCCCCAATTTGTTTTTAGTTATGAATCATTCGTGTAAAGGGACCTTCATCACGCCAAAATAAACGGCATTCTCTTTTTCGTTTACTTCATAAGTTCCATCATTTAAACGTGTAATCGTTTCTCGGTTATGTTCGCTCGATACTCGTAAAGTGGTTTCATTGACATGTTTATACAAAAGCGGAAATTGTTCTTTATAGATGATGACGCTCAATTGCTTCATGTCCTTGTACTCTGTTGGTGTCACATATTTTTCGAAAATATAATGTTCTTGAACCTCAGGGTGTTGAATAGGAGTCAAATTTTTTTGTGTAATCATAGCGATAAACCAAATATAAAACGAAAAAGTCGTCATTAAGAGAAGGATAAGAGAAGGGAGTTTATTTTTAAAAAGTATCGCCGCACTTAAACTTCCTATGATCCCCATGAAAAGATCTGTCGTCCAAGCGATATCCCACAAATTTAATTGTAGTTTTCTAGAGTAAATGACAAAATCGAATGTTTGCACGACGATGATCATTACAATTCTAAGGATGAAATACGCCATAAAAAGAAGAAAGGGTGGAAGAAAGAGAAGTGTTCTCATAGAGAGAACGTCCTTACATTTCATATAAACACCTCGAGTTGAGTAGATTTCTAATATATGGATATATGCTTAGTGTACCATAAAATGGATGGCATCTTTAAAAGTGATAGAAACTATTAAAAAAATATAGACTTTAAAATAAAACGGCTTACACGTTGAATCATGACATGTGGAAGCCGTTTTTGTTAAGTAACATCATTCCTATTTGCAAGTTTTATTAATAATATTCAAATCAGTATATTATTTTCGAATTTTATACTGAAACCGTTTGTACTTGTTCGATAATGTGTGCGAGGGCTTCGGTGGCGTTCATTTCGAACTGGGCTTCGTATCGATCGCACGCTTCGTGAAAAGTGGCGTTTTGTTTTTCGAGTTCGAGTGCAGTCCCTTCCGTTAAGTCGATTTGTTGAACGAGTCCACGCGCTTGTAAGTAGTGGAAGTTTTCTTGTTCAGGACCAGGTAAAAAATGATCGATGTAAATCGGGAGACGTTTATGAATAAGTTCGGTCATCGTCACACCGCCTGGCTTTGTAATGACTGCGTCCATCCGGTCGTATAACTCATTCATTTGCTCGCGGTTTTTTAAGTACGGAATCGCATGGAGTCGCGGATGGTTAGTCGCTTGAATTTTTTCGTATAATGTTTGATTGCTGCCACATAAAATGTTGAAATGATGACTTTCGTACATATGTAGAAGTTGATGTACTTGTTCGAGGTCCATAAAGCCCACATTACCTCCTGCGATCAGTAATTGTTGACCGACGTCTTGCAAAGGTTTCGGGATGAAAATTTCGTCATCAATCGGCACGCCAGTTACGAAAATATGCTCCGCTTGTTGACCGTATTCATCGATTAATAACTGTTTCGCTTCTACGTGAGGAACGAGATGGTAGTCACTCGTTGATTTCGCCCAAACATCATTCATGAAAAAGTCTGTATATACATTGACGACAGGTGGTACGAACGTTCCTTTGTCGCGCAATGCGCTCAAAATACTAGACGGGAAAGCGTGCGAACATAAAATGAGGTCCGGGCGTTTTTCGTCGAGTAATTTTTTCATCGAGCGAATGAAAAGTGGTGTTAAAATCGGCATTTTTTCTTTTTTCTTCTTCTTGCAAGAATTGACGTTTTTCTCATATATAAATTGATACGATTGTGGATTTTTTTGAATCCAACGAATGTATGTCGTGCCGACGATTTTTTCAAGTAATGGGTTCGTATAAGAGAGTAAGTCGACAATTTCAATATGTGTCGCAGGGTTGGTTTTTGTAATTTTTCGTTGTACCGTTTCCGCGACGACAGAGTGTCCCGTTGGAAAGCGGAAGAGTGGTAAAATTAAAATGTTCATGATACAGGCTCCTTTTTCAGTCGTTTTTGAATTGTTTGATAAATGAAATGAATAATAAAAAGTCCGAATAAAATAAAACCGATCGACGAAATGTAAACTGGAGGAATGTTAAAACGTGCGGCGACATAGTAGCCGAGCAATACGTAAGGAATGACCCATAAAATAGCCCCTAGGCAAGAAAATAAAGTAAAGCGTAGAACAGGAAGTTGTGTCGTCCCTGCTAAATAAGGGCTCACTTGTCTAACTCCTGGCAAAAAGTAGCCGAAGACGAGCGTACGGCGACTTCGCGTCTTATATTTGTACATGACCGTCTCCCATTTGTCTTTCGGCAAGCCGATCCACGGACCGATTTTTTCGAGAGCAGGTCGTCCAATCCATCGCCCTGCTGCGTAGGCGACGAGCATACCGGCAATCGCACCACCAATCGAAGTTAATGAAGCGAGAGGGAGCGACATATGATGACTCGCAGCGCTCATGCCGATAATGACGAGCAATGATTCCTCGGGGGCGGGAATGCCGACAATGCCAAAAAATAAGCTAATAAAAACGAGGAAATAGCCGTATGTTGCGAAAGCCCCTGTAATCGTTTCGATCGTCATCGCAAAACCTCTTTCGATAGCGCATGGAAAGAGCGTCCCGTTTGTAATTTCAAAAATTGTTCGACAGCCTCTAAAGTTTGTAGCGGAGCGCCTAAGTCGGCACCGAGCGTTCCGTCATGGTCGTGCAACAATAAAATAGAGCCGTTCGGTATATCTTCTTCTAGTAGGCGAGATAAGTGATTTTGCGATACTTTCCAATCTCCGAAAATATGACTCCAAAGGACGAATGGATAAGGACTCACTTTCATGGAAGCGGCATTGAAATGTCCCCAAGGTGGACGATATAACTGAGGCGCACGTCCTGTAATCGTTTCAATGACACGCGCACATTGTGTCACTTCTTCACGCAAAGCTTGTGGTGTCATTGTCCAGCTAGAACGATGGTGCATATGATGGATGCCGATTGCATGTCCTTCTTCACTCATGCGTTTTAGCAGTTCAGGATACGCTTTTGCGTGTTCTCCTACGACGAAAAACGTCGCTTTCGCATTATGCTCGGCTAATAAATCGAGCAATTTCGGTGTGTAAAATGGATGCGGACCATCGTCGAACGTTAAATACAAAGCATCGCATGTCGCATGTCGATGAATGCGTCGTTGGTTTGTATTGCGATAATAGAGTGTCGCCCCTACGGAATAGAACAATGTACTGCCGAGTGTTAAGGCGATCAGTCGCTGTAATTTCATAATAATCCCTCACTTTTCATCAGTTTGTATGTAATATAGCGTTTGATTCATGCAAAAAGTTTCGTTTTAAATCTTAATACTTCCTTAATTTCACGTAAAGGTTAGTTTCTAAACAAAAAAGGGTATGGAAAATGCAACGAAGGGCTACACCACTTTTGAACCAATCATGGTATAATCGTTCATAAGCAACCATTTCAGTCGTGTAACGTCCATAGTTATATGACACGCGTTTTGGAGGATCAGCATGAACGAATTTGAACAACCGCGCAAGAAAAAGAGAAAATTACGCAAAGTCCGTACATTGTTTACTCTTGCTGTCTTCACGCTATTTGGCGGAATCATTTATAGTACGTATCAATATTATGTCGGTACGCAAATGGCACGAGAGGCGATGTCGATTGAACCGGGACCGTTTACGAGCGATCTCGTCGATCCGACAAATCCGAGTGTGGAAAATATTTTACTGCTCGGCGTAGACGATGACGGGAGCGGCAAGTCCCGAACCGATACGATGATGGTCCTTTCATGGGATCAAGCTAAACAGTCCATTAAAATTGTTTCCTTTATGCGAGACATTTATGCCGAAATTCCAGGATACCGTTCGTATAAATTGAATACAGCGTTTTATTTAAACGGCGTACAAGGAACGAAAGATGCGATTCAAACGATGTTTGATATCCCGATTCATCATTACGCACTCGTCGATTTTAAAACATTTGAAACGATGGTCGACATCGCGTTTCCACAAGGATTAGAAGTAAATGTAGAGAAAGAGATGAGCGAAAAAATCGGCGTGCATTTAATGCCAGGCGTTCAACGCTTGAATGGACAAGAAGCATTGGGTTATGCCAGATTTCGTGCGGATGAAGAAGGGGATTTCGGTCGTGTAAGACGTCAACAACAAGTGCTCGAAGCGATGCAGCAAAACCTATTAAGTTTTACGACGTTAAAGCAAATACCGAAAACACTCGGAGCGGTTACACAATTTATTGAAACCGATATGTCACCGATCGATGAATTGTCGAAAGCGATGAAAGTTGTCACGTCGAGAGATTTAACGGTTGAGACGATGACGATTCCAATCGACCATTCGTATCGATTCGTCACGTATGAACATGCAGGTTCTGTCATCGAAATTGACCGACAACAAAATGCGGAAGCCCTTCAACAATTTCTGCAGTGAGGTCAGGGGGATTTGGAATGAAAGAGAAAGAAAGAGAGCACGTTTTACAAGAGCATGAAAAAGATGTGCGTCGTGGGATATTTCCACTCATGCCTTTTTTAGGGGGAATGACGACACTTTATGTGTTAGCGAGCATTTTACTTATCGGACTGATCATCTTCGTTTTCGATAAAGTATCGTTCGTTTTCACACCGTTACGCGTCTTCTTTTCAACCGTCGTCTTGCCGATTATTTTGGCGACGATTTTATATTATTTATTACGTCCGATTTTACGTTTGTTAGAAAAAGCGCATATTAAACGTGGGTGGGGCATCCTCATTATTTTCGTAGGTGGCATCGGTTTAATTACATTATTCGTCTTTTTAATTTTCCCATTTTTAAAAGCACAATTTACGAATTTAGTAGAGGAATTTCCGACGTATTTTACAAAACTCACACAAGATATCGACTATTTTTTAAGTCATTCTTCGATTTTTGCATCGTATTACAATGATATGAATGTCAATGTGTCGAAGTTTTTTGATGGTAGTTTTGCGAATATCGGAAAAACAGTCGGCAATACATTAGGCAGCGTCGCAAGTGGCGTGTCGAACTTTATCGGCGCATTAACAGGCATCGTATTAAGTATCGCAACAGTACCATTCATTTTATTTTATTTATTGAAAGACGGCGAAAAATTACCAGCCGTTTTAGTGAAAATGTTACCCCCTCGTATGCGTCCTGATGTGAAGATGATTTTGCAAGATGCGGATCGTCAAATTAGCGCATACATTCAAGGGCAAATTATCGTCGCTTTTTGTATCGGTGTGATGGTGTCGATTGGATTTTTCATCATCGGTATGAACTATGCGTTATTGCTTGGGGTTATTGCGATGTTTACAAGTGTCGTTCCATATCTCGGAGCGGCGATTGCGATTACACCAGCAGCGATTATCGCACTCGTTTCGAGTCCGTGGATGTTAGTGAAGTTAATCGTCGTATGGACGGTCGTGCAATTAATTGACGGCAAGTTTATTTCACCACAAGTGATGGGGAAATCACTCAAAATTCACCCGATTACAATCATCTTCGTCTTATTGACGAGCGGTTCGTTATTCGGAGTTGCCGGGGTCATCCTCGGGATTCCAGGATATGCGGTGTTAAAAGTACTCGTCACCCATTTATTCGACTTGTACAAATTGCGCTATAACCGTTACCAACCCGACGCGCTCATGCATTATGACTTAACCGAGCGCATGGGGGATAATGATTTAAAAGAATGATCGAAACTAGAGAGCTTCATGTCTCTCTAGTTTTTTTGTGTGGAAAAAGCGTTTTGGAAATAAAATGGTTTGAATTTTTTGACATTGACACCTTCTAAAAAATTAGATACGATGCTCTACAGGAAAACTTTCCTTAGAGAAAGTTATTTGCTTTAAGGAAAGAATGAGGTGGGATATGATTAAAAGTAAACGAGGGCGCTTTATATTTTGGCTCGTTTTGCTCAGTTTGTTTTGTAGCGCAATCGTCGTCGGAGTTGCGGTAGGACCGATTGTCATTCCTTTTTCAGATACCGTTGTTTCGATTGGTAAGAAATTAGGGGTGCTTTCTCAAACGATGGAGGCGACGCAATTTGAAGTCGTCATTAACGAAGTACGTCTCCCTCGCGTACTCGTCGCTTTATTCGTCGGAAGTGGCTTAGCGGTAGCGGGTGTTGCGATGCAAGGCTTGTTTCGTAATCCGCTCGTGGAACCTGGGTATATTGGTGTATCGAGTGGGGCAGCACTCGGAGCGGTGAGCGCTCTCTTTTTCGGATGGACAAAATGGAGTCATTGGATGTTGCCGTTATCCGCTTTCGTCGGAGCGATGTTCGTCATGGTCGTCATTTTAGCCGTATGGCAGACGAGTCGGCATAAAAGTATCGCGATGTTGTTATTGTTAGGAATCGGGATTAATTCTTTCTTCTCGGCTATCATGAATGTGCTCGTCGCTACGAGTAAAAACGAACAGGAGTTACGGGGCATTATTTATTGGCTGCAAGGTGGACTCGACGCTCGGACGTGGGAACATGTTCAACTTGTCGCTTTGCCGATTTTACTCGGCATTCTCGGTTTAACATGGTTTAGCCGAGAACTCGATATGTTGTTATTAGGAGAAGAACAAGCGCTTAGCTCCGGAGTCGATATTAAAAAAGTGCGCACATTCGTCTTACTGCTCGCTGCTTTCATGACAGGAACGGCCGTTGCGGTAAGCGGTATTATCGGCTTTGTCGGTTTAATTATCCCGCACATGTTTCGTCTATTGCTCGGGCCGAGGCATCGGTCGTTATTTTTGGCAAGTGCATTCGGTGGAGCGACTTTTTTAATCGGAGCTGATTTAGTGTCGCGTATGATTTTACAGCCGATTACATTACAAGTGGGGGTCGTTAGCGCATTGATCGGCGCACCTTTATTTATTTTCTTATTATTGACGTCCCATAAAGGAGTGAGGTCATGATCGAAGTGCGCGGACTCACGTATGCTATTCGTCAGGCGACCATTTTGCACGATATTCATATGACGGTACGTCAAGGGGAAATGATCGGTTTAATCGGACCGAACGGAAGCGGAAAAACGACCTTATTGAAGTCGATCGCTCATTTGCATCATTTGCCTGAAAAGACGATTTGGCTAAAAGAACGTCCGATCGAGACGTATGCACGAAAGGAATTAGCGCGTTGGATGAGCGTCGTCTTTCAAGATACGTCTGCCGCTTTTGACTTTACAGCGGAAGAAATTGTCCAAATGGGGCAATACGCACATAAGTCGCCGAAAACAGAAGCGGAGCGAAAAGAAGAAAGAGCGCGGATCGATGAAGCTTTTGCGAAGTTAGAAATTGAAAAGTTGCGAACGCGTTCGATTTTAGAAATGTCAGGGGGACAACGACAATTAGTCATGATTGCGAAAATGTTCGTCCAGCAAACCCCAATTTATTTACTCGATGAACCGATTTCGGCTTTAGACATTTATTATCAACTTCTCGTCTTACAACTATTGCGAGAAGAAAGTGAAAAAGGGAAAACGATATTGATCGTTTTACATGACTTGAACTTAGCGGCTCGTTTTTGTACGACGTTAGCGCTTTTAAAAGAAGGGGAAATCGTTCAAGTCGGTGCACCGAAAGAAGTATTGAAAGAGTCGTTACTTATGGCAAGCTATGATGTCGTAACGACAGTTGAAAAAAATGAAACGGTCGACGCGTATCAAATGCTCGCGATTCGACCGCGAAAGGAAGAATAAAATGAACCGATGGATGAAAGGAGCGAGCTTTACTTTATTACTCGCGCTCGCTGCATGTAGTCAAGAAGCGGAACAACAACCGATACAACCTGCCGTACAAGAAGAAGTAGGACAATATCCGAAAACGATCACTTTAGAAGGAGAGAGTGTCACGATCGAACAAAAGCCTGAAAAAATATTACCGCTTTCGTTAGATGTCGCAGAAATTGTGATGCAATTAACAGACGGAGAAGGGGTTGTCGCCATTTCAAAAGGGATTGAAGACCCTTATTTATCGACATATCCGGAATCTGCATCGAAAATTACAGAACATATCGCTTCTGCAGTGCATATCGATCCTGAACAAATTTTGTCTTATGAAACGGACTTGCTTTTACTCACCAAAATGCACGGGCAAGAACAAGACGCCTACGATATTTTGCGTCAAGCGAATGTACCGATTCTCGCTTTCGAAACGATGCGTTCAATGGAAGCGTATCGTACGAATTTAAAAACGATTGGAAAAGCGATTGGCGAAGAAGAAAAAGCGAATAATATTGTCGCCCAAATGGAGCGAGAGATCGCCGACATTCAAGGAGCGATTACGTGGGAAGAAGACAAACCATCCGTCTTAGTATTGTCAGAAGTTGGACCAGGGACAGGACCTTATATGATGGGACCTGGTAATGTGTCACAAGACATTATCGAACAAGCGAAAGCGATTCCTGCCGTACAAAAAATCGGATTAGAGCGTTCTGCGAAAGCGGAAATGGAACAAGTATTAAAAATGGACCCGGACTATATTATTTTACTCGACTGGAAAGGGGAGAAAGAAGCGGCATACGAAGCTTTACTGAATGACGCAGCGTGGCAAACGTTACGCGCTGTGAAAGAAGGACGCATCAAAGTCGTGGAAGCGAAATATTTCTTAAACCCGAATGCTGCGAATATTGAAGGATTGCGCATGCTTGTCGATTGGTTAGGAGAGTAAGATGAAACGAAAGGTACTTATTTTATTCAGTTATAGCGCCATTCCCCAACTTGAATCATTGGATGCCTTTTATCGTCATTTGCTCGGACGTTATTATACGGAAGCTTATGCAGAAGAAGGGCGAGAGAAGTTTGAAGAAGTCGGATTTCCAGACCCTTTAACAGAAGTAACGGAGCGTATTGCGGAAGCGTTAGAAGGGCAACTTTCAACAGAAGATGAGCAGTGGCGCGTCGTCATCGGATGTAAACATACCGAACCGTTCATCGAAGACGTCGCACGTCGCGCTAGTCAAGAAGCCGATGAATTGTTCACATTACCACTCACACCTCTTTATTCTACGACAGGAGTGAAATGGTACGAACAAAAAGTAGAACGGATCGCCAATGAATATGCGATTCCCGTTCGTCATATCGGACCATTTGGTGAAGATGAAGCATTCATTCAGTTGTTGCAAAATCGTTTGAGACGCACTTTACATTGGCTCGGCAAGGAGAAAAAAGAAGCGCATATCCTCTTTACGTCGCACAGTATGCCAGGCATACGAAAAGCGAATGTCGAATTTATTCGCTCTTACGAAACGCTCGTGCAACGCATTATGCGTCCATTTTCGCAATCATGTTCGATCACGTATCGAAGCGGTCGTCCTGCGCCTGAAAAATGGCTCGGGCCAGACGTGAAAGAAGTATGTACGCAATTGTTAGAAGAACGACCTCGCCCCATCGTTGCTTTCGAACTGATGTCGATCATCGAAAATGTCGAGGCGCGAGAAGAGGTAGGGCGAGACATTCAAACGATTACGAAACGATATGACGTCCCGTTCGTCCAAGTCCCTTACTTGAATGACAGCTTTGAGTTTGTACAATGCTTACTCCGTTATATTAAAAATGCCATTCATCAAAAAGGATAGAATCGTTAATTTCAAAACAATGTAAAAAGTGGAAGGTGCGTGTGTGATACGCTCCTTCCACTTTTTATTATTGCATTTCCATATACATATAAAAGAGAAAAGCGACGAATGCGATACCGAGTGTGGTGAGTAATACTTTTACCCAACTGACCGGCGCTTGGCCGCTCACTTTCCCAGTTTGTCCGTTAATGATAAATTGATACGTCTTCTCTTTAAAACGGAAAGAAGATAGCCAAATCGGAAGCAATAAATGTTTAAACGTTTCGTCCGAATACTCGGTTTTTAGTTTCATAATTTGAACGATGTCGCCATTTACTTGATACTCGATGCCAGAACGAATTGCGCTATCCATCGCTTGTGTCGCGATGTTCCATCCAGCGTCGAGACCGACCGCATAACGCTCTGCTAAAAAGCCTGAAATGTATTCATCTTTGTAATCCGTCAATCCACCGAGATGGAAAGGTTCGACTTTTCGAATGAGTGCTTTTGCTGTTTGGTGGGTCGCTTGCACGAGAATGTCATCGAACCATTCTGTATATGTCCCGCTTTCAATATGCCACCGTGTTTTTTGAACGGTACGCGTGCCGACTTGCGTTTTACCATCGCTGTCCGTATACGTGTACGTTTCAGTCACATAGTAATGCGTTCCAACATTGACCGTATATTTGCTAAACGTATCCGCATCGAATGTCCAATACGGAATGTAGATTCCTGTCAGCTTATCCATTTGATGCAGCTGCATTAATTTAGACGGGGCGAAATAGCGCTTTTTCATCCATTCTCGAAACTTTTGAATCGCCTGTTGATGTGTCACTTGGAAAGGAACGACGAGAGAAGGTGTAATGACTTCTTCGACATTTTGTTCTTCGATATGACTCGAACCACAAAACGAACAAAAGTCCGCAATATTGTATGGATCGAGCACCGTTTCCGCTCCGCAATTATCACAATGGAAAACACGTGTCGTTTCCCGTTCTCCTCGCTCATATGTCGCAAGTGTTTCCCAAAGGGGATATTCAATATGTTGTTCATCGGTCCGCTCAATCGGCGTTAACGACTCACAAAATTGGCATTTTAACTGCTGACTTTCCGGGTCGAAAAGGGCGCTACCGCCACAAGACGCACATTGGAAAATCGTCGTTTGTTTTTCTTCCGTATGGAGTTCATGTGGCATCGCTCGTCACCTCACTGTTGTAAATTTTCTCCGCATTCACTGCAAAACTTCGTACCTGGAGCGTTCACATGACCACATTTCGGACAGTCTGCTTGTTGTTTCGCTCCACAATCTGGACAAAACTTCGCTCCTTTTTGCATCGCCGCTCCACATGACACACATGGAACAGTATCAGGTGCTGTAGACTTCCCGCAATGTGAACAAAACTTCGCGTCGTGTGGAATCGCCTCTTGACAATGTGGGCAAGGTTTCACGTTCGGAACACTTGGCGTGTTTGGTTGTTGCGTTTGCGCTTGGTTCAACATATGCCCCATCGCTTGACCCGCTCCGAAGCCCGCGCCTAATCCTGCAGCGCCCCCTTCATTTTGTGCCGCTTCGCGAATTGCTTTCGCCGCTTGGAATTGTTGGTATTGGTTCATATCGCCTAAAACACCCATGCTCGTGCGTTCGTCCATCGTCTGTTCGACTTCTTTCGGAAGCGATAAGTTTTCGATGTAGAGCGATGTAATGTCAAAACCGAATGCTTCAAAACGCGGACGCATTTTTTCACGACCCGCTTCACTTAATTCATCGTAATGCATCGCCAAATCGAGCGCTGGAATACCAGATTCTGCAAATAAATCACTGAGTCCTGAAATGATCATCTTCTTCAAATGACCTTCAATCGCTTCGGTCGTATACACTCCGTTCGTCCCGAACAATTGTTGTAAAAACACTTTCGGCTCACTGACGCGATATGAATAAATTCCGTACCCGCGCAAACGGATGACACCGAATTCTGGATCGCGCATCATGATCGGATTCGACGTACCCCACTTTTGATTGATGAACTGTTTCGTATTGACGAAATACACTTCCGCTTTGAACGGAGAATTAAAACCAGTAGGCCATGACTTTAACTTCGTCATGATGGGCATATTGCGTGTCACGAGTTCGTGATGCCCTGGACCGAATACATCCGTCACTTCTCCTTCATTGACGAAAATCGCTACTTGTGATTCACGCACGATTAATTTCGCGCCCATTTTAATTTCATTATTTGCGACAGGGAAGCGATACACTAATGTGTTTGAACTGTCATCTGTCCATTCAATTACTTCGATAAATTGATTTTTAAAAAAGTTAAAAATGCTCATCGCCGACACTCCTCTAATGTTGATATAGCTATTATACGCTACAAATCGGAATAAGTTTCATGAAAAGAGGGAACTTGTTTGAGAAGGACACGTTACGTAGTAAAGGGGGAGAACGAGTTGCGAAAAATCATTTGGTTCGGAATCGGCATTGCGCTCATCGGATTAGCGGTGAATTGGGGAATATGGACGACGTCGGAATGGTATACGGAACGCGGAGAAGTAGACGGAGACCCGATCGTATCTCCGAATCATCAACATGAAGCGGTCATTCGCTACGAATTATACGGGGGTGCGGCAGGTGGGGTACGGGCGATTGTCAATGTAGGAAATCGGACGATTTATGTTGCGGAAGCTCGTGAACGTTTACATCTCGTATGGGAAACAGAAGACGTCCTTCGCATCGAAAATGGCAATTTTCAACTGGCGCTACACGTCGACAAGGAACGGTACGATGAAAGTGGCAGACAATGTAAAAAGTATATCGTGAAAAAGCATAGTACATGTTATGAAGGATAAATGAAAAACCAAGCCCTTTAAGTAGGTGCTTGGTTTTTGTGTGCACTTATTTAATTAATTCGACTAATTTTTGTGACATGCCGCCTGAGACGATTGTTTTTTGTTCAGTCGCTGCGTTGTATAAAAGAACGCCATCGTCTGTATTTTTCATAAAGATATTTTGTTCTTTAAATGGGGAAGAAGCGGTTTCGATAGAAAATTGATAGTCTGCTGGACCGTCAAATGGAAATGCTGCATCTTCCCAAGTCGCATCTTCTAATACTGTTTCAACTGATGCGATCGCGGCACCTGTCACAGTGCCATGACGTAAGTAGTCTGTTGAACCTTCGTCATATTTAAAAATCATCACATGTGGCTGTTCGCTCATCGCTTTGTCGATCACTTCGATATTTTCAGCGTTGCCGACCGGTGGATGACTCATACCGAATGCTTCGCCATGTTCAATTTTTACTTTTTGTCCACGTTTTAATTGTGCTTTCGTTTCGTCGTCAATTTCTCCCGTTGAGAAGAAAATGCGTTGACCTTTCATTTTGCCGTTAAAGACAGACGATTCTTCTACGGTAATTAAAATGCGCTCATCTGTAATGTCGTCGATTAATCCGATTGTGCCTGGCATTTGGGCAACCTCCTCACTTTGTGCGGCATCGATGCCTTCTTGTTGTTCGACCTTCATCGTATTCCCTAAACCACATGCGCCTAAAAGTAAAACCGATGATAATGTGACGGCACCTAATATATTTCGTTTCATGAATGTTCAGCTCCTTTAGTTGTTAAGACGAACATACCATAGCGATGTTTCCGCTGTATGTATTGCTGTTTCGCATTTGAAAATGTGACAAAGTGCGGACACAAAAATTTAATCAAATATTAACGACTTTTCCGCATAATACATGTTTAAGCGACAAGATTTTTGTTTAAAGCAACTTTTGACGAACTAATGTCTGAAAAACGAACGAATTGTCATTTTTATTTCGAGGTGTAACAGTTGACAACTTTTTCAGAGGCGTTACAGCGTGGTATACTAAAGAAATGAGAAAGGATGGTTGATGGTGTTGTATACAGATTTATTATTTGATGTGGATGATACGTTACTGCAGTTTAAAAAAGGAGAGGAAGCGGCACTTCAAACGATTTTTGCGGATTACGGTATCGATTATGCGGATGGATTCGAAACATTTCGCACGATCAGCAGTGCCTTATGGCAAGCGGCGGAAGCGGGAGAAATAACGGTTCCGATGATTTTAGAAACCCGTTTTACGAAATGGTTAGACGCATATCAATTAGAAGGCGATGGTGTCGCTTTAGATGAGCGTTTTCGTTCGTTGCTTGCAGCGGATGATTACAGTTTTGACGGAGCGTATGACATGCTTCGACGTTTAGAACGTCATCATCGCTTGTCGATTGTGACAAACGGTGTCGGAAATACGCAAGATGCCCGATTAAAACGATCTAACCTCGATTCCTTTTTCGCCTATCGTTTCGTATCGAGTGAAATCGGTGTCCAAAAGCCGGACGAGCGATTTTTTGAAGCGGTAAACGAAACGATTCCCGAATTTCAAGCAGAGCGAGCGCTCGTCATTGGGGATTCATTGACGAGCGATATGGAAGGAGCGCGGAGAGCGGGTGTTCCGAGCTGTTGGTTCAATCCTGAACGGGCATCGATTCCGAATCAGCCGATCGATTACATCATTCACGACTATGCGGATTTAGAACGTTTAGTGACGTGGCAAGAACCTGTGCGCATTCGCATTGATCATTATCAATTAGAAGAAGAACGTGTCTATGTAGGCGATCGCTCAATGATTGACCATTTCATGTGGTTAGAAGATTGGCACGCGGTAGAAAAACAATTGCACGCACTCGGGTTTTTACGCACGACGAAGCCCGCGCATCTCGTCCTCGATTTCGATACCCAATTAAAATATGTTCTTCACACTTGAAAGCGAACGTTTGTTCTTTTATAATGGAAAGGGAAAGGGGATGTTGAGGATCGAAAATTTTTGGGAAATGAGCGAATACGCGACCGAAACATACGTCGCACCAACGCCGACAGATGAAGAGATTAAAACAGTAGAACAACGATTAGGCTACACATTACCGAGCCGTTATATCGACTTCATGCGTGGACAAAACGGAGGAATCCCGATTCGCTCCACGTATCCGACAAGCGAGGCGACATCTTGGGCAGAAGACCACATCGCCATCACAGCGTTCTTCCCTTTATCGAGCACGCATCAATACGGCATTGCGGGAGAGATGGGCACTCATTTTTGGGAGAGTGAATGGGGTTATCCTGCGATTGGCGTAGCGATTTGTGACTGCCCGTCAGCTGGCCACGACCTCGTATATCTCGATTACCGAGCGTGTGGACCGACGGGAGAACCGTCTGTCGTCCATATCGATGTAGAATGCGAACAAGAAACGAAGCTCGCTGACAACTTTGAACAATTTATAAATGGATTACGATTAGAAGAGGAGTGGGACGTATGACTATACAATTACCGAAACAATTAGAAGCGTGGCGCCAAGGTTTAGAACAAACCGCACGCCCTGTGATTCGCATCCAGACGAAACGAGAACAACCATCCCGCACGCAAAGTCATTTTGGCGGCACACCTTATTGGTTAAAAACGATGCCTTATCCGACAGCACAAGACGGCACACCGCTCCGCTTATTGGCGCAAATTCGTTTCGACGAAATCGAACGACCATTGCCACACTATCCGACGACGGGCTTACTGCAATTTTTTATCGTAAGTGACGATCTGTACGGTCTCGACTTCGACGCCCCGCAAAAACAAGATACATTTCGCGTCGTCTATCATGAAACGGTAGAAGAAGACGAAACGAAATGGGCAGACATTCCACACATTCCTGTGGAAGAGTACGGATTTCCGATGGAAGAAGCGGGAACTTTACAATTTACGCAAGAAGAGATGTATTTATCATGCGACGATTTCCGTTTTACCGAACAGTACGATTGGACAGCACTAGACTTAGGTGATGAAGAAGATGAAGTACTAGACGAGTTATGGGAAAACTTCTCTTCTTCCGGTCATCAACTCGGCGGCTATCCGTACTTTACCCAAGAAGATCCTCGCGCCTACAGCGACGACGTCTTAAAAGAATATGAATTACTTTTCCAACTCGATACAGACGATACGATTGAATGTATGTGGGGCGATGCAGGCGTCGCCAACTTCTTCATTCACCCAGACGACTTAAAAAACCGCAATTTCTCGAACGTCTTATACAACTGGGATTGCCATTAAACAAAAAAGCGTGCGAACCCGAAGTGCCCACGAAAACCCCAGGACCTTCGCAAAGAAAAAAGCATACTTTACGAACGTTTAGTGAAGTACAAGCAGTTACTTGCAAGAAAAAGGGAAATGAGGCACAATATGTAGTATAGAAGAGTAAAAAAACCTACCCCTCGCCGTCTCCCTCTGTATGGAGGGAGTGGATTGAAATATGACGATGGAATAAACACAACAATTAAACTAACTGTCTCCCTCTGTATGGAGGGAGTGGATTGAAATTAAATTCACTTTTTGTCTTTCAGTCTCGGTTTGAGTCCCCCTCTGTACGGAGAGGGTGTGCGAAACAAACTAGAATACGATTATTTAAATGAGAAAAGTTGGAATGGCGCATTTGCTATTTCAACTTTTTTCTTATCGAGAATCATTGAAATCGCGCATTCTTTCACCGAAGTTGTGTAAAATAAGAGAAATCGGGTACAGAATAGGAGAAAGGATGAGGATATGTTTGAATTCCAAAATATTCGCTTTTTAAACGTGTTACACGTCCCCACTTTGACGATTCACGAAGGAGACATCACATGTATCGTCGGGGAAAGTGGAGCGGGGAAGTCGACGCTTGCGAAATTGCTCAATAAAATGAATAGCCCAACCGAAGGAACGATTACATATAAAGGTCAAGACCTTAAGAAAATGGACGCGGTCACGTTACGTCGCGACGTTGTCATGTTGTCGCAAACACCGCTCATCGTAGAAGGAACGATCCGTGACAATTTGCAGCTCGGTTTACACTATGCGGAAAAAACAGAAGCGACAGAAGAAGAAATGATGCGTGTGCTACAAGAGATGAAACTGACTCAATCATTAGAAGATGATGTGGCGACATTGTCAGGAGGCGAAAAACAACGGATTGCACTCGCACGGGTTGCTCTAATGAATCCATCCGTCCTCATATTAGATGAGCCGACGTCTGCGTTAGACGATCATACGGAAGAAGACGTGATGCGACAATTTTTGCGCAATGCGAAACAAGCCGGACAAACGATTATCATCATCACGCATTCGAAAACACTCGCTGAAGAAGTGAGCGACCGGATCATTACGGTGAAAGCGGGTGAAATCGTTGATTGATATTGAATTTTGGCGTCTCGTGAGCGCATACGTATTCGTTCTTTTTGTGTTGCTCATTTTTCAATGGCGTGGCATCTCACGCAAAATGCAATTAACCGTTGCAACATTGCGCATGACGATCCAGCTCGTCATTGCAGGGTACGTCCTTGCGTACATTTTTGACAATCCGAATGCTTGGCTCGTCGTCGGCATCGTGCTCGCAATGGAAGTGTTTGCGATTTACAACATATATAAGCGCGTCCCTTACGCTATGCCGAAAGCGTTAAAACGCGTCATCGCTAGTTCGATGTTTGCCGGCTCGATTGTAGCACTGCTTTATTTCAACTTCGTCGTCTTAAACGTTTCGCCTTGGTTCGACCCGCGTTACGTCATACCGATTGCGGGCATGATGGTCGGCAATGCGATGACAGGCGTGACGCTCGGCATCCAGTCCTTACTTGACAATATGTCGAACAACAGGGACAAAGTCGAAGCCGCTCTCATGCTAGGCGCGACACCAAAACAAGCCGTCAAACGCTACGTCGACCGAGCTTTCGACTCCGCCGTCCTCCCAACAATCAACAACATGGTTGGAATGGGGATTGTCTTCCTTCCTGGTATGATGACAGGGCAGATCCTAGCAGGTCTCAGTCCAGTGACAGCGATACAGTACCAATTGGCTATTATGCTCGGGATACTAGGTGGTGTCGCAATGAGCGTCATCCTATTCACACAACTGGCTTACAAGACTTTCTTTGAGGATGCTCAGCTGAAACCAAGACTGAAAGAAAAGAAATAAAAAGTAAAAAGACCTATAAAATCATGTGTCAAAAAATAAGAAAAAATCATCGGGAAAACGGGAATAATAGAAAATGTGTCAAAGTGACACTTTTTTGACACGTGATTTTTAAAAAGCTCACAAAAAGCCCATATTTATTTTTTAAAAAAACAACAATAGTTTTAAAATAAGAAAGAAGCAAACTCATAGGAATCTGCTTCTTCTTACTAAAAGATTCTAGTGTTCCTAGAGAATTAAGAAAACGCTACTATGATGCGAAAGTGGTAGCGACTCCTGCGACGATTGAGCGTATTCAAAATACGTACGAAGCAAAATTAGCGGTGTGGGCGGATACGTTGAAAGACGGCGCGCCTGATGAAATTGTCATACCTGAAGTATGGAAGAGGCGATCGTGTTAGGGGATACGACGTTTACGATTTTTGGAGACGACCTTGAAAACAGACGCTTTATAACGAAGCGGATGATCTATTCCTCGGGGGTATTTTAGTATCGGCGGGAAGTCATTTATTTATGGCGGATACGAAGACAATCGAAAGTCAACAACAATGGGTGAAAGATTTAGAACAATTGGAACAAGCGAATCGGAAAGTCGTCATCCCGGCCATTTTGAAAATAGAGCAAGTAGATAGGAATATTCAATCTTTATATAAGAGGAGAACGGTTTTTGGCTGGAGTAGCAAGAAGTCGTTCTTTTTATTTAGGTATGATGAAAACAGCTATAAACGCTTCTTGAAGAGTTTCGGAAAGAGGATAAATGAGAGAAGAGATGCGATCCAGGTATGTAACGTTGAATCGCATCTTTTTTGTTTTCAAAATATTAGACGATATGTTGTCACAACACTGAAAGTTGCGATATTCCATGCGTTTTTTCTACCCTTTCAGAAGAGCATCGTATGTCTTCATCATGTATAGGTTCGATTTAACCTTTCCTTACGAACTTTTTTACTTCTCGATATACGTCATGAATTTCTTATATGACGAAAGGTTTTACCGTTTGTAAAGTACTCATGAACGACGTGTGAAATACGTGTAAAATAACGGAAATTGAAAAGAAGAAAAATATTCATAGTTTTACATGACCTTTATAAAACTATGATATGTCCTCAATACGTGCGCTTTAAGATAGAGGGGAAAGGAAGGAGATGTTATGAAAATCGATTTACATATGCATACGATTCATTCAGATGGACAAGACACGATTGCGGAACTAGCAGAGCGTGTGCGCCATGCAGGAGTGACGCACGTGTCAATTACCGATCACGATACAGTAGCGGCGTATGATGATCCGGAATTAGACGCATTACAAGCGGTTGCCGATGTTATTCCAGGTATCGAAATTAATTCGGAAGGTCCTCAAGGAGAGTTACATATTTTAGGGTATGGCATCGATGTCGATCATGCGGATCTCCGTGCGTATTGTAATTGGAGAAAAGAGACGAGAATTACATGGAGTCAAGACATTGTGGACCGTCTTCAAAGACTCGGTTTTGCGATTGAGTGGGAACGTTGTATGGAGCGGGCGACGGGAGGGATTATTGTGCGCACGCATATCGCAGAAGAATTAGCGCTCCATTATCCAGAATATACAGCGAAACAGCTGTATGACACATTTTTAGTGAAAGGAAAATCTGCATATGTCGAGCGCCCTCCATACGATTCAGAGCAGGCGATCCGATTAATCCAACGAGCAGGAGGCATCGCTTTATTAGCCCATCCTGGTTTGTACGCACAACATTGGTCGTGGGAACAATTGAAAGAAGAAGGCATTGAAGGTGTCGAAGCCTTCCATAGTCGTCACACGATTAAAATGACGAACACGTGGTTAAAACGTGCAAAAGAAGACGGGTTATATGTTTCGGTCGGTAGTGATTATCACGGAGAACATTCACGCAATCCGTATTTGCCAGGAAGTGTTCTTTATGATGAAGCGAGTGTACATCCATTCATGACCTCTTTATTAGAAAGGAAGCGTGGACATGTTATATAGTTCTTCGACATTGTTTTGGGGACGATCTGTTTTGGAGATGGCGAAAGCATTAGAAACGTATCATCTTACGGGCATTGAGTTTTGGTATGAACAAGCCCAATTTTTTAACCTTTCACCGAAAGAAATCGCGGATGTATTTTCTTCTTATAGTCAAGCACGGACTGTGCATGCGGCGAGTTGGGATTTAAATCTTTCATCAATCAACCGAGGAGTGCGCCAACAATCGTTAGAAGAAATCGAGAAATCTTTACACTTTGCGAAATTACTACAGGCGGACGATGTGACGATTCATCCAGGACGACACTCTTCAATTTCATTGCTGGATGATTGGCATAGAGAACAAATGCTGTACAGTGTAGAAGCGATTGATCAATTGGCCCAACAGTATGAAATGCCCGTTTCTTTTGAATTGATGGAGCCGATTCGGAAAGAAATGTATACGACACCCACACAATTAAATGAGTTACTTGAAGCGTGTTCGGATTGGGTGTATACGACGTATGATGTGGCGCACAGTAGTTTAGGAGAAGAACCAGAACGAGCATTCCTTCAATTGGAACGCGTGAATAAAATTCATATGAGCGATGCGACACCGTTAGCCTTTCATGTTCCGGTTGGACAAGGCGAGATTCAATGGTCGAGGCTGATGCCGTACATTTTAAATAAAAAGGTTCCGCTCATTTTAGAAGGGTTTGACGTGTCGGAAGATGAACAATTTTTACGTGCGCATCTGGCGGGGCTTTGCCACTTAGAGCAGATGAGCGAGAGGAGAGAACAATCGGTATGAAGACTTTTTTAGTGACGAATGATGATGGCATTTTTGCGCCTGGCCTTCTCGCTTTCGTCGATGTGTTACAACATTTTGGAAAAGTGTACGTCATCGCTCCGGATAAAGAGCGAAGTGCGATTAGTCAATCCATCACCTTACGTCAACCGATCGAAGCGAAAGAATCGAATGTGTTCGGGCGTAATGTACAAGCTTGGAGCATTAACGGAACACCGACAGATGCGATTAAATTAGGTTGCGATGTGTTAATTCATTCGCCGATTGATGTCGTGTTTTCTGGCATGAATCTCGGAGCGAATGTTGGACGTGATTTGTTTTATTCAGGAACGGTAAGCGGCGCGAGGGAAGCGATTAGTTATGACATTCCGGCTGTTGCCGTTTCGTATGATGAATACGATGTCGAAACGGTCGATTTTCAACGGGCGACGAAGCGGATGTATGAATGGTTGTCGCTTTTTTTAGAAGACGTCGTCGCAAGTCGTCATTTATGGAATGTGAATATTCCAGCGAGCGATGATGAACAGTATCGAGGGATGCGATGGGCGACGATTGATTTAAACATTCAGCGCTATCGCCATATGGTTTCGAAAGGGCCTCACCAACGTACGATTTATTGGTTGACGGATTACCGTCAAGATGTGCAATCGCTCGATGAACAAAGTGATTTGTATTTATTGAATGCGCATTTTTTAACGACGAGTACATGGCACCCCCTCCGCTTACATTATGAAGTGGAAGCGAAACAACAATGGTTAGAAAAAATGGAACACCATGCGTTAATCAAACGAGGAGGATATTAAAATGAAAAAAATGTGGATGGCGCTGATCGTAGCGATGATGACTTTTGTCGTAGCATGTGGAGCAAATGACGAAAAAGAACCGACGGAGCAAACAGAAGGAGAAGAACGAGTGAGTGGTACGATTCAATTTTACACTTCTCAGCCAGATAGTGACGCGGAAGCATTAGTGAAAGCGTTCAAAGAAAAGTATCCAGACATCGATGTGCAAACATTCCGTTCAGGCACAGAAGAAGTTATCGGTAAAGTTTTAGCTGAAAAAGAAGCAGGAGCTGTACAAGCAGATGTTTTACTTGTAGCGGATGCAGTCACGTTCGAACGATTGAAAGAAGAAGATTTACTACAGGCATATGAATCAAAAGAAATGGCAGAAATTCCAGAAGCCTTTATCGATTCAGACTTTATGTATGCAGGGACGAAAGCGATGGCGACGGTGATCGCAACGAATCATGATGTCGCTTCAACTGTGCCGACAAAATGGGCAGATTTGTTGAAAGAAAGTGAAAAAGGACAAGCTGTTATGCCGAGTCCGCTTTACTCAGGTGCTGCTGCGTATAATGTTGGAGTGTTTACACGTCAATCTCTCGGTTGGGAAATGTTTGAACAGTTAAAACAAAACGATTTAATGGTCGTACAAGGAAATGGAGCGGCATTGAAAGAAGTGCAAAGCGGTCAACGTGCTCATGCGCTCGTTGTAGATTTCATCGTTGCACGTGCCATTCAAGAAGGTTCTCCACTTACGTTAACGTATCCTGAAGAAGGTGTACCTGTTATCACAGAGCCGATCGCATTAATGAAAGATGCGAAAAATGAAGAAGCTGCCAAACACTTTATCGATTTCGTATTATCAAAAGAAGGACAAGAATTAGCACGCTCGTTAGGTTACACACCAATTCGTGAAGACTTAGAAGCGCCAGAAGGATTAAAAAGTATTCAAGACATGAATGTGATGGAAGCTGATTTGAAACAATTGGTGCAAGAACGAGAAGAAGATAAACGTCAGTTTTCACAATTATTTGGTGAATAAGCAAAAACGGAGATAGGGAGAAATCGTCACCTATCTCTTTTTTCTAAGGAGGATGTCCATGTCGACGATGGCGATGAAAGGAAAAGGAGAGGTGCGATTACGAGAGCGCTTTATCTCCTCGAATCAATGGTTTACGCTGAGTGCTATTTTATTTATTTTCATTTTATTTGTCTGGCCTTTCGTACGATTAATTTGGATGAGTGTCACAGCGGACGGTTCATTTACGCTTGCGCATTTCAGTCAAATTTTTCAAGATGCTCAATTTTGGAAAATGTTTCGACGTACATTGTGGATTGTCGTTTGGGCAACGCTCGGTGCATTACTACTCGGTTTCGTTTACGCGTATGTAATTGCCTATACAGACGTGCGTGGAAAAAAGGTGATGCAACTGTTGTTAATGATGCCGTTCATCGTCCCTTCTTATATTTTGACGATCGGTTGGACGCAGTTTGCTCAACTTTTTCAAATTAACTTGTACAGTATCGGCGGTATTATTTTCGTATTAATGATCAGTCATTTTCCCCTCGTTTTTTTATTTACGTTAACGATGTTACAACGTATCCCTTTAGAGTTAGAACAAGCGGTACGCGTATCCGGCGGTAATCAATGGACGGTATTAAAACAAGTTACGTTTCCGCTCGCTTTGCCAGGATTAGTAGGAGGCGGATTACTCGCCTTTTTAACGAATTTAGATAACTTCGGAATTCCTGCTTTTCTTGGAATTCCTGCGCATATTACAGTCTTGAGCACAGCGATTTATCAAGAAGTGGTCGGGTTTGGTCCAGGAGCATTTAGCCGAGCGGCCGCGTTATCTGCGATTCTCGCTGGGATCGCTTTAGTCGGCTACACGTTGCAAAATCTCATTTTAAAAAATAAGCAACATATTTCGGAGACGGCACCCGTCGTTACGACACCGCGTATTCCATTAGGGAAAAAGAAAATTTATGTAGAACTTATATTGTGGAGCAGTGTTCTTTTACTGACGATTGTCCCGCTTCTCGTTTTAGTCAAAACATCGGTAATTAAAGTGTATGGACTTCCGTTCCGTTTTGAAAATTTAACGTTGAGCCATTATCAATTTTTACTCCAGGATACGGATAAAGTGTGGAACAGTTTACAAACGAGCGGTATGTTTGCTGTCATTACAGTCGCACTCACGATCATCATCGGTACAGCGCTCGCTTACGTTCGATCTCGTTCGAATACGTTGACGAGTCGGTGGATGGAAGGAATGATTACGATTCCTTACGCACTTCCTGGTATCGTATTGGCTTTGTCGATGATTTTAGCATGGATGGAACCCTTGCCTGGGTGGAACCCAAACATATACGGAACAGGAAAAATTTTAATTCTCGCTTACTTTACACGCTTCCTCATTTTACAAGTGAAAGGGAGTGCGGTGGCATTTGCGCAAGTGAGTATTGATTTAGAAGAAGCGGCACAAGTGAGCGGTGCTTCGCCATTTGCGAAATGGAAGGAAATTTTGTGGCCGTTAGTGGCGACAGGAGTAAGTATCGGGGCCTTATTTGTCGCCTTGACGACGTTTACGGAATTGACCGTATCTTCTCTTTTATGGTCGAGTGGAACAGAAACCGTTGGTGTTATGATTTTTAACTATGAACAAGCTGGATATACGACTTATACGACGGCATTTTCTGTCATCGTTCTTAGTTTAATGGCAAGTGTTGCTTTGTTCGTGGCACTATTACTTCGGATGAAAAATAAAAAACGAGGAGGAATGATTCGATGATTCAACTGCAACGCGTGACGAAAAAATTTGACGAAACGACGGCACTTCGAGACATTGACTTAACAATTGAGGAGGGTGAGTTTGTCGCAATTGTTGGGCCGAGTGGATGCGGAAAGACGACACTTCTTCGTTTGCTGGCCGGTTTCACTTCACCGACTTCTGGAGAAATTCGGATGGACGAGACAATCCTCGCAAATGCTTCAAAGGTCGTCCCGCCAGAAAAAAGAGATATCGGACTCGTCTTTCAAAAGTTTGCTCTTTGGCCACATATGACAGTCGCTGAACAAATCGCATTTCCTTTAAAACATCATCGCTTTTTGCATCAAAAACGAGCATTTTCATCGATGGACGCTAAAGTAGAAAGTATGTTGCAACTTGTCGGCTTATCAGGATATGAAAAGCGTATGCCTCACGAATTATCAGGCGGACAGCAACAAAGGGTCGCCATCGCGCGCGCTTTAGCAGCCTCACCTCAATTATTATTGATGGATGAGCCGTTAAGTAGTTTAGACGCAGCGTTACGCATCGAATTGCGCGATGAAATTCAAACGATTCATCGTACGCTACAGCCATCCGTCGTCTATGTCACCCACGATCAAAGCGAAGCACTCGCCATGGCTGATAAAATCGTCGTCATGAAAGACGGACACATCGAACAAATGGGAGACCCTACAAGCATTTATTATCATCCCGCTACACCTTTCGTCGCGACATTTGTCGGAAAAGCTAATATTTTGAACGGTGTTTGGAGGGGGGAGCATTTTTATCCGTATGGGCATCCTTCTTTTTACTGGGTTGTCCCTGACATCTCAGACGCTTTTAAAGAAGCGGGGCAATGTCCGATTCGTCCCGAGCAACTTCATTTGAAGCGGAGCGGAGAAGGACTGCGTGGAATCGTGGAAAACGTATCGTTTCAAGGAAGAGAAATGTATTACACCGTGCGAGTAGGAGAACAAAGATTAACAATTATTTCATCCGCTCCTCAAATGGCTAGAATCGAGGAAGAAATCGTCGTTGAGTGGGAAGGGATATCAAATGTTACATCGTCTAATAGAGACAAGGAGTTTGAAGACACGAATCAAGCGAGAAATATATTTAAGTAATATGGACTATTAACGAAGTGTAAAAATGAACACATTGTTAATTTTATACAAACAAATCCTCCTATAATACTATTATGGTTATATTATAGTATATGAAAAGGAGTCGATGAATGGATGAAGCGTTTAATTGTATCGGCTGTTTTGACAGCAACTTTATTAGGTCTTGTAGCATGCAGTGAAGAAAATGAAAAGTTGGAGCAAGAAGAAACAGAAGCAGTCGCTCAACTACCGACAGAAAAAGAAATATCTAAAGAAGAGTTACATCGCTTAACAGAAGAATTAGAAAGTCTAGAGAACATAGTATCTATTGATGTATTTCTTCTCAATCTCGATCACAATGATCAGTTACTTGAGAAAGATTTGAAGAAAATAAAGAAAATGACACAATCTAAAAAAGATAAGTTAGCGTCTGCAGAAGCTGAAGCAGAAATGGCCCGTTTAACAACAAAATTAGAAGAACTTACAACAGCATCTACGATTGCAACTTTTGTTAAAAATATTGAAGGTAATGAAATGTTGTCTGAAAAAGATTTAGAGGAATTAAAAGAAGCAGCAGAAACGAAACGTGCGGACTTGTTGGAGCAAGAACAGCTCGCTGAAGTTGAACGTTTAGAAGGAATACTTGCACAAAAGAATACAGCAGGAGAATTAGATACATTTTATACGAATGTAGGAGCAAATCTCGTATTAACAGATGATCGAAAACGTGCCCTTCAACAAAAGATTACAAATAAAAAAGAAGAGTGGATTGCAACGCAAGAAGCAGAAGTTCAACGACTTCAGACATTGTTAGCAAATAAAACTACAGGTTCTGAACTAGAAATCTTCAAACAAAATATCGGAACAAACACAGTGTTATCAGATGATCGAAAACGTGCCCTTCAACAACAAACAGAGCAAAAGCGTCAACAATGGGTAGCAGCACAACAACCGAAACAGGCACCTCGTTCAAAAGGAGGCGGAGGTGGTGTCTCAGGAACGGTGCAAAATAATATTCACAACACACCTGCACCGAAAGATCAAACACCACACCTCTTTGCGAACTGTACAGAAATGCGCAAAGTATATCCAAATGGCGTACCATCGACTCATCCTTCTTATCAAGCAAAACACGACCGGGATAAAGACGGATGGGCATGTGAACGTTAATCCACATTTTTCCCTGTCTCACTCATCAATTAGACGAGTGAGACAGGGTTTTGTTATGTCATGAAGATTTAGGGAATGCTTGGAAAAACATTATCGGCACGCATTATCGCAGGGCGTCCTTATACGAGTACAACACAACTACTCCAAGTGAAACAACTAGGACCGAAAACATACGAAAAAATGAAACCGCATATTACGTTGTGATGTAAGATGAAAAGAAAAAGAGGTAAGCCAAATTTGACTTACCTCTTTTTTACATGAGCTTATGGATTTGTTGTCCAAACGCCTGCTGATTTCATAAAGACGCGGCGGTTGAGTTGAAGGGATGCGAGGACGAGATCAGCTACATCTTCTGGTTGTAGCATGTTTTCTTCATCGCCTTTCACTAATCCTTCGTTGATCGCTAAGTCAGTAACGACTGTGCTTGGTGTTAATGCGGTAACGCGAATATCGTGTTTACGAGCTTCCATCGCGAGCGATTCTGTTAAGCCCATGACGCCAAATTTAGATGCGCTGTAAGCACTCATCGCAGCACCGCCTTTTTCTCCAGCAGTGGATGAAATATTAATAATATCTCCTGATTTTTGTTCAATTAATTTCGGTAAGACGGCACGTGTGACGTAGTACATTCCGAATAAGTTTACGCGAATGATGCGTTCCCATTCTTCGATCGTTAAATCTAAAAAGCCGCCAAATTTAGCGATTCCCGCATTGTTAATTAAAATATCAAACTTGCCCAATGCTTTATATAATTGATCGATCGCTTGTTCGACTTGTGCGTTATCTGTAATATCCGCTGTTGCAATTTCTACGCGAACTCCGTGTGCTGAAACTTCTTCAGCAACTGCTTGTAAATCAGCTTTCGTACGTGCGATGAGACCGAGTGAAACACCTTGCTTCGCTAATGTTAAAGCGGTAGCGCGTCCAATCCCTTTCCCCGCTCCTGTAATGATTGCAATTTTTCCTTGTAATGACATTGTTCATCTCTCCCTAAAAAATAGTGAATGCCTATCATGCGATATGTCTTGAAACAAAGGCAAATAGAATGCTCGCTTCCAAACTACGAACCCGAAGTGCTCACAAAAACCCCACCTTTTGGTAGTGACCCCACAGAGTGAGACAAAATAAAAAGGATAAGCGACATTTATAGAAAGCGGAAAATTTAATGTCACTTTACTGCGAACCTGAAGTGCCCATGAAAAACCCGGGACCTTCGCAAAGAAAACGGCCTCTTTTATGAAGATTTCGTGAAGTTTTAAATGTCACTTGCAAGAAAAAGGAACATGAGGCACAATATGTAGTAATTGAGGGATCCAAACACACCCCCTCGTAGTCTCCCTCTACACAGAGGGAGTGGATTGAAATGGTAAGATGCGCAAGCCTAAAAAGGGTTATGCTCCGTCTCCCTCTACACAGAGGGAGTGGATTGAAATCGCTCTGGTGGTAGACCAGGGTCATCGAGATTTTTGTCTCCCTCTACATAGAGAGAGTGCATTGAAATTTGTATAGAGGGGTGCTTGTTGACATTTTTTCATGTGCCATGATATATTTTTGCAAGGGGACTTTGTCTTTCTTGTCTCTCCCCTTGATTGGCAAGAAAGTGGATTGAAAAACTTATTTTATTATGTGTCGTGAAAACACAACTTTTTTAGAGTGTTTTCGAGAGTGAGAAAACTCACTCTCTTTTTTTTATTTGAAAATAAAGTTCACTTAATTTATAATGTAAATAGAAGGAGGTGAAGAGAATGAAAACATATCTTTATAATAAAAATCAGGATCAACGCGGTAATCATGAAGTGCATGTTTCGACGTGTTCACGTTTACCGATCACAAGCAATCGAGTTTTTATTTCTGGCTTCCATAGCGATTGTCGCAGTGCAATTCAAGCGGCTAAAAGACAATCTGGAAAAACTAATTTTGACGGTTGTTACTACTGCGCTACTGCTTGTCATACGGGCTAATTAAGTGAATCAAAAACTTAAAACTACTGCTCAGTGAGAAAAACTTAATAGGAGCAGTAGTTTTAAGTACATGGGATAACGAAAATGAGCGAATTATGTTAAAAAGATAAATCTCTATAACATAGTAAAAGAGCATAAACATGTATAAAAATCCCATGGAATCTAATTGTATATTCTAGGTAATGTGATATTATAAAATCGAAGAGGTGATATAAATTGTTCATTGCTCATATACGAGAATCTGATTCTAAAGTCCAGACTGTACAGGAACATTTGCTCAGTGTGTCTCAATTAGCAAGAGAATATGGAAGCGCTTTACACATTTCTTCTATCGCTGAATTGGCGGGATTTTTGCATGATATGGGAAAATATACATCTGCTTTTACAGATTATTTGCAATCTGTTGTCTTAAAAGGAGAACGAATACGCCCTCATATTGATCATTCGACAGCAGGCGCAAAATATTTGTATGAAAACTTTTGGGACACTCAAGATATGTTGCAATGCTATGTTGTTGAAATTGTCGGCATGGCGATATTGTCTCATCATTCAGGCCTCCAAAACTTTTTAGCGACCGATGGAAGTGTTGGAGATTATATGAGGCGCGTCGATGAGAAAGACCTTCCATATTACGAAGAAGTCGTTCAAAATTTTGAATCATATGAAGGAAATACAGAACGAGTGATTCAGTTAATGAAACAATCAAAAAAAGAACTCACTCATTTTTTAGAAAAGGCTAAAACGTTAAACGACGCACGAAATGCAGGCGACGCAGCTTTAATTACGCTAAGTCATTTACAAAAGCTCGTATTTAGTATCTTGATTGATGCAGATCGTACAGATACGAGACGATTTGAAGAAGCGATAATTGAAGAAAAATATGATGAAAAAAAGATTTTTGAAAGCGCTTATCACAATTTAAATGAACAGTTACAAAAATGGGCACAACGAGAGCCTTCTCCTTTAGATCAACTACGAGCTAATATGTCGGATCGTTGTGATGTGCTTGCTGAACAACCATCGCAAATATGGACATTGTCGATCCCAACTGGTGGAGGAAAGACGTTGGCAAGTTTACGTTATGCACTTAAACATGCCATGCTACACGATAAGAATCGAATTATTTACGTCGTCCCCTACACGACGATTTTAGAGCAAAACGCACAAGCGGTGAGAAAGTATTTTGACGACCCGAGTGATGTATTAGAACATCATGCGAATGTGATTGATGATGAAAATTGGGATGCAGCAGAAGATTATTATGGTCGCCCGATTCATAAAAAAATGCAACTTGGACGAGATAATTGGGACCACCCTGTCATTTTTACGACGATGGTTCAATTTTTAGATGCGTTTTATGCGAGAGGGACTCGAAAAGGGAGAAGAATGCATCGTCTTACGGAAGCGGTCATCGTATTTGATGAAGTGCAATCCGTCCCGCTCCAGCACCAAGATTTATTTAATACAGCGATCAATTTTTTAGCGGATTACGGGAAGTCTAGTATTTTATTATGTACAGCGACACAACCGACTGTACATAAAATGGATTACCCCATTTATTTAAAAGAGAATGCGGAAATGGTTCCACAACTTGAGCAAGTTGCTGAAGCTTTTGAGCGTGTCCGTTTCCACGATGAAATCGATCCAAAAGGGTGGGATACCGAACAGCTCGCTACTTTTATCGAACAAAAAAGTACCGACTATGCTTCCTTATTAATTGTACTGAATACGAAAAGTGCGGTTTTACAACTTTACGAAGCGTTACAGCATCTAAAAACACATACGCTTTATCATTTAAGCACGTCGATGTGTGCAGCTCACCGTCATGATATTTTGAGTGAAATAAGAGAACGGTTAGACAATCAACTTCCGACGATTTGTATTAGTACTCAATTAATCGAAGCGGGCGTTGACATTAGTTTTGAAGCGGTTGTCAGGTCTTTAGCAGGGCTTGATTCTATCGCTCAGGCAGCAGGACGTTGTAATCGGAATGCAGAAAGAGCGTATGGGGATGTTTATCTCGTGAAATTAAATTCTGAAGCCCTCGATCGTTTGCCAGAAATAAGAGTAGGTGCAGAAACGACATTAGATTATGTCCGCACAGAGGATGATTATTTACAATCACTCGTGAAGCCTTCGATGATTGAACGTTTTTATAGCTTTTATTATGAAACGGCAAAACGAGCAATAAAACCTCATCCAAAAGAAGTGAATCGCCCGCTCATTTATTTTTTAAACAAGCCAGAACTATATTTACCTTATCGGAAAACAGCGATGGTTACGATGTATAAGACGGTGGAGCGACACTTTCAAGCAATCGATTCACCGACGACGGGAATTATCGTTCCTTATAATGACGAAGCAAAGGAACTCATTGCAGCGTTGAATGAAGAACTACCATTAGAACATTTAAATGCACTGATGAAACGTGCACAACAATATGTCGTGAACGTTTATGACTATACGTTACAAGCACTGATTCGTGAAGATTTAATCGATGTGCTTTATCATGATTCGCTTTATGTATTGCTAGAAGGTGGATACCACGAAAATTATGGAATCTCCATTGAGGGAGACGGACAAAAATCAAGTTTCATTTTTTAAGGAGGTGAAAGCAATGCGAAATCAAATTGAGTTTGTAGTGTATGGAAAGTACGGTTTATTTACAGATCCTGTCACAAAAATCGGAGGAGAAAAATTTACGTATCAAGTCCCGACATATCAAGCGTTGAAAGGCATTGTAGAAAGCATTTATTGGAAGCCATCGATCACATGGTACATCGACGAAGTACGTGTGATGAACGCTATACAGACAGAGGTTAAAAGTATGCGACCGATGAAATACCAAAATCCAGCGAATGAATTAGCATATTATACGTATTTACGAGAACCATGTTATCAAGTGCGAGCGCATTTTGAATTTAATGAGCACCGTCCAGATTTAAAACAAGATTGGAATGAACATAAGCATCATAATATTGCGAAACGATCCGTAGAGCGGGGGGGACGTCGCGACATTTTCTTAGGAGCGCGTGAATGTCAAGGTTATGTGGAAGCTTGTGAATTCGGTAGCGGAAAAAGTTTTTATAATCAATATGGAGAACTATCATTTGGACCTATGTTTCATGGCTTTACGTATCCTGATGAAAGTGGAGAGGATATTTTACAAGCTCGTCTCTGGTCACCGACGATGAAAGATGGGATTATCAAATTTGTACGTCCTGAAGAATGTCCCATCGTTCGAAACATTAAAAAATATGACCGAAAAGCATTTATTTTACAAGAAAATATGCAGTCAGTAGATGAGGAGTATGAACAATTATTTGGAAAGGAGGACTTATAAATGAGTTGGATGCAACGATTAGCAGATGTGTACGACAATAATATACATCGAGTCGGAGAGTTTGAAACACGTTACAATCGAGAATTCACGTTAATGCCGATCGCTCATGTTTCACAAAACGTGCAATTGGAAGTGATATTGAAGGAAGATGCAACCTTCCATCGTGCACGTGTCATTCCCAAAGAGGAATCGTCTACTATCATTCCAGCGACACTCGATTCTGCAAACCGTTCAGGGTCAAAGATTGCGCCACATTACGTGCACGATAAGCTGTTTTACGTAGCGAAAGACTATAAAAAATTCGGAAGCAATCGAAAACGCGATGAGAACTTTGACGCTTATGAGACTCAAATGCTCGATTGGGCGAGTCAGCCGAATGCTCCTGAAAAAGTGAAAGTTATTACGTCGTACATTCAAAAAGGTACGCTCATCCAAGATTTAATTAAGGCAGGCATCATTTATTTAGATACAGAGGGCCAAGTGATTGAAAAGTGGACGAGCCAAGATGATAAAAAATATGGGATTGAAAAACCGCCACTGTATAAAGAAACGACAGGAACGGTATTTGATGCGACAGTACGCTTCGATGTTTTAAATGAAGTATCAAATGCGACTAGTTTTTGGCGAGACCCTGCACTTTTTGAAAACTTTATTGCGTATATACGTGATCGGATGATGAACGACCGAAAATTAATCAAAAGTGATCCAGATACGTTTAAAAAGGGAATCTGTTACGTCACGGGAGAAGAAGGATTGTTGACGACGCAGCACGGTTCGAAATTGCGCAATGCCGGTGACATGTCCAAAATCATTTCATCTAATGACGATAAAGGCTATACGTACCGTGGGCGTTTTAAAGAACCGACGGAAGCTGCACAAATTGGATACGATGTATCGCAAAAGTCGCATCAAGCATTGCGTTGGCTCGTGCAAAGACAAGGAACATATGTAGATACTCGATATTTCGTTACGTTTGGACATATCATGCCAGAGACGATTAATACGTTTGCGGGGTCATTTGATTTGATCGGCGCATCTTCTTCGGCAACAGAAGCGGTGACAGAAGAGTTGGCGAGTAAAGAAATCACGAAAGCGATACATGGTCTCGCTAATAATATCGAAGGGTTTTACGACAACCGTCTCATTACGATGGCACTTGATGCGGCAACGTCAGGGCGTTTGGCGATTGTTTATTATCAAGAAACGGACCCGAAGCTCTTTTTAGATGCGTTGACGCATTGGCATACACATTGTAGATGGATGCTATTTTACAGAGACGAAAATAAAAAGGTGAAAACGGCAATCGGTACGCCATCTACATTTGATTTAGCGAAAGCCATTTATGGGGACAAGACGAATCCAGCGGTTAAAAAAGAATTTTATACGCGAATTTTACCGTCTATTCTAGAACGTCGTCCGATTCCGAAAGACATGATTCGAAGCATTTACCAACGTGTCATTCGTCCGGAATCGTTTAAAGGAACGATGGAGTCATGGGATCAAACGTTACATATCGCATGTGCCATGATTTCATACAATGATAAAAAGGAGGTACCTGATATGACTTTGCAAAAAGAGAATATGAACCGCGACTATTTATTTGGACGTTTGTTAGGAGTAGCGGAAGTTATGGAACGTCGTATTTTAAATGAACGTGATAAACAAGGGAAAGATAGTCGTTCAACAAATGCTATGCGATATTTCACAGCATTTTCAAATCGTCCTGCTCGCACATGGCTTGTCATTCGCAAGCAATTACAACCCTACTTCGATCGACTTTACGCTCAATCAATTATAACAGCGACAATGTATAGTAAACTGATTCAAGAAATTGAGGATGCAATCGGACCAGAGGGTATGACAGATATTGCGTTGCAACCGATTTTTTTAACAGGTTATAGCAGTCAAGTCCAAGAGATGTACAAGAAAAAAGAAGAAAAGGATGAGGAACATGACACTACAAAATAAAATTGATTTTGCGGTTGTATTTACAGTGAATAAAGCAAACCCGAACGGTGACCCGTTGAACGGAAACCGTCCGCGCCAAGATTATAACGGACATGGTGAAATGTCAGATGTTGCGATCAAGCGTAAGTTACGCAATCGTCTCCAAGATGAAGGTGAAAACATTTTTGTGCAATCGGATGAACGTCGTAATGACGCATTTCGTAGTTTGAAAGACCGTGCGGATTCTGTCGAGGAATTAAAAAAATTACTGAGTGACGCGAAAGCAGATGAAGAATTAGCAATTAAAATTGCTTCAGATGAATGGTACGATGTTCGCGCATTCGGTCAAGTCTTCGCTTTTAAAGGTACGAAAATGTCAGTCGGTGTGCGAGGTCCTGTATCGATACATACAGCGACAAGTATCGATCCTGTCGACATCACGAGCATGCAAATTACAAAAAGCGTAAACTCGACGACAAATACGACAAATCCAGGTCAAAAAACATCGGACACGATGGGAATGAAGCACCGCGTCGATTTCGGAACGTATATCTTTTACGGAAGCATTAATCCGCAACTTGCTGAAAAAACTGGCTTTACAAGTGAAGATGCTGAAAAGTTAAAACAAGCGCTCATTACTTTGTTTGCAAATGATGCATCTTCCGCGCGTCCGGATGGATCGATGGAAGTGAACAAAGTGTTCTGGTGGGAGCACAACAATAAAATTGGTCAATATTCATCCGCTAAAGTGCACCGCTCTGTTAAAATAGAGCGCACAGTCGATGGACTAGCGACTTCATTTGAAGATTATGACATTCAAGTCGAACCTTTAGAAGGGCTTGACGTTCAAGTGTACGATGGACTCTAATTCTGTATCGCTCATGATCTCGGGCATTCGACATTACGTATTTTGCCCGAGACAATGGGCGCTTATTCATATCGAGCAAGCTTGGGAGGAAAACGTGCTAACGGTAGAGGGAGTGGATTGAAATAGCTGTTACAATCATCTACGGTCGCACTAGGATGGATGGTCTCCCTCTGCATAGAGGGAGTGGATTGAAATAGCACTCTTCATTAAGTCATCTGACCATCGATAGTCTCCCTCTGCATATAGGGAGTGGATTGAAATTGCTGGCGCAGCGAAATATTGATCTAATTTCACGTCTCCCTCTGCACAGAGGGAGTGGATTGAAATTCCCATTCCTTTTTGTGCATCGTCTGCATTTGTTAAGTCTCCCTCAGCATAGAGGGAAATGATGGAAGACATTTGAAGTGTTCCTTGAATGATATGGATGTACTTAGGTAAATATGCTATAACATGGGAGAGTAGATAATAAAATTTGAATTTGTACGGTGTAGAATTTGATGATGTGTATCTGTTAATCTAAAAGTGAGCCACATCGCAATTGAAAACTGAGCCACCTTGTAAGAAAATCCTACACACAGGGATTATGGAGATTACTTATTTTTTGAAACGTTCGAAAGAAAGGGACTTTGATGTAAAGTGAATATTTGAATCAAGCACCTAACCAAATAAAAAATATATTCGATTCCTATTATATCGGAAATGCAGTAGATTATCCGTGAAAACTTGGGAATTTTAACACCGATGTTCACAGCAATCTTAATCTTTGTAGCATGTGTATATTGCAAAATAATCCATCTCATATAGAAATGTAAACGATGGAGGGATAGTATGAAATCAAATGAATATGTATTAGAGCGTATCAAGTTGTTATTACAGGAGCAAGGGAAATCCTACCAAGATTTGAGTAATGATACAGGCATTAGTAAATCTTCAATCGATTATATGCTATCAGGAGAGCGCGTGATGAAGCCAGAGCGTTTAGTGGCGATTGAAAAAGCATTAGGTACAGAAGTAAAGGATTTAATGAAAGTGAGTGAAACAAATGGGCCTTTACAAGTTATTTTAAGAGGTGAGCTAACGAATCGACAATCGAAACGGGCTTTTGAGGCAGTTCTTTTTGCCATTGAAGATTATATAACGATGAAGCAAGTAAATTAAATAAAAGCAAGAGAACAAGCTAAAAAATGTAAAATAGACTGAATAAACATGCCAAAAATCTTTTCGCACGGAGAAGGTTTTTTTTGTGGATTGTGCGAAGTCAGGAGAAAAAGCATCGCCTCTCCATTTCGTTTTAATTTGATACATAACACTCAATATATAGCATAAGACAAGACATCTTTTCCAAACATTCGCAAAGAAAATAGCGATTTTTATGAAATTTTCATGAAATTCTAGATGTCACTTGCAAGAAAAAGGGAAACGAGGCACAATATGTAGTAATTGAGGGATTCAAACACACTCCCTCGTAGTCTCCCTCTACACAGAGGGAGTGGATTGAAATTGGATAATCAGGCATTTCCCACTCATATAAAGAAGTCTCCCTCTACATAGAGGGAGTGGATTGAAATCTCAAAAACTATCTATCTTTGCAGGAGCAGACTGGAATAAGGATAGATTTGTTAAAAAATGTAACACATAAAATTTAGGAGTGACAGATCCCATGAATTTTGTATTCGATCTAGATGGAACGATATGCTTTAAAGGACAACCCATTTCAGAGAAACTTTTAAACTCGCTTGAAAAGCTTCAAATGGACGGACACGATGTCATCTTTGCTTCAGCAAGACCGATTCGAGATATGCTACCTGTCATTGACGCACGATTCCATGAATATACTATGATAGGGGGAAATGGCTCTTTAATCTCGGTTAATGGAACGATTCGCTATTCTCATTCTTTTACAGACACACAGATAGATTCTATTCACAAAATATTAGATGAATACAATGCTACTTATTTGATGGATGGAGAATGGAACTACACATATACGGGGCCTGTAGATCATGCTATTTTAGACAATCTGGACCCCTCAAACTTAGCAAAAAATATCAAGCTTTCCGATCATCAATCGATTATCAAAATATTAGTTTTGACGGCAGATGACATGAATCAAGTGCTCGATGCTATTCTCAAATTGGATGTAACTGTACATAAACATGGAAATGAAAATGTCATCGATATTAGCCCACAAGGAATCAATAAATGGAGCGCTTTGAATAAGTTAGAAATTGAAAAAGGAAATTATATCGCTTTTGGCAATGATGCGAATGATATATCGATGTTTAAGAATGCGGCATATTCGATTATGGTAGGTCATCATAAGGAACTATCCCAATATGCTTCCGAATCGATACCACTGAGTGAGGACGTAGAAGATGATATCATTGAAAAAATAAACGTCTTATCCGAAATAAAGCAACACGGTGACGCGGGAATCGATTCATTTAATATCGCCTTTCTCAATAATGGATGATGTTGAGGCGACACTTTTTTATATAATGGCATTTCACTCTACTAAAGCAGGTGAAAGGACTCTATTTTTGAAATATGAGGCCCCTGTTTTTTACATAGATAAACCAATACTCAACTGCTTCTGAAGCGTAGGTACTCTAATCTATTTTATTTTCCCAACCCCAAAACTATAATAAACACTTTACAATAATCTGGCAATTCTTTATATTTAAGTAATCAAGAAAGAGAGAGTAAATCGGCAGAATCTTAGCGGAGTAGGCGTTTCAAGTCTAGTTTTCATCAAGTTTTTCGTGGGCCACCTAGATTGGCTATCTGCAGGAGAGGGGTGTCCATTTAAATATGAAAAATGTAATTTTTTACACGTCTATCGTTTTAAACATTGTGTTGATTATTATTGTGTTCTTTGTATACTCCAGGCTAGACAGTAATAAAGAAATTGCATCGAATGAAATCCAACATCAATTAATTGAAGTGGAAAGCGTTATAGGTGAACAGATGCAATTATCATGGAGGAATCCCGAATTAGTAACAAGACAGTTGGATAAATCCTTAAAAATCATGCGACGCTCTTTTGAACTAATAGAAAAATCATCTATTGCTGTAAATAAATCTGACATCGAGGTTATAGACTCTGTCCTCGGCAAGTTGGAGTTATATAAAAAGGCGGAATCACAGGTCGAACCTCAAGAAATAGATCGTTTTGAAATGCTCTCAGCAACTCTTCGAAAAGAAGGAGTTGGCCAAGGTATTCCAATTACAGTTAATAACTACGATGCTTTCATTCGGAAAATGAAAGCGCTAGATTATAAAATTGAAAATCCTTTAGACAAAAAATAATTTGGTTATTTCTTTAAAATAACCCACCTATTATAATCTAGCCCAATAAAGTTAGACAAATCATTTCAAGCAAGTCCTAAGACTTAAGTTCGGTATTCTACCGGGCTTAGGTCTTTTAATTTCGCTTTCATACGTTTGTGATAGTAGTACTTAATTTTACATTGCAACGAGTGAACAATTAACAAAAGAACGTGTCAAAATATTACAAAACCTTATCTACCTCGCGTTTGAAACATACGGAATCGATGCCAAAACATCGATTGGATATGGATTAGGGAAAGTGATGTTAAAGAAAAGAAGAGGCAATCAGATGGATAAGACGAAAATATTTCAAAACATATTAACCATTAACAACCCACTGCTGTTTTTATATTATGCATATGCTAGGATGTTCAATAAAGTGGAAGAGTAAAAAGTGTCTGCGAACCTGAAGCGCCCATGAAAACCCCAGGACCTTCGCAAAGAAAACAGCTCTTTTCATGAGGTTTTAGTGAAGTTCTAAACATCGCTTGAAAGAAAAAGGGAAATGAGGCACAATATGTAGTAATCGGGGGATTCAACCACAACCCCTCGCGGTCTCCCTCTGCTTAGAGGGAGTGGATTGAAATATTGGTCTGCTCATTTTTTTGATTCAATTCTTCTAGTCTCCCTCTGCTTAGAGGGAGTGGATTGAAATACAATTGCAGCACTCCCAAAAAACCGAAACAAAATGTCTCCCTCTGCTTAGAGGGAGTGGATTGAAATTCGAACATCGTTAAGCTTTTTTCTAATAGACCAGTCTCCCTTGTATCTCAATAATCTTTTGAAAGTTGTATTTTCGGAGGACTTCATATTTTATGTGAGTAGCTTACTTGCCCTTAATCGCCTTTCTCTCTGGTTCCTCTAGCTATTTTTAATAGCTCATTTTCTGTTTCTAAATATTTAATAATACGTGCTTCAGTTTTCTGCAAGTTCTTTTCAGCTTATAAGTACTTCTTTTTTCTTCGCTCTTTACCAATTATCACTATGTAAAACTGATTTTCGTTGATGCTTGTTGAAATAGATTTTACTCGTATAGACAAGCTCCTTTTAGTTAAGAATAGTACAGAGGATTTTTCATAGAAAAACCCTGAAAAGGGTACTTTTTTAAAGTGTCCACATTTCAGGAGTCAGTTCATTTTCAGAAAAAAGAGGAGCGTTTTATTCGGATTCGTCTTGGTCGAGTGAGTACGGAGGCGGTTGTTTAAAAGAAAATGTAAAGGTATCTCCACTTTGAAGGACGCGTTGAAATTCCTCGTAAAATGGATATGTATTTGTTCCGGAAATATGTGCCCATGCTCGTGATCGGGTAAGTGCGACGAATAATTCGTTGCGCGCTTTTGGTGAACTTTCTTTTTTCGCTACTTCATCGAGGCCAACGACATATACCATATTTGCTTCGTTTCCTTTAGCGCGTGTCACTTGGCTAAAAGTGACTGCTCCATCGAATACGAAACGGGTCGGATCGCCACCACTTGTGCCGGTCATATTTGGTGTTTTTGCAGCTGCAACGTAATAGTCGATTGAATGATTATTTAATAGATGGCCGAGTTGATTTTGTTTTGTCTTAGTTATCCAAGAAGGGCCTAAAAAGATTACTAAAATATCTTCCGGCTCGATTCCTTCTTTCGTAATGTCGTGCACAATCGCATGTGCGACGTGTTGTAACTCTTCAGTCGTCGAGGAGTACGTTTGAAAATGAATGACTGGATTTTTCCACAACGATGGAACAGGATTCGGAGAATGAGCAGGTGGTCGGTGAAGTGTAATTTCTTCTCCCGATCGGAAGTTACCTTGTACAACTTCATAACCAATTCGTTCCCAATCGCTTTTATTCGTAATACCACGCAACATGCCGTCTGGTCGTAGAAGCCCCATGCCGATTGCGTGAGCTGCGGTTAGTAAAGGTCCTGGTGTACGGTAACACCTGTACATCACTTCACTTTTTCGAGCTCCACCTGGATAAATGCCTTGGACGAGTTTCGTATAATCTGGTCCAAAAAGTTCTTTGGCCGTCGGGACGATGAGCGCATCTAAGCTTTGACTTTCATCATAGCCCCAAATGAGCCGTCGACTCGTTGGATTGTTTGTTATAGCTGGGCGTAACGCTTGAAAAGCGAGCCAATAAATGGGTTGTTTTCCTTCGTAGTGGAAGGTCTTATTCTCTACGACTAAGTCTTGTCCTTCATCGATTAAAATGGCGTCGAACTGAGGTGTGATATGTCCGCGAGTTTCGTGTAATAGTTGTTGGCAACAGTAGGCGACGCTATCGCTTGGTGACATGTATTTCGGAAGGTGAGGGGCTTCTTTTAAGTCGTTGACAATCAGCGGCCGAACGCCATGTTCTCTAGCAAGCGTGCTGTAAAAACCAGGTTGACGTTTCCCTCCCCATGCGTGAAAAATTCGAATGCGTCGTTCGACTTCAGGTGTAAGTGAGACCGTGTCCTTACTGAAGAAGCGTAACCAATGATCGACTTGCCCTCGTATTGAGTCGTACAAGCTTTGTGTTGAAAAAACAATCGCGATGTCCCAATCCGGATACTTTAAATGCATATGTGCAGCTTTTTGACAGAGCATAACTGTTTTTCCAGAACCAGCGATGCCACGGATTCGTTGTGGACCTGGTGGAATGACCTTTCCAATCGTTTCTTGTTTTTCGTCAAATTGACTCGTTTCCGCATTCAATTGGTGTAACAAGTAATTTTTCGTCATCGTAGTTGTAGGTACGATTTCTTTTTTCTTATGTACTGGAGCTCCACCTAGTACAGAAAGAGCGGCGTTCCAAGCTTCGTCGTCAAGCGGCATTCGTCCGCGTTGTACAGTCGGAGCTTCTTCAATTCGTGAGCGCATTGTTTTCGGTCCGAGATCTTCGGAAAAAAGAATCGGCGGTGATGAAGGCAAGTGGGCAAACCCTTTTTCTTCCCATTCTGCTCTAGTAATACGGGGAAGTGCAACGATTGCACGAGCCTTAATTTTTCGACGTGTCCGTTGATCGCTGTCAAAGTAATGAAGTAAGGAAAACACTTGGTCTTCGGCTTGTTGGTACGGTGCGCCTTCTTCGACATAAAAGTTATTGTATGTCCAAAGGGGTCCTTGGATGGACGCAATTTGGTCAATAGTAAGTCCTTTCACTTCAATGATGACGAGACCGCCCCCACGAGTAAGTAGTAGTAAATCGGGTTCGCGTCTCGGACCATCGGAAGGAGAGAAAACGGGATAACGCCAGTAGCCGATTCCATCATCTTTAGCATAAGCACGTTTCAACGCTTCCCATACGCGTTGCTCGTCTTTTTTGCCAGCCATTTCGATGGATTCTGTTTCAATAAAAGTAGTCATTTCAATACCTCCTAAATTTAGTTTAAATTACCATTTAACCTACCATAACTCTGTTAAAAAGTAAAAATATAATGAAAAAATGTTTTAACAGTATTAATATAAGTGATATTCACATAATAAGGAAGAGTAGTAATGATAGTGTTAATCTAAAACTGAGCCACCTTGTAAGAAAATCCTACATATTTTTAGAGGTGAGCTAACGAATCGACAATCGACACAGGCTTTTGAGGCAGTACTTTTTGCCATTGAAGATTATGTAATGATGAAGCAAGTAGATTAAATAAAAGCAAGAGAACAAGCTAAAAAACAGCAGAGGCCTTTGCTGTTTTTTTAAGGTGAAGTTTAATAAAAAATGGAAAATAGACTGAATAAACATACCAAAAATCTTTTCACATAGAGGGGGTTTTTCTGTGGATTGTGCGAAGTCAGGAGAAGAAGCATCGCCTCTCCATTTCGTTTTAATTTGATACATAACACTCAATATATAGCATAAGACAAGACATCTTTTCCAAACATTTCAAGTAATGTTCCATGATCATCTTCTACAAATAAAATATAATCTCTTTAAGAGAGATAAGGCAGTACAATTCATAAAAAAATTTGATTAAATAAACATTTAAGTCACGCGCGAACCTAAAGTGCCCATGAAAACCCCGGGACCTTCGCAAAGAAAATGGCGCCTTTTATGAAGTTTTAGTGAAGTCCTAAACATTACTTGCAAGAAAAAGGGAAATGAGGCACAATATGTAGTAATAGGGGGAGTTAAATACAATCCCTCGCAGTCTCCCTCTACTTAGAGGGAGTGGATTGAAATGATGTTAATATGCTTACTGATTCATTAAATGTATTCGTCTCCCTCTACTTAGAGGGAGTGGATTGAAATTGAAAACACACTAAAGTTAATCAAGGAGTGCAATGTCTCCCTCTACTTAGAGGGAGTGGATTGAAATAAGTCAAAGGCAGAGACCAAAACATACGCGGAAGTGTTTCCCTCTGCATAGAGGGAGTGGATTAAAGTCTATATTGGAAATCCTTCTTAGTTTAAAATAAGATGATTGTTATAAAAGTGTCATTAAAGAAGAGTTCGTTTATTAAAACGGGCTCTTTTTTAGTTCTTTGGAATGTATTTATGAGCTTTATTAGTTTTTTAATGATATTATATACCTAAAAGATGGGAGTGATGGAAAATGTGTGAGAAAAAAGAGGCGAAGTCTGAAGTTCATCAAACGATAGATGGCCATCCGATTTTTAACATGATTGCTCAGAACTATTTACGATTGGAACAGTCTATCGTTCAAGAGCTTTATTTCTGATACATTTCGGGAAGCCATATGGAAAGAATTGTTTGAGCAAATCGTTCCGAAGAAATTCGTTGTGGAACAGTCCGTTTTTATTTTAGATTCTCATGGCAGCGTTTCCAAAGAAGTAGATCTTGTTATTTTGGACGAAATGTATACGCCTTATATTTTTAGACAAGGGCATTTGAAGTTTATACCGATTGAAGCGGTCGCAGTAGCCATTGAATGTAAAAGTGAAAATTTAGATGGTGAAGTCATTTCAACGTGGAGAAAATCTATTGAAAAATTAAAAACGAGCGATCGAGGAATCGCGCGTCTTTTTGGACATGTGCAATCCAAAGAACCTTCACAACAAACTAAGAAAGAAGGCCAGTCGAAAGAGTGTGGAGTACCCGAGTGTTTAATACAAAAACGAGGTCCGCGAAAACTGACACAGACAGGAACCCGTCCAATCTTAATTCTTTGTCATATGTCGAAGCAATCCAAGGATTGTGAAAACGCTACGGTCGATTTAGAAAAGGAATTTGACATTACGCTTTGGGCACAAGAAAAAGAGGATAACCGTTCCATTCGAGTGGCTGTGAACGATCGATTCAAAGAGTTGTCTGATGTTTACAAGCGGTTGAATCATCACCCTTATCATGAAGCGGAGTATGAAGATGCGATCATTAAAAATGCGAACTTAGATGGACTGTCGTTAGATAATTATCGCATTCGAAAAGGGGTCGAAGAAGTTTCTTTATTGACGCTCAATTTTATGCTGAACCAAGCGTTGATGCTCATTAACAATCCAATGTTTTTCCCGCACCTTGCGTATGTAGAACGCTTTCGTAAAGAGTTGAATTCTGAAAATAAAAATGAACAGTCGTGAAAGAGGAGGAGCGAGGTGTGAAGAAGAAAATAGTAATTGGAGAAGCGATTAGCCCGATTGTCAGTCAAGACGGTTCTCAAATGCTTGATTTACGACCATCCGAATGGAAAGCGTTGATGAGAAGTACGTGGCGTTCTCTTCAACGGGACCCGAGTACAGAAAAATTGTATAAGCGAGAGGTCGCGTACTTTGGCGGGGTGCTAGCAAGTCATTCAGTTGCTGCGCCTATTCGTTTTCAAGCGAAATTAAAAGAACTTGTAAATGAAAAAAGAGAAGTGATGTTGCTTCATCGAGAGAGAAGCTTTAAGAAAAAGGCGTATTCATACGGAACGTCATTTGAATACGTGTTTCGTTACCAACCGCATATGGTTGATTTATCCGTCGTTGATACATATGTTGAACTGTTCGAGCTTTCTCTACTGCTCGGTGGAATCGGTTTAAGAAGTAGGCGTGGCAGAGGGGCCGTATCACCGAAGCGAATTGTAGAAGGCAAAGAGCGAGACGTTCTTATTGGAGAGACGGCAGAAGAAGTCGCAGAAGAAATTTTTCAAAAAATAATACGAATTGATCAGAACGCACCGTTTGCGAGAAACGAAACGATCATTTATCGAACGGTCAACGATGCGAGCCGTGTAAAATACCCCGTGCTCGAAAAAATAGAAGTAGGACAACCAATTGGTGATGACGTTACTTCTTTTTTAAAGCGAGTTGATCAAACATCTCATCATGTGAAAAAACATGCGGAAAAGAATGGGCTGCCAGGAAATTGTGGATTTTTAACCGGTGAAGGCGGAACGTCGCGATTTTCTTCTTCATTGGTTGTTACACTCGTTCGAAGCGGAATGAACATATATCCGCTATATGTACAGTTAAGGGCAGTCAAAGGAAACAGAGTTTTGAATGCTTCTCCTGAGCGAGATAATCGAATCGAATTTATCAATCAATTGGAAGGGAGAAAGTCGACTTGGAAAAACAATTAGTGTTGTTAACGATTGGACCAGTCGGTGAACTGATTCAGTCCTCACGGAAAATGAAAGATTTGGCAGCAGGAAGTTTCTTACTGTCTCATTTAACGCGTTGTGCTATCGAGCGCATCGATTCATCCGATGCTGGTGCAAAAACTCAAATCATTTTCCCGAAAATGGAGTTGCCTAGTTTACCGAACCGTCTACTATTTACGATTCGGGATTCCTCTGAAAATACGAAAAAGTATTGTGAATCAATCGAAAGTGATTTGAAACGAACGTGGCTTGAAATAGTAGAAAAAACTTTTGAGAAGGAGAAAATCGAATTAACGGATGAAGCGAAAGCACAGTTGTCTCACTTTTTATCGATTCATTGGACGTTTGTTCCTTACGGTGGAGACTATGGAAAAAGTTATAACGAAGTCGTTCAAGCGATGCACGATGTGAAAAACACGAGGATGTTTGAACAACTTCCTCTCGGTGAAGGGCGCCGTTGTTCATTGTTTCCAGCGTATCGAGCGCTTTACGGAAGAAAGCGAAACGATAGATTCCCACCTTTTGCTTCAGACCTCAAGGAGGTAAATCAGCCTCTTTTGAAAGAAGGCGAGTGTTTAAGCGGCATCGCAATGTTTAAACGCCTGTTCGATCCTTCTTTGTTAAAACTCAAAGATAAAGGTAACCAAAAATCGTTTCGTTCAGTGGCGATGATGTTATTGAAACATGCCAATCGACACATTGGCGATTGGAAGCGTTACGAGGAGCTAGAGGACGAAGGGTCCGAAGTGCTGCACGATTGGATGAATGGTCATCCGATTGAAGACATCTATCCTCAAGGTGTTCTCGAGGAGTTCCGTGAGTTGAAAAACACCCATGCGGGTCCTTTGAAAAAACCATCGCCTTATTACGCATTGATTAAGTTAGACGGTGATGGTGTCGGAAGTGAATATCAAAAAAGTGGTCGATTCGATGTTCACGAACGGTTAAGTGAATCGATTGCTACATTCGCTAACGAAGCGGACAAGATGGTGACAGAAGATGGCGGGATTTGTATTTTCGCAGGTGGCGAAGACGTTCTCGCATTTGCGCCGATTGATCAAACGATGCCACTCTTGAAGAAACTGCGAGCACTGTTTCAAGAGAAAATAAAAGATGAAGCAGGTAACCCCTTTACTTTGTCTGCAGGAATTGTATTTGCGCATTTAATGTCTCCGCTTGCTCCATTATTGGAACGCGTAGAAGAGCTTGAAGGATATGCGAAAGATATGCCAGGAAAAGATGCGTATGCGATCGAAGTCCAACATCGTGGTGGGAAGCAAGTGATCTACCGCGATAAATTTGAGAAACTCGATACGTTCGAACAGTTGCTAGAACAGTTAGGACGAGAGCCGTTCAGTCGCTCGTACATCGCGAATTTATTAGAGACATTGAATCCTCTCGACGATTCATACGACAGTGCCATCATTCATGCTTTAATTCGAAGAGTAGGGCACCGTTCGTTAGAAGGTCATGCGAGCGATGAACAACAAGAAATGACCGAACTTATTTTAGATTTGTTCAATGATTCATCATCGAATGAAGGGAAGGTCGTTCATCTCGTCGACCAATTGAACGTTATTGCATTCATGCAAAAGATAGGAGCGGTAAACAATGATGAAACAGCAAATGTATAAACTGAAACCATTGGATCGTTTGTTTTTCAAAGGAGCTTCTCCGAGCGATGCCGGAATTAACTTTCATACGTCAACGATTTTTCCGCCGTATCCTTCTACATATGCAGGGATGTTTCGAGAGCTTTGGAACGTCGATGCACGGGAACTTTCAATCGGTTGGAGCGGGATTTTGTTAAACAATAAACCGATTTATCCTGCACCTCTCGATACGATGTTAGTAGCAGAACACTCGAATGGAGAAGAATCGTTGCAACTCGTTCTTCTTCAGTTGAAGCGTGATCCCTCTAACAACTTGCCGTTCCCATATGTTTTAACGGCGCCGCCTACGAGACAAGTAGAAAGTGAAGAACGGAAGCGGTTGAAACGGAAGGCGGGAAGTTGGAACGGGTTAGACCAAAAGACGTTCAGCGATTATGTCCGTGCGACAGGAGAAGCATTGGCTTTAACGACGTTTAATGAGAGCATTACTTTTGAGCAACAGACAGGCATTAGTGTAGACCTCGCCGATGGAGTGACGGAAACAGGAAAGTGGTACACACGTGAAAGTGTCGTCCTTAACGAACAAGTGCCCTTAGGTGGAGCACCTAAACAGAAAGAAGAGCAGTTGTTGTTAGGTGTCGAAGTAACGAAAGGCTTTAAAAAGCAATCTCCGGTCATCGTTAAAATCGGTGGCGATCAACGACGCGCGAAGTTAAGTAAGTATGATAAAAAGCAAGTGCAAAAAGCAGAAGGAACAAACTATTTTAAACTGTATCTCGCTACCCCTGCGATATGGAAACATGGCACTTTGCCACGTTGGATTGACCCAGCAACGTTAACCGGTACTTTTAGTTATAAAAAACGGAAAATAAGAGTGGAAGCAATCGCTGCGGCCATTGGAAAACCTGAAGTCATCGGTAGTTTTAATCCGAAAGAAAATCGACCAGTTGCTCCACAATTGGCAGTGCCTGCTGGATCGGTCATCTATTTTAAGCTGTTGGAAGGAACATTTGAAGATGCAGTTTATTTAATGCATGAGAAGAATATGAGTGACTATCGAGAGCGTCTCGGCTATGACTACCCATGGTATAAGCGAACGACGTATTGTGATAGAGGGTTCGGTCATAGTTACGTAGCAGCGTTATCTGCAGAACAAGTACAACAATTACAAAAAGAGAAAGGTGAGAAGTATGACTAATCAGCAACTGATTCATTTAAAAACAATTACTCCTTTACACGTTGGCGGAAGTTTTGAGCGAAGCATCGTTGACTTACCGATTCAACGTGAGAAACCGACACAATTTCCTAAAATTGAGGCATCGAGTTTGAAAGGGAGTTTGCGTCATCACGTATGGAAAAACAAGAAGGGTGCTTCAGAAACTGATATTGCCACTTGGTTCGGTGAGGAAAAAGGAAAAGAAACGAATGGAGAGGAGGCTGGTGGGAAGAAAGGGGAAGTCGTGTTTACCGACGCTCGCATTTTATTTTTCCCCGTCCGGTCACCGCAAGGAATTTTTGCATACGTGACATGTCCGTTTGTGATGGAGCGTTATTACCGTGATTATCGCGCGATAGGAGGAGCGGAGAAAAAACAGCTCAACTTACAAGAAATACAAAATCAAGCGGTAGTCACTGAGGATTCTCACTTAGTGTTTTCAAAAGATAACAAGCATTTCGTCGTGTTAGAAGAATTAAGGTACGAAGTGACGAAACAGAAAGATTTCAAAGATTGGTTAACATTGTTGCCCCAGACGATTCAAGAAGAAGTAAAGGGGCGCGTCATTTGTGTACCGAATGACGATTTCACCTATTTCGTCAAACATTCGACCGAAATTTCAACACGCATTCGCATTTCAGCAGAGACGGGAACGGTAGAAGACGGTGCTTTATTTACAGAGGAGTACGTTCCGGTTGAAGCCTTTTTCTATACGGCTTTGTTAAATGGTGCAGAACTTTTAGATCATATTGAACCAATCGTTCAAGTCGGCGGGAATGCAACGCTCGGAAAAGGGATGTTGCAAGTGATTAAAGGGGAGGAGTCACGATGAGCACAGTACATAATGAGCGAGCGTCCTTTGCACTTCAAAGCATTCAGACATTTTGTGAAAAGAAAAAAGAACAGGTGAAAGAGTACCGAACGATCGTCATTAAATTTCCAGCACTCGTTCAAACGCAAGGGTTAGGGAATGCGCTCACTTTTTTACATTCTAAAAATTCCGCTTCGCATCGATCCCTTTACATGACAATGATGCAATGGATGAAGAAGCAAGGCATAATAGCCGAAACTTCTTTAGAACACCTTTTCACCTTGCCGACACCGATGTACCGATTAGCAACAGAAGAAGTAATCGAACTGGCGATCTGGATGAAAGAACTGGCAGAGGGGATGATTAAGGTTGAAGAAGATGTGCATTCCGATAGAAACAGCTGATTTGATAGAAAAAAGGATAGATAATGCCTACTTAGCTTTTTACCAATATGGTAAACGAGATCAAACATTTGGTCCTTTTCAACAACCATTCCTCCATGCTAAAGCGAATCAATGTTTGAAGAACAACCTTTCGATTGTCCGAAAGGGATATCCTTTCGCTCTAGACGTGTCTGTAAAGATGTATGATAAACTCGTCATCGGGACAGGTGGCCATCAAGCATACAGCAGTAATGTAGGGATGACATTGCATCCTTTGTATGGCGTTCCTTACGTTCCGAGTCCATCGATCAAAGGATTGTTGCGGCACGTCTTTTTACATGAAATGTGTGGAGAAGCATTAGCGAAAGTGATGCAGGAAAAAAAGGACGAACCGCAAACGGATGAACAATTTGTCGAGGCGGTTTTAAAGAACGTATCTGCTGAAACGCGTCAATGTTACGTCGACTGGTTCGGAATCGGGAGCGGTACAATTAAAGAGACAGGCCAACAAGGATCGCTCATCTTTTTAGATGGTGTGATCGAAGGCAGCAACGTGCACAAAGACGTCATTACCCCTCACTATGTGGATTACTATACTAAGTTTGGGAAAAACGCACCAACGGACGATCAATCTCCAAACATCATCCAAATGAGTTCGTTAAAAAAGGTGAGCGTGCAATTTTCCATTGTAATGAGTGACGCATTAACGAAAGAACAGACCAAAACATTACAAAACCTTATCCGCCTCGCATTTGAAGAGTACGGCATCGGTGCAAAAACATCGATCGGGTATGGATTAGGAAAAGTGAAGTTCAAAGAAAAGAGTGGGGCAACATTATGAATAAGACGAAAGCATTTCAGAACATATTAACGAATTATCAACAGAAAGAAAAATCAATCGTCCAACAATTGTATTTCCAATACGATCCTCATGGAACAACGATCGGCACGTTTCGTGAAAATGTATGGAAAAAATTGTTTGAATCAGTCGTACCGAAAAAATTTGTCGTCGAACGATCGATTTTTATCGTCGATTCAGAGGGAGATGTTTCGAATGAAGTGGACTTAGCAATAATCGATCAAATGTACACACCGTACATTTTTCAACAAGATCAATTGAAATTCGTTCCGATTGAAGCGGTAAGTGCAGCGATTGAATGCAAAAGTACGTCGGCTACAAAAGAAGGATTGGAAGATTGGGCCAACTCAATTACTGACCTTCAAATGAGCCATGAAGGTATTGCAAGAATGCATACACATATTGTTCCAGGCGCAGGAGCGGCGCCTACTCAAACAGCACTTCGTCCTATTTTAATCTACTGTCATTTGGACGGTGCAGTTAGTGGAAGCGTTCGTGAATATTTTGACATGGAAATTCACGCATCTGAAAAGCCAAAAGAAAAACTACACGTGCGAATGAATACAGATCGACGGACATTAGATGATTATTATCGAGCGTTGAATCACGGAGGCTCGCGTCGTGAAAGAGACCATGCAAGTGGAGTCGAAGAAAGAATGGTGGAAGACTTATCGGTGAATTATGGCGGGGAAGAAGTGTCCATTTTATCGCTCAATTTGAAATTGAATCAGTTATTGATGCTCATTAACAACCCGCCACTGTTTCCACATTACGCATACGCTCAAATGTTCAATGGTCTGGAAGGGTAAAAATAGCTGCGAACCTGAAGTGCCCATGAAAACCCCAGGACCTTCGCAAAGAAAACGGAACCTTTTATGAAGTTTTCGTGAAGTTATAAACATTGCTTGAAAGAAAAAGGGAAATGAGGCACAATATGTAGTAATCGAGGGATGTAAACACAACCCCTCGCAGTCTCCCTCTACATAGAGGGAGTGGATTGAAATATGTAGATCGACGTGCGAAAGACGGTCATAAAAACGGTCTCCCTCTACATAGAGGGAGTGGATTGAAATAAAAAATCTGGAATCTTATAAACGTCCACTTGCTAGTCTCCCTCTACATAGAGGGAGTGGATTGAAATAGAAACGAATCTCACGTCGAATTGAAAATCATAGTCTCCCTCTACATAGAGGGAGTGGATTGAAATAACAAACTCGGCGCGGTCTTCACTTCCTAAAATAGTCTCCCTCTACATAGAGGGAGTGGATTGAAATCACGATGATGTCTTCCGTTCCTAGTCCATTGTATTGGAGTCTCCCTCTACATAGAGGGAGTGGATTGAAATATGTTATCCCTCACACCATTCGCATGACTCGATGTGTCTCCCTCTACATAGAGGGAGTGGATTGAAATAAATTATATTTCGAAGAAAAGAAGGTGAGTGATGGTCTCCCTCTACATAGAGGGAGTGGATTGAAATGAAATTAGGTTAGAGGTAGATCAGATGACATTTAGGTCTCCCTCTACATAGAGGGAGTGGATTGAAATACTCGTCTCCTCCATGTGCATTTCATCCGTCTGAAGTCTCCCTCTACATAGAGGGAGTGGATTGAAATGGAACAATGCGACAGTTTGTTTTGAAAAACGATTGTCTCCCTCTACATAGAGGGAGTGGATTGAAATGCGCTTTTAGATAAAGCATTCGATGCAGCGACAGGTCTCCCTCTACATAGAGGGAGTGGATTGAAATAAAAATACCAAATCTTTATCTTTTGGAATCTCAGGGTCTCCCTCTGCAGAGAGGGAGTGGATTGAAATAACTCTCTTGTTGTGCTGATTGGATGCGCTAAATGTCTCCCTCTACATAGAGGGAGTAGATTGTAATTAAAAAAGTCAAATATAGTAAAATAAAACAAGACGAAAAGTACTAAAAGTATTTTCTGTCTTGTTTTATTTTACTTTACTTAGTATTCGCTATTACTTACTAAACTTTCTTTCAATTTACGGATGACTTCAACATCCAACTCTCCATCCTTAGAAAATTCATTTAAAAGTATTTTAAGTATGACTTTTCGATTTTTGGAATGAGATTCTGTAGAATCTGTAGAATCTGTAGAATCTGCAATAAGATTGTTCAATTTCCTTTGTGAAATTTCTTTGTAGAAGTTATCATCTAGTAAAAAATCGTAACTCATTACATTTGTTGCATCCTCATACCCCATTTCTTCAGAAACTAGAATCCAAATCCCGTATTTTTTATGGATCATTTCAACACTCTTAGTTAAATCGTTATCTTTTTTCATTCTTTTCAAAATCATTAAAACGTCAGATAAATATTCATAAAAAAATCTCAAAACTCCTATGTTTTTGGCATCTCCGCGTCCATCATAAAAATAATCTGTTCTTATTAATTCATTATATCGGATTAATAATTTAATATTTCCGAGTTGACTCTTTTTTCTAATACTTTCTATTAATTCATCAGCATTTAAATCTTTAGTAACATCATGACCTTTTCTAAAATTAGTATGAGTTTCATAATAAATTAATACCTCTGGTAGAAAAGGAAAGACTAGTTCTTGGTAGATCGAATTATATTCTTCTTTTTTTATTCTTCGACTCTGAAGGTAATGCGATAAAAATTGAGCTCCAACTGCTGCAAACAAGGCCATTGATGCTGTAATTATAGCTGGTATATAATTATTCGCTTATCTCTCCTCCTCAATCAATTTTTTATGGAGCAGCTATGCGATTGTTGTTTACTGTCTTCTGTCTCCTTACACACACTTCCACTAAAATAAATAGAAAATTCGAAAAACCACTTGACAATGAAAGCGGAATCATTTAAGTTGTTTCTAGTGTTACTTATAAGCGTACCAATCAATCATTGATTTCCACAAGATCAATGATTTCTCGGATGTCTGTTATATGGAGAGCTTGTGCGATGCGCTCAATATGTGAAAAATTGATATTTTCTCTTTTTTGATTCGAGAGTTCTGATAAGGCTGCGTGACGTATGTCTGTTAATCTAGATAATTCTCGCAAACTAATGTTGTGTTGTATAAGCAATTCTTTTATCTTAACTTTAACTTTCAATTGAATTACCCCCTTATCATAAAATATCATTTTTTTTTGCATTCGATGGTACGCTTAAGAGTAACGAAAGGGAGGTTTGATAGCTCTGCATTTTGAGGGTTACTGAACCAAATAATTATAAAGGAAAAGTGGAGGGAAATGTATGAAATCGATTATGCGATTTGCTTTGGTAATGTTAATGGCATTGGTGTTAGTGGCATGCGGAAGTGAGGAAGGGGAAACGTCGACTGAACAGGGGGATGTTATTACTCTTAAGTTTGGACATCATGATGCTGAAGTGAGCTATACTCAAAACCCTTACCATGCATACGCTGATACATTTAAAAAGTTAGTTGAAGAACGAACAGATGGGAAAGTAAAAGTAGATTTGTATCCGAATTCTCAACTAGGTGATTTACGATCGATGGTTGAACAAGCTGCAAGGGGCGAGCTAGACATCGTTGGCGGTGCAGATGTAGGTTTACTTTCATCTTATACAAAAGCTGTTGACATTTTATCTGTTCCTTATGCTTTCAATTCTCATCATGAAGTTGTCGAACTTCTTAATGGAGAATTAGGAGATGAATTGACAGAAGAAATTGTAGACAAGAGTAACTTACATGTTTTATCTTACTTGCCTACTGCTTTAAGACATTTTAGTAATAGTAAACATGAAATTCGAACTCCAGACGACATGAAAGGTATGAAAATCCGCACACAAGAAATACCAGTACACCAGGCGATGGTGCGATCGTTAGGAGCCAACCCTACTGCCATCCCATTTGAAGAAGTTTATTCTGCATTACAAACGGGAGTCGCGGATGGTCAAGAGAATGCACCTTACACGATGATTAACTCGAATCTACATGAAGTGCAAGATTACTATACGATGGACGGTCATCTTGTAAATACTGCAACAATTATGATGAATCATGATGTATTGAATAGCTTGGATTCCGAGTTACAAGAAATTATTATGGATGCGGCTCTTGAAGCGCAAACTACAATGATTGATATTTTAGATAAAAGAACAGAAGAAGATTTAGAAACGTTTAAAGAACGTGGTATTCAAATTACCGAGTTGACGAAGGAAGAACGAGAAAAGTTCAAAAACTTAAGTATGCCAGCAGTACTAGAACTTTTAGAAAAAGAAGTTGATCAAAAATGGATTGACTTATTGCTGAGTAAAATAGACATGAACTGAGGTGATAGTAAATGCTTCATTCTATTGGTGAACGAATCGCTAGAGTATCAGAAGTAATCGCATCGATACTTTTTGGAAGTGTTGTCATTGTACTATTAACTCAAGTTCTACTGAGAGTTTTTTTCGATGGTGGGATTGCTTGGGCTGATGAATTTGCAAGATATGTAGTCATTTGGGCAGTTTTAATTGTATCAAATGCAGTTGTCCGAAATGATGAATTGATTGCGGTTGATTTTTTTGATCATTTTTGGCCAGAACGATTTGTAAAATGGAGAGATGTTATTTATCAAGTAGTCTTTTTATTCATTCTTGCCCTGTTGTTCTGGACAGGATGGAAGCAAGCAATGGAGAGCGTGCATATTAAAACAGCTGGATTGCAGATTTCTTGGTTGATTCCTTATTTAGCTATTCCAGTAGGTATGGCACTCATTCTTTTACAGTATTTACTGAAAATTTTACAAGTCTTCAATAAAAAGAATGAGGTGATAGAGGATGTCTAGTGCTCTAATTGCTGTGTTAGTTATTTTAATAGCCATGTTAGTTTTAGGATCACCAGTTGTGTTAGCGATTGCTACTGCGGGAATTAGTTATTTTTTAATTAAACCCGACATGCTAGGATCTTTAACGATGTATGTGCATAAGTTTTACACAGGGATGGACAGCTTTGTTTTCTTAGCAATTCCTCTATTTATACTAGTTGGTGAATTGTTATCACAAGGAAAAATGATGGATCAACTTGTGCAGTTTTCTCAGTTAATTGTTGGCCGATTTCGTGGTGGATTAGCCCATGTCAACGTTTTTGGAAGTATGTTGTTCGGAGGAGTATCAGGGTCTGGATTGGCGGACGTCTCAGCGTTAGGACCAATTCAAGTAAAAATGATGCACAAAGCAGGATATAAAAAAGAATTCGCAGCTGCTTTAACGGCTACATCGGCTATTCAAGGGCCAATTATTCCACCGAGTATCCCATTGGTCATCTTTGCGGGACTAACAAACGTTTCTGTCGGAGCTTTATTTTTAGGTGGTATTATTCCAGGAATTTTAATTGGATTAGCTCAAATGATTTTAATCGTTATTATGGCTAAGAGAAAAGGTTTTCCGAAAGAAAAACAAGATTTTACTTTAAAAAATATTATTAAAGTAACCTCATCTGCCATAACTGCTTTAATGTTGCCAGTTATCATTATTGGTGGAATTTTAGGTGGGTTTTTCACACCTACAGAGGCAGCTGCAATAGCAGTGGCATATGCATTTATTATTAATGCTGTCACTATGAAAAAAATTGACTTAAGAGCTACGATGAGGGCATTGAATAACACTATTAGATTGAGTGCCAGTATTTATTTAATCATTGGATTTACGTCTGTCATTAGCTATATTTTAGCAATTGAACGTATTCCTTCTTTGATTAATGATCTAGTCGTAGCTTCTAATGTATCACCTTATCTTTTGTTGTTTATTGTCAATATATTTTTCTTGTTGAATGGAATGTGGATATCTGATGTAGCGCAATTATTATTATTCGCTCCAATTTTTACACCAATCTTTGCAGGAATGGGTGTGGATCCCGTACATTTCGGAGTGGTGATGGTAGTTAACGTTATGATTAGTATGATTACACCACCTTATGGTATGGCTTTATATTTAGCAGCAGCTATAAGTGACTCTAAGTTGTCAACTATCGTTAAAGAAGCATTTCCATTTTTATTAGTGTCGATTGCGGTACTGTTTTTAATTACGTATGTACCTTCGCTCGTTATGTTTTTACCAAATTTGTTTAATTAATTGAGGAGAATAATATGGGAAGTATTTTGACTTTTCAACCTAGTATCGAAAAGAGTGGTTTAGACTTAATTAAAAGCCATTTTCATGTCATTGAGCTCGGTGCGTTCTCAGAAAATCCAGTAATTGATGCAATTAATCGTCATCAAATTGTAGGAATAGTGACAAGAACAGAAAAGATTACCGAGAAGTTATTAGCTTCTACCCCTAGTTTGAAGTTTATAGCACAAAATGGGGTAGGAGTTGACAATATTGATGTGGATGCTGCAACGAAATATGGTGTACAAGTATTAAATGTACCTAATTCTAATTATACGGCAGTTGCAGAACAAGTTGTCATGAGTGTGTTAGTCTTGAATAAGAAATTTTTACCATATCATCAAGCGATGAAACATGATGATTATGATGTGAGAGAAAGAATTGTTGGCACAGAAGTAGTTAATCAACGAGCGTTGATTTTAGGATATGGGCAAATCGGTCAAACGGTAGCACGTATGTTTAAAATATTGGGGATTCACGTTACAGCGTATGATCCTTATTTATTATCTTCATTTGTACAAGCGGAAGGTGTTTCACACTTAAAGAAGATTGAATATTCGGAACTAAAGGCATTTGATATTATTTCAGTCCATTTACCCTTGACCGAGCATACTCATCACTTTATCAATCGGACATTTTTGGACTCCTTAAAGGAATCAGCAATTATTGTGAACACCTCTAGAGGAGGAGTAGTCGATCAAAATGAAATAGATCAAGCACTCAAGCAAGGGAAAATTGCTGGTGCAGCCCTCGATGTATTAGAAAGCGAGCCACCTGCGATAGATGATCCTATTTTAAAAAACGAAAAAGCATTGTTATCTCCACATGTAGCGGGAGATACAAGAGAAGCGAAAGTAAGATGTGCACATTTTGTTTTTGAAAATATAAAAGATTATTTTCAAAATAAAATACCGAGAAACTTAATAAATCTGAATGTGTTAAATAGAAAGGAAGAAGACGAATGAAAAAAGAACAATTAGAAAATGTAATGTCTGCGTTAATTACGCCATTGAATGCAGATTATACGGTAAACCATGGGGCGTTAAAAAAGTTAATTGATGTGCAGATTAAAAAGGGCATCGGTTCTATTTTAGTGTTAGGGGGAACAGGTGAATATTTAGCTTTTTCTGATGAGCAACGTAAAGAAGTTATTGACGTCGCTGTTCAGCATACGAACAAAAGAGTTCCAGTTGTCGTAGGATTAATTTCTCCAGGAATAGAAGACAATATAAAAATTGCTAAATACGCTAAAGAATCAGGAGCGGACGTTATTTTACCGGTAACTCCTTATTATTTAACAGTGAGTCAACAAGGATTTATCGATTATTATAAGGAGCTAGATCGAAAAGTCGATATGCCAATGTTGCTCTACAATTATCCGAGCAAGACAAATTCTAATATTTTGCCAGAAACAGTAGAGAAGTTGGTGAATGATGTGCCGAATGTAATTGGAATTAAAGAGTGTACGTATGATGTAGGCCAAGTAACGGAACTCATTGCTCGAGTGGGTGAGCGAATTACAGTAATGGCTGGAGAGGAATACAGTGCTTTTGCAGCGTTTGCTCTAGGAGTTAAAGGGGCCGTCATGGCAAGCTCTAACGTCGTTCCAGAACATTGGGTGAAGCTATTACAGTTAGTGAAAGAAGGAAAATTAGAAGAGGCACGTCAAAAAAATGCGGAATACTTCCCGCTGTATCAAGATATCTTTATTGAAAGTAATCCAGGACCATTGAAATATGTCATGAATGAGGTTGGATTAGATGTTGGACCAACGAAATTACCATTACTTGAAATTAGCGAGGATTCTAAGCAAAAATTAAATCAACTTATTGAAAAGTATAACATTGTGATTTAAAAGCAAGGAGACATAGGATATGGAGCAAATATTATTGTTTAATCCTTCTATCCATTTAGCAGGGATTACACAATTAAAAAAATATGCTACTTTGCACTTTATCGATTACGTAAATGAACAGCAAGTGATTGATTATATAAATGAGCATAATATTACAACTATCATTACAAGAATGGAAGTTGTAACAGATCGAATGATTACCGACACATCGACATTAAAAGTCATTGCTAAAAATGGTATTGGAATTGATAACATTTCACCTTTAGCAGCTGAATACGGAATTGATATTTTAAATGTGCCAGATGGGAATATTAATGCAGTAGTCGAATATGTATTAGGAGCGATTTTCTTAACAGCTAAAAAAGCGATACAACATGATAAAAATGTAAGAACAAAGCAATGGCAACAAAGAGATATTCAATTAACAGAAGAAGTAGCCAACAAAAAAATACTACTTATTGGATTTGGTAATATTGCACAGAAGCTTGCTGAGAAATTGTTCTTGTTCCATCTGCAGGTATATGCTTTTGACCCTTACGTAAGTGAAGCGAAAATGTCTTTTTACAATGTAAAGCGTGTGAATCAAATACATGAAGTGTTAGCGGACATGGATTATGTTTCAATCCATGTCCCCCTTACTGAACAAACTCATCACCTATTGTCCGATCAAGAGTTTAATCACTTTAAAAAAGGCGCAGTTTTAATCCATGCAAGTCGTGGGGGAGTAGTAGACGAAGAAGCATTATTACGAGCAATCGATAAAGATATCATATCGCAGGCTGTACTAGATGTTTCAGAAAATGAACCATCATATAGAGAAGAGTTAAGGACAAATGAACGCATCATATTAACACCCCATATTGCTGGAGTAACTGAACAATCAAAAATGGTATCTGCACAAATTTTAGCCGATACTATTATTCAATATCATCAAGGAAAAAAACCATATAATTTAGTCAACGTATAATTTTAAAGGTGTGAAAAGAGTGGAAGTGTACAAAAATTATATCAATGGACAATGGATTGATCATTCGAAAGAACAAATCGATGTCATCAATCCAGCAACTGGAGAAAAAGTAGGGCATGTACCGCGACACGGGAAGACAGAAGCAACAATAACTGTAGAACATGCACATCAAGCTTTAAAGACATGGAAATTTATGAATGCAAAACAAAGAAGTGCTTATTTATATCAATGGCATACTTTAATTAAACGGGATGCAGAACAATTAGCTAGAACTATGACACTAGAACAAGGGAAACCGATACAAGAAGCATTAGCCGAAATTCATTATGCTAACAGTTACGTACTTTGGTATGCAGAAGAAGCGAAGCGATTATATGGACAAACGATTCCGGCATCTGTAGACGATAAGAAATTAATTGTACAGTATGAAGCGGTTGGTGTCGTAGCTGCTATTACCCCTTGGAATTTCCCCGCTGCAATGATTACAAGAAAAGTAGCGCCTGCTTTGGCAGCAGGATGTACAGTCTTGTTGAAGCCTTCAGAATTGACACCATTGACTGCTCTAAAATTGGTAGAATTAGCAGACGAAGCAGGTATACCAAAAGGAGTCATTAATGTTTTGACAGGCACTAGTCGAGAAATTGTTAAAGTTTGGACAGACGATGCTAGAGTAAGAAAATTGACATTCACCGGATCGACAGCTGTTGGTAAAACGTTAATGCGTGATATCGCTCAAACGGTTAAAAAGGTCTCGCTTGAATTAGGGGGACATGCTCCGTTTATCATTTTCGACGATGCTCAGCTAGAAAAAGCTGTAGAAGGAGTAGTCCAATCTAAATTTAGAAATGCGGGTCAAACGTGTATTTGTACAAACCGAGTATACGTGCAACATACGATAGCGGAGAAATTTACTAACTTATTGAGAGAAAGAATAGAACAATTAAAAGTTGGGAATGGATTAGAAAGTGACACAGAAGTAGGTCCTTTAATCAATCAATCTGCCATTGATTGGATGCAACATCAACTCGAAGATGCTTTAGAGAAAGGAGCTCAACTAGTAACAGGTGGAAAAACGATGCAACGTGAAGGCTTTTACTATGCTCCTACCTTATTAATTCATACAGACGACACGATGTCTTGCATGACAGAAGAAACGTTCGGACCGATTATACCTGTCGCAACATTTGAAACGATGGATGAAGTAGTAGAAAAAGCGAACGATTCTATTTATGGCTTAGCTGCTTACGTATACACCCAAAATCTTAGTCAAGCCATTACAATCTCTGATCGTTTGGAATATGGAATTGTCGGTCTAAATGATAGCCAACCTTCCACAGCTCAAGCTCCTTTTGGAGGATTTAAAGAAAGTGGCATGGGACGTGAGGGAGGAAAGGAAGGCTTAATGGAATACGTAGAAACAAAATATATCTCACTGCAATATTAAATAAAAAGATTAAAAGATTGTAATGAATATATGAAACAAGATGTACGTTACGATAAGCATTGTTGAAAGAGGTAACTTGAAAGAAAAAGGGAAATGAGGCACAATATGTAGTAATTGAGGGAGTTAAATACAACCCCTCGCAGTCTCCCTCTGCATAGAGGGAGTGGTTTTGAAATGAAACATCGCGTAGTTGCTATCATGAGCACTACGCGATGTTTTGTATGGAAGTATTTTACGACTTGTCAGAAGAGATTATTTATACAAATCTTGTAAGGTTGTTTCACTGAACCAAAACATTAGATTGTTGTTATTAGTTATGGATGCAATAACAGAAAAAGTCACCGATTCAACTTACATTTGAGTAGCTGATATAGACACCTGAAACTTTAGAAAATCTATTAAAATCCTAATAGGATATTTAAAAATCAGATGTAGAAATTTAAAATATAAAGTTCAAATGTTTAAACATAATGTTTTGATTTTTCCCAAATTGAAGTTATTAATTTTTTTATTTTTTCGAAATTTTCTGTTTGACTATATCCATAATTTTCTATTAGTGTATTTTCAATAAACTCAATTTGTGATTTTAGTTTTTCATCACTTGTAACAAGAGTGTTCATACTTTGAGCAACTTCTTTTATAATATCTTTTTTGTTAGAGCGGTTATCAGTAATATATTTTATATTAGGATAGAGTTTCTCTAAAACTCTTTCATTCCAAATTAAATCTTCTGGAGTTTCACCTGGAAGAAAATAGATATATTTCTCATAAAAAGATAAATATTCTAGTATAGCTTCTTTTTTGTTTTCACTGTTGCTTTTCCCTTTATGGCCATCAATCATCCAATTCATATTATTCGCTTTAATATTTGTTCGAATTAAGAATTGTTTTTCTATAAAACTTAAATTCTTACTTTCATTATTGGTGAAATCTTCAATGGTTTTATATTCTTCATTATTTAATACATTCTGATCCCCATCAAAAATTATAAAGTTTGTTGTGCTACTAGTTTTCATAATTCCTGGAACTAACTGTTGGAACATTGTCTGAGCTCCACCTTGATGAGATATCACATTTATGTGTTCTTGAAGTGAGGGAAGTGAATGACTGATTACAGAATCTATAATTTTTTTAGCTAATGAGTCTTCTACATGTATGTTAACTTTGTTTTCAACAGGAATCTCTAATAGATTGAAAGCCTCTTCATTTGTTTCTAAAGTATCGCATGAAATCTTTCCATTGCTGGGATTTACAACAAGTTTTTTTATTGCTTCTTTTGGTAAACTATTCAAAATATACTTAGAATGAGTAGAAATCACTATTTGTAAACTTTTTTCCAAACACTTTCTAAGCAAAAATTCTTGTAACCTAATTTGAGCCCCTGGGTGAAGCGATATTTCTGGTTCATCCAGAAGAATTAAACTATTATTTTTAGCGTTATGAATAGTATGTACAAGTGTCGTCACTGCAATTTCTCCACTTCCAGCCATAGCATCTGAATAACTATGGAAATCAGTACTTAAGAAAACGGAATCACCCCAATTTTTGAAAAATTTATGGTTTAATAAAGCTCCAAAGGTGTATGGAGTAGAAGTGTTTTTATATAGTATGTAAGAAATATCATCCAATTCATCTTGAGATAATAATTCTATTTCTTTATTTTGAGGTGATCCTCCTTGATTATTTATTTTTTTAGAGTCTTTAGAATCTATAATATTTTTTAATTGCTTACTTTTATTCCGAATATAAGTTTTTTTGAGCTGAAAAGCTTTTGTCCCATGTTCACCAAACTCAGTATTATAAAGAAGGTAATTATCAAAAGCACTCAATTGACTTTTAAAATCTAAATAGAGTACTTCTTTATCAACTGGAGTATTACGTGGTTTAGCCTTCATACCTAAGGTAACCGCTGGTTTAGTAGTTTCCCAATAATCGGGGTTATTATCTCGGTGACGACGTGCTTTAGCAACTTCTAGCTTTTCCCCTTTATTATTAGTATACTCATAAAAAAACATTTGCCTTATCCCAGCGTCTTTTTCTTTAATAGTATCAACTGGAGTGTCAAACCAATAGCGCTCTGGGGTTTTTCCTTTTACTGCTCCGCGCAGAGCATGAAGAATAGAAGTTTTTCCAGTTCCGTTAAGACCTACTAAAGCAGTTATAGGAAAGTCAAAAGTAATTTTTGTACCTTTTTCAAAATTTTTGTAAAAAGGAAATACTAGATAGTTAATGTAATTATCAAATTTATTGGCTTCTTTTTTCTTCTGAATACTATTTATAATATCCATAAATTTATCACCTCAAATTAATTATATACTATAATTAAGAAAAAATGTATATTATAAGTAATTATTGAATAAGGATGGATAAAATCAAATGATAAAATTTAAAGCAGTTGATCTTTTCAGCGGGGCTGGAGGAGTAAGTGAAGCGTTAAAAAAATATTTTGAAATTAAACTTGCTATTGAATTTGATCCGGTACATGCCCGAACGTATTCTTTGAATCATGGAAAAAAACATCTTTGCGTTAAAGATGCCACTAAAATAAATATAAATGACTTAAAGGTTTATAATCTGAAAAATATAGATTTGTTGGTTTCAACACCACCATGTCAAGGCTTTTCAAGGCATACGAGAAAAGCTATCAATGATGTTACAGATGAGAGAAATAACTTGATTTTAGAAACAGTAAAATTTGCTCATATAATCAAGCCAAGGTATATATTTTTTGAAAATGTTCCAGGGATTATTTATTTTAAGGTATTCCATAAAATGGTGAGAGATTTGAATAACTTGAAAGCAAGTGGAGAAAGAAAAAATTTGAACAAGCCTTCATACCGTATTAATTTTAAAGTAGTTTCTGTTTCTGATTACAATGTACCTCAAAAACGAAAAAGATTAATATTGATTGGGGAAAGAATAGATGGTTTAACATCTCAAGATGATTACTTATCAACAATTAAAAGAGAAGTTCCAGTCTATCGTCACTCTATTGGGTTAAACCCTCTAATGAAAAAAGCTCCATTTTTAGGGGAATTTTTAAGTCATTATAACCTTACTTCTATCACAGCGGGTGAGCGTTGTAGTCTAGACCCTTTACATGTAGCTAGCGATTTAAATCAATTGAATTTACGAAGAATAATGGCTACGCCACATAATGGAGGGAGTAGATTAGACTGGGATGAATCACTGATGCTAGAATGTCACAAAAGAAAAAATGTAGGGTATGGAGATGTATATGGGAGAATGAATTTTCAAGATTATGCGCCCACTATTACTGGAGGTTGTAATAGCTATAGTAAAGGTCGATTTGGACATCCTACAGAAAACCGAGCAATTAGCTTAAGAGAGGCCGCTTTAATACAAACCTTTCCACCAGATTATATTTTTGTTGGAGATTTGCACAGTGAACCTAATTATGGCTCTAAAACTAAAATAGCTTTACAAATTGGAAACGCTGTTCCAGTATTATTAGCAGAAGCTTTTATAAAAGCAATTTATGATAAGTTATTAGAATGATGTTCACACGAATTTTTTCTAAGCGATGCATCGCATAATACTCATAAGAGTGATTAAGCGATGCACTGCTTAAGGTTTTGTCTGACTAATGCAATTCTCGATTTCTGCACCACTGTATCCCTCCTGAACTCTTCTGACCCACCCGTCCATCGTAGTTTGATCTGGCAACGAAAGGTCGTGTCGGTCTAACCATTCTTCGATCTCTGAAATGATCCATCCTTCGTATGTAGCATAATGCAATTGATCCAAGAGGGGGGCGACACGTTGTTTTTCGTCGTCACTTAAAACATCGCTTTGAATTGCCTTACGCAAAACGTGTTGAATCCACAAGATATCATCGTGCAATAACATACACCACACCTCCTTTTCCCCATTATAAAAAAAGAACAATGAGAATGTGCGGCAGTTTAAGGGCATTTTGAAAAATGCCATACGAATTTAACGAGATACGGAGTTAGTTGTGAGAAAATTAGGAGACGTTTTAAAGTCAGGTGTTAAAATAGTCACGATGCACGGAGCGAAAGGATTAGAATTTGACGTCGTCATCGTCACAGAATTAAACAAACGATTCCCAATGATGTGGGGAGTCGTTGAAGGAGAAGAGGAAAATCGAGTTGAAACGGATCGACGTTTACTCTACGTTTCGATGACACGAGCGAGAGGCCGCCTCTACATCGTATACGACGGAGAACCTTCACGCTATATCGAAGAGTTAGATAAAGCGTTATACGAATATATTGAAATGTAAATACTTGATAAGAAGAAGCGAAACGTAGTCAAACACTACTTCTTGCTTTTGGGAAGAAAAAATAAAAACGAAAAGGAACTTGAAATAAAATAAGAGATGCGGCGAAATATGTAGTAATTGAGGGAGTCAACTCCCCCCCCTCGCAGTCTTCTTTTGCATAGAGGGAGTAGATTGAAATGGCTAGAGCTCCGACCAATCCATCGCACAATTTAGAACGATAAATAAAGATAAAAATTGCAACGTAACAAAGAGGAAGTCTTTACTTTATAGTTGATCTAGATGATATTTGTCAGTTAAGATCTATATAAGGGTAAAAAGGAGTAGATATCGATGGAAAACTTATTGAAAGCTGATAGTATTACAGTGCAAAAGTATTTAAACGTAGTAGACGGTCGTTTTCGTATACCTTTTACGCAAAGACCTTATGAATGGACTAAAAAGCAAGTAAGTCGATTGTTTTATGACGCAATGGGCGTAGCAGAACGTAAAAATCATCAACATATTTTAAATTTCGTAACTATATATAAAGAAGAAATAGATGGTCAATCTTATCGTAATATTTATGATGGTCAACAACGTACCGTCACATTATTTTTAATAGTGGCTGCGTTTGTTGAACTAATCGATGAAATGGAAGGCAGCGATAATTCTGCTTCTAAGATTCGATCTGAATTTTTACGTAAGGAAGGCTGGGAAATTGATAAAAAAGAAGAACCAAACTTAGTGTTTGATAATGAAGATACGACGATATTTTTTGAGCAATATGTGATTGACCGTGAGCAACTAGCAGAATTTCAAATGACTGATCATGAAAAACATATTAAGCAAAATTATGATTGGATTGCGAAAGAATTAAGAAGATACATAGTTGAACAAAATCTTGATGTAAAAGAAATACGTCGTTATTTATCTCAAATTTTAAATAATATGCACATAATAGTGTTACAAACGATTAATGAAGAAGTGGCAAATCAAATGTTTGAAACATTGAATAACACTGGAAAAAAACTTGCCAACTTTTATGTATTGAAAAATAACTGTGTAAAAATGATTGGGGAAGAAAAGACATCGAAGTATTGGGAAGAAATCGAACAAAACACAGACGGCTTAAATAAAAATCAATTCTTCACTCAGTTTGTTTCATTGTATAATGGTAAAACAAGTGATGCTAAAACAATAGACGCCTTGGAATTACACGGACATTTTAAAACACCCGAAGCAGTAGAGAAGATGTTGAAGCATATGGTAGAAGCATCTTTTACTTTCCTAACATTACATCAACCTGCACAGCGTCGTAATCAAGGAAAAGAAGAAAGTGTAAAAGAACAAAAGCGATTCGGTGATTTAATAGAGGCTGTACAATTGTTTAAAGCGACACAATATCGCCCTGTCATCATGGCAATGGAAGTAACAAATGCTTATACGTTAGAAGAGGTGAATAATGTTTTAGAATCGATTCTACATTTGCAAGTGCGTAACTTCTTTATAGGAGAGCGGAAAAATAATACAGTTGAAGCATTTTTCCCTCGAATAGCACAAGAAATTATGGCTAAAGCGTATGAATCTCAAAATATTATTCATAAAATTCAAGAAATGACACTCTCTGATCAATCTGTAAAAGCGGCTCTACAAGAACGAATATTTAAAAAGACTGAAGTGAAAAGAGTTCGTTATTTACTACAGCAAATTTACACGTATGAAAATAGTGAAGAAATTTTAATTAATGATAATTCGATGCACGTCAATTTAGAGCATATTTTACCTCAAAATCCAAGAGAAGATAGCCTTTGGAAAGATCTTTTCTTACAAGAAACTATTGAGAATTATGTCGGAAGTTTAGGGAATATGACTCTCGTCTTAAGTAAAGCGAACTCATCAATTGGAAATAAAGAGTTCGACGAAAAAAGGGTAATTTTAGCAAAGAGTCAAATTCCACAAAATCAAGAAATTGCCCAAAATGAACAGTGGACTCCTTACGTGATTGATCAACGTGTAGAATCGTTAGCAGATAGTCTAGTAAAGGTGTTTTAAATATTATAAACATCGTTTAAATAAGATGTGTGATGTGATATGCAGTAATTTAAGGACGAATCGCGTAGTGTCTATCATGAGCACTACGCGATGTTTCGTTTAAGGCATTGTCTGACTAATGCAATTCTCGATTTCTGCCCCACTGTATTGCTCCTGAACTCTTCTGACCCACCCGTCCATCGTAGTTTGGTCTGGCAATGGAAGGTCGTGTCGGTCTAACCATTCTTCGATTTCTGACATGATCCATCCTTCATACGTAGCGTAATGCAATTGATCCAAGAGAGGAGCGACACGTTGTTTTTCGTCGTCGCTTAAAACATCGCTTTGAATTGCCTTACGCAAAACGTGTTGAATCCACAAGATATCATCGTGCAATAACATACTTCACACCTCCTTTTCCCCATTATAAAAAATGAATAAAAAGAATGTGCGGCAGCTTCAGGACATTTAAAAAATGCCGTACCATTGCATTAAACGATCTTTGTTCATGTCGATGCCATAATCGGAATAAACGTTACGTCGTTTGTCATACAATGTTTCAACGAGTGGTAATTTTTCTTCCGGAACGGCAAAGTGGATTTGTCGATGACACGTAGGACAGAGACAGGCGATATTTGCCGAAAAATCAATCGTATATTCAAATAAATCTTGAGTTGCCATCGGGACGAGATGGTGACCTTCAACATAGGGCATACCTTTTAAATCGGTAAATGTGCGATGGCTCGAATCGATTTCACATTGCCAATGATTTTGCTCTTTTGCACGTAGGCTCTCCGAGACATTACGTGGATACACTTCGCTCCCTTTAAAACTCACTTTTTCAGGACGTGGACGTGCATTCTGTATCACATTATCTTGATACAGAATAGGAGATCGTGAGAGTTCATCATACGTATCGATTGCTTGATCAATTTCATGATCTTGTAATGTTGAGAGATGTACAGTGTAAGAGTCTAAACAGTTAATAGCTGCATTGGGAAAGCGAGATTCCGTTTGATTAAACTCAGCATAATTGGGTAGTTGTCTTAATCGATCGAGCCCGATAAATGCTTCACGCGTATGTAATGGAGGGAAAGGAGTGGCGAAAGTTTCCTCATAAAAAATAATTCCTCGCACGATGTAACTAGCATAAGACCGAGCTTTTCCACTTTTCTTCTGAGCTTGTCCCCGTTTTACTGTTAAATAGTCTGCATATTGTTCAAACTGTTCAAGTTCTCGTTCGAATCGTTGACGGGTTTCTTTAAAAATTTCTTCTTTAGCATAAATTTTCCGAAATGGTGAAAGGTTAGTCAAAAAAATTCCTCCTTTTCAAGTCATGGTATAATAGAATCATGTAAAAGAAGTGTACCTTATTATTCAAAACATTCCAAATGAGGAGGGTGTTGTCTTATGCTTTACGATAAAACAGATAAAAACTCAATTTATGAATATGCACGGGGATTGAAAGGACAGTCTTTTAATAGAGCGTCAACGCCCTCGTCACGAAAATAGGCGAAAAATTAAAAACAATCGGTGCAGAAAAAGTGGATATACAACTAGATATTTTCGATATTTAATCGATTTTCATCTTTTTGAAGAGAGGTGGATAACAAATGTATTTAGATTCTAATTTGATAACTCGATTTAGAAATGTAATGTTAGGCAATAACTCTTATGTAATTAATATGTATAAAAATCATGAAGGGAAAAATAAGTGGAATGTTATTTGTTCAGCAATGGATTGGATAGAAGTTTCGGTTAATGGGATTCAATATATAGATTTTAAACACCCATCTCAACATATGCGTTCGCTTAATGTAATGCAATTTATTTGTGCGTTAGATATAATTATTGAAGGGATTAAGCAGTTATGTCGAGTGTTTCAAATAAAATACTTATATACAAATAATAAAGAAATATTTCAGACGGAATGGTCAGATGATATATATTTTAAACATATTAGAGCTGCTTTTGGTACACATCCAGTTAATTTAAAAGATTTAAATCCTTCTAGTGAGATAAAATATTATGCTAGTTGGTCTACTGATAAAATGGGAAAGGATTTTACTGTAATTATGTATTCAAACTCTTTAGAGATTGAAAGTTATGAGATGAATATTGAAATTGAAGAGTTATTTGCTTATACAGAAAAAAGATATCGATTGTTAGAAAAAATTATAGTTGAGATAAATAAAAGGTATAAAGATTTTAGAGCAGAAAAAAAGAATATTGAAATAAGAAAAGGAAAAACGTTAAATGAAGAAGTGCAAATTTTACTAGAAGAAAATAAAAAGCGCTATGGGAAATATGGTTATCATATGGAGTTAAAAAAATGAATCACTTATTAAAGGGATATCACTCTAATTTATCTTTTAAGGTTGAAGCAATGATGTATTTTCTAGGTTTGACAAAAGTAATAGAAGAGATCCGTTCAAATCTAGAGAAAATGGAGATAAATGAACTTCAAACGTATAATTTTTTACATCCTTCTCCAGCAACAGATTTAAATTATTTTTATAGTAAAATATTAGAATATTTAAAGAATCCTTTAGAAATTAACAGGAGAAAATATGATTTAAATATAAGTATTCTAATAGAGGAAGGAGAGTTGCCAGAAGAAGTATTAGAATTAAATTCTGAGGAATTGAATTTATTTTTAAATATACATTTAGCTAGGATTTCGTAAAATCCTGATCCTCGTCGACACAATCGATAATGAGTGTAGATCGAATGCCAATTTATCATCTGATACATTAATAAGCCATTCATTATTTTTCAAAAGAATATTTCGTTCAAATTTAAAAAATTCCCCGCTCCTCGTCGACACGTTCGACAAGGGCGGGGTTTTTGTTAGAGGAAGAAGAGCGGGAGGAGGGAGGTGAAGAGGATGAAAAGAATGAAGAACCAGGCAGCGGGGCGGGCGAAGTTGATCGTCCAGCCGACGCCGACGTTTTTTTCGACGAATACGTTATGGTCGTCTTTATTGAAGTAGAACAGCCCACCTTTCCAATACTTGTCTTGATCTGGCTCGCTAAATGGTGTGCCTTCTTCTTTAAATTGTGCGTTCAATGTGTACATGCGGCGCATGTAGTAGGCGAGACTTCCGAAAATGGCTACCATGTACACAATCGTCGAACTAGCGCCTCCTAGTGTTTCATCTTGTCGCAATATGTTCCAAAACGATACGACGTCCAAGCTTCCGATGAAGAGAACCGTGATGATGTTGATGAAGCCGAGAAGTGATGCGTTCAGTTTGCGTACTTCGAGTTCGCGCTGTAAGCTCATGTCCGATTGTTGGGCTTTCACTTGAATAGCTGAATTGAAAATTCCGTACGCGATGGCGTACATCATAACTTGCATTCCGATTAAAACAAACGACAGCATAAAGACCGAACCAATCGATTTATCACTCCACGCATCGGGCTCACCTTGGATGTTCCAATGGGTCGGGATTGTTTCTGGCAGTTGCGGATAAATGGAAATGATCCAACCGATGAGTACCGCTGTGATAAGAAGCGGTGGAATAAAGAGAAAGTGCGGAAAAGCACCGCGTTCTTTAAACTTTGTTTCAAAGGCTGACACACGTACGACTTCTACTTGTGTCGTCCATCGCTGTGCTTCTTTATACTGTTTCGTCCGTACATAAAACCGAATGTATAACAACAAACTAACGATTAAATAAACGGTTAAACCGATCATGACGCCGATGCTTTGGGCCATTTCGGAGAGGGGGCGTAAAATGAAAAATGTCGCGAGGATGACGATGAGTTGAATGACCGCAACTGATTTCGTATAGTCCCATTTAAATGTACGCAACTGGTCGTCATCGATGAAAGGTTCTGGAATCGATACGCCAAAGACGCGCGTTTTGCGTTGAATATGGGGCATCGCCATCTGGATGATATAAATTGGAATAAATGTGAAGAAAAATAGCAAATCAATCATAAGTTTTCCTCCTTTTGGACGTCTCGTTGTAAGCGTTGTAATGTGTCGTGCTCGGATTGCCCCGTCGCGCGACATTCGTGTTGAAATTGACGAAGCAAACGGCGCCATTTTGCCTCCCAAGCAGCTTGATCAAAATGCGAACGATCAACGACGGCTCGGGCTTTTTTGCGTTGCACGATATACCCTTCATCGGCGAGCTTTTGATAACTCGCTTGCACGGTTTTGACATTCACTTGTAAGCTGCTGGCGAGCGACCGAATCGACGGCAACTCATCGCCATCTTTCAACGTACCTTCTGCCATGAGTCGAATGATTTCATCGGTCAATTGCACGTACAAATCCCGTTCGTCCTCCTCATACAATCGAATGAACATATGATCTCCTCCAATCTGTAACCGTTTAGGTGGTTCAGAATCTGTCACCTTTATAATGACACAGATAAATCGAGATGTAAAGTAATTTATTATAAAAAGAAAAAAATTGCATCAGATTTTACTAAGCTTAAAAGCGCTATTTTTACATCTGTACTTATCTTTTATGTAATATAAGCACGAATGAGAAAGGGGTGAGAATATGAATTCACTTTCATTACGTGTCCACCGTATTTTACAATCATATTTGGAGTGGTTGATATGACTTCAGCGAGAAAAATTAAAGGTCTTATTCATCATTTAGCCAAAGAAAAAGTTATACATACTCCATTACGAAACGATATGATGGAGCGTTGAAACAAGCATACGTTTCAGTTAGAATGGATATAGATAATAAAAAGAGAGAAGAGCATGAATTCTACTCTACGCAGCCACAGCCGTTAGGGCGCTGGTTATCAAACAACTTATTTAGTCTTTCGAGAGCCACCCTTATGCTTCCTACGGCGCAGGGTGGCTCTCTTTTTGTCTGAAAAGAGAGTACACTAATGCAAGGATTAAACGCATTGATGATGCATTCGCATTTGTATATCGGTGGAGAGAGCCATCAACAATGATTAGCTGTTGTGAAAGAGCAGGAACATCACGATATGCATGACAGTTTGCTTGAGATAGAGAGAAGCATTTTTTCACATCATGGATTTCGTATCGGAGATTTACTAAACTTTGACGACTTACCTACGCTCTATGCTTATTATTTGAATGCGATCGACGACATGAAGAGGGTAGCGGTTGCTGCTCTTTTTTCTATTTGAAGTAAAATAAATTTCGTTGCAGTGGAGTATATTTTAATAAAAATCTGTTGATTATCGCTCTTCAAAGTATCGTAAACGTTGATTGAATCAACGAGTAAAGAGGGTACACTATAAGTAGAGGTGATGAGATGATTCAGTTAGCGACGCAGTTACGGAAGTATCGAGAGAAGTATCGCTTAACCCAACAAGAGGTGGCGGCGTTTTGTTATGTGACGAAGGCGACGGTGTCGAAGTGGGAAAATGGGTTGAGTACGCCCGATGTCGAACTTCTCCCGCTCCTCGCGTCACGTTTCGGTACGACGGTTGATACTTTAATCGGCTATGAAGCGAAGCGGTCGAAAGAGGAAGTGCGCACGTCTTACGTAGCGTATGCAACCCGCTTCCAACATGAACCGTTTTCCGATGTGTACGACGTCATCGTCCAAGAGGCGCGCCTTCATTACAGTGATTCATTTCTATTGTTGCAATATGCGACATTGCTCATGAACTATGCGCCACAAAGTGATGATGCATCCAACGTGTATGAAACAGTGGCGGAATGGCTCGAACAAGTCGAACGGATCGAAACGGACGTGTGGCGCCTTCGTCAAGCGAATGCACTGCTTGCAGTTTTAGCGTTATTTACCGGCCATCCGGAGAAGGTAATCGACCGAACGGCACAAGCGATGCAGCCGAATGTCGGAGAAGAAGGGCTGTTGATCGAAGCGTATGAAGCGCTCGGACGGACGACGGAGATGCGTCAATTGCTTCACGTCTCGATGTATCAACACGTGTTAGAGTTGCTTGCACGTTTGACGAAAATGTTATGGCACGAACAGGAAAAACAGGATGACACGATTAATCGCGCAGAAACGCTCATCGCGACATGGCAACTCGATCGCCTTCATCCGAACAGTGTCGCGCAATGGTACTTCATGAAAGCGATGGACGCGGCGAGGCGGGAAGCGGAACAGCAAGTCGCGTCCGCCCTTACTCAATTCGTCGATGTCGTCACAACTCATTTATTTCCTGTTCGTTTACGAGGAGATGCGTATTTCGATACGTTAGACGAATGGTTAGAAGAAGCGCTCGACCTCGGAGCAGCACCGCCTCGTACGGAAGCGGCCATTTGGGATAGCATCGAAACGACACTGCAGCACCCTGCTTTCACTCAGTGGGACAAAGCTTCATGGAAACGACAATTGAGCGAGCGCATTCAGTTCGCTCGCATCGGAAAGGAGAGAGACGAATGAACAAAAAAGAAATGCCAGCTTGGGCAAAGCCACTCGGCGCCATCCAAATCGCACTTGCTTTATACAGCGCCTTCGACGTATCACGCCAAAAAGAATTCAACAAAGGCTCCAAAGCGCTCTGGTTACCGATCGTCCTATTCATCAACTTCTTCGGCCCAATCGCCTACTTCCTTGTTGGAAAGAAGAAATAACGAAATGACATCATTCTAAACGAATAAAGGCAATGAGACCAAGTATTTCATCTCATCGCCTTTTTCGATTGATATTACGACAAATCTAGCAAAACTTTAAGCAATTATAATCGATGAAACTTTTCTAAGTTCACGGGGATGAATACTAAAAACGGATTCCTTAAGCTCATGAACGCTTGCTTCCATTAGAGTTCCTTACTTCTTTATACACTCATCCTCAATAATTAAGTGGAAATGAAATACTTAACTTGAACTAAATATGACATCATTATCTCTATCATAAAATACATATTTAATTGGCTGCATCCCGTATGGATCATTTGAAAGTTTTTCGATATGCATAAATAGTATCTCTTCAGACACATCAATGGAGTACTCGGTTTGATCGGCTGTGAGAATTTTAATTTTTGAAATTTCCCCATCCGTATTTAGGCCAGAAACAATTCCAAATGTTCCTTTGTTCGTTTCAATGATTGAATAAGTCATTGGAGGTTGATTACTAACATCGATACCCTTAAATTTCTTATTCCAGCCCCTGCTAAAATTTGCGGAGCCAAAAGTACCGTCTTCATATTCAAATTTAGCCACCCACTTATTAGAGTTTCCAATATTGGTCAATGAAACAATATCTTTAATAGGAGTAAACGGAGCTTTCGCTTCAAAATTCACATCATTGATATAGCTTATGAGTGCTTCATTATTGTTCTCTATCTTATAGAAACTAGAATATACGATAAAATATAAAACAAATAAAATACAAGAGAGTAAGAGGCCAATTCCTAACTTCTTCAAATGATTTACCTCTTTCCATGTAGAGTAATCAAACTCAAATTAAAATTTTGTTAAGTTCGTTTTTATCCTTTAAATATTACCATTATGTGGTTCTATGTCAATATGCTGGATACAGGAGGTACAGCCCATGAATCCGTTTCAGATTGAACCACGATTCAATGTACTGAAAAAGGGTGAAGTATGGTTAGCCACAAGTAGTCATGAAAGAGAGTGTTATCTATTCCCCAATCACAATGAAATCGAAAAAGTCATGCATATAAGAGGATTGGATGCTGCGATAGAAGATAAGTAATGCATTTCAAAACGTATGGTAACGAATATCCCCACTGAACGTCTACTTCGATAGGAGGCGATGCAAGTGAAGCGGTTATTGATTTTGATGAGCACAGTATTCATCATCATGTTTGGCTGTGAACAGCAAACAGCTAACAAAGATGAACACCAGGCTAAACATGTAAAAGAATCCGAACAAGTCAATGATTTCCAAGTATCCATCACTCATGATGATGAGCTTAATGTGTATGCTATAATTACTTATGTGGGCGATGCGAACGAAATTGATATTTATCACGGCGGAAGTATTTTTTACTTTAATATTCATCAAGAAGATGGTGACTTTGAATATGTAGGGGCAATGAATCAACCCTTGTTAACAACAACACTTATTCGAAATGAACCTCATCAGGTAGCATTTAATCATTTAAAGGAACTTCATCTTAAAAAAGGCATCTATCGCATTAAAGCCATTGCTGATATTTCCTTGGATCCTGATGATGTAGTGGGAACAACTATTCAAATACCCGTCTCGAAAATTATTGAGATAAAGTAGCCCAAAACTAATTTGAAATAACGATTGAACTACCTACTTCTTTCGTCAACTTTCTACATGACACGCCTTTCCCATTGGAAAGAAAGTAGGGAACATGCATACCTTTTCATCTGTCTTTCATTACAACGGTTTCCAGAAAATACAATGGAGACAGCTTGATGCAAAATGGATAGAAAGGGTGATTGGATGGGTTTTGGTATTTACTTTTACTACTTCTAGGTCTTGTCGTTTTTATTGTTGGAGTCATTCAAATTAAGACGAGAAGGGGACTTACAGGGTTTGTTCCACTCGTGATGGGTGGAGGTTTGATCGCTGTATCAATTTTCTTATTATCGCCGAATAGCTCAAAAATAATTGAAGAAATTTTAAATCTGTAACCTCATTTGACAAGAGAAGCGGTTTGGAATGGATGCTATCAACAAGGGGAGATAAATAATGAATCAAGCAAGTGAAATTTTCTGGAATGACTATTGGAAGAATAAAGACAAGCCGCAATCAGTCAGTGCGTGGCAATTTGGAGGTGAGCCTGACTATCTTGCACAATTAGTCGTGGATGGCATTAAAACCGCAACTTGTTCAGGACATCTTTTTTATGAAATTGAAAATGAACCTCTTCCAACAACGGAAGATTACAACATTATCCTAAATAGTGAGGATCAACCCGTAGCGATTACGAAAACGGTAGAAGTAACGATTGTGCCGATGAATGAAGTCAGCGAAGAATTTGCAATTGCTGAAGGAGAAGGCGATAGAACATACCAGTATTGGTGGGACGCACATGAGCATTTCTTTAAAAATGAGTTGAAAACAATTGGACGTGAATTCTCTGAAGACATGCTCCTTGTTTGTGAACGTTTTGAATTGATTCACACTGCAACTGCTCCAAATCAGAGAAAATAGTCGTTGTTTGAGGGCGAAGTATGAATAAAACAGTGTCTCTTGTTGAGGCGCTGTTTTATTTTATAATAGAGGTAAAGAACTCTTTACGTTTCGTTCTTGAAAAAGTTTTTACTAAATAATCTCTTCGTTCCATATAATTTCTCCTCTCCAATCTTTTATTTGAAAGCGATATCATTCTATCATATATTGTATCACGTTGATTCAAATGTTTATCTAAACATTTCTACGATGCTTATAGTCCCCATAAATATAATGAAAACTAAAAACGGAATCCCTAAGCTCATGAACGCTTGCTTCCCATTATAAATATTTTTCTTCTTTAATATATAATCAGTTACAAAGTATAATAAAGCTGCTAATAAACTCAACCAAAGGAAGACTAAACCAAAAAGCATGTGGAATCCGAATGAAAGATAAAATTCCATACTTTTTTTAGTGCGATTGGCAATAAAACGAGCGAGATACTCACTTATTATCGAAGTGATTGTACCGTATAGCAAAATAACGGGAAAACTATACATCAAATATCCAGGAACTGCCAGCATGAAAGTTTTGATATATTCACCAATATATTTAATGCCTGCATCAAAAGGATCAGGTATAAATAAAGCTAACAATATCGCAAATAGAAAACTAGAAATTGAAGCAGAAATAATCTTTCTTGGTAGTATTGAACTTATTTCATCCTTAACACTCATATTCTATCCTCCTTGAATTACTCACTTTAAACCTTCAAATATTTCCCATTTTTTATATGTTACCATACTTCTTAAGCTTTTTGTTGTATTGTAAATAAAGTACAACCACCGACAGCTAGGTTTACACTTCATCGCTTCCATGCTATTCCTTTGCATCGACCATTTTTAATTAAGTGACCTTAAATCTTAAAAATTTAAGGTGATGGAGGGGCGATGAAATGCAAATTTCTATTTCGCGATGTAATTCATTTAATTAAACTAAGAAACCCGAAAAACTTTACGTCGTGTAAGTTTTTCGGGTTTTTATTTTAAGAGCAAGGGTGGTATCCTTGGCATCTTTCGCAAAGCGTATAATACGTTCTTTTGTTTTTGCTGTACAAGCGAATAAGTTTTCCTTTTTGACATGTCGGACATGCTTTTAATTCTTTTAACGTTTCGTAGTAAAACGCTTCCGAAAATTCTTTCGGGAAATATGTAGCGAGCAAATCATGTAAAATGCGTCGATCGATTAAAAAGAAATTGTCACTTGCTTCATCTAACGCGGGCTTTGTAAAGTAATGCGTCGTGACAAACAGGCTATTTTCATACCCATCTGACATTGTTTTTCCTTTGAACGCAAGCACTTCTTTTTTGTCTAAAGGATTCGTATTTCTTTTTGGATTCCACGCTTTGCATTGAACCGCCAGAACTTTCTTCTGTTGTTGGAATCCGATAATATCGATGCCGCTATCATGAATTCCGTCGATAATTTGTGTATCGAATCCTAATCGTTGCACGAGTTTCTCTACGAGATAATTAAAGTCATTTGATTTGCATTCGTCTAAATGAGCGATAATTTGAACGAGTTTGGCATCTGTTTGAGCACTCCCTTCCGGTTGGAAAATATGGGTTAAGGAAGTGGAATGTGTTTGTTGTTCTTTGTCTTCTTTTTTAAAAAATCGAAAAACCATCGATTGATCCCTCCGAACTTCTACTAAAATGAGATGAATGATACAATATCTTGTTACTATACTATCATATAAAATCCTTCATTTTAGCCAAATTCGCAAGATACATAGAATAAAATGATGTTTTTGAGAATCTTTTTCTTTCATGAAGCGTATACAGATTATACGAAAAGGAGTGAATGCGATGGATTGGCAGTTGTGGAAGGCGTTTGTTTTTCCTTCAGGAGAGGGCGAGATTATAGAAGAGCCGTCGACGGTACGCTTTGTAGAAGCGGGAGTATTGTTTCGACGTGAGGATGGTTCGGTCGCGAGTTATACGCGGGAATCAATAGAGAGCGAGCAGGTGATTTCGTTCAATCAATTGTTGGAGCGATTGCGTCTGTTCGAGACGAGTCTTTTACCTTTGCTTGATGAGACGTTCACGTATCGGACGATTGAGACGCGTTACGAAGGAGGATGGTTCGTGCAATATATGCCGGTCCGTTGTGGGATTCCGGTTAAGCCGGTTTGTTTCATGATTCATTTCAATGCGGACGGTTTGATTGAACAACTCGATTGCCCAGATTCGGCAATATTGGATGAAACGGCGCCACCCCTTACAGCAGATGAAGTGAAGCGGCTGTACGTAGAAGAGGTTCCTCTTTTACCGCGCATCGTCACAGTGGAAGGACAGGCGTGCGTCGGGTACGATTTGACAGATGTACCGCTCGTCGATGCGGGAGAGATTCAATGGAGTGAGCCGTGGCATGAGTTTGAAGACGAGCAGAAAGGCGAGCACGAGGCCGTTGCGCGTCATTTATTGCAGACGCTTTTACCAGAGGCGACGTTTGCGGTAGAGGATGTTTGGGTGAGTGAGCAATATGAACAGTGGATGTTCGTACGTCTTGTCGATGGCTATCCCGTCATCGGACATATTGAAGTCGAAGTGAATCGACGAGATGCGGTCGTACAAGAAGCGACAATTGATGAAGCGGTCTATATGTCGGCCGGTAGTTTGTCAACGGCGTCGCTATTGCCAGAAAGCGATATTCGCGAAAAATTGGAGAGAGCGACGCGTGTGAAGTTGACTTGGAAGTATGGAGATGAGGATGCGCTCGTTCGAGATTGGTCCATTGTACCGCCGATTGCGATCGATGGACAAACAGGACGAATCGTTCATCCGAAAAAACGTTTTTTACAGGAGGGATTGATTCGATGACAGAGCGCATGACACGATGGATTAGGAAAGAGCTTCCGTCCGATATCGTTGAAAAAGTAGAAGGAAATATCGTGACATATGAACAAGACGGGGAAGAAATCGCGTATATGGAAAGCGAATGTGGCCAGTTTCAGCGGTACATTTGTTATGCTAATCCGTTTAGCGGTCCTTCCTTATCGAAAAGTGAGCTTTATGCGAAAGGGGAAGCAATTTTACGAGATGTTTTTCACGAAGTGTGGCCGGCTCATTATGAGCTGTCACGCAGTGCCATCGGGGACGAACATATGGTGACGGTAACACCGATCGATGAACAAACAGGCAAGCCGCTCGTTCGTTATGAGTGGAGTGTCGGTTTATATGAAACGGGAACGATCAGCCATGTCATCGCTCCGAGCGGTACGTATTCGTTTGAAACGATTGACTATACGTATTCAGTAGAGGAAGTGAAAGAAAGATATCTCCAAGCACTTTCTCTTCCGCTCCGTTACGCTCGTTTTGAAGGCGATGAGCAATATGTCGGAGGAGATGGAACGTATCATCTCATTTACGATGCATTAGAAGGGATGCCTTTTGTGGAACCGGACGGGACGTTTAATGAGTCGTACACGTACGTTACAGAGGACACGAGCATTTCCGTAGATGACTGGGCACAGTGGGCAGACCGAGCAGAAGCTCTCCTTCACGAACTCATCGGTCTGATTGAACTTCGCACGGTGAGTGTGACGGAAGGAGAAGAGCGAGACGAAATTCGTGTTACGGTGGAGCGTCTCGTCGACGGGTATCGCGTCGGTGAACGGTCAACGCTCGACTTTCATCGCGAACGTGCTGTCATGATTCGATGTGTACTCGATCACGGCTTATATGCGAACATTACGCCACAACCGATTCGCCTCACACGCGAAGAAGCGCGCGAAATCGTCTCGGCACATACGACATTCGGCTATTCGCCGGAAGTGTACAATGATGAAGATGACAAACATACGATTTTTGTGCGAGGCATAAGCGAACAATTCCCCGCTTCCCACGGCGCCATTCACGCAGTCGAAGCCGCAACCGGAAACCCATGGCTCGTCGACACGTCGTGGATGAATGAGTAAACTTACAAACTATTAATAAAAGGACCATACTTCCTTTACAAAACATTGATAAGATAAAAATACAAGTAAACAACTACTGGCGCGACAGAGAGACCACAAATCGCACGCTCCCTCGATATATCGAGGCGAACGTGTCATTTGTGGTCTCTTTTTGTTCGTCTTTTGAAAGGAGGATCGTCGGTACGCATCACGCACACGATAAATATGTATAACTGAGGAGGAAATTGAAGTGAAACGATGGAGTATAATTGGCGCATTGCTGATGGCGTTATTCGTTCTAGGCGCTTGTAGCGGAGATTCAAAAGGAAGCAAGGAACAAGCAGAAGGAAAAACAGTGATTGAATATTGGCATGTGAATGCTGAAACACAAGGTGGCCAAACAGTGGACGCTTTAGTGAAAGAGTTTAATGAAACGAGCGATACGGTCGAAGTGATCGCTAAATACAACCCGGATATGTACAAAGGATTAATGCAAAATTTACAAGCGGAAGCCGCATCAGGAAAAGCGCCTGCGGTTATCCAAGTCGGTTGGTCATTTTTAGACTATTTTTCAAACAACTTTGAATTTGTTTCACCTCAAACGATTATCGACCAACATTTTGAAGAAGATGCGACATTTTTAAGTGACCATTTTTTACCGAACGTCATGGACTTAGCGAAAAATGCAGAAGGTGTTCAAGTAGGGATTCCGTATTCATTAAGTTCACCGGTTTTATATATCAATCGTGACTTATTACGCGAAGCGGGTGTATCGGAAGAAGGTCCGAAAACGTGGCAAGAAGTACGAGAATTTTCGAATACGATTCAACAAAAGACAGGAAAGCACGGATTTTACATGCAAGAACCCGCTGATAACTGGGCGACACAAGCGTTGTTGGAAAGTAATGGCGCACGTATGTTAACGGACGGGAAAGCGACATTCGCTTCAGCAGAAGGCATTGAGGCGTATTCATTGCTTAGGGATATGGTCGTAAAAGATCAAACGGCTCTCCATGTACCTTGGGATCAAGGCGTACAAAGTTTTATTGATGGCAATGTAGCGATGGTGTACACGACAATTGCGCGTCGCATGCAAATTCAAGATAACGCACGTTTCGATGTCGCAACTGTACCGTCACCTACATGGGAAGGGAAAGAAGTGAGACTTCCTGCAGGAGGAGCGATGTTAGCGATTACAGCAAAAGAAGAAGAACAGCAACGTGCAGCATGGGAATTTATGAAATTTTTATACAGTGTTGAATCCGTCGCTGCATGGACGGAAGGGACAGGATATGTTCCGCCACGTGAAGGCGTTGCGGAAGCTGAAAACGGATTGAAAACATTTTTAGAAGAAAACGAAATGATGAAAGCGGCCATTGATCAAATGGACGGTGTCGTTCCATGGACTTCTTTCCCAGGAGACGCTGGCTTACAAGCAGAGCAGTTGTTATTAGACGTTCGCGATCAAATATTAGGCGGTTCTGTAGACGTCGAAACAGGCTTGAAAGAAACAGAAGAACGCATTAATGAATTATTGAAATAAGCAACGATAGGTTAAACCTCCTTTCGCCGAAAGAGAGCGGAAGGAGGAGATGTAGGAGGAGAGCGATTGATGCATGTTTCGAAATGGGAAGGACGACGATCTTATGAGCAGTGGAAAGCGTATGGCTTATTATTTCCGTCTCTCATCATTTTTGCTTTATTTATGATTTGGCCTTTTTTCTATACGATTTATTTAAGTTTCTTTGATTGGAATATGGTCGCACCGACGAAAACATTTGTAGGATTTCAAAATTATGTAGATGTACTGACGGATCCCATCACGTACAAAGTGTTGCGGAATACGTTGTTTTATATCGTGCTTTTATTGGCGATGAACTTAGTCGTTCCTTACATTTTCGCATTCGTTCTCGATCTCGTCTTACATCGGTGGAAAGGGTTTTATAAAGGGGCGATATTTTTACCCTCTGTCATCTCACTCGTCGTCGGTTCGATTTTGTTTATGTGGTTGTTAAACCCAGTATCTGGTCCGGTGGCCATCGTACTCGGAGCGTTCGGAATTACGATGCCTGTATGGAGTAAGTTGGACGGTTGGGTCATCGTCGGCTTAAGTCTCATCACGTCATGGAAAGTATTCGGCTACAATTTCATCGTTTTATATGCGGCCGTTAACGGGATTTCCCGTGAAGTGATCGAAGCGGCAAAATTAGATGGCGTCCCGTTATGGCGCATTTTCGTTCAAATTGTTTTGCCATTAAGTGGCGCGACCGGGATTTACGTGCTCATCATTACGATCGTGCAAGGACTGCAATACGTATTTACACCGATTAAAGTTCTCACGCAAGGTGGGCCTTATTACGGTAGTGCGAATTTAATTTATCAAGCGTATCACGAAGCATTCGTATTATATCGGACAGGGCATTCTGCAGCGTTATCCATTTTAACGATGTTCATTTTCTTTATTTTATTATGGCTCGAATTTAAGTTCGTGGAACGGGGGATTCATTATGCAAACTAAGTGGAGGTACACCATACCTTGGCATATCGTTTTCTTATTGTTCATTACGACTTTATTATTTCCGATATTGTTTGCAATCGGTTCATCTTTTCGTCCGTTAGAGGAAGCGTACAATGATGTGTTAAATTTTATTCCGTGGAATCCTACGTTGGAAAACTACCGCATCTTTTTCGGCAGTATGGATGTTATTCAGATTACATTCAATACATTTTTAATCGCATCGTGTGTCACGTTATTTAAAGTGTGCACGTCTTTTTTAGCAGCGTATGCGTTCGTCTTTTTAAAATTTAAAGGAAAAGATGTGTTGTACTTTTTATTTATCGCTACGATTTTCATTCCGTTTTCGGTGACGATGATTCCGAACTATTTAGTCATTTCGGATATCGGATTGTCTGACCATTTAGTGGGAGTGATGTTGCCTCAATTAGCGGATGCGATCGGGATCTTTTTATTACATCAGTCGATGCGAACGATTCCGATGTCTCTGATTGAAGTCGCACGACTCGATAATTTATCTCACCGCCGCATTATGAAAGATATCGTGTTACCACTCGTCAAGCCAGCCGTGACGTCGACGAGCATTTGGTTTTTCATTTTGTCTTGGAATGAATACGTCTGGCCTGTTTTAATGTTGAAGTCGGTCGAGCAATATACGTTACCGCTCGCTTTGCAAATGTATATGAGTTCAGAAGGAGGCACGCACTTTACAGTCGCTATGGCGGTCGCTGTCGTGACGATGATCATTCCTCTTTTATTATATTTAACGTTTCAAAAATATATCATCGGTACGTTTACATCGTCCGGAATTAAATAAGATGAGGTGATGCACGTGAATAAAGAAATTCGCTTTGATGAAGTGAGTAAATCATACGGAGAAACAGAAGTTGTAAAATCATTAAATTTCACGATACGAGAAGGAGAACGGCTTATTTTGCTTGGACCTTCCGGATGCGGAAAGTCTACAACATTACGGATGATTGCGGGGCTCGAACCGTTGACGACGGGGGATTTATATATGGGTGGCGAGCGTGTCAATGATGTGCCGAGCGGGCAGCGTGATATTGCGATGGTGTTTCAAAACTATGCGCTCTATCCTCATATGACCGTTTGGCAAAACATTACGTACGGATTGCGCGTTCAACGTGTGCCGAAAGACGAAGTGAAAAAACGAGCAAATGAAGCGGTGCGCATGTTGAAATTAGAAGGATATGAAGATCGTTTGCCGAAAGATTTATCAGGCGGACAACGGCAACGTGTCGCATTAGCTCGAGCGATCGTCAGGCAAAGCCAATATTTTTTACTCGATGAACCTTTGTCGAATTTGGACGCTAAGTTGCGGGCGACCGCGAGAAAGGAGCTCGTCAATATTCATGAAGCGTATCGTCAAACGTTCGTCTACGTTACGCACGATCAAGTGGAAGCGATGACGGTAGGGGAACGAATTGCCCTTATGTATGAAGGAGAATTGCAAATGTTAGATACACCAGAACGAGTGTATCATCAGCCGCGTAACATCTTTACCGCTACGTTTATCGGGTCGCCTCCGATGAATGTCATCGACGTGAGCATTATTGACGACGTCATCCAAGTAGAAAAGCAACGAATCCCCCTTCCGTTAGCGTGGCGACGTCATTTGGCGGGAATATCTCAAAAGCGACTCACTTTCGGCGTGCGTCCGGAACATCTTTCGATTGATAAAGAACAGAAGGAACATGCGTTATGTGGCACGGTGAAATATGTGGAAAATCACGGTGATACATACGCGGTTTATATCGACATTGCGGGTGTGGAATGGATCGCTTTACATGAGTACCGAAATTGGACGCAAGGTGAGACGGTTTATTTAACGACGGAATCAAAACGAATGCACTTTTTTGACCGAGAGACGACATTATCACTCGGTTACCCTATACATTTTTTAGAGGAGGAACAATAATGACAATTGCTTATTCACAACTCATTACATTATCGCAGCCAATTGAAGCGAGTATTCAAGCATTAATAGAGGCAGGTGCCGAATCGATTGAGCTCATGATCGACGGCCCAGAATGGGAAAATATAAAAGAAGAATGGGAGTCGCTCATTCAACAATTGCGCGCTTTCGATGTGGCATATTCCGTTCACCCTCCTGCATGGGATATTAATATGACGAGTGAGAACCGAGAGACGCGCAAGACAGCGATTCGTGAGTATGAAAGGTCAATTCGTTTCGCTCATGCGATTGGCGCAGAACACGTCGTCATTCATCCTGGCTTTACATTTTCTCCTGTTTTTTCGAAAGAAGTGGCGAAGGAGCGTGCGAAAGAAGGAATAGAGCAACTATGTGAAGTAGCACGACCTCTCGGTATTACGCTAGGCATTGAAAACGTCGGCTATCACGGTTCTTCTTTATTTACACAAGCGGAGTATGTGCAATTTGTAAAAACACTCGATCCATGCGCTTCTTACTTAATCGATACGGGACATGCGCATTTAAATGATTGGGATATTCCAGCTCTCCTTAGTGAAACGTCAGATCGACTCGTTGCGTTACACGTACACGATAATGACCAAACAGGAGACGATCATTGGCGTATCGGGCACGGTACGATTCCTTGGGAAGCAATATGGGACGAGCTCGTTCAGTTAAACAATGACAGCACCGTCATTTTAGAATATGCGCCCGGCACACCGCTTCATGCTTTGAAAGAAGATGAACAACGTTGGCGATCAGCCTTAAATGAACGTCAATAAGGAGGGCGTATGACGACATTCGATCAATTTGATGCCTATTGTTTCGATTTAGACGGTACAATATATGTTGGGGATCGATTATTGCCAGGCGTAAAGGAAGTGATTGAGACGTTGCGAGCACACGATAAGCGAGTACTGTTTATAACGAATGCCCCGACAAAAACGAGGAAGCATTGTCAACTCGTCCTCGCTCAATTTGGGATAGAAGCGCCGCTTTGCGATATTATGACCGCTTCTTATGTCGCTGCTTGCTATTTTCGGGAGATTGAACCAGAAGGGCGTGTATTTCTCGTCGGAGAAGCACCGTTACGAGAAGAGTGCGAAGCGCAAAACGTCTCGCTCACAACGAATCCGAAAGAAGCGACACATGTTCTCGTCGGATTAGATCGTAAGTTCACCTATACCACTTTAAACGAAGCGATGGAAGCGGTAAGAGGTGGCGCTCATTTAGTCGCAACGAATCCTGACGTCGCTTGTCCTGTCGAGACAGGGTTTATCGCCGATACGTATGCGCTCGCGAGTGCAATCGCAACGGCGAGTGAAGTAGAAGTGGCACAAGTAGTCGGAAAACCTTCATCTTATTATGTGACCCATCTATGTGCAATGTTAGGTGAAAACAGTCGAGCCATCATTATCGGCGATCGTTTAGAAACTGATATTGCGATGGGATTGCAACACGATATTCCGACTTGTCTCGTCTTAACAGGAGCTTCTCAACGTCAAGATATCATTCGAACGAATATTCAACCGACTTATATCATTGAAACGATGCATCAATTATTAACATAAACTTAACCTTTTATTAACCGTTTAGCCCTTGTTGCTAAACGGTTCTTTCATGCACACTGAAAGAATAGAAGAGAACAAATAGGAGGAAAACAATGAGTGAATTGAAATTACATCGTCATTTTATGGAGCGTTTACAGCAACATCGCCTCGTCGCTGCCGTAAAATCCCCGAAGCAACTAGAACGAGTCGTGCAAGAAAAAGAGCGAGTCAGTGCTGTCCTTTTGATGACTGGAAATGTGTTGACACTTGAACAATATGTTCGTTTCATTCAATCTCACGGATTGCCCGTCATCGTCCATGTCGAAAAAATAGGAGGATTGCATATGGACCGCGATGGGATTGAATTTATGAAGCGCTATGTGAAACCATTCGGCATCGTCACAACACGTACAGGAACAATTAAAAAAGCGAAAGCAGCGGGCTTATTTGTCATTCAACGTGTGTTTTTAATCGATACTGAAGTGTACGAACACCTCATGGACGACTTGCCTACTTTACAAGCAGATGCCGTAGAAATTATGCCTTGCCGGGCGCCTGATTTTGTAAAGCGCATCGCATCTGAAGCGAATAAACCGATTTTAACCGGTGGATTATTACATACTGTCACGCAAGCTTATGAAGCGTTAAATGCTGGTGCAACGGCGGTTACAACATCCAATGTGGAAATGTGGACGCACGATTTTTCTTTGCCTCATCCACTAGAACGAGAAAACCCTTCGATTGTAATTTGAAAATTCATTTTTTGTATTACATAAATTTACTTTGAACAATGAGCGTCCTTGCATTTAAAAATGCGAGATTCAAAAATCGAGCGACAAATTCGTCAAACTTTCATCGAGATGTGTAATACTAGTGAAAAAATGATGAAGTGAGGACGAAAAATAGTGTGGAAAAAATATAGCTGGATATTTATAATGATGCTGTTTTTAGTAGGTTGTTCACCGGAAGCGCAACATGAATCATGGACTCCCGAACAGTTTAAAAATGTTGTTCAAGCTTATGGAGATCGAGAATTAGCGAGCGAGGCAGCGTCCATTACAGGTGAAGCGTTATGGATTACAGAAGAGGGGGAGCAACTGGAAATCCCGATTCCGACGGATGAATTTTTCGTCTCGATTGCTCCTTATCGTACTGTCACACACGATTGTGAAATTCATAGCTTAACGGGTTGTCAAGGAGAGCTCGTTCATGAAACATTTACGGTAACCGTTATAGATGAAAAAGGGGACATTGTGAATCAAGACAATTACAGTACTGGCGTAAATGGTTTTATCGATTTATGGCTACCGCGTGATCAAACATTACAGGTTTTCATTGAATCTGGAGAAGAACGAGTAGAAGCGGAGTTGACGACGTATTCGGACAGCCCGACGTGCATCACGACGATGCAGTTACAAAAATCTTAAAAATAGGCAGGACATCAAAGTGTATGATGTCTTGCCTATTTTAGTTTTGTGAAATGGTTGGGGAAGGTTGTTTCGGATAGGCGAGCGATTCGATTTTTTTCCAGACGAGTTCAATAGGACCGCGTGAGAAGAAACGGAGCCAAATCGTTGAAAAGATCATAAGGAATGTAACGATTCCGAACCATGCGACGACCGTATGCCAATCTTTTGCGAGCGGCGCCAGGCCGAATCCCCAGTTGTAAAATAAAATCGAGCTGATGATATTTTGTCCAATGTAACAAGTGAGCGCCATTTTGCCGATATTTTCAAACCCTCGTTGTATGTGAGGCGCAATCGATGTGCGTGCCCAGTAGACGACGACACTTAAGTAAAAACAAGAGACGATCGGTGCGATGATGTAGCGTTCATAAGAGACGAGTGCATCGCTCCAATACGTTGCGATTAATAGCGGAATGCCTAGAGTCCCGCTAAGTAGAAGCAAACGTTTTTGTAAGCGACGCGCACGCTCATCAAAGCCGACCCAGCCACTCTGTACGAGCAAAGCGCCGAATAAAAAGAGCGCTAAGTTCATCGGAATGATCATGACCGCTTCTCCGCGCATCATCCAAAAGTTGGCGAGGCGATCTTTCACTTGTTCGGAGTAGGTGGTGTGGTCACTTTCGAACATAACGTACCCTTCCGCGATCGCATCTTCCATTCGAATTTGTTCATTCATTTCTTCGCGTGTCAACGTGCGTTCGATGAAGTCATGATCCTCCATATCGTAAGGAACGGACGGGAAGTTCGTCCACCCGAATTGGTTCGATAGGTGAAGGCTTAATGATAAAATCGCTACGGTAATGATCACTTTTTTCGGTCGCGTAATGATGAAAGAAGCGAGTATTCCAACGAAGGCATAACTCATGAGCACGTCAAATTCAAAGACGAAAATGTAATGAAGCAACCCGTCGAGAAATAAAATAACCATCGCCCAAATGTAAATGCGATACCAAGGAAGGCCTCGCTTTTGTAAATGGTCATGTTTTAACTGCATGCCAATCCCGAACATGATCGTTAATAATCCGAGAAATTTTCCGTTCGTTAATGTGCTAGAGAGCAAGGAGAGAAAACTCGCTTCCATCGACATTGTAAAAATCCAAATATTCGTGCCGAGGGTGCCTGCAATGGCAACGCCTCTTGCGATATCTAATGCGCGAAATCGTTTCATCAAAAGTTCCTTCTTTCTAATCGTTTCGTGGGAACGTCATTAAAAAGAGAGCGCCTGTTGTATATTTTGTCTCGGGCGGAATGAGACGGATCGTCCCTTGATGTAGCGTGACGATGTCTTTCGCTAAGGCGAGTCCAATTCCAGTATGTCCGCCACTCCCTTTGAAGAAGCGATCAAATACATAAGGGGCATCTTGTTCCGCCACACCCGGTCCGTCGTCTTGAATGGCGATATACCAATGAGAAGCATCCCATTTAAGCACGATTGTGACAGTGTTGTTCGCGTAGTGAACGGCATTCATTAAGACGTTGGAGAAAGCTTTCGTCAGTTGCGCTTCATTGCCGTAAAAGAGAGGTAAAGCATCCGGAATGTGAAGTTGCCAAACGAGGTGACGTTGTTTGGCGACAGGGTCCATCGTTCGGACGCAGTCGTAAATCATTTCATCCCATTCCACTGCTTCTTTCTGTTCGTGTAACTGGCCGCTTTCCATTTTAGAAAGGAAGAGCAATTCTTCGACGAGTTGTTCCATTTTTTGACTTTCATTTAAAATGACATCTACCGCTTGTTCAGTCGGAATAATCTCCGTTTGAATCCCTTCCGCATATCCTTGAATCGACATGATCGGTGTTTTTAATTCATGGGACATATTTTGAAAAAACTGTTGCATTTTTTCTTCTGTATTTTCGATATGTTTGCCGAGACGGAATCCGTAAAAACTCGCAATAAACGTACAAAGGAGTAAGACGATAATAAATAAAACATTCATCGTTTTCGCAAAAGCGGTTAAAGGGGTGACATTCACGTACAAAACCATCGATTGTTCGAGCACATCCGCCTCTGTATGAAGCGGTAACCAAATGTAATAAATGTGCTCATCTTGAATCGTTTCCGACAAAATCACTTGTTTTGGAGGAGTAGTTCGGTTAATGAACGTAATCATCCGTTTCTCCTGATCGGTCATGTACGGATACGTCGATGTCCCTTCCTCTGTTAAAAAGAGCATATTCACTTGCATCGACGTATTCGTATCGAATGAGATAATCATCGATTCATGATCGACTTCATGATCTAACTGGAACGCTTGTTGTTCTCCTTGGAGCGCTTGTTTTGCTTCGTTTTCGATGTAGCGGTTCATCATGTAATTAAAGATGAGCATAATGCAAATAATGGATAAGACGATGCTTAAAGTGACGAAGAGCACGATGCGTTTTTTCGCGCGTCCTTTCATCTTAATTTTCCTCCCGTAAGATGAGTTGATACCCGTATCCCCAAACCGATTGAATCGTCACATCGAGCGGGTGGGCGAGCATTTTTTTACGAATGCGTCGAATCGTTTCGTCGGTGACGCGAGTTTCGACTTCGGTATCAAATCCCCAAATGTCATTGAGTAACTCATCGCGGTGAATCGCTTTTTTCGGGCGTTGCATAAAATAAATGAGTACACTGCGTTCGGTTGCTGTTAGGGGCATCGGTTGATCGCCTGCATAAATCGTCTGCTCATCTTCAACGTAACGCAAATGACCAAATTGTAAAGAAGCGGGCGTTTGTCGTTCACTTTTCGCCATTTCGACACGACGGAGTAAAGCTTTGACGCGCATCATGAGCACAGTCGGTCGGAACGGCTTCGTTAAATAATCGTCACTGCCGAGTGTAATGCCTTGTACATAGTCGAGCTCACTATCTTTAGCAGTTAATATAATGATCGGCACGGTCGACCGTTCGCGAATCGTTTTACAAATCGTCAACCCGTCCATACCCGGCATCATAATATCTAAAATGAGCAAGTCCGCATGGTGGTGATCAAAAGCTTCCAATAAAGCATCACCCGTTTCATAAGCGAACACGTCATAACCTGCAGCGCTTAAAAATGAAACGAGTAACTCTCGAATCGCCTCATCATCTTCTGCAATAAAAATCGTTTCCACTCAAAGCCCTCCTTCCTAATTTGATAGTAAAGACGTTCCCACGAGGAATATAGTTCTACTTGTAGTATAAAGAGCATGTCACTTTAAATCCCCACAGCGAAGTCACGATTATGTCAACGAAATGTCACAGAGCGGGAACTTCTTTTGGCATAAAGCGTAGAATATAAAGAAAAGGGGGGAATTTGTATGAAAAAATGGATCATTCCATTGTTTATATTGGGGACGATGTTTAGCGTACTATTTATTCAAAATCAATTTTCGGTTGAAGCAACCATCAAAAAAGATGAATTACGTGTCCATCGTTATTACACGTTATTGCAAGAGGAAAAGTGGAAAGAAGCGCTTGAGCTCGTGCACGTTGACTCGAAAGACGCATCCATCGATAAAAAAGTAGAAGCATTGCAAACATCACCCGCTTCATTCACGCGCTATGCGATCCAACAAGTTGAGCATCTAGACGGGGCACATTACTATTTCATCGTACATGTGACGAAAGAAGAGGATGGCATTCAAAACATTTACGAAGACCGGGTATTTGTAGATGAGAAAACGAAAAAACTATCGATCACCTCGACAGACCCAAACATCGCGCTTCGGAGTGGCGAAATGTAAAGAGAAATCGTATCATTTTGCACGCGCGAACGTGAAGTGCCCACGAAAACCATAGGACCTTCGCAAAGAAAATCACACCTTTTATGAAGTTTTAGTGAAGTTCCAAACGTCACTTGCAAGAAAAAGGGAAATGAGGCACAATATGTAGTAATAGAGAGGCAAACAAAACAACCTCTCGCAGTCTCCCTCTACATAGAGGGAGTGGATTGAAATTTTCTTCTTCAAAAAATGTAAAAACTTTTTCTTTTGTCTCCCTCTACATAGAGGGAGTGGATTGAAATGACTACATTGACGCACACGGACTTTAAAAGGAGGTCTCCCTCTACATAGAGGGAGTGGATTGAAATAGGACCAAGCAATTTTAGAAGATGAAACGATTAGTCTCCCTCTACATAGAGGGAGTGGATTGAAATATCATTAAGCTAATAATTTTGGTGAAAGGCGAAATAGTCTCCCTCTACATAGAGGGAGTGGATTGAAATATTGCATCTACATAGGCACTGTCTTTTAATAATTCGTCTCCCTCTGCATATGGGGAGTAGATTGAAATAAATAAAAAACCGCGAAACAAATGAATCGTTTTCTTCCGTATGAGGAGCGGTGGAAGTGGAGGTGTATTGTTTTTGAAGTTCCAAGCAAAAAAAGACTTCATGTATCGAATGATCGTATGGGGATCGGTCTTGTTGTTTTTAGGATTATCGATCGGGCTGTTTCTCCCGATTTATCATGAGGCTGGCCTTGTCGCAAGTTCGATTTTTTCTTCTATATGTGGGATTTTTGCCATCGTCATTTTATCGTTTTGGTACCGAACCTTTTACGTTATAACCGATGAACATTTAATGATATATGTCGGTCCAATGAAACGACGGATTGAGCTGGAGACGATTCAAAAAATCGAAAAGACGAATACGCCATTAGCTTCAGCTGCTCTTTCCAAAGAACGTTATTATTTGTATTATGGTTTAGGGGATGTCACCATTATCGCTCCAGAAAACATGAATACATTTGTAAAAGTGATCAATGAACAAAGAGATGAACCAGTGGAATTATCGATATAGAAAGAGAAAACGAATTTCCCTCACAAAAATTCATTTTCTCTTTCTTTTTTCATTAATACCTAGTAAACTGATAAGAATAATATATAAGAGGTGAATGAAATGGAAAAAAGGAGAGGGTCCCTTATGTCACCCATTGTTACAATCGTTCTCTTCCTTATCGTTGCCCTCACGTGGGAATACGCTGCTGTACAAGGATGGATACCGACCTATCGATTACCGAAATGGTGAAACTAAATATTTAATTTCTTAATTTTGCAGAAAAGTTTGACAAAAGGAAAAGAATAGGTTTACAATACAGCTAACATTCAAACAACAACATATATTTTCTTATCCAGAGAAGTCGAGGGACCTGACCCAATGACGCTTCAGCAACCAGCAAACTGCATTGGTGCTCCTTTCAGAGAATGAATAATCATTCTGAAGATGAGATTTTTGTTACATTTACATTCGTAAATATGACGCTATTCTCTTCAGAAGAGGATAGCGTTTTTTGTTTGAATGAAAAAGAAAAAAGGGGATGCTTATGAAAAAAAGAATGTATCTTAATGCATTTGAAATGAACTGTGTTGGCCATCAGTCTCCAGGCTTATGGACACATCCGAACGATCAATCGTCTCGATACAAAGAGGCAAACTATTGGATCGAACTCGCTCAAATTTTGGAGAAGTATGAATACGATGCGGTATTTTTAGCAGATGTACTTGGGGTTTATGACGTTTATGGTGGTGATGACAAGACGAGTTTAAAAGAAGCAACACAAGTACCAATCAATGATCCGATGTTTGTCATTCCGCTTATGGCGCATGTGACGAAACATTTAGGCTTTGGAGTTACAGCATCTGTTACCCATGAACATCCGTATTTATTTGCACGGAAAATGACGACACTTGACCATTTAACTGAAGGACGAATCGGTTGGAATATCGTCACATCTTACTTAGCGAGTGCCGCGTTAAATATGGGGAAAGATCAGCCTCTTCGGCATGAGGAGCGGTATGCGATTGCCGAAGAGTTTGTGCAAGTGTGCTACAAGTTGTGGGAAGGCAGTTGGGAAGATGGAGCTGTCGTAAGAGATCGGAAATCACGTACTTTTACACACGGAGAGCGAGTCCATCCGATTGAACATAAAGGAAAATACTTCGAAGTACCTGGAATTCATTTATGCGAACCGTCCGCTCAAAGGACACCCGTTTTATTTCAAGCAGGGGCTTCACCGTCTGGTCGCTCTTTTGCGACAAAGCATGCGGAGTTTATTTTTATCGGAGCTCCGACGATTCAAGCAGCGAAAGTTTTTACATCACGTATTCGAGAGGAAACAGTCATCAATGGACGAGATCCGAACGATGTTAAAATCATTACGATGATTACACCGATTGTTGCAGAAACGACAGAAGAGGCGCAGGCGAAGTATGACGAATATGTAGCGCATAGCAGTTATGAAGGAGCCTTAGCATTATTCGGTGGGTGGACGGGAGTTGATTTATCATCATTTGACCCAGATGACGAAGTGCAATATGTGGAGAATGATGCGATTCGCTCAACACTCGAAAGTTTTACGACGATAGACCCGACACGCAAATGGACGATTCGAGAAATTGCACATTCAATAGGTATTGGTGGGATGGGAACGGCAACAGTAGGAACGAAAGAAGAAGTAGCAGATGAATTAGAACGGTGGATGGATGAAGCAGACGTCGATGGTTTTAATTTAGCATATGCTTTAGCTCATGATACGTTTGAACAGTTCGGCCGAGAGGTGATTCCCATTTTAAAAGAGAGAGGAAGAAGAGGGAAACGTGTAGAGGGATCCTTTCGACATCAAGCGTTTGGAAAGGGAGATGATTTACCGCCATATCATCCTGCAAAGCATTATTATAATCGTATTCACACAGTTAAAACCAATTAAAACAATATGTTTAATGTATTTAGGAGGAAATAAAATGAAGCAATGGACAAAGGTAATATTCGCACTTATTTTATTTGGAAGTTTGGCAGGCTGTTCGCCTGCTGCGTCTGAGCAGACACTTTCAAAAGTGCGATTAGATTATGCGCATTACTCGCCAACGAGTTTAGTATTGAAAGAATTTGGTTGGTTAGAGGAACGATTAGAGGAACAAGGAATCAAAGTAGAATGGGTGTTTAGTCAAGGAAGTAATAAGTCGCTTGAATTTTTGAATAGTAATAGCATCGATTTCGGCTCAACGGCGGGAGCGGCGGCCTTATTATCCAAAGCAAACGGCGCACCTATTGAAAGCATTTACGTATTATCTCAACCAGAGTGGACAGCACTCGTATCTACAGGTTCTATTACGGATGTCTCACAATTAAAAGGTAAAAAAATTGCTGCGACAAGTGGTACAGATCCTTATATCTTTTTATTGCAGGCCTTGAGTGCACAAGGTATATCTCTTGATGAAGTGGATATCGTAAATGTGCAACATGGCGATGGAGCAAATGCTTTATCGAGTGGACAAGTGGACGCTTGGGCAGGATTAGATCCCCATATGGCTCGCGTAGAAGTGGAACGAGGCGGACAGTTATTTTATCGAAATGTCGATTTTAATACGTACAATTTGTTAAATGTTCGCACAGCCTTTTTACAAGAACATCCAGAAATTGTTCAAACAGTGTTAGAAACGTATGAACAAGCACGACAATGGGTGATTGAACATCCAGAAGAAACAGCACAATTGTTAAGTGAAGATGCAAACATCCCGATAGAAGTAGCTCGAATACAGCTTGAACGCACAAGTTTTGAATCAAGCGTTTTAACGTCAACTCAAAATGAAACATTGCGACGCGCCGGTGAAACATTACTGCAAGGAAATTTTTTAAAGCAAGACGTATTGCTAGATGAAACGATTGACGCTTTATTAAATAAAGATGTTTGGGAAGGAGCGCAATGATGTGAAGGCTATCATTTTAGATCAAGAAAAAGTGAAAACACGTCACATTCTCCCGAACTTATGGCGATTAACGAACGGATACGGATGGCTCATACCACTTTTATTACTTATTGTGTGGGAGTTGGCGAGCCATATGCAATGGGTGGAGAGTTACCAATTGCCCGCTCCTTCTACAATTGGTGGAACATTGTATGAATGGTTGCTTGATGGCACGTTATGGACGCATGGTTCGATGACAACACTCCGTGTCCTGGCTGGTTTTTTCCTCGGATCTATCGTCGCTTTCATTTTCGGAATTTGTAACGGTTTATTTCCGACTGTGCACCAATTGACGGATCCACTCATTCAAGGGTTACGAGCGATTCCTTCTTTAGCATGGGTTCCTCTTTTCGTCTTATGGATGGGCATTGGGGAAACATCCAAAGTAGTATTAATTGCGGTTGGTGTGTTTTTTCCAGTGTATTTAAGTGTAGTCAGTGGCTTGCAACAAGTCCCAAAACAATGGATTGAAGTAGGAAGGTTATATCAACTTTCTCGTCTTCAACTCGTCCGAAAAATTTTATTACCCGCAAGTCTGCCTTCTTGTTTTGTCGGGTTACGCAGTGGTTTAGGACTCGGGTGGATGTTCGTTGTCGCAGCTGAATTAATGGGGGCGAGTGAAGGGCTCGGCTACTTACTCGTCATGGGTCAAAATACGCTCTCTCCCGATATGATTATCGCAAGCATCGTATTGTTTGCTTGCATCGGAAAAATAACAGACTGGATTCTTGTGTCCATCCAAAGACGTGTATACAAAGGAGGCAGCCAATGGTCGTAATCGAAGCGAAAGATTTCGCAAAATATTATGAAGAAACATGTGTCGTGAACCAAGTGAATTTTTCGATTGAACGAGAGGAAATTGTGGGAATCATCGGAACGAGCGGGAGCGGAAAAAGTACCATCTTACGTGCTTTATCAGGGCTGGATGCTCAATATGAAGGTCAATTATATCAAGAGGAACAACATCCGAGTGTCGTCTTTCAAGAAGCACGATTATTCCCGTGGCTTACGGTGCTAGACAATGTATTATTTGGGCTTGCTCAAACGGAAGAGATGATAGTAAGAGCGCGAATGTATTTACAAAAAGTCGGAATTGAACAAGCGGAGCGACTTTTTCCGAATGAATTATCGGGAGGAATGGCGCAACGTGTCGCCATTGCTCGTGCGCTTGTAAGAAAAACGTCAGTCTTATTATTAGACGAACCATTCAGCGCGCTCGATGCCTTTACAAAAATGAAATTACAACGCTTATTATTAGACTTATGGGAAGCAGAACGGACGACGATGGTGCTCGTAACACATGATTTAGAAGAGGCGCTTTACTTATGTGATCGCATTATCGTTTTACACGGGCAACCTGGATTAGTAAAAGCGACGATTACTATTGACGTGCCCAAGCCGCGTAGACGAGATGACGTCATATTGGCGCGCTACAAAGGAAAGCTTTTGAAATTATTACAGTTGGAGGAGGAAGTGGAATGACACTACAAACGAAGCCGCAAATATTACCCCCTGTTGCAACGGCGACAAATTGGACAAGCGATGTTCCAGAAGGAGAATTTCGATGGGAGTATTATGTAGAAAATCGCCCTTTAAATATTGCGTACGAAGCGGTCACTCGACATGTGGAAGAAGGTTACGGAAAGAAAGTCGCTTTGTATGAAGTAGAGGGAGGGCAAGTTCGTTCATACACGTTTCAGGAAATTGATGATTTAGTGAGACATTATGCTAACGTATTACGAGCATTAGATGTTCGTCGTGGAGAACGCGTTGCAATCTTTTTACCAAAATGTGCAACAAATTATATCGCTTTACTTGCAGCGATTCGAATTGGTGCGATTGCGGTTCCCTTATTCGAAGCATTTATGGAAGAAGCGATTGTGGATCGTGTCTTAGATAGTGGAGCGACGACGTTCATCACGGATGAAACGCTCGGTCAACGAGTGCCCTTGCAACGTCTTCCTTCTATCCGTCATTTTTTATATACGTCTACGATTGAACAATTTACACCGAAAAAAGAAGCAAGTATCGTTTATCAAGATAAAGAAGCTCCTTTTCTTCTTCATTATACGAGTGGTTCAACGGGAAAACCGAAAGGCGTCTTGCATGCGCAACGAGCGTTTTATCATCAACGTTTGACAGGCCGATGGGTACTTGATTTACGAGATGACGATATTTATTGGTGCACGTCTCACCCAGGTTGGGTGACAGGAAGTGTTTACGGATTTTTAGCTCCTTGGTTTAATCGCGCAACTGTCGTTGTCCATTGCGGACGTTTCGATGCTTCAGAATGGTATTCGGTTATTGAAAAACTGAAAGTGACGGTTTTATATAGTGCGCCAACCGCTTATCGTCTACTTATTGCTTCAGATGCACATAAGCAGTATGACCTTTCTTCTGTTCGTCATGCGATGAGTGTCGGCGAACCATTAAATCCAGAAGTCATTCATTGGTTCGAACAAACGCTGAAGATCCGCTTACACGATACGTGGTGGATGACAGAAACAGGTGCACATTTAATTGTCAATGCCCCTCATGCTCCGGTTAAGCCAGGATCGATGGGACGTGCTTTTCCTGGTATTACAGTTGGAATTTTAAATGATACCGGAGAACTTTTACCTTCTTATGAGGTGGGACATTTAGCAATACAGGCTCCTTGGCCAGGATTGATGAAAACAATTTGGAATAATGAGGAGCGTTTTAATCAGTACTTTAATGAAGAAGGATGGTATCATTCAGGAGATTTAGCGTATATGGATGAAGACGGTTATGTATTTTTTGCGAGTCGGGATGACGATCTTATTATGAGCGCTGGAGAACGTATTGGTCCGTTCGAGGTTGAAAGTACGCTGTTAGAACATGAAGCAGTAAAGGAAGCGGGTGTCGTTGGTGTGCCGGATGAAGTGAAGGGAGAGGTCGTAAAAGCTTACGTCACATTACATGATCATGTCGAACCATCTTCGCTTTTAGAAGAACAACTTATTCAACATGTTCGAACGCATTTAGCTGCGCATGCGGCACCCCGCTATGTTGAATTCATCGAAGAATTGCCTAAAACGGTGATTAGCGGAAAGATTATGCGTCGAGAATTAAAACAGAGACATCGCGTCTAACGATGAGTTGTTTAGCCTCCCATCCTGAAGTATTCGACATTTTCATTGTCGAGTTCTTCTGTTTCGTCTACAATGGACGAATGGATTGGAGGCTTTTTTTATGAAAATGTTTACGGTGATGCGGATGAGTGCGAGGCGTATTTTGATGGATCCGAAAGAATATTTATTCGGGTTTTTCTTATTGCAAAGTATGCGCTGGGCATTGGCAGTTCCGCTCGTAACCTTTTTGTTTTACACGATGTTAAATACCGCCGGACTCGTCAGTGTGACGAATACGAATATCATTCAATTGTTGGCAAGTCCGCTGGCGCTCGGAATTTTAATCGTTTTACTTTTTTTACTCACCTTTTTCGCCTTTTACGAGTTCGGGTATTATTTTTTAGTAGCGAAATATCAACGACTAGGCGAACCGTTTACGTTTCGTACGATTTTGCGTGAGCTAAATGCGAAAGTCCCGAAGTTTTTTAGCATTCACTTTCTCATTTTTACGATTTATCTCGTTTTGTTGTTGCCGATTGCTTCACTCGGAATGAGTACGTCTTGGACAGAAGCGTTACAAATTCCATATTTTATTACCGATGAAGTAGCGAACATGTCGTACGGCAAAATCGCGCTCGGCATCGGGCTGGCGGTCGTGCTCTATGTGAACGCTCGCTTCGTCTTTACGGTGCTTTATTTTTCAACAGAGCGAGAAGCATCGATGCGTCAGTCATTAAAGAAAAGTTGGCGCCATTCGAAAGGGAAAGTATTGCGCATCGTGACGAGTTTAGTGACGATCGTTTTCACGTTTACGGCGAGTGCGACCGTGCTCATTACGCTAACGCTTGCGCCCCTTTTTATCGCTGAATCTTACTTTGAAATGCAGTTGCCGATTGTCGCAGGGATTAGTTTTACGATCATTCAAGGAATTTTGTTTACGACGAGTGCGCTCATGCAGCCGATGTTGACCGAAGCTGTGACAATCATCGAGCGAGGAGAAGAGCGCCTCGGGAAAGTGACGAGTTATCGCCGAACGTTCGGGACGTATTTGCGTCGCTTTTGGCCGTTGTTGGCACTCGGCTTTATCGTCTTCGCTTTCATTCATACGAATACATTGAAAGAAACGGTGTATCAGCCGATGACGAAAGTAGTTGCGCATCGTGGCTATGCGGCGGTCGCACTTGAAAACACGATTGCAAGTTTAGATGCAGCAGCAGAGGCGGGAGCCGATATGGTGGAGATGGATATTCAAGAAACGAAAGATGGTCATTTTGTCGTCTATCACGATAAAACGTTGCGCCGTCTAGCGGGAGATTCACGTGTCGTTGGAGAAATGACGTTCGATGAATTGACGAAGGTGACGTTGACGGACGGTCATCATATCGAACCGCTCCCGTCCTTTGAAGAATACATCGACCGAGCAAAAGAGCTCGACATTCGCTTGCTTGTGGAAACGAAAACATACGGCCACGAGTCAGCGGAGATGGAGCGAAATCTCGTGAAATTATTGCATGAAAAAGAAGTTGCGTACGATTACGTCGTTCAATCGCTCGACATTCCTCATTTGCGCAAAATACAAGCGATCGACCCGCTCATCCCAACGAGTGACGTCATCGCACTGAACGTAGGTCGCGTGCCGAAAACAGAATCGATGTTTTTAAGTTTGGAAGATTTTTCAGTGACAGCGGATCTTGTGAAAAATGCAGAAAAAGAAGATAAAAAAATATTCGTTTGGACCGTCAATAAAGAAAACTTAATGCATCATTACATTCGAATGGGTGTGTACGGACTCATTACGAATCACGTATCGGACGCCGTCGATGTGCGCGATACGTATGAAGAAGAGCAAGGACTGTTGCAGCGCTTGCTTTGGTTAATTGAAGAAAATCAATAAAAAGAAAGAGTCGATATGAAATCGGCTCTTTTTTTATGGCATACTAGTTAAAAAGGAGGTTTCGGTATGTTATTATCTGCATCACTCGGACAGGCGATCATTGAACAAGTGAGTCCGATCATCGACTATCATTTAAATTTAATGGACGAACGAGGGTATGTTGTCGCAAGTACGGACGTTTCACGCATCGGGGAACAACATATGGGAGCGATGATTGCCATTCAAGAAAAGCGACCGATTACGATCGGTTTCGCGAACCAAAACGATTATCCTGGCACGAAAAGCGGGGTCAATTTACCGATTTGGTTTCAAGAGCAAGTAGTGGGTGTCGTCGGCGTTAGCGGTCAGCCGAATGATATTTTGCCGATGGCGAAGCTCGTACAAAAAACGGTGCAATTGTTAATGGAGCAACTATTCATTCAAAATGAACAACGCGAACGTGAAGAACGATGGAATCGTTTTATGCATTGTGCACGTGAACAACGGTTATCCGATGACGAAATCGAAACGCGTTTCATTCAGCTTACCGATCATTCTTTCCCACAGAACAGTCAACTACTGTACTTTCATGCATTGCTTGATCCCGTTGCGATTCAACGTGTGAAAAATGATGTGGCGCGTCTTGCGGTACATGTCATTTGTACGTATGCAATCTCGGAAGGTTTGTTCATTTGGATAAGCGGTAAGCCTTTCCATGAACAAAACAGATGGCCTGAATGGCAGTGGGTCATGAGTCAACCTATCGAAACTATTCAGCAATTTCGAACGACATTGCGCACTCTTCCACACCTTCGCTTAAACGGGCATCGAGTAGAAGAAGAGCAACTCGATGTTTTCGTGCAAGTGATTCCAGAAGATATTTGGGAGACGTTTTTCAAAGAAGAAAAAGAAGCAATCGCTCAGTTGAAAGCGGAAGATTGGGAGACGATTGCGCAGTTTGTCGAACAAAATGGTTCGTTAAAACATACTGCTAAGCAATTAATGATTCATCGCAACACGTTAACGTATCGTTTGCAAAAAATTGCCGAACAAACGGGACTTCACCCGCAACGATTCGATCAATTATTTTTCTTATATGCCCTATTTGTTCATTTGCACAAAAAAGAGTTGTGAATATTTGGTTAAATTACCGATGGAAACCGCTTTCATCTTTTGTATACTAACGATAAGGATGTGATGACATGCATATTGTAATAGCACCAGATTCATTTAAAGGAAGTGCTTCAGCGATTCAAGTAGCAGAAGCGATGAAAAGAGGCGTTCAAGAAATCGATCCTTCGATAACCGTCGATCTACTTCCGATGGCCGATGGCGGCGAAGGGACCGAGGAAGCGCTAGCAGTCGCACTAGAAGGCAAGACGGTGAGCGTTTCGACATGTGACGCACTCCGACGGAAGATAGACACGACATTTACCGTCATCCATGACGACACGGTGGTCATTGAATGTGCCAAATGTATCGGTTTGCCGATGCTTGCGGAGCGAGAGCGCAATCCGATGAATGCGTCGTCTTACGGTTTAGGTGTTGTCGTTCGTGAAGCGTTAGCGATAGGGTATCGCAAGTTTATCATTGGCCTTGGCGGATCAGCTGTCAATGATGGCGGAATCGGGTTGCTTACGGCACTCGGTTATACATTTACAGACGCAAAAGGAAATGAGCTCGAAGGAAACGGGAGCGATCTTTTTCAAGTAGCGGCTGTCGATTCGTCGTCTCGCGATGAGCGATTGAGCGAGGCGACATTTATTATCGCAAACGACGTCACAAATACCCTTTGTGGAAAAGAAGGGGCGACGGCAATTTATGGTCCTCAAAAAGGGGTGAAAGAAGAAGACATTACTCGATTCGATGAAGCGCTCGCCTGTTATGCTAAGCTTTTCGAAAAGCGAGAGGCCGATGAGCCGGGAGCCGGGGCTGCTGGAGGGCTCGGATTCGCTTTTTTACAACTAGGCGGAACGATGCAACCAGGTGCGCAATTAATCGCAAAAGAAAGCAAATTGTTAAAACGTATCCGACGTGCGGACCTCGTTTTGACAGGGGAAGGGCAGTCTGATGAACAGACGCTTTTCGGAAAAGCGCCGTACGTCGTCGCACAGTTTGCCCGGGAACAAAAGGTTCCGACCGTATTACTTTCTGGCAGTGTGACGGGAAATCTAGAAGCACTTCGTGAAGTGTTTGCGGGTGTCTTTTCGACCGTTATGCAACCGATGTCATTGAGGGATGCCATGGAAAACGCGGAACAATCTATCGTCGAAATGACGAAAAATATTATTCATTTTTATCGACAATCCATTTAAGGGGGGAACGTTATGTTAAGTGTTATTTTAGTTACTGTGGCTGTTGCCTTTATCGTATTTGCGACAGCGAAATTAAAGTTACATCCGTTTTTATCATTAATTATTGCATCTTTCGGTTTAGGAATTGCGGCTGGATTACCGATCGCAGGCATTGGTGGAATTGTGAACGAAGGATTCGGAGGCTTGATGGGTGGGATTGGACTCGTCATCGTCTTCGGGACGTTAATCGGGATTATTTTAGAGCGTTCAGGAGCGGCTTTACGTATGGCGGAAGTCGTTTTGCGTATCGTCGGGCCGAAACATCCGCAACTTGCGATGAGCATCATCGGGGCTATTGTCAGTGTTCCTGTATTTTGTGATTCGGGATTCGTCATTTTATCTTCTTTAAAGAAAGCGATTGCACATAAGACGAAAGTGACGGTTGCTTCGATGTCCATTGCGCTCGCGACAGGATTGTTTGCGACGCACAATTTAGTGCCACCGACACCTGGTCCAATCGCAGCTGCAGGAAATATTGGAGCGGAAGCATATTTAGGTACAATTATTTTATTCGGCCTCATCGTCTCTATTCCTGCTGTAATCGCGGGATATCTTTGGGCGATTAAAGTCGGTCCGACGATTCATATCGAAGGGGAAGAAGATGGTGTTTTACAATACGATTACGACACGATTATAAAAGAATTCGGTGAAATGCCTTCAACGGCGAAATCTTTTGCACCGATCATCGTTCCGATTTTACTCATCGGTTTTAGTTCAGTCATTACATTTATGAAATGGGAAGGCGTCTTTTTTGATATTTTCTTATTTTTAGGGTCACCGGTTGTCGCACTATTTGTCGGTTTACTATTTGCCTTCCTTTTATTACCTGAATATTCTGAAGTTACGTTGAATGATTGGATTGGTGATGGACTAAAAGAAGCTGCACCGATTTTACTCATCACAGGAGCGGGCGGCGCTTTCGGGAAAGTGATTCAAAATACGTCGATTGTCGAAGTCATTGAAAACGTTGGTTCGAATGCATTTTTCACAGGAGCATTATTTTTATTCATTCCGTTTTTAATCGCAGCGGCTTTAAAAACGGCGCAAGGGTCATCCACTGCAGCGCTCGTCATTACCGCTTCACTCGTTGCACCACTTCTCACTGAAGTCGGGATCACAGGGGCTGTTCCACTCGCGCTCGTCGTTATGGCGATCGGTTCAGGTGCGATGGTCGTATCTCATGTGAACGACAGCTTCTTCTGGGTTGTGACGCAATTTAGTGGTATGTCAGTCACACAAGCGTACAAAGCGCAAACGATGGCGACTTTATTCCAAGGGCTCGCAGCGTTCGCTACGACATTTATTCTTTGGTTAATTTTAGTATAATGTTTAAAAAACCTTTCTCTCCTACAAAAAGAGGAAGGTTTTTCTATTCGGTTTCTTCAAAATCGACTATACTAGAATGAAAAGGGAGGGAATCGGATGTATACGATACGTAATTTAGAAAAACGAGAGAACGGTTCAATTATTGAACAGACCGGTCCGTTTCAAGTACTGGAATATGAAAAAGATTTAAGCGTCGATTATGCGACAGCGCAAGCGGCTTATTACGCTTCTAAAATGAATGTGAGAAAGCGTCAATTAATTTGTGAAGTTGGACCTTCTCAAATTACGGTACAAGCGGGTGCGATGCAGTGGACAGTCGGCGATGTGAAAGCGACGACAGGAGTGAAAGGAGTCGGCGATTTTATCGGCAAGGCTTTGCGCGGTTCGGTGACGAATGAATCAGCGATTAAGCCAGAATATACGGGAGAAGGGATGCTCGTATTAGAACCGACGTATAAACATATTTTACTCGTTGATCTAAACGACTGGAACGGTTCCATAGTAATAGAAGATGGGTTATTTTTAGCGTGCGAACATCATGTGAAACATAAAGTCGTCATGCGCAGCAATTTATCTTCAGCCGCATTCGGTGGTGAAGGGTTGTTTAACTTAGCTTTGACAGGTGATGGCGTCGTAGCGTTAGAATCGGACGTACCACGCGCGGAGTTGATTGAGATTGATTTACACGACGATGAACTAAAAGTCGATGGCAATATGGCGATCGCATGGTCAGGTAGCTTAAATTTCACAGTAGAACGTGCTGGAAAGTCGTGGATGGGTTCTGCAGCTTCTGGAGAAGGTTTAGTAAACGTTTACCGTGGTACAGGAAAAGTATGGATGGCCCCTCTTGTGTAAAGAAGCCCTTCATGAGAAAGGAACGGTGAAAAAATATGGAGAAACAATTAAAAAATGGCGTTCCGATGCCTGAAATCGGATTAGGTGTCTATAAAATGACGGATGAAGAAGAAGCGTATCGCGCGATTCGTCACGCTTTAGAAGTAGGATATCGTTCAATTGATACGGCAGCTTTTTACCATAATGAAGAAGTCGTCGGTCGGGCAGTGCGAGAGAGCGGCATTCCAAGGGAAGAGATTTTCATTACGACGAAAGTGTGGAACGATGATACAGGATATGAAGAGACGTTGCATGCTTTTGAACAATCTCTTGAAAAATTAGGTCTCGACTACATCGATTCATACTTAACGCACTGGCCAGTCCCTGGAAAATATGTAGAGACGTATCGTGCCATTTTAAAGTTGACGGAAGAAGGGAAAGTGCGCGCATCTGGTGTATGTAACCATACGATTGAACAATTAGAGACGATTCATGAAGAATTAGGGGAGTATCCAAACATTAATCAAGTCGAAATTCACCCGTATTTACAACAACGTGAATTGATGGCGTTTTGTCGTGAGCATCATATTGCGGTGACGGCATGGGCGCCACTCGGACGTGGCCAAGCTTTGCAAGATCCAGCGATTCGTGAAGTAGCGAAGCGATATGGGATTACACCTGCACAAACGATTTTGCAGTGGCATTTACAACAAGGTCGTATCATCATTCCGAAATCGGTTACGCCGAGCCGAATCGATGAAAACTTCGCAGTCGGGCAAGTAGAATTGACGGATGAATGTATGGAATCAATCAATGAGTTAGAGTGTAATGGCCGTACAGGGGCAAATCCAGCAGACCCTAACTTTTTAGAGCACTTTAAATAAACATTATCCGACAATTTTATCCCAACCAAACAGCAAAAACCCAACCAATAAAACCATTGCTCACCCTTTCACAAACTCACTTTGTTCTGTTATACTTACTATTATAAATATTTTACCATAGGAGGACATTATGAGTCATATTGTATATATTTCAGGGAGTCCGACACCTTACTCACGTACGGAAGCCGTTCTTAAATTTATGAGTGAAACGTTAAAAAAGAAAGGGCATACATCACAGCTCATTACGATGAAAGATATTCCAGCGAATGATTTAATCGATGGCAATTGGAATAGTGATGCGGTCATCCGGATCGGTGAACAAATCGAAGCAGCAGACGGTGTCGTTATTGGAACACCGGTTTATAAAGCATCTTATCCAGGTGTATTTAAAGCCTTTATCGACGTGCTCCCCCAGCAGTTGTTGGCAGGGAAAACGGTATTACCATTTATGACAGGTGGTAGCCATTATCACTTACTCGCCTTAGAATACGCATTGAAGCCTTTAATTTCAATCGTTCAAGGCTCGCCTGTGCGTGGCATTTACTATGTTGATTCCTATATCGATCGTGAACAACCAGAGCAACCGATCGTCGATGAAGCGACATATGCACGTACGATGCAACAACTTCAAAACTTTATCGAAATTATCGATCCAACATGTGAAATTTAAAAGAGAGGGACTAGTCGATGCTAGTCTCTTTTTTGTTATCCTCATTTATTGGCAGAGAATGTGAAGTCGTTGTATACTAATAAAGAATGACGTAAGAGGTGAAAGGAGTTGTGACATATGCAATATCGTAAAGCGACAAAAGCAGACGCAGCAGGAATTATTGCTGTAATGGAAAATGCAGAGCAAGCAGGAACAATGTTATGGAGTCCTGGAGAGAGAGAAATGGAAGAAGCAACATTTGCGCAATCGATTGAACAAGAAGATACAGCACGCTCTGGTTTTTTCGTGGCGGAAGATGAAGAAGGGATTGCGGGCTACATATTTATTAAAGGGGAGCAACCTGAAAGAATTCGTCACCGTGCACATCTCGTGATGGGCATGCATGAGCGAGTACGTGGTCAAGGGATCGGAACAGAATTTCTTGAATATGTGATTGACTGGGCGAAACATTCACCTCTCCGCAGACTCGAATTAACGGTTCTTACAATTAATGAACAAGCGATTCGATTATATGAAAAATGCGGATTTGAAAAAGAAGGCGTCAAGCGTGATTCTCTTCGTATTAATGAATTGTATGTCGATGAATTGACGATGAGTTATTTATTATGATATCCACCTCTTGAAGTGCATCAAACTTCGAGAGGTTTTTTATTTGAAACATATATCTTGAATTCAAGATAATTATGTGCGATACTACAATTAACTTCAAAACAGAGGAGACGATCATATGAATATCGGATTCATTATCGGTAGTTTACGAGAACAATCATACAATACGAAACTTGCATCACATATTACACAAGCTTTTTCTGACGTCACGTTTGAACGGATTTCAATTGGGGAATTACCTTTCTTCAATGAAGATTTAGAAACAAATGGAGACCCACATGCTGTTCAACAGTTTAAAACAGCAGTAGAACGAATGGATGGGCTCATTATTTTAACGCCAGAATATAATGGCAGCATACCAGGTGTGTTGAAAAATGCACTCGACTGGGGATCACGTCCGGTGACCAATTCTGTTTTTCACAATAAACAAGTCGGCATTATCGGCGCGACCCCTGGTGGAATGGGAACGGCATTCGCACAAATCCACTTACGACAAGTGTTAGAAGCGATGCGTGCTGATGTTTTACCACATGAAAAATTACACGTCTCACGGGTTCATGAATTATGCGCAGTTGCGGAACAACCGAACACATTCCGTTACGTCGACCGCTACGTACAGCAATTCATTCAATTTATCCAAAATACAAAAGGAGTGCATGCATAATGTTACAATTTACAGGATTACATCACGTTTCAGCAATTACGAAAAGCGCCCAACAAAATCTCGATTTTTATACGAACGTCCTCGGATTCCGTCTCGTGAAAAAAACGGTCAATCAAGATTCACCGTCGATGTACCATTTATTTTACGCGGACGGGGAAGGTTCACCAGGAACAGAAATGACTTTCTTTGAAATCCCCGTCGTCGGGCAAACACATGAAGGAACGAACAGCATTTCGACTACTTCTTTCCGTGTGCCGACAGATGAAGCGTTGCATTTTTGGAAAGAGCGTTTTGAACAATTCGATGTGGCGCATGAAGACATTACAGAACGAGCAGGGCGCCAAACTTTACGCTTCCGCGATCCGGAAAAACAACGACTTATGCTCGTATCCGATGAACATAATGAAGGAGTCGCAGGAGGGATTCCGTGGAAAGTGGCCGATATTCCAGAATCGTTTGCGATTTATGGATTAGGGCCTTCGTATTTCACAGTAGCGAATGCAAAAGCGACGGATGCCTTACTGACAACCGTTTTACATTTCCGTGAAGCGGGAACGTATGAAGCGGATGGTACGAGCTACAAAGTATATGAAACAGGAGAAGGCGGCTCAGGGGCTGAAATCCATGTGGAGCACCGGGAAGATTTACCAGTAGAACGGGCAGGGCGTGGTAGCGTTCACCATATCGCTTTACGCGTTTCGACAGAAGAAGATATTGATGCATGGATTGAACGACTCGAGCAATTTGGAGTACGCAATTCAGGATTCGTCGACCGCTTCTATTTCAAATCGATTTACATGCAAGATCCGAACGGTTTGACGATTGAAATCGCTTCTGACGGTCCAGGTTTTGCGATTGATGAACCCGAAGATACACTCGGTGAAGCATTATCGCTTCCGCCATTTTTAGAAAACGACCGCGCCATCATTGAAGCGAACTTAAAACCGCTCCATACAAAAAGAGGTGAGTGATAAGATGGAACATATTTATACGTCTGTCGAACGAGCGAAAGGAACACTCGTCTTACTGCACGGCACAGGTGGTAATGAACAAAGTATGTTGCCGATCGCTAAGCATCTGACGGATGAGTGGAATGTATTAAGTGTGCGAGGCGAAGTGAATGAAAATGGGGCGTTACGCTTTTTCAAACGATTGCGGGAAGGCGTGCTCGATGAAGACGACTTAATCGCAAGAACGGCTCAATTTCACGAAACATTAACTCATTGGGCGAATGAGTATACATTTTCTTTACAAGATATCGTATTTATCGGCTATTCTAACGGTGCAAACTTTGCGGCGAACTATTTATTACAATTTCCGAATGCAGTAAAAGGAGGCATCTTACTGCACCCGATGGTTCCGACAAGACGACATAACGTTGCATCACTCGATGAAACGAGTATCTTCATCTCAGCAGGCATTCACGATCCGCTCGTCCCTTACGAAGAAACCGAACAATTACTCGACATGTACCGCTCCGCGCATGCCAATGTCAAAGCACATATTGAATCAAACGGACATCAGATCACGTACACTGAATTAGAAGCGGCGAAACAGTGGTTAACGACACTTAGTAGAATTTAAGACGACTATAAAGTACCTTTATTAGGCTGCTTCACACTGAAATCTAAAAGTGTGAAGCAGCCTATTTTTGGATAAGCTCTTCATTATCATAATTGAAGTAGGCAACAAAATGTATGAACATTTTCCTTAGCTTTCATTACCGCCTATTTCACTTCGCTCGTATAAACATTTTTATCCATACAAAAACACTTCCGATGTCAGTACTTTTTACAAGAGTACGACTTCGAAAGTGTTTTTGTAATGTTTCATTAATTGAGGTTCGTTTGTGAACTACCCACCACTTAGTTAACCTTACGGTCTATTTGAAGTGGGGGCTTCTCGCTTCCACGAACATAGCTTGCAAGCAAGTCTTATGTGTTCTCCACGAGCGTGAATTCGGGGCATTCCAACCCTACTGATACGCAATGTTTTTAGTACCTTGGATATTTTACACATACGAGGGGCTTGGTTTTCGCTCTTATTTCCGTATGCAACTCCATATATCCAGTTGTCAAAGAACATTATGTCTATATTTTACCAAATTCTTTGGCTAAAGCCAACCGAAATTCATCTCCCACCTACTCATTGGTGCTATTCGCACCTTCACACTCCTTGAGGATGGGAGACTTCTTTCGGAAATTCGTTAAAATGGTTACAAACTGTTCGAGTTCGCGTTCATCGACTTCATCGAAGCGATTTTTAACCGGGCTATCGATATCGAGTACGCCGAACTTTTCGCCATTGACGATCATCGGAATGACAATTTCCGATTGACTCGCTGCGTCGCATGCAATATGTCCTGGAAACTGTTCGACATCGGCGACACGCAATGTGCGTTCTTCCTCGATACTCGTACCGCATACACCTTTTCCAGCAGGGATGCGAATACAAGCAGGGAGCCCTTGGAAAGGACCGAGTACGAGTTCGTCTTCTTTCCATAAATAAAAGCCGACCCAATTAATATTTTGTAAGTAATGATTTAATAAAGCAGAAGCATTCGCCAAATTCGCCACGATATCCGTTTCACCGTCAATGAGTGCCATAAGCTGTGAGCGGACCGTCGCATAATCTTGCGCGCGATCTCCTGTATACATCGTTGTTTCAAACATGAGCAACCCCCCATTTCTTATCGTTTAGTATATCAATATTTTATAACGGACGCTATTTTCAACATATACGAAATACGCAAATCATTTCAGTTTCATACGTAATGTTTGAATTTTCTTTTGAATATGTTGAAATTGAGCATCCAATTGTTGATAATCCTCACTTCCTATTTTTGCTTCCGTTAATTGATGGATGAGTATGATTTGTTCGTTCTCCAAGTTCATTAATGTATCGCGTATTGCCGTATTTGGACTTTTCGGTCGTTGATTGTTTTGCACATCAAATGTCCGCGTCGCCACATGTTCTCGAAACGTCGCATCATGTGAAGTGAACACGACGGTGCCGTTGTATTGTATGAGTGCATGTTCTAGTTGAATTTTAGAAGGGAGGTCTAAATGATTCGTCGGTTCGTCTAAAAGAAGTAAATGACAACCTTCTGACATCCATTGTAACAATTTCACTTTTAAACGTTCTCCCATACTTAAATCTTTAAGCATACTCGTCCAGCGTTCTGGTGCGAAACCGAGATGGAAAAGTTGCTGTTGTCGTTTGACCATTAAATGAGCAGAACCCTCTAATAAATCACGAACCCGTAGTTGTTCGTCTTCGAAAGTGACCGATTGTGCCAAATAGCCGATTTTCAAATGAGGGGACATCCATAATGTGCCCGAGCTGATGGGGAGCTCGCCTAATAGAGCAAGAAGTAATGTTGATTTTCCGCTCCCATTTGGCCCAACGAGTGCTACTTTTTCTCCTCGTGTCAATTGAAAATGAATATTTTGTAAAACTTGAATGCCGCTTCGTTCAAGCGTCACATCTCGCATATAAGCGACTTGCATGCCTCGTTGCGCACTATCTTCTATTTCAAATTGAATCGTTCGGTTAGGGGAAGGGCGCTCGATCGGTTCTTCTATTCGCAAGCGTTGTAACTGTTTCTCTTTTGATTTCACTTGCCGGTCAGCTCGCTTTGCTTTCGTTCGGTAATACTCTTTCGCTCCCATCTGTTTCGGATGATGAGAAGCGGTAGACTCACGATGGATATGCTCCGACCAATCGTGAAGAGCTTTCATTTTGCGTTCTGTATCTTGAATCATTTGTTGTTGTTCTTCGAAACGCTTTTGTTGTTGCTGTCTTTTTCGTTCACGCTCTTGTTCATAGGCGGTATAGTTTCCTCGGAACGTGTGAATGTGCTCGTCTTCAATCGCCCATATGTGCGTTGCAATATGATTTAAAAAATGACGATCGTGAGAGACGATAATCCAAGCGGCCCGAGATTGTTGAATTATTTCAATTAGCCATCGAACGGCTTCTTCATCTAAATGATTCGTCGGTTCATCCAATAAATAAAGATCAGCTTCTGTCGTTAATGCAGCGCCGATTTGATAACGCAATTGTTCACCACCGCTATACGTTGTGTAAGCGCGTTTTGGTAAATTCCATCTTTCCATCACTTGTTTTTTTAAATGAGATGCAAGGCGGGGAGGAGGGAGGTTAAACCGTACAAACTCTATCACAACGTCACTTGGAGCGCTTTGGTACATCGCATGTAAAAAGCTCGTCTTCCCACTGCCGTTCGCTCCGATCAATCCGATTGCTTGCCCTGCTTCGATGGTGAGTAAGTCGTGTTGAATGCTTTGATTTTCATGAATTTGAATCGTTTGAGCAGGTAATTGTAGCATATAAAAAAACTCCTTTTTGAATCGTTTAAAAGGACACGAAAAAATCCTTCTAAACGGAATAGTTTAGAAGGATTCGTCACGCTTAAAAACATCGACTTCAAAAGAAGATGATGGTAAAAAAGTGCAGACGAATCCCTTACGCAAAAAATATGACGTAAAAGATTACTGAATCATCTGCACACTTCACCCCTGACTTTCATAATATATGCTCACTATAGCGAACATTTTCAAAAATGTCCATTACGATGCATGAAATAATGTATGGGCTTTTTCGAGATATTGCTCCATTAAGCGTTCTGATGCTAATTCATGCAATTCCGGATACGCTTCAAAAAATGCTTCTTTCGACTCGACATACGTATCCGTCATTCCAAGATCGTTCGTCCATTCAAATGTGATCGTTTCTAAGTTTTGGACGAGTAAAAAGAACACCGCGGCATTGTATGCGAACGCCCGCTCCGGTTTCCAACGATTGTAGGCCTCTTGTTGTTCTTTAGACGTAATCGGAGGAGCTTCGTAACATAATGTAATGCTCGTCTCTGTTAACGCCATCTGTTTGAAATAATCGGACCCTGGAGTTAAATGAACGATTGCCCCCATCGCTGAGTTATCGCCGACGTAACTTGCATAATACGGTTTTAGTTGTTCGAATTCGGTTGGCGCACTCGATTGGCAACCCGCCACGCTTAAAAGAAGGGCGAGTAACCCTATTTTTAACGGCTTTCCGAAAGAAGTCTCCCATCCTCAAGGAGTGTGAAGGTGCGAATAGCACCAATGAGTAGGTGGGAGATGAATTTCGGTTGGCTTTAGCTAAAGGCTTTGGTAGAATCAGTCTTATATAGAATAAAGGATTGATATATCAATGAAATTAGATAGTAATAATCATTCAGTGTTCTTACTGCATTATCATCTTGTACTGGTTGTAAAATACCGTAGACGAGTGTTATATCTGATTTTGCAAAAAATATGTTCGCTGAGATCGGAAGCAAATACAATATTTCTTTAGTGGAATGGAATCATGATAAAGATCATATCCACATCTTGTTCAAAGCACATCCTAACTCTGAGCTATCAAAATTCATCAATGCCTATAAGAGTGCAAGTTCTCGATTGATCAAAAGAGACTTTCCACATATCAGAAAAAAACTATGGAAAGAAATGTTTTGGTCAAGAAGTTTCTGCCTACTTACAACGGGCGGTGCTCCAATAGATACCATCAAAAAATATATTGAAAATCAAGGTCAAAAGTGAGGTGAAATGATATGACCAAACAAAACAAAGCTTATAAATATCGTTTATTGCCAGATAGAGAACAAAGAATATTTTTAGCTAAAACTTTCGGTTGCGTTCGCTTTGTCTATAATAAGATGCTGGAAGAACGTAAAGAAATGTACGAGAAATTCAAAGACGACAAAGAACAGCTTAAAGAACAAAAGTTCCCGACACCAGCAAAGTATAAAGATGAATTTCCATTCCTAAAAGAAGTGGATTCTTTAGCTTTAGCAAACGCACAGATCCATTTGCAAAATGCTTATAAGAACTTTTTTGAAGGTCGTGCGGAGTTTCCTAAATTCAAAAGCAAGAAAAAGAAACAATCTTACACAACCAACATGGTTAATAGCAATATTAAGCTAGAAAATGGTCATATCAAACTGCCAAAAATCAAAAAGCCAATAAAAATAAAACAGCATAGAGAAATACCTGCTGATCATAAAATCAAATCTTGTACGATTTCTAAAACAAAGACAGGCAAATACTATATTTCTATTTTGACAGAATACGAGAAAGATATTCAGTCAATAAAAATCCAGAAAGTTGTTGGCTTAGATTTTGCTATGGATGGTCTATATGTTGAGAGTGAACGGGGTGAGAAAGCCAATTATCCACGTTACTATCGGCAAGCTTTAGACAAATTAGCGAAAGCACAACGAATTCTTTCTCGAAGGAAGAAAGGTTCTGCACGATGGGAAAAGCAACGTCTAAAAGTAGCAAAGCTGTATGAAAAGACAGCGAATCAACGCAGAAATTTTCTTCATCATAAGTCAAAAGAATTAGCAACAAACTATGATGCCGTGATTATTGAGGATTTAGACATGAAAGGTATGTCTCAAGCCCTCAATTTTGGAAAAAGCGTTCATGATAACGGCTGGGGTATGTTCACGAATTTTTTAGAATACAAGCTAAAAGAACAAGGGAAGCAGCTTGTGAAAATTGATAAGTGGTTTCCTTCTACTAAGAAATGTTCATGTTGCGGCAAGGAAAAAGAAATCCCATTATCTGAACGTGTATATAAATGTTCTTGCGGCTTTGTATTAGATCGTGATCACAATTCAGCAATCAATGTTAAAAATGAGGGATTACGCTTATTGGCATAAAGAATAATAACTTTCGGAACGAGAGGGTTAGCTCGGTAAAATTTTCTGTCATTAGACGGGATTTACCCGAGAAGCCCCCACTTCAATCAAACCGTAAGGTTGATAAGTGGAGGGTAGTTCACATAGTTCATACGATCTCTCCTTTACTTGTAAGTATACGTGAAAAAATAGACGAAAATCTGAAGAATTTCTGAAGATTGTTTAAGATTTTTCACATTTTTCGAAATTTAAGGTAGCATTAAGGTTCACTTTACCTTTCGACAATCTTTTCCATGTATACTAAAAGAAATAAAGGGGGGAATTAGCGATGCATATTGTTTTATTGACATCTTGTATTTTAATCATTCAATATATTTTGTTGCGACAACCTTCTAAACTTTGGGGAACGGTATTGCCTATCTTTTTATTTATGGCGCTCATCGTTCATTGTGTCAATGTCGCTTTTTATAACCCTGGGGAAACGTTAAAAATCATTTTACTCAGCATCGTATTTTATGCATTTTTTATTACGATGTGCAAAGAAGTGCGCGCACAATATAAAGAAGAACGAAAAAAGGCAACCGCATCTTAAGACAGGTTGTCTTTTTGCATTTGAAAGAAGTCGCTTTTTCCGATAGAATAGTAACGTTTGATACTCTTAAAGAAAAAGAGGCGTATAAAATGAAACAATTTTTTAATTTGCAGGCGATGAAGACCGATGTGAAAACGGAAGTCATCGCAGGTTTAACAACGTTTGTGACGATGGCGTACATCATTATCGTCAACCCATTCATCTTATCGGATGCAGGGGTACCTTTTGATCAAGTGTTTATCGCAACAATCGCATCAGCGGTCGTCGGAACTTTAATTATGGCATTGTTTGCGAATTATCCGATTGCGATCGCACCAGGGATGGGCATGAACGCATATTTTGCGAGCGTTGTCGCTACACAAGGTGTCAGTTACCAAACGGTGCTTGGAACGGTATTTTTCGCAAGTATTTTATTCGTATTGCTCGCGTTTACGAAGTTTCGTGAGTTGCTCATTGAATCGATTCCGGAACCGTTAAAAGTTGGCATTACGGCGGGTATCGGATTATTCGTTGCCTTTTTAGGACTTCGTATGTCAGGGATTGTCGTACCGGCAGAAGGTACGTTTGTTGCATTCGGAGATGTGACCGCTCCTGAAACAGCTCTCGCCGTATTTGGCATTATCGTAACACTCATTCTCGTCGCACGAAAAGTGCACGGCGGACTGTTTCTCGGGATGTTTATTACGGCGATTTTAGCGTATTTCCTCGATATGTTGCACATTGAGAAAATCGCTTCCTTACCACCCGCTCCCGTCTTTTTCGATTTTGATTTAGGCGGAGTGTTTACACACGGTTTATATGCCGTCGTCTTCGCATTTTTACTCGTGACGATTTTTGACACGACGGGAACGATGATCGGCGTAGCGGAACAAGCAGGCTTAATGAAAAATGGCACATTGCCGAGAGCGAATGTCGCATTAACAGCAGATGCGGTCGCTTCTACAGTCGGTGCTTCTCTCGGGTCGACACCGTCTAGTGCGTATGTCGAATCTTCTGCGGGTGTCGCAGCAGGTGGACGAACAGGATTAACGTCCCTCGTCGTCGCTGTATTATTTTTAGTCGCTCTATTTTTCTCACCGCTCGTTCAAGCGATTTCAAGCGTTCCAGCCATTACAGCACCTGCACTCATTATCGTCGGAAGCTATATGATGAACGGCTTAGCGAAAGTGAAATGGGATACATTTGACGAAGCATTTCCGACATTTGCGGTCATTTTAACGATGCCGCTTACGTCGAGCATTGCGACAGGGATTGCGATGGGCTTCATCATGTATCCATTATTGAAATTTGTATCAGGTAAAGGAAAAGAAGTTCACCCGATCATCGTCGTCTTCGGCATATTGTTTACAATTCAACTCATTTTCTTCCCGATGCATTAGGAGGAGACCGATGCCGATTTATTGGACGATTCAAACGGAACAAAAGTGGACACTCGCTTTACAAAAAGGAGTATTGATCGGGGAACGAGGCGCAGTATGGCCGGAGTTCCTCGCTCCGTATAACTGGATGAAAGAGCAAATCTACCGTCGCCTTTCTTTACCGATGACCGAAGAACAACAGCCGGTTTGGCTATGGACAGAACGGCCTGACCTTAGAAGGAGCGGCCATTTAGAAAGAGGAACACGCGGCGTGTTGCTGAAAGTCGAATTAGAAGCGAATAAGATTTTGTTTTCCGATTTTCAAGCTTGGCACATCGTTTTAATGAATGATTTTCTACAAGAAAGTGTAGATGCGCGTGAACATGTGACGACATGGACGGAATGTGAGAAACGACGAAGCTGGGAGCGCATTTTTGACTTCGACTGGCTCAGGAATCATCCCGATTGGGGAGAGCCTACCGTACAAGGCGTCACACCTTATATCGCGACTGCCGATGTCATGCATGTGCAACCATTTACAGCGAAATAAAATCCTTCCTTTCTTTACGTATGATAGGTAGAGAAAGGAAGGATTTTTTATGTTTAAAATTCAAAAGTTTCATCCCATTGATGAATCGTATGACGTTCTTTTTCAAATAGTTTTTCCAAATAAATCATCGTCGTTTCAATCTTTTCATGTCCGAGCGAGCGCATAATGTCGTAGATGTCCGCACCATTTTGTTTCGAAATAATAGCGAAGGCGTGACGGAATACGTGAGGGGTGACGATGACGTCTTGCGGTAAGTAAGAATCCGGCACTCGGCTCAGTTCTTTTTTGACGTATTGCGCAAAATAAGAAGGCGTATATGCAGAGCCGCGAGATGTCGTAAAGAGCGGGGCAGTCTCCTCATCTGACGCATGACGTGTTTCTCGAAATAGTTGAATCGCTCGCAGTGTGTCGGGGCGGAGCGGAATCATCCGACGTTTATTCCCTTTTCCGATGACGTGTAAGTAATGGCCTCCTCGGATGCGGTCTTCTTTTAACTGTTCGACCGTCAACGAACAAAATTCTTCATTTCGCAAGCCAGTCGTCGTTAAAATTTGAATGATCGCAAACATGATCGGATGTTGCTGTTGTTTGAAGTAGGTGAGGAGGCGCTTTACGTCATACACTCCGAGATCGCGGTTCGGACGTTCGTCTTTTTGAACGGTGGCGATTCGTAAACCGTCGCCAATCGGTCGTGTGATGTAATCACTCTCATATAAAAAACGGAAAAACGCCGATAAAATACTCGTTTTTCGCTCTAATGTCGCTGAAGAATAAGCCCCGCGCTGCAATACGTACGGACTGTCCGTTGCGAGCCATTGTTGGTAGCGACGAATGTGACGTTTATCGAGCGACTTCCAAAGCGATTGTTGCTCCCACGTCACGTCGAGTCCAATCTCTTCTCCGTACTGCAATAAATAAGTGATCAGTTGTTTCAGTTCGAGTTCATACTCTCGAATCGTCCGTGCTGAACGGTCATGAGCGCGGTTTAAATGTTTCGGCGCATATAAAAACCAATGGACCATTTCCAAATCATTAAAATGGTGAAAAGCATCCATTCCTTGCCGTTCCGCTTCATCGTATTTGCGTTCAAGCATGCGCATCGTCTCGGGGTCTCGTTTGACGATTGATCCGATCGGTTGTTGAACGAGTTCCATCTAGCATCCTCCTGCTGTTGCATTATGTCTTCTCTCTTATGGTTCGGATGAAATCTTCCAGATATTCCCATCCATTCTCTCAGTGAAAACTTAGCATTGTCTCTTATCGTTAGTGTACCATAAGAGAAGTTTATCCGACTTCATGGAACTTTTCTCCAAATGCATCGTATACGTATGAATGACTGAAATAGGAGATGGAAGGGAGTCTCCTTGAAAATTTTCGTCATAAGCAAAACGAAAAAATTCGGAGAGGAAGAGATGGATGGAATGGTTATCAAAAGGGGCATTGCTGTTTAGTTTGATTATCGTCATTTTGACCGTGTATGTGATTTTTCGCAAGCAAAGTAAACAATGGAAGACGAAACAACAAGTAACGAGAACTGGAGAGGTAACCGCTGCTCGTGTTGTAAAGTACGAACCGACCGGCTTGTCAAAACGATATTTAGATGAAATGATCGTTCACGTACTCGTACTTTATGAAGGGCAATGGATTCCATCTTCGTATACAGGATTTTTTTCGTTTTCGGACCGGCAAGATGAAGCGTGGATTCCGGTTTGGTTCGATCCATATGCGCCGAAGCATGTGCATCCTGCCGAACAAAACGAAGAAAATGAAGCGATTGTCGAGAATAGTCGCATCGACTATGAGTGTGCGCATTTATCGCCATTAGAGCGCACAAAGTGGGAAGCGCATCACGAACCCTCGACCGCCCTCATTCAATCGATTCGTTTGCACGGAGATCAAACGTTATCTCCGCATGAACACCAACTCGCAACGATCACATTGTTGATTCAAAATGCAGATGGAGAAGTGACGCGTGACATTATGTTGACGGGAGAAGAATATGACAAAATGACAGCACCGTACTACGTCGCTCTCGTTCATTATTGTCCAGAAGCACCAGAAATTTTTACATTTCCTATTGAATTTCAATAGACGAGTCGCTCGATGTGTCATAAACACCGGGCGATTTTTATCGTTTCGCAACTTTTATTTGAAATGCGGCGTCCTAGCCGTGTGAAAGGAAGTGACAAAACGTGAAACGTTATGACACATTAGACATTATGCGAGGACTTGCGCTATTTGGGATTTTGCTTATTAACATACCTGCTTATGAAACGTTGTTTGTCACGTCAGACGAAGCGGTAATGTTTCCAGAAACGACGACATTAGACATTTGGATTTCTATCATCATTGAGAAAAAATTCTTCTCGATTTTCTCCTTTTTATTCGGGGTTGGCTTTTTCATATTTGCTTCACGCGCTGAACAAAAAGGGCGTGCGCCGTTATCGTTATTCTCCAAGCGCTTACTCTTTTTACTCTTATTCGGGATTTTCCATTTCTTTTTATTTTTTGGGTCGATTTTACCGATTTATGCTGTTATCGGTTTCTTCTTACTTCCTTTTTACCGGAGGTCTACGAAGACGATTGCGAGTTGGATCATCGTTTTACTCGCCTTTCAATCGCTCGGACTCATTTTCCAACTATGGTTCCCATCCATTAACGGCTGGGTCGTCGGAGATATGCTCGTCATTTTCATCATGTTTTTAACAGGGTTATATGTAGGGAAGAAAGGATGGTTAGAGCCGACAGAAAAAATGCAGCGCTTATGGACACGAGTCGTCCTCATCTTACTTCCTGTCGCTCTGCTCGGTGGTGTATTGACGTACAGTGCCGCTTCAACAGAAAATGGATTGAGTCATCTCGTTGCTTTATTTGCGATTCCGACAGCATATGCGTACATCGCGTTATTCTTTTTACTTTTTAACGATGCAACGCGCGCAAAACGTTGGACGCCGATCGGAGCGGTCGGTAAAATGGCATTTACGAACTATTTTATGCAAAATTTACTCGGTGTCGCGCTGATTAAACTTTTCCAACTTCAGACGGTCACTTCCCGAGAAGCACTCTGGTTAGCCGTCATCATTTACGTAATCGAAGTCATTTGGAGTGTACTTTACTTCAAAAAATTCCGCATCGGGCCACTCGAATGGATATGGCGAAAATTCACATACGGTTTCAGATCGAATGCGTACGGTTCTTACCGTTAACATTTTAAACACAGTATCTTTTAAGATATTGTGTTTTTTATTATATTTATTTAATATATATGTATTTTTTGATTAAATAATTTACCTAAACAAATGTACCCTTTGTTTAGGTATGGTATACTATTTAAAATAAATCATATGATTATTATTGAATACTTAAAATATGTGTATTTTAAAAGGATGATACAATTGAAAAACTGGGTAACTGTGCAAGAAGCGGCCGAACAGATTGGGTTATCAAAACCGACGATTTATAAGTATGTGAGAGAAGGGAAGTTAGAAGACATTCCCGATCCACACCGATTATTTGGAGAAAAACGAATTACACAACAATCTGTGCAACAATTAATAGAGGAACGAAGCGCATCCATTAAAAAAGGAAAAACACCGCATGAATTAGCGAAACAGTTCAACATACCTCCCCACTTCGTTTATGAAGCGATACGTGAACTGCAATTACAACCACGAAAAAGAAAACAAGGAAAACGCGATTTGTACGACTTGTCTATAACAGAATGCGAACAAATTACACAACATATTGAGAGCATCGGAGCGGAGCCTTTGTTTTATGATTCGACGCACGATGTCGCACTGTATCAAAAGATGGAAGTGAGCGAGGGGCAAACGTTACGTGTCGTATGGCATGAAGAGAAAAAAGAGTGGGGCGCTTATATGCATGGGTCCATTTGGATGCCTTTGCAATCGAATTGGAAACCATATTATCCGATTCATCGTGAAGTGATGCGTGCAGCGGACACTATTACGTTCATGTTATCGATGCAGCAGTCCGATACGTGGGAAACGATTGATTGGATTTATACAAACTTCGGTGTCGAAAATTGTAAAGTAAGTAGAAATCTCGATACATTAACCGTTCATATTAAAACGGGTGTCGTCACATTGCGTGAAACAGCAAATCATTCAATCATCGGAGCGCTACAGGACGGACTGCAATCTGGGCAGTTTATGATTGAAGAGGACGTGTGGCACGCAAAAGGAACGAAGCGACAAACGAGTTTATTGCTTGATGAAGCGATGATTGAAGAAGTGAAAACTCGTGCACGTCAAAATGGTGAAACGATGAACGAATGGATTGAGCGAGCAATCGCAAAACAATTAAGTTGACGGTAATTATATTATGTTAACTTAATAAAAATAAAATAAAAACAGTTCCTCTTAAGTCGAGTAGAACTGTTTTTATTATGTCATCTTTTTACGATGATGCTTGTTCCTCAATTAAACGATCGATGCGAGCATGCGCCTCTTCGATAGAAGCTTCTTGTGTAATGGAGCGGTCGGACAACAAGCGGAATTTAGAACGGACTTCCCGACGGAAATCATTATGACGTTCTTCTTCCCACCACGCTTTCGTGACCATCTCTTCACGAATAGAAGCGACTTCTTCCATCGTAATATCGATTTTACGATGAAGTTCCTCGTATTGCGCCGCCATTTCTTCACGTAATGAACCAATTTCTTGATGCATTTCTTCACGCAATGAGCCCATCTCAGTGCGTAATGAACTAACTTCTTGATGCATTTCATTACGTAATGTACCAATCTCTTGATGCATTTCTTCACGTAATGAGCCCATTTCAGTTCGTAATGAACCCACTTCCTGGTGCATCTCTTCACGTAACGAACCAATTTCTCGATTCATATCCTTGCGTAACAAACCGATTTCTTTTTGCATATCGATCATCACAGCCATCAATTGTTCCAACGTTACAGCAGACATGCTTTCACCCCTTTCCGTACTATAAATAGTATACATAATTTTACACTATTTAAAGGGATTTTGTCGAATATTGATTATTAGTCTGTCAAATTGAGCTATTTCTTGTTTTTCACATAAGCCATAAATAATTGAATGACGATAAAGCATAAAAACAAACTGTTCGCGACACTTAAAATAATATGATCTCCAAATGGTGTGAACATACGGAAAACCGTTAATGCTAAAATTCCGAATATAAATAATGGAATCGGCAGCTCTTCATTTAAAGGTTTAGAGCGAGGAGTACGCATTAATAACAACAATAAAACAATCATCGTCACAAATAAAACGACATCAAAAATAGCAAAGACATTTTGCATATTACTTTTCCTTTCTCGGTTTCATATTGAGTAAAAAGAGGACGAGGGCACCTGTTAAAAAGACGATGTTTAGCGCTTGTAGTATGAATGTTCCTTTATAAGGACTTAGCCATTCAAATCCGATCACAATCGCATATAAAAAGAGCCAAACGTACATAAATTTCGTCATCCAATCGTGCTGGAACGTATCTTTTGAACTCACTAATAAATAAATGAAAAGTCCAACAATCGTTACGTCTATTAAAATTCCGATTTCGCCTCACCCTTTCTCGATATCCCTCTCTTAGTGTAACAAATTTCGCTCGAAAAAGAGGCTTTTTTACGAAAATGCATCTCCATCTCCTGTATACTACTCAAAGAAAGGAGGTATTGGAATGAATGCGAGTTTAATATTAGAAGGGGGCACATTTCGCTCCATCTACACAGCAGGCATTTTAGATACTTTTTTAGCACATGATATTCGATTTCCGTATACGGTCGGCATTTCAGCCGGGGCGCTAGCGGCTTGTTCTTTCGCTTCTCGTCAACCTGAGCGAACGTTGCGCGTCTTTCGAAATTACCGCCACGATACGCGTTACATGGGCTGGCGGAACTTCTTAAAGGAACGAAGCTATTTCGGTCTCGACTTTGCCTACAATTACATTCCAAACGTAGCAGATCCATTCGATTGGGAAGCGTTCTATACATATGAAGGAGAATTAGAGTTCGGATTAACTCATGCAGAGACAGGGGACATTCATTATGCGAATGCATTGGAGATGAACCGGACATGTGATATGTTGCAAGCGACGTGCGCCATTCCGCTCGTTTTCCCTGAAATTCAAGTGCAGAATGAAGGGTACTTCGATGGAGGATTAGCCGATCCAATTCCGTTGCAGCGCGCGATAGACAAAGGATTCCATCAACATGTCATCATTTTAACGCGGCCAAAAGGGTACCGAAAAACGTTTGATCGACAAGCGAAATTCGGAACGTACATGTTACGTAAAAAGTATCCGAACATTGCTGAGTTGCTGATGATTCGCGCGGAGCGTTACAATGCGACAATAGAGCGAATCGAACAGTTAGAACGATCAGGAGAAGCGGTCGTCTTCCGTCCAGAATATGCGCTCAACAGCTTCGAAAAAGACGCTGGCCAAATGAACAAAACGTATCAAATGGGCCGAGCGCACGGAGAAGCTAAAATAAACACTTTATTTACGTGAAGAAGGTAAGCGGTGACGTTGTTTCATTTGACGACGTTTCACCGCTTTTTTCTTTTCATGATTGCGATAAATAAACCATTCCACAATACTATAAATGAATAATAAAACGATAAATACGATACGACTCACAGCATACCCGTAAGTGATCCGAATCGTTTCACTTTGTCCAAGCCCAATCAAAACTGCGAAAGCGAGGATCAGCAGAAGAAAAGGAATCCCACGTTTTCCTTTAAACGAAGGAAAAGCAGAGCGAATATAAAGATAAACACTTACTAAAACGATCCATAAAAACAAGTCATACACGAAAGACATGCGAAAACTCCTTTCATAACGTGAACATAGTATAACATATGCGACAAAATCCATTTTTCTTTTAAAAATACAAGTTAAAGTATTTTTATTCTCAAATTATCATTTTTCCCGAGGGTGAGACTTTCATTTATTGTATAGACTTGTATAAAAAATAAAATCAAATAAAGAGTTAGTAATCTATCATATATTTTCGTCTGAACAGACTGTCAATTCCTATGATTCTTGCTCATGTTACATTAAACGTAAAGTAATCGGACAAAGAAGAATGGTTCTTTTTGGTGTATATGAAAAGAGAATCTACCAATAAACAAGTTCTTTATCAGCTATGCTTTTCTTAATTTGATATAATATGGTTGTTATACTTATGAGAAGAAAAAGGAAGGGTGGGGAGAGTTATCAAACAACTACCTTATAAATCAAAGAAAACACCAGAAGAGTTGGTGAAACATATTTTAAAACCGAATGGTGTAAAGTTTGAAATAGTTAAAGAAGAAGATGCGATCCCTTATCTAAAAGATTTAAACTATTATTATAAATTTACATGTTACCGAAAGAACTTTTGGAAGGATAAAAAGAAGAAATATAAAGATTTAGATTTTGGTTATTTGGTTCATCTTTCTGATTTAGATAAAGAGCTGCGACATATTTTGCTTACAATGATCTTAGAAATTGAACACAATATAAAAACTCAAATTTTGCGTCATATTTCATATAACCCTAAAGTGGATGGATATGAGATTGTGCATGATTATATATCTTCTTATAACGCAAAGTATAGTAAAAAATCTCCTTTTCTAAAAAAGATTTCGATTGAAAACTTTATCAAAAGAGGAAGGAGTGCGAGCAGTGCAGGACATGGTATTTACAATAAAGTAAAAGAGAACAATAACTACATAGCGATTTGGCAACTTATTGAATTCATGGAGTTCCGAGAGCTACAATATTTCTTTGAATATTACTTTACACGCTTCCAAGAAAAATATATCGACGTGCCACCTTATGTTAGTTTAATGGTTAGTAGTCGCTATATTAGAAATGCGGCAGCACATAATAATCCTTTGCTTATCAATTTATCCGCTTATCCTAGTGATGCAATTAAGAAAAATGGTATTAATAAACGGTATTTAAACTCTTTATTACAAGATCATTTCAGAAGAGGAAAGATTGCAAAACCAATTCAATTCACGCACCGATTTAAAGATATAGCATCTACTTTTAAACTCTATAAAATATTGCGAGAAGATGCTAATGCATCTAACGATCCGATGATTGGGGCATTAGATGCTCTTTTTAAAAAAATAAAAACAGATTCATTATTTCCAACTACTAATAATGATGTTGCTTTCTTCTTCACAAATCTCCAAAAAATTTACGATGATATTTATAAGAAGAATTAAGGCTGTACACTCTATGTAAATAACTCTATATAGAGTGTTTTTTGATTCTCAAAATTTGGCTGTGATTTTCCATATATTCATGATAAAATATCTCGAAATCTAAAATTTCCTCTTCATATTTGAAAGTTTTTTCTCAAAAAAGCCATTAAAACATTTGACAATGTTTTATCTATCCGTTAAAATTTATTGCATAGAAAGAATGGTTCGACCATTCGCAAGAAGCGGGCTATACGTCAGCTTTTTGTTGATTTTACTTTATAAAAGTGCAGAGTTTTTATGGTGAAAGATTATACATTGCCATGAAAAACTCTGCACTTTTATGTTTTTAAAAATTTTTCATTATTTTTTCCTAGCACATTATGGATATGTAGCGGTACACCGTCAAAATATCGTCAGCCGAGAAGCAGGTGGAGTATATTTTTACAAATCGAAGTGGCACTAGCAGAAATGATCGCTATTTTATAAACATTAAAATGATTATAAAAGCAAGGTGTTAGTGGAGTAGTGATGATCACATATTAAAAACAATGAGATTAGAATTCCATATTTTTATTTTAGTTTACATAATATAACTTATAGGAAGTTATATCTCATATATAAGTATACAAGTAATATTGAGATAAAATCAAAATTTCATGAGATATGTTGTATTTTTTTCGTCCATTGCCAAATGGCTTGCGCTAAAAGATTTTCTAAATGATTCATCCATTCATCTAACCGATCATGTTTTTCATATTCCATGGTGTTTAACTCATTTTGCAATGTTCGTTGCAACTCGAAAACTTTCCGCAACAATTCATTAAACGCTTGCTCTGTATGATTTCGTTTAAACTGCCGTAACGTCTCATGTAATCGACCATCCCGCTTCAACGGATGATTCCCTTGAAAGTACGCTTTTAGCTCTTCTGTATCGATCCGCTCTCCAAATTGACAAACAAATTGCGTATGCAGCGCATATAAGTAAAAATTGACGAGCGCTTTCGCATCTTTCTCTTTCTGAATGCAATCCATTGATTTCGTAAGCATCCCGAGCGTACTATATAGCAAGTTTTTGCGGTTTTCATACAAAATAAACGGGACTGACGCATCCAATTCATCGTAAAACGATTGAAATTCTTTCGTACAACGCACTTCTTTCGCCCAAAGAAACGATGAATTGCTCATATTTGGCTTTTTAATCCACTGCATCATGTTGCGCACATCGACTTCCAACCGATCGATTTTTGCCTCTTCGTCGATGGTTTGAGTTGTCTTACAAATATTGCCGAGCATCACATGTCGGAGTGATGAAGGGAGTACAAAGTGAAGTTCGTCTCGATCGGACGACTCCGTTTCTAAAGAATAGTTGATAGAACCGACCGTAAAGCACATAACGCCCCGCTTCTCTTCTGCCATCCGACTTCCTCCTTTCGATATTTCCTGTTATTTCAAAGAATATGGTAAAATGAAGTGAATCGACTAATAAAAGAGTGAGGAGACACAGTATGAGTGAAACGACAAGCTTTTCAAACAAATTGAAACGTTGGACGATCATCATTTTATCCGTAGTATTACTCGTCCTTCTTCTTGTGCTCGTCTTGAACTTTAAAAATTTATCGTTTTTCGGTAAATCCGTTCAAGAGAAGTTTACAGGAATTGAAACGACACTTCAAACGTACGATGATGACGGGCAAGCATTGGACAAAATGGTCGGCAAATCTGTAGCGATCGATGCCGATAAACAGTTTTCATTATACAATGAAGATGGAGATGAAATTAAAAAATCTCAAGTGTTAAAAATTACAGTCGGTGGCCACGAAGCGATTCACGTTGGCTCTAGCTTAATCGCTTACGAAAAGGGACTCGATAATATTTTAGACGAATATAGTGAGACGATTACAATTGATAACACAAATCGTACGGTACCCTTTGTGAATAAATTCGTCAACGACATGAAAAATCGTTTCCAAGGGATGGATAAAGTCGTGCTAATCCGTTCGCAAAGCGGGAAACCGATTGCGACATTCGCGGGGAATAAAGTTGTTTTTAAAGAGACTGAAATCGAAAAATCGACCGCTCTTTTAATCGATGGAAAACTACTCTTTATTTACCGCAGCGACTATAGCATTTACGACCGCGCCCTGCTGGAACAATAAAAAACACCCCCCTGATCTCCGTGATCGAGGGGATGTTTTTTTAATCAAATTGCAAATTTTTTCGTTTCGTTTGAAGCCAGAAAAACGTCGTGAGAGATACGCTGACGAGCGCAAAGATGACCGCCATCCATTGTAAGCCAATCCAGTCGAGTAAAGCACCAGACGATAATAAGACGACTTGGAACATGACACGCTCTAACATGTTACGGAAAGCGAAAAAGCGCCCGTGGTAAGCTCTTGGCATTTGCTGCTGGAACACGAGCATCGCCGTCGGAAAGAAACAACCGAGTGAAAAGCCGAGCAAAGCAAATGCGAGCAAAACGAGTGGCACATTCGTCGGAACATATAAAAACAGCTCTGCTAAGCCGACGATCCACGCGAACGTAAACAAGATTGTCTTCGTTCGAACGTGCAACGTAATGCGCTTAATGACGATGGTCCCAATCATGAAGGAGATTCCTTCAATCGCATAGACGATTCCTTTAATAGACGTAGAATCTTGAATTTGACTTAATTGAATGACAATCAAGTTAAAGGACCCTAAAAAGAGTAAGGGGATGAGCGTCATAATGAGCGTCATCGTCACTTGTGGGAATTCCCGTAAAATCGGGAACACTTCTTTGAATCCCCCGCTCTTATCCCCTTTCGCCCGCTTCGGAATAACCGCTTCTTCCACGATGAGCATCGACGTCGTCACGAGTAAGAAAATATACGCGAAAAACGACATCCAATAAAGAGCGCTTAATGAAATTTGAATGAGTAACAGTCCTGCCAGCGCCGTTCCTAATACGCGAGCAATTGTCGCGACGTTCATATGCCATCCGTTCATCACAAGCAATTGATGTTCATCGACAATGAGCGGAATCGTCGCTTGTAACGCGGGAAAATAAAAACTAGACGCGATTTGAATACTAATGACGAAGCCGATCATCCAAGCGATCGAATCTTGCTGAATCGCCACGAACATAAAGAGCACGCTCATGAGACGCCCAATTCCCGCTCCTATGAGCACTTTCTTTTTACTCGTTCGATCAATCACCTTCCCCGCAAAAGGTCCAATGAGCACCCCTGCAAGCAGCCCTGTCGATAAAATTAAAGCTTTTTGGAAGTCGGAAGGCACTTTCTCCTGCATAAACTCCAAATTCCCGATAATCCCCATCCATAACCCAATTCCTGCAATTAACTCCCCAATTAAAATAATCCATACATTTCGATTACGCCACATAAGTCCATTCCTCTATCTTTCTTAAGTATTTCGATTTTCGAACTATTATACACGGAATGTTCACAATTGTCATGAAAGAAAACTAAAAACTGCCTACCTCCTATGAAGTAGACAGTTTTCCTTTATTCGATAGTATGTTGAACGTACGTATGCGCCAGCATATTGGCATCGGTTTTTTCCCATAATGCGCTACCTGCTGAATTTAAATCCATGTAACGCAGTTCACTTACGAGCAGTTTCACTTGTTCAAAATGTTGATTAACGGCATAAAGCTCATCCGTCGTATCGACGAGATGACTGCTGTTATAAAGATGTGGATTCGACTTTAAACGACGAACGAGAGCATTTCCAACAACAGCACGTGACGTTTCTGGAATATCTTCTAAACGAAGACGCTTCACATGACCTCGATTTGTAAATAAGACGAGAGACTGTTCTTCTTTCACGATGTGCACACGTTGTAACGTGTCGTCATCTTTTAACTGAATCCCTCTCACTCCCGCTGTACGCACTCCCGTGACCGCTAATTCGCTTACTGGGAAACGAGTCGATTGGAAATGTTCCGAAATGAGTAAAAGCTCATCTTCTAACGTACAGAGCGCGACGGATGTCATCGTCTCTTCTTTTTTCGTATTCATCGCACGGAACGTTCGATTGTAGCGGGCTACTTCATAATCTTTTAATGCTGAAACTTTCACATTTCCTAAACTGCCCGTCGTGACGACATATTGATCTTCATCAAAGCTCGGCACACCGATGACACCAATCACTTCTTCATTCGGTGCTAAAGAAATGATGCTCGATAAATGTTGTCCGAGGTCTTTCCAACGAATGTCCGGTAATTCATGGACCGGTTGATACATATAATTCCCGAGTGAAGTGAATAGGAGCAAATGATGTTGCGTATTGAGTGGTGCGACATACAATAAATAGTCGGACTCTTTCATATCCATTCCTTCACCGTTCGACGCACTATAAGAACGGACACTCGTCCGCTTCACATAGCCATCTTTTGTCACCGAAACGATGACGTCTTCACTTGGAACGAGCACACTTAAATCGACTTCGATCGTTTCAACTTCTGGCTCGATAATGCTGCGACGACTGTTCGCATATTTCCGTTGAACGTCTTTCAATTCACGTTGAATGACACGATTCAGCTGCTTCTCACTGCTTAAAATGAGCTCATAGCGTGCAATTTGTTCATGAAGGTCACGTTCTTCTTCACGTAATGCCGTAATGTCTGTATTCGTTAAACGGTATAATTGTAAAGAGACGATCGCTTCGGCTTGCGGCTCTGTAAATTGGAACGCTTCTTGTAAATTTTGTTTCGCATTCCCTTTATCCGTTGAAGAGCGAATCGTTTCGATCACTTCATCTAAAATCGATAAAGCTTTCATTAATCCTTCTACGATATGAAGGCGTTTCGTTGCGCGGGCGACGTCGTATTTCGTACGGCGCGTCACGACTTCTTGTTGGTGACCGATATAAGCGTCCAACAACATCGGCAAACTCATTAAACGTGGGCGACGGTCAAATATCGCGACCATATTGAAGTTATACGTAATTTGCAAATCGGTATTTTTAAATAAGAAATTACGAATCGCATCCGGATCGATATCTTTTTTTAACTCGACGACGATACGCAATCCTTTTCGATCACTTTCATCTCGAATATCTGCGATGCCGTCTAATTTTCGGTCGATACGTAACTCGTCCATTTTTTTCACGACATTCGCTTTGTTTACATCATATGGGATTTCGGTAAAGACGATTTGTGTTTTTCCAGCCTTTAATTTTTCAATCGTCGACTGAGCGCGTACGACACAGCGTCCTTTCCCTGTCTCGTACGCTTTTTTAATCCCTTCTTTTCCTTGAATGATCGCTCCTGTCGGAAAATCAGGCCCTTGAATCGCTGTCATCAGTTCATCAACGGTCGCATTCGGATTTTTCATGCGCATAAATACCGCTTCGATCACTTCCGCTAAGTTGTGTGGCGGGATATCTGTCGCGTATCCTGCTGAAATTCCGGTCGAACCGTTCACGAGCAAATTCGGAAAACGTGCAGGAAGTACTGTCGGCTCAATCGTCGCATCGTCAAAGTTCGGAATGAAGTCGACCGTCTTTTTATCGATATCAGCAAGGAGGAGTTCCGACACAGCGGAAAGACGCGCTTCTGTATAACGCATCGCTGCTGCAGGGTCTCCGTCTACTGAACCGTTATTCCCTTGCATCTCAATCAATTCATGGCGCAGTTTCCACGTTTGGCTCATCCGGACCATCGCATCATACACCGATATATCTCCGTGGGGGTGATAGTTAGCGATGACGTTTCCGACGGCTTTTGCTGATTTTTTATACGGCTTATCGCTCGTGTTATGGTCTTGTTGCATCGCGTATAAAATACGACGTTGAACCGGTTTTAACCCATCGCGCGCATCTGGTAATGCACGGTCTTGAATGATGTACTTACTATATCGACCGAAGCGATCGCCGATAATTTCTTCCAATGTTAAGTCTTGAATGTGCTCTTGTTGACTCATACTTCCTCACCTTCCACATGAATGAGTTCATTTTCTAACATATTCGTTTCTTCTGTCATGCTGAAGTCGACGTTTTTCTCGATCCAGTTTCGGCGTGGTTCTACTTTATCGCCCATTAATGTCGACACTTGCTTTTCAGATTGTCCGCTATTTTCAATCGTGACGCGAATTAATGTGCGCGTTTCAGGATTCATCGTCGTTTCCCATAACTGTTCCGGGTTCATTTCCCCGAGTCCTTTGTAGCGCTGCAATTTATACGTTTTGCCGATTTCTTGAATCGCTTCTTGAAGGTCTTCTTCCGTCCAAGCGTAGCGCAACACTTCTTTCTTCCCCGCTCCTCGGTACACTTTGTAAAGGGGTGGCATCGCGATATACACTTTCCCAGCTTCTACGAGTGGGCGCATGTAGCGGAAGAAGAACGTCAGCAACAGCACTTGAATGTGCGCCCCGTCCGTATCCGCATCCGTCATAATGATCACTTTGTCATAATTGGAATCTTCCACAGTGAAATCAGACCCGACACCAGCACCAATCGCATGGATAATCGTGTTAATTTCTTCGTTTTTCATAATGTCTTCAAGTTTTGCTTTTTCAGTATTTAACACTTTTCCTCGCAGTGGCAAAATCGCTTGGAATGTTCGGTCGCGTCCTTGTTTTGCAGAGCCTCCCGCTGAGTCCCCTTCGACTAAGTACAGTTCGTTATTTTTCGCATTGCGAGACTGCGCAGGGGTTAATTTCCCTGATAGTAAAGTGTCCGAACGTTTACGCTTTTTCCCGTTGCGCGCATCTTCTCGCGCTTTTCGCGCTGCCATGCGCACTTGTTGGGCGCGGATCGCTTTTCGTACAAGCTCAGCGCTAAACTCCGCATTTTCTTCTAAATAATAGTTCAGCTGTTGGCTGACGACCGCGTCTGTCGCTGTGCGGGCTTCACTCGTTCCGAGCTTCCCTTTCGTCTGCCCTTCGAACTGCAAAATCTCTTCAGGAATGCGCACGGAAATAATCGCAGTCAATCCTTCTCGAATATCCGCGCCATCTAAATTTTTATCTTTTTCTTTCAGTAATCCTGTTTTTCGAGCGTATTCGTTAATGACGCGCGTCATCGCCGTACGCGTACCTGTTTCATGTGTTCCTCCGTCGCTCGTTCGCACGTTGTTGACGAAAGAGAGTACGGTTTCGGAATAGCCGTCATTAAACTGAAACGCAAATTCGACTTCGATGTCTTCTTGCGTCCCTTCTAAATAAGCGACTTCATGCAATGTATCTTTCTCTTCGTTTAAATAATGGACGAAAGCGACGATTCCGTCGTCATATTGGAATGTCTCTTCGACTTTTTCTGCTTCGCGTTCATCAATCAAACGGAAAGCGACACCTTTTAATAAAAAAGCAGATTCGCGCAATCGTTCACGAATCGTCTCTCGGTTATACGTCGTCGTTGAAAAGATCGATGCATCTGGCTTGAAATGAATGCATGTTCCCTTCTGTTTTGTCGCGCCGACTTCTTCTAATGTGGTCACTGGCTTTCCGCCATTTTCAAAACGTTGTGTAAACTGTTTACCGTCGCGGTAAATTGTTACCGTGAGCCACTCTGATAACGCGTTGACGACAGATGCACCGACACCGTGCAGCCCGCCACTCGTCTTATAACCACCTTGTCCAAACTTACCTCCCGCGTGCAGCACAGTCATAATGACTTCTGCTGTCGGTCGACCGGTCTGGTGAGTCCCCGTAGGCATGCCTCGTCCATAATCTCGGACACTGACAGAATCGTCTTGATGCAAAGTGACGACCACTTCGCGACCAAATCCTGCTAACGCTTCATCGACGGCATTATCGACAATCTCATAAATTAAATGATGCAGGCCACGTCCATCGGTCGAACCGATATACATTCCTGGACGTTTTCGCACTGCATCGAGCCCTTCTAGTACTTGAATCGCATCATCATCATAATTCATCATTTGATTTGTATTCGTCACTTCGACACCCTCCATAAAAACATGTGTTCTCTTTTTTATTATCAACTATGCTGAAAACATTGTCAAATCACGCTCTGCGACATTCGAAAATTAATTGTATAGAACATTTTCAAAAAAAGCAACGAACTTCTAAAAGCAAGCATTCAAAAAATAGTTTTCTTTTTCAACTATTGTTGGCACTCTTTTTACGGTATGATAGACTTATCTTGTATTTATTTCTAGCGTAAAGGGGTACCATTATGAATATCGTTCTCGTCATACTCATCGCCTACCTACTAGGCTCTATCCCATCTGCCCTTTGGATCGGGAAAGTATTTTTTAAAACGGATATACGCGAGCATGGAAGCGGTAACTTAGGTGCAACGAACACATTCCGCGTGCTCGGCAAAAAAGCAGGCATCATCGTCACTTTACTCGATATATTGAAAGGGAGCGCGGCTGTGTGGATCGCTTCTCTCGCATACTTTCAACCACTTCCCGTTGAAACGATCGTCATCGGTCTATTCGCAGTTATCGGTCACATGTTCCCGTTATTCGCTCGCTTCCGGGGTGGAAAAGCAGTCGCTACAAGCGCAGGGGTATTACTCGCTTATGCACCGATTGTATTTGTCATCGTCTTAGCCATTTTTATTATCAGTTTGAAAGTAACGAAGATGGTTTCACTCTCTTCTGTGATTGTCGCTTGTTCAGGGATTATTATCGCAATCGTCGAGTTCATTCGTTCGCAAAACTATTCCTTTTCTATTATAGTCATATGTATGGCACTGTTTATCATTTATCGACATCGTGCGAATTTAGAACGGATTAAAAATGGTACAGAACCAAAAATCACGTGGCTTTAGGAGGAGTTTTATGAACATTCAACTAACCGAAGATGCTGTCCGTTGGTTTGAGACAGAAATGGACGTCGAACCAGGAGAAACGGTACAATTTTATGCGCGTTATGGAGGCTCAAGCCCGCTTCATGAAGGTTTCTCACTCGGCATTCAAAAAAGCGAACCCGATAAAATTGTTGCGAAGACGGTCATCAATGACGTGACGTATTACATCGATGAACATGATGCGTGGTTTTTCCAAGATCATCATTTACTCGTCTCTCTCAATGATGATTTAAATGAACTGCACTTCGCTTACGAAAAATAAAAGGATAATGCTAAAAGCCTGACGAATCAATAATAACGTCAGGCTTTTTCTTGCCATTTTTCTGCAATTTCAGGAGAAGGCGCAATGACTTCAAATCCACGATCATCATACGAATGAAAAACGGTAAGCGTTGGAATATGTTCAATAAAAATCGATGGGCTATAAATGTGCCCTTTAAATGGTCTCCTGATATCCGCTTCCACTGTTCGATGAACTAACTTCGGAATATCAAATTGCGCATACGTTCCAGTCACGAAAAACTGCTCCGCAAGCAGCTCTTCTGCCTGAATGATAAATGAATGCGTGCGCATCTGATAACGTAGTTCAGGCGAGATGTAACGGTGGAGCGTCAACGGTTGACGATGAAGCGTCGGATACGTTGTCACGATAAGTCGGATCTCATCCTCTCGTCGAATCCATTCATTTAACCAACGGACACGTTCATCGGTCGTTCGTTGCACATAAAAATCTACACAATCCGTCACCGAGCGATCATTTGATACATGCACCGCATAAGGAGAGCGGTGATAGAGACGGTAATCAAATTGTTCAGGGGCACGTAAGCTTTTCGGATAAAAGCGCTCGTATTGATGTTGTAAGCCCTCCTGCCTTAAAATATAGCGCTCCCGGTCTCCTAGCAAATCGAAATGCGGATATGTCGGATGTCGATCGATCCATTCGGGTTGTAATCCGTATCCCTTCCCCCATTCAATTAAACGGTCGAGATCTGCACAGCCCGCCTTCGTCACCGTATGACAGCCAGGAAATCGGTCGTCGAGCCAATAATGCGTCAAAAAAGCGAGCTCACCTTGCGTTACTCGCTTTTTCCACTGTTGTAGCTGCGTTCGATTCACACCGAAAGCCATTATTTCTCTACCTTCGGAATAACATTTTGTTCGTAAGCTTCATGCCAAGCAGGATCGACTTTGCTAAGGGACACGGGACGGAAACTGCCCTTTTTCACGAGCACATGTGTCGATTCCGCAGTCGCTGCAATGTCCCCGTTTTCTTTTACGATTTCGTACGCATAAATCGTACGCACACGACCGTGTTCACGCAACCATGTGCGCACAGTGACTGTCTCTCCATATGTACATGCTTGTTTATATTGAATATTTAAGTCAACCACCGGGGATAAATAGCCTTCTTCCTCTAATCCAGCATATGTGAATCCGAGTTCTTGAATGAGCGAAGTGCGTCCGATCTCCATCCATACGAGATAATTCGCATGATAGACGACGGCCATTTGATCCGTTTCTGCATAGCGTACTTCGATTTGTTTTTCATTGATTAGTCCCATTGTTTTCACCTCTCTTCTATACTAAACAAAAAGAATGACCGCTACAACGAAAACAATCATTCCAATTAAAATCCATCCTGTCTCTTTCACAGCTTTTGCAGCATCTTCTGACCAATCTGGGTTGGTTGGGAAGTCTTCTGCTGTATGGACACGAAAACATTTTATGCATGTTGCTTTCGTTTCCTCTAACTTTAATTCTCCTCCACAGGTGAGGCAAGATACTTTACTCATATTGTCACTCCTCTACTTTATTATTATCGCATCATTTTAGAAGACGTCAATCGCTTTTCCTACATCGTCAAACATGCACCATTTTTTAATATTTAGTCTTTTCGTTTAATTAAAATAGTATTATTATTATATAGATAATCTTTTAGTTTCATATATCTATATATAAAGACTTGCTTATAATGAAAAAATCAATATTTTCCTCCATAAATAAGAAAGCGAATTTTACAAAAAATCGTTCAAAATGAACTGTTCATTCCTAGGAATATCCCGTATTATGGAAGAAAAAGGTGGGATTTGCATATGTTACTACGTTTAGGTGAGTCAATTCGTACGAATAATTTCTCGGATGCTGAGTTAACAATGAAGTTGCAACGATTATGGAAAACAGCCCCTCCCGTTCGTCCAATGTATGTTTGTTATTTTCATTATGCACATCGCTTTACTGAAGATTATTCTGTCGCATTTGGTGTGGAAGATCCGAACGGTACATTTGAAATTCCCGAAACCTCTTACATTTCGTATACTATCCCTTTGAAAGAACAGTTAGGCTTTTGGAAAGCATGGCAACAAGTGTGGGAAGATGAGTGTTCTGGCAAAATCATACGACATTATACGATCGATTACGAAAAATATGAAGCGGATGGCACCGCTACTTTATACATAGCGGGAAAGAAAATACCGCATGCGCAATCTTCTTGTCCTCAAAAGGCAATTGGATAAAAAAATCCCCTCGAGCATCATTGCTTCGAAGGGATTTTTATTATTATTTTGTAGCTTCTTTAATTTTGTTACGGAGAACCATTTGTAAGATTCCGCCGTGACGGTAGTAGTCGATTTCAACTTCTGAATCGAAACGTGCAAGAGCTTTGAACTCTGTCACTTTTCCGTCTTTCGCTTTCGCAGTTACAGTGAGGATATCGCGTGGTTTAACACCTTCAGCGATATTTACAGAAATTTCTTCTTCTCCTGTTAAGCCGAGTGAATCTGCTGATTCGCCTTCCATGAATTGAAGTGGTAAAACACCCATCATGACAAGGTTTGAACGGTGAATACGCTCGTAGCTTTGTGCGATAACTGTTTTAATGCCGAGAAGGTTTGTACCTTTTGCAGCCCAGTCACGTGAAGAACCCATACCGTAGTCGTTACCTGCAAGGACAACTAGACCAGTACCTTGTTCTTGGTATTTCATACATGCATCGTAGATTGGCATAACGTCGCCTGTTGGCCAGTACGTTGTGAATCCACCTTCTGTACCTGGTGCAATTTGGTTACGGATACGGATGTTCGCGAATGTACCGCGCATCATCACTTCGTGGTTACCACGGCGTGATCCGTAAGAGTTAAAGTTACGTGGCTCTACGCCGTTTTCACGGAGGTAGATTCCAGCTGGTGTATCTTTACCGATCGCTCCTGCTGGTGAGATGTGGTCAGTCGTGATTGAGTCGCCGAACTTACCAACAACACGCATACCTTCAAGTGTTTGAATATCTTCTGGCTCTTTTGAGAGACCTTGGAAGAATGGTGGGTTTTGAATGTATGTTGATTTCTCATCGAATTCGTAGATTGGATCGTCTGAAGTTTCAATTGCGTTCCAAGCTTCGTTCGCTGTGAAAACAGTTTCGTATTCTTTGCGGAAGATTTCTGGTGTTACAGAAGCTTTAACAACTTCTTGAACTTCTTCCGTTGTTGGCCAGATGTCTTTGAAGAATACATCGTTGCCGTCTTTATCTTGACCGATTGGGTCTTTTTCGAAGTCGATGTCCACTGTTCCAGCGAGTGCATATGCTACCACGAGTGGTGGTGAAGCTAAATAGTTCGCTTTAACGAATGGGTGAATACGTCCTTCGAAGTTACGGTTACCAGAGAGAACAGAAGTTGCTAAAAGGTCGTTTTCTCCGATTGTTTTTTCGATTTCAGGTAATAATGGACCTGAGTTACCGATACATGTTGTACATCCGTATCCAACTGTGTTGAATCCGATTTTATTAAGATATTCAGTTAAACCTGAATCATCTAAGTAACCTGTAACAACTTTAGAACCTGGTGCGAGTGAAGTTTTCACGTGTGGTGGTGGTGTTAAACCTTTCTCCACAGCTTTCTTCGCTACGAGTCCAGCTCCTAACATAACGTATGGGTTCGATGTATTCGTACATGAAGTGATTGCCGCGATTGCGATATCACCTGTTTTCATTTCAGCTGTGCGTCCGTCAGCGAATTCGATCGTACCTTTTTTGTCGAATTCTTCTGGCGTTAAGCCGAAACCATGTGGACCTTCTGGTGCTACAACTGATTCGCGGAATGCAGTTTGTAACTTAGAAAGTGGAATTAAGTCTTGTGGACGTTTTGGACCTGAAAGGTTCGCTTCGATTTCTGAAAGATCGATTTCAACAACGTCTGTGTAGACTGGCTCTTCTTTTTCAGGTGTGAAGAACATGTCGTTCTCGATTAAATATTGTTTAACGACTGCGATATGATCTTCGTCGCGGCCTGTTAAGCGCATGTAGTCGAGTGACTCTTCGTCAACTGGGAAGAAACCACAAGTTGCACCGTATTCTGGCGCCATGTTTGCGATTGTTGCGCGGTCAGCAAGTGGTAATTGGCTTACGCTTGGTCCGAAGAACTCTACGAATTTACCAACGACACCTTTCGCACGCAATACTTGTGTTACTTTAAGTGCTAAGTCAGTTGCTGTCGTTCCGTTTGGAAGGTCTCCTGTCAATTTAACACCGATCACTTCTGGAATTGGGAAGTATGAAGGTTGTCCGAGCATTCCTGCTTCCGCTTCAATACCACCAACACCCCATCCGAGAACACCGATACCGTTGATCATCGTCGTATGTGAGTCAGTACCAACTAATGTATCTGGGAATGCTTCGAATGTGCCGTCTTCATTTTCAACAGCATGCACAACGTTCGCAAGGTACTCTAAGTTCACTTGGTGAACGATACCTGTCGCTGGTGGAACTGCGCGGTAGTTGTCGTATGCTTTTTGTGCCCAGTTTAAGAACTGGTAACGTTCAGCGTTACGTTCGAATTCTAATTTCATGTTTGCATTCAGTGCCGCTTCCGTACCGTATTGGTCTACTTGTACAGAGTGGTCAATGACGAGGTCAACCGGGATCTCAGGGTTGATCTGTTGTGGGTCTCCACCCATTTCAGCCATCGCTGAGCGAAGTGCTGCAAGGTCAACTACTACAGGAACACCTGTGAAGTCTTGTAAAATTACGCGTGATGGTTTGAATGGTACTTCTGCGTCCTTGTCCGCGTCTTTACCCCATTTTGCTAAGTTTTCAACGTGATTATCTTGGATAACGTAACCGTCATGTTGACGAAGTACAGATTCAAGTAATACTTTTACTGAGTAAGGGAGTTTTGAAACGTTTGCTACGCCAGCTTCTTCTAAAGCTTTGATGCGGTAGTAATTGTACGTCTTGCCGTTTAAATCGAATGATGTACGGCTGTTATGCAAATTGCTTTTTGCCATTTTAAATTCCTCCTTTATGTACGTAGTGTGATTTTGGAATAAACCACACTCTCTTCACTCCTCATATTACAATACTCCATGTCATAAGTAAAATATAATATAATTATAGGTTGTGATAAGCAAAACGAATAACCTTTCGATTTTATCATTCATTTTCTCAATTACATCGCTTAAATAGCCAAAAGAAATACTTTAGTATCAGCATAATTCAGCACGACAGAAGTCGCTTCATCACCATTTAGATTTCACTCGTTAATGTTTTTGAACATATATCAATCAGAACAAGACACATGTCAAGACAACTAGTAAAATAATCAGTATACTAAAGAAAATATGATGTGAAGGAGTTTGAAATATGAAAGAAGCTTTATTAGTTATTGATTACACGATTGACTTTGTCGCTGAGGATGGCAAATTAACTTGTGGTTTACCGGGGCAACAACTCGAGCGCTATATCGTCGATACGACGAAAGATTTTATCGAGCGCCAGCAATTCGTCGTCATTCCAAACGACATCCACGAAGAGAACGATCCGTTCCATCCGGAAACTGCCCTCTTCCCTCCTCACAATATACGCGGAACAGAAGGTCGTCATTTGTTTGGTGAACTTCAGTCTTTATATGAAGCGAATCAAGCGCGTGTCATTTGGATGGATAAAACACGTTACAGTGCATTTGCGGGAACGAATTTAGATATTTTACTTCGCGAACGAAATATCCGCACCGTTCATTTAATGGGGGTATGTACAGATATTTGTATTTTGCATACAGCGATTGACGCTTACAATTTAGGGTATGAAATCGTCATCCACACAGGTGGGGTTGCGAGTTTCGACATGGAAGCTCACGAATTTGCTTTAAAGCATTTCAAAAATGTATTAAATGCCAAAGTCATCGAATAATTGAACAAGGGGTAGCACCGCATAAGCGAGGCTACCCCTTTAGTATTGTCTAGGTCATATTAATCGTAATTTTATAATGAATGTTTTCATTGAACATTCGTGGTGAACAACTCGTCCCACAGCCGCGGTTCGTGTTCTGTCTCGATCTTTTATCCTTAAGCAACGCAAACCCTACCTACTTTTGCGTCCTTGCAGCTCTCTAACTGCTCCAGTGTGAATAAGTGTCTTCAAAAATTGAAATCAGACTGCCAGATTACGTGCATAGTATTCCTTTTCATACGTATGACTAGTATACTTCATGAAAATATTTTTGTCAAATATGCGTTGATATACCTTCTATCAACGCATACTTTTCAATATTTTTTCTTTTTTAAAAAATAATACGTTTCAAATTAAGTTGAGGTGGTATACATAGATTACAAGCAATCATACTTGTTTTATAGAAAAGGAGATGGAGAATATGTTAAGTTTCTTATGGTATTTAATCATTGGTGGTATTTTAGGTTGGTTAGCGGGTGCGATTTTAGGGAAAGATGTTCCATTCGGTATTCCTGGTAATATTATTGCAGGGATTGTCGGTGCATGGATCGGTGGTAACTTATTAGGAGCATGGGGCCCACAAGTGTCCGACTTCTATATTGTTCCAGCATTAATTGGTGCGATTGTACTCGTTGCAATTTTAAGCTTAATTTTAAAATCAATGAATCGTGCGTAATTTCAAAAAGAGAGAAAAGGCGTAATGTCCTTTCTCTCTTTTTTCTGTTTAACGATACGAAATGATTAAAAGAAAACGTTTTCGTTCTCGTTTAGCTATGGTATAATCAACATTAAATGCGAGAACGTTTTTTAAAAAGGAGGTCTTGTATGCGCTTACAACAAAAGGTAGCCATCATTACAGGTGGTAGCGGCGGAATTGGCCAAGCGACCGTTCGACGCTTTCTACAAGAAGGTGCGACAGTAGCTATTGTCGATTACGATGAACAGGCACTTCATCAATGGGCTACTCAATTGCGGACGGAACATTTGGAATCTTTTGAAACCTATGTATTAGACGTAAGTTCATTGGATCACGTTCAAAAAGTCATCACTCAAATCGCTGAACGTTTCGGAACAATCGATATTCTTGTCAATAATGCGGGAATTACACAAGACGCTCAGTTGACAAAAATGACCGCAGAACAATTTCAACATGTGCTCGAAGTGAACACGACAGGTGTTTTCTACTGTACGCAACAAGTTGTTCCTCATATGATTGCTCAACAGAGTGGAAAAATCATTAATACGACATCGGTCAGTGGCGTTCACGGAAACTTTGGACAGACGAATTACGCCGCTTCTAAAGCAGCGGTCATCGGTATGACAGAGACATGGGCGAAAGAACTCGGCCGTCATAATATTAACGTCAATGCTGTTGCGCCGGGATTCACTTTAACTCCGATGGTTAAAAAAATGCCAGATGCCGTCATTGAAAAAATGACGAAGATGATTCCGCTCGGCCGTCTCGGTAAACCGGAAGATATCGCCAATGCCTATGTCTTTTTAGCTTCTGATGAAGCAAATTATATTCATGGACACACATTGCATGTCGATGGTGCCATCATTATGTAATTTGTCTACATGTGCAGCGAAACGAATGTGAATGCTTGACGACTACACTCCCAATGTATCGTTCAAAGATAGATTTCGTGAGATGTAGACAAAATAACACTCCCACCCATCTCTCCCGGGTAGGAGTGTTTTTAGTTTTCAGCCGTGGCCAATCCTTCTAACTGATCACGCTTTTCTTCAAATTCTTCATAGAAAGCATATACATCAGATACGTATTGATCACTGCGGTTATAGTTAAATAACGCTTTTTTAATATCGCCTTCTGCCGCCCCACTTCTTGATAAATAGTGGGCTGCTGAATAAATCGCATCTTCAATGTCAAATGGATCGGCAACACCATCCCCGTTCGCATCGACTCCGTATCCCCCGTACTCTGCAATTACTTCTGGATTCGTTTTATCTTGTTCTGGAATATCCCCTTGCCCAAGCCCCGAACAACTCGGATGACTCCATCCGACAAATGTGCAAGGCATAAATTGCATATGCCCCTCTGCCCCTACTGGGGAAATAAGTGTAGACATCGTCGAGAAGCGGGTTTCGATACGGTGTACCGCAGCAAGCAAAGTCCACGGAATATCGTATTCTTCCGCTGCTGCTTGGTAGATTGTAATGTATTCAGACGGCATCGTTAAACCACCTGTTAAATCTTGGACTTCATCTATGACGACATGTGCCGCTTTTTGGATGAGTCCGCTTTTTTCAAATGTGAAAATGAGAACCGCGAGTGTTCCATATAGGACGACCGCTACAGTCGCTAATAAAAAAATGAGCCGTTTCAAGAAGGATTTTTTCTTTTTTGGACCGGCCATTTGAACACTCCCTTTCTCTGCTTAAGATTGTTGTAATTTTTTCATATCTTCAATAATTTGACTGAAGTGTTCTTCGCGCGTCCCATCAAATTGAACGCCGCCGTATGTTTTCACTGCCACACCATTTTGATCGACTAAAATGAAAGCCGTCCCATGAATGACTTGATCGCTTTCTGGGTCATCGATGACGATTTGACGGAATGAATCAACGGCAAATTTCTCAATAAACTCTTGTGAATAACCGGTCAACATTTCCCACTTCGACTCATCGACCGGATGATAGCCTTCTAAATATTCTGCAAGGCGCTCAGGTGTATCGACGGCTGGATCCACGCTAAATGACACGATATGATAATCTTCAAGCCCTTCTTTTTCCATCATATCTTGCAATTCCGTCATATTCGCCATCATCGGCAAACAGACTGTCGTACAATTCGTGAAGACGAACTGCGCAAGCCACACATCACCTTTCAAATCATCGAGCGAGACTTTTTCTCCGCGATGGCTATCAAATGTAAAGTCCTCTATTTTATACTTATGATCAGGTTTGAAAGCGCCTGGTGCACAAGCTGCTAAGACGACTGAAACGAACGCAATGACCACTAATAAACGTTTACGCATATAAAGCCTCCAATAAATTTCTGTATTCATTTTAACATAGAGTGAAGTGAATGACGAGATAAGTTAATTCTCCTCTATTCTCATGTAAATGTGTGAAGTTATGATGAATAAACGACTTTTTCTTTCATGCTTTCTTCATCAATCGTTTCATAGGATGATTTTTTCGGAAGAAGCGACTATAATGAAGAAGAGATTAATTAATCGAGGTGACTATTTTGATAGCAACTGTACTCCCTTCATTCGTTTTAGGAACAACGAATAATGTTTTTATGGGATTTATCGTATTTTGGATATTCGTCCTACTCGGTCTCTTTGCGATCGGTGGATTTTTTATGTTCCGGAAGTTTTTAAAAGTGTTGCCGAAAGAAGACGGCATGTCGACATTGGACTGGGAAGAGCATTATGTGAATGAATCGCTTCACTTATGGCATGACGAGGCGAAAGAGTTACTGGAAGAGTTCGTCAGCCCTGTGCCTGAGTTATTCCGACCGGTCGCCAAGCAAAAAATTGCTGCGAAAATTGGTGAAGTTGCGCTTGCAGACGGTGCTTCTAAAATCGAATTTAAGCATATGTTAGAAGGGTATATTACCGCAACACCAAAACGTGATCATAAGTTTTTGCGCAAACGCTTAACGGAACTAGAAATTGAATTCAGTCAATATGAATACTTATTTGAACTTGCGGATAAGTAAAAAACAAAGTCGATAGAGACAATCTCTACTCGGCTTTGTTTTTTATCGTTTCGGCTTCAATTGTTGGAGACGTTGAATCATTTGTTCTTTCGACGCATATCCGAAATGCTTCAACAAATCTTCCGGGTCTTCTTGAACACTTCGCTGCAATAAACGGAAATAACGCAATTCCGAGCCGCGCACATCGAGTGATTCTCCCGCAGTCGCCCGCTCCACGACTCGCTCTACCGTCCGCTCGCTCATCGGTTCATTCATGAGACCGCGATCGGTAAAGTAAAGCGCATGCCCTTCTTCCCACTCAAAATCAAACAATTCTGCTGTTCGTTTCGCATAATGCTGTAAATCTTCTACTGTTTTATCCATTAAATCAATCCATTGAAATGTTAAATTTTTTCGCAATAAAGCGAGTTTTCGTTCTTTTTGGTCAAAATGTCCCCAGCGTAAATTTTTAATTTCGGCTACTTTCAATCCTGTATCGATCATCAATTGGACGATGGAGCGATTGCGAAAGGGGAGCCACTCTTCATAGCTCGTCATGGCAACTGGTTCTTCATAATGATGATACACCGCGCTCACTTCGGTCATCGAAGGAATCCGCACTTCTACTTGGTACGGTTGTGTATGCAAAATAGCGGATTTAAAATCTTCTTCAATGATATGAGCGACTGCTAAATAGTGAACGAATGAGCGCAAAGACGAAATTTTTCGTCGCACAGAAGTCGGTTTAAACCCCGCTTCTAGTAAGACGTCTTCATAATGGATTGCAAAATGCCTGAAATCTTCACTTGTCACATCTTCAATACGCGCTTCATCTAACGCTTGCGCTAGCTGTTCTAAATCGATGCGATATTGTTTCAACGTATGAGGGGACTTATTTAAATTTCGTAAATGAAATAAATATTGTGCGATGGCTTCTTTACACTGCATGTCCATTCCTCCTTATGAAAAAATCAATAGAATGCGCAATTAGCGCACCTATTGATTGACTAACTGTTGATATTTTCGATACATCCCGATGCGCCATGACACGATCATGCCGAATGCGAGCAAAAAGAACATACCTCCAAGCTCTCCGACATCGATTGATGAACTGAGCACCATTTTCGCCACAACACGCACGATGAGTAACCCGACTAAAATGAGTAAAAATGCACGTGACGGTTGCACGTAAATTTGATCGCCTTCTTTTCGAAAATTCGTCGTTTTAATTAAAATGAATGAAAACAATACACCGACGCCGAACGCTTCAATGACTTGAAGCCACGGTACACGAAACTCTTCAAAGACGAACATCAACATCCCGGTCGACATGAAAAGGGGTGGCAAAATAATTTTTTTAGCGGTGATTGGACGCTTCGCAATTTTTTGACGCACAATCACACTCATTGTTCCCATTACTAAAAAGAAAATGGTCGATCCGATAATGAGAAAGGATGGCGGTAAATCTTTTAAAAACGATGGAATAAAGTCAACGAGGCGCATGAATGATTAGTCCTCCCATTGCTGTACTTCATCGAGACGTTTCATAAGTTCGTCGCGTTGAACGAAACGTGCAAAACGAGCATATTCTTTGCCGTGTAAAAATAGTAAAACGACCGGTGCTGTGAACAGCGAAAACTGTCCCGCAATCTCTTGTACTTCCGACACGTTCACCTGGTAAAATGGAACGTCTGGATATTGTTCTTGGAGCGGTTCGACTTGCGGTAATAACCCGTCACAAACTGAACAGCCGTTAATTTTTACGAATAGTAATAGTTTCGGTTGTTCTTCTAATAAAGTAACCCATTCATCATACGATGTAATTTTATGCATCCTTAATCCTCCTAAACGATTCATCTCTTACATCATACACGATACACGACAATTGTGAACGATGACGTAAATATTCACGAAAGATGATAATTACGATCATTTTACCAAAAACGTACACAAATAGCGTTTCTTATGCTCAATCTTTTAAAAAACATAGAGAAATGAGCGCTATTTTCGCTATGATCGTTCTCCTATGGTCTTTTTCCTACACAAAAGAAGGTACAGCAAAGTGCTGTACCTAAATACTTCTCTTTTTTAACTTTATGAAATTTTCATTTTAGCTTTTACATGATTTACTGACAAATCCGAAATACTTAAAGGAGAATAGTTGAAAGGTTTTGCTATACTTTCAAATTTTTAATCAACGAGTCCATTTTGGAGTTGGTACATTTTGTAATAAAGGCCTCGCTCGCTTAACAGTTGTTGATGCGTGCCTCGTTCGACAATTTCACCCTGGTGTAACACGAGGATCAACTCGGCATCTTGAATCGTACTGAGTCGATGGGCAATTGCGATCGTCGTACGGCCTTTTCGCATTTTTTCAAGGCTCGCTTGAATCGCCACTTCCGTTTCCGTATCGATATTCGCTGTCGCTTCATCGAGAATTAATATTTTCGGATCCGTCGCCATCGTTCGCGCGAATGCGATCAATTGACGTTGTCCGCTTGAAAACGTCGAACCGCGTTCGGTCACATGTTCTTCATAACCGTTCGGTAATTGTTCGATGAAATGATGCGCTTGGACGAATTGTGCCGCTTCTCGCACGGTCTTATCGTCCATTTCTGGATGGTGCAAGCGAATATTGCTTGCAATCGTTCCGTAAAATAAAAACGGATCTTGTAAGACGAGTCCGACTTTTTCACGCAATTGGGAAGCAGGATACGACTTGATTGATTGTCCGTCAATTGTGATCGACCCTCGTTCAAACTCGTAAAAGCGCATCAATAAATTAATGATGGAACTTTTCCCGCTTCCTGTATGGCCGACGAGCGCGACCGTTTCGCCTGCTTGCGCAGTGAACGATATATTTTTCAACACGTCTCGTTCCCCGTCGTAAGAGAAGGATACATCTTTAAATTCAATGACGCCGTCTGTAATTGGCTTTGTCGCGGTGCCCGTTTGACTCGGTTCTACTGTCTCATCGTCCATTAAACGAAAGACGCGTGAAGCGGAGACGAGCGCTTGTTGGAAGATGGATAAACGTTGCATCACTTGTTGGACCGGTTGGAATAAGCGCCCAAGCAATGTCGTAAAGGCGTAAATAACTCCGACATCGATCGCTGTCTCCATAGAAGTGAACCCGAAATATCCGAGCGTGACGACAATCGCCAACGCATACAATAAATCAATCGCAGGGCCAAGCAACATACTGTCGAATTTAATGTTGCGTAATCCTGCTTTGAAATGATTGTCATTAATTTCTTTAAATTCATCCGCCATACGCGCTTCTTGGCGGAATGTTTGAATCATGCCCATACCCGAAATCGACTCTGCAATTTTCGCGTTCAACTGACTGAGCCTTTCTCTTAAATCCGCATAAAAATCCGCACTATACTTCCGGTAAATCGTCATAATTCCTAAAAAGAACGGAAGGAGTAACAGAGCGATGAACGCCAGTTTCACATCTAAGAAAAAGAGTGCGATGTATACCCCGATCAGCGTTAAAATCGATGAAATGAATGTGACGATGACACTGACGAACATTTCTTTAATCGATTCCGTATCATTCGTCACACGCGATACGATACTTCCTGCTGGTGTCGCATCGAAATAACGCATGCCGAGACCTTGCACTTTCGTAAATACGTCGATGCGCATTTGTTGAATAATTTTGAGCGCGATATGTTGGAAGCGAATCATCTGAAAATAACTAAAAACGACAAGCATTAATGTAATGCCGACATAGAGCGCAAATATCGTGATTGTTTCCTGTTTTGGAAATTGCATCGGCGTGATGAAATCATCGATAAACCGCTGAATAATTAGCGGGCCCGCAATTCCACCTGCAATCGATAAAAGAAGCATCGTCATCGCGATTGCGACTTCCTTTTTATGAGGGGCCACGTAAGCGAATAGACGCTTAAATACTTGCCATTGTTCACGCGCTGTCAATTTAATCGTTTTTTCTTCACTCATGCGAACCACCTCCTTGTTCTACCGATTGTTCGAGTTGCTGCAACATGTACATATCGTAATAATGTCCTCGTTGATCCATCAATTGTTCATGCGTTCCTTTTTCGATGATTGTTCCTTCGTCGAGGACGATAATTTGATGCGCATGTTGAATCGCGCTTAAACGATGGGACGTAATAATATTTGTTTTGTCCTGGCGCGTCTTGCGTAAATTCGTTAAAATCGCTTCTTCTGTACGCGCATCTACCGCAGATAAAGAGTCATCTAAAAGCAACAACTCAGGATCCATCAATAATGCTCGCGCAATCGACACACGTTGCTTTTGTCCGCCAGATAAACTGACGCCACGTTCTCCGACGAGCGTGTCATATCCTTCTGTCAAACGTAAAATGTCTTCATGAATGAAGGCCAGTTTCGCTGCTTGTTCAATTTGTTCGACATTCGTCGCTGGATTCGTGAACGCGATATTGTCTCGAATCGTGGTAGAAAATAAGAAATGATCTTGCGGTACATACCCGATCGATTCTAATAAACGTTGTTGACGATACGCATCAATCGAGTGTCCCGCATACGTAATCGTTCCCTCATATCCTTCAAACTCCCGCATTAACAATTTTAAAATCGTCGTTTTGCCCGAGCCTGTTTTTCCGACGATGCCTAACGTTTCGCCTCGCTTCAACTCGAATGAAACGTCGTGTAACGTCGTTTCTTCCGCTCCTGGATAACGGAATTGTTTCACGTCGAAATGAAGATCTCCGACAGGACGTTCGTCGATTGCATTCGGTACGTCAACGATTTCTGGCTCGACATCGAATAATTGTTGAATTCTCGTATACGACGCACTTCCTCGCTCGACGATGTTGAACAAAAAGCCAAACGCAAGCATCGGCCAAATGAGCGCTGCTAAATACGTACTGAACGCAACAAGATCACCAATTGTCATTTGTCCATCGATGATGAAGCGCGTTCCGAAAACGAAAGATAAAATGTAGGACACCGCAAAAATTCCGCTAATCGTTGGGTCAAATAAAGCATCGACGCGTGCGACACGCATATTTTTTTCGACGACTTTTGTCGATAAATTCGTGAAGTCCTCAATATCTTGTTTTTGTTGTCCAAATGTTTTAATGACTTCAATTCCTGAAATACTTTCCTGTGTTTTATCATTCAAATCCGAAAACGCTTCTTGTGCGTAACGGAACCGATCGCGAAGTAAACGACCGTAATAACTCGTCAGTAAAATCATGATTGGAAGCGGGATGAGCGCGATAATCGTTAATTTCCAACTAATCGTAAAGCCCATCGTCAAAATGACGACCGTTCCGGTTACAAGTGAATCGACGAGTGTGAGTACTCCCATACCTGCTGTTTGTTGCACGGCGTTAATATCGTTCGTCGCATGAGCCATTAAATCTCCGACACGACGCTTTTGATAAAAGGATGAAGACATTTTCGTAAAATGAACGAATAATTGCTCACGTAACGTGCGCGCTAAGTAAACAGCCGAACCGAAAATCATCACGCGCCAAAAATAACGAGCGACGTACATAATGATTCCCGCGATGACTAAAATGATGAGCCAGCGCGTCAGTTGTTCGGACGTCAACGTATTGTCCGTTACCCCATCGATGACGAGTCCGATAATTTTCGGTGGAATTAACGCTAAAAAAGCGACGAAAATGAGCATACTAACCCCAAAAATGTATTGTTTTTTACGCTGTTTAAAAAACCAGCCTAATTGTTTGACGACATTCAGAACAATCCCCTCTTTCTTTCATTAAAATTAAAAAAGCTTGTCCATTTTATCATGAACAAGCTCTGGAGTGGTATTTTTAGCGTTGTAAACGACGGGCCATTTGTTGAACCGGGTCCCAAACTCCGTTAAATGGTGGCGCATAACTTAAATCTAAATCGAGTAAATCCTCCACCGTTAATTGTGCGTACAATGCAGTTGCGATGACATCGAGTCGTTTGTCCACACCCGCTCCACCGATGATTTGAACGCCGAGTAAGTGACGCGTAAACGTATCATAATAAAGCGTTAATGTCATTTTATCACCGCCTGGATAATACCCAGCAATCGCATTGGCAGTTAGCGTAATGGAGTCATAATCTCGATTCGTCGCTTGAAGTGCTCGTTCATTTAATCCCGTACCGCCAATGGCATAATCGAAAAATTGGAAGATCGACGTGCCGACAATCCCTTTAAAGCGGGCATCTTCTCCACACATCGCAAGACCTGCGACACGCCCTTGCTTGTTCGCGGTCGTTCCGAGTGGGATGTAGTCGTGCTTTCCGGTTAGTCGGTTGAAATGACTTGCACAGTCACCTGCCGCATAGACGTCTGGAATTGTCGTCTCCATCTGCTCATTTGTCACAATGGCGCCATTGCGTAATGTGTGCAGTTGCGGAGATTGTGCGAAAGCTGTAGCGGGGCGAACACCGAGTGCTAATACGACATAATCTGTCGCATACGCTCCGTTCTTCGTCGTCACCTTGCGCACGACGTCTTCTCCTTCAAATCCGATTACTTCTTCATTCAATAACACTTCGATGCCATGTTCTCGTGCTTTCGTTAAAATCGCTTCCGAAATTGAGTCGTCAAAATTTTTCGCTAAACGGTCGCCTCGTTGAATGAGTCGGACCTTTTTGCCAGCGAGCGTTAACGCCTCTGCCACTTCCAGTCCGATGTACCCTCCACCGATGACTGTTACATGTTGTTTTTCTTCAATGGCTGCGACGAGCTGTTTCGTCTGTTCAATCGTCTTAAATACTTGAATGCCTGATAAATCGCTATTTCGAAGCGAAGGCACGAGCGGATGGGCACCTGTCGCAATCAGCAATTTATCGTAGTGCACTGTAAATGTTTCGTCCGTTTCTACATGTGTGCCATGCACTTCTTTCTTTTCGTAATCAATCGATTCAACGCGATGATTCGTGCGTGCATCGATGCCGTAACGGTCTCGAAATGTTTCGGGAGAACGTGCGATCACACGCTCTGCATTCGCAATCCGTCCATCAATGACATACGGTAAACCGCATTGTCCGTATGAATAAACGGTTCCTTGTTCCAATGTTGTTACTTGCGCTTTTTTATCATGACGCACAATTTCCATTGCAGCACTCATCCCTGCTGCATCACCACCGATTATGACATAATGGGTCAAAGTTTTCTCCTCCTTGTTAGTCATGTTGGAAATAAGGATTGTTTCTAAACCCTTTCCATAAATCCGTTTGTTCGACATAGCTTGCGGCGCGTAAAAGTAAATGATCATTCCCTTTCATCGCCATAAGCTGAATTCCAATTGGCATGCCTTCTTCATCGGACGCGACCGGCAATGAAATGGCAGGTTGCCCTGTTAAATTCGCAAGTTGTGTAAAAGGTGTATACGTTAAACTTGGCAAAAACATTTCATAAATCGCATCTTGACGCTTGTCGTTTGTTTCCGCGCGCAACATGTCTTCTTGTAGCTCGGCAATACGTGATGCATCGAGGGTTAGTTCACCGATGCGCGGAGCCGTGTCAGCGGTCGTGGGCGTCATGAAATACGTGTAAGTGTCATGTAGACGAGACATGTGACGGGCAGCATCGTCCCAAGCATGCAAGCTTTCCACATATTCTCGCGCCGTAATAAATTTACCAGCTTCTGCGAGCATCCAACTTTCAATTTCTACATGATCGAGAGTAATCGCATGTCCCGCTTGGCGTTCAAGTTGATGGAACAGATGAGACATTTCTCCACAGTTCATCGCATAATAATGACGCATTAATGCCTCACCATCAATCGGCCATTCCACTTCCTCCGCGATATGCCCTTCTTTTTCAATGAATTGCACCGCTTGTCGCACTGCTTCCTTTGCTGTTTCACTCACCGGAGTTCCGACAGGCGAAGTGAGCGTGTAAGCGAATTTCATCGTCTTTGTCGGTTCTCGTCGCAAAGTATGTAAATACCCTTGTTCATACAATGGACTTTGGAATGCTGCATCTGGTTGAATCGTTTGTAAAATATCGAGAGAAGCCGCAGCGTCTCGCACTGTCCGGGTGAGCACAAAATCGATGGCTGCCCCTTGCCAATTACGTCCGACTGATGGGCCTACCGGTGTTTTTCCGCGACTCGGTTTTAAGCCGACGAGCCCAGTGAAAGAAGCAGGTATGCGAATCGATCCACCTCCGTCACTCGCTCCAGCAATCGGCACAATTCCACTTGCTACGGCAGAGGCCGCTCCTCCTGAAGAGCCCCCTGAAGAACGTGTATGGCACCATGGGTTTCTGGTTGGCCCATGCAAGCGTGGTTCTGTTATATTTTTCAATGCAAATTCAGGTGTATTCGTAAATCCAGTAAATACGAATCCTGCTTTTCGTAACGTTCGGGTGTAATTTGCTTCTTCTGTCGCGATATGCTCTTTGAATAGCGTAGAGCCCGATGTCAATCGTGCACCTTTAATGGACTGAGAAATATCTTTCAGTACAAATGGGACACCACTGAGTGGGCTTTGTCCTTGAATTGACTTCGCTTCTTCCAATGCTTGTTCATGGCGATGATGGACAATGGCATTCAGTGGGCCATTTACTTTTGTTTGTTGCGCAATGCTCGCTTGTACGAGCTCTTGTGCGGACACTTCTTTTGCTCGCACAAGCGCTGCTAATTCAACGCCATCGTATTGAATGTATTCCGTTTGTTTCATCGTCTGAATCTCCTTTTGAAAACTTCCTTTAATATTGTTCTGCGTCTCATTGCTTTTAGTTTAGCATAATTTCCTAAAATTGCTTCTTTTTAAGCTGTAATCCTCCCGTTTAATATTTTTCATTGTAAAAAATGGATGAAAAAAGAGTTTATGCAGGACTGCATAAACTCTAATGTGTACAACGGTAACCGCCCATTTCATTGATGAACTTCTTCACACTCGGTGCCCAGTGGCGATTTAAATGGGACGGATCATTCGCCGCTCCGATGGGCGCATAGACCGCGCCGAGCTGTTCAATCGTTTTTAGTCCACCCTTATTCATTAACCGAGAAATGGTGCGCGCTGTTGCATCTAATCCTTGTTCAAGTGAATTGTAACGAATTAAAGTCGACCAATTCGTCTTCGGATTCATCATACCGCCTGGATTGTTATATTCGAGAATCGCTTTACTCGTTCCATGTCCCGTTTCGTGGATCGTAATTGCTGCAAAAATAACTGGATCAATACGGTGCTTTTCAGCGATGCGGAGAATGAGAGGACCTTGACCTGCCAGTTTTCCAGATGCTTCTAATTTTTTAAAGAAAGCATCATCGATTGTATCGCTACAAATCAGTGAGACATGTTCTGGACGTTTTCCTGAAATCTGGGGTGTCAAAGCTCCCCCTGATGTCCGTTCTGGATAAATGACAGTCGGTGGACGTTGGCGTTTCCATAACTCATTCATTTCTTCGTCAATCACTTTCAACCGTTCAATGTCTGCTTCATATTGTTGCGTCACCTTTTGTTGTTCCGTTGTCAATGTATGGAATGATTCTTTTAATTGAGCGACGATTTCTCGTTGACGCTCTTCATGCAATTTGGCGAAATCTCGTTGCACTTCCAGTAATTCTTTCGACGTTTCAATCGCTTGAAGCGCTTGCTGTTCGATATATTGTTGTTCCTCGATTTCTTCCTTCTCTTCATTCATCGCCGTCATCAAATCACGGTCTACTTGCAAAAATAAATTCACTCCTTCAATTCGCTTAAAGAAGTCTAAAATATTAGACGCTCCGAGTAAAATGTCGACATAATTTAACTGTCGATCATGAATTTGTAAGGCAATGAGTCGCTGATCGGCGATTTTTTTACGCTCATCATATAGCGCTTGTACCTCGGCTAGTTCCTCTTGAATTTTGTCTAACACATCGAGTTGTTCTACCAATTTTTGCTCTGTTTCTTGAATGTTTAGTTCAATCATTTGGTGTTCTTTTTCGAGTTCATTTAATGTTTCTAATTTCTCATTCAGTTGCTGTTCTTTTTGTTCAACTTTGCGGTCGAGGGTATCCTTTTCTACTTGAAGTTGAAGTTTGCGTTGTTCGGTTTGACGTTGATCCAACTGCAATTCTTTAAAAGAAACAGCATGAGCGAGCGGTAATTGCGCACTTATTAAAAATAGACAAGTGAGCCAAACGATACGAGTTCGCATCCTTCTTCCTCTACCTTTCCTTTATACTTATGACTAGTATACCATTAAGCGAGACGTTGAATGATGAAAATGATGAGAAATATCACGAGCACAAAGGATGAAATACGCAATGATTTTTGCAAATAGCCGTTCATTCGCTTACTATTTTTCGAAATCGGCTGTAATTTTCCTCTTTTTGATTCAATGGCTCCGTATTTACGATCCGTCACTTTTTGTAAACAATCTTCACAGACAGAACGCCACTCGAACTGTTCTGTCACATAGTGTTTTAGTGGACCTGTCGTGTCCCGACCACATTCCGAACATCGTCTCGTATCCATTTAAATCCCTCCTACATACATAAAAAATCGGACTGCATCACGCGCAATCCGATTTTGTTCTTATTTATTATCTTATCATGTTACAAGAAAAAGTTCATGAGAACGACGGTGAGCATACCGGCGATGACGGTCCAAAGGAGACTTTTTGTCCAGAAGCCGATGATGAAAGCAACGACAGTGCCGACGAGGTGTGCAGGATTCCACGTTTCACCTTCCCCGAGCGGTACGATTTCTTGGACGAGAATCGCTGTCAAAATCGCAAGCGGGATATATTTTAACCAATTCATAAACCAGTTCGGTAAGTCTACCTGACTTAAAATTGTAATCGGTAAAATACGAGGTAATGCCGTTACGATCATGCTACCTATGATGATGAGGAAGATGGTTGAATCGATCGCCATTTTTCTACCCCCATTCCTACGATAGCTGCAAGTGATGCTCCGACCATCACATTTAAACCGATTGGTACATACGGTGTACTTCCAATTGTGAAAATAACCGATGCGAGAATGACAAAAATATCTGTGCGTAAATTCGCCTGCGACGATATTTGTAAGACGAGTAAACCGATGAACATTCCAGCAAGCGCAAAGTCGAGTCCAAATGTCGATGGGTCGGTAATCCATTTCCCTAAAATTCCACCGAGCAAATTGGCAAGCACCCAGTTCGCATATGCGGTAATATTTAATCCTTGCATCCAGTAATAGTTGATTTTTCCACCAGAGCGGGCCATTTGGTTAGCCGCAACACCGAATGTTTCGTCCGTTAATAAAAAGCCAGTTCCGACATTTTGCCATGTCGTATTATTTTTGAATGCTGGTGCGAGCACGGCACTTAATAAAAAGTGTCGCATATTAATAATAAACACTGTTAAAATAATGGTAAACGTAGGAGCCCCCGCAATGAGTAAGCCTGCGACAACGAACTGACCGGCACCTGCATAGACAAGTAAAGATAATAATAAAATTTCAAAAATATTTAATCCTGCCGTATATTCGACAACTCCCGCTGCGAATCCGACGCTCAAATAACCGAGCACGGTCGGCATACAATCTTTCACCCCGAGCATAAATTGATCGCGGTTCGTACATACTTGTGTCAACTCGTTTCCTCCTTCTGCATATTTATACTGATATATAACATGATAATAGAATAATATCTCTAATTCTCAATGTCAATGAATGAATAAATATACAGAATACTTTCACGATTAGCACAGACTCTTTTATTATTGCAATCATCAATCGAAATATACTGAATAAATTGATTTTTATTTTGAAAGCGCTACATATAGATGATTCGAATGTCGAAATATTGCCTGAACGATTGTTTAATCCAAAAAATTATTATTTCTACAAAACATTAAAAATACAAGGCTGTAGGAGTTTCATCATTCCTACAGCCTTGTATCCCATTAAATCTTTTTTACAAATTGTGTTTTCAGTTCCATTGCACCGAAACCAGGCACTTTACAGTCAATGTCATGATCGCCTTCTTTAAGACGGATGTCCTTCACTGTCGTTCCTTGTTTAATTGGGGTTGAACTGCCTTTTACTTTTAAATCTTTAATGACCGTTACCGTATCCCCGTCTTGTAATATATTGCCGAATGCATCTTTGTAAACAGGTCCTGCCTCTTCTTCTGGGGCAGCGTTTGGGTCCCATTCGTGTGCACATTCCGGACAAACGATTAAATGACGGTCCTCGTATGTGTATTCACTGTTACACTGTGGACAGTTTGGTAAGCTCATGCCATTCACTCCTTTTTTGTTAATCTTGTTCAGTATACTCGGTCTCTTCACTTTTAGCAAAAATGCCTGTTTTATAACAAATAATCATTTCAGGGTCGACATTGATAATTTTCTCAAGAGATTCTGACGCTTCTTTTAAATCGAGAGCGGTGTTCATGTCTCCTACTGTAATGTAGCTTTTTTCTTTTGCTGCCGCTTCGCCAGCGATGATGATGTTTTCTTCCGGGCAATAAATCGACGTATGTCCAAGTGTTTGGCCAGGAGTCGCGATTACTTCCGCGAATGTTTCGACAGGTAATCGATTGCCATCCGCTATCGTGCGGTGAATTTTGACAGGTGGAATACTCGCGAGTGCCACCATATATTGTGCCGCAGTTTGTTCTTGTAATTCGTCTTCTGCTGCTTCTAATAATTGCTCCGCTTGTTCGATTTTAAACGGCTTTTTGCGTCCGTCGATAAAAGGGGCTTCTTCAATCGATGTCATAAATTTTGTACGCCAATATTTTTTCTTCCATTCGGCTGCGGCACCAATTGCTTCATCGTGATGATGGGTAAAATAAACGGTTCGTATCGTTTTTGGTTCGATGCCTTCTTGTCGCAATGCGTCTTCTATGAGCGGTAATGAACCGGGATATCCTAAGTTAATGAGTATATGTTTTCGCTTTCCTTTAATAACGGTCGGGTATAAAAAATACGGTCGATTTTCATATTCATACTTAATTTTCAATGGAATTATCATAGACATAGTGATCCTGCTTTCTTTTTTAAAATTCTTCACAATTTGTTCATGTCATGTTCATGTTCAAAGCGTTACGATAGAAGGAACGCTTCGTTTCTTGACAATTAGTTTAATAGTCGATACGATATCTATCGATTATGTGTGAAAAAAGATTGAAATATCGGAAGGAGTATTAGCGTGAGTAAGCAACGTGTAAAAAAAGAACCATCGCTTTTCGCACAAGTAGTGAAAACGGGGATTATTAAATCAAACTTAATTCCGTTGTTCGCTGGAGCGATGATGGCCCTTTATCGAATGGACGCTCCTTTCAGTGAGTACATTTATCATTTATTATTTGCGGGAATCGGTTCCGCTCTCATTATTGGTGCAGCCGGCGCTTTTAATAATTTATATGATGCAGATATTGATGCGATTATGGATCGTACGAAAAATCGACCGACTGTCACTGGTGCTTTTTCAAATCGGAAAGTATGGACCATTGCGATTAGCTTTACAGTCGTCGGAGCGGTTAGTTTATACTTCGCTTCGATGCTGGCGATGATACTCGGGTTGCTCGGATTGTTCCTTTATATTTTCCCTTATACCATTTGGACAAAACGTCGAACGATTTGGAATACAGAAGTGGGAGCTCTTTCCGGTGCGATGCCTCCACTAATCGGATGGACCGCAATTACGACCGATGTGAATGACATCGGCTTATGGGCATTATTCGTCGTCATGGTTCTCTGGCAAATGCCACATTTCTATGCGATTGCTGTTCGCAAACATGACGATTACAAAGCAGCGCATGTACCGATGCTTCCTGTAGCGAAAGGGATGCCACGTACATATAAACAGACTCAATTCTACTTAATTTTGCTCGTGTTATCAAGTTTTCTTTTCATCCCAATCAGTTATTTTATTACGGGACTTGCGCTCATCCTCTCCCTTATCTGGTTGTATATGAGTTATACGAGTTATCGAAAGAAAGATGCATATGGCTGGGCGACGGTCTTATTTTTCTATTCGCTCATTCATTTAACCGTATTGTTTACAGCCATTATTATTTATACCGGCATTCAATTGATGATCTAGATGAAAAAATGCTGCACACGTCAAAACGTAGTGCAGCATTTTTATTTTCTTTTTTCTAATTCATCCACTCGACGCTCAAGTTGCTCTATTCTTTGTTGCAAAGCGTGATTTGATGTTGTTGCTGGCCGTTCTTCCTCTTGTGACGCCTCATGCTCTTTAATGCGCTTCATCATAAATGTATACACGAAGTAAGCCACGACTAAAGGGCCGATAAATAAAACGAACAACCCAATGAGTAATAATGCATTCATCAATCGAACACCTCTTTCACAAAATATTTTAACGAGAGATTGTGAAGTTTTATACAACTTTGTGAATGCAATATGTGACAATCGAAATATTTTTCAAATCATAGAAAAGCTGATACATTAAAGTGATAGACAAAAATAGCCATCGCAACGAAGCGATGGCTATTCGTAAAGGGTGTTAATTGTGAAACGTTGGATTCCTTTTGTACTACTCGTTATAATCGTAACGTGGAGCTCTCATCAACCAGCAGGACCACCTGTTGTGAATGACAGTGAACCAATCGTTCAGTTCGCTTGGTTACACAACCTCCACATTACATTTTGGGGCGGAGATATTTCGACAGAGACGCGTGGAGTCAATGGTTTATTACGCTTTATTGCGCGCAAAATGATGCATTTCTTTTATTTTGGCGCAATTGCGCTCACGGCACTTTATGCGACTCGTCATTATGCTCTCGCCTTCTTCATCACTGTGCTTGTCGCTTGTTTCGACGAATGGCATCAATCATTCATCCCTGGCCGGGGAGGTATGATGCAAGACGTCGTGCTCGACAGCGCAGGTGCTTTCACGATGTTAGTCCTCTTCGCGCTCCTCCAAAGACTGCGGAGAAGGACTACATAGGAAGCACATCATACTGGGGATCATGCTTCGCTTTTCTCGCAAATTGCGTAGGCGTCATCCCCGTTTCATGTTTAAACTTACGGCTGAAATAAAATTCATCATCATAGCCCACTTTATGTGCGATATCTCGTACGCGATACACATTGCGCGCGAGTAAAAATTTCGCCATCGTAATGCGGCGTTCCGTCACATAAGCCATCGCGGTCATACCGTAACGCTCTTTAAACAATTCATTCAAATGATTCGGACTCATATAGAAATGGTCTGCCATTTGTTGAAGGGTTAAAGCTTCTGCAAACGATTGATCGATATATTCCCGGATATACTCCATTTGGTGGATGCATTGACGACTGCGACGATCTTTATGTTTATGAATAAGGTAAATAAAATCAAACACTTCTTTTTGGAATAATAAAGGCTGATTTAACGCGCGAATGTCTTCAATGCGGACTAAAGCGGACTTTAACTTATCCGGTGTATATCGAATAATTGGCCAGTTCAATACATCTTCTTCTCCGACGAATTGGAACGCATACAAAGCATATTCCGCTCCGCTTTCTTGTCTAATGTCCACCAATTGACTATCTTTCTCAACCGTGTAACATTCCCCTTCTTTAAATTGAATCGAATGCGTCGCAAATTGCACGACAATGGATCCTTTAAAGACAAAAAGTAAATAATGATCTGCTGGATTCCACTTTTCCTTTTTCTCAAAGTACATATTTTTCACCTCCATTTATTGATAATGATTCTCACTATCACGAATTATAACGGACTTTTCACACTTTTTCAACATGAAAAAACACCCCTTTACCTTATTTTTGCAAGGCAGAGGGGTGTTTTTGGATTATTGCACAGTAATTGAATGGATTAATATTGTTCCTTCATCCGTATCTCCAAAATAAAGACTAAGTTTTGTCACATGTTCGAAGTCAATATCGACAAATCGTTCTAACGGTATTCGAACGGAACGAATCGGTGTGTAACGAGACCAACGGAGTTCACCTGCCTCATTTTCGTGTAAGCCACCCTCTTCGATTTCAATGGCATTTAATTGTTCAGGTAAGCGAGCACGTCCTACATTTCCTTCTTCATCTTCAAGCTCTACTGCAAAAGCTTGGTGCAAATAAGGCTTATTACGTTCACTCGCTGGACCTAAAATAAAGTTGACGGTCAACACTTCATTTCCGACAATATTTTGAAGCAATGGTTCAAAGTCGATGGATGCGCTTTTCTTCAACCAATCTACTTTTAAGAAAGAGCGTTCTTGAATGGTCCCATTAGGATGTAAGCCAGTTAATAAAGGAATGCTAGCTTCTTTTTGGATAAGGGTATCTTGGACAAGTTCCGCTTTCGTTTTCTCATAATGAACATTTTCTAAATCTACTTTTTTAGGATCTAAAAGAAGACGTGTTCCTTTTAATTCTGCTGTCAACAAAACGTCTTGCCCATACATGCGGTCAGGCTGTGATTTCGTTTGTAAACTGCGAATTAAAGATGTTTCCGTTCGATTTAAAATTCCTAAAAAATAATCGGTCACATACTGTTTGAAAAATTGTTCCTGTTCATCACGTTTTAATTGATGACGCAATTCGAAGTTCGTTCCGTATTCTGCTACGTCATTGGTCGTCAATTTCGTATTAAAGTAATGATGATTGCCTCTTTTTAATAAGGTGATTAATTTTAAAGCAGACTCACTCGACAATTCATCATACATGGCATAGCCGTCATATGTTTTGACGATGCTATCATATTCAGAAACGATGATCGCACGGTCCACTTCTTCTGGCCATTTCGTTTCTTTTTCTACAAATTGTGGGGTGACAGATAATAAGGCATCGACTTTTATTTTATTCGCCTGCATTTCGTTCGCTAATTCAAAGACGTATTGACCTGTTTCTGTAAAGCCGACGATGCCAATTTTATCAGGATGTACTTTTTGAGAGAACGGATTGTTCGCTTCACGTGAGCGCGCAATGACCGTTTCAATCGTTGCTTTCATCATTTTGCGAACGCGTTCTCCTTCATCCTCGTATGTTTGGTCGAGTGGAAATGCAGCATGCAAATCAAGTGATAATCCGACGACTCCATTCGCCGCGAGATGACCAATGACATAATCATATCCTGCATACAAGTCTTCCGCATGTTCATATAAATCTGAGCGCCCATGTCCCATAAAGACAATCGGATATAGTTTTTTCTCTTCAGGTACGCTGTAAGAGCCACGCATCGGAAAACTAAAACTTTCTCCACTTTCTAATTGAATCGTATGCGTTCCATAATCGAACGAATGAATCGCAAGAGCATCTGTCCCATCCACATGCATACCAATCTCATTCGGATCGAGGATAATCTCTGTTCGTACTGTATCTGTTGTACAGCCAGCTACGAGAAGTAGACTCGCTATACAAAGCGTCATTAACCAATGGCGCAAGTTCGTTCACCTCTCTTTTTTACAATAATGAAAGTATACCATCTTTTGAATGAAATACTCTACCATATCGAAATCGTTCGAACATAATGCTATAATAATAAAAACAAAATATTTTGAAAAAGGAAGGTGGAATTAGCATGGCTTTATTTACGATGGAAATTGCTGGTGTATCTCGTCAATTACCAGTCATTTCAGTAAATGATCAATTGCAAATCGCGACATTAAATATTTTAGGTGATTGTGAGCTCGTTGAAGCATGTGCACGTGCCTTAGTGGAGAAAGTGACACGTCCTGATCTCATCGTCACAGCTGAAACGAAAGGAATCCCACTCGCTGCGGAACTCGCTCGTTTATACGGTATGTCACACTTTATCGTCGCGCGTAAAGAACATAAACCGTATATGCAAACAAGTCTTTCACAAGAAGCAGAGGGATTGACATATGTGCTGGACGGTCAAGATGCCAAACGATTAAAAGAAAAACATGTTCTCGTCGTCGATGATTTCGTCGGTACAGGGCGCGCCATTCAACTGCTCGAGCAACTCGTGCGCGACGCCGGTGCAAAAACGACAGCGAAAGCGAGTATCGCCGTACAAGGAAGTTCGGTTCAATATGATGATATTACATACCTCGTACACATTCCGCTTATTCGTAGTTAAAAAAACGTGTGACGTCAGATCACTTCTGATATCACACGTTTTTGTATTAACCTCTTTTTTTACGACGTTTTGCCAATATAATAATTCCACCAACTAATAGAAGAATTAATAAACCGAAACCGATGAAAAAGAGTGGCCATTCATTTGTCTTTTCTTTCACGACAGATTCATTATTTGCCGAATGATGTCCTTCATAAATAATCGTTCCTACTGTATTGACGATTGCATGTGTGCTTTCTCGTTGGTCTTGAACGAAACGGTCAATCCAATGAAAAGAAGCAATATTCGGTCGCATCGTATCGATATAAAATGCTTGTTTTTCCGCATTCCAAGGACTTGCTTTCGCCGTTAATACGAAGTCTTCCGTCCCTTCTAAAAATCCAAACGCTGCACTTTGCCAACGCTCCTCTACGATTTTAAAATCAAGTTGCTCCGCCTCTAAGTAATGATGAGGCTGTATAAAAATAACATGTGCATTTTGTTTTAATGATTCTTCCACCTCATCAGCAGTACGGAAATAGGTCATCGAATCATTTAAGTGAAAACGTTGCACTAATGTATCGATTGCCTCTTCACTTACATCTGTCCAAGAAGGGAGAACGACGACAGTTTCTTCATAAGCGAAAGGATACGGATAACGAGAGAAAGATACCGCATCAGTTGGTATAGCACCGTTTGCAAATTGAATTGCTGACTGTTTTGGATCAATTTGTACCCATAGATTACGGTCTGTTGAAATACATGGATCATTGACGCGTAGGCCATTACTTTTCAATTGAAGTGTAAATTTGGAGTCACGCATCAGTTGCTCGTTTGGAATGGTAACTTCTATAAACTCAGATAATGAATTTTCTTGCTTCGTTTTTAATTCCACCGGATATAAAAACTCATTAATCGCAACGATTAATTCAGCTTGTTCATTCGTTCCAAACTCTTCGTTTTGCTCAAGTAGTGATGATTTTTGTAATTGCAGTTGAATCGTCGTTTCCCCATTCATTGGTAAGGCATACGGTAAAGAAAGGATGTATTTCGCACTTTCCGTTGTAACGGAATCGAGAATGACTGGTGCAATATTTAATTCTGAAAAGGTGAAGCGAGTTTGTGCATTGTTTTTCTCAGGCAAGGCTCCAATAGATAAACGCTCTTGAGATAACTGTTTGCGCCATGTTTCGTCGTATAAGACGGGAAGCAACTGCTCTAATTGTTCTGCGTCATCTGCTAAAGCATATGCGAAACGTTCATCGATTCTGCCTAATTGCATTTCCCCTTCTATACGTTCAACGCTTTCCAAACGTTCGCGAATGGGATCATCAAATTCGTCATACAATCCGACGATTATTTGTTGATTACCTACTGCAGGATCTGTTGTGATGACGACTTGTTTAGATTGTGTTGCCAACTGAGCTAAATGAGCGCGCAAACGCATTGCCGCAGATTGAACAGAGGACGACGTTTTTGTAGGAATGACAATTGCGGTCACTTCATCTACCATCGGCGTATATTCTTCTGTCCAATTTTTTAACGACTTCGTATAGTGTCGTTCGTATCCATTCAACTGAACATGCGATTGAAGATGCACCATCATCCAGTTCGATGTTGTCTGTTGATCGACACAAACTCCTTGTAAAATCACTCCGTTAAATTTGACACGCACTGTATGCGTACCATGCTTTTTCATTGAATCTTGTAGAGGAATCGACCATTCGAGTTTCGGATCAGCTCCTTTTTGCAAAGCACGGGTTGCGACGAGCTCACCGTCAATTTCGACTGTAATAGCAGATGGTTCGATCAATTCAGTAGAATGTGTCAAAATAAGCTCTAAATTAGCACTTTCTGCTTGTCCTTCAATTGTATAATACATCGTATGTTCACTCGTCGGCCCATACAATTGAATTGGCTCAAACGATAAAGGTAAGTCGACGCGTTCCGCTGCATGGGCGGTCGTCCATGAGAAGCTCAAGACGAAAACAGTAAGGAATAAAATACGTTTAATCATGTGTACACCGCCTTATTTTTTCTTATTATCAAATCGTTCTGTTTTATACCAAGTCACTTCTTGTTTAAAGAGGACGCGTTTCATTTCTAAATAAAGAGAATAAATGACGAGGATAATCCACATTTGCGAGTACGTAAAGTACATGGCGATCACGTGGAAAAAATTGCTCGTATTCATCTCGGTCGTCTCGATACTGAGCGCGATCATCACTTCTGCGATAAAGAGTAAGAACGCGAGCCCCCATAAGACGAGGGCAACATTGCCGATCGATAAGTTCAAATCATAAAATAAATTAATGATAAATAAACTATTCGACAAAATAACACCGAAGAAAAATAAAAAGTACGTGAAGAAAAAGTAAAACAAATCAAAAATAATCGATTTTCGTTTCAATGTTTTAATTTGACTTAAAAACTTTAACACGACATATTGATTGCCTCGCGCCCAGCGTGTCCGTTGCTTCCACCAAACATTCAATGTTTCTGGCTCTTGTTCCCACGTAATCGCTTTCGGGAAGAAACGGATGTGATAGCCCTTTTCATACACACGAATCGTTAACTCCGTATCTTCTGCGAGTGCCTTCACGTCCCAACCGCCGAGCTCTTCGACGACTGAACGTCGTATCGCAAAGTTCGTTCCGGGAATCGTCGTTACACCGAACCAATACCAACGCCCTGCTTGTGCCATCCATTGAAATGTGATCGTTTCAATATTAATAAATCGTGTGAGCCACGTTTCTTTCGCATTGACGACACGAAATTTCCCGACAATTGCTGCCGCTTGTTCATCATTTAATAAGCCCATCACTAAATACCAAACCGACATTTTTTCAGGGGTATTGTCCGCGTCGTATACGACGATCACTTCCCCATCTGTTTGACGCAATGCCTCGTTTAGTGCACTCGACTTCCCTTTTCCTTTATTCGGTGGTTCCGTATCAATCACACGAATAAACGGATATTTCGCCGCATATTCCGCTGCAATTTCTCCTGTACAATCCGAACTGTTATCGTTAATGACGACAATTTCTAATAATTCTTTCGGATAGTATAGTCGCTTCATCGCTTCTAATGTTTGGCGAATGACGACTTCTTCATTATGTGCCGGAATAAATACATTCACTTTCGGCAAGTCGACCATATTCTTTTCCCACTTCGGTATTACTTTTTCGAAAGTCGCGAAATGACGATACCCGCCTTGCATTAAAAACATATGGTACAAAAGCATCGACCATATTAAAATGAGCGCTGTATAAAAGAGTATATTCGCCATTTAACTGCTCCTTTCCCGGAATAATCGCTTCCGTAAACGCATGCGCATCCGCACGATGTAAAAAATAAATAACGTGACGAATGTTGCGACGAGTCCGACTAATATCCATAATACAGTTTCCGTCGTTTTGTTTTCCCAAAGGTAGAGCCATTGATCGTAAAACGGCTTCGTTTTCGTCACTTGAATCGTGCGGTCTTTTGAAAAAGCAATCGCCATCGTCTCGTTTTGTACCGTCGTTTCATACTCATCCCACTGAATCCACTGTATGCCGCTCGTTTGATTCATCTTTTGAACAACTTCTTTTAACGGGTCTACTCCTAAGTACGGATGATACGATATCGATAAAACGCTCGCTGGTAATTCGATCAGCAATTGTAATTTATGTTGCCACGTTCTAAAAATAGATGTCTCATTTTGTTGCACAAAACCTAATGTTTCTGGATAGAGAGTTAAATTTGGTAAGCCATCAATTGTCGACGGTAATATATGTTGAACTTTTCCGATATGACTCGATGTTAAAGGACCGAAATATAAGTTGCTATAATGTTGAATCTGTTTATATCGTTCGTAAGAAAATGTTAAATCTTCCGTTTCAATCGCAAATGGATACAATTTTTGATGAGCTAAATAACGAATCGCCCAGTCCATATTAGAGATAGAAGTATTTAAAATAATACGAGCGCCATCTTGTTGAAGACTTTGTAATAATTGTAGTAATTTTTTATTTTGTTTGAATGCGTGGTTTTTAATTTTTGTAGGGTTTAATTTGACGGATAATAAAATAGGTACATGTTGAGATTTTAAATATTGCGTAATCGCTTCAAGTTGCTCTACATCACTCGTCGCATCGATGCCTTCTAACCGAATAAATGCGGGATGCCCTGATTGATTTTGATATAAATTATTTAAAAGGCGATTGAACGTGTATTGCTTCAAACCTTCTACTCTAGTGGAAGCTACATAATATATGTCATATCCATTCGATACGATATATGGATAACAGTCACCGTAACGCTCCCCTTCTACAATGGTTTGTAAATATTTATTCGGTACGACCCGTTCAATCGATAAACCCGATTGCATTGGCTCCCCTTGTAGAGAAAAAATTTCTACCGTCCCATCTGTCTCAAAACTCGACCAAATGTTTTTCGTTTCAGGAATGTTTCCAATTAAAATCAGACGGCCTTCATAAGTAATAAATTGTTGTTCGAGATGTTCTGGCAAAGGAAAAGATTGTTCACTGTAAATAAAAATCGTATCGTATCTCCCGAGTGTTGTGACATCATACGGCTTTCGCACAACGAGCGACTCGTCATAAGAGCGGATTGTCGTTTCCATAATAAAGCTGTCATCTGTCCTCGTGTCCGAAGGATCGATGAGAAGACTCGCGGAGTGAGCAAATGTCGGAAAGTGAAAAATCGCGAAATATAAAAAAAGGAAAAAGAAAACAAATGTTTTATAGTTCACTACTTTTCAACTCACTTTCCATCATCGTCATCACTTCTTCACGTGTCACTTCGGATAAATCATACGTATACTGACTCACATGATAAGAAAGATCAACTTTTTTTCCATTTAATAAGCGATGCTCACTTAGTCGCTCTTTTAATTTTCGCTGGACGACGAGTGCTCCTTCCTCGGCCGTATGCGGTAATAATAGAACGAAGCGATCAGCAGCGATACGATATTTGCGGTCTGAAATTCGCATCATTTCTTCCATCCCATCGGCTACCATGCGAATCATATTATTGCCTTCCAACTCGCCGTACAGCTTATAAAACGCATGAAAATGATCAATTTGCAACATGATTAACGTAAAAGGTTCTTCATACCGTTTCGCTCGACTCATTTCAGAACGCATATCAAACAATAAACGAGAGCGATTATCAAAACCTGTCACAAGATCAATCGTCAATAAAGTTTCAAATTGCTCAGCTATTTGTCGATGTTCTTCATCATAACGTTCTACGAAACGATGCATCGCTCCCGCTAAAATGACGATCATAATTAAAATGAAAGAGACGAGAAAAAAAGTTTGTATTGAAAAAGTATGCAAAGAAGGAAAAAATGTCGTCTGCGTCAAATGCGTGAAAAAAAGCGCAGAACCGAAACTAAAAATATAAAATAATGTCATAATTAAACCGAGAATCGTTCCTTTTATAAAAGTGATGATGACAATTGTTATAAATAACACACTTAAAATAAGATGACTCGACGGATCATCTACAAGTAAAGGAAAGAAAAAAATAGCGATGAGAAAAAACAAAATAAAAGCGAGCGTAATTTGAATACGCTCTTTACTCCACGTTGTCATAGGCCACCTCCTGTTCAAAAATTAAAAATAATACATGATCAAAAACGTGTAAATCTCCCGTCTTTTCATCGACGAATTGCCCTTCATACCCGGGCATTGTACTTTGCATAGAACGTAACTTGGCATACAATTGCTCAGCAAATCTTTGATCCTCTTGGCGAAGCGCTACGAGCCCTAACAAAGCATATTGTGCAGGCGATTCAAATGTAACGAGCGGATGATTAGAGCGGCTTATCCGTCCTGGCAGACGGCTTTCTGTCATAAATTGCTCGCGCCATGCGTCATACAACTGTCGTTCTCGACTTGTCCAATCGGCACGATACAACAACGTATATGCGATATCGATGCCATTTATTTCTTCATCGAACTCATATTGTTCTTCTTCGATCAGAAAACGAGTCGGGGGATACATTGTACCGTCAGTCGGTTCCTCTTTGCGACCTTCCACCCACCGTTCTACTACAGTAGATTCCAACCATCCATGCTGAGCGAATGTGCGTAAAGCATATTCATTATAATAACTCGTCGTTTGAGTGTTTCCCTCTTTATTCATTGTTAAATCATAAAAATCAGAGAATTTCCCATTTTTTACTTGATACTTGGAGAAATGATGAACAATTTTTTCTCCAAATGTGTAATATTCATCTTTTTCCCATTTTTCAAAGGCGCATAAATACGCATAGGCGATGCGTAAATCATCGATACTCGCTGTTGCTTGTTTCCATACTTGTCCGTCTCGTTGCCAATAAACCGCTCCCTCTTTTGTCATCCATCGATGCACAGTCTCATGGAGTCGTTCAAAAGAGGTTTTATCTCCAATGCGGACTAAATACATCATCCAAAGCCCGAGTGATTCTGATAAATATTCATCTTTCCGGTCTGTTCGATTCGTCCGTAATTCTCCTTGATCATTCATTAACTGCTCACGAACGAAACGCTCTGTTTCTTGGGTTGTATAAGGCTCACGTGACATCGGCTCAGATTCAGTTGGAGCGCAAGCGACTAAACAACAAATGAATAAAAATTGAATGACTCGCATATATTTTCCCTCCTTATAAAAAAATCGCCTGCACAAATATGCGAGGCGATTGTTTTCTTTATTGAAAAGTAATATGATTTGGTGACATATTATCGATGATTGCGAGCGATTCGACACGTACTCCTTTATCTCGAATGACCGCTCCTCCGTCTTGGAATCCTTTTTCGATGACGATTCCAACACCACCGATTGTCGCACCTGCTTGCTCTACGATATCCATTAACCCGAGCATCGCTTGTCCATTCGCTAAAAAGTCGTCGATGAGTAAAACGTGATCATCTGCTGTGACGAAATCACCGCTTACCGCAATTTCACTCGATACTTGTTTTGTGAATGAATATACTTTCGAACGATATAAATTTTCTGTTAATGTTAAGGATTGATGTTTGCGTGCGAATACGACAGGCACTTCTAATTTCAATGCCGTCATGACTGCTGGTGCGATTCCTGATGATTCAATCGTCACGACTTTCGTAATCTTTTCTTCCCGGAACAGTCTTGCGAATTCCTTGCCAATCTCGACCATTAATTTCGGATCGATTTGGTGGTTAAGAAATGTATCAACTTTCAATACTTTCTCGCTCAACACTTTACCTTCTTGTTCAATCTTCTCTTTTAACAATTGCATTAGACGTCTTCTCCTTCTAAACATAAAGTTCCTTAATTGTAGCGGTTTTTCTCACGCTTTTCAAATTAAATAATATTCTGAAATTAATAAAATAGTAGTTGATTTGTATAAATATACATGATATATTAGTAAAACTTCATACTATTACTTAATTTGGATAAGGAGAATTTATCATGAAAAAATTATTATTTGCCATGGTCGCTTCACTCGTGCTCGTTTTAGCAGCTTGCGGAGGGAATGGAAGCGAAGAAGGTGGCCAAACGGTAAACTCAACACTTCAAAAAATTCAAAAGAATAAAAAATTAGTCGTTGGCACGGCACCAGGATACTTCCCATTTGAAATGAAAAATACAGATGGAGAATTTATCGGGTATGATGTCGATTTAGCGAATGCGATGGGAAAATGGTTAGGCGTGGATGTCGAATTTAAACAATTCGTCTTTGACGGTTTAACACCAGCGCTTCAAGCAGGCGAAGTCGATATGATCATCGCAGGCCTTACAATTCGCGGAGACCGCGCATTAGCAGTCAGCTTATCTCAACCTTACTACACAGCAGGTCAAGCGATTTTATTACCAGGTGACGACAATGCGACGAAATCTTGGGAAGACTTAGATGTGAAAGGTAAAAAAGTAGCGGTCGGCGTCGGAACAACAGGTGCCATTTTGGCTCAAGACATTTTCAAAAATGCGGAAGTGATGGTCTTCGATGACTTCCCACTCGCAGCGACAGCGATGGGTCAAGGTCAAGCGGACGCGGTGCTCTACGATGAACCAGCCATTGCCGTTTGGAAAGCCCAACAAGGCGACAATGTGAAAGTATTACCTGAATTATTATCAAAAGAAAAATTAGGAATTGCCGTACCAAAAAATGACTTCGAAACGATTCAATGGATCAATTCATTTTTAGATAGCTATGTCGACAGCCCAGAAGAATTAACTTCTCGTGAAAAATGGTTCGACAATAGTGATTGGTTAAACGAAGTTGACGAAGAATAAGGAGTGAGACATCTATTATGAATTCCTATCAATACGATTGGTCCGTCATTACGAACAATATGGATGTCTTTATCGACGGAGCGCTGAAAACATTAGAAATTTCAGCGCTCGCATTACTTTTTAGTATCCCGATTGGCATCATCATTGGACTCGGACGCATTTCACGCAATAAATTTTTACAAGTGATCAGCACGATTTATATCGAACTGATGCGCGGAATTCCGCTACTTGTTTTATTAATTTGGATCTTTTTCGTCCTCGGACGATTTTTAAATTTAGGTGCATATTGGTCAGCCATTATCGGACTCGCCCTCTTCTCTGCAGCCTTCATCGCGGAAATTGTTCGCGCAGGTGTACAAGCTGTCCCGAAAGGGCAAATGGAAGCCGCGCGTTCAGCAGGGATGACACACGTTCAAGCAATGCGTTACGTCGTCTTACCTCAAGCATTCCGAAAAGTGCTCCCACCGCTCGCTTCTCAGTTTATCATTTTAATTAAAGATTCATCACTCGTGTCGGTCGTCTCGGCAACAGACTTAACATTAAACGCAAAAAATCTCGTTGCGACGACATTCCGAGGTCTTGAAATTTGGACATTTGTTGCCCTCATTTACCTCGTCATGACACTCACATTATCACTCGTGATCCGCACGCTCGAAAAGCGTTGGTTATCACGCGAAAACTAGGAGGAATCCGCATTGATTACAATGGAAAATGTGACGAAAACATTCGGCGATCACACCGTCTTACAAGACATTCAACTACATGTCCCACAATCGAATGTCTTCGCGGTCATCGGGCCGAGTGGTGCCGGAAAATCGACGCTCATTCGCACACTGAACGCACTTGAACCGATCGATTCCGGTCAAATTACAATCAATGGGTCTGACATTCACAACCCGAAAATTAATATTAACGAAGCGCGCAGTAAAATCGGCTTCGTCTTTCAAAGCTTCAATTTATATCCCTTTTTAACAGCGCTCGAAAACGTGACCCTCGCTCCAATCAAAGTGAAAAAAATGGCACAAGCAGACGCGGAGAAACGCGGAAAAGAGCTGCTGGACTCTCTAGGACTCGGCGACAAATACGACGCTTATCCGAATAAATTGTCCGGTGGTCAACAACAACGTGTCGCGATTGCTCGCGCCCTTGCGATGGACCCTGACGTCATGCTGTTCGACGAACCGACGAGCGCACTTGACCCTGAAATGGTAACGGAAGTGCTCGACGCGATTCGTAAACTTGCGATCGCCGGGATGACGATGGTCGTCGTCACACACGAGATGAACTTCGCAAAAGAAATTTGTGATGAAATCGTCTTTATGGCAGATGGTAAAATTGTCGAAGTCGCCCCACCTGAACAGTTTTTCTCAGCTCCAAAATCCGAGCGAGCACAAGCTTTTTTATCGAAAGTACTTCACCATTAAAAAACGACTCAAGCTTCGTCCGCTTGAGTCGTTTTTCTTTTATGCAATCGCTGGGCCGAAATATTCGATGCGAATTTGGTCTTCTTTCACCCCTTGTTGTAATAATGCTTCTTTCATATCGCGCATGAACCCTTCAGGACCGCAAATGTAGTACGTGCCATTATGGACGTAGTCACGAAGCACTCGCTCGTCGATGCGTGGAGATTCGTCTGTATAAATATAAATGCCTTGTTCCACTATATTCGGTAAAATTGATATGAACGGTTGTACCGCTTTACTTTTTGACGTATGGATGAAATCGACTTGTCCGCGAGCCGCTTCTGCCATCGCCATCATCGGTGTAATGCCGACACCTGCTGATAGTAGGGTAATGCGCTCTGCTTTTTCTAAATAGAAATCTCCTGCAGGTGCCGTTACTTCTAATTCGTCTCCTACTTGAACGTGATCGTGCAAATAGTTCGATATGCGTCCATTCGGCTCACGTTTCACTGAAATGCGGAACGTTTGACCGTTCGGCGCACATGAAATTGTATATTGACGATTCGCTAAATACTCGTCTCCTGTATGTAAACGCACCGTAATATATTGTCCCGCTTCATACGTCGGCAAAGGAAGCCCATCTTTCGGTTCTAAATAAAACGACGTCACAAGCTCGCTTTCTACTTCTTTTTTCTTCACGATAAATGGTTTGAAATCTTCCCATGCACTCGCTTCATACAGTTGGCGTTCGACGTCGATGAAAATATTCGCAATGACGCCGTACGTCTCTTCCCATGCTCGCATAATGTCAGGCGTTGCTGCGTCTCCTAACACTTCTTGAATCGCCAACAATAAATACTTTCCGACAATCGGATAATGTTCTGGCTGAACGGTTAAACTGCGATGCTTATGCGCAACGAGCATCACTTGCGGCACGACCGCTTCCAAATTGTCGATATGTTTCGCCGCTTGATACACCATCATCGCGAGCGCTGACTGTTGGCGCCCTTGCGCTTGATTCGCTTCATTGAAAATGTTCAACAATTCCGGATGCGCTTCAAACATTCTTTTGTAAAAAACTGTCGTAATGGCTACACCGTGCTCTTCTAATACAGGAACTGTCGCTAAAATAATATCTTTCGTCTCTCTCGATAAAGTCATTCAAATGATCTCCTTTAAAGATGTATTTTGTATATATGTTATTTATACCAAACTTTTCGATTAAAAGATATATATTATGTACATGTTTACAAAATGTTCACTTTTACAATCGGTTTCGCTATGATAGAGAAAGAGGTGAAATCCTATGAGATTAACGATGTATACAGATTACTCGCTCCGCACCCTCATGTATTTGGCGCTGCAACCGAAAGATCGGTTAAGCACGATTCAAGATATTGCGGATGCTTACAATATTTCTAAAAACCATTTAATGAAAGTGACTCATCAACTCGGCTTGCTCGGTTATATCGAAACGATTCGAGGTCGAGGAGGAGGCATTCGGCTTCATATCGATCCGAAAGACATTAATATCGGACAAGTCGTCCGCAAAACGGAAGATGATTTTCATCTTGTCGAATGTTTTTCGGAAAACAATTTATGTGTCGTCTCTCCGCAATGTCGTCTAAAAGGGATGCTCGGCCAAGCGCTGCAAGCTTTCATTCAAGTACTTGACCAATATACGTTACAAGATGTCATCGAAAACGAAGACATGTTGAAACCACTATTAAACGATGAATCGACTTGATTCGTCGTTTTTTCTATTTTCAAACAATTCAATGTATGGTACACTTTACATGATGTCAAGTTGACTTAACTTTTATAAGGAGGCAACGAAGTGGATAATCGAGTGAAGCAATTGAGGGTACTGCACAATATGACGCAACAACAACTTGCCGATCGCATTCATGTCACACGCCAAACGATCGTCGCCTTAGAAAAAGGCTCTTACATCCCTTCTCTTTTACTCGCCATGAATATTGCGGAACTATTCGAATTACCGATTGAACAAATCTTTTTTAAAAAGGAGAGCTCTTTATGACGAGACAAACTGTTTTTCGCTTACGCATCTTTATCCTTTTGATTATTCCCTTTTTTGCGATCGGACTCAATGAAGGAGCGAACGGGTCACTATCTGGAAAAATCGCTACATATACGTTCACCTTGCTTTTTTGGGGAATCCACCTATTCATTAAAAAATATTGGCTTCAACCTGTCTATTTACGACCGAGCTTACAGTTATTTTTCTTCCCCGAATTGTTAGCGCGTGACGAACGAGAACGACAACTGACAGAGCGAGCGGGAATGTACGCGATGCAAGTGACGACGCTCTATATCTTTTTCGCACTTATGCTCACCCCCCTTCTTCCGATGAATGGCATTTTATTCATATTCGGCTTCTTGCCTTTTTTAACAGGCTTGACGTATCAACTCACTTTTTCTCATATGGAGCATGCCGATGAAACAATCATATAGCGTGTTAAAAATGTCGAAACGTCAACCGGCAGACCGAATCGCTCATACGTATGAGCACAGCATCATTATCGGAGAGTGCCAAGGCAGTACGTATGAAGAAATTTTTCACGAGCTCGCAAAAAAATTGCAAGAAGAAGCTTATATGAATACATTTGGAGAAAATGTACAATGGGAAGTCGTCGCCTTGCTCGATATTTTTGATTCGGATAAATTCGACGACATTCCGTTATGGACGGAAGTGTATAGTCGCTACTTTCCTTTCGACGAAGCCGTTTCAATCGATACGGTTTGTCAGTTATATTTTAGCGACCTCGTACTATACGCAAAAGAATAGGAGAATCAATATGAAAAGAATAGCAGTCTATTGCGGTTCTCGTGATGGTGCGAAACCGATTTTTAAACAAGAAGCGAAAATGCTCGGCACGACTTTAGCAAACGAAAAGCTCGGACTCGTCTACGGAGGTGCAACAGTTGGATTAATGGGTGAAATTGCGAATGCGGTCATGGAGACAGGTGGCGAAGTCATTGGCGTCATGCCCGAAGTGCTCATTGCACGCGAAATTACCGCCCATCACATAACGAAAGTGATTGAAACAAACTCAATGCATGAGCGAAAACAACAAATGATTGATCTTGCGGATGGCTTCATCGCGATGCCTGGAGGACCCGGTACGATGGAGGAATGGTTCGAAGTCGTCACATGGGCGAAAATTGGCTTGCATCAAAAACCGATCGGCTTACTCAATACGAATGGATTTTATGATGGACTCATTCAATTTCTCGAAACGATGGAAGAAAACGGCTTTTTATCTGGACCCGAGCGTTCACAACTCATCATTGAAAATACAAGCGAGCGACTGATCGAGCGAATAAAGGAGAATATGCAATGATAGAACAAGAAATCATCGAACGATTTACGAAAAGTGATTTTTGGAGTTTTTTCGGATTTGAATATGTTCGTTGTACACGTGAAGAAGCGGTCATTCGCTTGCCGTTTCGCAAACAACTGAACAATACACAACAAACCGTTCATGGGGGTGTCTACATGTCCATTATGGATACAGCAATGGGTATGCTCGTCTTAGCACGTGGGGCGAATGATGCGACGACGATTCAAATGGTGAGCAATTTTTTAAGACCCGCCATCGAAGAAACGATTATCGCAAAAGCGAGCGTCATCAAAGAAATGCGCAGCACTTCCCTCCTACAAGGGGAACTGTATAATGAATCGGGCGATATGCTTGCCTATTATACCGCGACTTTTCGCACAAAAAAATAACAGCGACTTCGCTGTTATTTTTGTTTATTCGTCGGATTCCCATTCGTCCAAAAGTAAAAACAGATGAACGCGACAATCGGAGCACTCGTTGCAATAAGCATTGTCGCAGGTGAACGCAATACCATAAAGATGAGGACAATTGCTAACGCTCCACCAAATACGATTAAAAATTTTAATATGTTCGACATATCACACTCTACCTCTCCAAGCACAATTCATTTGTCAAACGATTGTAAGACGTACCGATCCAACCATCCGCAAACCGTTGCCTTTGCTTTTCTTCCTCTTCTTTTGCGATTGTACATTTCTCTGAAAAAACCGGTGATTGTCGGTCACGACGAAAAACGTAACGCCAGTGGTCACCATATACTTGCTCTAAAGCATATAATTGAAATCCGAGGTGAAACTTATCAAGGATGCTCGGAATATTGTCTGGTGCGACAGTCGCCGCAATATGCTCCGCTTCACAAAGCGACATCAATCGTTCTCCTAAACGCTTTTGTAAACTTTTGCCACGCGCATCGGGATGAACGATCGTAATCTCACTATAGTACATATGAGGCCATACTTCTTTTGGCAATCGAACATACTGTCCAAGATGTGCCTCATCGACAAATGGATGTAATAAAGCACGAAAGGCGATGAGTTCGCTTTGTAAAAATGCTCCTAACATCATGCCGCGCCCCTCGTCTAATATAAAGCGATATTCCGCTTCACTTAGCGGTTGCAACTGCCCTTCTCGCTCCACAACACGCAATGCTTCTTCTTGAATATGTAAAATGGTCGACATATGCTCACTCGTCAATAGCTGAAACTCTATCTCCATCGTCACACCCCCGTCCAACAAGCGTCTTCTGGTGCATCGCTCTCGCATTTCACACAGTAGATTGGCGGCTTTGTTCCGCGATGCGGATAGCCACAATCTTCACATAAAAAAACTTGTTCTTGCTGTTCTTTTTGTTCTGTCTGTTCACGTTGTTCCATCATAATCGCTCCTTTCCTACAATCGTACCATGAAAGGAAAGGAAAAGAGAAGAAATAAAAAAACATCTCCCACCTATTTTCATAGGTGGGAGATGTTGAATTCGCAAATATTATAATTTTACAACGTTTGCTGCTTGTAATCCGCGCTCGCCTTCAACAACTTCGAATTCAACCTCTTGGTCGTCTTCTAAAGTTTTGAATCCGTCGCCTTGGATTGCTGAGAAGTGTACGAATACGTCGTCTTCGCCTTCAACAGCGATGAATCCGAAGCCTTTTTCTGAGTTAAACCATTTTACTTTACCTTGTTTCATGTGAACAAACCTCCAAAATTTTACTAATAAATACATGAACTTGTCGAAAAAAGAAAAATTCACATATTACAAAAAGTACCGCTAAAGCCGATCACTTTTTGTAATATGTGAATACGTCAATTTCGGTGAAGATGTATCAAGTTCCTGTCTTTATTACCTTTAATATACCATAACAGATTAAATTGTCAAACTATTTACCGAATGATTTGAATATTAACATTCCTTTACAATCGGTTTACCTTCCTGCATTAAAATGAAGCCGTGAAACATTTGTAAATCATCGTCGCAATGGTCACAGAAGCACTGTTCTGCCTTCGTCCAAAACGCGGCAAAGCACCCTTTTCTCACTTCAAAAAACTCATGTTTTTGTTGCCATTCTTCGATAATGTTATGAAATTGTGCAGTCGCTTCTTCTAAAGAGCGATACGCCTGCTTCGATTCTACCCAGTCTTCCCAATCGTCAAACATCCACCACGGCTCATAGTCCGCTTTCATATAAATGATTTCAAACAATCGTACCGTCTCCTTCCTACCTGATTTACCCATAGTTTAGCATATTTTAAAATAGCATGGGTTTTTCTTGCTTACTGCAAAGCGAAAAGCCGATTTTTTCAAGCGTTTCATGTATAATACATAAGTAAGAATGGAACCTTTTAGCCCTCGATTACGTAGTAGAGTTAGAAGTTTTCTAGAGGAGGCCATTTACTATGAATCGAATTAAACATTTTTTCGTGCGGCATTTACTCGCCTTACCGATTAGTTTCACGACATGGTTTTACTTATTGTTCAATACAAATGTCGGATTCCTCGGTGCGACCGGCGCCTTAATCGGAGCCTATGCCGGCACTTTATTCATTTCGAAACAAGTTCAAATCTCAAGTACCGCCAAGCGATTCGGCCTTTCTCGTGGAGAATATCGCGCCATCGTCGATCAGCTCGATCAAGCGCGTGCGAAATTACGTGAATTAAATACGAGCTATGCGCAAGTGCGTAATGTTCATTCATTTCGACAACTCCATGAGTTAAACCAACTCGCCAAACGCATCATCCAAATCGTAGAAAAAAATCCGCGCAAATTTTATTATGTCGATAGCTTTTTCTATGCACACTTAGAATCCGCTGTCGACATTACATCCAAATATACGATGCTATCCAACCAACCGTTGCAAGATGCTGAAATTAAACATGCACTCATTGCGACGAAAGAAAAATTAACGACGGTGAAAGAATTGCTCGAATCCGATTTAAAACGCGCGGTGTCCACCGATGTCGAACAATTAAAAATCGAACTCGATTACATCGACGTCGCACACCGACAACACTTACCGAAACCGCCTGAGGAGGATACGAAATGACAAACCACAACGAACCAAAATCATTAGACGACTTATTAGAAAATCCATTTGAGCTTGACCCACAACCAGCGCAGCCTCATGTGCCTGAAGTAACTGAAGAACGTCCAACGACGATGCTCGAGCGCTTAAGCGAAGAAGAACAGAAAAAAGCACAGCAAATCGCGGCACAAATTCCGGTCGGCAATAACGAAGCGATCATCACATACGGAGCGAACGCTCAAAATGAATTGACACGATTCTCAAACTCGATGCTCAATCACGTACAAGCAAATGATATCGGACCAATCGGGGATGTCTTAAACGAATTAATGGGCAAATTATCAACACTCGACCCTGATGAATTATCCCCGCAAAAAAAAGGATTTTTCGGCAAGATGTTCAGCAAAGCAAAAGGCTCAATCAACGAAATGATGTCAAAATATCAAAAACTCGGCACGCAAATCGATAAAATTAGCGTCCAATTAGAACATAATAAAGCAGGATTACTGAAAGACGTTCAAAACTTAGATCAATTGTATGAACAAAACAAATCATACTTCCAAGCGCTCAATATTTATATCGCAGCAGCAGAATTAAAACGCGATGAAATTATGAACGAAGTCATTCCACAACTCCGTGCGAAAGCCGAAGCGTCACAAGACCAGATGGAAGTTCAAGAGATGAACGACATGCTTCAATACGTCGATCGCCTTGAAAAACGATTACATGATTTACAATTATCGCGTCAAATTACAATTCAAAGTGCGCCTCAAATTCGCATGATTCAACAGACGAACCAAACGCTTGCGGAGAAAATTCAGTCTTCCATTATGACGGCGATTCCGCTTTGGAAAAATCAAATTGCGATTGCACTTACGTTAAATCGCCAACAACAAGCGGTTGAATCTCAAAAGCTCGTCACGAAAACGACGAACGATCTGTTGTTAAAAAACTCTGAAATGTTGAAACAAAATACGATTGAAACCGCTCGTGAAAACGAACGTGGTTTAGTCGAAATTGAAACATTGAAACAGACGCAAGAAAACTTAATTACGACGATTGAAGAAACGCTTACGATCCAGCAAGAAGGCCGTGCGAAACGTCAAGAAGTCGAAATTGAAATCGCACGTATGGAAGGCGAATTAAAACAACGTCTTTTAAACGTCTATGAACAGAGCGAACAGCGTCCATAGCATTCTCAACTAACCCTTACCTTCTACGGTGAGGGTTTTTTGTTACCCAATTGTAATGTGTAAAAGAGCAAAATAGAGGGTAATTAGGAAGTAATCATTTATAAAGGGTGATTTTCATGACGACAAAACGTTACGCCTATATTGACAACGCGAAAGTGTTATTCATTTTTCTCGTCGTCTTCGGGCATTTAATTCAACCATTCACATCAAAAACGACAGGCATCTCCGCGATTTATACATGGATTTATACATTTCATATGCCTGCTTTTATTTTATTATCGGGATTTTTTGCAAAAGGAATGCATTCATTGCGCGACGTGTGGAAATTATTCAAACAATTGATCGTGCCCTATCTCATTTTCCAAATCGCCTACACCGGCTACTATTTTTGGATTGGGAAAAATAATTGGGCGACCGACAATATGTTTGTGCCACACTGGTCGCTCTGGTTTTTACTTAGCTTATTCAGCTGGCATTTACTGTTGACCGTGTTCCGCCGCTTTCCAGCTTATGTCGGTTTACCGATTGCAGTCGTCATTGGACTCGTCGTCGGTTACAATGCGGATATTGGACATGCATTCAGTTTATCTCGCACATTCGTCTTCTTCCCTTTCTTTTTAGCCGGATACTTTTTGACGAAAGAACATTTCGACAAATTGCAACGTCCCCTCGTTCGTATAGGAGCGATATTCATTTTAATCATTGCATTCTTTTTCATCTATTACGGACCTGAAATTGATACGGGATGGTTGCTTGCGTCAAAGTCTTATGAAACACTTGGCGCTTCCGAAACCGGTGCGTTATGGCGCCTCGTCGTGTATAGTGTTGCGGCTGTCATGACGATGAGCGTACTTGCACTCATTCCGACGAAAGAGTGGCGTGGGACAGTGCTAGGTGAGCGAACATTGTACGTCTATTTATTGCACGGATTTTTCATTCAATATGCGCGCGCAAACGACTTCTTTACAGTCGATGCGACGATTGACTTATTCGCGCTTGCGCTCATTGCAGCGATACTCGTTCTCGTATTATCAAGCCAACCTGTCCGCATGTTAACACAACCAATGATTGAACTGCGAACCACTTTATGGAAAAATCGTGAAGCGAATCAAAATTGAACGACCTAATGGAATAATTTATCCGGCTTAAAATGATCGATTACTACCTAATTGAACTCAGAAGTAATATTACTATTTTATCAAAATTACCGATTTTATAAATTCATCTAGTATATGTATCAAAGCTCGAACTAAATGTTAGAGCAATCGCAGCCTTTTTACTGCTCGTCCTCTGTGTGTTCTTAATGATTGAAGCGTGGAATGCGATGGTGAAAAAGAAAAATAAAGACGCAACAGTAGAAGCTTAATTTAACATACAAAACAACCTAAAAAAACCGACAACATTGCGTTGTCGGTTTCATTTATACTGTCGCTTTCCGCCCTTGTAAAAACATATACGTCATCGCGCTTAAAATAATAATGTATCCGATGATGCTGTAAATATCTGGCCCTTGCCCGAAAATCATAAAGCTCATGATCGTCGTAAAGAGCACCGTCGAATAAGAAAATATCGAAATGTCACGAGCCGGTGCGTATTTGTATGCGAGCGTAATGCCAAATTGCCCGACCGTCGCAAATACACCTGCTAGCAATAAGTAGACGAGTTGCTGTGTTGTCATCGGCTCATAAAAAATAATGAGGAACGGCAACAATACGACTGTCGAGAAAAATGAAAAGTAAAAGACGACGGTATAAAACTTCTCCCGATTCCCGAGCACGCGCAACAATGTATATGCTGCAGCTGCGAATACGGCCGACATCACACCGACGAGATACGGCATAAAGTCGACGGAAAACGACGGCTTAATGATGAACAACATTCCGATAAATGCGATGACAATCGTCGCAATTTGGAATCGTTGCACTGTTTCTTTCAAAAAGATCGCTGAAAAAATGATGACTAAAAACGGACTTAATTTATTTAACATATCCGCATCGGACAATACTAAATGATCGATCGCATAAAATAAAAAGATAATGCCTAATGTCCCGAAAATCGAACGCCACAATAAAACGACTTGATTTTCGCGCTTTCCGAATAACGATTCTTTATAATACATCACGAAGAAAAAAGCGATGATCGCCGAAATTAAGTTTCGGAAAAATGTTTTTTGTATCGAAGGTAATTCTCCTGATAATTTAACAAATACCGTCATCGCAGCGAAACCGATGGACGAAATAATCATCAGTAAAATTCCTTTCATAATATTGTTCACAAAAATCCTCCCATGCCTGTCAATTCACCTTGCGCTCTTTAATATATCATATTTTCCCTCTTTAAGAGCATTGTATGCTCTCTTATGAAAATTCCCATTATTTGTTTACAGTGCGAATGTTTGTATGAGATGATAATGAGGTATTAGAAAAGAAAGGAGGAAGATATTATGTTATCGAATGCATTACGTACGATTTGGTTTCAACCACGTGCGACGATTCGCCGTTTGCTCGATGAAACGACTTTAAGTACTACTCTCATTCTTATTATGCTCGGTTCCGTCATCGGCGCATTTTTCAACTTCGCTATGCCGGATGAAGATATGCAAAATTTCATCGCTTCTGGATGGATTTGGTTCGTCATTTTAATCGTTACACCTATTTTTAGTCTCGTCGGGGCGGCCATTAGCGCAGGACTTTACATGCTATTTGCTCGCATGATGAAAGGGACAGGATCCTACCGCGACACATTGCGCACGATTGGCTTCGCCGCGTTACCTTCCATCATTCCTGGAGCGATTTTAGCGATCGTCATTAGCATAGTAATGGGAAGTCAATTGTTCCAAAATCCTGAATTCAATACACCAACACAAGATTTGGTCCTCGGTTTCAGTTCATTAATCATGGTCATCTCTTACATTTGGTCCTTTGTCGTTCTCGTTCAAGGAATGCGAGTCGTCCACAATCTCTCTGGATGGCGTGCCTTCTTCACGGTCGTATTACCGTCCATTATTGTCACTGTCATCATCGTCTTTTTTATTTTACTCTTACTCATCCCATTATTTTTCATTATGGCGAGCTAATGATTCACAATTAAAAAATGTATGAAATGGAAATACTTCTTCCTTTCATACATTTTTTTACTTTCATTTAATCGACATTGTCAATTAAGCCTGTCGCAATTTCTGGGAAAATTGACAAGATGACGATAAAAATAACCATAATCGCAGCGTACGGAACGACGCCTTTTACGATTTCACTAATGGTATTTTCTTTGTCCAATCCTTTTAGTACGAATAAATTTAAGCCGACTGGCGGAGAAATGAGGGCAAGCTCCATATTAACGACCATAATGATCGCAAACCAAATCGGATCGAATCCTAATGCGATGACAATCGGATATAAGATCGGCAATGTAATGACTAAAATCGAAACCGTTTCTAAAAACATTCCGAGCACTAAAAGCGCGATATTAATAAAGATGAAAATAACCCAAGGTGAAATGTCTAAGCCTGTTGCGTAATTGACGATATCTTGTGGAATTTGTAAAATTGTCAAAATATATCCGAGCAACATCGCACCGACAATGATGAATAAAATCATCGCGTTCGTCTTCACCGTTGCGAGTAAAATCTCTTTCATCGTTGCTAAATTAATCGTACGGTAGACGAAAATCGCAATGACGAAGCTAATAACAACCCCAACTGCCGCGGCTTCCGTCGGTGTGAATGTCCCGTTATAAATACCACCGATAATGACGACTGGTAAAATCAATCCCCAAATCGCTTTACGAGAAGCTTGCATGCGTTCTTTCCATGTTGCTTTTTCATCGCGAATGTGACGCGTTTGGAAAGCCGAGAAAGCCATGAATGATAATGTTAAAATAATACCAGGTACGATACCCGCAATAAATAATTTACCGACTGATTCCCCTGTTACGGATCCATAAATGATCATCGGAATACTCGGTGGAATTAAAATACCGAGCGTTCCTCCTGCTGCGAGTAATCCGAGCACGTGACGCTTTTCATAACCACGGCGAACCATTTCAGGCAATGCTACAGAACCGACTGTTACCGCAGTTGCTACACTAGAGCCTGAAATTGCGGAGAATACCGTACAGACGAAAATCGTCGCAATCGCAAGTCCTCCGGGTAAATGGCGGAACCATGAGCTTGCCATATCGTACAAATCACGACCGACACCACTAATGACGAGCACTTGACTCATCAGGACGTACATCGGCAAAGCTGTCAATGAAAAATCATCCAATGATTTATAGGAGATGATTGGAATTTGTGCAAAGGCAAATGTTCCTCCATCAAAGAAATACATGCCAGCTACCGCAAGCAAACTGAGAGTGAAGGCGACAGGTAACCCTAAAATGAGCAATAATGTTAACCCACCTGTGAAGAAGAAATTCATAAATGCTCGCCTCCTTCATGTTCCCCACCGTCGATTAATTGTAGGGTAAACGCAATAATTAATAAAGCGCCCCCTGCGACGAGAAACGACTCCGGTATGTACATCGGAATACGCAATAAAGAAGCGGACGTTACACCGAGCTCATACGTTTTTTGAACGTGGTAAAAACTATATAATGTAAAAATTAAACTAAAAATAAGGCCTAAACTATTCGTCACATAAGCTAAAACGACTTTCATTTTCGGACTGACATTGTTCACAAGCAAATCGACCGTAATATGTGAATACGTGCGAACCGCGTAAGCACTTCCTAAAAAACAACTTCCGATAATAGCATAGATGGATAATTCTGTTGCCCAAGACGTTGGCTGATGGAAGAACGAACGTGAAACGACTTCATAAAATGTCATAATCGTCGTCAATAAAATTAAAATTCCAGCAAGGTAGGCGCCAATATACAATAATTGATCAAATAATTGATACACTTTTTTCACATTCTATTCTCCTTCCTCTATGAAAAGCGAACGGACATGCAGCGATTGCTACATGCCGTTGCTCGATTATTGTTGGTCGGATAAATCTAACAATTTTTGTCCGACTTCTCCTGCTGTTTGTACGAAGACGTCTCGTACAGGTGCAGATGCATCAATCCATTGTTGCAATTCTTCGTCTGGCACGACGTAAACGTCCATCCCTTTTTCTTCTAATTGTTTCGCAGAGTCTGCATCTTCTTTCTCCGCTTGTTCACGAATCCACGTTTCTGTTTCGGCTGCTACTTCCGTCAGTAATTGACGTGTCTTTTCAGGTAAGCCGTTCCAAAAATCGCCGTTTACCGCAAGTAAAAATTCGAGGTATGCATAATTATTAATCGTTAAATAATCTGTTACTTCTTCGTATTTTCGTTGCAACATCGCTGTCGTACCACTCGTTGCACCGTCTACTGTTTTACGTTGCAAAGCCATGTACACTTCGCCGCCTCCCATAAAGACAGGTGAAGCACCATATGCTTGAATTAATTCGGATGGTAAATCCCCGATGCTTCGAATCTTTAAGCCTTTGAAGTCATCTGGCGATTTTAAAGGATGTTTATTGTTCGCGAACTGCATATATCCGTAGTCTGCGAAAATTAAAGGATATGCGCCTTTTGCTTCCATCTCTTTACGTAAAATGTCTCCAAACTCACCTTGTAATAACTCACCCACTGTCGCGTAGTTATTGAATACGTAAGGTACGTCGAAAATGCCCATCGCTGGTACAGTCGAAGCCCATAATGTAGAAGAGTTCATCCCCATTTCTACACCACCTGATAAAATCGATTGGTTCATATCTTTATCGCTCAATAATTGTCCTGCTGGATACACTTGAATGTTCACTTTACCGTCAGAACGTTCTTTCACTTCTTTCGCGAAGTTTTCAATCCCTACAGAAATATGATGATCTTGTGGTAAGTTGTACGCGAGTCGAATGCGTGCTTCTTCATAGCCGTCAGACTCCCCTTTGCTTTCTTCTTTCCCTGTTTCTTCTTTCGGCTTATCTCCCCCGCCACATGCTGCTAATACCATTGCGAGTACGAGCATCAATGCCCATTGCCACATTTTTTTCATTGGTCATTCCCCTTTTCTCGATTATAAATCTCTCTCATTTTTCCTAATGGTGTTTTCGTTGATAAAGAAGCAGCTACGTTCGCCGCTTCGATTAAACGGTCCATCTGCAATCCAGTATCAACTTGCATACGCTCAAACAAATAGGCAAGATCTTCCGTTGCAATATTACCTGCTGCTCCTGGTGCAAATGGACATCCACCGATACCGCTCGCAGAAGCTTCAAATGAACGCACACCGATGCGGTACGCTTCATACGCATTCGCAACCCCAAATCCCCGCGTATCATGAAGGTGTAAAGATAATTCTTTTCCAGCTTTCTCTGTCATTTCAACGAGTTCGGGCATGAGTGCTTCAATTTGCGTCGGAATCGCAATCCCGATCGTATCGGCAATCATTAATCGGTCAACGTCTGTTGCGAGAACCCGCTCCGCCAAGTCAAGAACTGCTTGCGGATCTGTTTCGCCTTCATACGGACAACCGAAGGATACCGCAATCGAAAACGCTGTACGCTTCCCGTCTTCTTTTGCTAGGCGGAGCATTTGTTGAAATTGGTGAAAGTTTTCATCTTTCGTTTGTCCGATATTTTTAGCATTGAATGTCTCTGTCGCTGCACTTACCCAGTTCACTTCCGAAACTTCAGTCTGCCTCGCGCGTTCGTATCCTTTTAAATTCGGGACGAGTGCAATCGTTTGCAAATTTGGAATTTGCGTCACACGTGCGAGCACTTCTGTCGCATCGGCCATTTGCGGGACGAATTTGGGATGAACGAAACTCGTCACTTCAATACGACGTAAGCCAGACTGCGCTAATCGTTCAATTAATGTCACTTTTTCATCCACCGATGCGATTCGTGAATCAATTTGCAGTCCATCTCTCGGGCTTACGTCAATGATTTCTACTGCTGTCATTTAAATGATGCCTCGCTCTTTTAATTGTTTATAATCTTCTAACGTAAAGTTTAAAAACTCTTCATAAATTTCATCATTATGTTCCCCTAATCGAGGGCCTGTCGCATCTAATGACCCTGGTGTCCGCGATAATTTCGGAACGATGCCCGGCACGGTTAACTGTTCGCCGCTCGTTAATTCCACTTTTTGCAACATCTCGCGCGCAATATAATGCGGATCTTTCATAATATCTGCGATGCTATAAATCGGGCCGACGGGTACACTCACTTCATCTAACAAATGTTGCACTTCTTCTAAAGTATGTTGCTTCGTCCATGCTTCAATCGCTTCATCAATCGTCTCCACATCATCTGCACGCCCTTGGTTTGTCGAATATTCTGATTTTTCTGCGAAGTCAGGGCGTCCAATGGCTACCATGAGGCGTTTGAAGATTTGATCTCCATTTCCTCCGATCACGACGTACTTGCCATCACTACATAAGTACGTATTAGAAGGCGCAATTCCTGGTAATGTACTGCCTGTACGTTCTCGTACAATATTCGTTAAGTCATATTCAGGAAGCATCCCTTCTAATAACGAGAATACCGTTTCATACAACGCAACGTCGACTTCTTGGCCAAGCTTTTCTGGATGAATGTCTCGAGCACGGAGAGCGAACATTGTCCCGACGACCGCATACAATCCTGCAATCATATCGCCAATTGCGACACCGACACGGACTGGAGGACGATCTGGATAGCCTGTTAAATAACGTAATCCGCCCATCGCTTCTGCTACACTACCGAATCCTGGTTTTTCACGATAAGGACCTGTTTGTCCATACCCTGAGATGCGCGTTAAAACGATGGATGGATTAACTCTTTTTAAATCTTCATAACCTAAATTCCAACGCTCCATCGTTCCAGGCTTGAAATTTTCTAACACGACGTCGCTTTTTGCTACGAGATCGCGGATAATTTGTTGTCCTTCTTCTTCGCGTAAATTCACAGTGACTGATTTTTTATTGCGACTTTGCACATGCCACCAAACGGAAGTATCTTCATGCATGACACGCCAATTCCGAAGTGGATCTCCCGTCTTCGGTTGCTCTACTTTAATGACGGTCGCTCCAAACTCCGAAAAAATTTTCCCAGCAAAAGGAGCTGCTACTAAATTTCCTAACTCAATTATCGTAATGCCTTTCAGCGGTTGATCATTCATGCCGCTTCTCCCCCTAACATTGTCTCTTACGTTCTATCTAAATTTTCTGAACATAGTGACTATAATAAATTATGCGAATAGTAAAGTCAACAACAGTTTTTCTGTTATTTTTTAAATGGAATAGATTGGATAGAAAACGATTAATATTTTCATTTTCCCTTATATATCAACGCTTTTTATTCCATAAATTCCTTTGTAAAAATAAGTCACATATCTTTTCTGATATGACTAAATTACTTTTATAAAATAATAGTTTCATTCTATAAATATTGGAAATTTTCTACGTCAGACGGACTGTTTCTGTCTTCGATGAGGGGGCGAAGTTGTTTCTCTTTTTTATCTTCGTTACAGTACATGTACAGAGAATGAAAGGAGATTTTTTATGAAAAAATATACGTGGCTCCTCGCAAGTGTATTGCTTGTAGGATGTTCTGAACAGGCGGAGACACCTCCACCCGTACAAGTGGAAAAGCAAGAGGCTGTCGAAACAGAAGAAACCCCCGTTGCCCCAACTCGCGAACAAGATGAAAAGGAAAATATTTCAGAAGAGCGAGCGGAAGCTTTAAAATTACGAGAGCTCGGAATCGACGATGCGATCCCTTCTAAAATCATTGAAGACAATCCACATAAACGCATCATCCTTTGGTCAGTCAATGGGCAAGAAACCTATAAAAGTATCGCCCTCCTTCAAAAAAACCATGTGAAATTCGTGCATTTAACGAAAGACGGCTTACTTTACGATGGCCCACTCGAATAAAAAAATCCTGTTCGCTCATGAAGCGGACAGGATTTTGTACATTATACACCTTTAATAATTTTTGAACGAAGGCGATTTGACATCCATTCAATAATTAAAATTAAAATAATTAAACCGATCAATAAAGCACCAACTTCTGGCCAGCGGTGAGAGTTCATCGCGAAGATTAACGGCGCCCCAATACCTCCTGCACCGACTAATCCGAGCACAGCCGCATCCCGCATATTCATATCGAAACGATAAATGACAATCGAAACGAATAAAGCGGAAAGTTGTGGAATGACGCCGAAACGAATTTTCTCATACGTCGTACACCCAGCCGATTCCATCGCTTCGAGCACACCGTGATCTAATTCTTCGATGACATCGGTATACAACTTAGACAACATCCCAATGGAAACGAATGACATCGTTAACACACCAGTAAAAGCCCCTTGCCCTGTCACGCGAATGAACAATAAACCGTAAATGATCGCAGGAATCGTACGGATAACAATGAGTAATAAGCGAACGAGATACGCCACTGGTTTTGGCACGATTGTCGTCGCAGATAAAAAGGCGAGCGGAATCGCTAAGACAGAACCGACAATCGTTCCTAAAAAGGCGATCGCCACTGTTTCTAGCAATAAGTAAGGTACGCCTTGTTGTGTAAAGTTAAACAATAAGTCCATATTCGGTTGGACGATCCCGAGCAAAATATTTTTCGCTATTTTCATACCGCTTTCCGTAAAGTTCGAAAAGTCGATCGCTGTCGTCGACCAAACTAAAAACAAAAATGCGAAAATCATCGAAATAATCGTCGATGTTTTCCATCTCGGTTCTTGTTCGTATTGACGTTGTACTGCATTCATGGACGCACCTCCTAAATTAATTTCTTACGCAATGTTTCGCTGATCGTCTCAATGACAATAACGGTTACCATCAACAATAAAAGAATCATACCGACGTTCGAATAGTTTCGCCATCCGATGTTTTCATTCAACATGAGTCCGATTCCACCCGCTCCAACGAGCCCTAAAATTGAAGCGTATCGAACATTCCCTTCGAATGAAAACAGTGCAGTCGATAAATAAGACGGTAACACTTGCGGAAGAATCGCATAGCGGAAACTTTGCAAAGGTGTCATCCCAACTGAAAGCATCGCATCGTACGCTTTCATATCTGCGTTTTCAATTTGTTCGTACAATAATTTCCCGACATAAGCGATTGTGAACATAAAGATCGCTACCGTACCCGCCATCGTCCCGAGTCCGAGAATAAATGTCGCAATCGATGCGACGATGAGTGTCGGCAATGTTCGCAACACACTTAGGAAAAACTTGCTTAACGATACGACGACACGATTGCTGATCATATTCGATGAAGCAAGGTACGCCATCGGTAAAGCTAACAAAGCGCCTAAAGCCGAACCGATAAACGACATTTTAATCGTATCGAGTAACGGAATCCATAATTTGCTCGCATAGGCGAAGTTCGGGTTAAACAATTGTTCTAAAATGACCCATAAAGCAGGCAAACGTTCAAATAACTCGACGATATTAAAGCCCGTCAATTTTCCTGCAGCGATCGTCAAAACAACTAATAAAAGCACGACGAAAGGAGTTTGTGAACGTTTCATTACGACCGTTTTGCCATTTGACAACGTGACGGTAGACGGCTTCATTCCGAATAATTTCACGTTACTCTCCCCCTATCTCCTCAGGCAATTGACCGTTATAAATGGCGCTCAATACCGCTTCATTCACATCGCTTGCTGGTCCGTCATAAACGACTTCACCTGCGCGAATTCCGATGACACGCGAAGCATACTCCAGCGCGAGTTCCACGTGGTGAATGTTCATAATAACGGTCATATTTAATTCTTTGTTAAACGTTCTAAAATCGTCCATCACTGCTTTTGCTGTGACCGGGTCGAGAGAGGCAACCGGTTCATCCGCTAAAATGATTGAAGGTTCTTGAGCGAGTGTACGCGCAAGCGCAACACGCTGTTGTTGTCCTCCTGATAGTTGATCGACACGCACGAACGCCTTATCTAAAATTCCTACACGGTCTAACGCTTCTAATGCTTTCATTTTCTCTTCTTTCGTGAAAATCCCGAACACTTTACGCCAAACGGGTAAATCCGGAACGAATGAAACGAGTACGTTTTTCAATACGGTCGCACGCGTAATTAAGTTGAATGATTGGAAAACCATTCCGATGGAACGACGCATTTGGCGCACTTCTTTTTTATTTAACGTCGGGACATTTTGACCTTGTACGATCAATTCTCCTTCCGTAATTTCGTTCATGCGGTTCACGCAGCGAATAAAGGTTGACTTCCCCGCTCCGGATAATCCGATGACCGCCACATATTCTCCTTGTTCGATTGTGACGTTGACATCTTTTAATCCTTGAAATCCGTTCGGATACGTCAAGCCGACTTCTTTAAATTGAATCAAGCTGTTCACTCCTTCTTCTTATAAAAGAAAGAGTGTCTTGCCTATGACAGACAAAGACACTCGAAATTTCTTAATTTAATTGTAATTCTTGCAATAACTGTTGCGCTTTACGCTCTTTGTCGTAATCGCTATCTGATGCTTCTTTGTATCCTTCGTGACTATAAATGGCAATCACTTCTTTACCTTCATCTGTTTTTGCAATTTCGATAAATGCTTCTTGTAATGCTTTTTTCAAGTCAGCATCCATAATTTTTGAGTTTTTGCTCACTGAAATCGTATCGTTATAAATCGCTGGCATAACACCGATGACGTTCGTTTCATCCCAGATTGATTCTTTGCGATCAAATTCGCTCGTCCATTGGTCTTCGTAGTCACGACGTGCATCCGCATATGTGACAAGAACGTCTGTCTGGCCACTCGCAAGACGTGCAAACGCATTACCATATGAATCGGCTTGGACGACTTTAGATAAGTCAGGAATTGTTTTGTCGAAGTTTTCTTTTAACCAAAGAGATGGGTAAATGTAACCTGCTGGTGATGATGATGACATGACGTTCCAGTTTGCACCGTCTAAGTCTTCAAATGTTAATTGTTCTCCAGCGTTTACTTTCTCCGCTAATTGTTGTCCTTTTTCAGTTGGACCTGCGATTAAAATCGCGCGATAAGATGTTGTTTGTTCTTCTGTTGGAGCTGTTGGTTTGTTGTCGTTCCAATCTTTCGCTTCTTCAGAATCATTGTTTAATCCAGCGCGTGTCGCTGTTAAAATGACTTCAGCGCCATCGTCATACAATACGTATGTGCCACCTGGAATTAATCCGATATCCGACGTACCTGCTGATAATGCTTCTCCGACTGATTCGAAGTTCGTACCGACTGTAATATCTACTTTCGCAACGTCATATCCTTGTTTTGCTAACTGTTCTGTTAACATTTCTTTCAAAGGCTCAGTCGCTGTCGTAATTTCTTGTGGATCACGTGATGGAACGAAACCGATCGATAACTTCTCGATTTTCGTATTGCCTGTTTCCGGATCTTTTTCTGCTTCTTTGTCCCCGCCACCACATGCAACGAGTACAACCGAAAGGAGCATAGCCATCAACAGCATACTCATTTTCTTCATACAATCTCTCCTGACTACTAGTAAGTTAGTTACAACAAAATTATTATAACATAAAAAGAATTATAATTGTCAATTGATAAAATAATATAGCTTTTTCGTAAATTTCATATGAATTGATTACTTTTTCGCTCATTCCATGTAAACTATCATTATAAAGAAATAATGACATCCCATAATATGGAATACTATTTCAAAGGAGAGATTCCCCTATGTCTACATATGAAATTCAACTGCTTTTAACGAGCGACGTACACGGCTTCGTCTACCCGACCCTTTATGGCGAAGATCAAAACGTTCCCCTTGGACTTGCGAAACTGGCGACACGCATCGCTGAAAAACGCGCAGAACGCCCAACTTTACTCATCGATAACGGCGACCTCATTCAAGGAAGTCCGCTCACGTATTATCACGCCACTTTTCATTCAGAAAAACCGAGCCCGATGATTGAACTTGCCAATATGCTCAATTATGATGCAGCCGTGCTCGGCAATCACGAGTTTAACTACGGGATGGATTATTTAACAAAAGCGATGGATGCTGCAAACTTCCAGTACTTAACTGCCTCGATTTTAGATGAAAAAAACGAACCTTTACGAACGCCATATATCGTGCAAGAAATCGGTAGTGTACGTGTCGCCATTTTAGGACTCACGACACAATACATTCCTGTTTGGGAAAACCCTGACCATATTAAAGGATTAACGTTCCGCTCCGCATTAGAGACAGCGAAAGAATGGGTTCCTTACATTCGACAACATGAAAACATCGATTGCCTCGTCGTCGCCTATCACGGCGGATTCGAAACGGACTTAGAAACAGGCGAAGTGCTCGAAACGACGGGAGAAAACGAAGGCTATGCACTCGCGACCGAAGTGCCGGGAATCGATGTTTTATTAACCGGTCACCAACATCGACAACTCGCTCAACGAATCGGTGATGTGAGCATCGTGCAACCTGGCTCTAAAGGCCAAATGCTCGGCCAAGTGATCGTTCAAGTGACGAAAGATGACGCAGGTGAAATGACAGGCATTCAACATTTCCCTACTCTCGTTCCAATCGAAGAAACGACGTCACCGAATGTGGACTTATTAGATCATTTAGCACCGTTAGATGAAAAGCTTCAAACGTGGCTCGACCAACCGCTCGGCACGATCGACGGGAACTTGCAGTATCAAGATGCATTCGAAGCGCGTTTACAGAAGCATCCGTATGTCGAATGGATCAATGCGGTACAAATGGAAGCGACGGATACGAACATTTCATGTACGTCGATTTTCCAAAATGGCCCGGGTGGATTGCCGAGCGAAGTGACGATGCGCGACATTATTACGAATTATATTTTCCCGAACACACTCGTCGTTTTACAGTTAACAGGGCGAGACATTCGAGAAGCGATCGAACAATCCGCAAGTTATTTCACTTTGAATGAAGCGGGTGAACCGACTGTATCAGAAGCTTTCCTTTATCCGAAAGAAGAGCCGTACAACTATGATATGTGGGACGGTGTGGAATTTGTCGCAGACTTGCGAAAACCAGTCGGCGAGCGTGTCACAATGCTTACTCACCAAGGAGTACCTGTAAAAGACGACGCACTGTATGACGTCGTCATGAACAATTACCGTGCGACAGGTGCAGGACATTTCGACATGTTTAAAGAAGCGAAACGTCTCGCGGACCCACAAGTCGATATGACGGAAGTGTTGGCAGACTATTTCTTACGCCACCCGAATGTCACACCGACATTCACGAAAAACTACACATTCCTTTATTAAAAAGGACATATTAACAGGAGGGATTGTATGAAAGAAGAATGGTATGTCGTCGACATGTATCGCGATGCTTACTACCCGAAACATCTCGTCGACCGAGTAAAAGAAGCGTTACAACGAGTGGACGCACTGCTCGCAACCGGCGAACGACAAGAAGAAGTCATTCAAGCCGCATTTGACCGGGCGACGATTGAAATTAACGAATTAGCTGAATTGTTCGAAGCGGAAAATAGCGAAATCGAAACGGTCGCCCGTGACTCTATCGCCGTCACCGTCATCGACATGCTCGACCATTACGATATCTCACTCGACGTAGAAGATGCCTTACAAGAACGAGATTGGTAACAAAAATAAGACAACTCTTTCCATCGAGTTGTCTTATTTTCTTTTCAGTAGAATGAGTGTTTAATGGATCCTTCATGACTACATATTGCATTTTATACTCACTTCACGTTCGCGACTTTTGAACGTTCTTCTTTTTATAAAACTGCTTTAAAACTTCCTCTCGCTTTTTCGAATAATGCATGATGTCGAAAGCGACTCGTTTTTTATAAAATGGCAAATAACGGACGATTGCTTTTTGATGGGGACCGAATGTTCTTGCCTCCCACTCTTCTATATAAATTCGGGCTTTCGCTCTAAATTGTTCTCCGTTCTCTTCAATGACTAACAGTTCAGCGTCTACCCGATCAAATTGGATGACGTGCGCTACAATGTACGCGTGTTGCCTGTTAGATGCCTCGATATAAGCGAGCGCTTGTACACCAAATTTTCCAACGAGCCTTCTCACAATCGGAGGTACGACGAGCGACAAAATGACGATGATGAGTACAGCCAAAACAAGAATAACTTGCGTATCTTCTGTAAGCGGCAAAGAAAAGATAATCCATATTGCAATAAAAGGAATCCCTACATATTTCCAAATAAACAATAAAACGATTTTCATACTTTCCCCTCCTATTCCCCTCTATATTGTCAGATTTTTCGAAATAAATCATTGGAAATAATGGAATTTACAGAAAATTTACATTCATACAAAAACACCCCACATCAAATGACGTGAGATGTTTCTATCCTTTTATAACTGAATCGTAATGCTTGGCATTTCTTGCATGTCGCGTTCGATTAAAATAGGTGTGATCGTTAAGCTTTTCGCCTCCTCGTGAATCGGATCAAATGTTGAAAGAGAATACATCGGCCCTTCTCCTTCCATCGTTCCCGCTCCTCCTGATTCGACATATTCATTGCCTAAATCATCTACGACGCGGAATGTCGGGCTAAACATGTTCAATTCTTCAATCGATGTTTCTCCCCCGAATAAACTGAGCGCAACTCCTTGTAAAGGGGGCAATGCTTCACGAGCTTCTTTTGAAGCGACAGTTTTCACATGTAAGCTTGTCGAAATCGGTGTGCGTGTCATCGATTCTAAAATGACATCGACGCCTTCCACAGACGAGCGCTCCATAACCGTCGTTGTCGTCGCTTCTTCCGCCTCTACTGAAAAGGCCATCGTCCAATCCGTATCGACCGTTTTAATGACTTCATTATCCGCATTGTAAAATTCCCACGCCTCCATATCCCATACGACAGAAGCTGTCGGAGCGTCATGGTCGAACAATGTCATTTCCATCATGCCGATATAGTGCAAGTCATCAATTTTTTCGATACGTTCTGTTCCCGCCATACCGCTCGACTTTTTCACTTGTAAATTTCCAACGCCTTGCTGCAATCCAACCGCTCCTGGAACCGGCTCATCTAATTCAACCGCGAAATAAATCGTCACCGTATTTCCATCGAAAATTGCACGGTCGACCATCGTCGATATTCCATTGGACGTTTTCACTTGTCCGATAATCGTCGCATGTTCATTTTTCGCTTCGTTTTGATCAAAGAGCGAAACGACGTTTTCCATAAACGGGATTTGCGACGCGATCGTTGGGGACATAAAGCTTGCTCCGACGACACTCGTCGTTAAAATTGCCGCAGCGGCTGCGACGCGTCCAATCACGCCGACACGTCGTTTTGTCGGGACTTCTGCTCTCACATAACGTTCTATTTTTTTCTTTTCCATATTGGTCATCTCCATCGGTTCAATTTGTTCAACATCTAAATCATCAAAAGATTGGTGTGGCATCGTCATCTCTCCTTTTCGGATGTAAAGTTACCGCCAGTTGTCGGCGTCCACGGGACAAGCGATTGTCGACACTCGCGACCGTCAAATGCAATTGTTCTGCAATTTCTTTGCTGGAATACCCCGCCTCATATTTCATCTTAAAAATGTGCTGGTCGATCGTGGATAATGTTGCAATTTGTTCATGGAAAGAATCATCTTTCTCCTCTACGGGCGTTTCTGGAATATTGGCATAAAGAGCTTCTCGCTCCAATTGACGTTGAACTTTGCGATAATGATCGATTGCGACAGACTTCGTCACTTGCCCGACCCATCCTTTAAATTGTTCCGGCGTGCCGTCAAAGGTCGGTGCCTTTGTCCAAATTCGTAAAAATACATCATTGACACATTCCTCCACAGCGGAAGTGCCTGCAATCGGAGCCACGATGCGATAACAAATCGCCTTCACCCACGGCCCGTATGCATCGATAACGACAGGCAACAGCCGTTCATCGTGGCGCGCCAAACGTCGCAGTTGTCGATTCGTTAACATCGGATTTCCTCCTATTCGAAAAGCGCTTTTCACTCTATATAACGATGCAACACTCCAAAACCTATCAACAAAATAAATCTTTTTTCAAATGGGTTCAAAATGGGTTCAACCTAACACCTTCTGTACGATATAAAGAAATGAATGCACCAGGAGATGCAGTTCTTTTCTCTGAATAGACTCCAGAAGAAATCGAATATGCGCGTATGTGGCATCAATATACGAACACTTCTCCAGCACCGCCTCTCACCGTCTTATTTGACGAAAAAGGAACGCCTGTCAATCCGTACATTGAAGATACGACCCTCGTCTTCCCTGAAGATGTCGTCGTTTTAGTCGGAGAATTTACCGCAGTCGGCATGGTGACGTATCATAGTAATGGAGACGGAACGGTGAATGTATACGACGTCCCTTCTCATTGGCATCAAGATAGGATGCTTCTATGACGAAAGCGACCGAGCGAGCGTTGCAAACGGTCCCGAAAAAACGAGTACCGAAAGGAAGCCCCGAAATCGTCGCCGAAATTTTACAATCGATGATGATCGAACGATAAGCATATAAAAAACCGTCTTCCTTGTCATAAGAAAGACGGTCTGATGTTATCATCTCAACGCTTCAAAAAACGTAACACTTACCATTATTTCTTCTCTAACTATACTTTAAATCTAAAAAGGAGACACCTCGATTGAGATGCCCCCTTTTTAAATCTTTTCGATTAGCTTAAAAAATCAGGCTGTTCGTTCACGATACGACCCCAAATTGGTGCAAAGCAACGTTTCGCTTCTGCGGGTGAACCGACTTGTTTCGCTGTATGTTTTGCATCTTTTTCATTGATGAAAACGGGTTGACCTGCCGCTTCCGCAATCAATTGAATTTGGCAAGAGCGTTCCATATTAATAAACCACCATACCGCTTCTTCAATCGATCCACCGACCGTCAACAATCCATGGTTTTGTAAAATGACCGCTTTATTCATTTGAAGGGCTTCTGCAATGCGTTGGCCTTCCGATAAGTCATGGACGACACCCGTGTAATCATCGAATAAACTATGATGTTCATAAAAAGCACATGCTTCCTGATTGATTGGATCAAGGAGACGACCTAATGTGGAAAATGCTTTCCCATAGACAGAATGCGCATGAGCAGCCGCAATGACATCCGGACGCGCTTTATGAAGTTCCGAGTGAATCGTAAACCCTGCTTTATTCACTTCATGCTTTCCTTCTACTACTTCTCCCTCATGATTGACGAGAAGCAAATCAGACACACGAATTAAACTAAAGTGCATATTGTAAGGATTCACCCAAAAGTGATCTTCAAACTCTGGGTCACGTACGGTAATGTGTCCTGCGTTCCCTTCGTCAAATCCGAAGCGCGAAAATATACGAAAAGCTCCTGCTAATTGTTCTTTTCTCTTTTGACGTTCTTGTTCGAAATTCATCATACTCTCCCCTTTATTCTAAAATGCTCGTATCATAATTTCCTTGTCGAAAAGCTTCTCTTTGAAGAAATGCGAGGTGAAATGGAATCGTCGTTTTGACCCCTTCGATTTGAAATTCACGCAATGCTCGTTCTAGACGAATGAGTGTTTCTTCTCGAGTCTTTCCTGTCACAATCAATTTTGCAATCATCGAATCATAATACGGACTGATGACAGAATGCATATGTGCTGCGCTATCAAGACGGACACCAATACCTCCTGGAGCGAGTAAGGACGTAATGGTACCGGGTGATGGTTGAAAATCTTTGTCCACATCTTCTGCATTAATGCGACATTCCATCGCCCAGCCCGTCATTTGAATTTCTTCTTGCTTTACGGATAATTGATCTCCACGCGCGATAGTGAATTGCTCTTTCACTAAATCGACCGATGTTACTTCTTCTGTAATCGGATGTTCGACTTGAATGCGCGTATTCATTTCCATAAAGTAAAAGTTTTTATCCGCATCGACTAAAAACTCTACTGTGCCGACCCCTTCATACCCAACAGCAAGTGCTACTTGTACTGCAGCGACTCCCATCTTGTCGCGCAATACATCATCGACAAACGGCGAAGGAGCTTCTTCGATTAGTTTTTGATGACGACGTTGTACAGAACAATCCCTCTCCCCAAAATGAACAGCTTGTCCGTGTTGGTCTTGGGCAATTTGAACTTCGATATGACGAGGGGCTACAATAAATTTCTCAATATAAACCGCTCCGTTTCCAAATGCGGCTTCTGCTTCACGTGTTGCTTGTTGAAAGGCTGTTTTCATTTCTTTGGCATCATGCGCGACACGCATTCCTTTTCCGCCTCCTCCAGCTGTCGCTTTAATCATGACCGGATATCCATACTGTTTTGCAATATCGAGTGCCTCCTCCACAGTAGGCACGATATCTGGACTTCCTGGAATTGTAGGTACCCCTTGACTTGCCACGGTTTTGCGCGCTTCTGCTTTATCTCCCATACGTTCAATGACATGGGAAGACGGACCGATAAATTTAATATTTTCTTTTTCACAAAGGGCAGCGAAATTCGCATTTTCTGCTAAAAATCCATACCCTGGATGAATGGCATCGACATTTTTTTCTATCGCTACCGTTAAAATATTTTTAATATTAAGATAACTATCATGAGCAGGAGCAGGCCCTATACAGTAAGCTTCGTCCGCCATTTGGACATGGAGTGCCGCTCGATCTGCTTCGGAATAAACCGCAATTGCCGTAAGCCCGAGATCTCGACATGCTCGTATAATACGCACAGCAATTTCACCACGATTCGCAATTAAAATTCGGCGCATCATACTTCCTCCTCTAGCTGTATTTCAAACAAAGCATCCCCAAATTCTACAAAATCGCCATCTTGTTTGTACACGTTCACGACTTTACCGCATTTCGTCGCTTCTACTTCATTAAAGAGTTTCATCGATTCTAATACACATAGCGGATCACCTTCTGTAACCGTTTGACCTTCCTCTACATAAGAAGGCTCATCAGGACTCGGCTTACTGTAGTAAATACCAACCATCGGAGCCGTCACAATGTAAGTCATTTCTTCTACGTTAACCTGTTGTTTCATTTCTTCTGTCTCAATATTTTCTTTACTCTCGTTTGTCACCACTGCTATTTTTTGTGCTTCATTTACTTTCGTTACCTCTGTTCCTTCTACGAATTCTTTCGTCATGCGCACGCTCATTGTGTCTGTTTCGCATTCAAAAGAAGTGAGAGAAAGTTCATGGAATTTTTCCATCCATGCGATGACTTGTTTTGTCTGTTTCATTTGTCCATCTCCTAAATCATTCGGTTATTCAAGGCCACTTTCGTCATTTGTTGATTCTGTTCACGATAGATTCGGTTCGCTTCGTCCACATCAATCATATCGAACCGAATCTGTTCCCCTGGTATGCGTTGTGCTACTTCTGATAAATCAACGGTAATGATGACACCGATTTTCGTATAACCGCCAGACGTTCCACAGTCCGCCATATGAATAATCGGTTGTTCACTTCCGGGCACTTGAATCGTGCCACATGCAACATAATCTGAAATAATATCGGGTCCTTGTCGATGTTGTAGCGACGGACCCGTTAAACGATAGCCCATTCGATCCGAATCATTCGTAATCGTATAAGACTTCGTTAAAAACTCTTCCAAGCTCGCTTGTTCGAATTGATCGAAATGCGGTCCCCGAATGAAACGAATCGGACGATTGGCATCATAAACAGGGATTTCTTGTGGGCGAAGGCGTCGACCTTTTAATTTTTCTAAAGGGTGCATATTTCGCTTCTTACAAAGCACATCCCCTTTTTCTAATGTTCGCCCTTCAAAACCTCCATAAGCGCCTCTTGTAAAAGTAGAAGCACTTCCCATGACGAGCGGAACATCAAATCCTCCATCAATCGCCATATAAGCACGTGCCCCTGTTATGCGACGCCCGAATGTCACACGATCTCCTGCTTGTACGAGATACACTTTCCATAAGTCCATCGGTTGTCCGTTTAATGCAGGTGATAAGTTCGCTCCTGTAATAGCGATGGCGCTTTTCGTTAAAATGTCCACATCGGTTCCGACAAGTGTCATTTCCAAGACAGCAGCATGTTGTGGGTTGCCAACGAGTATGTTGGCGTATCGAGCAGCGAACCCATCCATCACTCCGGAACGAGACACTCCATCAGCTGCATAGGCGAGGCGCCCTTCATCTTGAATCGTTGTAAAAAGGCCTTTCTTCCTTACACTTATACATTCCATTTCGCATTCCACTCTCTCTGTACATGATCATTCCAATTCACTGCCTCTTCTTCCGTAATCGCGACATAACGGATAAGCGTTCCTGCTTGCACAGTTGTTGGCGGTGTAGCATAAGGATCAAACATATCCATCGGTGTCCAGCCGATCATATGCCAACCAGAAGGGGACGTCAGCGTTGAAATCCCCGTCATCCGATTCGCAATTTGAATCGTTCCTTTCGGGACGCGCAATCGCGGTTCTTTCCTTCTTGGTAAGGCATAACATTCAGCAATATCTCCACTATACGGATATCCCGCAATAAAACCGATCATATACGTATAAAAAGAATGACTCGTAAAATAGTCTACAACCTCTTCTACCGTTTGATTTGCATGTTCCGCAATGAGCGATAAGTCTGGACCGTACGTTGCGTTAAAAACAACAGGAAGATGAATCGTTTTCGTTTGCCACATATCCGGTTGTTCTTCATAACGCAATTGGAGAATTTGATGCACGAGCGAATCATATGTTTGAATACTCGGATTGTACACAATTGTTAAATTGTTAAAGGATGGGATGAGTGTTTCAATCCCTTCTAACGCACATTGTGTAATTGTATGTTTCATTTGATGAACGAGTTCATTCACTTTCACATCGATGGTATGTTCAAATTGAAAGACGACTGCACGATCGCCCATCGGAAAAATATCGACGATTTGTTCTTCCATCCACGTCATGTCATTCAACCGCCTCTCGTTGCTGGAACGATTGGATCGCAATGCCCTCTTGTTGTAATAATGTTCGAATCGACTTGACGATATGAATAGCACCCGCTGTATCTCCATGCACGCAAATACTTTCCGCTTGAATCGGTACGTACGCGCCCGTCCTTGTTTTGACGACTCCATCTTGAATCATCCGTAACACGTGCTCCGCGGCACGTTCTGGTTCGTGAATGACCGCTCCTTCTTCTTTTCGAGACACGAGCGTTAAATCATCGTTATACGCTCGGTCCGCGAACACTTCCAAAATAAAAGGTAAACCACTCTGCTCGGCGATGCGATGTGCTGCCGTACCAGGTAAAACATATAAATAAAGTTCAGGAGTTACTTCCAACATCGTCTCGACGATGACACGCGCAATTCGTTCATCGACAAACGCCATATTTCCCATTGCACCGTGTGGCTTTACATGTTGTAATGTTAAGCCATGAAGTTCTACGAATTGGCGTAACGCTCCGATTTGATAAATGATGTCGTTGCGTAGTTGTTCATTTGTGATATCTAAGTTTCTACGTCCAAAGCCGACTAAGTCAGGATATCCTATATGTGCACCGACTGCGACATGATGTTGCTTCGCCGTTTGCACAGTGTCATTCATCACATTCGGATCTCCCGCATGAAAGCCGCAAGCGACATTCGCTGATGAAATAAGAGGGATGACTTGCTCATCGAGCCCCATCTTATAATCACCAAAACTTTCCCCGAGATCACAATTTAAATCAATGACTTTCATATACCAGTTCCTCCTCTTCTCGTTCAATTTCTTCTCCTGCATCTTCCGCTTTCCACATAAAGCGTCCTGTATAGCCATAGAAAATCGCAATCCCGATTCCTACAAAGTTCAACCATAAAAATGGTAAATAAGACATCGTAGAAACTCCTAATACAGTCGCCATATAAATTCCATTATCTGACCAAGGAACCATCGGCGCTGTCAAAATCCCACCACTCTCTGTGTTACGAGACAACACTTTACGATCAATTCCCATTTCGTCGTAGTTTTTCTCCGTCACTTTCGTCCCTGTAATGAGAGACACATAGCCTGCACTTCCGAAGAAATTTCCTAGAAACGCAGAAACGATTGTCGCGACTGTAAGACGCCCTGTATTGTTAATCCAATTGGAGAAACTCGCACGCATCACCTCTAATATGCCAATTTGTTCCATTAAACCACCGAATCCTAATGCTAAAATCATGACGACGATGACCCCGAGCATCGATACGATACCACCTCGATTAAATAATGTATCGATGAAAGGTGTTCCGGATTCGATTGTATAGCCTTCATACAACACCGTCGTTGCCGAGACGAGATCCATTCCTTGGAATAAGTATGCCCAAATCATTCCGAGCAAAGCACCAATTGCAATCGTTGGAATAGCTGGAAAACGATTAGCTAATAATACTAAAACGAGGACGATAGGAATGAGCATATACCAACCGATTTGGAAGTTCTCTTGAATAGCCGCCATATTCGTTGCGACGATGCCAATATCTGCCTCCCCCGTTTTATCTAAAAATAAAAACCCAGCTCCTAAATAAAGAACACTTGAAATTACTAAAGCGGGCACACTAATGTATAGCATCGAGCGCACATGGGTAATAATTTCAACTTTCGCTAAAGAAGCAGCCATGACGGTTGAATCGGAAAGCGGGGATAATTTATCTCCGAAATAAGCTCCTGAAATGATGGCACCTGCTACGAGTGGCATCGGCACCCCGAAGCTCTGCCCGATTCCCATCATTGCAATCCCGACCGTTCCAACTGTCCCCCAGCTCGTTCCTGTCGCAATCGCCGTTAACGCACAAATGATCAATGTTGCGAATAAAAAGATAGAAGGATGTAAAATGTCAAGACCGTAATAAATTAAAGTCGGAACGACACCTCCTGCAATCCATCCTCCAATCAATGCACCGACAAAGATGATGACAAGTAAAGCCTCTACCCCTTGATTGATTCCTTTCACAATAGAGCCTTGAATGGCATCGTACGTATGACCAAGACGCAAACCTAAAAGCCCGACCACCACCCATGCAGCGAGTAGCGCTAATTGAATCGGTAATTCAAAAACGGCGAGTGAGACATACATAATGGCTAAAAATAAAATGATAATGAGTACAATTTCAGTTTTATTCGGTAACCTGACTGTTTTCATATCCATTCCCCCTTTTTTCCTCTCGCTTAGTCGAACATGAGAGGGCGCGCTACTTTATTGAAGGCAGCACCATCGACACGTAAAGAATGTCCACTAATAAATGCTGACTCATCAGATAATAAGAAAAGACAAGCATTCGCAATATCTTCTCCTGTTGCAATTCTTCCGAGTGGCTGATGTTGTAATGTTTGTTTCATCGCTTCTTCCGGATCTGGCAACGCTTTAAATGTTTCATACAACATCGGCGTATCGACTGTGCTTGGCAAGACTGCGTTCACTCTGATTTGATCCACCCCGACATCGAGAGCCATTTGACGCGTAAGCGCTGTCATACCACCTTTTGAAGAAGCATATGCAGCAAAACGTGTAATCGTACGATCCGCATGCCATGAAGCCATATTGACAATGCCTCCACCACCCCGACGACGCATCGGTGCGACGACATATTTCGAACAGAGAAAGGCGCCTGTCAAATTCACGCCGATAACTTTATTCCATTCTGCTAACGTCGTGTCTTCCACTGACTTGCGAACAGTAGCTGCTGCATTATTGATCAACCCATCAATGCCACCGAAATGCTCTTCTGTTCTTTCCATCAACTGCTTCACGTCTTCTTCTTGACTCACATCTGTGCGAACGTACAATGCTTCGACATTCACATCTTTCAAATCTTGAACCGTTTGAGCTCCTGCTTCGTCATTAATATCCGCAATGACGACTTTTGCCCCTTCTTCTCCTAGACGAAAAGCTGTCGCTCGTCCAATCCCTTGGCTACCACCTGTAATAATGACGACTTTATTTTGTAAACGCATCTTCATTCCACTCCTTTTTTTAATAAACTGCTGTTTCTAACACGAGATCCTTCTCTTTGAAGCGTTCTACTCGCAATGGATGTAAATCAATCGTTTCATACTTGCCGTAATGAATTAATTCAGCCAATCCATTTCCAGCTGCTGGCGCATGTTGGAACCCATGACCACTGAATCCTGTAATGATGTAATACCCCGTCAGTTCAGGATGTTCGCCAATAACCGCATTTTGGTCCGCCGTATTATAATCGTATAAACCTGCCCATCCACGCTCCATTTTCAACTGTTCGAAAAGTGGGCTACGTGAGGCTAACACAGGCCAAATCTCTTCTTCAAAAAACGAACGATTTAACTTAAAATTGTATCCATAAGCATCTTCTCTTGCCCAACCGACGACATAGCGATCTCCTTCCGTACGGAAATGCAATCCGGTCGGATCAAAAGTAAACGGTATCGTTTGAGAAAAACGTTCTGTCATATCGATTGTATATAACTGGCGACGAAGCGGCTTCACTGGAATCGGCAAGGCTAATTTATCACTTAACTCACCAGACCAAGCTCCGGCTGCGTTCACGACGATATTCGCGTGATACACTTCTCCATTCGCTAAACGAACTCCCGTCACACGATCCCCTTCTCTTAAAATCGTGTCGACTTCTTCATACATATAATCGACATCACGTCTTTTATTGTGACGATTGTACGCTTGTAAGACAGAATAAGGGTCTGCATTTCCAGCATCCGGATCAAATACCGCTCCTGCTAAATCCTCTACGCAAAAATCCGGATAGCGCTCTTTCAATTCCGCAGGTGTCCAATACTCCGATTTCACATTTAACTTTCGATGAATTTTTAAAATATCTTCAAAAATAGGTAAAGACATCTCATTCAATAAATACAAATAGCCATTCTTTTTAAAATCAATCAGTGTTTCGTCTCCATCGAGTGCCATTTCTTGTTCAAACTTCTCATACATATTAAAGCTATACTGACTCATTTTAATATTAATTTCCGTACTGAACGTTTGGCGTATCCCTCCTTCACTTCTAGGTGTTGAGGAATATTCATACATCGCATCTTTTTCAAAGATTCCAATCGAACCTGAATACCCTTGTTCGCGTAGGTGATAGGCAACACTCGCTGCCATAATTCCTCCACCTACAATTAATACATCATAATTTTTCATCCCATGTCCTCCCTGCGCTTTGTAACTTGTTATGCAACTTGTTATAATCCAATTATATGAAAACGCTTACTCGTGCAGCTATGTCAATATTGGATGAATTTCATGGAGATAAGAGAGGTTTTCTTATACAAAGTGCACAAAATGTGGAGGAGTTGTGACATGATACTTACAAAAATTGCGCAAAAAATTTCAGAAGATACTAAAAGCATTATCGGATATCCGATTAGTATTTCAGATCAAGCGGGACATTTAATCGGCGTCAATGATACATCCCGACTTGGCTTATTTGATCCTTTACTACATGAAGTCATCGTTCAAAAAGAGATGATTTATTGGGGAGAGGAAGCAGTGAAAGATTTAGTAAATATCTTTCCTGGAGTGGCGGCACCGATTATCGTCAACGGTACCGTGCTTGGCGCCATCGGAATTTTAGGAAAAGTGAAAAGAGATCAAGAAACTGAAAACTATATTCAATTAGTGAAAAACCATATCGAAATGCGCTGTCATGAAGCGATACGTAAAGAATTTCAATCGTTAAATCAACAAACGATCGATACTTTTCTTCATTACTTACTTTTTTTCGAACGCGAAAATTTAACGATTCAACATGTCGAAACGGTGAGCACCATTTTAAACATCGAAATGGACCGTCCTCGATTTTGTATCTTGTTGGAACTCGACCAAAAAATTAGTTCGGTCAATGAAGCGTCCATACTTATCGAAATGATTCGAACAATTTTACAATTAAATGAACAAGATGTCATTGGTCAAATTGGCCCAAATACGATTTGTATTTTAAAAACGATTCCACATGTTTCTCTCAGTTCCACCACTTTACAACAATTGGAACATACTTTATTGCGATTGAAACAACGATGGATGGAAGTGCGAAAGGAGGATTTACATATTGCAGTCGGAGATGGTCAACTATCCATTATCGACGTCGTGCATTCGTACCGAGAAGCGGAAAACTTAATAAAAGCAAGCCGTTCCCACCGAACATCTGCTACATTTTTTCATTACAAACAAGGTGAAACAATTTTTAATCACCTCGTCCAGCATACACCGGAACAAGCTTATACGAAACTGATTCAACGTCTGGCACCACTGTTTCAACATAAAAATTATATCGAGCTAAAAGATACTTTTATCGCCTATTGCCACGCTAATTTTAATAGCAGTGAAGCAGCCCGAGATTTATTTATTCATCGCAATACGTTAACATATCGCTTAAAACAAATAGAAGAACAAATCGACCTTCCTCTCGACTCCTTCCAAAACTGCATCGCCCTCTACACACTCATTCTTCTGCACGATAAATAAGACAGAAAGAGTTGATAATCTCCTCAAATTTAAAAACGCATGAAATCAATACAAAATCTTGATTTCATGCGTTTATTGTAAGGGTACTTTTTTATTACTCCGTCTTCTTCAAAATTTCCCAAAAATCTCTTACACGTTGGGGGCCGATTTGGTCGTATTTGCCGATGAGGACGAATTCTTTCGGTAGTAATCCAACGCTTGTAATGCCGTCGCGTTGTAAATGTTCAACGAGTTTCGGAGATCGCGGTAACAGTTCGTCGTCGATGTTGATTGCCGCGCGACTTTCTGTAATGACGAGCTGTTCCCCTTCGTAAAACAACAATAACTCGCCATCTCCTTGACGTTCCGCACGCACTTGTTTTCTCCGAATTTCCTCTTCGATAAAGTGCTTTAATTCTTCGACAAAAACGGCGGTATGTTCTTGTTTACGGCGTGGCGTACGGGTATGTAGGTCATCCAACGAATATGGTAATTCGCTCATGAAGCGCGCTTCTTGTTTATTGTTTAAAGCGATGAGATACGATTCACTCTTTTCAAAACGTTGAGGGAGTAAAAGGGCGTCTCGTAAAAAGTACGGAATATCGATCGACTCTTCTCGGAAAGTGAGCGTACGAACGGTCGTCATACCAGGCAATATTACCCCTCGTTCTACAGGAGCCACTTCCGTGAGATCTGTCCCATCTTGCCATTGCTTTTCTAATTGCTCCAAACGCAATGTTAATTCGCCGATTTCTAATGTTCGAAGCGCATCATGTGTTTTCGGATCGCGATACGGTGGCATTTCTAAGTCTGGGCTTAAATATGCTTCCATATACCAGCGCATGACATCATAAATGTGGCGCCATACAGTCAAGGACTGAACGAGATACACTTGTTCAATTTGATGCGTCGCCCGATTCCCTTCCACCCGTATCGCATGGCACGCATCCAATATATGTTGTGGCATCTCATAAACATCTTGATCATTTAAATGATCGATTAATTTAAATCCGTAAGGGCGTTCGATTCCTTCCACTTTGTCAATCTTTTGGAAAATAATTTCAATCAACGTCCGACTATGCGTCAATAAAGCACGCGGATTTTGAAACACCGCAAGCTCTAGCTCCTCTAAAAATTGAGCGAGCTGTAAATCTTCTTTTTCTAAAAACGCATAAAACATTCAACATCCTCCCATCTTCCTACCGTCATTCAATTCCTCACATTTTGTCTTATATTGTACCAAATTTACACCAATTGTATAGTTGCACAAAAAAACCTATCTTCTACGTTGAAGATAGGTCATTTATAAGGCACAATATTCTTTTGAAATCTGAATCATCATTCTTCATTCCTAATTTCTTATAATCGTTTTAAATCTATGTTAATTTTATAGATTTCTATAGAAAACTGATACTTTTCACTCAGTCAATGATATACTACTAAAAATGGAAACTAACATAGAAAGAAGGCATTATGATGACAGAAACGATGAATACATTAGAGGCGCTTTGCATCGCAGCCCCTTACATTCATAAAGTGTTGAAAGGCGAAGCGATTGTGGCAGTCGCAGATAAGAAAAAAGACACAGTCGAACGTTACTTACCAGGACGTCGGGTCGATTCAGGGTACCGAGACGGAGAACGTGTCAATCCAGGGGATGACAATGTGTACATCGCATTTAGTGGTAGAAATGCGGACGTCTATATCGATCGCAGTGTGTACGGTGTTCCGATTAAAGCATTCGCTTTCCCGATTTTAGAAGGTCGTGAAGTCGTCGGAGCATTGGCAATCGGACTTCCTGTCGAAAATGAAGAACAATTAAAAGAATATATGGACACGATGAAAGGCATTATCGATTCTTTACAAGATCGCGTTCACATTATCGCAGCGCACTCGGAAGAACTATCAGCAACGAGTGAAGAGATGAGCGAACAATCGGAACATGCGTTAAAAGACTCTGAAAAAACGAATGAAATTACGAGCTTAATTAAAAGCATTTCTCAACAGACGAACTTACTCGGATTAAATGCGGCGATCGAAGCAGCACGTGCCGGTCAACACGGGGCTGGATTCAGTATTGTTGCGCAAGAAGTTCGTAAATTATCACTTCAAACAGCAGGTGCAACGGGACAAATTGAAGATTCTTTATCAAACATTAAACATAATATGGAAAACTTAAAAACGAATATGGGCCAAATCGCTGAAGCATCGAATGAACAAGCGACACTCGTTCAAGATTTCAGTGACATTATCGAGCGCTTGAATACATTGAGTGCCGAAATGAATGATTTTTTACAAGAAATGGTCAAGTAATGTCATCCGAAACGCTTATGAATTCATCTTTCATAGGCGTTTTTGTTATGTCTTTCATCATCTTTGTCATCTCCTTTGTTTTTTCTTTCACCCGTTACATTACGCCTCTCTTCTTTTTTCTGGACAACTTTTTCTTTTTTCTTTTTCATCTTCATTTCTGTACGTGTATAAGATCCATTGACGGATAAAGATTATTATATCTTCTCTTGGTAATTTTTAAGAATGGTATTATTAAGGGTAACGTTTTGTAACGTACGATTTCATAACGTTACAAAACATAACGATACGGAATTTTGTTACGATTTGCTATGTTACAAAACGTAACGATACGGGCGTAATGATAAATTTCGTAACGCACCATTTCGTAACGTTACAAAACGTATCGATACGCTTCGTATCATTGTTTTATTTGAAAAATAAATTCCTTCTCTTTCATTCACATACGATTACTATAAAACTTTTAGCTTTCCCATTTTCCAGTGAGTGCGTCGCAGCGTTCGAGCGGTTGTTTCGTCGAGTGATCGACGATGTCATACACTAACACATACGCTCCTTCTACTCGTTCCCATCGTTTTGTAACGCTCATGCGATTCACATAGTCAGCCCGTACTTCCTTTTCACTCCACACTTCTGCCTCCGTTAACTGTTGCGCTTCATCTGCTGTAAGTGTAGCACTTGCATAGTACGTCACCGCTCCCGTCACTTCACTCACTTGAACGGAAAGACGCGCCAATTGATCTCCTCTATCATTTATCCAATGAAAGACGTACGGTTCATCTAAAAATTCACGTTCGATTTCGACGAGGTAAGGGACAGCGTGAGGGATGACGACTTGTAGCCAATGGAGCGCTCGCTCGTGACGCTTTTCTTCCGTCCACGTCTTTTCTCCCTTTTCTTGTCGAAAAGAAAAAGCACCGTTCGGCAAATTCGTTTCTTCATCAATGGTCACTTTCACCGTCTCCGCACTTTGAATTTGAAAATACGTCTCAAACGACATCGGATCTTTCGGTCGTTCTCGCGGCGTACCGTAGACGATTCCTTTCGGTTCTTCTCGTGTGCGCAATATGCAGGCTTTGTCGACACCGAGCATTTGTTGCCAGCTGAGCGGCGTTTTCTTCGGCCAAACGATGGACATTTCTCGACTTGAAGGCTCGTCTTCCATGTCCCAATTGTAGAGAAGAGTCGGTGTTGCGACATCTGCTCGATACGTTTCATTACGCGCTACATACACCCATCTTCCTTCATCAATCACTTTTTCAAAAGTGACGTGACGGGCAGCATGTTCGAGTATGGCAGACGGTTGGACGATGTCTTTCACTTCTGGAATTGTTACTTCACCATAATGATAGCACCCCGAAACTTGTCCATCCATTGTTATTTTGACATAGCAACCACTATACGGAAGTGGGAGTCCGCCCGCTTCTTGCTCGTAGTAAAACGTCACACTTTCTTTTCGCGCAACGAATCGCTCCGCTCGGTATTGTGAAAAGACAGGACCGATATGGGCAACGAGCCACTGTTCAGCGATGCGGCGCAATGGTTCAAGCGACTGATGTTCACCCGTCACTTCCACTTCTCGGTCATAGCTTTGGAGTCGCCCTTCTTTCGTCAATGTCAGCATGACGTCTTCTTCCCAACCGATGACATACGTTCCTTCTTCCTCATCGTAATCGATAATGGTTGGAGGTGTTGCGACTCCTGCGATCTCTTTCGCTCGTTCGTATTGTCGTTGTAGCCTGTTCTCTTCTGTCATTTCAATTCCTCCTCGTTGACGTTCGTAAACACGACGAAACGCTCGACGTGCGCGGTGTAATTTCGTCTTTATCGCACTTTCGGACAACTCCCAATGCTCGGCAATTTCTCTTATGGAATAACCTGAAAAATAATACGTCTGTAATAGGCGGGCTTCACTCTCTCGCAGTTCTTTCAATAGGACGAGCACTTCTTCACGTTCGTTTTCATGCTGGATGCTAGCGATCACACTTTCTTCTAAAGGTATTGTCTCTAGCTCTTTTTGGACGTGCCGATACGCTAGTCGAATCGCAATCGTCATGACCCACGTTTCAAAATAGCGGGCTTCTTTCAATTGCTCGAGCTTTTGATAACTCGTAAAAAGCGCCTCTTGCACGACATCTTCTGCCATTTCCCAGTCTTTCGTAATCGTCAATACTTTGTATAGTAGACGCGGGCGAAGCGGTGTGACGAGTTGTGAAAAAGCAGCTTCGTCTCCTTTCTTTGCTCGCTGAATCCATCGTTCCATTCTATCCCTCCTCCCTTATTAGAGACTTCTTTTTTTGAAAAGGTTACAATTCACTATCAAATAATCATTTGCTTATTCATTATTTTTAAATTATCATGTTTTATAGCGATTTATTTTAAAATCAAATCAATTATTACGCATATGAAAGGAATAAACCGATGACATTTTTAGAAACAGAACATGTTTTGAAAGCGCTCGGAGAAGAAACGCGCTTACGTATCGTCTCTTATTTAGTCCACGACGCTTTTTGTATTTGTGAACTCGTCGCCTTACTCGACATGAGCCAGCCTTCTATTAGTCAACATATGAAACGGCTGAAAGAAGCGTCCATCGTAACCGAAGAACGACGAGGAAAATGGGTGTATTATTCATTACGACACACACACCCGCTCTATCCGCTCATTCTTCACATTATCCAAACATTACCTTCCATCGCAAACACGCTCGAACCGCTCACTGCGGAAAAGCGCCGTTTGTTGTGCGAATGAAGAAAGAAGGCTCGCTATGTTCATTGCATCACTCATTTTTATCATGACATTACTATTTGTCATTTGGCAGCCGAGAGGGTTATCGATCGGGTGGTCCGCCACAATCGGTGCGCTCGTCGCCCTCGCATTCGGGGTCGTCGATTGGGCAGATGTTTGGTTCGTCACGGACATCGTTTGGAATGCGACATTCGCTTTCGTCGGCATCATTTTAATTTCGCTTTTATTAGATGAGATTGGCATGTTTGAATGGTCGGCGCTTCACATGGCGCGTTTAGCACGGGGACACGGACTGTTACTCTTTTTACTTTTGATGGGACTCGGTGCGATTGTAGCGGCTCTTTTTGCCAATGATGGGGCTGCTCTTATTTTAACACCGATCGTCTTATCGATGATGCGCCATTTGCAGTTGAAAGAGGCAGCCATTTTTCCCTTTATTATGGCGAGTGGCTTTATTGCGGATACGACTTCTCTCCCGTTCGTCATTAGTAACTTAGTGAACATCGTGTCTGCGGACTTTTTCGGAATCGGATTTGTCGAATATGCGATTCGCATGATTATTCCGAACTTCTTTTCACTGCTCGCTACGATGCTCGTTTTAACATTATACTTTTGGAAACAGTTGCCGAAACAGTACGACGTCGCGTCTTTACGCGAGCCACGAGAAGCGATTCGAGATGAACGACTATTTCGTTTTTCTTGGTGGATCATCGGCGTATTACTTATCGGTTACGTCGTGAGTGAACCGCTCCACATTCCGGTCTCCTTCATCGTTGGCGCGGCGACGATTGTATTTTTACTCGTCGCGAAACAGAGCGACGTCGTCCATACACGCCGTGTCGTTAAAGAAGCTCCTTGGGCGATCGTCGTTTTCTCGGTCGGTATGTATATCGTCGTCTACGGCTTCGGGAAATCTGGATTTACTGAACAAGTCGCAAGCATGATGCAATCTCTCACAGAAGGCGGTTTGTTTACAGCGACGATCGGAGGCGGATTTTTAGCAGCGATTTCATCTTCGATTATGAACAATTTACCGAGTGTCATGATTCACGCGCTCGCCATTGAGGAAAGCGGCACGACTGGTGTGATGAAAGAAGCGCTCATTTATGCGAACGTCATCGGTTCCGACCTCGGTCCGAAATTTACACCGATCGGCTCTCTCGCGACACTCGTCTGGCTTCACGTCTTGAAATTACACGGCGTCCGCCTCTCATGGCTCACATACATGAAAGTTGGCTTACTATTAACGATTCCGATTTTATTCATCACTTTATGTGGACTATATTTAACATTTATCATGTTTTAACGTATCGCGCTTCCATTTTCATCGAGAATGGAAGCTTTTTGATTCTTCCACTTTCCCATGAAAAAATTGCACATTCACTATTGCGAGACGATTTTACTATCCTGTATGATAAAAGGAAAAATGTAAAGTGGAGGGATTGTTTTGTTTCATTTTTTAAAAGGTGATATTGTCGTATCTCAAAAGATGTTTTCAAAATATAAGACGATTCAAGAAGCGCTTGATGCATCTCCTGTTGGAGCAACGATTTATATTGAAGAAGGCGTGTATCACGAAGCACTCACGCTCACAAAAGATGTACGGCTGGTCGGACGAGGAGCCGTCACGATTACGACAGATAGCGGTTCTACGATCAGCATCAAAAGTGGACATATTCAACTAGAAGAATTATTTATCCACCATACGGATTCCTCTCAAAACTTCGATGCTGTCGTCATTTATACACCCGAGCACCATCATTTATCCGTTCATATGAAACACGTCACGATTCAGTCCGTCTATCATAGTGGCCTTTATTGCAATCACGGAGAATACGAAGTCCACTTAGAACAGTGCCTCATTGAACAATGTCGCCATAACGGAGTCGGTATCGGGAATGGAGCAAACCCTACATTTCATCAATGCGTCATCCGTGCAAATCAATCGATTGGCGTGTTTGTTTTTAATGGAGGAAAAGGGACCTTTACAAATTGTACTATTGAACAAAGCACGTATAATGTGCTCATTGAGACAAAAGCGAATCCTCAGTTTCATCACTGTCTTTTACAAGAAGCCTCCCAACATAACGCCCTCATACGATCAGAAGGGAGAGGCTACTTCAAAGAATGCCAATTGACGACAAGCCAAAATTCAAACGTCATCAGTATTACAGGCGGACACCCTCTTCTCGAACAAACGACGATTTCACATTCTGCCGCAAACGGTGTGTGGGTAACGGACGAAGCGCAAGCGGAACTTCAAGATTGTCACGTCCATCATAATGCTTTCGCCCAAATTGCAACAGGTGGTCAAAACTCCTTTATCACATTATCGCGTTGTCACATTTACGAAGGACAAGCGGAAGGAATCTACGTTCATACAGAGGCACAACTTGAAGGGATCGATAGCTTCATTTATCAACATCCCCACTCTAACGTCTTTGTAGACGAAGACGCCACTCTTCTCTTGGAGCGTTGCGAAGTTTATGAAAGTGAAATCCACGGTATTTTTAGCAATAACCGATCTAAAGGAACGATTCGAAATAGCAAGTTTTACAACAATATTTCTCCGAATATTGCGTTGAGTGGGCAAAGTGATTTTCATTTCGAAAGGTGTACATTCACGAATGAACATCAACTCGCTTTTTGGGTGCGCGAACAAGCGAAAGCGTCTTTAACAAATTGTACTTTTTCAGCTCAATCAGACGATCTTCAAATTTTCGCAGAAGATGAAGCGACGGTTACGATTGAAGCCTGTGACATACAAGGGAATGGCGAATACATAATAGAAGCAATCAAACAAAGCGTTGTTCATTATGACGAGGGGACGACTTTTAGCGGCTATGAAATAGACAGCGTTTATGTAGATGAAACGAGCGAACTCTTCCGTCCGACAGTCGCGTCCCAAGAACAAATAAAACCGACCCTTTCTTTACATGACTTTATCGGACTCAAATCTTTAAAAGAACAAGTGCAACAATTTATTCATACCGTCCAATTTCATCAAATGCGTCAAAGAAATGGATTCGAAACGACACCGCTCGTCTTGCACTCTCTCTTTTTAGGTAACCCAGGAACAGGGAAAACGAGTATCGCACGTGTCATCGCCCAAACCTTACATGAACATGGCGTCCTCCCTTCAACGAAATTAATTGAAGTGTCTCGCCAAGACCTAGTCGGTGAATTTATCGGCCAAACCGCTTTAAAAACGGAAGAAGTTCTCCGACGGGCAAAAGGCGGCATTTTATTCATTGACGAAGCGTACACACTGTACTCAACTCAAGGGAATGATTTCGGTAAAGAAGCGATCGAAACGATTTTAAAATTTATGGAGGACCACCGCGATGACTTCATGATTATTTTTGCAGGGTATGAACAAGATATGCAACAATTTTTATCAGTCAATGCTGGACTGCGTTCACGCATTCCGAATACGTTTTATTTCGACGACTATACACCGGAAGAAATCGTTCAAATCGGCCTTCTCGATTTAACGAGGCAAGCATACACTGTAGACACTGCTACTTACGCACATGTCGTACAAACAGAATATGCACGAAGTATCGATAAAAGTAATGCGCGATGGGTACGCAATTTTAATCAGACACTCATCATGACGATGGCCAATCGCGTCATCGAGACGAATGACGCAGATGTTCAAACGATCACGCGTGAAGACCTTTATACGATGACGAAACAACATCTGGATGACCCTCAAATAAAAATTGAAGAAATTACATCTTCTTTACATGCGTTAATAGGCTTACAAAATGTGAAACAATTTGTCGATACACTTCGAAAAGAAGCTCAAATTAACACACAACTGCATGCTCAAGGAATGGTATTCGAAACAGGGACCTATCATATGTCATTTATCGGAAATCCAGGGACAGGAAAAACAACTGTCGCTCACCTCATCGCCTCTCTGTTCCACGCGATCGGGATTTTACCAACTCGCCAAGTCATTTCCGTCAATCGGTCAGATCTCGTCGGCTCTCATGTCGGTCATACCGAACAACAAACGGAAGCGATTATTCAACGAGCGATGGGTGGTGTTTTATTTATCGACGAAGCGTATCAACTCGCTCAAGGAGGCGAGCACGATTTCGGAAGACAAGCGATTGAAACATTATTGACAGCACTCGAAAACTATCGGGATCAATGGATTGTTATTTTTGCAGGCTATACGAAAGAGATGCATGACTTTTTCGATACGAATCCTGGTCTTCGCTCTCGCGTCCCTTATGAAATCGAGTTTCCAGATTATACACCAGAAGACGTGGCAAGCATCGTCATTCAACAACTTCAGTCTCAATGGACATTTGATGAAACGATCATGCGGGAGGCTGTCGAGACATATTACGCTACTTTACCTACTTCCTTGCGAGCGAATGGACGTACCGCTCGAAATATGAGTGAAAATATTATTCGACAACATAAAGTATGGCTCGTGGATACAAAGGTGACACCAGATCAGTTCCACATCATTCATCCTACTGTCATTCGACAAGCGACGGAGCATCGATCATAAACGTTTCTCACCGTAACGCATGAAATATAAAGTTAAAATTTTGTTTCATGCGTTTTTAGTTTTCAACGTTTTCATCATGTTCTTCCTAGATTTGAAATTTTTATATCGTTTAAAACCTATGCGATTCGCATCCTGCTCTTCCACATGTGATAAGTAAGATGAAGGAGGGACTATATTGTATTTTCCATCAAAAAAAAGCATTTTATTAGGCTTGATTATTTGGGGAGCGAATGCCTCACTCCTTTGGGACGTAATCATTCATCCAAGCATCACAGGGTATGTCGTCATCATTACCTTCATTCCGTTTATCAGTTTTCTATGGTTCAAAACAGGTTATGAAATAATAGAACAACACCTCGTCATTCGGTCGGGTCCATTTAAAAGTACGATTCCGATCGCTGACATCAAAAAATTAACGCCGTCGAAAACACTTTTGGCAGGTCCTGCGCTATCGCTAGATCGCATTGAAATTGCGTACGGGTTGTACGATATCGCCATCGTATCACCGAAAGATAAAGCAGGCTTCGCCGAAGCGTTACGACGTCATAATGAAACGATTGAATCCCCCTTTCCCTTCTCCCCAATGCAAATACGAAACCTTAAATGACCGCATACAAAAAGCATCCAACTCTTACTTCACGTCCTTTAGAAAAGACTTGGAGTAAGAGTGGATGCTTTTATTCAAATGATTCGTCTGAACTATCAGATTGGGCTTGAAATTGTTTCAACATCTCGCGCACTTCATCCGTGTTGGACGTGCTCATGAGAGCGTGACGTAAGCCGCCTGCTCCGCGGAACCCTTTAACGTAAATTTTGAAAAAGCGGTGGAGTGCTTTAAAAGGACGTGGTTCGAGTTCTGCCGAGTAACGGTCGTGCAAGTCGAGATGCAAATGTAATAATTGCAGTAACTCCTCACTCGTATGCTCTTTTTTCTCTTTTTCGAACGCAAATGGGTTTTTAAAAATACCACGGCCGATCATGACACCGTCCACACCATATTTTTCGACGAGTTCCATCCCCATCGCACGGTCTTCGATGTCGCCATTGATTGTCAGTAACGTATCTGGCGCAATTTCATCTCGGAGCGCTTTAATTTCTGGGATGAGTTCCCAATGTGCAGCCACTTGACTCATCTCTTTTCGAGTCCGTAAATGAATCGATAAATTAGCGATATTTTGACGTAAGACGTGGGTCAACCACGGTTTCCACTCCTCGACGTCTGTATAGCCGAGACGCGTTTTCACACTGACAGGTAAGCCGCCTGCTTTCGCTGCTTGAATAATTTCCGCTGCCACATCTGGGCGCAAAATGAGGCCGCTCCCTTTACCGTTACCAGCGACGTTCGGAACCGGACATCCCATATTAATATCGATGCCACGGAATCCTTGCTTCGCCATCCCGATACTCATCTCTCGAAAGTATTGTGGCTTATCTCCCCAAATGTGCGCGACAATCGGCTGTTCGTCTTCTGTGAACGTCAAACGTCCTCGTACACTCGCATTGCCATCTGGATGACAGTAACTTTCTGAATTCGCAAACTCTGTAAAAAAAACGTCTGGGCGAGCCGCTTCACTTACGACATGACGAAAGACGACATCGGTCACATCTTCCATCGGCGCTAAAATAAAAAAAGGACGCGGCAATTCGTCCCAAAACGATGTACCTTGATTCACTGATTTCCCTCCATCTCTTCTGTAAAAAACTTCCCCAAATTGGGGAAGCATCGATTAACGAATTAACTGTTTGACGACAGAAGCAATCGTTTTTCCGTCCGCTTTCCCTGCGAGGAGTGGGCGCGCAATTTTCATCGCATCTCCCATGTTCATCCCGCTCGTCACACCTGCTTCTGCTAGTGCTTCTTTCACTTCTTCTTCCGATAACTGCTCAGGTAAAAATTGCTCTAACAAGCGAAGTTTCGCTTCTTCTTGCTCGATTAAATCATCGCGCCCTGCTTGTTTCGCACCGTCGAGCGATTGGTTCACTTGTTTCATTTCGCGATTGATGATGGCGATTTCTTCCGCTTCTGTGAGCGCTTCACCTTTTTCTTTTTCAGCGAGGTCCAAATTTGACTTCACGATCGTTAACACACTTTTCGTCAACTGATCTTTGTCACGCATCGCTTGTTTAATCATTTCAAATACTTTTGTTTTTAACATATCGTTCATCCTTTCGCATTCTTCTTTATTTTAAAACGAAAGAGCAAATAGCGCAAAGCATATTGCTTCATTTTCACAAAAAAACTCTCCTGCGAAGAGGAGAGAATATTATTCATTCATTTGTTGGAGCTGGGTTAACATTTTACGTTGGATCGTTTCATAAGCGAGTCGTTCTTGTTCTGTTAATCCTTCAAATAACTGTTCACGTAAAGCAACCCCGATTTGTTGCGCTTCTTCTAGTATGTGGCGCCCGTGAGCTGTCAATGTGAGTTTAACGATGCGCTTATCTTCAGCACTCGAAATTCGTTCAATCGCTCCGAGTGTAACGAGCTTTGAAGCGATATGGGTAATCGCCGCTTTCGTATACCCGTATTGAGCAGCGAGGACACTCGATTTTTCAGGGCCGTTGCGAAGCGCCGCTAAAACGAGCGCTTCCGAAACCCCAAGGTCATACGGCATCGCTTTCGTCCACTGAACGGTCATCTCGCTCGACACTTGTTCCGTTAAGCGGATGAGATTGAGTATGGATGTCATCGTAACTGAATCGCTCCTCCGTCAACCATTAACGTTTGTCCTGTCATGTAGCTCGCATCATCGCTCGCTAAAAACACCGCAACGCGTCCGATATCTTCTTCCAATTCTCCTAAACGGCGGAGCGGAATTTTTTCGACCATCGTCGCATACGCTTCGGGTTGCGCTTCTTTCCACTGTTGAACACCCGGTGAGTTGGCGATGGGAGAGATGAGGTTACAATTAATATTGTCCACACCCCATTCGTTCGCAGCGACACGTGTAATGCCTCGAATCGCTTCTTTTGCAGCTGCATAGGCCGCTTGATGAATATTGCCTGCAATACCCGCTCCACTTGCGAAGTTAATGACTGTTCCTTCTGTCTTTTTCAAATGAGGATACGCCGCTTGCATAAGTAAAAAAGTCGGGTAAAATCCTGTGCCGAACGATAAATTCAAGTCATCTTCTGTCGTTTCCATGAACGAATGTTGACGGGAAGCGTGCGCATTGTTCACGAGCACGTTCAATTGCCCGAATCGTTCGATCGTTTGATCAATTAATCGAGGCAATGAAGCTCGGTCCATTAAATCCGCTTCGATAAATAAGGCTTCTGTTATTTCTTGTAATTCCGCTTCCGTCGCTTTTCCTGTTTCCGCATTCACATCGACGATGACGAGTTTCGCTCCTTCTTTCGCCATCGCAAGCGCCATACCGCGTCCGATGCCTCCTGCTCCTCCTGTAATGAGTACTACTTTTCCTTGTAAACGCATGTTCATCATCCTTTTCAAATAGTTTAACACTTAACTATTAATAGTTTAGCATTAAACTATTAACCTTGCACGTTTTTTGACAGACTGTCGAAAAATGTACATACTCTTCTGCCATGTTTCTTCTTTCATCCATTCGAACAAAAATAACGTCCACCGAAGCGAACGTTATCTTTTTACGTATTAAAATAATCCGAGTGTAAAAGCGACACCGAGGAGGACGAGGGTCACACCCCATAGCCAGAAAAATGAATATTTAATATGTTTCCCAAGTTCGGCTCCTGCAAGCCCGAGCCCCATCCACAATGCCGGTGAAAATGGGCTGATAAACGTTCCGACAATATTTCCGACAATCATCGCATAAGCAGTCGACTGCGGTGCTGTTCCAAATGTCGAGGCGATTTGTTCGACGACCGGGAGTAAACCGTAATAATACGCATCCGTATTTAATAACAATTCAAACGGCATTCCTAACAAACCGATAATGATATGAATTTGTGATGAAACGGCGCTCGGTAAAATACTGACCATATCTTCCGCAATCGACGTCAACATACCCGTTCCATTTAAAATTCCTAAAAATGTTCCTGCCGCTAAAATGATCGATGCCATCGTCAAGGCGTTCGGCGCATGACGTTGAATCGTTTCTCCTTGCAATTTCGCTGAGCGGAAGTTCATGAGCAATGCGATCGCTGTCCCGGACATAAAGGCTAAACCTGCTGGTAAAATGTTCGCAACGAGCACACCGATGACAAGAACCGTCAACAATAAATTCCATACGTACATACGACGCTTCTGTTCTGTTGCCACAACTTCCACTTGTTCGGAAGCGCTTTCTACTTCTTCCCCTAAAAACGAATCGACTTTCGTCGCAATCGCTTGTTCTAAACTTCCGTATTGTTTAATAATACGGCGCTGTTCACGTTTCCCTAAATAAAAGGCTAAAGCTGCCATCACGAGCATCCCAATGATTTGAATCGGAATGAGTGGCTTCCAAAGTTCGGTGACGTCCATTTCTAAAACTGTCGCCGCTCGCCCTAAAGGTCCTGCCCATGGAAGCATATTCATAATTCCCGCACTTCCTGCGATGAGTAACAATAATAAATACGGACTCATTTTCATTTGACGATACAAAGGTAAAAGTGCTGGAATCGTAATTAAAAATGTCGAAGCGCCTGAACCGTCTAATTGTGCAATCATCGCGATAAAGACCGTCCCGACGCTAATGAGTACGACGTTCCCGTGGGTCGCTTTCACAATTTTATCGATGATCGGATCGAATAACCCGACATCTTGCATAATTCCAAAGAAAATGATGGCGAAAATAAACATGATCGCCACGTTTAATACGGAACTCATTCCCGCTGAGAAAAATTCACCGATATCTGAAAATGTAAATCCAGCGATTAGCGCTGCGATAATCGGTACTAAAACGAGTGGAATAATTGGTGTCGTCTTTCCTCGTATTAAAATCGTCACGATGACGACAATTGCTAAAAATCCAATCCAACTTAACATATGTTTCACTCCTTCAAATATATTGATACCGCTTTCATCAATGTTTTTAATTTATCAGAAAATGAAGGAGTGTTTTTATTTTTTTCTTATTTCCCTTTTTGTTCTTTTTGTTCACGCATAACATATACTCTCCGTGGCCGTCCGATGGATTGATAGTCTAAGTCGACCGCGAGTCGTTCTTCCTCTACTAAATATTCTAAATATCGTCTCCCTGTCGAGCGACTTAAATCGACACTCGCTGCGACTTCCGATGCTGTTTGTGGTATCTTTTGCATCTCGATATTTTTTAAAATAATGGCGAGCGTCTCTTCTTGAATGCCTTTCGGTAAAGAGGCTGCTTCTCTCGTTGACTGCACATTGAAATGAAAAATTTCGTCGATGAATGATTGCGTCCATTGTTGTTTGTGCTTCACTTTCGCCTTCCATTCGACAAACCACTGAAAGCTTTCTTTCAAGCGCTCTTCCGAAACAGGCTTCGTCATGTAATCGAGCACGCCCCAACGTTTCGCTTCTAAAATCGACGCTTGATCATTCGCTGCTGTAATGACGATAATATCCGTTTCAGGATGTGTTTCGCGCAACTGCTGAATCATATGGAAGCCGTGTGTATGCGGTAAAAATAAATCGAGCAACAATAAATCATACGTGCGCTCCGATCGTTGCACATGGTGTAAAAATGCCTCCACTTGGTAAAATACTTCACACGTCGCGTGAGGAATGTAACGTTTGACATACGCTTCATGAATCATCGCGACGCGGTAATCATCATCTAAAATGAGTACGTTCATACTTTCTCCCCTTTCGGAATCGTAATTGTCACAATCGTCTCCCCTTGGAAACGTTCCGTCGTCAACTCACCTTCGCATGAAGCGAGCATCGTCAAGACCGCTGGAATGCCGTAACCATGATGATCCCCTTTTTCAGATACTCCTTCTTGCGTCACGTCAAGTTCATCTGGAAAACCGAATCCCGAATCGATGAGTTCGATATACCATTCTTCTTCCGTTTCTTTCATGTAACACGTGACATACGCTTCTTCACTTTCACTCGCTGCCTCAATCGCATTGTCGAGCGTATTCCCTACTATCGTAATCATCTTCGGGACGAGCCATTGTGGAAGCGGAGCTAAATGACTCGTTTCGTCAATTTGCACATCGACTTTCCATTCTTTCGCATATTCTAATTTTCCTAATAATAAACTTTGAATGTACGGATCTTGGATATGGGATTCAACCGTGCGTTGTTCCGTTACACTATTTTCAAACAATGTTTGAATGTAGCGTTCCGCTTCTTCCCATTTTTGCAATTGCATTAAACCGAGCAATGTGTGCAAACGATTTTTAAATTCATGTGTTTGCGCGCGCAATAAATGTGTGTACGCTTGTAATTGTTGCATTTCGAGCGTCAGTAATTCAAGGTCTGTCTTTTTACGTAATGTGACGACATACCCTGCCACGCGCTCCCCTTCTTTCATATACCGCTCATTGACGATAAAGTTGACATCGCCATATGTTACAATTTCATCTTTTCGCTTCTCTTGATTTTTTCGTAAAAACGTCTCCGGTTGACGAACGCCCGCTTCTTCGCAAAGTCTTTTCGCGGAATCATTCATGAACGTATACTGTCCATCAGCATCATAAGCGATAATTCCTTCCCGTGTCGAGCGCATAATGGCATCGCGCTCCATCAACTGACGACTAATTTCTTTCGGTTCTAAATTGAGCAATAGTCGCTTAATATGGTGTGAAAGCAAATACGACACGATGCTTCCGATCACAAATAAAATCGCAATCATACCCCATAAAACGAGACGTTGCTTCCCGATGACACTTTCAAAAGAATCGACTAAAAAGCCGACTGAAATGACGCCGATAATATCGCCTGAATCGTTATGAATCGCTGATTTTCCCCGAATGGCGAATCCGAGCGACCCTTCTTTACGCGAAATGTAAGACTCCCCTAACTCTAACGCGCGTTCATTATCATCGCCAATCATCGGCAATCCGATCCGTTCTTTCAACGGATGGGCATACCGAATTCCTCGCTCATCCCCGATGACGACATAATCCGCTTGTAAAACATGTTCATAGCGACGGGCTAATTCATCTAATTTCGGTTGATCGCGCTCTGTCATCGCTTGAATAATCGCCTGGTCTTCCGAAATGACCGACGCGGCATGCATCGCTTTATTGCCCGCATCTTCTTCCACACTGCGCGTCACGAGCCATTGACTAACACTCCCGATGATGAGTAACGTCAACAACAACAAACCGATAACCGCGGTCATCACTTTTTTCTGTAAAGTCATAGAAACAAATCCCTTTTTTTACATTTGATTAATCTTTTAGTACAATGAGTATATCAAACATTTGAAAGGAGGTAGCAAAATGACACAATGTGCTCATTGCCATCATACCTTTTCGAAAAAAGAAGCCATTCGCCAAAGCTTTACCTTAAAGCCAACCGTTACATGCCCCGTTTGTCATAAAGAAAACGGCATCAGTAAAAAAACGAGACGACGCAATGTCCGAATCTCACTCGGCATCCCATTTCTCTTACTCGTAAACTTATTACTTCAACCGAACCCGCTCTGGCTCGCGCTAGCTGCGGTAGCGATACTTAGCTATGCCTTCTTCATCTTGCCTCAAAAATATGAATTAACGAAAGAAGAAGACCCCCTCTTCTAACGAAAAAAAGCATGGAAGCGACCGACATCATACGAAAACCCGTCATCAGCAATCGCCCCATGCTTTTTTATTTTCTTTTCTATACATATCAATACTCGCAATTGAAAAGATAAAAGTAACCAAATAGAGGATGTTTGTTATCTCTTTTCACATTCTTGTTCTAGCTGACGCAATATACGATTAACCGTCTCTCTCGTCGCTCCGACGTAGTTCGCGATTTCGGTTTGTGTCAATGTCGTCTGTTCTTCTTGTAAATAGCGAACGATTCGTTCTTTCACGGACAAAATATCCCGCTCCCACAATCGTTCTTCCGTTCTCATTTGCTCACTTGCGAAGCGACGCATCCAATTCATCGCAAATGTCACGTCCGCTTGCAAACAACTTTCCACAACGGGCGCGTCAATGACACAGCATGTTGTCTGTTGTAAGGCGATGACTGTCGTTCTCATTCGTTTCGACTCAAACCACTCTTGGCCAAATACGTCTCCTTGTTGCAAAAGACGAACGAAATGCTCTTTCCCACCCGTTGAATAACGCACCATTTTCAACCGTCCTTCTTTCACGACATAAAAAGATGTCACAACATCGTCCATCTGTAAAACAGACTCCCCCGTCCGATACGTTGTCGTCCTGATCGCTTCGTGAAAACGTGAAGCTACTCGTTCATCCATCTGTTGGAAAAGCGGATATCGACAAAAACAATAGGCCAACCCATTCCCTCCTTCTCTTCATACAAGTGTAACTTGTCTACGCCTCGTCTTCCATCTTTTCAAATGGATATCCACATTTCATTTAAAAAAACAACGGGTTCGGAAAATTCCGTTCCAACGTTGTTTTTGAGTAAAATTAATATTGTAAATGACGGTACGTTTTTTGGTACGCGCCGTGACCGATTAAATAAATGAAGCTCATCAATAGGATGGGGAACAGTTGCGTCGTATTCGTCCACGCCCCATACATAATTGTCAATATAATACTAAGTAACAACAATTGACTCATCACTTGATACGCCTTCATCATCCCTTCATACATGACGAATTTCTCCCCTTCATCCATAAGGGGCAAAACATTCAAATCCTCCGGAATGTCAATGTCTGGATGAGACAACAGAAGTAATTGTTTCATCGCAACACGAATGTAAACGAGCTGAAATAAAAAATAAGCACCGAGTCCAAAAATGAGCCACGTCGGCGTCCATTCGTAATACATCGCGCTCACACCGAATGTAAATAAAGAAGTGATGAGCCCTCCCATTAACCAGTCCGCAATATGACTCGATTGAATCGCAATCCACCGATCTCGCTCGTCTTCTTCCACTTGCATCCCTTTTGTGGCTACCGCCTTTTTCAAACGTTGTAAGCGAACAAAGGCAATGCCAAATACAGCTGCTGCCACCGCTACACTTCCTCCGACGAGCCATTCAATTTTGGTGTCAAACGGCAGTTCGATCTCTTGCGCTAATAGGAATACAGCGATAAGAAAACCACCGACACCACCTAATACGAAACTTCTCGTATATTTTTTCATCGTAATTCCTCCTCATCAAACATAAAAATAGACTCTACTGGTTCTTCAAATACGCGTGCTAATTTCATCGCGATTAAAATCGATGGCATATATTCATTGCGTTCAATTAAACTAATCGTTTGTCGAGACATGCCCGCTCGCTTAGCTAACTCTGTCTGATTCCAATCGTGACGAGCCCTCAATTCTTTTACCCGATTCCGCATACGCTCCCTCCTTTTTTAAAATTATATACCTTATTTGTCATTTTGACAATGATAATAGTCATAATGACAAATATAATAAACAAAAGTGATCCGTACAGTCCAAATCAAGACTGTACGGATCACTTTACTCATCGTATTGAATTAAGAAAAACTGCGTATCTTCCACTGCAGTGACAGAATGGGGCGTGTCAGGGTGCATGTGGAAAACGTCATCTTGCGTCAGTGGAAACGTACCCGATTCTCCTTCAAAAATGACGCGACCTTCTCGAACGATAATGAGTACATGGCGCCCTACTTGATGTTTAGCTAACTGCTCTCCTTCTTTCAACTGTACCGTCATCACATGAAGTGGCGGTGATTGAATGATGGCTTGTACTTTTTTCGATTGTTTCGGAATGTGATACTTTTGCATTTGATCCTCTCCTTTTCCCCATACTAGCTTGAAAAAGAAAGCTGCGCTGTGAGCTAAATCACATCGTTACATGAAAAGTACACAAAATAAAAAAGCTACTCTTCTAATAAAGAATAGCTTCCCTCTATTTCGTTAAAACGAAAGAGATCGGCCCTCGGCTTTTTTTCCGTTCAGCGAGCTGACGTTGAAATTCGCCTGAGTAATTTTGTTCGTTTTTCTTTTGAGTCCATAATACATGTAACATCTTCGCTACATCCAATTGTTGGTCTCGATCCGCTGAAGGTAACGCCCGTGAAACAAACTTTTCTGCACTTTCTCTACTGAGGAACGGCTTCGTATTTTGCACTGTTTTTAGTACTTGTAAAGCCAACTCGGCAGTTTGTTGACGATAAGTTGTCGACTCTTGTAGCGACTGTTTCTCTCGTAATAACTCTTGTTCAAGCTGTTTTACCGTGACCATGCAAAACACCCCCTAATGATTTGTCATCATACACGATTTTATTCCATAATAAAAACTCTCGCCTATAAAAGCGAGAGTTTTGCTTATTTTTCAATCGTTGATTCCAACATCCAAATTTCTTTTTCTAATTGCTCGAGATGACCGACTAACGTATCTTCAATTGTATCATCTTCATCTGTAAAGCTTTCGATCGCTGTTTTCATCTCTTTTGAAATGTTGCGGAAATCTGTAATGACATCATCAATCATTTCTTTTGTAGAAAGCGTTGCGTCTCCTTCTTGTACCGTTGCCATTTCTAAGTACTCTTTCATCGTCGCTGCCGGTTTTCCACCATGCATAAGTAGACGTTCCGCTGCCTCGTCGTATAAAACGGCTACTAAATTGTACAGCTCTTCTAATTTTTCATGGTAAGTGAAAAAGTGAGGGCCTGATACGTACCAATGATAATTGTGAAGCTTGACGAAAAGAACTCCGTAGTTTGCGACTTCTTGACCTAAAATGTCTTTTGCTGTTTGACTAGCCAAATGAATCTCCTCCTTGAAATGTTCGTTACTCTTCTTTACCCGCCATCATTTTTTTCAAACAAAAAACTTCCCGAATATTATTCGAGAAGTTCTTTTTTACATTTTCCACATGTCGATATGCGGAATGCCGTCTTCATCATATGGTTCGCCTTTTTGGACAAATCCGAACGAACTGTAAAACTTTTTCAAATGCGCTTGTGCTTGTAAATAGAGCGGTCGCTCAAATTTTTCTGCACGTCGCACCGCTTCTTCCATCAACGTATAGCCGAGTCCTGTTCCGCGCACGCGACTTGCGACGATGACACGTCCGATATGCGTCTCTTCCGGCTTCGGAATAAGTCGACAATACGCGGTAATGCCCGCTTCATCTTCCAACCAAAGATGCCGACTTTCTTCATCTCGTCCGTCCACTTCTAAATACGGACATTGTTGTTCGACGACGAAAATTTCTGTGCGCGCACGCAAAATTTCATACAATTGCTTCGTCGTTAATTCATCAAATGATCGATCATACCAATTCATTTCATCTCTTCTTTCTATTCAAAATTAACCGCCTAATTGTTGCACCATATCTGCTGCATCTGGATCTACCCCACGACGTGCGTTACGATTCATACTTTTTATTTGAGCGATTTCTTCCGCCGTCAATGTGAAATCGTACGCATGAAAATTTTCTTCAATACGTGACGGTGTCACCGACTTCGGAATTGTAATAATATCACGTGTTTTAAACCAATTCAAAATAATTTGCGCAGGCGACTTTCCGTGACGCTTTGCAATTTCAACGAGCACGGGATTATCGAAACTATCTCCTCGTCCGAGCGGTGACCATGCTGTGACAGCAATGTTTTGTTGTTGACAGTAACGAACGAGCTCCTCTTGTTGGAAATACGGATGAATTTCAATTTGATTGACCATCGGCTGAACATTCGCGGTTTGCGCTAATTGTTCGAGATGGTGAATGTGGTGATTCGACACACCAGGTACGCGAATCAATTTTTCTTCGTACAAACGTTCAATCGCGCGGTACGTTTCTGTAAATTTTTCCGGCACTGGCCAATGGGTTAAATAAAGATCGATATAATCTAAACCGAGACGTTGTAGCGAGGCGTCGAATGCTTTTAGTGTTTCGTCATACCCTTGGTCGCTATTCCATACTTTCGTCGTAATGAATAACTGTTCTCGTGGAATGTTCGCTGTGCGAATCGCTTCCCCTACCTCTTCTTCATTGCCGTACACTTTCGCTGTATCGATGAGGCGATATCCGGTATCAATCGCATGATGAATGGCCTGAATCGTTTCATCTCGATCTTTCATATTGAAGACACCGAGACCGGTCATCGGAATGCCCACGCCATTTTGTAATGTTTTCATACAATTCCAACTCCTTTGTCAATTCTGTATGTTCATCATACAGAATTGATGGGAACTTTAACAGAAATACGACGTACTATAGTTAGAATAAAAAAAGAGGTGTCCTTATGAAAAAGTGGTTTCCGTTTTTAGCCATTTTACTATTATTTATCGCTGGATTCTCACTTTGGCCGAAAGAGAAAAAAGGCGTCATCGTCGTCGATGCAGGCCACGGCGGGACAGATCCTGGAACAACGAGCATGACAGGCGTTCACGAAAAAGAAATCGCCCTGCAATTCGCATTGAAAATTGCAGATGCTTTGCGCAACGCGAACTATGAAGTATACCTCACCCGCACAGACGATGTCACATTATCTTTAAACGAACGTGTCCAATTAGCCAACTCAAAACCGATTGATTTATTTTTAAGCATTCACGGTAATGCGCTAGAAAATAACGATGAGGTCGAAGGATTGCAAGTGCTCTATTATCCAGACGAAGCGGAACGCAACGCGGAGCTTGCGACGATTATGATGAGCCACTTAAGCAGCGCACTTCAAGCGCCTGACCGCGGGGTACTCCCACGTCCAGAGCTCGCTGTATTACGCGGCACGACATCCGCTTCACTGTTGCTCGAAACAGGCTTTTTATCTCACCCAGAAGAAGCGATAAAGCTTGAAAATGCGAACTACCAACAACAATTTTCACAAGCGGTCGTCCAAGCGGTCGATCATATGATAGAAAATCTTCAACAGACGCAAAACGAATAGATGCCTCGCGCATCTATTTTTTTGATTCGTTTTCCCAAATAAGGGTATAGAAAACTATTAATTATAGAAAAGAGGAATGGTCATGAAAGACTTATTTCAATTGCTCAAAGGAGGCAATCGGTCGTCGCTCATCGCAGCGATCGTCAACTTTATTTTAGGTACTTTAAAAGGCGTCGTCTTTTTCTTTACAGGTAATGTCGCATTATTCGCAGAAATGATGCATTCCCTCGGCGATTCCGCTAACCAATTTTTCGTCTTTTTCGGTTCAGCTTTATCTAAAAAATCACCGACTCAAAAATTCCCGAAAGGATTCGGTCGCCTCGTCAATCTCGTCTGTTTAGGCGCTGTTTTAATCGTTGGGATTCTTGCATATGAAACGATTAAAGAAGGCTGGCATCACATTTGGAACCCGACCGCTTCTTCCGGTTTTTGGTTATCGATTGGCGTCCTCGCAATCGGCGTCGTCATGGAAGGGATTGTCTTTTACAAAGCAGCACAAGAAATTGCGCACGAAGTAGGCATCGACCACGCAGGACTAAAAACAATCCCGCTCGCTATTCGCAATGTCAATCGTGCAAAGCCAGCAACAAAACTCGTCTTTATGGAAGATTTCGTCGCGACATTCGGTGGTGTGCTCGCGATTTTCGCAATTATTCTTGCACAGTGGACCGGATTTCATGCAGGGGAAGGAATCGCTTCTGTCATTATCGGAATCATGATGTTTTACGTCGTCGGGCGTGTCTTTTTGGACAATGCACGTGGAGTCATTGGCGAAACGGACGAAGAGATGCTCAATCATATCGCTTATCTCGTCTTAGATCATCCCGATATTATCGATATTGAACGGCTCGACGTTGTGAAAGAAGGCGAATTTTTACACGTTGAACTCGTCGCGGAAGTCAATCCGAATCATTCACTCGCCTATTTAGACGACGTGCGCGATACGTTGACAGAACAAATTTTATATCAAAAAGGAGTGAATCGTGTCATCGTTTCGTTCGATGAAGATGACGGAGAACAAGAATGGCATCACCGTGAAGCGCGCCCTCTCCTTTCTTAAAAGCCTAAATCCTTTAGGCTTTTAACATATATCTTGAATTCAAGATAATAATGCGCTATACTAAGTATAACAACAGAAAAGGACGTGGAAATGATGACAATTCGTAACGTATTACGCAATACACCGATTCACTATCATTCAGAAGATGGCCAATTTATCGTAGGGAATGTACTTGCCGGACATGAAATGACAGCAAATGATCCTTTCTTATTTATGGAAGATGTCGTCTTTCCAGAAGGGACATTCGGACTTCACCCGCACCGTGGCATTGAAACGATTACGTATGTGCTCGAAGGCGAAGTGATGCACCATGATACGACACATGGAGACGGCTCAATTCAAGCGGGAGACGTCCAATGGATGACAGCAGGTGGCGGTGTGCTCCATGCGGAAGAACCAGCACCAGGCACGAAAGCACATGTTTTGCAATTGTGGCTCAACTTACCTGCCGAACAAAAAATGATGCCTTCTAACTACCAAACCTTATTCCAAAAAGATATGCCGGTAGTCGAAACAGACGGCACAAGCGTACGAATTTTTTCAGGAGAATTTCAAGGAATACGCGCGGAGACGACAAATATCGTCCCTGTCAACATGTACGACATTCGGATGCAACGCGACAGCACATTGCAGTTTCCAATTCAAGAAGGTGATAAAGCATTCGCCATTTTATTAGACGGTGAAGCGAAGTTCGGACACGAAGCAATTGCGACAACTGCACCTGCCGTCATTCACTTCTCACTCGATGCGGGAGATATCGCCATCCGAGCGACAGAAAAAGCACACATTTTATTTTACTCAGGCACGCCACTCGGTGAACCAATTGCAGCACGCGGACCATTCGTCATGAACACACGCGAACAATTAGAAGAAGCGTTCCGCGATTACCGCGAAGGAAAATTTCATACGATTTAAGCAAAAAGCGTCCTCTTCACTTTCGTGAAATAAGGACGCTTTTTATGACATTATTTTTTACGAATTTCAAAAATCGGAATTTTTGCACGCACTAAATCTTCTACAAATGTCGGGATTTCACGTATTGGCATCGAGGTTTGTAAAACCCACTGCATATGTTCAGGCTCTTGTACCATATGTGCTGTAAAGCGACTGCCGATCAATTGTAATACTTCTCTTTGCGTATGAGGTTGCTCCAGCCCTCCTAAATTCCAATAAATGTCGTGACACTGATTACTATTTTCTGTTCGGATGATCATTCCGATACTCCTTCCTTCTTTCTTATGGTGACAAATCTCGTTGTTAAAGGAGCGTCTTCTCCATCGTCACGATGGCTAGAGGATGTCCATAACGTTCAATTTCTTTCTGAGCGACCTTCGTGTAACCGAGTTTCTCATAAAGTTCGATATTTTCTTTCACATGCATGCGCACATCACACGTGATGATCGGTAATCGTTCTTCGCAAGCAATTGTTTCTAACTGTTGAATGAGTGCTTTCGCATAGCCTTGGCGGCGACTTTCAGGGCGTACTGCTAAGCGAAAAAAAGTGAGTTTCTCACGCTGCACTTTATAACGGACGACCGCTTCCACTCGTTCCTCTACACTTAATTGTAGCGCTCGCTCTCCATTGGACAGAGCATAGGCAATCGAATCGCTTGTCTCTTCTAAAGCGCTCGAAGAAATCGGTGCGTTGCGATATTGGGCAAAAGCGCTCTGCATTAGGTCATATATCACCCTAGCATCTGTCACTCGCTGAATATTCATGCGTCTTTTTCCTTCGTCTTTTCGACATGAGGGGAAACACGAATCGTCAATTCATCCTTCGCTTCATCATAAATATGCGTTTCAAACGTGTTATAAAACCAGCGATTCTCCTCATCATCCCAAGGCAAATCGATCCGCTCTTCTACTCCCTTTTTATCTGTAATCATCACATACACTAAATTATGATACTTTTGAATGCGTTCGAAATTGTCCATCCCATCTACTTCGAAATAAAGAAGGCGACTGGACACATCATGACGGAGTGAACTTTTTAAAATGAGCTCAAATTCCTCCACTTCTAAATAACGATGAAAACCTGTTTCTAAACTACCGACGAGCCGTTGACTTAATCCACTCAATCGCAAATCGCGAATTTGATTCTGCTGCACTTGAATCACTTCACAATTTTCAAATACGAGATTCACCATTTGAATATGTTGTAACATGATGGACCATCCTCCTTTGAATTTCATCATTCTGTTTATTATAGCGAGCTTTCTTCTAACGTTCAATCGAAGTGAACAGAAAAAAAACGCCATGAAACAAAATGTCTCACGGCGTGGAATCCATTATTCTTTTGTACGTTTGAGCCAATGTCTGCGCGCTTCTTTTTTTAACTCTCGCTCCGCTTCCTTCGCCCGTTCAATCTCATCTTCTACTTGAGAATAAGTAAAACGAACGACTTCTCCGCCGAGTTCTTCTTTAATTAACGTATCCAGCACATTCGGTGAAAATTCAGAAGCGATGGCAATCAAGCCGACAGATTCTTCTGTTAGCACATTCGCAGTACGGCTAAATGTGGAGTTCGCATCTTCCACTTCTCGAATATCACTGACACTGCCGATTAAAGAACCTGTCGTCCAACCGAGCAATAAGCCGAGCGGTCCGCCAAACATTCCGACAAATGCGCCAATTAATCCTCCCGCAAATAAACGATCGCTTCCAGTCAAGTCAGCACCTTCTAAAATTTTAAACCCTTCATCTTTCACATTCTCGACGATTGCTAGTTGTTCGATTTCAATTTTTCCAAGGCGACTTTCTGTTTTTAACTTCGCAAATGCTTCGTATGCTTTACTATTTTCATCAAATGTCATGACAATTACACGCTTTTCCATCTTTTCCACTCTCCTTCTTTTTAGTCTATATATTAGTATAATACCCTTCCGAAGGAGATTTCAAACATTTTCCATTATTTTGTCGCTTCAATCGTTACAATATCACTTTGTACATCGGGCGCTTTATTATAGATATAGTTACTGGAAAGATGGACTTTTCTAAACCCAATTTCATGTAGTAACTTTTTAATCGTGTCCATCTTATGCCAATATAATGTAAACGATTGCAATTCTGTTTCGATACAGCGACCGTTTTGCCATTTTTCATATTTGAGTAAAGTCGTCGTCGACTGCTCAATCCAGTCAATTGACAACGGTTTGCTTTCAAGTGTCAAACCGCTCGTTGCCGTTAAAGGAACGACAGACGTTGTCGGAACATTCGACCAATCTGTCGGAAACGCAAAGTCGACAATCGCGCGTCCACCTTCTTGTAACGCCTCATAAAATTGACGGAATAACGGTTCAAGGTCACTCCCTAACAATCCGACAGAGCCCGTCGGCATGATGATGGCCTCGTACACATTTTGTTGATTGAGTGTGAGCAAATCCCCTTGTATCAATTTTCCTTCTACACGATGCGTTTTGCAATGGGCGCGACAAATCGCCAGCATCTCTTCGGACAGTTCGATGCCTTCCATTTGAAACCCAGCTTGCGCGAGCGGGATGAACAAGCGCCCTGTTCCGACACCCGCTTCTAACACTTTCCCGCGCACATTCGCTAAGCGCGATTGATAATATTCGAGATCGCCACCAATCGAATAACCGACAGGCTTTGTCGCTTCATAATATGCTGTGCTTAGCGGACCGTAATCAACAAACATCGCAAGCCCTCACTTCTTCTACGACACGTTCTAATGAATCAACGATGATGCCATTTTTCTTAATTAAACCGACGACGAATAAATTGCGATACACAAATTGATTTTCCGTCGCGTCTTCTTGTAAAATATTGATTTTTTTCTCATTCGTCCGCCCTTGTTGACGCACGTCTGTGAACACGCCGACAATCGGACGACCGAGACTTGCAAAATAACCAATTTCGGCTGCGACGCCTGAATCGATTTCTACTCCGTCTAAAAACGCGATTAACACGTCGCTTTCTTCTAGTGCTTGTAAATCCGCTTCCGCAATTTGTTCACTCGTTGCAAATGCTGTTTTGTCATTGATTGCTGGGTTTTCTTGTGGAACGTACAGTTCAATCTGTGGAATGGCTTCTCGCAATTGTTTCGCACAGGCTTCGTTCACCATTCGATCGGCTAATGAAAATAAACCGTTTGCTAAATATGCTTTCATTTTAGTCACCTCATCTCCATTATAGCCGGGTTTCATTCAATTCAACATCATTTTTTAGAAAAATCGCTCGCCGTCGCTTGCGGTGGAATGGAGTCTGTGACAACACCATTGAAGACGACTTCAATAGTGTCGCCTTCTTTTAAATTTTTAAAAGCATCTCCATCGACATTCGCCATATGAAAAACTACTCGTCCTGTTACGACACCTTCTGTCACATCAACCGTGACGTCCGTTCCAACAATTGTCTCTACGATTCCACTCACCGTTTCTGTCACTGCAGGTTGGTTCGGCGTTTCACGATTCGTCGGTCCTTCAGCATCTGGATTTATATCGGCACCTTTGCCACATGCCCCAATCCATAATAAACTGCTTAAGACAAGAATGAATATTCCTTTCTTCATACGTATCTCCTCCTTATTTTCTTATCCCCTTTTCTCAACGTTCAAAACTCGTTGACAATATGTCAACAGTCTTTTAAAATGAAAGGAGTTTACGACAAGGAGGGAAAATGTTTGGATTTCAAGCGATGGATGACAAAACAACTGATTGCACGAGATTGGTCTTTACGTTATTTAAGCGAGCAAACGACGATTGATGTGGCGACTTTATCAAAAATGATGAACGGCAAACGTCCCCTTACACTTCAACATGCCGAAAAGATTGCGGAAAGTTTGAATTGCTCGATGAATGACGTACTGCATGCTGCCGGTTATCCGATTGAACGTACGCCCCCTTATTTACAACAAATTGCACATGAAATTAGCGATGTTACTCAAATGAGTGAATCACAGTGGCAAAGCGAATTGCACACTTTGCTCCATTCATACGAACAACAAAGTATAGACGAAGCAGGACGTGAAGAAGTCGAACAAAAATTTTCTAAAAAAATAAATACTTTAAATCAAAAAGGAAAGTGGTTAACAACGATTCAAACATTTTTCGAACAATTCCGTGAACGAGAACGTCCTACACTAGAGCTCGCTATTTTAGGTGGGGCTTTATTATACTTTATCGCACCGCTCGATCTCATCCCTGATTATTTATTTGCGATTGGCTATATCGATGATGCATTAGCGATTCAACTCGCTTCTCAAAAATTAAATCAATTGTAAGGAAGTTAAATGATGAAAAAATGGTTCATTGTCACACTCATCGCCTTGAGTATCATCGGTGTGAGTGCTTTTAGTTATGCGTACTACCATTACGACCGAGCTCAACAAGTTGTCGCCGAAATGAATACGAATTTCACTTTTGAAGAAGAACGCCCTGAAGTGCGCCCGATTACAGAAGCTTTTAATGTGCTGCTCCTCGGCATTGGTGATCGCCCAGGTGATCCAGGACGCGCAGACTCTATCATCTATGTATCTGTCAACCCAATGACTGAATCGATTCTCGCTTTTAACTTACCGCGCGATACATACGTCCCCATTGCGGGAACGAACCGTTCAGACAAATTAAATCATGCGTATGCATACGGCCGGACAGAAATGACTGTGCATACAGTAGAAGAATATTTAAATATGCCGATCGATTACATTATCCAAGTGAATATGAACGGATTTCGTGAGCTAGTCGATGCTTTCGGAGGGGTGGAAGTAAATAATCCATTCGCTTTTGAACAGCGAGATGAATTAAGTGTGGCGACTCATTATTACGAAGAAGGACCGATTCACTTAGACGGAGAACGCGCACTCCACTATGCACGCATGCGTAAATTAGATCCGCGTGGTGACTTCGGTCGCAACGAACGCCAACGCCAAGTCATTCAAGCAGTGATTTCAAAAGCGAGTTCGATGAACACATTGCGGAAAGTGGATGAACTTTTCACAATTTTAGGCGATAATGTAGAGACGAATATTTCATTCGATACGCTAAAAAATATGTTTTTAAACTACCAACAATCTTGGCGCCATTACCCGATTGAAACTTTTGAAATCGAAGGAGAAGGGAAACGGATTGATGGGGTTTATTATCATGTGGTACCCGATGAAGAGCGCGAGCGTGTCCAACAAAATATTCAAGCTCATCTTGAAGGAGACACTTTATGATTTCAGCAACTTTTTTAATAATCGGATCTAGTAGTTTAATTTTATTTGCTACAATTGGATTTTTTATTTTACACGACAATATTACGTGGCTTGACCAATGGTGGATGGATGTGATGGAGACGATTCAATTTTCACCACTGCAATGGCTCATGCGCTTATTCACTATATTTGGGGATATTTTATTTTTATCCTTCATTGTTTTCGGAACGATGATCTACTTTGTGAAATTTAACAAAAAGCGAAATGCGATCATCCTCGGTACGATTTATACAGGCTATATTATAGTCAATCAATTGTTTAAGCGCATCATCGAGCGCGAACGTCCCCCAGTAGAACGCATCGTCGAAGTGACCGGTTCCAGTTTTCCGAGTGGGCATACGATGGGGGCTGTCGCGATTTACGGTATTTTATTACTATTTGTCTTTTATTCTAAAAAGCAAATGCCTTATAAAAAACAGCTGACGATGACGCTCGCCGCTCTGCCATTCGCCGTAGCTTTTAGTCGCACGTATTTAGGCGCGCACTTTGCAACAGATGTACTCGCAGCTGCATTTTTAAGTATCACAGTCATTTGTTATACACTCGCCTTACCGATTTTCAAAAATAAAAACCAATCCTCGCCTAAGTCATAAGGAGGGGATTGGTTTTTTCTATTATTAAGCTGTTCGATGACGTTGCACATACGCAATCATTCCGTGTAAACCCCAGAAAAGCACAAGGCTCCCTAGTACACTATAAGTGAGAGGAACAAAAAAGAAAAAGGGTTCATGAAGAATTCCATTTGAATCGATATAACTTGTCGTCGAATGCGTAAAAAGCATCATACCACTTAAAACGATTAAAGCAAAAGTCCATCCTAAGCGTACACGCATAAACATTCCTTCTTTCTATCACTTCTTATTTAAAAGGACGTAGCACTTTTCCAAAAGTTTCAAACGTTCGCTTTTTGCTCATTTTCTCTTCCATTGCGATGGAGACAAGCGATAATCACGCATCATTTCATTGCGATGCATGACGGACATGTTATACTGGAATACAGCTTACGAATAAAAGGAGTTTGATGGCATGATCCGCTTCCCTACGCGCGGTGGTCGTATTATTAAAACGGGTATCGCTGCTTTTTTGACCGCATTTATTTGCGACGCCCTCGGTTGGTCACCTGCATTCGCTGTCATCACAGCGATTGTTACGATTGAACCGACCGTTTCAGACTCGATTCGCAAAGGGTTTGTCCGTTTTCCCGCGTCCGCAATTGGCGCGTTTTACACGGTCACTTTCGTATCGATTTTCGGTCATGCACCTATTACATATGCTTTATCAGCTGTCTTCACAATTGCAACGAGCTATAAACTAAAATTACATGATGGATTATTAGTCGCAACATTGACAGCGGTCGCGATGGTCGATGCGGTACAAGGAGAGTTTTTAGCATCATTCGGCGTGCGACTCGGAGCGACAACGATAGGACTGCTCGTTTCTACAGCCGTCAATATGTTCGTCCTTCCCCCAGACTATACGAGAGAAATTGACTCGCGAATTACACGCATCCAAAAAAATATACATGCCCTCCTCAGTTGGACAGGCCGTCATTTTACGGATGCTGACCCAGATTTCACTGAAACGGTGCTCGGTTTAACGAAACAAACGCGAAAAGAAATTGCTCAAGCGGAAGCATTGGCCCACTTTCAAGAGAAAGACAATTTCCATCCGTTCGTCTCCCATGACCAAGAAAATTTAGAATGGCAAATGGAGCAGTTACATCGACTCGAACAAGTTGTCTATCATATCGAAAATATGATGCATACTTCGACTACTCATTTAACGTGGACAAAACAAGACCGTGAAATGATTACTGAATCGATCGAGCGACTCATTTTGCGTATTCAACAAACACCATTTGATCACGAAACACATACGGCTGAAGTATTACAGTTGACGCAGCAATTGTTCGCGCCGACCCATACGTCCACATTCGAAACGATTCCGCCTGAAATGACTTTATTGTATGAATTAATCGCACTTTATGAACAAATGGCTAAATGCTTCGAAAACGAGCACCCTACGATATCGTAAAGTGCTCGTTTTTAATTGGACGGTTTCGTATTTAAATTCACATAATTTTGAAGACGTGTCGCCCCACGCCAATCATGATAAATGAGTCGGTCAATCCAAAGTGCAGCTTCCACTTTCGCAATTACTTCGTCGATATTCGTTTCATTCGAAGCAGTACGTTCAAAATACTCCTCACGGGGACGGTTTCGTTCCGATGCCATTTGCGTCGGAACTTCTTTCAATATAGCGACTTGTTGAAGTTCATCTTCTTTTTGGAGACATATTTTCATATCGCCGAACACATCGACCGATTTTTCATTCAATTTGTCTTTCACTCTAGACAATTCAATCGTTGCCGCTATAGTTCGTAAATAACAGAAAACACCCTACTATAAAAGTAGAGTGTTTAAAGTATTCCGATAAAATATCCGAGTGTCGCAAATAGAAAACCTTCAAGCGTACTTTTCATCAGAAAAGAGAAAAAAAGCGCATACTGTTTCGCTCTCCACTGTTGTGCTAACTGAACGAAGACAGTAGAAAATGTCGTAAAAGCCCCGCAAAAACCGATGCCGAATGCTAAATAAAGCGGCTCTCGTACAGCGAGTGCGACCAACCATCCGAACAACATAGAACCGATATTATTCGTCCAGACGAGTGCACGACTTTCATCTTGCATCGCGCTTTGAAGAACGTAACGCGCCAGGGCTCCGAGCGCTCCTCCAAATATAACGAGCATCATGACGACCGCCTCCTTTTACACAGATCACCTACGACTAGCCCGAGCATCGCACTAATAAACCCGACGAAAAAAATAAAAATGAATAAAATAAGACCGAGTAACGGTTCGTCTAATGTGCGCTCGAGTAAATGAACGTGTACGGCAGACATCGTCGTAAATGAACTTAAAAAACCTGTCGCAATGAGTGGATGCCAACGCTCTTTCCAAGGTACTTCTACAGTCGTCCAAAGTCCGAGCACAAAAGTTCCGATACCGTTAATGAATAGCAATCGAACATATGACGTGAGTGCCACTCCCCATACGACATCGACTCCGTACCGACAAGCCGCCCCTAGTGCACCGCCGACGACAACAAACAAAAGATTGCGTTTCGTCATCCGTTTAATGTTTTAAACGGAACGTATTCACCTAACGGGTTTTTTACATGTAATTCTAACATGTAACGATAGCTGACCGGTTCTTCTACGTCCACCCACTGATTTAACGCTCCTACTTCAATGCGGTCTTCCGTAATCCCTAAACGTGTCGTTTCGTCTGAAAACCACATCAGCGCATCATACAATGTAGACGTCGCATGCTTTTCTTCAATCGATGGTTTCCCTTCTTCTTTAAATTGTTGGTAAATGGCTAAACGATATTCCATCCCCATTCCCCCTTTCGTTTGTACCATTATTCCACAAGTGATTAGGAAAACTCAACTACTTTTCAGAAAACGATAAAAAACCAGCTTCTCTTAAAAGAGAAACTGGTTACGTTTTGTTGCTTACATCGCTTGACGAATAATTTCTTCAATTTGTTCAACGCGAGCACGACGTGGGTTTGTTGCTGCTGTTACGTCTTTCATTGCGTTCGCTGCGAGTGTTGGAATGTCTTCTTCTTTCGCACCGAGCTCTGCGAATCCTTCTGGAATGCCGAGGTCTGTTGCTAAACGTTCGATACGTTCGATCGCTTTTTCAGCTGCTTCTAATGTTGAAAGACCTTCGATGTTTTCGCCTAAGTAGTGTGCAATTTTAGCGAAACGCTCTTCGCGTCCGACTAAGTTGAACTTACATACGTACGGTAATAATAATGCGTTACATACACCATGTGGTAAGTTGTAGAATCCACCCATTTGGTGAGCGATTGCGTGAACGTAGCCAAGACCTGCGTTATTGAACGCCATTCCACCTAAAAATTGAGCGTATACCATCATTTCACGAGCTTCTGCATCTTGACCGTTCGCATAAGCACGTGGTAAGTATGTTGGAATTAATTCGAATACTTTTTCAGCTGCTGAATCTGTTAATGGGTTCGCATCAACTGATACGTAAGCTTCCACTGCGTGCGTTAATGCATCAAGACCAGTCGCTGCTGTTAATGCTGGTGGAAGACCGTACATTAACTCAGGGTCATTGATTGAGACGAATGGTGTAACGTGTTTGTCCACGATCGCCATTTTCACATGACGTGCAACGTCTGTAATGATCGTAAATTTCGTCATTTCACTTGCTGTTCCTGCTGTCGTATTGATCGCAACTAATGGAACCATCGGGTGTTCTGATTTGTCTACACCTTCGTAGTCATGAATTGTGCCACCGTTTGATGCGACAATTCCGATACCTTTTGCAGCGTCATGGCTTGACCCGCCACCTAATGAGACGAGTGAATCACAGTTTGCTGCTTTGAATGCTTCCACACCTTCTGCAACATTTTGATCCGTTGGGTTTGGCTCTGCTTTCGGGAAGATTTCAACTTCGATATTTTCCGCTTTAATAATGTCAGCAATTTTGTCAGCTAATCCTAAATTGAATAAGCCTTCGTCTGTCACTAACAATACTTTTTTAGCGCCTGCTCCTTTTAAACGGACTCCCGTTTCTTGAATTGCGCCAGCACCGAAAAGATTCGTTGTCGGCATTGAAAATGAACTTTGTTTAGCCATAAGGCATCCTCCTTGAGTAAATTCCACAAGTGAGATTGACGTTTTAACGTTCTTGTAGAATAGTTTAAGTATAGGATGATTACATGTGTCTATCAATCATTTTGCTCATAATAAAAGCAATAAAACTGTTTAGAATCGCCTGATTATTAGGTTTTTGACATAAATAAACTATTCTTTATTATCTTTAGGTAGAGATATTATACTTTATAAAAATACTATTCTAACTTAACGTTCACTTTTTCTATATGACACTGATTTTTACTCGTTCCTACAAAAAAAGAGCGATCTACCTTTCGATAAATCGCTCCTGTCATTTTATTTATGCTGCTTTCAAATAATCCTTATCCTTGAATAGAGCCCGCGATAAATAAATAGGCGACTGCTGTAAAAATCGCAAAACCGAAAGCGACGAGCGCTAATGTATCGGCTAATTTCCAATCCATTCTCGCTTGACGATACGGCACATAACTCATCGGCATCATATCATTTTGAGCACGCTGCACATTCGCTAAAATACTTAATGCATAGCCCACTACGAATAAAACGATTTGGCTATACGGAAATAAAAAAATAATATTAACAAATAAACTTGTCATCATTCCACGCTCTTTTCTCATTCAAATTCATTCGATGATCCTTTGCCCACTTCGTCCCATCATAAGCATATCGTCTAACCATTCATTATACGGCCAATGACTGTAGAGAAAATCGATCGTCCAACGTTTCTTGTTCATTGTACAATGTTTAGAATGAATTGACGATTCTCTTTCGTTTATTTTTCGAAAAATAATTTTAAAATAAATGTTTACTCACATTTTAACCGGGTAACCACTCAATAATCACGATTAAAGGAGGGGTTATTTTCTGATTGACTAAACGCAAAACATCCGATGCATTACTCGCCTCAGTTGTCGTTGGAAGATGTTAAAAAGCCCTTGGACAGTTTGTTTCTTAGACATTGGTTTACTATACAATTCAAAGGAGAGAACTAACATGGCTAAAAATAATAACAACAATAATAACAACAATAACAAAGACGGGAACATGACAGTGGAAGAAGCTGGACGTAAAGGTGGCGAAGCGACATCACGCAACCATGACCGCGAATTTTACGAAGAAATTGGAAGTAAAGGCGGAAAGGCAAACGCAGAAAATAACAATAATAACAACAGCAATAACAACAGCAGTAACAACAACCAAAAAAAGAATAATCATTAATCATTGATTCCCTTTGTCTCTTCCCTTCACACTATTTGCACGCACTCCCTCACAGAGACGAAGGTTTATAAAATAAGCGCCCCTTTTAAAGGGAGCGCTTATTTTTATCTTTCTTTTTTCAATTGAACGAGTCCGTACACACTCGTTGCGCTGACAAATAAAATTCCGATAACGAATATAGTAAAGGGTAGAGAACTAAAGACGAGCCCTGCTAAAACGAGCATTTCAATAGTCGCTAAGCCGTAGCCGGCATACACCCATTTCGTCACCCCGCGATACGTCGACACAGCGAGCAATCCGACAACGAATAACGGAATGATCATTAATAAAAAGGCGATCGCGTAATCAATCGAAAAAATCGACGTTCCTTCCGCCGTACCAAAAAGTGAAAATGAAGCGATCGGCCAAGCTAAACTGATAATGACAAGCCCAATCGCTATCGTTAAAATCCATTGTAATGTTTTATTCATTGTACTTCCTCCTCATAATAATCAATGATGGCGCCAATACTCGTTGCACGCACCGCTTCAGACTCGGTCGCTTCGTACAACTCATTCGGACTGCCGACGAGTAACACGCCACGTATGCGCGGTTCTTTTTTATACGCTTCGAGCACCTTTCCTACATACGTATCCTTCGTCCGCTCCACATAACGCGTCGCATCTTCTACGAACTGGTCAAAAGGAGAGGCGTAACGCTTTCCTGCTTCATTCGTTATCGACACACCAACTGCAAAACGTTCATCGATTGGTTCATCGCTTTCTGCTTCCGCACCATCTTCCAACCAATAAGCGACTTCAAGTGAACCGAAACGCGAGTTCCATTCTTCCACGGAATAAGACCGGTCTAAAGAAACCGCTAATTCCAATCGTTTCGTCTCGGGCATGTGAAGCAGCTGAGCGCGTTCATTCGCTAGCTCACCGTACGACGCAGACGGAGCGTACCACATTTTTAATTTGCGACCATTTTGCAAATATCTCACCGTCTCACTCGGTTCGATATACGCACGCGGTTCATGAAAAGGAGACTCGAGCCTTGCGGTATTTGCCGGTCGATTGGCAACGAGTGAATACGTTGGCGCTTTCGCTTCCGCTCCCCACGGACGTACTTTCTCTTCAAAGTTTCCGATGTAACGATTCATCCCGTATACGTCATAGCGCAATTCTGTATCGACCATCTTCTCGTGCAATCGCCAATTATTCCATTGCCAAGCGAGTAAACTACTCGTCACAACAATTGTCACGACGACGATGAAACTGGCAAGGACCATATTGCGATAACTTTTGCGACGCGCTTTTTGAATGACGTTCGAATCTAATTCAAATCGTTCCCGTTTTTCCATATACTCGTTCCTCCCAATGTTGTTTAAACTGTTTGCGCGCACGATATAAGGAAGTGCGCACATAATCTTCCTTCATCTGTAACAACTGTCCAATCTCTTCGTAGCTATATTCGGCTTCATATTTCAATAGTAAAATATGAGCATACGCACGGTTCATCTGTTGTAAAGTATGGCGAAACTCTTCTTGTGCTTCTTTTTTGAGCACACTCGCTTCACCTTCTTCTGCCATTCCCGGAAGCAATCGTTCCATCAATGTTTCATCGACTTGTAAGTGAGGAAAAGCTTGGCGATGGCGATACAGATCATAATAATGATGAATGGCGACGCGAAACAACCAGGCAGACGGTTGATCGGTGGCGATATGAATCCATTGTTCAATCGCTTTTGAAAATGTCACTTGCACGATATCTTCCGCATCTTCTCGCGGACAACCGAGCTTGCGCAAATAATTAAAAATGAGTTGCGCTTTCTCTTCGTAAAGCTGTTCTAATGTCTGTTCGGCCACTCCTTTTCCCCCTTTCACCTTTATAACGAATGACGAACGAAAAAGTATACACTTTTTTAAAAAATAAAAAAGACATCGCTTTATACGATATCTTTTCCCTACTTTTTCTATTCAAAAACAACTACGTGCGCGGATAGTCTCGATCGTTCCATTCATAGTCGAGCTGCTTTCCTCGGACGAGAAAATCTTCATACGTTATGGCAAGTGCTTCATGAGGTGTTCTCGCATCCGTCGTCGCATCGAAATAGACGTACTGACCGTCAATATTAACGAGATTCCACGCATGCCCTTCTCCGTCACTCACGCCTTGGACGTAATAGTTTTCAATATGGACAGCATCTAATAAAGCGACGAATAGTCTAGCAAACCCTTCACATACGGCCATTCGTTCGGTCAGCGCTCCGTAAGCAGTATTCGAACAATGATAGCCATATGCATCAATGCCCGCTTCTCGTTCCGCCAAATCGTCATCGTATACGACTTGCGTCACGACATCATCATAGAGCGCCTTGACACGTTCTGTATCGGTCATGTCGCTGTGAATAACGCGATGAATGATTCGTTTCACTTCTCGTTGAACAATTTGTCGCTGTCGTTCAATCTCTTCTCGCGGAAGTTCATAGTCGAACCGAATTTCTCCCTCGTCCTCATCTTCCCATAACTCCCAACTGTCCACATACGTCTCTTGCCGACTACATTCGACGAGACATTCGATCATGTCATCCATCGTTTCTCCATCGATGTCTTGTAGAGAAAAAACATAACTTTGAGCGCCGTGCATCATTTCTCGTTTCACTTCTTTATAAAGTGTAGGATATTGCTCAGCCCAACGCTTCTCGGTCATCGTCACCCATTCCTCGTATAAAGGCGAGCGTTTTCGATTGCCTAAAACATATGTTGTGATGAAAATAATGAGTATCACTCCGAACAGCACCATAGGAACACCCCTACTGCAGTATATAACAAAACATGCAAAGGAAGTATGTTTCGCTTCCTTTGCATGTTTCACCTTAAGCCATTTCTTCTTGTGTAAAGAACGCTTCTCGTTGGTGAGGATGTTTGTCTAGCATCATTTGGTCTGGCGCAATTCCCGCAGCTCGTAAAATCTCAATATTTTGTTCTAAAAATGGGTCGCTACCGACGATGTAAAATAGTCCGTCTCGATCTTCCGCTAACTGTTTCACACGTTCGTAATAGTATGCGCGATTATCGACAAATTCCGAAATGAGCTGATGATGTCCCTCCACCGATTCAAAAACATTCGGATATAAATAATCTTTCGTTGAGTCGACGTTTAAAGAATGCAATTTCTCAATTCCTGTTTGATCTTCTAAATATTGCAAAATGAGCGGACGGAATGTCGCAAGTCCAACTCCTGATGATAATAAGTAAACATTTGGAACATGTCGTTTAAACGGAACATTCGATGACGTTTTAAAAATCGCTACTTTTTCGCCTCGCTCCATATTGCGCAAAATCGACTTAAACTCCGAACATTGTTCTTTAATACGTGTCGTAATGCCGATGTAATTCTCATTTGGCAATGTAGAAATTGACATGTGACGAATGAGGCTGCGATTCGGTTTTTCTCCTGCGTTAAATCCTTCTAAAGCGAAATGTGTATGCGCCCCTTCTTCCCACGTAAACCCTTCTGGCACTTTCAATAAATACGTTTTTACTTGTGGTGTTTCCTCAATAATCTCTTCAATCGTCGTCCAATAAATTTGCATATTCATTCTCCTTCACTCGATGTTACCGCTCACTATACATGTATTGATAATCATTCTCAACATAAATGCACGTAAAAAAGAGAGATTTTATCCAAAAATGGACAATCTCCCGATTTTTCTCGTTCAGCCTTTTCAATCGCTCGTTTTCTTCCTATTTTTCTAATTAAGCTTATAACGAATAACCGCTCCTGTTTTAGCATCATACGCTTGAATATTTCCAGTATGAGGAGGATTCAGTTGAATGAAACTTTGTTCAAATTGTTGAACGATTTGCCCCTCTTTTTCCACTTCTTCCGTCGGAAACCATACGTACTCATAGCGCAAATCTTCTCGCCACTTTGCTTTCACATCTTCTAATGAGACGAGCGGTTCGGCACATTCGTCGATTGGATCGTATAAAGCATGTGTCATATGCGCTTCTTCTACTTTTTGTAAAGGTTGATTCCATTGCACGAGCATAGAGTCGCCAACGGGTAACTGTTTATACGTACGGGATACATGGACGTGAACGATTTCTTCTTCGATGAGGACGTGTTCGACGCGTAAAGTTGCGTCATGAATGTGCGTCCGAATCCATTCGATCGTAAGCTCTCCCCATCGTTCTTCTTCCGACGTTAACTCGGAAACAGCGGGATTTTGTACTTCGCCGTTCATTTCTACAACGGGCATCCCGTAAGAAACGTCATACACGAGATGATACGCATCATCTCCTCCGACAAAATCATTTTGCGACACGTACAACCAGCGCAACGTCCATTTTGTCGCTTCTGCAACACGAGTCGCTAATTGTTTTGGTGTCGTGTGTACGTGAGAAGGAACGATTTCATACGCTACACTCGGAGCGCTGATCATTTCAATGACGCCATCTAAACGAAGAACGATACCGAATCCGTAAGACTCCAGCCTTTGTTGTTCATGCATGAAATGAAGCGTCACATAATATTGGTCGTCCACTCGCACGCTCGTCACGTCTGTCGAAGTCGTCACGTAGTCCCCGTATAAATGCATGAGCGACTCGCGACCTCGTCGTTCGAGCGTCTCACGATCTAGCTGCTCTTGCATCGGCACATCAGTCGTCGCCATATAATAAAGGAGTGGATACGGCGCATCTTCTCGGTATTCATAAATGCCGATTTCCTCTCCATCCTTCTTCACTATCCCGTCTTCACATGTCGCTCGTAATAGATGCGCAAGTTTCGTCAACATTGATCTCGTCTCCCTTCTCGTAAAATAGAAGAAGAGAAATAAACTTCTCCCGTTACCGCATCAATCGCTGTCGGCACGTCGACATAATACGCACGCGTTCGCGGTGTCGTCCATGCCCACGTCTCTTTCACGCGCAATGACGCTTTCCATTTTTGAAACGCTTCTTCTTCACTCCATTGCGCAAGTTCTACCTCTTCCCACGATTCGTACAAAAGCGGGTCGATATGAAGAGAGAGAAGACGATTTCGTTCCCACTTTGCTTCGACAAAGCGATTCGTCGATTGACCGTCACACAATCGTTCCACAAATACAGTCGTCTCAGCATCTTCTTCCGAAATAAAATGAACACGCCACTCACTATGCGGAATGAGTGACTGGCAAGTCGCTAACGTCTCGCAAACTTCACGTCTCGTTTCATCGATTCTCTCTTGTAATCGCTCTTCTCCTTCATTGTGTTCAATCGTGTAAACGTAACGGATCTTCCCTCCAAGAGTTGGACGAGCTAATTGAAGGCACATTCTCTTATGTTGAAGCGCTTCGTTCAACACATCCTTTGGACGCTCTTCTGGCTCTGAGAAGTCGAGCTCTACAAATACTTCTCGCTCGAACTGTTCCATGAGTCCATCTCGTCGAATTGTACAAGTAATGCCATCAATATCGATGATGTGTCCTCGCTCTTCCCGGTAATAAAAAATATCCCACGCCCCGTCGTCTGCTCGCTGTACTCGCTCGTACGTATAGTGAGCGGGAATGAGCGCACCTAATTGAGCGACTGCGCGCCACATTTCCTCTTCTGAAACTGCTTTTCCAACCGGTGCATATTGTTGTATACGATACGTTTCTCCATTGTTCATAGTACGTGTCGCGACAACTTCATCTTGTACGATGTAATGGATGTATGGTAATTGCTGTTCGATTTTTCCTTCTTCTTTCAAAATTAACGATTGCCATGTCATCTGTAACGCTCCTTAAAAAAATGCCCCCGATCCTTAACGAATGAGGGCATTTTCATTAATTTTTATATCCGCGTGCGCGATTTTTTTGTTCGTTTGCTTTCAGGATGAGAACGGCTGTAAGCATCGTCGTCACCGCTAAAATGAATACTGTCATATTCTTCTCATCTCCTTCCGTTCTCGTTCGTATCTTCAGTATACCCGAAATGTTTCCCATATGAAACAATTATTTTTTATTGACAGTGTGTATATGTGAGTATATAGTGTACATATACAGTATATACAGTTTAATTTAAAAGGAGGTGTACGATGACGATTATCATTTCTCCACAAGACCCGACACCGCTCTATGCGCAAATTGTCGAACAGATGAAACGACAAATTGCAGACGGTACGTTACAAGCAGACGAGCAACTACCATCGATTCGGAATTTAGCGAAACAGTTAGAAGTGAGCGTCATTACGACGAAGCGGGCGTATGAAGAGTTAGAAAAAGAAGGCTTGATCTACTCTGTCCACGGACGCGGAAGCTTCGTTCAAGCACAGACGAACAATGTCAAAACAGAATGGCTCCGCCTCGCATTCGAACAAAAATGCGAAGCGCTCATTCAAGAAGGACGAGCACTTGGACTATCCAATGAAGAAATGCTCGACATGTTACGCATTTATATAGAGGAGGAAAAATCATGAAACTCGTTCGATTCGGCTTACTAACTACGATTCCGATTTCTGTGATCGGCATTATACAAAACGAAGTCGGCTATTTTTCGGTAGCACTCGCCCTGCTCATCGTCTTTAGTCTCATTCAAAAAGGAGGCGTCCAACAATGATTGAATTTCAAGAAGTATCTTTACAATTTAAACATTTTCAAATGAAAAATATTTCCCTCACCATTCCGAAAGGCTACGTGATTGGATGTATCGGGCGGAACGGTTCAGGGAAAACGACGTTCATTAAAACGATGATGGACTTATACCGACCGACGACAGGACAAGTACTATGGAACGGCGCACTACTCGATCAACAACAAAAAGAAAAAATCGGATTCATCTATGATGATTTTCATCATTGGAAAAATACGAAGTTAAAAGCGGTGCGCAAATTGTATGAACGCGCTTATCCGACGTGGCAACCCCAGCTGTATACACAGTTGCTCGATGCGTACGGGTTAAATGAACGACAAGCGATTCATCAATTGTCGAAAGGGACGAGAATGAAAGCCCAAATTGCACTCGCGCTCTCTCATGAACCCGATGTGCTCATCATGGATGAACCGACATCTGGACTCGACCCTGTATTTCGTCGTACGTTCATTCATCAATTGCGCGATTGGATGGCCGCACGCGAAAATCGAACATTGCTTTTTTCAACACATATTACATCCGACTTAGAACAATTCGCCGATTATATTTTATGTATCGATCAAGGGAATGTGCGATTTTTCTTACCGACTGATGAGTTAGAAGAGCGTTTTGTGCTCGTGAAAGGTCCGGTCGATGCTGTACGAGCGCTCGGTGTACCGATGGAATCGCACAACAATCAAGCGACCGCTTTAATCGACCGAACAATCATGGTCATCCCTGAAAACTTGTACATCGAACGTGCTCGTTTGGAAGATGTTTTATACTTTTTAACGGAGGTGAGCGAATGAGACTCGCATTGTATAAAGAATGGATGTATTGGAAATACGTCATCCCGCTTCTCATCATTTGTAGTTTTCTCGTCTACTTTGTGGAATATGGCATTTTATTGCCGCTCACCTTTTTTATGACGGGGGCGATTATTTATCAAGTGATAACCGAACGCCAATCGAAGACGATCGAGCTCGAATTAAGTTTACCAATGTCACGCGATGAATGGATGACAGCTCGCTTTCTCGCTCACTTCGTCAACCTGACGAGCTTCGCCATCGCGATGTACGGGGCACTCGTCGTCACTTACAATGTTCGAGCGTTTCAAGAACTTCCAAATCCTGCAATCATGCTCATTTGGTGGGGAATTACATTAATAACGATGAGTGTCGTGCTTTGGCTCTTTTTACGCTTTTCAACGAATCGTGCCATTCTCATATTCGCGAGCTTGTACATCGGATCAGCGGTCATTATGATGGCAGGGTCAAAAACAGATTCTCCTGTTCTATTCAGCACGTCGCCAAGCTTATGGAATGCTGCTGTAATCATTAGTGTGGTGGGACTATTACTTTATAGTCTTTCATACTGGATGACGAAGCGTCATTTCCGCACCGAGACGATCGGAACGAAACGATGAAGCGTATTTTCGTATTCCTCATTATGAGTACATTACTTCTCGTCCTTCTCGTCGAGCGATTCCCTCAAATCGCGACAATGCGTTCTATCGTGTACCCTATCGCAACACTTACCCTGTTATTCATCGGAGGATACAGCTTTTACTTACAGCTAAAAAAGAAATAAAGACCGGCAACATTCTCTTCCTCCTTTCGTCTTGTTTAGAGGAAAGGAGGGATTTTTATGCGCGCTTATGGAAGAGTGACTGCGCTTAGTTTTGCAACATTTGTAAGCTTGCTCAGCATTGCGATGTTATTTTTAGAATCACGTGATTCGGTAACGAGTTATTTCTTTAGTTTTGCTCTTTATTTTACATACAGTTTATTTTTTATTTTACCGCTCTTTTTACTTTTCGGATTTTGTCTCGCACCATTCATCGATGCGTTTATCCATTCACGCTTGATTCGTTTTCCTTGTTATACGCTGTGTGGCATCGGGCTCGCTCATCTGTATGAATGGATTCGGCATGCGTCGTTCATTCCGTCTTTTCGCCTCGCACTATGTGGCGCAGTGGCCGCTTCACTCTACTGCTTTTTCTCAATAAAACAAACTTTCTCTGCATACGTTCCGTCTAATCGGGTATGATATTTGTAAGAAAGAAAGGATGATTAGATGAAGAAATGGAAATTCATTACAAGTATCGGGCTTGCTGCATTTGCGCTCGCTGCATGTAGCAATGAGGATGAACCGAAAGATCATACAACACCCCCTGTGGAACAACCTGCCGAAACAGAACAGGAAACTCCAACAGAAGTTGAAACACCAAACATGACGGTCGAAACGGTTCAACAATATTTCGCACCGGATGGCTCGCACTTGCACTACCGCGGGGTCGGTAGTGAGTTTGCGGAATTAGACATACAAGTACGTCACATCGGTGAACATTATGTCGCACTTGTGGAATCGAATGGAGGCTCTGTCGTTACGACCGTATATACATTAGAAGACGGTGACCTCATTCGCGTATTGCGTGAGATGACAGAATTTGAAGAAACCGAAACAGGTGAAATGGGCGATTATATTTTACCGACGGTCGAACGACTCGATGCGAGTGAAGAACGTGTCGTCGTTTACCGTGAAGATGCGAAAAAAGGAGATACGTTCACGATTGACGATGCAACGTGGACAATCATCGACCCAAGCATGACGTTGAAAACAGATACAGAAACGTATGAAGACGTCATTCATATGCAAGTCGTCAACGAAGAATTGACGAGCGATTATTATTACAAAGTCGGCATCGGATTAATTAAACACCATGACGTAATGGAAACGGAAGACAAAAACAATCCATTTATCGTCGACAGTGAATTAGAAAGCATCGAACAACAATAAAAAAACCCGCATGGAATCAATGATTATTGATTTCATGCGGGTTTTTTCATTTAATTACTGTTTTCAATTTCTTCTTTTAATGATTTTCCTAAAATATAATATTCCGTTTCTTTTCCTGATAAACTATTGTACCGTTTGCGAATCGCCACGTAAAAGACGATGCCTAATAAAATCCATAAGCCGAGTAAAATGTAACTTGGTGTCGTTAATGAAGCTGGTGAAAATGGTAAAAGTAAAAGCGCTAAAAAGGCTAAGCTCGAAATCATTCCGATGAGCGCTAATAACTTTTGAAACGGTGCGACTTCTAAGCCACGTGCTTCTTGTTTCCACGCGAGCACTTTAAAGGCTGCGAGGGAAGCGAAAAAGTAAGCGACCGATACACCGGTCGAACTCATATCGACGATCCATGTCAATGCTTGACGACCGAACCAAGGTGTCGGGAGTGTAATTAATGTGACGAACCATACTCCCCATACGGGCACTTTAGACTTTTTCGTCAATGTACGGAAAAAGTTCGGTAACGCACGAGCGCGCGCCATCGAGAAAATGAGACGGCTCGACGACATATAAAAGCCGTTTAATCCTGTGAAAATCCCCATCATAATCGCAATCGCTAACACGATGACGCCTGTTTTCCCCATGATGGCATTAATAATATCTCCTGTCAGCCATAAATTCCCACCAAGTGCTGACGTATCAGCAAACGACCATGATGTAATGCCGATCATCACTGCGTAAATGAGGAAAGAAGATAATAGTGAACCGACGATGAGCCATGTCGCGATTTTCGGTTTGAAATTAAATTCTTCCGCTGCTTGCGGAACATTATCGAATCCGACATAAGCCCACGGAGCGATCGATAAAATGAGCATGATAGACACGAACATGGATTGATTCTCTTTGAAAAATGGCTTCATATTTTCAATCGGGTTGTCCGCGAGTCCAAATGTCACGCCACCTAAAATAACAACGCCTAACACGAGGAGAATACTGAAATAAAATTGCAGTTTTCCAGAGATTTCTGTCCCTGTCGTATTTAAAATCGCAAAAATTAAAATAAGTGCAGATGAAATGATTACTTCAGGAATGAAAATGTCCCAATCGGCAATCGTATATAAATAGCCTTGCTCCATAAACTGGGGAGCGATAAATTTTAAAAGTAATGAAAACGCAGAGGCGTTTAATGCGACGATGGAAATATATCCGAGCGATAAAAACCATCCTGCTATGTATGCCCACACCTTACCTGCTGCGATATACGCATACGTGAATCCCCCTCCGGAAACAGGGAACTTCTTAATCATCACGCCGTAACTCGACGCGATGACCATCATGAGAAGTGCTCCGATAAATAGTCCAATCATCGCGCCGATCGGTCCCGCTTCTTGAATCCAGTCTCCCGGTAAAATGAACGCTCCCCAACCGACACTAGACCCGAGTGCAATGGCGAAGACAGACGCTGGAGAGAGCGTTTTCTTTAACTTCCTTCGTTGTTGTTCTTTGTCCTTTGGCTGTATATCCATACAAAACTCCCTTTCTCTTACCTAATGTCTCATCGATTCCCTCCTCTCACAAAATAAAACGTTTTTTTACAAAAAGGTGTTTTCTACTGCGCGACTTCGGTAATATATAAAGTATCTTATTGGAATTGTAGGTGGACATCGTGAAGAAGCAACACGAAACAGAAACAGCGAGACATTTTATTTTTAGACTATTTTTTATCACATTAGGGGCAGGGCTAGCAGCAGGCGCGATTGAGCTGTTTTTAGTACCGAATAGTATCATTGATGGCGGCATTATCGGGATTGGCTTAATTTTAAACATTATGACAGGAATTCCGTTTGGGATTTTAATTTTAATTTTAAACTTACCTTTTTTATTCGCAGGATATAAACATATCGGCAAAAACTTTTTTATCTCATCTAGTATCGCCATCGTCTTATTAGCGATTATCGAAGCAACGATTAAAGGAATGGATCCGATTACGACAGAACCTCTTCTCGCTACCGTATTCGGTGGACTTATGCTCGGAATCGGTGTCGGGCTCGTCATTCGAAATGGCGGCGCGTTGGACGGAACGGAGATTTTAGGCATTTTACTGACGCGTCGCATCCCGTACTCTGTCGGAGAATTCGTCATGTTCTTCAATATTTTCATTTTCAGTTGGGCAGGTTTTGTGCTTGGCTGGGAACAGGCAATGTTTTCGATTTTAACATATTATATCGCCTCAAAAGCAATTGACGCCGTCATTCAAGGGCTAGATGATACGAAAGCGATTTTACTCGTTTCGGACAAGTCGGAAGAACTCGCAGAAACAATCAATGAACGGCTCGGCCGAAGCGTGACGAAATTGCACGGTCGCGGCGGATACGCAAATGTCGAGACCGATGTCATTTATGTCGTCATTACGAGACTGGAACTTTCCAAATTAAAAGAAATTATTCGTACAACAGATCCAGATGCGTTCACAACCGTCATGGACACACAAGAAACGTATGGCTCAAAATTTAAATCAGCCATCCATTAAAAAACGGTAAAAGTAGAGCGAGTCTCTACTTTTACCGCTTTTTTATATTTTTACTTTTCTACGCATGCGAGCATCCAATGCTAAATAAACAAAAATAGTCACTACGACGAGCGCACTGCCGATGAAGTACATCGTTTCAAATCCAGAACGATCGACGATCACTCCCCACGTATACGCACCGAATGAAATGCCGATATCGAAGAAAATGAAAAATGTCGCAATCGCGTGGCCACTACGCTCGTGACTCGTACTTTGAATCGCCATCGTTTGAAACCCAGGAAGCAATGTTCCGTAACCGATTCCGATCAAAGCAGCGCTCACTAATAAAACAATTCCCGTCGTCGTGAATCCGAGTAACATTAAGCCGAATGCAAATAATCCTAAACAAGGAATGAGTACAGCCCTCGGACCTTTTTCATCAAATGCGCGCCCGAGTGATGGACGCGTCAACAACATCAGGCCTGCATACACTAAAAAGAAATAACTCGCGACATGCGCAAGACCAATTTCTTCCGCATAAATCGGAACGAATGACAAAATACTTGCATACGCAAAACCGACAAGTCCACTTAATATTCCGACAGGTAATGCTTTCACTTCAATTAAATCATGGAATGATAATGAAAAATCCGTTTGTTTTCGCTCTTTTTCTTCCACATTTAAGAACAGAGACGTCACTAAACTAATAAGCATCACTGCTGTCAACACAATAAATAGCATATGAAACGATAACTGTTGGGCAATTAATAAGCCGATGAATGGACCGATGACGACAGCTAAGTTCATCGCCATCGCAAAATACCCCATACCTGCTCCCTTTCGCTCTTTCGGGATGACGTCAACCGCAATTGCACTCATCACTGTGGTCACGACAGCGAATGAAATCCCGTGTAAAAAGCGAATCGCCAGCAATGGCATGAAATCGTCAATTAATAAATAGAACCCCATCGTAATGGTATATAGCAATAACATGAGAAGTAAAACTTTTTTCTTTCCGAAAATTTCTAACAACTTTGGTGCGAAAGGACGCACGAGAATGGCCGCCACGAGCATACTCGTCACAACTAATCCTGCGCGGGCTTCAGACTCCCCTAATTCGTGAATTACATATAAAGGTAAAGTTGTTAATAATGCATAAAATACAATAAACACAAAAAAATAAGCGACGGATATCGTAATGAAATCCTTCGTCCATATTTTCGTTGATGGTTGTTCCTTCGTCATACAGTGTCTCGGTCTCCTTTTATCTTTCCTAGCAACTGGTACAATTGCTCTTTTTCTGCTTGATTTAAATCGCGTAATAATGTCGCTTCCATTTGTTGCATACTGCGTTTTATCTCGGGTAACTTTAACTCTCCTCTCGGCGATAGTCGCACTAAACGTTCGCGCTTATCTTCCCCTTCTTCGCGAAGGATCCAATCCTTCTCTTCCATACGCCGCAATGTACGCGTTACAGTCGGCGCTTCAACATTTAAATATTTCCCAATTTCCGCTTGCACCATTGGGCCTTGTGTCGCCAAACAGTAAATGATCGCCCATTGTGCGCTATACAATTCATATTCACTCAATGTCGCATTCGCTTCTTTCTCCAAAAGTCTCGTCTTTTGATGAAGTAAATGAACTAATTCATGATTAATAATAGATTTCATGCCATTCTCCTTATAGTTACCTAGGTAAGTAATAATATAATTCTACACAAATAACATTTTATTTGCAAATAACGTTTGAACTTTAGTAAAAAAAGGAAAAGAGATGTATCTTATTTTAGTAGAGGTGATCAAAGATGAATGAAACAATGCACGCGAAATTACGAGAGGTCGATTTTATTCAATTACAATTTGCTGATTTATTCGGCAGACCGAAACATATCGAAGTTCCGAGTTCTGAATATGAAAAAGTGCTCGATAACGAGATGATGTTTGACGGTTCTTCTATTGAAGGATTTGCCTCCATCGAAGCGAGTGATATGTACTTAAAACCGGATTTGTCAACTTGGACAATTATTGAAAGCGAGCCATATCGTGTCGGACAATTTATTTGCGATATTGCTCTTCCAAATGGCGAACCATTCATCGGTGATCCACGCAGCAATTTAAAACGCATGTTACGGAAAATGGAATCGCTCGGTTTCGATACGTTTAACTTCGGAGCGGAACCGGAGTTTTTCTTATTAGAAAAAGACGGATCTCGTCATGACGATGCAGACTATTTCGACCTCGCACCTTTCGACAAAGGAGAAATATGTCGACGCGAAATTACACTCTCCCTTCAAAAACTCGGATTCCGAATTGAAGCAAGCCATCATGAAGTCGCTCCTGGACAACATGAAGTCGATTTCCAATATAGCGACGCACTCACAACGTGCGACCGTCTTCAATTGTTCAAAACGGTCGTCAAAAGAGTGGCAGCAAAGTATGACTTGGAAGCGACATTTATGGCAAAACCATTTTACGGCATGAACGGTTCAGGAATGCATGCGAATGTTTCTCTTTTTAAAGAGGGCGACAATATGTTTTACGATGAAAAAAGCAAGGAAGGTTTAAGCGATATTGCGTACCAATTTATCGGAGGCGTGTTAGAACATGTGTATGATTTTTCCGCGATTACGAACCCGACCGTCAACTCATACAAACGACTCGTCCCAGGCTTTGAAGCACCAAGTTATATCGCGTGGAGCACGTCCAATCGTACAGCACTCATCCGAATTCCAGCGAGTCGTGGTCTCGGAACACGTATTGAGGTCCGTTCTGTTGACCCGATGGCTAATCCATACCTCGCAATGACCGTCATTTTAGCGGCAGGACTTGCGGGCATTGAGAAAAAAGCACTGGCCACTCATCGAGTCGATGCGAATATTTTTCATATGACACCGGAAGAACGTGAAGCGAGTGACATTCACACATTACCGAGCGACTTAGACCATGCGCTCATCGCTCTCGAAAAAAGTGAATTGATGAAAGAAGCACTCGGCGAATCGATTCATACTGCTTATCTTCGATTGAAACGCCAAGAATGGGATGAATACCGCACGATGGTTCATGACTGGGAACGTGCGATGTATCGGAACTATTAGGAGGAATCCATAGCCCGAGCGCTATTTTCAGACGGTCCACGAACTGGACGCTATATGCTCGGAAAAGATTATATTCTTTCTTAGAACAACAAACATTTTCTTCTATCTATTTCAAATTACACTCATTTAGTATTATCATTTTTATGTTAATTAAAAGTAGCGCCTTGCTATTTAATATTTGACGTGATTTTCATTATGACATTTTTTCGAAAAAGTCCATCTATTGTGAACAACATAAAAAACGTATGAAACCAAAAGTTTTCCTTTGATTTCATACGTTTTCGATTTGCTATCACTCATGTTGACCTTCTTTTCATTCACGAAAGAAGTTTTAGTAGTGCTTGTTCTGATTGCATCGCTCATCGTTCTCATTTACGAATGAATTAAATACGTCGGTGTTTTTCCTTCGCTTTTCTCAATAATATTTTGAATCGCTTTGTAGCGAATTTCGAAAAAAGCATCCTCTGAATACCATGCCGCATGAGGAGATAAGACGACATTCGGCAATGTGCGAAGCGGGCTATTGGCTGGGAGTGGTTCTGTTTCCGTCACATCTAAATAAGCCCCCGCAATTTCTCCATTTTGCAACGCTTCAATCATCGCTTCTTCATCGATGATCGGACCGCGCGCTGTATTAATAATGTAAGCATTTGATTTCATCGCTTGGAAAGCTTCACGATTCAATAAATGGTGCGTCGCTTCAATTAATGGCACGTGCACAGAAATAAAATCACTTTCTGCGATAATTTCTTCCACCGTCGCTTTTTCGACATCGACAGCGCGCATATCTTCTTCGCTTACAAATGGATCGTAAGCCATCACATTGTAACCGATCGCATTTAATTTTTCAGCGAGGCGACGCGGGATTTTTCCAAATCCGAGCAAACCGACTGTCGCCTTCGAACTGCGAATCGGTAAATCCGCTACTTTAAAATCCCAATGGCCTGCACGCGTGTCGTTATAATAAGGAATAATACGACGTGCTGCTGCTAAAATAAAGGCGAGCGAATGATCACTCACTTCATCGATACAGTAGTCATTCACATTCGCGACATCAATCCCACACGCTTTGGCAGCTGCAACATCTACCATATTGATGCCGATACCGTAGCGAGAAACAATTTGCAAACGCCCTGCCTCTTGCGCTTCTTTTAAAATGTCTTCATCGATATCCGCATATAAAATAAGCAATGCATCGCTCGTTTTTGCCGCTTCAATAATGCGTTCTTTTTCACGACTTTGCAAAATTTGAAATTCGAGCCCTGCTTCTTCAAACATGCGCTCTTCTAATTGTGTATCTTCCCATTCATGATCGACTAAAGTGACCTTAAACAAAAGACATTCCTCCTAAAGTAAAATAAGTGACAACGCTGGAATATATGTGATGAGTAGTAACGTTAACACGAGCACTAAAAAGGCTGGAATAATCGCTTTACTCAACGTTTCGATTTTCAATTCTGAAATGCTCGACGCCACAAATAAATTAAGACCGAGTGGCGGTGTAATAAACCCTAAGCTTAAGTTAACGATCATAATGATTCCGAAATGAACGGGATCGATACCCATCTCCACAGTGAGTGGCAATAAAATCGGCGTTAAAATAATAACGGCCGCGATCGTTTCCATAAATGTGCCGATAATGATTAACAAAACGTTCACGATAAGTAAAAAAAGTAACGGATTCGTCGTAATGTCTGTAATCGATTGGGCAACAGCGTTCGGAATTTGTTCGAGCGCTAAAATGCGTCCAAATACAGCTGCCGCTGCGACGATTAACATAATCGTTCCTGTCGTAATCGATGAATCATAAATGACGCGAATCGTTTCTTTTATCGACATTTCGCGATAGACGAATAAGCTTAAAATTAACCCGTACACGACGGCAATGACCGCTGCTTCTGTCGGTGTGAAAATACTTCCGTAAATCCCACCTAAAATGACGACGGGCATGAACAATGCACCTTTCCCACGATTGAGTGCATGCAGTCTTTCTTTCCACGTCGCTTTCTTTTCGACAGCGTAATTTTCACGTCTCGCATGAACGACCGACCAAATAATTAAAGCGAGACCCATCAAAATACCTGGAATAATTCCTGCTACGAAAAGGTCACCGATTGAAGCGCTTGCTGAAACGCCGTAAATGACGAGCGGAATGCTCGGCGGAATGACGATTCCGATCGTACCCGCTGCCGCGACGAGCGCTGTAGCGAATGATTTATTATATCCTCGCTTCGTCATCGCTGGAATCATAATCGTTCCAATCGCTGCGACCGTCGCTGGACCTGATCCTGAAATCGCTGAGAAAAACATCGCCGTTAAGACGGTAGCGACCGCGAATCCTCCACGATAATGCCCGACGAACGAACTCGCAATATCTAATAAACGTTCGGAGACGCCCCCTTTTCCCATGAGCACACCGGCTAATATGAAGAAAGGAATCGCCATTAAAGGAAAGGAATCATTCGCTGTAATGAGCACTTGCGTCATTAAACTAAAAGGTAATGCGATATCTGTCAAAACGATCGTCGCTAAACTTGCTAAAAGAAGAGCGAACCCGACAGGTACAGACAATAGTAATAAAATAATTAAAGATCCGAACAATACAATTCCTGTACTCATAACGTCTCGCTCCCTTCTTTCTCTTCTTCATCCGTCACATATAAACGAATCGAAGCTTGAATTAAACGCAAAACAGCAAACAAAAATCCAACAGGTAAAGAAGCATATACCGCCCACATCGGCACTTGTAAAATAGAAGACTTTTGATTGAACGTCATCATATTGTCAACGAGTTCAATTCCTTGCATAAGGAAGAAAATCGATAAACCGATTAACATGATGTACACGATTTGTTGTAAGACGACTTGCGCTACTTTCGGCAAGCGGTCCATCACGATATCAATGCTAATATGTTTCTTTTCAACGAACGCCACACCGATCGATAAAAAGATTAACCAAATAAATAAGTAACGAGAAGCTTCTTCCGTCCACGTTGCCGCATCATTTAACACAAAACGTGTAAATACTTGCGTAAAAATTAAGACGACCATGATTGACATAAATAATGTGATCATCACTTTCTCAAACATATCAAGGAAGGAAACTATTTTTTTCATCGCATAATCCTCCTATAACGAAAGCGACGGTTCCACAGGAAGCTGATGCGCCTGTCACTCGACAGGCACACACGCTCCATCCGCGCTCGTATCGCTTCTACTGTCTTATTCCACTTCTTTCATTAAACGCTCAAATAATTCAGCACCGACTAATTCTTCAATGTCTGGATAGACAATTTTCATCGTTTCACGGAATTCATTTTTCGCTTCATCGCTTAATTCGACCACTTCCATTCCTGCATCTTGAAGCAATTGTAATGAAGCTGCTTCATCTTCTGCAGAGAGTTTTCGGTTATGATCACGCGCTTCGAGTACCGCTTCATCTACTACTTGTTGTAAATCTTCTGGTAATTCTTCATAGAATTTTTTGCTCATAATGACTGGCCACGGAGAATACATATGACCTGTTAATGTTAAATGATTTTGTACTTCTTGGAATTTTTGTGCGTACATTAATGCGAGTGGTGACTCTGCTGCATCTACGGTCCCTTGTTGTAAAGCGGAATAAAGTTCTGTGAAGGCGATGGATGTCGAGTTCGCACCTGTCGCATTCCACGCTTTAATTTGCTGTGGACTTTCCAGTGTACGCATTTTTAACCCTTTCATATCGCTCATTTTTTCTACAGGACGTTTACTGTTCATTAAATGACGGAATCCATTTTCCCAATAGCCTAATCCTTTAATTCCGACTTCTTCTAATTGTGTCAATACTTCCGCCCCAATTTCACCGTCTAATACACGATGGGCTTCTTCATGGTCTGAGAACAAGAATGGAAGATCCCATAAGTACATCCCCGGGCTAAATGCTGTAAGAGGAGCACTTGAAGGCGCTGCCATCGTTAAGTTTCCAAGTTGGATCGCTTCAATCATTTCGCGCTCTCCCCCAACTTGACCATTCGGGAAAATTTGAACTTCGATGCGACCATCTGATTTCGCTTCGACGACTTCTTTAAATTTCTCAAAAGACCCTTGTGCGAAATGGTCTTCCGATGCTGCGTGTCCTGCTTTAATGACATACTTATCTTTCCCACCATCTGTCGTTTCTTTCTCTTTATCTCCACCACAAGCTGCTAAAACGACCATTAATACTGCCAATAAACCGAATTGTAAAAGCTTTTTCATTGCGCAATCCCCCTATGATTTCACATTATTTTGCTTCTGCTGCTAATTGTTGTGCCACGCCGATAATCCAATCTTCTTGCCCACCGATCGCTCCCATTTCCGCGATGCGCATTAAAATGTCTCGCGCGTCGACGCCATACTCTTGTCCCGCACGCTCTGCGAACAATAAGAAACTTGAGTAAACGCCAGAATATCCGAGCATTAAACTTAAACGGTCGATTTGAACCGGACGCTTCATCATCGGTTTCATTAAGTAGTCCGCCGCATCCATCACTTTATACAAGTCGACATTATGATCAAGTTCGAGGCGATTCATGACCGCGATGAGTTGCTCTAGTGCGGCATTCCCTGCCCCTGCACCCATTCCTGCCAAACTTGCATCGATGCGTGTCGCTCCTTCTTCAATCGCGACAATCGAGTTTGCGATTCCGAGTGATAAGTTGTTATGCGCATGGAAACCAATTTCCGTTTCAGGCGAAAGCTTTTCTTTGAACATTGAAACGCGTGCGCGTGCATCATCCATCGTTAAAGCACCAGCAGAGTCCACGACGTAAATCGTTTTCGCTCCGTAAGACTCCATCTTTTTCGCTTCTTCGACTAAATTTTCAGGCGTCGTACGGTGTGACATCATTAAAAATCCGACTGTATCCATGCCGAGTTTAACTCCTGCTTGAATATGTTGCATCGAAACGTCCGCTTCCGTACAATGCGTTGCGACACGTACGACAGATGCTCCTAAGTCATGCGCGCGTTTTAAATCGTCGATAATCCCGATTCCTGGAATTAATAACACGCCCACTTTTGCATGTTTACTATTTTCAACTGCGGTACGAATAATTGTTTCTTCACTTTCTTTTGAAAATCCGTATTGTAATGAACTTCCTCCAAGACCGTCGCCATGTGTCGCTTCGATGATGTCTACACCTGATTCGTCAAGAACTTTCGTTAATTCTGCGATTTGCTCTTGTGAATATTGATGCGAAATCGCATGCATTCCGTCACGTAACGTTACGTCGTTAATTGTAATTTTACTCATTTAGAAGCTCCTTTCACTTGTGCATATTGCTCTGCTGTTCGGATTGCGGCTGCTGTAATGATGTCTAAATTCCCTGCATACGTCGGTAAAAAATCACCCATACCTTCTACTTCAATTTGAACCGTGACAACGTTTTCTTTCAATACGGGCTCTGCTTTATAACGATATCCTGGCACGTATTGCTTCATCACTTCTACACGCGCATCTAAAGCTCGGCGAATTTCTTCATAGATTTGTTCCGAATGCTCTGCAATTTGCATGTATACAGTATTACGCATTAAAATCGGTGGCTCTGCAGGATTAATCACGATTAATGTTTTACCTTTTTTCGCGCGTCCTACCACTTCAAGTGCTTTCGATGTCGTCTCTGTAAATTCATCGATATTTTGACGCGTTCCAGGTCCTGCGCTTTTACTCGAAACACTCGAAACGATTTCAGCGTATTCCACATCGACGACTTCACTCACTGCATGAACGATCGGAACAGTCGCTTGTCCGCCACATGTAACCATGTTGACATTCGCTTCATGATGGATGAGTTCTTCCGTTAAGTTGACTGCTGGAACGACGAACGGACCAACTGCCGCTGGTGTTAAATCGATTGCAAATTTCCCCATCTCTTTTAAAATCGGAGCATTCGCCGCATGAGCATGTGCGCTCGTCGCTTCAAAAACGATGTCGACTCCTTCTTGAAGTTGTTTAAATCCTTCCATTCCTTCATGAGACACTTGCATGCCATTTTCTTTCGCCATGCGGAGCCCTTCTGAATTCGGATCAATTCCAATCATGACAGTAGGCTCGAGATATTCGCTTCTTGCTAATTTAATCATTAAATCTGTTCCGATATTTCCTGAACCGATAATGGCACATTTCATTTTTTTATTCATCGTATTCTCCTCTACTTTCTATTTTAAAAACCGCTTCACTATAATAATTAGATGCTCCCATTAAATGAGCCGTTAAAGCTTTTTGGGCAGTCGCCACATCATACTTGATGATGGCATCGACAATCGCCAAATGCTCGTTTTGAATTTTTTCTTTCCGTGTTAACGTATGACGAGCGGTCACTTCAATCAGTGTTTGCGTCGTTTCGTTTAACGATTGCCACATGCGCATTAATGTTTTATTTTCAGACATACAAACGAGCGTGTAATGGAAATGAACGTCTGCTTCAATATGAGAATTATCAATCATAACGTCGTCAATGACACGTGATTCTTCCATTTCTTTTAAGGCTAATTGCAAAGTCGGTAAGTAACGCGCTACAATTTCGGGTCGAATATTTAATAAAGCATTCGTTTCAATTAAAATTCGAGCATCGTATAAATCTTGCACTTCTTTTTCCGTGAATGGTTGAACGATGGAACGACCATTCGTTCGCGTCTCAACAAATCCTTCTGCTTCTAATTTCTTAATCGCTTCTCGGATCGGACCACGACTTACGCCTAACACTCCTGACAACTCAGACTCTTTTAAGTGCGTTCCTTCTTTCAGTTCATGTAACATAATTTGTTTACGCAACATTTGAGCTGCTTGATCGCTAATCGATTGTTTTGTAAGTCGCATTTTTCCACCCCTTCCTTTTAAAAAAGTCATTCGCAGTTTGTTTCATCACATTTGACAAAAGTTAAATTGTCAGAATATTCTGTTCTGATAACAGTTAACTTCTGATTCTTAATGTAAACGGTTTCTCGAAAATAGTCAATACGTTTTTTTAGCTTATTAAGAAAAGTTTTTTATGAAAAGCAAAGAAAAAGTGCTAGCTCACAACGATTTAAATGATTTTTTCGCATAAAAAAGACGAAAAGAAAATTCTTTTCGTCTTTTTGTTCTTTAAATGACTTGTAAGCGATCTTCGTCATAAAAATCACCAGAATTAAATCGTTGAATCGGACCGTCCCATTTTTTACGAGTAATCGAGCGATATTGCTCGTTCGTATATGTGCCGATCACTTTCTTCCAAAACTTTTGAGCAGGGACATTCGTCGCGTCTTGGCGCACTTCCCACTCTCCTTGTAATGAATCGAATAAGCGGGTCGCCACTTTGCGTCCTAAGCCGTACTGACGATATTTGCGCATAATAAAATAATCTTGCAAATACCAAAATGATCCTGTCTCGTCTGTTATTTTTTGAATTAAAGCAAATCCTGCGTACTTTCCATTGTATTTAATGAAATGAGGATAATTCGCCTTATTTTTCACATATTGAGCGACATCAATATATTCATAACTCCCTGAGTCGAGGACATCTGCCTCATCGAACTCCGAATAGTCATAGCAATATAAATCAATGAGCCGCTCCAATGTCCTGGCGTCTTCCTCGTCTGCGGGTACAATTTCAAGTGTTGATTTGCGTGCGATCGTTAACATAATACATCTCCTCATAAAATTTTAATGAATCTTTTTCTATATTACCATTTTCTTTCCGATTTCTCGACTACTTTGCTCGAACTAGTCATTGACGGGCTTTTAACCTATCCCGTATGATAAGAACAAATGGAAAGGAGCATCCTATATGATGAAAATTTCATTATTACAAGAAGCGAAAGCACTCGATTTTGAAAATAAATTAAAAGCATATCGCGATGAGTTCTATTTAAATGATGGTCAAATTTACTTCGATGGCAACTCCCTCGGATTAATGAGCAAGCGAGCGGAAATGGCGCTCGACTATTTAACAGATTCATGGAAGCGTTATGCGATTGACGGCTGGACGAAAGGCGCATACCCTTGGTTCACATTGTCAGAAAAGTTAGCCGAATTAAGCGCTCCCCTCATCGGTGCGAAAAAAGAAGAAGTGATTGTGACAGGTTCGACAACGTCTAACTTACACCAATTGCTTGCAACATTTTTCAAACCGACAGAAAAACGCAATAAAATTTTGGCGGACAATTTAAACTTCCCGACCGATATTTATGCGATTAAATCAAAGCTCGAACAACACGGGCTCGATCCGAATTCACATTTCATTCAAGTGGAAAGCCGTGACGGCCATACGATTGAAGAGATCGATGTTATCGCAGCGATGCGTGAAGACGTGTCCATCATCATTTTGCCGAGCGTTTTATATCGCAGCGGTCAAATTTTAAACATGCAACAATTGACACAAGAAGCGCATGAGCGTGGTATTTTAATCGGCTTTGACCTTTGTCATTCCATCGGCGCGATCCCCCATGACTTATCGAAATGGGGCGTCGACTTCGCTTTCTGGTGTACGTACAAACATTTAAACGGCGGCCCTGGTTCTGTCGCTGGCCTTTACGTGAACGAACGTCATTTCGGTACTGCTCCTGGTCTTGCCGGCTGGTTCGGCAGCGATAAAAACCGTCAGTTCGATATGAGTCATACGATGACACAAGCGATGACAGCCGGTGCTTATCAAATGGGGACACCGCATATTTTAAGTGCCGCTCCGCTCTTCGGTTCACTCGAAATTTTCCACGAAGTCGGCATCGATGCAATTCGGAAACGTTCGCTCGAATTGACGAACTTCTTAATGAAACTTGTTGAAATCGAACTCGACGGATACGGCTTTACAATTTCGAACCCGCGAGAAGATCATCGCCGAGGCGCACATGTTTACTTAGAACATCCTGAAGCGGCGCGCATTTGTAAAGCGCTGAAAAAAGTGAATGTCATTCCAGACTTCCGCACCCCACGTGGCATTCGTCTAGCACCTGTCGCCCTTTACAACACAGCAGAAGAAGTGTACGACATGGTACAACGTTTGAAAAATATTATGGAACATGAAACGTATAAAGAATTTTCTAATGCACGAGAAATTGTCTCCTAATTCGAAAGAAGGTGCCTTATGAAACATACGATTGCCGATTTACACAAAAAACTTGCATCACAAGAACCTGCGATTCATACCGACTTTAAAGACGAGATGACGTATGGGGAATATTTAAATTTAGACAAAATTTTAACGAGTCAAAACCGACTATCCGATCACCACGATGAAATGTTATTTATCATCATTCATCAAGTGAGCGAACTATGGATGAAACTCGCCTTGCACGAAATGACGGCGGCGATTACGGCCATTGATCAAAATGAAATGAACACCGCATTCAAAATGCTCGCGCGTGTATCTAAAATTCAATCGCAAATTATTCAAGCGTGGGACGTGCTCGCGACGATGACACCGAGTGAGTATTTGGAGTTTCGCGATGACTTAGGAAAAGCGTCTGGTTTCCAATCGTATCAATACCGACTCATCGAATTCGCTCTCGGCTATAAGACGAAACATATTTTAAAAATTTATGAAAAAGATGCCGTCTTGCATGAATTTTTAACCGAAGCGATCAAGCAGCCGAGCATTTATGACGTATCGATTCGAGCGCTCGCACGCGCAGGATTTGAAATTAATGAACAATTGTTAGACCGTGATTTTTCCGTCACATATGGTGGTGACGAAACGGTGCGTCAAGCGTGGGAAACGGTGTATCGCAATGTCGACCAATATTGGGAGTTGTATCAGCTTGCCGAAAAACTCGTCGACGTGGAAGATTGGCTTCAACAGTGGCGGTTCCGTCATATGAAAACGGTCGAACGCATCATCGGTTTCAAACAAGGAACAGGTGGCTCAAGCGGGGTCAACTATTTACGCGAAGTGCTCGATCACCGCTTCTTCCCGGAACTTTGGGATTTGCGCACAACATTATAACGAAATCGAAAAGAAAGTCGCACGTTCGGCTTTCTTTTCACTCTACAAAGGGGTGGAATGTATGGAAAAAAGACAAGATCTTTGGTCATCAAAATTAGGGTTCATTTTATCAACAGCGGGAGCGGCAATCGGATTAGGAGCCATTTGGAAAACACCTTATGTGACAGGTATGAACGGCGGAGGGGCTTTCTTCCTCGTGTTCGTCATTTTAACATTGCTCATCGGGCTTCCGATGCTTTTATCCGAATTTATCATCGGTCGTTCAACAGGTAAAGAAGCGATCAGTGCTTACAAACAACTCGCACCTCGTTCATTATGGGTGTGGATCGGGCGCATCGGCGTCATCGGTTGTTTCTTACTATTATCGTTTTACAGTGTCGTCGGTGGATGGGTGCTCATTTATACGTTGAAATCACTCACAGGGGGCGTCATCGGAGAACAGGTGAACTATGTCGCTTTATTTGGTGAGACGATCAGCTCACCAAGCACGACATTACTCGGACTCGGCTTATTTATTGCGATTAACGTATTCGTCTTAGCAGGCGGTATTCAAGCAGGTATTGAACGCGCGAATAAAATTTTAATGCCTTTATTATTTCTTTTCTTTATCGCGATCGTCATTCGTAGCTTAACATTGCCTGGAGCGATGGAAGGGGTAAAATTCTTCTTAATGCCGAGCTTTGAAAATATGACGAGTCAAGCGTTCCTTTACGCGCTCGGACAATCGTTCTTCTCACTCGCTGTCGGATTTTCATGTATGGTTACGTACAGCAGTTATTTAAAAAAAGATGTCAGCCTCGTATCGAGTGCGAATTCAGTCGTTTGGATGAATATTTTCGTCTCTTTACTTGCGGGTCTCGCGATTTTCCCCGTCGTCTTTTCATTCGGTTTACAACCTGATGAAGGGCCAGGCTTACTATTTATGGTATTGCCAGAAGCGTTCGGACAGATGGCATTCGGTCAACTATTTTTAGCACTCTTTTTAATGTTATTTTTATTTGCGACTTTGACCTCTTCTTTCAGCTTATTCGAAATTATTATTGCAGCATTGACAGCGAGTGGCAAAAAGAGACGTGTTCCGACTACGTTAATGATTGGATTAATCGTCTTCATTGCGGCGATTCCTTCCGCCCTTTCTTCAAGTACGCTCGCGGACTTTTCAATTTTCAATCGCTCTGTTTTTGATTTAACTGACTTTGTCGTCAGTAATGTATTACTTCCACTCGGCAGCTTACTCATCGCTATCTTTATCGGATGGAAAATGAATAAAACACTCGTGAAAGAAGAATTTTTAACGGCGAATCGTCACGGCGAAGGATTGTTTCATGTTTGGTATTACGGCATGATGAAATTTTTCGTACCGATTGTCATTGCGATTGTGTTCGTCATTTCATTGAAAGGATGATTGGATGCGCTGGATTGATATTTCACAACCATTTCATAATAAAACGACGACATGGGAAGGGGACTTACCTTTCACATACACGCTCGCCTTTTCGAAAGAACAGACCGGCTCTGTCAACCTCGGCCGGATTGCAACGAGTGTGCATACGGGAACACATATCGATGCGCCGTTTCATTTCGATTCTTTAGGAGAAACGGTTGAGCAACTCGACGTCAATGAGTTTATCGGAGTTGCTCAAGTCGTTCACGTAATCGATGTACCCGTCATTGAACCAGAACATCTGACGCTGGACGAACGAGCGCAGTTCCTGTTACTACGCACGACGCAAACCGCTTCAACGACCGCGTTTCCGAAGCAGTATGCGACACTTTCGCCGCGGCTCGGTCCGTTCTTGAAAGACGCGAATATTTCACTCATCGGAGTCGACACACCGACGATTGACCCGGTCGATAGTAAAACGTTAGATGCGCACCATGCGTTGTACGCATCACGCATTCACATTTTAGAAAATATCGTCTTAGATGAAGCAGCGGAAGGATTGTACGACTGCATCGCCCTTCCCCTTCGCATCGATGGCGCAGACGGTAGCCCCGTCCGTGCTGTCATTCGGCCGATTGTATAAATAAGAAAAAACCGAACTTCATTCAGAAGCTTCGGTTTTTTTGCGTCCGGTGACGTAAAGGGCTAAGCCGATAAATAATGTCGCAAACGGATACGTGATCGGAACCCAAATGCTCGGCAATGTGTACGGTACGTTCGTCAAATAGCCGAGTTTTGTCGGATACAAATGCATCGCTCGAATGTACGCTGTCAATTCCGGTGTGCGTTCTGTAAAAGCGTACACCGCTTCTGAATTTTCCTCACCGCGCTTAATCACTGTATACGAACGTTCCTCATCAGGCACGCACCCTTCTAATTGCCCGAATTCATTCGTAATGAACAGCTCCGGCTCATTCAGTACGACGACAGTCCACGTCCCTTGCTTCTCTTGCATGCCGATTGTTCCGTAATACCGATCGAGCCCTTTTGCCTCGATCGCTACAGGAACCGTTTGAAATGTTTCAATGACTTCCCCGTCATAACGCAATGTCACATTCGCTAATCCTTTTTCGACACCCCACGGGTCGATATAACTCGGCATATTTTGAATTTGTTCTTCCATTTCAAATGGATGGTCTTCATAAGCGATCGCGGTATTCCCAATGTAGCGACCGTCTTCATACATGCCCCATCCTGCCTCTACAACGTAAAGCAATAATAAAGGTAAACTCATTATAATAAAAAATAACCCGATTTTTCGACGCATCGTATAATTTCTCCTCCAAAATTAAATATTCATCACAAACAACTCTTCTCATCATACTATATCTCTTTTTCCTTTTGATGAGATTTCAACAGAAGAACCTCTTCTTGCGTTAAGCAAATGACAACCTTTCCAAATCATATATGTTATACTATATTTTAATGAAAAATATACGGCGTGGGGTGTTTTCTCCACTTTTACGTTTAAATTCATATTTCAAAGGAGGAATTTCAAATGAAGTCATTTCGCTATTGGGATGAAGAGACGAAGCAAATGAGTGAAGAAGCAAAAGACGGTGCGATTGCGATGGAACGCTATCCGAAAAAAAGCGCTGACAATCAACCACTTTACGAACAAGACCTCGTACAACTCGTACAATATGACGGCTTACTACGCAATGAATACTTCGGTGTTTTGAAAAAGCAAAACGGTGCTTTCGTCGTTGAAGATTTAGGTGAAGGAATTGTCGAAATTAATGAAGAAAAAGCACATATATTCAAATTAGGAAATATTTTTGAAAATCCCGATATGATTAAAAATTTAAGGCGTTCAATCAGCGGCTACTACGGTTGCTAATCGATGAGTGTAGAAAGGGAAATCCCCCTTCCTACACTCATTTTAGTTGACGCAAACGAAGCATAGATTTATAGTAAGAAATATATGTAAGCGCTATCAAAAAGGGGGAATGAAGATGAAAAACTATCCACAACAACCACATGGGGGAACTTTAGTCAATCGGGTTTTGGAAGGAGACGCTCGTGAAGAAGCATTACAACGAGCGAAAGACCTCCCGACAATCGTCGTCGATTTGGAGGCAATCATCACACTTGAAATGATCGCGACAGGAGTACTGTCACCGAATGACGGCTTTATGGACGAAGCGAATTACAAATCGGTATTGAAAGAAGGACGTCTAACAGATGGCACCATTTGGCCGGTCCCACTCTCTTTCGCGCCGATTGGACAAATGAATGAAGAAGTCATTCGTTCACTCGCGGTTGGGGACGATGTCGTCTTAACCGACTATTATAAAAAGCCGATCGCGATTTTGCACGTGTCAGATATTTTTGAATACGATAAAGAAATGCGGGCCCATTATTTATTCAATACGACGGACCGCCATCATCCAGGAGTCGATTCGATTTACAGACGAATGGGTGACATCGCGGTTGGAGGACAAATTAGTTTATTGAACCGAGCAGATTGGGGACCGTTCGAAAAAATGAGACTCGAACCGAAAGATACGTGGAAACTGTTTTACGAAGAGCATAAATGGAAAACAGTCGGTGGCTTCATAACGGGTGCGAACCCGCTTCACCGCGGGCATGAATACATTCACAAAAATGCTTTAGAAGAATTGGACGGTGTGCTCATTCAGCCACTCGTTGAACTCGCCAAACGTGAATATACGCGACATGAATTCCGCATGCTCGCCTACCGCGCTGTTCTCGATACATACTATCCGAAAGAACGCGCACAACTCGCACCGCTCCGTGTGACGTATATTTTCGCTGGACCGCGTGAGACGATTTTACACGCACTTATCATGAAAAACTACGGCTGTACCCATGCGCTCATCGGTCGAGATCATGCAGGGGTTGGCGACTTCTACGACAAATATGAAAGCCACTCGATTTTCGATGAATATACACCGGAAGAATTAGGCATCGACGTCCGCCTCTTCCATGAAGTATTTTATTGCGCGCGTTGCAGCAACTTAGCGACAACCCAAACGTGTCCACACGACATTCGTTATCGCATTAACATTTCAGGTACAGGTGTGCGCGAACTACTGCGACACGGCATGATGCCACCGAAGGAAATCATTCGTCCAGAATCGGCACGCATTGCGATGCAAGGGGTGCAACCGAAAGGATTGGATGAGCACGGAGAATCGATTTCTCCTGTTTCTAAAACGATTAACAGCATCTTCCCTTATTATAGAACTTCACGCAGAATCGGTTATCATCCACGCAAAAATCCGATTACACGTGAATTGACGATTGAAGATTTAGAACTCGCTGTTCTCGATGCGCGCACACATGCTGCTTTAATTTATCGTGATATTTTCCGAGAGTTCAGTTATGTCACAGACCATAATCGAGACATTCAACCTTCTTGGATCACGGACAGTTATTTAGAAATGCATGCTCAACAAGACATGGTGCTGGATGACTTGCAAGAGAAACTCCATTTAGCAGAGGAAGAAACGAGCGATGAATTTATGTATCAAGATCGTAGTGAAGTCGAAAAAGAACTAGAAGCAGCCAAAACAGTGAAACGATACACACCTTATCCCGTCACACGCGACGCAATGGAACATACGACATGGAATCCACTTCCATATAAACGCTACCGTGGAGATGATGAATAGACAAAATAAAAAGAAGTTTGAGTCGTGATTTGCTCAAACTTCTTTTTACGTATTATACGGACTCATAAAGAATAGGCCTCCTTCTTTTGTTGTTGAAGATGTGCGATTAATGAACCGATCACGATGAACCCGACTCCTAAAACGAGCAGTTCCCACAAAATCGAATCTACATGAAAAATTAACTTCTCAATTGGAAGCGCTACCAATCCTGAGAAGAAAAAGACATAAAATACTTTGATTAACCAAATATGCTCTTCTTTACCAATTGCTTTGTAAAGAGACCACATTACTACCATCTCAACAAAGACGAGTACTGTTAAAATAAAGAACATCATTTTGCTCACCCCTTCTCATTTATTATCTATATTATACATGTTTTTTATTTGTCCATCATCCTTTTATCACATGTTCAATCTTTTTTATTGTCTTTTAAACATTTTTATTTACGAAATGCTCTACTATCTTATATAGTAAATATTAAACAATTATAAGAAAGGATGGTAGAAGATGGCTGAATTTGTGACGGTTACAAATTTTAATCATAATCGGTATTTGCTACAAAATAATTATTTAATATCTCTTTATTTAGAAGATTACGGATACCGTGTTTTACATATTAATGCGACAAATGAAACAGACGCGACTTTTCACATTCCGTACAATTACGCATTTGATACAACGACAGTGGATTCCGTCATTTCTAAAGAGCAACCGCTATCTTCCTTGTTTTTAAAAATGCGTGACACGCTCCACTATTTTCATTTACGCAAACAACTCTTGAATTTCGATGAACAAACAGAGGAACTTGGAAATAATGTAGGAACACCTTATCGATACGTCTTGCTACAAACAATCTTAGAACAGTTGGATGAAACATATGACTATATTATAATTGGAGTAAATGCCTCCGATGATTTATATGTAGGAAACGCTTTATTTGCCTCTACTCATGCACTTTCTATAATCGAACGAGATCGTTTAACAAAAGGAGCTCCGAGTCATTTTAATGCTATTTTCCATAATGTTCAAAAATTAAAAGTACAGCTCCAGTTACCACTTATAAAACGCAGACTCGCAATCGTACAACATCCCGAACGTCTAAAACAATTTTTAAACTATGAAAATGATGAACACTCCTTTCCTTTCACTCATCAATTATTCGCCTCATTTCGTTCTGAAATTCACGAAATGATTACTCAAAACATAGAAGAAATGGTTTTAAACGATTATAAAAAGGAATAAAAAGAAATTACCATGTCATAAGACCTGATTGTACCCTCTTTTGTTTATCATTTCATCTTTGTGGAATACATATACTAGATCGTTAATGATGAAGGAGGAATTATCAATGACAAAACGTATTGATGTAGAAAACGTAGTAAAAGCAAAAGAAGTAATTGATGAATTGGTGAGAGAAGGTACACCTCATGATCAAATTTATGTGTTTAGTCATCAAGAAGACCTCGAAGACAAAATGGCAGAATACTTCGGTACAGAAGAAGTAGGCATGAAAGAAGAAGGATTTGTTAACAAAATCAAAAACATCTTCTCTAAACGTGGCGATGAACTCCGTAGTCAATTCCAATCACTCGGCCTCTCAGAAGTGAGTGCCGCTGAAGCGGAAGAAGTATTAGACGATGGACGTCTTGTCATCGTTGTAACAAACGAATAATACACGTATCAAGTGATAAACGATTTTATCGTTTATCACTTTTTTATATGTAAACAGTGAATGAGAGGTACGTTAAAAGGTTTACCTTTCATTGCTGTGGATACAACGAAAGTTTTACTTTTTTTGTAATTCTACTACCGATGATTCATTTTATTCGAAAAAAGATTACAAAATGCACTGAATGGGAAAAGTAAAGCAACACCGAAAGAAAGGATGTGAGCGTATGTGGCATGTACAACAATTTCTCGAAAACCCTGTTTCCCCTCACTATGATTATGCAAAAATCAAGCGAATTCAGGCGATTACACCTGAATCACTAGATCAGGCAAAACGTGAATATTCACTCCCTCCCGAAAAAATAAAAGAAAGACCTGAACGCCACTCTTCCTTATCTACACAAACGATGTATATTTATCCTGTGAATTGGAAGCGCTAACATCCTTTCTTGACGTAAAAACGAGTAGGCCACAACAAAAGCCCCTTCCCAATATGGAAAAGAGCTTTCGTTCACTACTCGTTTTTCGTCTGTTTAATGAGAAGTTCTGAATAATCAGGGAGTCGCTTCTCCATTTCATATTTCGTTAATAGTGTCCACAGCGCCTTAAACCCAACATGTTGAAACAAAAGAGCGATCGTCTTCGGAGCGAGCCCTGCTTTTCTCAATTGCGCACGTGACGCTGTGAGATCGGTCGTCTTTTCCCCTGCAACTTCTTGCAAAGCGAGTGTTTCTTTCGTTTCATCTACGAATACTTGTAACGCATATGCGACAGATCCACCGACGATAAAATACGGTGATTCTTTTTTCAATTGCTGTTGTAACTCTTTCTTCGTCGTAATCATCATTTCTCTTCCTCTCGTTCATCCAACCAGAGCGTCATGCCGACATAACTCACTCCGACGAAAACCGCTCCGTACCAAAATAGTTCATCGAATTGACTCGCCATTCCGTAAGAAAGCAATAATCCTCCCGCAAAGCCGAGGATGAGTCCTCTTTTATTCATTCGTCACCTCAGCATAGGACGGAATGCCGTGTGAACTTTCCGCAAATCGAATCGCACGAGCGATCGCCACCTGCATCGCTTCCGCTGCTAAATTGCCAACGACGTCGATTGGCACTTTATGTTCGCCGGTACCGAGTGCGAAAATCGTATCGCCGTCCAACATCGTATGCGCAGGATAAATCGAACGCGCGATGCCATTTTGCGCAATTTGTGCAATTTTTTGCGCTTCTGCTTTCGTCATCTTCACATTCGCTGCGACGACTCCAATTGTCGTATTCCCTCCAGGTAATGCTTCAATATGTGGATGCTCTTTCAAATAAGCGATGCTATCGATGCGCTCATTCGTCTCAGGATGACGCGCACTCGCCAAAATCGTCCCGTCTATATCCCGCACTTCTCCGACCGCATTCACCGCAACGATGGCACCGACGACGATGCCACCCGGCAATGTGATCGATGCGCTACCGAGCCCGCCTTTCATCGCTTGCTTCGGACCGAGCAATTTACCAACAGTCGCCCCGCATCCTGCTCCGACATTGCCATACGGAAACGGCTCTTTTGATGCACGACGCGCTGCTTCGTAGCCCATTTCAGCTGTCGGTCGCACAGATGGGTCACCGAGTGCTAAATCGAACAAGACCGCTTGCGGAACGATTGGCACTTTCGCCACACCGACATCGAGTCCGATATTTTGCTCTTCTAAATAACGCATGACACCATCTGCTGCCGCAAGTCCGAATGCGCTGCCACCACTTAAAACGACCGCATGTACTTCATTCACTAAATTAATCGGGTCTAATAAATCTGTCTCCCGCGTTCCCGGTGCTGAGCCGCGCACATCTACACCGGCCACCGCTCCTTGTGGCGTCAAAATAACGGTACACCCGGTTGGCGCTTCACGATTTTCCACATGCCCAACGTCAATGCCTGGAACATCGATAATGGAATCCATGTCACTCACTCCTTTTTCTTTTTAGTTTACCATAAAGTATTGCAATTCGTGTGTGTAACGTGTATAGTACGAACAGGTGCCAAAACCTCGTGATGTTTTACATCACACTAGATCGGCACGTTCACGCACGGATTGCGAGTGCTGATCTATTTTTTAGAGCGGGAGATGAGCCCCGCTCTTTTTATTTTGCCTTCAAACGAAAAAACGCCTCATAAAGAGACATTTAGCCATTCACTGCGATCAGCAGTCCTTCTATCATCATTAAACTAATAGTCAAGATACACTAAAATTACTACCTCTGTCGTTACGTACCATGTCACCGATTAACCAATCCTTTTAACGCTTCATCATGGGCTTCCATTTCTTTTTCTAACACTTCGAAAAAATCAACGGGGACACCTTCTGGTAATTCAACCATCGTTGGAGCTTTTTTAACAAGCAACTGATCGTTTTTCAGTTCCACTATAACGTCGTCGCCTTTTTTAACGCCTAACGCTTCTAACATGTTAGTCGGAACAGTTAATCCTAATGAATTGCCAACCTGGGTAATTTTTCTTTCAATCCCTTTAACTTTTACCATATCACTCACCTCTTTTATGTTTATTAACGTTATAACAATTATAATATACTCCGTCTGCTTTTTCTCGAATTTCAAACGCATCGACATAGGAGCGCAGGTATTCACTTTTTCTTAACACGATGAAAAAAGCTTCTGACTTTCGCCAAAAGCTTCCCTCTTTATTATTCTGCTAAATCTTGCGGGAAATTCATCTCGTTGAAGACGTCTCCACCTTGTTCTTTCAGTTGAATCTTTGTCGAAATATCATTGCCTGTCTTCCCATCAAATGCTTGATACATCGTGGTCGTAATGCCCAATCCTAAAATGACGAATGAATCTAAACTGTTGATGAAATTTTCTTCTGAGGAAACTTCAACAACGACATTCGTCATCTCTTGATTCACTCCTATCGTTTCAATCGAAGCGAATTCGGATAAATCCATCGCTTTAAAGTTTTCGTGCATTTCTTTTAAAATTTGCTGTTGATCTTCTTTTTTCAACTCGAATGTCACCGTACCGTCTTCGTTATCGACAACACTTTCCGCTTTCATCTCTTCTGCTGCTAACCATTCATCGACGGACTCTCCACCGAGTGTTTCTTTCGTCAATGTCACATTTACCGTCTGCTGGCTACAAGCACTTAAAACGAAAACGAGTAAAAGGATGACGATGGACCATTGTTTTTTCAATTGATGCCTACTTTCTACATCTCCTTATTTTTGAACGACCAGTCCGACTAAATCAATCGTAATGCTCGGCTCATAAGGGATGTCTTGTTGTACGTTCCACGTCAGTGGTGTCATTTGCACGAGTGCTTGCCACTCTTGTTCTGTCAATGTGACCGAATACGTCCACTGGAACTCTTTTACTATATCATAGCGCACTTCCATTAAACGACGTGTTTTTTCATTATTGTATGTCGCGCGTTCATCCGATGCTTCATACACCGCTTCTCGTAGTTCACGTAAATAATACGTATTCGGAATAATTTTCACTAAATACCCACCCGCTTTTAACACGCGGTCGAACTCATCATAATTAGCAGGTGAAAGCATGTTTAAAATGACATCGAACGTTTCATCTTGAAAAGCGAGATTCGCTAAATCATTGACGAACCATGTCGCATCGCTATATTGCTTCGCCGCTTGTTGGACACCATCTTTCGCAAGATCGATGCCGATCGCTTGAACATTCGGCACACGCTGCAACACTTGATACAATTGCGACCCTTCGCCACTCCCTGCATCGAGCAACTTTCCCCGTTCTTGACCAATTTCTCGTAACCAGGAAGCGAGCGCTTCATGAACGGGTGCATATAAATCGAGGTCGACGATAATTCGTTCACGCGCTTCAAATAATGCTTTCGAATAATCGTTCATCGGCTGCCCGTTAAACAAATACGCATAACCTTGTTTCGCAAGATCAAACGTATGCCCGTTCTCACATCGAAACGTTTCTTGTTCGAAATGTAAGTCTGTATGACAATGCGGGCATCGGAAACAATTGCCCCACTGTTCGATTCGACTTGCCGCTTGTTGTTTTTTACTTCGCATCATTCACTAATCCTCTTTCCGTTAATCACGGTATTTTTTCATGTAAGATAAATGGTGTTTCGCATTCGGGTCGTCAAGGATGAGGGACGCATGCAAAATGGTACCGCGCACCGCCACTTGCATCATATGCTCATTCCCTGGATTGACGAAGTTGTACGTCGCCCCTCCTGGATACTCATCGACGTAAATCGCACCGTTATGAGAAGCGATAAATCGTTCTAACAACTCTTCTTTCATCGGTGATTCAAAGGCGATTCCGTATGCTTTGTCGCCGTCTGACTCAAAAGTTAACACCCCTTCATCAAACGTCACTTGATACATCGGAAACGTTTCATACCCTGCGGACATTCCACCGTCTGCTGTTTTCACGACGTGTGGATATTTTTGTTGGATGGACTCAAACGAATCGCCAAATGCGACATCAGCGATACGCATCGTACCGTCCGCGTTGGAATAAAGCGGATCTTCTTTCATCGCTTCTTCTAATTGTTCCTCATACTGCGCAACTTTCGCCTCTTCTCCTTTAGCGACGTCGCCTCGAATCGATTCGAGAACAGAAGCAGCTTCTTCATAAGCCCCTTCTGCGATGAGTGCGTCAATATTCGACCAAGCCGCATGCAAGCTTTGTTTCTGCTCTTCTATTTTTTTCATTTGAATTTCAAATGCAGCTTGCACGGAACCATCTGCTTCACTCATCTTGTCACGTAATGCTTGCAAAGCGACCACTGCTTGTTCAGGCGACTGTTCTTCAATTTTCTTTAACTCTTTCGCCCACTCCGCTTCCTCTCCTTTTAACTGTTCACTTGCCGTCTTCCAGTCCCCTTGTTCGATCGCTTGTAAGCCTTCTTCTGAACTCGCTCCAGAACAAGCCGTCAACAAAAAAACAACGCTCATCATTGCGAGTACTCGTTTCACCACCGGTCCGCTCCTCTCCTCTATTTTATTTTGTATACATACCATACCTTGGACTACCACTAGGCTAAAGCCGTCGTGGATTCCTAAGTACAGAGCTCTAACGAACTCTAATTGATTAGGCGATCCCCGTAGTCCCTACGGTTAGAAGTCTTTCGGCTTCTTTTTTGAGATTAATACTTGCGTTAATATCTCGATCGTGATGTGTATGACATGACGGACATGTCCATTCACGAAGATTGAGATTTTTAACGTCTTTGTTTTGGTGTCCGCAATTTGAACACAATTGAGAGCTGGCAAACGTTTTAGATACCGTAACAACTTGTTTGCCATACCATTTCGCTTTATATTCCAACATCGTTCTAAATTGATACCATGAAACCTCACTAATTGCCTTAGATAATTTACGATTCTTTAGCATATTGGATACGTGCAAATCTTCTATTCCGATCACATCGTGGTTTTTGATGATTTCAGTAGAGATTTTTTGCAAGTAATCTGTTCGTGCATTGATGATCTTCTCATGTATTCTTGCGACTTTCCGTCTTTGTTTTTGATAGTTTTTAGCTTCGCTTACTTTACATCTTCGTTTTATTACTAATTGCCGCCTTCTTGATAGAATACGCTGTTCTTTCGCTAATTTTTCTTCTAGCTTACGAAACCATTTGGGATTACTAAATACTTCACCGTTCGAAAGTATAGCAAAGTCTTTCAGACCAACATCTACACCTATGGAAGAATTGGTTTTTGGTAATTTATCTACATTAGTTTCAACAAGTATAGATACAAAGTATTTTCCGCTTGAGTTGCGTCTGATTGTAGCGTTTAAAATACGCCCTTCTACCTCGCGACTTTTAGCGAACTTTACTAAGCCTAGTTTAGGTAATTTAATCTTATTCCCTACAACAGCGATGTTCCCGTTCGTATGTTTTGTAACATACGACTGAACTCTATTCTTTTTAGATTTAAAGCGAGGTGCTTTATTTTGTTTCTTGAAAAATCTACTATATGCGTCAGCAAGATTTTTAAGAGAAGATTGTAAAGCGATACTGTCTACTTCTTTTAGCCATTCTAATTCTTTCTTTAATTGTGTTAATTGGGAAGAGCAAGTCGTATAGGTCAACCCTTTACCTGTTTCTTCATACGCATCCTTCCATTTAGCTAAAAAGTAATTATACACAAAACGATAACAACCGATTGTTTTAGCGATTAAGACTTCTTGTTTTTTGTTAGGATAGATACGAAACTTATACGCTTTATGAATGAACATTGATTTTCACCTCCTTTTTTAAAATATACTAAAAATATATATAAATTTAGTAAGTATATCAACAATATACTCGAAAGGTGGTGAGGTGATTGGAACGTGTACCAAAACTAATTAAGTTCCCTGTCGATTTAGTCGTACGAATCGAGGAATATAGGGAACAACACCAGATCCGAACTTTTTCAGGCACTGTCTACGAACTAATCAGGAAAGGTCTAGAAAAACAATGAAATACGTTTCTGAAAATCATAGTAAGCATTTCATTATGTGTCATTTCATGCTACTCTCCTAAGTGGAGTATTCTTGAAATAGTTAGGTTGTTAAAACAACTCACGACTTATAGAATCTGGCAAAAACATAGTGAGTACCTTTCTCGACATTTTTGGAAGGAACGAACCTTCTGAAGTGATGGATATTTCTCATGTAGCATTGGAAATGCTAGCAAAGAGACTATTCAACAGTACATTCAAACACAAGGTAGTCAGGGCTTACATCCCCTAGCCTAAAGGCATAGGGGTTTTACGCCCAACCCCATAAAAAAACAACGCAAATAACCTCTACCCGACTATCTCGAGTAGAGGTTATTTTACGGTTGGCTCAGTGCTTTGTTCTATTTTAATCTACTCCCTCTTAGCAGAGGGAGACAAACATAATATAGGTATCTCTATTATCTATGATATTTCAATCCACTCCCCCTAAGCAGAGGGAGACACGGTCGTTTAAAGAGTACAGTGGAGCATCTAACATTTCAATCCACTCCCCCTAAGCAGAGGGAGACTTGTATTTGGGAGTGCAACATATTTTACGATTTGTATTTCAATCCACTCCCCCTAAGCAGAGGGAGACTGTACTTGTCACTCAAAGCGCCTGATAAAACGATTATTTCAATCCACTCCCCCTAAGCAGAGGGAGACTGCGAGGGGTTGTGTTTGAATCCCTCAATTACTACATATTGTGCCTCATTTCCCTTTTTCTTGCAAGTGCTTGCTTACACTTCACTAACAGTTCATAAAGCACACTGTTTTCTTTGCGAAGGTCCCGGGGTTTTCATGGGCACTTCGGGTTCGCAAATTGGCTTGTCTTTTCGAACAGTCCTTCTCTTTACTTTTTCATTTCATCGTTTTTCTTTTTAAACACCGTGTCGAAAATCGATTGGATTTGGTCGGGGGGATGTGAAATGGTTAAAGAAAAATATAAAAACAGTCCCGTTCGATCGTCTTTTCATACTTTCATTTAAGCAGTTTCTTCTCGATTTCATCATTAACTGCACGAACAAACAGTTCTAGACGGTGGCCGAAGTAAAGTTGCAGGAAGATGTTTTGTTCCCATTGTTGTTTCAGCCACTGTACTTCTTCACGGCGCGATAATTCGTGAGTCATAATGTGCTCGACGTAGCGTTCGATATTCGTTTCTTCCCGCTGTTCGAAAGTGTAGAAATTCGGAATCTGTTCCGTCATCGCATAATATTGGATGAGCGCGCGAATGTCGCGGGTTTCGTATGCCGGGATGTAAGAAGCTTCTTGGAAATATAAACGTTCCGCTTCTCGCGTTAAAGCGGTTAATCGTTCGTCGCTTAACCGCTCTTCTCGTAAGTCTCGAGAGACGAGTTTAGGCAACCCTTGCATCAGTTTCGCATAACTTTCGGCTGTACTTTCAAAAATAATAATTTCTCTATGTTCCGTAACCTCTCCCTCTTCTGTCGGAACAAGCAATTCAAATAAATATAATCCGAGTGGAATCGACTTTTGGAAAGGGATTTCTTTCAGCCAGCCGTCGCGATCCGTTGAAAGTTGTTCGACATAGGCACGGATCATTTTCGTCGAAAGCAATTCAGTGACGAGTCGTTCTTGACGCGGATCTCGCCCATTTTGAACATCTTCACCTACGAGCAAATGACGCGGGTTTTCCCAGGCGATCGCATTAGACCAATCGTCGATAAAGCTGACGATATACGCATGACGCGTCCCACCTGCCCGCTCTCCACGCAAAGCGCGTCCGAGCATTTGTGTCATCAATATTTTACTCGTCGTCGGTCGTGTTAAAAAGACCGTTTGGACATTAGGTAAATCTGTCCCCTCTGTCAACATATTTACATTGATGAGCACAGGAAATTCTCCGCGCTTAAATGCTACGATATGTCGGCGCCTTGCTTCTTGCGACGTATCGATACGCAATGTGTCATCGGTGACGCTCGAAATAATTGCCTCAGCGTGAATCCCTGATAAACGGAATGTTTCACGAAGGGCGATTGCATGAACCCGATTCATCGCAAAAACGAGCGTCTGCCCGTACGCTGCTTCATGTTCCTTGTAATGTTGAGTGATCAGTTCATTTCGCTGATGATTGTCCGTTAATTGACGTGATACGTGTTGCGGTAGTTTATCTAACGCTTGAATTTGGTGGATGTCACACTCTTTCCAATCCGTCTCGACGATGTAATTCGTTTCCACATCGATGAGGTGAGGCTCGGCTAAAATTCCTTTTGTAATGAGTTGGGTTAAGTCGATTTTATAAACGATATCATCGTGAAAAATAGCACGCATCGACCCGACTTCTTCCTCCGCCGTACGAAAAGGAGTTGCCGTTAGCCCGAGCAAGGTCACCGATACGACAGCTTCTAAACTTTCCAACAGTTCACGATATGTTCTCGTTGGCGCATGATGCGCTTCATCAATGATGACGAATAACTCTTCATCATTAGCGAGCCACTGTTGCAAAACCGCTTCTTGACGATACAAACTATCTTTACTCGCGATGATGACATCGTCTGTCATTTCAATTGCTCGCGCGCGTTCATGGACGCCGGATATGACACGACAGTGATAGGTCTCGCGCTCTGGGATCAGCTCTTCATAGGAGACATTCAAAAAGGCGTGATGCGCTTGGTCAAGCAATTCATGTCGATGAGCGAGCCACAGCACTTTTTTCCCTTCTGCGATGCTCCGCTTCGCAAGAAAACGTGCCGCGGTCGCCGTCTTTCCCCCACCTGTCGGCAAGACAAGCAAGCTTGAAAAATGACGTTTTTGTTCATATAAGCAGTCTAAATGATGAAGAGCCTCTTCTTGATGAGGGTACGGTCGCTGTGGTGTGAATCCACTTTGAACAGTGATTTGTGTCGCCCGCTTCGCTTCTAATGTGTGCATCTGTGCTTTTTTCTCTACTTGAAAATGAATCGCTTTTTCAAGGGAGACAGTGGCGATCGTTTCGCCTGGATTGACGTAATGTAACTCGTATACTTCCATCATTTCATGCCACCGTGTCACGAACGCTTCCGTACGACGTTTCGTTCTACATTGGCGCAAAATCGTCCTCACCTTCACTTGAGTTTGGCCGTTTAGATTTTGCTCCGCTCTCTCTTTTAATTTTTCTACATACTGTCGCATACCCGTCGCTCCTTTTCTTTACTCCCCTCAATTATCTCAAAACCCTCTTTTTTGTAAAGTGCTTCTCTTTCGAAATACCGTGTTGAAGACAAATTAGATATGACGAAAATTATATTTCATTTCATTAAATTTTAATTTTTAAATTGTTTTGAATTTGCTCCCCCGCTCTTTTAAGTTCTCTAGATACAATTCCATATCTACCATTTCATTTCTTCACTTTATTCAATTATCTCAGATGTTTATTTTCTAGAAATTCCGAAAAGCTCTATAACTTTTTTGTGTTTTTATGTTACTTTATGTTTACTTATGATAAAGTTTGTGTTAAATTGTTAGTGAAAACGATTACAAAGGGGTGTTATATGTGAAAAGAAGTTTTATTTTTATGTTTATTGTTTCTTTAATTTTAGTTTTAACAGCTTGTGGGAATGGTGGAAAAGACGCTACTCCTAAAGAGAAAGTTGAAGGCGTACCTGATGAAGTTCAAGGTGATATTCAAGTAGCTGTCATTCGAAATTTACCATCAGACGATCACACAAAACAATTTTTAGATGGGGCACGTAAAGAAGGAGAAGCGTTAGGTTTCAAAGTAGATACCTTCATTTCGGATGGAGATGACGCTAAGTTCCAAGATCTAGTAAAACAAGCAATTCAAAAGAAATATACAGGCTTAATTATTTCACATGGAAAAGAAGGTTATTCACAGGAGTTAATTCAACCAGCACTAGACGCTGGAATTAAAGTCGTTACATTTGACACTGTAGCTGACAATGAAGGACTAACTGCCACTGTTCAAAATGATCAAGAATTAGCAAGATTAAGTTTAGAAGAAATTGTAGCTTTGAGTAAGAATAATGAACCTGTTAAAGTCTTAAAATTATGGTTTGGAGGAATTCCACCATTAGATACTCGAGAACAAATTTACAAACAATATGAATCTGAAGGTAAAATTCAAACTATTGAAACTATTGGACCTTCGAATATGCAAGATATACAGGGAGACATCTCTTCAAGTGTAAGCTCGATTCTAAGTAAATATCCTGAAGGTACTATTGATGCGATTTGGGCATCATGGGATGAACTAGCTAAAGGTGGATACAACGCTTTAAAAGATAATAAAAGAACAGATATCCCATTAATTTCTATTGATATATCAAACCAAGATATTAACTTAATGAACGAAAAAGAGAGCACTTGGCTATCAACAGCAGCTGTTGATCCCAACTTAATCGGAACGATGAATATGCGTCTATTAGCTAAAAAAATTGCAAATGAAGATACACCAAGTGAGTATCAACTAGAGCCTAAACTCATTAAACAATCAGATTTAAAAGAGGATACTAATATGACAAATCTACATGAAGTTGTGGATGGATGGGGAGTTTCAGATGATTTCATTGAAAATTGGATGTCGAAGTTAAAAGAAGTTTATTCGAAATAATTCAAAATAATCGTGCACATTGAGATATCTCTGTGTGCACGTCCTTTCGAAATATAAAATTAAAGTTGGTGATAAGTAATGAAAGCCGTTGAATTAAAAATGAACAATATAAATATTGAATTCCCGGGAGTTCACGCTTTAAAAGGAGTGGATTTCACACTAAAATCAGGTACTATCAACGCTTTAATTGGTGCTAATGGTGCTGGAAAATCTACTCTGATGAAAATCCTTTCTGGATCATATAGTCATTATACGGGAGAAATCACATTAAACGATAAGCCTGCAACGATCCGAAATCCTAAACAAGCTAAAAATTTAGGAATTGATATCGTTCATCAAGAAGTAGATATTGCATTAGTTCCATACCTAACTGTAGCTGAGAACATACTATTAGATAAAATAGCCAACAATATGGAGAATAGACACCGAATAAAATGGAAAGAAATTCATCAAGAAGCTAAAGAAGTTCTTTTGCAGCTAGATATCCATTTGCCAACACATCGCTTAATTTCTGAGTTAACTTTAGCCGATAAACAAATGGTGTTAATTGCTAGATCTCTTATTAATAAACCTAAATTTTTAATTTTAGACGAACCAACAGCACCATTAAGTGATACTGAAACAGAAAAGCTATTTTTTACTATAAGAAAATTACAAAACGAATTTAATATAGGAATAGTTTTCATCTCACATAGATTACCTGAATTATTTGAAATTTGCGAAAATATAACAGTCATGCGTGACGGGTTAATCGTGTCAAATAAGAAAATTAAAAATACAACGATTGATGAAATCGTTAAAGATATGCTAGGTGATGAATCTACACATCTTTATGTAAAAAAAGAAAAAACTATCGGAAATACAACATTACAAGTAACAGATTTAACAAATCATGATCTCTCTATTAAAAATATCTCTCTTCACATTAATTCTGGAGAAATTGTAGGTATTGCCGGTTTAGTAGGAGCTGGTAAAACTGAACTTTGTAAAACATTGTTTGGTGATTTCCCGATTAAAAGTGGCACTATCCAAATTAATGAGGAAATACAAAAATACAAAAATACTGCACAAGCTGTAAATAAAGGTATTGCCCTTGTTCCTGAAGAGCGACGTAAAGAAGGCATTTTTGTCGATGAACCTGTTTATAAAAACTTTACAATTTCACATTTAAAAAATTTTTCTAGTCGATTCAATATCCTTTCTCAAAAAAAAGAAAGAGAAATTTCCAAAGAAATGATAGCAAAACTTGGAGTGAAAACACCTAATGAACTTCAAAATATTGGATTACTCTCTGGAGGTAATCAACAAAAAGTAGCTGTTGGAAAATGGTTAATTTCCCCTGCCCACGTTTATATATTTGATGAACCAACTAAAGGAATTGACATTGGTGCTAAAGCTGAAATGTTTGAACTAATCGATCAGCTTGCTAGCGAAGGTAAAGCTGTTCTGTACGCCTCTAGTGAATTACAAGAGATTTTAACAATTACAGATCGAATTTATATTATGTATGACAATAAAATCGTTAAAGAAGTTTTAACTAAAGATACTTCAGAAGAAGAAATTATGTTCTTTTCAACAGGAGGTACTAAATGATGGACACATTAAATTCGAAGAATATATTGAATTTCTTAAATAAATGGGGAGTTATTTTAGCAGTAATTTTAATTATTCTCTTCTTCACATTCTCACTACCTGATTTATTTTTAACAAGCTCAAATATTATTAATATTTTACGAAGCATTTCAATTGTCACTATTATAGCAGTTGGTCTTACGATTTCTTTATCGGTCAATGGGTTTGATTTATCTGTTGGCTCTGCTGCTACCGTTTCAAGCTCTTTAATTATTTCATTCTTCGTTTGGTATAACATGCCTTTCGGTATTGCTCTACCTTTAGCAATTTTATTAACACTTATTATTGCTGGAATCAACGCTTTTTTAATTGTAAAAGTTAAAATTCCTGATTTATTCGCTACTTTATCTACGATGTTTATTTTTGAAGGGGTTGCGATGACTTACACAGGTGGTGGATCAATTAGTGTCGGTATGCCTAAACTCGACGGTTCTCCTACTACAGGAAAACTTCCTGAACTTTTTTTAAAACTAGGACAAACTCCTTGGATTATCATTATCATGTTAATTTCAGTATTTCTAGTACACCTTTTCTTAAATCATTCAAAACATGGTAGATACATGTATATGATTGGTGGCAATCAAGAAGCCGCTCGACTCTCAGGAATTCCTGTTAAAAAATATCGCGCACTAGCTTATGTACTGTCTACATTCTTTGCAGCATTAGGCGGTATAGTTTTAGCTTCATACGTTGGTTCTTCCCAAATCAATGCTGGTTCAGGTTATTTAATGCCTGCAGTTGCAGCTGCTTTTATAGGTTCTTCATTCGCTGGACATGGTAAACCAAATGCCATTGGAACCTTTGTAGGTGCCGTACTCGTTGGTGTTTTAGAAAATGGACTCGTTATGATGTCCGTTCCTTACTACTCTTTAAATATTGTGAAAGGTACTGTGCTTGCCCTAGCATTAGCATCTACGTATTACAGCCAAAAGAAATTTTAATTAAAAAGGAGTGTTCACAATGACTAAATTCACTGAATATTTTTTAATGAATTCTGAAGATGCCAAAAAATATGCTTTTGAAAAAACTGATATTTTTACAAATTTAGACAATTTGAAGTGTGAAGAAATTGGTGATGGGAACTTGAATTATGTTTTTAAAATTCAAGATATTCACACAGGCCATTCCATTATTTTGAAACAAGCAAGCACAATAGCAAGGATTTCAGATGAGATAAAACTTTCAACAAATCGAATTCGTATCGAATCAGATATCCTTTCTTTATATGGCAAGTTTACTCCTGAACATGCACCACATGTTTTTTCTTACGATCCTATTATGAATTGTTTTTTAATGGAAGACCTTTCAGATCACGCTATCTTACGTTCTAGTCTTAACGAATTTCAAACCTACCCTAATTTGGCAGACCATCTTTCTACTTTCATTACAAATGTGCTATTACCGACTACCGATTTTATAATGGACCATCAAGAAAAGAAAAATGAAATTAAACGGTTTATTAATCCTGATTTATGTGATATTTCTGAAGAGTTAGTTTTTACCGAGCCTTACACAAATCATAATAATCGAAACTTACTTTTTGAGCCACATAAAGAATGGCTTCAAAGTACAATTTCAGATGATCTCAAATTACATTTTGAAGCAGCTAAATTAAAATGGAAATTCATGAATAATCCTGAAGCTTTAATTCATGGCGACTTACACACTGGTTCTATTTTTGTCACAAAAGATTCTACTAAAGTTATTGATCCTGAATTTGCTTTTTATGGACCTATTGGATACGACATCGGGAATGTCATTGCAAATATGCTATTTGCACATGTTCGAGCATACGTATACAAACAAAGTGATTATTTAAAATGGAGTGAAAAAACAATTGTTCAGTTTGTAGATTTGACTTTCTCTAAAATGGAAAGTTTCTTAAATTCTCAAAATACTCACTCCTTCTTCTCTTCTAATTCATTCATTTCAGACTTTTTAACGAATGTCAAAAAAGATACTGCCGGTATGGCAAGCTTAGAAATGATTAGACGAACAATCGGATTAGCTCAAGTAATTGATATTACTTCTATTGAAGACGATAATTTGAGAATGTTTGCTGAAAAAGTGATTATCCTTACAGCTAAACATTACATGCTTAATCCAAGTTCGTTACTTACAGGCCAAGACTATATGAATATTTTAAATGAAAAATTAAGTGAGGCGAAAAACTATGAAAACAATTGAATGGAAAGATAACTCAGTTATTTTATTAGATCAACGAATTCTTCCTAACAAAATTGAATATGTCGTATGTAAAGATGTCAAATCGGTATGGCATGGTATCCAAGATATGATTGTCAGAGGTGCCCCTGCAATTGGTGTAACAGCGGCTTATGGAATGGCCATAGGTGCATTAAATATTAATACTGATGACTTAAACACATTTAGAAAAAATTTCAAAGAAATTGGAGATTACTTAGCTACTTCACGCCCTACTGCTGTTAATCTTTTTTGGGCTATCGAACGAATGATTGCATGCTCAAATGAAAGTGTTCATTCTGTTATAGATTTGAAAGAACGATTAGTTGATGAAGCTATCGAAATTCATAAAGAGGATGAACTTATTAACTATAAAATTGGCGAAAATATGCTTTCTCTATTAGAAGATGGTTGTGGAATTTTAACACATTGTAATGCTGGTGCTCTAGCAACTACTAAATACGGGACAGCAACAGCCGCTATCTATCTCGCACAAGAAAAAGGATGGAATTTTAAAGTCTATTCAGACGAAACAAGACCTCGTCTACAAGGCTCTACACTAACCGCTTTTGAATTGCACCAAGCAGGCATTGATGTTACAGTCATTACTGATAGTATGGCGGCTGTTGTGATGGCAGAAGGTAAAATTGATGCAATTATTGTTGGAGCCGATCGAGTAGCCGCTAACGGAGATGTAGCTAATAAAATTGGAACTTTTAATTTATCCATTTTAGCTCGTAACTTTAACATACCGTTGTATATCGCAGTCCCAACGCCTACCATCGATTTAGAAACTAAAACTGGGAAAGATATACCAATTGAAGAGCGAGATCCCCTCGAAGTTATTTGTGGTTTTGGTTCTTTCACTGCGCCGAAAGATGTTAAGGTGTATAACCCTGCTTTTGATGTTACTCCTGCTGATAATATTACAGCTATTGTTACAGAAAAAGGCATTGTTCGAGCTCCTTTTGAAGAAAATTTAAAAAAACTGTTCCAATATTAGCTCAAAATTTAGGAGAGAGTGAGCGTGTCGCAACAGTGTTACCTGAAAATCGCAGAAAACAAATTATAGAAATTTTAAAAACAAAGGATTATGCAGAAGTGAGTTATTTAAGTGATACTTTCAAAGTCTCGGAAATGACCATTAGACGAGATATTGATCGCCTAGAAAGTGAAGACTTAGTAGTGAAAGTTTATGGTGGAGTTCGTTTAAAAGCTTTAAATGAACGTGAATGGGAGCTCCCTATAAACGAACGATTAACTGAAAACTATGAGGCTAAAAATTTAGTTACAGATTTAGCTTATGAAGAAATTCAAGATGGTGATGTAATAGCTTTTGACGCTAGTACGACTGCTCTTGTTTTAAGTCAAAAAATCAAATTCACTAAAAAAGTCACGGTAATCACAAACAACATCAATATAGCTTTAGAATTATCCGAAGATCCAGATATTTCCACTATCTTGTTAGGGGGATTCGTGAGAAGAACTTCTCTATCTTTAATTGGTACAGGTATTCCCAAATATTTAGAATCACTATATATCGATAAAGCATTTATTTCTTGTAAAGCGATTAATGCAGAGGACGGTGTGATGGACTCTTTAATGGATGAAGGTGAAGCTAAACAAGCAATCATCAAACGTTCTAAGAAAATCTATATACTAGCTGACCATTCTAAAATTGCAACGACAGCATTTTTTAAAATTTGTCAGCCTACAAGTATAGACTACTTAATTACTGATGAGTTAGTAAATACCGACTCTGCAAAACAACAATGCCTCCAACAATATATCGATTTAGGTGTTGACGTCCAGATCGCAAAGGAATAATGCGGAAGGAGAATTTATGTTATTACAAAAAGAACGTGAAGAGGTCGTAAAATACTGCAAGAAATTAATAACACACCATTTAACAAAAGGAACTGGTGGAAATATAAGTGTTTTTAACAGAGAAAAGGAGTTAATCGCTATTAGTCCTAGCGGAATAGATTATGATCAATTAACTCTAGAAGATATCGTTATTGTTAACTTACAACATGAAATTGTCGATGGTATGCACAAACCATCTAGTGAATTAAATATGCACTCTATTTTTTACAAAAAGAGAAATGATCTCAATGCAATTGTCCATACTCATTCAACATTCGCTAAAACACTTGCTTCTCTTCGATGGGACTTACCTGCTGTTTCTTACTTGGTAGCCTATGCTGGAAAAAATGTGCGCTGTGCTGAATATGCTAGCTTTGGTACTGAACAACTTGCCATTAATGCTTTCGAAGCGATGAAAAATAGAAAAGCAGCTCTTCTTGCAAATCATGGTATGATTGCTGGTGCACACGATTTAAAGAATGCTTTTAATGTCGCTGAAGAGATTGAATTTTGCGCTGAAATTTATTACCGCTCAAAACAACTTGGAAATCCTGTTATTTTAGATGATACTGAAATGGAGAGTATGTTAAACTCCTTTAAAACATACGGACAGAAACAATAAGTTCTATATAGGAGCAATAACCCCCATCGATATTTATTTAAAGATAAATATCGATGGGGGTTTTAACTCCATTTACTTTTTTGATTCATCATTTTTCTTTTTGAACACCGTGTCGAAGATTGATTGGATTTGGTCTGGGGACATGAAGTTGTTGAAGAAGTCGACGACGGATAAGTTCGCATCTTCTTTTTCTTTCACTTTAAATTGATAGCACACTTCGTTCACTGTATAGCCGAGTGCGTAAGTGATGGATGTGGCAATGGTTGCGTTCATCGCACCCCCGACGATGCTGCCCGCTCCTGGTACGAGTTTCGCCGCTTGAGCGGCTGCGGAGCGTCCTAAGTTCGCCATGATCGTGCCACCAATTAACCCTTGCAACGCCTGCATAAATTCATGTTGCGATCCTTTCAAGTCATACATGCGAATGAGATCGGCGACCATTTTCGTCTGATTCGCAATTAAAAGCGGCGCATCCGCGAACGGAATCGGAGTGAGTGCGACCGTGCCACTAATGGCTGATGCTTTGCCGACGAGGTTAATGCCTTCTTTTCGTTTCAACTTCATATGATGACGTTGTTTCATCGCAAAACTTTGATGTTGCCCTGCTTCTAGTTGTGTCCCCGACCATTCGATTAACGCTTGTAAGTCTAATTTATCGATTAGAGCAGGCACTTGCGACACCGCAAAGACAGGGACATCGAGTTTTGCGAGTTCCGCTTTCATCGCTTCTAGGCCGTCTACATCCGTTTGGTCTGCTTTCGTTAATACCGCACATACCGGCCACTTTTCGCGCTTGCACTGTTCGATAAATTGAATGTCGTAATCGAGCACGCGACGGCTCGCAGCGGATACACAATGCCACATTAAATGAAGTTTTTCCGTTGCCATCATGTTTGCGATTTCGCGTTCATACAACGCGTGTGTCGCGTCCGTTAGTTCGTATCCTTTCGTATCGTAAATGACGATCGGATAGTCTTCTTTCGTATATTTTTCAGTTTGTTGAGTGACGGGTGTACCGACGCCAGTTTGCGCTAAGTCTTCATCGAATACGAGGTTGACGAGTGTACTTTTCCCCGCTCCTGTCGCCCCACTTACTAAAATGTGGACATCTTCCCCTTCATATTTTTTCTCTAATTGTTCTTGAACGCCGACAAATAATTGTGCAGCGACTTGTTCTTTCATTTTCATCCTTGTACTCCTCTCGTTTTTTCTTCCAATAGGTCAATATTTCGTTCGATTAATGAACGAATCGATGGCATCGCTTCACGTATGAGTTCATCCGCTTGTTCTTCGTAACGTTCGGCTAGTTTTTTCTTCGTTTGCCAAAGTTTGCTGATCCCTTTTGCCGTATAGTATGGAATCGATAATAACGGAAGTAAGACGATCGCGATCCCTTTCATCACTTTTTGGACCGCTTCGACAATTTGAACCGTCCACTCTTTCACTTCTTTCCAAAACGCCTCCATATCGGTAATCGCTACACTCGAATTACCGAATAAAATATTCAATTGATTGTTGTACAGTTGAAAAACAGCGCCTAATTCTTCTTGAATGACGCGCGAAGTGATCGTTTCGTAAAAGTGCTCCAACGAATACGTCGCTATTTTTTCCGCTTCTTTTCGCGAGTCCGCTTGTAACATCGCTCGTTTCACCAGTTCGACGCGCTCTTTCATCACATATTCGATGCGAATCGGCAACTGATGGCGCAATGATTTAAAGTAGTTTTGACGGATGGTGGCGAGCAGTTGTTCTTTTCCGAAGTATTGCAATGTTTCGCCTGTCAGTAATGTCATTTCAACACTATTCACACGAACGATTGTCATTTGTTCAGCCACTTGTTGTTTGATCGTTTTTTCTAACTGGGCGAGTTGTGCTTCTTCTACCCCGCCGCTTTTCGTTAACGCGACGACGACTTCAATGCCCGCTTCACGCAGGCGATTTAATACGTCCACTTCAAACGGTTCAATGCGCGCTCCTTGTGCGTCGATGCAGTAAAGTGCGATATGAATCCATTCTTCAACACGTTGCTCTGCGCCGTGCTCGCGTAAAAAGTGAGCAAACTGTTGAAACCATACGTCACTTTTACCCGCTTCCATCCCCCATGAATCAATGAGCGTAATCGGCACTCCTTGCAATACTTTCTGTTCTTTAAAAAAGCCTTCCGCGGTTACGGGGCGGCCAATGCCTGTTTCGCGTACATTTTCTTCAAATAAATAATTTAAAAGTGAGCTTTTGCCGACGCCACTTTTTCCTAAAATTAAAATGTTTACCGTTTCCATCCGTTCGTCACCTCATGTTCTTTACGTCACACCGATTTGCGAAGTTTCATCTTCTTTTTCCATTCTACCTGATATGTACCCGATTTTTGTAAATAGATGTATTTTCTCTCCCTTTTTTCACTTTCTTGTTATACTGAAATAAAAGGGGGAATTGCATGGGACATGCGCATAGTCATGATCATCACGATCATTTTCATGACACACGAAATATGAATCGAAAAGCTTTAATTTTCACTTTACTTTTAACATCTACCATTATGATTGTTGAATTTGTAGGAGGACTTTGGACGAATAGTTTAGCGCTCTTGTCGGACGCTGGGCATATGTTGAGCGACGCGAGTTCGTTAGCGCTCAGTCTCATTGCGATTTCTTTCGCGATGCGCCCGCCTTCTCCGAATAAAACGTTCGGCTATTACCGTTTTGAAATGATGGCCGCTCTTTTTAACGGTGTGACGCTGTTCGTCATCGCTGGATTTATCATTTATGAAGCGATCGGCCGTTTCGCTGCACCACCGAATGTCGCGAGTGGTACGATGATTTTCATTGCGACGATCGGACTCATTGCCAATCTCGGAAGTGCTACGATTTTGTTGAAGAAAGGTGACGTGGAAGGGAATTTAAATATGAAGAGTGCGTATCTTCACGTGCTCGGGGATTTGCTCGGCTCTGTCGGTGCGATTATCGCAGGAGTCGTCATGTACTTTTTTGAATGGTACATCGCCGATCCGATCATTTCCGTCGTCGTTGCTTTACTTATTTTAAAAAGCGCTTGGGGTGTGTTTAAAGAAAGTATGCACGTCTTAATGGAAGGTGTGCCCCGTCATATGGATTTCGAAGAAGTAGAGCATGCGCTCAGTTCTTTAGAAGGTGTCGTAAAAGTGCATGATTTGCACATTTGGGCAATCACGTCGGGGATGGATATGTTAAGTGCACATATCGTTGTGGAAGATGATGTCGATGAGCAAGTCGTTTTGCAACGAGCGATCGACATCTTATACGAGCAATTCAAGCTCGAACATAGTACGATTCAAATTGAAAAGAGTGAAATCGTGCACGGAAAATTAAACATTTAACGCTTTGCAAAAGACGTTTCGCTAAAATACGTGCGGAACGTCTTTTTTCCTCTTTTCATTCTCGTGCGACATGCGTACAATGGAAAACAGATTCATGTAAGAGGAGGTTATCCATATGAAAGATCAACGTTTTCGTATCGCGAATCGCGAAGCATTGATCGGCGTTGGACTTGTCATCATTAACTTTGCGATTTGGTTCGGCTTCGCGTACGGACTCGGAAGCACAGACCCTGAAAATTATACATATGTGCTCGGCTTCCCTGCTTGGTTTTTTTATAGCACGATGGCAGGTACCGTCTTTATGATTGCGCTCATTATTTTCGTCTTAAAACGTTACTTCAAAGACGTACCGTTTGACGATGAGGAGGAAAAATTATGATTCATTGGCAAGTCATCCTTCCACTCGTCCTCTTTTTAATCCTTATTTTTATGATTGGCATTTGGGCGAATACGCGATTGCGCCAAAGCGATTCTTTTTTACAAGAATACTTTTTAGGCGGTCGGGAAATGGGCGGGTTTTTACTCGCGATGACGATGATTGCGACGTACGGGAGCGCTTCGAGTTTTATCGGAGGACCTGGTGTCGCCTATACGAAAGGACTCGGCTGGGTGTTGCTGGCGATGGCGCAGTTACCTGCGGGCTATTTCGTTTTAATGGTGCTCGGCAAAAAGTTCGCGATTATCGCGCGCAAATTTAATACGATTACGCTCATCGACTTTTTGAAAATTCGTTATCAAAGCGATGCGATTGTGCTACTTTCTGCGCTTGCTATTATTATTTTCTTATTTTCTTCGATGACGGCACAATGGGTCGGAGGCGCGCGTTTAATCGAATCACTTACCGGTCTCTCTTATACGGCCGCACTGTTCATTTTCGCAGCGAGCGTCCTCGTTTACGTCATTATCGGCGGGTTCCGCGCAGTCGCTTTAACGGATGCCGTGCAAGGGTCGATCATGGTGATTGGAACGATTATTTTACTCGTCGGGACGATTATCGCCGGTGGTGGCATTGAAGCGATTATGGCTTCGCTCGTCGCTGAAAATCCTCAGCTCATTACGCCGTTCGGAGCGGAAGGAGATTTAACCCCGTTGTACGTCTCCACGTTTTGGATTTTAATCGGGATTGGCGTTGTCGGGCTTCCCCAAATTGCGGTGCGTGCGATGAGTTATAAAGATTCGAAAAGTATGCACCGAGCGATCATAATCGGAACGATTGCGATTGGAACGATTATGTTCGGCATGCATTTAATCGGAGTGTTCGCACGTCCGATTTTGCCTGGCATTGAAATCGGAGACAAAGTGATGCCATTATTAACATTGGAAGTACTCCCTCCATTTGTTGCGGGATTCGTCCTCGCCGCTCCGATGGCTGCGACGATGTCGACGGTGAATGCTTTACTCATTCTCGTCAGCTCGACCGTCGTGAAAGACATTTATTTAAATTACGTCAAACCAGAAGCATCCGAAACGTCGATTAAACGGGTCAGCTTCTGGACGACAAGCATTATCGGACTCGCTGTCGTTTTATTTGCGATGAATCCGCCAAGCTTAATCGTCTGGCTCAATTTATTCGCATTCGGTGGACTAGAAGCCGCTTTCGTCTGGTCCGTCGTGTTCGGCTTGTATTGGAAAGGGGCGAACAAGTACGGCGCGCTTGCTTCCATGGTCGTCGGGATGACGTCTTACATCGCTATTTCCATTTGGTGGCCCCACGTATTCGGCATGCATTCGGTCACTTTGCCGATTGTGTTCTCGTTACTCGCCTTTCTCATCATGAGTATGGCGACACATAGGCGTGTGCAACCTTTCGTTCTTTTCGATTAACAAAACAAAACGCTTCCTCGTATTTTTTACGAGGAAGCGTTTTTTTATGAGCCGATGAGCGCTTCTCCTGCGCCTCCACCCATTAGAGCGTCCAATTCATCACGCACTTCTTGAATGCGCTCTTGCACACCTGGCATATTCGGTTCTGTCGCTGCAAGGAGCAATAATTGTTGCAGTAACTCCTGATAATAAGCGATTAGTTTCTTCTTTTCTTCCGCTGACATCGCATTCGCTTGACGTGTTGCAGTCGACGGATCGACAGCATTCCCCTTCGTCGTTAAGCGCGTTTGTAACGTTTCATGAAAAGAAACTTCTGTGCGCGAGCGAGTTTGTTCTACTCGACTCTCTCCTCGCCCTAACGGCACATATGGCATAATTTTCATATTCTCACCCCTCCGTAATATCGGATAATTTCAACGGTTGTTGAGACGTGAGAAGACGTTCGCGAATTTCATCGATCGTTTCAATTAATTTTTGCAAGGCAGGCGTGACATATTGTGATTTGCGGTAAATGAATACCGTTGAGATTTTACTATATTGCTTCGGTAATTCGTAATAATGTAAATACCCGTCTTCAATGTATCGTTCCGCTACTTCATACGGAATATAGGCGATGCCGAGCCCTGAAATAACCGAGTTAATCATCGTTTCGAGCGTTCCGAGTTCCATCGTTTTGCTCGGCACTTCCCCTTGGTCAAAAAACCATTCATTCAACTTCGCACGGTACATACACCCTTCACTAAAACGAATGATCGGTTCTCGCATAATTTCATCGAGGGGGCGGTCTTTTTTATTTGAAATGATGACGAGTTTCTCATCGAACACTTCCACTTGTTCTAGTTGCGGGTCGTTGATCATATTACTTTTCGTCACGAAAGCACCGTCTAATTTATATTCGAGCACTTCATCGCGCAATTGCGCCGTCACCCCTGTCGATAACGTAAGGTCGACTTGTTCGTAACGTTTAATGTACGTCGCTAATATTAACGGCAATTCAATTACCGTTTCGACCGACGCGATTTTCAACTCTCCGCCGACTAAATCTTGATTCGACGCGATCATTTTCATTTTTTCGGACAGCGAAATCATTTGTTGCACGTACGGAATGAGTGCCTTTCCTTCATTCGTTAATGAGACTCCTTTCGGATGTCGGCGAAATAGTTGGATATTTAAATCTTTTTCGAGCTTTTGTATGCGAGATGTAATATTCGATTGTGCGTAGTTTAAGCGTTGTGCTGCCTGATTAATACTGCCGCAGTTGGCGACTTCTTGGAAAATACGTAAATCTCGAATGTTCATATAAAATCCTCCTTGATATCTCACTTTAAGATATCTAATATCTTTAACAATCATTTTACACGATATGAAGAATATTGTTAAATAGAAAGTAAGTTGAACATACCCATTCGAGATAGGAGATAGATAAAATGCGTAACAATATTTTTGTCGGAGCACTTTTAGCGATTATTGCCAGCGCTTCTTGGGGCGCGATGTTCCCTGTTGCAAACGACGCGTTTTTACACATTGACCCGTTTTATTTTACAATCATTCGTTATTTACCCGTTGCCCTCATTTTAAGCGTTGCGCTTTGGATGGTAGAAGGGAAAGAAGCTTTCAAAACAGAAGGAAATGGATTCCAGATTTGGTTTTTCGGAACGATGGGATTCACCGTCTATAATTTGTTCATTTTCTGGGGACAAAATATGCTTGGCGACTCGGGTGTCGTCCTCGCCTCAATTATGGAATCTCTCGCACCGATCATTTCGGTATTGATTGTATGGGGCTTATATAAACAACGCCCTCATGCTTTCACGATGTTTACCGTTGTCGGCGCATTCGTCGGTGTGCTGCTCGTTGTGACGAACGGAGACTTCTTATCCTTGTTCGGACCAGGACGACTCGTTCCGTTCATCATTTTATTAATCGCAGCGGGCGGTTGGGCATTTTACACGATTGGTGGAAGTGTGTTCCCGCGATGGACCGTTCTCCGCTACTCAGCATTGAGCGTATTGTACGGAACACTCACAGCGACAGTCGTCGTCATGATATCAAGCCTCATCGGATGGATAGACGTCCCGACGATGGCAGAAGTGTATACGGTTCGTTATCATATGTTGTTCATGATTTTCATCCCGGGTTTACTCGCTTTAATTTTTTGGAATCAAGCAGTCGTTATTTTAAAGCCAATCAACGCGATTTTGTTCATTAACGTTGCACCCGTGACGACAATCATCATTCGCGTCCTCCAAGGATATACCGTGAGCTTTTACGAAATTGCAGGTGTACTCATCGTATCTGTGATGATCATCGCGAACAATTTATATCAACGATCTTTGCTACAACACGAAAGAAGAAAGCGTCTCTCTTTAAAAAATAAAGCAAAGACCGCTTCTTCCCTTCAATAAAACAACCCGAAACTTCGCGCCACACGAAGTTTCGGGTTGTTTAAAGAATACGATAATCGCGCTCGTGGCGCAGTAACTGTTGTTCAATCGCACGTGCGCCTGGGAATGCTTCCGCCCCTTCATCGACGACGCGATGAAGGGACGATGAGCCACAATCCATTATGTAAGAGAGCACGCTTCACCGCGTAAACTGCTTCTGGCTTGTCGATAAAGGCTGCCACTTGTTGAATCGTTCTTGTCTCACCGTACGGAATGAGCATGATCGCTTCGAAAATATCCGCTTGAATATCCGTCACTTCAAAAGCAGATGATAATTCAAAATCCATCCGTTCTCCTGCGAAATAGTCCCGCACTTGTTGCTCCGCCAACTGCAAAATAGCTAAATTTTTGGGAATTTTCTTCTCTCTCGGCATCTCAATTGGAGCAAGCCATGTAATTTTACGTTCCAATGTTTGAACGACCCACGGACCGATTGGAGTTTCTATTATTTTTTCATACATCATTCGTTCTCTCCTTTCTCTTACTATCGTACAACTTCACGCTTTATCAAGAATAATTTGACATTATCATTTACTTTACAACTTTTTTCATTCATGATAAAGAGAATATAAAATTGGAGGGATTTGCCAATGAGACAACTCTTTTTATTCGCACTTCTTTTCGTATTGACGGCGTGCCAATCATCGACATATAAATCGATGATGGAGACAGGGGAAGAACAGTTTGCAGCGGGTGAATACCGCGTCGCTCTAACGATGTTTGAAAAAGCACTATCTGAAAAAAATACAGATGAAGTAAATGAATGGCTCAGTTGGACGAATGCGATGCTCGAAGGCCAACAACTAATGGAGGAAGAACGTTGGGAAGAAGCGAAACAATTTTTCGAAGATTTACAAAAGCGACCAGCGACTGTGCTTAACCCGACATTGCATCAACGCATCGGACAAGCGGAACAAAAACAGATTGCACAAGCATTAAAAGAGCCCGATATCGTCGCTGAAGCACTCGCGATTGAAGACGATGCCAAACGATTCGAGCGAATTGAACATTTATTGACAAATGAAAGAACAAACTTAAAAGCAGAGCAACTTGAAGCATTAAAAGGCGAAAAACAGACCATTTTAGATGAAACAAAGCATAAGAAAAAAGAACATACAACAAAACCAGTTAACAATAGACAAGCAACAATCGATCATATGGAAACACAAGTAAACGGGCAAGCGTATGTCAACCAAGTCGTTCAAACAATCACCCAAGCATTTGAAGAGGGGGCTTCTACACTTCAACCTTATCAAAACATGCTTTCTCCTTATTTAACATCGCCTATGTTAAATGATTATATGACTCATTACAAAAGTGGAGCACTTTGTTACGAATGCGACATGGAACTCATTCCAGGGCATTACAATCCTTTGAAATTCATTCGCTATGCAGATGTATCTCCAACAGGTGATTACGTATATGTCGATTATTCTACCTATAGTGACTGGTATGGCTATTCGGAATATCGCTTCCGTTACGAATTAGACGGGAAGCGTTGGAAAATTGCTGAAATTAAAGCGATGAACTAAATAATAAAGCGCATGACACCCTCACAAAAGATGATGTCATGCGCTATTTAAATCGTTTAGCCATCAGTTCGATGAAGTCATAAATGGACCATACATAAAAATGGACTCAAGCTTCTGTATGGTAAGACGAACGATTAAAAAAATCGCAAACTCCCACTTTTACTAAAATGAGAAATTTGCGATTTTTATTCAGTGCGAGCTATTCGCCCTCGCATTAGCTTATTTTTTAGCCAATGCAGAACTCTTCAAAATGGACTTTTCACTTTATTTTTGCGAATTTCAGTCAATGCTTGAGACGAAGCCGTTGCATGGCGTTTTGCTCGGTCATAGAGCACTTCTTGACTGTTAATGACCGGCTCCCCCGCTTTGCGCGGAACGTAATGATACGTACCGTCTGCTGCTTGTTCACGCGCTTTCACATTGTCCGACCAAATGAGATCGAGCCAGCCGATAATACGGTCGCGTAAATGCGGCTTTAAAATCGGGAATAAAATCTCCACACGGCGGTCCATATTGCGTGTCATCATATCCGCTGAAGATAAATACACTTTTTCATCCCCATTGTTATGGAAGTAGAAAATGCGCGTATGTTCGAGGAAGCGACCGACGATACTGCGAACGGTAATGTTTTCACTAATGCCAGGAATGCCTGGACGCAAGCAACAAATACCTCTCACAATCAAATCAATTTTCACTCCTGCGCGCGATGCTTCGTACATTTTCATAATGAGCGCCTTGTCGGACAGTGAGTTCATTTTCGCTATGATATGTCCATTGCCATGCTTTTTATGATGTTCCATCTCTTTTTCCATCAGTTCGATAAACTTTTTACGAATATCGACCGGTGAAACGATTAAATGATTGTATTTCGGTTTCTTCATATAGCCGCTTAAATGGTTGAAGAAATTCGTCGCATCTTCCCCGATTTCTTCATTCGTTGTGATAAGTCCGAGATCCGTGTAAATACGTGCGGTCGCGTCGTTATAGTTCCCCGTTCCGAGATGAACGAAGCGCTCAATTTTATTGTTGCGACGACGAACGATTAATGAAATTTTACTATGCGTCTTTAAATAAATAATGCCGTAAATGACGTGACAACCTGCTTTTTCAAGTTCGCGTGCCCATTGGACGTTATTTTCTTCATCAAAACGCGCCTTTAACTCAAGTAATACCGTCACTTGCTTGCCGTTTTCTGCTGCTCGTTTTAAACTTTTAATAATTGGTGAGTTGCCGCTGACACGGTAAAGCGTTTGTTTAATTGCTAATACGTCAGGATGTTCCGCTGCACGTGCGATCAATTCGACGACCGGATCGAATGATTCATACGGATGGTGAAGTAATAAGTCTTCTTCAAGCGCTGCATCGAGCACATTTTGGCCCGCTACTAAATCTTGTGGCACTTGCGGTGGGTGCGGCGCGTCTGCTAATGTCGGATGCGTCTCTTTTAACGCGCCGTAAAACGAGAATAAAAATGTTAAATCGAGTGGCGCTTCATAAAAGTATGTATGTTTGCGCTCCACTTCTAATTTATCGATTAAGAAATTGACAATCGTATCATTTTTATTATCTCCTTGAATTTCAAGACGAACTGCCGCGCCCCATTGACGTTTACGCAATTCTTGTTCGATTTCCGCAAGCAAATCTTGCGCCCCTTCTTCGTGAATCGTCAAGTCCGCATTGCGTGTGATGCGGAAAGCCGTCACCGATGTCACTTGGAAACCTTTAAACAATTTATGAATGAAATAACTAAGAACATTTTCCAACAAAACGAACACGCGTTTCGTTTCTGTTTCTTCATGCGCTGGGATTTCGATATAACGCTTTAAAACAGAAGGCACTTGAACGATTGATAATTTCTCATCATCCGTCGCATCTCCTTGCCTTTTCGATGGCTTATTTCCGACTGTAATGGCTAAGTTTAATGACTTATTTAACAATTTCGGAAATGGTCGATGGGCATCGATGACCATCGGCGTAAGCACTGGAAAAATATGCTCGTCGAAATGCTCTTCTAAATATTGAATATCCTCTTTTGATAACTCTTCCATTTTTAAGACGTGAATATTATAATCTTTCAACTTCGGCATTAAAGCTAAATACGTATTGTTTTGAATTTCGACATGTTTATGTAGAACATCTGAAATAGCATTCAATTGCGCTCTTGGGGTCATTCCGGCTTTATTTTCTGGAATGTTGTATCCCGCATGAATTTGATCGAATAAACTCGCTACACGCACCATGAAAAACTCATCTAAGTTGGATTCATAAATCGCTAAAAATTTTAAACGTTCTAAAAAAGCATTGCGTTCATCCATCGCTTCTTCTAGTACACGTAAGTTAAAATTTAGCCAGCTAATTTCACGGTTATTGTAATAAAGCGTATTGTTTAAATCTACCTCTTTTTCCACCGGCACAAGCTCTTGTTTTTCATTCGTTAATGGTGTCGTTTCCACATCATCGCTCTCCTTTATTTAAAATTCAAATAATTCTCTATTCTTTAGTATAACAATATAGTACCAAAGAATCCGTTGAATTTCTGTGAATTTTTGTAAATTTCGTGTAAATTACAACTTTTCTACAAAATTTGGGGAGATTGTTACATTAAATTGCTTTTCTAAATGTTTTTTCTGCCGATTAAAATGATATTTCTCAGCTATGATGGAGCATTCATAAATGATTTTCGCTTCCCAAAATGATTCTTTTGGTTCATGTATGATAATCATTTTAACATGGGATGTTTTTGTACGATCTAATGTTTGAGCCACTTTCAAAATCGCTCCTAATGCTGCATAACGATGGAGTTCTTGTTCCGTAAACCATGGGGAGAATGGTTCGACATATTGATTGAACAATCGGCGATTTTTAAATGAAGCAATGAGCGCAATCGCAATTCGCTCTTTTTGTGATAAACCAAGTAGTGTATAATGCGAAACGAGGAAGAAAGTCATGTTACTCGTCTCAGCATCCGCTTTTTTACCTAAGTTAAAAATCGGTGTCGCAAGTCGAAGTAAATGTTCGTCAGAAGAATCGAATATCGGGCGTAGATGATTCACCTCGTGAAAGAGCTGAAGCGCGAGTCGACGCAAGTCATCTTCTTGTTGACTCCCTATGTAGAATCGACTTTTCAATTCATATAAACTTTCCTCGATTAGTTCATCACCTTGTTCCTCTGTCTTCCCTTGCATCTCATAAAGAAGACCGTCGCGCAAACCGCGATTGCTAATGATCCACGTCGATGTATGAACCGCTTCACATAAAGCGATAAAAGTGGCGATTGCAGGTTGCAATGTGTCCGCCCTTTCTTTATCGATGACATCCATCTTTTGCAAGCTTGATAAACTTTGCTCAGAAATAATATCTTCTACTTTGCGCAATTGTTTAACCGTCATTTCGTAATGGTGAAGTTCGTCCAGTGGGTAATCGATTATTTGTTGGTACATGCGACCGATATTACGAGCACTTCCACCAATTGCGATGACGGGTACTTGTAAGTTTTGTAACCAGTCGAGTGAAGCAAACTGTTCCGTTAAAAATTGTTTCATACGCTTCTGTTCTTTCGCTGTGAGCATTTCATCTGAAATATATTCCATTTTTAAAGAAAGCGCTCCGAAATGGAAACTATGATAGTTTTTCATTTTGCCATCTTTGAAATACGTGATTTCCGTACTGCCCCCGCCAATATCAATCGTTACCGCCTCTTGCAAACTGATGGAATGATGAACAGCAAAGTAACCGTAGTATGCTTCTTCATAATCACTGAGCAAACGGATTTGAATATTTGTTTCCGCTTTCACACGAGCGAGTACGTCATCGCAATTTGCAGCGAGCCGTAAAGAAGCTGTCGCAACTGCTACACATTCATCTACCCCATAATGATCGACGATTTTCATGAATTCATGTAATGTAGAGACAAGGATATGAATTCCTTCTTCGGATAAATTTCCCTCTTCGTCAAAACGGGATCGTAAACGAGCCGTTTCTTTAATATTTTCGATACATTCATAACTATATCGGTCTTGACGTTTTTCATAAATGACGAGTCGAATCGTATTCGATCCGATATCGATAATACTGATTTTATGAGACATATTAGCACCTTCCTCAATTCATAACGCCTTACATATACCCTAGATGGGTTGTTACAAATCATAATCGATTTTTCAAGATATGACAAATACAACATGGAGGTTTTTAACATGCATTTAACATTACAAGAGGTAGACTTATCAAAAAAGCTATCAAAAAAAGAATACAAAGCACAATTGAAACATTACCAATTTGAATTGCTCAAATTGCAACAAACATTTTATTTAAACGATATTCCCGCAGTATTCGCTTTTGAAGGATGGGATGCTGCTGGAAAAGGTGGCGCAATCAAACGTTTAACAGAACGACTCGACCCACGTGGCTACAAAGTGCATCCGACTGCTGCACCGACGACAGAAGAAAAAAGTCAACACTATTTACAACGTTTCTGGCGCAATTTACCGCGCTACGGAGGCATCGCGATTTTTGACCGTTCTTGGTACGGACGCGTCCTTGTCGAGCGTATCGAAGGGTTTGCAACAGAGGACGAATGGCAACGTGCTTACGGCCAAATTAACAACTTCGAAAAAACATTAACGGATGAAAAATTCCTCGTCTTAAAGTTTTGGTTCCATGTGAGCAAGGACGAACAACTCGCACGCTTTAAAAGTCGTGAAGAAGATCCGTTCCGCCGTTGGAAATTAACAGAAGAAGATTGGCGCAATCGCGAACAATGGGATGCCTATGAAGAGGCTGTAGACGATATGTTTGCGAAAACGAATACGAAAAATGCTCCTTGGTATATTATCGAGGGTAACCAAAAACGCTATGCGCGCGTTCGCACATTGCAACTCATTACGTATGCGATGCGCAAACACCTTGAAAAATTAAATATTCCAGTCGCACATGATCATTTGCAAAAATAATAAAAACTTCCTCCTGAATAAAAAAGGAGGAAGTTTTTATTTTACAAATCGTCGAAACCGTCTAAATCGAAACCGACACTATCTTGTTTCGGGGCTTCATCTGTCGATTCGAACGTCGTATATTTATCGATCCAAGCAAGCGGATTCGATGTTTCTTGGTACATCTCCGCCACACCTAATACGCGACAAACGCGATTCGCTCGGTAACGAATGTACGATTCTAAATCTTCTCGTACGATATCATCTTTCTCGAGCTCGACTTCTGTACGGACGAGCTCTTTCACGTACGGGTGAATGTCCAATTTGTCGATATCGCTTTCTTGCAGCGCTGTGCGGAACAATTCTCCGATAAATTTCAACTGCGCGAGACGGTCGCGATGAATGAGGCCAACGAGTTCACTAACAGACTTCATCTCACCGCGCTCTGTCATTTCATACGTCGTGACAAAGCGTGTGTAATATTGCATTCCTTTAAATACAGCTAAGTAAGCGAGCGCTTCTAAAATATGACGTTCTGTCGGTGCTTGTTGCAACTTATCATACTGTTCTTTCGCTTGAAGACGACGTTTAGAAAGTACGTCATTCTCAACACGTAAAACATCTGCTTGCTCTTTCTCCCCTACTAAATGAGCAATCGCATAATTGAGCGCATGATTATGTTCGCTATTTTGATCATACATCGTCGCAAATACACTTGTGACAGAAGGGTCTGTCGTATAATCTGCTACGAGGGAAGATAAATCAATTTGTTGTTCATTGTGATGAGCAAGTAACGCCAATGTTTCGAGCACAGCATCGCGGTGCGCATACGTTGGAAATGCTCGACCATCCGCGCTCATATCGACTTCTGCTGCAATCCAAAAGTTCGCACGCACTTCTTCACGAAGTTCGTAAAAGTGCGGATATTTCAAGTCATTCCAATTCAAAATTCCTGAAGCTTCTCCACCAAATAGTTTCGTCGCACGGTTCGGGTCGACTGGATTAATAATTTTGGCACGTTGTAATTCCATATAAGTCCTGTCTCCTTTAAATCATTTCCCTTTCGGTTCTCTCCGAATCGGGTCTATTTTTTATTATGAGTGAAACATCATAATATATCAATGAATTAAATGAGCTTTATTCCGACATATTTCGCATGAAATGATTGCTGAAACCAATCTTCCCAACTAAATGTATAGCGCCTTCCCCAACTTGATAAGGTTAACCCTTGTTGATTTGAAGCGGTAATCGTCACCCAATGATAACGCAACATTTTAATCGGATGAAACCAGTGAAGTACGACGACCCATTCCCCTCGCTGCAAACTTTGCTCGATGAACTGACGCAATGCGTCTGCATTCGTAGCGTGTGGCTTACTCATTTGCACAGCTCTGCCTTGTAATTGAGCGAGTGTTTGAACGTGGCGCAACCAGCGATGCATCGACGGCATTCCCCACCACTTCGGTTTCATTTGACGAAAGACTATCCCCATGAAAGCCGCTGCTTGTCGTTCCGTCACTTGCTCTCCTTGCAATAATACATTTGCAGCAGCTGCAACACCGCAAGCACGCGCTGCCCAAAATGGCGTCGTCTCCCCATATGTCGCGAGCCAATTTTGATTCGTGCCGTATGCTCCTTCAATATTACGCATCGTGAAAAGGGGGAACGTGAATATAAATATGTAAAGGGAGATCTTGTAAGTAACGCTCCATTAATTGACGTACATCTTCCCAGACGAGGCCCCCTAACCCAGAACCTAGTTGAGGAAATGAAATCGATTCGATCGGATAGTTTTTATACGTTGCTACGAAAGTTTTCAAGCCCGCTTCAATATACGCAAGCTTCGATAAGTTTTCGTAATGGGCTTTCGTCGGAAAATTGACGAGCCAATAATCGTCCGATTCATACCAATGTAGCATGCCGACACGTAACTTGCCGTCTTCGCACAGTTGCACGTACTCTTTTTCCATCTTCGGATAGCGCTCTGCGAATAATTTCGCAAGCCCCGCACCCATCACACCGACCGTATTCACTGGATTGACAATGGCATCCGCCTTACTTTTAAAAATGTCCAAATTAACATATTCAATCATTTCTTCATCCCCTTCTCATTCTCTCTTTATATTTTCACACGGTTCTACTGTCATTTCAAATATTATCCTAAAATGACAGCCGCTACGAGTCCAATCAAGAAGAGTGGGATATTGTAATGTAAAAAAGTCGGTACACATGTATCCCATATGTGGTGATGCGTTCCGTCCGCATTTAACCCTGCAGTCGGACCGAGCGTCGAGTCACTTGCCGGTGATCCTGCATCTCCTAACGCAGAAGCTGTACCGATTAAGACAGCCGCTAATGTAACCGAAATTCCCGCTTCTAAAAAGACCGGAATGTACAATGTCGCTAAAATTGGAATTGTCGCAAACGACGAGCCGATTCCGAGCGTGATGATGAGACCGATCGATAATAAGAAAAAGGCGATAATAAATGGCGATGTGCCTGTAATCGTCAATGTCCATTCAACGAGCTCGTTCACATGTCCCGTCTCTTTCAACACGTTCGCATAACCTCCAGCAATAAGCATAACGAAGGCGATAAAGCCCATCATCGCAATCCCTTCTTGAACGACCTCATCCCCACGCGCAGCTGGTACAACTTGTGCGATAAATAAAATAATAATACCGATAAGCGCCCCTAAAATGAGCGAATCTTGCCAAATTTGAACAGCGAGCGCCCCGATAATCGCAAGGATCGTCAACGTATGATGGATATTCCATTTTTCCACCGCTTCAGGCTGTTCTAATTTGCGAATCGGCTCTTTCGGTTCTACTTGCTTGCGATACGTAATAAATACAGCGATAAACAATCCGATAATCATGGCAGCTCCTGGGAAAAGCATAGCTACTGAAACTGTCGACTTCGCAATTGGCATTCCGTTATCGTCCATCGCTTCTTTAATTAAAGTTTGGTAAAGAAGTCCGTAACCGACGGGTATTGTAATGTACGGAAACTTCAAGCCGAATGTTAAAGCGCTCGCTACTGCACGACGATCGATTTTCATCTCATTGAATACGTGAAGCAGTGGCGGAATTAAAATCGGGATGAATGCGATATGAACGGGAATTAAGTTTTGTGAAAAACTCGCAATGAACGCGAGCATTAAAATAAGTGCAAAACGGCGATTCGGAAACACTTTTCTTAAAAATTGAACGAGCAGTGACATGATGCCAGATAGTCCTATCATGACCGCAAACATCCCGAGTAAGACGTAACTGAGTGCCGTTCCTGATTTGTCCCCCATTCCGTTCACCATCAATGTCGTCGCATCACTCACCGGAATTCCTGCAACGAGTCCTGCTGTTAATGATGCAAAAATCAGTGAAAAAATAACGTTCACTCTTAGTAAACTTAAAACGAGCATAACGATGACACTAATTAATACCGCATTCATAATCATTTCCTCCTTTTTCGCTTTAGTGCTTTACTAGACTAAATTATAACATACCTCTATTTCTTGTCTATTCTTTTTTGGAAATTATCGTATAATTGAAAGAGAATAAGAAATTTGAACTAAAGGGGTGTTTGTATTTGTTAAAAAAAGGATGGATCATTGCGAGTTTACTCATTCTTAGCGCTTGCTCCACTACAACGAATGAAGCAAAAAAAGTTTCTACAATTGTGAAAGAAGAAGAACAAATGGAGTTAACAGATGAAAAAACACGAGCAGCGGAAGCGATTGAAAAAGAAGATTGGTATATGGCCCGCGACGCTTTCAAAAAAGTGCACAGCGCTCAACCAAACGCGGAGACTGAAACGTGGATTGAACAATTAACATTATTGATTGAAGTAGAAAAATTGCTCGAAATGGAAAAATATGATGAAGCGAAAGAGCAACTCGATGCTATACAACATCCAAAATTACAATCCGTTGTAGAAAAGAGAATCGCTACTTTACCGACAGAGCAACCGAAACAAGTTACAATAACTCCAAAACCGGTCACTCCGTCGCCAAAGCCTGCTGAACAACCGAAGTCATTTTTAAATGCTACGGAACAACAACGTCTACTCGCTGAAGCGGAACAATGGGCAGAAAACCAATATGCTGCTCTTCCTTCCGATGCTTCGATGGCTGAGTTTCGCGAAATACAATACGCGCATTATGAAAAAGTAGATGCTCAATTAAACGGCATTTATCAAATACTCCGTCAAAATTTACCCGATGCAGAATTTAAAGCATTGCAACAAAAGCAGCGTCAATGGATTAAAGATCGTGATGCGTATGCTAAGTCTCAAGCGAAAATTGCAGAAGGTGGAACAGCAGCAAGCGATATTTACAACGGCGCGCTTTTACAATATACGACACAACGTATTCAAGAATGGATTGACACGTACGCAAGTGAATAATCACCATGTGAAAAAACCGTACTTGACGGCAACACTGCCTTCTCGTACGGTTTTTCGTCTTATTGTCCGATGACGGAGTCGATAAATGTTTGCACTGTTTCATCACTGTCAATTAACGCTTGACGAGACGATTCAATGCGATCTTCATATTCCCACGTCTCTGTCACAATGGTTTCTTCTTCATCTTCCGGCACAGTATTTAACCATTGCAAATAGTTTTGAACGGCCTCGATGTATTGTTGCTTCACTTGCGCATTTTCTTGAATATGTTTCAACAATTGTTGCGCATCTTTATCTTTCGGCTGCTCGTATGCTTCTGCATAAGCGACGATCTTTTTGCTCTCTTCATATAAGTCTTCCACACGACTTTCAAACATTTCTGATGTGACATGTCCCGCCTCAACCTCTTGTTCAATTTGGTCGAGCTCTACCCAAATGGCATCATACGGGATGCCGACATGTTCAATTAAATCATCATTCACCTTTATAAATTCATCGCCATCGCTACAAGCGACGAGTATCACACTTAATACGAGTAACCCGATTATACGTTTCACTTCATTCCTCCTCATTTTGCACTGCGAATATAAAAACTGCTAAATAATGCGATGGTGCACCATTTTTCCTCCGCGGTGAGCGCTTCATTGAGCGTGACATAATATACTTCAGAATAAGCTTCGAATGCTGGTTTCATCGCATATTTAAAACGTCCGTATCGATGTTGTGCGATAAAAGTCCCGTCTGGCTTTCGCAAATCGATATCCCCTGCTGCAGATTTTTCTTTCACTTCAGCTAGTACTTCTTCCCGGCAGATGAGTTGCCCTTGCTTTTTTAATAAGCTGTCCATTATTCGTTCGTCGTAAGTCCCGAGCAATTCTCCTTCAGTGTCGAATATTTCTACTTCCGCTCGCTTCACATTTTGAGACATGCGAAAAGCTGCGACGACACCTGTTTCGTCGACAATTTCATACGTGACGGGAACGAATAATCCACGTTGCGCCGCATCCGAAAAACTTCGTAATCCTTTCGATGACGTAGAGCCGGCAACACGAATGGTAAAAAGAATACGACCGTCCGCATCGACATTGAGCCATTCTCGTGTCCATTGCGTTTTCGGGATAAAAATAAGTTCGGACAATGATTCGATATCGAATGGACCATACTCTTCTTGAATGTGAGCGCTCGCTTGCTTCATGTAATAATTCCCGAAGAGAAAACTTACTAAACCGAGAGGCAAAGCGAACGTCCAAACGTCCATTTTTTGTTCGAGCGGAAGGGGTGTAAAATATAAAATTCCCGCAATCATCAAACTGAGCATCCCGATAAATTGAGAAACTCGTCCCATTTTTTGCTGATTTCTTTTCATTTAATCCGCTCCCTCTTCATTCATATGAAGTGCGGTTTTCAACTGTTGAATGTAACGTTCGCGCAATTCGGCAGGTTCAATTTGATCAATCGATCCTGCATATTGAACGAGCCAATAAAAAATACTTTGCTGACTCGTTTCAATACGCACTTGAAAATGTTCCTCATCCATTGGACGAATTTCAACATCTTCACCGAAAAAATCAATGACCGGACCTAATATCGAACATTTACAACGAAAACGAATCGGCTCCGCTTTTCCACCAAACATGAATACTTGATTACGCGTATACGTATGAATATCAAAGCTCGCTGGCAAAGATTCTACTTTCTCTTTTAAAATATCAATATTTTTCATTTTATCTAAACGTAAAAAATATTCTTTTTCATAATTTTCGTAACGGCACATGACATAATAGTGATTCAACGTCCAAATTAAATAATACGGATACACTTTACGACGATCCATGTCTGTTCCGTTGAAAGGGACCAACTCTTTCTTTAAATTATATTTGTAATAGTCGAACTCGATGGCACGTCCTTGTTTAATGGCTTCGGATACTTGTTCGATATTGTAAAATAAACTCGCATTATATTCCTTTTCCGTATCATCTTTAAATTGAATGCGATTGGCATACTGCGAAATATAATTTTGGCCGACGAGCGCGCCAAGTTTTTGAATGAGTTGTTCGCTATACTTTTTCGGAATAAAGCGAGAAGAAGCGACAGCATCGCAAAGCATTTTCACTTCGGACTGTTCAAAATTACTGCGCAAATAATAGGTACGCCCTTCTTGTACAAGTTCATACGGGAAAATAGGCTCTTTTAAATCTTCACTATGTAAGTGTAGTTGTTTTAATATGTTTAAATGCTTCGCTACTGTGCGTCGATCAAGCTTTTTTTCTAATTCAAAATCTTCTTGTATGTATTCCATAATATTCCCTGTTGTTAACATTTTTTCACTATGGCTATATTTTTTCAATACTAACAATGTATACAATAAATATGTGCTGTGGCTATCCATCTCCTCACCTCCCCTTCAGTATAACAAAAAAACGAGAGCTTCATGCCCCTCGTTTTTAAGATTGCTGTTCTTTTTTCAAATATTGGTCAAATAATCGTTTCGCTTCTTGTTTGGTGAAAATACGGTCGATTAATTCTTTTTTCGACACGTCTGGATCGAGAATCATTTCTCGTTTCACACGATAACTCAGTTCCGAAATCGTCAAACCGAGCGCTGTCGTAATGGCACTAGCGACCGCTCCGTTAATGACACCGCCCGCTACAGTTCCGACACCTGGAATTAGTTTGGCCACTTGGGATACAGCGTAACGACCGAATTGCGATACAACTTGTCCGAGTCCGAGCGCTCCGACAATCGTTTGAATTTGGCGCGTCAAACTTCCAAGTTCGTATCGTTGCATCGCTTTCGATAACATTTTCGCTTGATTCGCTAATAAAATAGGACCGTCCGCGAAAGGTATCGGTGTGAAGCCGACTGCGAAAGCAATGCCGACGTGACGACGAATCGACTTTTCCACTTCTTCTTTCACTTCCTCCAATTTTGCAAATTGGATTTGCCGCTCTCCTAATTGATGGACGAAGGCATTTAAAGAATCGATAGTCTCAACGTGAACATATTCAATTTGTTCAGTGGCCCACTGCTCCTGTTGTGAAGATGAAATGCTCGCTTGTCCTACTTGTAAAACGAGAACCTGCTTACCTCTTGACCGCAAAAACTGCAATGTTTGCGCATCGATATCTTTCCACGGTTCATTCGACTGAATCGTATAAACGATGACATATTCTTTCTCTTCGCTATATTGCATCACACGCTTAGAGAAACTTTCATAGGTCGACTCATCCGTATACCCTTGTAAAATCGTCATCGCAAAACGTTCGCCATCCAAAGCGGCGAAACGCTCATAAACAGCTTCAATATGTTGACCGATGACTAAAATTTTTAACTTTTGCATCGTCATTCCTCCTTTACTATCCTGTATACCCTAAATAGCGAATTATGAATCTAACCGCCTAATAAACAGTGTATTTCTGTTAATTTTTGAAAAAATTCCTCGTTTTTATATCAAAATTGTTATATGATAATAGGTAAAATATATTAAGAGGCGAAGGATGTGGAAAAATGAAGTCTGTACAATCGAAATTTTTAGCTGCTTTTGGACTTATTGCGATTTTATTACTCATCGTTGCAAGTTTAAGTTTTTTAACGAGTAAAAAAGTGACTGATCAATACGACATGATTTTAGAAGATAAAATGGAACCAATTGCGCAATTGGATCATCTTCTTTCAAACTCCTTACAAATTGTAGCGAACTTAAGAGGATATATGCTCTACCGGGAAGATGTGTATTTGACGAATATCGATCAGCTCGAGCAAAACTCTAAAGCGACGATGGATGATTTATATGACGAACTCGGCCCAGACTACGAAGTATGGCTCGATGAAATGAAAGATTATTTGTATCAATATTTCGACATGGCAATTGAAGTGGCAATGAATTATCACACTGAAGGTGAAAGCGATTACTTAATGGGAATTGCTTCTACTGCTACTGCAATGAATCGTGACTTCGTCAAAATGGCGGAAGACACCATTCAACAATTACATGATGAAGCAGATGCTGCCATTCTCGAACTCGAAAACTCGGTCACCCAATCAAATCGTATGATGGTAGCCATCGTGATATTTGCAATTTTAGGCGGGTTGGCCATCATTGTAATTTTAAGTCGCTCCATTCGTCTCCCTCTTTTAAAAGCGACAACGAGTTTAATAGAAATGGCGAATGGTAACTTAACCATCGAACCGATTTCGGTCAAGACGAAAGATGAGATTCAACAAATGGCGACTGCACTCAATCAAATGCTTGCGACATGGAATGGCGTCATTTGCAAAGTGAACGACTCTTCTAAGGAACTCGCTTCTCAATCTGAACAACTGTCTGCGAGTACAGAAGAATCTCTCGCTTCTAGTGAAATGGTTACTACCGCTGCAGAAAACAGTATGCGCATGAGTGAAGAACAAGCGCATTATGTTGAACAATCGACAGAGTCCTTAAAAGAAGTCGGACTTGGCATCGACCAAATTACAGCGAGCAATGAAGAAATGCTACAATCTGCAGACGAAATGGAACAGTACGTGCAAAGCGGAAAACAAGTCATGCATGACGTTTCTACTCAGATGAATGACATTCACAATACGATTCAACAATCGACAACGATTATGGAGCAAATGGCGCGCAAATCGAGCGAAATTCAAGAAGCATCAGCACTCATTGCAGGGATTAGTGAGCAGACGAACTTACTCGCATTAAATGCTGCGATTGAAGCAGCTCGTGCAGGTGAACATGGTGCAGGATTTGCCGTCGTAGCGGAGGAAGTCCGTAACTTGGCGGAAGAGTCAACCAAATCTGCTTCAAAAATTGACGAGATGATCATCGAAGTTCGAACAGCAGCCGAACAAGCTGTTCAATCAATTCTTCTCGGTCAACAAAAAGTGACGACAGGTTTGGAACGTACCGAAGAATCACTCTCGACATTCGAACATATTGAACGCTCTGTTTCGGAAGTTCATTATAAAATCGAAACCGTATCCGCTGCAGTTGAGCAAATTCAAGCCATGTCAAATGAAGTATTATCGACGACAAGCACTTTAAAGAACTTAGCAGAACAATCGACAAGTACTTCACAAGATACGACAGCAGCGACAGAAGAACAACTCGCTGCCATGCAGGAAATTTCAGCGAGTTCAGAACGTCTCGCTCAATTAGCAGATGTTTTAAAAGCAGAAATCGCACAATTTAAAATAAAATAAACATAATTTTAGTATTCCCCTCTTATTTCTAATGTTTTATTATTAAATATGATATATGATAAGGGAAAAGGAGGGGATTTTTGATGAAATCCATTCGTACAAAATTACTATTTTCATTCGGACTTATCGGAATTGTCATTTTACTTATCGTGTCTTTAAATATGAAATCAAGCCATATGGTTACTAAACAATATGATCATGTTTTGTACGATAATGTATATTCAATGTATTTAATTGATTCTTTATCGCTCACGCAATCACAAATTGTAAGCAATGTTCGAGGCTATTTAACGCATAAAGACGAAGCATTCATTCAACAATTCGAAACATTGCACGAGACGTTTAATATCCAAATGCAGGAATTGCATGAAAAGTTTCCTGAAGGTACAGACCTTGCGCATGCGGCGGAACGGATCGATCGTTTAGCAGGGAATTACAACACATTAATTCCAGACTTAATCGAATCCTATCAAGCAAATGATTTCGGACGCTTCCAACGATTATCGACACAAGCAAATGCGATGAATCAACAATTTTTTGCATTTGTCACTAGCTTAAAAGAAGAGCTCGACGCCCAAACGGATGTTCAACTACTTGAACTAGAGGCTACTGTCAAACGGGCGACGCTCCTTTCTTTCATCATTGCTGGTGTCGGTCTATTCAGCGGACTCCTCATCATTTTAATTTTAAGTCGTTCGATTCAACGGCCTCTCGCTCAAACGACTCATGCCTTAAAGGAAATGGCTCAAGGCAACTTAGCGCTCACTCCTTTAACGATTACGACGAAAGATGAAACGGGTCAAATGGCAAACGCTTTAAATAGTTTACTTAATACATGGAATACCGTCATACGAAAAGTGAATGATTCTTCTCGACAAGTGGCTGAACAAGCAGAACAAGTTTCTGCCAATACGGAAGAATCCCTCGCTTCAAGTGAAATGGTCGCAAAAACGGCGGAAAATGCTATGGTGACAAGTGATGAACAAGAACTGTATGTCACACGCTCATCAGAAGCGTTAGAACAAGTAGCACAAGGTGTTACACAAATTACAGAAGAGAATGTACGTATGCTAGCATCTGCTCAACAAATGGAACGTGCTGTGTCCGACGGGAAACATGAAATGAATGAAGTCGTAGAACAAATGAAAGAAATTCATGAAACGATTCAACAGTCGACTTCCATCATTCAACAAATGGCTCAAAAGTCGAATGAAATCCAAGAAGCATCTGCTCTTATTACTGGCATTAGCGAACAGACGAATTTGCTCGCACTGAATGCTGCGATCGAAGCAGCTCGAGCAGGTGAACATGGTGCTGGTTTTGCCGTCGTCGCTGAAGAAGTGCGCAATTTAGCGGAAGAATCAAAACGTTCTGCAACACGCATTGACCGCATGATTTTAGATATTCATCAAGCAGCCGAACTCGCTGTCCGTTCGATTGCTGACGGACAACAAAAAGTAGCTGTAGGCATCCAACACACGAATGGTTCTTTCGAGACTTTTCAACAAATTGAACAATCCGTTACAGATGTTCATGAACAAATTACGTCGGTATCCAATGCAAGTGAACAAATTCAAACGATGACACAAAATGTGCTACGTATGGCGAATACACTGCAAAGTTTAGCACGTACCGCTTCAACTCATTCTCAAAACACAACGGCTGCGACAGAAGAACAGCTCGCAGCGATACAAGAAATTACAGCGAGTACCGAACGATTACACGCACTCTCTGAACAACTTCAACAAGAAATATTGCAATTTAAGACAAATTAAAGATGATAAAAAGCTGTAGAAATGGGGATGATTCCACCACTTCTACAGCTTTTTAATACAATGTAACGCCTCGTCCTGTCAAAATACTTTGCACGATATACTTCGGTGAATTTTGACCTTCTGAAACGATATGCATCGGATGACGTTTTGGAAATAACTTTTGCGTAATTTCATCGACTGTATATCCTCGGCCCGCTTCCTCTTGGACCCGCTCTGTCAACTCTAACCAATAGTTTAATTTTTGTTCGAGCGCTTGTCGCCCTTCTTTCAAATACCCTTGATGATGACAAAATGTCGTCTCGAAATCTTGTTCTAATATATACTGCAACGAGCGAATATGCTCCGGAACAATTTCAAACTCGAACAAGCTTTTCGGACGCGGTTGAACGAATAAGTCTCCCGTGAACAAAATCCCTTCCGATGCGTCATATAATGCTACATGATCGAAGGAGTGTCCCGGTGTATGTAATACTTGTAATGTTCGTTTTCCGGTATCGAACGTTTCGCTAAGCGGTTTCGTTTGAAATGCAAGACGTTTCCCCCAAAATTGTTCTCGGTACCATGGAATCTCCGCTTCTTTTGCACAAATGTCTTGCCCGAGTGGATGAATCCATTGTTCATAGCCGAGTTTCTCAAGCGCCGCTCCATTTCCTGTGTGATCTTCATGATGATGCGTATATAAGACGCGATCCACTGCTGAATCTGTGATGATTTCGAGGGATTGCTTTTCTAAACGATACGGTCCACTATCGATTAATGTATCGTCAATCATATAAAAATAAACGTCCATTTGCATATTCCCCACTGTTTTGACACTTTGGCAAACAACTTTCACCCCTTGAATTGTTTCAACCTTCATACACTTTCCCCTTTCTGAATGATTATTCATTCATTATATCGTACTGAAAAACGACATTCAATGTGAATGTCGTTTTTCATGTGCTAATAATTGTTCTTTAAACGATAATCCTCCACGATATCCGACGAGTTTTCCATTTTTTCCAATCACGCGATGGCATGGTGTGAGAACCATCCAAGGATTTTTATTGTTCGCGTTACCAACTGCTCGATATGCATTCGGCTTGCCGATTTGAATGGCGATCTCTTCATACGTGCGCGTCTCTCCGTACGGAATCGTTCGCAATGCTTGCCATACATTCTGTTGAAACTCAGTTCCTATCGTAACGAGCGGTATGTCACATGGCGTAGTGTCTCCTTCAAAGTAACGCGCAAGCCATGTTAGACATTGGTTCGTCCAATGGTTGCGCTCGCCACCTAGAGATTCTTCTGTAAATTCTACTTTTTGAATACCTTCTGTTGTCGCGTCAATCGCGATTCGACCGATTGTCAATTGTTCTACCCACCGCAAACTATTCACCTTCTTCAATAAATCATTTGTTGTAAATCTCGCAATGCCGAAGTTGTCGTGAGCGTAAGAGGCTCGGGTAAATCGTCCAAGGCGAACCAACCGATCGCTTCATGTTTATTCGGCTCCATATTGCGTGGTTCCCCTTTCGCAATTTTCGCTAAATATGTAGGCGCCACCCAATGTGCCTGTTCTTCAGGTAAAATATGATTCGTTACGCCAACGAGACGAATGAGAGTAATGGTCACACCTAATTCTTCATAGATTTCACGAATAATGGCATCTTCAATCGTTTCCATCCAGTCGACTTTCCCTCCAGGTATACTCCAAGCATACATTTCCGGAGATTTTAATCGTTTTAATAATAAGATCTCACTCGCTTCATTTAAAATGACGGCTCCTACACCGACACGTGGGTTGTTCATTTCGGTCACGCCTTTCTTTGAAATTCATTTACATTGTACGCTCTTTTCGTTATATTGTCAGAAGTGAGGTGTTCAATAATGGATCCATTTGTACAATTCGTCATTATCCCGTTCGTCATCGTTTCAATCAGTGTCGGGGTGACGCTTCTTTTAAAGCGTGTTTGGGTAGCGCCCATCCTCGCCTTTCTTATGAATACAGTCGTCAACTATGTAAAGTTTCAACGAAGTGATGCGACTGGTCAAATTTCCCGCGAGCAGTTGTTTGAATGGTCATTCGTCACGGCGTTAATCGCAACCATTTTCGCCCTTTATTTATTTTTATCGATGACGATTTTAACACGTCGAAGAGCAGCACTAGATGCGGTAAAACGAAAAGAGACAGAGTCGAAATAAACCGACTTTGTCTTTTCTATTTCACACGTAAATTGAGTAAAATCGAACCGTCTGCATCTTTAAATTGCTTGCCTTCCGCATAATGTAAAGTGACGATGTACATGTAATGTCCGGATTGTTCAGGCGCTTGAAATGCTTCGCCTCCATCTTCTAAAACCCACTCCGTCTCTAACGATTCGACATCAATGACGCGATCGACCGTTATTCTTTTTGCATGTTCACCGTACGTCAATTCGCGAATTTCAATCGTCTCACCTTGAGGGACATCGATGACATGTAACGCTTCAGGTTCCCAACCGACATCGGTACAGGTCGCTGCTTTTTCTAAACGGACACATTGACTCCCTAACGCATAAAGCTGCATCTGTTCTACCTGTTGCGGCACGACTTCTCCAGCTACAACGACTTCAAAATCTAACAAATTTACTTCTTCATACGCCCCTGATTGACAAGCAGCCAATACGAATAAGAGGCTGAACCATAGCAATCTTTTCATAATTCTCTTCCTCTCTCCTTTTCTATTGTAATAGACTCGCCCGATGCAGAAAAGTTACAATTTCATTGCATTTCGACTTATTGCTATTATTTAGTATAATGCTAATGAATATGGAAATGGAGTGAATTCATTGGTTGCTGCTCATTATGAAAAACAGTTACTCATTAAAACGACTGGATGGCGGAGTGACTTAAAAAAATCAACGCATCATCACCGATATGAACCGACGCCGTATGAAGCGTTAGACGAATTGTTTTACGAATACGACCTGCAAGAAGATGCGGTACTCGTCGACTTCGGTAGCGGAAAAGGACGCGTACCTTTTTACGTCCATAGCCGTTTTCAAAACCTCGTCAAAGGAATTGAAATGAGCGAAGAATTACATGCGAAAGCATTGCTCAATAAAGAAACCTTCCGCACACGCATCCGCCGGGGGAAAGGGAAAATTCGCTTTAAACAAAAATTTGCGGAACGTTATCTAGTCAAAAAAGAAGATACTCATTTTTACTTCTTCAATCCGTTTACAGTCGAGTTATTCCAACAAGTCGTACAACGAATCGTCGCTTCCGCGAAAGAACATCCTCGCGAAATCGACATTATTTTATATTACCCTACGGAATCATACATTCGATTTTTAGAACGAAGCACCCCGTTCCGTGTAACACAAGAAGTCGTAGTGCCTGGCCTTTACGAAAAAGACGACCACGCGCGATTTTTAATTTATCGGATGAAAACACAACAAACGACGTAAAGAAATGCAAAACGAGAGTACATGGCATGAATACCCGTACTCTCGTTTATATATATATTATCTTTTAAAATTGGAGTTGTAATTGAATCGGCTTTTCATTGCGGAGAACCGTCGCTGTCACGACATCTCCTTCTTTCACATCTCGATATAAAAATTTACGTAAATCGTACATCGATTCAATTTCGACATCGTTTAACTTTTTAATAATATCACCTCGTTGCATTCCTGCTTTTTGTGCGATAGAATCAGGTTCTACTGAATCAACACTGAGTCCTGTCATCACTTCGCGGCCTTGTAAGGCAGCATAAGGATTTGCATACTGACTTAAATCAATGACACGAACACCGAGCATCGGGCGTTTAATTTCGCCATTTTCTAACAACTCATCGACGACGGTTTGCACTTCTTCACTTGGAATCGCAAAACCGAGTCCTTCTACTTTTTCACTCGCGATTTTCAACGTATTTATGCCGATGACTTCCCCTTGCAAATTTAATAAAGCGCCCCCACTATTTCCTGGGTTAATCGCAGCATCTGTTTGTAATACATTGAGTTCCCAATTTCCTTGTGACGTTTCGACAGGAACGGTTCGGTCTAGGCCACTAATAATTCCTTTTGTCACAGTACTCGATAAATTTAAACCGAGTGGATTTCCAATGGCAATGACATCTTGACCCATTTGGAGTTGTGTCGTTTTCCCGAATGGTAAAGGTTCCATGCCGTCAATCGTCGCAATTTCGAGCACGGCTAAATCCGTAAACACGTCCGTTCCAATCAGTTTCGCTGGTACGCGCTCGCCATCATGGAGGGACACTTCAATATTCATCGCTTGTTCGATAACGTGGTTGTTCGTCACAATATAGGTTTTGTCGCCATCGATTTTATAAATCACACCTGAGCCAACGCCTTGTTCAACCGTTTGCTGTTGGAAAGGATGTTGTCCGTAATTGACGACACCGACAACACTCGGCGATGCTTTTGCAATAATATCACTTAAGTTTTGCGTCGCATGATTCACTTGTGTCGCTTGCTCACCTCGTTGTTTCGCTTGTTGATTGACTACCTCTTTATTTTGTTCTTCGGGAGCGTCTGTGTTTAATAGGTCAAATTGAGTAACACCAATCAATGTAAAAGCGGACCCTAGTACACCCGCTCCAATTAATTGTACTGCTAATTTTCCTGTTTCTTTCGCCATAACAATCTCCTCCGTCTCGTTCTTATATTTTCATTATAAAGCCGTTATATGTCAGCTGTATGACAAATGCTCTTTATTTTTGAAAAGTTAAACGAAAAATCGTTCCACGTTCATCGCTTTGGACAAGGTATAGGTGACCGTTCATCGAATGCGCCATCATTTGCGCAAGCGGCAAGCCAAGACCGAATCCCCGACTTCCAAGCTTCTCTTGTCCTCTGAAAAATCGTTCGAAAATGTAAGGTTGTTCTGCAATCGGTATTCCTTTCCCTTCATCGATGAAATCAAAACGATGTGCTTCATTTCTCTCTTCGTATACAACACGCAAAGTCCCTCGTTCACTCATCGCACGAATGCTATTATTCCATAAATTTTTAATGATTTGTTCGAGGCGTAAACGATCGACTGACAACAAAACAGGAGTTTCCCAAAGTTCAATCGTTACGTTTCGATAGGTCGCTTCATAAACGTGAGCGAGACGTTCCATCACTTCACGCACATCGAGCACTTCCAATTCCACGTGAACACGGCCTGTCGCAAATGTGTTAAATTCGACTAAGTCATCGACAAGGCGCTTCATCTTCTCCCCTTCTTCTAATGCATAGACGACGAATTCAGCACGTTCCTCTTCAGGTACGACATCGTCACGCAATGCTTGCAGTAAGCTCGTCATCGATGTGAGTGGCGTCTTTAATTCATGCGTCACCCCAGCAAGCAATTCCGTTCGGACCGATTCTAGTTGCTGAAGACGATTCGACATGGCATTAAATGACTCCATTAACTCGACGAGTTCTAATTCTTTGACTGAATTCGTATTTAAATATTGGTCATATTCTCCGCGTTCAATCGCACGTGACGCTTCAACGACGGTCGCGATAGGCGCTGTTAAACGGCGAGAAATAAGCGAAATGACGATGAAGCCGATGACTGCCAATGCGATGATGAAAATGAGAAACTGCTGATACCGGCTCGGTTCTAGTGCTGTAAGCATCGATTTTTTCTCTAGCATCACCACATACCCGATTGTGCCATATGCTGTTTCAATCGGGCGTTTTACGATAAAGACGGGGTCCTTCCCTTTCAATTGTGCGGTACCAATTGGGGCTTGTAAAATTCGATCATCGGCCACATATGTCCCGATTAATGCACGGTCATTCGCCAAACGAATAATCCCTTGATGGTCCATCACATACATCGTCGGCGTCCGTTTCATCGCAACGAATGAACCATTTTGTGTGAGGAGTGGTACAGTCGTCATGTCTTGAGGTATGGCATTCGGATTACCGTGCGCAATCGCTTCTGTCGCATCGACTGCTAAAGCGTCCATTAAACGAAGACGGTCATCGAGTGCATTTTGTTTCAACCAAGAAGATGCGACGAAACCGATAATCAGTAATCCAATCATTAACACTGCAAAAAACAAGAGCGACCAGTAGCGGCTCATCGGCCATTTACGCGGGGACATGGAATTGATACCCCGTGCCACGAATCGTTTTAATTTGTCCTTCTTCTGCTGGCCAATCGCGCAATGCTTGGCGAATACGTTTCACAGCAACGTCAATGGCACGGTCACTTCCTTCATAAAAATTTCCCCATACGTGTTCAATAATTTCTTCACGTGTAAATGTCCGGTTCGGATGCCGTGCGAGAAAAGCTAACATCGCAAAATCTTTCGGTGTTAAATTGATAGTACGACCATTTAACGTGACCGTATGCCCTTCTGGAACGATGACGAGAGAACCGTAAACGAAACGCGATGGCGCAATGCGTTTAAAAATCGCCTCCATCCGCAAGACAACTTCTTCCGCTTCAAACGGCTTCGCAATGTAATCGTCCGCTCCTTTTTTTAGTCCTTGAATGCGATTCGGTGCATCTCCGAGTGCCGTCAGCATAATGATCGGCACATCACTTTCTGCCCGAATTGTTTCTAAAACGGTCCAACCGTCCACAAACGGCATCATAATATCTAATACGAAGCCATCAATGGTATGTTCTTTCCAAAAGCGTAACGCTTCTTCTCCATTTTCTGCTTGCAATACATCATAACCAGCACGCTCAAAATATAGTGCTAACACACGGCGTATCGGCATTTCATCTTCTGCAATTACGATCGTCGGCATCGGTCTTTCTCCTCCTCATAAGTTCTTTCTATTAGCGTAATGAAAGTTCGTCAATTTGTCTAATGAGAAAAAGCGCACAGTGCGAAACTGTACGCTTTCCCTTTATGGACGCTTCTTCAGTAAAGCAAGCGTCTCTTCAAACTCCTGTTCAATCTGGTTATTTTTTGTATATGTTTTGCGACTAATGAGTATCGCCACAAGCAAGTTTAAAATAAATGCTGGAATGATTTCGTAGACGGCGAAAATTCCTGTATCCACCGGCGCATAGTGCCAAATGAAAGCGGTGATTGCACCGACTACCATCCCCGCAATCGCTCCTTGTGAAGTAAGACCGCGCCAATACAATGACAATAAAACGATCGGCCCGAACGCTCCGCCGAAGCCTGCCCACGCAAATGACACGAGCGATAAAATCGACTCATTGTTCGGCCATGCCAGCAGTAAGGCGATAGCAGAAACGAATAAGATCGCAACGCGTCCGAGCAACACATAATAGCGATCTGGACGGTGACGCTTGAAAATTGCTTTATGCAAATCTTCAACAAGTGCCGAAGACGTTACAATCAATTGAGACGAAATCGTACTCATCACCGCTGCAAGTACCGCCGCTAAAATGACTCCTGCAATAATCGGATGGAACAACACTTGTCCCATGACGATGAAGACCGTTTCAGGGTCAATCGCTCCAATCCCCTCTCGTTGTGAAAAATACGCAAGCCCAATAAAAGCGGTAAATGTCGCACCAATTAAACTTAACAACATCCAACCTGTCCCGATACGACGAGCACTTTTCACTTCATCTAGCGATTCAATCGCCATAAAGCGCACGATAATATGCGGTTGACCGAAATAGCCGAGTCCCCATGCGAGTGAAGAAGCAATCCCAGCAAATGTGACAGCACGTACTTTGTCAATGCTCTCCAAGTAGTCTCCGAGAACAGAACCTACTTCCACCGATGATGTCCAACTAAAATGAGATGGATTCAATGATAAAAGGACATCCTTCACTTCAGCCCATCCACCAAAATAGATGACGCCACCGATCGGGACGAGAATTAAAGCGAAAAACATAATGAGTCCTTGGAAAAAGTCCGTATAACTCACCGCTAAAAATCCACCGAATAGTGTGTACGCAATGACGACGACGGCAACCGTGATTAAACCGACGTGATAATCGAGACCGAATGAGCTTTCAAAAAACTTCCCGCCTGCGACCATGCCACTCGATACATAAAACGTAAAAAATAACAAAATGACAAGTGCCGTCACCATTCTTAAAATATTCGACGTATCTTTCAAACGGTTTTCTAAATAGCTCGGGACTGTGATTGAATCGTTCACTTCCGTATAGGCACGTAATCGTGGGGCAACGAGCAACCAATTGATATAGGCGCCGACGAGTAAACCGACACCCATCCATAATTCACTCGCTCCATATAAATAAATCGCTCCTGGCAAGCCCATTAAAAGCCAACCTGACATATCTGCGGCTCCCGCACTTAATGCAGTCACTCCTGGACCGAGCGAACGTCCTCCAAGCATAAAATCTGTTAAATCTGTAGTTTTCTTATACGCATACCAGCCAATCCATAATAACGCGATCATGTACAAAAGAAGCGCAATGAATTGGTACATCTGTTCCGACATGTAAAAAGTTCCACCTTCCCAAATGACGTCAGCCTCGTTCTTTTCATGTACGGCGAGAAACGTACGAACGGCTCACTTAATTTGGCATTTCAAAACGAATATCGCTCATCGCTCTATAAGAGAGTGATAAGTGTAACATTTTGCGAAGCGTAAAATGTGAGTCCGTGCTCTCGAACAACAAAAGCAGACAAACGATACGTCCTTCGCCTCAAAATGTCTCGCGTTACCCATTCTTACACACTTTCACATGTCGTTCAAAGGAGATTTAGAGAATGAATTTTGCAAAAATTTATCGAAACGCTATCATATAAGGGGCTCTCGGATTTTCTCGAAAAATGGAAATAAAACTTTTGTACTATACATCTCCTCTTTAACTTCCGATTACTTTCAGGCCGACTACGGACGTGATAATAAGCGTGATGAAGAAAATACGTTTCATTTCTTTCGATTCCCCGAAGAACATCATACCGACAAGGGCTCCACCCGCTGCACCAATCCCTGTCCAAATGGCATAAGCTGTCGCCATCGGTAAAGTCATCAGGGCGACTTTCAATAAAGCGAAACTAATACCGAAACTACCAATCATATAAACGACAGAGCGTAAATTGCGCTGTTGATGGAAATAAGAAATCATCATGACCCCTAACACTTCAAATAAACCTGCAAAAATTAATACTACCCAAATCATATTATCCCTCCTCCGATACGCGTTTTAATCCGATGATTCCTGCGAGCAATGTCGTGACAAATAGCGCTTGTAAAAAGCTCCATTCGCCTCCGAAGACGATATTTTCCATCAAGACAGTGCCGACGGTTCCAATCCCTACAAAAACAGCATACGATGTTCCAACTGGTAATTTTTCTCCTGCCATAATTAAATAATAAAAACTAATATACACAGCGATCGCTGTCAATCCCCAATGCCACCATGTTGTAGAGTGCGTTAATCCAACGACCCAACCGACTTCAAATAAACCAGCGACCACTATTTTCAACCATTCTTTTGCCATGTTTCTCATTCCTTTCTTGCATAGAAAAAAGCCCAGGACATATGACAAGTCATATCTCCCAGGCTTTTATCCTTCCGTGTACGAAGTTTCCTTCGCGCATTCTCTCGGTCACAGACAGCGATCGCTCGGAACCCTAGAATGCTTACATTATTTACTTATTTTTACTATAGCACAATTTTGAGCGATTGCCTACTATAGACCTTTTTCTTGAAGCAACTCAACAGATGCTTTTTCAAAGTCATCTAAGTCGTCTGGTGTACGGCTTGAAACGAGTTGATTTTGACAGACGAACACAGATGTATCATGTAATTTTGCGCCTGCGTTTTCTAAGTCGACTAAGATCGATTTATATCCTGTAATGTCACGACCGTCTAATGTTTTCGTATTAATTAACAATTGAGGACCGTGACAAATTGTGAAGACAGGTTTCATGTCATCCATGAACTGTTTCGCAAATTCAACCATCTCGTCGTCTGCACGTAAAATATCGGGTGAGAAACCACCTGCGATAAAGAGTGCATCATATGCGTCATAATCTGCGTTAGATACTTTCACATCGACTTGTACTTGTTCGCCATGTTTACCTGTTACAGTGCCTTCTTCAAGCCCTACTACTTCTACTGTATGGCCTGCATCTTCGTATGCTTTTTTCGGACGTGTAAACTCAATATCCTCAAACTGATCTGCGAGTACTGCTGCGATTTTTGCCATGTTATATTCCTCCTCATATTTTTGAATCACTGTATCTATACCACGCCCCCACTCTTTTAAACATCAGCATGAAATGAATAAATGACTTCTCCCCATTTCCCTTTGATATAATGAAAGAAAAGGAGGAGATTTGCATGGATATTGCCATTGTCGGTGGGGGGATTGGTGGTTTGGCGACAGCAGTCGCTTTAAATAAGATTGGAATCTCAACAACCATTTATGAAAGCACGTCTTCTTTCAAACCGTTAGGCGCAGGGATTGGCATCGGTTCGAATGCGATGCTCGCCTTGCAACAAATGGAAGTCGGAGCATCGATTTTAGCGCACGGCTTACCGCTCCATGAACAACGATTTTATAACGGGAAAGGAAAATTGATGAACACGATTGACTTCACCCGTCTAAAAAAGCAGTTCGGTGAAGAGACGATTACGATTCAACGCGCGGATTTACATGAAGCACTATTTGAAGCCGTCCCTTCTTCTTCATTTCATTTCAATAAACGCGTCGAACATTTTACACAAAATGAAGATGGCGTCACGTTAACTTTTACAGACAGTACGATGGCAACACATGAATTCGTCATCGCAGCAGACGGCATTCATTCTCTTTTCCGCCAACAACTCGTACAAAACTCCTCTCCACGCTACGCAGGATACACATGTTGGCGCGGCATTTCGCAAAATGAGGGAGATGTCCCACTACACGTTTCAAGTGAAGCATGGTCGACGGACGGGCGGTTTGGATGGGCTCCTTTGCATAATGGTGAGGTGTACTGGTTTGCTTGTGTCAATGCGCGCGAACGAGACGCCTTTTATGCAAATTTATCTCCTCGTGAAGTAGCCGCACAGTTTAAACATTTCGGTCCTACTGTCGAACGGCTCATCCAAGAGACGAAAGACGATTATTTCTTACATCACGATTTATATGACATTGCGCCTCTTTCTACTTTCCATTACGGACGCATTTTATTGTTAGGGGACGCCGCTCATGCGACGACACCGAATATGGGACAAGGTGCTGGTCAATCGATTGAGGATGCCTATGAGTTAATGCTCGCCTTTGAGCAGGAAGATACGTGGGAACTTGTTGCACAACGATACGATGCGTACCGTGTTCCGAAAACGAAAAAGGTCATCGATATTTCCAGACAAATCGGCTGGGCGGCACAATGGGACCAGCGCTGGCTCGTCACATTGCGAGATACGATTTTCCCTTACGTGCCGAAATCATTACTTTTTCAAAGACTTACCTTTCTTTTCAAATAAGTTCATTCTATACTAAAGACAACACTATTTAAGGGGGTTATTTGGATGCAGATTGGATTTATCGGTACAGGGGTTATGGGAAGTAGCATGATCCGTAATTTACGAAAAGCAGGATTTGAAGTGAATATGTACAACAGAACGCGTGCGAAAGCGGAAGCACTTGAAGAAACGGGGGCTCGCGTGCTCGATACGGTGAAAGAAATCGCCGAAACGAGCGACGTCATTATGACGATTGTCGGCTATCCAATCGACGTGGAAGAAACGTATTTTGGAGCGGACGGCTTATTGGAAAACGCAAAAGAAGGGACGATCTTTATCGATCTGACAACTTCGAGCCCATTACTTGCAGAAAAAATTGGCGAAAGTGCTGCAAAACATGGCATGTTTGCTTTAGATGCACCTGTTTCTGGGGGAGACATCGGTGCAAAAAATGGGACATTATCAATCATGGTCGGCGGCGAAGAAGAAGCGTACGAAAAAGTGCAACCAATCTTCCAAGCGATCGGGCAAAACATTATGTTGCATGGGCCTGCAGGATCTGGACAACATGCGAAAATGAGCAATCAAATCGCCGTTGCTGGCACGATGTTATCCGTTTCAGAAGCACTCCTTTACGCGAACAAAACAGGGCTGGACCCAGAACGTGCACGTCAAACGATCGCACCAGGTGCGGGTGGGAGCTGGACGATGGACAATCTCGGACCGCGCATGTTAAAAGGCGATACAGATCCTGGATTTTTCGTAAAACATTTCGTGAAAGATATGCGGATCGCACAAGAAGTCGCGAAAGAACTCAATTTCAAAACACCAGGACTCGACTTAGCACTCGAATTGTACGAACAAATCGAAAGTGAAGGCCTCGGTGAACGAGGAACTCAAGTCATTTATGAATGGCTTTTATCTCAACAACGTTCATAAGAAAAAGCTCGGACATCATCGTCCGAGCTTTTTCTATTCATCGAGTTGTTCGAGCAATCGTTCCGTCGCTTCTGTATCCGCCCATAAAATATAGCGGTTTTTCGGCCAGTAAATCACTACAGGTCGACCATCTTTCCTAAAAGAATACGTACTCACTATTGTATCGTCTAGATGATGTTGAGCAATCCATTGTTGCCACTCCTCTTCATCGCCACCCCACTGTAAAATATGAACATTATACAACTTCTTTCCATCGATGCGATATTCTATTTCATATAATGGTGCATTGACGAATTGTTTACGCTCTTTTTTAGATAATTCCATAATGAACGATACCGGATTTTTTTCTACATACGGTTTCGCTTGCTCTCCTTCAAAAACGGTTGTTCCATCGACGACAATTTCATCGACTTGACCGATATCATTCATGACATTCGTCAATTGCTTTTGAAAAGAATCACCAAAAATAAAGACACCTAAAATAATAACGAGTAGAAATCCAATGATATTCCCAATTAACTTCCAATTCAATGACGTCGCCTACTTTTTTCATATTTCTTTCATCTTAACATTTCTAATTTTTACATTCAATTCTCCATTTCATTGTTCAATTTAAAAATAGATATGGTAAAATAGACATAGAAAGGCGGTTGTTATATTGAACAAAAAGTTGCTATTCTTTCTTCTCTTCACTGTTGCTTTCTCATTAGTCGCTTGTCAAAATGAAACAAAGGTCAAGCGAGAAGAAACGGTGCATACGATTGAAGAAGATGAATTTGAGTTTACATTGGCAGACGCGAAAACGAACTATTATACCGGAGAACAGATTGAAATACTCGCCTTACTTCAATATAATGGCGATGAAGCCACTTTTGCAACATTCGACTCTTCATGGGTCACCTTCCATACACGTCGCATTGATGAACGATTCGAATATACATCTCCTCCTAGCGGTGCAGCGAGACGAATCACTTTACAACCCGAGCAAATGCTCGTCGAACCTTACCGCTTTGAAGCCCTTTCACACATTCAAGGAATCGGAAAGCCCTATACAGAAGAACATGTCGCTGCTTTAAATGCAGGTGAATTTGAACCTGGTGAATATGAAGTCGACGCGATCTTCCAATTGAATATTCTCGGCGAAAATGAAAACACATTCAATGTCATATTATCGACGACATTTACAGTTACCGAAAAAAATGAAAAGAAAGCGAAAGAAAAACGAGAAGCAACTTGACTTCTCGTTTTCAAATCGCTTCAATCGTCACATAAGGTGATGTCGTCAGGCGCAGTAAGGCTGCATATTCCAAGTGAAAAGCAATAACGGAACCGACATGAATGTCTTGTCTCGCATCCGTTACGTCTAAAACAGTATAGTCACTACACCAACCGACAATTTTTATGTTAGGATCGATCGGTTGAACCGCTTCAACCGCCACATCTTGTGCGCCAATATTGATAATCGCGCGCCTTCTAATCATTTCCGTCCCTTTTCTCTCACTTTGTTGGAAAGTACGGGTGCTACATGCTCCAGCAGGCGTATTTGGCTTCCATTCTACTTCAACTACTTCCGCCTGTAATTCAAACACATCTTGGCGCATATTCGACAGCTCTTTCCCGTAGGAAGCCTCCACTCCAAATAATAATGCCTCTCCTATTCGCAATTCTGTTACATAGGGTAAGTTCTCACCTCGCCACACTGTTTCGAGCACACTTGAACTTCCCCCAGAGTAAACATCATAACGACGCGGAAGATGTTGAACAACAGACGACCATTCCTCCATCTTCTCTTCATTCGGTACAACGCCTCCGAAACAGGTCACATTCATCCCTACACCCGCTACCTGTACGTGAGGAAGATGATCTAATTTCTTTAATAATGTAGTTGCTTTCTCTTGTAAGACACCTTCACGCCGGTCTCCTAATTCTAAAAAGACGAGAAGATGTTGAATTTTATTTTGGCGATGTGCTTCGATATTCAATGCTTCCGCTACTTCATACGAAGTCACGACAATTCGATCGGCTACTGCAACCGCTTCCGGAATTTCTCGTCTAGTCGGGATACGAATTAAGTCTCCTTGAATATGAGGATAACGCTCTTTCACTTTTTGAAGATGCTGCCATTTTGAATCGGCAATATGCCTCACTCCCGAGTGAATCAATGTTTCAATCATAGGTAAATGCGCACAAAAACCTTTCGTCACCGCAATCCAACGCAACCCTTGCCTCTGACAATACAAATCGAGTGTTTCGATATTTTGTTGTAACGCTCCTTTTTTCCAAAGTAATTTCGGATACATCTTCATCACCTCGCTCTCCTTATTCCCTATCCTGAAATAAGCGAAACAGGGGAAACGACGGATTGTTTAAACGGTCACTTTCGATCTATGATTCATAACGAAGGCGAGGAAAAGAAGGGCGATAGGTAATAAACCGATATAGCGAATTGCAACAGGAAACCCTAAAAAATAATAGGAAAACGGTAAAAATAAAAGGGTACTAATGACGAGGTATTTCGGGGAACGACGAGATAAACCGTATGTTAATGTAGCGAGTGCTGCTATAATGGAACCGTACCAAAGGAATAACATTTTACATTCTCCTTTCTTTCTTTTAATTATAGTATATTTTTCCATAAACTCAAAAACTTATGTCTATTTTAATATTTCCAGATAAAAAAAGGTCTTTTCCATTCATATTGATGGAAAAGACCTCTTTTATTTCATCCCATTCATTAAGAATGGAGTCTATTATTTTGCTTCTAAATCTTCAATTGAGTCGATGTCGACATATGTCGGAACGACTAAACCGATTTTTGCACCTGTTAAGTTCACGCCTACATTGTCAATGTCATCTTTGAACTGCTCGTATAAGTCACCATGTGTAGCTGGTAACCAAGCTGCGACCATTGCGTCCGCTTCGCCACCTGCAATTGCTTGCCACATGATTGCATTATCAAGCGGTGTTAATGTCACTGTGTAACCTAAGTCTTCTAACACTTTACCGACAACATTTGTCGATGAAATTTCAGAATCCCACTCGACATAAACGAGTTCGATTTCACCTGTTCCTTCTTCAACGCCTTCTGTCCAAGTAGCGACTTTTTCTTCATTCGCTTCTACCCAGTTCGTTGCTGCTTCTGCTGGTGAAGTTCCTTCTTCAATTTCAGCCATCACTGCTTCCATATCGTCTGTCGTCCATTCGAACTGCTCTAACAATTTATAAGCATTTGGATTGTCATCTTTAAATCCTTTACGTGTCATCGTGTTGATCGTTTCCACGTCACCAAATACACCTTTTGGATCTTCTAAATATTTCAAGTCATATTTTGCGAATTTCCAGTGCGGTGTCCATCCTGTAACGATGATTGGCTCTTCGTTTTTCACTGCTTCTCCGAGCGCTGTTGCCATCGCACCACTTGAAGATGCTTGAACGTTCCAACCTTCTAATTCGTATTCGTCCACTGCATTTTCAGCTGCTTTAAATACGCCGGCTCCTGGTTCAATTCCTGTAATTGTATAATTAACTGCTTCACTTACTGATGCAGTAGTTTCTGGCTTATCTGCATTATCTTCTTCTTTCTTTCCATCATCTGAACTACACCCTGCGATGACGAGTGATAGTGAGAGTCCTGCTACTAAACCGAAACGCTTTAATCCTGTTGTTAACAAATCATCCATCTCCTTTAAAATTTTATATGAAACTTTTCACGAATGAAAAGGATTCATGACGCTTTTTTCTTACTTTTGTTGACATTTTGTGCAAGGCGATCGACAATAATCGCTAAAATAACGATACCGAGACCTGCTGCGAATCCTGGTCCGACTTGCGCACGTTGTAAGGCACTTAATACTTCACTTCCAAGACCTGGCGCACCGATCATACTTGCTGTGACGACCATTGATAGAGCGAGCATAATCGTCTGATTCACTCCTGCCATCATCGTTGATTTCGCCATTGGCAATTCCACTTTGAACAATTTCTGTCCAGGAGTACTACCGAAAGCATCTGCTGCTTCTACTAATTCTGTCGACACTTGACGAATTCCTAAATTGGTCATACGCACTGTCGGCGGTGTTGCGAAAATAAGAGATGCGAACACTCCAGGCACCATTCCGATTCCGAAAAATGCAACGGCTGGAATTAAATAAACGAAGGCCGGCATCGTCTGCATAAAGTCTAAAACAGGTGTGATGATCGCTTCTGCTACTTTACTTTTCGCCATTAAAATACCGAGCGGAATCCCGATAACGACCGATAGTAAACTCGATACTAAAACGAGCGTAAATGTATCAATTAACTGACTCCAGAAACCTTGGTTATAAATGAGCCATAGTCCGAATACCGAGAATGTCGCTAAGCCGAATTTTTTACCCGTAATGAAAAATGCGAGTAAAGCGACGAGAATGATGACGACGACAGGGGGAATAGCTTCCATCGCATCTGATAGGCCATTCAATGCTTCTTTTCCGTCTTTTTTCAAATAACCAAAAATACCTGAAAATGCATCTGTCATCCAATCAACGAAGTCTTTCGTTTTCTCCGCAATTGGAATACGAGGAGCGAAGTCTAAAATACTAGACATTCATATTCACCTCTCCTTCTTCAGACAATGCAGCGATGACAGCGCCTCTAACGAGCACGCCTAATAAACGCCCATCTTCCGTCACTGCAATCGGCAAGGGGGAATCGTGAATAACGTTAAATATATCACTCATCGGTAAATCTTTATCGACTGTCGGGATGTCTGTAATGAGCACATCGCGTAATTGTTTTTGTTCTTTAATTGCTTTGCTTGCGGCATCTGCTGTTACATAGCCGACGAGATTTCGTTTGCTATCGACGACGTAAACACCTGAAATGGCTTCTTCACGCATGCGTTCTAGCGCCACCCGCGGTCCGTGATTATCGATATTAATCATTTCAGGACGATTCATAATATGTTGAGCCGTCAATACTTTCGAACGATCGACGTCTTCTACGAATTTTTCGACATAAGCGTTTGCCGGATTCATTAAGATCTCTTCGGGAGTACCGATTTGAACAATCACTCCGTCGCGCATTAAAGCAATGCGGTCTCCTATACGAAGAGCCTCATCTAAATCATGCGTGATGAACAAAATTGTACGAGCCATTTGCGCTTGTAAATCGACGAGTTCATCTTGCATATCTTTACGGATGAGAGGATCTAAAGCCGAGAATGCTTCGTCCATCAAGAGAACATCCGGATCATTTGCTAAAGCACGCGCTAAACCAACACGCTGTTGCATCCCTCCTGATAATTGATCAGGGTATTGATGCATATAACTGCCAAGCCCTACAAGTTCCAAAGCCTCTTGCGCTTTTTTTTCACGTTCTGCTTTTGATACTTTTTGCACTTCCAAACCGAACGCTGCGTTCTCGAGCACCGTTCGATGCGGAAAGAGCGCGAAACTTTGGAATACCATTCCTAACTTTTTGCGTCGAATGTCACGCAATGTCGCTTTATCCGCTTTTGCTAAGTCTTGATCACCGATAATGATACTGCCTTCTGTCGGTTCAATAAGTCGGTTAATTAAACGAATGAGTGTCGACTTACCACTACCAGAAAGCCCCATAATGACAAAAATTTCACCAGGATACACTTCAAAATTCGCTCGATTGACACCGACTGTATCTCCTGTTTCTTTTAAAATTTGTTCTTTCGTCTTTCCCTCCTCTAATAGTTGGACACTCTGTTTAATCCGTGTCCCGAAAACCTTCGAAAGATTTTCGACTTTTATAATTGGTTCCACATACATCACTCCGAAAATATTTGATTTTTTTATTAAGTTTCAGTCTGATTAGCCATGTTATACGAAAGAAATTGAGTTGTCAAATGCTTAAACTTCAACTTTTGCAATAAAAAACACCGCCATCACTTAATATACCCCCTTCCTTTTCCATCAAACATCTATTTGACGAAAAAATAAAAAGGGCTTTTTTCTTTTTATTTTTTCACATACATCCTTCATTACTTTGTCGATGAACCCACAAAGTAATGAAGGAAAATAAAAATAATAAAAAAGTATATTAGATCAACTCATTCGCTGATCCAATATACTTTTCTATCCTTGATGACAAGATGGACAACAGTGCCAACACCCATCAAAATTGTCTTGATTTGTTTGAATTTTCACTTGTTCGAGTGCATCTAAACAATGCAAATGATACCCTTCGATCGCTCGCTGATTTTCCGCAGCAGGTAAATGTTTGCAGTTTAAATGATGAATTTCATGCATCCCTTTATCATCGACATTTCGATTGTATAAGTAGTTGAACACACCTCTCCACCTCCATACTTACGAGCGTTCTTTCATTTTGTCTTCAATTCGTGTCATTGGAAATGTTCGCTTTCCTAAAGAATCTGTCATATGCTCTGCATAATGAAGCATAATCGTATGATTCAGTTCTTCAAAGTGAACCGAAAAACGCTCCCACCCTTCCGAATACGTTAGGAACACTTCACTCATACTACTATAAAACGTCTGGGCTAATGTCTCTTGTGATAAATTCCCAAAAGGTGCGAGTGAAACATCAAGATGAATTGTTCCATTCTCAAGCTCCGCTTTTTGTAAAACATCACCTTCTCCTAACCCATATGTTTGAACGAGTTCAGGGACTAAATCAGCAGTTAAAGTGCCTTGCTCATTCGGCGCACTTTCCACTTCACTATTACATGCTGCGAGCACGAATAACAAGCTGACTAACATGCTGAACCAAAGCTTCCTCATTCAATTCCTCCTCTACTTCATATATCGTTCACTAGCGTATCACATTTTTCTTACAGCGACATCCGTTTTCACCGTTCTGTCCTAATTTTCTTCGGAACGAATATAACGTGTTTTCGCTGTTTCTGGATAATCTTCTCGAATCCACGCATGGCCATACAATTCTTCGGACGGTACTAAAAAATAATCGTAATGCACTTTTCCAGGTTGATTCGGAATAGGATCATCCCATGTGACATCGACATAATAATACGCCCCGTCCACTTTCACCATATTCCAAGCATGCAACACATCATCGCCATAACCTGTCACATAGTAATTCTCAATCCCCACTTCATCTAAGAGCATAGCGAATGTACGCGCATATCCTTCACAAACAGCTATGCCGTCTCTCAACAAACCATATGCCGTATGCCCCGCTTCAAGTGTTTCGCATCCTTCTTCGCCACAACTTTCAAACAAGTCTACGTCGTAAGCCGCTTGCAACACAATATAATCATGAATCGCCTTTACTCGTTCATATTCATCAAAATGTGGCTCGATAGTCTCAGACACAATCTGCTTCACCCTCGCTTGAACGAACGCCCGTTGTTTAGCAATTTCTTCTAGTGAGTACCGATACGTAAAATAAACATCTCCACTCGCGCCTCGATATTCAGCTTGCCATGAAACAACATATGTATCGATACGACTATTTTTGGCAATCGCTTCAATCATTTGATTTAAATCTTCAGGATGAATTTCCGTTAAAGAAAATGCATAATGTGGAGCACTAGTATAAAGTGCATGACGCACTTCTTCATACACTTTCGGAAACAAAGTGCGCCATTGTTTTTCTGTTTCAGTAATAAAATCATCTGTCGGCAGTTTCTCGAAATTGACAGCATTTGAATGAGGAGCGGGTTGTCTTTTTAATTGTTTTTGTGGGACTTCTTCCACGATAATTGGACGTTCGGACGTTTTTTCTTCTACTTGTACTTGTTGTTCGATCAATGACTCTTGCTCTTGATCATTCGTCGGTACACACATCGTTAATAATGCGACGAATGGCATAATGTAAGTGAATTGTTTCATCCATATCCCTCCATTATTCTCGTATACGTTTCATGTATCATTGTGTTTCATCATAACGCATAAAAAGCTAATGTTTCTTTAAAATAAAAGAAACATTAGCTTTTTTGTTACAATGTCGCCTCTTTCGGTTGACGCCAAAACAGTGTGATGACGACACAAAGCAATAATACGACCGCGCTAAAATGATACGGAGCATCAATATTGCGCTCAAACAAAATACCACCGACAATCGGGCCGAAAACATTCGCTAAAGAAGTGAAAAAGGAGTTCATACCACCGACGAATCCTTGATCTTTCCCCGCAATACGTGATAAATACGTCGTTACGGCTGGTCGAATAAGGTCAAAACCGATGAAGACGGTGAATGTCACTGCCATAATTGCCCAGTAATGATTGACAACAGTCATCATATAGACAAGTATTGCCGAGAAGAAAAGCGAACCTCGAATGACGCCAATTTCTCCGAAGCGCTTTGTGAGCGGAGCGAATAGCCACACTTGGAAAATCGCACCAAAAATTGCGCCCCCTGTGATCGCAATCGCAATATCATACGGTTCGAATCCAAATTTATGATCCGTATATAAGCTAAAGAATGACTCAAAAGCAGCTAAACCGAAAGATGACACGACAATAACTAAGAAAGCGATAAAGAACATCGGAATGAAAATCTTTTTGAATCCACTCATATTTTCCATAGGGCCTGATTCTTCGATTTCTACTTTTTGTCGCTCTGGCTCTTTCAATAATAAAATCGATAAAATCGCCGCAACGACTCCAAGAACTGCCGCTGAATAAAACGGTACGCGCGAGCCGATCATCGCGAGCATTCCACCGATTCCGGGACCGATGATGAAACCTGTACTGATGGATGCAGACATTAAACCGAGCGCTTTCGCACGCGTTTCCATCGTCGTAATATCTGCGATAAATGCAGTGACCGCAGGCATGATAAATGCCGCGCTCACTCCCCCTAAAATGCGTGAAATAAAGAGTACTTCAATCGTTTTTCCCATACCGAATAATAGTTCTGAGAATCCGAAAATAAATAATCCGAGAACAATCATTATTTTTCGTCCATATTTATCGACAGCCTTCCCTGCGAAAGGCGAAAAAATCAATTGAGTTAAAGCAAACGATGCTGTTAAATAGCCGATGACTTTTCCACTCACTTGCAACTCATTCATAATCGTTGGAAGAACCGGTATCACAAGCCCGATCCCTAAAAATGCAATGAATAAATTACCGAGTAAAATCCACAACATCGTCTTCGTATTTTTGTCCATATAAAACCTCCATCTAAAAACCAATAAGTATAGATTAAACGATATAGTAACGACATAGTCAACCTTTTTTTCTCGATTTTTCGGAAAAATAAAAAAGCCGAATGCAAAGTGCTTTGACAGCGCATTCGACTTTCTATTTTCTAGCTTACTCTCGCGTTAAAATAATTAAATCTTCAGCATTCGCTTGTGGCGGTAATGACTTTGTTGTAATGCCATTGTAATGAATTTCTACTTTGTCATTTTCTTTTAAATGTGTCACTTTATCCGCTTCGATTTCATCCATATGGAAAACAATTTCAGATCCTTCCGCCATGTCAGGCCCTTTTACCGTTTCCGTCACTTCTACTGTCACGTCCGCCCCATCGATCGCTTTGACGATTCCTTGAACACCAGCTTCATTTTTCATTTGTCCTTCCACCTTCTCAACATTTTCTTTTGAATCTTCTACAATATTGTCTCCTGCTTCTTCCACGCTTTCTTTCGTTTCTTCACTACAAGCGGCAAGACTGAATGCGAGCATCGCAACAGCGCCCCATTTCATCATCTGATTCATATTAAATCCTCTCCTCTTTTAATAAATTGGTTGATCGACGTTTAAACGTCGCAGTTGTGCAGCATAATATCCTAAAATTTGAAACGGAATAATCGCAACGAGTGGTGCCATAATGGGATGAGTGAGTGGCAACACGAAGTCGTCTCCTTCTTCATCTAGACCTACCGTCGAAATAATAAATACTTTAGCTCCGTAAGAACGAATTTCTTCGATATCCCGACGCATCGGTTTAGCATTGCGCTTATTCGTAATGAGCGCAATGGCGAGCGATTTCTCTTGAGAGAGTGCGAGCGGACTTCTCCTTAATTCACCACCAGGATAGGCATCCGCATGCAAAGAACCCATCTCTCTCAATTTTAAAGCTCCTTCTTGGGCAACCGCGTAATCAAGACCTCTACCGACAATCGTAATATTCGGGTGGCGCATTAAAAAAGCGGGTAACCATGTTCGAAAACGTTGATGCTTATTCAATACATCACGAATCGCTTCGGCTGTAATAGCAAATTTTTTAGGTATATCAAACGTGTCGTACATTCCTTCACTTCTTCCTAAAGCAATCGCCAACATCGATAAAAATGCGATTTTAGCGACAAATACTTTTGTGGATGTAATGCCAAATTCTGGTCCTGCATGCAACCATAAAGAAGCGTCCGCTAACGATACAATCGAAGACTCTTTTTCATTAGTAATCGCAATGGTTGGATAATTGTAACGGTTCATCTTTTTAATGCTTTGTAAAATTGCTGGCGTTTCTCCAGAACGTGAAATCGCTATGCATATTGTCCCTTCCACTAATAAAGGAGTATTGTGTAAAAACTCTTCGGATTCATAAACGTCCGTCGGCAATTGCGCCATACGCTCAAACATGCGTTTTCCGATGAGCGCAGCATGATAACTCGTCCCTGAACCGATAATAACGAGTCGTTTTGCCTTTTGTAACATTTGAACGACTTCTGGTGCAATCGCAAGCGTGCCATCTTCTTTTAAATATTGTCTTGATAATTCACAAAGTACAGCAGGTTGTTCATTCATTTCTTTCGTCATATAATTCGAATAATTTCCACGATCGACTGCTAGTTTGCGAAAGTGATACGGTTGATGTATTTTTGTAATCTCTTCTCCTAATAAGTTAATGACGCGGTATGCTTTCGGATGCATAATAGCAAGTTCATTCGATTCAAGGTGAACGACCTCAGTAAAATCTTCAGTAAATGCTTGGGCTTGCTCTGCAACCATTATGGCCGATTCACTCATTCCGAAACACATCTCCATTTCATGATGTGCAGCGTATAAAGTATCTGGTGTATGCAAATCTAAACAGATGAAAGAATATATACCTTCCACCTCGCTCATAAAATGTATAAGTGCTTGATCAATCGATTGGTGAATGTCCACTTGATTTTCTAAATATAAAAAAAAGGCTTCAATATCCGAACGATTCGATTGTTTTTGAATGCTTCCCCAGTTTTGAATGGAACCATTAAAAACAATAGCAAATCTACCATCCTCTATTCCATGAAAATGCCCCGCTTGTGCTCCTGTTAGCCAGTGAGTATGTCCAATCGCAATCGAGGCTTCTTCAATTTCATCCAATGCTAGTTGAATATTAACTAACGGATTGCCTTGTTTAAAAAAAGAGAAGGTTTGATTTGGTTGAATCGCTACACCTGCTGCTTCTGTTCCTCTATGTTCCAGACGTTTCAAACCGTCAATAATGTATTTTTTCGCAATGAATGCGTTACCGACATAGCCGATCATTCCACACATGACCATCCCTCCTACTCCTTGCACGCATTAATGAACTATTCCACATTTCCTTCATATTTAAACGTCTTACGTATGAATTGTATTTTGTTCTTTTTAAGATGTAGTATAATGAAAGAGAAGGAGGCGAACTTTATGAAAAAAATAACTGCATCATATTATCGCCAATTACAACAAGAACTGCACTATTTAGTGAAGGAACGCGTCATTTCGGAGGAACAACGAGAAGAAGCCCTTCAAAAGTATGAAATAAAAGAAGGTCTTTCTACTTTGTCGATTATTTTAGCAATCGGTGCCATCTTAATCGGACTCGGTGTTTTAATTGCTGTTTCGACGAATTGGTCACACTTCTCACTGTTGTTAAAGTTCAGCATTTTATTCGTCGCAACATTAACGAGTTACGTCGTCGCTTTCGCTTTACAACATCATTTCGAAAAAACTGCACGTGCTTTTTATTACATCGCCGCTTTTATAACGGGCGCGAGTTTGTATTTTATCGCGTCACTGTATACGAATCAAATTGAAACGGGAATGATTGCGCTCCTCTGGGCCGTCACACTGATCCCACTCGTCTTATTTTTAGTAGACTTACCGATTACATTACTCTTTGCTGGGGCGCTGTTTTTATCATCCATTGGATATGCTGCCGTCTTCTCTTTTGGAATTTTGCTCATTTTTCCACTCATCGCTTTCCTCATGTGGGTCAATGAAGTGAAATTAAAAGAATCGAAGCTCGGATTTATCAGTGTTGTCGCTGTACTCGTAACATGGATCGCCGCTTTAATGAGCAGCATTGACGTTCCTGAGATTGTTCCTATTTCATTCATCTTCATTTTAGGAATTGCCTTATTTTTCAATCATTTTGAAAAATATTTCAATTTATCGAGATGGCTCGGGACAATCATCATTAGTATTACATCACTCTCTTTAATGGGACGGTTTACATGGCAAGCGGTATCTGAAAATTCAGCTTCGATTTACAGTACGAGCTTCACCATCGCATTCGCTATTTTCGCTTTCGCATTATTGAAGTATGCTTCTTTACAAGCGATCGTGTTTATCGGGATTTTAATTTCCCGTCTATACTTTGATTACACGTTCGACCTCATTCCACAATCGTTATTTTTCGTCATCGCTGGATTGTTGATGATTGGATTCGGTTACTGGTTTGAACGAACGCGCAGAAATGAGGGACAGACCCATGCGTAAATTGACAGTTTCAGAATGGTTGATTACAGTTGGACTTTCTATCCTTTGTTTACTCGTCGTCGCCTTTCCATTATGGCAAATTTTACAATCGAAAGAGACATTTACAATCCCAGCCGTGTCCTATCAAAATAGCGATGAAAATCCTACGATTTCGATACCAGTCGAAGCCTCTTTCGATCAATTGGATGACACGATGCAACAAGATATTACAAACAATGCACATTATCAAGCGAAAGTGTATGCTATTTTTGATGAATTAAACGGCGAACTTACTTTGCGTCGCGTTCAACTGACGAAGCCAGATGAACGGATCTTTTTAGAAGGTTCTTTTTATTTATATAACTATGAGGAAGATCATCTAGCGAAGACAACCTACCCGATTCAGCTTAATGTCGGGCAAGCGATTCGCGAAGCGGATGTCTACGAGCCAAATGAAACTTTGATTGATTATGAATATCGATGGACTGCGACATTACGTTACAATAACGGACATGCGCTCATCACCCAATTGCATAAACGATAGCCCAAAACGTCAACTCATGAGCGAGTTGACGTTTTTTTCTAATAACGAAAGGGTATATCCTGTTAAAAAGTGGGTGATTGTATGGTTCTCATCGCTAGTAAATTAATCGTAGGCTTTCTTTTATTACTTTTTTTCATTCGTTTGCTCGGAAAGAAACATTTAGCCCAATTGACACCGAGTGATATCGTCTATTTCATGGTTTTCGGAGGTATTGTAGAAGAGTCCGTTTACGATGAACAAATACCTATCTGGCAAATGGCCGTTGCGCTTGCCATCTGGGTTACTTTATCTTACGTTTTTGAAACGCTCGTTTACCGCTCCGATCGCTTGCGCAAAATTGTGAAAGGTGTGCCGATTTGCTTAATTTATAAAGGGACAATCATCGCTGAAACATGTCGCAAACAAAAGCTCGAAATGGAACAATTGCGCTCTATTTTAAGAACTCAAGGAATTTTTTCTTTGAAAGAAGTGTATCATTTATTTTTAGAACCAGACGGCACATTTAGCGTACAAAAGTATGCGCACTTAGAACCTCCGACAAACGCTCAATTGAACATAGATGTCGCACAACCTCATTTAAGTTATTTACTCATTAGCGAAGGCGAAATCCACCAATCCACATTACAACAACTCGGACTTTCGGACGCTTGGCTATTAGGTGAAGTCGGCGCACTGCATACCGTTTTATTAGCGGAATGGTCTATTGCGGAAGGATTACACATCCAACGCTATAACACGACAGAAGAACATTGTGTCCCGTTAGAATAATAAAAAAACGTCAGAAACTGAATTGTTTCATCAGTTTCTGACGTTTTTTATGTGTATTGTTTCAACCATTGTTTTTCATTGTACACGTCATAGCCTTCTCGCTTAAAAAGAGCTGCGGTCACACCATGGCCACTTATTTTCATGCCGGTAAACGTTCCGTCATAAATGAACGCACTGCCACAAGAAGGGCTTTCTTCTTTTAAGACGATTGTCGTCGCACCGTATTTTCGTGCAACTTGTAACGCTTCGTTTGCCCCTTTTAAAAAAGCGTCCGTCAAGTCAACTCCTGAAATCGATACGACACGCGCGCGTCCGTCTAACACATCGAACCCGTCTCCCCCTATGATTTCTGAAGGTTCGCGAGGTGTCGACATACCGCCCATCACTTCTGGACAAACGGTCACTGCTTTTCCTTCGCGGACGAGTGTTTCAATCACTTCTTGCAAACAATGCCCTCCATCATAACGCACTTTGTTACCTGCTAAACAACTGCTCACGAGAATCATTGTATCTCTCCTATGCTTTCGTTAATGTTTTGCCCGTCAATCCAAAAATAATCGTTAAAATCGGTGATAATAAACAGAAAAACGCAAATGGAATGTAACTGATGACCGGAATGCCGAGCGTCGTCGAAATGAAAATGCCACATACGCCCCACGGAACGAGTGGGTTAATGACCGTTCCTGCATCTTCCATGACACGGCTTAAATTTTTCATCGCTAAGCCATTTTTCTCAAAATGAGGAGCGAACGATTGACCCGTCAGTAAAATGGATAAATATTGTTCTCCGATCGCTAAGTTCACACCGATCGCTGTACATGCCGCGCCAACGATGACAGATGCTTTTGTTTTTAAACGATGGGCAAAAGGCTCCAAAATCGCTTGAATGATGCCGAGTTTAAACAATAGACCACCCATGCTTAATGCGAGCAATACGAGGGAAATCGTAAACATCATGCCCATTAAGCCGTCCGCTTTTGAAAGTAAAGCATCGATCGCTTCATGCCCAGTATTCGTTTCGAATCCTCCGAATAAAATATCGACATATTCTCCGACTGTGTACGAAGAATGGAAGCGCGATAAGATGAGCGCTGTCGCTGAACTGATGAACAATGTTAACACAGCAGGAACGCGTAAAAATGTACAGATGAACAACACGATAATCGGAATCCAACTATACCCGTGAACGAGTCCTGTCGCTAAAATATTTTGTTTATATTCCTCTAATTGCGCTAAATTTAATTCGCCGACAGATGGCGTCAAAATCGCAAACAATACGGCGCTAATGAGAAAAGCAGGAATCGTCGTCCATCCCATATTTTTAATATGTTCGAACAAATCGACACCGACCGTTTTCGAAGCGATTGTCGTCGTATCTGAAAGTGGAGACATTTTATCGCCGAAAAACGCGCCGCTCACAATCGCGCCTGCTGCCATCGGTAATGAAAGGTCGAGCGCTGCTGCCATCGAGAAAAACGCAACGCCAATCGTCGCAACAGTCGTTAACGAACTACCGATGGAAATGCCGACAATTCCTGTCACGATGAATATCGTCATAAAGAAAAATTGTGGCGTGACGAGTTCAAAGCTCGTCATCATTAACGTCGGAATCGTTCCGCCGACCATCCAACTACTCGTTAAAATCCCAATCATAAAAAATAAATAAACGGCACCTAAACTTGAACTTGTCCCTTCGACCATACCTGCTTCTAAATCGCGGTATTTTACCCCTTTTAATAAACCGTATCCGATCAATACAAAAAGAGCTAACAATAACGGAATATGTGGTGCGACACCTAGTCCGATAATAAATATACTAAGTAAGCTAAGTGTCAGAAGAAGTACAAAAACAGCTTCTCCTGTTTTCGGGGTAACTAATTTTTTCATTTGTAACATTTCCAATTCCCTCCAAATATAAAGAGCACACTCTATCCCTAGATTAGGGACGAAGTGTGCTCCGCGTTACCACCCTGCTTGACTGTAAAGTCCGCTCGAATTGTGAAATTACTATTTATGCAAAACGTAATTCGTTTGACAACCACCTGAGCTTTCACCATCCGCTCAGTCTCTACATGCTGCGTCTTGTCATCCTACTTCAATTTGCGTAATTTCGTTCATTTTCTTGTAATAGTCAATATGTTAAGGACGTAAGGCGGTTTTGTCAATAGTTTATTCGCGTTCTGTTAAAAATCCGTACGTCATGACAGTTTGCAAATCAAATTGCTTCGTCTCTTTTTCAAAGCGTATTTTCACATCTCGCGCTGTCAATTCGATAATGATGCCTTCCCCGAAAACACGGTGTTCCACGCGTTTTTGAATGGCGAATTGTTCAAGCTTCGTCATGCCATGTTCATTCACTTGAGGACGCGCTTTTCGCTTCGCTACTTTCGGTCGTGTCGATATCGTGACATGGCGTTTTGTCGCATCTTCAAATTCGAAACATTCTTCTAAAAAACTGCTACGCGCGCGTTCACGGTCTTCCGTTCGTTTCGGATATGAAATCAAACATGTATTTTTTGCACGCGTCATTCCAACATAGAAAAGTCGTCTCGCTTCTTCTAACATTTCGGCATCTTCCACATCGCGTTCAGAAGGTAAAATACCATCTGAAGCATCGATTAAAAAGACGGTATCCCATTCTAATCCTTTTGCAGAATGGATGGTCGATAATGTGACGCGTGGTGTATTTCCTTTATGCTTCGCTTCCTTGACGGCTCGTTGTAATTCATCGATTTTCTCTCGAAACTGTTCGACCGTTTGACACGATTCCCCAAGTTGTTCCATTTCATCTAAAATTTGTATCATCGTCTCTAAACGATAACCGAACTTTTCCGCACGTTGAACGATCGCTTCTTCGTAACGAAACGTTTGACGAATCGTCCGAATGCATTCAGCAATCGTCTGTTTCGGAAATTCATCAAGTGTCTCATCAATCATTTGCAAGCTTTCTTTTTGGTTCGCACGTAAATCATTCACTTCAATAAAAGTATCAAACACGGAGTGTGGAACGGTCCGTCCTTTTAAATTGTTCAACATGACGCGCGATAAATAAAGTTGCAATTTAAATGCGATTTTCCCGAACGCTTCCACATTCGTCCGATCTTCACTCAATGCGAAAAAATGAAACAAATCTTTCACAATCCAATGATTAAAGAAAAATCCTTGTTCATCTTTCAATTGGAAAGGGATACCTCGCTTATGCAATTCCATAATGTAAGGAATCGCCGACTTATTGTTTCGGAATAAAATCGCATACATATCAAAGTTTTCAGCTTCTACGAGTTGATCGACAATCGCATTCGTTTGGAATGTTTCCGTCTCATAAGCGATGACGCGGATATCTCCTTCCGTCTCTCGCACGGCATTCATCTCTTTTTCATACCGTTTTTGATTATGTTGAATTAAACGATTCGCCCGTTCAATAATCGACGTAGCAGAACGATAATTGTATTGCAAATGATAAAATGATGCGTTCGGATAATGACGTTCAAATTGTAATAAATACGTCGGGCTCGCGCCTCGCCACATGTAAATCGACTGATCATCGTCCGCTACGACGAATACATTTTGATGATGGACGAGTAAATGTTCAATTAATTTAAATTGGACGAGCGACGTATCTTGACTTTCATCTGTTGCGATAAAGTCATAAAATGAAGCGTAGTGTTGCCGTATTTGCGCATCTTCTCGTAACGCTTGCTCTCCGATTTCCAACATATCATCAAAATCGATCAAACGCGGGCTTGATTGCCGTTTCAACTGCTCGTACTGATAAGCGATATCTCCTGCTCGTTCAAATGGTCCTTCGACTTCTTTCCACCGCTCGACTGGCACCATTTTATTTTTCAATAACGTAATATGCGTCTCTAGTTCTTGTAAGACATCATCTGTCGCCGATAAACGCATGACCATTTCATAGCTTTTTTTCAGCAATTGTTGCTTCGTAATCGGTGCTTGATTGCTTTCGATCAATTGATACGCCACTTCATATTTCGCAAAATAATGCCGTGTAATATGAAATGCTAAACGATGAATCGTCGCAAATTGAGGTTTTGGTAAATGCGGGAAAAACTGCGTAAACTTCTCTCCTAATGCGAGTGCCGCTGCTTTACTAAAAGAAATGGCAAGCAATCGTTGCGGTGCGACATGACGCTCTTCTATTAGTCGTGCAAGTCGCGTAATCATCGTCGTCGTTTTGCCCGACCCTGGACATGCTAAGACGAGCGCTGGTCCTTCTTCATGATGAATGGCTGCCATTTGTTCCTCATTAAAAAGAACACCCGTCCGCTCTTCTACTTGTTGTAAAAATGTATTCACTCATTGTCACCCTTTTTGAAACCTTTTTCAATCTTGTTCCGTATATGTATCATAACAAGTGAGGTGAGAAGATGCGAACATCACTGCAACAACAATATGAACATATTCAAACAGAACGACTCTACATGAGTCAACTGCAAAGAGAGCAAACTGCTTTAGCAAAACGATGCGACCATTATAAAAAAGAAGTCCAAATACTCCAACGTGAACACGAAAAAGAATATCGCGATGTGGAAGCATTGCAACGATTTTCATTAAAGAAATTCGTGAAACAAAAAATAGGTTCATGGGATACGGTCATCGATCAAGAACTAACTGAAGCATTCGAGGCGGAACAACGATTAAAAGAAGCGGAGCATCAACTTAAAAAATGCGAAGAGCAATATGACGATGTCACCAAACGGATCGCTAGTATAGGCGATATGGACGAACGTTACAAAACATGGCTAGAAGCGAAAGCTTTATCCATCATGACGACAGATCAAGAAGCTTATGAACACGCACAATCGATACGTCTTCAACAAGAAGAACTACACCACCTCATCGAACAAATTCAAGAAGCGCATGCAGCCGGTGTGCACGTGCTTCACGTCTTCGACAAAATGTTTAAAAGCTTGGACAATGCTTCAGGCTATTCGATGCTCGACATGTTCGGTGGTGGAATCATTTCGACAGCGCTCAAACATTCGGAAATGCAAGCCGCTGAAAATGAAACATTGCCTTTACGTCGTGCGTTACGCGATTATGAAATCGAATTACAAGATGTGCAAAAAATAATCGAGCAAGAAATGAAAATCGTCCCTTCTTTCGCGCTCAGCTTTGCTGACTTTTTCTTTGATGGTTTTATTTTCGATTTTCTCGTTCATCAAAAAATTCAAGAGCATACCGAAACATTGCAAAAACCGTATCAACAAGTGAAAAAAATGCAAGCGGAACTCGTCAAACAAAAACGCCTCGCAGACGAGCGACTGCTCCAATTGCAAGAACAATACGAAACAATCATCATTCATTCAAATTAGTATCACTTTTTTTCGTTGTACGGTACAATAGAAAGAGATTTAGTAGGAGGTTTTCATAGTGAAAAAATTATTTGCAGCTTTCCTTGCACTGACAATCGTCATGAGCCCAACAATCGGTGCTCTTATGACAGATGATGTGTCTGTAGCAGAAGCAAAACGTGTCAAATCAGGTAAAAGTGGATTTAATAAAAGTAATCCAACACCGAATAAATCCAACATCAACAAAAAGAACGACCAAAAACAAAACGTTAACCAGACGCCTAAAAAATCACCGGACCAACCAAATAAACGTGGTGGCTTCCTTGGTGGATTAATGATGGGTGGACTCGCTGGTCTTTTATTCGGTAGCTTACTCGGTGGTTTAGGCGCACTCGGTCCAATCGTCGGCATGATTTTAAACATTCTCTTCATCGTCGTCATTATCGGACTACTTTTCCGCCTCATTAAGTTTTTATTCGGCAAAAAAGAAAAGAAAGATGAGGATCACCAATCATGGCGCTCATCTTAACGGTTCAAGAACTCATTAACGGTGTTTGTTTATACGAAGCACAAAAGCGCGGTGCCGAACCGGAAGATTTCGAAGCGGAGATCGTCTATGATGACGATTTTCCACAGCCATTTCTTGCGGAAGTAACATATCGCGGAGTGACGGAAGATTTATTAATGCCTGAACTCGTCGCAGCGATTCGCTTATATTTAGAACAATATACCGATGTCGATCCATTAAGTGCTTCCGTTGACTTACAATTGACAGATGATGAAGAGTTTATCGCCGTCATCGACTAATACTAAAAACCTTTCCTCTACTCATGTAGCGGAAAGGTTTTTTCATGTAAAAGACGATTTTTTATTCGAAATAGTGCTTGGCGTGGAGCGTGCATTTTGGATTGAATGGCGCTTGGCAGTTTGTGCAATGCGTCATCGATTGATACGCCTCAATCGTGTGCAACGTGCGACAAACGCCACATAAAACGTTCGACATTCATAACATTGAAGCGCTACAACATCTAACGGAGAATGATAATGTACGCAACGCGTCTCGTCGTCGAGTAGCGCACCTTTTAAGCGTATATTCGACATATCACCACTCCTTCTATGGTATAATTTGTACTAGATTTTGAAAGGAGTTCTTAGCTTGAAACGATTATCGCTCTTTTTTCTCCTTATGCTATCGTTTAGCATCATTTTCGTTCCACTTATTTTTATCGATAGTGGCATTATTTTCTTTATGGACAACTCATATTCCAGCACATGGAGTTTAATCGTCTTTTTACTTATTTTTTATTTCTTTGATTTTCTTTTCGGTTTTGTCACTGATGCGATTTTAACAGCGATTCAAGCATTGCGTAGACGCCCTGAATCGTTTTGGCTCACCTTTCTCGTCGACACAGTAACGAGCTTTTCTATCGTCGTCGTTTTAGAATCTTTGACGAACAATGTTCATTTAACGACAGGGACAGCAGCCGGAATTGCTCTGGCGCATAGTTTATTATTTTATTTAGTAGCAAGTAGCGAAGTATCCATTAAGTCGAAAAAAGTTCCGATAGATCCTCACATCGCAAAAGAAATTCAATCATTGTTAAGAGAAGTCGATGTCGGGACTTGTGTAGACATTTTACATGAAAAATATCCACACATCCCACTGCAAGACTTACAAAAAGCAACGTTATGGATTTATAATGAAATGCAAAAAAACGCTCCACCTAAGTGACTTCTCGCACGAGCTCGCGCAGCCCTTGACGATCGATTAAATAGACGTCATTCGCCTCCGCGAGTTTTTTCGCTTGATTCGTATATGTGCTATTTGTCACAACCCAAGCTTCGTCCGCATCATACATATTGATGGAACCAAGCGCCTCTTGCACGGCTTGTAAACCGACAGTCGAACGGTAGCGCTTCGCTTGCACAACAATCGTATGCCCCGCATCTTTTAAAATTAAATCCGCTCCATAATCCCCGGAAAGAGGCGTATGTTTCACTTTATATCCGTGCGCTTTAAACAATTTCACTAAATATTGTTCAAATTGCTCACCAGTCATTTCATCAATCGCATCCATCTCTACTTTTCGCCATTGACGGTGACGATACGTAAGATGCAAAAAGGTAAATAGCGTGATGATGATGGCTACCCCACCTAAACTAGCTAACGCAATCATCCAATCTCCTGTATATAAGTATCCGAAGATTAAACCTGTCATTAACATCGCGAGGGTGATGAAGCGACTCATTTTTATTTTCCAATTACTTTTCTTCAAAATGTCGCACTCCTAACATACGTTCCCCTCTATCATAGCGTGTTTTTAACAAAACGGCTACTCTTTCTTTCTGAAACATCAAAAAAACTAAGAGAGACCGTCCCTCTTAGTTTTAAAATATCATGATTAAATTACTTGTACACGCCAGCCAAATGGATCTTCGACATCACCGCTTTGTATCCCTGTAATTGTGTCGTAGATTTTTTTCGCGACAGGACCGATTTCATTGTTGTTAATGACCGTTTTTTCACCTTTGTAAAACAACTCGCCAATCGGAGAAATGACAGCCGCTGTCCCTGTTCCGAACGCTTCTTCGAGTGTACCGTTTTTCGCCGCTTCCAACAATTCATCAATCGAAAGACGACGCTCTTCTACGTCCATCTCCCAATGACGAAGCAATTGTAAAACCGATTTACGTGTAATTCCTGGCAAAATACTGCCATTCAATTCTGGTGTGACAATTTTGCCATCGATTTTAAAGAAGACGTTCATCGCACCTACTTCTTCAATATACTTTTGCTCACGTCCGTCTAACCAAAGCACTTGAGAGTACCCTTCTTTTTCAGCGACTTCTTGCGCTTTTAACGCTGCTGCATAGTTTCCAGCTGTTTTCGCTGCACCTGTTCCTCCTTTTACCGCACGGACGAACTGGCTTTCCACTGCAATTTTAACAGGGTTGATCCCTTCTGCGTAATAAGAGCCTACCGGTGATAATAAAATGATAAAGCGATATTGTTTTGATGGAGATACTCCTAAATGCGCTTCTGTCGCATACATGACAGGACGAATGTAAAGCGCCATTCCATCCACTTCAGGCACCCAATCTTGTTCAATTTCAATCAATTGTTTCATCGCTTCAATCACGAACTGTCCGTCGAATGTCGGCATACATAAACGTTCACACGAATCATTCATGCGCTTCATATTTTCATCAGGACGAAATAAGAAAATTTCTTCGGCGTCATCTTTATACGCCTTCAAACCTTCAAATACCGTTTGCCCATAATGAAGAACGACTGCTGCTGGACTGAGAGGTAAATCTTGGTACGGCATAATGCGCGCATCATACCATCCTTTCCCTACTTCATAATCCATCACAAACATATGATCTGTAAATGTTGTACCGAATGTTAAGTCACTCCAATTCGGTTTCGTTTGCAACTTAGTTGCACGTTCAATCGTTAATTCCATGAATGATTCCCCCTTTAATGCTATCTTTCAATTGTACACTATTTTCAAATAATTCAAATATATTTTTGCTGATTTTTTGAAATTTTTTTAACGATAATAAAAACATAGTCGCTCTTCCTGAACGACTATGTTTCGTTTCCATTATCCGCGCGTTTGGCCGTTGCCTCGGACGATATATTTTGTTGACGTGAGCGCGTCTAATCCCATCGGACCGCGCGCATGAAGTTTTTGTGTACTAATGCCGATTTCTGCACCGAACCCGAATTCAAAGCCGTCTGTGAAGCGTGTCGACACATTGTGGTACACCGTCGAAGCATCCACGCTTTGTAAAAATTGATTCGCGTGAGCGATATTTTCTGTAATGATTGCTTCAGAATGCTTCGTGCCGTATCGATTAATATGCTCAATCGCTTCTTCTACGGATGCGACACGTTTTAAACGAACCGATTCATTTAAAAATTCCGTATCCCATCCTGCAACAGGTTGCACGCCTTCTCCTTGTAAATCTGCATCGTCTGCATAAATGCGAACGTTGCGCTTTTGAAGTTCTGCAAGCAATGGAGAAGCGTCAAATTTCTCGTGTAGGAGAATCGTTTCAATCGCATTACAGACAGAAGTTCTTTGCAATTTTGCATTGAGGGCAATATTTAATGCCATGCTTGGGTTTGCTTCCTCATCGATAAAGAGATGGCAGTTGCCCGCTCCTGTTTCAATGACTGGCACGGTCGCTTTTTTCACGACGTTTTGAATGAGTCCTTGACCGCCACGTGGAATGATGACGTCGACATAACCGTTCAGCGTCAACAATTGATCCGCAAATTCATAACTCGTATTCGTCAACAATTGAATCGCGTGCTCGTCTACTCGTTGCGCTATTAACGCACGTTGAATCGAGTTTATCATCGCCATATTCGTCTTTAAAACAGATGAAGAACCGCGTAAAATAACGGCGTTATTCGTTTTAAATGTGAGCGCTGCTGCGTCCACTGTCACGTTCGGGCGCGCTTCGTAAATCATCGCAACGACACCGAGTGGCACAACTGTCTTTTCAATCGACATCCCTTGCGCGTGCGTCGTTTCCGTTAACACATTGCCGATTGGTGTTGGCAGCTTCGCAATTTCACGAACCGCGTCGATCATGTCTGCTAAACGGTCTTCCGTTAACAACATACGGTCTTGAACACTCGCTTCGATTCCGTCTTTCTCCGCTTGCGCCATATCTTGCGCATTCGCTGCTAAAATCGTCTCTGCATCTTCTTCTAACTGTGAAGCGATCGCGCGTAACACTTCATTCGTCTGTTCTTCTGTCAGTTGTGCTAATTGCTGGCTCGCTTTTTTAGCAAGTTGACCGATTTCAATCATTTCCATGTAAAATTCCCCCTATTTGCACCCACTCATCACGGTGGATAATTTCTTTCGTTTCGCCTGATTCTTCTTTGTAACCCATCAATGTTTTCGCATCGTAAGCGACGCGTCCTTTTCCGATCAGTTCATCACCGCAGTACACATTGACGACATCCCCTGCAGAAAAGTCTCCTTCTACGCGAGTGACCCCTACGGGAAGTAAACTTTTCCCACGGTTCATGAGCGCTTCTTTCGCCCCTTCGTCGACGATGATCGTCCCTGCCGGTTCCGCATGTAATGCGACCCATTGACGTTTTTTCGTCATCGATTTTTCAACGTCTAATTGAATGTACGTCCCGTCCCCGTGACCGTCTACGATATCCGTCAATTTATCTTTCGATTCGCCACGTCCGATAAAGCAAGCAACTCCGAGCTCTCCTGCTACTTCCGCTGCGTACAATTTCGATTTCATCCCGCCTGTACCGAGCGAAGAACCTTCTGACGTCGTTTGCCCGAACAGTTCCGGCGTCAATTCTGTAATTTTATCATATTTAACCGCCGTCGGATCTTGGCTCGGATTAGCTGAATAAATGCCGTTAATATCCGTTAAAATGATGAGCTGATCCGCATGTAAAAACCCTGCCACATAAGCGGAAAGTAAATCGTTATCGCCAAATGTTAATTCCGCAATCGATACCGTATCGTTTTCATTAATAATCGGTACGACACCACGTTCTAACAGTTCGGTAATCGTATTGAAAATATGGTTGAACGATTTCGGATTTGTAAAATCATCACGCGTCAATAAAATTTGTGCTGGAATAATGTCAAAATAATGAAACAATTCGATATATGTTTTAATGAGTAAGCTTTGACCGACTGCAGCAGCTGCTTGTTTTCCTTTTACCGTCGTCGGACGCGTTGCGTAGTTCAACTGTTTGAAGCCACTTGCGACAGCTCCTGATGATACGAGCATCACTTCATAGCCACGCTTTTTCAATTCAGCAATCGCTTGCACATGTTCAATCATTTTTTCTTTATCAATTTCGCCATTCACATTCGTAAGGGAACTACTCCCGATTTTTACAGTAATTCGCATTTTTTCTCCTCCTTGAACGTAAAAAAACATATGTATCGCCCTCGTTCGAGGACGAAAACATATGTTTCCGCGGTACCACCTTCGATTAAATGATTTCTCATTTCTCTCTATCATTCTTAACGTGAATGACGCGCTAATGTTATTAGAGCAAGAAGGTAGGTTCATCACCGCTCGAATGACGAAACTTTCAGCTACTGTTTCGCTCTCTGACATTCGTTCACGATCATTACTCGGTCTTCTTATCGCCGATGTTTAGTTTTTATTATCATACAACATCTAAACGAATTGTCAAGAAAAGTTGCCACTATGCACGTTGTAACATGCGGTCTAAAGCGAGAAGGGATTGCTTCGTCGTCTCTTCATCTACCGTGATGACGTTCACATGCTCATTTGCCACGATGCTTTCTAAGCTCCACAATAAGTGTGGTAAATCGATGCGATTCATCGTAAGACATGGACACATGTATGGATTAAGCGAAATGATTTTTTTATCAGGATGACTCGCAATGAGGCGGTTCACTAAGTTCATTTCGGTACCGATTGCCCACTCTGTTCCTGGTGCTGCTGCTTCAATCGTTTCAATAATTTTTTTCGTCGAGCCGTTTTGATCTGACGCTGCAACGACTTCATACGGACATTCTGGGTGCACGATAATGTTCATATTCGGATACGTTTCACGCACCCACTCTATATTTTTCACTGTAAAGTTTTCGTGGACAGAACAGTGCCCTTTCCATAAAATCACTTTCACTTTTTCTAAATCGCCGTCATATTCGAAGCGGTCATGAATCGGGTCCCAAACTGCCATTTCATTTAATGCGATTCCGAGGTCGGCCGCTGTATTGCGTCCTAAATGTTGGTCAGGTAAAAATAAAATGCGCTCCTTTTGCGTCATCGCCCATTCGACCATCGTATGTGCGTTCGAGCTCGTTACCGTCGCTCCTCCATGTCGCCCGACGAACGCTTTAATCGCCGCAGTCGAGTTGACATACGTTAACGGGATGATCGTATCTCCAAACTGCCCTTGTAATTTCGTCCAAGCGCGCTCCGTCTGTTCAATATCCGCCATATCTGCCATCGAACAGCCTGCTCGCATATCCGGCAAATACACAGTTTGCTCGTCTGTCGTCAACATATCCGCCGTCTCTGCCATGAAGTGAACCCCACAAAATACGATATGTTCCGCTTTTTCATTCGCCTGACAAATTTGAGCGAGCTGCAGTGAATCGCCTGTTGCATCCGCAAATTCAACAATTTCGTCCTTTTGATAATGATGTCCTGGAATAAATAATTTCTCTCCAAATTGCTCTTTTATTTCACGAATGCGTATTTGCATCTCGTCTTCCGATAAGTTTCGATAACGTTCCGGCAAAAAGCTCTGTTCTTGGTCCATTAAATCATTCAATAAAGTCATGATGTCTCCTCCATCGTTTTCATTTTTACGACCGCACTCATATCAAACACTTGAACGGAATGCGTCAATGCACCGACTGAAATATAATCAACACCTGTCTCACTGTAAGCGCGAATCGTCTCTTCTGTGATCATACCGCTCGCTTCTGTCGCAATCGATTTCGGCACTTTCGGTAGCCACTTTGTAATTTGTTCAGGCGTACAGTTGTCAAACATAATAATGTTCGGTTCCGCTTGAATCGCTTCGTCTAATTGCGCTTCTGTTTCGATTTCAACTTCGATCGGGACCGTATGTCCGACATAGTCGCGCGCTTTATTCACCGCTTCTGTAATCGAGCCGCTAAAGGCGATATGATTATCTTTCAACATAATGGCATCGTATAAACCGAAGCGATGATTGTGTCCGCCTCCTACTTTTACGGCATATTTATCAAACATGCGAAGTCCTGGTGCTGTTTTGCGCGTATCCGTTAAACGAGTATCCGTCTCTCCCATCAATTGAATGAGATGATTCGTCTTCGTCGCAATGGCACTCATCCTTTGTACGAGATTTAAAACGAGTCGTTCACAAGTTAAAAGTGTGCGAATTGGCCCTCGAATGATCGCAACCGTTTCTCCAGAACTTATTTCTTCTCCATCGTCCCGACAATATTTAATCGCTATTTTCGTTCCTTCTAGCTTAAACCCTTCTTCAATCACCATCTTTCCACAAAAGATGCCCGTATCTTTTGCGATGAGTGTCAGCTCACTTGTCATCTCTTCTGGAAAAATCGACTCTACCGAGAGATCGCCCGTTCCGACATCTTCTTTATAAAAACGAACGAGTTGTTCGCGTATAGTTACTCTATTCATTTTACACCTCACTCAACTGTCTTGACATCTATCTTTACATAAAACGAAAATTATGACAAGATATTTTTACTGAGTTTTCATAAAGGAGAATGATTATGATCTATTTTGACCATAGTGCGACGACACCTATGGATGAACGTGCTCTTGACGTATTGAAAGAAGCGAACGTGAAAATGTACGGAAATTCAAACAGTTTACACGATGTCGGAGGGCTTGCGGCGCAATTAATTGAAAATAGTCGTAGACGGATTGCTCGCTTGCTTAACGTGCCGAATCATCGCATATTTTTTACGAATAGTGGGACGGAAAGCAATGTGCTCGCCATCGTTCAAATCGCACTCGCCTCTTGTAAAAAGGAAATCATCATTAGCAAAGGAGAACACGCTTCTTGCGACAGTGCCGTAGACTATTTAGCACGTCACGGGTACACGATTCATTCTATTCCTTTCCGAACAGATGGAATAATCGATATGGACGTCTTAGAAAAAAAGATGAATAAAAATATCGGCATGATTATCGTTCAACATGTCAATCCAGAACTCGGAACGATTCAGCCGATTGAACAAATCGCAAAAATTGCAAAAAAATACGGCGCGTTGGTCCATTGCGATCTCGTCCAGTCATTCGGAAAGATCGACGTTTCTCCCATCATTTCCTATATCGATTCGGCTTCCGTTTCCAGTCATAAAGTCGGCGGACCGATCGGTGTAGGTGCAGTGTACATTCGAGAGCATGTTCGATTCGAACCGCTCTTTCAAGGTTTTCCTGTAGAAGGAGGATTTCGAGGTGGGACGCTAGACGCGCCGAGTATTGCAAGTTTCGCAACAGCAGTGATTTTTGCGATTGAAGAAAGAGAAGATTTTGAAAAACAGGCGAATGCGCTTCATCAACAACTCATTGACCAACTGAAACGAACAATTCCAGCCCACCACTTAACGATTTACGGTGAAAATACAATTCCTCACATTATCGGGCTCGGCATTTATCCGATAGAAGGACAGTTGCTCATGTTACGATTGAACGAGAAAGGATTTGCGATTTCGACAGGTAGCGCTTGCCAAGTCGGCATGCAAGTCGCTTCGAAAGCGATGTATGCCCTCGAAGCCTCTCCCGACCGTGCGAAAGAATTCGTGCGGATTTCGTTTGGAAAATCGACGACAGTAGAAGATGTAAAAGCTTTAGCAGAAGCGATGCACTCTATTTATACAGAACATATAACTATGGTAAAATAAACATCGACATGATGAAGGAGGCTTCAATATGACCGAAGAAAAATTACTCGGGAATGAACGGCGCAAACAACTACTCCAATGGCTCAAACAATCCGACTCACCACTTACAGGAAGCGAGCTCGGTGAACGAGCAAATGTGAGTAGACAAGTAATTGTCGGCGACATTACGTTGCTGAAAGCGCAAGGCATGCCGATTTTAGCGACGAGTCGTGGCTATTTGTATACTACGCCTACAAGCGACCCGCAAATGATTGAAAAAACGATTGTGTGTTCACACCGTTCAGACCAAACAGAAGAAGAGCTCAACATACTCGTCGATCACGGTATATTAGTGAAAGATGTCGCTGTCGAACATCCGATTTATGGCGACTTACGTGCATCGATTATGGTATCCAACCGCTTAGAGGTGCAACAGTTCATTGAACGCGTTCAAAAGTATCAAGCAGCATACTTATCCACTTTAAGTGAAGATGGGATTCATATGCATACAATCGCTTCTAAAGACGCTGACATGATGAATCAAGCAGAGCAAAAATTGCGTGATGCAGGGATTTTAGTCGAATGAAGCGTTGACGAAATTTTAATAGTCCTGTATAGTGAAATCACATTATGAATAATGGAATCACTAAGGGGGAATTCGTCATGCGTGAAGGTACTGTCAAATGGTTCAGCAATGAAAAAGGGTACGGATTTATCGAAACGTCAGATGGTGAAGATGTTTTCGTACATTATACGGGTATTGCGACGGAAGGCTTCAAAACATTAGAAGAAGGTCAATCTGTTTCCTTTGAAGTTGAAGAAGGGAACCGAGGTCCTCAAGCAACGAATGTCTCTGTGAACGGATAAAGAAAAGGATGACCTCACTTATTACAGTGTGTCATCCTTTTTTGCTGTCTTGCATCATCACTTCGCCCATCCTTTGAATGCGCAAACCAATCGAACATTGCGTAATACAAAAGCGATGGGCATTCGTTTTGCTTCTTTCCTTCGTGAGCGATTGCTTGACGAGACAGCCTTCACAATACGTATCGGTCATCTCATCGATTTCACGGATGAGTTGTTTACGTTCCACAATAATCATCTCCTTTTGAAATGAGGGTTTATCAATATGTTAGAAATATTTGTAGATGGAGCGAGTGCTGGCAATCCTGGCCCGAGTGGTATCGGGATTTTCATTCGTGGAGAAGGTCATCTTATTCACATTGCCGAACCGATTGAACCGACGGACAATCATCTCGCGGAATTTCTCGCTTTACGAACAGCTTTACAATACGCACAAGAACTTGGGACGACATTTATACGAGCATTTTCAGATTCACAAGTAGTCGTCGATAGTTTTCAAAGAAGACAAACGAAAAATAAACATTTCCGTCCTATTTTACATGATATTTTAACGCTTGCCGACCAATTTGATTATTGTTTCGTCGAATGGATTCCCGAAAAACAAAATAAAGCCGCCGATCAACTCGCAAGGCGCGCCATTCATTTAACCGAGCGCCACGTGCGAAAACAGTAACGATTCATGAAGTTTTCACACAGAGTTGCTACTGTAAACAAAAGGAGGTTTCATACCGAATGAAACGATTCATAACTGTACTACTCTTTACTTCACTCCTCGTCTTAACCGCTTGCGGAAGCGACGATGGAACGAAACCGAAAGATCCCGAAGCCGCTAAAATTATCGAAAATACGAAAAAAGCGCATGCTGAACTTGATTCTATTTATGTGACATATGATGAAGGGAATGACGACTTCCGTCATGAATCTTTCCGTGAAATGGACATGAAAAACAATCTCGTTCGAGTCGATACGCAATTAAATGGCATGATTTACTATGCCGACGCCGAACATGATTATTTGGAAGGTCCTGAAATTCCAGAAGAACAGCTCGAGCGAGAACATACTTTTGCCGCTCTCGTACTGGAAGAATTCAAGAAAATTTCCGAAAATCCTTTTCACGTCTTTGAACGCATGATTGACAATCTCGATCATCATATGACCGTCGAGAAAAAAGACGGACTGTATATTTTAACATATGCGCCGACAGAGGAGGAGTTTACGACTCAATTCCAAGAATTCGCGAAGCGGAGCATTCAAGCGGAAGACCTCGTCATTGAACTGCCGAAATATGAAGAATATCGCATTCAAGTAATCATCGACGAAGAAACGAATTTAGTTCAAAGTACTGAACTGGTTGAATATTATACGTACGCAGTGGAAGGTCAAGAATTCCCACAACAACGAAAAACATTTACAAAAGATTATCGCTACAACGAAGCACTCGACATTACCATTCCTGATTCAGCCGAAAGGATTGAATAAATGACAAAAACGCATGAGACTTTCCTCATGCGCTTTTTTACGCTTTCATAAATAAAACATGCCCTGCTTCTTCATCGTATAGTACCCATTCGCGGTTACTGACGACCGAACCGACATTAATTAAATGTTCGCCTGTCGACACGTCATACGGATACCCGAATTGCACCGGTTGGCGATTGATTAAAGACGTATGACTATGCCCGTAAAATGTTAAGCGAGCTTGCATCGTGTAGTTTTGCAATGCCCACGGTGTACCGCCCCATTCCCACTGATGTCCATGAATAATCGCTGCATCTGGAGATAAAGGATACACTTCAGGTAAGCGTCGCATCCATTTCGGCCATTCGTCTTCTCCTTCTCCTACGAGCAAAATGCGCTCTTCTTGATTACCATAAACGGTAGGAAAAGTTAATAACTGTTCAAACGATTGTTTCGTTTTATACACGTCTTCATACGGCAAAGGCTCTGGAAGCGGAAGTTTCTTTTTGCTAATCGTACATTCGAAAATATCGCCCGTTCCGACGATTTCTGCTTGTGGGTCTACTTTCCGCACATGTTGCAATACCGCTTGTAAATCTTTTTTCGAAGAATGAATATCTCCGATAATGGCAAACTTACTCACGTTCTGACCACTCTCCTGTCGCAATCGGGCGGTCGCCACGAATCCAACAACTAAAGCTTCCCGCATACAAGCGAACATTCGTGAAACCATAATGCGTCAACATCGCAAAAAGTGGTGCTGCTGAAACGCCACTACCACAATAGACGATGATTGGCTCTTCTTTCGAAACGAGCTTCAAAAATTCATCTTCCTGTTCGAGTGAAAACTGCCCTGCTTCGTGATCGATGAGACGTTCCCAGTCGAAAGATAGAGCTGAAGGAATACGCCCCTTTACAGGATCGATTGGCTCGCGCTCTCCTAAGTAACGGTCATGCGCTCGCGCATCGATTAACGTCGCTTGTTCTTCTTTTGCTACGACGCGCTCCACATCTTCCGTCATCGCTAAAATCGACTCATCAAATGAAGGGACAACATGAGAAGGTGTAACGACGACTCTTTCATTCGTCGTCTCGTACCCGAGTTCTTTCAATTGCTCGAACGATTCACGGGCGATGACGACATTTTGAAAGCCGCCATAACGGAGTGACCAGTAGGCACGACTCGCTCCTCCTGAAATTGCGTCATCATAAACGACAATCTCATCGTCTAATGTAAGGCCACTTTCACGATATAAAGTCGTGAACGCTTCTTTCGACGGTAGAGGGTGACGCCCGAGGTCACTTGTCATATTTGACAAATGACGCTCGACGTCCCAATAGATTGCTCCTGCAATATGTTCTTCGTCATAACGGCGCTTTCCTTCTTCGACGTCCATTAAATAAAAACGAGCGTCGATCCATTTCGCATTCGGATTCGGTTTGGATTGAAATACGATCATTTCATCACCTCTTCTAATTGTTCGTACACGTCTTTCCACTCTTCGATTTGGTCTTCATGTTCTAACAATTCGAACTGCGCTTTCACTTGACGCATCGCTTCATCGTGTAAATGTTTATACAATTGATGCGCTTCTTTCGTGAGTAACGCAAATGCCCAATCGTACAACACGTCATTTTCCTTTTGCATATACGTTTCCGCATCCGCTTCAAGTAACTCCTGCAATGCTTGCCCTAACGTATCGCGCCCTCCTTTTTCAAAGAACGCAGATTCATTTTTATAATGACGGTTCACTTGTTCGTATGGTGCGATGCTTTGGAATTGTTCGTCGAAATGAAGCATGTCGTACTCTTCCATCTCGTAAGGGCGCACTTTTAGAGCGTGATCCATTTCTAATAACTGTTCCGTTTCACTGCGTTGACGTTCTTTGATGATTCGTTCGACATACTTCCCGACGCGTAAGTTCGTCACGCGTAATTCTTGGACGAAATCGAAACGAATCATTTCCGTCATTTGCGTCAATGCCATTTTCAATGCCTCTTGCTTTGAATGTTTCGCGAAAATAATCGGGTTGTATGACTCGCGTAAAAAACTTGGGAAACGTAAAAAGACACGTTGTTTCACGTAGTACAACAACTCTTTCACTTCATTCGTTAAAGCAGGGACATACACTTCTTCAAACGATTGTTCGAAACGATTTTCGAGCGCTTCTTCCAACTCGCGTAATTCGATTAAACGTTCACCTTTACGCGCAATATTTGCTTCAGCACGTTCAATTTGCTCGCGCACGAGAGAAACGACGTTTTCGCTATCCGTTTGTAACGCTTCAGCAGCCATTCCTTTTAAATCATTTTGTAAAAATGAATAGAACTGTCCTTCAATTATCGCCATATTCGGGTCTTCTTCGCCACGCTCTTTCGCTTGTAATGCTTCTAAACTTGAAACGCCAAACACGCGTGGATGACGAATTCCTAATTTCGTTAATTCATTACGCACGTAAGACTTTACTTGCTCTGCTTCTTCGTCATTGCTCGCTAAGTCGATCGCGTTGACGATAAAGAACATTTTATCCATTTCAAACGCATCTTTTACGCGTCCAAGCTGAATAAGGAATTCACGGTCTGCGCGAGCGAAAGCATGGTTATAATACGTCACGAATAAAATCGCATCCGCATTTCGAATGTATTCGAAGGCAACGTCTGTATGACGCGCGTTAATCGAATCCGCTCCTGGCGTATCAACGAGTGTCACCCCTTGACGTGTTAACGGACTATCGAAATAAAAATCGATCGAATCGACGAAACAACTGCGATGTTCTTCTGCAACAAATTTAGAAAACTCGTCTTTATCGACGTACAACACTTCACCGAGTGACGCATGATACGTCGGGTATCCTTTTTGATACGCGCGAATGAACGATTTATGCAAGTGAAGACGCTCATCTTCAATCGGTTTTGCTAACGCTTCATCTGCTTTTTCATACGCTTCTTCTAAAGATGTGACGCGCATGCCGATCATTTCATAAGAACGACCGACGTCTTCTAACATAATGTCGTGTGTTTTCACATGTACGTCCGCATGCTCGTGTTGCTTTTCTTCTGTCGTTGGACGAATGCGGTTAATCGCCGCTGTCGTCGGGTTTGGCGATACAGGTAATGCTTTATTTCCAATTAACGCATTGGAGAACGATGACTTTCCAGCACTGAAAGCTCCGAATAAAGCGACCGTAAATTCGTGGTTGCGAATGCGATTCGCTTTTGATTTTAAATACGTTTCCCATTCTGCGAGCTGTTCGATGGCACCGATACGTTCAGCGATTTGTGAAGCGATATCGACAACTTGATCAGCATCAATCGTTGATGCTTGTCCTGATTCGAGAATGGTTTCTTCTTCGACTTCCTCTTCTACTCGCTCATCGAATTCATCAATTTCAATATATTCGATCGGCTTACTCCAAGCACGCAAACGGCGTTCGACAGCGTTTGAAGCTGCTAAATCATCACGTTCTAAAATTTGATCGATCGATTGTAATGCTTGTGTATATTCATCGTACTGAGCGACCGCTGTCACTTTTTCACCGAGTGTTGCGATGCGTTTATCGAGCGTTACTGTCGCTTCCGTTCCGACAGACTCGGCTTTTTTCGCCATCTCTTGCTTCCAAGCATCTGTTTTTTGGCGCAATAATACTTCGATGCGGTTACGTACTTGTTTCGTATAGTTTAAAACGGTATCCCCTGTAATAACATCTGGCGCATGCAACACTTCATCGATTTCATCGAAAGAAATATCGAGCGGCATACTGTCAATTTTACGCGTTTCTTCGTCCGTTAATAAATTCGCTTTATTCAACGTGCGCTTCATCAATGTGCGCAAATGCATAATGATTTGTGTATCGATCAGTTGAGATAAAGAAGCAGACAACGCGTCGTGACGACGTAAACGTTCTTCTTCTGTCTTTTTCTTCGCAAATAATAAACCGACTTTAAAGTTCGGATTTTTACTTTCTAAATAATCTTTCAGCTGTTCACGCATTTCAAACGGTGTAATTGCAGCACTTTCCACTAATTCACTACGCGCTGCTTCAAATTCTCTTTGGAAAGCGTCACTCGATAGTAAAGAACGCTCATGGCGAAGACGAGCATATTGTTCTTCTAGCTCCTCACGCATTGTCCATTCTTCCTCTTCCACAATCGTCGTTTCTTCTTTCACTTTCTCGGCAGAACGTTGTAAAAATTCCACATGTTCATCATGGAGCTTCTGTAAAATCATTTCACTATTTGTAATGAACTGTGTTTCGGCATCGCGCATCGCCTCATCGACAATCGCTTTTACTTTCGTAAAATCATTGTACGGTAAATCAAAAGCGCGCAATGATGTGAAGAAAATCCCTTTCGGATGAACACCCCACGTTGCGAACGATTCTTCTACCGATTTTTTAAAATCATCGAACGACAACTCTTCATCGCGATGTTTATCGACTTGGTTAACGATTAAATAAACGTTCGGATTGTATGCCATTAATTCTTTCGTAAATGTGAAGTTCAACTCCGATTGAACGTGATTATAATCCATCGTATAAAAGACGATATCGGATAAGTGAAGTGCAGATTCTGTCGATAATGCGTGCGCATCATCCGTCGAGTCAACGCCTGGCGTATCCATGACCGTGACACCTTTTGGAATATTCGATTCAACATGACCGATATCGATGCGCGCCACTTCTGCCCCATTTTTCCCGAACGCTTTAATCGCTCCGGTAAAATCATGGCCTTTATATTTAATCGCTCGGCCATCCGTCTGGTGCAAAATGACATAGTTCTCATCTGACTTTTGCACGTTGACGATGTTGGCACTCGTCGGAATTGGACTCGATGGTAATAAGTCATCTCCTGTTAAAGCATTGATCATCGATGACTTCCCTGCAGAGAAGTGTCCCGCAAAGCCAATTGTAAATTGGCGACTTTGTAATTTTTTGATAAAAAGTTGTAATTTATCGACGCGTTCTCGGTCACCATTTTTCTCAAAGAGCGTGTCGTACATAGCAGTTGTACGCATTAATGAAGATATTTGTTCCAATGATTTCGACCCCTTCTTAAACTATTCTCGCTATATCATACCATTTTTACTTTTCAAGGGACATAGACGAGAAACTTTTCGCTTTAACATTACTTTCTACATGGTATAATATATCTATAAAAGATGAAAGAAGGGAAAGATCTTGTCCCAAGCTAAAACAATCCAACTCATTTTAAATCATATGACCCGCTCTTTAAAAGAGGTCATACCATTCAACGTTGAAATTTCTGCGCCTACTGTATCTCCTGAGCCTTATACTCAAAAAGAAATTAGCGTGCTCATCGGACTAGTTGGCGATACGAAAGGTCGGATTTTAATCGATACGACACTTGATACAATGAAAGATGTAGGAAAAGAAATGTTTAAAATGGACATTTCAGATGAATTTGTTGAATCGTTAAGTGGTGAAATCGGTAATATGCTGGCAGGAAATTTAAGTGTCGGTTTAGAGAGCGATAAATTGATGATCGATATTACAACACCGACTGTGATGACAGGTTCTGCTAGGTTTCATGGCTTCGGGAAAGCGATCACACTTCCTGTTTTATTAAATGGTACAGAAAAAATGAAAGTGTTAATCATGTTAGACGACGAATGATAAAAACAGTAAAAACCTATAAATTCAAAAGGTTTTTACTGTTTTTTTACGATTTCTTAACAATAAAAGGCTTATGTCCTTTACTTCCCTCTTTTATACTAGTCATAGTATGAATAAACGGAGGCTTCGTATGATTTTCACAGTTGGACGGAAATTAGCTCTTGCATTCTCTTTACTTTTTATTATTTTTGCATGCGCTACTACTTTAAGCATATATACATTCGCTCAAAGTGAAACGAAACATGAACAAATTACAGAACAACAGCAAAAGACCATTGACGAACTAAATGAATTCGTCCGATTACAACAGCAACTTGCAAATAGTGCCACAAGCTATTTAATTTTTTTATCGCCCGTGTATATTGAACAGTTTGCAGAAGCGAAAGAGCAGTATCAAGCGCTCCTTTTTCAATTAAAAAAGAAGCTCACCCTTCCTGCCGAACAAGAACATTTGAAGGAAATTCAAGAAGCATCGATTAGTTTTTTACTGATGGGGGAACTTATTTTTCGTGATATGGAAAATGGAGATTTAACGCGAGCCAAGCCAATTATCGAAGAAATTGAACAGTATGAAGAATCGATGAGTGAAGCTGTGCAACAACTAACTGCTCAACAAATAAAAGAACGAGACAATATGAAAAAAGATGTCGCTGATTGGTCCGTCTTCATTCGTAATCTTATCATCGGACTCACTGCCCTTTCACTCGCACTCAGCATCGGACTCGCTTTCTTTTTATATCGGGCAATTGTGCACCCTGTTCGAATCGTTCAACGTGCAATTGATCAATTAAGTCATGGAGATATTGTCCAACAAATTTTACCGATTCAATCAAAAGATGAAATTGGACAAATGGCACGTTCTGTCGAAAATATGATCGATTCTTTAACAGAAACGCTTCACCAAGCGCATCAAAATTCTGAGAATCTCACTCGTTATGCTGATTTATTAAATTCTTATTCTGAAGAACATACAACTTCTTTCGGAACGATGGCGATGATTGCGGAAGATAATCAACAATTGAGTGAAAAGCAAGTGAAAACAGTGCATGATACTGTTGATTCCACCAATGTCATGCATGAGCAAATTCAAGTGTTGCAACAACAAAATAACGATTTACAAGTGGCCGTCTCTGCTGTCGATGATGTCGTACATAATGGCACAAAACAAATGGAGCAATTTCAACATCAGATGACTGAAATGGAACATGTAACAAAACAGATGACTACTCAAGTCGACCAAGTAGCTGGACGCTTTCGTCATATGGCGGAAGTCGCTTCATTCATCTCAAGTGTTGCGGAACAAACCAATTTATTAGCATTGAATGCGTCAATCGAAGCAGCGCATGCCGGACAGTTTGGGAATGGATTTGCTGTCGTCGCGCAGGAAATACGAGGATTAGCCGAACAATCAAAAGAAGCGACAACACAAATTCAGCAAATTATGAAGGAAATGCAAGGCTCCATTCACGAAACGGTTGGATGGAGTCGTGAAAATGTCAAGCTCATTCAAAAAAATAGCGATGTCGCAACGGATACTGTTCACTTATTTCAAAATATTGAACAAGCAACCGAACAAATGAATCATCAATTTGCGAATGTCTCGGAAGCATTGGCTCAAATTGTCGTTCAAACCGAACGAGTCAATCGTAAAACAAATGACTTATTACATTACGCTCAAAGCTCCAATGAAACAGCGTCTACCACTCTAGTTTCTGTACATGATCAAATGAAGACCCAGCAAGCGATTGATGAACGAATCATTAAACTACACAAACTCGCCTCTCAATTAGATGAAGCGATGGCACATTTTACAATTCACACCCATCACGAGATGAAAGAGACATCATGAAAGAAACCCCCTTCTACCTCATTGGATAGAAGGGGGTTATACTCCTTACTGTTCGCCACTTAATTTCACTAAAATTTTCGCTTGTGATTTATCTGAAATTAAAACGTCGAATCCTTTTTCGACGATATCGTCCAACTCGATTTGATCCGTAACGATTCCATCTGTATTTAATTGACCTGTACTCATTAAGTCAATCGTTTGTTGGAATGAAGATGGTGTATACGCAATACTTGATGTAATTTTAACACCCGTATTAATTAACTGAAGTGGATTCCACGGAATTGGATTCGCAAAGATTGACACGATAACCATCGTTCCACGTGGACGCGTTGAATCAATCGCTTGTTCAAATGTCGCTTTCACACCTGCGACTTCAAATGAAACGTCTACACCGTAAGGTACGATTTCTTTAATCGCTTCTACCGGATTCACTTCTCCTGAATTGACAACATGTGTCGCGCCCATTTGTTTTGCTTTCGCTAAACGCTCTTCTGATAAATCAAGAACGATGATTTTGCTTGCCCCTGCTGCTTTCGCTGCCGCCGCTGTTAATAAACCGATCGGACCTGCTCCGAATACGGCAACCGTATCTCCAAAGCGTAAATTAGATTCTTTCACCGCTTGTACGCCTACCGCTGCTGGTTCAACGAGCGCACCGTGTTGCAATGTTAACGGTTCTGGTAAAACATATATATTTGATTCTGGAGCGTTTGCAAATGTCGCGAATCCACCATCACCATGAAGCCCGATAAAGTTAAAGCCGTCATACGTATCGTATTCTTCTGGTTTGTTTCCATATGTTAATGTTGGGTTGACCGCTACACGATCTCCGACTTTCACTGTTGTTACTTCGCTTCCTACTGCTTCAACAATTCCTGCGAACTCGTGACCCATAATGAGTGGCGCAATTTCACCTGTAAGTGGTGCTTTTTCGTCTACTGGAACGAAAACTGGTCCTTCTGCATACTCATGCAAGTCACTTCCACAAATTCCTGCCCAAGCGACACGTACGGTCACTTCATTAGGTTGAAGTTCCTTTAATTCTCTTTCTTCTACACGAATATCTTTCTGACCATACCAAACTGCTGCTTTCATTTAACATCCGCCTCCAAATTATTCATTTCTGTTACACTTATAATATAACATATTTTTTCTATGTTTCCAATGAAATCATAAGTAAATACGCCTATTTAACATAATTGACGATAGTGAATTGATACTAATAGAAAAGTAAACTATCCTTTACTGTATTATTTTAAGAATAAAATGTTATTAATACAGGTATTATATTAGTATTTCTTTATAAACATATCGATACGGACTTTGGTTCATCGCTTCTCGCGCAATCTTTTCCCCTCGTTCATTCAATTTCTGCTTTTGCTCCATCGACCATCGAATTGCTTCAACCTCTCGTTCTCCATACCTTTCAAACAATTGCACACTTTCTTGAATAAATGCTTGAAGCACTTCATCAAATTCCTCTTCTATTTCCAAATTCGCAAAACATTCCCCACACCAAAAAACAGAAGCACTAAAATCAAATTCGACAATTCTTTCATCGCTCACTTCTTCACAAAAACAAGACATTCGTTTCACTCCTGATCATTTCAATTATTCTATCGTCACAGTGTATAAAAAAAGATGGTATACTAAAGATGCACATCATTTTAAAGGAGGACATTTATTTTGTATAAACATATTCTCGTCGCAATCGACGGCTCAGAAAACTCACAACGTGTGGCAAAAGAAGCACTCCGCATCGCTCACTTATCAAAAAACTCCATTATTGAACTCGTGTATGTCATCGATGAAAGCGACTTAGGATCCGTCGCATTTCGCTCACCGGAATCTTTAAAAAACGATCCAGTCATTCAACAACGTCTCTACCCGATTGAAAGCTTATTTGAACAAGAAGGAATTCCTTACGTTTTAACGAAATTACAAGGCTCTCCAGGTAAAGCGATTACTGAATATGCCGAAGAGAAAAAAGCAGATTTAATTATGATTGGTAGCCGAGGACTAAATCCGATTGAAAAACTCGTCATCGGAAGCGTTAGCCAAAAAGTCGTCAATCATTCTCCATGTGCAGTGCTCGTCATCAAATAAAAACTGTTACAGCGAATTATTCGCTGTAACAGTTTTTTAATAATTCTTGAACGGTGCCACTTTGCGCTAAATGCCCTCGCTCTCCTGACCACATCGATGTATAGTTGGGATCATTTTGCTTAATGCTTTCTTTACGCAAACGACTCGTCAGCCAATGTTGAATCGGATACGGCGCTAATACTTCGTTTTTCATCTCTTCAATAAACGTATTGCGAATGCCACGCGCTTCTTTTCCACTAAACGCTTTCGTCACTACGAAATCGCCTTCTTGCGATTCGAGCAAAGATTGCTTATGAATTATAGAAGCGCCACTTTCTGTTGCACATAAAAAACCGGTACCGATTTGAACAGAAGAAGCACCTGCTTGTAAGCAAGCTTCTACTTCTATATAACTCGCAATTCCTCCTGCCGCAATGAGCGGTAATGTCGTCACTCGTTTCGCTTGCTCGATAAATTCGAGTAAAGGGAGATACGCATCGCGTAAAAAGCTTCCACGATGCCCGCCCGCTTCTACACCTTGAACGACGATTGCATCCATACCAGCCGCTTCATTCGCCCTTACTTCTTCTAGCGATGTCGCAGTACCGATCAGTTGTTTGCCTTGCGCTTTTAATGCCTTCACAACCTCTTCGCTCGGAACACCGAATGTAAATGAAACAATCGGAACTGGGTCATTTAAAATCGCATTAATTTGCGCTTCGTATGCATTCGGTGGAATGACGGGCTGTTCTGCAGTCAACCCGAGACGCTCTTCATACGACCGAATCGTTTCGTACGCTCGTTGAATGTTCTGTTCATCCGCTGACACCCCTTCTGGTACGAACACATTAATGGCATAGGACGTCGTGATCAATTCGCGTAACTCTTTTAAAATTTGTTCTGTCTGTTCTCCTGTTAAATAACCTGCTCCGTAAGAGCCGAGCATCCCTGCTTCACACGCCGCTGCGACGAGTTCTACTGTCGAGACACCAGCCATTGGAGCGAGTACGTAACGCTTCATCACCATTCCTCCTCGTCAATTATGAAGATTGGATTTTCACTGGGAATAAGTCTTCATATGATGATTGTAACTTCACTTCTTCATGGTTGACAAGCAAATGAACAATTCCCGCATCTCGCTCTGTGCGGATAAGTCGACCGATTCCTTGACGCAAACGCAATTGCATAAATGGAAGGTCGACTGTTTCAAATGGTCGGTCTGTATGTTTCCGCTTCGCATCAAATAACGGGTCTTGTGGTGGTAATGGTAAATCGTAAATGATCACTTGTGTTAAACGATGTTCTGGAAGATCCAAGCCTTCCCATAAATTATAAGAGGCAATCCCTTGAACAAATCCATCGCTAAAATCACGAATCATCGCACTTAACTCTCGGTCCCCTTCAAAATCAAACAATTCTCGTTCAGATGGCGTCAAACTTTCCTTAAACGCTAACATCGCTTGTTTTGATTTGAATAACACTAATGTTTGTTGACGATTTTTCATAATATTTAACACTGCTTCTCGTTTATCTTCCGTTACATGTTGTTCAATCTTCATCACTTCATCATAATCAAATGGTGACTGTACAGAAAACTTAAGCGGCTCTGTAATCCCTAAACTATTTTGAATGTAGGTGAAATCTTCATCGACAGACAATGTCGCAGATGAGAAAATAATCGGTAAACGTTGATTAAACAATTGATTGCGCAAAATATCGGTCACGAGGCGCGGCATAATGACGAGTGTCCAATCTCCTTCACGATCTTCCATCCAATCGATCGCTTCTTCATCCGTCGCAAATAAATTCATCGAATACGTATATTGCTCTAAATATTCCTCGACCATTTTTAAATCATAGCTTGGGATTACATATAATTCACCGTCGAATACGAATTCTTCCAATAATTCATCTGCTAAACGAATCGCAGAGAGCGCTATTTTTTTCAATCGCTCCACTTTATTAATCGTGTAGCGTTCGCCGTCATTCAATGTAATATAGTCTTCCATCTCATCGAAAAAGAGCGCATGAACTTCGATCAATTGTTCGATTTTCTCTAAAGTCGTTTCACGAACACCATCGACCATTACTTGTTCTAACAATTTAATGAGTGTTTCGCTCTGCACTTCAAAGTTTAACGCACGCTGCGCTGCATATTCGAGCAGATGCCCTTCGTCAAATACGATCATCGATAAATCTGGTAAAAGTGGCAAAAGCTCTTGGCGTAAACGTGATTCTTTCGTCCACACATGCTCCATATAAAAATCATGCGAACAGATGATTAAGTCGGTCGCCTCGCGATAAGCCACGCGGTGCAATGTTTGACCACAACGGTTACGAACGTCACAAGAAGCACATTGCTGAATCGGATTGTAGTTGATCGTTTCCCATTCGTCATTACTCAATTCTGGATAAGCCGAACGTTCCCCGTATGGGTACATTTTTTCTAACGAATCAGAGCCGAATACGAAGCCGGGTAGCGACTCTTCCACTTCATCCGCATAATCGCCATATCCGAAGTCTGATGCGTCTTCTAATCGTTTAATACATAAATATTGATCGCGTGACTTCGCTAAACGTACGTCGATATTTAAATTGAGGGCATCGCTAATTTTTTGAATGTCGCCATCCTCTTTCACTAACTGATCGATGAGTGTTTCATCCGCGCATGAGATGAGTGCAGGTTTTCCTGTATAACGTGCATAACTGATCGCTGGTAATAAATAAGCGATCGTCTTCCCAGTGCCGACACCCGCTTCTGCAAATAATACTTTTTTCTCTTGTAAGGCTTTCTCAATTTGAAACGCCATAAACACTTGTTCGTCACGAAGATCAAATCCACGTTCTGGTAACTCATCATACAATGTATCGCCAATCCAATCATTTAACGATTCATAAAAAGATTGATCTTTCGATAATGTGAAGGGTAATTTTTTTCGCATAATTGTACCTCTTTCTCGGATAGAATACCCCCACTTCACAATTGTGAACTGAGGGTATTCTCGTTGCTTTATATGTTTAAAAACGAATGATTTTACACACGTTTGCCCCAATATTGATAGTAATCGGTGCGAATAAATCCATTGAATAGTTTACGTTTTTTCGTCGCTTTACTGCCGAAGTGTTCTTCAAAATTAGGTAATGATGTTAAAATATACGTGCTCCACGACGGGTGGCTTTCCATAATATAACCGAGCACTTGCGCAATCGCTTCCGCTTCTTCCACTTCACCAAGTCGCTCTCCGTATGGTGGATTTCCGACGAGGACGCCGTTTTCGCCTTGAATCGTAATATCTTTTACAGCACATTGACGCCACGTAATCAAATCTTCGGTAAATCCTGCTTCAATGGCGTTTTCTTGTGCGATGTGAATCATGCGACCGTCGTGATCTGAACCGATAATTTCAAGCGGTTCGTCATATTTGGCAACATCTTCCACTTCTTCATGAACCTGGTCCCAAATCGCTTGCTTCATCCACGGCCATTCTTCCGCTAAAAAATTACGATTGTAGCCTGGCGCAATGTTTTGACCGATCATTGCCGCTTCAATCGGAATTGTTCCAGAGCCGCAAAATGGGTCCATAAATGGACGATGGGAACTCCAACGCGTTAATTTAATTAAAGCAGCAGCTAATGTTTCTTTTAAAGGTGCCCCTCCTTGATCAATTCGGTATCCACGTTTATGTAAACCGACACCACTTGAATCGATTGTCAATGTCACGACATCTTTCAAAATCGATACTTCCAATTTAAATAACGGACCGCTTTCATCTAAAAAACCGATTCGTTTATACGCTTGCTTCATTCGTTCCACAATCGCTTTTTTCGTAATCGCTTGACAGTCAGGCACCGAATATAAGGTCGACTTCACTGATTTGCCTTGAACTGGAAAAGCTGCATCTACTGGTAAATAACGCTCCCATGGCAATGCTTTTGTCTTCTCGAACAATTCATCGAATGTTTTCGCTTTGAATTGCCCGACGACGATGCGAATTCGGTCCGCTACACGACACCACATGTTGGCGCGTGCAATCGCTAATTCATCGCCTTCAAAATAAATTTTTCCGTTCTCTGTTCTCGTTTCATAGCCGAGTTCTCGAATCTCATCAGCAACGAGCGCTTCAAGACCCATCGCTGAAGTCGCAACTAATTGGTACGTCGTCAATTTAATCATCCTCACGTAAAAAAATGTGTCGATAAAGCAGTACTCTTCATCGACACTTTCATTATGCTCTATTTGAGCGTGTTGTAAAATTAGGCTATAAAGCCATTCATAAGCCATGTTCTGTTCCTTCGTACTCCAACGGCTCACGCCTCGTACTCCGGTAGTAATCATCTGTCTGCGAACAAGTTCGCCTCGTTGCTACGTTCAATTCCGCGCAACAAGTGCCCCTACCAAAATTTGGGTTTCTCACTCGTGGGGTTTACCGCGTTCCACCTCATAAGTTTCCTTATGAGCTCGTCTCTGTGGCACTTTCAAGGTGTATGCATAGCGCGACGCCTTAGCATAGGGACCTGCCGTCAGCTCTCACTGCCTAGACTTATTGTTTCATCTAGCACGAACACTACGACCATCTCAGGATCGTGTGAGCATGGACTTTCCTCTACGATGTCTAGCATCGCAGCGATTACTTAAATGACCTTATAGCAACTTTTTATTATACACGAGTTCAGTAAAAACGCAACTTACACGTCCCCGTTTAATTTATCGCCGAAAACATGACGCTCTAAATTTGATAAACGTTTTAAAATATCAAAGTTTGTCGAGCTAACAGGTGGTTGTTTTGGCGAATTAGGTACTGAACGTACTTCGCGTTCAGCCATTTCTTGCATCTCTTTTTCTAAACGTGCATTTTCTTTTTCTAAACGTTCAATTTCAAGTCGAAAGTTTTCATAGTCTTTTACAATTTGATCTAAAAATAGATCCACTTCATCTTTGCTATACCCGCGCAAACTCGTACCGAAATCTTTTTCGATAATTTGTTTTGCATCTAACTTAATCTCCATCTTCAGACGTCCTTCCCTCTTAGATCTAAACTTCTTTTTATTATAGCATAACAATGAGAGAGATGTCGCTTCTTAATCGCTACTTTTATCGCGTTGCTCATGCGCTAGTTTCTTTATAATGCGCGCTTTTCGAGCATGTAATTGTTGGGCGGTATTTTCACGAAAGCGTTGCGTAATCTCTGTCTCTTTCGCCATTAATCGTTCATATGCTTTCGTCGTATACCGTAAAGCTAAAACATACTCTCTCTTTTGATGTTCTGCTATCATCGCACATTGAATACTCGCTTCTACTCCGATGCGATTTGGCAAATGAATCGACCGCTCAAAAAAATCGAACGCTTCTAATGGGCGTCCTTCTTTTTTTAATAATCTTCCCAAATAATAATGAGCAGTCGGTGTCTCCGCTCCATAAGTATCGACAATCTGTTCGAATTGTTGACGACTTTGACCAAATAATTTTAAATCATTCAACCATTTCGCAACATTCACTTCCACGGTGCTCGTGGTTTTCTTTTGTCGTAACACCGTATCCACCGCTTCCCCGTAAAATGTTACAAGCGATAGCAAATCCCATTCATTGTGACGCAAAATATCCATCAAAGCTTGAGGATTTCCACTTTTCACAGCATCTTCGTAAATGATCGGCGCTAAATGTCCAGGGATGTCACCTTCTCTGAAAAAGTCGAGAATCGTTTCTTCCATCCGAACGAGGGAAAAGGAAGCTTGTTCGTCTTTCCAAATACGACGTGCCGCATGTAATAAATCAATGTGTTTATGCTTTTGAAGCCGTGGAAGTTGCTTGCGATGTAATGTCCACCGACTTTCGACCATCGGAACGTCGAAGCTTTTCCCGTTATACGTAACGAGCGTTAAATCTCGTTCGTAAAAACTTGAAGCGTACAAAAAGGCGGCTTCATGATCTGGACTCGGTAGAACATATTGGCTCAATACGAGATCATCTTCTTCCCTCTCTAGAAAGCCGAGGAGAAATATGTACGCACCCGCACCTGAAAGACCTGTCGTCTCCGTATCAAAAAAGACAAGCCGTTCCTTGACGTCCGACTTTAAAGGATGATTATCCTCCACATATGCCCATTGTTCCAATGCTTGAAAAAGGGAACGAAATGTTCGATTGCCATGCCTCGCATCAAGATCGTAACGCTTTTGTTTTAAGTAGACGATGCCATATTCATTTTCAATTTTTTGAAGTCCGGCGCGCAACCAATTTTGCTCATAAGGAGGCGCTGGAATTGCAACAGGTTTTGACTTTTCAACCAACTGTACTTTTTTCTTTTTCACTAATTTTCGACGCATTTCCAATAATCGACTTTCATAACTCATCCACGCACCCTCCTTTTTCTTCAGTATACCTCTTTTCCAAAAAACTACAAAAAAGAACCGCTCGGAAAGCGGCTCTCTCATACTAAACTTCGCAACAATGCTACCGATTTTGCTTTATATGTCGAATGCGCTTGGTCTTGTGCTCCGATACAGCTTGGGCATCCTATTTCACAAGGGCAGTTTTCGATGTGATCGGCCGTCATGTCAAATAGCTCTGGCCATTTTTTAAAGACGGCTTCACTTAATCCGATTCCTCCCGGATAGCTGTCGTACACGAAAATCGTCGGCGTTTCCGTTTCGCTCGCTTTCACTTTCGGCACGACATGAATATCGCTTCGGTCGCAGCTGACGAGTAATGGAATTAAATTTTGAAGCGCATGACTCACATTAATGAGCACATCTGACAGCTGATCATGCGTCCAGTTTTCAGGCGTATCGAAGCTATACCAAGTGCTTGCGGTGTGTAAACTTTCTTCGGGTAAGTTGATAGGTCCTGAACCAATATTATCTCGTTGATCATTGAAAGCAATTTTTTTAAAAATCGTAGGAATCGCCACGACCGCCACATCACCAAAATATGCGGTGCCGTGTGAATATGTCATTTCCTCATCTTCTTCTAAACGATTAAGTTCCACCGCTAAATTCGCATCGGTGAAGTAATCGACATCGACTTCTTTCACATATGCTTTTTTCTCTTCCCAGTCGAGCTCTTCTACTTGAAATTGTGTTCCTTGATGTAAATAAATCGCTTCTTCATGGAGCAATGTCATCGCGCTGAAGCGATCCATTTCTCCGATGACACGTGTTTTCGTTGGAACGGATTGGTCAATGATGACGACATTTTCTTGCGAAGCGGAACGTAAACTAATATCACGCGCTGGAAATTGATCCGTCATCCAATGCCATTTGAGACCTGTTCGAATGAGCACACCTTCTTCCGCTAACATTTCTAGTAAATATTGCACATCAAATTCTCCGTACATTTCATCAAAGGTGAACGGTAACTCAAAAGAAGCGCATTTTAAATGGTCCATCAAAATTAAAATATTATCGGGATGAATTCTCACTTCTTCTGGGCGACGCGCTAATAAATAGTTCGGATGTTGGATGACGTATTGGTCGAGTGGCGTTGATTGAGCGACGAGAATGATGAGCGCATCCTCCCCTCGGCGCCCTGCTCGCCCTGCTTGTTGGAGAGCGCTCGCAATATTTCCCGGATATCCCGTCATAATACAAGCGTCGAGCTGTCCGATATCAATGCCGAGTTCGAGTGCGTTCGTACTGACGACTGTCCGAATCTCTCCGTTACGCAATCCTTTTTCAATATTTCTTCGTTCCGAAGGCAAATACCCTCCCCGATACCCCATAATGGACGAATCGAACAACTTTTGGGCCGTCAACTGTTTTAAATACGTCGTAATCATTTCGACGCGCACGCGACTTCTTGCGAAAATAATCGTTTGAATGTGATCCTCGTATAAACGCTTCGCCAGTTCACGAACTTCTAAAATGGCACTCTTTCGTATGCCGAATGTCGGGTGAACGACAGGCGGATTATAAAACAAGAAAAACTTCCGTCCGGTAGGAGCTCCACTTCGGTCGATCAATTGCATCGACTCATTCGTCAAACTTTCCGCGAGTTCCAACGGATTCGCAATTGTAGCTGACGTACAAATGACGACAGGATTCGCTCCGTAATAACGTGCGATGCGCATTAAACGACGCAATACGTGAGCGACATGGCTGCCGAATACCCCTTTATACGTATGCAATTCATCGATGACGATATACTTTAAATTTTCGAATAAGCTGACCCACTTCGTATGATGGGGTAAAAGTCCAGAATGCAACATATCAGGATTCGTCAACACGATATGTCCAGACTTTCTCACTTTCGTCCGAAGGCCAGGTGGCGTATCCCCATCAAATGTATAAGATAAAATAGACTGTTCCGTCCGTTCAATTAAGTCGTGCAAATCGGCGAGTTGATCTTGTGCGAGCGCTTTTGTTGGAAATAAATAAAGTGCACGCGATGCGGGATTTTCCAATATTTCTTGTAATACTGGTAAGTGATAACAGAGCGACTTTCCACTCGCTGTCGGGGTTACCGCAACAAATGATTGTTTTTTTCGTGCATAGTTAAACGCTTCTGCTTGATGGGTATAGAGTTGTTCGATCCCTTTAGAACGTAATGCTTTTTGTAAATCTTCATGCAATGATTGTGGAAAAGAAGCATACTTTGCCTCTGTCGCTTCCGTCACTTCCAAATGTTGAATATTCGGCCCATATTCTTCGTCACGACGCAACGCTTCAATAAATTGTTCAATCTTACTCATACATTCATCATTTCCTCTAATATTGTTTTCAATGTATATTCAATCGATTGAAGCGATTTTAAAAACATCGCGCGGCTCGTCTTGCGATGATAGGACTGAACCGTTATTTGTTCGAGTGCTTCTTTCGTATGTTGAAGCTGAGGTAAATGAATGTGGCGAGGGGAATTCAATTTCACCCATCTTGTCATTTCAGAAAACCACGTTTCAATTTCAATAAATGATTGCTCACATGCTGGTTGAACTTCTGTATAAAAATCGAGATCGCGCTCTTCTTCTCGCAATTGAAAATAGCGCGTTCGACAATTTTCGATATGTTGTAACATCTTTTCCGTGTGCATCGCATTCGCTTCCCTTCTATAAATGATGCTCATCAATTCATTTTAGCAAACTCTTCATACTTTCTCCATTTCCAACGTAGCAACAAATTGCAACCCAATTCGTCTTATATGTGCTGAATGTTAACAGTTCAAACGTTCGCCTTTTTGCGTTATGATACAAGTGAGGTGATCTTATGGTCATTCGTTATCCGAATGGACGCATTTATCAAAAACAACAACGAGCGAAAACCCGCATCGCTGAACCGTCATTTGCAAATCGTGGACAGACATTAGAACAACAAATTGAAGAAGCAAATCAATACTATTTAGAAAAAGAGCTCGCCATCATTCACAAAAAACCTGTTCCCATTCAAATCGTCAATGTGCACTATCCTGCCCGAAGTGCTGCGCGAATTACGGAAGCGTATTTTAAAACGCCTTCCACAACAGATTTCAACGGCATTTGGAATGGTCATCATATCGATTTTGAAGCGAAGGAAACGAAAAACAAAACTTCTTTCCCTTTAGCGAATATTCACCCGCACCAAGTGGAACATATGGGTAGAGTCGCACGTCAAAATGGTGTCGTCTTTTTCATCTTAAAATTTGCGACACTATCCCGTTATTTTTTGTTTTTTTACGAAGATTTCGAGCCGTTTTGGACGCGAATGTTGCAAGGTGGACGAAAGTCGATTACACTTTCAGAAGTTGAAAACAACAGCTATGAACTGCAAGCAAGTGCATATCCAGAATTGCACTACTTGCCCATTATCGAACAATACATGAAACAAAAAGAAAGGTAGGGACGATCCGATGAGCAATCAACCGACTTCCCGCGCTGAACGTCAACGTCAATTAAAACGACAAAAGCGCAAACAAAAAGGGAAAAAAGGATCTCTTCTCAAAAAAGTAATTAGCCTTATTTTCATCTTAGGAATTGTAGGGTTATTAAGTGGCGGTGCTTTATTTGCTTATTATGCTTCCACTGCTCCTGAACTAGATGAAAAATTATTAAAAGATCCATTAACGAGTGATTTTGTTGACGCTAACGGCAATTTAATTATGAAATTTGGCGCCGAAAAACGAGAATATGTCGAATATAAAGACATTCCTGAAGTGATGGAAAATGCCATTCTTGCAACAGAAGATGTGCGATTTTTTGAACACGGTGGAATCGACTTCTATCGTCTCGGCGGCGCAGTCATTGCGAACTTCCGTGACGGCTTCGGTTCTCAAGGAGCTTCGACATTAACCCAACAAGTGATAAAAAACTCTTTCTCTTGGAAGGATAAAACGTTAAAGCGTAAAGCTCAAGAAGCTTGGCTTGCGCACAAGTTAGAACAAAAATACTCAAAAGAGAAAATTTTTGAAATGTATTTCAATAAAATTTTAATGGGCGGCTCAATTTATGGCTTCGGGACAGGTGCTGAATTCTACTTTGACAAACCATTAAACGAACTCGAATTACACGAAGCGGCATTACTCGCAGGATTGCCACAATCACCGAACGCTTACAACCCATTCCAACACCCTGAGCGAGCGGAAAAACGACGCAATATCGTTTTACTCCTCATGGAAAAACACGGAAAAATTACGAAAGAACAGATGGAAGCGGCACAAGCAATCCCTGTTGAGTCAACACTTGCTCAGCGAGATACAACGACAGCAGGAGGCCAATACGCAGCATATATCGATACGGTCTTACATGAACTAGAAGAACAAGGATTAATGGATGTTTTAGCAGAAGGCGTAACGATTCACACAGCGCTACAGCCAGAAGTCCAAAAAACAGTCGAAAATGCGATTAATCAAGATCAATTGTACGAATCAGATGAAATGGAAGCAGGAATGACCGTCCTCGATACGAAAACAGGAGCGATTGTCGCTGTCGGTGGCGGACGCAACTATTCAGGACGTAACTTCAACTTTGCAACAAAGGAAAATGGGCAGCCCGGATCGGTCATTAAACCTATTTTATCTTACGGCCCTGCCATTGAAAAATTTGGTTGGTCTACGGGACAAGCATTGAAAGATGAACGATACTTTTATAAAGGAACAGACAAAGAAGTACGCAACGTAGACGGCAAGCATCTCGGCACATTGACTTTGCGTGACGCTTTAGCAAAATCACGTAACGTACCTGCTGTCAAAGTATTCGAAGAAGTTGGAGCTACCGATGCTGCAAACTTCGCACGTAAGCTCGGTTTACCTTTTGAAGACGTTCACGCCGCAAATGCATTAGGTGGTGGAGAATATAATTTCTCTACAAAACAAATTGCAGGAGCTTATGCTGCATTCGGAAATGATGGCATTTACACAGAACCTCACGCAGTGAAGCGCATCGTATTCCGCGATGGAACAGAACGTGTATTAACACCAAATCATGAACAAGTGATGCAAAGCTCCACTGCTTATATGATTACGGATGTACTGCGTGATGTTTTAACACGTGGTACAGGAACATTAGCAAATATTTCAGGAGTCGATGTCGCTGGTAAAACAGGAACGACAAACTATCCTGCTGAAATTTTGAAAAAGCATAATATGGAAAGCCATTACGTTCCAGATACGTGGTTTGCCGGCTATTCAGCTGATTATACAATCGCCATTTGGGGAGGGTATAAAAACTATACCGACCCAATTAAAACGTATGATCGTGGTCGCCAAGTACCACAAAATTTATTCCGGAATGTCATGAGCTCTATTTCACATAACACACCGAGAATGAAAAAACCATCTACTGTCACTGAAGCAGATATCGTCTATGGTTCGAATCCTATCGTTCTCGCATCAGCAGCGACACCTGCGAATCTTCGTTCACGTGAATTATTCGTAAACGGCTCCGTACCTGTTGTGGAAGACGAAACTGAAGAAGTGAGTCTCGCTAGTCCGAGCAATTTGACAGCTTCATTAGAAGATGATTCCTATGATATTATATTGAACTGGGATTTTGCTCTTCATGAAGATGACACGAATGACGAAGAAGTTACTTTTGAAGTATCCTACACGATAGATTCAGGAAGTCCCGTTTTAATTACTACCACTACAGAACGACAAGCAGTATTACCGAATGTTTCACTCGGTCATGAATATCATTTCTCTGTCGTCGCAAAACGAGGAGATGAAACGAGTAGCCCAGCGACAACTTCTCTCATACTCGAAGGGGAAATCATTGAAGAGCCTTCCGTTGAAGAACCAGAAGCGCCTGATGTACCTGGTGAAGAAGAAGAGCCAGTAGAACCAAATCAACCTGAAATTCCAGATAACAATAATCAAGGACAAAATAACAATCCGTCAACACCGAATGATAAACCAACTAACCCAAATGATAATCAAGGGAATAAACCAGTAATACCCCCAGAACAACCAAAACCAAAACCAGAACCAACACCACCTGACAAACCACAACCTCCTGTGGAACAAACGCCTGAAACCCCTCCAGGTGACGCATAATAAAAAGGTTAGCATCACTCGATGCTAACCTTTTTGTTCTTTTTCTAACTTTCTTTGTAAACGTGCTTGTTTGGCAAAATGCATCGCCGCTTTTTTTCTCAATTCCTCGAATAGAGCATTTAATTGCACGTAAGCATAATGACTTTTATACTTGGATTTTACGAATTCAATACGTTCTGCTTCATTTAATGGACCGAATACATACCATTCTTCTTCACGTGCTTCGTTCCAAAATGTTCCACCTAATGTGACGAGCGTTTCATAATTTTCAATTTGTGCTTGTAATAAAGCGTGGACAGAAGCATCTCGATTAGCATATTTCACACGTATTTCTTCCTTCACATCTTCCCACTGTTGAAGATGAGCTAAAACAATCGTCTCCAATTCACTCATTTCACTCGCATCCTTTTCTTCCCTTCTCGACATAAATCAAGAAGTGGACATTCTGGACAGTTTGGATTTTGCGCTTTGCAATGGTAACGTCCGAAGAAAATCATGCGATGATGTGTATTTGTCCATTCTTCACGGGGCGTCCAACGCATTAACTTATCCTCTACTTGCATAACATTATCTTTCCACCGACACATTCCAAGACGCTTCGAAACACGTTCAACATGTGTATCGACTGCGAGCGCTGGCACTCCAAAGGCATTGGAAACGACGACATTCGCCGTTTTTCGGCCGACACCAGGAAACTTCGTTAACTCATCCCGATCTTCTGGCAAAATTCCGTTATATTCTGTAATGAGCATTTCACACAGCGCACGAATGTTTTTCGCTTTATTGCGATATAGACCAATCGAGCGAATATCATTTTCTAATTCTTCCAATGATACACGGATGTAATCTTCCGGAGTACGATATTTTTGAAACAATTCTGCCGTCACTTTATTCACATGAACATCTGTCGCTTGTGCCGACAATAAAGTTGCAATTAATAATTCAAATGGGTTTTGATGCACGAGCTCACAATGAGCGTCCGGAAACATCTCTTCGAATACTTGTAAGCAATGTTGCCATTCTGTTTTACGTAACACACCTTCTCCTCCTCTTAATCTTCTAACCAATTATACAACGGAACATTGTTTGATGGGGTTAGTTTCGTTTGAGGAGTTGGAGAGGTATAGGAATATGCTGCTTTCTCAACGTCCTTTAGTGACTTTACATTTTTTCTCTTCCATTCATTTAAAATGGCATTGATGTATTTCAAACTTAATTTCTGTGCCAATACCGCTTCACGTAAAGCCGCTTCAATCACTTCAACTGAATGTTCATCTTCATCTAGCCAAGCACCAATCATTTCACTTTCTAACGGAGAGAGGAGACGTCCAAATTCTTGTTCAAACATTTGATATAGCATTCCTTCGCGTTCTGCTATCGTCTGTTCGCCTTCCTCACTCACTTCATATTCCGTCATATACATAATTTTTTCCCATAAAGGAAGCAATGAATACATTTCATGAAACACACCTTTTGCATCGGTTTGCGAATCGATCGATACTAAATTGCGTTTCATTAAAGATTGTACGAGTGAACTGACGTCTTGCATCGTCACACCGAGTCGCTCCGCTAGTTCAAAATGTGTTGGAAAAGTAATGCCTTCTTCTTGAAACGATTGAATGTGGAGGAGTAACATAGCCTCTTGATCTGTAATGTGCAATTTCGCATAATGTTTAAAAAACAGTTGAGAAATGACGACATTCCCTTGTTCAATCCATAATCGTAATGCTTCTTGTTTCATCTTGCATTCTCCTTCCGTACAAGCTAAAAAACGAACGTCTGTCTTTGCTTCAAGCAAGAAGACGTTCGATCATTGACCAATTTTTATACTGCTTCATTCCAGTTTTGTTCTACATAGTGTGAAATGCGACGAATCGCTTCTTCAATTGCTTCCACATTTGTCGCATAGGAAAGACGAATCGTCGTCGTCGAACCGAATGCGGACCCTGGAATGACAGCTACTTTCGCTTCTTCTAATAAAGCTGCACTGAAATGATCGACAGATGTAAAACCAGTATGTTTCATCGCTTCTGACACATCAGCAAGCAAATAAAAAGCACCCTTCGGCTTGACGATGTGGAAGCCACGAATCGCGTTCGCTTGTGGATATACGCGATTCAATCGCGACTCAAAATCTTGACGCATCTCTTCAACAATGTCTTGAGAACCATTATATGCTGCAATCGCTGCATATTGCGAAGTCGTCGTCGGATTAGATGTTGAATGGCTCGCTAAATCTGTCATCGGACCAATCACTGAAGCATCCCCTGCGACAAAGCCGATACGCCAGCCTGTCATTGAGTGTGACTTCGATACTCCGTTAATAATTAACGTGCGTTCTTTTGCATCGTCGCTCAACTCTGCAATAGAGACATGTTCATTGCCTGCATAAATTAATTTTTCATAAATTTCATCTGATATGATCCAAAGGTCATGGCGTTTTGCAAATTCAGCAATTTCAACGAGTTCTTCTTTTGAATAAATCATACCTGTCGGGTTGCTTGGTGAATTGATGATGAGCGCTTTCGTGCGTTCTGTCACCGCTTCTTCTAATTGCTCGACCGTCACCTTAAACTCCGCATCCGCTGTCGTTTGGATGATGACTGGCGTTCCCTCTGCAAGTTTAATCTGTTCTGTATAGCTGACCCAAAACGGCGCAGGAATAATCACTTCATCGCCTTCGTTTAATAACACTTGGAACAATGTGTAGAGCGCATGCTTCGCTCCGACACCTACCATAATTTCTGAACGTGTGTACGTCAGCTTTTGATCACGTTTCAGCTTCGCGATAATCGCATCTTTCAATTCAGGCAAACCACCTGCTGGCGTATATTTCGTTTTACCTTCTTGCATCGAGCGATAAGCCGCTTGGATAATCGCTTCCGGTGTATTGTAATCCGGCTCTCCCGCTCCGAGTCCGATGACATCGATGCCTTCTGCTTTCATCGCTTTCGCTTTCGCTGTAATGGCCAAAGTTGTCGAGGGGGATAACGTTTCAATTCGTTTTGACAATGTTCTACTCATGACCTATCGTACACTCCTTCAAAATTATAAATTTAATATTCTTTTCCACCATTTGCCGTCTTCAAACAATAAATAGACATAGTTCAGCGTATCATTTTCGCCTTTAAAAACAACCTCCCAAAAGACATGGTCCTCTTCATAACCGAGTTTCGCATGGATGACTTTCTTCACAGGGAATTCTTTTTGAACGGTATCGATCGCTTGTTGTCTTGAAATGCCTTTTGACATTTGAATTGTTTTTAATTTTACAAGGGATTCGTCTAAAATGACAGCACTTTTTTCGTCTTTTTTCTTACCGTAAAGCACATACTGAATATCATTCCCATTATACGTTTCCATACGTTCGACAGATGACAAATACTCTTCTTTTAAAGCGACCGTCTCCGCCTTTTTATCCGCATCAGCGAAAGGGCGTGTCGCTTGAAATAAAATGAGTGCAGTCAATGAAATCACCAGAATCGTGAAAAACACGATGATGAATCGCACCCACTGCCACGTCGAGTTTTTTACTTTTTCCATCGGTCATTTGCACCTCCATACCAATTGGATAATTGACCTACAATCGAATCTACATTCACTTTTCGAATGGGAAGTTGAGGCAAACTATCAATAAAATAATGACCATATTGTTTCGTCTCCAGGCGTTTGTCCAATAAGATAAAACTTGTGCGCCCTTCTGTCCGACGCATTAGACGTGTGAAGCCTTGTCTGAATCGCACGAGCGCTTCTGGCAAGCCGTAATCGTAAAAAGGATGTCCGCCATTCTCACTCGCTAACTGTTCACTACGTAAACGATACAGCGGATCTTTCGGTGATGAAAATGGCAAACGAACGACGATAACCGCTCGTACAGATTCATCGCGAACGTCCAACCCTTCCCAAAATTGATTCGTACCGAATAATAAAGAACCTTCTGTTTGATGAAATAGCTTTAATAATTTTGCAGCACTTCCTGATGTGACGCCTTGCGCAAAAATCGGGTGTTCTTCTAACAATTCACTATCTTGGATAAGGTGAACCGTCTTTTGCAACATTTGTTGACTCGTAAACAGGACGAATACATTTCCCGCTGTCGCATAAGTTGTTTGTACAATAGAATCCGCAACGAGTTCGATATATTCATCTTCTTTCACTTCATCGATTTGTGGCATATCTTCCACAAGCCAAATAGAGGCGTGATCGTAAAAAGAAGAAGGTGCTGGGAATGTTTCAATTGGGACATCTTCTGGTAAGCCGAGCTGTTTCGGAATGAATGATTCATACGAAGGGACACGCAATGTTCCTGACGTCCAAACTATTCCGAAAGACTCTTCTTTTAAGGAATGAACGAATGAACGTAGAAGTGGAGCACTCGTAATCGGTTTTTTTACGAACACTACACTTCCTGGCACGCTCCGTTCATCATATTCAATAAATGTTTCTTCCGTCGATTGAGGAACGACTGTAAAGAGTTCAATCCAATCATCCATCTTCTGCTCGTATTGCGTCACCCAATCTTGCCACTCTTGAACGAATGCCCGTTCTTTCTCCACTAAATATAAATGTTCGAGAGGCTCAATAAACTGTTGAGCTGAACGTAAAAATAGGAACATCGCTTGATGTAAAGATTGAAGCGACAATTGATGGATCACTGTTGCATCTAGATGCACAGTATGTTTCGTAGTACTCGTCCTATTTGGCTTCAACTGCTGCACCAGTTGGCGAATGAATAAATCAAATTGATCGACTAATTGGTCATAAGCTCGTATAAGTTGACGTTTTTTCGACTTGTACGGTTGCTGTTTACGTTCAAATAAAGTCGTTAATCGTGTCAGTAAATCATATTCTCCTTCACCTATTAACTGGCCGATGACATATTTCCAACGCGTATAACGAAATACCGTCTCCACATTGCGCATCGCAATGTTAGACATTTGATGAGCTTCGTCGATAATTAATCCACACGCTTCGTGAATAAAAGGATAAGAATGATTCGCAAGAAGTAATGAATGATTTGTCACGACTAATTGAGCATCTTGCGCTTTACCAACGGCCCTTTGGTGAAAATCAAAAGGCTTCTCTTCCGAGGACAATTCATGTGTGCGTTTACGTATACGGTCTAACAATAATTGACCACCACCCGAAACATTCACTTCAGATAAGTCTCCCGTTTCCGTTTCGCTAAGCCAAACAATCAGTTGTAAAATGGTCAATGTTTCATCGTAGGAATGGTTCGTCACCGTGAGCACTTGCAAAAATTTAGATAAAGAAATGTACTGTTCACGGCCTTTTAAAACGGCCACACGGATAGGTACTTTAAACAATCGGTCTAATTTTTTTATTTCTTTTTCCACGAGCGCATCTACGAGTTCATTCGTATACGTGCTAATGACGACGGGACGTTTCATTTCTTCCGCATACAAAACACTCGGGATCAAATATCCCAATGTCTTCCCAACACCGTTCGGAATTTCCAACGCAACTTCTTGCTTTTGTTTTAAAGCATCGTAAACAGACGTCATATAATTTAACTGAACAGGACGTCGCTCATAGGAAGGATTAATTTCTTGTAAGAGAGCGTATTGCTCGTCCATTTCTAACGGAAAATGCTTTGTCTCTGTCATTCTTATAGGGTGATGAGGCTCTTTTAAAGCGAGCCCTTTATACAATGTAATCGAATGACTTTCGCGCTGTTCTTTTAAACATTCATACAATAAAGTTGAAACATTCGATTTCAAAATAAAAGAATGTTTATGTAAATATTGCAATGTTTGTTTTGGCAATGTATGCATTTTTTTGAGAATTTTCACTAATAATTGAGCGGTTGCGGTCGCATCGTCATCCGCTCGATGCGCATTACCTAACGGGATGCCAAGCTCATCTGCCAATTCCAATAAACGATAGCTAGAGGCGCGTGGGTACATAATTTTCGCTAACTCCACAGTGTCTAACACTTCACCACGCCAACGTTCCAAACCACATCGTTCAAACTCTTGTTGTAGAAATGAAAGGTCAAAGGACGCATTGTGAGCAACGAATACTGTTCCTCGTAATCGCTCATAGACATCTTTCGCATAATGCTCAAACGTCTCGTACGCCGCTACAAGCTCATTTTGAATATTTGTCAATTGCGCAATGAACGCTGGGATCGGCTGCTCAGGATTGACAAATTGATTGTACGTATCGAGTATTTCTCCATCTTGTACACGCACAATCGCGATTTGTATAATTCGATCGCCACGCTTCGCCGAGTGCCCGGTCGTCTCCAAGTCTACTACGGCGTAAATTGGCTTCGTCATAATAATCAACGTCCTTTTCAGTCACTAACTCCGGATCAGTGAACTCATAATGAGCTCACCTCTTCATTTCGACTCTTTTCAAACAGTCGAACTCCATGCAAATTGTATCATATTTTCATTGTTACGGGAAAATTATTACTTCACTCCTCAATTTCAACAAAAAAGTAGACAGCACGTATACTGTCTACTTTACTATTAATAGTCTTCTACTGTCGCATGAGCGCGTTCTTCAATTTTTTGGATGATACAATTGTTCTCATCGACGAGACAGACGACGGGCTCGTAGTTACGAGCTACTTCATCTTCCATCATCATATAGCTCATAATGATGACGACATCTCCTGGTTGTACGAGACGTGCCGCTGCACCGTTCACACAGATGACTCCACTACCACGCTCCCCTTCGATAATGTACGTTTCAAAACGCTCTCCATTGTTATTATTCACAATTTGAACCCGTTCATTTGGTAACATGTTCGCAGCATCTAATAAGTCTCGGTCAATCGTAATACTCCCGACATAGTTTAAGTTCGCTTCTGTCACCGTCGCGCGGTGAATTTTACTATTCAGCATATTGCGGTACATTACATATCCTCCCCTACGATGACATTGTCAATTAAGCGTGTTTTTGAAAATTGAACCGCACATGCGATAATCATCTCTTCACCTAGTCTCGGCTCTGTTAAGCTTGGATAATGTAAAATGCTGACGTAATCGACGACTCCACCCGTCTCTTTTACGAGCGCTTCTTCGATATACGCTTGCACTTCTTCTAAACGTGTACCGCGCGCTAAACGTGCACGACCTTCTCGCAATATTTCATAAATTTTCGGCGCTTTTTGACGCTCTTCTTCTGTTAAATTGACATTGCGTGAACTTTTCGCAAGACCATCTTCTTCGCGTACGATCGACACTCGACGAATCGCTACATCGATATTGAAGTCGTGCACGAATGTTTCGATAATCGCGACTTGTTGCGCATCTTTCAATCCAAAATACGCATAATCAGGTTGCACGATATTAAACAATTTTAAAATAACTTTGAGTACACCGTCGAAATGAGTTGGACGAGATGCCCCGCACATTTTTTTCGCAATCGCTCCTGGAATAATGTGAATCGTCTGTTCTGTCGGATACATTTCTTCCACAGTCGGTGCAAAAATATAATCGACCTTATGCTCTTTCGCCAATGCGGCATCTCGGTCTAAATCTCTCGGATACTCATCGAAGTCTTCATTCGGTCCAAACTGTGCTGGATTGACAAAAATACTCATTATGACAATATCCGCTTCTCGTTTTGCTTGTTCGACGAGCGCTAAATGCCCTTCGTGCAAGTATCCCATCGTTGGAACATAGCCGATTGTCTTCCCCGCTGTTCGCATTTGATTCATGACGCGTCGGACGCCTTGAATCGTATGAATGACAATCGTCATGATAAAACACCTCCGTACAATTGTTGCAGTTCGTCCTCTTCCATTGTAAAATGATGCGCTTCTGATGGAAATGTTTGTTGACGCACGTCGGCAACATATTGCTTCATCGCTTTTTCGACTTGTGTGCCGATATCTCCATACACTTTCACAAATTTCGGTAAACGATGAAGCCCGAATTGAACGATGTCATGAATGACGAGCACTTGACCATCTGTATCTTTTCCAGCTCCAATACCAATGACGGGAATCGATACCGCTTCACTCACTTCTTTCGCCAATTGATGTGGAATGAGCTCTAAAACGAGCATACAAGCACCTGCACGTTCGACTGCTTGAGCATCTTCAATGAGTTGACGCGCTTGACTCGCTGTCTTCCCTTGGACGCGATATCCGCCTTGTACCGCTGCCGATTGAGGCAATAATCCGAGATGCGCGACGATTGGAATTCCTGCTGTCGTAAGACGTTCAATCGAGTCAATCACTTCTCCAGCTCCCTCAACTTTTAACGCATCGGCATTTGTTTCTTGATACATCCGAATTGCGGTTTTCATCGTCTCTTCTTGAGAAATGTGGTACGAGCCGAATGGCATGTCGACGACGACAAATGTATCACGTGCGCCGCGACGCACCGCTTTCGCATGGTGAATCATCTCATCTACTGTAACCGATGCTGTCGATTCATACCCGAGTGCGACCATACCAACTGAGTCTCCAACGAGCAGTAAATCGACATCTGCGCGCTCTGCAAATTGCGCTGTCGGATAATCATACGCCGTCAACATGACAATTTTCTCTCCATTGTCTTTCATTTTACGAAAATTTGTAAGCCCTTTCATTTTTACCCTCTCCTTCACATTGTGGAAGAGTCGAACGATATAAAAAAACCTTCTACTTTTTCAAAAAAAGACAGAAGGATTGCGTATACACGTTCATTCTTCCGTCCCTGTCACTCACATGATCAAGGCAGATTATTAATTTTATGTTTTTACTAAAAATGATAGTGTAATTCTCCAAGAGATATTACCTATCGCACTCACTATAGCAAAACTTTCTTGAAAAGTCATCTTTTTTTCAATTAAAAAATGACAAGTTTTCCGACTTGTCATTTTTTGTATATTACTTTGTAAATAACGATTTTAATTTACTGAAAAACCCTGGTGATTCTTCTTCAATGTTCATTAATGGAACAGATTCGCCTAAAATACGACGAGCGATATTGCGATAACCAATTGATGCACGACTAGAAGGGTCTAATACAATAGGCTCTCCTTTATTCGACGAAGCAATGACCGATTCATCATCGACGACAATCCCTAAAAGATCGATTGATAAATGCGTCGTAATCTCGTTGACATCTAACGCCTCGCCCCGCGCCATTAAATTGCGCTTAATACGGTTAATGACGAGCATCGGATGGGGAATATCCTCTTGCTCTAACATACCGATGATTCGATCTGCATCACGCACTGCTGAAATTTCAGGCACTGTGACGACAATCGCACGGTCTGCACCTGCCACCGCATTTTGATAACCTTGCTCAATCCCTGCAGGACTATCGATTAACACATAATCAAACTCTTGTTTTAACTCTTGAATAAGCGCTCCAACTTGTTCTGGAGAAACGGCTAATTTATCCCGCGTCTGCGCAGCAGGTAACAAGTATAATCCATCTTCAAAACGCTTATCTTTTACGAGCGCTTGATGCAATTTACAACGCCCCTCAATGACATCGACTAAATCATAAATGATTCGATTTTCGAGTCCGAGTACGACGTCTAAATTACGCAAGCCGATATCTGTATCAACGAGACAAACCCGTTGATCATTTAAAGCGAGTGCTGTCCCAATATTTGCAGAAGCCGTCGTTTTACCGACGCCTCCCTTTCCTGATGTAATGACAATCGCTTCTCCCATCATTGAAAACCTCCTATTCGTGTCATCAAATCCGGACGAGCTAGTCGTAAATCTTTCAACTCACTCATCGTCATTTGTCCGTTATCTAATAAATGGACGCACTCCATTCGATTCGCATGAAGCAATAGTGATGAATCTTCATTGACAAGCTCTGTCACATCCGCAATCATTAAATGAGTCGGGTCCATATGAGAAGCGACGATGACTGATTTAACATCTCCTGCCGCTCCGGCATGTGCCGCTCCTTTTAATTGACCGAGTATAAATATATTACCATTTGCAACGACTTTACCGTTCGGATTAATATCTCCAATGATGACGATATCGCCTTCTGCCTGCAAAACTTGTCCTGAACGAACGATGCCAATATATTGTTCCGTCTTCAACTTCTCTACTTCACGACGGCAGAGCTCCTTCGTCACGACAAAGCTATCGTATTCACGCACAGTGAAATACGCGCTTTGTTGAAAGAGCGTTTCGATTTGTTTAATCATTTCTTCAGAACAGTAACGATAACCTAGATGGACGTCTACTTCAATTTTCTCTGCGACACGTTCATCGGTTAAAAAACGCTCTAAGCTACTCAATAATTGTTCAAATGTACAAGAATCATTCAAATGAATAATTAACCCATCTCTCGTACCTTTCATCGTGACATGTTTTGTGGGCATACGATAACCTCCGTCTTACATCGCTGGTTCAAGCGCTTGCTTTCTCTTCACAATAAACCAACGGATAATATAGCCAAACAATACGATAAATAAAAAGTTACCAATTGTTGTAGGAATGAGACGACTATGTAAAAATTGGTCGAAATTCATTCCTGTGAAACCAATGGCAGCTGCGAATAAAAAAGATAATACTTCTAACATCACTAATAATGCAATTGCTAAAAATAAAACAAAAACAGTATATTTATGGACATACTTAATGATTACAGCTGCTAAATATGCGATAAACGGATAAATGAATGTATATATACCAATCATATCAATATGATACATATCATACAACAATCCGAAGACCACTCCATAAATCATCGCTGTTTTTTTAGAATCATATACGGCCAATAAAATGAGAAAAACTGCAAAAAAGTGAGGAACGAGTATGTATCGCTCTCCATTAATTTGAAGGGGAGAAAACAAACTAAATGTCGGTTCAATAAAAAAGAGTGAAGCAGCAATAATCGGAACGAGTATACGAAATATCATTCTTTAGCTGCCTCCTCTTCCCCTTCATCAACGCTGCTTGTCACCGTATCCACGGAACGCTTCGTAATGACGACATGATCGAGCATTTTAAAGTTTGCGGCTGGCTCGATATAAGCAAGCTTCGTTAAACCATAATCATCCGTCGACACTTCTTTCACTTCTCCGATCAACAAACCTTTCGGGAAAATGCCTCCTAAACCAGATGAAATAATCTTCTGTCCTTCTTTCACTTCTAAATTCGAGTCAATACGTTTCATGACGAGTTGCTCACGCGTTTTATCATATCCTTCAATCAAACCGAATATTTCTTCTCCAGCTACCATCGCTGAAACACGGAATAATTGGTTCTCCGTAGAAATAAGTTCAATTGTCGCTGTGAGAGGGGTCGTTAAAACCACTTTACCTATCAATCCTTGAGACGTGATAACCGCCATATTTTTCGTGACCCCATCCGACTCTCCTTTATCGACGACGACGCGTTCTTCCCATTGATCAGGATTTCGCGAAATAACTGTAGCATAAATCGGTTCATATGCACTTAAATTGGAAGCTTCATTCACAAGTTTACGAAGTCGTTCATTCTCACTTTCGAGCTCGATTAACTTCGCTTCATTCATCGCATAATGTTCCAAACGTGTTTTCAATTGCTTATTTTCATCGAATGTCGCAATAAGTCCCTCAATGTCGGCCAGTTTACTAGTAAAAAAATGAGCCGGCTTCGAAAAGACAGATTGTCCGAAGCCGACGACATCTTTCACTACTTGTTCTGCCAAGTTTGCTTGCTGGCGCCCTTTTAACGTTACTGCTAAAAGTGCAACGAGGGTGATGACGACTATAAACAAAACGATGAGACGTTTATCTGCTAAAAATCGTCGCATCCCTTTCGTCTCCTTTCAACCATTAACGAGTTTGCATTTTTTTAATGAGTTCAAAATTATCGAGCGCTTTCCCGGTTCCGATTGCTACACAGTCCAGTGGTTCTTCGGCGATAAATACAGGCATATTCGTCTCGTCTGAAATGACACGATCTAAGTTTTTAAGCAATGCGCCACCTCCTGTAAGAACGATGCCGCGCTCCATAACGTCTGCAGCCAATTCTGGTGGTGTCGCTTCAAGCGTCTTCTTCACACCTTCAATAATTTGAGCGATTGCTTCTTTCAATGCGCTCGTAATTTCAGTCGAATTCACTTCTAACGTTTTTGGTAAGCCTGTTAATAAATCACGACCGCGAATATCCATCGTTTCTTCAACATCTAATTCTTTCGCTGATCCGATTTCCATTTTAATCGCTTCCGCTGTACGCTCGCCGATTGTTAAATTATAATGCTTGCGAATATATGCGATAATCGAATGATCCATCACATCTCCACCTACACGAATCGAATCGCTCGTGACGATACCACCGAGTGAAATAACAGCTACTTCTGTCGTTCCGCCACCGATATCAACGACCATACTTCCCGTTGGCTCCCATACAGGCAAGCTTGCTCCAATTGCTGCTGCAAATGGCTCTTCAATCGTGAAAGCATCTTTCGCTCCCGCTTGGCGTGCCGCATCGATTACTGCACGTTGTTCTACAGATGTAATCCCGAACGGAACACAAATCATAACATTCGGCTTTTTCCATGCGCCACCTGCTACTTTTGCTGCTTCTGTCATATAATGCTCTAACATCGCTTTCGTAATTTCAAAATCTGCAATGACGCCATCTTTCATCGGGCGTGTTGCCACGATTGAACCTGGTGTACGACCAATCATATTACGCGCCGCGCTACCTACTGCTACAATTTCATTCGTATTTAAGTTTTTCGCAACCACCGATGGTTCGCGTAAAACAATCCCTTTTCCTTTAATAAAAACTAGTGTATTTGCTGTGCCGAGGTCAATCCCGACGTCTTTTCCTCCGAATCCAAACAAATGAGTTCTTCCTTTCTCCTACGAGTACGTTCACTCTTCATCAATTACTACATGAAACATTATATAGGAAAGATGAATAAATTTACAGTGTCACATATACCCTTTCTCTTTTAAACTTACAAAATTAAAATTTCCGATAATAATATGGTCGATTACTTCGATTCCAATAATGCGCCCCGCGTCTACGAGTCGCTTCGTCACTTCAATGTCTTCCGGACTTGGATCTGGTATACCAGAAGGATGATTGTGCATGACGATGATAGAAGCTGCTGCTCGTTTCACTGCTTCTTTAAATAATTCACGCGGATGAACGATGGATGAATTTAACCCACCGATGAAAATCGTTTGTTTATGCAGGATTTCATTTTTTACATTGAGAAACAATGCGACAAAATGTTCCTGCTCTAAACCTGATAACTCTGTCATCATATACGATGCGGCATCTTTTGGCGAGCGAATCGTATAACGTTCTTCCTCTTGCTTACTCAAAACACGACGTCCAAGCTCAATCGCCGCCAATATTTGGACCGCTTTCGCCTCTCCGATTCCTTTTACATTCATCAATTCTTCTATCGTCACGTGACGCAATTGCTGAATCATACCAAATTGCTTCAACAATTCATTCGATAAATGGAAGACAGACTGCTCTTTCGTCCCTGTGCGCAATAAAATGGCGATAAGTTCTTGATTGGATAAGCTCGTCGCTCCTTGACGGATGAGACGTTCGCGCGGACGGTCTGCTCTGCGCAAATCACGAATCATCAACAACTCTTTTTCATGTGTAGGCATGGACATCACCTATCGTAATGAGTTGTAATGCTCGCAGTTCACGCACCAGTCTCGTGAGGGGTAGACCGACGACATTATGGTAATCTCCTTCGATTTTCGCAACGCATAACGCGCCGAGCGTCTGAATACCATAAGCACCTGCTTTATCTAAACTATCACCTGTTTCCACATATGCACGAATCATCGCTTCATCGAGCGCATGGAAATGGACGATTGTTCTTTCATAAAAGCGGTGCGTTTGTCCTTCGTACGAAATGGCGACTCCTGTCATGACATCATGCGTCCTGCCACTGAGCAAGCGCAAATAAAATGCCGCCTCTTCTTTCGTTTTAGGCTTAGGCAATAACTTTCCTTGTAAAGACACAATCGTATCCGCACCGATGACGACCTTGTCTCGATGATTTTCCGCAACCGCTTCCGCTTTCCCTTGCGCTAAACGCATGACATAATTTTCGACGGATTCATCCGCTTGACGCCCACCTTCCTCCATATTAGAGACGACGATTTCAAAAGGAAGTTCCAACATTCCAAAAATCTCTTTTCTTCTCGGTGATTGTGAAGCGATCATCCACTTTTTATCTGTTTGTAACATGAACATTCTCCTCTCTACTTCATTATAAATGTTTCAAAATATTTTATGATTTTTTGTTCAATTTTAAGTTTCAAAAGGAGAATCATAGACATTATTCCCTTATTTAAAAACTTTTCCAATACTATTCTAATAATACCACAGCATGTGATATAATAACTATTTATAAGGAGTTTAAATAAAAATGGGGGGATATTTTTTGAATAAACAGGAAAAAGGTTTCACATTAATCGAAGTTTCAGCAGCTCTATTAATCATCTCTTTTATTTTATTAGGTATTTTATCATTGATGCAATCTACTAAAAAGCTATCAGCTGAAAACGTTGACCAACTCGTCATGACAAGTTTCGCGACAGGGAGTTTAAAACGCTTTTTAGATCATCCAGAACTTTATATCCCAACGGATGCCATCATCGACTCTTCGTGCAATAAAGTTAAAAAAATAAATTGTTACTTCGATACTCTCAAATTTCCAAGTTCATTCGATGTCAATCACCCTAGCATTTCGAAAGATTTATATCACTTGCAAGCTAACGATCAAAACTACTTTTTAAAAATTACATTAACACAAGATGTTTCTGAAAAAAACAAAGAACTGATTAATGTAGTTCTATTTGTATCAAAAGATCAAAATTTTAATAAAGGTCGCGTAAAAGTGGAGGGATATTTAAGCTATGCTGAAAATAAAGAAGCGCCTAAAAATTAAACATGATTTAAGGAAAGCAGAAGGATTTACTTTAGTCGAAGTGACAATCGCCCTCGCCCTTCTAAGTGTCATCGCTATTTTTTCCTTCGCTAGTTTATACTATTTCTCAGAATATAATAAGCGAGTCCAAGAAGAAAGTGAGATACATCGTGAAGCTAACTTAATCATCTCCTCAATCATCGACGATATGTTTCCAGTAAAAGACAATGAACTCGACCTTACGAAAAATAAAAGTGTGTTTTTAAATAATACGGAAAAAGAACCAATTAACACGAGATTTGTAGTTCAACCAAAGACAAAAGAGAACCCATCTATACTACCTTCTTTTCAAGTAGGTTTTACACCTGAAGGAGTTCAACTAAAAGATCAAACGTTAAATACAACCTATTTAGTTACACCTCCAAACACAGAAGAGGGAGAGTTTTCTTACATTGAACAAATTGACAGTTCTAACCATTACAAAATCTTTTTAAAAATGAAAGGAGAATATACTGCACCTACATTTACAACTTATTTGCGTCTAATTGAAGAAGTAGATTTTAATACGAAAGGGGAAGAGGTAAAAAATGAACAAATATATAAAAGAAAATAATGGCTTCGGCTTCTTTTTAACATTTTTAATATTAGCTCTAGGGATTATCATTAGTACGACGCTTCTTATGACGGTTATGACAGATTCTAAAGCGACATCTAAAAATTTAGGGAAGACGCAAGCGAAAGACTTAGCCATAAAAGGTGTTGAATCAGCAGCCTATTCTTTAAACGAAGAAATTAGTAAAAATTTCAAAAATAAAAAAGCTGGGATTAGCTACGATGAATATATCAAGTTATTGAATGAAGAATTTAAAAAAAGACTTTGTACGACGAATGAACACTTTCAATCAGCTAGCGAAACAGGGACTTTTGAAGTTTGTATCGATGGCGAGCCCGAACTTTATAAATACGGGGAAATCGATTATAAAAGCGCAACTTATAAAGTGAAATTTAAATCGACTGGTATTAGTAAAAGCGGAGAAACAGAAACGACTTATAAAACGATGTTGATCGGATCAGAAGGATTTCCTGAAGCTTTACGATTTGCATTAAGTACTTACAACTTCAATAATACCAAGAGAAATGGTAATGGTAATTTATATTTACATGGCTCGACTGACATTCAAGGAGATATAAAAGTTGATCAAGACTTAATTGTTTCATCATTCGGTTCCTATTTAATGGGCCAAAGATACTGGATCGAAACAGGTTTACCTATGATTTCTCCTATAGGAAACAATGATTTTTCAAAAATTACGGTTGGAGGAAATTTATATCGATATAAAAACCCTACTCCGCTACGCTATAACTATACAGGAAATGAAGTGTATCTCAACCATATCTCTCAAAGTTATTTTAACTCTCGAGATTATATTGAAACTAAAAATATCGAAGATTTATTCAGAACTAAAAAGAAAGGACAAGTGCTACGTGTCACAAGAGAAGGTACACGCAACGCAATAGATATCGGACAACAAATACAAATTAATCAAATACTACCTTCAACACTGAAAGAATATAATTTACACCTTAATCAAATTCAAACTTGTCGGGATGGTCGGTCTTCTTACAAATGCTATACATCCCAGCCTAAAACATATAGTTTCAACCATGATGAAAGTCGTGTTTTTGTAAAAGGTCAACTCTACATTGGTCATCCGAATAACGCACCAAAAGCTCAGCTTACAGTACAAGGAAACTCCAACACTGGATTAGGTGTAACATTTTATGTAGAGGGAGATGTCATTATCAATAATGTAAATTTGACATCAAATATGCTCATTTATACGACTGGGAAAGTAACAATTCGTGAATCCACTATTAAAGGCGTTAATCTGTCTTCAAGTCCTGATTCTGAAATTCAAAAACTCGAAAGTGGAACATTAATTATTTTTGCAAAACAAAATATTGATATAGCAAACAACTCACTATATTCCAATACCCCCTCTCAGATTAAAGGATTTTTCTTAACGGAAGAAAACATTGAAATGTATGGAGCAGGTTCTAACATTGAATTGAATGGTGGTATTTCAGCTAACCGGATTGTTTTAAATACATTAAGTGCGCGCTTCCCTAATGAAAATAAAGCGGATAACGACTATACATCCTATGTTTCTTCCAACAATGAGCCACGTTTAAAAGTACATTACGACCCGTATTTAATCGAATCATACTTAAAACTATACCCACCAGAGCCAGTCTTCTACGGTCCAGATGTGCCCATCGAATACGAAATTGCTTCATAACGAAAAAGCTTAGGCGCTCAATAAGAGCACCTAAGCTTTTTAAAATAAACGTAAATACCAGTCAATCATCTGTTCCCCGTATATGTAGGAGATCCATGCACCTAATGCGATGGCAGGACCGAATGGAATCGGAACGCGTCTTTTTTGTTTTCGCTTCGCTAAAATGAATGCACCGTATCCTAATGCGATAAGTGATGCTAAAAAAAGACTGAGTAACGTATTCCACACACCGAGTACGAGACCGAGCACGGCGTACAACTTAATATCTCCGCCCCCCATACCGCCTTTCGATAGGATCGCAATCAACAGAAGTAAGCTAAATCCGACAGCACTTCCTACGAACGCATACCACCAAGGATCGAGGGGACTCATCCATCGCAATGCGATAAATAAGACAAATGCTGGATAAACGATTTTATTCGGAATAAGCATGTAAGCGATATCCGAGACTGTCATGATGACGAGTAATGATGCAAATAGTAATGCAACAATGAGTTCTTTTGAAAATCCAAAAATTGCGTAACTATGCATAAACAATAAACCTGTCATCAGTTCCATAAACGGATAAATTGGAGAAATTTTTGTTTTACATTTCCGACAACGTCCCTTTAATAAAAGATAAGAAAAAATAGGAACGAGATCAATAGCTGTTAAGCGCCGATCGCATACAGTACAATGTGACGGCGGTGAAACGACTGACTCTCCCTTCGGAACTCGCAGCCCCACCACATTATAAAATGAACCGAAAATTACGCCAAAAAGGAAGAAGACGAGCATATTGTACATTTCCATACTACTCGACTCCTCCTTCGTAATAAAATGTCATCATTTCAAAATTCGCTTGAACCGAATACGGGGCCTCTTGCGCTTTTTCCAATTCATCTTGCTCTGTAAATTGAACGGATCCTATTTTTATCGCGCGCTCCCCATTTTCAATGAGTCGCATAAATTTCACGAGTTCGTCTGCATTTTTAAACCGTGCATCGACAGTGAACGATACAATTTCTAACTGCTCTGGTAGAAGTGTTAAATCGATGGTCATTCTTTGTGCCTCTTCTCCTTCATCCTCTACCTGCTCTTCAATATGTTCTGGCGTTTCACCATCTTCTTCTGTAGATGATTCTTCCTCTTTTTCTTCTAGTAATCCACTATCTAATACGGAATTTCCAAAGTCATCAAATGTGACCGCATCAATTTTACTTACTGTCATATATTCAACCGCTTCTATCGCATTCATAATCCCTTGATAATCGCGTTTCTCTGGTAATATTTGTCTTAATTTAAATGTAGAAATTGGTGTTTTTTGCAATTGTTCTAATTGAATACGTTCTTCTTTTAACTGAGTAATGGTAGAAGACGTCGTTTCATTCATCGTGCGCTGAGCAGCTACTTCTTCTTTCTTCGGCAATAGTAAAAAATAATATAAAGCTGCTACAATCCCCACAATGAGCATCGTACTAAGTAACGCAACAGTACGGTTATTTTGCAATCGGATCACCTACTTGCTCTTTTAAATAATCCTCATCTAATTCAATGAGGAACGTCGCTTGCACACGATCTTTCACATCGTAGTGTACGAGTTCTCCTTCTGTTTCTTCTTCATTTTCTTCATCGAGCACTGTTTCCATCGTTTGTAACGAATCGATGGTCGATTCATAAACGAAAGGACTTTCTTGCAAATATGTTAAATAACGAGCGGCTTCTTCCATCGTTTCAAATGTCATCAGCAACTGCAATTGAGTATCTGTCAATTGATAATTGAGTACATGCATCGTTTTCGTTTTTAAACGATTGACCTCATCGATGATTGTGCTTGTCGGATATGAGATTGAACGAACGAAACGAACAGATTCCATTAATGTTTGAAGCTCACTACGATCTAATTGGTCAATGTCTTCCGTTAGACGATTCATCTCGGTAGACAATATGGTTGATTCTTCTTGTAGCGCTTTTACTTTTTTTCCTTCTTGTACGTATAAAAATCCAAGTACTACGAGCGCTAAAATGAGTATTCCTCCGAACACGACGTACAATTTAGAAGATACTTCACTTTCTTGTTTCGGAGGAAGTAAGTTAATATTTGGAATCACAATTGTTCACCTCTCATTAACATACCCGCTAATGCAACATGCTCTTTTTTAAACTGAGGGTGAATCGATTCCATCTGCTCGTCTGTCAGTAGTTGAATCGGTAATTGCATCGCATCTTTCATCCTTTCCACTATAAATGAAAGGAGCGGGTTTGTTCCGATAACGACGAACTCTTCTACGCGAGCAGCCCCTTTATGAATCGAAAACTCATAAAACCCTAAAATTTGTTGTATTTCAAAAATAGGGTCAAGCAATGCACCTTCATACGCCGCCACTTCCCCTTCTACTTCATACTGTTGCTTTTCTCCATTATATGTCACTTTAACGAGTGCTTCATCATAATCAATCGAATGATAACGTAAAAATTCAATACCTCGATCTGAGTAAATCGTAATAATGACTGCATTCGGTTGCCATTCTGCGATTAAATACGTCTTTCTTCGACGGATGATATTCAAATAACGAAGTGTACGAAGAATGCTTAATGCTCGAATATCGAGTACGGCCGGCTTTAATTTCGCATCTTCAAATGGCATTAACATATTCATCGCGGTATCGCTCGGTGTTGCAAATAAAATTGCTTCATGATCGCTTCCTACTTTCGGTTGCACATCAAAATAAGAATCCTCGAATGGTAAATGAATGGTTTGATTCAATTCAAGTGAGACATAATCGTACAGCGTTTCTTCTGTTACATCTTCGGGATATTCAATGATACGGTATAAAACGGATTTATCTGGAACGAAGGTGGATACTTCATAATTGCGCCATTTTCGTTCTTTTACAAGCGCTGCTAATTGCTCCGTAAAGGCGAATTCATCTTGCACATATCCCTCTTTTAATATATCGGAAGAAAGGGGAATCGTATGAAGCGTTCCTTTCGCAACGTCTGCTTGGGCCATACTCCAAACCATAAGCATATTCCCTGGCATTTCTATAATCAATTGCTTTTTCTTTTGATGCGCTAACGTAATCGGAGCGATGAACGGTTCATTTGTTACAACATTCGTTTCATTTTCCTCTACTTCTTCTTTATTTTGTTTAGATAACTTTGGCCATTTCATTTGCTTCAATCGGTTGAACAATTCCTTCACTCCTCTCTCAATCGTTTCCATTCATAACATGATACGTGAAGTTATCAAGTTATGAATAGAAACGACAGCTATACTGTCGTTTCTACTTTTAACTTCCTGCTGGTACTGTTGGATTTACTCCCTCTTTAAGGATATCTTTCCCTTTTTGTTTATCATTATTTATGGCTTGAATGGTTGCATCTTTAAATTCAATTGAAACTCCGTCCACTACTGCTGTTCCAGACAATTTTAATTCTGCGCCTTCTGTATTTACCGTCCCGCTTGTAAATGCTCCTACTGTTTCTAGATAACCTTTATCCTTCAACGTATTGGCACCTTTACCATCTGTAACTTTTCCTTCATTAAATGTAGCAATCGGTACTCCTTTGTTTCCACCCTCATCCATTTTATGAAGTTGAGCAGCGTTTAAAATGTTTAATGCGTCTGATTTGACTGCGTTGTATTTACTGTTCGTAATGATGTTCCCGATTGCTGGAATTGCAATTGCTGCGATAACTGCTAAGATGACGATTACTGCGAGTAATTCGATTAATGTTAAACCTTTTTCATTTTTCATGCGCTTTTTCATTGTTTGAAACATGTTGTTTCCTCCTCGTGTTGTTTGATTGTTTGTTTGTTTTATATGTTGGTCGTTCATTATTTGTTTCACCTCCTTTTAAGGGATTTACTTTCACTCCATTAACCGACTTGTTCGAATAAGCTGAACATTGGCAACATAATACTCATGACAATCGTTCCGACGACGACGGCTAGAACGAGAATCATCATCGGTTCAATCATTGATTTTAATGTTTCGACGGAACGTTCGACATCGTCTTCGTAAAAGTCCGCTACTTTATCGAACATATAGTCAAGCGAGCCTGTTTCTTCACCGATCGCTACCATTTGCGTGACGAGTGGCGGGAAAATCCAACTTTCTTTTAACGGACCTGAAAGAGGCTGTCCAATTTCTAAACTGTTATGTGCTTTTTGCATCACTTCCGTAATGAGCACATTTCCAACGACGCGATCGGCAATCGTAATCGCCTCTAAAATGGAGACGGAGTTTTTCAAAAGCGATGCCATCGTACGCGTCAATTGAGCGATCGCAGACTTCTGCAATAAATCTCCAAAAATAGGAATCTTGAATAGAATGAGCATCGTCGTATATTTCACTTGCGGTATTTTGTCATAGGCCATTTTAAAACTCACCGGAATTAAAATGAAAAAGATCAAAATAATCCACCACGACGTTTGAAGCCAATCACTAAATGCTAAAACGGTTAACGTTAAAGTCGGCAATTCCGCTCCGAAGTCAGAGAACATATCCGCAAATTGCGGAACGATTGTTAGCAATAGTCCTCCTCCGACGCCGAGAATTAAGACGAGTAAGATGACTGGATAAATCATTGCCGATTGAATGCTCTTTTTTAATTTAAATTGCTTCTCGTAATAAACCGCAAGATCTTCTAATGTTTCGTCTAAGTTTCCTGTCGCTTCCCCTACACGCATCATATTAATAAAAAGCGGTGGGAAGATTTTTTTATATTTCGAAGCTGCCTCTGAAAATGTTTGACCGCTTCTTACTTTCGTAGCGACATCATGCAATGCTGCTTTAAAGCTTTTATTTTTTGCTTGTTCCGCTAATATTGTCGTCGATTCCACAACGCTCACTCCAGAGCGAATTAAGGTCGCAAATTGACGACAATAGACGACAAAGTCTTGATTTTTTAGCTTCCCTCCAATTTGAAATTCCATATGAAGTAAACTAGAAGACTGTTTAATATGTCGAACATTAATTCCTTTGTCGCGCAATTGACGTAATGCTTGTTGTTTCGTGTCCGCTGTAACCGTTCCTTTTTTCATTTTCCCATTTCGACTTTTGCCTTGGTATTGAAAGACTGGCATTAATACTCACCTTCTACTAAGTAAGCGGACACTGTGTCATAGTCTACTAACTTTTTTTGAAGGAGGTCTCGAATCGCCATCGATAACGTATGCATTCCATCTTTCCGTCCCGTCATCATCATATTTTGAATTTGTTCTACTTTTTCATTGCGAATTAAGTTAATAATAGCCGGTGTGCGAACGAGTATTTCTGTTGCAGCAATCCGTCCTTTTCCTCCAGCTTTTGGAAACAAACGTTGAGAGACGATTCCTTGTAAGACGTTTGCCACTTGAATTCTTATTTGTCGCTGTTGCTCTGCTGGAAAAATATCGATGATCCGATCAATCGTCGTTTTCGCACTCGACGTATGTAATGTCGCAAAAACAAGATGTCCTGTTTCCGCAGCAGTAAGCGCTGTTGAAATCGTTTCTAAATCACGCATTTCACCGAGTAAAATAACATCCGGATCTTGACGTAATGAAGCTCGTAATCCCGTTAAGAAATTTTTAGCATCGATTCCAATTTCTCTTTGATTAATCAAACTTCGTTTTGATTCATGTTCATACTCAATCGGATCTTCAAGCGTAATAATATGTCGATTATGATGAGTGTTAATATAATCAATCATCGATGCGAGTGTCGTCGATTTTCCCGAACCTGTTGGTCCTGTTACAAGGACGAGGCCATGCGGTTTTTTCGCTAAATTGACGAGGGTGCTCGGCATATTTAACGCTTCTAGTTTCGGAATTTTATTTGGAATGACACGTGCGGCGAGTGATTTCGTTCCACGTTGTTGATACACGTTCATTCGAAAGCGTGTTCCATCTGAAATTTCATAGCTAAAATCGGCATCACCATAGTCTTTGAAGTGGTCATACAAATTAGAAGGTAAAATATGTTGAATGAGCTCGTCCATCATTTTTTCCGTCATCACTTCATCGTGAAGATTTTTTAATGTCCCATCTACGCGACAAGTAGGCGGTAATTCTGTTGACAAATGCAAATCGGATGCGCCCATTTTTTGAATGGTGTGTAATAAAGCATCTAACGGCATGCGCTGTTCCTCCTTTCTATTGTGTTGCGATTTTAATCACTTCTTCCACTGTCGTTTTTCCTTGTAATACTTTTTGCAATCCGTCTTCCATTAATGTTTGGAAGCCTTGCTCTTTCGCACCATCAATCATTTCTTGCATCGGTCGACCATCCATAATTTGACCTTTTAATCGTTCATCAATCATGAGTAATTCATGCACAGCCATACGCCCTTTATATCCTGTCTCGTTACATGCAGGACAACCGACACCTTTATATAATTTTTCAGCTTCTAATCCAAACTGGCTGAATATGCGACTTTCAAAAGCATCAGGCGCCAAGTACGTTCCGCAATCACGACAAACCCGACGTACGAGCCTTTGAGCTAAAATACCGATAACAGAAGGCGCTATTAAATAAGGCTGAATACCCATGTCAACAAGGCGGGAAATTGATTCAACCGCACTGTTCGTGTGTAATGTACTGAAAACGAGATGACCTGTTAACGATGAACGAATCGCAATTTGTGCTGTTTCTTCATCTCGGATTTCACCGATCATGATGACGTCAGGGTCTTGCCGCAATATAGAACGTAACCCTGCTGCGAACGTTAAACCTACTTCTTCTCGCACTTGAATTTGGTTAATCCCTTCCAATTGGTACTCCACTGGATCCTCAACTGTAATGATATTTACCCCTTCACTGTTCAAATGGTTGAGTCCAGCATATAAAGTAGATGATTTTCCTGATCCGGTAGGACCCGTAATTAACACAATGCCATTCGGCTGTTGTAATAAACGATGAAAGTTCTCTAAATTTTGCTGTGAAAAATCTAATGTTTCGATTGCTCCAATGGAGTTGCTCAAATCGAGAACACGCATAACAATCTTTTCTCCATACACTGTCGGTAAGGTTGATAAACGTAAATCAATAGGCTTGAAATCTTGCATTACTTTAATTCTGCCATCTTGCGGAATGCGTCGTTCTGTAATATTAAGTCGCCCCATCACTTTAATTCGTGCTGTAATCATATTTTGCATCGTTTTCGGTAAAATTCGTTCTTCTTTTAACGAACCATCAATTCTAAATCGAACACGAACTTCTGTTTCTTGCGGGTCGATATGAATATCACTCGCTCGTTGAGCTACAGCGCTCGCAATAATTTGACTGACGAGTTTAACAATTGGAGAATCTTCATTCATGAGTTCGTTCTGTTCTTCTTCTTTTTGTTCTGGTAGTAGACCTTCTATCGCTTCACTCATCGACTCTTGTAAATCATAATATTTCGTAATCGCACGGACGATATCACTTTTCGATGCGATACTCGTTTCGATTTGACATCCTGTTGCGAGTCTCAATTCTTCGATTGCGAAATAATCCATCGGATCGGCCATCGCAATGTATAATTGGTCTTCTTTTCTTTGTAACGGGATGAGTTGTGCTCTTTTTGCTAATTCTTTCGGAACGAGTTTTAACACGTGATCTTCGATAACGAGCTGATTTAAGTTAACGTGTGGAATGCGCAATTGATATTCCAATACTTCGATTAATTGTTGCTCCGTAATATAACCATGATGAACGAGATAATCTCCTAGTTTTTCATCTCGATCTTTTTGTTGTAATGCTGTTTGAAGTGTCGCTTCTGAAATAATTTTCGCTTCAACGAGTAAATCCCCTAATTTTTTTCTTTCATTCGGCTTCACTTTATTCACTCCCTTATTATTGGATAACAGGACGACCCGCTTTATCGGTTAAAGGCTTTTCTCCTTCAGGTGCTAACGGTTGTCCCTCTCCATCTAAATCAACTTCATGCGATTCTTTTCCTTCATTTCCTTCTACTTGTTCTCGCTCAGCTTCTGCAGCTTCCCCACGGTCTGGGGCAATCTCTACAATTTTATTAATGGGTGCATAAAAAGTTTCGCCAAGCCGTTCTTCTTGTTCAAATGGACCGTTCTGTTGCGTTTTAAACAATGTGACATGAACGCCTGAAGAGCCCTCTCTTAAAACACGTTCTTGCCTTCCTGTCAATTCGGAGGAATAACGATAAATCGTTTTAAAAGGAACCACCTCTTCTTTCAAGCTGAAATTGTATTCATTTTTTTCGTCGAAGCTATGCAATGCGACAATTAAGCGGTTATCGGAGCGTTTTACTTTCATCACCACTGGATGCTCAGAAGTATTGTATATTTTAAAGTCTTTCGGCGTTATTTTATCAATGTGAACATCGATTCCTGGTCTGGCGTAAGGTACAACAGTCGATTGGGCATGACGTTCTAAAACAGCTAAACTAGACTCTAAAGATGCCGTATTTAAAACACTCGCAAAGAAGCTTAGCGTATAAGCATCGACTGTTAAATTTTCATCTTCTGCAAATTCCAACAAAGAAAACACGTCCCCCTGATGGAACGTATATTCATCTAAAACTTGGATTAAATCACCCAATTGAACCACATCGTTCGGAATGACCTCCATACCGAATGCGACACGCTTCATATTACGGAGTGCTACTTCATTTTCTTCAATCGTTAAAGGGCTCCTTTTCAAAACGCTAGCATGTTCAATCAATTGTTCCTTCACATCTTCTTTCGATATATACACATACGGGTCTAAAAGAGTGTCCACTCGATCATCTAATGAAACAATAAGCGATGTCGTCCCCGAATACTTATCTAAAAACAATTCATACCACTTTCTTTTATGCATATTCACAAATTGAGAAACAGTGGTATCTATATCAAATTGAAAATAGTCAAGCGGGATTTGTATGTCTGTATGGGGTCCTTTTATGTAAAACGGTTCAGATTTCCAATTAGCTATTTGTAGGTCTAACGAGTGACGAATGTCCTCTTCTGTCATTGCGTTAATTTGAACAGAAGAACTTGGTTGGTTCGCCAAAGCGAAATTAATCATCAACGCTCGACTTGTAAAAATAAAAATTAATGATAGAACAATAAAAATGTATATTTTACTATTAGTAGAAAACAATTTTGTCACTCCTTTTATGTAAAATGTTTCTTTTTGATTAAAAACAAATTGAAACATTAGAGCTATTTACTTTTTAACATCAAGCAATTGTCATTATATAATGACTTTTAGTCTATGTCAATATACTCCTTTTAACTTTATAAAATATTTACAGCAGTATGAATTACCTGTTAAATAAGCAAACATATCTATTCTATACGAATCATTCAAATCAAATTGATATTTTAGAACTAAATATATTTCACTTCGTTTTATCATGTAAATAAAAACAGTCGATGTAATTTACATCGACTGTAATAAATAGAGAGATCCTGTAATAATGAGTGGACTCTCTCTAGAAGTATTCATCATTTTTTTAATTTCGGATACATTTTTGGTAGCAATCGGAACATTGCTCGAGATTTTTTCTAATTGTTCTTTTTGAAGTGCTTCGTCATGTTCAAATTCAATGAATGTTAAACTCGCTGCAACTTCTTCTAAAATCGTGACGACCGATTGTACGTCTTTGCGCGCGAGTATGCCGAATGCGATATCTACTTTTGCCTCTTCTCCGAATTGCTCCCTGATTGTTCGAACGAGCGCTTGTGCCGCAGCTGGATTGTGTGCACCGTCCAACCAGACATGTTCTCGCACTTGTTCAAAGCGATAGGCGTACGTCGCCGTTTCGATTGCTCGTGCAACTTTTTCTTGCTCTAGCGGAATTTGTAACAGTTCAAGTCCGGCGATGGCGAGTGCCGCATTGTACACTTGATGCGTCCCTTGTAATAGACGCGCTCCCCACTCGTAATGCCCTTTACCGCGATATGCTTCGCCGTACGCTTTAAATTCACGGTTGTACATACGAATTGGGGCTCTTTGTTGTTCAGCTATGTGGTATAAAACGTCCATCGCTTCTTCCGGCATTTTTCCGAGAACGACCGGTACACCTTTTTTAATAATGCCTCCTTTTTCCGCCGCTATTTCTTCAATCGTATTCCCTAGTAAAGCCGTATGATCGAGTGCGATCGATGTGATGACTGATAAAATCGGTGTCACGACATTTGTGCTATCTCTTTTCCCGCCGAGCCCCGTCTCTAATAACACATAATCAACATTCCATCGTTTAAATTGTAAAAGAGCGAGCACGGTAAGTAGTTCAAAATCCGTTAATTTCTCGATTCCTTCTATCGTTTTCACACGTTCAAATAGCGCATCCATTTCTCGTTCTGTGATAAGTACGCCGTCATGACGAATTTGGTCATGTACGTCGATGACCGATGGAGAAGTGAACACCCCTGTCGTATAGCCGTGGTTCGTTAAAAGTGATTGTAAAAAAGCGATTGTCGAACCTTTTCCATTCGTTCCCGCTACATGAATGATGCGCAATGTGCGCTCTGGGTGGCCAAGTTTCGCTAAAATATCGGTAATGCGTTCTAGCCCAAGGTCGATTACATCTTGACTTAGAACAGCATGTTTCTTTTTATATTCATCAAATCGTGGAATCATCTTTTCTCCTCCGTATGCTAAAATGTAATGAGCTCATTATACCAAAGGAGGCAGACAGATGACGACTGCTTGGATGATTTATAACGGAAGTTTAGCAGGAGATAAGTTTCGCGATCAAGCGGAGTTATTACAAGAAGCCGCGATGCGTAAAGGAGTAGAAGCTCGCATCGTCGCCAATGATGAGCTGTTCATTGACGCGACAAGCTCCTTTCCATCTCGACCAGACTTTGCTGTTTTACTCGATAAAGATGTTTTACTCGGTCGTTTTTTGCGCACGCTTCACATTCCAGTTTATAACGACCCGGAAGTGATTGAACGATGCGATAATAAAGCGCATCAATATATCGCGCTCGCACAGGCGAACATTCCGATGCCACACACAATCGTTGCACCGAAAACGTATCCGAACGCGCCGCTTCAAAATGAACGCTACCTCGATCATATTATTGAAACGCTCGGTTTTCCAATGGTTGTGAAAGAAGGGAGAGGTTCGTTCGGCATGCACGTCTATCTCATTCAGACACGCGAGGAATTGTTCGAGAAAGTAGCCACGCTTGGCGGAGTCGATTTTATTTTTCAAAAATATGTGGCGTCTAGCCACGGGCGTGACATCCGTGTGAATATTATCGGTGACGACATTGTCGCTGCGATGCAAAGAACGTCGGATTGTGATTTTCGAGCGAATATTACGAATGGCGGGACCGCTTCTACTGTCGTCCTTACCGATGTACAGAAGAAAATCGCGCTTCGTGCCGCTCAAGCCGTCGGTGCGACATTTGCAGGAGTCGATTTACTGTTCGATGAAAACGAACAGCCCCTCGTTTGTGAAGTGAATGCAGCGGCTCACATTCGCAACATTTATAATGTCACAGGAATTAATGTCGCCGATGCGATGATTGACTATATCTTGGAGGACTTAAAATGATTCCTTTCGCTCTTTTTTATACGGAACAAGACGCTAAGCGAAACGCAAACTTTATCAAAGCATTACTTGAAGCGGGGAAACGCGTACAATTAGACGGTACGCTAATTACGGATGAACAAAAATTACATCCGTACGACTACGTTTTTAACCGCACACGTAATCATCATGAGTCATTGAAAACATTAGACGCGACATTTTTTAACCCGCTCCGCGTAAATGCACTCGCCAACGATAAAGAAAAGACGATTCAATTTGCGCAAATGCTTGGCATCCCAACGATTCCGACGACACGTTTCACACAACCCTTGCCTCCATTCCCCGTCGTATTAAAAACACGGGACGGACACGGTGGGAAGGAAGTGTATTTATGTCGGGATGAACGAGATGTCGCACTCATCACCGAACGACACAATCCGCACACTTTACTCGTTCAGCCTTATGTCGAAAGCGATGCGACAGATGTGCGTATTTGGATGATTGGCAAACGAATACTCGGCGCTGTGAAAAGACAAGGGAATGAAGGTTTTAAATCGAACTACACATTAGGGGGAACCGTGACTACTTTCAATCTTCCTTCTATTCTCGTTGAACATGCCACACGCATTCAACGAGCGCTCCGTTCGGATTATATTGGAATTGATTTTTTAATCGGTCGCAACGGCCAATTTTATTTAAATGAAATCGAAGACCCCGTCGGTGCACGTTCTTTATATGAAACGACTGAGATCGATGTGGCTGCTTGCATCATGCAGCATATCGCAAAATGTATTCACCATTAAAAAAGCTCGCTGTCCAATTGGATAGCGAGCTTTCATTTACATTTCTTTTAATTCTGCGATTTGACGGCGTACAGCTTCTAATTTCGCTTGGTAGTCGACTTGTTTTTGACGTTCTTCTTCTACGACTGCTTCTGGTGCTTTCGAAACGAAACGTTCGTTAGATAATTTGCCTTCGACTCGTTTCACTTCTCCAATCCATTTTTTCTCTTCTTTCGCAAGTCGTTCTAATTCTTCTTCGATATTAATTAAGCCTTCAAGTGGAAGGAAAATTTCCGCTCCTGTTACGACAGCGCTCATCGCTTTGCCTGGTGCTTGTACACCGACACCGACTGTTAACTCAGAAGGATTACAGAATTTTTCGATATACGCTTTATTTTCTTGTAACGTTTGCGCAACCGCTTCTGTTTTCGCTGCAATATACATCGGAATTTCTTTACTCATCGGCGTGTTCACTTCTGCACGAATATTACGAACTGCATGAATGATATCCGTAAGCAATTGCATTTCTTTCGCACGCTCTCGGTTCATTAAATCTTCATTCACTGTCGGCCATGCTGCTACAGTAATCGACTCACCTTCATGAGGTAAGTTTTGCCAAATTTCTTCTGTAATGAATGGCATTAATGGATGTAATAGACGAAGCGTTTGGTCAAAGACGTATGCGAGTACCGAACGTGTCATACGTTTCGCTTCTTCATCTTCTCCGTACAATGGTAGTTTTGCCATTTCGATATACCAATCACATAAGTCATCCCAAATGAAGTTATACAACGCGCGACCGACTTCACCAAACTCATATTTGTCCGATAAATTCGTCACTGTTTCAATCGTTTCATTAAGGCGTGTTAAAATCCAATCGTCCGCGACAGAACGTTTGCCGTCTAAATTAATTTCTTCATACGTTAAACCGTCCATATTCATGAGCGCAAAACGAGATGCGTTCCAAATTTTGTTTGCGAAGTTCCAAATCGATTCGACTTTTTCTGTTGAGTAACGCAAGTCTTGTCCTGGTGAAGAACCTGTCGCTAAGAAATAGCGCAATGCGTCCGCTCCGTACTGTTCAATCACATCCATCGGATCGACTCCGTTACCGAGTGATTTACTCATCTTTTGGCCATCTTCAGCACGAACGAGTCCGTGAATGAGCACATCTTTAAATGGACGTTCTCCTGTAAATTCAAGCCCTTGGAAAATCATACGTGATACCCAGAAGAAAATAATGTCGTAACCTGTTACGAGCGTGTCGTTCGGGTAGTAACGTTTGAACATATCGCTCTCCGTATTCGGCCAATCCATTGTCGAGAACGGCCAAAGTGCGCTTGAAAACCACGTGTCGAGTACGTCTTCATCTTGCGTCCAGTTTTCAACATCTTCCGGCGCTTCCATCCCAACGTACACTTCGCCTGTTTCTTTATGATACCACGCTGGAATGCGGTGTCCCCACCATAATTGACGTGAAATACACCAATCATGAATGTTTTCCATCCAGTTTAAATATGTCTTTTCAAAGCGTTCTGGAACGAAATTCACTTTATCTTCCGATTGTTGCACGCGAATCGACTCTTCTGCGAGTGGTTGCATTTTAACGAACCATTGTGTTGAAAGATAAGGCTCTACAACAGCTCCACTACGCTCAGAGTGACCGACTGAATGCAAGTGATCTTCGATTTCGAATAAAACGTCCATCTCTTGAAGGTCTTTCACAATTTGTTTACGACATTCGAAACGGTCCATTCCTTCATATTTCCCTGCATTTGCGTTCATCGTACCGTCTTCATTCATAACGAGTACACGTGGTAAGTCGTGACGATTTCCGATTTCAAAGTCATTCGGGTCATGCGCTGGTGTAATTTTTACTGCACCGCTTCCGAATTCCATATCGACGTAATCGTCCGCGACGATTGGAATTTCGCGTCCTATAATCGGAAGTTTCACCATTTTGCCAATCAAATGTTTGTAACGCTCATCTTCTGGATGTACCGCAACTGCTGTATCGCCGAGCATTGTTTCAGGACGTGTCGTCGCAATTTCAATTGATCCTGAGCCGTCAACAAGTGGGTAACGCATATGATAAAATGCTCCGTTGACATCTTTATGAATAACTTCAATGTCGGATAATGCTGTTTTCGTTTGTGGGTCCCAGTTAATGATATATTCACCACGGTAAATTAATCCTTTTTCATACATGTTCACGAAGACGTGACGCACCGCTTCTGACAATCCTTCGTCTAATGTAAAGCGTTCTTTTGAGTAGTCTAGCGCGAGCCCTAATTTTGCCCATTGGTCGCGAATGTGGCCCGCATATTCTTCTTTCCATTCCCACGTCTTCTCTAAAAATTTCTCGCGTCCAAGATCGTAACGCGAAACCCCTTGTTCACGCAATTGCCCTTCAACACGTGCTTGAGTGGCAATTCCTGCGTGGTCCATCCCTGGAAGCCAAAGCGCATCGTATCCTTGCATGCGTTTCATACGAATTAAAATATCTTGCAATGTCGTATCCCAAGCGTGCCCTAAGTGTAATTTTCCTGTTACGTTCGGTGGGGGAATGACGATCGAGTACGGTTCCTTATCACTCGTTGGATCTGCTTCAAAAAACTTTCCTTCTAACCACCAGTCATAACGGCCTTGTTCGACCGACTGGGGGTCATATTTTGTCGGCATTTCAATTTCTTTTACCATTTCTTTTCCTCCTCTGGAACAAAAAAACCCCTTCGTCACAAAAGGACGAAGGAGTTCGCGGTTCCACCTTTAATTCTGAACGCATTGCTACATTCAGCTCTCAACATGTAACGGCATGTGTGACCGGCATTTACTACTTCATTTCATAAATGCTGCTCCGAGGCGACATTCGCGGTTCATCGTTAGGAATTTTCACCGAGCATTCCCTCTCTAAAAACGACTGACTCACTACTCTTCCTCATCTACGCATCATTGCTCATATTCTTCTCATATTGTAACGGATATCGTTCATTTTATCAAGCGTGCAAACGTTTCAAAGCATTGGCGACTCGGTCCGTTAACACTTGTGTCGCTTTCGGCAAAATCGGTTTTAATACCGGATTTAAAACAGCAGATGCCAGTCCTTCCGCTTTCACATCTAAATGACCTGTCATTTTTGTATGTGTAGCATCGAGCGGTTCAGCGATAAAATAACCTGTTCCTGAAAACTTATCTGACAAACCTGTTAATTGAAACGTCACTTTTTCCGGTTCATTCCACTCTAAAATATCGATTTGCACTTCGACTGTTTTTTTAATGACGCTCACATTTCCTTGAAACGTCCACGTTGAACGTGTATCGCTCATCATCTCATGCCCACTATATCCTGGGACGAGTTTCGCCCATTTTTCCATATTGCTGACGAAGTCCCATACTTTTTGTTGTGAAACGGGTACGTCTACTGAATGTGTTCCTGTTGCCATTGTCATCACTGCTTTCTTCCATAGTTTCGTTCTTTATTATACGGACGGAACGAATGTTTGTACAGAACAAAAAACGTTCACCTTCTCAGATGAACGTTTTTTGTATTTATTTTGCTAGTTTCGCGAATACTGTATGGAATGCTTGAATTGTTTCGTCTACGAGCTCAGGTGTGTGAGCTGTTGATAAAAACATTCCTTCAAATTGTGACGGTGGTAAATATACCCCTTCTTCCGCCATGAGACGGTAGTAGTCTGCGAACAATTGTAAATCCGATGTTTTCGCTTTGTCATAATTCGTTACGTCTTCATTTGTAAAGAAGTAGCCGATCATTGACCCTGCACGGTTCACCGTATGTGGGATATTGTATTTCGTAGCGGCTTCACGGAATCCTGCTTCTAATTGGTCTCCGAGTTTTGTGAAGTAATCATATGTTTCAGGTGTTAATTGTTTTAATGTTTCAATTCCAGCACGCATCGCGAGTGGGTTTCCGGATAATGTTCCTGCTTGATACACATCCCCTGCTGGTGCGATGCGTTCCATAATGTCACGACGTCCACCGAATGCGCCGACGGGTAAGCCGCCTCCGATCACCTTTCCGAGACATGTTAAGTCTGGTGTCACACCGAAATATCCTTGCGCACAGTCGTAAGCGACACGGAATCCTGTCATCACTTCGTCAAAGATTAAAAGTGCGCCGTATTGTTTCGTCACATCACGCAACCCTTGTAAAAATCCTTCTTGCGGTGGCACGACTCCCATATTTCCAGCAACCGGTTCAACGATAATTGCTGCGATGTCGTCTCCGTGTTTTTCAAACACTTCACGTACTGTATCTAAGTCGTTGTACGCACACGTTACTGTGTTTTTTGCGATGGACTCTGGAACACCTGGGCTATCAGGTAAACCGAGTGTAGCGACACCAGAGCCTGCTTTAATGAGCAATGAGTCTCCATGTCCGTGGTAACATCCTTCAAATTTTAAAATGATGTTGCGCCCTGTATAGCCACGCGCTAAACGAAGAGCACTCATCGTCGCTTCCGTACCGCTTGACGTCATGCGAATCATTTCGATTGATGGTACGCGTTCGATGACGAGTTTCGCTAATTCGTTTTCCGTTTCTGTTGAGGCACCGAAGCTTGAACCTTTCATCGCTTGTTCTTGAATCCCTTTTACGACTTGTTCATTCGTATGACCGACGATTAAAGGTCCCCATGATAATACATAATCGATGTACTCATTTCCGTCGATGTCTGTCATTTTAGCACCATGTCCACGCTCGATGAAAATCGGGTCCATGTTTACAGATCCGAATGCACGAACGGGTGAGTTTACGCCACCTGGCATTAAGTCTACTGCTTCAGCAAACGCTGCTTTTGATTTCGTATAATTTTTCGTCAATTAATTTTCCTCCAACCAGCATGCTGCGTCGATTGCGTGGTACGTCATAATTAAATCTGCTCCTGCACGCTTCATGCTTAATAATGTTTCTAATACGATTGCTTTTTCGTCAATCCATCCTTGTGCTGCCGCTGCTTTTACCATGGAATACTCTCCGCTCACATTGTAAGCGACGACCGGTAAATTCGTCATATCTTTCACTTCACGCATTACGTCTAAATAGCTGAGCGCTGGTTTCACGATTAAAAAGTCCGCTCCTTCGTCGATATCACTTTCCGCTTCACGCAATGCTTCACGGCGATTTGCAGGGTCCATTTGGTACGTTTTACGGTCGCCAAACTGCGGTGCAGAATCAGCTGCGTCTCGGAACGGTCCGTAATACGCACTCGCATATTTCACTGCATAACTCATAATCGGCACATTGACAAACCCTGCTTCATCGAGCGCTTCACGAATGACGGCGACGAATCCGTCCATCATATTGCTCGGCGCAATAATATCTGCACCGGCACGCGCTTGACTCACCGCTGTTTTCGCAAGCAATTCAAGCGACTTGTCATTGTCGACATAGTCGCCTTCTACGACGCCACAATGCCCGTGGTCCGTATATTGACATAAGCACGTATCCGCTAAGACGACGAGGTCGGGATACAATCGTTTCGTCAATTTCGTCGCACGTTGTACGATTCCTTCGTCATTATAAGCTTCTGTCCCACATGCGTCTTTTTCACTCGGAACACCGAATAAAATGATCGATGGGACTCCTGCTTCCACGACACGTGTTAATTCCGCTTCATATTGGTCTAATGAAAATTGATAAATGCCTGGCATTGACGGAATTTCATTTTTAATATTTTCTCCTTCAATGACGAAAATCGGATAAATAAAATCATTTTTGCTCAATGTTGTTTCACGTACCATCGCACGTAAATTTGCTGTCGTACGAAGACGACGGTTGCGTTTGAATGTTGGAGTCATTCTTTCTCTTCCTTTCGTTTTCACGATTTCTTTGACGAGTTCTATTAAAGTATAGACACGAGGGACGATTGGGTTCAAGACTTGCTCTTTTGCCAAGGCACGCTCTGTCACATGTCCGATTGCAGCAGGCTCAATCTTTTCCCAACCGACTTGTGGCGCGATATGTTCAGCAAAAATATGTACGGCTGACGGACTCGCGAACGAAACGATCGGACGATTCGTTTTTTGCAAACATTGTACTAAATCATCGAATACGGCTTCATTCGAAACGGTTTCGTACACGGTCCACTCTGTAATACGAAACGGTAAACCTTCTCGCAATACCGAGCTCGCTAAATTTCCGCGTAAAAAGACGACATGTACTTGTTCTTCTTTTTCTGGCGCAAACTGTTTCACGAACACATCCGCACTAAAGACTGTTGGAATGAAGGATACTTCAAAACCTAAACGTTCTAAAGCGGCTGCTGTTTTCGTCCCTACCGCTGCAATGCGCCCTTTAAACTGCTTGGCTTCATACTGATAACGCTCCATTTTTTCAGCGAATGATTGAACGGAAGATTGACTCGTAAAGATGAGCCATGTTGCGGTTTCGCAACTTTTCATCTGTTCGATATCATCGGGCCGATGGATCGGTTGAACACGAATAAGGGGAAAAGAATACACTTCTCCCCCATGCTGTCGGACGAGCTCTGGGGCTTCATTCGATTTTGGTGTGCCGGTAAAAATCACCGTCTGTCCACGCAATTTATTCGTTGTTTTCATTGAATTCCGCCATCACTTTCTCAATGACTTTTGTCGCTCCTTCTGAACGTAATTGCTTCGCAACCGCTTCACCAAGTGCGACTGTATCTGTATTCGAATCTGTAAATTTGAACACTTGTGCAGCATCTGGACTTGCTACATACCCTGTCATCGTGACTCCCTCTTCTGTCGCTTCTGCAAATGCAGCAATCGGCACTTGACACGAACCGTCCATCGCTGCTAAAAATGTACGTTCCGCATCGACTTCTTTCCACGTCTTTTCATCTGATACTTTCGCAAGCTCAGCGAGTAATTCTTCATCATCCGCACGACATTCAATCGCAAGCGCACCTTGACCGACCGCTGGAATATAGTTTTCTACTGGTAAATATTCCGTCACGATATCTTCCGGCCATCCCATACGCTTCATTCCTGCTGCAGCTAAAATGATCGCATCGTACTCACCGTCGCGCAATTTGCGTAAGCGCGTATCAATATTTCCGCGAATCCATTTAATTTCAAGATCTGGGCGCATGAGCAATAATTGTGAACTACGGCGTAAGCTCGACGTACCGACAATAGCTCCTTTCGGTAAGTCTGCAAATTTAACGTGATCATTTGCGATATATGCGTCACGTGGATCTTCGCGCTTCGGAATACATCCGATTGTCAATCCATCTGGTAACACTGCCGGCATATCTTTCATACTATGTACCGCAAAGTCAATTTCTTTGTCGAAAAGAGCTTGTTGAATTTCTTTTACGAATAAACCTTTTCCACCGACTTTCGAAAGTTGAACGTTTAAAATTTGGTCACCTTTCGTAACGATTTCTTTCACTTCAAATTCAAAGGGAGCCCCTGCTGCCTTCATTTGATCGATGAACCAATTCGTTTGTGTTAATGCTAAGTTACTGCGGCGTGAGCCTACGATAATTTTTCTCATAATGAGCCTCCTGTATAGTTACAACCAATAATGGAAATGCGATAAACGACTCGCTAAAAAGAAATTGATAATGACGAGTAAAAAAGCGAATACATTCGCCCAAGCGTAATCATTGGCACGCAATTTATCGATTTTATGCAAATATAAAATAACACCGTATACCATTAATAAAAAGAATGAACTAATAATTTTAAAATCTAAAATCGACCAATCATTCAACATAATATTTGCCCATTGCACTCCTAGTGTCAAACTGACAAATAGTAAAGGTATTCCAACATATGTCGTAATTTTCATCCCCATCATTGTCTGATGCAAAGAAGGATAACGATCAAATTGCTTAGACCATTTCTTTTGCTTTAATAAACTGTATAACAATAAATAAAGAACAGCGAAAATGAGACCAATTGCAAAAGCGACATACGCTAAAATGGCAAATGTAATATGGATGATTAATAATTCAGAGATGAGTGTCTCCCGAATCGTTGACTCCGCGATACGTGTCGGGCCAAATGTATGGATCGTCATAAAAATAAAGCCGATAATGTTAATGAAGAAAATGAAAAAACTATATTTATGGGATGCATGTAATATGAGCGAAATCGAAATTAAAATCCAAGCGATTAAATAAACGCTATCGAATAATGAATAAATCGGAATTCGACTCGTCGCGAGCACTGCCCAAAATAGATTAATCGTCTGCAAAAAATAAACGATTGCTAGTAAAACGAAAGCGTACCGATGAGCGAGACGGTCACGCTTTAAATAGTCGATGAAATAAAAGACGAGGCTGACGGCGTATAAGACGACCATCAGCTCCTCTAACCGAACTAACGTCATTTCAGTCATGCGCGTTCAAACCCTTCTAAACGTGCACTCCCCTCTTTACGACTGTTCTGGTGATAACTCCTCCATAGCCAGGCGTTGTCGGTTGCGTTCTGCACGTTTCTGTAATCGTTCTTTCGCTTGTTGAGCGAGAACTTCTTTTTCGCGGACAACCTCATCTGAAATGCCGAACACCTGCTCAAATAAGTCTAACTTCTCTTTCGCTTTGCGGTCCGTTGCAAGTTCTTTCACTTGTGAAATCGGATCTCGCAACAATTGATTGACGATTGATTTCGTATGCTTACTTAAGATTTTACGTTCACGATCTGTTAAATCTGGCATTTTGTTCTCGATACTTCTCATCGTATCTTGCTGAATAATTGCCGCTTTACGTCGCAATGCAGAGATGACAGGAACGACTCCTAATGTCGCCACCCATTCTTGGAACACTCCTACTTCATGAAGAACCATTTTTCCAATTTCGTCTGCTGCACGTTGACGCTCTGCTAAGTTCGCTTCTACAATACCATGTAAATCATCAATATCATACAAAAACACATTTTGTAAATCGCCAATTTTCGGGTCTAAGTCACGTGGAACGGCGATATCAACGAGAAAAATGGGTTTCCCTTTACGTAAACGTTCAACAAACTGCATCAATTCAAAATCGATGACATAGTCTGTCGCTCCTGTCGAACTGATTAAAATATCCGCATCGAGCAAAGTACATTGTAATTCTGTTAACGGCTTCGCTTCTCCTTCAAATTGGCTCGCGAGTTCTTCAGCTTTAGAAAATGTACGGTTTAAAACGGTAATTTTCCCGACACCGCTTCCCGCTAAATTTTTCGCCGCTAACTCTCCCATTTGCCCAGCACCTAAAATTGCAATATGTTTATGTTTTAATGAACCGAATATTTTCTTCGCTAATTCTACTGCTGCATATGATACACTCACTGCATTTTCACCGATTGCTGTTTCTGCATGGGCGCGTTTCGCAAATGTGACAGCTTGTTTGAACATCTCATTAAACATCGTACCTGTCGTCCCAATATCTTGCGCTTGTAAAAAGCTGTCACGCACTTGTCCTAAAATTTGCGTCTCCCCTAAAATCATCGACTCAATGCCTGACGTCACACGCATCAAATGCTCAACTGCTTTCTCATCTTCGCGAATGATTAAATGTTTCGACAGTTCATCGATTGGCAAGTTGAACCAATCTGCGATGAATCGTTTCACATAGTAGCGCCCTGTATGCAATTGATCGACAACTGCATAAATTTCTGTGCGGTTACACGTTGAAATAATGATATTTTCCAAAATACTTTTTTGCTGCTGTAATGTTTGCATCGCTTCTGGTAATTCAGATTCTGCGAAAGCAAATTTCTCTCGTATTTCTACCGGCGCTGTCCGATAGTTCACACCGACTACGATTGTATGCATCGGGTGTTCACACCTCTCACATTCATTTTTTATATGATTTACGTAACATTCAGTTCATATTCAATTGTTAGTATAACATATTTTATATGCTCATCGCCGTCGGTCCGCTCGTTTTTTTGAAGTATGCCCTCTATTTTGTTGAATAATTCGTCACATTTCTTTCATGAACCTTTCATAAAAGATATGTGATGAATGATGAATTATTTGCTTTGTTTTATAAAAAAAGTGTTATCCCTCATGGAAGGACAACACTTTTTATTATTTTGTTTTGAAATAAGCTCGAATAATCATTTCCAACGTTTCATCATCCAACTGTAAGTGACGAACTGAAGTTCCTTGTAGTAGAGCTTGAGTATTGTCATCATCGAATTGGAAATCACGTGACAAATACGGGTCAAATACCGAAATTGTAGCATTCATACGCTCTTCTAACTCCGATAAGTCATGTCGTTCATTCGGACGAATAATATCGAGTTGTTCAAACGTCAAAGCATCACGAATCATTTTAAAAATATCAAAATTTGTCGCTGGATTCGGGTTCGTAATATTATACACTTTATTTGGCTCTGCTTTTTCAGCAGCAATCGCTAAAATATCGGCTACATAGTTCACTGGTACTAAATTCGATGTCGCTTGCTCATTGCCTACAATGCGATATGTCGCATCAGGATTTCGCAGTGCTACCCGGCGCTTAAAGACGTCTAACGCACGCATAAATCCGTACAATGTAAACTTCGAATCCGCTTCTCCTGTGCGAGAATCTCCGACGATAATCGCCGGGCGGAAAATAGAGACATCCATTTTATCTGCATAATGAAATACGAGATGTTCAGATTTCACTTTACTTTCTTCATACGGATTGTGCGTTGGATGATCGAGTGGATACAATTGTTCTAATCCACGCTCTGCCTTCCCTACCGTATACGCTGTACTCACATAAATAAATCGTTTAGCGCCTAAAGCTACCGATGCGTCTAACACATATTGCGTACCATCGTAGTTGATGGAGAAGATGAGATCACGTAAGTCTTCATCGAAGCGAACGAGCGCCGCCAAATGGTAAACGAGCGATACTTTTCCAATCAGCTGATTGAAAGCATCATCCGCCATACCGAAACGCGGAGCTGTCACATCTCCTTCTACGATATGCACACGTGATTGTTCACTCGGTGGAAATGATTGTACCAATTGCTCTGCCTTTTCGACATCTCGCGCTAAAATATAAAGGTCTTCCTCTGTATCACGCAATAAATTTTTTAATAATTGACCGCCTAAGAAGCCTGTCGCTCCTGTTAAAAAAATTGACAATGGTGTTCCTCCTAAAAACGATTAACGATATTTTTCAATTGCTTTCCATGCTTCTTCTATGCCTACCTTCGTTTCTGAAGAGAAAACGATCAGTTCATCTTCCGGACGCATATTCAACACTTTTTTAATTCGTTTACGATTCGTTGCAATTTGTCCACGTTTTAATTTGTCTGCTTTCGTCGCAATAACGATCGTCGGAATATTGTAATGCACTAAAAATTCATACATCATACAATCATCTTCTGATGGATCATGACGCAAGTCGACAATTAATAAGACCGCTTTTAATGGCTCTCGTCCTGTTAAGTATTGCTCGATCATTTGTCCCCATGCTTCGCGCTCTGTCTTCGATACTTTTGCATAACCGTATCCTGGAACGTCAACGAAATATAGTTGATCTTCAATTTCATAAAAGTTTAATGTTTGTGTCTTTCCTGGTTTACTCGATGTTCGAGCGAGTGACTTCCGACCGATCATCCGGTTGATAAAAGATGATTTTCCTACATTCGAGCGTCCTGCTAAAGCAAATTCAGGATAGCCCGTCTCAGGATATTGTTCTGGTCGTACAGCACTCATAATCATTTCTACTTTATTTACTTTCATTTTCTACGCCTCCAAAGCGAGTGAAAGGACCTCTTTTACATCTTTCACGAGGTGGAATTCGAGTTCTTCTCGAATACTTTCAGGAATGTCTTCTAAATCTCTTTCATTATCATATGGCAAAATAATTGTGCGTATTCCTGCGCGATGTGCGCTTAAAGATTTCTCTTTCAATCCACCGATTGGTAACACTTTACCGCGAAGCGTTACTTCACCCGTCATCCCGACATCACGACGGATCGGTCGGTTTGTCAATGCAGATACGAGTGCTGTCACAATCGTAATTCCCGCAGATGGACCGTCTTTCGGAACCGCTCCTTCTGGCACATGAATATGGATGTCTGTCTTCTCATTAAACTTCGGATCAATGTGTAAGTTTTCGGCATTTGAACGTACATAAGAGAGTGCCGTTTGAGCAGATTCTTGCATCACTTCGCCGAGCTTTCCTGTTAAGACGAGCTTTCCTTTTCCTTCTGAAAGCGCCACTTCAATTTGAAGTGTATCCCCTCCGACTTGCGTATAAGCAAGCCCTGTCGCCACACCAACTTCACTCTGTTCTTCCATTAAGCCATGACGGAATTTGCGTTTCCCGAGGTAATTCGACAATGTATTCGTCGTAATCGTCATCGATTTACGTTCACCCGATACGAGCTGTTTTACCGCTTTACGACAAACATTCGCAATTTCGCGCTCTAAATTACGCACACCAGCTTCTCGAGTATAATAACGAATGATATCTTCTACCGCATCTTCACGGAATTTCACTTGTGCTTTTGTTAAACCGTGCTCTTGTAACTGTTTTGGAATGAGGTGATTGATTGCAATCGCACGCTTTTCCATTTCAGTATACCCTGCCAGTTGAATAATTTCCATTCGATCACGTAAAGGTCCGGGAATTGTGCTTATATCATTCGCTGTCGCTAGGAAAAAGACATTCGATAAATCGTACGGCTCTTCAATATAATGATCGCTAAAATTCGCATTTTGTTCTGGATCTAGCACTTCTAGCATCGCGCTAGATGGGTCTCCGCGAAAATCATTTGACATTTTATCAATCTCATCTAATAAAAAGACTGGATTCGTCGTTTCTGCTTTTTTCATTCCTTGAATAATGCGACCCGGCATAGCGCCCACATACGTACGACGATGCCCCCGAATTTCTGACTCATCGCGGACGCCTCCTAATGAAATGCGAACGAAATGACGGTTCAATGATTCTGCAATAGAACGAGCGAGTGACGTCTTTCCGACTCCTGGTGGTCCTGCTAAACAAATAATTGGACCCCGAATTGAATCGGTCATTTGACGCACTGCTAAATATTCTAAAATACGCTCTTTCACTTTTTCCAAACCGTCATGATCGCGATTTAAAATTTCTTCAGAACGTGCTAAATCTAGCGTATCTTCTGTCGCTACTGACCAAGGCAAAGTGACGAGCCATTCTAAATAATTGCGTATGACACCACTTTCCGCCGAAGCTTGTGGAATATGTTCGTAGCGTCGTAATTCGCGATATGCTGCTTCTGAAACATGCTCTGGCATATCGGCTTCTTCTATACGCTTCTCCAAATCGACAATTTCAGCACTTTTGCCATCTTTGTCGCCGAGCTCTTTTTGAATCGCCTTTAATTGTTCGCGTAAATAATATTCTTTCTGCGTCGCTTCTACTTCTTCTTTCACTCGCTTACTAATACGACGTTCTAAGCGAATTACTTCTTGTTCACTTGCTAAGCGATTCGTCATCCACTTCACTCGATCCGAAATAGAAAACATTTCGAGCACTTTTTGTTTCGCGGCAAGCTTGAGAGGTAAATGAGTGGCAATCATATCTGCCAGTCGTCCTGGTTCTTTAATAGAAGCGACGGATTCAATCGTTTCTTTCGAAATACGCTGAGATACCTTGCCATATGATTCAAAATATTGATTGAGGACACGTACTTCCGCTTCTAGTTGCGGTGTCATGTCAACTTCATCACGTTGCAATGTCAAAGTGACAGTCGGGTATAAATCAACCATTTCATACTCTGTATACGTCGCACGACACACTCCTTCAATCATAATGCGATATGTGCCATTTTTAAGCTCTTTCAATTGTTTTACTTTGGCATACGTACCGACTGTATATAATTCATCTTCTGTCGGATCTTCATCTCTCGTATCTTTTTGTGTCGTTAAAAAGATAAATCCATCCATCTTCATTGCTTCTTCTAATGCATAAATCGAACGCTCTCTGCCGACATCGATATGCAATAACATTTCAGGATAAACGAGCAATCCTCTTAAAGGCAATAGAGGTACATTTGTTTTGATTTCTACCATGTTAGACATCCTTTCTTATGTACATGATGAAAAAAGCTGACAAGCAAAATCCACTCAATTTCTGCAGGAGGGATTTCGCACAAGTCAGCTTTACTTTCTTTTATGTCATATGCTTCTCTTTTGAAAAATTGCGAATGATGCCACCTTGTATTTGACTCGTATAGGGTGACAGGTCATTCACACACCCATGCTTTACATCTTCACTTATCGTGAATTTGCTAAAGATGTACCTGTCGCTCTTTCATCTGAGAAACCTAATTGCTCTAATTCATAAATTGTTCCATCTGCACGATACAGTGTCGGTTGTGCTTTCCCGATGACCGCATCTTTCGTAATGACACATTCTGTCACTTCCTCAAGCGATGGTAACTCATACATGACATCAAGCATAATGTTTTCAATAATTGAACGTAATCCACGTGCACCTGTTTTACGTTCAATTGCTTCTTCAGCAATTGCAATGAGTGCATCATCTTCGAATTTCAATTCAACATCATCGAGTTCGACCATTTTCGTATATTGTTTAACAATCGCATTTTTCGGCTCTGTTAAAATGCGATAAAGTGCTTGTTCATCTAATTGTTCCAATGTCGCAATAACAGGCAAACGTCCAATGAATTCTGGAATTAAACCGAATTGTTGTAAGTCTTCTGGAATCATTTTTGACATGAGTGTCGCATCATCGATTGCTTTCGCTTCCGCAGAACCGAAACCGATCACTTTTTGACCTGTACGACGTTTAATAATTTCTTCGATTCCATCAAATGCACCACCTACGATGAATAAAATATTCGTCGTATCAATTTGAATGAAATCTTGATGTGGATGCTTACGTCCGCCTTGTGGTGGCACGCTTGCAACCGTACCTTCTAATATTTTAAGAAGCGCTTGTTGTACACCTTCACCTGATACATCGCGTGTAATCGAAGCATTCTCAGACTTACGAGCTACTTTATCGATCTCATCGATATAGATGATTCCTTTTTCAGCACGCTCAATATCGAAATCTGCCGCTTGAATAATTTTAAGCAAAATATTCTCAACGTCTTCTCCGACATAGCCCGCTTCTGTTAAACTTGTCGCATCTGCAATCGCAAAAGGAACGTCCAAAATGCGCGCTAAAGTTTGCGCGAGCAACGTTTTACCGCTACCTGTAGGTCCGATTAACACAATATTGGACTTTGCAAGTTCTACGTCGTCTACCTTACTATTTGTATTGATTCTTTTGTAATGATTATATACCGCTACGGCGAGTGATTTTTTCGCGCGGTTTTGGCCGATAATATATTCATCTAAAATTTCTTGGATTTCGCGTGGTTTCGGAACATCTGTTAATTCGAAGTTCTCTTCGAGGCCGACTTCTTCTTCTACGATTTCAGCACAAAGTTCAACACACTCATCGCAAATATATACACCTTGACCTGCGACTAATTTTCGCACTTGGTCTTGACTCTTTCCACAGAAAGAGCAGCTTAAATTATCTTCATCATTAAATTTGAACATTATGCTCACCCCTATTCAAATGACAATCTTACAAGATTATATGTCTCCGTGCAACTAATACGATTTCATTATGTATGAGCGAAAACAAGGTACGAATAACGCACCTTGTTTTCTGTTGGAATTACTCTTGAATTTCTGAAATTTTTGCGTTGTCTACTAAAAACTCAATCGTGTTACGTAATTTAATATCATTTTCGATCGTTGCTGTTCCACCAAGTACGGCTTTAATTTGTTCCGTATCGATATTGAACTGCTCTGACATTTTTTCAAGCTCTGCTTGAACGTCTGCTTCTGTCGCTTCGATTGATTCTGCTGCTGCAATCGCTTCTAAAGTGAGTGATACTCGTACGCGGTTGCTCGCTTCTTCTGCCATTTGCTCGCGCAATTGCTCTTTCGTTTGACCCGAGAATTGGAAGTATAAGTCTAAGTTCATCCCTTGACTTTGCAAGTTTTGTTCAAACTCTTGAACCATGCGATCTACTTCTGCTTCTACCATTTCTTCTGGTACATCGATTTTTGCATTGTCAGCAGCTTGTTGAACTAAAGCGTCACGCATGCTGTTGTCTGAGTGAACTGCTTTTTGTTCCGCTAAATCTTCTTTCGTTTTTTCTTTTAATTCTGCAACTGTTTTAACGCTTGCGTCGATTTCGTTTGCAAGTTCGTCGTCGAGTGCTGGAATTTCTTTTGTTTTAATTGCATGAACTTTCACTTTGAAAGTAGCTGGTTGTCCAGCGAGCTCAGCTGCGTGGTATTCTTCTGGGAATGTGATTTCGATATCTTTCTCTTCACCAGTTGCCATGCCTACCATTTGTTCTTCAAATCCAGGAATGAATGAACCTGAACCGATTTCTAAGTCGTACTGCTCTGCTTTTCCACCTTCGAATGCTTCGCCATTTGCGAATCCTTCAAAGTCGAGTGTTACAGTGTCGCCATTTTCGATCGTACCTTCTTCTTTAACGACCATTTCAGCGAATGCTTGTTGACGTGATTGTAAAAACTCATCAACTTCTGCATCTGTCACTTCTTTAGAAAGCTGTTCTACTTCAAGTCCTTTGTAATCGCCAAGTTCAACTTCTGGCTTCACAACAACTTTCGCAGTGAATACAACGTCTTTCCCTTGCTCGATTTCTTGAATGTCGATTTGTGGTTGAGCGACTGGCTCAATACCTGACTCATCGAGTGCTTTCGTGTAAGCTTCTGGCAATGCGATATCTAAAGCGTCATTGTATAAAGCTTCCACTCCGTACATTTTTTCGAACATTTTGCGTGGCATTTTTCCTTTACGGAAACCTGGCGCTTGTACTGTTTTAACTACTTTTTTAAACGCTGCATCGAGCGCTTTGTTGAAATCTTCAGCAGGAAGTGCGAAAGTTAATGTTCCTTCGTTTCCTTCATGTTTTTCCCATTTGACTGACATAATTAATACCCTCCGAATCTTTATTTCCATTACATTATGTTTAATTTCACTATTGATAACCACTTCAGTATATCACAGTCCTTCATGGTTTCAACAGTTTTTATCCTCACTTATCCGATCTCTTCTGCGTCGACTTGTCGAATATGTGTCAGCAATTCATCTTCTTGTAAATCACCATCTTCAAATAGCGATTTTGCATAACGGCTATAAGCGATTGCTATTTGCTCCACATCATAACCATCCCAGCGAAATGGATATGCTGCGACACTGTATTTTTGAATCATCGCAAAAGTAAACTCGATTAATGAAGGTGACTTCTCAAGCATGTTCTCTACTCGTTCAATCACTCGTTGTACTTTATCATTTTCAAACGGATGTGACAATGAATTGGGCACAATTTGTTGTTTCATTCCGTATTTTTCTACGGTAAGCGCCTCTCGGTCACCATGCTCTTTCAATAATAGTAGAGCGTTCGTTTGAACGAACGGCGCACTGCTCTGTTCGACGATTTCCCGCAATAACGGAAAACTACGTACCCCGACATCACTGATGCGAACGAGCTCATTTTGCTGTTCATAAGACGATAACTCAAAAAATTGAGCGAATGATAACAAGCGAACATCATTCTGTTCGAACTCTTGATATTTATGGACAAGACGCTCATTCAATTCTTTCAAATACAAAAATTTCTTTAACGCATGTTCCGGTACTGCTTCTTCCGCTAACAAGCGTTCAATTTCCATTGCAACATATTGATATTCTCTCAATTGAATGCAAATTGTTAAATATAATTCAATCCATTCAATCGTATTATAATCATCTTCTTGCAATAGTTGTTCGGTTATTTCTTTCGCTTTCGCATAGTGCTTCTCTTCATATAAAGCATACGCGTAAGGACCCATCACTTCATCGTGAAAGGGATCGAGCACCAGTACTTGTTCGAAGCATGTTACGGCTTCTGCAAATTGAGCGCGTTCAAAATATGTGTAACCTTCTTGTACGAGGCGCTCTAACGTACCTGGAAAAACGACAAGGTTTCCTCGACGTTGAATCGGTCGATATTTTTTCATCTTGTCACCCCTCTCAAAATAAGTTTCATTGATTTTATAATAACATAACTTTCTTACGCATAGCGAGAGGGGAAGTGAACGAAAAGAGCTCAAACTCCCTTTGCGGTTCGTTTGAGCTCTTTTTTATGAAATAGTTTGTGTGTTTTCTTGAATATTTTTCTTAGTTGTTTGCTTTTTAATTGGCTTAAACCATTTACGCATTGAAATTTGAGCGTAGTTTGCGATCCCTTGTTGCTGTATAATAAAAGCAAGCGTGACAATCAATGCTGCTTCAGGTCCGAAAGATGTTGCGGCTAAACCGATCGCAATCGATAAGTTGCGTAACACTGTTCCGTTAACGAGCGCGATTCCATCTTCACGGTTGAAAAACTTCAATGCTACAAATGTACTAATTGCAAAGTTAATTGCGTAAAATAATAACAATACGACGACCGCAATTGCAATTAACTCTAAATTACTAACGATCATTTTTGCCCCTGTACTAATGCTGACAAAAACAACGTACAACATCGCCCAAATACTCAACGGGCCGAACTTCGGTTTCACGTTCTTCTTAAAATGTTGTGGCGTCATTTTGCGGAGTAATAACTTAAATGTGAAATGACCTAAGATCATCGGTACAAAAACGACGAGTAAAATCGTTTTCATCGTACCCCAAATATCGATCGGTACGTATTGACCGACCATGACGAGCAAATACCATGGCGCTAATAAGGAACCTAAAATAAGTCCAAAGATCGTCAATTTGACCGCTGCATCAACATTTCCTTTTTGGAGCACTGTCCAAGAAATCGTCATCCCACTCGTCGGAAGTAAAGCCGAAATGGCAAGCCCTGCGAACATCGCTCCATTATCCGCACGACCTGTTAATAAAAGCGTCCCTAATCCGAATGCAATGACTGGAATGATGACGAAGTTGATGATGACAGAAAAGATGAGCACTTTTGAACCCGCTGTCGAAGCGAGTTGCTTAAAATTAAAGCCGACCATCGTCGCGTAAATCATAATGATCGTTCCGATTAATAAAGTCGATTTCATCGGTGTTGTATCAAAATTTAAACCGACGATAAACCCGATGAGTAAAGTTAAAGGTACACTGTACATTAAATATTTTGCTGGTGCACGATAAATCATCCAAAATGTTTTCATAACGAATCCCCCATTACCCCTAAGGGTATATTTTTATGTAAAAAAATATACGCCAATGCGTATTTATTTTCTATTATACCATATGTTTGGTTCGATGCTATTCATTTGCTCAAAAAGATGGCCCTCTACATAAAATGCAGAGAGCAACACGATTACGCCTCTTTTTTTAAACGAGCAATCGTCTTTTCCGTCGCACGGTACGCTTCGCCTTCTTCTTGCGCAAACTCTCGTTCTACTAACGAACGCATCCCGCTGCGCACTTTAAAAATAGGTTGTTTCGATTCTTTCGCAATGTCATCTGCTGTTTTCGCTTCTTCTTGGATGACTGCGAGCATCACTTTTTCAGATTGAGACAATGCTGTCAAATCTGTTCCACACGCCATTAAAATCCCTCCTTTAAATTCGTAACAGGAGGCATAGTAGCCCCCTGTTACGAATTATTTAATTTCTTTCGTACAGAAGTAGAAGTCTTTACACTCATACTCTGGATTGTTCATACGCTCTGCTGCTAATTCTTGTGTTGGAGCTGGTGGTACGATCACACGCTCACCTTTCGTCCAGTTAGCAGGTGTTGCAATTTTGTGCTCATCTGCTGTTTGCAATGCGATGAGGAGACGTTTAATTTCGTCCATGTTACGGCCGATCGCTGATGGGTAGTAAATAATTGCACGAACGACTTGTTCTGGGTCCATAACGAATACCGCACGTGATGTTTCCGTGTCGCTTTCGTCTGGCATAATCATACCGAATTTGTGCGCTACATCCATCGTTAAATCTGCAATGACTGGGAATTCGATTTCTACGCCGAACTTTTCTTCGATATTGCGTACCCATGCGATGTGTGAGTGTACACTGTCGATGGAAAGTCCGAGTAATTCCGTGTTCATTTCACGAAGTTCTGGATACATTTTTTGGAATCCGATGAACTCTGTCGTACAAACTGGCGTAAAGTCTGCCGGATGAGAGAAAAGAATTAACCATTTACCTTTGTAGTCTTCTAACTTCAATACACCGTGTGTCGTTTTTGCTTCAAATTGTGGGGCAGGTGATCCGATACGTGGTAATGAACGTACTTCTACATTTTCATTTTGAACTTCTGTCATTGATAACCTCTCCTTTTTAATATCTTTAATGTCGCTTCTAATCATGGGGCGCTGATTTTACAGCATTTCATATACCCCTTACGCTATTTATATTAAAGGCTAAATTAATAGAAGTAAATGAATATGCTCACCTAAATTCATGCTAAAAAAAGAAGTTGTGAACAAATTGTCCACAACTTCCCAGTTATTTATTTTGTAGCTTTCTTAACAGCGCAGTCACATCTTCTCGCATTTTCGAAGTAACTTCTGTCCGCACGTGCAATTCGTATTTCTGTTCGACCCCATCCAATTCGACAATCGAAACGACATCGCCTTCTCGCGCCTCATTTCGTACTTCATGAACAGGTATGAGCAACTCGTCTTCTTCATTGCCTTTTTTCAATAAAACGTAGTAGCCGTCTTCGATTCGATCCACTGTATACATGAGCATCAAGATGATCACCTCATTTTACTTTTATTTTCAATTCAATTTGCTCGTATGTTTTCGGCCCAATGCCGTCCACTTCCATAATTTCTTCCGTCGTGCAGAACGGTTGCTTTTGACGATATTGAATAATTTTGTCTGCCGTCGTCGGACCGATTCCTTGTAAATATTGGAGCTCTTCTTTAGAAGCTGTGTTGATGTTAATTAAACCTGATAATGTGTTCCACGGCTCCGCGTCCACACGATACGTCTTCCCATCAGACGTCACGGTAATCGTTCCCGACTCAGCCGTCGAATAAATCATGCTACCTACTTTTTCGAAATTGCGTAAGACACTATCATGTGGGTGACCGTATTTATTATTTTCACCATAAGATAGAATGACAACTTCCGGCTTCACTGTTTGTAAAAAGTCGAGCGCGCTGCTCGTATCCGATCCGTGATGGCCTGCCTTTAATACTGTCGTCGGAATATTGAAGTCTTTCATCATTTGACGTTCAATCGAGACATCCGCATCTCCTGTGAATAAATACGACGTTTGACCGTGCACTGCATAGACGACGATGGATGCCTCATTATTGTTCGAAGCATCTTCGACAGCATTGACGACGAGCATTTCTACTTCTGGATCCATATCGATCGCATCACCTAGCTTCGGAACGACGAAATCGATATTTTTCTCGTCGATTAACTGAAGCATTTTTAAATACGTCTCTGTCGTATGTACTTTTCCGCTATCGATAAAATGTTTGACATTTAATTGTTCTAATACTGATATGAGTCCTCCAATATGATCGGCATCCGGGTGAGTTGCAACGACATAATCCACCGTTTCATACCCTTTATCTTTAATGAATGAAACGACCTTCTCTCCTTGTGACTTCTTTCCTCCATCAATGAGCATCGTTTTACCATTCGGTGTTTCGATAAAAATTGCATCCCCTTGTCCGACATCGATGTAATGGACGGACATCGGTTTATTCGATAATGTTTGTTGATCTTTTTTCTCTTCGGTCACAGGGGGTTCACTCTTCCCTTGTCTTCCTAAAAATAAAGAAGCGACCGCCACGCCAATTAATGTAGCGATAACGATAAATGATTTTCTCACAACAATGCCTCCTTTACGAATTGCTTACAGTATACCATTTTCTTGTTAAATTAAAATTGTTTCATCACGCATTGTCATCAGCTAGTGTAATTTTTTGAATTTCTTCTCCGTGTTCGTTCACGATTGTCGCTACCGTGCGAATCGTTTCTGGCTTTTTATTACTGTACACTTGATGAAGGACGCTATCTTCTAATAACACGAACAGTAAATTCTCCTCTTGATAGTTCATATACTTCTGTTCTTCGACATGCAATGTGAATTCCGTATAATCTTCATTATGTTCAATCTTTTGGAATGACATGCTGACGTCCTGATCTAAAAAAGCGCTCATATTATCATACGTTTGTTGCTCTAATTGCTCACGACGCTCTTCTGGCATCGTAAAGACGACTTGGCGCTGTTCATTGCGCGCAATTTTTTCAAACGGTTCGTGATCGAAATCTTCTTGAATATCCGCAATTGGTAAATCCGCAAAATAAAAATAAGGGAAGACGACATCCACTCCTTCTGTTTTAGGTGAACATCCTGCAATGAACATAAAAGCAAACAAACTGATGAATAGTTTTTTCACAATGATGCTCCTTTCTTTTTTGTTTTCATTGTACCATGTTGTAGTAATATAGAGACGAGGAAAGGATGACGAATACATGAAAGAAATCACACCATTTTTAATGTTCCAAGGAAATGCGAAACAAGCGATTGAGTTTTATTTAAAAACTGTGCCCAATACAGAGTTAGTGACGATGGAATTATATGAGGTAAATGAGCAAGGTGCGGAAGGTACGGTGAAAAGTGCTTTACTTTTAATCGATGGCAACCGCTTCTTCATTAATGATAGTCCCGTCGAACATAAATTCGATTTCACACCGAGCTTTTCATTTTTCATTACAGCGGATTCCGTTTTCGAACAACAAGACTTGTTTAATAAATTAAAACGAAACGGCGCCATTTTAATGCCGTTAGATAACTACGGATTCAGCCGTTCATTCGGTTGGTGCATCGACCAGTTCGGGATGTCTTGGCAAATTACAGTACAATAACGAAAAACAGTTGAACTCGAGCGCGCTCGAATTCAACTGTTTTAATTTGGACTCATCTTGTCAGCCTCTTATATGATTTAAGCGGATTCTTTCATTTTCCCGAAGTAAAACAGTCCTGGAATCAATCCGATTAACAACATGACAATCGCGAAAATTAAAAATGGAACTGCCCCTAGTTTAAAGATGAAAGGAACAGACAACGCTGTGACGAAGCCACCACCAAGAAACGGTTCAAAAATCAATTGTTTGTAACCGAAACTCTCAAAAGCTGGCGTTTTATTTTCAGGATCGACAACACGCATCAATAATAGTCCTGTTGCAGTAACGCCTGTCGCCTGTCCGAAATCGCCAATCGCGCGTTCAAACCAATACGTTGGCAAAATGCGTGGAGCTAATACGAGCACAGAAAAGATATTCCAAGCGACTCCTGTCGCTGCTAAAAGTAAAAACGGAACCATATATGTGCCTAATACTTCTAATGAAATCGTCCCGATTGCCGATACAATTAAAATATCAAGCGCAAAGCCTTGAATTCGATTTACAGTAGCTCGGTCCATCAATTCAGTACTATCCATGCGAGTAAAAATCGCTTGTACGATAATACTCCCAATCATCGCGAGTGGGAATAACGGAATATAGGTCATCAACTCCGAACCAAATAGCATTTCTTCTCCGAATACAAGCCCTTTCAAAATGAGCCAACCTACTAAAATAGCGAGTCCTACAAACGCAAAATGTAGCGATAAAGGTTCTATTGACTCTGCGCGAACTGTCATCGTAATACCAGGCTCACGATTTTGGAATTCCATAATCCCCTTTTTGCGCAAATCTGAAAAACCTTCCACATTTTTAATTTCTTTCGTATGTCCTTTACGCACAGCCCAGTTAATTAAAATCATTCCGAAGATTACCCCGGACAACAAACCGACAGTAGCTAAACCGATTGACAAATCGTATCCATCGCTAAAGCCCATTTTTTCAAAGGTGCTCGCCATTCCAGCCGCTGTCCCATGTCCTCCTTCAAAAGCAATTTCAATTAATGAACCGACGATTGGTGGCAAGCCGAAAAACGGCGTCAAAACGAGTAATGTAACAATCATACCTACTACGTATTGACCGAATCCTACCGTCCATCCAAAAGCAAGCTGCGGACCTGCAAGCCGCCACACCTTTTTCATACTTGGCAAAACCGTTCCGAGAAAGAGTGTCGCAAAGACGACGTTAATCATTAAGCCTGGTAGCGCTTTCCAAACTGTTATAAAAGTCGAAGGAATGACTCCATCTACAAAAAACGATGCATCTCCTACAAGGGGTGCAAGTAATTTCCCTAACACTTGTGGACCCACTAAAAGCGCTACAAATCCTCCAATAATAGAGGAAGGAACGAATAAGTTTTGAAGCCACTTTACTTTCACACGTAGCCATTTTCCAATAAGTAAAAATAATCCTAAATATAACAACGCAAATCCAATCTGATTCGGTGTCATACATCTTCACCTCTTCTTCCAAATACTATCGTAATATAAGCTGTTTTTATACGCTAGATGTTTTTTAATGTTTTTTTATTCTTACTTTTCTGACTTTTTATTCAAACCCCCGCTATACTTTGTACACGATAAAAAGAGTGATTATTTTAGTGAGTCCACTTTCGACAAATCGTTTAAAATGCACATAAAAAAGCGGTGATAGACTTACATCCATTACCACTTTTCAAATGATCTTTCATCTCTACAATAAAACGATAGACAATGTTCTATAATCACATCTCTTAATTTTGGCTCATTATGAACTTCGTGTCGATAAGAGGGGAACATGATTGTCGTCACATCTTTCACACCAGCGTTTCTCAATCCATTTGCAACTCGGTATACTCCTTCTCCATACAACCCTACTGGATCTTGATCTCCCGCAACTTGTAAAACCGGAACATGCTCTGGGAATTTCTCATAAAAAGAAGGTGCATTCACGCATTCATTAAGCGCTAAAAAATTGTATACCGTTTCACATGTCAAACTTCCTGTTATATTCAACGGATCTCTGACATGATCTTGAATGACTCCCTCGTCGATAGCGATCCATTCATTCCCATTTACCACCTTCTCTACACGAGCAAGTAATGGTTTGAAAACTTGTGCAGCAAGAGTATCATCACACATTCCTCCTTCACCATTTTCAACCTTTTCTCTAAATTGCTCAATCATGGAGTCATTCTTTAAAAATGGCACGACCGTCCCACATAATACAACTCCACTGATGTCTTCTTCTAACATATTATGCAATTTTTCCGTTAAACAACGGGCGATTAAAGATCCCCAACTATGACCGAAAATAAAGTAAGGCAACTCTTTCCCAAATTGCTTTCTCGCTAATTGGTACAATGTAATTTCATCTTGAATGACAGCCTCATATCCACCTTTTCCTACATTACCGAATGTATTATTGTTCTTTGCAGTTAATCCATGTCCAATATGATCTGTGGCGATGACGACATATCCCGCATCAACAAAATGTTGAATCATGCGAGAATAGCGACGATGATGTTCCAAAAATCCATGAATCACTTGAATAATTCCAATCGGTTCTTGAAGTGGTGTATAATAATTTGCCATAACCGTATCTCTTTTATTCGCAGATGGAAACGAAATATCATAAATAGCCATTTAACATCCCTCATTCTTTAGATAATGTTCATCTTTTCCCTTCCCTCACTTCTTAAAACATAAAAAAATCTTCCACTTTGTAAAAGTGAAAGATTTTTAAAATTTAATCACGGTATAAAAACATCAAAGTTGGTAAAATAATTAAGCTACCAATTAAACCTACTGCCGTCGCTGTCAAAGTCACCGTGTTCTCCGTCGTCGTGTCAATCGCTGGTTCTGATGCTGAGGCTAAGCTTGGCATGCATACTACTGCAAGCAAAAGAATGAGTGCTGGAATCATTGATTTGAATTTCACAAAAATTCTCCCCTTTCTGTAATAAAAATAGGAATATCGAAAGTAATTTTCGCTTAAGGAAACTTTCAATCACTTCTATTATACTTCATTTTTGAAGAATAGGAAGAGGCTTCGCTTAAATCCTAGTTCAGTGTCTACCTATATATAAGTCGAAATTGTCACTTATTCATTTGTGAACTATTATTGAATATTATGAAATACACTCTCTTTTTCAATATTTCCTCCATTGTTCGTTCAAATTATGGTAAACTAACAAAGTATTTGTCGTCTACTATGAGCAAATACGCAGTGAAGGAGAGAAAACATGATTACAGTTGAAGAACGCTATCCAGATGTGAAAATTATGAAACAAGCAGATGAACCTTTATTCGGATTTTATAAAAACATTCATGATATTCCACGTGACCGTGGTGGTATCATTTTATTTTCAGATGAAGAAGGTAATGTACTATTTGTTGGCAAAGCACGTAAATTACGCCAACGTGTCAAGCGCCACTTAGAAGATAATGTGTCACCCTTAAAAGACGCGCGTGACGACATTGCGAAAATCGAAGTATGGTTTATCGAAGATCCGATGCATCGTGAAATGTTAGAAACGTATTATATTAATACAAAATTTGCTAAATACAATCGAGATAAAGTCTTTTTTGACCATTAATATGAAAAGCGCAAATCAATCCGATTTGTGCTTTTTTACATATTTTTATATAGGTATTTGTACTCTTAATTAAAATGATTGTAAATACCTATTTTTATTGTTTTTTAATTTTTTTATCATGATTATTATGACATTTTCTTTATTTTTTAGTTATAAATATTTTATTTAACCTCCATTTTCTTCATCCTTTTTTCAGCATTTTATTTCCTCATGCTATGCTTAAGTAGTGTCACATTAGGAATGCTCATTTTTTACTGAATATTCTGCATTTTTAATGTGAAAAGGAGGATTTATTTTTATGATAATTTTTGATCATGTTGGTAAAAAGTACGAAGGAGGATTTCAAGCGGTTCAAGATGTTAGCTTTCAAATTGAACGCGGAGAGTTACTCGTTTTAATCGGTCCGAGTGGATCCGGTAAATCGACGACGATGAAAATGATCAATCGCATCATTCCCCATACGACTGGGACCATCCGTGTGAACGGTAAAGATAATACGACGTATAACCCGTCAGAACTGCGTCGCAATATCGGATATGTCATTCAACAAGTTGGACTTTTTCCGCATTATACGATCGCTCAAAATATTGCTCTCGTTCCGCAATTAAAAGGATGGAATGAAAAAGCGATTGAAGAGCGAGTAGAGGAGCTTTTACTGCTTGTAGGATTGGATTCTGAGCTTCATGCTTCCCGCTATCCAAAAGAACTATCCGGTGGACAACAACAGCGTGTCGGCATCGCTCGCGCACTTGCAGCAAAGCCCGATATTTTATTAATGGATGAGCCTTTCAGTGCACTCGATCCGATTACGCGTGAGGAACTCCAAAAAGAATTGCTCACTTTGCATGAACAACTCGATATTACGATTGTTTTCGTCACGCATGATATGGATGAGGCATTGACGATGGGAGATCGTATTGCCATCATGAAAGATGGTCGCTTACTTCAACTCGATACCCCTGAAAAATTGCTCTATGAACCGGCTCACGGGTTTGTTGAACAGTTCATGGGCAAACACCGCATCATTCAAAATCCAGAGCTTATGCCCGTCACTGAAATTATGGCTGAAACGGTCACGACCGCACATCCGAATTTGTCACCCGAACGTGCTCTTTCGCTCATTCGTCAAAAGAAAATAACGGATTTGCTTATCGTTGATCGCCAATCGAAATTACTCGGAGCTGTATCAGCATACGATTTGATTAAGAAAATGGACCACATCCAGACGATTGAAGAAATTATGACACCGATTCAACCGATTTTAACGACAAAAGCAACGAGTAAAGATGCGATTATTTTAATGGATGAAGCGCCTTCTGGCTTAATCCCAATCATCGATGATACACATCAACTCATCGGACTTGTGACAAGAGGTTCCCTACTAACTGCGATGTCTAGTCAGTGGACAGAGGAGGTCGTATCATGAACGATTTATCCATTTGGCAACAACTCGTACAACAAACACAACTGCGCTGGGATGAAGTCGTTACAGCGACGAGTGTCCATATTCAACTCGTTTTCTTCTCCATGATTATCGCAACGATTATCGCAGTGTCTCTCGGTATTTTAGTAACTCGAGTGCCACAACTCAAAACAATCATTTTAGGCGGAACAGGTATTTTGCAAACGATTCCAAGTTTAGCTTTGCTCGGATTTATGATTCCTATTTTCGGAATCGGTGTGAAAACAGCGATCGCCGCATTGTTTTTATATTCTTTATTGCCGATTATGCGCAATACGTATACAGGCATTAAAGAAGTAGATCCCGCGACAATCGAAGCTGCTCGCGGCATGGGTATGACGAGCGCTCAAATTTTATTCCGTGTGGAACTGCCTCTCGCTCTACCGACTATTATGGCAGGTATTCGAACAGCTGCCGTTATTAACGTCGGTAACGCCACACTCGCAGCATTTATCGGAGCAGGTGGTCTCGGTGATTTCATTTTCTTAGGAATTACACGCGGTATTGACGGTCTTATTTTACTCGGGGCGATTCCCGCAGCTTTGCTTGCCATTTTAATTGAATCACTCTTTACGTTGATTGAACGTTGGTCGACGCCGAAAGGACTGCGTAACGTATGAAACGACTTTTAATTATTTGTTCCGCACTGTTTTTATTAAGTGGCTGTATTTTTATCGAAAAAGATTCTTTACGCCTCGGTTCTCGTAACAATACGGAAAGTATCATCCTTTCCCATATTATGGGGCAATTAATTGAAGCGCATACCGACCTTGACATTTCCTACAAAGAAAACTTAGGCGGTTCATCCGTCGTATGGAATGCGATGACGAACGGTCATATCGATATTATTCCAGACTATACCGGTACAATTGTCGCAACGTATTATCATGAAGAGCCGACGACCGCTGAAGAGACTTTGCGTTTAACACAAGAACTTGTTGCCCGCGATCATATTACCGCTTTTCAAACATTCGGCTTTAACAATACGTATACGTTAGCACTTGACGAAGCAGTCGCAGAAGAACTAGACATTGTGACGTTTTCAGATTTTGCTCCATATGCGAATGATTTCATACTCGGAGCGGTTTTCGAATTTATTGATCGACCGGACGGTTTACCTGGTTTTCAAAAAGAATACCATCTTTCCTTCAAAAGTGTAAAAGGAATGGACCACGGTATGATGTACCGCTCTATTAATGCAGGAAAAGTCGATGTCATCAACTCTTATACAACGGATGGACAATTACAAATTTATCCGCTCCGTGTACTTGAAGACGACCTTGCTTACTTCCCTCCTTATCACGCTTTACCTCTCATCCGTAATGAAGTGTTGCATGAATATCCTGAACTGGAAGACATTTTGAAAATGTTGGAAGGAGAAATTGATGAACATGCGATGCAAGTGATGAACGGGCTTGTCGATAATGACGGTGAACTTGTCGAAATTGTCGCCCGTGATTTTTTAATTGAGCGCGAACTCATTCCGAAAAAGTGATAATAAAAATGCTACCCTCTCGACATGAGAGGGTAGCATTTTTCTTCTTTAAACTGTCCAATATAATAATGTTAAGCTAAATTTACGGATAAGTTCTACTTGTCCGTCGACCGCTTCCTTTTCAATCGCTTCATCTAATTTTTGTGCGATTTCAGGTAGGCGCTCACGATATTTATTGTAACGTGCTTTCGCTGCTTCTTTCGACATCGTTTCTTTTTCTTCACTTGTGAATCGTTCGCGTTGTGGCGTACGACCTAAGTTTTTCGCGTGTGCTTCCATCTCATCAATAATCGCACGATCATTGTGCGGGTCATTCGCTAATGCTTCTGCTTGTTCTTCTTTTGATAATGTTTCGATAAATTGATCCGCTGTGTAATCGTAACGCGCAATCGCTACGACATTCGTCGCCGCTTCATCCATCGCACGAATCGACTCTTCTGAACCGACTGCCGGACACATCGCCGCAAATAGTACATCATATTGCTTCGTAAGCTTCGCTGGCCATTCTGACTCTAACGTTTCAACATTTGATAGACGGTATTGTTTCGCTTCCTCTTGTAAAAATTGAAGCATTTTGTCCGAGACGTCCAGTGCTGTTACGCGGTCTGCATGACGTGCAAATAACAACGTATAACGTCCGCTCCCCGACCCGACATCTAATACGTGTGCGCGATTCATCCATCCGCGCTCATTCATATATTCAGCAACAGCATTCGGGATCGGTTCTGCGCCTATTTTTTGATTCGCAAAAAATCCTTCTGCTCGTTCATTCCAAAATTGTTTCGCATCTTGTGTCATTGTACATCCTCCTAATTGATAACGATTCTCTTTTAACGATATACGATGTACCGTATCGATGCATACTTTCTGCTCACCAAAAAAGAAAGTAATGAAGGTTTCTTCACTACTTTCTCTCATTTTTATAAACTATTGCCAAAATCTTCTCGGAATTTTTTTGCGAGTTGCTCAGGCCAATTTGATGTTGCTTGAAGGCGTCCGAAGAAGAAACGTAACACATTCGGCTCTTCGACAAATTCAAGACCACCGATTAAGTCGCGATTATCGTACAACCATGCGATACGGTCCGCTGCATATTTCACTTGAGACATCGTAAATACACGTCTCGGAAGCGCCATACGAACGAGTTCCATATTAGCAAGCGGTTCTGTACCGTCTTCATTGCGCTGTTCCGACATCGTTCCGCGTTCCATCCCTCGCGCTCCACTTGCGATATAAATCGCAGACGCGAGTGCACCTGCTGGGTAATCTTGTTGCGCAACATGCGGTAAAAATGAGCGCGCGTCGATGTGGCAACCGAGTCCACCTGCTGGAGTAATGACAGGAACGCCACGTTTCTGCAATTCTTCCGTCATAAATTGAATAAACTGTGGTCCTTGGTTGATCATCTCTTCATCCATCGTCTCTTCTAAACCGACGGCGATCGCTTCCATTTCACGCACAGACATTCCACCATACGTTAAAAATCCTTCATACAATGTAATGTATTCACGCATTTTCATGTACGCCTCTTCATTATTCGTACAAATACCACCACCACGCGCGTTTCCAAGCTTGCGCGCTGAGAAATAAATGATGTCTGCTAAATCTGCAATTTCACGCGTAATTTCACGAATCGATTTATTTTGATATGCTTCTTCACGCGTTTTAATAAAATGTAAGTTATCCGCTAATAAACTCGCATCTAAAACGAGCATTACTCCGTACTCATCACACACTTTGCGCACTTCCTTCATGTTCGCGAGTGAGTGTGGCTGTCCGCCGATTAAGTTCGTTCCCGCTTCCATGCGTACGAATGGCACATTTTCTGCTCCTGCTTCTTCGATAACTGCACGCAATTTCGCAATGTCCATATCGCCTTTAAACGGATTATTACTCGTAATATTGAGCGCTTCATCTTTATACACTTCTTCAACACGTCCACCGTTTAACACGATATGGGCTTTCGATGTCGTGAAGTGGTAGTTCATCGGCACGACAGAACCTGCCGTCACATACGTTTGGGAAATAACGTTTTCACATGCGCGTCCTTGGTGAGTCGGCAAAAAATATTTCGTTCCGAAAATATTTTCAAGCGCTTGCTGAAGACGTGTGAACGTTTCCGATCCTGCATAACTATCATCCGCTTGCATCATCGCTGCTTGTTGACGATCGCTCATCGCATTCACTCCACTATCTGTGAGCATATCCATAAAGACATCTTTATTTTGAAGTAGGAACGTATTAAACCCTGCACCTTTCATCGCTTCTAAACGTTCTTCTACTGTCGGTAAATTTAACTTTTGAACGATACGTACTTTATGCATTTCGAGTGGAATATTTTCTCCACTATAAAATTTTACTTGTGACATGTTTTCATCTCCTATAAATTTTCTGAAAATACAATATTTTAACTTTATCACGTTGAAGCGACAAAGTAAACAACTGTTTTATAACAATTATTTTTTATGTCTATGTTTAGTACAGATACCCGCTATCACTACTCTTGATAATAGTGATAAAATGAGGCATAATGGTATAATGTAATTTTTAAGAGGAGATGAAAGTTATGTCAATCCGCCAGCAAGTTGATCAAATGGCAAATGAAAGAAAAGAACAGCTCAAAAATCAAGGTCGTTTACTCATTCGTTGTGAAGACCGACCAGGGATTGTATCTGCTGTCTCTACTTTTTTACACAAAAATAATGCGAATATTATCGAATCCAATCAATATTCAAGCGATCCAGAAAACGGAACATTTTTCTTGCGTATTGAATTTCACTTAGATGATTTAAATGATAAACGTCAAGAACTTGAGCAACAGTTCTCAGAAATCGCTACAACGTATTCGATGGATTATCGTTTTACGTACGGTTCTGTGAGAAAAAAAGCCGCTATTTTTGTTTCACAAGAACCACATGCACTCGTTGAACTTTTATGGGAATGGCAAAACGGAGACTTACCGATGGATATCGAAGTCGTTATTAGTAACCATGAGATCGCTCGCGAAATGGTAGAAGCACTCGGCATTCCATACCATTACATCCCGGCAAATAAAGATATTCGCAAAGAAGTCGAAGCAGAACAAGTTCGTCTCATGGAACAATACGACATCGATATTTTAATTTTAGCTCGTTATATGCAAATTTTAACGCCAGAGTTCGTTGAGCGTTTTGAAAATCGCATCATCAACATCCACCATTCATTCTTACCAGCGTTTATCGGAGCGCGTCCTTATGAACGTGCTTTCCACCGCGGGGTAAAATTGATTGGAGCGACGAGCCACTACGTCACGAATGACTTAGACGAAGGACCGATTATTGAACAAGATATCGAACGTGTAGACCACCGTAATTCCATCGCTGATCTTAAAAAAATAGGCCAACAAATTGAGCGTCGTGTACTAGCACGTGCAGTAAAATGGCATTTAGAAGATCGCGTAATTGTAGAAGGCAATAAAACGATTGTTTTCCAATAATCTGAAATAAAAGCATTTCTCTCGATATTATGGAGAGAAATGCTTTTTTATATACAGAGGGAAGGACTAACCTATTTATTTTTCCAAACTTGCAAAGGGGATAATCCTCCAATTTTTTGTTGGTAACTTTGGATCAACACTCGTTCAGTGCGTATCTTTTTCAAATCTTCATAGATTTCTTGCGAACGCATTAACCCACTTGCAGCAGCTTCTTCTACAGAAGCGCTATAAACGACATCTTCAATTCCGACGAAAGCCATCGCCGCATAGCACATCGGACATGGTTCTCCACTCGCATACATGCGCGCTCCACGTAAATCATCTGTCTGAAGCCGTTGCTGAGCGCGTCGAATCGCAATCATTTCAGCATGTCCACTCACATCATATGCAATATGCATTTCATTGACACCTTCACCAATCACTACTCCTTCTTTCACAAGTACCGCTCCAAATGGCTGCCCTCCTTCTTCGATATTCGCTATCGCTAATTCATTCGCTCTTTTTAAATAATTCGTCACTGTCATCCCTCCTTCCTTCAAAATACTAAAAAAGAAGCATCCCTACAAGGAAGGATGCCTCTTTCATCGATTATTTTGTTAAATTATGATCTTTGACAAATTGTGCAAGAATTGATTCTAAGTTTGGTTCTGTCACTTCTTTTAAATCATAAAATACACGTGTTGTTGGTTTTTCAATATTGATGACACGGTTTAAGTCCATCGGTGTGCCGATGATAACAACATCCGCATCTGAAGCGTTAATCGTCGCTTCTAAGTCTTTTAACTGCTCTTCACCATAGCCCATCGCTGGCAATACGTTTTCAATATGTGGATATTTTTCGAATGTCGTTAATAAGGAACCGACTCCGAATGGTTTTGGATCGATAATTTCAGCTGCCCCTAAACGTTCTGCTGCGACCGTTCCCGCTCCAATTTTCATTTCACCATGTGTCAATGTAGGACCATCTTCTACAACGAGCACACGTTTCCCTTTAATTAATTCAGGTTTGTCCACTGTAATTGTCGACTCTGCTTTAATGATCGTGCTATTTGGCGCGACAGCTTTAATGTTATTTTCAACAGTTTCAATATCTTTTTGTTCAGCACTGTCGATTTTATTAATGATTGATACGTCTGCTGTACGTAAGCTCACTTCACCTGGGTAATATTCTAATTCATGACCCGCACGGTGTGGGTCGAGTACTGTAATGGCTAAATCTGGAACGTAAAATGAGAAGTCGTTGTTTCCGCCATCCCATAATACGACGTCACAGCCATCTGGATCTTCTTCTGCTGCCGCTAAAATATCCGCATAGTCAACACCTGCATAAATGATGTTTCCGCGTTCAACATGTGGTTCATACTCTTCCATCTCTTCAATCGTGCAATGATGTTTTTTCAAATCTTCCACTGTTGCGAAGCGTTGTACACGTTGTGCCACTAAATCACCGTATGGCATCGGGTGACGTACCGCAACTACTTTCAATCCGTGGTCTAACAATGTTTCCACGACTTTACGCGATGTTTGGCTTTTCCCTGTTCCCGTACGTGTCGCACAAACAGAAATGACAGGTTTATTACTTTTAATTTGCGTATCTTTTAAACCGAGTAATTGGAAGTTTGCGCCCGCTGAGTTGACGAGTGCTCCAATTTGCATCACTTTCGTGTAATGAAGGTCACTATAAGCGAAGACACAGTCATCGACATCATATTGATGAATCAATTCTTCTAATTGTTCTTGCGCAAAAATTGGAATCCCTTCTGGATATAAGTCTCCTGCTAATTCTGCTGGATATTTACGTCCATCGATATCTGGAATTTGTGCTGCTGTGAAAGCTACAACATTGTAGTCCTCATTATCTCGGTAATATGTATTAAAATTATGGAAGTCCCGTCCTGCTGCTCCGATAATAATTACGTTTTTCTTTGTTTTCATCCTAATCGCTCCTCGTGTGTTACAAGATGCTATTAATCATACACCCGAGTGAATATAAATACAACCTTTTTGTTTAAAATTTTGTAAAAAATTTATTCTGTTATTTTTTATTCTCAAGAAAAACCTTTTAAATCTTTGCTATATAAGCGTTTCTTCATATTTTTATTCTCTTATTATTCATGTGTATAATTCATCATATTTATACAATCCTTAATCTCTTCCCTATCAATTATTGAAGTACGTTATAATGAACAGACAAATTGTTATAGTAAAGGAGCTTTTTATGTCTTCACGTGATCAATTCGCCTCCAAAATTGGGTTCATTTTAGCAGCTGCCGGGAGTGCGGTAGGATTGGGCGCTATTTGGAAGTTTCCTTATATGGCTGGAAACCATGGCGGAAGTGTTTTTATTATTTTGTTTATTGCTTTTCTTTTTTTCATTAGTTTACCCGTGCTCGTCGCTGAGTTTATGATCGGTCGTCGAGGACAAGTTGACGCCGTCACCTCTTTTAAACAACAAGCACCGGGAAAACCTTGGTATCTCGTCGGTTATTTAGGGACGATTATGGCTTCCCTCATATTATCGTTTTACAGTGTTGTAGGAGGTTGGATTTTAAGCTATCTTATTCGCGCATTCACTTTCCGATTAAAAAGTGGCGACAGCGAATCATTCGAACAATTGTTTCACGCGATTATTCAAAATCCATGGGAAGCTGTTTTTGCACAAGGAATGTTTTTACTCATTACAATCGGCATCGTACAAGCAGGGATTAAAAGCGGCATTGAACGTGCGAGTAAATGGATGATGCCGACACTGTTCATTTTCTTTCTCATTCTCGTTGTGCGGTCTCTCACTTTACCAGGCGCGATGGAAGGAATTCGCTTCATGTTCGTTCCAGATTGGAATCAACTGAATTGGGAAACTGTCTTACTCGCACTTGGACAAGCGTTCTTCACTTTAAGCGTCGGTGTCTCTGTCATGATTACATATGCCTCTTATTTAGGGGAAAATGAACAAATTGGAAGTGCTTCGATTCACGTTGCACTTATGAATATTTTCATTTCGATTTTGGCAGGTCTCGTCATCTTCCCTGCAGTATTCGCACTCGGCTTCCAGCCCGATGCAGGGCCTGGACTTGCATTCGTCATTTTACCTGCTGTCTTTGAGCAAATGCCACTCGGTTCATTATTCGTTATTTTGTTCTTTATTTTATTATTGTTTGCGACATTGACGTCTTCTATTTCAATGTTGGAAATTCTCGTCTCCGTCGTCATTGGAAAACGCCGAACGAACCGAGTTCGCATCGCCTGGATTGGCGGTTTACTTATTTTCATTGTCGGCATCCCAAGTACTTTATCCTTCGGTATATGGTCCGATGTTCAAATTGCGAACAAAAGTATTTTTGATGCGGTCGACTTTTTAACGAATGGCATCGGTATGCCAATTGGTGCATTTTTCATTTCGCTATTTGCAGGCTACTATTATAAAACGTCTGTGTCAAAACAAGAGTTAAATACCCATCCGCTATTCTATTATGTATGGCTCATCTTAATTCGCTTTGTCACCCCTATTGCCATACTCATTATTTTCATTCAAGGCATTCGCAATGTTTTTTAAATAAAAATCGCTTTTTAAGTATGAACTACACTTAAAAAGCGATTTTTCTATTGATAAGAAGCGATAAATTGTTCGAAGTTTTCTGCGTAAGCTCGGTCCGCTAATGAAGAAGCATCTAGATGAAACGTAATCGCTCCGTCTACCAACACATATTCTCCATCTTCAGAACCTTCTCCCCCGCGTTCTACTGTCAAACCACGAGATTCGAAATAATGTTTCGCTTCTTCGTACAATTCATTGCGCTGGATAATGTATGTTTCCACTTCGTCATTCATCACCGTGTAAGCATCCACACGCGTCATTCCATCGACCATTTGACGTTCTTCTGTTTGTTCATTAAAGCAATGCATCTTATACCAGACGAAAATAGCTTCATCGTCATCTGGTAGCATATAACGTGTAAAAGGTACGACATACCCTTGCCACTCTACTTCAGCATATACCGGCATTTCTTCTTTCAATAAAGAATAAGTAACGAATTCTACTTCATCGATTGTATATTGATCTTTACGTACAAATGGAATTTGTTCAATCCAAGCAATCACTTGCTCTTCTGTTGGAAATAACCCAATTTTATGCGTATGTTCTCCTTGCAATAATTCTAATAAAAACATAGAATGTCCTCCCTTTTTGTTTACTATTATACCATTCCCTCTCTGTTTTTTCTGGTTTTCCACTTATTGCATTTCGAACCGCACCTCGATTTGCTATTCCTATTGTGTACAAGAATTTATATTTTTTGAAAACTAGTATTTATTTTATTCAAAGAGCATATTCATGTTTAAAACAGTTATTTTCTTTCTAAAGAAATCATTTATTTTATTGTCAAGTAATGGGTAATTGACGGAATTGCTCGTTTTTAAATAATTTTCTGAAAATAAGTATACAGACTATTTAAAATATAGTACAATAGCTAATCTATAGGGAGGTAATAATATATGATTGACAATCCGCTTATTGCGACAACATTAATTTTCGCTTTAATTGCAATCGGAGAATGGGTCTCGATTTTAACGCGAGCTCGGGTTCCGATGTTACTTACAGCGATGGTAGGCTATTTAGCATGCGTATGGACTGGTATTTTTCCAGTGGATATTTTAGATAAGGCGATGTTCCCAGCACTTGGAGCTATTTTAATTGCACCAGCCATTTTACATATGGGTACATTAATTCCGTCAAGTTTACTGAAAAGTCAAATTAAAGCAGTGTTAATTTCTTTAGGTGGACTCATTGTTTCAGGAATTTTAATTTTGATATTTATTACATTATTATTCGATTACCCGACAGCTGTTGCTGGAGTAGGGCCGATTAGTGGCGGAATTATCGCATTGCTCATCACTTCTGAGAAATTAACCGAGCTAGGGTATAGCACATTGATTGTAATCCCTGCACTTGTCGTAGCGTTCCAAGGGGTTCTCGGCATGCCACTTGCGACATATTTCATGCGCAAATATACAAAGCAAATGCAAGATCAAATCGACCGTGGCGAATTCGTTCCGATGGTAACAGAAGAAGATTTCGCTTCAGTAGATGTGAGCAAACAGCACCCATTATTCCAAAGTTCGACGATCAAATTATTTTTCGTCTTCGTCGGTGCTGCCATTGCTGTTGTACTTGGTGGATGGACGGGTATTCATTATAGTTTATGGGCACTTGCTATCGGTATTGTCGGCTTACGCATCCGTATTTTCGAACCACGTACGCTTGAAAAGTCAAACTCATTTACAATCGTCATGCTCAGCATCATTTTCGTCGTCATTGGCACGATGGGTGGCGTCACGCCACAACAAGTGTGGGAAAACTTACCGGCGATCATCGCTATTTTATTAATCGGTACACTCGGTATTTCAATCGGTGGTGCCATCATGTCGAAAGTTGTGAAATGGAATCCGTATAAAGGAATGCCTGTCGCATTAACGGCATTGTTCGGCTTCCCAGGAGATTATATTTTATGTGAAGAAGTGAGCCGTAGTTCGGGTCGAAATGAAGAAGAGAAAAAGATGATTTTCAACGAACTACTCGCGCCGATGATTATCGGAGGATTTACGACTGTAACTGTCGCTTCCGTCGTAATCGCAAGCATTTTAGTCAATACATTGTAATTTTAAGGAGATGTAGGATATGTATATCATTCAAAACGTTCAATTAATCGATGGAACAGGCAACGCACCTGTTTCAAATGCAGTCGTCGTCGTAGAGGAAAATAAAATTCGATACGCAGGCCCTGCAAATGGTTACACATTAACAGGAAAAGAAACAGTGATCGACGGAAATGGTGGCACAGTCATGCCAGGGATGATCGATACGCACGTTCATATGCGCCTCGAATACAAACCGATGGCCCAAGCGTTAACGACACCATTTTCTTACGGTTTTTACGAAGCAATCAACTACTTCCAACGCACACTCGATGCAGGGGTCACTTCTGTCCGTGATGCATTAGGCGCTGATTTAGGGATGAAACTGGCCATTGAAAATGGAATTATCACAGGCCCTCGTATGCAAGTGAGTATTAACGCTTTAACGATTACAGGTGGCCACGGAGACGGATATACTGTCTCGGGTACAACCGTTGATTTACTCGCAAGTGATTATCCAGGAATGCCACACGGAATGTGTGACGGTGTCGAAGAAGTTCGTAAAAAGACACGTGAAATGTTACGTGCTGGTGCTGAAGTCATTAAAGTTCACGCGACAGGCGGTGTGCTCAGTGCGACAGATCATCCAGAATTCGCTCAGTTCTCTGAAGAAGAGCTACGTGTTATGGTAGAAGAAGCTGAATTCCGTAAAGGAACGAAAGTAATGGCGCATGCGCAAGGTGCACAAGGGATTAAAAATGCGGTGCGTGCTGGCGTTCATTCAATCGAACACGGCATCTTTATCGACGATGAAGCAATCGAATTAATGCTCGAAAATGGTACGTATCTCGTACCGACCTTACTCGCTCCTGTCGCTGTTTTAGAAACAGCACACGAAGTTGGTATGCCAGAAACAGCAATCCAAAAATCGAAAGAAGTGATTGAAATTCATCGTGAAAGCTTCACGAAAGCATACAAAGCAGGAGTGAAAATTGCGATGGGTACGGATGCTGGTGTATTCAAACACGGCACAAACTTGCGTGAACTCGGCTTAATGGTCGATGCAAAAATGACACCGATGGATGCGATTGTCGCTTCAACGAAAACCGCAGCGGAATGCCTCGGTTGGGAAGATCGCCTCGGCACTTTAGAACAAGGGAAACTCGCAGATTTAATTATTTCATCGAATGATCCACTCTCAGACATTCACGGTTTAGCGAATACAGACAATATTCAATTCGTCATGAAAGACGGCGTCATCGAAAAAAGCTTACTCGCTTAATTCACAAAGCGTTCCTCGCCTCTTATTCAGAGGAAAGGAACGCTTTATTTTTGCTGTAAAATCGTACTTTCTAATAAATAACTCACTTCATACTTCTCCGCCAAACTGCGCAACCAATTCCAAAGCACTAATGCTTCAATTTCACCTTGCTGAAACTGTCGGAGTAACTCGAACGTCTCTTCTTTCTCGGCTTGATTTGCTTTCTTTTTAAAATATCCCCACATATGTTCATAACTATTTGTGACAGAACCAGTTGTTGGAAGTTGCTTTTTCGTCTGTTCAATCGCATCGATCAGTTGTTCGACGTCCCATCTTTGATGATTTTTTTGAATATGACGATAAGATGCTTCATTATGCGCTAGTACTTCATATTTAGACGTGCGCCAAAGTTGTTCTTTATTCATACACTCTCTTCCTTTCCATCAAAAACACGTATACTTCGTTTAGTATACGTGTTTTTCTACATTATAGGAGGTTTTCGACTATCTTTTTCTTCCATTGTAAAAATTCTTCACTCAAATACAATTGATTCGAACGAGGACGGGAGAAAGGCACCTCTACAATTTCTTTAATCGTGGCGGGATTCGTCGATAAAATGATTATTTTGTCCGATAAAAACAAAGCTTCTTCAATGTCATGTGTAATAAATAAAATCGATTTATCATATTGTTCCCACGTTTCCAAAAGCCAACGTTGCATATCTTTTTTCGTAAAAGAATCGAGAGCTGAGAAAGGTTCATCTAAGCACATAATTGACTGTGGACTCAACAGTGCACGGATGAAAGCGACTCGTTGTTTCATGCCTCCTGAAAGCTGATGTGGGTAGGCTTTCAGCATGTCTCCGAGATTCGCTTTTTGCAATAACTGTTTCGCAAGCTCTTCGTTCGGTGCGCCTGATAATTCGCTACCGAGCGTCGCATTTTGTAAAACGGTACGCCACGGAAAAAGTGAAGGTTGTTGTGGCATATAACTCATATGCCCCCGTTCTCCCGTAATTTTTGTTCCATTCAATGTAATATGACCTTCCTCTGGAACGAGCAATCCCCCAATGACATGAAAGAGGGTGCTCTTTCCACTACCCGACGGTCCAATAATTGAAACAAACTCTCCTCGTTTCAATGTGAAAGACAAGTTGGATAAAATAAGTCGATCTCCAAATGATTTGCTTAGCTCTTCAATGACGAGACTCATTTATTTTTCCACTCCTTCACGATTCCAACGAGTAAATAACTTTTCCAATGCTAAAAATAATCCAAAGAAAGCTAAGCTTAAAATAATGGTAACAACGATGGCTACGAAAACTCGTGGCGTTCGATACGATGAAGCAGATAGCGTCATAAAGACTCCTATCCCTTGTTGGGCGCCTAACCATTCCGCTACAACTCCTGTCATCACACTGTAGGTAGCCGCAATTTTAATTCCTGAAAAAATAGAAGGAATAGCATGAGGCAATTGTAATTTAAAGAAAATTTGTTTGCGTGTTGCGCCCATCATTTTCATATAATGCATCAATTCACGATCCGTCTGTCCGAAGCCATCTAATGTCGCAATCGCAATGGGGAAAAATGCCGTCATTGCGATAATTAAAACTTTAGGAAAATCGCCCATTCCAAACCATATCATAAATAAAGGAGCTAATACGATAATCGGCACATTTTGAGATATGACGAGAAAAGGCATAATTGTTTCTCGCACTTTCGGAAAAACATGCAAAATGGTTGCTGTTGTAATTCCCGCTAAAATCCCGAATGTAAAACCGATGAGCACTAATTTTACAGTAGATATGATATGTGGTGTAAAAGATGGAAACACTTCAATCATTTCTTTCATGATTAAACTTGGCGCTGGCAATACCCATGGTTCAATCTCTAAAAAGCGTGTCAACCCTTCCCAGAGAAATAAAAATAGGAGCAATGCGAGTGCGGGTCTCCATATTTTTGAAAACTTCATCTTCATACTCTTTATTTTTTAGCATTTTCGATAAATTGATTTGTAAATGCCGCACTTGCATCCACTTCTACATCAATAATATTTTCATCATACATAAACTTCGCATAATCGACCCAACGCTTTTCTTCTTGCGTTCCCCAAACTGGCGCATCTTCTTGATACAGTGGCGATAACCATTCTTGACTTCGCTTCACTAGTTCTGGATTTAAATCGGGCTCTTCTGCAATTAAAATGTCCGCTGTTTTTTGTGGGTTTTCAATCGCATATTCATAACCTTTTAAAACAGCCGTAACAAAAGCTTGAACCGTCTCTGGATCTTGCTCAATCATCTCTTCATTTGTAATAATAACCGGTGAATACGTATTCAACTCTGGTGCGTAATCAATTGTCTTAATGAAGTGCATATCTGCTCCGCGAACCTCTCCTTCAATTCCTGTCCATGCGTAAAATATATTGACGAAATCAACGTCTCGCTTTGTTGCGATAAAGTAGTCGGTATTGCCAACTTGAACCATATCTACTTTTTCGGCATCTCCGCCTTCTTTTTTCATCACTGCTTGCAACATCGACTTCTCTAAATCTGAACCGTAAGCACCATACACACGGCCTTCGAAGTCTTTCGGTGTTTTAATTCCTTTATCTGTCGGCGTGTAGTATCCCCCAGTATTTTGTTGAATAATGGCTGCGATTGATACGACAGGTATGTTTTCTGCACGCGCTTGTGTCACTTGCGTTTGGAAACTAATGCCGAATTCCGCTTTGCCTGTTGCGACAATTTGTTCCGTGCGCACTTCTCCTGGAAGCATAATGTCAACATCTAGTCCTTCCTCTTCAAAATACCCTTGATCTTTCGCCACATAAATTCCTGAATGATTCGTATTCGGTGTCCAATCTAAAAACAATTGCACTTTCTTCAAATCTTCTTGCGATTCTGAATTTGATTGTCCTTCTGAATCTTTCGATTTTTCTTCTCCTTGACAAGCTACAAGCAGTAAAGTGAACAAGGAGAGAAGTAATACTTTATAGCTGAATTTCATCACGTTTGTCTCCCTCTTTTAATATAGCTAGTTTGCGTATCCTATTTAATACGCGCTCTTTAACTTTGTCTTCTCCCAATAAAAAAATCCCCCTAATCCGTGTCTTTTTCTAAAAAGAGACGCCTAGAAGGAAGTATGCAAAAATAAATATCTACTTCCCTCCGCTCGTATTAACGAGATCAGGTTCTAAGAGTAATTCTCAGCCAAATGGCACCCCTAGTAGAAAAAAACGTAATGTAATTGTATGTTCATCATAACTGAGTCTAAATATTTGTCAATATAAATTTTATTTTTTTTAAATGAACGGCACTAATTCACCCATCATTCTATCTTTCTTCATCACGTTAATGTCCATTCATACAAAGGACTCGGTCTCCCTTTCCCTCCGCGTTTTTCTTCACCAACTTTTAAAAGTACATCAGCTTCTACTAAAGTTTTGACCAATCTTTGAGCGGTGCGACTTCCAATGGCGAGCTCGAGCATCACATCTTGTGTCGTAAAGGTCGTCCATTTTTTTGATAAGATTGTACGATATAAAGATTCGACATGATGAAGCGCTACTTTACTTTCTTGAAACTGTTCGTGCAAATAATCAAGCTGTGGCATCGCATGTTGTTCAACTTGATCCATAAATTGTGGCACTTTTTCCTCTTCTGCGGAAGCAATGGCAATCGATTGTTCACTCGTCTTTGAATAATGGAGTGCTTCTGTTGCATATTGCTCCGCTTGCAAAGCAGAGTCTCCAAATCCAATGCCTACTCGTAGTGTTAATTTATATTCATTATGAATATGTTCCAATTGCAATTGCATTTTAGAAAGTTGATCATAAACTTCACCACGAGAAGTCATAATCATATAACGCTCATGCCCCAATGTGAAAAACGAACCGTTCAATTCTCGACTCATTTGTAACATTGCCATTTGAATGCGCAATGCTTCAGTTTGAATATCAAAAGAAAGTGCTCCCCTTTTTTCCAAACCGAAAATTTGAATCGCACATGCAGCAATTTGAGTTCTTTTGAAATAATCGGCCTCTGCTCGTTGTTCAATCGCTTGAATCACTTGACGGGTAGCAAGGTTCGTTGTACTGATCCATTCTACTGGAATTCCTTGTTCACTCAATACAGCCTTCACTTCTGGATAACAAGTGAGCACACCATCTACTTTATCCGCTTCCCAAGCAGCGGTATGTTTATCAATCAACATTTGATAAGCATCATAAGGGTCAAAATATTCGACATAACTCAATTGAACCGACATATTTAATTGCTCCAGTGAATGTTCCGCTACTTCTCCTTGTTCTGGTAAGTCAATGCCAAAACGTATTTGCAAGCGGTCAACTTGATGCATAACATTTAACATCGCACGATAAAAACCCGCTTCTAACAACTCCACATAAAAAGCCCGCTTCGGGTCAATCACATCTTTACCGATGATATAAGGGATAATCCCTGAAAATAAAAAATAGTCGCAGTTTTTTCCTTTTTCGTCAATCACTTGAGGAACATCGATAGCTGTTTCATACACAATGGGCTTCATCGCTAATGGCGTTCCACTCCGTTGTGCGATTTTCACAATACGTTCTACGGACCCTTTTGGCCCGACTACACCTACTTGATACATACACTTCCTCCTATACAGACTAAAAAGACTGAGTGATGACACATTCTTTCGCTTTCGCCGAATAATGACGTCTTCACACAGTCTTGTTCATTTAGTTGTTCCAGTAAATAGGAGCTCCTGGACCGAGCGGTAAACCTGTCAAATACCAAACGATTAATAAAATAATCCAGAACACCCCAAAGAAGATTGTATACGGGAATAGTCCGGCAATCAATGTTCCGAGACCAACTTTTTTATCAATTCGTTGCGCATACGACAAAATAAAGACGAGATACGGGAACATCGGTGTAATTGGATTCGTAATCGAGTCCCCAATTCGGTACATCATTTGCGTAAACGCTGGATGATATCCTAAATACATAAACATCGGCACGAATACAGGTGCGAGCATCGCCCATTTCGCTGAAGCGCTGCCGATTAATAAGTTAACAAAAGCAACGAAGAAAATGAATGACACGAATAATGGAATTCCTTTAAATCCAATTCCTTCTAATGTTTCTGCTCCTTTGATCGCAATAATTTGTCCGAGATTACTCGAATTGAAGTATGCGAGCATTTGTGCAGAAATAAAGACGAGTGCAATGTAAGGCCCCATCGTGCTCATCGCACGGCCTAAATGTCCGCCAAAATCTTTCGTAGAACGAATCGTCTTGGCACCAATTCCATAAAAAATACCAGGTACTAAAAAGAAAATCATGACAATTGGGACGATAGAATTCATTAAATGAGACCCTTGAATAATTGAACCTGTTTCAGGATTTCGTAACCAACCGCTTTCTGGAATGACCATTGCTAAAATAGCAAGGACGAGGAAAATTAACGAAATATTCGCAAATTTCAAACCTCTTTTTTCATCTGCAGTAATGGCTTCATGTGCTTCCTGCGGCCCATCATACGTTCCAAAACGAGGTATCGTAAATTTATACGTCACCCACGTTGCAACAATCATTAAGAATATCGTAGATACAGCTAAGAAATAATAGTTCATCGCAGCATTTCCAACAAAGTTCGGATCCACAGTTTGTGCACCGATTTCTGTAAAGCCCGCCGCTAAAACATCTGTCATTCCGATTAAAATATTCGCTGAGAAAGCCCCTAATGTTGCGGCATACGCGGCAAGCAAACCGACGAATGGATGAAAGCCAAATGTCATTAAAATGGTCGCTGCAAGTGGTGGTAATACGATTTGTGTCGCATCTCCTGCAACGTTACCGATAATCCCAACTAAAATAATCATCGGGATAATAATGCGCTTCGGTGTCGAGACAACCGCACGCTTCATCATCGTTTTAAAATAACCGCTCTCATCCGCTAAGCCGACCCCTAACATAATGACGAGCACCGCTCCAAGTGGCGGAAAATCACTAAAATTTTTCACCATGCCTGTTAACATCTCGATAAATCCATCTTTCGATAGCAAATTGTGGACAGTGATTGTTTCACCATCTACAGGACTTACGGCAGACCATTTAAAAATGGATGCTAACCATGAAATAACGACGATGATTAATGCGATCATCGCAAATAAGACAATCGGATCTGGGAGACGGTTTCCCGCCACCTCTATCCGGTTTAACATTTTATCAAAAAATGATGGTTTACTGTTTTTTGTTTGTGTCGACATTGAGTCGTCCTCCCCTACATTCAAACGTGGCGTTTATTGTTGCGCTAATGTCGTTGCGACAGATAAAAAGTAGCGCATCCCATTTTTAAAAGCATCTTCATGAATTTCAAATTTTGGATGGTGGTGCGGGTAGTACTTGCCATCTCTCTCTTTTAAAGCTCCCACTCCGATGTAACAACTAGGTACTACATTAGAAAATGCTGAAAAATCTTCTCCTCCAAGCATCGGTTCAATATATTCAATTTCTAAATCTTCAAATTGACGCAATGTTTTTTCGACGATTGGCATTAATGTTTCATCATTGTATACAGGGTCATATCCATATTCGTAATGAAATTCAATCGTTGCACCGTGCGCTTTAGCGACCATGTCGCTAATTTGTTCAATTTTTTCTTTAATTGTTTCACGCACTTCTTCGGTTAATGCGCGCACTGAGCCACCAAAAGTTGCTTCTTGGGGGATGACATTATACGCCTCTCCACTTCTAAAACGTGTAATCGATAATACACCGCTTTGTAAAGGACTTAGACTGCGAGATACAATCATTTGTAAGTTAGATACAATTTGAGCAGCGATCGCTAAAGCGTCAATTGCATCGTCTGGTGCTGAAGCATGTCCAGATTTCCCAATTATTTTCACGTCAAAAATATCAGAAGCTGCCGACATCGGTCCAACAGTCAATTGCATTTTCCCTAATTTTTCAATCGACCATAAATGCATACCGAGCACATGATCTACACCATTTAATACCCCTGCACGAACCATTTCAATCGCGCCACCTGGTGGTACTTCTTCAGCGTGTTGAAAAAGAAAAACATATTCTCCTACAAGATTTTCACGTGCGTCACTAAGCACCTTTGCAACGCCGAGCAACATAGACGTATGTCCGTCATGTCCACAGGCATGCATGACACTGTCATTTTTAGAGCGATATGGTTCGTCCACATCTTCCTGTATTGGAAGCGCATCCATATCAGCGCGCATTGCAATCGTTTTCCCTGCACCTGCCAAACCTTTCAAACGTCCCACAACGCTTGTTTTCGTTGGGCGTGTCACTTCAATCCCTTCCATCACTTGCAATTGTTCCACAACATAAGCAGATGTTTCGACTTCTTCAAATGACAATTCAGGGTGTGCATGTAAATGACGTCTCCACGCTATCACTTGGGGATGAATTTCTTCGACTGCTGTTTCAATTTGTTCGACCTTCATGTTGATCACCTCTTTTTATATTTGACGACTCTTTAACGTCACTGTCGTTAAAAGATAGCATATTTTTTTCTGTTTGAATAGCTTTTTTCGAAAATAATCTGAAAATGCTCGCAATATTTTTCATTCCCTCTTTTTTTCACGTAAAAAAATACAAGCGATTGCAATAAAATCGCTTGTATTTTCCCTATTATTTCACAACGGTTACAGGGCATCCGATATGTTTTACTAACTTTTGACTGACGCTTCCGAGTACTACTTCTTGTAACGCATTTAATCCGCGACTGCCGATGACGAGCAAATCTAAATCGACTGCTTCTGCATATTGCATAATCATTTTGCTCGGGTCACCTTTTAAAACGGTTTGCTTCAACTCCACATTTGCTTCTTCTGCCCATTCTACCGCTCGTTTAAATACTTTTTTTCGTTGTACTTCCAACGTCCCATGACTCGGGGTAAGCAAATGTTCTTTCTTCATTTGATCATACGTAACGACCGTTAACAATTCAACGCGCGCACCTTCGATTTTACTTGCGAGATCAATCGCATATTTCGCAGCACGTTCGGCATGGAAAGAACCATCCATCGCGACTCCAATTTTCATTTTCCAACCTCCTCATTCCATTTTTCATATAAGGCACTACTTCTCTCATTTAAGTTTATCACTTCTACTTGCACACCGCGCGCTTTACATTGCGTGACCCATTTCCATAACGTACTCGCTGCTGATTCATCCCACAGTGCACTATCTTGAAAATCCAATATACAATCATCTGATGGATATTTTTTCATCTCGTTCATAAAAGCTGTCGTAGATGCAAAAAATAGAGGTCCATGGATGCGATAGATAGTACCGTTTCGTTCAATGGTCAACTTCGATATATTCGCTACAAAAAATAAAGCACTTAATAGAACACCAATGACGACCCCGATTGCTAAATTATGAGTATATAAAATAATGAGTACAGTCATCAACATGACAAGACTTTCTGTTCGCGGAGCTCTTTGTAAAAAGCGAAATGAACCCCAATTAAAAGTTGTGAAGCTAACCATAATCATAACACCGACTAATACCGGCATTGGAATGCGTGCAACAGCATCCCCTAAAACGAGTATTAAAAAGAGTAAAAATACACCAGATACGAAAGTGGATAAACGACCTCTTCCTCCAGACTTCACATTAATGATCGACTGTCCGATTAACGCGCATCCTGCCATTCCTCCAAAAAATCCATTCACTGTATTCGCGATCCCTTGACCGCGCGCTTCTTTATTTTTATCGCTCTCTGTATCCGTCATTTCATCTAACACTTGTGCTGTGAGCAAAGACTCTAACAGACCGACAATCGACAAAGCAAAAGCATACGGTAAAATGATGAAAAGTGTTTCTAACGTTAGTGGAATATCGGGAAGTAAAAATGCGGGTAATGTACTCGGCATCGTTCCTAAATCACCGATTGTCTGTAATGAAACACCACTCCATATCGCAATCGTCGTCATCAAGATAATCGCGATTAATGGTGCAGGGATGCTTTTAATAAATCTCGGAATGATATAGACGAGAAGAAGTGTCACAATAGCATACATATAAGTAGGTATCGCCCCTCCTATTAAATAGGGCAATTGACTCATAAAAATCATAATCCCAAGCGCATTGACAAACCCGAGCATGACAGAATTTGGCACGAATTTCATCAATTGAGCGACGCCACATACACCGAGAATCCACTGGATTACCCCTGTTAAAATTGTCGCTGCTAGCATGTATTCCACTCCGTGATTAGCGACTAAACTGACAAGAACGAGCGCCATCGCTCCAGTCGCTGCTGAAATCATACCTGGCCTACCGCCGAATATGGCGGTCAATACAGCCATCGTAAAAGAGGCATAAAGTGCATAACGCGGATCGACGCCGACAATAAACGCAAAAGCTAGTGCTTCTGGAATAAGTGCCAATCCGACGACAATCCCTGCGAGAATATCCCCTTTTATATTTCCAAACCATTGTTGTTGCCACGTAATCATTTCATTCTCCTTTCTCCTTTTTCAACTTCTAGTTATCGTAACATTCGCTCACTCTTTTGAACATACGAAAAAGCTCAACACCTAGTAGATGTTGAGCTTTTCATTATGAAAATAATTTTGGAATCTCTTCCATCAAAGTTTTCACACTAAATATTGCCATCATAATGACGACAACAATACCTGGAATCGTCAACCACTTCGGATGTTTATACGTACCGACAATGTCTTTTCGATGAGCCGCAATGAGCATGACACCGAGTGCTAATGGTAAAATTAAAGCATTCGCCGCTCCTGCTAAAATTAAGACGAGCACTGGGCGCCCAATGAATAAAAAGACCGATGTTGACACGATAATAAATCCGATAATGAACCAATTACTATATTTCTCAATGAATGGGTGAAATGTGCGGATAAAGGATACAGACGTATAAGCCGCTCCGACAACAGAAGTGACCGCCGCTGCCCACATAATGATTCCGAATACTTGAATCCCAACATCTCCTAACGCGTATTGAAACGCTTCAGCTGCAGGGTTGCCCTCTTCATTTAATACATACCCTTGTGAAACAATTCCTAAAATCGCGAGGAAGAGAGCGATTCGCATGACACCTGTTACCCCAATTCCGATTAAGGAACTCTTCGTGACATCCGGAAGCCCTTCTTGCCCTTTAATGCCTGCATCTAATAAACGGTGGCCTCCTGCGAATGTAATATAACCACCAACAGTTCCCCCAACAAGCGTAATAATCGCAAATATACTCATTTGTTCAGGCCATAGCGTATTCGCTAATGCCTCTTTTACAGGAGGCGTCGTTTTAAAGGCGACATAAATCATTAATCCGAGCATCGTCACGCCAGCAAGTTGAGCGACACGGTCCATCACTTTTGCAGCTTCTTTCACTGCAAAAACGAAAATCGCGAATAATGCACTAATTCCTGCTCCTAGGACAGGATCAATCCCTAACATCGCATTTAAACCGAGCCCCGCTCCTGCAACGTTTCCAATATTGAAAGCAAGTCCTCCGAAGACGATAAACGCAGCAAGCACATATCCTAGTCCAGGCAACACTTTATTCGCAATTTCTTGTCCGCGTAAGCCAGATACCGCAATAATTCGCCACACGTTCATTTGAGCGAATACGTCTAAGACGAGTGAAATCATAATGACAAAAGCGAAACTTGCCGCAAGTTGTTGCGTAAAGACTGCCGTTTGTGTTAAAAATCCTGGCCCGACAGACGAGGTCGCCATGAGAAATGCCGCTCCAAATAACACGCTATTTTTCGTAGCGGATGATTGTTGTTCATTTAATAATGGTTGCTTCATAGTGTAACTTCCTTTCTAAGACGACCCAACTGGCTCGATTTTCACTTCTTTATTCGTTAAATGTTGTGCGATTTTTTTCACGAAATGAACCGCTTGTACCGTATCTCCATGAACACATATTGTATGCGCTTCCAAAGGGACGACCGTTTGATCTACTGCTGTTACACTCCCACGCAAAACCATTTGTTCAATTTGTTGTAATGCTATTTCTTCCTCTATAATCATCGCATTTGACAATGTGCGAGATGTTAATGTTCCATCTGGCTGATATGTGCGATCAGCAAATACTTCATGAGCGACCGTTAAGCCTAGCGCTTCTCCTGCTCTCGTCAGTTCACTGTTTGCAAGTCCATATAAAATCAACGTAGGCGAACTGTCATAAACAGCTTGAGCAATCGCTTGTGCGAGTTCTTCATTTTTCGCTGCCATATTGTACATCGCACCATGGGGCTTCACATGATGAATCAATTCTCCGTGCAATTGCGCAAACCCTTGTAATGCACCAATTTGATAAATGACCATGTCATAAGCTTCTTGTGGACTAACAGCCATTTCTCTGCGGCCAAATCCAACTAAATCAGGAAAACTCGGATGAGCGCCTATTTTCACTCCGTATTCCACTGCTTTTTCTACCGTTTTTCTCATAACAGTAGGATCTCCTGCATGAAAACCACAGGCAATATTCGCACTCGTAACATATTGTAAAATTTCATCTTGTTCACCTAATTCATAGCGACCGAAACTTTCTCCTAGGTCACAATTTAAATCAATCGTTTTCATTCCATAAGCCCTCCACTCCATAATTTTTCTCTATTAGTTTCATATTTCGAAACTTCTGTGCTGAAAGTTAAAATTTATTCTAACATATTTTTAAAATTCGTCATCCTTTTTCTTTCTAAAAAAATAAAGTCTAACTTTTTAGTTTTTTAACAACTTTCACTTGTTTTTTTAATAGAACAATTTATAATACAGGCATACCCGAATTTCAAAACTTTAGTTTCGTATATCAGTACTAAAAAGGAGGCAGAAGCCGATGAATGAAACTGTTTCCCTAAAACCACTTAGCGAGAACGCGATTTACATTTCTTTTGGCGAAACGATTGACGACACGATTTATTCACAAATTCGTCACTTTACACAGCAATTAGACGCTCAACCTTTTCCAGGAATGATTGAATATGTACCTGCTTATACAAATATAACGATTTATTATGATCCAATCGCTGTTTTACAATTGAATCAATACTCTAAAAAGAATCTTTTTTTACACTCTCCTTTTGAAATCGCTTCCAATTATATCGAACAATTACTGCAACATTCATATACGAAAAAGGTTGATGAGGTCGAACACATCGTGTCTATTCCTGTCGTATATGGTGGAGAATATGGTCCTGACTTAGCATATGTTGCGAAGCATCATCACTTAACCGAAGAAGAGGTGATTCAGATTCACAGCGAACGCACATATCGTGTCTATATGTTAGGTTTCGCACCAGGATTTCCTTTTTTAGGTGGATTGGATGAACGACTTGCCACTCCACGCAAAGCGACACCACGGCTATACATAGAAGCTGGTTCGGTCGGCATTGCGGGAGCACAAACCGGAATTTATCCATTAAGTACACCAGGCGGGTGGCAAATTATTGGGCGCACACCGCGGAAGTTATTTTTGCCTGAACAAACTCCACCTACTTTGTTGCGAGCAGGAGATCTCATTCAATTTCAGCCGATTTCTGAAGAACAGTGGGAAGAGGAGGTTAAACGATGAGTATTACAATCATTCATCCTGGACTGATGGCGACGATTCAAGATTGTGGACGTTTCGGATTACAAAAGTACGGCGTCATCGTAAGTGGAGCAGCCGACTTAATGTCTCATCGCCTCGCTAACATCCTAGTCGGTAATGAAGAAAATGCAGCGACGATGGAAGTGACGATGTTCCAAACTGCTTTTCGATTTAATGAAGCAACATTATTTGCAATTACTGGTGCAAATTTGCGACCGTTACTCAATGGGAAAGAAATTCCGATGTGGCGCCCTCTCCTCGCTCAACCAGATGATGAATTGCGCTTTCAAGCACCTTTGGAAGGTTCGCGTTCCTATGTCGCTTTCGCAGGTGGCCTTCTTGTCCCGAGCGTTTTGAATAGTAAAAGTACTTATTTGCGCGCACATATTGGTGGATGGAAAGGACGAGCTTTGCAACGAGGGGATACGATTCCATTCGGACTACTCCATGCACAAAACGAACAAATGAAACGCTACGTATTGGAACACGAGTCGATTTCTTGGTCTATTCGCCATTCAGAATTTGTTTCTTTCGAAAAAAATCGGGTCATCCGTTTCACAGAAGGCTTACAATATGAGAACTTTACAGAAGATGCAAAACTTGCGCTTGAGCAGACAATGTATACGATGACGGCTCAATCGGACCGGATGGGGTGTCGTTTATCAGGAGAACCTTTACGTTTAAAAGAACGAAAAGAAATGTTATCTGAGGCGGTAACTGCGGGTACAATTCAAATCCCAAATAACGGGCTTCCCATTGTTTTACTCGCAGATTGTCAAACGACAGGAGGCTATCCGAAAATCGGGCAAGTAATCTCTGTAGACTTACCCCGAGTCGCTCAATTACGTCCCGGGGAGGCAATACAATTTAAAAAAATAAGCCCTCAAGAAGCTGAGCACCTTTATTTACAACGAGAATGGCTATTTCGTCAACTTCAAATAGGTATCGCTTTAAAAATACGCAACTAAAAAACCTTCAACTGTGCTAATCAGTTGAAGGTTTTTTAAATGTAATGGATATGCGATGGATCATACCCCATTTTTTCAGATATTTGAAGTGCTGCTTCTTTCACTGCTACTCCATATGTACGAACGATCTCTTCTGTATAATTCGCTTCGAGTCCTGCCATACTTAATGCACCGATCACTTCCCCACGATAATCGAAAATGGGAGCACCTACTGCTGCTGTATGATCTTCGAGTTCTGAATAACTGACCGTATACCCATCTCTTCTCGCCTGCAATACAGCATAACGTATCGTCGTTTCATCCGTCATCGTTTTAAGTGCCATCGGATGAAGAGCCGTTCTTTCAAGGTAGTCTCGCAATTCTTGTTCATTTAGAAAGGATAAAATCGCACGAGGACAAGCCCCGGCATAAAGAGGACTTCGACGCCCAATTGCCGTATACAACTTCACTCGTTGATATTGGTCAATTTTTTCGATATATACTGCTTCATCTTTTTCACGCACGGTTAAATTGACAGCTTCATGGAAACGTTCATGTAAAGCATCCATATGAGGATAAGCAATTTGTCTTAAATCGATGCGACTGGATACGAGATGTCCAAACTTCAAAAAAAGCGTTCCGAGACGATATTTCGCATCGTCTCCTTTTTCTAGAAATCCAATATCTTCTAAAGATCGAATCATGCGATAAACTGAGCTTTTCGGAATTTGTGAAATATCGATCATTTCCTGAAACGTTAAAGCCGGATGATCATAAAAAAGCTCAAGAATATCCATCGACCGGACGACTGTTTTATTTTTTTGACTCATGCTCTCACCTCATCCATTATTTATATTGTATTCGTATGCTGTATCATACCATATTTTCAATATAAAATAGAGTCCAACTAAAAAAACATAGTCGTATGAAAATCGACTATGCCTCAAATTTTAAAAAGCTCCGAAAGCATCTAAAATACTGTACCCACCTAAAAATATGCAAACTCCTGTAATGATTGTTCCAACAATATTGATGAACCATCCGTTACGATGCTCTCCTAACAATTTTTTATTATTCATAACAATCATTAAATAAATGGCGATGACCGGCAATAAAATACCATTTAACACTTGCGCTAACAATAAAACATCCATCGGTTTAAAGCCTAATGCTGATGTGACGATGCCGATGATGATAACGCTTGCAAATATTATTTTAAAACGTTTGTTTTGCATGCCGCCTTCCCATTTAAACACACTCCCAATAGTCAATGCAGCACCAAGTGGACTTGCTAAAGCAGATGAAAATCCTGCTGCAAAAATTCCGATACTAATAAATGTTTTTGCCCATGAACCGAAAAGAGGTTCCAATTGAATTGATAAATCTGCTACCGATTGCACTTCGTGTCCATACATGACCGTTCCAGCTGTAATTAAAATCGCAGCCGTGATAAGACCACCTACTGTAATCGAAATGACTGTATCCGCACGTGCGACACGTAAATCATTGGGTGAATGCCATTTTTCGCGTACCATACTCGAATGCATAAAGAAATTGTACGGGACGACCGTCGTTCCAATTAATGCTATGACGAGCAAAATAGAACCAGTCGGCAGTTGTGGTAAAAGCGCGCCTTGCAATACTGCACCGATATTCGGCTTCACGACAAACATCGTCGTCAAGAACGTAGCACTCATTAAAACAATCAATACAATCATCACTCGTTCAATCGTTTTATAGTTTCCTTTAAGTCCAATCATTAAAATAATAACGCCGATAAGCGGGCTCACCCAATGAGGTGGAATATCAAATAATGTGGAGATTCCCATCGACGTTCCCAATAAATCTCCGGACATATAAGCCGCACTTCCAACACCAATTGAAATCGCAACGAGCCAAATCGAGCCGAATTTCATCAGTTTATTGGTGAATAAATCGTGAATTGCATTTCCTAAATCTTTGTTAGCAATAATCCCGATACGCATCGACATTTCTTGGAGGACAATTGTCGTAATAATCGAAAATATAACTGCCCATAAAATTGCATATTCAAATCCAGCTCCTGCGCGCGTCGCAGTCGTCACTGTTCCTGGACCGATAAAAGATGCCGTCACAATCGCACCGGGTCCAATGTTTTTTAGCTTCTCTTTCAAACTCGGCCTCGGTGCAACCACCTTATCTTTCGCTTGCGTCATATTCATTTCCCCTTTTAACAGAAAATTCTGTAAATTTTCTTTTAGGAGGAACGGCAAGCGTCCCTCCCTCTATTTATGATCTAAATCGTTATAAATGGTTTGTTTCGATACATTCAATATTTCAGCCACTCGATCTGTAGAATTTTTAATTAAAAACACACCTTTTTGATCGAGTAATCGCACGAGTTGTTGACGTTGTTCTTTCGAGCGTATAGGAGGATGAATGTCCATCTCACGAAATGTTTGATCGATAATGTTTTCAAATACTTCATCGATTGTATTTCCGTATTGTTCTTGAACATTCGCATCCCCATCTTTCGTCTTGAGCAACTGATCTAAACTCGCTTGCCACTGTATCGCGGTTGTCAAATCAAAATTAATCCCGAACACTCCTACAATGTTTTCGTTCTCATCTCGAATGAAAACGATGGATGTTTTAATTTTTTTTCCGTTTTGTGCAGTTGTAATCATTCCATTAATGTCTTGAATTTGGTCTGGTGCTTTTTTCATCTCTTTTAAAATGAAATCCGTTACGGGGGCGCCTAACTTTCGTCCTGTTACATTTCCACGTAAATAGACGACGGCTTCATGCAAGTTTTCTAAATCATGAATGACGACTTCGCAATCATCCCCGAAAATCTCATAAATGGCATCCCCTGTTTTGATATACGGTTCAAAATACGGTTTTAGTTTCATAATTTATCTCCTCTATTCCCCATTTGGTAAGTTTAATCAAATCATATGTGATTTCCAAATGTCAAATAGTTTCAAAAAAATTATGCTTGTTGTTCATGAATAATATTGCCTGCTAATGCGTATAAAACAACAGTCGACACAAGATGTGCAGAAAATTGATTCGGATCTTGTTGTGGGTAAATCTCCACAAAATCCATACCGATTAATCCGAGTTTTGCAAACTCATGAACGAGTGTTAATAATTCATGAGAGGTTAAACCGTTCCCATCTACCGGTCCGCCTGGATTAAAGGCATAGTCCATAACGTCACTACAAATACTTAAGTAAACACAGTCAACCTCTTGGGCAGCGAGCTCATAAATTTCTTTTGCATATGCTTTTAAGTTAGCCGTACGGTCTTTAATATCATTCACCGTAATCGTAACTGCTCCCGCTTCTTTTGCATTGCGACCAGCAAGTGGTTGGTTACGTGGTCCGTGAATCCCTGTATGAATGATGCTTTCATTGCGAACGCCTTCTTGTTCATAAAGGCGCGCAAATGGGCTACAACGAGCATACTCGTCTCCATTATGAGAAGGTAAGTTATCATAATGTGCATCTAAGTGAATAATGCCGACTTTTTTCCCTGTTTCCGTTAAGCCACGAACAATCGGGAATGTGACACCGTGATCGCCACCTAGTCCGATGATGAATTTCCCTGTTTTCCATAAATCATTTGAAAATGCTGTAATGCGGTCCATCGTTTCGTCTACATCATGAGGAACGACTGAAATATCACCAGCATCTCCTAACTTGACATGTTCAAATACATCAACATGATCAAGTTCTGGCAAATATCCTGAATAACGTCCTGAACAAAGACGCATCACTTTCGGTCCAAGTTCACAACCTGTATAATCTCCCCAAGTGACTGCGCCTTCCCAAGGAATACCATAAACAATCGCATCAACTGATTCGTATTCTTTCGTTTTTGAAATGTTTTTCGCATTTAACATCGTTTGCGTATTCCCGTATAAAATATTTGTCATTTCATTCACCTCTTTAATTTTTTAAAAATAAAACGTTTACATTTACAAACTTTAAAGATTTTTTTAAAAAAAGTCAAATGTTTTTTGGTTTATTTTAAAAATAAAAAGAATAGTCTGAAAAGTTTCACTAGGGAAAGAAATAAGTTTAACGTTGATATACCAAGCGTTCTATATAAAAAATCAAACGAATTTCATATTTCATTCGTTTGATTTTTATTCAAATTTTTTAAGATGGATTGTCTAAATTCGGACGATAGCCTTCGATGAGTTGATCATTTTCCAAAATAATCGGTTTCGCCATCGGTTGATGTTGATTAACATCGTACTTCGTCATCCAATAATCATTTAACGCTTGGCGATGTGGGAAGGTCATTAATTGATAAGGTTCTTGGAAAGAAACTTTTTCTAGCAATGTAATTCGCCCTTCCTCTTCTTCGAAAATGATTCCTGTATGCCCGACAAATAAAAAGTTCCCCTCATCTTCCATCGCATGAAGCCATACTGTCCCGATGGATACGTCTCCTTTCGGAAATTCAATTTTTCGTTCTTTCAACATATGTTGAATTTTTTCAAGATGAGGTTCGATTTCTTTCGATTCATCTGTCTCTACTTTACTGAACAACTGTTTAAATTCTTCTAGTTGCTCATCATTAAACACATCGTCTGGACTTGTTTCAATGGCGTCCCGGTCCATAAATAACTGCCCGTCCGCTGCAGGTTGAACGGATGGCAAAACGAGAAGGTCTCGCAATAGTCCATATGATGTGATGCGACAATTGTATCCGATAAATTCGCCTTGTTCTTCTTCCCACTTTTCATATTGAAAGTCAGGGTCAATCTCTAAAAATTGATACGGTAATCGTTCAAACGATTGCTGAACGAGTCGAGTCGTATCAAAATATTGCAAAGAACGGTCCACATCATTCCAAAAAAACTGTTGATTTACTTCTTGTATCCCCACTTTTTCAAAGCGCTCTTTCAAATATTGACGGGAAGCCTCATCGACGAGGTGACTCCATTGAATATTATAAGATTGTAATTGGTCGAGCGCTTTCGACGTCGATTGTTCGATCGATTGTTCTTCTTTCTGTTGCACAATTTCTGGACTTTGACAGCCGACGAGTAACGCGCAGCCAACTAAACTTATTAATACCTTTTTCATCTCATGTTCCTTCTTTCTTCATTTTCTCCTCGTATTAAACGAATCGCACGCTTAAAATGTTTGGCCCTTTGACAACTTAAAACATATTTGTTAAAATAAAAATGTCGAATAATCCTTATCAAGAGCAAGTGAGGCACCTGGGCCTTTGACCTTGCAGCAACCGGCATATATGCACGGTGCTTCGTCCAGCAAGTTGGAAAACTTGAAAGATGAGGAAGAGAACGGTTTATACACAACCCTCTTCCTAGTAATAGGAGGAGGGTTTTTTCTTCCCTTGATAAGTATTCGAACACTTTTTAAGGAGAGAGGATTATGACAAAACATTCATCAGAGATTAAAGTAACGAGCACAGCAACAGCGTATTTAAAAAAGAATTTGCAACTGAAGGAAGAGCGTATGAAAAAGTGGAAGGAATGGGAGAACGTCTCTCGTTTAATCATTCGGGTGTACGAACAATACCAACCGATCATTTTGTGTGCGGAAGAAGCAGATCTCGCGTTCAACGTTCTGCAAGAAGACAATGAAACGTTCATCCGTTGGAAAGATGGTGGACGAGAGCGTTTTATCAACCGTCAATTTATCATCTCTTTCGATTTTTATCCAGCAGGTGTACCGCTCGAAGACGAATCGATCGCTTAACAAAAGCCGTAGACTTCACCCGTCTACGGCTTTTATTTTTTTAAATTTAATTCGTTCTTAATTTGTATTTTGCGAAGCGATGCTCGCGCTCGTCCGCGTAAATCAAATAAGCGCATATTTTCCACATCTCGTTCTAGCTGCTCCAATTCTTGTAACAATTTTTCTTCTGGATATCGTTTCCAATGTGCTTCTATTTCTCTTTCTTTCAAAATTTTATCGATTTCTCGCATTTTTTGTGGAATTTTTTGTTCGAAAGGCTGTTCTGTCAATACACTTTCGACACGATGTTTACGGATGAGCGCTCCGTGATTCACAGCAATCGTCATGCGCTTCACTTCTTTCGTTAAACGAACATACCGGTGTAGCGCTTCTTTTTTTAACGTTACATCCGTTAAAGCATCGAAGGACATTTCCAAGCAAACATGCGGTGCATAAGCGATTTTTCACATATTAAACGTTTCACTTTTTCCTCCTTTCAAAAAAGATGAGACATATCGAAATATGCTCACCTTTTATCACTATTGCTCTTTTTCCATCGTCACGAGAACGATGATTTCTCCGTGACGTTCGACTTCTCTTCTTTGGATTTCTTGATAGCCGAGAGATTTATACAATTGAATATTCGATGCAATCATGAGACGCACGTTGCAACGAACCGCACGGAGCCCTAGTTTCTCTGCCTCTTGTTCTAATACTCGTATAAGTTCTTTTGCATAGCCCTTCCCTCGCGCTTTTCGGCGGACAGCTAGGCGATAAAAGTAAAGATAATCATCTTCTTGTCGAAAACGAACCGAGGCGAGCGCTTCTCCTTCATCTTCTAATACGTAAGCCCGGTCAATGGTCGCTAAACGTTCTTCCGCTTGTTCTAACGTTTCATTCAATGCTCCTGCTGGAATCGGATCGTCAGCATATTCGCTAAAAGCATCCATCATAATCTCATGGACAAGTGTAGCATCTTTCGTTTCAATCACTTGCATATCACAACACCCTCCTCATCTTTTTTTAATCAATCCTTGTTCAAGCAAGTAATTTCGTGCGACGTCTTTCGCACTTTCTCCTCCTACATTAACCGCTTCATTCATTTTTTGCATTTCTTCATCCGTTATTTTCCCCGAAAGCTTCTCTAAAATAACGGGGAGCTCGGGATATTGCTCAATAATTTCTTTTCGAACGAGTGGTGCTCCTTGATATGGAGGGAAAAGAGACTGATCATCTTCTAACACTTTCAAATGATACGTCGCTAATTCGCTATCGGTCGAATACGCATCTAACACATCAATCTCTCCACTTTCCATCGCGGTATAACGAAGCTTCGGTTCCATCGTTACGACATTCGAAAATGTAAGGCCATAAAGTGATTGCAATCCGACATAACCATCTTCACGGTCAGAAAACTCTAATGTAAACCCTGCTTTTAATCGATTCGCATACGCTTTCAAATCTGAAATCGTTTCAACTTGAAGTTCTTCTGCATCGCTTTCTCGTATCGCTAAAGCATACGTATTATTGTATGCCATCGGTTCTAAATAGACGAGCCCGTATTCAGAAGCGATTCCTTCTTTCGCCTGTTCATACACTTCTCGCGCTTCATGTGTTGTGAGAGGCTGTTTTAACAATTCATTTATTACCGTACCTGTAAACTCTGGATAAATATCGATACTCCCTTGTCTTAATGCATTGAAGACAAATGTCGTCTTACCAAGACCTGGCTTTAATGTGACCGAAAGATCTGTTTCTTCTTCAATGAGTTGCCCATACATTTCAATCAAAATTTCAGGCTCTGCTCCTAATTTTCCTCCGATCACAATCGATGACTCCGATGATTTCATAAATAATGGAGCAAGTATGATGCCAAAAGCTAAAAGTAACATACTGATAAAAGCGATTCCCGCTGAGCGGTACGATAAACGTTCCATCCCGCGCAGTAATGCGTCAAAAAATAAAGCTAATAAAGCGGCAGGAACTGCTCCTAAAATAATAAGTTCCGGTTGATTCCGATCAATTCCGAGTAAAATTAAATCTCCAAGTCCTCCCGCTCCGACTAAAGCAGCTAATGTAGCAGTCCCAATAATGAGTACCATCGCTGTCCGTATCCCTGCCATCATGACAGGCATCGCTAATGGAAGCTCAATTTTAAATAAACGTCGCATCCGGCTCATGCCGAGTCCTTCTGCTGCTTCAATGAGCGAAGCATCGACTTCTGTAATTCCTGTGTACGTATTGCGCATAATCGGCAATAAAGCATATACAACGAGCGCAATTAAGGCTGGAATTTTTCCGATACCGAATACCGGAATCATTAATCCGAGCAAAGCGAGCGACGGAATCGTTTGCATTACAGCCGTCATATTGATGACGCTTTCTGCTATTTTACGATGTCTCGTTAAATAAAGGCTTAACGGAACCGCAATGATTACTGCAAAAAACAAAGCGATAAAGGAAAGTTCAATATGCTCAAGGAGTGCAACGAACAATTCATCTTTTCGCGCATGCCAAACATTCATCATGAAACGTCACCTCGCCCGTCTAAGTAATGTCCGAGCTGACGAAAAGCATGCTCTCGTTCAATAGTTCCGATTTTTTGACCGTTTTCGATAACGTGTACGAGCGATGTATTCGTCAATAAATGAAGTAATTCTTCTACATCTGTTGACGATGGAATCGTAGGGGCTTCCATTGAAATACCGGGCTTCATCAGCTGTTTAACTGTCACCTTTTTGCGTTGCATAAATTGTTTCACGAAATCATTTTTCGGTGTTTCGTAAAACTGTTGGGGGGTACCCATTTGTTCGATTGCTCCATCATTTAGTAAACAAATGCGATCGGCTAATTTCAAGGCTTCATTCATATCGTGCGTCACAAAAACAATCGTCTTTTGAATGTTTGCTTGAATGTCTAACAATTCATCTTGTAACTTTTCACGACTGAGCGGGTCTAATGCGCTAAATGGCTCATCCATCAATAAAATATCAGGGTCAGCTGCTAAAGCACGCGCTACCCCTATTCGCTGTTGTTGTCCTCCCGACAACGCATCTGGATAGCGTTGATGATATTCTTCATACGGTAAACCGACAAGAGCCATTAACTCTTGAACACGTGTTTTAATTTGTTCATTTGACCATTTTTTCATTTGGGGAACGAGTGCGATATTTTCTTCAATTGTCATATGTGGAAAAAGCGCAATTTGTTGTAAAACATATCCCATATTCCAACGAAGGGATTCCACTTCTAATGTTTCGATATTACGTTCATCGATTTCAATACTTCCACCTGTTAAAGGAATGAGTCGATTCATTAATTTTAGTGTCGTCGTTTTTCCACAACCACTCGGACCGACTAAAACGAGAAATTCACCTTTTTGAATCGTCATATTTAAATCACTTAACACTTCTTGATCACCGTATCGTTTCGATACATGTTTGAATCGTATCAAATCATCGCCTACTTTCCATTACCTAATGTTCTCATTTTCCCCTTTATTATAAGGAATAAACCGTAAAAAAAGCATCGCGTAAACGATGCTTCATTGCACTTATTTTTCTGGTTGATTTAAAACGATTGTTCCTGCATTTAAATACGTCGCAAATGCGGTCCATCCAAGATAAGGCAACATGAGTCGGCCGGCTGTTTCATCGACTTTATAAAATGAAGAAGTCGTTGCCCCTACAAGTCCTAACAGCATGGCGATATCGACAAGACCTGCTTCCTTATTTTGTTTACCGAAGTATAAATACGACCATAAAAAGTTTAATCCAAGTTGACTATAGTACAATTTAGATGCTGGTCCATTCTCTTCTTTTTGCTTTACAAGTCCGTGTGCGACGCCCATCGTCGTATATAAAATAGGCCATACAATTGGAAAAACGACAGTCGGTGGTGAAAAGGGTGGCTGTTTCATCTGTTCATACTGTTCTTTCGTTTGCTCATTTTTAGCATTTAAACGATTTGCAATATATCCTGATGCCATTCCGCCTACTACAGGTACCGCAATCGTCCATGCCCACTTTGTCCATTTCATATCCATCACCTCTTTTACCATAATTCCCCGTTCTTTCCTTGATTAAACGTCTACATTATTTAGGGCGTTCCATTTCGAAGTGTTCTCCTATTTTAGCATAAGAAGCGCCTGCTAAACGACTAACGGCTCTCAGTTGTTTAGCATCGATTCGTCCGTGATCGTACAGTATAGGATCAATATGAAATTGGACGATACGTGCGATGAGAAGATCACAACCTACTTCATCTCCCACACCTCCTAGTTCGATTGCTTTTTCTAGCGTACACTCCATTCGAATTTTCGCTTCTTGAACTCCTGGCACATGAACATATGTACTGGCAAGTGGGGTCATGTTCGCTAAAATAACTTCGCTCACTTCTACCGAAACAGATGCTGCTGTTTTATTCACTTGTTCAACATTTTGTTCATCCACGATGTGAACGACGAGCTCTCCCTTTGCAATCGCATGACGGGCTGTATCTTTCATTTTACCATTCATCCGTTGAACGGAAATCGAAATCATTGGTGGATTCGCTGTTACGATATTAAAATAACTAAAAGGCGCCCCGTTTAAAACGCCATCTTCTGACAATGTCGTCACAAAGGCAATCGGTCTCGGAATGATACTTCCGACTAAAAACTTGTAATTTTCTCGTTCACTCAACTCATTCGGATCAATCGATAACATAGACTTCATCCCCTTCTCTTAAATTACGTGTACTGTACTGAAATTTTAAATGATATGCGAATCATTCGAGTTATTTTGTTTCCATTGTTCATAGTGAGACAGTGCATGTTTTCTCGCTTCGTCATGCATAACGATTGCGTCATTTTGTTCCCGGTGTACATCTTGAACTTTTGGACACCACGTGCGGATATACGTTCCACTTGCTGCATATTTCTTCCCTTGCTCTAATGGATTGAAAATTCGGAAGTATGGGCTGCTATCCACTCCTACTCCTGCAACCCATTGCCAATTTAATGCATTTGATGCTTCATCTGCATCGACGAGCGTTTCCATAAAATATTTCATCCCTTTACGCCAATCGATCCGCAAATGTTTCGTTAAAAATGATGCGGTAATCATGCGGAGTCGATTGTGCATATAACCGGTTTGCCAAAGTTCGCGCATTGCAGCGTCAACGATGGGATATCCTGTTTCTCCACGACACCAACGCGTAAACTGTACTTCATCATCTCGCCAAGGAAATGTTTGAAACTTTTCATATAGCGGACGTTCTGTTACATGAGGCTGTGCCCAAGCCGTCATATGGGCAAATTCACGCCATAATAATTGCCGAACAAACGCCTCTTCTTTAAGACCAAACGCTAAAATTGTGCGAGATGTCACGAGTCCTGTACTTAAATAAGGACTGAGTCTTGTCACAGCCTCATTTTCAATTTCATCACGTGCTTCTGCATAACGAGATAAGTCAATCGTTTCTAAATACGTCAGTACATCTTCTTCGCGATAGAGTGGGAGTGTAACGGTTTTACTCCACCGTGGCCACTGTACATCGACTTCTGACCAAGGGATTTCTACTTTTTCTTGCTTACGCCAAGTGACAGAAGCTTCTTCAACTTGAAAAGGATACATTTTCGCTTTTTTATAAAAAGGGGTGAATTTTTGATACGGCTTGCCTGCTCCTGTTACGATTTGTGTCCATTCGACAAGCTTTGGGCGCTCTATTTGATGACCGTATGCCCAAACTTCACTCTCTTTCGGAATATGAGAGACGAAAACGACTGGTATATTGTATGTTTTCATTTTTTCTCTCCAAGCAATGGCGATTTTCATCTCATACACATCCCGCATCGTCCACTTTTTTGGAACGACATGGACAAATCCGATCGCCCCATGTTCCATTGCCTCAGCAACGAGCCGATTATCCCTCGTCCGCATCGCTTCTTTTGTCCAAATCCAAATCATTAATTTTCCCTCCAATAAAAATAACGCCAGAAAAACAATCCGACGTCATTCTTTTCTATGTAATTACTTTTTAATCGTTCTATGCATTTTCATGATACCATCTCGATCAATTAATATGACTCCATTAGCTTTAGCTAATTTTTGTGCAGGCGCTGTAAAATAGTTGTTCGTTACTACAAACGCTTCATGCGCCTTGTAGTGAGGTTTCGCAGCGACGATTTCTTGTACCGCTTTAACACCCACTTTATTTTTGTAACGTTTCGTTTGAATTGCACTCATTTTTCCTTCTCGTTTCACAATTAAGTCTGCTCCAAAATCATTAGACTGAGGTGTCAATTGCACCGTATATCCTAATTTTCGATACAATTGCGCCACCCATTCTTCAAATTCACGGCCTGACATTTGATCTACTTGGTCCATTCCCATATCCATCAATAAATTACGTTGACGACGTATAAGAGCTAAATCAATATAATGAACAATACCTAATAAAATAATAAAAACACCTAAAATCACTTTCCAATTGAATCCCGTAAAAAATAGAAGAATCGCGATAATACAGCTAACGGACCATCCTAGACTTCCAAACCTTTCTTCATTCTTTTGACTCATTTTTTCACCCCTCTATCAACATACCATATTTCCTATGTTTATAGAGAAAACTCATATTCTCTTTTTCTTCGATTGCATATAAGTGGAAACTGAGAAAAGGGCAACGGCCATCCAAATAAAGGTGAATGTGACAATTTGCGTTTTGTCAAATGGCTCTTTATATAAGAACACACCGAGCATAAAACTGATCGTTGGTGCTAAAAATTGGATGAATCCTAACATATAGAGCGGCATCGATTGCGCGCCTTTTGCGAAAAAGATCAAAGGCAATGCTGTCGCAATACCACTTAAAATGAGTAAAATATTCGTTTTTGCATCGACTTGAAATAAAGAAGTAGGCGTTGTAGAAGCGAGATACGCATAAGCGATTAAAGCGAGTGGCACAATGAGTGCCGTTTCAATCGCTAACCCACGCAATGCATCGAGTTGTATTTGTTTTTTCAATACGCCGTATGTCGCAAATGAAAAAGCGAGCACGAGTGCAACCCACGGTATGACACCAGCCGTCCAAACCATATATAAAACACCGATCATCGCAATCGCGACAGATACAAGCACTGCTTTCGACAATTTTTCACGGAAAAAGAGGACGCCAAATAAAATCGAAAGCAATGGATTCATATAATACCCTAAACTCGTCTGTAAAATGTGCCCGTTTTGAACCGCCCAGATGTACGTAAACCAATTCACCGAAATGATTAAAGAGGCTGCAAATAACGACAATAGTTGTTTTTTGTTTTTCCATAAATACTCACAATCTGCGCGTAACGCTGGCAGCTTCCCGATTAAACCGATTAAAATAAACGTCATGATAAATGACCAAATGATGCGATTTAACAATACTTCCATACTGTTGACATCTTCGATTAATTTCCAATAAATCGGAAATATCCCCCAAATGATGTACGCACCGATCGCAAATAAAATACCACTTTTCTGTTGACTCATCGTATCCCTTCTTTTCTTTCGCTATTTCTTTATTATATTTCAATTTCCGAAATTTTTATAGAGTCATTCGACTCGCATATAAAAAAACCGCTCTTTTCAGAACGGTTCCTTCTTTATTCAATACATGCTCGTTGTACCGTGATGGAAGATACATATGTTTCATCGACCTCGATACCAAGCCCTGGAGCTTTCGTTAACAATAACTGTTCCCCATCAAAAGGTACTCCTGCGACATCTTGTGTAAACATGAGCGGTCCTACCATTTCATTCGTTTCGATAATCGTTCGACTCATCGATAAATGAGCACCTGCCATCGTCGCAATCGCCGATTCTACCATCGAACCGACTTGACAAGGCATATTGGCGCTTTCTGCCAAACTTGCTAAACCGAGCGCGCGGTAAATGCCGCCTGCTTTCATCAACTTAATGTTGAGCATGTCGGCCGCTTCTTCTCGAATGACTTCCGTCAAATCGTGCATCGACTGTACCCCTTCATCGATCATAATCGCGGACGAAACCGATTCTCGAATATGACGCATCGTGCGATAATCATGTGCTTTGACGGGTTGTTCGTACCATTCTACCGCACAATGTTGCGTCGCTTCTATCACTTGAAGTGCTTCCGTTCGACTCCATCCTTGGTTTGCATCGACACGTAAATAAGCGTCTTCTCCGATCGCATCACGCACTTGACAAATACGTGCAATATCCGCCTTTGCATCTGTTCCCACTTTTATTTTAATATGCTTATACCCTTCTGCTACGTAACGCTTTGCATCTTCTGCCATTTCTTGAGGTGTTTTAATACTGATGACACGCGGTACCATCAATGTATCATGAGCACGGCCTCCTAATAACTCATACAATGGTAAATTCGCACATTTTCCCATCGCGTCATACAGTGCAATATCGAGCGCTGCTTTCGCACTTGGTGAACCTAAAATTTGCGCATCCCATTGCTGATGAATGGCATCAATTTGAAACGGACTCTTCCCGATTAAAAGAGGGGCAAGTTCATGAACGATGACGTCATATGTACTATGCCACGTTTCCCCTGTCACATTTTGATCGGGAACCGCTTCTCCCCATCCGACAATGCCATTGTCTAATTCAATGCGTGTAAAAATGGTCGGCATATCATCTAATCGCACGTAAGAAATAATAAAAGGTTCAATTAACGGCAAACGCGCTTGAAATACGTCTACTTTTACGATGTTCATTCCGCTTCCTCCTCATACGATTGAACGAGTTCAACCATGAATTGAATAGCATTAGGGATGACTTCTTCGTCGATTGTAAATTTCGGATGATGGTGAGGATATTGACTCCCTTCTCCCCCCATTCCAACAAAGACGAAGGCACCTTTTGCTCGTTCAGTATAATAAGCAAAATCTTCTCCCCCCATAACCGGTTTCACTTCTTCAAAATGAGCAGCGCCAAAAGTTTGTTCAATCACTCGTTGAACGCGACGAGCACATTGTACATCGTTCACTAAAGGTGGTGTTCCAACAATATATTCAACAGAAGCCGTTCCACCAAATGCTTCTGCCATCCGTTCACTGATTTGAACGATTTCTCGTTTCGCTAAAGCAACGGCATTCGGAGAAAGTGCGCGAATCGTTCCAATTAATTTCGCACGGTCTGGAATAATATTGTATGTCGTCCCTGCTTCAATTTGACCCACTGAAATAACAGCTGAATCGACCGCATCTAATTTACGACTAATGATGCTTTGTAGTCCTTGAATAATATGGCTGGCAATATAGATCGGATCCACCGTTTCGTGTGGCATTGAACCGTGTCCGCCCGCCCCTTGAATCGTAATTTCGAAGTCATCGATTGAGGCCATCATCGGTCCGTGAGCGAGACCTATTTTCTCTTTCTCCATCCCTTGCCATAAATGTAAACCGTATATCGCGTCGACATTTTGCAACACTCCTTGACGCACGAGTGCATCAGCACCACTCGGTGTAATTTCTTCAGCGGATTGGAAAATAAGGATGACATTTGGAGCGACTTGCTCTCGATGTTCAACGAGCCATTTCGCAACCGCTAATAAAATCGCTGTATGTCCATCATGTCCACAAGCATGCATGACGCCTTCATTTTTTGACGGGAAGTCGACATCCGCTTCTTCTGTAACAGGCAACGCATCAATATCTGCTCGTAATGCAATCGTTTTACTTCCTTTCGTTCCCTTTATATAGCCGACGACGCCAGGCTCTTTAAAAGGTAAACGCTCAATACCTAGTTGTTGTAAACGCTTTGCGATATAGGCGGTCGTTTCATATTCTGTTCCTGATAATTCAGGATGTTGGTGAAAGTAGCGACGATCGGCAATCGCCTCTTGTACATATTGTTGTATCATCTCTATTCCTCCTCTTTAAAATGGACCGTACTGAATCATTTGTGCAATGACTAAAAAGATAATCGCTACAATCATTTCCATAATGATAAATGGCATGACCCAACGTAACCACTTGCTCCACGAAATTCCCGCAAGTGATAAGCTAGCCATTAAATAACCGACAGTCGGGAAAATCATATTTGACATCCCGTCCCCGAGCTGATAAGCGAGTACCGCCGTTTGACGCGTAACGCCTAACATTTCAGAAAGAGGTGCCATAATTGGCATCGTCAAGGCTGCTTGACCACTTCCTGAAGGAACTAAAAAGTTCAAACCTGTTTGGAATACGAACATACCGACCGCATTTAACACACTCGGTAATGAACCTAACACTGCTGCGACACCGTATAAAATCGTATCAATTAATTGTGCTTCATTAAAAATAATTAAAATCGTTTGAGCGAACCCGATAATCAGTGCACCACTCACTAATTCACGCGCACCATCAATGAATGCGTCCGCAATTTCACCAGGAGCTAATTTCCCGACGAGTCCCATTAATACCCCGTACATTAAAAAGAGCCCAGCAATTTCTGTAATATACCAATCATGTACTTTCACACCATACATTAAAACGATAAAATTTGATAAAAATAATAACATGACGAGTGTATGGCGCATCGGCATTTTACCTTCTAATTTCGGCACATCTTGAGCCGTTTGCGTTCCAAAAATTCCTTTAGAAGGATCTTGTTTCACTTTTTTCGCATGATGCATAACAAATGTTGTTGCGAGTATATATAAAACGACGAATAAAGCAATTCGCAAACCGATCCCTGAAAACATCGGCAATCCGGCAATTTCTTGTGCGATTCCAATTGTAAATGGATTCATCACAGCAGAAGAGAATCCGACAGAAGCTCCGAGCATCACGATTGCAAATCCTGTCATTGAGTCGAAACCTAAAGCAATCGCTAATGGAACTAGTATTCCAACATAGACAATCGTTTCATCCGACATGCCCATCAATGATCCAGCAAATGCGAAAAACAACATTAAAACAGGAATTAATAACATTTCACGTTTCGCCATTTTCACGGATAGCATAGCGATAAATGACGATAAAGCTCCTGTTTTCGTTAAAATCCCAAACGTTCCGCCAACAATTAAAACGAAGAAAATAATATTCGCTCCTGCATACATTCCAGAATGAATACTGCTGAATATTCCGAGGACACTGACAGGATTGGATTCAACATATTCGAATGTCCCAGGTGCGATGACATCGCGCCCTCCGACTTCCGTTCGTTCAAATTGGCCAGCAGGCACGATATACGTTAATGCTGCTGCAAATAATATAAGGGAAAAGATTAACACATAGACATTAATTCCTTTTGACTGTGGTTCATTTTCTTTTATGTTCGTACTCATTGTACTCTCTCCTTCGTCGTTACCGAGTGAATATTTATACATATCATTGTAAAAGAATACGCAAGGAAAGAGAAATTACTTTTTCTAATCGTTACGATAAAAAAACTTAAATGTTTGGAAAATAACGTTAAAAAAGCGCTGAGTACTCACTCAACGCTCCTTTGTTGCCGAATTACCAACCAACGTTTTTCAATTAACTTCACAAATGCTTGCACGTTTTGAAAGTCCTTCATGTCAGAAGGGTACATCATATACGTTTGCAAACGTTTCGGAAAACGAGCTAATACTTGAACCGCTCCTGATTCGATTTCCTTTTGCAAAATTAAATCACTTAACAACGCAATTCCTGCTCCTCCAATGACAGCCTCTTTAATCGCATCTTCGCTACCGACTTCAACAATCGTTTTCGGTCTGCAATTTAGCTCATCTAAACAGCGCTGAATCATCGGTACCATTCCGTATGTAATAAACGGATACTGCTCGAACAATAAAGAAAGATCACACTGCGCATCCACTTCTGCATGCGCGACGAGCACAAGATCTTCTTCATCGATGCAAATATGTTCCACTCCTGACAATTCGAAATAGCCTGCTGTAATCCCAATATCTGCTTCATTCGTCTGCAATAGCTGAACAGTCGTTTCACTTGTCGCACAAACGAGTGAAAAATGAACGTCTTTATTTCCCTTCAAAAAATCGCTCATAATTGCTCCTAAATAAAAGCTGCAATAAAATTCGGATGCTGCCACCGTCAAACGTCCAAAAGGAGAATCAAATTGACGTAAATCCTCCTCGATCTCTTCAACGAACGCAAACAGGGTTCCCGTATGCTTATAAAGCATCTTGCCAACTTCGGTTAAATATAATTTTTTCCCCATGCGATTAAATAGCGGATGATGTAATTCTTCTTCCAACACTTTAATTTGTTGACTGATCGTCGGTTGGCTATAATTTAGTAATTCTGCTGCCTTCGTAAAATTTAAACATTGCGCAACGACGTGAAATGTTTTTAAATTTCGTAAGTCGATGATGATTCTTCCTCTCTGTTCTGTGCCATCATGCTAAATAATGAGCATTAAAATAATAGACATTAGCCGGGCGACCGACTTTCCCTTTTTCTTCTTCTACTCGGACGAGATTCACTTCAACAGCTGACTTTAAAATGCGATTGGCTGTACGTACTGTCACGTTCAAGGCGGTCGCAAATTGTTGGCTCGTCAATTTCGTATAATCAACGGTTGAAAAAGCGTACAGCACTTTGTTTAATTGATCACGCGTTAAACGATCATCCTTTTGCCACTGCTCACTTTGCCGCAATAACTCATTTGAATGGAGCGTTGTCTCTTTATATAAAAGAGGGCCAATCAATTCCTCTTCATGTTGGATATATGTGCTACTAAAATCATTATGCAAAGAATAATCTAACGCATTTTTAGCATTCATTTGTGCTTCCGATATCGTTCGTCCTACTCCCCATCCGATATGAATCTCTCCTCGCTGTTTCACTAATTCATTTAACAAGGCGCACGCGTTGAAATGATTCGTTAGCGACACGAGTGTTTCATACGTCGTATTTAATTCAAAGCCTTCTAACGCATCGCGGACGAAAAGTTGAGGATACTGTTCCATTTGAAACTCTAGTAAAGCAGCATGTATTTTCAACTCTTCAATTCTTTTTTTCTGCTTATGAGATGGCTTTATTTTCACATATCCGTAAACAATTTGATTGTTGCGCAAATGTTCATGTTCGATTTGAGCGAATAAGTCATGTACAATATTGCGCATTGTTTCTGGTGAAATTTCAAAATAAACGTATGGGATATTCGCTTTTTCGAGCATAGGAATAATATTAGCAAATCGGGTAAATACATATTTTGCTCGTTTTGACTGAATCATGTCGGTATGAAATTGAAACACTTCTTCATACACATTATCTCCAAAGTCATTCTCGTCTTTTTCTAATAAGTAAGGACGATGAGCGTTTGGTAGCGCCTCAATCCATTCTTGAATCTTTTTTGACTCTGCCGCGAAATCAAGGACGGTATGTTGAAGTTCAAATCGACGGTTTTCAATTACAATTTCTAATAATTGTTTATAAAAATCTTCCGCCGACAATTGAAAATAGCGATATGGTACAGAAATATCTAACTGTGATTGTACAACTGTTTTATAAGAAACATATCCACTAAATAAAAGACCATCGACCATTTGTTGTACTGCTAAAAATTGGGCAACAACTTCTTCTACTTCATAATACGGATAAAAATAAAAAGTTGCAGTATCTTTATGTTGTTGCACTAACATCGTTTCTATTCTTTCTCTCTGTTCAACTGGAACGAACACTCCGATTTTCACTGAGATCCCTTCCTTTCCAACATGTCTTTATCAAATTGCTATGTAGCAACTCCTTCATGCATTTTAACATATGTTTTGCTCGCCATATACTAATGATGATGAGATTGATCGCTAACGATTTAAGCCATGGCTTCAAGGACTTTTTTTCAATTAAAAACACCCTAAAATTTTACTTTTAGGGTGTTACTCAAAATGATTCATTTCTTTCTATTCTTCTTTTTGACCATTTGGATGAATATGAGCGGGAATCGGACAAATATATCCTCGTTCCCCGATTGCTTCTTGGTGTTCTCGTTTCATTTCATCCAACAATTCCTCATTTTGTATCGCTTTTAAGCCGACATTTGCTAAGACTTTTGCAACTTGCATCATCCCTTTATGTGCATAGCTCGTTTTTCCTTGTGCGACAAGTTGCCATGAATGGAATGGCGTACCTGTTGCACAAGTCGTCATAATGCATTGTCCTGTCGGAGCAACCCAGCTAACATCTCCTACGTCTGTAGATCCTGGTAGCGGTTGTTTCAGCTCAAAATAAGGAATTAAGACATCCGATAGTGGTTTTCGGAAAGCGAAATCGAACTGTTTCATTCCGAAGTTTTTCGACATTTTTTCTTCCATTGTTAACGTCTCGTAAAATTGCTCTGCAAGCTTCATTTCTTCTTCTGTAAACGCTGGCGCTCCAACTTCTTGCATCGTTTCGTATATTACTTTATTAATCGAACTGAGCGGAATGAAGTTGGAACATGCTTTATCAAATGTCACTTCTACCGCTGTTTCTGTCATTAAAGCGGCACCTTCTGCAATTTTTTGAATGCGCTCATAAATATGTTGCGCTTCTGCGATATGTGGCGCTCGAATTAAGTAGAGCACTTCTGCTTCCGCTTGTACGACGTTCGGAGACGCTCCCCCTGTATTCGTCACAGCGTAATGAAAACGAGCTTGTGGCGAGACATGTTCTCGTAAATAGTTCGCCCCGACGTTCATCAATTCTACAGCATCTAATGCACTGCGTCCTAAATGAGGAGAGGCTGCTGCATGTGCGCTTTTTCCCTTAAATTTAAAAGAAGCTTGTACGTTCGCTAATGTGCTAGCAGTCCATGCGACGTTCACAGGGCCAGGATGCCACGTTAATGCTAAATCGACATCGTCAAAAACACCCGCGCGCGCCATATATGTTTTTCCAGAACCACCTTCTTCAGCGGGACAACCGTAAAAACGTACCGTTCCTTGAATATTATGTTCTTCAACGTATCGTTTTAAAGCTGTCGCGGCTGCTAAAGCGCCTACCCCTAATAAATTATGTCCACATCCGTGACCATTCCCTCCATGTTCAATAGGCTGTTGCGTTGCTACATTCGCTTCTTGGCTTAATTGCGGAAGCGCATCGTACTCTCCTAAAAATGCAATAACGGGTGAACCACTTCCTACTTCTGCGACAAATGCCGTTTCAATTTGGGCGATATTTTTTTGAACACGAAACCCTTCTTCTTCTAAACGTTCAACTAAGTAGCTAGCTGACGTATGCTCTTCATACTTCACTTCAGGATGATCCCAAATGAAATCGCTCATCTCTTTCCACTGCTTTTCATTATTGTCGATAAATTGTTCAATCCATGTTGTCATTTAAATCGTCCTTTCTTGTTTTCGTCTTGAAAATACTAACAATCCAATCGTAATCACGAGTAAAATCGCATAAAAGGCTATTCCAACACCGACTCCTGAGTTCACTAATAACCCGAATGATAGCGGGAATAAAATAAAGCCGATAACACTATTCATTGAATACGCAATCGAATAATCATTCAATACGGGTGATTTTAATTTCGGATCGACCATTTTCAAAAGTAATATTCCTGTTAAAAAGACACCCGTACATGTTCCGAGTATCGCCATACTTTTTTCGAACCAATATGTGTCGAAATATTTTTTCGATACGTACAAAACAGTGACGACCGTTAATAATAATGTGCCAAATACCATGATGAGAAGCGGTAATAAATAAGTGAAGAGCGCTTCTATCGGTAAGCTAATAATCGCTGCGACAATCGCAAACTCTGTGAACACGGAAGCGATTTTTGATTTCGTCGTAGAATCGACGAGATGAGCTAACTTCATCTTTTGCATCATACCCCAGACGATATACATTAAAATAATCGCATACGCCCATTCGGGTATTAAACTAAGAAGTGGGATTTGTGCCGCTTTCAGTAAAGCGGTTACAACGAATGCAAGACCACTCACTGCTAATATGAGCGCTAAATGAAAACCGTAACTATCGATGGATGAAGCATCAGTCGTCTCTACACCTGCGGACGTACGCTCTTCCGTTTTTAAAATGCCTGTATTCAATGTTAAAGACGTCCGATCATTCGCTTGAATAAATTCAGTATATCCTTTTCTTGCTGCAATATTAATTAAAAAGATTCCGAGTAATAGCCCTCCAATGAGTCCAACAGTAGCAGTCGTTGTCGTGACACCTTGGGCTGTATTCCAATACGATTGATCCATTGACTGCAACAAACTACCGACAACACCTGCTGTACCATGCCCTCCTGTAAAACCAGCAGATACTTCTGTTCCAAATGTCGGATATAAATCAGGTAATGAAGTTTTTCTAAATATAAAAGCAACGAATAAACTAAATAAATTTTGTAAGCCCCCGATGATGACTAAAATAAGTAAAAATGTGTAAATTGGTTTAGAACCTTGCTTCTCTCCTATTCTCTTTTGTGCTTTTTTTAAACCGAGTGGTACAGAAGCGACAACTGGTATGATGAGTAGTCCTGGCAAAATAGAAGCGATCGCAATCCAATCTTCTCGTATGGGGAGTAGTGCATACTGTTTTAATACGATTGGACCGAGTAATAAACCGATAAATCCACCAATCACAGAAGCTGGTAAAAATAACTTTTGAAACGCTTTCACTTTTGCCCGCAATAATGTTCCTACTAGTAATAATGCGCTAATAAAAATAAATGTAAAAAATAATTGTTCTAACATATACTTCAAAGCAACTAAATCCAACTCTTCACCCCTTTTAAGACAACGTCTTTTATTATTCTTAAATTAATTAATCAAACAATATCATACGTTTTAAAAAAGTGCAATCCTTTATTTTCATTTGAGTATAAAAAATGTGCATCTCTTTTATATGCATAAGACAATGGCGCGGATCATGATTCGTTATCCTTAGCAAATAGAGAGGATACAGGCCTTCCATGCCAAATAATCAATTCACATTATTGTGAATTGATCATTTCATCCATTTCGCTTAGCTTGGAGATGTTAGAACGAGCGAAGCTATTAAAAGAATTCATCATTTTCTCTATTCATCGGGGAAAAGTATCGAACACAATTACCGTTTCAGAAACATATTAAATATAAACAAAACAAAAATCCCTCATTTATAAAAATGAGAGATTACATAATTGATAGTTAGTTACGAATTAAGTGATCGAATGCGCCGAGTGCTGCTGTTGCTCCTGCACCCATTGAGATGATAATTTGTTTGTATGCGCTATTTGTACAGTCGCCTGCCGCAAATACGCCAGGTACGTTTGTAGCACCATTTTTCTCAATTTCGATTTCACCAAAGCGATTGCGATTTACGACACCATCTAACCATTCCGTATTTGGAACGAGACCGATTTGAACGAAGACACCTTCTAATTCAACGTGGTGTTCTTCATTTGTTTCACGATCGATATACGTAATGCCATTCACTTTGTCGTCGCCTGTAATTTCTTTCGTTTGTGCGTTTGTGAAAACATCAACGTTCGGCAAGCTACGTAAACGTTCTTGTAACACATCATCCGCTTTTAATGTATCGGCGAATTCTAATACCGTTACATGCTCAACGATTCCTGCTAAGTCGATCGCTGCTTCAACGCCTGAGTTACCTCCACCGATAACAGCGACACGTTTACCTTCAAAGAGTGGGCCGTCACAGTGTGGACAGTATGCGACACCTTTGTTTTTAAACTCTGCTTCACCAGGGACATTGACATTTCTCCAACGTGCACCCGTTGCGAGTACGACTGATTTTCCTTTCACCATCGCACCGTTAGAAAGTCCGATTTCAATGAAATCATCCGTCTTTTTCAATTCGCTCGCTTTCAATGTATTCATAATGTCTACATTGTATTCTTTCACGTGCTCTTCAAGATTCGCTGCGAGTTGTGGTCCTTCTGTTTTCTTCACACTGATGAAGTTTTCGATGCTTAACGTATCGAGCACTTGACCGCCGAAACGCTCTGCGACAATCCCTGTACGGAGCCCTTTACGCGCTGCATAAATCGCTGCACTCGCTCCTGCTGGACCGCCACCAACGACGAGTACGTCAAATGGATCTTTCGCATTAATTTCTGCTGGGTCTACTTCATTTCCAAGTTTCACAAGAATTTCTTCAAGTGTCATACGACCGCTTCCGAAAAATTCACCGTTTAAAAAGACAGCGGGTACTGCCATAATCTCTTTTTCTTCTACTTCTTGCTTAAATGTCGCACCGTCGATCATCGTATGTGAAATATTTGGGTTTAATACACTCATAATATTTAATGCTTGTACGACGTCTGGACAATTATGACATGATAAGCTAACGTACGTTTCAAATTGAAGTGTATCTTCAATATTTTTCACTTGTTGCATCACGGCTTCGTCTACTTTTGGAGCGCGACCGCTCACTTGAAGTAATGCGAGCACGAGTGATGTGAACTCTTCGCCTAATGGAATCCCTGCGAAGACGATCCCTGTGTTTTCTCCTGTTTTGTTAACACTAAAACTAGGCGTACGCTCTAATGGCGTACGCTCTAGTTTAATGTTAGGAGACATGCTCTCGAGTTCTTCAACGAATTGTTTCATATCGTTAGAAGAATCCGAGTCGTCAAGGCTTACTTGTAAAGTAACCTCGCCTTCCATTAGCTCTAAATACTGAGCTAATTGCGCTTTAATGTCTGCATCTAACATATTGTATGGCCTCCTTAAATTTTACCAACTAAGTCAAGGCTTGGTTTCAACGTTTTACCGTCTTCTTTCCATTTTGCCGGGCAAACTTCACCTGGGTTTGTGCGCACGTATTGTGCTGCTTTAATTTTGTCGATTAACGCGCTCGCGTCACGTCCGATTCCGCCTGCGTTAATTTCCATCATTTGGATAACACCGTCTGGATCGATGATGAATGTTCCACGTTGTGCAAGGCCATCTTCTTCGTCTAAAACGTCGAATTGGTTGATTAATTTGTGAGCTGGGTCACCGATCATTGCGTATTCGAGTTTACCGATCGCTTCTGAGTGGTCGTGCCATGCTTTATGCGTGAAGTGAGTATCTGATGAACATGAGTAAATTTCAACGTCCATACCTTTTAAAGTTTCGTACTGTTCTTGTAAGTCTTCTAATTCTGTTGGACATACGAAAGTGAAGTCCGCTGGGTAGAAGCAAAGTACCGTCCAGTTTCCTTTAAAGTTCTCTTCTGTTACTGTTAAAAATTCACCATTTTTGAAAGCCTGTAATGAGAAAGGCTCTACTTGTTTGCCGATTAATGACATAATCAAATTCCTCCTTCAATAATTTAGAATGATTTCTTCTTTATAATTATTATTATATACTATATCATTCCAAAAGACAAGCGATAACTAAAACGTCTTTTCAGTCTGTCGTAAATAACTTAGAAAGAAGATCCATTCATAATCTATTACACTTCTATTATATAGAGAGTACTCACTTCATTGTCAAGTGATACCCTAAGTAAACGTCATCTATTTTACAATGCCTTCTTAATTCAAAGGTTACGATTGCCTCTTCCAAGGAAATATGAGTATCGCCAAATGTTCATGCGTAAAACTTCCTTTGAGAATATTTGAATTTAATTGAAAAAGAATGTTTATATTTTTTGAAATTATAGATTAAAATCTTTACTTTCAAGTAAGTTAAATCATTTTGAACTTAAGAAATACCGAACTGTTACGAAGACAGTTCGGTGTTTACGATAAATTGTATTTAATTAAGGATTCATTCGTGCTACAATCGCTTGATTGATAAAATAAGCTCCTAATTTTGCTGTCTGGTTGTCCCGGTCATACGTAGGGTTTATTTCGCATATATCGAAAGATACTGCTTTATTTTGTTGCATGACATAATCAATTATTTTATTCGTAATAAATGGATCTATTCCTAAAGGCGTTGTAGCACTGACCCCTGGTGCATAAGCTGTATTTAACACATCAACACAAAGTGTCAAGTATACTGCGTCTTGCATATTCATAAATTCTTGTAATTGTCTTTTGATTTTCTCCCAATTGGACATCGTTACTTCTGCCGCTTCCATTACAGTTACATCGTAATCTTTCGCTACATTATGTAACGATGTCGTGTTTCCAAAAGGTTGAATACCTAAAACACAATAAGAAGCATTTGGATCTTCGTCTTGAATTTGCAAAAACATCGTTCCTGAAGAGACTTGTTGATCATATGGACGCATATCGTAATGCGCGTCGATATTGATGATACCTAGCTTTACGTCCTCACCTAACGCTTCACGTACCCCTAAATAATTTCCGTATGTTGTTTCATGTCCACCACCGATTACAATAGCGAGTCCTTCTTGTTGTATAGTTTCAGAAACAGCTTGTTTTAATTTCACATATCCGCCTTCTAAATCATTGCCTTGTATTTCGATATCCCCTGCATCTTCTATCGATACTTCAGATGGCAACGTCCACGGTATACTCGATAATTGTTCTCGTACAAATTTGGGTGCTTGTTTAGCACCGAGGCGACCGCTGTTGCGACGAACTCCTTCTTCACTTGCAAAACCGATTAAGCGAACAAATTTATTTTGACGTGGCTCATTCACTACTTGATGATATCGAAAAGTAGAAGGATCCGTCTCAGAATCAACTCTCCCGCTCCACTGAAACATTTGAGTGCCTACTACTCGTTCTCTTTCATTACTAGACAATTTGATTGCCTTCTTTCCATACTGAAACAACATGGTTTACTCCGAATAAATATTGAAGTTCTTGATAAGTTGCGACATCCCACATGACGATATCTCCTTTTTTACCAACTTCTAATGATCCTACCTCATCTTCCATACCTATTGCGCAAGCACCATTGTATGTCGCTGCAGTAAGAGCTTCTGCTGGAGTGAGTCGCATAGTAATACATGCTAAATTCATAACTAAAGGCATTGAAGTTGTAGGTGATGAACCAGGATTATTATCAGTTGAAATTGCCACTGCTACTCCTTCGTCAATCATCTTTCGTCCTTCTGCCGCTTCTTCTCTAAGGAATAATGCAGTAGCTGGTAATAAACATGCAATGACCCCTGCTTCCGCCATATCTTTAATTCCTTGATCTGAAGCTTTCAATAAATGTTCAGCCGAAATTGCTTTCACTTTCGCAGCTAATTCTGCTCCTCCGTATGCCTCAATTTCATCTGCGTGTATTTTAGGAATCAATCCATACTCTTTCCCTGCCTCTAAAATTCTTTCTGATTGCTCAGGAGTAAATACACCTTTCTCACAAAATACATCATTAAATTTTGCTAATTTTTCTTCTGCAACAATTGGTAACATATCATTAATAATATGTTCTACAAACTCGTCTTCTTTTCCTTTGTATTCTTCTGGAACTGCATGAGCTCCCATAAATGTAGGAACTAAGTCGATTGGATGCTCTTTTTGTAAACGTTGCATAACGCGTAACTGCTTTAATTCTGTTTCCCAGTTCATTCCATATCCACTTTTACTTTCAACAGTCGTTACACCGTGAGTTAAAAATGAATCTAATCGACGCTTCGTCTGTTCGAACAACTCATCTTCTGTCGCTTCACGTGTCATTCTCGTAGTAGCGTGTATCCCTCCACCTTCGTTCATAATTTCCATATAGGTGGCTCCTTGTAAACGACGCTCAAATTCATTCGCTCGGCTTCCACCAAACACTACGTGAGTGTGCGCATCTACTAAACCTGGCGTTACAAGACAATCTGTTGCGTCTACAACTTCATCTGCCTCTGCTTCATATTTAGGAACCAATTCTTTTGATAATCCAACCGCTTCAATTCTTCCATCTACGATATATATAGCACCATCTTCTATAACATTTAATTCGGACATTTCTTCTTTCTTTCTCGCTCCTTTAATTGTTGAAGAAAGCGTCGCAAGTTGTGAGGCATTTTTAATTAATAATGAACTCATAATGAAAAACTCCTTTTATATACTTTTTCGAATTTTCGAATTCCGATATTGTGTCGGTGTTTGTCCGACAGTCGATTTAAATACACGGCTAAAATAACGAGCATCTCCATAACCGACCTGTGTTGCAATTTGATAGACAGTGTAGTTTAAATCAAGTAGTAATTCTTTTGCCTTTTCTATTCGTTTGTTTGTCAAATAGTCTACAAATGTTGTATCTGTTGCCTTTTTAAATAGATTGCTAAAATAATTCGAACTGAGTTGGACATGTTCAGCAATTTCTTCTAATGTTATTGGGTGCTCATAATGTTCTTCAATATACTGCACTGCCTTTTGAATTGATCGAATCGACTGTTCACTTCGATTCATAGACACTTCATTCATCAACTGAGTAGACACAGTAGAAAATACTGCTCTAGCTTCTTCTACATTTTCAAAAACTCTTATATGATTTTGAGTCTCTTCATATAAACGAAGAACATTCTCTTTATCAGCACCACTTTGTATTGCAGAGCGAGCAATTGTAGAGAGTAAATCATTCATTTGAATCCGTAACATTTGTGGTTGCGTGTTTCGATTTGTAAACATTTGTTCTTCTAATTCTTTTAGTTCTGCTTCAATCGCTTGAAAATTACATGCTCTCAATTTGCTAATAAATGCTGCTTCATTAAATGTAAACAACATATCTTCTTCTGTTGATTTTAATTGATTGTAATGAATAACCGTATTATTCCCACAAAAGAAACGGTTTTCTTGAGCTTTTACAGCTTCTTCAAAAGAAATTTGAATATTCCTCACATCTTCATAAAATCGTCCAATTCCGATTGTGACAGTGTAGTTCGTCATTTCATAAATATAATTTTTACAAAGTGTCGCTACTTCAATTGCATGTTGCTCATATTTTTTGTAATTCATTTGAATTTCTGCAGCATATAAAATTGCGATTTTTTCAGGCGCAACAGGAATGATAATCGATTTAGAATGCATCCCTTCTAAACAACTTCCCAATTGCTCCATCACTTCATTCCGTAATGCCCATTTCCATTTTTTACTCTTGTTGCGGACATATTTATGGAAATGATCAATATGGACTACAAACACAAGGTTTGGCATTGCAAGTAAGCCACACTCTTGACTCCTCATCCAAATATCACGTGGACTCATAATTCCACCAAATAATAAATCATAAGCTAAGCTTGTCTTTAATTGTCTCGTTCTTTCTATATTAAAAGCAATTCTACGCTCTCTCATTAACCGTTGCTCTTTTAAATAAATAAATATTTCAGTTATTTGGTCTATTTCGATTACATCTAGACATCCTCGTTGAAAAAATTTGCGAATTTCATCTTTAGTAAATCTTTTACCGACGACAATCGCTTCACTCATTTGTTGAGTTGACAATCCCTTCACCTTTTGACAATCTACTAAAATAAGGTCTCCCAGCTGAAAAGGTATTGTCCTCAATGAGTCCGTATCTATCCATTCATAATATTCATCAATATTTTGTTTTTTATATTGTCTCTGTATGACTGTTCTATGTGTATCGTTTGTGATCGCTATAAATATCTTGTTCTTTTTCATTCTATGTCTCCCCCTTTGGTCGACATTACAATGGTTTTTTCAATTTATGGGTACGAACCATTTCTTGAGCTTTTTCATAACCAGCATCCGCTAACCGAATAATACTTAATGCTGGGTCCATTTTTAATACTCGCTCTAACTTTTTCGCTCCGGCTAATGTTCCATCAGCTACAACTGTCATACCCGTGTGTATGGAGTTTCCAATTCCAACTCCTCCACCGTGCTGAATTGTGACCATCGATGCTCCTGCACTCGCGTTGAGCATCCCGAGCAAAATAGGCCAGTCGGCTACTGAATCACTACCATCTTTCATCGCCTCTGACTCTCGGTATGGCGCTGCAATCGTGCTTGCTTCAGAGTGATCTCGCGTAATCGCAACAGGTCCCTGTAACTCTCCATTCGCCACCATATCATTTAAAATTTGTCCTAATTCGATTCGCTCTTCATAATTTAACCAGCATGTACGGGCGGGTAATCCATAGAAGTGTAAATTGTTTTGAACATAAGTTAACCATCTCTGTAAACGAGTATCGTGCGCGTAACGATTTAATAATTTTTCGTCTATTGCATATATGTCACTTGGGCTTCCTGAAAGGGCTATCCATCGACAAGGCCCACGTCCTTCACTATAAAGTGGACGAATATATTGGGTTACAAAATTCGGGATATTAAAAGCTCTTTCTAATCCATTTTTATAGGCTTGCCCTCTAATATTATTTCCATAATCAAATACAACTGCTTCTCTTCTTTGAAATTCAAGCATCGCTTTCACATGGCGAACCACCGAACGTTGCGCTAAATTAATATATGTTTTTCGTTTATTTTTACGTAAATAATTAGCTTGTTCTAAAGTGAGACCTTCTGGTACGTAACCATCAACTAAGTCATGAGCAGCTGTTTGATCCGTCACAATAGAGGGCGTAAAATTCAAGTTCAACATTTCACGATAGACATCTGGCGCATTTCCAATTAAAGCAATCGCCAACGGTTGCTTTAATTCTGCTGCTTCTTGAGCAAGTTCAATCGCACGTTTCGTAGAGTGAACGGCTATATCACAATAATTGTTTAACAATCGACGATTCACTTTTTCTTCATCAATTTCTACAATAATTGATACTCCACCGTGCATAGAAATAGAAAGCGGTTGTGCCGATCCCATGCCACCAAGCCCAGAACTGAGCACAATACGTCCCTTTAATGAGTCGTCAAAGTAACGGGCTGCAATCTCCCCCATCGTTTCAAAAGTTGTTTGCAAAATACCTTGCACTCCGATATAAGACCAACTTGCGGCTGTAGCTTGTCCATACATTGTCAATCCTTTTTCTTCCAAACTTTTAAACATCGCATCGGTCGCCATTGCTGGAACGAGCATAGAAGTAGAAGAAATAACACGTGGGGCATCTTCATAGGTTTTAAACACACCTACCGGCTTTCCCGATTGTATGAGCAATGTTTCATCACGTTTCAATCTTTTTAACTGAGCAATGATTTGTTGAAGTGATTGTTCATCTCGTGCTGCCTTACCTCGTCCACCATACACAATTAACTCATCTGGACGTTCCGCTACACGCGGATCCAAACTATTTAACAATAATCTTAACAACGCTTCTGTCTCCCAAGTTTCACAAGATAAGCTTTGGCCGATTGGAGAATACCAAGGTTTTCGTTCATTCATTTGCAACACTCCTTTGAAAATGGGTAAAACTGTCCCACTTTTCTTGCGGGACAGTGCCATTCATTTTATTGTTCAAGCATTGGAATGCGTACACCACGTTCTTTTGCAACATCGATTGCACGTTCATATCCTGCGTCAGCATGACGAATAACACCCATTCCCGGATCTGAAACTAGAACGCGTTCAATTCGTTGACGTGCTTCTTCTGAACCATCTGCTACAAGAACTTGACCTGCGTGTAAAGAATAACCCATTCCAACGCCACCACCATGGTGAACACTTACCCAGCTCGCTCCGCCTGATGTATTAATTAATGCGTTTAAAATTGGCCAGTCTGCAATCGCATCTGAACCGTCTTTCATCGATTCAGTCTCACGATTTGGAGAGGCTACAGAACCCGAATCTAAATGATCTCGACCGAAGACGATCGGTGCTGAAATTTCTCCACTTGCAACCATTTCGTTCACTTTCAATGCGAACTTATGACGCTCGCCATATCCGAGCCAGAAAATACGTGACGGTAAACCTTGCCACTGTACCATTTCTTGAGCCATATCAATCCAGTTCACAAGCGCTTCATCGTGACCGAACATTTCTTTTGCTAATGCATCTGTTTTGTAAATATCTTCTGGATCTCCTGAAAGTGCTGCCCAACGGAAAGGCCCTTTCCCTTCACAGAAGAGTGGACGTAAATATGCTGGAACGAATCCTGGGAAGTCGAAAGCATTTTCAACACCCATTTCTTTTGCATACTTACGAATGTTATTTCCGTAGTCAAATGTTTCCGCACCTTTCGCTTGGAAATCTAACATTGCTTGAACGTGAGTTGCCATCGATTGTTTCGATTTTAACTCATACGTTTCTGGATCTGACTTACGTAATTCGAGTGCTTCTTCAAATGTCATACCGTGTGGTACATACCCGTTCAATGGATCATGAGCACTTGTTTGGTCTGTTACGATATCTGGAATGATGTTACGTTCTAACATTTCTGGGTATACTGCCGCACAGTTTCCGACGAGACCGATTGATGCTGGTGTGCCTTCCTTCTGGAATTTTTCAGCCATTTCGAGTGCTTCGTCTAAGTTTTCTGCTAAGTAATCACAGTAGCCTTCTTCGATTTTACGTTCGATTCGTTTACGATCTACTTCAACGACGATAATAACTGCTTTCGCCATTTTTCCAGCGAGCGGTTGTGCACCACTCATACCACCCATACCACCTGTGACAATAAGTTTCCCTGTTAAATCAGGTGTGCCGAATACTTTTTTACCCGCTTCGACGAAACTTAAGTAAGTACCTTGTAAAATTCCTTGAGCTCCGATATAAATCCAGCTTCCTGCTGTCATTTGACCGTACATCATTAAACCTTTTTCTTCTAAATCGTAAAACGTTTCCCAATTCGCCCATGCTGGTACGATGTTTGAGTTTGCAAGCAATACACGTGGAGCCATTTCATGAGTGCGGAAAATTCCGACTGGCTTACCTGATTGAACGAGTAAAGTTTCATCATTTTCTAATTCTTTCAATGAAGCAACAATCGCATCATAAGCTTCCCAATTACGAGCTGCTTTTCCGATTCCGCCATATACGACTAAGTTTTCTGGATCTTCCGCTACTTCTGGATCTAAGTTATTCATCAACATACGAAGCGCTGCTTCTTGTTGCCATCCTTTACAAGTTAATTTATTACCGCGTGGTGCGCGAATTACACGTTTTTCATTTGTCATTTCTTTTTCCTCCTCTATTATGAACAATCTTTATATTCATTAGTCACGTGGGATTACGTGACTTGCGATAACCATTTTTTGTACTTGTGATGTACCTTCAAAAATTTCGAGAATTCGTTGATCTCGGTATAAACGTTCAACGACATAATCTTTCATATAGCCGTAACCACCATGGATTTGAACAGCTTTATTCACGACACGATTCGATGCTTCCGCTGTAAACAATTTCGAAATCGCAGCTTCTCTCGATAAACGATAACCTTTTTTGTCTTTTAAGCTTGCTGCAAAGTAAGTATATAAACGACTCATTTCGACATCTGTTGCCATTTCTGCAATCATCCACTGTAACCCTTGGAATTGGTTGATTGGCTGATCAAATGCGATACGTTCTTTTGAATAATTTAACGTTTCATCAAGTGCAGCTTGTGATAATCCAACAGCCATTGCTGCGATACCGATTCGACCACGATCGACTACTTGCATCGCTAATTTAAATGCGCTATGTGGTTCACCAATCATGTTTTCTTTAGGTACGCGTAAGTTTTCGAAGAACAGTTCATGTGTGCGCGCTCCACGAATACCCATCTTGTCATCTCCTGCACCGTATACGAGACCAGGAGTACCTTTCTCTACGATGAATGCACTAATTCCGTGAGCTCCTTTTGACAAGTCTGTTTTTGCATAGACGACAATGATATCCGCATACTTTGCGTTCGTGATAAACACTTTTGAACCATTGATGACCCAATCATCACCATCTTGTACTGCTGTTGTTTTCATTGAGTTAACATCTGTTCCACCACTTGGCTCTGTCAAACCGAATGCAAATAAGTAATTACCGCGACATCCTGGCACTAAAAACTTATCGCGTTGTTCTCGACTCGTACAACCGAGATATAAAGAATCAATTCCTAAGTAGTGAGCAGTTAAAATCGATCCTGTCGCTGCACAAGCACGAGTAATTTCTTCTACTGCGATCGCTTCAGTAATCGCATCCGCTCCTACACCGCCATCTTCTTCTGGGTAAGCAATACCCATTAAACCTAGTTCTGCTAATTGTGGAATTGTTTCAGTTGGAAAGCGGTTCTCTTCATCTAATTCGACTGCGAGTGGCTTCAACACTTCTTCACTATACTCTTTCACCATACGGCGAATTTCTAGTTGTTCATCCGTTAAGTCAAAATTCATCTTCATCTCTCTCCTTTATTTTTTAAATACGGTATTGTGCTCACCAAGCATAGGTGGAGCATTTGATGGATCAGCAGGGGTAGCTGATAATTTCGCTGGGTTTCCGACAAGCGTCATCTTTCCAGCAATCGGATGCTCGATATCAACAAGCATTTCACGTACTTTCATTTGTTCATCTTGCACGACTTCTTCGATTGATTGAATACGAGAAGCTGGTAAGCCAGCATCTAACAACATCGATTCTGCTTCTTCCACCGTATAAGATGATAAAAAATTTTCAATGATTACTTTGAGTTCTTGTTCATGACTTGTTCGAAGTTCATCCGTAGTGAAACGTTCATCCTCAATTAGCTCAGGTTGCTCCATAATATGACAGAGCTTTTCGAATAATGGATTGTTTGCGATAGCGATAACGATATAACCGTCTTTCACACGATACGCATCGAATGGTGTACTTAATGGGTGACGACTTCCGACACGTCCAGGGTTAATTCCGGCAACCGTATTTTGTAAAACGTTCGTTTCTAACATCGCTACGATAGAATCCATCATAGCTACATCAACAAACTGTCCTTCTCCTGTTCTTTCTTTATGGAAGAGTGCAACGAGTGTACCGTATGTAGCAAAAAGCGCTGCGCTCATATCTCCTAATGAAGATCCTGTTCGAGTAGGTGGGGTATGTTCGTATCCAGTGATACTCATCATACCTCCCATCGCTTGTGCGACGAGATCATACGCAGGACGTTCTTTATAAGGGCCATTTTGACCGAATCCTGAAATAGAAGTGTAAATAATGTTCGGATTAAGCGCTTTCACACTATCGTAGTCTAGACCAAACTTTTCCATAATTCCTGGTCGATAATTTTCAACGACAATATCTACTTCGCGGATTAAGTTTCGGATGATTTCTAAATCTTGTTCATCTTTCAAATTGATCTCTATACTTTTCTTTCCGCGGTTCAATAAAGAGTAGTATGCACTCTCTCCCTTTTGATAAGGACCGAAATGTCGTGAATCATCTCCTGAGCCAGGCCGTTCAACTTTAATAACTTCTGCACCCATATCTGCTAATAGCATCGTACAGTATGGACCCGCTAATACACGGCTGAAGTCTAAAATCTTAACGCCTTCTAGCGCTTTTTTCATCTTTCAACTCTCCCTTCATATTTTGTATACGTTTTCATTATTGCAATGTAGTCGGAACATGGATAGATACAAATTTTATGATTATGTGCACTTTTTACAGTACGCCCCTTCAAAAAGTATACATTTATAAGATTTCAGCAAAATACTTCTTCAAATTATCTAGTTAAAACTTAAGTGACATTAACTTTAACCTTAATAAGCACACATATCCTCGACATCACTATATCAATTTTTATAGATTTTCGTCTGTATATAGTGCAAGATTTCATAAAACATTCAACCTATACATCGTTTTATATCAACTTTATACTTATCAATAAGTTTTAATAAACAATTATGTTAGCGCTTTCTTTTTGATGCGAAGGAGGAATGGAATTGAATCAACAATTAGAACAACCGATTGCAAACAATCAACAAAGTATCAATCGCGCCACTCCATTAAATGTCTTTAAATTTTTCTTTTATAGTATTATAGGGATTGTCGTTTTCTTTATTCCTGTTGAATTTAATGGGAAATCCTCCATTATTTTAGATCATATTGTTACAATTATATCTGTATGGAGTCCAACATTCGTTACCTATTTCTCATTACTCGTTTTATTTATGGGTGCTGTTTACCCATTCATCACTAAAACTTGGAATAATAGTAATGTAGACTTAATTTTTTCTTTATTTAAAATACTAGGTTTCATTGCAGGAGCGATGATTATTTTCGGAGTTGGTCCTGCTTGGTTATTTGATCCTTCGATGGGACCCTTCTTAATGGACAAACTTATTAAGCCAGTTAGCTTACTCGTTCCAATCGGGGCTATTTTTTTAGCTTTACTCGTCAGTTATGGATTACTTGAATTTGTCGGAATCTTTATGCAACCTGTTATGCGCCCAATTTTCAAAACTCCTGGACGCTCCGCAATTGATGCGGTAGCCTCATTCGTTGGAAGTTACTCAATTGGATTGCTCGTTACTAACCGAATTTATAACGAAGGGAAATACACATTTCGAGAAGCTGCCATCGTAGCAACTGGATTTTCTACCGTATCTGTAACTTTTATGGTCGTGATTGCTAACACATTAAATATTATGGATAAATGGAATTTGTTTTTCTGGACAGCATTTATTATCACATTTATTGTAACCGCTATCACCGTTAGAATTTGGCCACTTTCTTCTTATAAAGATGAATATAAAACAGGGGAAGGATCTCCAGAAGTCATCGTTCGAAAAGATCGATTTAAAGTTGCATGGAGAGAAGCGATGATTGTCGCTGACACTACACCGAACCTACCAACTAATATATGGATAAATTTAAAAGATGGTCTGCGTATGACCTTCAACATTTTACCTACCATTATGTCTATTGGATTGTTAGGACTTGTATTAGCGACATTCACGCCTGTTTTCGACATATTAGGATATTTATTTGTCCCAATTACGTACTTACTACAAGCACCTGAACCATTATTAACAGCAAAAGCTGCTGCTATTTCTATTTCAGAGATTTTCTTACCATCTTTACTTGTTACAGAAGCGATGGTAGCGACGAAATTTATCGTTGCAGTATTGTCGGTTTCAGCTATTTTATTTTTCTCGGCGATTATTCCTACTATTTTAGCAACGGATATTAGAATCAGCATTCGCGACTTAATCATCATTTGGTTTGAACGTGTCGTATTAACTTTAATTATCGTTATCCCATTAACGGTCTATGTGTTTGCTTTATAAACAACTTTTATTTCATAATTAAATGTAACTTAATGAAAAAGCCGATCCACTTTTATAATTCGTAAAAGTGGATCGGCTTTATTAAATTACTAGTTAAAATAGAATAAAAGATTAAAAAAGTCGAACTTGAGCTGCTCAAGTTCGACTTTTTTAATTTTGACTAGTTATGTCCAAGCCTCT
>NZ_JADKPV010000010.1 GCF_015351395.1 Savagea serpentis
TTGTTTTTATTTTTGGTCCCGTAGTGTAGCGGTTAACATGCCTGCCTGTCACGCAGGAGATCGCGGGTTCGATTCCCGTCGGGACCGCCATTATATAAAAATGTCAACCGATTCTGTAAAGAGTCGGTTTTTTTTATGGAAAAAAATAAAAAAGATGCGTATTGTTATAGAAGAGTAGATTGAAAATAGAGAGGAGTTTCTGAATGAAACAACAATATACTGTATCTTCTCTTGAAGAAACGAGAAGATTAGCAGAAGCTTTCTCCCAATATGTACAACCACATATGGTCATTACATTAGAAGGAGATTTAGGAGCAGGCAAAACAACATTTACGCAATTTTTAGCGCAAGCTTTAGAGATTGAAGAAACTGTAAATAGCCCAACATTTACGATTATGAAAAGCTACCATTCAGGAGTTTTGCCTTTACATCATATTGATGCTTATCGATTAGAAGGTTCAAAAGAAGATTTAGGATGGGATGAAATATTTACAGACGCCGCTCTTGTTATTGTAGAGTGGGCACAATTTATCGAAGAGGAATTACCAGAACAACGTTTGCAATTGTCGATTCGCTATGTCGATGAAACGACGCGAATCATCGAATACATACCGATTGGCGAGCGCTATGAAACATTATGCCAGGAGGTTTTTCAATGATTTGGCTAGGAATTGAGACATCTAGCATGCCGTTATCGATTGCGGTTATGCGGGATGAAGAAGTGTTAGTAGAACTTAATGAGGCGATGCATATTACACATTCCCAAAGAGCGATGTCAGCGATTGATGAGGTGTGTCGTCTCGCGCAAATTCAACCGAAAGAAATCGAAGCGATTGCAGTATCTGAAGGGCCTGGATCGTATACAGGTGTCAGAATTGGGGTAACGCTTGCGAAAACATTAGCTTGGACATTAAATATTCCATTAGTTGGGGTCTCGAGTTTACAAGTACTAGCTCGTAATACGATGTATGCGGACGGAATTGTCTTTTCTTATATTGATGCACGTCGCGGGGCCGTATATGGAGGTGCTTTTCATATACAAGCTGGCGAAGTCATTTCTCCTGTATTGGAAGAACAACACCTTTCGATGGAACAATGCATTCAACAAATTCAATCCTATTCACAAGAGTTGAAAATTTTTACGGTTTCTGCAAGTGATGCATTTGATGAAGTGTTACGAGAAGCTTTCGGCGAACGTTTTTATCCTGTAGAAAAAGTGTTCAGTGTACCGAGAGCATCTCAAGTTATCCGACTAGCACAGGAGAAAATGAGTACGACATCTGTTCATACCTTTGTGCCGGAATATTTACGCATGACGGAAGCTGAAACGAATTGGTTGAAAGAGCAGAAGTCGAATGAATGAGTTGAATATTGTTCCGATGAAACTCGAGCATCTTGCGGGAGTATTGGAAGTAGAAAAACAATCATTTGATGATCCGTGGACGGAAGAAATTTTTCATCATGAAGTGACGAACAATCCATTTGCTTATTATATCGTCGCTTTGAAAGATGAAGAAGTTGTTGCGTATTGTGGGACTTGGATTGTATTTGAAGATTGTCAAATTACGAATATCGCGGTTCATCCTGCAAATCGTGGTCAGAAAATTGGAGATGCGTTAATGCAATATTTAATGAAGCATTGTCAGTTACACGAGGTAGACCGCATTTCTTTAGAAGTGCGTGTATCGAATGAAGTCGCTCAACATTTATATCGCAAATACGGATTTCAAGATGGCGGTATTCGAAAAAACTATTATACGGACGGTCCGACAACAGAGGATGCGCTCGTTATGTGGGTGGAGTTAAAATGAAGAAACAACCAATTTATATTTTAGGCATTGAAACGAGTTGTGATGAAACAGCAGCAGCTGTTATTAAAGATGGAACTGAAATAGTTTCCAATGTTGTTGCGAGCCAAATCGAAAATCAACGCCGGTTCGGTGGAGTCGTTCCAGAAGTCGCATCACGCCTCCATGTGGAACAAATTACATTAGTGATTGAAGAAGCGTTACAACAAGCGAATTTACAACCGAGTGACTTACATGCGGTCGCGGTTACAGAAGGTCCGGGATTGGTAGGCGCTTTATTAATCGGCATTAATGCAGCAAAAGCATTTGCTTGGGCGAACGGTTTACCGATTATCGGAGTGCATCATATCGCTGGCCATATTTATGCGAATCAACTCGTCACGGAAATGAAATTTCCTTTAATGGCGCTCATCGTCTCTGGAGGACATACAGAGCTTATTTATATGGAAGAGCATGGGAAGTTCGAAAAGATTGGAGAAACGCGAGATGATGCAGCTGGAGAAGCGTATGATAAAGTCGCACGCGTACTCTCACTTCCATATCCAGGAGGTCCCCATATTGATCGACTTGCTCAAATAGAAGGAGAAGCGGTTGATTTTCCAAGAGCTTGGTTGGAAAAAGAAAGTTATGATTTCAGTTTTAGTGGATTGAAGTCAGCCGTTATTAATTATTCACACAATGTGAAACAGCGTGGCGAACAATTAAATCCTGAAGCAGTCGCACGTGGCTTCCAACAAAGTGTAGTAGACGTATTGACTGAACGCACAGTTCGCGCAGCGAAAGAATACGACGTGAAACAAGTGATCGCAGCGGGTGGAGTATCGGCTAATCAAGGATTGCGCCATGCTTTACAGAAAGAACTAGCAGCAGCGAATATTGAATTTTCCGTACCACCGATTCAATATTGTACAGACAATGCGGCGATGATCGGGGCAGCAGGTTATGAAATGTACCGAAAAGGATGTCGCAGTGACTGGACGATGAACGGTGAGCCAGGCAAAGCACTTACATCTTGGAATAATTAAAAAAATGATCTTTCCTCATATGAAGAGGAGAGATCATTTTTAGTTAAGCGAGAGTTGCGGCATTTTCGTGTTCAGTAATCCATTCGATAATCGTATCTGCAATTTGAGAAGCTAGAGAAAGATGAGAAGTGAATCCGACGCATGAACAGTTCATTTCACCGAGAACATACTTGTCTTGACCTTCTTCATCCGTATCTAAAATAAAATCAGCAGTCCATAGTAAAGGTAAGTCGTATCCGCCGAGCGTTTGTTGAATGAGAGGAAGGTCTTTTGAAAAGGATTGAATTAAACCGTCCCATAAGACAGGGGGGTCGTAACGATAATGAGCTCCTGAAAATAAAGTGGCACTAAATGCATCTTTCGTATCGGCTGGTTTTTTATGAACGACATTAATCGGTGTATCACGCAACATGAGTAAGCGAATTTCTCCTTCTGTAATGCGCGGTAAAAATGGCATATCGATTAACATTCCATTTTCGCCAATAATGTATTGTTCGCAAAATGTCATAAAGTCACTTAATGTATGGTATTCGATATGATTATCTTTTGCCTCTGTACATTTGATTTGAGCATTTAATGGAACTTCTGTTGCATGTTCTGCAAGAGGAGAAACGAGCGACACCCGCCAAATTCCTTCGCCTGTCGATCCGCGGTTTTGTTTTAATACACGTTCATTTCGTGCGAGTGATTTTGGGAATTGATGCGAAAATTCTATGACTGTGTAATAAGCGTACGTATCTTCAGGAACGAGTGATGTATTTTTTAAATGAACGAGCGCATCTTTCGAACCGTAGCCAATCATCGCATCTGGATGTGGCAAACCTAGAACGCCCTCTTCACATAATGCGCGCAACATATCAAAGTATTGTGTTTCGTCTTCCAAGTTTCCGGGGTTAATGCGTGAAACATAAGCGACGGCCTGCTGTTTGACATATTCAAAAATGTCATCACGTTTTTCGACATCAAAGAAAATCACTTCTGCTTCATATCCTTTTTCTTGCAAGGCATGAACCATAGGCATCGTATCCGGGCGATGTCCGTCTGGCCCTTTATCAGAGCCGCCTTTCACTTCGAAAAAAATCACTTTTTTGCTCATATCGCTTCCTCCTCATGATGTGTAATCCTCTATAATATAAGGGGAAGTCACAAAAGAAGATATACATAAATTGTAAAACATATGTAAAGAAAAGGGTGAAATTGCACCTCCTCTTCTTGCGATATTTTATGGAAAGTCGTTAAGTATAAAACCAACTCCCATGAGTATCGGAATTAAAATGATGACTAAAATAATAAAGAGAGGCAGCAAAATTCCGACGTATTTTTTGACACCTTCTTCTTTCTTTTTGATAGCGTAAAAACTTGTAGCGCATCCTAAAATCAATGAGATGATAGCGATGATTAACATAACCTTCATCATTAATACGATAAATCCTTGTGGATGAACTGGCGAGATTAAATAAGGGGTAACTAAAAATAGAGAACCAACTATACTTAATACGAGAGACCAGTAACTGTAAGACTTGTTTAAAAACATATCATAACCTCCTATTCAATTTTTATAAAAAAAGAGTGTGCCTACTGCAATAAAGATCGCGTAAACATTGATAATCATCCCAATTAGCGGAGTGCTGTCAAAACCTTTTCTCATATACAATACAACGCCTCCAAGTAATATAGCCATCAAGCTTAAAGAAATATTGCTCCAAAAGTAAACTGGTTTGCCTATTAAAACGTTTAAATTCATCAAAAACAAATTAATAATGATGAGAGCATAAGCGAAACAATGCAAAAGATTACTGAAATCAAACTTTTTTCTTACGTTCATAAGTTCATCTCCTTCCTAAATAGACAGTACTAGTTGAAGCTGACCGTAGAAAAAGTATCCTAAGGTAAAAGGTTGAAAGCCATTGCAATCAAATTTAAGGTAGGAAGAAGAAGAAGAGAGACGATTAAAGAAATAAGGCTAATTCGAAAATAGGCATGGAGTTGACTGCGCTTTAAAATTTTTCTTTCAGCTTCAAAGTTGTCATGATCTTTTTTTAACGATCCAGTCGTTTCTGCTTCTAAAACAGCTTGATATTCATCGAGCTTTTCTAATATCTCTTCAAATTGTTCTTCTTCTTCAGCTGTTAATAATCCGAACTCATATTTTTTTAAATTTTCTTTAAACTCCTTATTATTCAAGAAATTCACCCTTTCTTTTTAAAGAACGTTTCAGATTTCGTTTGGCACGAAATAAAATACTTTTGAAATTAGATTCAGTAACGTTCATTTTTTCAGCTGCTTCTTTATAGGAAAGTTCCTCCACATAAAAACAAAGCATCGCTTCTCGATAATTGGCTTTCAAATTGCAAATTTCTTTATATATTTTTTGAACGTCTTCTTTTTCGAGCAGTTGTTCTTCCAAAGATGAAACGACATCTGGTATGTTTGAAAAGTCATATTCTAGAGCAGCTATCCTTTTGTTTTTTCTTAAGTGGTCATAAAAGAGATGGCGAGCCACTGTAAAAAGCCATGCTTTATTTGGACGATTTTCAAACATATCTTTATGCAAATAAGCACGAGTAAATGTTTCTTGAACAATATCTTCTGTTAAAGATTGATTTTTAGTTAAAGAAAAAACAAATCTAAAAATATCATGAAAATATGCAGCATACAATTCCTCCATATTCATTCAAGAAACATCCCCCTTCGCTTTAATAACGATTGAAAGTATAATTTGTTACACCCGAATTACTAAACATAAATGTAAGACACGTATAAAAAGGAAGGTACTATATTTTTTCAAACGAAAAGCAGAAATGGCACATGGCCCATTTCTGCTTTTTTATAATACTATTCGAGTTGTTCAAGCTGTTCGGTTGCTTCCAACCACTGTTCACTTAGCGAGTCATGTTGTTCTTGCTCTGCATCAATCGTCGTTTGAAGTTCGATCAGTTGCTCATGGTCGTTTGCGAGAGCAGGATCGTGCATTTGTTCATTCAGTTCATCGAGTTTTGCTTCGATTTCAGCCATTTCTCGTTCGACACGCTCGACGATTCGTTCGTATTTGCGTCGTTCTTTCTTTTGTTCACGACGCTCTTGCTTATGTTCTTCTTCAGCTGTACTCGGAGCAGCTTGTTCTTCGACTTGTAAAATATTTAAATCGATTAATTCTTCTTTTTTCGCGACATAATAGTTGTAATCGCCTAAGTACTCGACGATACCAGTCGGTGTTAGTTCCATCACTTTCGTCGCGAGTCGATTGATGAAGTATCGGTCATGGGAGACGAAGAGCAATGTTCCTGGGAAGTCGTCTAAGGCATTTTCGAGCACTTCTTTACTATCTAAGTCCAAATGGTTCGTCGGCTCATCGAGAATGAGTGTATTCGATTGTTCGAGCATAAGTTTAGCTAAAGAAAGTCGTGCTTTTTCTCCACCTGATAACGAAGCTACTGGTTTTTCGACATCATCGCCTGAAAATAAAAATCGTCCGAGCAATGTGCGAATATCTTTTTCTTGCATGAGTGGCCAATCGTTCCAAATCTCTTGCAAAACAGTGCCGTTGCCAACGAGTGTCGCTTGTTCTTGATCGTAATAGCCAATTTCGACATTCGTTCCGTACCGAATAGAACCTGCAATCGGTGTGTCGCGTTTGACGATAGATTTTAATAATGTCGATTTTCCGACGCCATTCGGTCCAACGATCGCAATACGTTCTCCGCGGTATACGCGCATGTCGATTTGTTGAGCAAGCACATTTTGCCCGTAACCGATCGCTAAGTCATCGACCGATAAGACGTCATTTCCGCTTTGCTTTTTAGTAGAGAATGAGAATTGAGCAGAGCGTTCATCTCCGTCAGGTGCGTCCATCCATTCTGTTTTATTCAACACTTTTCTTCGGCTTTTTGCCATTTTAGAAGTGGATGCTCGCGCGATATTTTTTTGAATGAATTGCTCGAGTTTTGCTTTTTCAGTTTGTTCACGTTCGAAACGTTTCATATCGCGCTCATACGTCTTCGCTTTTTCATCTAAGTAGAAGCTGTAGTTTCCAGGATATTTCGTCACTTCATTACGGGCAATCTCATATGTAATCGTCGTAATTTGATCGAGGAAATAGCGGTCATGAGACACGATTAAAATGGCTCCTTCATACGAAGCTAAATATTTTTCAAGCCAACTTAATGTTTCAATGTCTAAATGGTTTGTCGGTTCGTCCAATATGAGAAGCTTCGGATTTTGAAGTAACATTTTCGCTAGGGCGAGTCGCGTTTTTTCTCCACCTGACAGGACGTTGACTGGTCGCTCATAATGTTCCGGATAAAATTGCATACCGTGCAAAATCGAGCGAATGTCGGATTCGTATTGATAGCCTTTATTGTTTGTGAAGTCGACTTGAATCGCATCATATGCTTTGAACACTTCATCGTAAGCTTCTTGGTCAGCTTGAGGATTTAAATTCGCCATCTGTTGTTCGAGATGACGCATTTGTTTTTCCATTTGTCGAACCGGTTCAAAGACGGTTAGCATCTCATCCCAAATCGATAGTTCTGAATCGATATGAGAGTGCTGTTCTAAGTAGCCGACGGTAATATCTTTCGGAATGATAATATCGCCTTCGTCATAGTTCATTTCTCCAGCGATTATTTTTAATAATGTTGATTTTCCAGCGCCATTACGACCGACTAATGCGACGCGGTCTCGATGTTGTACTTCGAGTTGCGCATTTTCGATAATCGGGACGCCAGAAAATGATTTCGTTAAACGATTAACTTGTAAAACGATCATCGTCTTTCACCTCTATCCTTCCTAAGTTTATCAAAATAACCCGAAAGTCTCCATCTAAAATCATTGTGGCAACATGTGTTGAAATTGTGTAACTTTACAACTTGAAAACGGTACTGTACGATAGAAACGTTAATATGGACGTATCAGGAGGAAGATTATGAAACAAACGCAGAAAGTTCCTGAAGCGACATCGAAGCGGTTGCCGATTTATTATCGGATTTTGCAGAAGTTTGAACAAGCAGGAAAAAAGCGTGTTTCTTCTAATGAATTGAGTGAAGTATTGAAAGTAGATGCAGCGACGATTCGTCGTGACTTTTCTCATTTCGGCGCACTCGGCCGTAAAGGTTACGGATACGATGTAGAAGAACTCGTGCAGTTTTTCCGTGGTGTGCTTGATCAAGATGAAGCGACGAATGTAGCTTTAATCGGTGTCGGTAGTTTAGGAAGTGCTTTTATTAAATATAATTTCCAAAAAAGTCATAACACTCGTGTCGTGATCGCCTTTGACCCGAAAGCCCCTCATGAAGGAAAAGAGATGAATGGTGTTCCGGTATATCACCCAGATGAGATCGAAGAACAAATTCAAAAGCGAGGCATTGAAGTCGTCATTTTAACCGTCCCTTCCAAAGTGGCGCAAGAAGTGACGAATCGACTTGCGACAATCGGCATTAAAGGAATTTTAAACTTTACGACGACTCGTTTAACGGTGCCCGATACGATTCGCGTGCATACGATTGATCTGTCTGTAGAACTGCAAACCCTCATCTATTTTATTCGAAATGATGAAAATCAGTCACAAATGGATTAAGTTCAAGATGGAAAAAATATCACATATCATGTAAAATGAATATATTATTGAGGGAGGTGCGTGCGAAATGCCAAGTGTAGGAAGTTTACTCATTATCGCGGTTATTGCACTACTTATTTTCGGACCGAAAAAATTACCTGAAATCGGTAAAGCGTTCGGGTCATCATTACGAGAGTTTAAAGACGCGACTCGCGGAATTACTCATGACGATGACGAACCGAAAAAGAACGAGACAAAAAAAGAGGTTCAGTAACACGAAGTAAGGGATGTCATTCCTATGGAAGAAAAACAATTAACGGTCATCGAGCATATAGAGGAATTACGAAAACGACTGATTATCATCGTCGTTTTCTTTATGTTAGCTGTGATCGGAAGCTTCTTTTTAGCAAAACCATTAATCAAATATTTGCAAAGTAACGGTCAAGCGCAAGAAATTACGTTTAACGCATTTACCGTACTAGATCCTGTCTTTGTCCTATTGAAAGTGATCATCGTATTAGCGGTCGTTCTCATTTCACCTGTCATTATGTATCAATTGTGGGCCTTTATTGCGCCAGGTTTGAAAGAGACGGAGCGACGTGTGACCCTCAGTTACATTCCGTTCGCCTTTTTGCTCTTTTTAGCAGGAGCAGCATTTTCGTATTTCGTTTTAATACCGTACGTTATGGGCTTTATGCGATTGTTAGCAGGGGACTTAGAGATTCAACAGACGATTGGCATTAATGAATATTTTAACTTCTTAATCCAACTCGTCATTCCGTTCGGAGTCGTATTCCAACTACCGGTCGTCATGCTTTTTTTATCGCGACTCGGATTTTTGAATCCTGACTGGTTAGCAAAATCACGAAAGTATGCGTACTTTGCGCTATTTGTATTAGCGGCATTCATTACGCCACCTGATTTATTTTCACATTTATTCACGACAGTTCCACTCATCATATTATTTGAATTGAGCTTGTTTATTTCACGTTTCGGCTATCGTAAGTTTTTGAAAGCGGAAGAGGAAATGCGCTTAGAAGAAATTAAAGCGGAACAACAACGCCAAATTGACGAAGTGATGGAACGCATGAAGCAAGACGAATAAAAGCAGTGTATTCTCAAATGGAGAGTACACTGCTTTTTTTAATGGATCCAATGAATGAAGTTTTGTGTTTGTTCGACGTATTTTTCGAGCTTGTCGTAATTGAGTTGAACGATCGTTACGAAGCTATTCATAAAGAAGTGTGCTGCAATCGGTGCGATGATGCTACGTGAAATGTAATAGACGAAAGCGAACGCAAAGGCAGGCATTAAATACATGAGTAAATGCTCTAACTCCCAATGGACGACCGCGAATAAAACACCGCTCACGATAGCCCCTAACCAAAAGTTATGAGTCATTTTATACACTCCACCAAAAATAGCACGGCGAAAGACGATTTCTTCAAGGAGCGGTGCGAAAATGACGATTGAAATAATCATGATCGGAGAGATTTGAGAAATGACCGAAAGTGTTTCTGTATTTGCTGAACCAGGTTCAATCCCGAATAATTTCGTTTCAATCGTTGCAGCGACCGCCTGTCCAATCATCGCCAAAATAAAGCCGACAAAACCTAAACCGATGGAAGCGATGGGACGCATGCGCGGCTCTTCGAATACTTGCCAAAAGTTTTGTTTGCGCGAGATGATGATGGCGATGATGACTGCGGCGAGTATGTTGATTGCAATCATCGTGTATGAAATGGTATAAGCGAACGCATCAAGCTGTTCATAACGTGCGATAAAATATTTGAACATCAAAAGTTGAAGAGGAATACTTAATAAATGAGAAATAACGAAGGTTGCAATAATCGCTAACCCTGCCCAATGTTCTTTAAAAAATGAGCCGATGGAGCGTAAAGAAAATGATTGTGTGGTCAAATGAAACATCCTTTCTACTGACATAGCGTCCCCTATTTTACAAGGAACGTTTATGAATCGCAAAGAAAAATGAATCAAAACGCTTGCATTTTTTAAAAAACTTATATAATATAAGAATTGTGTTAGCACTCCTTGAGAGTGAGTGCTAAAAAGATATAAAAAATTTGAGGAGGTTGTTTCATTTGTTAAAACCATTAGGAGACCGTATTGTAATTGAAATTGTAGAGGCTGAAGAGACTACAGCGAGTGGGATTGTTCTTCCAGACTCAGCACAAGAAAAACCACAAGAAGGTAAAGTTGTAGCAGTGAGCAAAGATGCGAAATTCGGTATGAAAGAAGGAGACCGCATCATCTTCTCAAAGTTCGCAGGAACAGAAGTGAAGTATGAAGGAAAAGAATACTTAGTGCTCCGCGAAACAGATGTTTTAGTCGTAGTCGAATAATAAAAAGCAGAACAAAATAGAAAACAACATATTTTTAGGAGGAGACTTTAACGATGGCAAAAGACATTAAATTTAATGAAGATGCACGTAGCGCAATGCTCCGTGGAGTAGATACTTTAGCAAACGCAGTAAAAGTGACGCTTGGACCTAAAGGACGTAACGTCGTACTTGAAAAAGCATTCGGTTCACCACTCATTACAAATGACGGTGTAACGATTGCAAAAGATATCGAACTCGAAGATAAATTCGAAAACATGGGTGCAAAACTCGTAGCGGAAGTTGCTTCAAAAACGAATGAAATTGCAGGTGACGGAACAACGACAGCAACAGTTCTCGCACAAGCGATGATCCGTGAAGGCTTGAAAAACGTTACAGCTGGTGCTAACCCAGTCGGAATCCGTAAAGGAATCGAAGAGGCGGTGAAAGTAGCAGTTGAAGGTTTGAAAGAAATTTCAGACGAAACAGAAACGAAACAAGAGATTGCACAAGTTGCAGCGATTTCTTCTGGCGACGAATCAGTAGGTGAATTGATTGCAGAAGCGATGGACCGTGTAGGAAATGACGGTGTCATTACAATCGAAGAATCAAAAGGATTCGAAACAGAATTAGACGTTGTAGAAGGTATGCAATTTGACCGTGGTTATGCATCAGCATACATGGCGACAGATACAGATAAAATGGAAGCAGTTCTTGAAAATCCGTACATTTTAATTACAGACAAGAAAATTACGAATATCCAAGAAATTTTACCAGTGTTAGAACAAGTCGTTCAACAAGGAAAACCGCTTTTAATTATCGCTGAAGACGTTGAAGGTGAAGCACTCGCAACACTCGTTGTGAACAAACTTCGCGGTACATTTAACGCAGTAGCAGTAAAAGCTCCAGGATTCGGAGATCGTCGTAAAGCGATGTTAGAAGATATCGCAACATTAACAGGCGGTCGCATGATCACAGAAGACTTAGGTCTCGATTTAAAACAGACAGCGATTACAGATCTCGGTTCTGCAGCAAAAGTAGTTGTCACAAAAGACAACACAACAATTGTAGAAGGTGCAGGCGCAACAGAAGCAATCGACGCACGCATCAACCAAATCCGTATGCAAATGGAAGATTCAACATCAGAATTCGACAAAGAGAAATTGCAAGAGCGCTTAGCGAAACTCGCAGGTGGCGTTGCAGTGATCAAAGTAGGAGCAGCGACAGAAACAGAATTAAAAGAGCGCAAACTCCGCATCGAAGACGCATTGAACTCTACACGTGCAGCGGTTGAAGAAGGAATCGTTTCAGGTGGAGGTACGGCACTTGTGAACGTCTACACGAAAGTAGAAGCATTGTTAGACTCTACAGAAGACGATGTGGCAACAGGTGTTAAAATCGTACTTCGCGCACTCGAAGAACCAGTACGTCAAATCGCAACGAACGCAGGACTTGAAGGTTCAATCGTTGTTGACCGTCTCAAACGCGAAGAAGTCGGCATCGGCTTTAACGCAGCGACAGGCGAATGGGTGAACATGATGGAAGCAGGCGTTGTCGATCCAACTAAAGTGACACGTTCAGCTCTCCAAAACGCAGCAAGTGTTGCGGCAATGTTCTTAACGACAGAAGCAGTCGTAGCAGACAAACCACAACAAGAAGCACCAATGGGCGGCATGCCAGACATGGGCATGGGCGGAATGGGCGGCATGATGTAATTCCGCAACGCTCATCGTTGAATAATGGAATGATTCAATCTCTCTCATTTTAATGAGGGAGAGATTTTTTGTGTTGTAAAATTAGCAAACTATTCAGAATATACTTTTATTTTCCAATTCATTGACGGGGTGTTCACAAATATGTAACAATTAGTGTAATACTAATTGTAAGCGCTTACTATTTATTTTGATGTCTATTTGTGATAAATGTCATGCTTAAGCGATGACATTTACGTCTATAGGAAATGTGGAGAGCAACGTATAACTAAATAGATGAGCAAGGGAGGATTTACAATGAAAACGAACTATCCTTTATTTCAATTGATGAATGAACGAGGAGAAAAAATTCAAGAAGGCACGTATGGCCAGATGGAAAAAGAGCGTGCGAAACGTTTTTACGAACAAATGATGCGGGCGCGTCTTTTCGACAGACAAGCGATTCATCTTCAACGACAAGGAAGACTTGGTACGTACGTTCCTTATGAGGGGCAGGAAGCAGCGCAAGTCGGGAGTTTGACGGCGCTAGACAAGCAAGATTGGATTTTCCCTTCTTACCGAGAGCATGGTGGATTAATTGCGACAGGTGCGAAGATGGAATCTGTTTTGCTTTATTGGGGAGGACATCCCGTCGGTTCGATTCCTGATGAACGGAGAAAAGTCTTTGCCCCAGCGATTCCGATTGCGACACAAATTCCACAAGCAGCCGGCGTAGCATGGGCGAGTAAATTACAGGAAAAAGAAGAAGTGACAATCGTTTATTTCGGAGACGGTGCAACGAGTGAAGGAGATTTCCATGAAGGAATGAACTTTGCCTCTGTGTATCAAGTCCCTCTCGTATTATTTAATCAAAATAACGGCTATGCGATTTCTGTTCCGATTACGAAGCAGATGAATTCAGAAACGATTGCACAAAAAGCAGTCGCTTACGATATGCCGAGTGTGCGAGTAGATGGCAATGATGTATTTGCGGTGTATGAAGTGACAAAACGTGCGGTAGAGCATGCGCGTAGTGGACAAGGTCCGATGTTAATCGAAGCGGTAACATGGCGAAAAGGAGCGCATACGACAGCGGATGATCCTGCCAAATATCGCGAACCTCATGAAGGAGAAGCATTTGTGGATCCTGTTGAGCGATTGACGCTTTATTTAAAACAAGAAGGTTGGTGGGACGAAGAGTGGGCAGCGACGATTGAGCGTGAAGTATTGGAAGAAATCGAACGCGCGATTGACGAAGTGGAACGCTATCCGAAACCCGATGCATCCGTCTTATTCGATCATGTGTACGCTACTTTACCTTCTTCTTTGGAAAGACAAAAACGACAATTCATCGAAAGAGGTGGACGAGCATGAAACAGATGACAATGATTCAAGCACTACAACAAGCGATGGATGGACTATTACAATCGGACGGAGGCGTCGTCATATTAGGGGAAGATGTCGGAAAAAACGGCGGTGTTTTCCGAGCGACGGATCATTTACAAGAAAAGTATGGGGAACAACGTGTCATTGATACACCACTTGCCGAGTCAGGCATTATTGCAACAGCGACAGGACTTGCATTAAATGGGATGAAACCACTTGCTGAAATTCAATTTCTCGGGTTCATTTACCCTGCTTATGACCAAATGATGACGCATGTGTCGCGCATTCGCAGTCGCACATTATCGAAATATACAGTACCCCTCGTCATTCGAGCGCCTTACGGGGGTGGTGTGAGAGCGCCAGAGATTCATTCGGACAGTACGGAAGCATTATTTACTCATATGCCAGGTTTGAAAGTCGTCGTTCCTTCGACGCCATATGATGCGAAAGGGTTGTTGATTGCGGCGATGCAAGATCCTGATCCCGTGTTATTTTTAGAGCCGATTCGAAGCTATCGCTCAACGCGCGGAGAAGTACCGGAAGAAATGTATGAAGTGCCATTAGGCGAGCCAGCATTACGGAGAGAAGGAGACGATGTGACATTAATCGGTTGGGGTGCGATGATGCCGATTTTACTCGAGGCAGCAGAACGTTTATCAGAAGAGGCGATTCAGTGTGAAGTGATCGATGTGCGAACACTTTATCCATTTGAACCAGAGTTGATCATTCAATCGGTGAAAAAAACGTCGCGTGCCGTCGTTGTGCATGAAGCGCAATTAACGAGCGGCTTCGGTGCAGAAATTAGCTCACAAATTCAAGAAGAAGCGTTTCTCTATTTACGTTCTCCTGTTGCGCGTGTCGCAAGTTACGACGTACCGTATCCATTTTTTGCGATGGAACAAGATTATTTACCGTCCGTGGATAAAGTGATGCAAGCGGTTCGAGAAACGATGACTTATTAAGGAGGGTAAGCAGATGGACATTCGATTACATGATTTAGGCGAAGGGATGCATGAAGCAGAAATTGTTCGTATTTTAGTAGCGGTTGGTGATGAAGTCGCAACGAATGAAGCGGTATTGGAAGTACAAACGGATAAAATGATTGCTGAATTAACGGCTCCAAAGGGAGGCACGGTGACGGAAATATGTGTCGCTGAAGGGGATGAAGTATCCGTTGGAGACTTACTTGTGAAAGTCGATAGCGGACAAGAAGAAGCGCCTGAACAAGAACATAAAACGCAAGAGCAAAGCGAAGTGAAAACAGAACAACCATCTAAAGAGATGAAGCGAGACACTTCCATTCCGAAACGCGTACTCGCTACACCTTATACGAGAAGGTTAGCTCGTGAACGAAATATCGATATCGAGCAAATGATTCCGAAAGATCCTTCCGGAAGAATTACGGAAGAGGACGTTTTACAATATGATGAAACGAGTGTTGAACAAGTATCCGAGCAGACAACGTCTATTGCGTCACCCCCTGCACTGGAAAAAGAAGAGCGTGTGAATGTCATTCCGTTTAAAGGGATACGAAAAGCGACAGCGAAACAAATGGTTCGCTCACTTTATACGATTCCACACGTGACGCATTTTGAAGAAATCGAAATGAGTGCTTTATTCGAACTCCGCCATGAGTTGAAAGAGGAAGGGCATTCGATACGCCTCACATCCTTCATTTATAAAGCGGTGACCATCGCGTTGAAAAAGTTTCCGATTTTCAATGCGACATTAGATGAAGAAGCAGAACAAATTATTTTATACGATGTGTATCATTTAGGACTCGCAACGAATACAGAAGCAGGCTTAATTGTTCCTGTGCTCCCGAATGTGGACGAAATGACGCTTCAACAATTAGATCAAGAGGTCGCTCATTTAACAGAACGCGCATTAAATGGCCAACTCGAGCTTCATGAGATGAAAGGAAGTACCTTTACAATCAGCAATGTCGGACCGCTCGGTAGTACAGGAGCGACTCCGATTATTAACTATCCTGAAACAGGTCTTTTAGCGCTCCATCAAATACGAAAGCGACCGATCGTTAATGCCCAAGATGAAATTGTCGTCGGCCAAGTGATGAATGTATCGTTATCGTATGATCACCGCCTCATCGATGGCGCGACAGGTATTGCATTTACGAACGAACTGAAACGTTTATTAGAAAACCCTAAATTGCTCATGTTGGAGATGATATAAATGGTCGTAGGAGAATTAGTAGAACGTCGTCAAAGTATCATCATCGGAGGCGGACCTGCAGGGTATACACTCGCCATTCGCTTAGCGCAACTCGGTCAACAAGTGACATTAGTGGAGAAAGCGCAAGTCGGAGGAAGTTGTCTACATGAAGGATGTATCCCTTCTAAGTTTTTTGCGAAAGTGGCAAAAGAGTGGGCATCCCTTCAGAAACTTGCGATGTACGGAATTCAAATCGAAGGGCAGACGTTTCAATGGGAATCTGCACAACAACAACTACAAAAAATTCAAAGCCAGCTGACAAAAGGCGTAGAAGCCCTTTGTCAAAAACACGATATTGAAAAAATCGAAGGAACAGCCATGTTTTCAGGGGAAAATCGCATCGGGATTGAAATTGGGGAGCGATTCGAACTGTATGAATATGATCATCTCATTTTAGCGACGGGTGCGAGTGTAGAGCGTGAATCAATATTCGAACCACTCGGGGCACATTGTTTCGTCGGGGGCGACATATACGGAATCGATAAGCTCCCGTCTTCACTTATCATTTATGGTGCCGACCCCTATGCGTTAGAAGTCGCCTTTACAATGAAGCAGCTCGGAGTATATGTGCACATTGTGGCAGAGCCTGATTCTTTTATGTATGATTCATCGATTGAAAAAGAATTGCGTCGCCAAAGTAAAAAGAAGAAAATAAAATGGCATACGTCAGAGCAATTAGAAGCTACTTTAGTAGAAGAACGTGTACATGTGAAAATAGAAGACGGAGTCATCATCGAAGCGGACGCCCTTTACACATCAGGTGTGAAACGAGCGAACCTTCATTCTTTAAATGCCACTCGCTTAAATTTTCAAATGAATGGTGATGATCTTTCAGTCAATGAGCGTTACGAAACATCGCAAAATCACATTTATGCGCTCGGAGAAATGACGGGGCGAGAAGGTGGAGCGAGCCGTGCGATTGCGGATGCGAAACGATTAGCGAGCATCATCGTAGGAGAAGAAGTGTTGGAAGAAAGCCCATTTTTCCCTCTTATTTTGCATACAAATCCACCCGTCGTCTCGGTCGGTTTACGCGAGCAAGAAATGGACGAGCGTCACATCGCGTCCCAAATTCCTTTAATGACGAGTGGAATCGCGAAAGTTAACGGCACGACGGACGGCTTTGTGAAGGTCATTACGAACAAAGAGACGACATTGATTGAAGGCTTGCATATGATTGGAGAAGGTGCGATTGAGTTGAGTGCTCATTTTACACAGTTATTGGATATGGTGGCGAAAGAAGAAGATGTCCTGTACTCTGTTCAAGCGCATCCGAGCATTCAAGAAAGCGTCATAGAAGCGGTGGAAAACTTACGAAATTTAGCGATTCATCAATAACGAAAAAAGAAACGTCAAGCGCGACGTTTCTTTTTTCGTTATGAAATAAAAGTATTCGGCATAACGGCTGCAACAACTTCCCCTTTTGCCGTTAACGTGTCGCCTGCGAACACGTCGATCGATACTTTAAACTTTTTAGGATGAATTTCTTCCACTGTTCCAACCGCTTTCAAAGGCACATCTTTCGGCGTCGGTTTTAAGTAGTCGACATGTAGTGAGGCTGTTACGAAACGTGGTGCATCGACTCCGTCACCAGGTTCATGTCCATTTTTACGATGCAAGGTGAGTGCTGCAGAACCTGTCCCATGACAATCGACGAGAGAAGCAATAAGTCCCCCGTAAATAAAGCCTGGAATCGCTTTATGTTCTTCACGTGGTTCATAGATCGTTACCGTTTGGTCCCCATCCCAACCGGTGCGCAAATGTAACCCCGTTTCATTCAGTCGTCCACATCCGTAACACCAAGCGTAATCATCTGGATAGTCATCTTGAATTGCATGTTTGATTTTTACCATTTCATTCCCTCCTTTCTTTGAATGATAACGCTTTCATTAAGGGAAATCAAGATAAAAATGTAAATAAAAGTGTAGAAAACAGTATGAATGCTCAGTATATGATAATCTAAAGACAAAATGAGTGAAGGGGGAATAGGGATGGATTTACAATTAAACAATCGAATCGTACTCGTAACAGGAGGCAGCGAAGGCTTAGGGAAAGGGATTGCGAAACAGTATGCAAAAGAAGGAGCGGTTGTTTGGATCAGCAGTCGTAATGAAGAGAAGTTGCAAGCAGCTCACCAGGACATCATCGAGCAAACAGGAAATGAACAAATTTTTTACCGAGTGTGCAATATGCGAGATGGAGAGGCAATTCAAGGATTAATGAATGCCATCATCGCCAAACATGACCGGATTGATGTGTTAATTAACAATGCGGGAGGTCCACCATCTGGTCTGTTTTTAGAAATGGATGACGATGCGTGGCAAGGAGCATTTGAGCAAAATTTATTGAGCGCTGTACGCACTTGTCGTTTAGCGATTCCCTACATGCAAAAGCAAGGGGGAGGGCGCATCGTCAATTTAACATCATCTTCGATTAAGCAAGCGATTGATTCGCTCGTCTTATCGAACTCGATTCGTCCAGGCGTATATGGATTGACGAAAACATTAGCGCGTGAATTTGCGAAAGATAATATTTTAGTGAACACAGTAGGCGCTGGAAAAATTGGAACGGCACGTATGCAAAGTTTAAATGAAAGCCGCGCTGAACAAACAGGTGTGAACTTGGAAGAAGTAGAGAATGAAATGGTTGCTTCCATACCGCTCGGTCGTTACGGAACACCTGAAGAATTCGCACAAGCAGTCGTCTTCTTCGGGTCATTTTCAAATACGTACATTACAGGTCAAGCGATGTTAATCGACGGAGGTTCTATCGCAGCTTTATAAAACACTTGCAAAGTCATTTGAATTATCTTATAATACTGTCAATTGCAAAAAAATAAAGACGTTGATGAGAGAAGTAAAATTTACGAGTTCAATACAGAGAGTGCCCGTATGCTGAGAGGGTGCAGAGCAGACTAAATTTGAAAATGGCCTCAGAGTCTCGTGCCGAAAGCAAATTGCGAGTAAGTTCCGACGGGTATTGGCATCCGTTACCATTGCCACCGCATACAGTAGTCGAGTAGCTAGAGTGCGTGTTTAGAGGTGAATGAATTATTCACAAAGTAAGGTGGTACCACGTATATTCCACGTCCTTATCGTTTCGATAAGGGCGTTTTTTTATTTGCTTAAAATAGGGGGAAAAACAATGACAAAACAACATTTAGTATTACAAACAGATTTCGGATTGTGTGACGGGGCGGTTAGTGCGATGTACGGTGTTGCGTATAGTGTCGATTCTGACTTACGTATTTCCGATTTGACACATGAAATTCCGACATTTAACATTTGGGAAGGGTCGTATCGTTTATATCAAACAGTTTCTTATTGGCCAGCGGGCACGGTATTCGTTTCTGTCGTCGACCCAGGAGTCGGTACGAAACGTTTAAGCGTCGTAGCGAAAACGGTGGAAGGACATTACATCATTACACCAGATAATGGAACGCTCACACATTTAAAACAAGAGATCGGCATCGCTGAAGTGCGTACGATCGATGAAACGGTAAACCGCCTCCCACGTTCTGGAGAGTCTTATACATTCCATGGTCGCGATGTATACGCTTATACCGGCGCGCGTTTAGCGAGTGGTGTCATATCATTCGAAGAAGTCGGCCCTCGTATTCAAGTGGAAGATTTAATTGAATTGCCGAAGCAAGAAGCAATCGTAGAGGGTGACCAAATCACAGGGACGATTGATATTTTAGATGTTCGCTTCGGAAATTTATGGTCGAATGTACCGCGTCTTTTAAGCGTGAAAGAACAGATTGAATACGGAGATGTATTGGAAGTTACGATTGTGCATGGAACGCGTCAAGTGTATAAAAGTACGATGATTTTTGGTCGCTCCTTTATGGATTGCCAACTAGGAGAAGCGCTCGTCTACGTGAACTCTCTCGATAATTTAGGGGTGGCGATCAACCAAGGTTCTTTCGCTAAAGCATATGGCATCGGCACAGGTTCGAACTGGACGATTCAATTTAAAAAGACAGGTGAACGTCGCACGTTATTAGAAACGAATGAGCATACGCCGATCGACTAAAAAATGTCCTTTCATTCCGTTTGTGGAATGAAAGGACATTTTTATCAAAATAGTAAGTGACCGACGCCCGCAATAATCGGCAAGGCAATTACTGTACGCAATATGAAAATGATGATGAGGTCGAAGAAGTTGACAGGGATTTTTGACCCGAGTAACAAGCCACCGACTTCTGCGAGGAAGACGAGTTGGACGACAGAGATTGTCGCGACGACGAACATCGTTAATTGTGAAGTAATAACTCCTTGCGCTAAAATGATCGGTAAGTACATATCGGTAAATCCGACCACCATAAGTGGCGCTGCTTCAGCCGCTTGCGGGATATTTAATAAGTTTAAGTATGGCTCGAACGGTTTTCCGATAATCGAGAATAAGCTCGTATATTCTGCTAAAATAAGAGCGACTGTTCCGAATGCCATAACGACTGGAATGACACCAATCCACATATCGAGTACGTTTTGAAAACCAGAGCGAACCGTATGTCCGAGTGAGCTATTTTTCTTAGCAGCTTCCAAAGCTAATTGAGCACCTGTACGAACAGGATGTTTCGGTGTTGCATCTTTATTTTCAAAGGGACGTCCATCAATATACGTATTATCTTTTTGTGCTAATGGGAAAATACGAGGCATAATGACCGCAAGAACGAATCCGACGAGCGCTACTGTTCCGTAATACGGTAAAAAGTAAGAAGAGAGCCCAGCTTTATCGAGAATCGTAATGGCAAACGTGATGGAAACGACAGAGAAAGTCGTTCCGATAATCGCCGCTTCACGTTTCGTATAATAGCCTTCTTCATACTGCTTACTCGTCATGAGGACACCGATTGTTCCATCACCGACCCATGAAGCGAGCGCATCAATGGAGGAGCGTCCTGGTAGTTTAAATAAAGGACGCATCACTTTCGTCATTAACGTACCGAAAAATTCTAAAAGTCCAAAGTTTAAAAGTAATGGTAATAAAAATCCTGCGAATAAAAATACTGTGAATAAAAACGTAATGAGTCCTTCTGAACTGAGGAGGAGACTTCCAGTATTTTCGCTCCAGATGGCTTCAGGTCCTAACTTGAAGACCGTGGCAATGGCAAAAATAGCTGCCAAAATTCTCGTTACGAGCCAGAATGGGGTCACGTTAAATAATTTGGACCAAAATGTTTCACGCGTCGGTTTGACAAAGGCAAAGACGAGAGACCCGAGTGCTGCGATAATCATCGTAATGAGTCCGATGATGGACATATATTCAGCAATTTGATTGTTTAATAAGTCAGCGAGAATAGCAATCGGTACTTTCACATCTTCTCCGTACGGAATCGGAATCATAAAGAGGAAAATCCCGAGCGCGGAAGGGAGAAGGAAAAGTAACCAGTTTTTTAATGGATAAGAATTCAAAAGAAACACGCCCTTATTCGTTTTAATATTGTATAATAATACACTATATATGAATAAATAAAGATAAGCTACTATTTTGTTAATGTTCGAATTGTAAGAATTTTTGAAAGTGGAGAAGGGGTAGAAAATATGGGGAATACAGTGAAATTTCATGTGGAAGCGAGCGCCAGACAATTGCAAGAGCAGCTCGTCAAATGGCGTCGTCATTTTCATCAACACCCAGAATTATCTTTTGAAGAATGGGAAACATCCAAGTACATTCAAAATATTTTAAAGGAATATGATGTGGAAGTTATTCCGAATATCGCAAAGACAGGATTGAAAGTAATTAAACGCGGAAAGCGCCCAGGCCGGACATTAGCGATTCGTGCCGATATGGATGCTTTACCCATTATGGATGAAAAAGATGTTCCCTATAAGTCGACGGTTTCAGGTGTCGCACATTTATGTGGTCACGATGCGCATATGACGATTTTATTAGGAACGATCGCTTTACTCGATCAATATGAATTAGAAGAAGGGAATATCGTCTATATTTTCCAGCCGGCAGAAGAAGGGTATGCCGGCGCGAAACATATGGTGGAAGAAGGAGTATTGCAAAATCCAGATGTCGATACGATTATCGGATTGCATGTACATCCGACAGCTCCTGTAGGGAAGACGACGGTGACCCCCAAATTTGCGACCGCTTGTACAGACGCTTTCGATCTTGAGATTATCGGACGCGGTGGTCATGCAGCACATCCTCATCAGGCGATCGATTCGATTGCGATCACAGGAGAAATTATTACATCGTTACAACAAGTTGTGAGTCGTGTCGTCGATCCGCTAGAGCCGATTGTCATAACGATTGGAAAGATTACAGGTGGGTACACGCGCAATGTCATCGCTCCGTCCGTCAAATTAGAAGGAACCGTTCGGCTGTTGAATCCAGAACTCCGACCTCTTGTGAAAAAAACGATGGAACAATATGTCCAAGGGATTACAAGCGGTATGGGAGCAACGTATACGTTCGACTATGAAGAAGGGTATCCATCCGTATATAATGAACCTTCATTAATCGAACCTTTGCGCCGAGCAACGGATGCGGTATTAGGGGAAGACTCACTCGCTATCGTTAATCCGAGTATGGGGGGAGAAGATTTTTCTTACTTTGCACAACAAGTGCCAGGAATCTTTTTCCGTTTAGGAATTCAAAATGAAGCAAAGGGTATTACGTATCCAAACCACCATCCCAAATTTGATATTGATGAAGAAGCGTTGCATTTAGGCGTTGCTATTTTTGCTCAGTATGCGATTCGCTATTTCGAAGGCGAGTAAATGAATATCATCCGAAGAAAATATTCGCTATAATGAAGAGTAATGTGGATTTTTTAGAGGAGTGTCCCAATTGGAACATGTCGTATTACAAATTATGGCAATTTATGAAAAGCATATTCAACGTTCAGAAATGTCTGAAGAAGAAGTATTGCAAGTAGCGAAGCATATTGCGAAACAGTGGTCGATTCATGAAGAATTTGACATGGAAACTCATGATCACTTTGAACGTTTTGTACTCTCTCATTTACGAGCGCGTATTGAAAAAAAGCCCGGTTTATTACTGTTTGAAAATCGGGTCACTTATTCTCATAAAGAATGGTATTTATCGATTAAAATGACGATACCGAGCGAACCTCATTATTTTCATCAAGGATATTTTCCGCTAGATGATGTCATGCAGCGGAACGTTGTTATTCAACATTTTCCTGAATTGCAGGCGAATTTGTTTGAATGTAGCCAATTTTATCGGAAGTATGAATCGATTTATTCAAGACGTCGCATTAACGAAGTTCAAATTGAATTTATTTTACCGCGTTTAACGATATGAGAGGAGTGAAAGAAAGATGTGGAAACATTTTTTAACGATTGTTGTAGCGACATTGATCGCTTCGTTCGTCTTGACGATCAGTGTTCAATCTATTCCGCTCGAGCGAGAATATCCAGAGTTTTTTAATATGAACTCCATGTGGCGTGTGTTTATCATCGTGATTTGTATCGTGCTTCCAATGTACACTTTTCTCGTTATGCCTTTCAATGCGCTTATTGCGAAATTTGCGAGCACAGTGTCGCAGGAATGGTTATCTTACAATTTACTCGCATTTGCTTATACGCTAATATTAGTTTTATTCGTATACGTGAACACGCAGTATTTACCGCATCTTTTTGCGATTGTCGTCTGGCATATTTTGATTTTCACTATGATTGCGACTTACGCAGTATGTTATCGTGTCGTGGGAGGGATTCAAAAATGGACCGCATCATTCAGTTAACGAAAGAAGGAAAACGTGAATTAGAAAATGAATTACTTATTTTAGAAAATGATATATTAAAAAAATCTCAACAAAAAGTAAAACAAGCGAGAGGTTTTTGTGATTTCTCAGAAGATCCTGTGTATGCCCAGTATTTAGAAGAGTCTTTTGAAGTGCGAGAGAAAATCGAAAAATTAAAAGCTTTATTAACACAAATCGAAGTGATTGAACCTACAAATGATGGAATTGCACAGCTCGGCACATATGTTGATATTTTAGAAGATGGCGAGTCGGAAGTAGAAACATACCAACTTGTGCATTCATTGGAAGCGGATATTGAGAGGAATAAATTATCGGTAGATAGCCCGCTCGGTCAACAACTTTTAGGAAGAAGAGTCGGCGATGTTTTCGTATTTTACGATAATGAATTTGAAGTGAAAGAAATTAGGATAAAAAGTAAAGCTTGACAAATAAAAGTAGAGCATTCATGATGAAAGTGTACCAACAACTCAATAGAAAACTAGGGGTGTCCGAAAGTGGCGGACTGAGAGGGAGAACCGATTTTCCTAACTCTTTGGACCTGATCTGGCTCATACCAGCGTGGGGAAGTACTTATTAATGACACAATACATACGAAGCGTATGTTTATTTACGTGCCAGGTCTAACTATCATTAGACCTGGCTTTTTTGTATGGATTGTCCCGAATGGTGCGAGTCATGCGGTCTACCTCAAAATAAAGAAGGAGACTGAAAAACATGACAGCAAAACAAAAAGGAATTCAAATTCACGATTATTTTCCAGCGAGTACGAAAGTTTATGTAGAGGGGAGTCGTCCGGATATTCGCGTGCCGATGCGTGAAATCGCTTTATCTCCGACAATCACAGAGCAAGGCGAAATACCAAATGAACCGCTTCGTGTTTATGATACGAGCGGTGTGTACACGGACCCAACACATGAAATCGATATTGAAAAAGGATTGCCACGCATTCGCGAACAGTGGATTTTAGAGCGCGGTGACGTCGAGGAATACGAAGGGCGAGAAGTGAAGCCTGAGGACAATGGATACCGTCCAGGGAAGGAAAAAGAAGATGACGTATTCCCATTGCGTAAACGAAAACCACTCCGCGCAAAACGAGGGAAAAACGTGACGCAAATGCATTATGCGAAACGTGGAATCATTACACCTGAAATGGAATTCGTCGCAATTCGTGAAGGATTGGAGCCGGAATTTGTGCGAGAAGAAATCGCGCGAGGGCGTGCGGTATTGCCGTCGAATATTAACCATCCAGAAGCGGAACCGATGATTATCGGACGCAATTTCCACGTGAAAATTAATGCGAATATTGGGAATTCGGCAGTCACTTCTTCCATCGCTGAAGAAGTAGAAAAGATGACGTGGGCGACTCGTTGGGGAGCGGACACGATTATGGATTTGTCGACAGGTAAGAACATCCATACGACACGCGAGTGGATCATTCGTAATTCACCTGTGCCTGTCGGGACGGTGCCGATTTACCAAGCGCTCGAAAAAGTGAACGGCTTAGTGGAAAATTTAACGTGGGAAGTGTTTCGAGATACGTTGATTGAACAGGCTGAGCAAGGGGTCAGTTACTTTACGATTCATGCGGGTGTGTTATTGCGCTACATTCCGATGACAGTAAATCGCGTCACAGGAATCGTGTCACGCGGTGGATCCATTATGGCTCAGTGGTGCTTACTTCACCATAAAGAAAGCTTTTTATATACGCACTTTGAAGAAATTTGTGAAATTATGAAACAATATGATATCGCCTTTTCTCTAGGGGATGGCTTACGTCCAGGATCGATTGCCGATGCGAATGATGAAGCGCAATTTGCCGAGTTAGAAACATTAGGCGAATTGACGAAAATTGCGTGGGAGCATGATGTGCAAGTAATGGTGGAAGGACCGGGCCATGTGCCGATGCATAAAATTAAAGAAAATATGGACAAACAACTTGAAATTTGTGACGAAGCCCCATTTTACACATTAGGCCCTTTAACGACAGATATCGCACCAGGCTATGATCATATTACGTCTGCAATCGGTGCTGCGATGATCGGATGGATGGGAACGGCAATGCTTTGTTATGTGACACCGAAAGAACATCTAGGCTTACCAAATAAAGACGACGTGCGAGAAGGAGTCATTACGTATAAGCTTGCGGCACATGCGGCGGACCTTGCGAAAGGGCATCCGACAGCGCAAAAACGCGATGACGCTTTATCAAAAGCACGATTCGAATTCCGTTGGCGCGACCAATTTAACTTAAGTTTAGACCCGGAGCGTGCGCTCGAATACCATGATGAAACATTGCCAGCAGAAGGAGCAAAGGTTGCGCATTTTTGTTCGATGTGTGGTCCGAAGTTTTGTAGTATGCGCATCTCTCATGACATCAGAAAGTATTCAGATGATGATTCATTAGAAGAGCGTTTACGCGTCAAAGAAGGATTGGAACAAAAAGCAGAACAATTTAGAGAAAGCGGTGGCAAAATTTACAGTTGAGGTGATGAAATGAAACAAGAAATCGAAGCGCATCAATTACTTGTACAAATTCATGAAAAACGTCAAATGTTACGCCAATTGGAAGGTCAACTTCAAAGAATTCAAGCAAATTGTGATCATGACTATGAAGAAAAACGAACACATCGCGTATGTCAAAATTGCGGGTATGTGAAAAACTTCCATTATTAATGAAGCGATGAAGCTTAGTTTTGAGAAAACTAGGCTTCATTTTCTTTTACGCTTTAACAGAAAGGGGTATAATGAAACAAATACAATGTACAGAAGAAGGGGTTTATTCGTATGAAGTCGAATTATAAGGACGATAGTTTAGCGGTACATACCGACTTATATCAAATTAATATGGTGGAGTCTTACTGGGCAGATGGGATGCATGAGCGCAAGTCGATTTTTGAAGTGTATTTTCGCAATATGCCATTCGGAAACGGTTATGCGGTGTTTGCAGGGTTAGAACGCGTGCTAGATTATTTAAAAGAATTTCGTTTTACAGAGAGTGATTTACTCTACTTAAAAGAACAAGTCGGGTATGAAGAAGATTTTTTAAATTATTTAAAGACCGTTCGTTTTACGGGAGATGTGTATTCCGTTGTCGAAGGGGAGCTCGTCTTTGCGAATGAACCACTTATGCGAATCGAAGCACCGCTCGCGGAAGCTCAATTAATTGAAACAGCCATTTTGAATATCGTCAATTTCCAAACATTGATCGCCACAAAGGCAAGCCGTATTAAACAAGTCGTAAAAGATGAAGTCGTCATGGAGTTCGGGACTCGTCGTGCGCAAGAAATGGACGCTGCGATTTGGGGAGCTCGTGCTTCAGTTGTCGGTGGTTTGGAAGCGACGAGCAATGTTCGAGCGGGCAAGTTGTTTGGAATTCCAGTTGCGGGGACTCATGCACACTCGATGGTGCAAGCGTATAAAAGCGAATATGAAGCATTTCATTCCTATGCACGTCGCCATAAAGATTGTGTCTTTTTAGTCGACACGTATAATACGTTAAAAATCGGTGTTCCGACAGCGATTCGTGTAGCGAAAGAACTCGGAGATAAAATTAATTTCCAAGGAATTCGTTTAGATAGCGGTGATATCGCTTTCTTATCGAAAGAAGCGCGTCGTATGCTAGATGAAGCAGGATTTCACGATGCTAAAATTGTCGTTTCGAATGATTTAGATGAATATACGATTTTGAATTTAAAAGCACAAGGTGCTTGTGTCGATACGTGGGGAATTGGAACGAAGCTCATCACAGCTTATGACCAACCTGCTTTAGGAGCGGTCTATAAAATCGTTTCGATTGAGAATCGAGAGGGTATGATGGAAGATACGATTAAAATTTCTTCAACTTCCGAAAAAGTGACGACACCTGGAGAAAAAAATGTCTATCGTATTATCAATCGTAAAACAGGGAAGGCAGAAGGGGATTATATTACGATGAAAGATGAAGATCCTCAAGCGGAAAAAACATTGAAAATGTTCCATCCTGTGCATACGTATTTATCGAAATATGTGTCCAATTTTGATGCGGTTAATTTACACAAGCATGTCGTGAAACAAGGAGAAGTCATTTATGACAATCCAACGTTGGAAGAAATGCGCGCTTATGGAAAAGAGAATTTGAACTTACTATGGGACGAATACAAACGTTCATTGAATCCTGAAGAGTATCCTGTCGATTTAAGTCAAAAATGTTGGGATAATAAAATGCGTAACATTGAAGAAGTTAACCAGCTCGTTCACGCTTATAAGGAGGAATAAACTGTGCAAAAAGAAATGATTGAACGCTATCACGTACAACCTAAAATTGATCCGTCAGAAGAAACGAGAAAAATTATCGATTTTTTAAAAGATTATGCCAAACATTATCCATTTGTAACAGGGTTTGTCCTCGGTATTTCAGGTGGGCAAGATTCTACTTTAGCGGGTAAGCTCGCGCAAATGGCAGTGGATGAATTAAATGAAGAAGAGGATAAACAATATACATTCACCGCACTGCGTCTACCTTATGGCAAACAATTCGATGAAGATGATTGTCAGCTCGCACTTCAATTTATTCAACCGACCGAAACGCTCACGATCGATGTGAAACGTGCAGTAGATGCGAGTGTACAAGCGTTAAAAGAAGCGGGTGTTGAAGTATCGGATTTCGTAAAAGGCAATGAAAAAGCGCGCGAACGGATGAAAGTGCAATATTCAGTCGCTGCGATGCGCGGAGCTATTGTCCTCGGGAGTGATCATGCGGCGGAAGGAATTACAGGCTTCTATACGAAGTATGGAGATGGTGGTGCAGATGTAATGCCACTCTTTAATTTGAATAAACGTCAAGGTGCTCAAATTTTGGAACATTTGAATTGTCCGCCCGTCCTATACCATAAGGTTCCGACAGCCGATTTAGAAGAAGACCGCCCAGCTCAACCAGATGAGGAAGCACTTGGGGTCACATATGCCGAAATCGACGATTATTTAGAAGGTAAAGATGTTTCTGCGAAAGCTCGTCAACGAATCGAACAATTGTACGAACAATCGATGCATAAACGCCACTTACCGATAACTCGTTTTGATACATTTTGGAAATGATTAAACATGAGAGTTTTCTGTCTAGCGGCAGAAAACTCTTTTTTTGAAAGGAGCAGGGATGAATGATTATTGAACAAATGGAAAAAGTGATTGAAAATATAGAACGCCACATTGTAGGGAAACGTGAAGTGATTGAATTGAGTTTAACCGCCCTTTTAAGCGGAGGACATATTTTATTAGAAGATGTTCCAGGAGTGGGAAAAACAGCGCTCGTAAAAGTTTTAGCACAATCTTTGCAACTGCCATTTCAACGTATCCAATTTACACCAGATTTACTCCCGTCCGATATTTTAGGTGTATCCATCTATAATCCCGCCACGCAGCAATTTGAATTTAAAAAAGGGCCGATTTTCGGCAGTGTACTGTTAGCGGATGAGTTGAACCGCGCTTCACCGAAAACACAGTCTGCTTTATTAGAAAGTATGGAAGAACAACGTGTGACGATGGACGGAGCTACATATGCATTACCTCAACCCTTTTTTGTAATGGCGACACAAAACCCTGCGACACATCACGGAACGTATGATTTACCTGAAGCTCAACTCGATCGCTTTTTATTTAAAGTAAAGATGGGATATCCAGAGTATGAAGAAGAGTTGTTTTTATTGAACCATCATATGGAGAATAGCGTGTTGCAACCTGTATTGACGATTGAAGCATTGATGGAGATGAAGCGAGAAGTCCATGGTGTGAAAATCCATGAGCAAGTGCAACGTTATTTACTCGATCTCGTTCGCTCTACGCGCATTCATCCTTCACTCGACCTTGGCCTAAGTCCACGAAGTGCACTCGCTTTCCAACATGCGACGAAAGCATATGCGACGTTAAAGGGACGCATGTATGTCACGCCTGATGATATTCAATATTTATTTCCTTACATCGCTTTACATCGCCTTCATGAAACGAAAGAAGCGCTCTTTGAAGGGATGACATTGGAACAGATTGTAGCGGATATAATTGTGACGACTCCCGTACCTGTTGGAGTATTTGTATGAAATTTGATTGGCGAGCGAGTCTATTAGCTTTATTTTTAATCGCGCTATGGATTCTTGGTTGGATTGAACAACAATCTGTTATTTTGTTTACCGTATACAGTTTAACTCCGTTTATCCTTTATGCGCTTCTGTTGTCGATTTATCCTTATTCTCGTATTGACATTAAAACAGAAGTAGTTGAAACGCCAAAACAAGGACAACGTGTCATTCGTCAAACATACCGTCGAAATAATCGCTTTCCCTTATTTTATCTTCGGGGAGTAGAAACGTGGAGGAGTCAAAGAGAGACGCGTAGTAAATCGTATGCGGTTTATATTGGCTTTCGAAAAGAATGGAAAGTGGAATATCCATTAGAGGATTTAATGCGTGGTCACTATCGATTGCACGATGTTACGTGGGAAGCGCATGATTTATTTCATTTAATTCGCAAAGAAATAAAGGTTTCAACAGACGCTGCATTTTATATTTATCCACGTGTAAATGCGATGTATTTACGTCATATTCAACGAGAACAACAATTGTTAACGGAAGGCTCAAAATATGAAAAACCACGCCATCTTCACGGTACAGACTTGTCCAATTTGCGTACATATGTGCAAGGGGATCCGTTAAAAGATATTCATTGGAAAATGTCCGCTAAACAAGGAGAGTTTGTGACGAAGCAATATGAAGAACCTGTCCATTCTCCGATTACAATTGGACTTGATTTGTATGGAGAACATTGTTTTGAGGAGCGCCTATCATTCGCGATGACTTGTCTGTTTCACTTTTATACGGAAGGGATTTCTTTCACCTATCAATCGATGCAAAATGACATTGAAAAAGTAGAAGTGAGTGATGCAGTAACTTATGAACGAGTGAGACGTTTATTAGCAACAGCGACCGCTTCTCCCTCCCGTGTGTCAGCTGATGCGTGGCGACAAGTCGAAGGGATGATTTTCATTACGAGTATGACGGAAGCGCCTTTTTATCAAGTGGCTTCTACTTTAAAAATATTTATTTATGTCGTTGCTAAAGAGCGACCGAAACTCTTGCAGCAAATGGCGTATATTCCAGTGCGTGAGGAGGATCCATCATGAAGGCAGAACGAATGATCTCCGCACTTTCACGTCTTGTGATTTATATGAGCAGCTTTTTTATTTTATCCGAATGGTTGACCCCTATTTTAGAAGTGACCCATTCAGGCTCACGTTTTCATTTTATGTTGTTTGTCGCTTTCAGTTTAGCTTTATACTTTTTGCGAACCCCTTGGTTTATTAGTTTTCCGTTGAAATTGATTGCGACCGTTTTATTAACGACAAAAATATTCGATGAATATGCGAGTTGGCAAGACGTTTGGCCATTTTTGAAAGAACAGTATGAATGGAATGTACCTTTTCTTTTTATGTGGGATATTGAATGGTTAACGAATGAATTTCGCACGTTCCTGTTTTTTATTTTGTTATGGATGTTTACGTATTTTATCCATTACTGGACAGACCGTATGAAACGCCTCTTTTTATTCGCCATCGTCACTTGGGCATTTTTCATCATTCTCCATATGTATGGGACGTATGATAGTACGTTCGTCATTCCTAAAGTGATGGCTTATTGCTTGGTCATATTCATTGCGATGTATTGGTATCGCATGTCCGAACGAAACTTACCGAATCAGTGGAAAAAAGCTCTTCTGAGTCAATTAGTAGCTGTCGTTGTCGTTTGGAGTGTTGCTTTTACTTTGCCAACTTCGGGAGATCAAATGTTGTTGTCAAATCGACAAGCGCAAGGTGAGAGGGCGACGGGCTATAGCGAGGATGATGAACAACTCGGAGGGACGATTCAAGATAATGACGCGGTCGTTATGAAAGTGAAAGGTCCAGCGAAACAATATTGGAAAATTGAAACGAAAGATACGTATACATCGAAAGGTTGGGCCAATACGGAAGAAGAACATCGAAAAAACACATTGCCATTTGCTGAACCGACAAGCCCGCATGAGAAATATACGATTCAATTACTCCACTCGTTACCGTATGCGCCGTATCCATATCAAATGGAAGGGGCGACTCCTTTGGATGGGGGAGGTGCCGCAACATTTACGTTAGAGGAAGAATATGATCGCATGCGCGCTTATGCGAGTTACGAAGCGGTTGATGTCAATACTTATCAAGTGACCGTTCGAAAAGAGGCATACTCTGTCGATTATATGCGCACATTACAATTAGAAGACTATGTGAATGAGCCAGTAGGACGATATTTACAATTGCCGGATAGCTTACCAAATCGTGTACGAGAACTCGCAACATCCATTGTAGAGCCGTATGACAATGTATATGATCAAGTGAAAGCCGTGGAGCATTATTTCGCAGAAAATGGCTATGTGTACGATAAGGCGAACGTTCCTGTCCCTCAAGACGGTGAAGATTATGTCGATCAATTTTTATTCGAATCCCAAGTCGGTTACTGTGACAACTACTCAACCTCGATGGTCGTCATGTTGAGGTCGTTAGGCATTCCTGCTCGCTGGGCAAAGGGATACGCATTTGGTGAACAACATTATGAAGAGGGAGAGATCGTTCATACGATTACCCAAAATGATGCTCACTCTTGGGTGGAAGTGTATATGAAAGAGGAAGGTTGGGTTCCATTCGAACCGACGCTCACATTTACGAATCCTGCCGATTTCCATGAAGAACGAGAAGAAACACCAGAAGTAGAAAGTGCACAAGAAGAAGTGAAGGAAGAGCAACAGCCAATGTCTGAAGCTAGTCCATCTCCTTGGAAAATGTGGGTAATCCTCATTGCTCTTGTCGCCATAACTGTTGGAGCAGGGTATACCTTATATAAACGTAAACGACGCGAGCCTTCAATCGCTGAAATTGTGCCTACACAATATGAACGTTTATTGAAAAAGCTCAAGAAAAAAGGCTTTGAACGACATGAAGCCGAAACGTATTCAACATTTGCTGAAAAAGTATCGGAAGAATTAAATCTTGACGGTTTTATCGAGTGTACGAAAATTTATGAAAAATTGCTTTATAATGGAATGCTTGAAAAAACTGAATGGTTGCGTTTGCAACAATTGATAGACCGCGTTTTTGAACAGGTTGACGGTTGATTTCTGTCGCTTTTACGAGTAAAATGAACGCAATCGAACGTTGAAAATTTTTTTCAACGCAAGTGAGTTATATCACTTAATTTTAAGAGAGAAAGAGGTAAAAACATGGCAGCGCCTTTATTAAGTGCACAACAGAAAATTGTCGTTATTGACTTAGGTAGCGCACACAATCAGTTATTGACGCGTACGATTCGTGAATTAGGGATGTATAGTGAGCTTCACGCCCACACGACGACAGCAGAACAGATTCAAGCGATGAATGCAGCAGGTGTCATTTTATCAGGTGGAACACTCGACGTGATCGAGAAGTACGAATTAACGGTGGATCCAAATATTTTCAAATTGGATATTCCGGTGCTTGCGATTAGTTCAGGAGTGAAAGAAGTCATTGAACAATTCGGTGGAGCGGTGCAAAAACGCGACGTCCTCGATGCACAAGAAGAAATTCAAGTGCCAGCCTCTACTTTATACGAACAACAATCAACATTGACCGTTCAATTTGTTGAGCAATACGAAATTACAAATTTACCAACTAGCTTCGAGCGTCTCGCAGGAGATGACGTCATTGCGAACGATGAAGCGCAAGTTTACGGTGTACAATATCATCCAGAACTTTCGGCTTCAGAAGGCGGTAAAGAGTTATTGAAACGCTTCATCTACGACATTTGTAAAGCGACAGATGAGTGGACGATGAAATATTTCGTCGATATGGAAGTTGAACGCATTCGCAACACAGTAGGAGACAAAAATGTGCTATGCGCATTGAGCGGTGGTGTCGATTCATCAGTCGTTGCAGCACTCGTTCATAAAGCGATCGGCAAGCAATTAACATGTATTTTCGTCGATCACGGTTTACTCCGTAAAGGGGAAGCGGATAGCGTCGTTGAAACATTCCAAGGGAAATTCAACATGAACTTTATCAAAGTGGATGCGAAAGATCGCTTCTTAGGAAAATTAAAAGGCGTAACGGATCCAGAACAAAAACGTAAAATTATCGGGAATGAGTTTATTTACGTATTCGATGATGAAGCGGCGAAATTAGAAGGAATCGATTATTTAGCGCAAGGTACGATTTACGCAGATGTCATTGAAAGTGGAACAGCGACATCAGAAACGATCAAATCTCACCATAACGTTGGAGGATTACCAGAAGATTTAGAGTTCGAACTCATCGAGCCATTAACAGCGCTCTTTAAAGATGAAGTTCGTAAGCTCGGTTTAGAATTAGGTCTTCCAGAAGAAATCGTTTGGCGCCAACCATTCCCAGGTCCAGGACTTGGCATTCGCGTACTTGGAGAAGTAACGGAAGAGAAATTAAAAATCGTTCGTGAATCGGATTGGATTTTACGCGAAGAAATCGCAAAAGCAGGACTCGACCGTGACATTTGGCAATACTTCACTGTATTACCAAACATCCGCTCAGTCGGAAAACGCGATGAAAAACGTACGTACGACCATGCGATCGGCATTCGTGCTGTGCACTCAGTAGACGGTATGACATCAGACTGGGCACGCATTCCATGGGATCTTTTAGAAAAAATTAGCACACGCATCACAGATGAAGTAGAACACGTAAACCGCGTCGTCTACGACATCACAGCAAAACCACCAGGCACGATTGAGTGGGAGTAATTCACTAGAGGCATTTGAAGTGAAAACGTTGATTTGACTGCATTTCGATGGTACGTAAAATGGATGAAATGATTAAAAATGAATAGGTTCTCCGCCAAGATTCCGCCAGAGGAATTGGAGAAAAATGAGGGATATTGTGTAAAAAGCAATGTCTCTTTTTTAAATTATATCATTTCTTGAAGTCACCGTTATAAGTAATTTTAGCAAATGAATTATTAGACAGAGAGGTAAGGATTTAAAATTTTATTAGCAGATCTAATTGTTTTTGAAGGATTATCTCTTATAAAAAGGATGGAGAATAAAGAAGTTTATGAATCATAAAAAAATATATTCTATTTTTAAGAACAACTTGTCAAAATAATATTTTTTACTGAATTTCATGTTTTATTCAATAGTATCCCGGTTTTCCCCATTGGATTCCGGGGTTTTTTATCTTATTTAAAAATCACTAAAATCATCTTATCATTACCAAATTTCTTTTCCCCTCTATCCCTTTTGTTACATGACTTCATTCGATAACAGCGAGCTGATATATAGTAATGTCCAAGTGTGATAAAATATACTTGGGAAATTATTGAGGGAGGGACAATATGTGGATGTGATGCCTTTAGAAAGATTTTATGAGATCAATGAGCCGTTATCTATTGATACTTGTCCAAAGTGCAGTAAAAAGGTTGAACTTATTTTCAATGACTATAAAATAAAAATTGATGAATATACTATCGAGGTCAAGGATTTACCACAACTAGAATGTGCTAATTGCAGCCATCAGGTGCTTTCAAGTAAATCAAAACAATTAATCATGTATCTCTATCAAGAATGCAAAGCACGTAATCAGCTAGGTGTACAGACAACACCAAAGAAACTAAATAAACGCTATGGATTTTGTGAACGTTTTAACTTTAATTATGATTATAGGGATTACGAGAATATACCAGGATTAACCGGATTAGCGAATGACGGCTTCCTAACTCCAGTCTTTTTTAAAAAAGAAGCACTTATTTACTTTATGCATCATCCCGAATATGAACTTAATTTGTTTTCGGAAAGCTATGGTGTGTTTGGTTATAAAGATGAGTTTGAAGTCCCATTTGGTTTAAACAAGAATGATAAGCTAATCCTTTGGCTAGTTGACTTAGAAAAATTGGATGATAGTACTCTTAAATACTTAGAAATCCATAATGTTGCCTCTGATCATATTATAATGGATACATCGTTTTACGATGCTCAATTGAATGTAATATGGAGCGAACCGATCATTGAAAGACAAATAATTAATCTTAGGAATAAGGCTTACGACTTATTAACCTCAAAACATGGAATAGACCTGCACCACTTGGAGGGCGAGGTAATCAAATCGCTTGAAGATATTGAGAAACCTATTCTTTATAATGAGAATGAGATTAAATCAGTTATTAGTGCTTTGCATAAAATATTAATTGAAGCTGTAAACACTAAAGCATTAAAAACTTACTATGAGAGTGTAGTAGATAAAAAGGAAAAGAGCTATAAAGAATGGGGCTCAATTAAATATTATGAGTTTTTACTAACTCAGTTTTCTGCAAAACCAGTCAGAGAATTGATTGCGCCCCTCTATTTATTGAATGATTTAAGAATAATATTTTTTCACTTACTGTCCTCGGAGAGAGAGGAAAAACTTAAACAAAATGTAATTACAACACTTGGATTAACATCCTTTAATATTAAAGAGATTTATTTAAGATTGAATGAAAGATTAAAGGAGCTATTTGAAGAATTGACTATTGCTCTAGAAGATATCTAACAAACAGCCAATAGTTAGTTTTTTTTACGAACTAATACCACTCCCGTATGTACTATCATCTCTAGACATGTGGAGTGTGTATCGTTGCTACAAATAAAAACTTTATAGAAATCCTTAGTTTTAAACACTTTTACAAGCATTTCGTGTTTGTAGGAGAAGGTGAAAAAACGAGGAATAAAGTACTGAAAAACCACATTACCGTTTCGGTGGTAATTGATCTGGGGTGTGGGAACACAATAGAATAAAAACATTGAAAGGCGTTTAAATAAATTAAACGTCTTTTTTTTACGCCTAAAAACGGAGGATTGAAGTTGGAATATGACAAAACTAACTTTAGGAAGTTTATTTGATGGTATTGGTGTATTTCCATTAGCTGCTTCTCGTTATGAGATTCAACCAATATGGGCAAGTGAGATTGAAAAAGCACCCATATCTATTACAAAACGACACTTTCCTAACATGATTCATTTAGGAGATATTACAAAAGTAAATGGTGGGGAAATTCCACCCGTTCATATCATTACATTTGGGTCCCCTTGTCAGAACTTATCCAATATCGGTAAACGAGAAGGTCTTACTGGAAGTCAATCCAGTTTATTTTATCATGCAATACGAATTATAGAAGAAATGAGGTGTGCAACGAATGGAACATATCCAGTTATCGCTGTTTGGGAAAACGTCATGGGAGCTTTTTCATCAAATAACAGGCTGGATTTTAAGGCCGTGCTTGAATCGTTCACAAATACCGAAATTCCAATGTCTGCTTCTGAAGTCTGGGCAAACGCTGGAATGGTCCGAGGGAATGATGTTGATGTCGCCTGGCGATTGTTGGATGCCCAATATTGGGGAAGGCCCACACTTGCTCAAAGAAGAAGACGTATCTTTCTCGTGGCAGATTTTGGAGGACCACGTGCCACAGAAATATTATTTAAAGCCCGTAATTTGCAATCGGTTTTTACGTCTTGCAGAGAGAGCAGGCAGTCCTCCGCCATTACCAGTAGAATATCTACTCAAAAAGCAGGGGGGAGAATACCCATCGTCCGTCCCTTTCAAGAAAGACGTATGCGAAGTACAGCCAAAGAAAAAAATGAGAAAGGGTTCCATGGAAGTTTCGGAAGAACAGGAGATCCATTTCCCACTTTGCTTGCAGGATCTGTGAATTACTTTTCATTTTGGTATGAAGGAGAAGAAAAAGAAGGTTTTATTCGTCAACTTACGCCATTAGAGTGTGAACGTTTGATGGGATTACCAGAAGGATGGACAGCCCTTGGAAATAAAGATGAGGCTATAAGTGATTATGCTAGATACAAAGCGATTGGAAATGCGATTGCAGTACCATGTGCGGAATATATTATGGCTGGTATTGCAGAAGTTTTATAGATAAACAAACTAACGTGTGACAAATTCTATCTGTCATGCTTTTTTTATTGTCTAAATCAAGGGGGAGTGTGATTTCTTTGGAAGAAAATGAAGCGAAAGTGATGGATTGGATTGACAATCATTTTGTTTTGAATGAGATAGAGATTGAAGACTTTCCGTTTTTTCCTCACGGGAAATTGATACGTGATAAAAATGGAGAATGCATAGTTGTTTTTTGGTGTGTGATTTATGGACGTGAGGATTATCATTTTCAAGAAGCGTAAGGAATGATTTAGAAATTAAGATGAATCTCCCCATACCTTCGCCTCATACTTATGATTTCTATATGAATGTATAAGTAAAAAATGTAGTCTATATAATGGGATTTGAAGATGTAATTCTAAAATAATATGGTTTCAATTAGAGTATTTGAAGAGAAAATGTTAATTTGATTTCAGTTATCTATCTCTTGCTGTTTGTTACACAGTATTTATTTTAACCCTTACAAGATATTATGGTAAACTGAGGTAAGAGAGTTGTTCTTATGTAGGGGGGAAAGTTAGTGAGCCAATATATAATTGAAGAACTAAAAAAGAAATATCAAGATAAAAAAATTATTCCATTTATAGGTGCTGGGTTGTCTATTCCATTCCAATTAAAATCATGGAATGCGATTATACAGGAGTTAAGTCACACATTTTTAAAGCAAGAATTTTGGCCAATAATTAAACATGATTTAGATTTAGGAGAATATCAGACAGCAATTGAAAATATTAAAAGATACGGGAACATAGATGATCAACCAATTCAAGAAAAAATTGCTGATTGCTATTCTATTAGAATCACAAATACTAATGCTTCTATAGACAGTAATTACCCAGATCTTATTAAACAAAATTTCAAAATATATTTAACTACAAATTATGATAGATTAATTGAGGATCATATTCCCGGAATAAATAGTTTTAATTCACTTACTGAGTACACTTCAAACACACAGAGATTGTTTAACGATAATGAAGAAAAGTATTTATTTCATATCCATGGAAGTGTATCAAATCCTGATACAATAACTATTTCATCTGAGAAATATGAAGAATTATATTTAGAGAAAAGATTCGATAATTTGATGAAAGCCTTCTCAAGTTCGTATAGCTTTCTATTCTTAGGATTTTCCTTCAACGATACTTTTATAAGGACTTTGATCAAAGAACATAAAAGCTATTTTAAAGGTACACATTATTTGCTTGTTAATGCTGGTGAATTAGATACCAAACAGAAAAGAAATTTATTTCGAGAATACGGTTTAACAATTATTGAATATGATATAGCTGACTCTTCTCATATCAGAGAGTTACGATATTTGTTAGCTGAAATCACAGAAGAAAACATAATGGAACCAGAAGGTAAGAAAGATTATCAAGTCGCAAAGACAAATTACACTTCAATTACAATAGATGATTTGACTAATAGTAAGAATCATGAAAAAAGTTTATTTTATCGTAAGTTGGAAATCGCAAATATTGGTGAAAAACTTAGTGAAATAAGCAAATACTTTTATATTGCAGCTGAAAAATTTATCAGAGAAAGTAAAAAATTCGGACTACCTAAAGAGTTTATTGATGGTATATTAGCTGAAGTCTTTATGAAATACAAAGAAAGATATATTGAAATTTATGATATCGAAGGAAAAACAAGTAAAGAGTTGTTAATAGAAATCCACAAAAATTTAGAAAATATAAATATTGATAGACTGGTAAATAACACAAATAAGCCTACATCAGCAGAATCTAAGGGATTTATTCATGTGCTTGCAGACGACGAAGAAAAAGATGTATGGTGGGGAAGTGAAAGGTTATGAACACTGATAATAATATTTTTCAGTTACCTGCAGAAATAGACTTACTGTTTGATAATAAAAAGTTAGATGTTTTAATATACCTTGTTACTATGTATCATTTAGCAGTAAATTTTCGGAAAAGAAGGTTTAGTCTTGAACAATTATTGTACTATTATTCAATTATATATTTTGAAAGTCATGAAATCAATTCCCCTTTGATTTATAAGTATTTAAGAGATAAAAAAAGAGTGAATGAAATTATGATATATTTGGAGAATTTACATTTTATCCAAATTCATGGTGATATCTTTACTCCAATAAATAAATTGAAAATTTCTGTAACACAAAGAGGAATTGGGGCAATAGATGCTTTAGAATCCGATAGTGTAGAAATGTATCTAAATAAAATTTTTATTATTATAAGAGACTATCCATACGAGACTATGTCAACTAGATTTAATCATTTGCTATATGAGGGAGAGTTTTAACTGATGATTATAAAAAAATTAATTGTCCAAGGCATCTCTTATCAGAGGACTTTAGAATTTTCGAAGGAATTAAATATTATTAGTGGTGAAAAAACATCTGGAAAATCATTAGTCTTATCTCTTATTGATTATTGTTTAGGGAAAGACCGTGGAATCTCACTAAAAGTACAAACTGAGTTGGCAGATAATGTTGACTTTATTTTTTTAGAAATAGAAATAAATAAAGAAAAATTTACTATTTCTAGAAGTATTAAAAAAAATATTTCTGTATTTTGGTTGTATTATTGTCGATTCAATAGTATTAATGAGTATATTCCAGAAAAACTTAATAAAAAAGAATTACAATCTTTTCTAATGAAAAAAATAGGGGCAATGGAATTTAAGAAGACAAAGAATAAGGCTAGAAGTAATGAATTAACCACTGAAACAATTTCGTTTAGGGATATCTACAGATATTGTTTTGTAAATCAACATGATTTAGGAACTCATAATTTTCTATCTTACAATGAACCAATGAAAAGGTATAAAAACCCTATTTCATTTGAAATGATATTTGACTTAATTGACTTTTCTCAAAACGAATTACAAACTGAGATTGCTAAAATTCAAAACCAGATAAATGAAAATGAAAAAAAGAAAGATAATCTAGAAGGTTATCTTGATCAAAGAGATAATACCGATTATTCAGATCTTTTAGATCGAATTGGTAATTATGATGACCAAATAGATGAACTCATACAAAGGAAAAATAAAATTATCAAAAGGCAGAATCAACAAAATGAAATAGCGACAAGTAACAAAGATTATGTTCTATTAAACTCGGAAATTAATAAATTAGACTCTGAAATTGAACAAATCAAAAAACAAATAAAGGATATACAATTAGGCATAACTAGTAATGAACTACTTTTGAGTGATTACCATTCCGAAATGAAAGATATAAAAACCACTGAGGAGATAAATTATAAACTTAAGATAAGTGATCATGAACTTACATGCCCTTTATGCAATTCGAGAGTGAAAAATGAACTGCATCAAGAACATAGTCAAAAAAGTTCTCCTGAGAATTTCAAATATATTTTGAAAGATATTCAACAAAAAATAAAAATGGTTAATGAGGTAATTGAAGGTAGCAATGAAAAAATAGTAGAGCTAGATATGCAGATAAAAAGAAAAATGAGAAAAAAGGAAATTTTATCTCTAGCTTTGAGTGAATTTTCAAAAGATGTTAACACTCCCTTTTTACCGCAGCTTAATAGTATTAATGTGAATATTAATAATTTGGATAAAGATAGGGAAATTTTATTAGAAAGTAAGCGAGTTTTTCATAAAATTAATGAAATTAAAGAGGTAGTAGATAATGATAAAACTCAATTGAAATCTTTAAAAGATAAATTAAGTGCAATGGAGGAAAAAAGTAAGAGAAGGAATCAGATTATGAATGATCTGAACAAAGTGTATCTAACAAATATGAAGAAAATGAAATACTATGATACCACAGACTCGTTCATAGACGATGAAGAGTATATTCCATACTATAAAAATGCTAGTGTTTATGAACACGAAAGTGGAGGGTTACTAGAGTGCATGCAACTTTCCTTCCTTGACGCCATTATTTCTAGTCCTTCTGCAATATTTCATCCTAAACTGCTAATCCTTGATTCTATAAGTAAATATTTTGGTACAAATAAAAATGAACAAAGTGTTGAAAATGAGGATGAAAATATGATAAATGACCCAGAAGTTTATTTGAATATATATTATATGCTAGTAAAATTATCGAGAAAAGCACAAATAATTGTTGTTGAAAACATTCCACCTACCGAAATGTCGCAATATGTTAAATACTCGTTTAGAAGTGGAGAAAAAGGGTTCATAGATTTAAGTAAGAATGAATTTTTAATCGACTAACTTTTTATTTTCAGAGTTAGAGTATAGACATTGTATAATTTTTAAATTCAGTGAGAACCTTTTTTATTATTTATTACAAATATTACTCGCTATTTAGGAGTACCTTGTAATCTTGAAGATTTATTATGAATGCAAGTAATTTATCTAAGAGTACTCTGAGGTCTACTGTTTTTTACAACTTATTATAAAAAAGGGGTTATGTTATGTCAGAAAATATAAGAAGTGAATTATTCTTCTTGAAACAGTTTGGTTTTAGTGACACCCTTTTACAACATATTTTCTTATTAGGAACAGATCCACTACAAACTATTTTCAATAGTGAAACCAAGATGTATGATAAATTCACTAGTAAAGAAAGAAGGTTGGCAGGAAAACTTAGTGATTATAAAAAATTCAAGGCTGATTTGTTTAAAAACGAAGAATTATTAGAAAAAAACAGTCAAAATAAATTATATTTTAAATATGATGTCAATGAACTGACAAAATTATTACCTGACAAAGTTATGCCTCTGTTTATGTATTCAAAAGGAGATTGCTCTCTTTTAAATGATAACAAAAAAAGAGTGGCAATTGTAGGCACCCGCCATCCATCGAATAAAGCAGTTGCAATAACCGAAAAAATAGCTAAAGAATTCGTTGAGGACAATTATATCATTGTTAGCGGATTGGCGGAAGGTATTGATACAATTTCTCATGAAACAGCTATCCTTAATAAAGGAAAGACAATTGCAATATTGCCTACAAATTTTAAAAAAATATATCCCAAACATAACAAAGAGCTAGCGAAAATAATATCAGATGAAGGTTTACTTCTAACATCTATTGGACCAAATGAGAATACTTATAAATCTAGTTTTTTAGATAGAAACCAATATGTAGCAAATATCAGTGATTTAGTTATTGTAATAGAAACTAATTTAAAGAGCGGAACAATGAATACCATCAGAAATGCCAGTGAGGCCGGTAAGAAAATTCTATTTGTTGATCAAAAAGATGACATAATCAATAATAAAATCTACGAATTTGGAGGTGAAATGATAGATGATTAAAAAAAACAAAATGATTTTTATATCGAAATTAATCTTTTTTACTGAAGATAATGAATTGATTGAGGGGAATTTACAAATTGCTGACTTATTTGATACTCAAGATGTATATTTAGCAATTGTAGCAAGACAATCAACAATTAATATATTAAAAAGTAAAATACCTAAAGAATATACGGAAAAAATAAAACTGGTCAATCGGAGCTCTCAAAATAAAGATACGATTAGAAATCTAAAAGAAAAAGGGGCAATTTTTGGATTTATTGGTATTGTTGAAGAAGATGCCATATTTTCTTTTAATTGTAAGATGCCATTATTTAATCCTGAGCGACTGAGTAGTGGCAGAGTTATGATTTCTGAAAAAGTAAAAAAATATGGCTTACCAATTATGGAATTTCAAAATGTTATCGACTGTTTAAAAGCTTTTGAAGTTCATAAAGACAATTATTTTCAAATATCTTTTGAAGATAAATTCAGCGTCGTAAGTCTGAATAATGCGAACACTTATTACAGACCTGAAGAGGAAGTAAGAATAAAAGAAATCTTTGAAACTAATTTAAAAGGTGATGTATCATCAAGAGATCAAAGGATCTTACTCCTTCTATTATTTCATTTAATAAATGAAGTAACAACAAATAATTTTTTTGATAATGTTGATTATTGGGGGACTTTTCCATCCTCTAATCCAGAGAATACAGATACGTCTATTTCCTTTTTAAAAGAGGCTGTTAGAGTCCTTATTAATGGCGGTCCTAGAACAGGACCAGAAATATTGATTAGACATTCCCCTATGCAAGCAAAACACACTAGTGGGGCATTGCGTTTAAACAATAAAAGTGACAAAGACTTTGATACTTTAATTGTTAATCCAAATTTAATTAATCGTATCAAAGGAAAAGTCATATGTATTATTGATGACTACATTACTAATGGGTACTCAGCTGAATCAGCTAAACATTTGCTTTTCGCAGCCGGCGCTAAAGAGGTTGTTTTTATTTCAATTGGTAAATTTGGGAAAAGATATTACTCCACTAATTATGAAATAAAAGGGGACGTATCAGAAAAATTCTCTTATAAATTTACTAATGAAACTCTTTATACGGATAAACTTAGTGGAGAAATGTTTTATAACTACGATAATGATGTAGAAATTTTAAATTTTAGTAATTTAGTTTAATCAATGTTTATATTATAAAAATCGATTAACCTATCTAAAAGTTGTTGATGATTAGGTGAATTTCCTTTGATACATATTTTACAGATAGTTAAATAAATAGACAAAAATCATACAAATTAATATTTAAGCTGTAATCTTTTATTGACGTTCAGAAATGGGCGTCTTTTTTTATTTGAATTTTTGAAAGGAGTTGATAATGTGTTACAAACCTGTAATGAACGAGCCCCACCAATTCCCAATGTCATTTATTCAAAGTTTAAACAGACAATTAAAAAGGAGGAGAAAATCATATGGAACTAAAGTACGTTATTCCAAACATGGAAAAAACGTTCGGGAATTTAGAATATGCAGGAGAAGGAAAAGTTGAACAGAGAAGGATTAATGGGCGTATGACAACATTGTCACGTAGTTATAATTTGTATTCCGATATTCAACGGGCAGATGATATTGAGGTAATCTTGCCACAAGAAGTAGGAGAGAAATTCTTTGAACATGAGGAAAAAGTGAAGTTAGTCAATGCTAAAATCACTGCTGAAGGCTATAAAATTGGTGATCGTGGTTTTACAAAATACATTTTACATGCTGACGATATGGTCAAAGCATAAGGAGGAAAAAAGATGAGATTAGCGGAAGGAATTGTGATTGATAAAGAAAAGACATTCGGATTATTAAAGTTTTCGTCATTACGCCGAGAAGTGTTTCTACAAAATGAAGATGGTACAGTATCAACGGAAGTAAAAGAACGCACCTATGATTTAAAGTCTCGTGAACAAGGACGTATGATCCAAGTAAGCATTCCTGCTTCTGTTCCATTAAAAGATTTTGATTACAATGCGGAAGTGGAACTCATTGATCCTGTCGCAGATACAGTCGCAAATGCAACATTTCGTGGGGCAGACGTGGATTGGTATATCAAGGCAGATGACTTGGTTTTAAAAGGGAAAACAGCGTCTCCAGGCACTAACACTCAAAAATCCACTCCATCCAAAGATAAATAATGAAATTTTACCGAAAAAGAGGGAAGCGAATTCGACCAAGTGACGCCTCTCTCTTTTTTAAATTTCTCTTTTTTGGGTTGTTTGGTGTATGGCTCGTTTTCTTTATCCCTTTTCATGTAAAGTTTTTACTTTCGACAACGTGGGAAGTTGATCCATTTCAAACACATTTTGTAAGTGCGTATGGATTAACTTCACTAATCATTAGCTTGGTGTTGGTGGCAATTTGTGTTTTGCTTTATTATCGGTATCGTTATAACCATCTAAAACAATTGATGCATCGACAAAAGCTCGCAAAGATGATTTTAGACAATCAGTGGTATGAAACAAAACAAGTGGTGAATGAAGGATTTTTCAAAGATATCCCATCTAGTAAGGCAAAGGAAAAAATCAGTCATTTTCCAAAGATGTATTATCGGTGTGAAAAAGGCATGATTCATATTCAAGTGGAAATAACGCTTGGTAAATATCAAGAACCACTTTTAAATTTAGAAAAGAAGTTGGAAAGTGGCTTGTATTGTGAATTAGTGTCAAAAGAATTACATGATTCCTACGTTGAGTATGTTCTGTTCTATGATATAATTGCGAACCGTATTTCCATTGATGAAGTCATTGCGCAAAACGGTAGCTTAAAGCTCATGAAATCAATGGATTGGGAATACGATAAGCTGCCACATATGTTGATTGCTGGCGGAACAGGTGGTGGAAAAACGTATTTTATTCTTACGTTGATTGAAGCACTGCTAAAAACCGATGCGAAGTTATATATTTTAGATCCAAAAAATGCCGATTTAGCTGATCTAAGTACCGTCATGCCTGATATATATTATAAAAAGGAAGACATGATGGCAAGTATTGATCAATTTTATGAAGATATGATGGCTCGAAGTGAAGAAATGAAACAGATGGAAGGATATAAAACAGGGGAAAACTATGCTTATTTGGGTTTAGCTCCTCATTTTTTAATTTTTGACGAATACGTTGCATTTATGGAAATGCTTGCTTCTAAGGAGAGTACGGCTATATTAACGAAACTAAAACAGATTGTCATGTTAGGACGTCAAGCTGGATTTTACCTTATTCTTGCCTGTCAGCGACCAGATGCAAAATATTTAGGGGATGGAATTCGTGATCAATTTAATTTTCGGGTTGCCTTAGGAAGAATGTCCGAACTAGGATATGGCATGATGTTTGGAAGCGACGTCCAAAAACAATTTTTCTTAAAACAGATCAAAGGACGTGGGTATGTCGATAAAGGGGATAACGTGATTACCGAATTTTACACACCACTTGTGCCAAAGGATCATGACTTTTTAAAAGAGATAGAGAAGTTAGCTCAATAAGGCTGCCCAGTGCGGCGGCGTGCGAAGCGTAAGCCGCTGTGCTGGGCAAAGCCTGCGGGGCGATAGCCACGCTTTACCCCCCGTTTCTAACAGGGGGGTAGAAAAACAATAAGAAACTGTTTCAAAAGTACAGAAACCCTGATGTATCAAGGGTTTAGGTCATATTACGAAGATGTCAGCTTTTAGTCCTTAGTTGACATCTTTTTTCTGTTGGGAGGCATGCACATGAATGAAGTATCTTGGTATCAACAATTAAAAGAAAAACGATTGGCATACGGCGTATCGTAAAACAAATTAGCCGTACATGTAGGAATTTCAAGGCAATATATTAGTGAGATTGAAACAGGAAAAATGACACCGACTCCAACATTACAACAGGCGATGTTCGATATATTAGAACAATTTAATCCAGAAGCGCCTATGGAAATATTATTTGATTATGTGCGAATACGTTTTTTAACAACGAATCCGAAGCCTGTTATTGAAGAAATCTTACGGTTGAAAATGGAGTATATGATCCATGAAGACTATGCGTTTTATTCTTACATGGAACAGTATGTTTTTGGTGACATTGTTGTTATGGTTTCGCCAGATGAGGATAAAGGCTGTTTACTTGAACTGAAAGGAAAAGGATGTCGGCAATTTGAAAACTTTTTATTAGCCCAGCAACGTACATGGTTTGATTTTTTCATGGATGTATTTCGAGTAAATGGTGTATTTAAACGGGTTGACCTTGCGATCAATGATAAGACAGGCATATTGGATATTCCATTTTTAACGAACAAATGTAGAAATGAAGAATGTATTTCTGTGTTTCGTAGTTTTAAAAGTTATCGTTCTGGCGAATTGGTTCATGGAGAAGAAAAACGTGATATGGGAAATACATTGTATATCGGTTCTTTGAAAAGTGATGTGTATTTTTGTGTGTATGAAAAGGATTATGAACAATGCGTGAAACACGGTGCATCATTTGAAGATACAGACATTAAAAATCGCTTTGAAATTCGATTGAAAAGTGATCGTGCCTATCATGCGGTTGTTGATTTAATGACCTATGAAGATGCGGGACGAACAGCTTTTTCCATCATTAATCGATATATTCGGTTTGTTGATAAAGATGAGAAAAAACGTCGTAGCAGTTGGCCAGTGAATGCAGAGTGGCAGCGCTTTTTAGATTTAGGTGAAAATAGAAAAATTTATTTAACAACAAAACCTGAACCTTACACATTCGATAAAACACTTAGATGGTTGGCTCGACAAGTCGCTCCTACTTGGAAGCTGGCAACTAAACTAGATGAAATCAATCAAACAACTGTTATTCAAGATATGTTAGATCAAGCGAAGTGAAGCAAACGTCATCAACAATTATTGATGCAACAAGCACTTGAAACTGAAGATGTTATTAAATGACGGATTGGAGGACTACCATGAAATTCGTAAAATTCATTTTTATTACTATCCTAGGTGGTATTATTTTATGTTTTATCGAATGTATGCGGCAAGTAACCAAGTATTAGAAGATGGAATGAGGAATGAAAGATGGACTTTGGACAAAATTTGTATAACTGGTTTTTAAGTAATGCGCAATCCTTGGTGTTGATGGCGATTGTGGTAATCGGTATTTAGGTTTTAAACGAAAGTTCTCTAAATTGATAGGCTTTTTAATTGTTGCTTTGGTTGCAGTAGGATTAGTATTTAATGCGAGTGGGGTGAAAGATGTATTGTTAAATCTATTTAATCGAATTATTGGGGCATGATATCTAGATTGATTTATCCAAATAATAGAATTATTATTCTGAATATTATAGTTAGATTTAGAAAAGGGAGGATGATACAATAGAGTTAAAAGTGGAAAGGGATTGGTAGTTTTGACGAATAAGAAAGCTGAAATACGTTTTAATAAATTGCCACTTTTATTAAAAGATATGGAGAAAAAAGAATGGATGATAGACTCTTTTTTCTTTAAATATAAAAGTGAACAATACATTGTTATATTAACTTTGTATAATGAAAAAGAAAGAAAACCGAATAAATACGCTAAAGCTAAAGTTGAATTTATAAAGGATAACAATACAAACCATTCTATTAAAGGATTTATTGACTTTTATGAAGTTCGTTTTGATAATACAAAAGAATTTTGTGACTTTTTTGGTGTGGAAAGTAGAAATGCGGGAAGAAATTTATTTGTTGATTTTGCCGATATTTTCTCTAATTTTATACCTGAAGAAAAAATAATAAAGAAAAGTGAGAGGATACAAAAAATAATTGGTAGTCGTGCAGAAGGGAATAATCCAAAAGCGGTATATTGTTATGAGGTTCGTCGAAATGGTAAAAAAGCTGATGGAACATCGAAAAAGCGCAGTATTGCTAATAGTAATAAAGCAGAAATGCTTCGTCCAGAACTATATGAAACATTTCGCAAAGATACTAATTTGAGCTTTTACTTTTCAACAGAAAAAGCTGATTGTAAAAGCGACCCAGAAATTAAGAGAGCATTTGCAAAGAGATAAAGTAAATTTTCCAGTGGACATTTATTGTCTGCTGTTTTTTTATGCCTATTTTTAATAAAAAGGATGTGAAAACTGATGGACATGCAAGCATATATCGCCAATCTCGGAAAATATAATGAGGGCGAATGGTTTACACCACCAATCGATATGGAAGAAATGAAAGAACGTATTGGCTTAAATAGTGAATATGAAGAATATGCCATACATGATTATGAATTGCCATTTGAGATTGGTGAATACACCCCTATCTCCGAAATCAATCGGTTATGTGCCATGGTAGAAGAACTAGAAGGCTCACCAATTTATCATGAACTATCTGAAATTCAAGGTTACTGGTTCGATAGTTTAGAAGAATTACTAGAAAATCAAGACGATATTATCTATTATACAGATTGTGAAGATATGGATGTTTATGGCAGAATGAGAATGGTTCTTACGCGTATTTGGTGAAAATAAAACTGGAGTGGTAAGGTGATTTGAAGATGTTTTCTGAATATAACTCTACATCCGATAGAGAATCCGTTTTTCTAACAATTTCAATCCTGCTCTTCCGTACATCATCCGTTTAATTGTTTTTAAACGATTGATCTGGCCTTCTAATCTGCCATTACTGTAAGGAGAAGAGAAAGAATGTTGAATTGCTTGGAGGTCACTGCGTATTCGCTGAGCATAGCGGTAAAAAGGGGAAGTGGTGTCTGAAAGTTGATCTTGTACCCATTTGGAAAACAGTTTTGCTGTAGAATCGTTGAGAGCATCATACAGCTGTTGAACACGTGACTTAAATGTCTGTAAAGGGGGAGCGAGAGAGATACAATGACGTAGTAGCTCATGTTCCTCTTCGAGGTACTCTTGTTGAGGTTTCCATAAAAGAGCAATAATCTTTCGTCTGGAAACAGAGAACGTTTGCAGAGTAGTAGCATTCCGTTTCCTTTTTTCCTCTCGAACGAGTCGTTTTACTGCATCATATCCTCCTGTATATCCTAACCGTTGAAGATGGCGATAAATGGCCTTCTTGTTCCCATTCAAGCGCTTGTGTGACGTATTCGTCGATTGCTTTTCTTCGCACTTGACGACTTGGCGACCAAGTATGTAAATGAATATATTTTTTGACAGTGCGGCGATCCAACTGGAATGTTCGAGCAAGTTGAGCAATCGTTTGCCCCTCTTTATAGGCAGTCTTCACCTGTTGAATAAGTCTTCGCTTTTGAGTTTGAGACGAGCGAACACTTCTTTTTCAGAACGAGTGAGAGATATTGCTAACGTTTCAGTGTTCATTTTATGAGGGCTAGACCAAGTAATCGTAGCAGGGAGAAGTGTAGCGATATAATCCGTGACTTGTTTCTTCGCATTTCGAATAAAGTGCCACCGGTCATATACTTGTTCGATGGCAAGGTTCGCTTTAGAAATAGCTTGTCGAAAAAGCGGTTTTTCGCAACACTTCTTCTACACGTTGAGTGCATCGTCTATGGGATTGAATGCCTTCTAGGCGTTCCGTAAAAATTCGAGTTGCACATCTTCTATTATCACAAAACCACTTACGTGTCAGAACCAGTAGTGAGACGCTTTTCTCATTGAATGGCACATCTTGAACGATACGTGTGTAACGACTATGAATACGAGAACTGACCGTAGCGCAAGTCGGACAATGAGTGAGAGTGTGAGTACTTTGAACAGTCAATTGAATGTGTTGATCTTCTGTTTGAATATGGAGCACTTCCATGAAAGTATTCGGAGCCGCCCCATGTTAGATGTTTCATCGCCAACACCTCTTTCTTTTTATTATACTGAACTCACATGACCTTTGTCACGTTCCCAAGTTTACATAAGAACCATTTTCTATTTGCCAAATACATTGTGTGGATAATTTTATGGAATAAAAGGAGCGTAACATGATGTTAAGTATAACGAATAATGCTAATTTTGATTTTACTCGATAGAAGTAGTATTGTTAAAAAATAATATAGTGGGACAGTGATACACTTTTTGGGACAAAGTACGCATCGCTTCAGCAAGTAATTTTGGAGTGACTTTCTTTTCAAACACTCGAAAAATTTTTCCTTCTGTTCCCTTGTATCGCTAATCTAAGGTATAAAGTTGGTTTTCTTGTGGTGTGAGATTAGAAAATATCATCCCTTTTCCTGGATTTGTTGCCTTTAGTTGTAAATATTGATTGTCTCATTTTTTAAAACACGTTTATAAAAGGCGTTAAATGCACAGCGAACTTGCAACTCGGTACGATGGAGTTCTATCATGTATTTCTTGAGTTAAAATGATTTGTAAGTTTAAAAATAGAGATATTTACAATATTTTTAGTGAAAGTTAGAAGTGGAATAAATCTAAAACAGGTTATTTTATGTATTATTTATTGCGGAAATTAACATATTTTTCTATTGGATTAATAAAGCAGATTAAAAGAGGATCAAGAATCTACTATAATGTTTGAATTATCCCTTGAATATACTACAGGGATGTAGTAAAATTACGTTAATTTAATTTCGAATATGTATTTAGTGTTTTAGGAGTGACAAAATTAAAATCTAATATGGTCGCTAGTAAGATTGAAAATTCAATTAGTGTTTGTAAATGTGAATAGTTGAGATAGATATTGAACAACTGACTTTATAGGAAGAAGTAAGGTTGGAAGTAGTTTTAGCTCAGCTAGACCGAGTGATTGTCATTATGTTGCTACGCATACTTGCCCAACAACTAAACAAAGTATTATTGCGAATGAATTATTTGAATGTTTGGATATGTAAGAGGGGATGAGAAGGATATTATTAACGGAGAAGCAACACTATCTATTTCAAGATTAACACGGAAGAACAATGAACTATGAATGGAAACAATACAAATCATCAATTGGAAAATATAACCAACAATAAAAAATAAATATAGAGTGATATTAAAATTAGGTCTACTTATTGGATTTCTTTAGCTAAGAATAGATTACGTATAAAATTTTCAAAGAGTATAAACTCGAAATATTCTATATGAAATAATCTAATAGATATTAAAACCAAAAGGAGATTATCTATGAATTTAATAAAAAAAGAAATTTTAACATTGTTATCACTATTATGTGCAATAGGTGTATTTTTAATGAGTAGTGCATTTCAAAGTATGGCATACTGGGGAAATGATTCTACTTGGTATTGGGTTGGAGTTGTTTTTACTTACTTTCTTGAATTGATAGGGATCGTTTTTTTAGTCTTTGCAATTAAGAGGAAAACAAGGGTAAACGGAGAATCAAAGTCTAGTTTGTTAATATTTGGGATTTTGACTTCTGTTACATTATTAATAGGTGGCTTTCTATGGACAACTTTTGTAATAATTGCCGGAATATCTGGAATTTGATTTATTATAGGGAATTAAAGGATATCGCATAAAAAATTCCAAATATTAAAAAGGGGGTATTTAGTGTGAAACATTTATTTAAAGTAATCAGTTTGTTAACTCTTGCACTAGTATTGTCAGTTACCATGTTCCAAAGTAGGATTCAAGCTTCTGATAAAAATGATTCATCTGACACAAATTTATCATTTGAGGAGTATAAAGGATATCAAGATGAAGGCATACTAGGAGATGATGTTACTTATGAAGAGTGGGTAAAATTAGTTAACACATCTAAAGAATTAGAAAATCTCCTTGAAGATTCTGCTGAATTTGAAGAAGTATATTCGTCCAACTCCGTAGAACCATTTAGTAGCTTTACCATGAAAAGAGGAGACGTAGTTATTACAAATGGTACGTCATCAGCAGGCATTGCAGGTCACGCTGGAATTGCTACCAGCAGTAGTTATATATTGCATATTGCTGGGAAAGGAAAAAAACCTGTTAAAATATCTCTATCAAACTGGCATGGAAAATATACAAACAAAACCAATTCATCATGGACAAAGGTATATAGACATAAGAATGCAACGAAGGCCAATGCTGCTGCAAAATGGACAGAAGACACTTATCTCAATTCAAATGCTGAATATAAAATAACTAGTGATCTTGCTAGCACAAATGTAACTTATTGTTCTAAATTAGTTTGGCAAGGATATTATTATGGTCCAAGTACTAAAGAGGCTAATGGACCAACGATAGGATATAGAATGCCTTACGATTTACCAAAAACTATTCACAATTTAAGTCATAAAAAGACCTATTTAAAGAATAGAAGATAATAAAATAATTCAGAGAAAACATTGAAACCTTAGAAGGTAATGATTATGATGATTTTATTTATATTTGCGATATCCTTTTTTTTGATTTTTTATTACCCTGTACAAAAAAAATTAGCATTTAAAAAATTTAATGAGTACTTGATAAAACAAGATACCAATAGAGATAATATCGAAAGTCTAAATGCCTTTAAAGATTATAAAATGGGTGGTTATCAACTCATTGTAAAATTTTATGATGATCCACATCATATGTATATTTATCATTACTATTTATGGACTCATAGAAAAAATGAATCTATACAATTTGATGAAATGTGTTTGAGTATTATAGATGAAGAAAACTCTGTAGAACTAGATCCACCGTATAATGATAATGTGAAATATAAACCGTAAGGAACAAGTAGTAATTTATTAAGTGTCCTAGGCTTATAATAATATAACTTTTGTTTTTGATAAATATTTCTCAAGAATTAATTACCCTATTCATCTGCATATTTTTCCAAAAATCACTTTAACTTTTCAGAAGAGCTTGTCCGCCTATATTAAACAGTACTACGTGGGATATCGTGTAGTTCAGCTATTTCTAAATCCAATTTTTTGAAAAAATAGTATCATAGGGTTGTCTTAGGCTTTTCTGCTGGCATAGTACGTATCGCTTCAGCAAGTAATTTTGGAGTGACTTTCTTTTTACCCACTTGAAAATTTTTCCTTCTAATCTCTCGTATTGTTATCTAAGGTATAAAATTGATTTTCTCATTTTTTAAAACACGTTTATAAAAGGCGTTAAATGCACAGCGAACTTGCCACTCGGTATGATTTGGTTCTATCGTGCACTTCCTCTCCCTTCGCAACTGCAAAGGTGGGTGATGATTTCCCCTTTCAACCTTCAACAATCTTTTTCAAAAACGCCAAAGTTTTCATGAAAAAGAAAGTCCGACTGCAGAAAAGATAAAGTTGGGAAAAAATAAAATATTATACTTTAATTAACTGATTTAATTTATGAAAACCTTTATTCTTAATTCATCTGGAATAAAATCTTTTTCATTCGGACGAGATTCCACTCCTCCAAAAGGCATTTGTGCTTTTAGAATCCAATATGTTGGTATATTCCATTCTTCTTTAACTTTACTATCGATTATTGGATTATAATGTTGCAACGATGCTCCCATATTCTCATGAGTAAGACTGCACCATACAGCAAATTGTGCAATGCCCGTTGATTGTTCTGCCCATCCAGAAAAATTTTCTGCATAACTAGGATACGATTTTTCGAAACTTTTAATAACATCGTCATTTTCGAAAAAAAGTATAGTTCCTATCCCTTTTCGAAAAGAATCAAGTTTTGAAATAGTACTAGCAAAGTTTTCCGGTGGAACAATTGAACGTAGCGTATCCTCGACAATATCCCACAATTGTAAATGATGATGATCATATAAAATAATTGCTCTCGATGTTTGAGAATGAAATGCTGATGGACTATGCTTCATTGCAAAATTTACTAGCTCATTAATCTCCTTTTTGGATAATGCAACATTATGGTTTAGTGAATAAATAGAACGTCTTCTTTTGATAACTTCATTAAATGATAAATTACTCATCGTTTATCCCTCGACTTTCACTAATGATTTATTTTCTTCATTAGATTTATTTTCCATTTTTAAAATAATCATCATCATCATACATATAATCGCTAACACTATAACTAACGCAGGGACATAGCTGTGAAATACATCTAAAGTATATCCGAACAGCAACGGTCCAAGAGCCCCCAAAGTGAAACCTCCAAATTGCATATGTGCTGACCATGAAGTAGCTTCTTCTATTGTATTTGCCTCTTCAATTGGAATAACCAATGCTAGGGGGAACAGTCCTCCCGCTCCGATACCTAAGAATATAGTAGCGATCCAGGGAGAGTAATATCCTAACAATAGCAAAATACCAATTAATTCTGAAATGCTACAGATTAATAGCCATAATTTTCTGTTTCCTGTTTTTACAACAATCAAAGGTATAAAAAAGCTAACAGGAATTTGAATAGCGGTGAACAAAGTAAGAATAAAACCTGATTGAGCTTGATTCATTCCCATAGATTGTACAAAGGGAGCTAACCATGCTGTTATAGAATAAAATATTGCAGCCATACACCCAAAGAAAGCCATAAATAAATAAACTCGTTGATTCGTGATCTTCAATGAAATATTTTTTGTTTTTGTATCCTTTATTTTTTCTGTAATTAAAATGGGGAGTAGTAACAATGCTCCTAATAAGGCTAAAATACTCCAGGAACTGAGTGCTATTTGCCAAGATTCGTTAAACCGATTGAGTAATGGTATTGTAAAACTCGCTGCAATAGATGCTCCGATTACCATAGCAACAGAATAAACGCTCGTAACACTTAAATTTTGGGGGAAGTGCTTTTTTATAAATCCTGAAATAAGTGGTCCAGCTATGCCGATCCCAACACCAGAAATTAAGGCTGTAATAATTAATTGCCAACTTTCAGAAACGAAACCTCGATATAGAGTTGCAATAAAAATTAATACTATCGCTATAAGTAATGACTTTTCAATCCCTAAACGATTGTTCATTTGAATTGAAAATAATGCAAATAGTCCCATACAAAAAACTGGTAGTGAAGTAAGTAAACTTGCTGTCACACTATTCATCTCTAAATCTATTTGTATTAAATCGAGCACAGGACCTAATGATGTAATGGATGGTCTTAGATTTAGTGAAAGAACAAAAATGACTAATATAAGATAGATAACTCGCATGTGATTCACTCCTTTCAATCATGCTAGTATTAATGTATAGTAAGACTAATGATAGAACAATACTATTTTTTCTATGGAAACTATAGTTTTTAACTATACAAAAAGGAGAGTATTTAATGGAACTTAGACAATTAAACTATTTTTTAGTGTTATGTAAGGAACTTCATTTTTCTGAAGCAGCTTTTAAACTTGGGATTTCTCAGCCTACATTAAGTCAACAGATTCGAGTGTTAGAGGATGAAGTCGGTGTGCCTTTATTTGATAGAATTGGAAAGAAAACAGTGAAAACGGAAGCTGGAAATATTTTAGAACGTTACACTTTAGAGATTTTTCGGTTACTTGACAGTGCTGAAGAAGCCATTTTTGATTTAACAAACTTGCATGCTGGAAATATACGTTTAGCCGTTCTACCATCTGATTTGGATTATCGCTTAACTCCTTTGTTAGTTGATTTTCATAAAGATTTTCCCAATACGAAAGTGCAGGTGATTCCATCAATTGATATTTTAAATATGGTGCTGAATAATGAAGTTGATATAGGTGTAGGATTAAGGATGGACCCTGATAATCGTTTATACCAAATTCCGTTCTATACAGAGACTTATAGTCTTTACGTCCATGAAAAACACAAATTAGCGAATAGAACCGTTATTTCAGCTAATGATTTAATAGATCTTCCTTTAGTTATGTATCCTAACGGATTTTATGGGCGTGAATTAATTGATGCATGGTGCAAAGAACAAGGTTTATCGATTACGCCAATTATGGAAACTGGATCAGCTACTTCCTTATTTCAACTTGTAAAAGATGGTGTAGGTGCAACAATTCAACCAAGTCAACTGATCGATAATTTTCAAACATTAGGAATTCGATCTATTAAAATTGAAAATTCACCTACCAGAAATTTAGAGATTTTTTATAGGAACAATAAGTATTTGAGTATAGCTACTAAGACATTTATGGATAGACTTGAAAAATTTTTTACACCCACTACACATCGCTAACCAAATTATATTTCAGAGAAAAATATTAGCAAGGGGGATAATTGAATGTTAAAACAAAAACGCAACTTAGTCTTGTTTATTTCTTCAAGTTTGGATGGATATATTGCAACAAAGGATGAATCGCTCGAGTGGTTATTCGAAGTTGATGGTGAAGGAGATAATGGATTTACCGAGTTTTATGAAACAGTAGATACAGTTTTGATGGGGAGAACAACTTACGATTGGATTATGAAACAAGATGTAAAAGAGTTTCCTTATCGAGACAAGGATTCCTATGTCTTTACACGAACTGCTACTGCAGACAATGAAAATGTAAAGTTTATTACGCATAATGTCGTTGAATTTGTACAGGATTTGAAAGCTCGAGAAGGGAAAAACATTTGGATTGTCGGAGGAGGCGAATTATTACATACTTTTATACAAGGAAAAATAGTCGATGAATTTATCATTACACTCGCTCCGAAAATCATCGGAAGTGGAATACCTCTCTTTAAAGAAGACGATAATCAACTAAATCTTTCATTAAAAGGGATAAAACAATGGAATCAGTTTGTCGAATTGCATTATGAATGTAAGGAGGGGACCGATGAATGATTTTAATAAAGTTTTAGCTCAACTTAAAAAATATGTTTATGAGCCGTGTGATTTATCTGTAGAGTCTATTCAAGCTGAACAACAAAATGCTAAATACGGTGCTTGCATCTTTAGGATAGGCTCAAAGACGATTCGTTTTAGAGTATCCAATAGAACACCTACTAAAATAGGACAGTTTGTGGCCTTTTGGGAAAAAGATGAAAATCATAAAAACCAGCCTTACTCTTACAGAGAAGCACCTGACTTATTGGTAATTACTAGCTTTAAAAACGAATCTGAATTTGGGCAATTTATCTTTCCAAAGCAAGTTCTTTTGCATGAGATATTTAAAACGCCTACAACTAAAGGTAAAATGGCGATCAGAGTTTATCCAAGTTGGGATATACCTATAAGTAAGCAAGCGATTAAAACGCAAGAATGGCAGTTGCCTTATTTTGTTAACTTAAGCTCACTTGATAAATTAACTAAAGAGAAAGTCATCAAACTTTACACCGCGTCTTAAGAGGAAATTCACTTAATTTAACCTAATGAAAAGCCTTCTGCAAAATAGATATTATAAGCTGATGAGTCGGCTATAAATACGGTATGCTTGCTTATTTATATGTTGAAAGTGGGGAGGAAGTAATTTAATAAGCTCTTGTCGGCTTTTCTACAGATAAATAAGACGAATATTTTTTGAGTGTTTTTGTTAAACGTTCGGAAATTGTATTGTTTTTCAAAGGAAAAGGCGGTATATTGAATGTATTAAATAGCGCATCGTATAAATTTGAGAATATGGCTCAAACGTTTCTACTGAAGTTCCGTAAAAACTTCAACTACGATCCAATAAAACCTTAGATTGTACTGTGCGAACAAAAGGAAGGTTACTCAGTTGAAAAACTATTTCGAATTCGAAAAGTTAGGTACGAATTACCGAAGAGAAATCATCGGAGGATTGACGACGTTTTTAGCGATGGCGTATATTTTAGCGGTCAATCCAGGCATGCTCTCATTAGAAGGTGTTCCAGATATTCCTGACGCTATGCGCATGGATAAAGGGGCAGTATTTACTGCGACAGCATTAGCAGCGGCAATCGGTTCTATATTAATGGGACTGTTAGCGCGCTATCCAATTGGACTCGCTCCGGGTATGGGATTGAACGCATTCTTCGCATTTTCTGTCGTATTAGGCTTAGGAATTCCGTGGCAAACCGCATTAACAGGAGTTTTATTCTCAGGAATCATTTTCATTATTTTATCATTAACAGGACTTAGAGAATTTATTATTAACTCGATTCCAGAACAATTGAAATTAGCAGTTGGAGCAGGAATCGGTTTGTTTATTACATTTTTAGGTTTGCAAAATGCGAACATCATCGTAGGAAATCCGAATACGCTCGTTGCATTGGGTGATTTAACGAGTGCGCCTGTTTTACTCGCAGTGTTCGGTCTCGTCATCAGTGTTATTATGATGGTTCGTAAAATTAACGGGGCTATCTTTTACGGAATGATTATTACGATGATTGTAGGAATTGCGACATCAGTCATCGCGAAGCCGACAGCGATCGTCTCAAAAGTTCCAGATATTTCACCAACATTTGGTGCGGCATTTGAACCGCTCATGAATGACCCAGCTTCTTTAATGACGACATCATTCGTCGTTGTGGTGATTACATTTTTATTCGTTGACTTTTTCGATACAGCAGGAACACTCGTTGCTGTAGCGACACAAGCCGGATTAATGAAGGGCGATAAATTACCGCGTGCAGGAAAAGCTTTATTGTCAGACTCTGTTGCGACAGTATCAGGGGCAATTTTAGGAACATCGACAACGACATCTTTTGTTGAATCAACAGCTGGAGTTGCAGCAGGTGCAAGAACGGGGTTTGCATCGATTGTGACAGGTTTTCTTTTTATACTTGCTTTATTTTTCTCGCCAATTTTAATGGCGGTAACACCTGAAGTAACAGCACCTGCTTTAATTATTGTTGGTGCGTTAATGGTAAAAACATTAGGAGATGTGAAGTGGAATGAGTTTGAAATTGCAGTCCCAGCATTTTTAACGATGATTGCTATGCCGCTCACATATAGTATCGCAACCGGAATTGCGATTGGATTTGTTTTCTATCCAATTACGATGACAATGGCAGGGCGTCGTAAAGAAATTCATCCGATTATGTACGTGTTATTTGTATTGTTTATTGCGTACTTTGCATTTTTGGCAGATTGATTTAAAGGCATGAATGCTCCACAAACGTAAACTTTGTTAATGGAAGTTTAGGATTGTGGAGCATTTTTGTTTTTTTGTAAATGAAAAATAGTCGGCTATATAATAGGAAGAGAAAAAGAAAAGAGAAAAACTTTGTAAAAACCCTTTACAAAATATTAATAACTTGTTATAGTTATAAAGCAGTCGAGAGAGACAGCACATGAACATTGAAAACTGAACAGTAACTTGTTGATGAAATAAACCGTTTCTTTATTCAACCCCGTTGGATATCGAAACAAAAATTTTGGACATCTATAAAAGATGCCAGC
>NZ_JADKPV010000011.1 GCF_015351395.1 Savagea serpentis
CTTTAAAAATTTTAACTTAAATTTCCCTTCATTATATAGCTTTTTTATATTTCGATTTTCTTCACTATTTTCAAAACATGCAAATCGATTTAAACCCGTATCGCTATTACTTGCACTCCTTTCTCTCTCCTTAAATTTTTGTTATTTTTTATAATCTTACATACTTCCTCTATATTTTCATTGAACTATGAGTTCTATTTCAACATATCAATATAAAATCAAATAAAAAAATCAGAAAGCGAGTAACTCACTTTCTGATTTAGAAAACTTATTCTATTAATCTTTCGAACGCATTTGTGGGAAGAGTAAAATATCACGAATCGATTGTGCATCTGTTAATAACATAACAAGACGATCTATTCCGATACCTAATCCTCCTGTTGGTGGTAAACCGTATTCTAATGCTTCGATATAATCTTCATCCATATCATGCGCTTCATCATTCCCCATCTCTTTTTCAGCGAGTTGTGCTTCGAAGCGTTGACGTTGATCAATCGGGTCATTCAATTCTGTAAATGCGTTCGCGTGTTCGCGACGCACGATAAATAATTCAAAACGATCTGTGAAGCGTGGATCTTCAGCATTTTTCTTAGCAAGTGGTGAAATTTCAACAGGATGTCCATAAATAAATGTCGGTTGAACGAGTTGTTCTTCTACTTTTTGTTCGAAGAATTCGTTTAAGACGTGACCGACATCCATCATTTTTTCTACTTCGACATTATGTTCTTTCGCCAATGCATGCGCTTCTTCTTTCGTCATTTCTGGCCAGAAGTCTACCCCTGTATATTCTTTAACTGCATCTACCATGTGGAGTCGTTTCCAACGTGGCGCGAGTTCGATTGTGTCTTCCCCATATTGGATCGTCGTTGTACCAAGTACTTCTTGAGCGATATGTGCCACCATATTTTCGGTAAGCTCCATAATATCGTTATAATCTGCATAAGCTTGATACAATTCAATCATTGTAAATTCCGGATTATGACGTGTTGAAATCCCTTCGTTTCGGAAGACGCGACCAATTTCATAAACTTTTTCAAATCCACCGACTACGAGTCGCTTCAAGTGCAATTCTAGTGCGATTCGAATATAGAGATCTAAATCGAGCGCATTATGATGTGTAATGAATGGTTTAGCATTCGCACCCCCTGCTACTGAATGGAGCATCGGTGTTTCAACTTCTAAAAATCCTTGTGCATCTAAGTATCGACGCATCTCTTGAATAATGCGACTGCGGAGCACAAATCTCTCTTTGCTACCTTCTGTAGAAATTAAATCTAAATAACGTTGACGGTAACGTTGTTCTACGTCTTTTAATCCATGGAATTTCTCTGGTAATGGACGCAATGCTTTCGTTAAAAATGTAAATTCGTTGGCACGTACAGATAATTCTCCGACATTCGTTTTGAAAATGCGACCTTTAATACCGATAATATCACCGATATCTACTGTTTTATATAAATCATATGCTTCTTCGCCAATTTCATCACGACGCACGTAAATTTGAATTTGACCGTTCATATCTTGTAAATGAGCAAATCCAGCTTTCCCTTTACCGCGCTTCGTCATAATGCGACCTGCAATCGTTACTTCTGTTTCCATCTCTTCTAATTCTTCTTTTGAATATTGGTCATACGCTTCATGAATATCACTTGATAAATGCGTTCTTTCAAAACGACTACCAAATGGATCGAGACCACCTTCGCGAATCGCTTCCATTTTTTCACGACGCACGATAAGCTGATCGTTCAATTCGTCTAAATGAGACATTTCGTTCACTCCTTGATTCATTATCCGTTAATTGGATTTACTATCTTGTATTGTACACGATTTAATCAATCGTTTCATTGTTAAATTGTAGTTTGTTGTCGTTCAGCAAGTTCTTGTTGAAATCCTTGTAAAAGATTTGTCAATTGTTCCTTCGTTTCCGTTTCATTCACAGCGCTTCTAATCGGACCGCTTCCTTTGATTCCTTTCAAATACCACGCTGTATGTTTGCGCATTTCACGCACCGCTACCCGCTCACCTTTTAAAGCCATTAAACGATTAAAGTGGAGTAAGCATACGTCGATTTTTTCAATCGGACTTGGTTCCTCCACAAACTCTCCCGTTTCTAAATAGCGTACCGTTTGGTAAATCATCCATGGATTCCCTAATGCAGCACGACCAATCATAACCGCATCTACCCCTGTTTCCTCCAACATGCGCTTAGCATCCATCGGTGTTGCGACGTCTCCGTTTCCGATAAAGGGAATCGTAATTTTTTCACTCACTTGTCGCAGCACATCCCAATTCGCTTTACCTTCATACATTTGGACACGCGTACGACCGTGCATCGCAATAGCACTCGCTCCTGCTTTTTCAGCCGCTAATGCATTTTCCACCGCGAAAATATGCTCTTCATCCCAGCCGATTCGCATTTTTACACTGACCGGTTTTTCAACTGCTTCAGTTACTGCCGATACCATTTCATAAATTTTGTCAGGATTTAACAGCCATTTTGCTCCCGCTTCACATTTAATAATTTTATTGACAGGACATCCCATATTAATATCGATCATATCCGCGTTCGTCTGTTGGTCGACGTATTGCGCCGCTTCTACTAACGTTTCTTTTTCTCCTCCGAAAATCTGCAAAGCTAGAGGGTATTCTCGCTCATCAATATGAAGTAAGTTCATCGTGTTGCGATTGCGTTGAATAATTCCTTTATCGCTAATCATTTCCGCATACACAAGACCTGCCCCAAATTCTTTCACTGTAAGGCGGAACGCAGAATTACTAATGCCCGCCATAGGTGCTACGACGACGCGATTGTCCAGTTCGATATTTCCAATTTTAAAAGGTTTCGTTGTCATGATGACTCCTCTCCTTCATAAATCCAAACTTCTCCTGTCGCTTCTTCTGCATATTGTTTCAAAGGACGTTGAGTTGCAGAATGTACGAGCCCAGGCGATAATTCCAATAAAGGGACGAGAACGAATAGTCGCTCATGCATGCGTTCATGAGGAATGATTAACGACTCTGTCCGAATAACTTCTTCATTGAACAATAAAATATCGACATCGACTGTACGCGGTCCCCAACGGATGACACGTTCTCTCCCTAATAACTCTTCAACGAGTTGACATACTTGTAGTAAAGCGTCTGCCTCTAAATTCGTTTCAATTTCTACGACAATGTTGAGGAAGTTCGCTTGATCGACGAGCCCAACTGGTTCCGTTTCATACACAGAAGATTGACGTTTCACTTGAATCGCTGGATGATGTTGGAGTTGTTCAATCGCTCGCGTTAAGTAGTCCATGCGATTTCCGATATTTGAGCCAATCGATAAATACACTCGATTCATCGATAATCGCCCCGTACAATTTCAACCGCTACATGATTGTAATGTCCGGGAATGGGTGGATCCGGCTTGATAACTTTCACTCGAACACCCTCTGTCAATGGTGAAAACTTTGTCAAAATACTCGTTGCGATACGTTCTGCTACCGCTTCAATCAACTTAACAGGCTCTCCTTCTACAACTTCCTTCGTCGCTTCATACACTTCTGCATAATTGATTGTCTTTGCTAAGTCATCCGTTTCTCCCGCTTCCTGTAAAGAAACCGCTAATGAAACATCGACATTAAAACGTTGACCGAGACGATTTTCTTCCTCTAACGCACCGTGATAACTATAAAACTGCATGTTTTCAATATGAATATAATCCATGTTCATCCTCATTTCATTAATGCATTTAACATTTTAACCGTTCGCACCGTTTCTTTCACATCATGTACGCGCACGATATGAGCTCCGTTTAATATGCCGTAACTGACCGTCGCAAGCGACCCTTCTAACCGTTCTTCTACCGGTAAATCGAGTACATATCCAATCAAGGATTTACGGCTCGTGCCGAGTAAAATGGGATACCCCCACTCATTTAACTGTTTTAAGTGTTGCATCGCAATTATATTTTCCGGTTGTGACTTCGAAAAGACGCCGATACCTGGATCTAACCAAATGTTTTCTTCGCGTACGCCAGCTTCTTTTGCGATTTTAATGCTACGCTTTAAGTCCGCTTCATACCCCGCAATAAATCCTTCTGGGTAATCCGCTTCCTTTCGATTATGCATTAAAATAATCGGAACATCGAAACGTGCCGCAACTTTTGCAATTGCTGGTTCTTTCTGTGCTCCCCATACATCATTAATAATTGAAGCCCCCGCGCGCACCGCTTCTTCCGCTACTTTTGCTTTATACGTATCGATGGAAATGACGCAATCCAATTCTTTCGTCAATGCTTCGATAATCGGCACGACTCGACGGATTTCCTCTTCTTCTGACACAGGCGCATGCCCTGGGCGTGTCGACTCTCCACCGACGTCAATAATTCGAGCCCCGAATGCTAACATTTCTCGTGCGTGTTCGACAGCTTTTGTTACTTCGTTATATTTTCCACCATCCGAAAACGAGTCTGGCGTCACATTTAAAATTCCCATGACGACAGGTTCTTTTTGAAAATCAAATGTTTCTCCTTTAATGACGTACGGTTTCACTTTTCATTCTCTCCTTTATACACAACTTGTTGATAAAGCGCATGCAGATGTTGATAAATCGGCCCTTTATTTCCTAGCAATCGTTTATTTTCATAACTTTTAATCGGAACGAGCTCTTGTACTGCGTTCGTTATCCACATTTCTTCTATACTATGCAAGTCTTCTTCTTTAAACTCACCGATACACACTTCATAATGAGGTGATGCGATTTTTAAAACGGTTGAACGTGCCGTACCTTCTAATAATCCAGTTGCGACAGATGGGGTATAAATGACATGATCCTTCGACCAAAATACGTTCGATGTCACCCCTTCTACGACATATCCTTCTCGGTTAATCAAAATCCCTTCTTCTGTCGCCAAACTATTTAATTGTTGACGTGCTTTAACATTGTTTAAAAAATTAAATGATTTATGGCGATATGTCGTTTCTTCACTATTGCGTGGCACTTCAATGCGATAGGCTAGTTTTTCTGTTCCACGTGAAACATGTAGCTCTTTTCTTAGCAATAATACATGCACGTGATCATATTGAGGAACCGCCAGTCCTAAACCTTCTTCCCCTGCGTATACGTTTAATCGAAAATAACCATCTTTATTTTCGTCAAGTTCATTTAATTGTCGGCATGCAATACGCAATTGTTCAGGCGTTAAAGAACATGCCATATTTAAATCGGTTAACGCTCGAGTTAAACGCTCAAAATGAGCATCGAGTTGAAAAACCTCTCCATTATACGTGCGAAACGTTTCAAAAAAGCCGACACCATACAAAAAACCGTGACTCATCGGCGAAATCGACACATCGCTCTCTTTCATAATCATTCCGTCATAATAACAATACAATTCTCTCACTCCGTTAATCGCAATGCTTCAAATAGCGCTTCTGCTTTCATTAACGACTCTGCGTATTCTTCTTTCGCTACAGAGTCACTCGTAATCCCTGCACCCGCTTGTACATAATATGTCCCCGCTTCTACAAGCGCTGTACGAATGACGATATTCCATTCCAAATCACCATCAAAACCAATCCAACCGATTGACCCCGTATATAAATTTCGCTTCGTCGGTTCCAATCGTTCAATTGCTCGCATTGTCGGCAATTTTGGGTCACCCGTTATCGACCCTCCTGGAAACACCGCTTCTACAAGTTCTTGTAATGTAACATCATCTTTCAATCGTCCGCGTACATTCGATACGAGATGCATGACGTGGGAATATTTTTCAATCTCTTCCGACTCATTCACTTCTACTGTATTCGGCACGCATACTTTTTTAAAATCTTTCACTTCTAATTGTACGAGCATATCATGTTCTTCTAAATCTTTACGTGCATTTTTTAAATCTTGAATATACGCGGCATCTTCTTCAGGTGTCATCCCACGAGGTCTCGTTCCTCCAATAGGGCGCGTTTCAATTTGAGTCCCTCTCTTTTTCAACAACAATTCAGGCGATCCACTCACCACTTGGAATTGTTCATGTTGAATAAACGCCATATAAGGAGAGGGATTAATTTGGCGTAACACTAAATACATATGTAATGCTGGAATGTCGCTTTTCGCCTTTTGAAGAACAGTTAAGTTCACTTGTTCCACACGATTGTTTTCAATTAACTGCTGAATATGTGCTACTCCTTCACAAAATATATCCTCTGACATCCCCGCTACAATTTCAAGTGATTGCTTGTTACTGCGCATTTTTTGCTCATATTCACGAGCGTCTAACCAAAGCTCCTTCCATCGCTTTAAATGTTCATCATCTTTGAACGTCAACCACGTGACCTCATTCGTCGTATGATTGAATATCGCATAGTCTTCAAATAAGTAAAAAACGACATCTGGAATATGAACTTCTGTCGATGCTACTTCTCCGATATCCATATAACGTCGTGCATAATCGTAACCGACAAACCCTAAAAAACCACCTTTGAAAGGTAAATCGACATCGGCACTTTCGATGTGCATCGCTTGTCGTTCTTGCTCTATATATTGTAAAGGATCTAAATCGCTAAAAAATTCCCGTTCTCCTTCAATGATTCGAACACCTTTCCCTGTTGACTCATAGCGCTTAAGTGGATGCATCCCTACAATGGAATAGTTTCCACCCCTCCCGCTCTCTAGCAACATATGATGTTGTTTTTCTTTTCCTAATGAAGCATATTTTCCGATAAATTGTTCATGCGTCATATGCCCTCGCTCTTTATAAATCACTCGTTTCATCGATTTAATCCTCCAGCTTCTTTCAGTTTCAAATGGTTTCATTCGATTCTATTTTACCTCTTATAGAAGGTATTCTGCTACACATTGCTCTTATGGCAAAACAAAAAGCGTAGCGAGCGGATCTCTCCTGCTTCACTACGCCTCATTACAAACATTATGAATCAATCATCAAAATGATACAATGGTGTGCTTAAGTAACGTTCTCCGTTAGATGGCAAGAGCGTTACGACTGTTTTTCCTTTTCCGAGTCGTTTCGCTAATTGTAATGCACCGTAAATCGCTGCCCCTGAAGAAACACCACCTAAAATTCCTTCTTCTTTTGCTGCGCGACGAGCGTATTCATATGCATCGTCACCTTTTACTCGCATAATTTCATCATACACTTCTTCATCTAACACTTTCGGAACAAATCCAGCGCCGATTCCTTGAATTTTATGTCCCCCTGGTGCATCTCCTGACAATACAGCAGACTCATCAGGCTCGATCGCTACGATTTGAACATTTGGGAAGTGTTCTTTTAACACTTGTCCGACACCTGTAATTGTTCCACCTGTCCCGATTCCTGCGATAAACGCATCGACTTGATCGAGCGCTTCAACGATTTCAGGTCCTGTCGTTAAACGGTGCACTTCTGGGTTCGCTTCGTTATTGAACTGCTGTGGCATGAACCAGCCATTTTCTTTCGACAATTGTTCTGCCTTCGCAATCGCACCTTTCATCCCTTCTGCTCCTGGTGTTAAAACAAGGTCAGCTCCGTAAGCGCGAAGTAAATTACGACGTTCTAAACTCATTGTATCCGGCATAACGAGAACTGCGCCATATCCTTTCGCTGCAGCAATCATTGCAAGTCCAATTCCTGTATTTCCACTCGTCGGCTCAATAATTGTGCTACCTTCTTTTAATTCCCCTGATTTTTCAGCCGCTTCAATCATCGCAAGTGCAATACGATCTTTCACACTTGATCCTGGATTGAAGTATTCTAATTTTACATAAACGTCCGCGTCATTTTCACCTGTTAAACGGTTTAATTTCACTAATGGTGTTTTTCCTACTAAGTCTGCTACTGAATTCCCTACAATGGCCATGGTCATTCTCCTTTTTAATCCCTACTGTTTTAATATGATTAATATTAGTATACAACTTCACCTTATAAAGTCAACCAATATACTAGGTTTTAAAATAAAAAATGAGAAGCACTTCCGTACTCCTCATTTTCGTTCTTATTTCTTTTCTTGATAAATCCAATCTACTTTAAATTCTTTCCAAAATACTTCTGGACGAACCGTTAAAGGTAATTGCTCCATCGCTAATACTCGCTTAATTTGTTCTTTCACTGAATCAAAATCAAAATTCTTTTCTTCAATAATATCACGAATACGAATCACTGCGTAAGTGCCGTCTTCCAAACGAACAGGGTTACTTAATTCATCTTTTTCTAAACTTTTTGCCGTTTTTAAAATTTGTTCATCTACCAGTTCAGTCGATGTATTAATGTATCCTAAATCACCGCCCAAATTAGAAGACTGAATATCTATGGATCGCTCTTTCGCTAGTAATTCAAAATTCGATCCTTCTTTCACTTCTTCAATCGTCTGTTTCGCTTCTTCCTCCGTTTCTGTCACAATGACATATGTACGGTAAGATGTCGGAACGTTATAGAGAGATTGGTGTTCATCGTAATATTCTTGAATCTCTTTTTCTTCAATAACGATATCATGCGTTAATACTTTCTCCAAAATAAGATTTGCTCGAATTTGTTCACGTAAAGACTCTTCGTGATTACCAATCGTTAATTGACGATCCGAAGCAGTTAATAAAGCGAGTTCTAAGTCAACTTCTTCTTCCGTGACATTCAATTTATAAGACTTGGCTGCCGCTTCCATTACTTTTTCATTGATGAGGCGTTGCAATGTTTCGCGACCAATTTCACGTTCCATCGCATTCATCCACGTATTACGATCTATTTTTTCAGAACCAACTGTTGCAACCGTTTCATTCATTGTCCCCTTTTCACTCGGAATGAGTAGAAGTATAAGAAAAATAAAGTTCAGCATAACCGAACCCGCTAATAAGACGAGTAACGGTTTACGTTTCAAAGTCCGTCTTTTTTTAGGTGGTTGTGGGCGTGTCTTTTCTGGTGGAGTTTGTCTTTGTTTCGGTGAAGCTTGGCGATTACGCACGCGCTTCATTCAATAATTGCTCCAGCTCTTCTTTAGAATAATGATATTTTTCAAGACAGAAATGACATTCTGCTTCCGCTTCACCATTTTCATCAATCATCGATTGAATCTCCTCACGTCCTAAGCCGACAATTGCATTTGCAAATCGTTCACGTGAACAATTACATGCAAATTGAATTGGCATTTCATCCACAATGTCCACACGCTCTTCCCCTAAAATCGCATACAACATTTCTTCTGGTGTTAATCCATTATCAATCATCGTCGATACTGGTGTCATTTTTTGTAATGCTTCTTCTAATGCATCGATCGTTTCATCAGTTGCTCCTGGCATCACTTGTAAAATAAAACCGCCTGACGCTTGCACCGTATTATCAGGGTTCACGAGAACACCTAATCCTACAGCGGATGGTACTTGTTCCGACACAGCGAAATATTGCGTAAAGTCTTCTGCAATTTCGCCTGAAACGATTGGAATTTGCCCTGTAAAGAAATCTCGAAGACCGATATCTTTAACAACAGATAACATTCCTTCTGTACCTACAACTCCTCTCACGTCCAGCTTTCCTTGCTCATTTAATTCGACATGAGTTTGTGGATATAGTGCATATCCTCGAATATCGCCTTTTGCATTCGCATCTGCAATAATAGCACCAAGTGGACCATTTCCTTCGATTTTAATCGTTAATTTCTCTTCGCCTTTTAACATTGCGCCCATCATCACTGTCGCTGTCATCGTACGACCAATTGCAGCAGTGGCTGTTGGCCAACTGTTGTGACGTCTTTGCATTTCCCCTACTACCTCTGTTGAGCGCACTGCGTAAGCGCGAATTGTTCCTTCAAATGCTAATGCTTTTACTAAATAATCGTTTCCCACGATTGTCACCTCATTCATTTCGTTCATATATTAAATGTAAACCTTTTAATGTTAAAAAATTATCGACCACATCAATCGCATCCGTTTCTTTTGCAATTAATTGTGCCATGCCCCCTGTCGCGATAACAGTCGGCATCTCCTTACTTTGCTCTTTCATTCGTTGCACAATACCCTCAACTTGTCCGACATAACCATAAATAATTCCAGACTGCATCGCTTCGACTGTGTTACGCCCAACGACTTGTTCAGGTTGAATAAGTTCGACGCGTGGTAATTTAGAAGCGCGGTCAAAAAGTGCCTCCATCGAAATGCCAACTCCTGGTGCGATGGCTCCGCCCATATATTCACCTTTCTCATTCACATAGCAATACGTCGTCGCTGTTCCAAAATCTACGATGACGAGCGGACTCCCGTATTCATGAATCGCTGCAACGGCATTCACGATACGGTCTGCTCCGACTTCTTTTGGATTGTCGTACTTAATGTTTAAACCTGTTTTAATGCCTGGCCCTACAACAAGTGGTCGCTGGTTAAAATATTTACGACACATTTGTTCTAGCGGAAACATCACTGGCGGTACCACCGATGAAATAATGATGCCATGAATTTGATTAAACTTTAATCCAACATGATTAAACAATGCTTTCACTGACATGGCATATTCATCTTCTGTACGATGACGATACGTCTCCATACGCCAATGATATTTCAACTCGCCTTGGTCATAAACCCCTAATACGATATTCGTATTCCCCGTATCTAATACTAAGATCATTTTCTCTAGCCCCACATTCTCAATGTTTTCCACGTTATCATAACATATTACATAGAGAAAAAAACAACTGTACTCTTAAATCAATATACAAACTTTCAAATAAAGAAAGACGGACAGTTGAATTTAATCATTCAACTCCCCGCCTGTTCTATTTATTGTTTATCGTTCTGTTCTTCTTTCGTTTTAGAAGTTGTACCAAGGTCACCCATAATTTCGATTTCTGCTTCTCCTGTATCTTCCAAAGCCTCTTTCTGCTCTTCTTTTGATTCAGGCTCTGCTTGAGTGTCTTCTGAACTGTCCTCTACAACAGCTTGCAATTCTTCCGGACGATTATTTTGATCATATAAACGAACAGGTAATGTACCATGTTCTTTTAAGTGATTAATTTGTTCTGCATCGAGCGTTTCTTCTTCAAGTAATGTATCAGCAATTAATTGGAGAAGCTCTTTGTTCTCGCGCAAAATATCGAGTGTACGCTCGTATTGATCTTGAAGCATCGTTTGAACTTCTTGATCGATGAGTCGTGCTGTTTCATCCGAATACGTCGGTGTACTTCCGATATCTCGACCGAAGAACATTTGACTGCGCTCTGCACTTAAATGAACAGGACCGAGCTTATCGCTCATACCAAATTCTGTAATCATACGACGTGCGATATCTGTCGCTTGTTGGAAGTCATTGACAGCACCTGTTGATACGTCACCTAAAATAATTTCTTCCGCAGCGCGGCCACCTAATGTACCTGAAATACGGTCTAACAATTCTTGTGTTGTCGATAAGTTACTTTCATCGCGTGGAATGCTAATTGCATATCCGCCCGCTTGACCACGCGGTACAATCGTTACTTTATGAACGAAACTTGCATCGTCTAGCATTAAGCCAATGACAACATGCCCTGCTTCGTGAATGGCGACGCGACGACGGGTTTTTTCGGAAATAACAGAGTTAGACTTCGCTGGCCCTGCAATAACACGGTCTGTTCCTTCATCGATGTCGGACATATCAATTTTCGTCTTATTGCGACGAGCTGCGACTAATGCTGCTTCATTCAATAAGTTCTCAAGTTGAGCACCCGAAAAGCCAGGGGTTTGTTTCGCGACCACGTTTAATTTCACTGATTCATCCAATGGCTTGTTACGCGCATGGACTTGTAAAATTGCTTCACGGCCTTTCACATCTGGATTATGCACTAAAATCTGACGGTCAAAACGACCTGGACGTAACAATGCAGGGTCTAAAATGTCTGCACGGTTTGTCGCTGCGATAATAATGATTCCTTCATTGCCGTCGAAGCCATCCATCTCAACGAGCAATTGGTTTAACGTCTGTTCACGTTCATCATGTCCACCGCCAAGTCCAGCTCCACGCTGACGACCTACCGCATCAATCTCATCGATAAATATGATACACGGTGAATTTTTCTTCGCATTTTCGAATAAGTCACGTACGCGGCTCGCTCCGACACCGACGAACATTTCCACGAAATCAGATCCTGAAATCGAGAAGAATGGTACGCCTGCTTCACCAGCTACTGCACGTGCGAGTAATGTTTTACCCGTTCCTGGTGGTCCTACGAGTAAAATCCCTTTCGGAATACGAGCACCTAATTGAATATATTTGCGCGAGTCTTTTAAGAAATCAACAACTTCAACGAGTTCTTGCTTCTCTTCGTCGGCTCCAGCTACGTCAGCAAAGCTTACTTTTTTGCCTTCGTCTGTATGCAACTTCGCTTTACTCTTACCGAAGTTCATCACACGGCCACCACCGCCGCCTCCTTGCGCTTGATTTAATAAAAAGAAGAATAGGATGATGATGATGATAAACGGTACAACCCCGACAATAAATGTAGCGAACATACTTTTCTCAGGCGCTTTTTCGAATTTAAATTCGTGACCCGTCTTTGCAAGTTCTCCAATTGTATCTAATACTGGTCGATCGTCCATCGGAATATTCGTAATGAACGTCTCGCCATCTTTGGCATCTTTCATCTTCCCTTTTACTTCATAAACAAGTTGCATCGGTTGCAACTCTGCTGCTTCGATATTGCCCGCTTCTAACGCATTGACAAATTCATCGTAACGAATCGGCTGCATCTTCGGGTTCGGATTGTTGAATAGATTAAAGACTCCTAGAAGTCCAAGGAACAACAATCCATACAATATAATATATCGCATCGTTCGATTCATCCTAAAATCCTCCTCATTTCATTCACAAAAAACTATTGTAAATCTTAACATATATTAACACTTACCTACAATGAAAACGCCTTTTCATTATAGGTATTCATTCTAAATTAAAATGAATAAATTTCTTTTTTCAATACGCCGATATATGGTAAATTACGGTATTTTTCTGCATAATCTAAACCATACCCGACTACGAATGCATCCGGAACATCAAATCCGACATAGTCCGCTTTTAAATCCACTTTACGTCCTGTCGGCTTATCAAGCAATGTAACAATCTGAATAGAGCTCGCTTGACGGTACTTAAATAAGTCCACTAAATATTTCAACGTCTTACCACTATCGATAATATCTTCGATAATTAAGATATCACGGCCTTCTACATTCGTATTTAAATCTTTCACAATTTTAACTTCTCCTGATGAGACAGTTGCATTACCATAACTCGAGACATCCATGAAGTCGATTTCTAAATAAGCATCAATTTCTTTCATTAAATCACCCATGAAAGGAATCGCTCCTTTTAAAATACCAATCGCAAGTGGATACTTATCTTTATATTCTTCTGTAAGAGTTTCACCTAACTCTTTCACTTTCGCGCGGATTTCTTCCTCTGTAATTAAAACTTCTTGAATGTCTTTTTCTAACATGTTTTTCTCTCCTTTAATTTCGCTCGACGATGAGCATATAGGTTTGCTCATCGCTTTCATTTAAACGCACATCATAGCGACATCTCAAATAAGGCACAACTAACACTTCGTCTCGTTCGTTGACAATGATTGGCCAATCATCTCGTTTTTGTTTGGCTATTTTTTCATCGATAAATAGACGTGCTAGTTTTTTCGGTCGTTCCATTCCTTCCCAATGCAAACGATCACCTTCTCGACGAGTACGGATTCGTAAATTAGCATCTGAAAGTGAATAGTATTGTTTAGAATTTTCAAATGTTTGAATATCTTTTTGGAAACATAACTGAAACGTGTAACTTTCCCACTGAACGATCTCATTCAATGATAAGGAAAGCTCCGTACCTTGTTTCAAGCATTCTCTCTTCTCGAAATAAGCTCGATTGTAAGAACGGCGAACTTGATAGCCATTCGGCAAATGAACTACTTGTTCACCTGCTATGCGATTGAGTTCAGCTTGAATTCGGTTTAGCAAGCGTTTTGAATATGTAATCTCTTCGTTTTGATTCGAATAAAGATAATTCAATAGTATTAGAATGACACGCCTTTGTAAAGCGCTGGCCTCTTTTTGAAAGGCATTACAATCGATGATTTGTCGATCCTTTGAAATTTCAATTTGAATGTGTTCTAAACATGCTTTCGCCGCTTCATTCAAAGCTTGCTCATCTTGTTGATTCCCTTCTAAACTATAGGCCATTAATTTTGGATAATTCGGTTCAACTTTTGCTAGTTGTGGCAAGACATGTTGACGAATCGCATTGCGTACATAGTCATCTTTATCATTGGATGGATCGTGGCGATAAGAATAACGATGAGTTTGTAAATAGGCTAATAATTCTTGTTTCCTTATTGAAAGTAATGGACGCATTAAGCATTTTGTATGGAAAGGACGCTCATTTAAAATGCCGATTGGCTTTTGTCCTCGTAACATCTGCATCATCGCTGTTTCAATATGATCATCGAGATGATGCGCAGTCAATAAAATATCGTATTCTTCTTGCTCCATCACTTGTTGAAAAAATTGATAGCGTTCTATTCGACATCTTTGTTGAACATTGTCTCGGTGCTGCACAACTAATTTCGGTATATCGATTCGTTCACTATAAAAAGGAACATTATAATTCTCACTCAATCGGCGCACAAATTGTAAATCTTCAAAAGATTGTTGTCCTCGTAACATATGATCGACATGAATGATGCCATATTGATAGTGTAGCTGTCGTTGCATCGCATCGACGAGATGAACAAGTGCTACTGAATCGACTCCTCCCGAGCATGCTACTAATATTTTTTTATTTTGCACGGATGTTTGCATTGTCAATATATGATGTTGGATTTTATGAATAAGAGAATTCATAATCGAGTCGCCCTTTTCTTTTAATAATTTTTTCGAAAATCTATTTGACAAATTTTCATTTGTTGTGTATGATAATTCATGTTGTTCTAAATCAGAACATTTTGGCGGCGTAGCTCAGCTGGCTAGAGCGTCCGGTTCATACCCGTAAGGTCGTGGGTTCGACTCCCTCCGCCGCTATACAAAAGAAGAAGCGATGAAACGTGTAAACGTTCCATCGCTTTTTTATTGCTTTAATTTCGAAAGCCATTTTTTCTAAAGATTGAGTAAACTTCAAGTTACCCTCTTCGTGAACCGCGGCCACCTCGTTTAGATTCAGTAGCTCTCTTCAATGTAGAAAGTCGCTCTTCGCTATCTTTCATGAAGCGTGCCATTTTTTGCTCAAAGTTTTCTGCACGTTCGACAGGTTGACTTTGACGATTATTGTGACGTGGACGTTGTGGACGTTGCGGTCTTTCTGATTCTGGCTTCGCTTTACGAATCGATAAACCAATTTTCCCATCCGAACCAACATTCATTACTTTAACTTCGACTTCTTCGCCTACTTTGAGATGTTCGTTAATGTCTTTAACATAACTATCCGCTACCTCACTAATGTGAACCAACCCTGTTGAACCACCTGGTAATTCAACGAACGCACCGAAGTTTGTAATCCCTGTTACTTTACCTTGTAACTTGTTGCCTACTTCAATTGACATAAAAAAAATGCTCCTCCTTAAAGTTTAAACGATTCCGAATGACGAAATCTTTACATGCACTCGTATGAAAAGTATACAAGTCTCCTACTTAACATTATAACGAACAAAAAAAGAGTGTCAACTGACTACTCTTTTTGTTGTTTCTTTTCTTTTTCAGGTAAAGAAAAAATGACTTCCCCTTCTTTTCCTATCAAATATTGCTGTCGCGCTAATTTTTCGATATATTCATCATCATCTAAGCGTTCAAGCTCAGCTTTTAATTGCTCTTGTTCTTCCTGTACTTTTTCAAGTTCAACAGATAACTCTGCTTTATCTGCTAAATACCGTTCTTGTGCTTTCCCTTGTTGTAAATAGATCGAAAAAATCGTAATAAATGTTAAAGACGCAATACAAGCATAGAAAAAAAATCGCCTTCTTAATCTCTTTTTTTGTTGCAGGCGCCATTTTCTCTTTTCTTTATAAGCTTCTTCTTGCTCATCCGATTGGAAATAGACCGTTTGCTCATCTCGCATTGCGCCTCACACTCCTTATTCCTCATTCTCTTAATTATAAGGGAATTTTATCCTCTTTGCAAAATTATCCAAAAAACACTAAGAATTAATTGTATTCTCAGATATTATTGTATACATATTAGTAGCATCTTCTTTTTTTGTCGAATCTTTTAGTTCGTTCACACGTACGGTCACTATTTTTTGGCCAAATTGAATTGCGAGTTCATCGCCCTCTTTTAATTTAGACGATGCTTTCGCTTCTAAACCATTAATGGTGACTCGCCCTTGATCAGCTACTTGTTTAGCTAATGTACGACGCTTAATTAAGCGTGATACTTTCAAAAACTTATCCAATCTCATCGGTTTTCTTCCCCTTTCGCTTCGTCCCAATAAGCATCCATTTGCGCTAAGTTTATTTTTTCTCCTGTAGCATGATTCTCTTTCATTCGACGTTCAACATGTCGAAAGCGTCGAGAAAATTTTTCATTCGCATGAATCATCGCTTCTTCAGGACTAATCTTTAAAAATTGAGCAATTTTCACAAGAGTAAATAGCACATCGCCAAATTCATCGATTTGTGTTTCGGCATCCCCTTCGCTTACTTCATGTAAAAACTCTGCCCATTCTTCTTCAAACTTTTCTAAAGCTCCATCAATAGATGGCCAATTAAAACCTAATGTTGCGGCTTTCTTTTGATAATTGTAAGATGTGAGCAACGACGAACTTGCGCGGTATTCACCGTCTAAAATAGAATTCTCTACTTCGCCTCGTTCCGCTCGTTTAATCGCTTCCCAGTTTGTCACCACTTCATCCGCGTCGGCTACTGTTGTATCGCTGAATACATGAGGATGACGACGAATCATTTTTTCTTGAATTGCTTGGACGATATCTTCTAAAGTAAAGTATCCTTCATCTTCCCCTATTTGGGCATGAAGAAACACTTGCAGTAAAACATCTCCTAATTCTTCAATGAGGGCATGATCATCTTGCTCTTCAATCGCCTGGATGACCTCGTGAGCCTCTTCAATTAAATGACGCTTTAATGATTCATGAGTTTGCTTCCGATCCCAAGGACAGCCTTCTGGGGAGCGTAAAATACGAATCACTTCCTTCAAAGAAGACCAATCTCGCATGCGTTCTTCAAAAGGAGCAGGTGGCACATAAACGGATGTTAAATTATCAATTTGCATCACGCGATCTAATTCATAAAGCGGGACAGTGAGCACTTGCTCCATACTCGTTCCTGCCGCTGTCACGACTGTCACTTCGTAATCATCACGATATTTTTCCATCAATGTTAATTTCACTTCGGACGCAACGAACGCATCATATACTTGTCCGATTAAAATATGCTGATTCATGACAAGATTTTCCGCCTTTAGTTGAAGGGCGTCCACCAGTTGAAAGCCTTCAATTGGATCCATTCTAACCGCAGTAAACATCGCATCTAAAAAGCTTTGCCCTCCTTTAATATTAAGTTCAATCTTCCCTTGTTGTTCCGCTTCTATTAACAACTGAACTGTTTGTTCTGCAACGAGCGGGTGCCCTGGTACTGCATAAACGACAGATGGTGCATCTACTTTCAATAAGTGTTCTACAATTGTTTCATACACTGCCTCAAACGTTTCATTCTTTTCATAAATTGTGTCGAAGCTTTCGATATGCATATTCTCTTTTTGTAGTTGTTCGAAAATCGGATGCTCAACTGTCCGCGTATAAATATGATTCGTTTCTTTAAGGAATCGATAAATACCTAGCGGGAGTTGTTCGAGTTCTCCATAGCCAAGACCAATTACTGTCACTCGTTTCATTTCTTTTCCTCCTTTTGAACATATAATTGCCATTTAGCAATTTGTCGACCGAATGGTAACACGTACCATTCTCTAATTTGAATAATAGGGCGTCTCATCATACAAATACTGAAAACGAACGCTCCGATTATAGCGCTAGTAATGGTTAAAAAAGTCGCCGCAAATCGGCTAGTACCAATAACGTCTTCCCACGGAATCATATATAAATAAGGATATACAATGGCAACCATCGCTAAAGTCGATACAAGACTAATGCGATAAAATCGTCTTGTCGCCATCCGTTCTTGCACAATCCGTTTAAAATACACCATCATCAGTAATGTTACAAGGCATAGTGTGATGAAACTACTTAGCGCAGCTCCAACTACTTGATAATGAGGGATGAACCATATATTCAACCCGTACTTCAACAGGACACTCCCTCCGAACACTACAATCGGAAATGCGGTTTTACCCTTCCCTTGTAAAATTGCCGTCAAAGGTAATACAAGTGACAGAAGAAATATTTGAGTTAAGAAAAATGCGAGTGCTTCCCACTGTTCGTTATGACGAAACAACATAATATTGAGTGGTTTTAAAACGAGTAACAATCCAACGGTCGCTGCAAGACCGAAAATAAAAGCGATGCGAAATGTTAAAGTCGTAAATTGTTTCGCTTTTTCCTCTGTCTTTGCCATTTCATAATGAGCAATGAGGGGGACGATTGCTAACGACAATGTCGTCGCCACTAATATACCTAGTTGGACGAAAGGTTGGCCTCGATCATAAACTCCTTTTAATTCCATCGCTTGTTGCATTGGCATACTTTTAACTAATATTTTAAAAATCGTGATAGAGTCAATCAATTGATAAAAAAGTAAAATTAAAGAGCTCGCACTAAAACTCACACTTAAAATGAATAATTCCTTCCAATGGCGCTTCCATTGCGATGAATATGCCCATTTCCTTGGCTCTCTCTTTATCCATAAAATAACTACTGCGACAAGACCACCTGCAATGCTGCCATAGATGGCAACATGACTCGCTTTATAAATATCAGCAGATGAGCGCATCACGAAATATGCTCCACCGATAACGATTGTCACACGCACAGCTTGCTCCATAATATTGGATATCGCAACAGGCATCAGGCGTCCTTCTGCTTGCGCTGCACCCTTCATCGTTGCGATCGGAGCCATACATAAAGCCATCCAACTCGTCGCTCGTATTAAAGAAGTCAGTTGAGTATCTCCCATAATGCTCGCAATAAGAGGAGCTGAGCTTTGCAATACAATAAATAAAGCAATCGAAATAATCCCGAGAAGTAATACAGCACTCGTATATACTTCTCGCTTCGCTTGGAGCGTTGTTTGATCGGCCAGTTGTTTCGACAAAGCAACGGCAAAACCAAAAGACGTCCAGATGACAAAAATGCCAAGTAAAGGATACACTTGTTGATACGTATAAAATCCAGCATCCCCTACCATATTTTGAAAAGGAACTCGATAAATTGCCGACAATATTTTCACAATAAAAGCTGCTAACGTTAAAATTGAAGCGCCTTTCATAAATTGTTGCATCGACCATTCACTTTGTCTGTTCATGATATTCCTCTTTTCTCTCTATCATTTGGAATCATCACTCTCATAGACGTTTTAAGTCGCGGCGAGTTCTTTCTGACTAGATGCTAATATTTCTAATAATTGTTCAATCACGTCGAAATCTTTCCTCTTTCCCGTTTGACGATCATCAACGGATAAAATGAATTGATTGTTCTCCACGGAAAATCCAACCGCTCGACCAAAAGGAACTGTTGCACTCACTACTTTCGGTCCATCCATTTTTGCAGTGCCCGCTTCACTCAAGCGGATTTCCGTAATCGCTTGTCGTTTTTTTATTTGTTCTACTCCTGCTTGCTTACCTAGCGCTTTCATTTTCGCGACACGCAAAAGTAATTCTGCTTGTAAAGGCATATCACCGAAGCGATCAATCATTTCATCAAAAAGCTCTTCGTATTCCGCAACAGTTTCGACAGCTTGAATTCTTTTATACATCTGAATTTTTTGGAATCCGTCTGGAATATATGAATCTGGCAAGTACGCATCGATCGCTAAAGAAATCTCAATTGGTGACGCTTCGACTTGTTCTTTCACTTCCTGTTTCTCTTCAATCGCTTCTTGCAACATTTGAGAATAAAGATCGAATCCAACAGAATCAATGAAACCATGTTGTTCAGCGCCAAGTAAGTTACCTGCTCCACGAATGGATAAATCGCGCATCGCAATTTTAAATCCGCTACCAAGCTCGGTAAATTCTTTAATCGCTTGCAAACGACTTTCGGCCACTTCCGTTAACACCTTATCCTTTTGATATAAGAAGTAACTGTAAGCGACACGATTGGAACGACCAACGCGACCACGTAACTGATACAGCTGGGATAAGCCCATTTTATCCGCATCGTGAACAATTAATGTATTCACATTCGGCACGTCAATCCCTGTTTCAATGATTGTTGTCGTAACAAGCACATCATATTGGCCATCTAAGAAATCTAAAATGACCGATTCCAACATCGTCTCTGACATTTGCCCATGAGCTGATGCAATACGTGCTTCTGGAACGAGCTCTTGAATTTCCGCAACACGTTTGTCCATATCTTCCACACGATTGTATAGGTAAAAGACTTGTCCCCCCCGTGACATCTCGCGCTCAATCGCTTCACGCACGAGTCCAAAATTATGCTCCATGACATACGTTTGAACCGGGAAACGGTTAGCTGGTGGCGTTTCGATGACAGATAAATCACGCACACCGACCATCGACATGTGCAATGTTCGCGGGATTGGTGTTGCAGTGAGTGTGAGCACATCAACATTCGTACGCATCTGTTTAATTTTTTCTTTATGAGTAACACCGAAACGTTGTTCTTCATCGACAATGAGCAAACCTAAATCTTTAAACTGAACATCTTTCGATAATAAGCGATGCGTTCCGACAACGACGTCGACGACTCCTGCTTTTAAGTCACGCAATGTTACTTCTTGTTCTTTTTTCGTACGGAAACGATTTAATAAGCCCACTTCAACAGGGAAATTCGCAAATCGTTCCACCATCGTTTCATAATGTTGTTGGGCTAAAATCGTCGTCGGTACTAAAAAGGCGACTTGTTTTCCATCGTTCACTGCTTTGAACGCTGCTCGGATCGCGACTTCTGTTTTACCATAACCGACATCTCCACAGAGCAAACGGTCCATCGGGCGCTCTCGTTCCATATCTTTTTTAATTTCTTCGATGGAACGTAATTGGTCATCCGTTTCATCGTATGGAAAAGCTGTTTCGAAAGAATGTTGCATATCATCATCAGGAGAAAAGGCAAATCCTTTTTCAGCTTCACGTTTTGCATACAATTTAACGAGTTCATCCGCAATATCTTTAACCGCTCTCGTCACTTTCGCTTTCGCTTTTTTCCACTCAGTTCCTCCGAGCTTATGTAACTTCGGCTCTTTCTCTCCTGAAGGGACATATTTTTGTACGAGTTCAATTTGATCTGCTGGCACATATACTTTATCATCGCCACGATAGCGAATATCTAAATAATCTTTATGAACGCCACCAACTTCTAAAGTAACGACCCCATAAAAACGTCCAATCCCGTGATGCACGTGAACGACGTAATCGCCCTTATTAATTTCTGAATAACTTTTAATTCGTTCCGCATTCGTCAATTTTTGTGTTTTGCGACGTGGTCTTTGTTTCATTTTAAAAAGTTCTTGATCCGTTACTAAAGCGAGCTTTTGCATCGGCAATTCAAAACCAGTACGGAATTGTTCTGTCGTAATGACAATTCCCCGTTCTTCTACACCTTTTGTAATGACGTATTTCGAAAGTTCATAATCATCTAAAATGGAGAGAACTTGTTCTTGCCTTTGTTTATCTTGCACGCTCACATATACTGTAAAACCTTCTGTCATCCAACGATCAATCTCCACTTTCAATAAATGCATTTGTCCGTGAAACTGTTGCATCGGCTTACAAGAAATAGCTTCATTCTCTTCCAGTGATACATGAGAAATAGAGCGTTTAAATAGCGAGAAATAAACCGTTGATCCAGTCCAATCTGCCATTACCTCGCTCAATGGATAAGTTACTTTACGCAATTGAGGTATGCGCAATTGTTCAAATAAATGATAAAACCATTCTTCTTCTTCTCGTTCTAGCGTTTCATCGACTTCTTGAATTCTTGCAAATTCATCATAAATGACATAACCGTTCGGATTAAAATAATGAATGAGCGATTGTAAATGATGTTCTAAATAAGGAATATACGTTACGACTTGTTCACGCATAATTCCTTCACGCAACTGATCAATTTCCCCTTGAATATTCATCAGTAATTTTTCTTTAAATGTGTCATTTTCCATCGCGAGTAATCGCTTTGCTAAATCTCGCTCTAAACCTGTCGCTATTTCATGTCGTTGTTCATCTGGAATAATTAACTCCACAGCAGGACCGATTGTCGCGCTATCTTGATTTTGTAAAGAACGTTGACTCTCTGCATCAAATGTCCGAATAGAGTCTACTTCATCATCGAATAACTCAATTCGAATCGGATATTCTTGGTCTAATGTATAAATATCAATAATTCCACCACGTACCGCAAATTGTCCAGGTGCATTAACGAGCGTTTCTCGACTATACCCTGCTAATATGAGCCTACGCTCAACACTTTCCCAGTCCATCGTTTTTCCGACTTCTATCGTGAAGACAAAATGTTTCCACATCGCTTTTGGCATTACACGACGCTTAAGTCCTGCCACTGGAATAATATAAATACCACGGCGCTCGTTTGCTAGATGATGGATTGTTTCAATCCGCTCTGCACGTAATTCATAACTTGAAACAGACATTTCCGCCGCAATTAATTCTTCTGCTGGATAAAGAAAAACCTGCTCCTCACCCATTTGTAAAACAAGATCATCATACATCTTTTGTCCGCTCAACATATTTGAAACAATCACATAGACCGGACGATTCGATGTTTCATATAACCCTCGTACATACATCGTTTTTGCACTGCTTGATAAACCTGTCACCAATGCATTAGAGCCCTCAGATAATTGTTGTACGAATGATTCGATATGTAGTCGCTCTTGAAACAATTGTTGGACTTCACTCAATTTCATAAACCCCTTTCAAACCGAAAAAGCTTTGGCATGAACCAAAGCTGTTCTTACTTTTGATTAAATTCATTCATCACTTCTAAAAAAGGCATGTCGAGCCATGCTTCACAAGCATCAGCACTTAGTTGAATGATCTCTTCTACTATTCGTTCTTCCTCTTTCGAAAAAGGTGCTAGCACATAGTCCGCAATATTCATTCCATTTGTTGGTCGATCAATTCCAATTCTGACGCGATTGAACTTCTCACTTCCGAAATGTTGAATTAATGATTTAATACCATTATGCCCTCCTGCGCTGCCCCGTTGACGCAAACGCAAACGACCTAATGGTAAATCTAAGTCATCATATAGCACTGTAATATTCTCTAATGGAACATTGAAATAGTCCGCTAAAGGACGAACACACTCTCCTGATAAATTCATAAAAGTTAATGGTTGTACGAGAATCACTTTGCCGCTCGAGTGATGATACGTCGTGTAAAGCCCTTTAAACTTCGATTGATTTAAGGAAACGTTCCACCGACTTGATAATTCATCAATCACTCGAAACCCGATATTATGTCGCGTCTTCTCATAACGTGTACCTGGATTTCCAAGTCCTACAATTATTTTCATTATAGACGACTCCTTTTAGACGTACAAGAAGGGACGTCTACATAGACGCCCCTGCTTACGATATTACGTTATTATTCTTCGTCAGCTTTTTCGCCGATTACTTCTGGTTCTGCACTTGCATCTTCTGTTGCTTCATCAAGCGCTTCAAGATCCGCTTCAGAACGTGGAGCAGAAATAACAATTAATGCTTCTTCGTCGTCGTTTAAGATTTCGAATGGTGCATCTTTACGTACGTCTGCTACTGTTAATGAATCTCCAATTTCGAGTGCTGATACGTCGATATCGAATGATTCTGGAATATCTGTTGGTTTTACTTTAATCGTGATTTCGCGAACTGGTTGTTCTACGATACCGCCATCTTTTTCACCTACAGAAGTACCTGTTGGGTTAACAATTACGTCAACTTCGAGTTCCTCAGTCATGTTGATTGATAAGAAGTCGATGTGAACTAAGTTATCACGTAAAACTTCTTGTTCATAGTCGTGCATAACGACGTTATATGTTTCGCCGTCAACTGTAATATGGATAACTCCGTTACGTCCTACTTCGTTAACCGCTTTTAAAACGTCACGCTCTTTTACGGCGAGTGATACGTTTTCTGCTTTATATCCATAAAGAACTGCTGGAACATATCCTGTAGCACGGAGTTCTGTTAATGCTGATTTTGCTTTACCTTCGCGTTTTTGTGCTTCGATTGTAATAGTCATTTGCTTAACACCTTTCTGTCTTGAAATTCAATATTTATTTGATTTGCTTTTATCATTTTGCAATGAACCTTAGCAAAAATGTGCACTTCTTACTAACAATATAGAAAAAGCACATGATACAGGAACATTATATCACACTTGTTCAAGTTTTTGGCTTTTCATACTCGACATTTCATCGATTGTCGGCGAGGTAAATACTACATACACCGCCAATGCTCAATTTAGTCGAATAATTTACTTACTGACTTATCTTCAAATACACGAATAATTGCATTGCTTAATAACTCTGCAATAGACAATTGCGTGATTTTCTCTGATTTTTTCTCTTCTGGTAATTCGATAGAGTTTGTAATGACAAGCTCTTTAATTTGTGACTTATTAATACGTTCAATTGCTGGACCTGAAAGTACAGGGTGAGTACAACATGCATAGACCGCTTTTGCTCCACTTTCGATTAAAGCATCAGCTGCGATTGTAATTGTTCCTGCTGTATCGATAATATCATCAATTAAAATAGCTGTCTTTCCTTTTACTTCTCCTACAATATTCATTACTTCTGCCACATTAGGTTTCGGGCGACGTTTATCAATAATTGCAATCGGTGCTTTCATGCGATCCGCCATTTTACGTGCACGCGTTACGCCTCCATGGTCTGGTGATACGATTACGAGATCTTCTCCCTTTAATCCTTCGCCCATAAAGTATTCAGAAAGTAACGGCTCTGCTACGAGGTGATCGATTGGAATATCGAAGAACCCTTGAATTTGTGACGCATGTAAGTCAATCGCGATTACACGATGAGCTCCTGCTGTTTCTAACAAGTTCGCTACGAGTTTCGCAGTAATTGGTTCACGTGGACGCGCTTTGCGGTCTTGACGTGCATAGCCGTAATATGGCATAACAACGTTAATTTTTCGCGCTGAAGCACGCATTAATGCATCTACCATAATTAATAATTCCATTAAATTATCATTTACTGGATTAGATGTTGATTGTACGATAAAAACATCGCACCCACGAACGCTTTCTTCAATGTTAATTTGAACTTCACCGTCACTGAATGTTTTTACAGTACATTTACCGAGTTCGCATCCGATATGGTCTGCAACTTCTTGTGCAAGTGTTTGGTTCGAATTTAATGTGAATACTTTTAACTTTTTGTTAGGATAATGGTTAGCCATCATGGTCCCCCTAGGTTTTGTTTTGAAACGAATTTCAAGTCTGCGTCAGATATGAAATATTCCTAACGACTATCAATGAATGTTAGGCAAGCCTCGCCGTTCCTACGATTTTGATTGTGAACAAATTGGAAAGTGTTCATCTCTAGTATACTAAATGATTCGCATCTGAGTAGAGTAAATTTAATTGTTTAAGTTGAGTTTATCAACATAACCTTCTTTATTTTCCTGCCGAGCGCGCCCAATTGCAAGTGAACGTTTTGGTACATTTTTTGTCACAGTTGTTCCAGCTGCAATAAATGCACCGTCTTCAATCTCGACAGGTGCCACTAAATTCGAATTACATCCGATAAATACATGATCACCAATCGTCGTTTTATATTTGTTTTTTCCGTCATAATTCACTGTGATCGAGCCGCAACCAACATTGACATTACTTCCTATAGAAGCATCTCCAATATAACTTAAGTGAGAAAGTTTTGACTGGTTGCCAATTGTTGATTTTTTCACTTCGACAAAGTTGCCAATTTTCACTTCATCTCCCACTTCAGATTCTGGACGAATATGTGCAAATGGTCCAACGGCTGTGCCTTTTCCAATGACACTTTGCAAAATAACTGAAGAATGTACTGTCGATGTTTCTCCAATGATACTATCCACAATATGTGTATTAGGACCAATTTGACTCTCCATACCGATTACTGTTGAGCCTTCAATAATCGTGCCTGGATAAAGCACCGTATCTTGTCCGATCACTGCCTCACTACTAATGATTGTCTGTTCCGGACTTAAAATTGTTACGCCGTTACGCATATGTTTCTCTGCGATACGCTGACGCATGAGACGTTCCGCTTCAGCTAGAGCTACGCGGTCATTGACACCTAAAGTCTCGGTAAAATCTGGCGTCACATAGGCAGATACAATTTCTCCTTGTTCTTTTAAAATGCGGATGACATCTGGTAAATAATACTCTCCTTGTGCATTGTCATTACCAACCTGCTTCAATGCTTCGAATAAAGCTCGGTTATCAAAGCAATACGTTCCCGTATTAATTTCTTGAATCATGAGCTCTTCTTCATTTGCATCTTTATGCTCCACATTGCGCAGTACGAGCCCGTCTTCTCCACGTACAATTCGTCCATATCCCGTTGGATTTTCAGCAATTGCAGTTAAAATAGTTGCTTTTGCTCCTTCGCGCTCATGTTGATCGACGAGCGCTTGCATCGTTTCAGGACGAATGAGTGGTGTATCTCCACAAATTACAAGTGTTGTACCTTCTAAGCCACCTAAAGCTTTCTCAGCTTGCATGACTGCATGAGCTGTCCCTAATTGCTCTTCTTGTAAAACATATTCACTTTTCGCGCCTAATGTTTGTTCGACTTTTTCTGCTCCGAACCCTACAATTGAAACAACTTTACTTACACCAATTGATGTCACATGATCTACAACATGTTCAACCATCGGCTTTCCACATACTGGGTGCAATACTTTGTACAATTTCGATTTCATTCTCGTCCCTTGTCCAGCTGCAAGAATGACCGCATATGTATTCGGCATTTTATTCGAGCCTCCATCCGTAATTTCAATATTGACTATAGCGGAAAAGATGCTTTTTTTCAACTTCCGCTTGCCATTTTATTCCACTCCAACTGCTTGATTGCTCGCCAAAAACCCGCTACTTGCAGGTGGCGGGTTTTACTTTTGTGCAATCACTTCAATTTCAACTTTTGCATCTTTTGGAAGACGGGCAACTTGTACAGCTGAACGCGCTGGCTTATGTTCTCCAAAATGCTCTCCATACACTTCATTCATTGCTACAAATTCATCCATGTCACTCATGAATACTGTTGCTTTCACTACTTTATCTAGCGATGTCCCTGCCGCTTCAAGAACTGCTTTTAAATTCGCAAATACTTGATGGGTTTGTTGGTGAATATCTCCACCGATAAATTCGCCTTCTGGTGTTAATGCGATTTGTCCTGATGTGAAAACATAGCCATTCACTTCCATCGCTTGAGAATATGGTCCAATTGCTGCAGGTGCTTCATTTGTGTGTACTACCTTCATTATAATTCCTCCTTCAATTTAAAATTACCTCTTTGTAATGTAATCGTACGATCTATTTCATCAACGCTTTGCAATTTTACAAGTGATAAATAGTCATCCATTAAAATTTGTTCGCTTCCTTCTGATTCAACAAGGACTGCAATTCCTGCTAGTTCACAATCAAATTCTTCAATTAGATTTTTCATACCAACCATCGTGCCGCCTGCTTTCATGAAGTCATCTGTTAATAGAACACGCTGACCACTCTTCATACTACGCTTAGACAATGCCATCGTTTGAATGCGACGAGTCGATCCAGATACGTAATTAATGCTTACTGTTGATCCTTCAGTCACTTTATTGTCGCGGCGTACAACGACGACAGGTACATTCAAATAGCGTGCAATCGCATGTGCAATTGGGATGCCTTTCGTCGCAATTGTCATGATGACGTCTACTTTTTCATTCATGAATGCAGAAGCAATCACTTTACCAATTCGATCGATTAATCGCGGTTGGCCGATAATATCATTTAAAAATAAATAACCACCTGGCAACAATCGATCTGTATGACCAAGTTGCTCCAACAATTGATCGATTAATGATTCAACTTCTTCTTCGGGCACTTGCGGGATAAATCTCACACCACCTGAAGCCCCACTCAATGTCATTAAACTACCCGTTCCTATCGCTTCAAATGTTTCTTTTACAATCGATAAGTCTTCACTGATGGATGACTTTGCCGCATTGTAACGATTCGCAAATAAAGTGAGAGGAATTAATTTATGGGGATTTTCCAATAAATAACGGGTAATATCTACAAGCCTTTCACTTCTTTTCCACTTCAAAAGACCATCTCCTAAACCCGAATGTTTTAATCGTACATTATCATAATCGTACGCTTTGAATCAACCGTTAACGTTCACTTCCCATACGCACACAGTATACTTCCGTACAAAAGCCACGCAAACCATTATAGATTCGCTTAGCGCGCTCTTCATTTTTTGCAATTGCAAATACAGTCGGACCACTACCGCTCATTAAAACAGCATCTGCCCCCATTTTTTGCATCTTCTCTTTCAAGCGAGCAACTTCGGGATATTGTCGAAATGTCACAGGTTCTAATGCATTTTGCATCGCTTGACAAATAGTAGAATAATCTCCCTGATTTAAAGCCTCAACCATCTGTTCAGTGGAATGTTGCCCTAAAATAGAATAATCTACTTTGCCGTAAATAGCAGCAGTCGATACAGAAATAGCTGGCTTCACAAGAACAATCCAACTATGTGGCATTGCAGCCAGATGTTCAATCTGTTCACCACGCCCTGTCGCCCTCGCTGTTCCACCATATACACAAAACGGTACGTCTGAACCAATTTGTGCTCCGTGTTGTGCTAATTCATCTACACTTAAATTAAGTTGCCATAAACGATTTAGGCCCCTTAAAGCCGCAGCAGCATCTGTGCTGCCCCCAGCAAGTCCTGCAGCTACAGGAATTCGCTTTTGAATCGTCATACGCACGCCCTGTTCTACATGATATGTTTCTTTTAATAGTTGTGCTGCTTGATACGCAAGATTTCGTTGATCATTTGGAATAAAACGATCGTACGTTTGAATTTGAATCACATCTTCTTGTAGTAACTCAAACGTCAAACGGTCGGCTAAATCAATCGTCGTCATCACCATGTCTACTTCATGATATCCATCCTCACGTTTACCGAGAACATCTAATGTTAAATTTATCTTCGCTGGTGCCTTTTCATAAAGCAATAGTAAAACCTCCGTCCGAAAATTCATCTCCTTCTATTTTTATATTTTACCATAGAACAGTTTAGGTAATTCTATTTTTCCAAAACAAAAACACCGTCTCTTCATTTCCTTATAAAAGAAACAAAGAGGCGGTGTATCAACTTACACTATGATTCAACGAATCGCTTCCTAATTATAGGCGCTTCGTTACATTTTAACTTCCATGTTCAGCATCGATGCATGTATACCCGCTATCCTCTCCCACTTATCTGCCAAAACTTTGTAAGTTTGAAAAGTGGGAGCCGATATCGCACCTTAAAAAATCAGATGCTTTATTTCACTAAAAAAGCCTCTTGATCATCATCTTCTAGAATCGTGATTTCAACCGCTTCTGTTAAAATATCCGCATAGCTATATGATACGCGTTCAAAAGCATTTTCATCTTGATCTAGTTCGACGACAAAAACTGCTCGGTACGTTTCACTCAATGTACCGCTACGTTCAATTGTCTTTTTGCGACCGCCATTTGCTTTTAAATGCAAACGTTTCCCTAAGTGGGCATCCAATGATTTTTTAATATCTGCTAATGTTTTCGGCATATATGCTCACACCTCACTTACAGACAATTGTAACATTTTTCACACTTTTTGTCAATGAAACGAAATATTTTAACAGTTTAAAGTTATCGTGTCAATCTTTTTTTATATTTTTGTCAAATGTAAAAAAATCGTCATACAATTCATTGGAAAGTCGCGCAAATTCTTCAATCGTTAACGTTTCCCCTCGGCGTCTTGGGTCTATATTCGCTCGTTCACACGCTTGCAAAATCAATTCTTTTTTCGCTTTGCCGTCTTCTAAAGAAACTTGTAAATTATTTAATAATGTTTTTCGTCTTTGCACAAAAGAACCCCGTACAACAAAGAAGAAAAATGATTCATCACGTACGATAACTTCTTGTTGTTCTTTTCTTTCTAACACAATGACAGCCGATTCAACATTCGGTTGTGGAACGAAAACGGTTTTCGGAACGATCATCGCCGTATGCGCATCCATATAGTACTGAACGGCGACAGATAGCGAACCGTATGCTTTCGTGCTCGGTTTTGCACTAATTCGATCGCCTACTTCCTTTTGCATCATAATGACGATGCGGTCTAAACGTACCCCACTTTCTAAAAAGTGCATGATGATTGGCGTCGTTACATAGTACGGTAAGTTTGCAACGACAACAATTTCATCACAATCATGAAATTCTTTTTCAATCACCGCATGCAAATTCGCTTTCAATACGTCTTCATGAATGACTTGAACATTTGGATAAGGAGATAGTGTATCTTCTAATACTGGAATGAGCCGTTGGTCAATTTCAAAAGCGACAACTTTCCCCGCACGTTTCGCAATTTGTTCTGTCAATGCTCCGATACCTGGTCCAACTTCAATCACACCTGTTCGTTCTGTCAATTGCCCTTCTGCAACGATATTATTTAACGTATTTAAATCAACTAAAAAGTTTTGTCCTAAGCTTTTCTTGAATTTAAAACCGTATTTCTCAATAATTTCTTTTGTTCTCGATAATGTTGCGATATCTTTCGTCATATTATTTCTCCTCTATCGTCTTGAACCACTCTTCAATTTCTTCTTCTGTAATTTGAAATAGATTTAAGCGTTTCAATAATGTTTTTCCGTTCGTTTCTCCTATTTGAAGTGCCTCTCCTAAACGATGTCTTAATTGTTTCGATTGCGAGGCTCCTATGAAGCCTCTGCGTACGAGGTACTCACGCGAGACCGTTTCTGCTGCTCCTCGCTCTTGCAAGGAATAAACTGCGCTCAACGCTTCTTGAATCGCTTCATTCGAAGCATGTTCAATTCCAACACTCCCTTTACGTTCGGGAGTCGCATCTCGCTTCTTAAGGAAAGCATGCTTCACTGTCGGAATTCTTTCTTCTATTAAAGCACGAATTCGTCGTCCTGGATAATCAGGATCTGTAAATACAATAACACCGTCTTGCGCATGGGCTTTTTCAATCAAGCGTAGCGTCGCTTCGTCTAATGCTGAACCGTTCGTTTCAATTGTTTTCGCTCCTATTGCCCGTTTAATTGCAGCAGTATCACACTTCCCCTCCACTACAATCCATTCTTTAATTTGCATCGTTCGTCACTCCTTACAATCATTTCTCTAGTTTAAACATATTTGAAGCGTTCATCAAATAGAAAACGCTAGTGAGAGATTTCTCTCCCACTAGCGTAGTCAACGAAATAATTATTAATTCATCACTTTAATTTTAACTTTTTTACGTCCCCAGCTATATGCTTGAGATTTTGTCTGCATTAAAACATCGATACGATTACCTTTAATCGCACCACCTGTATCTCCTGCAACTGCATAACCATAGCCTTCAACCCAAACTTTCGAACCCATCGGGATGACGCGTGGATCGACTGCGATTAAACGTAAGTTAGGATTCGCACGCAAGTTAATACCTGCTGCTGAAATTCCTGAACATCCTGTACAGTATGGTGTGTAAGCCGTAGCTTCCACATAAAACTCTTTACCGCCTGCAGGTGCTGACGCTGGTGCAGATGCATTCGAGTTACCGCGAGAAACAACTGTTTTATTCACAGGTTTTGCTTGAGCAATTTGTTTCGAACCAACTGCTACAATTTTATTTTTAGGTGCATCCACAACTTCTTCTTCTACGACGTTACGTTCAACTTCTTCACCATTGCGCATAACGACTTCGTAAGTGCGGAGCATTTTTCCTTTTTGTCCTTCTTGTAATACTTTCGTTTTTCCTTGTTCTAAGTTAGCATCTTTTTTCTCTTCTACCGTAAACTCTGTCGGTGCTTCCACTTGTTCTTTCACTTTTTCGATACGTACGACTTCTACTTTTGAAGCGTCTTTCGATAAGCGATCTTCCAATGTCACTCCCGCAAGTTCATCATGCTCACCTAATGCGATTTGTTGATTCGCTAGGAATAATTCAACGGATGTTGGTGTCGTCCATACTTTTTTAGACTCGCCACCATCAACAACCTCTACTTCAATTGCTTTTGTTACTGCAATTCTCGGTTGTATTTCTTCTTCTAATGCAGGGTAAACGATGTCGTGCTCTGTCACTTCAATTCCTGCTTCTTCAAGCACTTCTCCAACTGTACGTTTCGTTGTAACAAATGTCTGTTCTTCCTCATCCACTGTTAACACAACTTCTTCTGCTTCAATCCATTCAACAGCAAGTCCTGTTTTCAATGGTGTATCTAAAGCTGGTTCCACAATATCGTGTGCGGCTACTTCTATATTTTGTTCTTCTAACAACTGTTCAACTGTTTTAGCATGTGTGCGAACTTCCATCTCTTCGCCTTCCACCGTCAAAGCAATTGTCTTTTTCGTACCTTCGATCAAAACGAGCGCCATAATCGCTACAAATAAAATCGCAATTACTGTTCCAAAAATCATTGTCGACTTTTTGTTTCCTTGATTATGTCCGCCCTTAATGGCCTGATTTGACATGAAAAAAATTCCTCCTTCATTACTCGGCTGATTATATCGACTCTCATTTTGATTGTCAACTCGAAATGCTTACATTTTTTTGAAATAACATTTTAATCAGCGATGCGAAATAACTTCAAAGCGTTGGCAGTTGTTTGTTCTGCAACTTCTTCGTAAGTGATCTCTTTTAACTTCGCAATTTCTTCTGCAACGAGCGTTACATAGAAAGGTTCATTCCGTTTTCCGCGATGAGGATGCGGTGTTAAGTAAGGGGCATCTGTTTCGACGAGCAAATGTTCTAGCTCGATTTCAGTTGCGACTTTTTTTGGCATCTTCGCATTTTTGAACGTGACTGGTCCGCCTAACGAAATCATAAAGTTCATTTCGATACATTGACGCGCGACTTCAACACTTCCACTAAAGCAATGCATAATGCCGCCTACTGTATGTGCTTCTTCTTCTTGTAAAATTCTAACAACGTCTGCTGTGGCATCTCGATTGTGAATAATAATCGGTAAATCTAATTTTTTCGCTAAACGAATTTGTTTACGAAATAATTCAATTTGTAATTCTTTCGGAGATTTGTCCCAATAATAGTCGAGTCCAGTCTCTCCGATTCCCACGACCTTAGGATGCTTCGTTAAAGATTCAATCCAAGCGAGGTCTGCTTCAGTACAATCAATCGCATCGACAGGATGCCAACCGATGACAGCGTATAAGAATTCATGACGCTCGACTAATTCCATCGCTCGTTCAATCGTCTCCGTATCGAACCCGACGACGATCATCTTCTTCACTCCTGCTTCTCTAGCTCTCTTGATTACTTCTTCCACGTCATCCTTATATTGTTCTGCATTTAAATGGACATGCGTATCTATTAACATCATTCGATTCTCCTCACAACACTTAATATTTTAAACAACGATTATATTTCATTCATCACAAAAACATTACAATCATATTACAAACATTTATTACTTTGACATAAACCGATAGGGGACTTCAACATAAATGACTTCACACTTTCTTCAATCGCTTTTATACCAACAATATTCGTCCATTTTTAAAAAGTTCAATTTGTATTACAAATATTTCATTTTCAGTATTTCCTTTTACCACATTTCAAAAAAGAAAATGACAAGTAGCTTTTTATGAGCTACTTGTCATGATTTGTACATTTTACTTTAAAATAGTACCGTTTGGAACAATTTCTCCAATTTCAACAATGGAGAGTTTTCCTTCTGTTTCTGTCGTTAAAATCATTCCTTCTGACCATTCTCCACGAAGTTTTACTCGTTTTAAATTAGAAACAATCACTAACTTACGTCCTACTAATTGTTCTGGTTCGTAATGTTGCGCAATACCTGACAATACTTGACGCTTTTCTGTACCTAAGTCCAATTGGAATTTCAATAGTTTGTCCGCTTTTGGGACACGCTCACATTCAAGTACTTCTGCTACACGTAATTCTACTTTATTGAAATCATCAATTGTAATTTCATTCGATGATTCTTCCTCTTCTTCTTTCATTTCATTCGGTGCTGTAATGGCCATCTGTTCTTTAATATATTGAACTTCTTCCTCAACTTCTAAACGCGGGAAGATCGGAACACCTTTTTTAATAACTGTCGTCCCCGTTGGAATGGCTGATTTATCTCCGAGTGCTTCCCATTCGAGTGCTTCTTTCGATAAACCGAGTTGTTCGATCATCGCAAATGGAGCACGTGTTAAAATCGGCTGAATAAGTGTCGCAATATTGCGCAATGAATGGGCTAAATGGAACATCACTGATGCAAGTTTATTCTTTTCAGCTTCATCTTTCGCAAGTACCCAAGGAGCTGTCTCATCGATATACTTATTTGTACGTGAAATAAGTGACCATGTTGTCATTAACACTTGATGATATTGCATTTCTTCCATTTGCGCTTCATATTTCGCAATCGTTTCATTTATTTTTTGTTGGAGCAATGCATCGAACTCGGTAGCTTCTAAGTCCTCTGTCGGAATGACGCCATCGAAATATTTATTAATCATCGATATCGTACGATTTAATAAGTTTCCTAAGTCGTTTGATAAATCCGCATTCGTGCGCTCTACAAATGTTTCAGGTGAAAATACACCGTCTTGTCCGAATGGTAATTCACGTAGTAAAAAGTAACGTGTCGCATCTAAGCCATAACGATCGACGAGCATGTCTGGATAAACGACATTTCCTTTCGATTTTGACATTTTACCATCTTTCATCATAATGAATCCGTGCGCAAATACTTTTTTCGGAAGTGGCAAATCGAGAGCCATTAAGAAAATCGGCCAATAAATCGTATGGAAACGAACGATATCTTTTCCGACAACTTGGACATCCGCTGGCCAATATTTTTTAAAGAGTTCATCATTGTCTGTACCGTAGCCAAGCGCCGTAATATAGTTTGTTAAGGCATCCACCCACACGTAAATGACATGTTTCGGATCTCCCGGTACCTTCACGCCCCAATCGAACGACATACGTGAAACGGATAAATCTTCTAGTCCGGGTTTAATGAAGTTATTAATCATTTCATTTTTGCGTGATTCAGGCTCAATGAATTCAGGATGTTCATTGAAATATTCGAGTAAACGATCTGCATATTTACTCATACGGAAAAAATATGATTCTTCTTTTACTTTTTGAACATCACGATTACAGTCTGGACATTTTCCGTCTACTAAGTCAGACTCTTTAAAATATGATTCACATGGAATACATTTCCATCCTTCATATTCATCTTTGTAAATATCACCATTATCCACAAACTTCTGGAAAATTTGTTCGACCATTTTTTCATGACGATCTTCAGTCGTACGAATGAAATCGTCGTACGTAATATCCATCTTTGCCCATAAATCTTTTGCAATTTGCGCTAATTTATCTACATGTACCTGAGGTGTTAATCCTTCTTCTGCAGCTTTCTCTTGAATCTTTTGACCGTGTTCATCCATTCCTGTTAAAAAGTGAACATCGTAACCACGAAGACGCTTGTAGCGAGCGATTGCGTCTGCAGCGATTGTCGTATAAGCCGTGCCAATATGAAATTTTCCACTAGGGAAATAAATAGGTGTCGTCACATAAAACGTGTTTTTTGTCGTCATGTATAAAAATCCTCCATTCAAAAAGTTACTTCATTCATTTTACCACATTTATGAATGTCACATTTCATTAAACTTCTAGTTCTCCTAACATTTCCTACTTTTACACTTGAGCTTAACCGTTATTCACTGTATAGTGAATTAGACAACTGTTCCAGAATTTTTTGTGCTATTCGACTGAATTTACACACTTTTCTGTCAATGTGTCTAATTGATTAATTTTAAAAAACTTTAAAAATAATCATTTCAAATCTTTTACTTTTTACACAAATACAGTTATTATATATAAGTATGTTTTAGAAAACTACTTATAGCTTCTTCTAAACATCTAGACAAGATTGTGCATTTGCAAAAACAATTGTACAAATCAAACATTATATAGGAGGAATCTCTTGTCATGAAATCAACAGGTATCGTTAGAAAAGTCGATGAACTTGGAAGAGTCGTTATTCCAATCGAACTTCGTCGCACATTAGGAATCGCTCAGAAAGACGCGCTCGAAATTTATGTGGATGAAGACAAAATCATCTTAAAGAAATATATGCCGAATATGACTTGTTCTATTACGGGCGAAGTTTCAGATGATAACTTACAATTAATCGATGGTAACTTAATTGTAAGCCGCGAGGGTGCACGTCAACTCATCGAGGAAATCGAAAGTAAATTAAAATAATCAATAGAGGAGTGTCGGTCTCATTGTGGAGAGACGCACTCTTTTTTTATTGGTGATACGCATTATATACTTCTCTTCGACTCACATTGCGCATAATCGCCACTTGGCGAATGGCGTCTTTCGGCTTTAAATTTTCACGTTGAATCATTTCATCGACATGCTCCACAACCGATAACGATTCCCACCATTCTGCTTGTAACACTGCTTCATCATCTTCACTAATTCCTTCTAAGATTAAACAAAACTCCCCACGAACTTCTCCTTCTTCCGCCCATTCTACAACCTCATCAACCGTTCCTCGAATCCACTGTTCATAACGTTTTGTCAGCTCCCGAGCTAAAACGATGCGACGTTCTTTATGCATCCATTTTTTCAAATCGGCTAATGTTTGTTTTAAATGGTGCGGTGACTCGTATAAGATGACTGACTCTGAACGATTCAATACATCTCGGAGCTGTTGTTCCCGTTCTTTTTTCTTGCGACTTAAAAAGCCATAAAATAAAAAAGGTTGTGGCGTAAGTCCTGACGCAATCAGTGCCGTCACTGCCGCATTCGCCCCTGGCAATGGGACGACAGGCAAGCCAGCTTCTATGACGGCTTGAACAACATACTGACCTGGATCTGAAATACATGGCGTTCCCGCATCGCTGACGAGCGCGATATTTTCTCCCATCCGCAATTTTTCAACAATATGCTGACGACTTTCCATCTCATTATGTTCATGCGTGCTCATCATAGGTGTGTCAATTTCAAAATGATAGCATAATTTCATCGTATTACGCGTATCTTCTGCTGCAATCCAATTCACTTCTTTTAAAATACGGACCGCTCGAAATGTCATATCTTCTAAATTTCCAATTGGCGTAGGAACGAGATAAAGAATTCCTTCTTCTTTTTCAAAACTATTTTGTATTTGCATGTTCGAGTGCCTCCTTTATATATTGTTCTTTCTGTTTGCGTGTTTTTTGTTTAAATGCGTATTCTGCACGCATCGCTTCCGTTTTTGTCTTAAAGCGTTCGGAATAAATGCATTGTACAGGGCGCCTTCCCCTCGTATATTTCGCACCTTTTCCTTCATTATGTGCTTGAACACGTTTCGTTAAATGATTTGTATATCCGGTATAGTAAGTTCGATCAGCACAACGTAATACATAGAAGCAATGTTCATTTTCCATAAAGCCATTCTCTCACTTCTTGTCGATATTCGCCCTCTTCTGTATAGACGGTTAAAGGCGGTTCAATTTTCAAATCCCTCTTTCCGTCTTTAATGGCCTCAATCAATAAAATATTCGCTTCTTTTCCTTCTTTCGGATGTACAAAGCGAATTCGTTTCGGTTCTAGTCGATACTTTGGCATCCATTCCATAAAGTCAGCTAAACGACCTGGTCGATGAACAAAAACAGCTTTACCTCCTTGTTTTAAAAGACGACTTGCTGCTTGAATGGCTTGTTCTAAATTTAATTCAATTTCATGACGAGCAATTGCATAATGTTCACTTATATTTTTTTCACTATGCGGATGATGGATAAAATACGGAGGATTGCATGTAACAGTATCATACAATTCCGTACCGATTATCTCTTCAATGCCGATCACATTGCCTTCAATAATCGTTAATTGTTCATCCAAATGATTGTAAGCAACACTGCGTTTCGCCATGCTAGCTAAACGAGGTTGCAATTCAATTCCCCATATGTGAGCTTGAGAACGAGCACTTAATAAAAGAGGGATGACCCCGTTTCCTGTGCATAAATCAATGATTTTCCCCGTTTTACGATAAGGAATCGAAGCGAATTGTGCTAATAAGACTGCATCTAATGAAAACGAAAATACTTCTGAACTTTGAATGATTCTTAAATTTTCTGCTAGTAAATAATCGAGACGCTCATTCGCCTCTAATGAGATATTCATTCTGTTTTACTCCATTCCTTAAATTTTGTCAAAAAGAAAGAGCTGTCCCTCTGAATAGGTTCAGCTCCTCTTTTAGCTATGATGCTTACTTAAAAAAGATAAACAAAATAAGCAATCTTCCCCTTTGCGACTGCTGCCATAATGAACATTACATACATGATAGCCTTCATTATAAATGCGGGCTAAATTGTCTACCCCTTCACCAACATCCGCTGTCGCTCGCTCTTTTACTTTTGTAGGGCTCTCTAACTTTTCATCTAAAACATTTAACCTTTCACGTAAATGTTCATTTTCCAAACGGAGCGTATGATTTTCTTCTGTCATCTTCGCAACATCATGAATCATTAAAGTAAATTGTTCTTGCATATATTGTAAATGTTGCTCAAATTCCATTACGCGGTCAAGAAAATTTTTCTCTTTCAATGTGGCCACCTCTTTTATTAGGCATTCATTTCTCTTTGCTGCAACTCTTCCCATGTATATTGGACAATTTGTTCAGCCTCAAACAATTGTATTTCTAAAATTTGCTCCAATAAATTGAGACCTATGACGCGTCCTTGTCCTTCTGCTGTTTGGATTTTCGTGCCAATATCTGGCATGAGACGCTTCGATTCTTCATACGTATCATTTTCATATTTCAAGCAACACATTAATCTTCCACACAAGCCTGAAATCTTAGTAGGGTTTAATGATAAGTTTTGATCCTTTGCCATTTTAATCGACACGGGATCAAAATCGCCTAAATAAGTCGAACAGCAAAGCATACGACCACAAGGACCAATTCCACCTAACATCTTCGCTTCATCTCGCACACCTATTTGGCGTAGCTCAATACGAGTTTTGAAAATAGCGGCTAAGTCTTTCACCAAATTTCGGAAATCCACTCGGCCTTCTGCAGTAAAATAGAAAATGATTTTATTTCGATCAAATGTATATTCTACATCGACTAATTTCATCTCTAATTGATGTTCCACTACTTTATCTAAACAAACTCGAAAAGCATCTTTCGCTTCTTGATTGTTTTTTTCCACTTGCACTCGGTCTTCTGCTGTTGCTTTTCGAATAATTTTCTTTAAAGGAAGGACGACATCTTCTTCGTCTACCTCTTTCATATCACTTACTACTTTACCATACTCCACACCACGTGCAGTTTCAACAATGACATAATCTTCTACTTGTAACGGTAACGCCACTGGGTCAAAGTAATAAATTTTTCCAGCTTTTTTAAAGCGGACTCCAACAACCTTATACAAACGGTATCCCTCCTATAAACGAAGTATCAACTGCTCTACTAATAATGTACGATTCATATTGCTCGAAATTTTCTGTTTCATGTGCAAAATTTCGTCAATTTTAGAAGATAGTTGTTCATATGTTAAACGATATGATAATTTTTCTAATAGTTCTCGTGCATCTGGATAACAAATCGAACGATCAATATTCACTTTTATCGTCACAATATCACGGTACCCATGAAGAAGCAAGTTCAATATCATCTCTAAATCTTCTTTCTCTTTTACAACACTTTGCCACTCGCCTTGAATGAATAAAATAGCCTCTGCCTTTGAATGTTCAATGCGTTCAATTAATTGCAGAGCGAGCTTGCGCATCATCATAAATTGTTCTTCTTGCGACAAAGATAAAGCTTCATCTACATTTGCGGTGATCCGACTCAATGTGCTCGCTAAAGAATCGGTCAATTGATAGTCAGCTACCAGTTGTCCAATCAATTGTTCTTCATTCGGACGTGTAAACTGAATACGTTGGCATCGCGATTGGATCGTCGGCAATAGTTGCGCATACGTATCTGTCATTAAAAAAGCAGTGATTTCACCGACAGGTTCCTCTAAAAACTTCAATAAAGCATTAGCTGCTGATACTGTCATCGTATGCGCTTCTTCAATCATATAAAAACGGCGCCCTTTTTCATACCCTTTTTTCGACATTTGCTGAATCAATTCGTCAATTTGTTCCTTTTTAATAGATTGTCCTTCTTTTCGAATCATCCATATATTTGGATGATTCCCATTTTCAATTCTTCGACAAGCTGAACAAATTTGACAAGGTAACTCACCCGCGCGTTGTTCACATAGTAAGTATTGAATAAATGTTAAAGTAAGTCGCATTTTCCCTGTACCTTGTAAACCATCCATGATATACGCATGACTTAATCGATTATTTTTATCTGCCTGAACTAATTGTTGCCACGGTCGAGCTTGTAGACTTATCGCTTCCTCTACCATTTTTACACCTCTTCTTTAAAAAAACCCGCGTTTTCTCAGCAGTAGGAAAACACGGGCTTACATATATAAATTTATAAGTAATCCTTTTATTTCACCGATTTTTGCTAATAAATCAATAGACGTCTTTTCTTCATCTAACATCGTTTTAGCTAATTCCACAAGCTTAGAATCAATTTCCTTTACTAAGTTTAAGCGACGTCCTTCTCCAAATTGATTCCACGTATGGGACTGATCTAATTCGAGCCCTGATTCCACAGCTTCTTGTAAAAAACGGCGAACTAACATTTTGAACTTTGCCATATCTCGTAACTTTCGAGAACGAGCTAATCTTTCCCCAGCTGCATTAATATTCCCTAACAAACGAGTAACTTGTTCTCCGTGTAATTTTTGTTCATGTTTTTGCACCATTTGACCGAAATTAGCTCTTTTTTGAGGTGACTTTAAAGGATCATTGCGTAATTTCTCCAAATTAACATGCTGATCACCCGTGACTCTCATGTGAAACAACCACCTTTAAAAGTGATGAAATTTTTCAATAGGAAGGACGAATACAGTCGCTCCCCCTACCTCAACCTCAACAGGATAAGGAATATAGGAATCAGCGTTACCGCCCATCGGAGAGACTGGAGCGACCAATTGATCTCGTGAACGACAATTATCTCGGATTAAATCCAGCAATTGAGGGACTAGACGTTCATCTGTACCAATCAAAAACGTTGTATTACCTGAACGTAAAAAGCCACCTGTACTCGCTAACTTTGTTGCTCGAAAATCATTTTTCGTTAAAGCAGACGACAAACGATTGCTATCTTGGTCTTGGACTACTGCTACAACTAACTTCATATCATCTCACTCCTTTCGTTTATTCATTATACCATGAATGAACTCATTCGTTTAAATGAGTAGTTATAATTTTCCAACATTCTTCAAAAACTGTTTCTACAGATTTAGAAGCATCTATTCGATAAATGCGATTCGGAAACATTTGAAGCACTTGTTCATAGCCTTCATATACCCTTTTATGAAATGAAATACTCTCTTGATCTAATCGATTCACTTCACGATTTGCATTCGCTGCAATTCGCTGTAATCCTAATTCAGGTGCTATATCAAAATATAGAGTAAAAGTAGGCATACAATCTTGAATCGCAAACTGATTCAAATCCCACACCTCTTGTATACCGATATTCCGCGCATAACCTTGATATGCCAATGAACTATCAATAAAGCGATCACATAAAACAATAGTTCCATTCTCTAAAGCTGGCATGACGCGTTCAATTAAATGTTGCCGACGGGAAGCAGCGTATAACAACGCTTCTGTACGAGCATCCATCTCAGTATGTGCTTTATCCAAAATAACAGATCGAATCGCTTCTGAAATACGGATTCCACCTGGCTCTCTCGTTTGAATATACTCATATTGCTTTTCTTCTAGGTTTTTCGCAATCATTTTTAAAATGGTCGTCTTACCCGCACCTTCAGGACCTTCAAATGTAATAAACATAGGCAGACTCCTTTAGTCATTCATTTAATTTTTTAATTTAAAAAAGCGAGTATTCTATTTAGAATACTCGCTTTCGATTGCCTAGCAACGTCCTACTCTCACAGGGGGAAACCCCCAATTACCATCGGCGCTAAAGAGCTTAACTACTGTGTTCGGTATGGGAACAGGTGTGACCTCTTTGCCATCATCACTAGACTTGTTTTGAGTCATTCACTCAAAACTGAATAAAACGGACATCGGTCACAACGATTGACCGGATTGTACATA
>NZ_JADKPV010000012.1 GCF_015351395.1 Savagea serpentis
ATTCCAAAGGAAAATAGGGGTAAAGCATTTGGTCTTATTGGATCGATAGTAGCCATGGGAGAAGGAGTCGGTCCAGCGATTGGTGGAATGATAGCCCATTATATTCATTGGTCCTATCTTCTACTCATTCCTATGATAACAATTATCACTGTTCCGTTTCTTATGAAATTATTAAAGAAAGAAGTAAGGATAAAAGGTCATTTTGATATCAAAGGAATTATACTAATGTCTGTAGGCATTGTATTTTTTATGTTGTTTACAACATCATATAGCATTTCTTTTCTTATCGTTAGCGTGCTGTCATTCCTGATATTTGTAAAACATATCAGGAAAGTAACAGATCCTTTTGTTGATCCCGGATTAGGGAAAAATATACCTTTTATGATTGGAGTTCTTTGTGGGGGAATTATATTTGGAACAGTAGCAGGGTTTGTCTCTATGGTTCCTTATATGATGAAAGATGTTCACCAGCTAAGTACTGCCGAAATCGGAAGTGTAATTATTTTCCCTGGAACAATGAGTGTCATTATTTTCGGCTACATTGGTGGGATACTTGTTGATAGAAGAGGTCCTTTATACGTGTTAAACATCGGAGTTACATTTCTTTCTGTTAGCTTTTTAACTGCTGCCTTTTTTTTAGAAGTAACACCATGGTTACTGACAATTATATTAGTTTTTGTTTTTGGTGGGCTGTCATTCACCAAAACAGTTATATCTACAATTGTTTCAAGTAGTTTGAAACAAAAGGAAGCTGGTGCCGGAATGAGTTTGCTTAATTTTACCAGTTTTTTATCAGAGGGAATAGGTATTGCAATTGTTGGTGGTTTATTATCTGTACGCTTACTGAATCAGAAGTTGCTACCTATGGACCTTGATCAATCCACTTATTTGTATAGTAATATGCTATTCCTTTTTACAGGAGTCGTTGTTACTAGTTGGCTGATCACCTTGAATGTATATAAACGAAGACAAATTCAATTTAAAAGTTGAATACCAGAGATAAATTAAATGACTTCTAGCTTTCTTAAGCAATCGGGCGCGATTGTTGAAGATCAGAAAATTTTTAAGAGGTGGCAAATTTGCCACCTCTTTTTATTTTCTTCGGCTAAAAGTGAAACTTTCTGCAGAAGAAAATACGTGGCAATTGTCAACGGTAAATCGGACTGAACGAAGCGCAGCGAAGTGAGGGAGAATTTAAGGAGTTGACAATTTTGCTACACCCGAACCCTCTTGGCACTGAAACAAACCCCACGTTTGTTTCTGCCTACCGGCGAGGGAGCCCCCTCAAAAAGTGAGGGGGTTGGGGGAGCTTTTTGAAAGGGGTCAAGGGAGAATTTCTCCCTTGTGGGTTTGGGCAAGGCCCAAGGTTTTTCATTCGCTCAAGCGAATGATCGGCGGTAGCCGAAGCAGCCTCGCAGAGCACACCTTTACGAATGTAAAGTATAGTGTGCTATACTTTACATGGAAGTACGAGCCGGAATCGTCCCCGAAATGGAGCTGATATTTTTATGAGTTATGCTGTCGTTCGAATGGCAAAAATGAAATCGCATGACCTTAAAGGCATGCAGTTTCACAACCAAAGAGAACGGGAGAGCAAAACGAATCCCGATATTGATGAAGAGCGATCCCATGAAAATTATGATTTAGCGAATGAGGAAAATATTGATTATAACGAACGAGTGAATGAGATTATTGAATCGCAGAAAACAAGCACCAGGAAAACAAGAAAAGACGCGGTGCTTGTCAATGAATTATTGATTACCTCGGATAGAGAATTTTTTGACGGGCTAGATCCAGATGAACAAAAACGATTTTTTGAAGAAAGTTATAGCTTGCTATCAGAACGTTATGGCAAGCAAAATATCGCCTATGCTGTTGTTCACAATGACGAAAAGACCCCGCACATGCATATGGGGGTTGTTCCTATGCGTGATGGTCGTCTGCAAGGTAAAAATGTGTTTAACCGTCAAGAATTGCTTTGGCTACAAGATAATTTTCCAAAACACATGAAGGAGCAAGGTTTTGAGTTAGAGCGTGGCGAAAAAGGTTCTACCAGAGAACATTTAGAAACACGTGATTTTAAAAAGAAAATGCTAGAAAAAGAAATTGATTCTCTTGAGGAAAATCTTGCTGTGAAGAAAAGTGAGCTATCTGCACTTACTGAAAAAGTACCTGATGAAATTAAAGTGCCTGCAAAACGACAAATGAAGCGTGTAGAAGTGCCGACAGGTGAAAAAAGTATCTTCGGTAGGGAAAAGATGAAAACGGAGAGACAACCCACTAAAAACGTGATTTTATCTGAAGATAATTATAAAAAACTGACAAGCGCAGCAGAAGATGGGCAACGCTTAAAAGGACATGTAAATAATCTTTTGAGTACGGACTTTGCACAAGAAAATAAGCGTTTAAGAAATAAAAATAAAAAATTAGAAGTGACAAATAAAAGTTTGACCTCGGAAAATGCTGAACTGAAGATGGATAACAATAGGCTACGGAGCAAAATAAGCAGTTTGACGAATGAATTGGAAAACGTCTATCAAACTACTAAAGACTTTCTAAAAGAGCGTACAAACGGTTTACAGGCTTTTAAAGAGGTTTTAGGTAGTTGGGTTGGTAGAATCAAAGAAAAGCTCCCTAAAAGCGAAATTGGACGTTTACATGAGCGTTCAGAAGCGAAGGAGAAAACTTTTGATATGAATCGTGTGAAGGAATTGAATAAAGAAGCGAAAAAGGAGAAGTCGGTTCAGAAAAAGAAGGATATGGATCTGGAGCTGTAATATAAAAAGCTTCTTCAACTAACGGGCAGGATAGTGTAACAAGGAATTTCAATAGAAATAAGAAATTACATGGTAAAATTGGTAAAAAAGGCTGTGTTATAAATGAAAGTTTCTTTAATTGTTGCGATGGACAAGAATAGAGTTATTGGTAAAGAGAATGACATTCCATGGAGAATTCCGAAGGATTGGGAGTTTGTTAAAAATACCACAATTGGACAACCAATCATATTGGGTAGAAAAAACCTTGAATCAATAGGAAGGGCTTTACCTTACAGAAGAAATATTGTTTTAACGAGAGATAAGAATTATAACTTTGAGGGTTGTGAAATTGTCCATTCAGTCGAAGATGTATTTAAGATTTGTAATAATGAAAAAGAGATTTTTATTTTCGGGGGAGAACAAATTTATAAAATGTTCTTACCTTACGTCGAAAAGATGTATATTACAAAAATTCATCATGAATTCGAAGGGGATACGTTTTTTCCAGAAGTGAATTTCAATGAATGGGATGAAGTATCCGTTGAAAAAGGTATTAAGGATGAAAAAAATCCTTATAACTACTATTTTCATGTTTATGAAAGAAAATTGTTAAGCTAACGGGTGCTTTAGTTGAAGAATAAAAGACCACATTAAAAAATGTGGTCTTTTGTGTTTTTTTAAAGGATTTGAGCGTAGCGAAAAATCCTTTTCTTTCTTATCTTGATACTTATAGAAACAACAAGTTTTTTTAATCGGGGGGTGATATCAGCCTTGAACCCTTGATACCATTGGTTTTTCAGTCTCAAAAAACGGTTGAAAATGGTTGCACAGAAAAAACCCCTATGTTATTGTTTAAGTTACCACACAAAAACAAAATTTACATAGGGGGTTTCTGTATCTAATATGTGTAATAATCATAGCATTACTTCAAAAGAAAAATCAAGTATATTAGTGGATCGGACGAAAAGTGGGAAGATCAGACCTTGGAAAGAAAAAAAGATAGCTAACGTTGGTTATTTTGAGTTGCTGCATATACTAGAATTTAAAAAAGCTGAACGTGTGAAAGATTGTGCTGTTGTTTTAGAATATAAAGAAAGTCGTGAGACAGGTGAACGGAAATTATACAAAGTGTGGTTTTGTAAATCCAGGCTTTGTCCAATGTGCAACGGAAGTGACAATAAATAATAAAGATAATTCTTATAATCAGCACATGCATGTATTGGTATGTGTGGAACCAACTTATTTTAAGAATACAGAAAACTACGTGAATCAAAAACAATGGATTCAATTTTGGAAAAAGGCAATGAAATTAGACTATGATCCAAATGTAAAAGTTCAAATGATTCGACCGAAAAATAAATATAAATCGGATATACAATCGGCAATTGACGAAACTGCAAAATATCCTGTAAAGGATACGGATTTTATGACCGATGATGAAGAAAAGAATTTGAAACGTTTGTCTGATTTGGAGGAAGGTTTACACCGTAAAAGGTTAATCTCCTATGGTGGTTTGTTAAAAGAAATACATAAAAAATTAAACCTTGATGACACAGAAGAAGGCGATTTGATTCATACAGATGATGACGAAAAAGCCGATGAAGATGGATTTTCTATTATTGCAATGTGGAATTGGGAACGGAAAAATTATTTTATTAAAGAGTAGTTCAACAAACGGGCCATTTTGTGGAATAACTTATTGCGGAATAATGTGGGTTTGAAATAATTGGTTAAGCTAAAGGGAAAACGTTTAAAAGGGGGACTTTATATGCGTGAAGAAAATGAGATGATGAACCTTTTTAAAAATATTGTTATGAATGATGATACCATCAGATTATCAATTCTTGAGGGGTCCAGAACAAATACGAATATTCCCAAAGATGATTTCCAGGATTATGATATTTCTTTTTTTGTAACAAATATGGAATCTTATAAGAAAGATGATCTTTGGCTTGAAGTATTTGGTGACTTGATTTTTATGCAAAAACCAGAAGATATGGAGCTATACCCATCAGAATTAGGGAATTGGTTTAGTTATATCATGTATTTTAATGATGGCATTAAGATTGATTTAACTTTAATACCTCTAAATGAACTTGACGATTATTTATCTAATTCAGATGGTTTAATGGAAATATTGATTGATAAAGATAATCGAATCAATAAAAAAATTGATCCAAGTGACAAAAAATATTGGATTAAAAAACCATCTGAGCAAGAATTTGATGATTGCTGTAATGAGTTTTGGAATGTATCAGCCTATGTAGCAAAAGGCTTACTTAGAAAAGAGCTTTTCTTTGCATTGGATCATTTCAATCAAATTCTTCGCCCTGAACTTTTACGAATGATGTCATGGGAAGTTGGTATAAGAGAAGGATTTAATTTTAGTATAGGGAAGAACTACAAATTTATTAATAATTATCTTCCTAAAGCCGAGTTAGAAAAACTGATTAACACCTATTCGCAATCCGGTTATATAGAGTCTTGGGAATCCTTTAAGTTATGTTGTGAATTATTTAGAGCCTACTCCAAGGAAGTTGCTTCTTCACTAGGTTATAAATACCCCATGTATGATGAGAAAATGACGAATTTCACTCGAAATATTTATAGTAATTTTATCTGACAAACACTTTTTATTAAGCTATCGGGCGCGATTGCTGAATAAAAGATACGAGAGACCTCTCTTGTATCTTTTTTATTTTGAGTGGTTTTGTCCGTTACACTAGAAAACCGAAAGACAATAAAAATTTTATTCTTGCTGAGTCTGGCTTTCGGTAAGCTAGACAAAACGGACAAAATAAAAATTGGCAAGGGTTTAAAGGTGGAGATTTTTTGAGTGATCTTCTCAAAAAATACTACCTGTCCCTTGCTGATTTTTAAACGAGCACGAGAGCAAAACCCCCCTTTGCTGAGGTGGCAGAAGTCAGTTTTTTTGTTTCTTTTCTTTTTTGTAGAATAAGTATAGTTTTGGAACAAACAGTAGCACCCACGATTGTCAAAGGTTATTATATGATAAAGTGTAAATGCTGAATTGCGGAATCTGATCCATGGATTGAAATAATAAATAGCCAATGATCGTTCTTTCAACTTTATTCAGCAATCGGGCCATATTGTAGAGTAAGACTTATTAAACTAAGCAGGAGAGCTGCATAATGAGATAGGAGAATAAATGAAACAAAATAAACTTCACTATACCACAATGATAATGACTCAGTTCCCAGATATAAGCATACAATCCGTCGAGTCGCTTGGTGAGGGCTTTAGGAATTACGCGATCCTCGTCAATGGAGATTGGGTTTTTCGTTTTCCCAAGAGTCAACAAGGTGCAGACGAATTGAACAAAGAAATCCAATTGCTACCTCTGTTGGTCGGTTGTGTTAAGGTGAATATTCCACAGTATGTATATATCGGAAAGCAAAGTGATGGAAATCCCTTCGTGGGCTACCGTAAAGTCCAAGGCCAAATCTTGGGTGAAGACGGGATGGCCGTTTTTCCCGATGATGCAAAAGATCGACTGGCGCTGCAACTTGCTGAGTTCATGAATGAGCTAAGCGCATTTCCTGTTGAAACTGCCATATCAGCCGGGGTTCCTGTTACAAACCTGAAAAATAAAATTCTCTTGCTATCGGAAGCTGTGGAGGATCAGGTGTTCCCTCTTCTTGATGAGTCTTTAAGGGACTATCTCACGCTGCGCTTCCAATCCTATATGACTCATCCGGTATATACACGATATACGCCGAGACTAATTCACGGCGATTTGTCACCTGATCATTTTTTGACGAATTTGAATTCACGTCAGACCCCATTAACAGGCATTATCGATTTTGGTGATGCCGCAATAAGTGATCCCGATTATGATTATGTATACCTTTTGGAAGATTGCGGCGAGCTGTTTACTCGGCAAGTGATGGCTTATAGAGGCGAGGTTGACTTGGATACTCTCATCAGAAAAGTCTCCTTGTTCGTAACGTTCGATCAAGTCAGTTACCTGTTAGAAGGCTTAAGGGCAAGGGATCAGGACTGGATTTCTGAAGGGTTAGAGCTTTTGGAAGAGGATAAGGCCAACAATTTTGGTGCGAACAGTGCTTAATGATTCCTTTCAGATAATATTAGGAGAGGAAATCGCTATCTTCCACAAACGGGCGCGATTGTGGAAGACCAAAAGCCTAATTTCCCCTTCAATTTAGCAGGGATTAGGCTTTTTTATCTTTCAAAATCCTTAGCGTAGGAAAAATCGGCTTTCTTTATGTCGAATTTTGCTTAGCGTATGTTTTCCGCTTTTTGTTGGTAGTACCCCTAATGTAAAAACTTACACTAAAAAATCTCACACTAATAATGTTTCTTCAGATAAGTTTACAAAAGAGGACATTAAAGAAATTAAAAATTACCATTCAGATAAACCTCTTCCGATCTGGGTAGTTATTGAACAATTAACTTTTGGAGAAGTGACTCAAATTCTTCGTTTTTTAAATAAGAATGAATTAAGAAAAATATTTAAAAGTATTGGGGAAATTGATTATTCTCCAATCAAAGTTCCAGCAGCTTTAAATGGAGTAAGGTATGTAAGGAATCTTTGTTCACATAATGAAAAGTTGATCAATAGAACATTTAAATATAGTATGCCAGAAAGTACAGAACCTTCATTAAATAATAGAGTAGGTCTGATAAAGTATTTACTTTTTATAAAAAAAATTGTGAAGAAGTATGATCCAAGTAATTGGAGAGGCTTTTGTGAAGATTTAGATAGCCTAATAATGAATAGTAAGTACATAAGCGAGAAAGATTTACTGTTTAAATCAGGATATATAGAAGAATATTTAAAGTAGAGTTTTTATAAAATTTAAGATGAAAAGAATTACAAGTACGGTATTGGTTAGAACCGTACATCAAGAATCGCTCAACCGAGCGGTTCTTTTTTTGTTGCCGAAAAACATGTACGGTTTCTGTTAAAATAAAAGGAAACTTTACATGAAAAAGGAGCGTTTTTTGATGAAACCGAGAGAAAATGTGCAGCCGTTACGATCGGCCGAAGAAATTCAGCAATTTCGCCAAGCCTTACAAATGAGCCGCACGGCAGAAAGAGATTTGTTGATGTTTGATATGGGCATCAATACAGGGCTTCGCATTAGTGATCTGTTGCCATTGAAGGTAGGCGATGTGCGAGGGAAAACATCAGTCACCATTCGAGAAAAGAAAACAGGCAAGAAACGAACGGTCTTTTTACATATGATCATGCCGGAAATTGCGACGTATACGGAAGGAAAAGAGGAAGAAGCGTATTTATTCGCTTCACAACGGACAGGACAGCCGATTTCAACGACACAGGCCTATCGAGTCTTTCAGAAGGCAGCTGATTTACTTGGGAGAGAAGATGTTGGGACCAATTCCTTGCGGAAAACTTTTGGATATCATTATTATCAGCAAACGAAAGATATTGCGACGTTGATGGTGATTTTTAATCATGCTTCACAGAATGTGACGAAACGATATATTGGAATCGAAGAAGAAGAAATGGCAATGAGCTTGAAGTATTTCAAGTTATAAAAGTAAGGGGGTAGCCATCCGATCTGTTAAGAAAAAAGAGTGAAACGGCAACTTTTAGTCGGTCTATTGAATAGAGGATAGAACAAAGTAGAAGGACGAGGGCGGCGTATTAAAGCCACTGAAAAGAAAATAGGTGTATTGGCAGGTCATATGATAAAAACTGCTGTAAAAGGCGATTGAGAAGCCTTGAATGATATGGCCATAAAAGAAGCAGAAGAGTATGTTTTTGAAATGAAGAACCAATTCATTATGATGATCAGGGTATGTGAAAGAGTCTTATAAATGATGATTCTACATTGAACGCACAAGAAAGTTTCAATGTAGAATCCATGTAATCTCTAGGAGCTATTGTTTAAAACCGCAAGGGTATCGTCTATTTTCATGGATCTATCCCATGTATGTTCAATGATAATACAATGAATTGATAAGATAAGTTCCATGTAATTGTATGGATAGATCATAGATTGAACTTACAAGACACTCTCAATGTAGCTGCGTTATCTATTCCATGTAAACTTCATGTAATACCTCGTATTTATTGCTTAAAACCGCAAAGATATCGTGTGTTTTGGTGTTTTAAGAGTAACTTCATTGAACAGAGCAGCTTAATAAATAACTGAGAAATTATGATGCTATGAAGATATATCTGTGTTTTTTCTCAAGATAAATTCAAACTGTCTTTGCTGTCTTTCAGAAAGTTCGTTTTGAATATAACTATCAAGTAACTCTCCAATGATTTTGTAGATAACACTCTCATTTATAAAAGATCCTAATAATTGAATTTCATCTAAAACTTCTTTAGTAATTTTGATACTTTTACCATTTTCTTTTGTCAGTGGTGACCGGTTAGAAAGATTGGCAGCCGAAACATGAAATTGCTTCTGTCCAGAGCTTTCTTTTTTGTGTAATAAAGGAGAGTTACGTTGAATAGAATAACCAAAATCATCATCTTGGATTTTTTTGATAGGGACAGATGGTTTCAAGGTAGTATTTTTAACTTTTTTCTTAATAAGTCCATTAATTTTTTGTTTACTCATTGTACTTTCCCTCCTTTTCAAATAATTTCAATTTGGTAAGTAACTCATCAACAACATCTATAAATAGATTGTGAGCATTACGATCATGATGATCATTGCTTTTTATACCAGTTACATCCCATGATTTTAGTCGTTCTAAATGTTTAACGACTGTCTTAAAAACATTTTGTTTGCCAAAGACATCTTTAGCTTGCTCTAAGATAGAAATATCCACTCTTCCTCCAGGGCGAAGCAAGACAGGAAGAACACCGACTACTTGTAAATCAGCATCATAATTATCAACCATAAATTGTAGATATTTAACGTAAGTCTCTGCACCTTCTAGTGACAACTCTTGAGCTTGTAAAATAATCAGTACATAATCAGAAGCCATCATAGCATTATCAGAGTAGTCACTAAGAGTAGGTGGGACATCTATGAAAATATAATCGTAATCGTTTTTGATAGGTTGTAATAACGTTTTCAAGTATGTAATTTGTTCATACTCGTTATCGAAGTTTGAATATAGGAATTTGGGAAGGTTTTTAAAGGAAACTTGTGCAGGAATAAAGTGTAAAAATTCATTGTCTTTAACAATAGAATCTGTAAGATCGCCTTTTTGAAAACCGTCAAAAATACTTTTGTTTAACTCTTCAATACCTAAAGATCGAGCAATCAATGTACTAGCATTACCTTGAGGGTCTAAATCTACAAGTAGAACCTTTTTTTTAAATTTAAAAGCAAGTTCCCAACTGGACATCACAGCTACTTTTGTTTTTCCGACACCGCCTTTGAAATTACCTACGACAATAGTTATTCCCATTATAAGATACCTCTCTTTTTTAAATGATTTTTATTATTTTTAACAATAACAAAAATTACTACTTTTGTTAAGTGGTAATTTTCGAAAAATCCTTAAATTTATTTTGGTTGTAAAGGTTGTTCTAAAGCCAACAAAATGAAAATTACTACTTTTGATAAGTAGTAATTAATCAAAATTACTACTTATCAAAAGTAGTAATTTGTTAAATGCTTTATAAAACGCGTAGCTATAGGGTTTACATTTGTTTTGAAATATGGTCTACTAAAATAGAAATAAGAAACCACTCTTTAAAGAAAGAGTGGTTTCTCGAATATCTTTGTTGGCTGGTAACCTGCAAAGATTACATGTTCAAAGTTAGTTGGTGCTAACTTGTATAGAACATAAAAAATATATACATATTTCATTATACGTAATCATTAATTTATTTCAATAGATTAGGTCAGTTTTTTTATAGGCAGGTTACCTTTCACATAGATGTTCGCTCATTAAAAAGGGGTGGACACAGTGACGATATTAAAAGAAATTAAACTTAAGGAAGTTCTGAAGTTAATAATGCATAATGGACTTACTGCATATCGAATTAAAAATTCTAACGCTACTTTTTATGAACGTAATCAAGCTCAAAAGCATGAAATACGTGATAAAAAAGGTGGCGTATTTATCGTTCGTTCTAAAGAGGATTTCACTTCTTCTGGAGTGAGAGGATACATAGCTACATCTCATGAAGCTCTCATCGATGCTGCAGATCACGTGACTCACTTTACTCCTAATGTATATCGGAAATATCAGTATACCGACTCAAACCGTCGTTATGTACATGGTTTTGAAGAAAAAAATCTTCAACAAGTAAATGTTTTTGTAGTAGATATTGATACTAAAAGACATAGTGTGAATGAGATTCTTATGTCTTGTTTAGATGAATCAATTGGAATACCAACGATGATTTTAGAGTCTGATCGAGGTTATCAAGTCTACTTTGCACTAAAGTCACCAATATACATATCTAATAAAAATGAATATCGTAGTTTGAAAGTGGCCAAGAGAATTTCAAACAATATTAAGCGTAGTTTACGATCAGTTGACGCAGACTTACTCTGTAATGATTTTGGCTTTTTTCGTATGCCTAATCAAAAGAATATTGTGTTCTATCAACCAGAATATATTTATTCAGTTGCTGAACTCATTGCTTGGTCACAACGTCAGGACGACAATTTGAATAGATCTTTATTTACGATACATGTAAGTCGTAATCAAAATAAATTAACCGATTCACAGTGGTTTCAAGCTCTACTACATACGAAAAGTGTTCGAGGTGCTAAAGGTAAGATTGGTCGAAATAATGTCATGTTTACTTTAGCTTTAGCTTGTTATAGTGATGGGTTATCAGAAAGAGAAACCTATGATTTATTGGATGTATATAATTCATCTTTAAATGTTTCGATTCCACATGGAGAAGTTCAATCGATTATTAAATCTGCCTATTCTGGAAAGTATCAAGGGCCAAAATCGGAATATATTAAAGAGCTGCTAGAGATACATGTACCAAAGAGTAAATCTATACCGGTTACTGTGGGAGCGTTAGGGTGGTATAAACATAAAAAAGAGCGTGCTGATCGAGTACGTAGTCATTTACACGAATGGGAAGAAGATATTGTCTCCTACATTAAAAAGCGGATAAATCAAGAAAATCCATTCCTACATCTGACACAGAAACAGATGTGTGAAGTAATTGGAATACCACAAAGTACGTTAAATAAGTTATTAAAAGAATCATCAAAGCTGCTTCGCTTTGTAATAGGTAAAGGAAGATCTGCAAAGACTCGTTGGACAACGGTCGAAATTATGATGCAACATCTTATACAACAAAATAAAACATCATCTGAAGCGTTTAAAAAACAGCTGGATAGTTACTTAGAAGAAGTCACTGTTAGAAAAAAAACACCAGCACTTAAACGTTTATTTAGCTATGCCTTAAAATTACTAGATGTTTTTATACAAAAAAACACAAAACCAGGATGATCTTCATTGAAAATAAACGCTCCACTCTGCCTTACATATTTCTATTCTCCTTTTTTATTTACGTGGCCTAAGTACTGTTTTGAGTACATATCTATTTTTTTAGGAATATATATTTTTTCACGTGAATACAATAAAGCGATAAATAAAAATGGAGGGGTTATTATTGTTGAATATTGTTAAAAAGGAGCTTTATGAAAATTATTATAGATATGTTGAGGGAATGAGCCAACAGACAAGTTCATTAGCAGCAGGAAGATATTTTTTAAAGTGGTTAGATTATGTGGAATCGTCAGAGGATGTTTTTTTTGTAAGGAGTATTGTCGATTATACATTCATGGTTTTGAGTGATTTATATGATAAAGAAGGTATCGATTTAACTGGTGATTTGAATTTCCAATTGGATCAAGAACAAAAGAAACAATTTCAAGAGTTGAAAAAGATGTTAAAGAAATTAGTTTTATTGGAGAGAGATACTATGCGAGGATCTAAAAATATATTTGATGAAAGTATAATTGAATAGTCTATATGAAGATATAAAAATAGAAAGGAGTATTAGTAAGGCCTCTTAGATTCAATGTAGAAAAGAGATTTCGGAAAAGATGATGTTTTATACTTATATTGTGAAAAGTGCTGTAATTAGATTGTAATAGTGTTTTTAAAAGCAAAGTGAATTGAGAAGAAGTAATGCAGTAGGATTAGAAGTAAGTAGATTCAACAAAACAAATTGATTCCAACCAACAAGATGCGAAAACCTCGTGTAGAGACACGAACAAAAAATTGTACATTGCAGAGAAGCTGCAATGGGGGTAAGCGATATATTGTTGATGGACTCAATTCGCTTCATGCAATTTGTTTCAAGAAAAATATGCGTATACATATAAAATAGCGTCTGATGAGTGAGAGGGTTATGCCGATTGGTAACAAGCGGCATAATCCTTTAAGGTTTTCATGTTTTGAACTTAGATTTTTTAAATTATTACGGAGAGTGAGGGGATGAAAAAGAAATTATCACGATCGGCCAAGAGAAAATTGGCTCGTCAAAAACAATATAAGAGAGAGCAGATCGAGAAGTTTGGGAATGATAATGCAAAATACACAGCTAAAAATTTAATTCGTCAATCGAGTAGAATTGGTTTTTCTAAGAAAGAAATGAAGAGTAAAAATCCAGACCATTTTGGTATTCATAGCAAAGCTACTTATAAAAAGACGATGGGAGAAGTCGGAAGATTCGCTCAATTTGTTAAAGAAGAGTTTGGGATCAATCGATTAAATCAGTTTCGTCAGGAACACGCTGAAGCGTATTTAGATGCAAAAGAGCAGCAAGGATTGACGAAAGGCTCTTTGCAAAATGTCGAAACTGCTTTGATTCATTTGTCGAAAGCAATGGAACGCGATGAGAAGTTCGGAGAACTTCCGCCGTTAATGGCGGATCAACGTCGATATACGAGTTTATCAGCTCATCAAGAAATTGAACGTAAACCACGTGCTTACCAAGCAGAGGAAGCAAAAGAAATTATTCAAAGACTCGAAGAAAAAGGGCAAGACACAGCAGCATCGGCTGCATATTTGTCGATGGTGTCGGGTTTACGAGCAGAAGAAGTATGTAGAATCGAACGAAGACATTTTGAGCGACATGAAGATCACTATAAAATTCGTATTGCACGAGATGATCCGAGTTATGTGACGAAAGGTAATCGTTATCGAGAAGTTCGAATTGATGCAGAGCATACTTCACGATTAGATGATTTACTAGGGAGATTAGACGAGCGTGAGCGAGTAATTCCACTTGAAAGTTTACAATTGGCGAAAATGGTCGCTGCGGTGAAGCAAGAATATGATATTGCAAGGCCGATCATGGCGATGCATGGCTTTCGCCATTTATTTGCGAGAACGAGATTTCAAGATGAGATTAATCATTCATCCGATCATTTAGATGTGATGAATCGTATTCTAGATAATTTATTTGAGGGGAAACGAGCAGATGCAGGTTTTTCGACTGTAGAAAAAGAAATATACGAAGAAACGAAAGCAGCGATGGATCGAGTTCATGACGAATTAGGCCATGGGCAAAATCGTTTTGATTTGGCCATGCGTTATTTGGATTTGAAATACTAAATATCTATTTTAAGAAGGTTTCTAAGTGCTATTTCAAGAAGGATATTCAGATCCTAGAAAAATGCTCTGAATAGTTGATATATAAGGGTTTTTAAATAAAAAACAATAGAAAAAGGTTGTATTTGGCATTTAATTCATGTATGAAATGGCAGTATATTTTCTGTATAAAAGGACCTTAAATATACTGCCTATGTATAAAAAGGTGCATATTTAAGGTCCGTTGAACATGGAGCTTATTCAATTAAAGCACCCGATAGCACAATAAGTTTTTTTCTATTCATTCATATAATGTAACAGTTTTTCGAAAAATTCATTGCTAACGGTTAACTGATACTGTTTTTCAACAAGATTTCGAAATTCCATAACGAGAAGCAAAGAGTTCTTATAGGCTTCATATAGTTCTAATTCATTTAATCGGGCAGTAGTCTTTTTAAACTTTTCATAGTTTTCAGGACTAATTTCTTTTTCAAGATTCTTTGTCATATTAAACCAATTATCGGCATTTTCTTCCGCAATTCGAATGAGTTGCAGTATATTTTTTTGTAATTGAGATAAAATTTCCAGTGAACGTGCATATTCCCCTCTTTTAAGAACATTAATCCCCATTAACCATAGGTTGGAAAAATTATTCAATAAAAAATTTACGTTTTCTTCTGTAAGTCTATTTGGTCCCGAACCTTCCAACCCTGATAAATACAATTCTAATTGTCCTGTTTCATCATAAATAAACATTGCTTTTGTGTCAGGAATGTAGCCTGATTCTTTGAATGAAGGAATAATATTCATTTCGCTTTCGGAAAGGAAATGAAATTCACCACGTATTAGATTTTCAAAAATTACTACTTCCGTACCGTACTCATTTTGATAGAGTAAATGGTAGGAAGCGACTTCATTTAGCCATTTTGCTGAATCAAAGGTGGAAATTGTATCATCTTTCAGAAAAACATAATATTCTATATCAGAGTATTGATCTCCCTCTCCTTTTGTAAAAGACCCATACATCATACAAGCAGATATTCGTTCATCTGACTGGACAAGTTCCTTAACCCTTGCCATTAGTTCTTTTTGTTTTAACAATTCGATTCCTTCTTTCTTTATTTTGATTCTGGGAGAATAATAAAAAATCCTCCCATATAATGTTGGAAGGATTAGTCATGTCACTCTTTACGATACTCAAATAAAACTAAGTAGCCTTTTTAGCTATTCAGTCTTACATTTATTTAGTATATGAAAAAATGGGCAAACTAATCCTAAGTTTTTAAACTGAAATATACTATTTCAATTGTTAAAAATTAGATTAGTTCTTCATTGTCCACCCATCTCTCCTTTCGATTAATAGTATATTAACACTTCATAGTTCAAAGTACAAGTTGTTGTGAAGAAATACACTTAAACTATCCTGCCCGTTAGTTGAAGAAGCTTTGAGAAGTTTAATGTATAAAAATACCTCAATATACAATAAATCCATGCTCTGATTATACATTAACTCTAATAATTATACTGCCGAAACCTACATTTATTAAATGCCATATACAGCAGAAGATGGCGATTTAATACATACAGATGATGAAGAAAAAGCAGATGAAGATGGCTTTTCTATTATTGCAATGTGGAATTGGGAACGGAAAAATTATTTTATTAAAGAGTAGTTCAACAAACGGGCCATTTAACGGAATAAGTGATGAAAACTGAATTTAAAACTTAGTCTGTATGTGGTAAAATGTTTTAATCAAGTTTAGGAGGAATTAATTATGAAGTGTAATGAATGTAACAGGGTTCAATTAAAAGAGGGAAGCGTATCATTAACCCTATAAACTACGTCTACCCTCATTATTGGAGGGCGAAATGTGAATACGTCTTATTCACAATCAAATTTACGACACAACCAAATTTTAATTTGGCTTTGCGTTCTATCTTTTTTTAGCGTATTAAATGAAATGGTTTTGAACGTCTCATTACCTGATATTGCAAATGATTTTAATAAATCACCGGCGAGTACAAGCTGGGTGAACACAGCCTTTATGTTAACCTTTTCCATTGGAACAGCTGTATATGGAAAGCTATCTGATCAATTAGGCATCAAAAGGTTACTCCTATTTGGAATTATAATAAATTGTTTCGGGTCGGTAATTGGGTTTGTTGGCCATTCTTTCTTTTCCTTACTTATTATGGCTCGTTTTATTCAAGGGGCTGGTGCAGCTGCATTTCCAGCACTCGTAATGGTTGTAGTTGCGCGCTAT
>NZ_JADKPV010000013.1 GCF_015351395.1 Savagea serpentis
CTAGGTTGTATAAGAGGAGAATAGCGAACAGACTGAAAATAGCGAAGAAGCTGAACGAGAAGCAGGCACACGCCTTGCACTACCAGAAGCATCTAAAGATATGACTACGAATGATATCTTATTCCAATCTATCCGTATTGTAGAGGATAAGGGGAATGGTACACTTGGATCACAAGTAGCAGTAACGGCAGATACATTAATTAAAGCATTTACTGAGGGGAATCCTTCAGGCTTGAAAGGTAAAAATCACGCAGGTACAGAAGTTAATGCCACTGTAGTCGGTACAGTAGTTGAAGCTAATGGTTTAACAATCGACTTAAAAGTTGAAAATGGTGATTTACTTTTAAGTAATACTAAAATGACTAAATCATTATTTGAAGCAATTAAAGACCAAGATAATGCAGATAAAACTAAACCATATTCAATTACAGTGACTAATGGAAAAGCTGGAAATCCTAAAACAAAAGTTGCAAAAATTGAATTCACTTTAGTTGGTGAAGAAGTAGTCGCAAAATTAGTGGCAACTCCATAAAATATAGTGTAAGTAATTTACTGGCGAATAAATCGAATATTATGATGTAATCGTCAAAATAGATATCCACAGTAGAGCTGGTCCTTAATGGATCGGCTCTACTTTTTGTTCTTTTTAATTATCTTAATATTAAATTTATAATAAAGGAGATTGTCTATCCTTTATTATAAATTTTTATTTTATTATCCAAGAACAAGTTGTTATTATTTCTTTAGTTGGATCTAATCTGTCCAAAGGTGTTTCATTTTTTCGATTCATCTTGAGTCTTTGAGCAGTAGTTTAAAAATTCATAACTTTCGCTTGTGAAAATGAGATATAAGATTTTTTTCGAGTCTCATCATTTGACGGAATGCCTCGCTTTGTTGAAAGGCGTTTGCTTTTTTATTTAACGTTCGCAAAGGATGCTCTATTTTACTTTGACAAATTCACTGACAGATCTTCTCTTGAATGGAATAATGATTTTGCCTCTAAATAACTTCTTGCTTCATCTAATGTTGAAAAATCTTCTTAGGTGAATATTTTGCTAGGAATGACTTCTACACTTCGGTTTAGATATCCTTTCTGATTGCCTTTGCAAAATTGGCAAAGGTGAATTTGAAAACAAAAAAGACACGTCACTTCATTTCTTTTATACTTGAGTTTTTAGAAACAAGTAAAAGAAAGGAAAGACGTGCTTTTGAATATAACTGGGTTATGATGAACCATCCAGTTCATGATTCATTAATGATTTTGCCTTATTCATGTCTACACAAAAAATTTGAGTTTAGTTTTTATTGTTTTTAAAAAGCTTTTGGATGTTGGGTCATTTGTTGATGGCCCCAGATGGTTTTTGCCCATTCAGGATGGTCAATGAAGGGGTTACGATTCCCTTGCCACTTTTGAATGACATCATTGCGCTGACGTTCCCAGTCATCTACTGGGTCTTGTTCATGCCATTGTAAAAGAACGGACTGCTTTCCGTGATAAGGCTGTTTGCCATTGTTTAATTTTTCATTTAACTCCAAGTCTACTCGGTCACCTTTTTCATAGCGAGTCGCCATATAAAACAACATCCGTGCGACATCTCCCTTTACTTCATTGGGAGGCTCCCACGAATTCGAACTCCGCTTGCAGCCGTTACAACCTTTCACTGCACTCCCTCCATTGTCAAAATCTAAATTACCTCTCGTACTATTAATTTGAACATCGGTCGGGCGAAGGTGATGAATATCTGTACCTGGTCCTTTTGTCGTCCCGAAATCTCCATGAGATTTCGCCCACACATGCTCACGATTCCAGTTTCTAGGATTGCCTCCTTGTTGATTTTTCGCACGAGATTGTTGCGAATACAATAAGATGACATGATCTTTATTATTCGGATCTTCATCTGTTTCTTTTAATGCATCCCACACTTGTGAATACGATAATTGACGATGATCTTTAATAATATGGTGAAGCTCTTCTTTTAACTCTAACCCTTCTTTTCCGATTGCTGTTTTATAATAGTCGTCAACGGGGGAGTCGGTTGATTTGACCGTTACTGAAAAGCTCGTCGTAACACTCGCTTGGCCATCTGATGCAGTCACTCCGATAATATAAGTTCCTTCTGTTAAATTTAAATGTAAAGTCGTTCCTTCAATCGTTCCATTCGTCGCTGTATACGTGAGTGCATCTGAATCAGAGTCTGTAAAGTACTCATTCAATGCGATAGAATGTCGTTCTCCACGTAAAATCGTTTGATTAGGAATGCTTTTTATAATAGTCGGTGCCTCGTTAATAATCGGAAAAGAAGGAACCGCAATGGGTTCCCCTTTCGAATTTGTCATTTGAATTTGTTTTGCATCCGCACCATTTCGATATTCAATCGTTTGAATATTTTCAGCACCACGGATTTCTTTCACATTGTTTCCATCAATGATCACTTTATTCATTTTTGTTCCTTTGAAATCGACGATAGCACCTTGCTTATTCGGCTTTACCGTAACAACCGTCTCGGCAAAACCTAAACCGTGAAACTCAGCATACTCTCCTTTAAATTCAATTCCTGTTTTAATGACAGATGAAGCATCTAAAGAAATGGAAACACTCGGTCGTTGAATCATTAGTTTATTCGCATGGAAATTTTTCAAGTTAAATGTTCGCTCCGCCACAATCGGTGTCGGTACTTCTTTTTTCGGTGTCACGTTCCACTTTTTCGTTTCGGCATCATACTTCAACTCAAAATATTGCGCTTCGTCTTTTTCACCTACTGTAACTTCAATCGTTTCATAACTCTCTACTTGTTGATCGAAAGTAATGTCGACCTTACCTTGCCCTAGGTGAGCGACCGTTCCTTGTTGACCTGCTGCTGTAGCAGAAACAGGTCCTGTAAATGTAGCGTCTGAAAATGTTAACTGAAGGGAATTTTCATTACCTTTTACATTGAATAAAGGTTGACCTTCTTCATCAAATCCTACTTGAATCATCACAGGGTCATGGTCACTTGCGCGTCCTGCCATATCTGTAAAGTCCGCGTTAATATGAAGAATATCAATATCCGTTTGCTCTACTAAATTGTTCGTTACTAAAATATGATCGAGCACTTGTGAATTTCCTTGATATAAATACGTGTATCGATCTGGACGTTCGACCTTATGAATCATATTCGTCATGAGGTCGCCTTCGTGAATTTTGAGTGCTTCTGCAAATTGGAAGTCATTGAAATCTCCTAAAGATACGATATTCGCTTCAGGATTTTTCGTTTTAACATCTTTCACGAAGTCGTAAACAATTTTTGCGATTTCTTTTCGTTGTCCTTCACTTCCATAAACAGGAGGTTGTGTCAAACCGAATAACGGCGTATCTCCTCGTTTTGAATTCCAATGATTCGCAATCACGATGATGTTTTCACCTTGGAAATCAAATTGGGCAGCTAATGGCTTACGACTATTTTTGAACGCTTCCGCATTCGGTGAGATTCGCCCTGGATTGTGCGTTAATTTCCCAGCTTCGTAACCTACCGCCGTCGTCGCATCCCCATGTGGAATCCCTTCCGTTAACGAAACTCGTTCTGGATTGTATAAAAATCCTACACGAATGTTGGCATTCGGTGCACCGCCGTCTTTATTGTTTTCTGGATCGATGTTGGCATATTTATATTTCACGCCACCTGCTTTTTCAATTTCTTGAATTAATCGTTCATAACTTTCGTTCGCTTTCGCATCTCCCGCTTGTTGCCCATTATTATCTTGTACTTCCGTCACTCCGATAATATCAGGGCTGTTCATATCTTTCGCAAAAGCGCGTGCTAATTTTTGAGCTTTCGCATCTGGTGTTTCGTTACTCGCTTTATTATTCGAGAAGTTCTCTAAATTGTAAGAAGCAATCGTTAATTTTTCTTCGTCATAAGCGATTGTTGTTTGTTCTGGCTTCGCCTCGCCTTTGCGGTGTGCTTGTTTCATCTCGTCTAACGGAACGTAAATTTTATAGTTTTGGAAAGAATACCCGACGACTCCTGTAATCGGTCCTTCAAACGTATCTCCTGTAGCGACTTCAAAATTACGTCCTGGTCCATTCGGTTCTAAACGGAATTGAATACGGTTAGGATTTTGATTTTCTTCCTCTAACAACAGTCCGCCATGTAATGTGTCCGTCGGTGCACTTTCAAGAACCGTGATTACATCTCCATGCTCTTGTGGGGCTACTGATTTTACATTGTCGACTTGGACGCGCATCCCTTCTAAACTCTCCCAAAAATCAATCGCATCCGTCTCTGGATTAAATACTTGCAACTGATCGCTATCGATTGCTTGCATCGACATATTTTGTTCATTCAAAATAATCGGTTTTGGTAGCTCGACACCCGATTCAATGACTTCCACATTGCCGCCTTTGTCATCTCTCACATTAATTTGCGTCACTTTCATATCGGTTTCTTGACGATCTGCGAAACCATCGATCGCATATTCATTCACTTGACCTGTGACAGAAACTAAATCACCGATTTGAATCGGCCATTTTTTATTGCCGCTATATAAGATGATTCCTTCTGACGTATTTGGATTATCATCTGCTTTGTCATCAGGGGTTTGAATATGGTAATACGTTGCATTATTTAAGGTGAACGTATACGTGACAATTCCTTCGACACCTTCGACTGTTTTCCCTTCAAAAGGAGATGTATGACCTTCCCCTTGAATATCGTGAATTTCTAAACGCTCGGTTACCGTATATTCGAATGTTTTTACTTCACTTTCGCCATTTTTTGCAATGACGATGGCTTTAATTGTCGTGTTTTCTGTAATTTGAATCGGTGCTGTATATTTCGTGCTTTCTTTCGTTGGAGTAGAACCGTCTAACGTATAATAAATCGCTGCATCTTTTGTCGTTGTTGATAATTCGATTGCTGACTCACCGATCAGAATACCGCTATCTCTACTTGCAAATGCAGGTTGGACGATGGAAAGATCGGCAATAATATCTTGCTCGTTGCGCGGAATTATTTGATACGTCGAATCGTATTGTTGAACAATTCCTGTAATCGACTCATACGTATCCTTCTCCTTTAATTTTAAAACATTATGTTCATCGCGAATAACGAATTGAGTCTTTGTATCGTCAATCGCTGTATAGTTCGCCCAATTTCCACCATCTTCTACAGCTGTGATTGTTACATTGCGAACTTCAACGAGTTGAGACTCATGTGATTCAGCAACATCTGTTCCGACAATTTTTTTCGCTGTCGGCATCGTTGTCGTTTGTTCTTTCTTTACGATTGTTGCTCGGTCTAATTGAAGAAGCCCTTTAAAATCAGCAAGCTCTCCTGTCAATGTCACTTCATCACCTATCGCAACATCTAAATGAGCAGGTCGAACAGCGATTCCACCGGTCTCATCTTGAATGGCGATCGTATTTTTCAAGTTGGCTGTCACAATCCCTCGAATCGTAACCGTCTTACCTAAAACAGCTTTATGCGCTTCCGCAATCGACAATACTTCCGCTTCTTCAGGAGGTGTCGGTTGTTCGATTGCCCCATCCATCGCATGAGTGCCTAAATGAGTAAATGTATCTTTCGGATACTGCTCCCACTCTACCGTTGAGTCAAAGGTGTCATCGGTGATCACGTCGCCCGCTGTAATATGACTTTTCCGAACGAGCGTAATATCTTTCCCCCAATCGATTTTTTCACCTACTTGACCGAAAGAATCGATGACGTGATTACCCTTTTTCAAGACGATGGCATCGTCCCCGTTGAAGTTCGCTACATTACTCGCAGCTAAATTCCCTTTTTCTTTAATGAGGTCTGCCGATAAATTGTGGTAAATAACGAATGTTTTACCATGATTTAAATTTCCGCTTAATGCTTGAGTGCCTGTTCTTTCTTTAGCACCATTTGCATACAACTCAAGCGTATACTCTGCTAAGTCAATCGTTTCTCCTGTACCGTTGTATAATTCGATTGCTTTATTATTGCTAGACCCTTCCACATACTCTGAAATGATTAAATCTTCAGCAAGGACAGGTGCACTCGCTACGACCGGCATGGCAGGTATCACTGCTGTTGCGATTAAACTTGTCGCTAAAAACGCATGTAGCGATTTTCTCCATTTATTTTTACTCATCGAATAAATTCTCCTTTTAATCGTTTTCGAAAGTCAAATACCGTGAATTAAAAAATAACGTCGCCCGACACTTGGATGCCATAGAATGTAAATCGTTCTGTATTTAACTCCGACACATCCAAATCCCCTTCAATGACGATGTTCGTAAATGTCGTATGCTCACTCAAATCTCCTGTAAATGACAAGTTTCCTTTCACTGTGACATGTTCAAAAGAAGCTAGGTCAGATATCGCCACTGTCACGTTACCGTTGTACACTTTAGGCGCTTCAGCCGTTCCTGAAAAGTCGTCCGCATCAACTTCTCCACCTGGTAGTTCTACATTTTCAGATACATCCACTATTCTTTGTTCTACTTTCGGATTAACCGTCTTTAAGCTCGCTACATGGTCGCGTAAATTTTCCCAATCGGAAAGACCGAGGTCGGTAACGCGTCCTTCCGCATACGCTTTTTTGAAGACGTCATACCCGTCTCCACCTTTCGCTGTAAATGCATTCGTTGCTACTGTATATGTTTTTTCATCTTGCACGTCTACATATTGACCATCCGCATTTTTATAAGCGATTGAGACGATTCTTTTGCCCGTCGGTTGAGTCGAATCGAATTGCACTTTAGCGCCAGACACATGTAAGAAGCCGCCGTTTTCCGCAGGGTATTGACCGACACTAATTTCAAAAGCTTGTTTCAACTCAGCACCCGATACGTCCATTGTCGCTAACGTATTTCCGAAAGGTAAAACTGAGATAACTTCACCTACTGTAATCGGACCTGCTTGAATCGCTTCTCGAATCCCACCACCATTTTGGAACGCCATGACCACTTCAGAATTATATGTTTTCGCTTTCGCTAACATCCCGTCTGTAATGAGATTACCGAGAGGCGTCTCATTTTTTCGAACACTCGGCATCGTCACATCGCCGCCTGTTCGTGGATTTTCAAGCGTTTGTGTAGCCGTCGCACCCGTCGGTTCATTTTTCACTTTTTCAATTTGCTCAGCGTACTCTTTTAATACTTTCGCAGCCTCTGGATTTTCTTTTTTCTCTCCAATTTTAATTAACTCACCATTATGTGAAACGACGACGCCTTGCCCATCGAACGTAACATCTAACACACCTAAATGTTCCGCATATTGACCCGCTTGCACAATCAATGTCGGCGCTTCGTGATCATCGATGACGATTGGCTTCGCTAATGTCGAGTGACTATGCCCTCCAACAATGACATCAATACCTTCTACCGCTTTTGCTAATTCGATGTCATTGTCCACATTCGGATTGTCATCATATCCGATATGCGTCAGCGCAATGACTTTATTAATGCCCATCTTTTCAAATTCAGCTACCATTTTCTTCGCTTCTTCAATATAATCTTTAAACTCAATCGCCCCAGGACTTGAAATATTAGCCGTTTCAGCAGTCGTTAAACCGAAAATTCCGACTTTTTCGCCATTTATTTCTTTCACAATCCCATTATAAATATGACTGTTCTCTGGAGTCGTCGCAATTTTTGTACTGAATAACCCTTCAAACAATGGATCTTTTGAAAAATCAACGTTCGATGAAACGAATGGGAAGTTCGCCGCTTGGATGAACTCCTTCAATGCTTGATGCCCTTCTGGAGAAGAACCGAGATCGAACTCATGATTACCGAATGTCATCGCATCCACTTTCATCATATTCATGAACTTAACATCCGCTTCTCCTAAAAATTCATTGAAATACAGCGTGCCTGAAAACACATCCCCCGCATCTAACAATAAAGCATCTGGCTTTTCGGCACGCACTTCATTTACCGCCGTAACACGCTTCGCCGCATTGTCTAAATGAGCGTGCGTATCATTAAAATGCATAATCGATAAATCAAACAGGGGAGATGGTTGCCCAGAATGGAATGTAATATCAGTACGTACCTTCCCATTCGCATCAACGACAATTGGATTTGGACTCGTTACACCTTCTGCGATTGTAATTTCTTTTACTGCATCCGCAACAATAATTTTCGATACGTTATCATTACCTACTGTCAGATTCGTTGCATTGCTTGCACTCAAATCAATCGTACTATTCACAGTTGACGGAATTAAAAGAATCTCGGCCTGTTGAAGCTTCAATCCTTTTAATGTCACGGCGTCTCGAATTTCAATTTGCTTTATAGAAAGATTACCGAAATCAAACATACTTCCCACTTGATATGGCGCAATGATGACTTTAGTCTGTCTCAAGGCCTCTGGAGAAGCATTATCGACGACGTCGACTTGTTTTGTAAACAGAAGCTCTCCTGGAAGCTGAGTCGTACCCGTAAAATGAACATCCGCCTGTGCAACAATTGCAGGGGGTGCGATGACTGCTGTAACAGCCATAGTTGATAAGAGGGCTGAAGTTGCTCGTTTCTTTAAATTAAAGTGTTTATTTGCATTCACTAAAATTCTCTCCTTTTACTATGTTTATCGATATTTCGAGTGAAACAGAGAAAGAAATGGAAGTAACTGAACTTCTTCCATTTCTTATTCTATATTATTTCAAAATAGTTTGACCTTGAATGTTGACGTTATTCACGATCAAATGGACACCCGATTGGTCATGAATAGTAATATTATTGACCGTTCCATTTTGTAAAGTTATCGTCTCTCCTTGCTTCATACGCGTTAAATCGATTGTTAAGTTCGATAAGCTTTTTCCTTTTAAATCAAATACTGTATCAGTAGAAATAGTACCTCCAATATAAAGCGAATCTTCTCCTTTCTGAAGTGCTGCATCAAACGCATCAGCAGTTGTAATGGTTTTAATAATATGTTCGCTATTCCCGCCTTATTCCACAATAATGTGGTGTTCGAATCGGGCCTACACCGTACGTGCGACTTTCACCGCATACGGCGTGCCATCAATATAAACTGTCTAACTTATTTCCCCAAAAACAGTGTAACATGTAAAAAGTATTATCATTTATACAGGGAGTTAAGATTACGTATACATTATGTAAAAGATTATGAGTGAAAAAATACTCTATATCAGACGAAAGTCATTTTGGGGTGTTTTTAAGATGCAAAAACCCGTATTCTCAAATAAAGAATACGGGTCTAGCTTGTTTTATAATTCACTTTATCCTTATAAAGTATGCTTAGAAATCCAATATGAACCTGCTTTGGACAGATTGGATTCAACTAAGGAAATAATAACAGAGTGTTCTTTGATAATAAAATAAAAATGAAAGAAGATAAAGGGATTGGTATACCTTTTTATAAACGAAATATTACGATAATTTAGAGGAAGAATAAGTAGAGCTAATTCATTACGAATCAGCCCTACTATAAACACCTATTTTGACGATTTCATAAAGTTATGTGATTTATTCACAAATGAGTGACAATCATTAGATTTCTTCAATTACCGCTTTACCATCTTGGTATATCGCAATTTTCACTGCTTTTTTATTTTTATCTTCTCCTACTAAAACAGTAATACGATAAGCAGTTGTTTTATCGCCATTAGCTTTTACTTTATTCCAATCTTCAGTCGTGATTAAAGGTCCAGTAATCTTTAGAGTTCCATTTTCAACAACTAGATTATCTAAGTTCAATGTTGCCTTGTATCTATCAGTGATAAACTCACTAACTTCTTGTTTATTTGCAATCTTTTGAGCGTTGCCTTCTTCATTTTTCAGATTAAATACTAAGAATCTGAGATTTTCTTCAGTTAAATCAGTGATTTCTTTATTAGTTACACCATTTGTTGGTGCTTTTAAAATTTCTTCTCCTGGGTCAACCACTGGTGGTAAATTTTCGCTATTCTCCTCTTATACAACTCAT
>NZ_JADKPV010000014.1 GCF_015351395.1 Savagea serpentis
TTTAGGTTAAGTGAACAAGGGCGCATGGCGGATGCCTTGGCACTAGAAGTCGATGAAGGACGGAACTAACACCGATATGCTTCGGGGAGCTGTAAGTAAGCGTTGATCCGAAGATTTCCGAATGGGGGAACCCACTATTCGTAATGGAATAGTACACTTGCGTGAATACATAGCGCAATGTGAGACAGACCCGGAGAACTGAAACATCTAAGTACCCGGAGGAAGAGAAAGAAAAATCGATTCCCTTAGTAGCGGCGAGCGAACAGGGAAGAGCCCAAACCGAGAAGCTTGCTTCTCGGGGTTGTAGGACACTCTACATAGAGTTACAAAAGAATTTGTTAAATGAAGCGACCTGGAAAGGTCCACCGCAGAAGGTAATAGTCCTGTAGTTGAAAGCAAATTCACTCTTGAGTGGATCCTGAGTACGGCGGAACACGTGAAATTCCGTCGGAATCTGGGAGGACCATCTCCCAAGGCTAAATACTCTCTAGTGACCGATAGTGAACCAGTACCGTGAGGGAAAGGTGAAAAGCACCCCGGAAGGGGAGTGAAAAAGATCCTGAAACCATGTGCCTACAAGTAGTCAGAGCCCGTTAATGGGTGATGGCGTGCCTTTTGTAGAATGAACCGGCGAGTTACGATATCGTGCAAGGTTAAGCAGTGAATGTGGAGCCGCAGCGAAAGCGAGTCTGAATAGGGCGAATAAGTACGGTGTCGTAGACCCGAAACCAGGTGATCTACCCATGTCCAGGGTGAAGGTAAGGTAATACTTACTGGAGGCCCGAACCCACGTATGTTGAAAAATGCGGGGATGAGGTGTGGGTAGCGGTGAAATTCCAATCGAACCTGGAAATAGCTGGTTCTCTCCGAAATAGCTTTAGGGCTAGCCTCGAACAATTGAATCTCGGAGGTAGAGCACTGTTTGGACTAGGGGCCCATCCCGGGTTACCGAATTCAGACAAACTCCGAATGCCGATGATTTAAGTTCGGGAGTCAGACTGTGGGTGATAAGATCCATCGTCGAGAGGGGAACAGCCCAGACCGCCGATTAAGGTCCCTAAATATCTGTTAAGTGGAAAAGGATGTGGCGTTGCCCAGACAACCAGGATGTTGGCTTAGAAGCAGCCACCATTTAAAGAGTGCGTAATAGCTCACTGGTCGAGTGGCGCTGCGCCGAAAATGTACCGGGGCTAAACAGATTACCGAAATCGCGGATTGATACCTATGGTATCAGTGGTAGGAGAGCGTTCTAAGGGCGTCGAAGCATGATCGTAAGAACGTGTGGAGCGCTTAGAAGTGAGAATGCCGGTATGAGTAGCGAAAGACAAGTGAGAATCTTGTCCACCGAATACCTAAGGTTTCCTGAGGAAGGCTCGTCCGCTCAGGGTTAGTCGGGTCCTAAGCCGAGGCTGAAAAGCGTAGGCGATGGCCAACAGGTTGATATTCCTGTACCACCTCCCCGCCGCTTGAGTGATGGGGGGACGCAGTAAGATAGGGTAAGCGCACCGTTGGTTGTGTGCGTCGAAGCAGTGAGGTGTGAAACGAGGCAAATCCCGTTTCTCTAACATTGAGCTGTGATCGCGAGGCAATTGTGCCGAAGTTCCTGATTCTACGCTGCCAAGAAAAGCCTCTAACGAGGCGGGAGGTGCCCGTACCGCAAACCGACACAGGTAGGTGAGGAGAGAATCCTAAGGTGATCGAGTGAACTCTCGTTAAGGAACTCGGCAAAATGACCCCGTAACTTCGGGAGAAGGGGTGCTCTGTTAGGGTGAAAGCCCGAGAGAGCCGCAGTGAATAGGCCCAGGCGACTGTTTAGCAAAAACACAGGTCTCTGCAAAACCGTAAGGTGACGTATAGGGGCTGACGCCTGCCCGGTGCTGGAAGGTTAAGAGGAAGGGTTAGCTTCGGCGAAGCTCTGAATTGAAGCCCCAGTAAACGGCGGCCGTAACTATAACGGTCCTAAGGTAGCGAAATTCCTTGTCGGGTAAGTTCCGACCCGCACGAAAGGCGTAACGATCTGGGCACTGTCTCAACGAGAGACTCGGTGAAATTATACTCTGCGTGAAGATGCGCAGTACCCGCGACAGGACGGAAAGACCCCGTGGAGCTTTACTGTAACCTGATATTGAATTTCGGTTCAGTCTGTACAGGATAGGTAGGAGCCTTAGAACTCGGAGCGCCAGCTTCGAGGGAGGCGTTGGTGGGATACTACCCTGACTGAATTGAAATTCTAACCCATACCCCTTAGCGGGGTAGGCGACAGTGTCAGGCGGGCAGTTTGACTGGGGCGGTCGCCTCCTAAAGTGTAACGGAGGCGCCCAAAGGTTCCCTCAGAATGGTTGGACATCATTCGTAGAGTGCAAAGGCATAAGGGAGCTTGACTGCGAGACCTACAAGTCGAGCAGGGTCGAAAGACGGGCTTAGTGATCCGGTGGTTCCGCATGGAAGGGCCATCGCTCAACGGATAAAAGCTACCCCGGGGATAACAGGCTTATCTCCCCCAAGAGTTCACATCGACGGGGAGGTTTGGCACCTCGATGTCGGCTCATCGCATCCTGGAGCTGTAGTCGGTTCCAAGGGTTGGGCTGTTCGCCCATTAAAGCGGTACGCGAGCTGGGTTCAGAACGTCGTGAGACAGTTCGGTCCCTATCCGTCGTGGGCGTTGGAAATTTGAGAGGAGCTGTCCTTAGTACGAGAGGACCGGGATGGACACACCGCTGGTGTACCAGTTGTCTTGCCAAAGGCATCGCTGGGTAGCTACGTGTGGACGGGATAAATGCTGAAAGCATCTAAGCATGAAGCCCCCCTCAAGATGAGATTTCCCATTGTTTCAAACAAGTAAGATCCCTCAAAGATGATGAGGTAGATAGGTCTCGGGTGGAAGTGTGGCGACATACGGAGCTGAGAGATACTAATCGATCGAGGACTTAACCTATA
>NZ_JADKPV010000015.1 GCF_015351395.1 Savagea serpentis
AAAACAGACTAAGATTAGTAGTACAAACCAAGGCCATGGTTTGTGCTACTATTTTTTTATAGTAGAAGTGAAGGAAAGTCGACTAGCCTCTGGGACCATTTGAGAGTCCGTATTAAAAACCGGCTAACTTCACACCCTTATATGAATCAGTTTAGTCTGTTGGGTCCAAAGAGATCGCGTATAAGAAAGTGGAATCGATAAGGTAATGTGAAGACTTCTATGACTAGCTAAAAAGGAGATGGAAATGATGAAACATGTCATTGCGTTAGATGTGAGTAAGGATAAGAGTTCAATCGTTATTTATGATCGCTATCGACAATGTGAATATGAAGGTGAACTAAATCATACGCGAATAGATTTTGAACGATTACACGAGCGTATCGAAGAAGTAACGAAGCTTGATGGACAAACCCCTGAAATTGTCTTTGAGGCAACAGGTGTCTATTCCAAATCAGTAGAAGCGTTTTTCAAAAATCATGGCTATGCATATAGTCGCATGAATCCGCTTGAAGCGAACCTACAAATGGCGAAAATGCGACGTCATAAAACGGACTGTAGTGACGCACATGAACTAGCGAAAACGCACTTTAAAATGGAGCGTGAAGCGACTTACGTTCAAGATGACTATTATGAACAGATGCGTGCACTCACGCGTTATTACGACGAGGTAGATGAAGAAATGATTGGACTCAAAAGCCGAATGCATGCGATTTTACATATGAGTTTTCCAGAGCTTGAAAAACTAATTACGCCAAGTTCGGCTTTATTTTTAAATATCGTACAGCTTTACCCACATCCTGCACTTGTATTATCGCATTCAAAAACAGTCATTAAAAATCGTTTGAAAGCGAATACGAAAAAGAACCTTTCACTTAATCGGGCGGAGAAAAAGGCGATTGAACTAATAGAAGCAGCTCAAAACAGTTATCCCGCAATTAAGCCGATAGATGTTCGATGTGACCAAGTAAGAGATTACGCATCTCGTATTGGAGAATTAAAGGAAAAGAAAGAAGCACTCGTCCAACAGATGGTAGTACTATCTAAAGAACGCCAAGAATATACCGTATTACGTTCCATTCCTGGTGTTGGCGATTCAACAGCTTGTCGTTTAATTGGGGAAATCGGGGATATTCGCCGTTTCCGAAATGCGAAACAACTAAACGCTTATGTAGGGATTGATATCATGCGTTATCAATCCGGTAATACCCAGTATCGTGACCGCATCAACAAACGTGGCAATAAACATTTGCGAAAAATTCTATATTTCATGATTCAAGGGATGCTTATGTTAAAGGAGAAGCCAAATCATTTTGTGGATTACTATTATAAATTAAAAACGCAACCTCAGAGAAAGCCTCATAAGGTTGCGATCATCGCCTGCGTCAATAAATTTCTGAAAGTGACATTTCAGTTACTGACAAGAGGCATCCTATACGATTATGAGTCCGCACTACCAGCTCAGAATTCGTAATAAAATGTAACTCAACTATACCATATAGACCTTTCGAAAAAAATAAAAATCGTTAGGTCTTTTTGGCTTGTGAAAATTTAGTTTTGTGGGGGAGGGGTACCCCTCCCCCACAAAACTAAATCATAAAAACAAAAGAAATTAATTAAATACACTTGACTAATCGTAAGAA
>NZ_JADKPV010000017.1 GCF_015351395.1 Savagea serpentis
TGGAGGATTAGCTCAGCTGGGAGAGCACCTGCCTTACAAGCAGGGGGTCGGCGGTTCGAACCCGTCATCCTCCACCATATTTTATGCCGGTGTAGCTCAGTTGGTAGAGCAACTGACTTGTAATCAGTAGGTCGAGGGTTCAACTCCTTTCGCCGGCACCACTTTAAAGAGCCATTAGCTCAGTTGGTAGAGCATCTGACTTTTAATCAGAGGGTCACAGGTTCGAATCCTGTATGGCTCACCATTTTTCACGAAATGTCCGCAAGTAAGCGGGTGTGGTGGAACTGGCAGACACGCTAGACTTAGGATCTAGTGCCTTCGGGCGTGGGGGTTCGACTCCCTTCACCCGCATTTGTAATCATTTCGCGGAAGTAGTTCAGTGGTAGAATACAACCTTGCCAAGGTTGGGGTCGCGGGTTCGAATCCCGTCTTCCGCTCCATAATAGTGCCGGGGTGGCGGAACTGGCAGACGCACAGGACTTAAAATCCTGCGGTAGGTGACTACCGTACCGGTTCGATTCCGGTTCTCGGCACCACTATTAGCGCCCGTAGCTCAATTGGATAGAGCGCTTGACTACGGATCAAGAGGTTAGGGGTTCGACTCCTCTCGGGCGCGCCATTATAATTTATAAAGAAGTCGGGAAGTAGCTCAGCTTGGTAGAGCACATGGTTTGGGACCATGGGGTCGCAGGTTCGAATCCTGTCTTCCCGACCATTATTTAGGGGCCTTAGCTCAGCTGGGAGAGCGCCTGCCTTGCACGCAGGAGGTCAGCGGTTCGATCCCGCTAGGCTCCA
>NZ_JADKPV010000018.1 GCF_015351395.1 Savagea serpentis
TATGTACAATCCGGTCAATCGTTGTGACCGATGTCCGTTTTATTCAGTTTTGAGTGTTTTATTTACAAAAAACACTTGCATATTATAAGATATTTGATATAATATAATATGTCTTGAGAAATAATATAGTCTAGTGATGATGGCAAAGAGGTCACACCTGTTCCCATACCGAACACAGTAGTTAAGCTCTTTAGCGCCGATGGTAATTGGGGGTTTCCCCCTGTGAGAGTAGGACATTGCTAGTCTAGATTTTCTCAATTTATTATTAAAACGTGTAACTTCTAATTAATCCGCAGTAGCTCAGTGGTAGAGCAATCGGCTGTTAACCGATCGGTCGCAAGTTCGAGCCTTGCCTGCGGAGCCATTCTTGGAGAGCTGTCCGAGCGGCTGAAGGAGCACGATTGGAAATCGTGTAGGCGGTATACACTGTCTCAAGGGTTCAAATCCCTTGCTCTCCGCCAGATTTCAAAGAGATTCTATTGAGTAAGGCCCCTTGGTCAAGCGGTTAAGACACCGCCCTTTCACGGCGGTAACACGGGTTCGAGTCCCGTAGGGGTCACCATTTTCGGAGGATTAGCTCAGCTGGGAGAGCACCTGCCTTACAAGCAGGGGGTCGGCGGTTCGAACCCGTCATCCTCCACCATTAGACATTCATACTAATTATTATCGCGGAGTGGATTAT
>NZ_JADKPV010000019.1 GCF_015351395.1 Savagea serpentis
GCTTCTTGAAACTTTAATTTATTTGAAATGTGGTCTGCGGGGGTATGATGTCCGCGCCTGCATTTCGGAATGCTCTTTATAGCGATATAAAGAAGACATTCTTGTATTACTCGGTTTGTTTCGTTGTTATTTCAATGTCGTTTTATTCAGTTTTCAATGTTCTATGGTGGAGCCTAGCGGGATCGAACCGCTGACCTCCTGCGTGCAAGGCAGGCGCTCTCCCAGCTGAGCTAAGGCCCCTTTATAAAATAAAAAAGGTCTCAAATACTCAATGGTGGGCCTAAGTGGACTCGAACCACCGACCTCACGCTTATCAGGCGTGCGCTCTAACCAGCTGAGCTATAGGCCCCTATTAAAAGGGTGTTTTTTTGAATGTAAAAATGAACATTCAAAACTGAACGTAACTTGTTGATGC
>NZ_JADKPV010000002.1 GCF_015351395.1 Savagea serpentis
CTTTCTTGAATGACGAGATCGAATAAAATATCAATACCTTTACATAAATCTTCAATTTCCGTCCATTCTTTCGGAGAATGGCTAATTCCTTTATGACTTGGAACGAAGAAAATAGTAGAAGGAACATATTTTGCGAATACCATCGCGTCGTGTCCAGCTCCGCTATGCATATCCAAAAATGTATAATTTCTTTGTTTGCAACTTTGTTTTAAATAATCATTCATGATTTTATCCATTTTTATCGGTTCAACCTGAAGTTTTTCAGTTAATTCTACTTGAATTTGTTCCGTTTCATGAAGTTTTAAATAATCGTACAGTCGCTCGGTTGCAATTTGCAGTGATTCCCTTGTACTTGATCGCAAGTCAATCGTAAATTCGACAGTATGAGGGATGACATTCGATCCGTTAGGGAAAACATTTAAGTGTCCGACTGTAATGACCGTGCCTGCTTCTGTTTGATCGTGAATGAGCGTTGGTAAATTCGCGATAATTTTACTTGCAGCAACGAGTGCATCTGCTCGCAAGTCCATCGGAGTAGTTCCTGCATGCCCTGCTTCACCTTTTACAGTAATTACGAGGTGACGTAATCCGACGATACTTTCTACGATCCCAATATCCGTATCGTTATTTTCTAAAAGTGGTCCTTGTTCAATATGAAGTTCAATATATCGAGCGATTGTATCGATAGGTCGTGCTTTTCTTTGAGGGAGAGTTAATCCGCTTTGCTCAATCGCTTCAACTGTCGTTAAACCGTCGAATCCGACGAGTTGTTCAAATTTTTCTACGGGCAATTCACCTAACATACTGCGAGAGCCGATTAGCCCTCCAGGAAAACGAGCACCTTCTTCTTCGACAAGTGCGATAAATTCAATTGTCTGTTTCGGTTGGAGCCCTTGTTCAGCAAGTAATGTTGCCACTTCTAAGGCGGCGATAACCCCAGCTGTACCATCAAAAGCTCCGCCATTCGGAACAGAATCAAAATGAGAGCCTACTAATATAGAAGGAAGAGACGAATCTGTCCCGACTAACTTTCCGTAAATATTTCCGAAGCCATCTTCTTTTATGTCTAAATGAGCTTCTTTCATAATTTGAATGATTTCGTTACGTGCTTGTACATGTTCGTTTGAATATGTGAGACGAGTCACACCTTCAGACGGAGTAGCTGAAAATTGTTGAAATGTTTGAATCCATTGTTGAACCCGCGTACGGTTACTTTGCACAATGAGCCCTCCTCTTATAAATATCTTACTCCTTCAAAGTTAGCATGAAATTTTAAAAATGAAAAGTTTTGTCACAAAGTGCTGAACGAGCAAAAAAGCGACTTAAAGACACTCACGCTTTAGTGAAGTAAAGAAAGATTCAGAAAATAAGAAAATAAGAAAAAATTTAACAAAAAGTTTGTTGAAAAGCTTTCATTTCTATATTAATATGGTAAACATTCATACACAAATTATTTTTCATCCCTGTTATATGACAAGGGAATTATACGAGAAGGAGAAGATGGAAATGAACACAATGTGGGCAAAAATGTGGGACTGGCATGATCAAACGAAACGTATCTTTTCCATGTTTTCTTTGAAAAAAGAAAACGCTTTAGAAGCGCAAAAGGAAATGGCTCAACAGACAAATGAAAACGATCACAAAAATGACCACTCTAAACCCCCAAGAGGACGGACAAGCACACAAAATATTGGGTTGTTGTTAGGGCCTGCTTTATTTTTACTGACATTATTATTTTTATCGCCAGAAGGGATGTCCCAAGAAGCATTAGCTGTTTTAGCGAGTACGCTTTGGATTGCGACATGGTGGGTGACGGAAGCGATTCCGATTCCAGCGACATCTTTATTACCCCTCATTTTGTTTCCGCTTTCAGGAGCGGTAGAAGGCTCGGTTGCGAGTTCGTATGCGGACAATACAATCTTTTTATTTTTAGGTGGATTTATTATTGCGCTTGCGATGGAAAAATGGAATTTGCACCGTCGTATCGCCCTCAATATTATTTTATTCGTCGGTACGAGTACGCAACGTCTCATTTTAGGATTTATGGTCGCAACAGGATTTCTCTCGATGTGGATTTCAAACACAGCGACAGCGATGATGATGATGCCGATTGGAATGGCGATCATCGCACACGTCGATACGGCGATTAAAGAGAATGCGGCAGAAACGAACTTCGGTAAAGGCTTGATGCTCGGAATCGGATATTCAGCATCGATCGGTGGACTCGGTACATTAATCGGTACACCGCCGAATACGATTTTCGCAGGTGTTGTCGATAAAATGTATGGCATCGATATTTCATTCGCGAAATGGATGTTATTCGGGGTTCCAATTTCAGTCGTTTTAATGTTTTTAGTTTGGATTTATTTAACGAAAATGGCTTTCCCGTTAAAATTAAAAGAAATTCCTGGTGGGAAAGAGGTTATTGTAAAAGAACGTGATTCATTAGGGAAAATGTCGAAAGAAGAACGTCTCGTCTTATTCGTTTTCGCATTCGCTGCATTTTTCTGGATTACACGTACATTTATCGCAAAAGTAGAATTTGCGAATATCGGAGAATTTTTCGCTCTCCGTGTGAATGATACGACAATCGCGATCATTGCGGCTTTATTGCTCTTTATTTTACCGTCTAAAAAGACGCGTACAGGTGGTCTAGTCACTTGGGAAGATGCGGTGAAAGTTCCTTGGGGAATTTTACTATTATTCGGTGGTGGTTTAGCGATCGCTACAGGATTTAAAGACTCAGGTCTTGCTCAGTGGATCGGTGAACAGTTAACAATTTTACAAGATGTGAACTTAATTATCGTCATTGCGATCGTCGCAACACTCGTCCTGTTCTTAACAGAAGTGACGTCGAATACAGCAACCGCGACGATGATGTTTCCAATTATGGCTGCTCTAGCAGTAGCGTTGGAAGTGCATCCGTATGCTTTAATGATTGCAGCAGGAATTGCCGCTTCATGTGCGTTCATGTTACCGGTTGCTACGCCTCCGAACGCAATTGTTTTCGGTTCAGGCTTGTTGAAAATTAACGACATGGTGAAAGCAGGATTTTGGATCAATATTTTCTGTATTTTCCTCATCACAGCGAGTATTTATATTTTATTGCCACTCGTTTGGGGAATCGATCTTCATACATTACCAGAAGAGATGAAAGTATTTTTAGACGAATAATAAAGAGAAGAGAACTGCGACTAATTATTGCAGTTCTCTTTTTTAATTTTAAATACAAACCCTCAAACAAATAATTTGTCTCTCCTTGCTATTATTTGTTATTATAAAGATAACGAATAAATGTAAGCGTTTACAAAAATTCGTGTATAGAATAGTAAACTCAAGGAGGAATGAACAATGGCTGAAACAAAGGTATATGTGAATCCGAATGAAGAAGGATCGCTCGTCCAATTCAAAGAGAAATACGACAACTTCATCGGAGGAAAATGGGTTGCACCGGTCAAAGGACAATATTTCGAAAATGTCACACCAATTACAGGACAAGTATTTACGAAAGTCGCTCGCTCTACGTCAGAAGATATCGAACTCGCTCTCGATGCTGCACATGCTGCGAAAGATGCTTGGGGAACGACATCGGTACAAGAACGTGCGAACATTTTGCTGAAAATCGCAGATCGACTGGAAGATAACTTAGAATTGTTAGCTGTTGCTGAAACTTGGGATAACGGGAAAGCTATACGCGAAACGTTGAATGCGGATATTCCGCTCGCGGTCGATCATTTCCGCTACTTTGCGAGTGCGATACGTGCGCAAGAAGGTGGCATTAGTCAAATTAATAACGATACGGTCGCCTATCACTTCCATGAGCCAATCGGAGTCGTCGGTCAAATTATTCCGTGGAACTTCCCAATTTTAATGGGTGTGTGGAAATTAGCACCGGCGCTCGCTGCAGGAAACTGTGTCGTTTTAAAACCAGCAGAACAGACGCCTGCTTCGATTATGGTCATGATGGAGTTAATCGAGGACTTGCTACCAGCAGGAGTCGTCAACATCGTGAACGGATTCGGTTTAGAAGCAGGTAAACCGCTCGCGACGAATCCGCGTATCGGCAAAATTGCTTTCACAGGAGAGACGACGACAGGTCGCCTCATCATGCAATATGCGACGGAAAACATTATACCGGTCACACTCGAACTTGGCGGTAAGTCGCCGAATATTTTCTTTGAAGATGTGATGGCGCAAGATGACGGCTTTTTAGATAAAGCGGTCGAAGGACTCGTCATGTTCGCTTTAAACCAAGGAGAAGTATGTACGTGTCCGTCGCGTGCACTCATCCATGAATCGATTTACGATCAATTTATGGAGCGGGCATTAGAACGTGTCAAACAAATTAAAGTAGGAAATCCACTCGATCCGACTGTCATGATGGGCGCTCAAGCTTCGACAGAGCAGCTGGAGAAAATTTTATCGTATATCGATATCGGAAAGCAAGAAGGCGCGGAATGTTTAATCGGTGGCGAACAAAACCAGATGGACGGAGATTTAAAAGATGGTTATTACGTGAAGCCGACAATTTTTAAAGGCGATAATAAAATGCGTATTTTCCAAGAAGAAATTTTCGGCCCGGTTCTTTCGGTAACGACATTCAAAACGAAAGAAGAAGCACTCGACATTGCGAATGACACACTTTACGGATTAGGTGCAGGCGTTTGGACGCGCGATATGACGACAGCGTATCGTATGGGACGTGGTATTCAGGCAGGACGTGTTTGGACGAATACGTATCATCAATATCCAGCACACGCAGCGTTCGGCGGATATAAATTATCGGGAATCGGAAGAGAAAATCATTTAATGATGTTAAGTCACTATCAACAGACGAAAAACTTACTCGTTAGTTATGCAGATGGACCACAAGGCTTTTTCTAAAAAGAGGTGGTAACAATGGACGTACAACGTGTCGTGGCGACAGAAGCAGCGTTGAAGCTCATCGATTTTTTGCGTGAAAAACACGGACCTCTCATGTTTCACCAATCGGGTGGGTGCTGTGATGGATCGAGTCCGATGTGCTATCCAGCAGGAGAATTTTATATTGGCAGTCAAGACATTTTGCTCGGTCATATCGGAGAGACTCCGTTCTACATGCATAAAAGTCAGTTTGAGTATTGGCAACATACGCAATTAATTATCGATGTCGTAGATGGAAGAGGGGGGATGTTTTCTTTAGAAGGTGTGGAAGGAAAGCGATTTTTAACACGCTCGCGCATTTTTACACCGGAAGAAAATGCACAATTACAACAAAATATTTAAATTTTCAAGTCTTGATAATATGTTTCAATCCTAACTCATAAGGGTAATAGACAGTTAATGGTAAACAAGTCACGGAGCCTTTAGAAAAGAAAGAGGAGTGATTGAGATGAGAAAATGTGAAATTCAATATGAACCGAAATTTGAAAATGTAAAAGATAAATTGCCAGAGGAAAAAGATAAAATTTTCAACATGATCGGTGAAGGTGGACCGGTTTACGTTGAGAAAAAAGAAGTGTGCGATGACGGTGAAGAAAAATTAGAAGATATTAAAGTATCTCAATAGAGTAGGAAAGTGTATAGGGTGAATTCACTCTGTACACTTTTTTTGTGTAATGTCTCGTCAACCCGTAACATAGATAGAAAGAAGATAGGAGGAGAAAGATGAATATTATTATTTTTGGAGCGACTGGGCGTGTCGGTAGCCTCGTCATGCAACGCGCATTAGATGAAGGGCATGCTGTTACTGCTTTTGTAAGAGATGCTTCGCGTCTAAAGCAACAACCGACAAAACAAATGATTGGAGACGTCCGTGTGAAAGAGGATGTTTTTCAAGCGATCGAAGGAGCTGATCTCGTCGTTAGTGCCCTCGGGACGGATAAAACGACGACGTTGACAGAGGCGATTCCATCCATTATTGAAGCGATGAAACAATTTGGAGTGAAGCGTATCGTGACGGTCGGGACAGCAGGAATTTTGCAAAGCCGTACAGATCCGTCGAAAGTTCGTTACGAAGCGGGAGACTCGAATCGCAAGCTTACATTCGCCGCGGAAGAACATCATCGTGTATACAATCAATTAAAAGCGACAAGCCTCGATTGGACGATCGTTTGTCCAACGTACTTGCCAGACGGAGAGGCGACAGGAAAGTACCGTGTCGAAAGAGATTATTTACCAGTCGATGGGAAGATGATTTCAGTCGGGGATACTGCTCAATTTGTGTACGATGAATTAATGAATCAAAAGTTCAATCAGAGCCGTGTCGGTATCGCCTATTAATCGTTCTGTTTTGATGTTATCAATCGCGCCATTTCTTCAGGAGTACCGAGACGACAAGCATCACGTTTACCAAATAATCGGTAACGATATTTCGCAATGATCCGATAAACGATATTGCGAATCGGTCGCGGTACGAGAAGTCCGATCGTACCGAGGAAACGATACAGGAATGTTAATTGCTGAGCAATCTTTAAAGCAGCATCGCTATATAAAAAGGCTTCGCCATCTTTAAGTAAAACGAGGCTATCTACTTCTGGTGACACTCCGTAATGAGCGAGAAGCTGTTGACCAATATCGCTTTGTAAAGAAGCGAATTGAATTGTTTCTGCTTCATTGTGAGCTAAAATAAACTGAACGGCACCATTGCATAAATTACAAACACCATCGAATAAAACAATCGGTCGTGTCATGGTTATCCCTTCTTTCCTATTTTCTTTCAGTGTAACAGGAAAGTTTAGAATGTCGACATATTCATATGGTAAACTACATATGATGAAGAAATAGTGAAGGAGCAGGTGAGGCTCGTGCGCGTATTTATGTTTATTTTGCCAATTATGTTTATCGTCGGATCGTTCAGTTGGTACATTTTAAATAAAGACCATCAAGAAGTGCCACCGACGACGAGAATGTGGTTGTCGATTGCGGCGATGTTTTTAAGTGGAATTTTAGCCTTTTTCTTATTCCCTAAAAATGAAATGCCACCGAAAAAATGAAAAAGTCATCATTTATCACGCAGATAAATGATGGCTTTTTTTAATACGTAAAAGTGAAAGTGTCTGCTTCTTGTTGATTAGGGAGTAGAATTTCAATCGTTAATTCTCTAGTGTCTAGCGGAATTCCTTCATAGTAAGCGCGTGCTTTGTAGCGGTTGTTCTCTTTTTCGCCTGTCGTGTAAGAAGCGTAATGGTTCCAATCATTTTCATCTCTTACGGAAAGAATAAAGCCTTCGAGCACCTCTTCATTGAACCCTTTGATTTCGTAATGAAGCGTCGTTGTAATAGGCGATTGTTCGATGGAGTGCAGGGTGAACGTATAGTCTTTTTGCTCGACTGTTTGTTCAATTTCAATCCGTGTCGTCGGTTGCTTTTCGACTTCGAATTGGAAAGCCCAATCGCCTTCAAACGTCGTTTCATGATCTCCTAAATCATGTTCATAAAATGTGATGCCACTAACATTCCAAAAAATATGAAGCGTTTCGGGCGGAGCTTCTACAAAGTCTGCTTGTGTGCGCAACTCGACGATCATTTTATGAGGAGACACTCGATATGATGTTTGTCTGCTCGTTCCAGTGAAAGCTTGCCCATTCCATTGCAAAGGATTTCCGTGGAGATTGACATACGGTTTGTCGGATGGTTTTTCTGTTTCTACGGAAAGATAGGTTACGAGAAATGCCCCGTCGTAGACAGCACGTTCGACATCAATCGTCACTTCACCGTATTGCTGTTTTAAATGTAAAGGAGTGGAAAGTTCCTTATTTCGTTCGTGTACTTCTTTTTCTGTCGGTTCTTCTTTTATGAACAGTGCCACGATATCTTCCATAAGTGGAATCGTTGAAGCGATCGTCGGTGATAAGATGCTTGCACTTACGATAGTCATAAATAATAATGCGATTGCGAGTAATCCTTTTACAAGAGAGGATGTTTTTTTCGTTTGTTTTTGTTGTTGAATATGTGCGATGACTCGTCGTTGTTCTTCTTCTGAAAATGGTAAGGGCTCTAATTGGTCCAATTGTTTACGTTCTCGATCAGTCATCGTCAATCTCTCCTTTCTGAATAGCTCGTTCGATCGTTTTCCGTCCTCGATATAGCCTGTTGTCGATACTTGAGACTGATAAATTAAAATGTTCAGCGAGTTCGCGTTGGGAATAAAGTTCATAATATTTTAAATAAAAAATTTGTCGGTCTAACTCATCGAGAACGTTCAAATAGCGGAAAATGCCGCTTTCTTCCTCCGTTGTCGCTCGTTCTGGTAAATGGGCGAGTGGAATTTCCTCTTCTAACCTTCGCTTATATTGTCGGTAATGATCGATCGCGACGTGACGCGCAATCGTGCCGAGCCAATATTTAAATTGTTCGACCTCTCCCTTATAAGTACGGGCGTTATTCCATGCTTTTAAAAAACTATCATTGACACATTCATCGACTGCAACAGATCCTGCAATCGGTGCGATGATGGAATGACATACTGCTTTGACAAAACCACCATATGTTTGAACGACAATCGGAAGGCTCGTTTCTTTCTGTTTTTGAAATTGTTTCAGCTCTCGTTTTGTAATCATCGAAACCCTCCTATCTTTTCACTAACTATAACGGACGACATATCGAATATCTCTCAAGAAAATAAAAATATTTAAGTTAACTTTTTAAAAATAAGTATTGACATAAAAGATGTAAGCGTTTTATGATAGTAATTGAGTTAACTAAAATAATTAGAAGGTGAACGTATTGAATATAACAGCAAATGAAACGAATCGTTTAAATACAGGACAACAAAAACTCGTCATGATGGTGTACGCAGCGATGTTTGCGGCATTGATGGCGATCGGCGCGAACATTACGACATTTTTACCTTTTCTCGTCGTAGCAGGTGTTCCGATTACGTTGCAAACATTTTTCGCAATATTAGCAGGGCTTTTGCTCGGTAGTCGTGGCGGCGTGCTTGCAACGACATTGTATATGGCACTCGGATTGATCGGTGCTCCTGTACTTGCTGGATTTAAAGGTGGACCAGCACAATTGTTTAGTCCATTTTTCGGGTTTGTCGTATCTTTCATTATCGTAGCTTATGTCGTAGGGAAGATTTCAGAAACGTATCCGACAAAGGTCGGTTTCGTCATTGCAGCGACAGTCGGAACGGTGATCAATTACGTATTCGGAACGACGTGGATGTATTATGCGTGGAAGTTTTGGGCGGAGGCGCCAGAAGTATTCAGTTACAAAATCGCATGGCTCGCTCTCGTACCACCGATGCCGAAAGATGCTGTGTTGATGGTCGTTTGTGGATTGCTCGGTTACCGCACTGCTCATATTAAAAGGAGATGAATGGAATGAATTACGCAACATTAGCAGAAGAAGTTTTGAACGGACGTGTCATTACAGATGAGGAAGCGCTCGCGATTTTAAATAGTCCCGACCGTGATTTATTAAGTCTTTTAGATGGGGCGTACACGATTCGTCACCATTATTATGGGAATAAAGTAAAGTTAAATATGATCATGAATACGAAATCAGGTTTATGTCCTGAAAACTGTGGCTACTGTGCACAGTCGATCGTTTCAAAGGCACCTGTCGAAAAGTACGCGATGATGAAATCGGATGAAATCGTTGAAGGAGCGGAGCGTGCAGCGGCATCGAATGCAGGCACGTTTTGTATCGTCGCGAGTGGTCGTGGTCCGCGCGATCAAGAACTGGAGATTGTCACAGAATCCGTCAAGCGTATTAAAGATAAGTTCCCAGATATGACAGTGTGCGCTTGTCTTGGCTTACTAAAACAAGATCAAGCGACGAAATTGAAAGAAGCGGGCGTTGACCGTTACAATCACAATATTAATACGTCGGAAGAACATCATAAAAGCATTACGACGTCGCACAATTATGACGATCGTGTACGTACGGTTAACTATGCAAAAGAAGCGGGAATTTCACCTTGTTCAGGCGTCATCGTCGGAATGGGAGAAACGAAAGAAGATATTATTAATATGGGGCGCAGCTTGTATAATTTAGATGCGGACTCGATTCCTGTCAACTTCTTGCATGCGATTCCTGGAACACCTTTAGAAGCTTTAGATGAATTGAATCCACGCTACAATTTAAAAGTGCTCGCACTTTTCCGTTATATGAATCCGACGAAAGAGATTCGTGTATCAGGCGGTCGCGAAGTGAATTTACGCAGTTTGCAACCGATGAGTTTATACGTGGCGAACTCTATTTTTGTCGGCGATTATTTAACGACGGAAGGACAAGAAAACAATTCTGATTTCCAAATGCTTGAAGACTTAGGGTTCGAAATTGATCGAACACCATTAACAGTTGCTCAATAAGTAGTTACTTTGCTACTTTTTGATAGAGATACACCCCTTACCTAAAAATGACCTTTTGCCCAAGGTCATTTTTTTGTGTTGAAAATGAAACTATCGGGTATTTCATACGTAAAAGAGATACTAGAAGAAAGAGGGGATTTTTCATGACACAACTCATTCTATTTTCAATTATTGTCGGCCTTCTATTAGCTGTTTTAATGACACCGTTTCTTCCGAAAAAAAGAAAGAATGAAGAGGAAATTGTGCGACGCCATCAACCAGTGAAATGGTTCATCGGCTATGCGATGATTTATTCAATCGCTATATTTATTTTTTACTATGCGACCAATTTAGATCGTAATTTATCATCGCTTTGGTTAATCGTCTTAATTTTTGCGATTCTTGGCGCGACAGTCGCACAAGGAGTCGAGAAAAAAGCGAAAGGCGTGATTGCTCTTCTCGCACTCGGATTCGGTGTTTATATATTAAGTGCGCCCGTTTGGAATGCAGACGAGAAATATGCTGCTGTTGAAATGGAAGAACAAATTGAAATTACGCCATTTGACGAAACGAAAAAACCAGCGAGCGTTCCACCTCAATTCGTCCGCAACAAAATGAAAAAAGCATTCGGTCAAGTACCGAATACGAGTTATTATGAACTCGGAAATTTACAAATTCAAAAAGTGAACGGGGAATTTGTATATATTGCACCTGTCGAATTTTCAGGACTCTTTAAATGGTGGAACGGTAAAACAGTACCGGGCTACTTTACGATGAGTGCGACAGATTCGGCAGACAATCCACGCTTTGTAAAAGCGGAAATGACGTACACACCGTCTGCGTATTTCGGCAAACAAGTGGAACGTCATATGCGAATGGATCACCCAGAGCTCATTTATTACGGAAAAGCACAATTGGAAGTTGATGATGAAGGAAAACCATTCTACATTGCCTCATACGGAAAATTCATTACAGCGCGTGATGGATTTGACGTTCAAGGAATCGTCATGGTCGATACGGAAACGGGGAAAACGATGAAATATGCACTTTCTGAAATCCCCGAATTTATCGATGGTGCAGTGGCACCGGAAGCGGTCAGCTTGCAAAATAGTTATTACGGAAAATACGTACACGGATTTTTTAACTCTTTATTCGGTAAAAAAGATGTGAAAATTCCTTCTGATGAAGGAGTAGAAGCGAGTGTGAACCCCGTCTTTGATGAAACGGGTCACATGTATTACTTCACTGATTTTACAAGCCCGAAAGAAGAAGTCGATTCGATGCTCGGATACGCGTTAACAGATGCGCGTACAGGAGAAGCGACTTACTATACAGGGAACTTGGAAGAGTCTTACATGGATTCTGAAGGGGCCCTTCAAATTGTCGAGAAGAAATTTATTGAAAAGAAATGGCTTGGCGAAATGCCTGTCTTGTACAATTTTTATGGCGAAGCGAGCTGGCTCGTGCCTGTACTTGACTCCAATGGCTTTTTACAAAACTATTTCATCGTATCTGCAGCGAATCCTGAAATCTCTGTTTATGCCAACTCACCAAATGAAGCATTAAAGCTTTATAAAACGGCTTTACAACGTGGAGGTAGTAGAGTAGAAGGAACTTCTAACGCAGAAGTGAAAGAAGCGACAATCACGGTCGAACGAGTTTTTAAAGAGCGAGTAAACGAAGCGACAATCATTAGTATTTTAGCAACGAATGGTCAAAACTATCTCATTTCAACAGAATCGGCACCCCTTGGGGTTTACGTTGAAAAAGGAGATGTATTGCGTGTGCAATATGCGGATACAGGAGACTTTTTCTTACCTGTCCAAACATTTGAAAACACGACAATTACTCCTGCGGAAGAAGGTTAAATAAAAACGTGGTCTCTCTTAGCGAGTGACCACGTTTTTAAATTTCTTGATTCGAATGAGTTGCGACACTTTTAAAAAAAGAATATAATTAAGTCAAAGATAGTCAAAGTCAATGGAGAGAAGGTGATTGCATGAAAAATATTACCGACATCATCGAACAATATTTAAAAGCGATATTGGAAAAGGACGATGGGGCAATTGAAATTAAACGTAATGAAGTTGCTGAACGATTTCAATGTGTTCCGTCACAAATTAACTATGTCATCAATACTCGCTTTACGATGGAGCGTGGCTATGCAGTGGAATCAAAGCGTGGCGGAGGCGGGTATATCCGCATTTACCAAATCCAACTCCACTCTAAAAAAGATGTGTTAGACCATGCTTTACAAATGCTTGGGCAAAGCGCTTCTTACGGAGTAGTGGAAGATGTAATGTACATGTTACTAAAAGAAGAGATTGTGACAGAACGTGAGGCGCGAATGTTATTAGCGGGAGTTTCCCGGGCGGTATTAGATTCTACCTTGCCAGAAGCGGATTATTGGCGTGCAAAAATTGTTCATTCGATGATCGAAACATTATATTATCGTTGATTTTTCATATATTGCTTAATTTTTAACGAGCAGTTCTTTATACTGAATGTATACGTTTTCAAAATATGGAGATAATTCAAATAGAGAGGTGATTTTCCTTATGTTATGTGATAGCTGTCAAGCGAGAGAAGCGACTGTTTTTGTAACGAAAGAGACGATGGATGGACGAAAAGAATATCAACTATGCGAGAAATGCGCATTTGAATCCAATGAAGGAAAGTATTCGATGCAACCACAACCGATGACGATGCAACAGTTTTTAGGCAATTGGTTCGGACAACCGGAAACAGTAAGTAAAGTTCGCCCATATCAGGAAGCCTCGATACTTTGTACGAACTGTCAAATGTCATACGAACAATTTTTGAAAAAAGGACGATTTGGATGTGAACAATGTTATGAAACATTTAGTGAGCAATTACCGAATGTATTTAATAAATTACACAATGGTCACGAACGCCACATCGGAAAAGTTCCAGCATATTATCCAGAAGCATTTGCGTTAGAACGAAAAATTAAAGAAGTGCGAGAACAGATGAATGAAGCGGTGAAAGAGGAGCGTTTTGAAGATGCGGCGATGTTACGTGATGAAGCGATTCGGCTTGAAACTCAATTAAGTAGCGGAGGGGATTCAAATGACAATTGAACGATTTATCGATAATGCCTCTACTGGGTGGATGCAAGGTGGCGGAGAGCAGTCGGATATCGTCATGTCAACGAGAATTCGCCTCGCCCGCAATATACAAGGTATTAAATTTCCGACGATGTTTACGAAAGATGATGCGATGGAAGTGCGCAAGCGGGTAAAAGAAGCTCTACAAGAAGAAGTGCATGAATGGATTGATATGAATGAAATTTCAGCTTTAGAACGTCAAGTGCTTGTCGAAAAACATATTATTAGTCCAGATTTAGCGAATAAAAAAGATATCGGTTCTGTCGCATTAAGTGAAGATCAAAAACAAAGTATTTTAATCAATGAGGAGGATCATTTACGTATTCAATGTATCTATCCAGGATTGCAATTGGAAAGAGCGTATGAGCAGGCAGAACTCGTCGATCATTATTTGGAGAGCCCTCTGAAATTTGCGTTTGATGGAGAGTTCGGCTATTTGACGAGTTGTCCTTCGAATACAGGGACAGGAATGCGTGCATCGGTCATGATGCATTTGCCTGCTTTAACAATTACGCGTCAAATGGAACGCGTAATTCCGGCGATTTCGCGTTTAGGAATTGTCGTGCGTGGTAGTTACGGAGAAGGTAGCGAAGCGCCAGGTAATATTTATCAAATTTCGAATCAAATCACACTTGGCAAAACAGAGCATGAAATTTTACAAGAGTTAAAGCACATTGTGATGCGTTTAATTTCTCATGAACGACGCTCGCGTGATATGTTGCTACAACAATCACGGATCGCTTTAGAAAATAAGTTATTTCGTTCATTAGGTACCATCACTTATGCGAGACTCTTACCATCGAGTGAAGCGGCAAAATGCTTATCGGATGTTCGTTTAGGGATTGACTTAGGATTGATTCAAGACGTTGACATGTCGATTTTAAATGAGCTTATGATTTTTATGCAACCGGCATTTTTACAACAGTATGCAAATGCAGAATTGAATGCTGACGAACGAGATGTGTTCCGTGCGAAATTATTTCGGGAACGTCTCCATATGAAAAAATGAGCGTATTTTTTGTCAAACATGTTCATTTTGCATATAATTAAATTAGTCAAAAAAGGTCAAAGAATTTGAAAAGGAGAGATCCATATGATGTTTAACCGATTTACGCAAAGAGCACAACGTGTACTCCAATTAGCACAAGAAGAGGCTATTCGCTTAAAACATGAAGCGATCGGGACAGAACACATTTTACTCGGTCTCATTCGTGAAGGAGAAGGTATTGCGGCAAAAGCGCTTGAAGCGATTGATGTCGATTTAAATACAATAGAACAAGGGGTAGAACAATTAGTTGGCCAAGGGGAAAAAGAAGTTGGTCCAATCGTTCATTACACACCGAGAGCAAAAAAAGTGATTGAGTTGTCAGTCGATGAATCGAGAAAACTCGGTCATTCTTATGTAGGAACCGAGCATATTTTACTTGCGTTAATCCGTGAAGGAGAGGGCGTGGCGGCTCGAGTATTGAATAATGCGGGAGTAAGTTTAACGAGAGCTCGCCAACAAGTGCTCGCTTTACTCGGCAGTGCAGATGCGAGTAACAATAAACAAAACAATAATGCGAGCAATGCGAAAACGACACCTACTTTAGATAGTTTAGCGCGTGATTTAACAGAAATTGCACGTGAAGGGACGCTAGATCCAGTCATCGGACGCAGTAAAGAAATTACACGTGTTATTGAAATTTTAGCACGTCGTATGAAAAACAACCCGGTATTAATCGGAGAGCCTGGCGTCGGTAAAACAGCGATTGCAGAAGGTCTCGCTCAACAAATTGTTGCGAATGAAGTACCGGAAATATTACGCGATAAACGCGTCATGGTACTCGATATGGGAACGGTCGTTGCAGGGACAAAATATCGTGGTGAATTTGAAGATCGCATGAAAAAAGTAATGGAAGAGATTCGCCAAGTCGGCAATGTCATTTTATTCATCGACGAATTGCATACATTAATCGGTGCGGGCGGTGCAGAAGGTGCAATCGATGCGTCGAATATTTTAAAACCGGCATTATCTCGCGGAGAATTACAATGTATTGGTGCGACAACAATCGACGAGTATCGCAAATATATTGAGAAAGATGCAGCGCTAGAGCGCCGTTTCCAACCAATTCAAGTAGATGAACCAACTGTCGAAGAAACTATTCAAATTATTCGCGGTTTGCGTGATCGTTACGAAGCACATCACCGTGTAAAAATTACGGATGAAGCGATAGAAGCAGCAGCGACGATGAGTGACCGTTACATTTCAGATCGTTTTTTACCAGATAAAGCGATTGACTTAATCGATGAAGCGGGCTCTAAAGTGCGACTTCGCTCATATACAACGCCACCGAGCCTCAAACAATTAGAAGAAGATTTAGAGCGTGTTCGTCAAGAGAAAAATGCAGCGGTACAAAGTCAAGAGTTTGAAAAAGCGGCTTCATATCGCGATGAAGAACAAAAATTAATGCAAAAATTAAATACGACAAAAGAAGAATGGAAAGAACAACAAGGTAAGACGGAATCGGAAGTGACAGTAGAAGATATCGCAGAGGTTGTCGCGATGTGGACAGGTGTCCCTGTTTCGAAAATTGCTGAAACCGAAACGGTAAAACTGTTAAATATGGAAGAATTGCTTCACGAGCGTGTCATCGGTCAAGATGAAGCGGTCGTCGCCATTTCAAAAGCGATTCGTCGTGCGCGCGCTGGATTAAAAGATCCGAAGCGCCCAATCGGTTCATTCATTTTCCTCGGTCCGACAGGTGTCGGTAAAACAGAATTGGCTCGAGCGCTCGCTGAATCAATGTTTGGTGACGAAGAAGCGATGATACGTATCGATATGAGTGAATATATGGAGAAACACGCGACGAGCCGTCTCGTCGGTTCACCTCCAGGTTATGTCGGTCATGATGACGGTGGACAATTGACAGAAGCGGTGCGTCGTAAACCGTATTCAGTAGTCTTGTTAGATGAAATTGAAAAAGCGCATCCAGATGTTTTCAATATTTTATTGCAAGTGTTAGAAGACGGTCGTCTCACAGATTCAAAAGGTCGTACAGTCGACTTCCGTAACACAGTTGTCATTATGACGTCAAACGTCGGAGCGACAGCATTAAAAGACAATCGATATGTCGGATTTAATTTGCAAGATTCAGCTGAAGACGACCATAAAAAAATGAAAGAAAGTATGTTAGAAGCATTGAAACGTGCATTCCGACCAGAGTTTTTAAACCGTGTGGATGAGATGATTGTATTCCACTCATTGGATAAAGAACAATTGCGTGAAATTGTTTCTCTCATGTCTGACGAATTGACGAAACGTTTAGCGGAACAAAATATTTCGCTCGTTATTACAGACGATGCGAAAGATAAAGTAGCTGAAATCGGCTATGATCCAGACTACGGAGCACGTCCTTTACGTCGCGCAATCCAAAAGCATATTGAAGATCTCTTATCGGAAGAATTATTAAAAGGTACAATTCAAGATGGTGGAGAAGTAACGATCGATGTGAAAGACGGAGAGTTTTACATCAAAACGAATGAAACTGTAAACGTTTAAGAAGCATCGATGAAAAGCTGCCGAGTTCGAGTTCGGTAGCTTTTTTTCATGAAAAAGCTATTTCTTCATATTCATGTAACGTAGACATGCTACATTAAAAGAAATGGCGAGGAGGATGATAAGGTGGCAAAGAGAAAAGTAAAGTTTATGTGTAAAGACTGTGGATATGAATCGCCAAAATGGATGGGGCGCTGTCCAGGATGTGGTGCTTGGAATACGATGGATGAGGAAGTAGAAGTGAAAACAAAGGGTCCGAGGGGAGCTTTTCAACATACGACCGTCCAATCTCAAAAAGCAGTTCCTATCAACAAAGTAGCGATTGTAGAAGAGCCAAGAGTATCGACGGATTTAGATGAGCTAAACCGTGTACTCGGTGGTGGGATTGTACCAGGATCGCTCATTTTAATTGGGGGAGACCCTGGTATTGGAAAGTCGACATTATTATTACAAGTCGCTTCATTGTTAGCGAATAAACAAGAGCGTGTCCTTTATATTTCTGGAGAGGAATCTGTACGCCAAACGAAATTAAGAGCAGAACGTCTCGCTGTTCAATCGAATGAATTATATATTTATTCAGAGACGAATCTTTCTCAAATACACGAGACCGTTCATCAAGTGAAGCCGAAATTTATCGTCGTCGATTCGATTCAGACGATTTATCATCCAGAAGTGACAAGCGCACCAGGAAGCGTCTCTCAAGTGCGTGAATGTACGGCAGAGTTGATGCGAATTGCCAAAACTGAAAATATCGGAATCTTTATCGTCGGGCATGTGACGAAAGATGGTCAAATTGCAGGGCCCCGATTATTGGAACATATGGTAGATACCGTTTTGTATTTTGAAGGAGATCGTCATCATTCGTATCGTATTTTGCGAAGTGTGAAAAACCGCTTCGGATCAACCCATGAGTTAGCTATTTTTGAAATGGCGCAAGCAGGTTTACGAGAAGTATTAAATCCTTCGGAGTTATTTTTAAGTGAACGATCAAAAAGTGGTGCTGGTTCTACTGTCGTCGCTTCGATGGAAGGAACGCGTCCAATTTTAGTAGAAGTGCAAGCACTCGTTACGCCGTCGAGCTTCAATTATCCGAAACGTATGGCGACTGGCGTCGATCAAAACAGAATCTCACTTCTTATGGCTGTGTTAGAAAAGCGTATGGGACTCATGTTGCAAGCACAAGATGCATATATTAAAGTGACGGGCGGTGTGAAATTGGATGAGCCAGCCATTGATTTAGCCATTATTGCAAGCATCGTCTCTAGCTATAAAGAAGAAGCGGTCGGCTTAACCGATTGTTTTATCGGAGAAGTTGGTTTGACCGGAGAAGTGAGACGTGTATCTCGCATTGAACAGCGGGTAAACGAAGCGGCGAAACTTGGCTTCACGCGCATTTTTTTACCAGCATCGAATATCGATGGATGGGAAGCGCCGAAAAATGTTCAATTAATTGGTGTCGAAACGGTTCAAGATGCATTAAGACAAGCATTTTAAAAAGTTGTAATCGCTCTTTTATTTCGTCTATTGAAGAGAATACCAGAGCGATGCAACTATATATGGAGAAACTCGTTTAAATAGACAGAAGAAGTTTGGAGAAAGTGTATGTCAATAGTATAATATTGGCAAACAATCTTACTAAGGAGGTGGAAATGATGTTGAAAAAGGTCATACGTTTTATTTTCTTCATCGTTGGTGGTGCAGTAGGTGTTATTTTTTTACCGTATTTATTTGATTTATTTATTTTTACTTCGCGTCCTATTATTAACAATGCCTACATTGCCGCAACGATTGGAGCTGCTGTCTTTTTATTTTTAAGTTTATTTTTAACGGACCCGATTTTTAATTTTATTAAATGGTGTGAGGAACGCCTATTAAACGCCCCGATTTTAGATTTAATATTTGGTACAATTGGATTGGTCGTCGGCTTGAGTGTCGCATTTTTATTTAGTTACGGCTTATCGAGCATCGATTTACCACTCATTACATTAATCACATCGGTATTACCAATTATTTTATCAGTTTTACTCGGGTATCTCGGGTTTCAAGTTGGTTTCCAAAAGCGTGAGGAGTTTATGAGTGCGCTTTTTTCTGCAAAGTCATCAGACGCAAAGAAAAAGAAAGAAATTCAAGCTTCTGAACCTTCAAACTTCACTTTGCGCAAAATACTCGATACAAGTGTTATTATTGACGGACGTATCGCGGATATTGCACAAACTGGTTTTTTAGAAGGGGTGCTTGTCGTCCCTCAGTTTGTGTTAACGGAATTACAACATATCGCAGACTCATCCGATTCTTTAAAGCGGACAAAAGGTAGAAGAGGTTTGGATATTTTGAAGAAATTACAAAGCGATGAACATTCGATTGTTGAAATAACAAATACTGATTTTGAAGATGTAGGAGAAGTAGATTTAAAATTAGTCCATTTAGCAAAACAAATGAATGGTAGTGTTGTTACAAATGATTTCAATTTGAATAAAGTGGCAGATTTGCATGGAGTAGATGTATTGAATATTAATGATTTATCCAATGCAGTTAAACCTGTTGTCATACCTGGAGAAGAAATGCATGTTGTTGTCATTAAAGAAGGGAAAGAACACGATCAAGGTGTTGCATATTTAGACGACGGTACGATGATTGTTGTGGAAGAAGGACGCAAATATATCGGTTCGCCAATCGATGTCGTTGTGACAAGCGTTCTACAAACGTCGGCAGGTCGCATGATTTTCGCAAAGCCGAAATTAGCATAGGAAAGTTGGGAATGAGAAGTGCGATACACAGTAATGATTCCAGCTGCAGGAAGTGGGAAGCGTATGCGTGCTTCCCAAAACAAGTTATTTTTACAATTGGGAGATCGTCCGATATTAGCTCATACACTTCAACGTTTTCAAGAAGATGAATGGTGTGAGTCGATTATTATCGCGATCAAAGAAGAAGAACGTTTATTGATGGAAGCTATTGCAAAAAAGTTTAATTTGTCGAAAATTACACAGTTCGTGGTAGGAGGAGCCGAGCGTCAACATAGTGTTCATGCTTGTTTAGAGGCCTATGATGGGTCTATTGACGGCATCATTCTCGTCCATGATGCTGCTCGACCTTTCATTCACCAATCGACGATTCATGAATTAGTGATGAAAGCGCAGGAAACAGGTGCGGCGATCGCAGCAGTCAAAGTACAAGATACGACGAAAGTAGTCGCAAGTGGTATCGTCCAACAAACATTACCTCGTGAACAACTATGGGCAATTCAAACTCCTCAAGCTTTCCGTTATGAATTATTATATAACGCTTCAAAAGAAGCATTAGCAGAACAGTTTGAGGCGACAGATGAATCGATGGTTGTTGAACGCTATGGTGCTCCTGTACATGTCGTTGAAAGTACATATGACAACATTAAAATGACGACCACAGCTGATCTATCTTATGGACATTATTTATTGAAAGAGCGAGGAGAATTACGATGATACGAATTGGACAAGGGTTTGACGTACACGCATTTGAAGAGGGACGCCCCCTCATGATTGGTGGAATTGAAGTGCCACACGAAAGAGGCCTCGTCGGTCATTCTGATGCAGATGTCGTTCTGCACACGATTACAGACGCTGCGTTAGGAGCGATTGGGAAAGTAGATATCGGTACGCATTTCCCTGACACTGATATGGCGTTTAAAGATGCAGACTCCGCTCTGTTATTAGAAGAAGTGTGGAAGATGGTTGAAGCGGAAGGCTATCACTTAGGAAATGTTGATTGCACGATTTTGGCACAACGTCCAAAAATGGGGCCACATATTCCGAAGATGCGTAACCGAATTGCGCAATTGCTACATGCAGACGAATCGCAAGTGAATATTAAAGCATCAACGACTGAAAAATTAGGTTTTGTCGGGCGCGAAGAAGGAATCGCTTCACTCGCGGTCATTTTACTTATAAAAAAGTGACCTTCTTTTCAAAGCGAGTCGAAACGTGCTAAAATGATGAAGTAGACAACTAAATGTTGGGAGAGACAACAACAATGACAAAAGAAGTTCGAGTACGCTATGCCCCAAGTCCGACTGGACATTTACATATCGGAGGAGCACGTACAGCATTATTCAACTATTTATACGCACGTCACCACGGTGGGAAATTTATCGTTCGTATTGAAGATACAGATACAGAACGTAATATCGAAGGTGGAGAGCGTTCACAACTCGATAATTTAAAATGGTTAGGTTTAGAATATGATGAGTCTGTTGATATCGGTGGACCGTATGCACCGTACCGTCAAACAGATCGTCTCGATACGTATACGAAATATGCGAACCAGTTATTAGAAGAAGGTAAGGCATATAAATGTTTCTGTACAACAGAAGAATTAGAAGCTGAACGTGAGGCGCAAAAAGCTTCAGGAATTGCGGCGCCAATGTATTCTGGAAAATGTCGTCATTTATCAGCAGAAGATATTCAAGCGCAAGAAGATGCAGGCAAGCCGTATACATTGCGTTTCGCTGTACCTGAAGGTGTCACTTACAAATTTACAGATCTCGTTCGCGGAGATGTAGCTTTTGAATCGAAAGATATCGGAGACTGGGTCATTGTGAAAGCGAATGGTATTCCGACATATAACTTCGCTGTTGTCATTGATGATCATTTGATGGAAATGACACATATTTTCCGCGGAGAAGAGCATTTAACAAATACACCACGTCAAATTATGGTGTTTGAGGCACTTGGATGGGAATCGCCAACATTCGGTCATATGACATTAATCGTCAACGAAGATCGTAAAAAGCTATCAAAACGTGATGAATCGATTATTCAATTCGTTTCACAATATAAAGATTTAGGTTACTTGCCTGAAGCGATGTTTAATTTCTTCGCATTACTCGGATGGTCACCAGGCGGAGAAGAAGAGATTTTCACGAAAGAACAATTGATTGAAATGTTCGATGAAAAGCGTTTAGCAAAATCGCCATCGATGTTTGATAAAGACAAGTTGACATGGATGAACAATCAATATATTAAACAATTAGAATTAGATGAAGTTGTTGCACTCACATTACCCCATCTTCAAAGAGCAGGGCGAGTCAGCGAGACGATGACAAAAGAAGAAGAAGCCTGGGTGCGCGATTTAATCGCTCTTTACCATGAACAATTAAGCTTCGGTGCAGAAATTGTAGAATTAACGACTCAATTCTTCACAAAAGAGATTGACTACGATGAAGCAGCGCAAGAAGTGTTAGCAGGCGAACAAGTACCAGAAGTGATGACTGCGTTAAAAGCGCAATTTGAAGCGATGGAACAGTTCACGGCAGAAAACATTAAGGCAGCTATTAAAGCAGTCCAAAAAGAAACAGGTCATAAAGGTAAAAACTTATTCATGCCAATCCGTGTCGTAACGACAGGTGAAATGCGTGGACCAGAATTACCGAATGCAATTGCGTTAATCGGTAAAGAAGTAGCGATTGACCGTGTTGCAAAATATGCACAGTAAAGTGTAGAGAAGGAAGAGTAAATGATAGAATCAATCTTCAGAGAGAACTTCGTATTGGTGAAAGAAGTTCGATGGATTCATCATTGAATGCCCCTTTGAGCGTCGTTTCGAAACGCAAGTAGAGACGAACGGTTAACTTCCGTTACGAAGTTTAAGTGGAAGATGCTTATTTGAGTATGCGTCTTTAAGTGGAGTGGAACCGCGCAAAAGCGTCTCTATCGTAAGGATAGAGGCGTTTTTGTCGTTCCTTGGAGATTAGTTGAGGAGGTTTTATACGATGTTTGCTCGTATGAAAGAAGATATTCGTTGTATCATGGAACAAGATCCTGCAGCAAGAAGTATTTTTGAAGTAATTATTACGTATTCAGGCTTACATGCCGTTTGGTTCCACCGAATTGCCCATTGGTTTTTCAGCCATCGTCTTTATTTTTTCGCGCGTGCCACTTCTCAATTTAGTCGTTGGGTGTCAGGTATTGAAATTCATCCTGGTGCTACAATAGGGCGTCGTCTATTTATCGATCACGGAATGGGTGTCGTCATCGGTGAAACTTGCGAAATAGGAGACGATGTAACGATTTATCAAGGAGTGACATTAGGAGGAACGGGTAAGGAACAAGGGAAGCGTCATCCAACATTAGAAGATGGAGTTTTAGTTGCAGCGGGAGCGAAAGTACTCGGTTCAATCACGATCGGAGCAAATAGTAAAATTGGGGCTGGTTCGGTCGTTTTGAAAGAAGTACCACCGAATGCCACAGTAGTAGGCATCCCTGGAAAAGTCGTCATGCAAGATGGCAAACGTGTGAAGGAAGAGCATTTTAATCATGGGAATATGCCAGATCCTATATCCGATGCGGTGAAACAATTACAACAACAAATTAACGAAATAAAGCAGAGTAGTGAGCGTATGTTCAATGAGTCGCTACGAAAAGATATTGCTCAATTACAACAACAAATGAATGAACTGACAGAACGAATCGAACAAATGGAGGGACGTTAAATGATTCAAATTTATAATACATTGACACGTAAAAAAGAAGAGTTCATACCGATTGAAGAAGGAAAAGTATCGATGTATGTTTGTGGACCGACTGTCTACAACTACATCCACATTGGAAATGCCCGACCTGTCATCGCTTTCGATACAGTGCGTCGCTATTTACAGTACCGTGGATATGAAGTGAGGTACATTTCAAACTTCACAGACGTAGACGATAAAATTATTCGCGCGGCGAATGAACTAGGAGAAGATGTTCGTGAATTGACGGATCGTTTCATCGATGCGTACTTTGAAGATGTAGAAGCGCTCGGTTGTGCGCGAGCGGATGCTCATCCACGTGTTACGGATCACATCGAAGATATCGTGAAGTTTATCGAAGTATTAGTCGAAAAAGATTATGCTTATGAAAGCAATGGCGATGTTTATTTCAGAACGACAAAGTTCGATGGATACGGTAAGTTATCTCATCAATCAATCGATGAATTACGTGTAGGAGCTCGCATTGAAAAGAATGAACAAAAAGATAATGCTCTCGACTTTGCGCTTTGGAAAAAAGCGAAAGATGGCGAAGTTGCTTGGGATAGCCCATGGGGGAAAGGTCGTCCAGGATGGCATATCGAATGTTCTGTCATGGCTCGTGAACATCTCGGAGATACGATCGATATCCACGCAGGGGGTCAAGATTTAACATTCCCTCATCATGAGAACGAAATTGCCCAATCTGAAGCGATGACTGGCAAGACATTCGCAAACTATTGGATGCATAATGGTTATATTAATGTAGAAAATGAAAAGATGAGTAAGTCACTCGGAAACTTCATCACAGTGACGGATATTCGAAAACAAATCGACCCGAAAGTGTTACGTTTCTTCATGTTATCGGTTCACTACCGTCACCCGATCAACTTCTCACAAGAATTAGTAGAAAGTGCAGCGAACGGGTTAGAGCGTATCGAAACAGCGTATGCAAACGTGAAGTATCGTATGGCGCATAGCACGAACTTAGCAGGCGATGCGACACCTTGGATGGACAAAATTCAAGAGCAAGTCGATGCCTTTACACGTGCGATGGACGATGACTTTAATACAGCAAACGGAATTGCTGCGATTTTTGAATTAGCGAAAGTAGCGAATGTTTACTTACTAGAAGAGCAGACGGACCTCGAGGTATTAGAACGTTTTGAAAAAGAATTACAACAATTGATGAATATTCTCGGCATTGAACTCGGTCAACAAGAAGAAGCGAGCTTAGATGAGCGCATCGATCAATTGATTGAAGAGCGATTAGAAGCACGTAAAAACCGAGACTTTGCCCGAGCTGATGAAATTCGTGATTTATTACAAGCAGAAGGTATCGTGTTAGAAGATACAGCGCAAGGCACGAGATGGAAAAGAGGCTAATACATCCAGTGAAAGAGTTAACAGCAGGAGAAGTGAAACAGTTAAACGCTCTCACATTAGCGTATATGGGAGATGCCGTTTATGAACGAGTAATCCGTGAAAGACTCATTCATAAAGGGATGACAAAACCGAATAAACTCCATCATTACGCGACGAGTTATGTGTCGGCAAAGGCGCAAGCATCGATCATTCAAAAGATGAAAGAAGAGCGGTTTATGACGGAGGAAGAAGAAGCGGTCTTTCGTAGAGGGCGCAATGCAAAGTCGCATAGTGTACCGAAACATACGTCGATTCAAACGTATAATTTAAGCACAGCATTTGAAGCAGTAATTGGTTATTTATACTTATTAAAACGAGAAGAACGATTAACCGAATGGTATGACTATGCCATTACTACAATAGAAAAAGGAGGAAGAGCGTGATGAGCAACGAAGAAGAAATCATCGGTGGAAAAAATCCGGTATTCGAAGCATTACGAGCTGGACGAGAATTGAATAAAATATGGGTAGCAGAAGGTATGCAAAAAAAGACATATGATGAATTGATGAGACTTGTACGCCCTACTAAAATTGTTGTTCAAACTGTCCCGAAACGAAAGCTCGATCAACTAACATCTTCGAATCATCAAGGGATTGTTGCATCTGTTGCGGCTTATGAGTATGCCGAATTGGAAGATTTATTTGCGGTTGCCGAAGAGCGACAACAAGATCCGTTTTTCATTATTTTAGATGAGTTGGAAGACCCACATAATCTAGGTTCGATCATGAGAACGGCCGACGCTGTCGGAGCGCATGGGATTATCATTCCAAAGCGTCGTTCGGTCGCTTTGACATCTACTGTGGCGAAAGCATCTACAGGAGCGATTGAGTATATTCCTGTCGTTCGTGTTAATAACTTATCGCAAACAATTGATGAACTAAAAGAACGTGGCGTATGGATTGCGGGAACAGATGCTGGAAATAAGACGGACTATCGACATATGGATGCCACATTGCCACTCGCTGTCATTATTGGTAGCGAAGGCAAAGGAATGTCACGCATTTTAAAGGAACGTTGCGATTTTTTATATCAAATGCCGATGGTTGGGCAAGTGACATCTTTGAATGCATCCGTAGCAGCGGCAATTTTAATGTACGAAGTGTATCGTAAGCGACATCCGCTCACGACAAAATGACGAGAAGAAAAAAGAAAAGAGATACGGTGTTGATCGTCGATGGATATAATATCATCGGCGATTGGCCAGAACTCCAAAAATTAAAATTAATGAGTCTAGACTTAGCGCGCCGGGAATTGGAAGAGCGATTAGAAGAGTACGCAGCTTACATGAAGTGGCGTATCATTCTTGTTTTCGATGCTCATTTGCAAAAAGGACAAGAAACCGTACAAAAAGGAGCGAATATTCAAACGGTCTACACTCGAGAGAATGAAACGGCAGATGAACGAATCGAAAAACTCGTCCAAGAATTAAAGCGACGTCAAACGACTATTTATGTCGCGACGAGCGATTCTGTTGAACAATGGGTTATTTTTGGGCAAGGAGCTTTACGAAAGTCAGCGCGAGAACTACAGTTAGAATTAGGCCAATCAAAAGAAGAAATCAGTGGCGTGCTACATCGCCCTCAAAAGCGAGAAAAAGCCTTCGAGAATGATCGCTACCCACCAGAAGTGATGGCGGAATTAGAGAAAATAAGACGAGGATTGAAGTGAAGCGGAGGGGAATGTTTTGATGAATTCTGAACAACAACAATCCGATTTGAAATTAGTGAATGAATGGCGAAGTGGAAAAGAGTGTGCAGTAGGGATGCTTATTGAGAAATATGAAGATTTCGTCAAAATGAAAGCTCGTTCTTATTTCCTGATTGGGGGCGAGCGTGAAGATTTGGCTCAAGAGGGAATGATCGGGCTTTACCGCGCGATTCAAACATATGATACAACGCGCGAAGTACCTTTTCGGAATTATGCGGAACTTTGTGTCACGCGACAGATTTTAACCGCTATAAAGACAGCTTCGCGTCAAAAGCATCAGCCTCTCAATTCATCTTTATCACTCGATTATGAAATGGACGAATCAGAACCTTTACTACAACAAGTAAGCACGACGGATGTATATAACCCGGAATGGACGATTATTTACCGAGAACAATATAAATTATTTGAAAAACAAATCAAAACAAAGCTCAGCCCTTTTGAGCGCGATGTCTATTTTCAGTATATTCAAGGAAACTCTTATGACGAAATTGCGACGACTTTAAAAAAACCTGTAAAGTCAATCGATAATGCCTTACAAAGAATTAAGAAGAAATTGAATCCACCGATATTGTGAAACTTTTACATATGTTACATTGACATGAAAAATTACAAATGTTATTCTTGTGCGAGTAAGTTAACTCATCTAAAGTAAGGTGAAGACATGACGAAGAAGATAGTTTTATGCTGTGAGGAATGTGGCTCTCGCAACTATTCTGTACCTGCACGCAACAATGGAAAAGAAGAGCGCCTCACATTGAAAAAACATTGTAAACAGTGCAATGCCCATACGGTTCACAAACAGACGAATCGCTAATAGGTTTAGGATAAAAACTCGGAGGTAGCATGAAGATGAGCAATAATAAAGAAGGCTTTTTAAGAAGTGTTGGTACTGAAATGCGTAAAGTTAGCTGGCCGAAACGTAAAGAACTCGTCCGCTATACAATTGTCGTTATTACAACTGTAGTCTTTATGGCTTTATTTTTTGCAGCAGTTGATTTTGGTATTAAGAAATTAATGGATTGGTATATTAGCTTATAAAAATGTAAAATATAACTGAGAGAAAAATCCCGTCACGAGCAAGGAACGGGTTTTTTCGGTTTAATTCAATCGTATGAGCAATACGAGAAGGAGGGGCGGGACGAACAGTCCTCAACAATATGGATATTGAAAAGCAATGGTATGTCGTGCACACTTACTCAGGTTACGAAAATAAAGTGAAAGCAAACCTCGAGAAACGTGTAGAAACGATGGGTATGCAAGATAAGATTTTCCGTGTCATCGTACCGGAAGAGGAAGAAGTAGATATTAAAGACGGTAAGAAAAAAACGGTGATGCGCAAAACATTTCCAGGGTATGTGCTCGTGGAAATCATTATGACAGACGACTCATGGTATGTTGTTCGTAATACGCCGGGAGTTACTGGATTTATCGGATCTTCAGGGGGCGGAGCAAAACCGACGCCGTTATTACCAGAAGAAGTAGATTTCATCTTGAAGAAGATGGGAGTAAACGAACGTCGTATCGATATCGATTACGAAGTAGGCGAATTAGTTGAAGTAATCGAAGGCCCATTTGCAGGTTTCCAAGGTAAAATTGAAGAAATCGATTTAGAGAAAGATAAACTAAAAGTAAGTGTCGATATGTTCGGTCGAGAGACAAATATGGAACTCGACTATGAACAAATCGAAAAAGTTTTATAAAAAGAACTTGAATTAATTCCGGATTGATGGTATCATTTCAAAGGTCACACTGTTCTCGAATGAGGATAGCGACAAGATGAGTGGGAGGGGCAACCCAATTTACCACATCACGGACTTTAAGGAGGTGTGTCTCGTGGCTAAAAAAGTAAGCAAAATTGTAAAATTACAAATTCCTGCAGCGAAAGCAAACCCAGCTCCACCGGTAGGACCAGCTTTAGGTCAAGCAGGTGTTAACATCATGGGATTCTGTAAGGAGTTCAACGCTCGTACAGCAGAACAAGCAGGATTAATCATCCCTGTAGAAATTACTGTATTTGAAGACCGTTCATTTACGTTCATTACAAAAACTCCACCAGCAGCGGTGTTGTTAAAAAAAGCAGCTAAAATTGATAAAGGTTCAGGTGAACCTAACAAGAAAAAAGTTGCTACAGTTAAACGTGATCAAGTACGTGAAATCGCAGAGTCTAAGATGGAAGACTTGAACGCTGCATCAGTTGAAGCAGCAATGGCAATGGTTGAAGGTACTGCTCGCAGTATGGGAATCACTGTCGAAGATTAATCACGACTCTCGTTTCGTTGTTGGAGGTTGCGGCTGTTCCTATGAACGCGCAACCTTTATTCGTGGGAGGTCAAATTCCGTTAAAACCACAATAGAGGAGGATATAAAATGGCTAAAAGAGGTAAAAAATTCGTAGAAGCGCAAAAGTTAGTAGATAAAGCACAAACTTACGAATATAAAGAAGCGATTGAACTCGCTAAAAAAACGAGCACAACAAACTTTGACGCTACAGTTGAAGTTGCGTTCCGTTTAGGAATCGACACTCGTAAAAACGATCAGCAAATCCGTGGAGCAGTAGTGCTTCCAAACGGAACTGGTAAAACACAAAAAGTATTAGTATTCGCTAAAGGTGAAAAGCTCAAAGAAGCAGAAGCTGCTGGAGCAGATTACGTAGGCGATGCAGAATATATTACAAAAATCCAACAAGGATGGTTCGACTTCGATGTTATCGTTGCGACACCAGACATGATGGGTGAAGTTGGTAAAATCGGTCGTGTACTCGGACCAAAAGGTTTAATGCCAAACCCTAAAACAGGAACAGTTACATTTGATGTAGCGAAAGCTGTTGAAGAAATTAAAGCGGGTAAAGTTGAATATCGTGCTGACAAAGCAGGTATCGTTCACGCGCCAATCGGGAAAGCATCATTCGACGCTGACAAATTAGCTGAAAACTTCGAAACAATTTTCGATGTGATCTTAAAAGCTAAACCAGCTTCAGCGAAAGGTACTTTCATGAAGAGTGTTTACGTAACAACTACGATGGGTCCTGCAGTTAAAATTGATCCATTATCGGCTGTTTCTAAAGCGAAATAATTATTGACATGGAGAATTGTACGTGGTATGATTTCCCATGGTTAATTGAATAAACATTTGTACCGAAGACAGTAGGGGTGTCCAACACATAAAAATCCTACCGAGGACAAAGACGTTTTCATAAAACGACTTTAATGCCCTCGTGTCTTCCGATAGATATCGAGGGCTTTTCTATATCGGTATGAGTGACTGAACTTTCAACGTAGGAGGTGTCACGAATGAGCAAAATTTTACAAGCTAAACAAGCAGTAGTTCAAGAGATTACTGACAAAATGAAAGAATCAGCAGCGTTTATCGTTGTTGACTACCGTGGTCTTTCAGTTGCACAAGCTACTGAATTACGTAAGCAATTACGTGAAGCAGGAGTTGACATGACAGTTTACAAAAACACAATGTCACGTCGTGCAGCAGAATCTTTAGGCTACGAAGCGTTAAACGAGTTCTTAACAGGACCGAACGCGATCGCTTTCTCAACTGAAGATGTTATCGCACCTGCAAAAGTGTTAAACAACTTCGCAAAAGAAAACGAACAATTGGAAATTAAAGCAGGTATCATCGAAGGAAACTTAGTTTCAGTTGATGAAATCAAAGCGTTGGCAGAACTTCCATCACGCGAAGGACTCCTTTCTATGCTTTTATCTGTACTTCAAGCGCCAATGCGCAACTTTGCACTCGCTACGAAAGCAGTTGCAGACCAAAAAGGCGAAGAAGAGGGAGCTTAATTCCCGAGTGGCTTAACGTAGCTTAAAAACGTAAAAAAGAAACCTTAAAATATAGGAGGAAATTATAATGACTATCGAGCAAATTTTAGACGCTATTAAAGAAATGACAGTTCTCGAGTTAAACGATCTCGTTAAAGCAATCGAAGAAGAATTTGGAGTAACAGCAGCAGCACCAGTTGCAGTTGCAGCAGCAGGTGGAGAAGCAGGCGGAGCTGAGCAATCAGAATTCGACGTTATCCTTGCAGAAGCAGGAGCTCAAAAAATCAAAGTTATCAAAGCAGTTCGTGAAATCACAGGCCTCGGCTTGAAAGAAGCGAAAGAAGTAGTTGACAACGCACCGAAAGCAGTTAAAGAAGGCGTTGCTAAAGAAGAAGCTGAAGAAATGAAAGCTAAACTTGAAGAAGTTGGCGCAGTAATCGAACTTAAATAATTCTTCAGAACTCAAAAAGCCCGTCCATGACGGGCTTTTTTTAATCTAAGCATAGTTGTTGCATATAATTGACGAATGTCAAGTGTTATGATAACATTAATAAATGCAAAATAAATTATATTGCACGATTATGCCTATTTTACTTATAGTCACTGAATGTATACGTAGTTAAATCGAAAATGAGCTCTTGCAAGAACTCGTTTTCTTTTTGTTTTTTCGTTATCATACACCATTTTCTTGATAAACGGAAGAACTAATATTGTTTTGAGGGGTGAAAGAGTTGACAGGTCATTTAGTACAGTACGGTCAACACCGTCAGCGTAGAAGTTATGCTCGAATTCAAGAGGTTTTAGATTTACCGAACTTAATTGAAATTCAAACAGCTTCATACGAATGGTTCTTAGAGGAAGGATTGCGTGAAATGTTTCGCGATATTTCTCCAATCGAAGACTTCACTGGCAATCTTTCGTTAGAGTTTGTCGATTACACATTAGGAGAACCAAAGTATCCAGTCGATGAATCGAAAGAGCGAGATGTTACTTTTGCAGCTCCACTTCGTGTGAAAGTGCGTTTGCACAACAAAGAAACAGAAGAAGTGAAAGAGCAAGAAGTATTCATGGGTGATTTCCCGCTTATGACTGAAAATGGAACATTCATTATTAACGGAGCAGAGCGCGTTATCGTGTCTCAGCTTGTGCGTTCACCGAGTGTTTATTTCAATGATAAGACAGATAAAAACGGTAAACGTGGATTCGGAGCGACAGTTATCCCAAATCGTGGCGCTTGGTTAGAATACGAGACAGATGCTAAAGATATTATCCATGTGCGCATCGATCGTACACGTAAGTTACCGATTACCGTCCTTTTACGTGCACTCGGATTTTCTGCGGATCCAGAAATCATCGAACTTATTGGCGACAATGAATTTTTACGCAACACTTTAGAGAAGGATAACACAGAGAGCTCTGAAAAGGCATTGCTTGAAATTTATGAGCGTCTTCGCCCTGGTGAACCACCAACATTAGACAGTGCGAAAAATTTAATTTACTCACGTTTCTTCGATCCGAAACGCTATGACTTAGCGAATGTCGGTCGTTATAAAATGAATAAAAAGCTCCACTTACAAAATCGTCTTTTCAATCAAAAAATCGCTGAAACATTAGTGGATCCTGAAACAGGAGAAATTTTAATTGAAAAAGGCGAAATGATGGATCGTCGTACGCTTGATCGTTTACTACCTCACTTTGAAGCTGGTCTTTGTACAGAAGAGATCACCCAAGTCGGTGGTGCACTTGATGAACCAATCGTGATTCAATCTGTGAAAATTTATGCACCTAAAGGCGAAGAAGGACAAATTATCAATGTTATTTCTAACGCAAATGTAGATGAAGAAGTAAAGTGCATTACACCAGCTGACATCATTTCATCTATTAGTTATTTCTTTAACTTATTACACGGTGTAGGGAACACAGACGATATTGACCATTTAGGAAACCGACGTTTACGTTCGGTTGGTGAATTGTTACAAAACCAATTCCGTATCGGGCTTTCACGTATGGAGCGTGTTGTAAAAGAGCGTATGTCAATCAATGACACACAATCGATCGTACCACAGCAATTAATCAACATCCGTCCCGTTATCGCGTCAATTAAAGAGTTCTTCGGAAGCTCTCAATTATCACAGTTCATGGACCAGACGAACCCACTTGCGGAACTCACGCATAAGCGTCGTTTATCTGCGCTTGGGCCTGGTGGTTTAACGCGTGAGCGTGCTGGTATGGAAGTGCGTGACGTTCACTACTCTCACTATGGACGTATGTGTCCGATTGAAACACCTGAGGGTCCGAATATCGGGCTTATCAACTCACTTTCAACTTTTGCGAAAGTGAATAAATTTGGCTTTATCGAAACACCATATCGTAAAGTTGATCCAGAAACAGGTCGCGTCACAGGACAAATTGATTATTTAACGGCGGATTTAGAAGATAACTATGTCGTCGCACAAGCGAATGCACCTTTAGCGGAAGACGGTTCATTTGTAAATGAAGAAGTCGTTGGACGTTTCCAAGGAGATAACACGGTATTCAAACGTGAACAAATTGACTACATGGATGTTTCGCCAAAACAAGTTGTTTCGGCAGCGACTGCATGTATTCCATTCCTTGAGAATGATGACTCGAACCGTGCTCTTATGGGAGCGAACATGCAACGTCAAGCAGTTCCTTTGTTAAACCCTGAATCACCATTGGTTGGTACAGGAATGGAGCACGTATCAGCACGCGACTCAGGAGCAGCAGTGCTTGCGAAATATGACGGAATTGTAGAGCATGTGGAAGCGCGTGAAATTCGCGTTCGTCGTATTGAAGAAGTAGACGGTAAAGAAGTACAAGGTGACTTAACATCTTATAAATTAGATAATTTTATCCGTTCTAACCAAGGGACCTGTTATAACCAACGCCCAATCGTCTCAGTCGGCGATCGTGTGAAGCCACTTGACATTTTAGCGGATGGTCCATCGATGGAACAAGGTGAACTTGCGCTCGGTCGTAACGTTTTAACAGCGTTTATGACTTGGGATGGATACAACTATGAAGATGCGATCATCATGAGTGAGCGTCTCGTCAAAGATGACGTATTTACATCGATTCATATTGAAGAGTATGAATCGGAAGCTCGTGATACGAAGCTCGGACCAGAAGAGATTACACGCGATATTCCGAACGTCGGAGAAGATGCACTTCGCAACTTAGACGACCGCGGAATTATCCGAATCGGAGCCGAAGTTCGAGACGGTGATATTTTAGTCGGTAAAGTAACGCCAAAAGGGGTTACGGAGTTGACGGCAGAAGAGCGTCTATTACACGCAATCTTCGGTGAGAAAGCACGTGAAGTACGCGATACTTCATTGCGTGTACCACATGGAGCAGGCGGTATTATTTTAGACGTGAAAGTGTTCAATCGTGAAGATGGCGACGAATTGCCACCAGGTGTAAACCAACTCGTACGTGTTTACATCGTTCAAAAGCGTAAAATTTCAGTCGGTGACAAGATGGCTGGACGTCACGGTAACAAAGGGGTTATCTCTCGTATTTTACCTGAAGAGGATATGCCATTTATGCCAGACGGTACGCCAATCGATGTCATGTTAAATCCACTCGGTGTTCCATCACGTATGAATATTGGACAAGTTCTTGAAATGCACTTAGGTATGGCAGCGCGCAATCTAGGTATTCATACAGCGACGCCAGTATTTGATGGTGCGAACGAACAAGATGTTTGGGAGACGATGGAAGAAGCTGGGATGGACCGCGACGGAAAAACTGTTCTTTATGATGGTCGTACGGGCCAACCATTCGATAGCCGTGTATCCGTAGGGGTTATGTATTTGATTAAACTTGCGCACATGGTTGACGATAAGCTTCACGCTCGTTCAACTGGACCATACTCACTTGTCACACAACAACCACTCGGAGGAAAAGCGCAGTTCGGTGGACAGCGTTTCGGAGAGATGGAAGTTTGGGCGCTTGAAGCTTATGGTGCGGCATATACATTACAAGAAATCCTAACAGTTAAATCAGATGACGTCGTTGGGCGTGTGAAAACTTATGAAGCGATTGTTAAAGGAGAAAGTGTGCCACAACCAGGAGTTCCAGAATCATTTAAAGTTCTCATTAAGGAACTTCAAAGTTTAGGTCTTGACGTTAAGATGTTAACAGAAGACTTTGAAGAGATTGAGATGCGTGATTCCGAAGAAGATGACATGCATCAAGATGAATTGAATGTAGTCGGTGAAGATCAACCTGTATCATAAAAAAATCGGGAAGCATTCGCTTCCCGATCACTATACAATTGACAAGATGTTTTGTGAACAGCCACGCAAAATATTAAAACATATAGGGAGGTAGGCTCCTTGATTGATGTAAACAACTTTGAGTATATGAAAATTGGTCTCGCTTCTCCAGATAAGATTCGTTCATGGTCTTACGGTGAAGTAAAAAAGCCAGAAACGATTAACTACAGAACATTAAAACCAGAAAAAGATGGTTTATTCTGTGAGCGTATTTTCGGACCTACAAAAGACTGGGAATGTCATTGTGGAAAGTATAAACGCGTTCGTTATAAAGGCGTCGTTTGTGACCGCTGTGGTGTTGAAGTAACACGCCAAAAAGTGCGTCGTGAGCGCATGGGACATATCGAACTTGCAGCTCCAGTGACACATATTTGGTATTTCAAAGGAATTCCTAGCCGTATGGGTCTTATCTTAGATATGACACCGCGTGCTTTAGAAGAGGTCATTTACTTCGCATCTTACGTGGTAATTGAACCAGCAGATACGCCACTTGAGAAAAAACAATTGCTTTCAGAAAAAGAATATCGTATGTATCGTGAGAAATACGGTTCGAAATTTGTCGCGCTCATGGGTGCAGAAGCAATTGAACAACTTTTAGCAAGCATCGATCTCGATAAAGAGACGGAAATGTTAAAAGAAGAGTTAAAAACAGTACAAGGACAACGCCGTACACGTGCGATTCGTCGTTTGGAAGTTGTCGAGTCATTCCGTAACTCAGGCAACCGTCCAGAGTGGATGGTTCTGGAAGTATTACCAGTCATACCACCTGAATTGCGTCCGATGGTTCAATTAGATGGTGGGCGTTTTGCGACGAGTGACTTAAACGATCTTTACCGTCGAGTCATCAACCGTAACAATCGTTTGAAACGTTTACTCGACCTTGGCGCACCAGGCATCATCGTCCAAAACGAAAAACGTATGTTACAAGAAGCAGTTGATGCACTGGTCGACAACGGTCGTCGTGGTCGACCAGTCACTGGACCAGGAAATCGTCCGTTAAAATCACTTTCACATATGCTGAAAGGTAAACAAGGGCGCTTCCGTCAAAACTTGCTTGGAAAACGTGTGGACTACTCAGGACGTTCTGTTATCGTCGTTGGACCTAACTTAAAAATGTACCAATGTGGTCTTCCGAAAGAAATGGCAATTGAATTGTTCAAACCTTTCGTTATGAAAGAATTAGTTGAGCGTAAACTTGCACATAATATTAAGAGTGCAAAGCGTAAAATCGAACGCCAACATGCTGAAGTATGGGACGTACTTGAAGATGTTATTCAAGAACACCCAGTACTTTTAAACCGTGCACCTACACTTCACCGTTTAGGTATTCAAGCTTTCGAACCTGTTCTAGTAGAAGGTCGTGCAATCACGCTTCACCCACTCGTATGTACAGCTTATAACGCTGACTTCGACGGTGACCAAATGGCTGTTCACGTACCTTTATCAGCAGAAGCACAAGCTGAAGCACGTTTGCTCATGTTAGCTGCACAAAACATTTTGAACCCGAAAGATGGTAAGCCAGTTGTAACGCCGTCTCAAGATATGGTTTTAGGAAACTATTACTTAACACTTGAGCGTAAAGGTGCAGCAGGTGAAGGTTTCGTATTCGCAAATCCGAACGAAGCATTAATCGCCTATCAAAATGGTCATGTGCACTTACACTCACGTGTAGCTGTTCATGCAGGGTCTTTAAACAATCCTACATTTACAGAGGAAGAAAATAAAAAACTATTGTTAACGACAGTAGGCAAAATAATTTTTAACGAAATTTTACCAGAGTCATTCCCATATATTAACGAGCCAACATTGAACAACTTACAAGTTGAAACACCAGACAAATACTTTATTGATGGCACAGAGAATGTGAAAGAACATTTAGAGCAAGCGGAGCTCGTCGCACCATTCAAAAAAGGTATTTTAGGTAGTATCATCGCAGAAGTGTTCAAACGTTTCCACATTACGGAAACATCTAAAATGCTTGACCGTTTGAAAGACCTCGGATTCAAGTATTCAACGCGTGCTGGAATTACAATCGGTATTTCAGATATCGTCGTTCTTCCGAACAAAGGTGAAATTTTGGACGAAGCACAGTTGAAAGTAGATCGTGTCATGAAACAGTTCCGCCGTGGTTTGATTACGGAAGAGGAACGTTATGACCGAGTCATTTCTTACTGGAGTGAAGCGAAAGATATCATTCAAGATAAATTGATGGAGTCACTTGAAGATACGAACCCAATCTTTATGATGGCTGACTCCGGAGCGCGTGGTAACGCTTCTAACTTTACGCAGCTCGCAGGTATGCGTGGTCTTATGGCCAACCCGGCTGGACGTATTATCGAACTTCCAATCAAATCTTCTTTCCGTGAAGGTTTAACTGTACTTGAGTACTTCATTTCTACTCACGGTGCGCGTAAAGGACTTGCGGATACGGCGCTTAAAACAGCTGACTCAGGATACTTAACACGTCGACTCGTTGATGTCGCGCAAGATGTTATCGTTCGTGAAGATGATTGTGGAACAGACCGTGGCCTTGAAATTCGTGCGCTTCGTGAAGGTTCGGAAATCATCGAAACTTTAGAAGAACGTATCGAAGGACGTCATGCGAAGAAAACAATTTACTACCCGGATTCAAATAAAGTTATCGTAGAGAAAGATGGATTAATCACAGCGGATCTCGCACAAGAAATCGTGCAAGCTGGTCTCGAAGAAGTGACGATTCGCTCTGCATTTACATGTAATACGAAACACGGCGTATGTAAAAAATGTTACGGCATCAACTTAGCGACAGGGGAAGAGGTTGAAGTAGGAGAAGCAGTAGGTATTATTGCAGCTCAATCAATCGGTGAACCAGGTACACAGTTAACGATGCGTACATTCCATACAGGTGGAGTTGCGGGAGACGATATTACACAAGGTCTTCCACGTATTCAAGAAATCTTCGAAGCGCGTAATCCGAAAGGTAAAGCAGTCATCTCCGAAATTAAAGGTGAGATTGTTGAAATTGATGAGATTCGTGAAGGTCAGAAAGAAGTAACGATTCAAGGGGAAGTGGAAACACGCAAATACTTGGCTCCTTATAACGCTCGCTTAAAAGTAGACGTTGGAGATCAAATAGACCGTGGAGACCTACTCACTGAAGGTTCGATTGACCCGAAAGAATTAATCGTCGTACGCGACGTCGCGACAGTTCAAGAGTATCTCTTGAAAGAAGTGCAAAAAGTTTATCGTATGCAAGGTGTTGAAATCGGTGATAAACACGTTGAAGTAATGGTTCGCCAAATGCTTCGTAAAGTGCGTGTCATCGAGGCAGGAGACACTGAATTATTGCCAGGATCACTCTTGGATATTCACCAATTCTCAGAAGCGAATGCGGATGCGATTATGGGTGGAAAAGTTCCGGCGACAAGTCGTCCAGTTATTCTCGGAATTACGAAAGCGTCACTCGAGACAGAATCATTCCTTTCAGCAGCATCTTTCCAAGAAACGACACGTGTTCTTACAGATGCAGCAATCAAAGGAAAGACAGACGAACTTCTCGGCTTAAAAGAGAACGTTATTCTCGGAAAACTCGTTCCAGCTGGAACAGGTATGCAACGCTACCGTCAATTAGAGATGCAGTGTGATGAAGAAGCTTTATCGAAAGCGGAAGCGGCACTTGTAACGACTGAACAGCAATAATTAAATTAGGGAGAGTTTTTCTCCCTAATTATTTCATGATAAGTGTTGACAGTATAGAATCAAAATGATAATATACAAAAGGTTGATAGTTAATGTCTCTACTTTGGAGGAAGCATCATGTCTTATGAAAAGGTAGCTAAGGCAAATCAAACAATCATCGGTATAAAACAAACACTCAAAACGATTCGAGCAGGCAAAGCCGTCGAGATCGTCATCGCTCATGATGCGGATGCGAATCTCTTGTTGCCAATCCTCGAGGAGGCCAACAAAAGACAGCTTCCTGTAACGTACGTTGAATCGAAAAAAGCTCTCGGTGAAGCTGCTGGTATACAAGTTGCGGCATCGATAGTTACTTTGATTGAATAATGTTTTTGTGAAAAATCACAAAAGCTTTTGTTTTTACCTAAAAATGAACCACCTGGATGTGTGGTATTAAGAAATTTTGAGAGGAGGACGAAAAATGCCAACGATTAACCAACTAGTTCGCAAACCACGTAAATCGAAAAAAGCAGGTTCTAAATCACCAGCTCTCGGTAAAATGTATAACAGCTTCAAAAAATCGATGACTACTGTAAACTCACCACAAAAACGTGGAGTGTGTACACGTGTCGGAACGATGAAGCCTAAAAAACCGAACTCGGCTTTACGTAAATATGCACGTGTTCGTTTAACGAATACTTTAGAGGTGAATGCGTACATTCCTGGAGAAGGCCACAACCTTCAAGAACACAGCGTTGTTCTTATCCGTGGAGGACGTGTTAAAGACTTACCGGGGGTTCGTTACCACGTAGTTCGTGGAGCGCTCGATACTGCGGGTGTTACGGATCGTAAACAAAGCCGTTCACAATACGGTGTTAAAAAACCTAAAAAATAATTGAAATCAATTATTTGAATATAGATTCGAATAAAAAGTTTGAAGGGAGGAACAAACATGCCACGTAAAGGTCCTGTCGCAAAACGCGACGTATTACCAGATCCAATTTACAATTCAAAACTCGTTACTCGCCTCATCAATAAAATGATGGTAGACGGTAAAAAAGGTACTTCGCAAAATATTCTTTATTCAGCTTTCGAACTCGTTCAAGAGCGTTCAGGTAAAGATCCATTAGAAGTATTCGAAGAAGCGTTAAACAACGTTATGCCTGTACTTGAAGTTCGCGCGCGCCGTGTTGGTGGAGCTAACTACCAAGTACCAGTTGAAGTTCGTCCAGATCGCCGTACAACATTAGGATTACGTTACCTCGTAAACTATTCACGTACACGCGGTGAAAAGACGATGGAAGAACGACTTGCAAATGAAATTCTTGATGCATCAAACAACACAGGTGCTTCTGTAAAGCGTCGTGAAGAGTTACACAAAATGGCAGAAGCGAACAAAGCATTCGCTCACTACCGTTGGTAATTTAAAGCATCACATTCATTTAACCTTACAAGGAAATGGAAGGAGAAATACAATATGGCTAGAGAATTCTCACTCGAGAAAACTCGTAACATTGGTATCATGGCTCACATTGACGCTGGTAAAACAACGACAACTGAGCGTATCCTTTTTTACACAGGTCGTATCCATAAATTAGGTGAAACGCACGAAGGTGCTTCACAAATGGACTGGATGGAACAAGAGCAAGAGCGCGGTATCACAATCACTTCTGCTGCTACAACAGCGCAATGGAACGGACACCGTGTTAACATCATCGATACTCCAGGTCACGTAGACTTCACTGTTGAAGTTGAACGTTCACTCCGCGTACTTGATGGTGCGGTTACAGTACTTGACGCTCAGTCAGGTGTTGAACCACAAACTGAAACTGTATGGCGTCAAGCGACAACATACGGTGTACCACGTTTAGTTTTCGTTAACAAAATGGATAAAACAGGTGCAGATTTCCTTTATGCAGTCGGTACTTTACACGATCGTTTACAAGCGAACGCTCACCCAATTCAATTACCAATCGGTGCAGAAGATGACTTCACAGGAATCATCGACTTAGTCGAAATGAAAGCTACAATGTACGGAAATGACTTAGGTACTGATATCGAAGTTGTTGAAATTCCGGAAGAATACAAAGAACAAGCAGAGGAATACCGTGAGAAATTACTCGAAGGTCTTGCAGACGTCGATGAAGAACTTATGGAAAAATACCTCGGCGGTGAAGAATTATCAGTAGAAGAGATCAAAGCGGCTATCCGTCGTGCGACACTCGCTGTAGAATTCTACCCAGTTGTTTGTGGTACAGCATTCAAAAACAAAGGTGTTCAATTAGTGCTTAACGCAGTAGTTGACTACTTACCATCACCACTTGACATTGCTGCAATGTCAGGAATCAACCCAGATACAGAAGAAGAAGAAGTTCGTGAAGCGTCTGACGAAGCTCCATTCTCAGCACTTGCGTTCAAAGTTATGACTGACCCATTCGTAGGTAAGTTAACATTCTTCCGTATTTACTCAGGTGTTCTTGAGTCTGGATCATACGTACTTAACTCTTCTAAAGGTAAGCGTGAACGTGTAGGACGTATCCTTCAAATGCACGCGAACTCTCGTGAAGAGATTTCTGAAGTACACGCAGGTGAAATTGCTGCTGCTGTAGGTTTAAAAGATACTGGTACTGGCGACACTTTATGTGACGAGAAAGCACCAATCATCTTAGAATCTATGGAGTTCCCAGAGCCAGTTATCTCTGTTGCAATCGAACCAAAAACGAAAGCTGACCAAGATAAAATGGGTCAAGCTCTCGCTAAATTACAAGAAGAAGACCCAACATTCCGTGCGCATACTGACCAGGAAACTGGAGAAGTTATCATCGCTGGTATGGGTGAACTTCACCTTGACATCATCGTTGACCGCTTGAAACGTGAGTTCCGAGTAGAAGCTAACGTTGGTGCACCACAAGTATCTTACCGTGAAACATTCCGTCAAACAGCGGAAGTTGAAGGTAAGTTCGTACGTCAATCGGGTGGACGTGGACAATACGGACACGTTTGGATCGAATTCGGTCCACAAGAAGAGCCAGCTGAAGGAGAAGAGCGCGAAAACTTCGTGTTTGAAGACGCTATCGTTGGTGGGGTTGTTCCACGTGAATATATCCCAGCTGTAGAAGCAGGTCTTCGTGATGCACTCGATAACGGTATTATCGCTGGGTATCCATTAATTAATATCCGCGCTAAATTATACGACGGATCATACCATGATGTTGACTCGAACGAAATGGCGTTCAAAATCGCTGCATCTATGGCACTTAAAAACGCTGCATCAAAATGTTCACCAGTACTTCTTGAGCCGATCATGAAAGTTGAGATCATCATTCCAGAAGAATACATGGGTGACATTATGGGCGACGTAACAAGCCGTCGTGGTCGCGTAGAAGGTATGGAAGCACGTGGTAATGCACAAGTAGTTCGTGCAATGGTACCACTTGCTGAAATGTTCGGATACGCAACATCACTTCGTTCTAACACACAAGGACGTGGAGTATTCTCAATGGTATTCGACCATTATGAAGAAGTTCCAAAGTCAATTGCAGACGAAGTAATTAAGAAAAATAAAGGTGAATAATTTTTAATAGTTCTTCACTTGTTTCTAAAATGAATAACTTGTAAGATATGGTTAGTTGGGAGTTTTCTAGAGGCTCTTAACCTTCCATATCTTATAAAATATAAAAAAACTTTATACACAAATAGGGAGGATTTTCCAAATGGCTAAAGAGAAATTTGACCGCTCGAAGGAGCACGCTAACGTTGGTACAATCGGACACGTTGACCATGGTAAAACAACATTAACTGCTGCAATCGCAACAGTACTTTCAAAGAAAATGGGTGGAGACGCTAAATCATACGCAGACGTAGATAACGCTCCAGAAGAAAAAGAACGTGGAATCACAATCTCAACTTCACACATCGAGTATGAAACTGAGAAACGTCACTATGCACACGTTGACTGCCCAGGTCACGCTGACTACGTTAAAAACATGATCACAGGTGCTGCACAAATGGACGGAGGAATCTTAGTAGTATCTGCTGCTGATGGTCCAATGCCACAAACACGTGAGCACATCCTTTTATCACGTCAAGTAGGTGTTCCTTACTTAGTCGTATTCATGAACAAATGTGACATGGTAGACGACGAAGAATTATTAGAATTAGTTGAAATGGAAATTCGTGAACTTTTATCAGAATACGATTTCCCTGGCGACGATATTCCAGTAATCAAAGGTTCAGCTCTTAAAGCACTTGAAGGTGAAGAAGAATGGGAAGAAAAAATCGTTGAACTTATGGATGCAGTAGACGAGTATATCCCAACACCAGAACGTGACACTGACAAACCATTCATGATGCCAGTTGAGGACGTATTCTCAATCACTGGTCGTGGTACAGTTGCAACAGGACGCGTTGAGCGTGGACGCGTTGAAGTTGGTGACACTGTAGAGATCATCGGTCTTTCAGACGCACCAAAATCAACTACTGTAACAGGTGTTGAAATGTTCCGTAAATTATTAGACTATGCTGAAGCTGGAGACAATATCGGTGCTTTACTTCGTGGTGTAGGCCGTGAAGACATCGAGCGTGGACAAGTACTTGCTAAACCAGGTACGATTACACCACACACGAAATTCACTTCAGAAGTTTACGTATTATCAAAAGACGAAGGTGGACGTCATACTCCATTCTTCTCTAACTACCGCCCACAGTTCTACTTCCGTACAACTGACGTAACTGGAATCATCCACTTACCAGAAGGCGTAGAAATGGTAATGCCTGGCGACAACATCGAAATGACAGTTGAACTTATTTCACCAATCGCGATTGAAGAAGGTACTAAATTCTCAATCCGTGAAGGTGGACGTACAGTTGGAGCTGGCGTTGTAGCTAAAATTCAAGAGTAATCTTGATTCTTTCTTAAAAGCCTCGTAGACGTACGAGGCTTTTTCTTTTTTTAAAAAGAGTATACTTTTAGACGGTAATACGTTTGAAAATAAACATCTAAAATTAGAAGTGTAAGCGACTGTAATAGGAACTTACTCAGAACGGAAAATGCTTTTATAATGAAATAAGTCTATTGATCTTTTTATAAAAATCTAAAAAATTTGCTATAACTTTCACATAGAAAATACAGACTTTACTTGTGTTTTATACATAAGGTGTATATAATAATAAAGGTCAATCAAACAGTTGAAATGAATTTCGTAAAAGAGCTTGCGGAATTCTTTTTGTTCATGTATAATGTTGAATGTTGACTGCGATGAAGCGAGAGGTTGCTGACACACCCGGCCGCTTTGCCATGGCTAATGTGAAGGAAATTCTCGTGGAGAATGTCTAGTAAATAGGCGAAAAGGAGGGAAAATAATGGCAAAACAAAAAATTCGTATCCGTTTAAAAGCTTACGATCACAGAATTTTAGATCAGTCAGCTGAGAAGATTGTTGAGACAGCAAAACGTTCAGGTGCAGGAGTTTCAGGTCCAATTCCGTTACCGACAGAACGTTCAGTATATACGATCTTACGTTCAGTTCACGTATATAAAGATTCACGTGAACAATTCGAAATGCGTACACATAAACGCTTAATCGATATCGTTAACCCAACACCGAAAACAGTAGACGCGCTCATGAAGCTCGATTTACCATCAGGTGTAGACATTGAAATCAAATTATAATAATAGAAAACAAAATTATCAGGAGGTGTGACAAATGGCCAAAGGAATCTTAGGTAAAAAAGTAGGGATGACACAAGTTTTCGCTGAAAACGGTGACCTCATTCCAGTAACAGTAATCGAAGCTGCTCCAAACGTTGTTCTTCAAAAGAAAACAGCTGAAACGGACGGCTACGAAGCAATCCAATTAGGATTTGACGATGTGCGTGAACAGTATGCTAACAAACCTGCTAAAGGACATGTAGCAAAAGCTGAAACGGCACCTAAGCGCTTCATTCGCGAAGTACGCGGATTGGATGTCGCTGCTTACGAAGTTGGTCAGGAAGTCAAAGTTGACGTATTCACAGAAGGAGATATCGTCGACGTAACAGGAGTATCGAAAGGTAAAGGTTTCCAAGGTGTTATTAAACGCTACGGACACGCAATCGGGCCAATGAGCCACGGTTCACGTTTCCACCGTGCACCAGGTTCAATCGGTTCAGTAGATGCTCAACGTGTATTTAAAGGTCAAACAATGCCAGGACGTATGGGTGGAGACACTGTAACAGTTCAAAACCTCGAAATCGTCCGTGTTGATACAGAACGCAATTTACTCCTTATTAAAGGAAACGTTCCTGGAGCACGCAAGTCACTTATCGAAGTGCGCAGTGCAATTAAAGGAAACTAATTTAACAGAAAGGAGGAAGTAAAATGCCAAAAGTATCTGTACTCAGCCAAACAGGATCAGCTGTTGGAGAGTTAGAATTAAACGAAGCAGTATTCGGTATTGAGCCGAATGAAGCTGTCCTTTACGATGCTATCATTCAACAACGTGCTAGCTTACGTCAAGGTAACCATAAAGTAAAAGGTCGTGGGGAAGTATCAGGCGGTGGCCGCAAACCATGGCGTCAAAAAGGAACAGGTCGTGCACGTCAAGGTTCGATCCGTTCACCACAATGGGTTGGCGGTGGAGTTGTATTCGGTCCAACGAAACGCAGCTATAGCTACCAATTCCCTAAAAAAGTTCGTCGTTTAGCATTATTATCTGCACTTTCATCGAAAGTACAAGCAGAAGAATTAGTTGTAGTAGACCAATTCGCTTTCGACGCACCAAAAACGAAAGAATTCGTTAAAGTATTAGAAGCATTATCAGTAAATAAAAAAGCTTTAATCGTTACAGCAGACTTAGATGAAACAGTTGCGTTATCAGCGCGAAACATCCCAGGTGTTTCAGTTGTTACAGCAACAGGCATTAATGTCCTTGATATCGTTAGCCACGACTACCTCGTGATGACGAAATCAGCTGTCGAAAAAGTAGAGGAGGTGCTTGGTTAATGGAAGCACGTAACGTAATTAAGCGTCCAGTCATTACTGAGCGCTCTGCCGAACTCATGGAAGACAAAAAGTACACTTTCGAAGTAGACGTAAATGCTAACAAAACTTTAGTGAAACAAGCGATCGAAGAAATCTTCGACGTTAAAGTAGCGAAAGTTAACATTATGAACTACAAAGGAAAGTTAAAGCGTATGGGTCGTTACGCTGGCTATACGAACAAGCGTCGTAAAGCGATCGTAACTCTCACAGAAGATTCAAACGACATCGAAATTTTCTAATTTGAACAATATAAAAAATTATGAAAGGTGGGAACAAACATGGTGATCAAAAAATACAAACCTACTACAAACGGTCGACGTAATATGACAGTTTCTGACTTCGCTGAAATCACAACGAATAAACCAGAAAAATCATTACTCGAATCAAAAAACCGCAAAGGCGGACGTAATAACCAAGGTAGGACTACTGTTCGTCACCAAGGTGGAGGCCATAAGCGCCAATACCGTGTCATCGACTTCCAACGTCGCAAAGATGGCATTCCAGGACGCGTTGCAACGATCGAATACGATCCAAACCGTTCAGCAAACATTGCATTAATCAACTACGCAGATGGTGAGAAACGTTATATTCTCGCACCAAAAGGCTTAAAAGTTGGTATGGAGGTTATGAGTGGACCAGAAGCTGACATTCGTGTCGGTAACACATTACCACTTGAAAACATTCCAATGGGTTCTACAATCCATAATATCGAATTAAAGCCTGGTAAAGGTGGACAACTCGTCCGTTCAGCTGGTACGAGTGCACAATTATTAGGTCGTGAAGAGAAATACTCTATCGTTCGTTTACAATCAGGAGAAGTTCGCATGATCCTCTCTACTTGCCGTGCTACAATCGGACAAGTTGGTAACGAGCAACACGAATTAATCAACATCGGTAAAGCAGGTCGTTCACGTTGGTTAGGCAAGCGCCCAACAGTACGTGGATCTGTTATGAACCCGAACGATCACCCACACGGTGGTGGTGAAGGACGTACTCCAATCGGTATGCCGTCTCCATTAACTCCATGGGGTAAACCAACTCTTGGTTACAAAACTCGTAAACGTTCAAACAAATCGAACAAATTCATCGTTCGTCGTCGTAAAAAATAATGTGATTGCAATGCGGTTCAATGAACGAACCGTAATGCTATCACGGAGGGAGGTTTCAGAATGGGCCGCAGTTTGAAAAAAGGACCTTTCGTTGATGAACATCTCATGAAAAAGGTCGAAGCACAAGCAGACTCACAAAAGAAACAAGTGATCAAAACTTGGTCACGTCGTTCAACAATCTTCCCAGTGTTCATCGAGCAAACAATCGCTGTCTATGACGGACGTAAACACGTTCCGGTGTACATCACTGAAGATATGGTAGGACACAAACTTGGTGAGTTCGTACCAACACGCACATTCAAAGGCCATGGTGCCGATGATAAGAAAACACGCTAATTGAGAGGAGGTCATCCTGATGCAACAAGCAAAAGCTACTGCACAAACAGTCCGAATCGCTCCTCGTAAAGTTCGCCTTGTAGTCGATCTTATCCGAGGTAAAAAAGTCGGAGAAGCTATTGCAATTTTACAATTGACGCCGCGCGCGGCATCACCAGTTGTAGAAAAATTATTAAAGTCAGCGATTGCAAACGCTGAACATAACTATGAAATGAACGCTGAAGACTTAATCGTTAGCGAAGTATTCGTTGACGAAGGTCCAACTATGAAGCGTTTCCGTCCACGCGCACAAGGTCGTGCGAGCGGTATTAATAAACGTACGAGCCACATCACTTTAGTGGTATCTGAGAAAAAGGAGGGGTAATTCGTGGGTCAGAAAATTAATCCAAACGGATTGCGAGTTGGTATCATTCGTGACTGGGAGTCAAAATGGTATGCTGAAAAAGACTACGCAACACTTTTACACGAAGACTTAAAAATCCGTGAATACATCGAAACACGTCTTGCAGATGCTTCACTTTCAAAAGTTGAAATCGAACGTGCTGCAAAACGTATTAATATTACAGTACACACTGCGAAACCAGGTATGGTGATCGGTAAGGGCGGTTCTGAAGTTGAAGCGCTACGTAAAAACTTAAACGAAATCACTGGCAAGCGTGTACACATCAACATTATCGAAGTGAAACGTGCTGATATGGATGCGAAATTAGTAGCTGAATCAATCGCACGTCAATTAGAAAACCGTGTATCATTCCGTCGTGCACAGAAACAAGCAATCCAACGCACTATGCGTGCTGGAGCACTCGGTATTAAAACACAAGTTTCTGGACGTCTTGGCGGTGCTGATATCGCACGTGCAGAATCATACAGCGAAGGAACTGTTCCACTTCATACTTTACGTGCTGACATCGATTATGCACATGCTGAAGCTGACACAACTTACGGTAAGCTCGGCGTTAAAGTATGGATCTACCGTGGAGAAGTCCTTCCAGTGAAGAAGAACTCTGAGGAAGGAGGCAAATAATATGTTAATGCCAAAACGCGTTAAATATCGTCGTGTTTTCCGTGGTAAAATGCGCGGTAAAACAAAAGGCGGCGCTACTGTTGAATTCGGTGAATATGGTCTTCAAGCATTAGAACCAGCTTGGATTACGAGCCGTCAAATTGAATCGGCACGTATTGCAATGACACGTTATATGAAGCGTGGTGGTAAAGTGTGGATCAACATTTTCCCACATAAACCATATACTAAAAAGCCTCTTGAAGTCCGTATGGGATCAGGTAAAGGTGCAGTTGAAGGATGGGTAGCAGTCGTTAAACCAGGCCGTGTGATGTTTGAAATCGCAGGTGTTCCTGAAGAGACAGCTCGTGAAGCTTTACGCCTCGCATCTCACAAATTGCCAATCAAGAGCAAGTTCGTAAAACGAGAAGAAATTGGTGGTGAGTCTAATGAAAGCTAGTGAAATCCGTGACTTAACAACTGCAGAAATCGAGCAAAACGTAAAATCACTGAAAGAAGAGCTTTTTAACCTTCGCTTCCAATTAGCGACAGGACAATTAGAAAACACTGCACGCATCAAGCAAGTACGCAAATCGATCGCGCGCATGAAAACTGTAATACGTCAAAGAGAAATCAGTGCAAATAACTGATGAAGGAGGTTGCAGCCATGACTGAGCGTAACCAGCGCAAAGTTTACACAGGCCGTGTCGTATCTGACAAAATGGATAAGACAATTACTGTGATTGTAGAAACACAAAAGAAACACGGACTCTACGGAAAACGTGTAAAGTATTCTAAGAAATATAAGGCCCACGATGAACTTAACGCGGCAAAAGAAGGCGACATCGTTCGCATCATGGAAACTCGTCCACTTTCAGCGACAAAACGTTTCCGCCTCGTAGATATCGTAGAAAAAGCGGTCATCATTTAATAAACACATTCGGAATTTAGAACCGAGAGGAGGTAGCCTCAATGATTCAACAAGAGAGTCGTATGAAAGTAGCTGACAACTCTGGGGCACGTGAGGTTTTAACAATCAAAGTGCTCGGAGGAACAGGTCGTAAAGTTGCAAACATCGGAGACATCGTCGTATGTACGGTGAAAAAAGCAACACCAGGTGGCGTTGTTAAGAAGGGTGACGTAGTGAAGGCGGTCATCGTTCGTTCGAAAAGCGGTGTACGTCGTAAAGACGGTTCATACATCACATTTGACGAAAATGCATGTGTCATCATCCGTGACGACAAAAGCCCACGTGGAACACGTATTTTCGGACCGGTTGCTCGTGAACTTCGCGACAACAACTTCATGAAAATTATTTCATTAGCTCCGGAAGTTCTTTAATTCACAGACAGTGCGAGTCAAGGAGGTGCGATATAATGCACGTTAAAAAAGGTGATAAAGTAATGGTCATCACAGGAAAAGATAAAGGTAAAACGGGAGTGATCCTCGCTGCTTTTCCTAAAAAAGATCGCGTAATCGTTGAGGGTGTTAACATCGTTAAAAAACATACGAAGCCGAATCAAGAAAACCCACAAGGTGGAATCTTGAGCCAAGAAGCTGCAATTCATGTTTCTAACGTTATGGTAATTGACCCTAAAACAGGTGAACCTACACGCGTAGGCTACACTACTGAAAATGGCAAGAAAGTACGTATTGCCAAAAAGTCCGGCGAAATTTTGGACAAATAAGTAACGATTGAAAGGAGGTCCATCGAAAAATGAGCCGTTTAAAAGAGAAGTTTCAAAAAGAAATTACGCCTGCTCTCATGAGCAAGTTTGAATATAGCTCAGTTATGCAAGTACCGAAAGTTGACAAAATCGTAATCAACATGGGTGTTGGTGACGCAGTTCAAAACGCAAAAGTACTTGATTCAGCTGTAGAAGAATTAACGTTAATCGCTGGTCAAAAACCAGTTATTACAAAAGCGAAAAAATCAATCGCAGGATTCCGTCTCCGTGAAGGTATGCCGATCGGAACGAAAGTTACACTCCGCGGTGAGCGCATGTATGAGTTTTTAGATAAGCTCGTATCTGTATCACTCCCACGTGTTCGTGACTTCCGTGGTGTTTCTAGCAAAGCATTCGATGGTCGTGGAAACTACACATTAGGTGTGAAAGAACAACTTATTTTCCCTGAGATTGACTATGATAAAGTATCAAAAGTACGAGGAATGGATATCGTTATCGTAACGACAGCGAACACTGACGAAGAAGCTCGTGAGTTGTTAGCGCAAATGGGTATGCCATTCCAAAAGTAAAATAAAAGGGAGGCGAAAACGTGGCTAAAAAGTCAATGATCGCAAAGCAAAAACGTAAAGCGAAATTCCAAGTACAAGAGTACACACGTTGTGAGCGTTGCGGACGTCCACATTCAGTTTATCGCAAATTTAAACTTTGCCGTATTTGTTTCCGTGAGCTTGCTTACAAAGGACAAATTCCAGGCGTTAAAAAAGCTAGCTGGTAATCCCCTAATTTTGGAAGGAGGTTAATATAGAATGACTATGAGTGATCCGATTGCAGATATGCTTACACGCATCCGTAATGCGAACACGGTTCGTCACGAGAAGCTTGAAGTACCTGCTTCAAACATGAAAAGAGAAATTGCTGAAATTTTAAAGCGTGAAGGTTTCGTCCGCGATGTAGAATTTATCGAAGATGATAAACAAGGCATCATCCGTATCTTCTTAAAATACGGTCAAGAAAACGAACGCGTTATTACAGGCCTTAAACGTATTTCAAAACCAGGACTTCGCGTATATGCGAAATCAAATGAGGTACCTAAAGTACTTAACGGTTTAGGAATCGCACTTGTGTCAACTCCACAAGGAATGTTGACTGATAAAGAAGCACGTGCTAAACAAGTCGGCGGAGAAGTCGTCGCTTACGTTTGGTAATGAGTAACAATTGAATGGAGGTGCAGTGATATGTCACGTATTGGAAATCGTCCAATCGAAGTACCTGAAGGCGTAACAGTAACGTTCGGAGACAATAACTTCGTAACAGTTAAAGGCCCTAAAGGTGAATTAGAAAACCAATTTAATGAAGAGATGAAGTTTGAACAAGAAGGTAACACAATCACAGTTGTACGTCCTTCTGAATCAAAAGAACATCGTTCAATTCACGGAACAACACGTTCTGTATTAGATAACATGGTAGTTGGAGTTTCAAAAGGGTTCGAAAAATCATTAGAATTAATCGGTGTTGGTTACCGTGCTCAGTTACAAGGCAAAAAATTAGTTCTAAACGTTGGATATTCACACCCAGTTGAATTCACACCAGAAGATGGAATCGAAATCGAAGTACCTGAAAATACGAAAGTGATCGTACGCGGTAACAATAAAGAACGCGTTGGTGCTCTCGCTTCAAACATTCGACAAGTACGCCCACCTGAGCCATACAAAGGTAAAGGGATTCGCTATGTTGGTGAATATGTACGTCGTAAAGAAGGTAAAACAGGTAAATAATGCCGCATAAAGGTATCTGGAAGGAGTGACCACGATGATTACGAAGTTAGACAAAAATGCTGTGCGTAAAAAACGTCATGCACGTGTACGTACAAAAATTAGTGGAACACCTGAGTGTCCACGTCTTAACGTATTCCGCTCAAACAAAAACATCTATGCACAACTAATCGATGACCTTAACGGTGTAACGATTGCAAGTGCATCTACTTTAGATAAAGCATTCGATGCTGGAAACACAACGAATAAAGAAGCTGCAGCAAAAGTTGGACAACTTATCGCAGAACGTGCTAAAGAAAAGGACGTTTCTAAAGTTGTCTTTGACCGCGGTGGATACTTATTCCACGGTCGCGTTAAAGCTCTCGCTGACGCAGCTCGTGAAAATGGTTTACAATTTTAAAAGAGGGAGGGACACTATTCATGCGTCAAAATGATCAGAACAGAACTGAGTTTGAAGAGCGAGTAGTAACGATTAACCGCGTTGCTAAAGTTGTAAAAGGTGGACGTCGTTTCCGTTTTACAGCGCTCGTAGTAGTTGGTGATAAAAACGGTCGTGTAGGATTTGGTACAGGAAAAGCACAAGAAGTTCCTGATGCAATTCGTAAAGCGATTGAAGATGCTAAGAAGAACTTAATCGAAGTACCATTAGTTGATGGAACTACTCCACACGAAATTATTGGACGCTTCGGAGCTGGCCAAGTATTAATTAAACCAGCTGGATCAGGTACTGGAGTTATCGCAGGTGGACCAGTCCGTGCGGTACTCGAATTAGCAGGAGTTACTGACATTCTTTCAAAATCACTCGGTTCAAGCACTCCAATTAATATGGTTCGTGCAACAATTGAAGGATTAAAGAACTTAAAGCGTGCAGAGGACGTTGCTCGTTTACGCGGCAAATCTGTAGAAGAGCTTTTAGGTTAAGGGAGGGAATAGGTAATGGCTAACACGGTTCAAGTTACCCTTAAGAAAAGCGTTATCGGTTCAAACCCGACTCAACGTAAAACTGTTGAAGCACTCGGACTCCGCAAGTTAAATCAGACAGTTGAACATCAAGATAATGCAGCAGTACGCGGCATGATCAACAAAGTAAGTCACTTAGTAGTAGTGACTGAAAACTAATTTATAATTTGAAATAAGGAGGTGCCGAAATGAAATTACATGAATTAAAACCTGCTGAAGGCTCACGCAAATCACGTAAACGTCTTGGACGTGGACATGGTTCGGGCTGGGGAAAAACTTCAGGTAAAGGTCATAAAGGACAAAACGCTCGTTCTGGCGGCGGGACTCGTTTAGGATTCGAAGGTGGACAAACTCCATTATTCCAACGTTTACCAAAACGTGGATTCACGAACATCAACCGTAAAGAATTTGCGATTGTTAACTTAGATACTTTAAACAAATTCGACGAAGGCACGGAAGTAACCCCTGAACTGCTTATCGAAACAGGAGTTGTGAGCAATGCAAAATCAGGAATTAAAATTCTTGGTAACGGCGAACTTACTAAAAAGTTAACTGTTAAAGCTCATAAATTCTCAGCTTCAGCTAAAGAAGCAATCGAAAATGCAGGCGGACAAACTGAGGTGGTATAATGTTTCAGACACTCTCTAGCTTCTTTAAAGTGAAAGAGATTCGGTCTAAAATCATTTTCACTCTGCTTATGCTCATCGTATTTAGACTCGGAACGTTTATAACGGTACCGTATGTCGATGCTTCAGCATTGCAAGCAAGTGATAACCAAGTGCTCGGTTTAATCAATATGTTTGGTGGGGGCGCATTAGCGAAGTTCTCCATCTTTGCATTAGGGATTATGCCGTACATTACTGCGTCAATCATTACTCAATTATTACAAATGGATGTCGTACCGAAGTTTACAGAGTGGTCTAAGCAAGGGGACGTTGGTCGCCGGAAGTTAGCTCAATTCACACGTTACTTCACAATCGTACTTGCATTCATTCAAGCGATCGTCATGTCATTCGGTTTTAACCAAATGTTTGGCGGCGTTATATTAAAGGATACAGGTATTGCAACATATGTTGTGATTGCAGTTATTTTAACTGCAGGAACTGCATTCTTACTTTGGTTAGGTGAGCAAATTACAGCTAAAGGTGTTGGTAATGGTATTTCAATCATTATCTTCGCTGGTATCGTTTCTGGTATTCCAGGAGCAACGATGCAATTGTACACAACGACGATTGAAGATGCAGGGGATGCTTTATTTATCAATATCGCATTGCTAGCAGTTCTCGTACTTGTCATCATTGCTGTAACAGTTCTTGTCATTTACGTACAAGAAGCATTGCGAAAGATCCCAATTCAATATGCGAAACGTAATACAGGACAAGCGCAACTTGCTAGCCAACAAACTCACTTGCCGTTAAAACTTAACGCAGCAGGAGTTATTCCAGTCATCTTTGCGGTAGCATTCTTTATGGTTCCGCAACAACTATTCGCTTTCATGCAACCGAACAGTTGGACTGAAAAAATCTTGTATGTCTTTGACTATACGAACTTACTCGGATTAACAATTTATGTCGCACTCATTATTGCTTTCACATACTTCTACGCTTTCGTTCAGGTTAATCCTGAAAACATGGCAGAGAACTTGAAGAAGCAAGGAGCGTACATTCCAGGAATTCGTCCAGGACAGAACACACAAGACTACTTAACAAGCACTTTATATCGCTTAACATTTGTCGGTTCGATCTTTTTAGCGACAGTCGCGATTATGCCAATCGTTTTCATTAAATTCGGGAACTTGCCAGAGTCTGCCCAAATTGGTGGAACGAGCTTACTCATCGTAGTAGGTGTTGCATTAGAAACGATGAAGCAACTCGAATCACAACTCGTGAAACGTCATTATAAAGGCTTTATGAAACAATAATACGTTTAGATTGACATTGTCGATCAACAAAGAAATGGAGGGCACAACGTATGAACATCGTATTAATGGGTTTGCCAGGTGCTGGTAAAGGCACGCAAGCAGACAAAATTGTCGAGAAATACGAAATCCCCCATATTTCTACAGGCGATATGTTCCGTGCTGCAATTAGTGAAGGCACGGAACTTGGAGTCAAAGCAAAGTCGTTCATGGACAAAGGAGCACTTGTTCCAGATGAGGTAACAATTGGTATTGTTCGTGAGCGCTTAAGTCAGTCAGATTGTGATCGTGGGTTCTTGTTAGATGGTTTTCCGAGAACTGTGCCACAAGCAGAAGCACTCAATGAGTTGCTTCAAGACTTAGGCAAAAAAATCGATCATGTCATCAACATTGCAGCTGATAAAGAAGAACTTATTTCACGCTTAACAGGTCGTCGTATTTGTAAAGTGTGTGGTTCATCTTACCATTTAACATTTAACCCACCAAAAGAGGCAGGAAAATGTGATAAAGATGGTGGAGAACTTTATCAACGTGCTGACGACAATCCAGAAACTGTTGCAAATCGTCTGGAAGTAAATATGAACCAAACGGCACCTTTGTTGGACTTTTATGAAAAACAAGGTGTGCTAACAACTATCGATGGCGCTAAACATATCGATGAAGTATTTGTAGATTTAGACGCTGTATTGCAAGGCGAACAGTAATCCTTTCCGGGCACGCATTGTACAGTGGCAAAATGTCCATTTGTATTGCACGGGAAGTATGTTTGAATGACGAGCTGCAAAAGCATATGGTGCCCGGTATTAGGATAGATGATCGTTCTGAATCGAAAACGATGCAATTTATGAGGGAAACTTCTATAATGGGTATCGGTAATCGATTACGACGAGATCTAACTAGTCCACAAAATTCGCGGTCATCGCGGTTTTACTATGTGACTACGTCTTTCGAACATCATTCAATTGTAGTCCAGACATATGTTGAAGGAGCTTCGTAAGCGACATTGCCGCTCTAAGTTAATACCTTAAAATATATAGAGGGGAGACGAGATTGATGGCGAAAGAGGATGTAATTGAAGTTGAAGGTACAGTATTAGAAGCTTTACCGAACGCGAACTTTAAAGTGGAACTCGAGAACGGCCATGAGGTGCTTGCGCACGTTTCAGGCAAAATTCGTATGCACTTTATTCGTATTTTACCGGGAGATAAAGTGACTGTTGAACTTTCACCTTATGATTTAACACGTGGTCGAATCACGTACCGTTTCAAGTAAACTTTTGCACTCCGGAATAATTGAAGGAGGTTGGGTTAGATGAAAGTAAGACCATCCGTAAAGCCGATCTGTGAAAAATGCAAGATCATTCGCAGACGCGGTCGAGTAATGGTAATTTGTGAAAATCCAAAACATAAACAACGTCAAGGCTAATAATGAAGGAGGTGCACTAACGTATGGCACGTATTGCAGGAGTAGATATTCCGCGTGAAAAACGCGTAGTAATTTCTTTAACATACATTTTCGGTATCGGTAAAACGACTGCTCAAAAAATCTTAGCAGAAGCAGGTGTTTCTGAGGACACACGTGTTCGTGATTTAACTGATGCAGAACTCGATAAAATTCGTGAAGTAATCGACGGCTTAAAAGTAGAGGGAGACCTTCGCCGTGAAACATCACTTAACATTAAGCGTTTAATGGAGATTGGAAGCCTTCGTGGTATCCGTCACCGTCGTGGTTTACCAGTTCGTGGACAAAACACGAAAAACAACGCACGTACTCGTAAGGGTCCAAAACGTACAATCGCAGGTAAAAAGAAATAATCTTTCAAGTAAAGGAGGTCTATTAATACAATGGCACGCAAACAACAAACTCGTAAACGTCGTGTGAAAAAGGTTATCGAATCAGGTATTGCACACATTCGCTCAACATTTAACAACACGATTGTAACAATTACAGATGTACACGGAAACGCAATTTCTTGGTCAAGTGCAGGTGCATTAGGCTTTAGAGGTTCACGTAAATCAACTCCGTTCGCTGCGCAAATGGCTGCTGAAACAGCTGCTAAAACAGCAATGGAACATGGTTTAAAAACTTTAGAAGTAACAGTTAAAGGTCCAGGAGCAGGTCGTGAAGCTGCAATTCGTTCACTTCAAGCTGCAGGATTAGAAGTAACTGCAATCCGTGACGTAACTCCAGTTCCACATAACGGTTGCCGTCCACCAAAACGTCGTCGTGTATAATGGGATTTTTTCCATTTGATACATTATTGCCGTCTATGGAACGCAATTTCATATGGAACAAATCAACTAAGACGTTTAGGAGGGTAAATCGAAATGATCGAAATTGAAAAGCCGAAGATTGAAACGATTGAATTAAGTGAAGATGGAACATTCGGTAAGTTTGTTATCGAACCTTTAGAACGTGGTTATGGGAATACTTTAGGGAATTCATTACGCCGTGTCTTATTATCTTCATTACCTGGAGCTGCAGTAACATCGATTCAAATCGATGGAGTACTCCATGAATTTTCAACTATCGAAGGTGTCGTTGAAGATGTAGCGACGATCATTTTAAATATTAAAAAGCTTGCGCTTAAAATTTACTCAGACGATGAAAAAGTAATCGAGATTGATGTGAAAGGTGAAGGTGTCGTAACTGCTGCAGATATTATGCATGACAGTGATGTCGAAATCTTAAACCCAGATCTTCAAATCGCAACGATTGCAAAAAATGGTCATTTACGTATGCGTATGTACGCAATGCGTGGTCGTGGCTATGCACCATCTGAGCAAAATAAACGTGAAGATTTAGCGATTGGTGTCATCCCAGTCGATTCAATTTACACTCCGGTTTCACGCGTTAACTTCCAAGTGGAAAATACACGTGTCGGTCAAAGTACAAACTTTGATAAATTGACATTTGACGTTTGGACAGATGGAAGCATCGGTTCAAAAGAGGCTGTATCTCTCGGAGCTAAAATTTTGACAGAGCACCTTAATATTTTCGTCAACTTAACTGACGAGGCACAGGCTGCTGAAATTATGGTCGAAAAAGAAGAAGATCAGAAAGAAAAAGTTCTTGAAATGACTATTGAAGAATTAGACCTTTCTGTTCGTTCATATAACTGCTTGAAACGTGCAGGAATCAATACTGTTCTTGAGTTAACAAATAAAACTGAAGAAGAGATGATGAAAGTACGTAACTTAGGACGTAAATCTTTAGAAGAAGTGAAGGCTAAATTAGACGAACTCAGCTTAGAATTACGTACAGAAGATTAATTTACAACCGGTATTGTAAGGAGGGAAACTGTAATGTCATACAGAAAACTTGGACGTACAAGTTCACAACGTAAAGCGTTACTTCGTGATTTGTCAACGGACCTCATTATCAATGAGCGCATCCAAACGACTGAAACACGTGCAAAAGAATTACGCTCAGTAGTTGAAAAAATGATCACACTTGGTAAACGCGGTGATTTACACGCACGCCGTCAAGCTGCAGAGTTTATCCGTCGTGAAGTTGCAATCGTAACGGACGAAGAGGGTAACGAAGAGGAAGTGTACGCACTTCAAAAATTATTCGACGATATCGCACCACGCTATGCAGAACGTCAAGGTGGATACACACGTATCATGAAAGTTGGTCCACGTCGCGGAGACGCTGCACCGATGGTTATCATCGAACTCGTTTAATATAAAATGGTGTGTCTGTCGTACGCACAGTCACACTATTTTTTTACATTAATTCATTTATACGACAATGAAAAGCAGAGTGTCACGATTGGTTACAGGATAACTGGTCTAGCTCTACGTACCTCATCCGCTTTGCCGGATTGAGCCCTGGCAATGAATAGATATGTGCGCATTTCTCAGGATGAGGTGCGCGCTTTTTTATTTGAATTTTTTGATATTTACTGTTTAGTAAACTTAATATATAATTTAGTTAACAATAGGAAGTTGAGGTGGAATGGAATGGCAATTGTACAAGGAGAACGAGTGAACTTTTCCTATGACGAAGAGGGGCCTCGTGTACTTCATGATGTTTCATTTACGATTGATCGTGGCAAGTGGATTGCGATCGTCGGGCATAATGGTTCTGGAAAGTCGACGCTCGCTAAACTAATGATCGGTCTTTATTTGCCGACAGAAGGAAGCTTGAAAATGTTCGGAGAAGATTACACAGAACAAAATGTTTGGAATATACGAGAGCGCATCGGTGTCGTCTTTCAAAATCCAGACAATCAGTTCGTCGGGACGACAGTACAAGATGATGTCGCCTTCTCTTTAGAAAATCGTGGTGTTCCTTATGAAGAAATGCGTGAACGCGTAATGGAAGTGTTACGCCAAGTGAGTATGGAACAGTTTCTCGATGCAGAGCCCCATCATTTATCAGGTGGTCAAAAGCAACGTGTTGCCATTGCAGGTGCCATTGCATTGCACCCCGAACTTCTCATTTTAGACGAAGCGACGTCGATGCTCGATCCCCAAGGAAGGGAAGACGTCATGCGCACGGTAACCGAGTTAAAAGAAACAACCGATGTGACAGTTATTTCAATCACACATGATTTAGAAGAAGTATTGCTTGCAGATGAAGTACTCGTCATGAATGAAGGAAAACTACTTTTTCAAACGACGCCTGAAGAGATGTTTCGTCACGGAAAAAAATTAGAAGAGATCGGACTTGATTTACCATTTACTCTTCGTTTAGCGAATTTACTGGAACGAGAAGAGATTAATGTCGCGCATGAATTGACAGAAGAAAAGTTGGTGGAACAGTTATGGACATTGTATTTCAACAAGTAGGGTATCGCTACGCTGCGGATACACCATTTGAAACGAAAGCGTTAGAAGATGTCAACATTCATATTCAAAGTGGCTCTTTCACGGCACTCGTCGGTCATACAGGCTCTGGTAAGTCTACTATCTTATTGCATATGAATGGCTTATTAAAACCAACGACAGGTAGCGTGCTTATTGGTGATACGAAAGTCGAGAGACATACGAAAGGGAAAGTATTACGAGAGTTGCGTTCAAAAGTAGGGATCGTCTTTCAGTTTCCTGAGCATCAGCTATTTGAGGAGACGGTTGAAAAGGATATTATGTTTGGCCCGATGAACTTCGGTATGGATGAAGAACGAGCGCGCCAAAAAGCTCATGAACTCGTCGCTCTTTTAGGATTGCCTGAAGACGTTTTACAAAAGTCACCCTTTGATTTATCTGGAGGTCAAATGCGTCGCGTTGCAATTGCGGGCGTCTTAGCTTTTGAACCGGAAGTGCTCATTTTAGACGAACCGACAGCAGGACTCGATCCTCGTGGTCAAAAAGAAATTATGAATTTATTTTTACGCTTGCATAAAGAACAAAATCTCACGACGATTTTAGTGACACATAGTATGGAAGATGCGGCGCGTTATGCGGATGATATTGTCGTTATGAATGCAGGAACAACGGTCGCTCAAGCGAGTCCGGAAGAAGTGTTTAGTACGAATATCGCACTCGATAACGGATTAGAATTGCCACAAGCGTATCAATTCCAACGTCAGTTAGAAGAAAAGTTAGGACGCTCTCTTGGAGAAGTCTGTTTAACGGAAGAGCAATTTGTAAGAGCGTACAGTCGTTTGTTGAAAGAAGGGATATCTCATGCTTGAGAAAATGATTATCGGCAGGTATGTTCCAGGCACAAGTTTTGTCCATCGCCTTGATCCACGTTCGAAACTATTATTTATTTTCTTCTTTATTTTTACTGTATTTTTAGCGAATGATCTTTTATCATACAGCTTATTATTAGCTTTTACTTTCTTTGCTGTTTGGCTGACGCAAATTCCGTTTCGCTTTTTATTTAATGGTTTGAAAATCGTTTTTTATTTAATTTTATTTACGTTTTTAATGCATGTTGCCTTTACAAAAGGTGGAGAAGTATTGTTTTCAATTGGTCGCTTTCATATTTATGAAGAAGGATTGAAACAAGGATTTTTCATTTCGATTCGATTTTTTACGTTAATTTTCATGACGACTTTATTGACATTAACGACGTCACCGATTTCTGTGACAGATGGTGTTGAGAGATTGTTAAACCCTTTAAATGCGTTGAAATTTCCTGTCCATGAATTAGCGTTAATGATGTCGATTGCTTTACGCTTCATCCCGACATTGATGGACGAGACAGATAAAATTGTGAAAGCGCAAGTAGCGAGAGGCTCTGATTTAAATACCGGAACGTTAAAAGAACGTTTCCAAGCGGTCGTCCCTCTTTTAATTCCGCTCTTTATTAACTCATTTAAACGGGCAACCGATTTAGCGGTAGCGATGGAAGTGAGAGGCTACCGTGGCGGAGAAGGACGTACGAGATATCGCCAACTCGCTTGGCAAGGACGCGATACGCTCGTATTACTCGTACTTTTTGCTTTTTCAGGGGTACTTTTATATTTGCGGATGAAAGGATAGCGATGCATGCGACGTTTAAAAGCGATTGTACAATATGACGGTACTCACTTTAACGGGTATCAAATTCAAGATGAAGGACGAACTGTTCAACAACAAATTGATCGCGCTTTGCGCAAAATTCATAAAGACGACTCGATTATTTCTGTAGCGAGTGGACGTACGGATACAGGTGTTCATGCGCTTGGACAAGTGATTCACTTCGATACACCGCTCACTATTCCAGATGAACGTTGGTGTATCGCGATGAATACGTTGTTGCCGAATGATGTTCGAATTATTTCGGTAGAAGAAGTCGCAAGTGATTTTCATGCGCGTTATGACGCAACGGGTAAAACGTATCTTTACAAATGGGAACGAACGCCCATTCAAAGTCCGTTTCATCGGAATTATGCGGTGCATATTGGCTATCACTATCCCGATGTTGACAAAATGCGCCAAGCTGCAAAGCATTTTGTTGGCACCCATGATTTTACGAGTTTTTGTTCGACGAAAACAGCGACGACAAATCGTGTGCGTACGATTCGAAAGCTATCGATTGAGGAGTTTGGTGACGAATTGCATATGACGATTGAAGGCGACGGATTTTTATACAATATGGTGCGAACGATTGCGGGCATGCTTTTAGCAGTCGGAAGAGGACAATATGATCCTGATTCGATTATCGAAATACTCGCTGCGAAAAATCGTAAAAAGGCAGCGGAAACAGCGCCATCACAAGGTTTATACTTAGTGGAAGTTCACTATGATGAATAATACAACTTTCCCGTGTGTTTTCAATAAAAACGCTTGACTTTACTAACAATAAAAGATATGATATTAAATGGTATTTCAATAACCCCACAAGCAGCCCCGGAAAGCTCATTTGTGTTTAGGGATAGAGAAAACGAGATTCGTAGTTTATATTTAGGAGGAACGAAAATGCGTACAACATTCATGGCAAAAGCTAACGAAGTAGAGCGTAAATGGCTTGTTGTAGACGCTGAAGGTCAAACTTTAGGTCGTTTAGCAACAGAAGTCGCTGCACTCTTACGTGGAAAACATAAACCAACGTTTACACCACATGTTGATACAGGCGATAACGTAATCGTCATCAACGCTGAAAAAATTCATTTAACAGGTAACAAAATGAAAGACAAAAAATACTACCGTCACTCAGGTTACACAGGTAGCATTAAAGAACGTTCTGCAGAAGAGATGATCAATCGTCACCCAGAACGCGTAATCGAACTCGCAGTAAAAGGTATGCTTCCACGCGGTCCACTCGGAAGTGCAAACTACCGTAAACTTCACGTTTACGCTGGCGAGAATCACCCACACGCAGCACAACAACCAGAAGTATACACACTTCGCGGTTAATTAAAGAGGAGGAAAACCTTTGGCACAAGTACAATATATCGGCACTGGCCGTCGTAAAAGTTCAGTAGCTCGTGTACGTTTAGTTCCTGGTGATGGACAAATCATCGTGAACAAACGTAGCGCAGATGACTACTTCGCATTTGAAACACTTCGTGAATTAATGAAACAACCACTCGCAGTTACAGAAACATTAGGTAGCTATGACGTTCACGTTAACGTTAACGGTGGTGGATTCACAGGACAAGCAGGAGCAATCCGTCACGGAATCGCTCGTGCACTTTTAAACGTAGATCCTGAATACCGCAAAGTATTAAAAGCGGAAGGCTTCTTAACACGTGACCCACGTATGAAAGAGCGTAAAAAACCAGGTCTTCGCGGCGCACGTCGTAAACCACAATTCTCAAAACGTTAATTTCACATTACACGTTCAATCCTTTCTCACATCAGTGGGGGAGGATTTTTTTATGATTCTTTGTCGAATAATATGGGTGAAGAATAACAGTAGATCCATATTTATCGCGTAAAAGTCGTACCTTTCCGTTTCAGGCGGACGCTTTCCACGGGCACGGCTTCAGCCGCTTCGGGCCTACAGGATGTAGGTCATGCAGTCGTTGTAACAGGATGTTGCGCATTTAGACTGCCTCGCGGCGCTCAGTCCAGAGTCTTCCGCTCGTGCTGTTCCCGTAGGAGTCGCCACCTTCCACTTCAAGTAACTACGATCGTTATAAGAAACATATGGGTATTTGTAATTGCATCTTATGTATTACGACTTTGCACTATACATCTTTCTAACCTTCCTTATGCGAGGAAGGTTTTTTATCGTTCTCTTAATGCAAAAAGTAAACAAAATGTTACAAAATCATTTACGATAGAAATAATTCTAAATTTGGGGAGTAAAGGGGGAGTTTGGATGAAAGCGAATCAGTTGTTTTTAGAAGAGATGCTCGACGTGAATCGACGTACTGGGGTCATTCGATTGCATGAAGAGCGCGTCGTGTTGTTTTCGAATGAGGCGCTCGGTATTTTAAGTTCGGATCTCATTCATACACTCGGCATTGAGCGAGCGAAAGGTTTTTTAATGCGTTTCGGTTGGTCGTGGGGATATCGAGATGCGGAGACGTTACAAGCGAAATATGATTGGACGTCGCTCAAAGAATTGTTGTTAGCAGGGCCTGTCATGCATACGATTGCGGGTGTCGTCACTGTAGAACCGGATCAAATCGAAATAACAGACGATGCCTTGTTTTTCTCTGGATATTGGCGCAATTCGTATGAAGCGGATCTTCATTTATTAAAGCATGGCGTGCGTGAAGAGTTTTCGTGTTGGTCTTTACTCGGTTATGCGAGCGGTTATTTGTCTGCTAGTTTCGGTCATAAAGTGTTAGCGTACGAGCTCACTTGTCGTGCGAAAGGGGACGAAGCTTGTTATTTTGAAGCGCGTACGGTGGAGCATTTAGATGCATGTCACCAAAAAGATTTGAAATATTATAAAGAAGAATCGATGAATGACATTTTAGAAGATACGTATCGTCAAATGGAATTGTTGCATCAACATATCGATGAAGCGAAACAGTTTCGTGATTTATTAACGGAGCACTTTTTATCGGATGAAAATATTGAAACGACTTTATCTTTACTGCGTGATTGTTTACAAAAAACAGTACGGGTTGAAAAGTACGGGGCCATTATTGCCTCTTCAACAGTCGAGCCACCACTTGAACAGCGAGAAGAGATTCGCTATCCGATCGTATCGAAAGATGAATTGCTCGGGTCTTTATTAATCGATGTGGAAGAGCCGTTGACGCAGCGAGAAGAGTTACTCGTCCAACAAGCGCTCGTTGTGTTGAAAATTCAAATGTATCACGAGCTGAAAATGATGGAGTCGATTTGGACGAAGCGTTCGAATTTTATTGATGATATCGTCAACGGTCGCTTTACGAGCGATTCAACATTGCGTCATCAAGCGGCACTGTTTGAGCTCGATGCGGATGCGTCGTATATGGTCGTCAGTTTTAAATTATCACGTAAAGAAGATAGTGAAGAAGCAGTCGCTTATTTATCCCATCATTACGAAGAGTTTCAAACATTTATGCGAGAAGGATATGTGACGATGCTCATTTCCGAACAGATGGAGGAGCGTTATCGTTTATTTGCGACGACGATTTTGCAAGAGATGACCGATCAATTTCCGCGCAGTCGTATTTATATCGGGGTCGGGCGGGAAGTAGAGCAATTGCGTGACATTAGCAAAAGCTACGTAGATGCGAAACGATTATGTGATTTTTTGTCACTCGTCTATCCACATCAAAACCATATGACGAATTACAGTTCGGTTCAATCGGTTATGATGTTCATTAACAATACGAACCATGATGAATTGATTGAATTTTATGAGTCGGTCATCGGAGAGATTATCGAGTATGACCGTGATAATGAAACAGAATTGCTCATTACGTTGAAGATTTTTCTCGATTACAACGGCAATTTACAACAGACAGCCGATGAGCTCCATTTATCGATTGCTGGATTACGTTATCGTCTCGAGCGCATTGAAAAATTGAGTAAAATGGATTTAAAATCAGGACATGATCGGTTCCAATATCAATTTGCTATTCAAATTCACTTCTTATTGCAAATAATTTAGTAAAAATAGAGGAATTCACGCTACCCCCTTTAAAAAGATGTAGTTTCTTACGAACAGTCTATACTTTTTTACAGTTCACAGAATTGTCAGTGAAATGTAACATAATAGACAAGTAAGCGATTACAAATCATTCGAAGGGGGTTTTTGTATGAGTCAAGATTCAAGGTTACCACTTACGGGAGCTGAGTATTTAGAAAGTTTGAAGGACGGTCGAGAGATTTGGTTGCATGGGAAGAAAGTAAAGGATGTTACAACGCATCCTGCTTTCCGAAATAGTGCTCGCTCGATTGCAAGACTGTACGATGCACTGCATGACCCAGAAACGAAAGATATTTTAACACGTCCGACAGACACAGGGAATGGAGGATATACGCAACGTTTCTTCCAACCGGATACTTCTCCGGAAGATTTGTTTAAAACGCGTGATGCGATTGCTGCATGGTCACGTCTCACATATGGCCAAATGGGTCGTTCACCTGATTATAAAGCTTCTTTCTTAGCGACACTCGGAGCGAATCCTGAATATTATGGGGAATATGCGGATAACGCCCGATACTGGTATAAAGAAGCACAAGAGAAAAACTGGTTCTTCAACCATGCGATTATTAACCCGCCAGTCGATCGCGACAAGCCAATCGACGAAGTGAAAGATATTTTCATTCATAAAGTAGGCGAGACAGATGAAGGAATTATTGTAAGCGGTGCCAAAATGGTTGCGACAGGTTCGGCATTAACGAATTATAACTTTATCGCCCATTACGGTGCACTTGCGATTCCGAGTCCAGAATTTGCGCTCGTATTCGTCGCAGATATGGCATCACCAGGGATTAAATTAATTAGTCGCCCATCTTATGAGTTGAACGCAGCGGTGACAGGAAGTCCATTTGATTTCCCATTAAGTAGCCGCTTCGATGAAAACGACACGGTCATCATCTTTGATAAAGTACTCATCCCGTGGCAAAACGTTCTTGTCAATGGCGATGTCGACAAAGCGAATAGCTTCTTCGCAGAAAGTGGTTTCTTAAACCGTTTCACATTCCACGGAGTTACACGTTTAGCAGTGAAGCTCGACTTCGTATCCGGTTTATTAATGAAAGCGTTACGTGGCAATGGAACGGATAAGTTCCGTGGCGTACAAGCGCAAATCGGAGAAGTGATCGCTTATCGTAACATGTTCTGGGCACTAAGTGATGCGATGGCATTAAATCCACAGCCGAGCGCGAATGGAACGGTCATTCCAAATATCGATTACGGTTTAGCGTACCGTGTGTTTATGTCGGACGGCTGGCCACGCATTAAAGATATTATTGAAACAGTCGTCGCTGGTAGCTTAATTGTACAGCCATCTAGCGTGAAAGATTTCCAAAATGAAGAGCTTCGTCCGTACATCGATCAGTTATATCGTGGATCGAATGGCATTGAAGCAGAAGAAAAAATTAAAGTCATTAAATTGTTATGGGATGTCATCGGTACTGAGTACGGCGGTCGACATGAATTGTACGAACGAAACTATTCAGGAAATAACGAAAACATCCGTATGGAAAACTTATTTATGGCACAAGAACGCGGCCAGGCGCAGTATTTTGAAGATTTCGCACAGCAATGTATGGATGATTACGACATGAACGGATGGGTGAACGATACGTGGATTAACCCAGATGATATGAACGTAACATTCAACATTGAAGAAAAATAAAATAAAATTTTAGGGGGAATTACAATGAGTCAAAAAAATGAACGTGTAGTAGAGGTATTCGGTTTATTCATTAAACACATTCAGGAGTTTTTAAAAGAAGCAAAATTAAATCATGAAGAGTACACGAACTTCGTAGATTGGGCAGATCGTCTCGGCCGTAAAGGCGAATTGCCACTTTTCGCAGACGTCTTTTTAGAAACACATGTATTGCGTGCAATGTACACGGACAAGCCAGGTACACAGCCTTCACTTTTAGGACCGTACTTCATCGAAGGATCACCGGAATTAACAGAGAAGGATGGAGATGCACTCATCTTAACGCAGCGTCCAGATGAAGCGGGAGAAAAAATGTACTTTAAAGGGAATGTCAGCAGCGTTAACGGTCAACCAATCGCAAATTGCCGTGTTGAAATGTGGCAAAACGATGCGTCAGGGAAGTACTCAGCATTCGATTCAGATGCGCCACGTTACAACTTCCGTGGACATTTCTACACGGATGAGAACGGTAATTTCGAAGTGCGTCATATCGTACCTTTACCATACTCGATTCCGACAGACGGACCGACTGGAGAATTTTTAGAATATACGGATCAACATCCGATGCGTCCAGCTCACTTACACTTCATGTTTGAAGCGGATGGACATGAAACACTTATTACGCAAGTATTCTTTGAAGGTGATGAATGGTTAGAAACAGACGTTGCGGACGGCGTACGTTTAGATTTAATGACGAAACTTGAAGAAAATAATGGACGTAAGGAAGCGAAGCTTGATTTCGTCATGCGTGAACAATAAATAATAGAAAAGGAGGCATTTGCGAGAATGCCTCTTCTTTTCCTATTTGAATGCAAGGAGGTGCGAAAGATGAAAGTATACGGAGAAAATGAACTCGATTTAGACGGTGCGATTGTGACGATCGGTGCTTTCGATGGTTTACATCGTGGCCACCAACAACTCATTCAAAAAGCGCAACAGCGAGCTGAACTTTGGGGAGTTCCGTTAGTCGTATACACATTCGATCCACCACCTAAAGTATTCTTTCAAAATAAACAATTGTTGACGCCACTTGAGGAAAAGTGTCAGTTTTTGAGAAATATGCAAGTAGACTATACCATTTTCGCGCGTTTTGATGAAAAATACGCAGCGCGTTCAGCCGAGAAATTCATTGAAGAACTGCAAAGACTTCGCCCGATGGAAGTTTGGGTCGGCGATGATTTCAAGTTCGGAAAAGATCAACGAGGAACAGCTCACATGCTTCGAGAACATTTTTGTACGCATGAATTTGAAGAGATTACATGTCGTGCTGGTTTACGTATCTCTTCTTCACGCATTCGAGAATTGTTAGAAAAAAACCAACAAGCTTTAGCGAACGATTTATTAAATCGGGAAGCGGTAGCGATGATAAGGGGGAAATAATATGGACGTACGAGAATTTAGAAATTGTATGGGACGCTTTGCGACAGGAGTAACGGTCGTAACGTGTAAAAAGGAAGACGGGTATCACGGATTCACAGCGAACTCTTTCACATCGGTGTCATTAAATCCACCTTTAATTTTAGTGTCAGTCGATAAAAAAACGAAGGCCGCTGAATATTTGCGTAATAACTCCTTTGCGGTCAATATTTTGCAGGAAGATCAACATGCGGTAGCGATGCATTTCGCAGGTCGCCCGAACGAAGATCAATTATTCGATTGGCATGAAAGTTTGCATACGGTAAAGCTAGACCGGGCATTGGCCCATATCGAATGTACACCATGGGCAGAATATGACGGTGGGGATCACGTGCTCTTTTTAGGAGAAGTACAAGATTTCACCTATACGACTGCGCCAGCATTGACGTATTATGCAGGACAATTTTCAAAGTTAGAACATGCTGAATAAACGAACACTCGCTTGAAACAAACATGGAAACGAAACGACCTTTTAATCCTTCAACTGTTCCGCTCTCAAACAGTTGGAGGATTTTTTTACGCAAAAAAATAGAGCGAGTCTTTGAAATGAACTCGCTCTTTTATACATTTTATTAACGTTTGTAGTGATTTAATTTTTCTTCATCGATTGTCATACCAAATCCAATGCCTTCTGGAATGTGTACTTGGAAGTCGCGGTATTCGATATCATTCGTTGTAAGTGTATCTTGGAATAATAATGGACCGAATAGCTCTGTCCCGAATTGTAGATCTGGCAATGTCGCATATACGTGTAATCCAATCGCTGATCCGAGAGAGGATTCGATCATCGTTCCGCCGTAAAGTTCAATGCCTGCTGCTCGTGCGATGCTTGCGACTTCTTTCGTTGCGAGTAAGCCACCTGCCTTACAAATTTTAAGGGCGATACTGCTTCCGGCGCGATGTTTCGCGATTTGGAAAATTTCATGAGCATCATTCGCTCCTTCATCCGCCATAATGGAAACGTGGAAACGCTCCGTCAATCGTTGCATTCCTTCGAAATCCCATTTTGGTAACGGCTGTTCAATCATGGAAACACCGCCCTCTTGTAGCGCTTCAATCGCATAATAGGCTGTACGTTCATCCCATGCTTGATTAACATCGACAGTGAGACGTGCTTGATCTCCAACCGCTTCTTTAATCTTTAATACATGTTCGACGTTTTTCATCGCATCTCCAACACCGATTTTTAACTTGAAAATATTGTGGCGTTTTTGATGAAGCAGTTCTTTCGCTTCTTCGATGTCTCGTCCTGTATCTCCACTCGCTAAAGTCCAAGCGATTGGCAAAGCGTCATGAATTTTCCCACCGAGTAAATCATAGGCAGGTAACTGTCGTTGTTTCGCGGCTAAATCGATTAAAGCGCCTTCAATGAGTGCTTTGGCGAACGTGTTGCCTGATACGAACTTTGAAACATCATGCATAATGCGGTTGAACTGTTTCGGGTCTTTTCCGATTAAATGAGGGACGATATATACTTCGGCATTCGCTTTAATCGCTTCTGGTGTCGATTCACCATAAGAAGCCCCTCCAATCGTTGCGACTTCTGACCAACCGACAAGCCCTTCTTTGTCACGTACTTGTGCAACAACGATCGTTTGCATCGTAATCGTATGCATCGATAATTGATGCGGACGAATCGTCGGCAAATCGACGATCTCAATTTGAACAGATTGAATGTTCATAAAAAATCATCCTTTCTATATTAAAAAATAATAGGGAACCATAAGTAAACGAATCCGATAATTAAAATAAAAGTAAAGATGGTTAACCATGCTCCTTTGAAGAGCATATCGTTAAAAGTAATTTTTCCAGTGGCAAAGATAATGGCATTGGAAGGTGTACTGATTGGCATCATATAAGCAAATCCTGTTCCTAAAGCTGTCGCTGCCATAATCGGTAAAGGATCCACTGAAATAGCAATCGCTAATGTTGCAGCGATAGGGATTAAAATTGTAGCGGTTGCAGTATTAGGTGTCACTTGAGTCATTAATATTCCAATCAATGTTGTGACCGCTAAAATAATAAAATATGAAGTACCTTCTAAAGCTAATAATTGGTCACCTGCCCATGTCGCTAAATCTGTTTTATTGAATCCAGTAGCAATCGCGAGACCTCCGCCTACGAGTAGGAGAACATCCCAAGGCATTTTCTTAATTGAACTACCATCGAGTAGTCTTCCATTATCTCCGCGTTTTGTAGGAATCATATATAAGATGACTGCTCCCACTAAAGCAATCGTTGTATCCGTCATACTCGGGACATATTTCACCCAAATAAATGTGCGAGTTAACCAGAAAAATGCAGTGAGAGAGAAAATAAGGAATACCATTTTTTCTTCATAACTCATCTTTCCAAGTTCTGCTTTCGTATCCCGTACAAAAATATGTCCACGTTCTAATTTTTTTGTTTTCATAGGATAGGCGAATTTTGTTAAATAAATCGCAGCGATAATCATTAAAATAACAATCATCGGAAAAGCGAAAAGGAACCATTTTGCAAAAGAAATATCGATTTCGAAAATTTCTTTTGTGAGTCCAGCTAATATTAAGTTAGAAGGCGTTCCGATTAAGGTTGCACTACCTCCAATCGTTGCACCGAACCCAATCGCAAAAATAATCGATTTAGTAAACTTAACTTCTTCTTCGTAAGAATAAACATTTTCTTCTTTCATCAGTTGTACTACTTTAGCGGCAATAGCTGTTCCGATAGGAATCATTAATAAAGCGGTTGCCGTATTTGAAACCCACATTGAAATAAATCCAGTAGCTAACATGAAACCGATGACTAGACCAGACATGCTCGTTCCAATTAACCCGATCACCGTAATCGCAATCCGTTCATGGAGTCTCCATCTTTCGAGTGCGAGGGCAATAGCGAATCCTCCTAGGAAGAGAAAGTTTAACGGATCTCCATAACTAGAAGCGGCTTCTTTCCCTGTGACGTTTGAGAGTAAAGGTAATAAAACAATCGGGAGTAAGGAAGTAATTCCGAGTGGCATCACTTCTAAAATCCACCAAGTAGCGACCAAAGTGATTGTAGCGAACACCCCTCGGCCATCATTACTTAATCCTTCAAGAGGTAAGCCAAACATAACGATGAAAAATAAAATAGGACCTAAAAATAACCCAATTAATTGTTTTTTATTATACGTTTTGAAGGGAGGGGGAGTTTGTTTTTCAGCATGTCCAGGAGTAGATGTGTTATTTTCTGGTATAGCATTTCTCATATCTTTCATTGTTAATAAAGAAATAGTCCGATGATGTCTCTCCCAAAGCCATCCATTTAATTTTTTAATATTTTCCATATAAAAACTCCTTTATATTTATTGATTTGTTTCTGAAAATAAAAACACGGCATTCTTTTTAGAGTGAAAATCATCTAAAAGAATGCCGTGTCATTTTAAAATCTAGAAAACAGGGGGATGTTTTCTTTTTAAAATAAGGCTCGTCGTTGTTCACTATCGGCTCACAAAGAGGGAAAATAATGACGGAACGACTTAATATATTGTGCGCATCAATATGTTAAATTAGTCAGAAAATTAAAAAACAGAAACATATATGAATTTTAGCAGAGTGAAAAAATAAAGTCAATGCACTTTGAAAGCGTTCACTTTATGTTGACAAAAAATTTAGAAGTTGATAAATTGAGAATAGATGTTATAACTTTTTTAATAATGATTGAGGTGGAGAACAATCGATACAGTATTAGTGACGGCTTATTCTAAAGCCCCTCAAGGTTCTGCAATGTATGAACGCTTTAAACATTCAGGTCTCGTGTTAGAGATTGAGAAAGAAACGCATCTCATTCGCAATGTCGAATTTACATTTGTGACGAAGCTTGCGCAACAGTACTTGGAGCAATTAGTAGTAGGAGCGAATTTCCATACGGATCTTGAGTTTTTAATCGAACGCATCCAACAACATTTTCTCGCACCTTCGCAACAATCGATTATCGTCGCATTAAAAAACGCTCATCAACGATTCGTTGATGAAGTGATAAAAAAATAAGAGCGCCTTTTTGCTAACAGGAGGTATGACCCTACCTCTATACCTTAGTAAATAACGGCATTAATCTCAGGTCTTTGTAGGCCTTTGATTAATGCCGTTTTTTGTTTTTTATCATACTTAAAGGAGAGAGTTCCATGCAATTATATGAAGCACCGACTTTACAATTTTTATGTAATATGACATTAGAAGTAGAAACTGAATTTCCGACGACAGGTAAGACATACAACGGAGCAGCTCGTCGCATTATTGGCGTAACAGGAGGCGTGTTAGAAGGGCCGGACTTTAAAGCAACTGTGCGTCCAGGAGGCTCAGACTGGATCGTCGTTCGTGAAGACGGCACGATCATTCAAGATGTGAAAATTGTGCTTGAAACAAATGATGGCGCAACGATCTTAATGACGTATCGCGGCATTCGGACAGGTCCGAAAGAAGTGTTAGAGCGACTTGGGCGAGGCGAACATGTGCCGAAAGAAGATTATTATTTCCGCCATGCGCCGATTTTTGAAACGGACAGTCCCAAATACGACTGGATGAATAAACATTTATTCGTCGCGACTGGTGAACGTTTACCGAGCGGCGTACAATATGCGATTTTCACAGTGAAATAAGGAGGAACCAATATGAATATATTATTACGAGACGGCGGTCATCTTCATTACGCGGTGTACGGAGAAGAGCATGAAACAAATGGCACAATCGTTATGATTCACGGTCTTACAGGTAACCGTCATCAACTAGCGAAATATCGCAAAGCATTTCAAACGCAGTATGAAGTGATTGCAATCGATTTACGAGGGCGTGGCGACAGTTCAGCGCAAACAGAAGATAGTGGCATTCCGACGCATGTAGACGATGTTTTAGAATTGCTGGACCAGCTTCAGTTAACGAATGTGACGTTGTTTGGCTATTCGATGGGAGCTTACATTTCTCAAGCAGTCGCAACGAAAACAGATCGTGTTCAACACGTCATTTTATTAGATGGTGGTGGACATGTCGATGAAGAAGGAAAAGCACTCGTTTACCCGTCGCTCGGTCGCATGAACAATCAGTACGACACGTGTGAGCCGTATGTGGAAGAAACGACGACGATTTATAAAAATTTAAAAGTCACAATCGATGAAGATGTATTAGAAGCGGTCCGTTACGAATGCCGACCGAAAGAAGGAGCATTCGGAAACGTCGCCAACCCTGAAAAAATAAAACAAGATTTTGATAGTTTTTACGACTACGATGTAGCGCATTATGTAGAAGCGAACGATAAACCGACGTACCTCATTACAGGGGAAGGTCCTCTCGGAGAACGACCACTTTTTACGAAAGACAATTATCGTATTTTTCAAGGGCAGTCGAATGTGACAGTGTTTGAAACGGATCAAAATCATTATGAATTAGCATTTAATAGACAACAAGAAATCATAGAACGACTTACGAATTTTTTAAAGGGGGAATTGTGATGCGAAATAAAGTGATTACGCCTGAAGAAGCGGCCGATATGATTCAATCGGGTCAAACGATGATGGTCGGCGGTTTCGGATTAATTGGAAGCCCGCTGACGATTTTAAAAGCATTGGAAAGTCGCGCAGTGGATGGACTAACCGTTATTAGTAATAACGTAGGGGAAGAAGGCAGAGGACTCGGTCGCATTTTACAACAAGGCAAAATTTCAAAAGCGATCGGTTCGTATTTTACGAGTAATCGTGAGGCGGTTCGGATGTATAACGAAGGAAAATTGCAGCTGCAACTCATCCCACAAGGAACGTTGGCAGAAGCACTTCGCGCAGGAGGAGCCGGAATCCCAGCGTTTTATACGAGCACGAGTGCTGGAACGAAACTCGCAGAAGGAAAAGAAGTGAAACAGTTCGGTGGGAAGACATATGTGTTACAGGAAGCTTTACATGCGGATGTCGCACTTATTAAAGCGCATCAAGCGGATGAACTAGGAAATTTAACGTATTACAAAACAGCACGTAACTTTAATCCGATGATGGCGACAGCAGGTCAAAAAGTAATTGTGGAAGTCGATGAAATTGTACCAGTCGGCGAATTAGATCCAGAAGCGATCGTAACACCGCACTTATATGTCGATTACCTCGTTTTGAGCAAAGCGACATTATTAGAAGGGGGGCAAGTACGTTATGAATCCTAAACAAATTATTGCGCAAAAAGTAGCGTCTCATATTGAACCATATGCGGTCATTAACCTCGGAATCGGTATCCCGACACTCGTGCCGAATTATTTGGAAGAGGGTGACTATTACTTCCATACGGAGAACGGTTTGCTTGGGGTGGCAGAGTTAGACGAAGCAAATGTCGATCCACAACTCGTCAATGCAGGTAAACTCCCTGTCGGTGAAGATATCGGTGCTTCGTATTTCCATAGTGCCGACTCGTTTGCCATGATTCGAGGCGGACATATCGATGTAGCGATACTCGGTGCTTTGCAAGTCGATTCGAAAGGACACATTGCAAACTGGGCGATTCCTGGAAAAGATATCGTCGGTGTCGGAGGAGCGATGGACTTACTAGAAGGAGCGAAACAAGTGATCGTTACGATGTTGCATACGTCAAAAGAAGGCGATCAAAAGTTATTGGATGAATGTACATTCCCCATTACGTCAGAACGAGTAGCGGATTTAATTATTACAGAACGCGCAACGTTCAAGTGGCAAGAGGATCATTATGAACTCATTGAAGTGTCAGAAGGTTATACATTACAACATATTGAACAATCTACCTCTTTACAATATACGATTTCACCATTAATAAAGGAGTGACGACGATGACAAGAGTAGCGATTGTAGATGCAGTACGTACACCGATTGGAAGATACGCAGGAGAATTAAGTTCGATTCGACCAGATGATTTAGGAGCGATCGTTATTCAAGCGTTGTTACAAAGAAATGAAGCGCTTGACCCGAGTACGATTGACGATGTCATTTTCGGAAATGCAAACGGTGCAGGGGAAGAAAATCGCAACGTGGCGCGAATGTCCGCTTTGCTGGCAGGATTGCCGATTGAAGTTGGTGGCACGACGTTGAATCGTTTATGTGGCTCAGGGTTAGATGCGGTGAACTTTGCGACGCGTACGATTTTAGCAGGAGAAGCGGATGTGATGATTGCCGGCGGTACGGAGAGTATGTCTCGCGCACCTTTTGTCATGGCGAAACCAGGCAGAGCATTCCCGCGAGGAGAAATGCAACTACAAGACACGACGATCGGTTGGCGTTTCGTCAATCCGAAAATGGAAGAAATGTACGGTGTTGACACGATGCCTCAAACGGCTGAAAATGTCGCGACAGATTATAATATTTCACGTGAACGACAAGATGAATTTTCGCTTCAATCGCAATTAAAAACGAAAGAAGCGCAACAGTCAGACCGCTTTGCGGATGAAATTGTTCCTGTATCGTATAAGACACGAAAAGGGGAAGAAGTAGTCGTTTCTGTCGATGAACATCCACGTCCCGATTCGACAATTGAAGGACTTCAAAAATTGCGTGCGCTTTTCCCGAACGGAACGATTACAGCGGGAAATGCTTCAGGTGTGAACGATGGAGCGAGCGCCTTATTATTAATGAGTGAAGAGCGAGCGAAAGAGCTCGGCCTCGACGTGCTCGGCTATTATACGATGTCTGCGACAGCAGGAGTGGAGCCGCGTGTGATGGGCATTGGACCGATCGCAGCGACAGAAAAATTGTTGCGACGTGCCAATCGAACAGTGGAAGAACTCGATTTAATCGAGTTGAATGAAGCATTTGCAGCGCAAGCACTCGCTTGTATCGATGGCTTACAACTTCCAGTAGATAAAGTGAATGTGAACGGTGGAGCAATCGCTCTCGGTCACCCGCTTGGCGCAAGTGGCGCACGCATTTTAACGACATTGCTTCATGAGATGAAGCGTCGTGACGCGAAGCTCGGCCTTGCAACGATGTGTATCGGAGTCGGGCAAGGGATTGCGACATTAGTCGAAAGAGATTGATGCGAAGATGAATCCTTTTTTGTATAATACTTAGTAATACAAAGGGGGAGTGTTTTATGGCAGAACGGTTAGCAGAAGCGATGAATTATTTGAAAAGTCGGAAATGGGTCGATTTAACACATACATTTGGTCCGGATAGTCCCCATTTTTCAGCTTTTCCCGACGCACAATTTGAAACATTATTTACACTCGATGACGGTTTTTTAGCGCAACGCTTTTCGATGGTTGGACAATATGGAACACATATCGACGCACCGATTCATTTCGTGCGAGATAGTCGCTATCTTCATGAATTAGAATTAAAAGAGCTCGTCTTACCACTCGTCGTCATTGACGTTTCAGAAGAAGTGAAACGAGAACCGACTTATACATTGACAGTCGATCGCATTTTGCAATTTGAACAACAATACGGAGAGATTGAACGTGACACATTTGTCGCATTGCGTACGGATTGGAGCAAACGTTGGCCAGATAAAGAACGATTTAACAATCAAAATGAAGCGGGCCAAAATCAGCTGCCTGGTTGGGGTATGGAAGCTTTACAGTTTTTATTTGAAACTCGTCACATTAGCGCGATCGGGCACGAAACATATGATACAGACTCCTCTGTTGAATACGCGAAGTATGGCACTTTAGCAGGAGAATATTACGTTTTAGAGCAAGATACGTATCAAGTCGAATTGATGAAAAACTTAGATCAATTACCTGCAAAAGGTGCATACATTTTCAACTTTGTAGCGAAACCTGAAAATGCTTCCGGATTCCCAGTGCGTTCAGTCGCGATATTACCGTAAAAGAAATCAGTCACTCATTTTGAAGTGGCTGATTTTTTCTTCTGGCGAAACGTTATTTTCCTCTCTTGCAAACCTCCTAAATAATGTTTAAACTAAAAGAGGTAGTATTTTTACATAAACGTTTACGCTTTTGTAAGCGGTTTCTAAAACGGGAGGGAATGGAATGGCTATTCAAAAAGTAATGGTTGTAGGAGCGGGACAGATGGGTTCTGGCATCGCTCAAGTATGTGCGCAAGCAGGATATGACGTATTGTTAAACGATATGAATGAAGATGCACTCAGTAAAGGGATGAGTCGCATTGAAGGATTGCTCGCACGTGCGGTTGAAAAAGAACGAATGACGGAAGAAGAGAAGCAAGCGACGACGGGGCGTCTGACAGCTTCATCTACTTTAAATGATGCGAAAGATTGTGACCTCGTCATCGAAGCAGTTGTAGAAAATATGGACGTGAAAACATCGGTCTTTAAACAGCTCGATGAGATTGCACCGAAACATGCGATTTTAGCATCGAATACATCATCATTACCGATTACAGACATTTGTGCAGCGACAAATCGTCCTGACCAAGTGATCGGCATGCACTTTATGAATCCAGTACCCGTCATGCAATTAGTAGAAGTGATTCGCGGGTTACAAACGAGCGATGACGTGTATCAACAAATTGCAGACATGTGCGTAAAATTAAATAAAACATCGGTAGAAGTAAATGACTTCCCTGGTTTCGTAGCGAACCGTATTTTAATGCCGATGATTAACGAAGCGGTATACACGGTATATGAAGGCGTTGCATCGGTAGAAGATGTCGACGCTGTTATGAAACTCGGAATGAACCATCCGATGGGACCGTTAACACTTGCTGACTTTATTGGACTCGATACATGCTTATCTATTATGGAAGTGTTACACGAAGGGTTAGGAGATAGCAAGTATCGTCCCTGCCCATTATTGCGCAAGTACGTGAGCGCAGGTTGGCTCGGACGTAAATCGGGTCGCGGCTTTTATCAATACGAATAAAGAAAAGAACCACCCTATAGTGGGTGGTTCTTTTTTGTCGCTTAAATTTTACAACGAGTTAACATTTTTCGAATAAAGCATCAACAATGTTTGAGTAGTATAACAATTGAACAAACTACTTGGAGGTGCATTATGCAGAAAAAATGGCTTGGCGTCATTAGTGCAATCGTACTCGTGGCGATAGTCGGCTTTTTTATGTTAAAAGATGCAGGGAAATCAGAAGCACAAGAAGAAGCGACAGAACAAAAAGAGAAATCTAAAAATTTAATCGTTTTAATCGGAGACGGTATGGGAATTCCGCAAGTGACATTATCTCGTATTTATGCGCAGCAATATTTAAATAAAGATCGTCTATTTATTGATGATTATTTAGTCGGTACGAACAGTACGAATGCGGATCGAAATACGGAAACAGGAGAGTCAGGAATTGTAACAGACTCTGCGGCCTCCGGTACAGCTTTCGCAACAGGCAATAAAACGTACAACGGAGCGATTGCTGTAACGAACGAAGAAGTGGCGCGTCCTGTCGCATCGATTTTAGAAGCGGCACAACATGCGAACAAGGCGACAGGTCTCATTTCAACAGCGCGTATTACACACGCAACGCCCGCTGTTTATATGAGTCATGTACGCAGTCGAAATAATGAAAACGCAATCGCTTCACAATACGCAACATCAGGCATCGATGTTTTACTCGGCGGTGGCGAACGTCATTTCGTAGCGACGGAAGAAGAAGCGATGTACGGTAAGACAAATCGCGAAGACGGTGTTAATTTAATGGAGACTTTTGAAAAAGAAGGATACGACGTTGTACGGACGAAAGATGATTTAATGAAGGCAGATGGCGAAAAATTAATCGGATTTTTCTCAAATACACATATACCTTATAACTTGGACCGCGATGAAGCAGTTCCAACTTTGAAAGAACAATTTGAAGCAGCGGTGAAAGTGTTAGAAAAAAATGATGAAGGTTTTGTCATTATGATTGAAGGTGGACGAATTGACCACGCAGGTCACGCGAACGACTTACACAGTGTCGTACAAGAAATGCTGGAGTTCGACGAAGTATTCCAGGCGGCGATCGAATATGCCAAAAAGCAAGGAGATACTTCAGTTATCGCAACGGCTGACCATGAGACGGGCGGATTAACAATTGGTAGCCAAAACATTTATGACGCATATTTAGATGTGTTTGAAAAAGTGACAGCATCATCTGAAACGATAGGTCCTGAGCTAGAAGAAGCTGAAACGGATGAACAACTGCGCGCCATCGTTAAAAAATACACATCTATCGATGACTTAGAAACAGATGAGATGGAAATTTTACGTGACGGTTTATTATGGGATCGCTCTGTTTCGAGTTACGGACGTGAAGGAGCGTTTAATGCCATCATTGCAAAGCGCGGTATTTTCGGATGGACAGGACACGGTCATACAGGAGTTGACGTCGGTGTGTACGGATACGGTCCAGCCGCTGAATTATTGAGAGGATTTAATGATAATACAGATTTCGCAAAAGCAGGAGCAGAAGCGCTCGGTTTAAATTTGGAAGAAGCGACAAAGCAATTACAAGAGCGCTATGCTTATCCGAAATTTATGGAAAACGATGAAGGAGTGCCACTTTTCCCAATGGAACCACTCGCTCAGTTTTTCGATTGGACATACGATGGAAAAATAGCGAAAAATAATGGGGTTGAAATCGCATTCCAAAATAATGAAGCGCAATGGAATGGAGAGAGTGTGCCAACGATTACGAGTCAAGAGCAATTATACGTACCATTTGAAGTCGTTCAAGCTTTGACAAAACAAGAGCTTGAGTGGGATTCATTATCTGAGCGCATCGTTTTACAACCTTGAGGTGATATTTCATGATACAAATTAAAAATATGAAAAAAAGTTACGGGAAGAACGACGTCGTTCTTTCCGTTTCTTCTATCCATGTGAATGCTGGCGAACGCATCGCTTTAACGGGTCCGAGTGGGAGTGGGAAAAGTACGCTTCTCCATATGATTGGAGGACTTGTAGAACCTACAGAAGGAGAAGTAATCGTCAATGATATCGCAGTATATAATCAGTCGATGACAGCACGTGATGCTTTTCGAATGGAGAATATCGGTTACATTTTTCAAGATTTTCACCTTTTACCAAGTTTAACGGCACGTGAAAATGTCCAACTCGTACTGAATGGGAAGGATGCACCGATTTCAGAATGGTTTGAACGAGTCGGTTTGCAACAGAAAGAGCATGCGTATCCGCATGAATTATCGCGAGGACAACAACAGCGTGTCGCTTTCATTCGAGCGCTCATTCATCGTCCTGCCATCGTTCTCGCAGATGAACCGACGGGTAGTTTAGATGTGAAAACAGCCAATACGATGATGGAGTTACTTGTGCAAATTTGTGAAGAAGAAAAATTAACCTTGTTAGCAGTAACGCACGATGAACAACTAGCCGAAAAATTTCCGAAGCGTTGGACGATGTACGAGTTAAATCAGTGTTTAGCAGAGGAGATATAAATGGAACTTTTAAAACTAACATGGAAAAATATGTGGCATCGTAAAGCGCTTGTCATTTTAGCGATGAGTACCGTGGCGATTGCGACTGCATTTATCGTCTTTGTCCAACTGTTAAATGATAAAATCGAACAGACCGCAAAAGAGGGATACGGGCCTTATGAACTCGTTGTTGGGAAAGCGGGGAGCGACACGCAACTTATGCTCCATACGTTTTATCACATCGGAGAGCCCGTTGGGAATATTGATTATGCCGTGTATGAATATGTAGAGAAAAGTCCTTGGCAACAAGCTGCATTTGCGATGACACGGGGAGATTCTTATGAAGGCTATCCTTTAATTGGCGTCGATTCTAACTATTTAAGCACTCGTTATCCTGGAGCAAAGGTGAAGGGGGCCATTTACAGTCAAGTGGGGGAAGTGGTCGTCGGGGCTCATGTAGCTAAATCGTTGCAACTTCAAATCGGAGATACCTTTTTTGCTAGTCATGGAGAAGTGCATAGTAGTCATGAACAACATGAGGATATATTTGAAGTCGTCGGAATATTATCGCCGCTAGGGACACCAGATGATCAAGCGATTTTTACAACGTTAAATTACGCATGGCTTTTACATGATGGAGAAGGAATGAATCGTGAGCGCGGTCCTATTACTTCTATCGTGATTCAACCGAAAGGATTAATGGAACTTCAACAATTAGCCGATCAATTAAATGAATTCGATGACGTTCAAGCGATTTACAGCGGAAAAATTGTGTCGTCTATTTTATCTTTCGTAGATACGAGTCGCACATTCGTCTATCTCATTTCAATGGTCGCCTTCATTATCGCATTGATGGCTGTCATGCTTGTGTTGCTTGCGGTCAGTTTACAAAGACAAAAAGATATCGCACTTTTACGTTTAATCGGAAAATCCCAAAATTATATCGTCAGTACGATTGTTTTAGAAGGAATGTGGATTACACTACTCGGAAGTATATTCGGTTTGATTCTCGGACATATCGTGACGGGAATATTTTCTCCTATTATGTATGAAAAATTTAGTGTTCAATTAGACGCATTTCAATTCGTTTCAGGCGAAGGGTGGATAGTTCTCATCTGTGTTGTCATAGGATTATTTGCATCGATATGGCCAGCCATTCGCGCATATCGAACAGACCCACTCACATTATTTCATCAAGGATAGGAGGAGTTATTATGCGTTATGGATCACTAATTATTGCCCTTTTGTTATTAGTAGCTTGCAGTGTGGAAGAAGGGACACCGATTCAGCAACAAGTAGAGGAAGCAAAGCACAACCAACTATTAAATAAGCCCGTTCAACAACAAGCCGAGGCTGAACAAGTAGAAGTGTTAGAAGAGATACTTCCTGAACAAGTGACATTGCCTGAAAAAAATGAAAGAGATTCGCTACCAATCGGATGGGATTCTTTTTTTGACGGAGAAGATGTGACGAAACCTTCAGAGCTGTTTAAAGCATTGCGTGGAGAACGCGTTGAAATTACTGGTTGGATGGGTGAAGTGTTAAGTTTAGGGCAAGGATGGTTTTTACTCATACCAGCTCCAGGTGCTGATTGTCCATTCTGTAGTGAAGATGGTCAATTTTGGAACAAAATTATGATTGTCTTTGTGGAAGATGCTTCGACATTGCGCTATACACGTGAACATTTACGTGTAACGGGGACACTTGATGTCGGAATCAAAGTGGACGAATCGAATTATAAAACGATGTTTCGTTTATACGATGCGACTTTCGAAAGCATTCCATAAAAAATACGCTAGCTTAAAATAGTTAGCGCATTTTCTAATGTAATCAATTGAAACAAATTCATCGTCAATTGGCTCTTTCATCGTTATACTGAGAACAAAACATGTTTACAGATAGGAGCTTTGCCAATGAACACTTTACAAGAAATTTCAACTGACGAATTATTACGTCGTATGGACGAAGGAGAGCAATTTCATTTAATCGATATTCGAGAAGATTTTGAAGTAGCGATGGGGATGATTCCAGGTGCTGTTCATATCCCAATGAATACAGTTCCTGCCCGTTTGGACGAATTTGATCCTGAAACAGAATATGTACTCATTTGTCGTGCAGCAAATCGTACCCGAACATTAGGTGATTTCATGGCAGCGCGAGGATTTAAAGTGGCTCATATGACAGGGGGCATGCTTGAATGGCGTGGAGAGGTCATTATCCCAACAGGATTAGACGAATAATTGAAAAGTAGAGAGAATCGAGTTTTACGATTCACTCTACTTTTCATGAGTCGCTTTCATCGTTTACAAAGAGTTGAATATGATATACTAAAATCTGATAAATATATACGAACAGGGAGTGTTTCATCGTGTTAACTGAACAAACAGTTCGAGAAGTTGTCGGAGCTTTAGAAGATCCGTTCTTACATAAAACTTTAGCGGAAACAGAAGGTCTCGTTGAAGTGTCTATTAAGGAAGAAAAACAACATGTCAGTGTAAAAGTTGCATTAGCTGTGTTAAATACGCCAGAACAAATGGCTTTCCAAATGAAAGTTGTGGAAGTATTAAAAGAAGCAGGAGCGTCTACTGTCGGGATTCGATTTCAAGAATTGCCGAAAGAAACACTTGAAAAATTCCGCGGAGCTGCGACAGCATCAGAAGCGCAAGATATTTTATCTCCGCTTAGTAAAGTGCAATTTATTTCCATTGCATCTGGTAAAGGTGGCGTAGGAAAATCAACTGTTTCGGTCAACTTAGCTGTGGCACTTGCACGTGCGGGTAAGAAAGTCGGTTTAATCGATGCGGACATTTACGGATTTAGTATTCCAGATATGATGGGCATTCGTGATTTACCGAAAGTGGAAGACGGCATTATTCAACCAGTCGATCGCTTTGGAGTAAAAGTGATCTCAATGGGCTTCTTTGTTGAAGATAATGCGCCTGTCGTGTGGCGTGGTCCGATGCTCGGAAAAGTACTCGATCAATTTTTCCGAGACGTTGCATGGGGGGACTTAGATTACTTAATTCTAGACTTACCACCAGGCACAGGGGACGTTGCATTAGATATTCATCAAATGTTGCCAGCGTCGAAAGAAATCGTCGTTACAACACCGCACCCGACAGCGGCATTCGTCGCAGCGCGTGCAGGAGCGATGGCATTGCAAACGGACCATGAAATTTTAGGCGTTATTGAAAATATGGCATGGTTCCAATCAGAAGTATCGAATCAGAAAGAGTATGTATTCGGTAGCGGTGGAGGACCACGCTTAGCAGAAGAATTACGCACTGAATTGCTCGGTCAAATTCCACTCGGACAACCAGACTGGAATGAAGAAGACTTCGCACCTTCTGTGTATGCAAAAAATCATCCAATCGGTGAAATTTATCATGAAGTTGCTCAAAAAGTTATTGAAAAAACAGAAGCATAAGTAAGTTTAATTGAATCACAAGTGAACTTCGCACATAAATATGCAAGTTTGCTTGTGATTTTCACTATGTTTAAACAAGAACAATCAGTGAACAGTGAGAAAATGAATAGATTTTTAGAAGGTCAATTGTTAGACTAATACTAATGATAAACAATGGAGGAATACATTGTGACAATACGAAATTGGGTGAAGTTTTTCTTTAATGCGCTGTTGATCGGTGGAGCGATTACAGCAGTCGTCGGTCTCGTCGTACGTTGGGAATTTTTCTCGAGTCTATGGTCAGACGGCGAATATTTTCAATTTTTAGGCGCGTTTTTATGGATGGTCTTTTTAGGTTTTACGATGAGTGTCGTCGCACAGATGGGCTTCTTCGCTTATTTAACAATTCATCAGTTCGGTGTGAATATGTTCCGTTCCCTCACATTGTGGAATTGGGTGCAAGTTGTCATTATCGGATTCGTTATTTTTGATTTAATTTATTTCCGTTTCATGAAAGGCAATTCGGATTACGTTAGTCTATACATTTTCTGGATGCTCGTTTTGCTAGGTACAGCATTTGTCACAGCTTATTTAAAAGCACAATGGACGAAAAAACATACGTTTATTCCAGCGCTCTTTTTCATGATTGCTGTCACGACATTAGAATGGCTACCTGCTTTAATGGTTAAGACAGGGAATATTGAACAATGGTCAACGATTTTACTCTTTCCACTCGTCGCAGTGAACAGTTATCAATTATTAATTTTGCCGAAATATAATCGTCAATCAGATGAAGATCAAGCAAAGTTAGAGGCAAGACGTGAAGAACGAAAGTCGAAAAAACAACAAAAAAAACAAGCTAAAAAATCAAAGGCCTAGTTACAGAAAGACGTTAGAAAACCTAGTATATATTAGGAATTCAGCGTCTTTTATCCCTTTTAAAAGATTTTTTATAAATAACGTTGACAACTATTTTACTTATGCTATAATTAATTTTGTCTTGAGGAAGACAATTAGGATGAATCCGCAGTAGCTCAGTGGTAGAGCAATCGGCTGTTAACCGATCGGTCGCAAGTTCGAGCCTTGCCTGCGGAGCCATTTTTATGTCTACTTTGCTTCCATAGCTCAGTAGGTAGAGTGCATCCATGGTAAGGATGAGGTCGTCGGTTCGATCCCGGCTGGAAGCTTTACTTGTATATTTAATAAAAACTTGCAATGATGTAAATGATTTGTTAATATACTAAATGGATGTCAAATAATAGTTTATGTGGCCCCTTGGTCAAGCGGTTAAGACACCGCCCTTTCACGGCGGTAACACGGGTTCGAGTCCCGTAGGGGTCACCATTTTTATGTTTAAAATAATAATAACCGATTAGGTGGGGTAGCGAAGTGGCTAAACGCGGCGGACTGTAAATCCGCTCCCTCAGGGTTCGGCGGTTCGAATCCGTCCCCCACCACCATTTTGGGGTATAGCCAAGCGGTAAGGCAACGGACTTTGACTCCGTCATTCGTTGGTTCGAATCCAGCTACCCCAGTACGATATAAACGATAAAAAAGTTGCAGAACAAGTATGTTCTGCAACTTTTTTTATGTGGTTAATTAAAATGAAATGATTTCTATTATAATCTTCTACAAATCATTGTAGAAAAAGCATCGAAAGCCTTGTTCGTGTTTAGTAATATTCTAATCTATACTCAATCTTTCGTCATTTGGTAGAATGAAAAATTCATGGAACGGTAGTTGATAATATCTTGCACGGCGTGTTCGGGTTGTTGTAGTCTAATTGCTTTTACTAGTTCTTCATGCGTGTGCTTTTTGTAGGGAAATGGCTGATCTTCCAAGAAAAAATGGACAATGGATTGTTTAATACGGCGAGCCAATTGTTCATAAAGTGCAATGAGCAATTCATTGTTAGATGATTCAACAACTAGTTGATGAAAAGTAAAATCAGCCTCCAAAAAAGAGGTATAATTATTGGATTGACTTGCTGCATGACAGATGTTGAGTTGGTGCTGTAATTGTTCCAGTTGCTCATTTGTCCGATATAAACTAGCGAGTCGTGCGGCTTCCATTTCCAAAGCAAAGCGTACATTGACTGTGTCCGTAAAAGCATTACGGTCAATTTCTTTTTGCATCATTGCTTGAAAAATTGAAGTGGTTTTAATGACAGTGCCACTGCCTTGTATTGCTTCTAGAACGCCTGTATGAATAAGTGCTCGAACCGCTTCTCGAATTGTATTACGGCTAACCCCAAATTTAGCAGCAAGTGTAGTTTCAGAAGGGATGCGTTCTCCAACTGTCCAATGACCTTCTTTAATGAGACGTTCAATTTCTACTGTTACTTGTTGTACTAAAGACAAGCGTTCAGGTCTTTTAATCGACAATTCTCATGCAATCCTTTCATTAAATAAAATCCTTTCTTTATTGAAAATAAATACACCGCAATTTTTATATTAAGAATAAATATAATTGATTGATCACTTTTTAATGATGTCCCGATTGAATAAAAAATGGGTAGTAATAAGTATCCATTTTACTAATTATATTAAATGTTAAAAAACTAGAAACATTTCTAATGAATTTTAATGTAGCTGATAGAGAGAAACTCCAGAAAAATAAGGGTTATTGATTTTCTGGAGTATTATTTTATTGGCTTTGCTCTAATTTCCACTTTTCATATAGTTCTTCCCTGCCTTGTTCCAATAAGGGATGAAATTGAATTGCTGCGTGTCGCCGTTCTTCGTGAACTTGAGCAATTCTTTGTTGTAGCTGTTTTTTGGATGACTGATTAAATCGTAATAAAATAGATTGTGCTGCAACTCTTCCTTGTGCCATCGCTACTTTGGCTCCCTCAATTCCTGTCACATTTCCTGCTACAAATATTTGAGGTATCGGCGTTTCCATCTGTTCATTGTGTAAAGGGACGTGTCCACCTAATGCTTCAATAGCATAGAATGGAACTCCAGCTAAAGAAACAAGTTCTGCAAGAGGAGTTAGCCCACCTGATAAGCAAACGAAATCAGCAGGAATTGCACGTTCAGTGGAAGGAATTTCTTTACCATCGGTTGTAATGTCGACCATAATAACTCGCTCGACTTTACCTTCTCCTTCAATTCGTTTTATAGCAGAGCGCATATAAATAGGGATTCCCCACATTTTAATTCCTTTTTTAGGATAAAATTGGATTGCAAAATCTTTTAAATGATCAGTGAATAGTATTTTGCTTCCAAGTTTTGCAAGTAAAGAGGGGGCCATATGGGCAGCGGCCATAACTTGTTTGAAAATCACTTTAGGAATAGCATGTTGTTCATTTTCGATGCTGTAAAGTGGCAAAGCCATTGCTTTTACATTTACTTCAGCTAGTGCTAGTTCCATAGCAATTGCAGACGATAGCATATTTACCCCAATAATAACACCCTGTTTTCCAGGCTTCACGCGATGTACGTTCGTCATAACTTGAGCGGCTCCAACAGACATTACCCCAGGTAAAGTCCAACCTTCAATGGGAGTTGGAACTTCTGAGGCACCTGTGGCAATTAAAGCGTATTTGCTCGTCATTCTCCCACGTTCTGTGAAGAAAGTTACGCTTTCATCTTTGATTATAAGGTCATATACGGACACTTCTAAAAAAAGATCGATATTGAGTTGTTGAATTTGTTGACGTAGTTCTTCGCTTTTTCTAAATCCGTTCCACCACTGACCTTTAGATTCTTCATACAGTTGCCCGAGTAATCTTCCTCCTGCTAACAAATATTCATCTATTATCCCGATGTTTAAATGAGGAGCCAAACTTTTCATTTCAATGGCCGCACTGAGACCAGCAGGACCAGCACCGATAATGAGTACATCATAATGAGTGGTCATGTTGTTTCCTCCAATCTCTCACAGCTGTTGAAAGGATTTCCCCGCTGTTAATATCCATATGATGGGTGAGAGGCGTTAAGCAAGCTCGTTTACCTTGTATACCGTTTACAGTGACACGACATTCATAACAGTGCCCGATATTGCAGTAAATTCCTCGCGGTGTTCCAGATTCTTCATGAACTCGTAAAGTTCGTATATTATTTGCAAGTAAAGCTGCAGCGATAGGCTCTCCTTCTAATCCTTTATAAGTTTGACCGTTAAAAGTAAAGTTGATTTCCTTCCGTTGAAGGGGGCGGAGAACAGGGTGGTGATGGATTCTCATTTTAGTTCACCTCCAGTACCCACTTGCTCGAATGAAACTGGTCGAATGGGTGCTTGATATTTAAGAGGGAGGTTGGTAGTTTGAGTTGCTTGGTAATGAGTCGCAATTTTATTAATAGCTATTCTACAAGTACGCCCCCCGCAATAACCCATACCTGCCCGTGTGCGTAATTTTAATTCGCGTGCGGAACAACGTTGTTCGTTTGCGACTTGGTGTAATTTTTTAGACGATACTTCTTCGCATCGACAAATGATTGATGACTGATTATTCATTTTTGTACCCCTTTCTACTCTGATTAATCTTTCACTAGATAAGGGTATGCAAGATTTGTGCCGAAATTAATGAATACCTAATCTATTCATGCGATTATATAAAGTTGCTCGAGATATACCTAGTCGTTTAGCACATTCGGATTTTTGATGATTGACTTTTTCTAATGTATTTAAAATAATTTCTTTTTCATAAACTTCGAGTTGATCAGCTAATGATTGTCCATTTACAGAAGGTTTGCTGATGTTTGAACGCTTTACTTCAGGTGGAAGGTCATTGAAAGAAAGCGTTCCTTCTTCCGATAGTACAACTAAACGTTCAATGCTATTTTTTAATTCACGTACATTCCCTTTCCAATCATGCGAAATCAAACATTGGATAATTTCATGAGGGATTGACTGAATATGCTTGTTATATTTAGAAGAATATTCGTACACAAAATAATGTGCTAATTCCAAAATGTCATCAGGTCTATCGCGGAGCGGGGGGACTTCAATTTGAAACACATTGAGTCTGTAGTATAAATCTTCGCGAAATGTTCCATCTTCAACTAGTTGCTTTAAATCTTTGTTGGTGGCAGCGACCAGCCTGAAATTAACTTTTATTTCTTTTGTTCCTCCTACGCGAAAAAACTTCTTTTCTTGTAAGACACGTAAAAGCTTTACTTGTAAGTCGAGTGGTAGTTCTCCGACTTCATCTAAAAACAATGTCCCGTCTTGTGCAAGTTCTGCTTTCCCTGCTTTCCCACGACTATCAGCGCCAGAAAAAGCTCCTCGTTCATATCCAAAAATTTCACTTTCAAATAAATTATGAGCGATGGCTCCGCAGTTAATTGGAATAAAAGGGGCACCTTCTTCTTCTCTTAAATAGTGAATGGCTTTTGCAAATAACTCTTTTCCAACTCCACTCTCTCCGTAAATTAAGATGTTAGCGGCTGTTTGAGAAGCTTTTTTGGTCATTTCAATCGTATCTTTTAGAAGTTGGCTATTCCCTCTTAATGGAAGGAAGGCCCTATCTCTATGATTTCTAGATTCAATTTTATTTTCGAGGTGAAAGAGTTTTTCATGTGTTGAAAAAAGTTCTTCATTTAATCGGACCTCATTCGAAATATCAGTTTCTGTGACAACCCCGCCAATAATTTTCTCATCTAAACGTACAGGACTAGAGCTAATTAGAACGGTTCTGTCTCTACGTGCTCGATGTAATTTCTCAGTGACCGATTCGCCTTGTTGCAACGCATTTAAGATTTCAAGTTCATTTTGATTGAAAAATTGAGAAATAGGTTTCCCTAAAATATCATCTTTAGAAATCGAGAAAATCTTCTCTGCCCCTTTTGTCCACCCAACGACATGGGCATGTTCATCAATCATTGTCCAAGATTCTTGCGTCGTATCGAGCAGTGTTTGATAAAACGCGAGTGCCTTACGTGCTTGTTGATAAAATACTTTTAAATAATGTTCTTTTTCTAAGTAGCCAATGACTTGTTCGTCTTTACAAATGAGTACATAATTTGTTTGCTCAAAAGCTTGTCCAATATTTTGATCAGTTAATGGACAAAAGAGACAAGGGATTTCAGTAACGATAATCTTTTCACCTCTTTTTTGTAACCGCTTCCATTTTTGGTTATCTTCAATAAAAGATTGATAGTTAGGTAATAAATGTGTTGGTGACTTTTTATAAATTAAAAAATTAGTTAATAAAGCTTCAGAGTAATTTAATAACAACAAACTCATCCTTTCTTTTAATGAATGTGTCTAAAAAATTAGATTAATCCATTAAGTGTATAAAATATTGTACATGAAAAAGTGTAGAGATATCAATTATTGTCCTAGAAGCATCATTTGAAAATTGGCATAAAAATTGCATTATTTAATTCAGGTGAGTCCGTCAGGAAAGGAGGTTATCTATTGAAGAAGCGACATGCAGATGTAATTGTTATCGGAGGAGGTATTATAGGAGCGGCTATTGCCTATTACAGCGCAAAAGCAGGGATAGACATTACTGTTCTAGAAAAAAATGAATTAGCGAGTGGTACGAGTTCACGATGTGATGGAAATATTTTAGCAATCGATAAAGATCCTGGATTTGATAGTCAAATGTCTTTGCAAAGTCAGCGTTTAGTAGAAGAGTTAAGCAGAGAATTAAGTGTTTCTTTTGAATATCGTAATCCAGGGAGCATTCTTGTATGTGAAAGCGATGAAGAAATGATTGCTGCACAAAAGTGGGTCGGGCAACAGAAAGCGGCAGGTTTAAAGTTTAATATGTTAGATCGTGCAGATTTGAAAAATGAATCACGCTATTTCGCAGACGATTTGTACGGCGGATTAGAATGCGAAACAGACTCAACGGTTAATCCCTATATGCTTACTTTTTCAATGTTTCATCAAGCGGAGAAACTGGGAGCTACCATTATTAAACATTGTGAAGTGACGAACTTAAAAAATATAGAAGGTACCTTCTATTTAGAAACAACAAAAGGTGAGATGACTGCAGACCGTGTTGTGAATGCGGCTGGCATTTGGGCTCCGAAAATTGGAAAAATGCTAGGCGTAGACATTCCGATTGAACCAAGGAAAGGGCAAATTATTGTGGCGAGTCGTCAAGAGTTAGTCGGGTTACGAAAAGTGATGGAATTCGGTTATTTGATTTCAAAATTTGGAGGAGAACGACGCGTGGATGCAATAACTGAAAAATATGGAGTCGCCTTAGTCTTTGAACCGACAGAGAGTCAAAATTTTTTGATTGGCAGTAGCCGAGAGTTTGTTGGTTTTGATACGAAAGTCAATCCAATAGTGACTCAAACTATCGCTAATCGTGCACTTCGATTTTATCCAAAGATGAAAGATATGACGGTTATTCGCACATATGCTGGGTTAAGACCGTGGACAGCAGATCATTTGCCAATCATTTCAGAAGTAAAGGAAATTCCTGGTTTTTATATCGCAGCAGGGCATGAGGGAGATGGAATTAGTTTAGCAGCAATTACAGGAAAAGTAGTAGCTGAATTATTAGAGGGGATTGAAACGACGATCCCAATCGAACCTGTCAGCATTGAACGTTTTAGGGAGGGAGTGAATTAAGTGAAAGCGAGTCGTGTGTTCAAAACTATCGATACGCATACAGGAGGTAATCCTACACGCACGCTCATTAGTGGACTTCCACATCTGGAAGGAGAGACGATGAGTGAAAAAATGTTATATGTGAAAAAGCATTATGATTGGATCAGACAATTTTTAATGAATGAGCCAAGGGGTCATAGTGTTATGTCAGGAGTATTATTGACAAGTCCTACCCATCCTGAGGCAGATATTGGCGTCATTTACATTGAAACAGGGGGATATTTACCCATGTGTGGTCACGATACTATCGGTGTTTGTACCGCTTTAGTAGAAGCGGGCCTTGTTCCGGTGACAGAACCTGTCATGCATTTGACGCTAGATACCCCTGCTGGTCTCGTTCGTGTAAAAATAGATGTCGAAGGCGGACGGGCGAAACAAGTAACCTTCGCAAACGTGCCTGCCTTTTTACTAGATACGGTAGATGTCACTGTTGAAGGTGTAGGGGAAGTAACTGTTGAAATTGCTTATGGCGGTAATTTTTACGGTATAGTCGATGCACGTCGATTAAATATACCGCTGGTTGAAAGTAATGCAACAGAAATTATTAACCAAGCAATTTTAATTCGTAATCATATCAACGAGCATTTTGAGGTAGTTCACCCGACGTATCCGTTTATTAAAGGATTAACACATATTGAATTTTATACAGATCCGGTCGATGCACGTGCAGATGTCAAAAATACAGTCATTGTCCCCCCAGGTGGAATTGATCGTTCCCCTTGTGGCACAGGCACGAGTGCAAAACTAGCTACGCTCTATCGCAATTGTGACATTAAGAAAAATGAAACATTTGTGCATGAAAGTATTGTCGGTACGTTGTTTCATGCAAGAGTGTTAGAAGAAACAGAAGAAACAGGAGTGCCTGCAGTACTTACAGAAGTATCTGGTACAGCTTGGGTTATGGGAATGCATACCTTTTATTACAATGAAGATGATCCATTATGCCATGGCTTTTTAATGATACCGCCAATGGATGAATAGGGAGGGATAATAATGATTGTTTCGAAAGTGTATCGAACAGTAGATACACATGTGGAGGGAGAAATATTTCGTTTTTTGACGGACCATCCTTTTCGTTTTCAAACGCAAGATGTGAAAGAAAAACAGGCACTCATAAATACTACGACTTCACAAGCGAAATTGCTTTTATTGAATGAACCACGTGGGCATCGGAATATCTATGCCGCTTTTATCGAATCGAGTAAAATAGCTGATTATCAATTGATCACTTTACCACATGAAGGAGTGCCCGCTTTTAAATATGAGGTTTTAGTAGCAAGTATTACTTATTTATATAATTTTGGATTAATTGAAGCGAAAGAAACTGTTAATGTTGAAACGGCGGTTGGAATATTCACCCTTCATCTTACATTTGAAGCGGAGACACTAACCTTTGTAACTATTAAATTACTACACGAACAATTTGCCGCCGAAGAAATTGGAGGTCGAACATATCAATTTATGGAATTACCAGAAAATATTCCGAATTTAAAACTTGCGCATTTGTCCAAAATTACCAAATGGGCATATGAACAATATAAGCAACAAAGATTTGTCGCATTTGATGGGACCGTTTTATATGAAAAAATAGGGGATTGTAAATATCGTACTGTGAATATTGAACGAGATGGAACGATTACCCGTTCCCCTAATGTAGATGTTACAGCATTACTAGCTAAAAAATTATGTTGTACGGTGAAAAATGAAACCGTTTTCAATTCGAGCATGACGGCTTATTTCGAGGGAGATTATGTGCGCATCCCTTTAAAAGGATTCGTTACAGGAACCCATGAGTTCTTATTTGACGATGAAGATCCGTTGAAGAATGGCTTTATCATTTAAGGAATGGGAGGACGCGTGCAAACATTAAGGAGGAACATGTATGACAGAGCAGTACCGTTTACCAACGATTGGAGAAATCTTATTTGTCTTAGTCAGCTTTATCATTGTGATGTTTTCATTCATCGTGCTTTTTGAGCTTCCCATTCAACTCGCGTTATTGGTAGCTTGGTTTTTAATTATGTTAGTCGGTTTAAAGATTGGCTACAGCTATCAACAAATGCAAACGGGTTTATTAAAGGGAGTCAATGATGGGCTCGAAGCAGTGCTCGTTTTAATTTCAGTGGGGGCTCTAATTGGAACGTGGATTGCAGGAGGAATTGTTCCCTCTATTATTTATTATGGATTGTCGGTTATTAATCCGGTCGTATTCTTACTTGCAGCGTTTGTTATTACAACGATTACGAGTATTGCGACTGGTACATCTTTTGGTTCAGTAGGGACTGCAGGCATTGCAATGATGGGAATTGGTGCGAGCTTCGGCTTTCCGCTACCGCTCGTTGCTGGAGCTGTTATTTCTGGAGCTTATGTTGGTGATAAAGTTTCTCCTCTGTCGGATACAACAGTTATGACAGCGTCTTTATCACAAGTAGAACTAATCGAACATATTAAGGGGATGTTGCCCGTCACAATTCCAGCTTGGATAATTGCGGCATTACTATTCACAGGAGCAGGTTTTCTATATACGCCAGAAGATGGAGATCTATCTGTTGCTTACAATACAATGGCTTCATTAGAAGAACATTTCACGATTGGTTGGTATATGTTAATTCCAGCAATTTTAGTAATCTGTTTACTTGCTATGAAAAAGCCGTCGATTCCAGTCATTTTATTTGGAGCTTTACTCGGGTCACTTTGGTCTTTCTTTTTTCAAGGACATACATTTTTAGATTCAATTAATATTTTGTATGCTGGAAATTCCATTGATTCAGGTGTGGATTTCATTGACAATTTATTAAACCGAGGTGGTATCGTCTTTATGCTAGATGTTATCGTGTTAATCATTTTTGCCTTAGGTGTCGGTGGTTTGATGGAACGAATTGGAATTTTAGAAGCTTTGGGTGACGCTTTGGCAAAATGGGCAAACACGGTCGGACGTGTATCTGCTTCGACAATGGTGTCTGGCTTCTTCGGTAACTTATTTGGGGGAGCAGCATATGTTTCGTTGATTACTGCTAGTAAAATTACAGAAGCGAATTATGACAAGATGAATTTAGATCGTCGTCTTCTTTCGCGGAATACAGAGGTAGGAGGAACTTTGACGACACCAATGGTTCCATGGTCAGATGGCGGAGTATTTATGGCTACCGCGCTTGGAGTATCGACGATGTCTTATTTACCTTTCTTATGGTTTCATTTTTTAGCAATCGCTATAGCGCTTTTTTATGCTTATACAAACCGTTTTACCTTTCAATCAAAAAAACAATTAAAAAAATTAACACCTATTCAAGAGGAGGAATTATAAATGTCAAAAAAATTACGAGGAGTTTTTCCTGTATTAGTAACACCAATGTTTGAGGATGAGTCAATCAACTGGGAAGGGTTCAAGAAAAACATTGAACATTTTATTAATCAAGGAGTCGATGGAATTGCAATTAACGGGAGTACTGGAGAATTTGTAAGCTTAACAAAAGAAGAACGTTTTAAAGCCGTTGAAATCGCAGTTGAAACTGTAGCTGGACGCTTACCATTAATTGTAGGAACAGCAGCTGAGACAACGAAAGATGCTATTGAATTTACGAAACAAGCTGAGGATGCAGGCGCGGATGCTTCTTTACTTATTAACTCTTATTATGCGCATCCAAATGAAGAAGAGATTTATCAACATTTCAAAGCGACAGCAGAAGCTGTTAATTTCCCGGTAATGATTTACAATAATCCAGGCACTTCGGGGGTAGATATTAGCGTAGAAACTATTTTAAGAACAGGGCGCGATGTAGAGAATATCACACATATAAAAGAATCAAGCGGTGAAATTCGTAATGTACGAGATATTTCTCGAAAAGGAAAAGGTTTTATTCAAACATTTTGTGGAGCAGATGACATGGTACTAGAATCATTTTTAGTAGGGTCTGTTGGTTGGATTTCAGTAGCGGGGAACATCGCACCGAAGTTAGCGAAAAATATGTTTGATGCGCAAGCAAATGGGGATTTAGAAAAAGCATGGGCACTATATGATCAATTATTACCTCTTTGTAATTTTTTAGAGGCAGATGGAAAGTACGTACAAATTGTCAAACGGGCAATGGATTTACAAGGACTAGCAGGTGGTCCGGCACGCAAACCACGATACGGTTTGACAGATGAAGAAGACGCAACATTACAGGAGATTATGAAATCTATTGGCGTGTTATAAAATAGGGAATAAGGGGTGTTAAAAATGCAATTAAAACCACGTGTTGTAAAGTTTTTAGAAGAAGTACAAGGTTTATGGATTAATGGTGAATCAGTTTCAGCACAAAATGGAGCAACATTTGACGTATTAAATCCTGCTACAGAAGAAGTGATTGCAACAGTTGCTGAAGCGAATGAACAAGATATCGATAAGGCTGTTCAAGCAGCAACGGCAGCTTTTTATGAAGGAGAATGGACGAAGATGGAAGCAGCCACTCGTTCACATCTGATTTACACTTTTGCTGATTTATTAGAAGATCATCGGGAAGAATTAGCTCAATTGGAATGCTTAGATAATGGCAAGCCTTATCAACAAGCTCTAGAAGATGATGTCGATGGAACGATTCAGCATTTCCGTTACTATGCAGGGTGGGCGACAAAAATAACAGGACAAACGGTGAATGTTTCACCTGACTATTTGAATTATATTACACATGAACCAGTAGGTGTCGTTGGTCAAATTATTCCGTGGAACTTCCCATTGGCCATGGCAGCGTGGAAGTTAGGATCTGCTCTAGCAGTAGGTTGTACTGTAGTTATTAAACCGGCTTCTGAAACACCATTATCTTTATTATATGCAGCACGTCTCTTTAAAGAGGCAGGGTTCCCTGACGGTGTAGTAAATGTAGTGCCAGGGCAAGGGTCGGTTGCGGGAGGAGCGCTAATTGAACATCCTGATGTTCGAAAAGTAGCATTTACAGGTTCAACAGCAGTCGGGAAAACAGTTATGAAACAAGCTGCTGAACAGATGAAGAGTGTAACGCTTGAATTAGGAGGTAAATCTCCTGCCATTCTTTTAGCAGATGCCGATTTGGATGAGGCGATTGATGGAGCATTAGCGGGAACAATGTACAATCACGGACAAAATTGTAGTGCGACCACTCGTATTTTTGTTCACCGTTCACTCTATGATGAAGTAGTAAAGCGTTTAGCTGAAAAGGCAAAAGCAATAAAGGTAGGAGATGGTTTGTTTGCGGAGACAGATATGGGACCGCTTGTCTCCGAAAAGCAAATGAATACTGTGTTAGGCTATATTGAAAAAGGAAAAGCGGAAGGTGCACGTCTCGTTGCAGGAGGTCATAGAAAATATGATAAAGGTTATTTTGTTGAACCAACAATTTTTGCAGATTGTACAGATGAAATGACGATAGTTAAAGAGGAAATATTCGGACCTGTCATGGCTATCCTGCCATTTGATTCAGAAGAAGAAGTAGTTCGACGTGCTAACGATAGTATCTATGGATTAGCAGCAAGTGTTTGGACAACAAATGTGAAAAAAGCGCATCGTATCACGCGCCAATTAGAAGCGGGTACTGTATGGATTAATGATTTTGGTTTAGAGTGGGAAACGATGCCATTTGGTGGTTATAAACAATCTGGTATAGGCCGTGAAATGGGTGGTGAATATGGTTTAGCGAATTACACTGAAATAAAAAGTGTATTTGTTAACATGAAAGAAGTATAAATGTTAGGACAATAAAATATTTATTTTTAAGTACAAATACACATGAGTATATTTTCATTAGTATATGAGAGTTTCTTTTGTTTATTGCCATAAGTAAATAAAGTAATTTAAAAACAAGTAAACTTTTTTAGAAGTTTACTTGTTTTTAAGTTGTTAAATAATATTTGAAGATTGGAAATGTTAAATGTCGCAATAATCGAGAAAGCCATGTGAAATAGTGAATAAATACAGCGTTCTCCGAAGATAAATGAAGTAAAGCTATTTATACAATGTTAAAAAAATGATAAAATAAAAGAAGAAATGTAAAGTCTAACATTTAGAATAGGAAATTGGAACGCAATATAAAGGGATGTTTAATTTTCGATTTAGGTCAAATGACTTAAATTCCGAATGATTGTTGAGAGGAAGGGATCGTCTCGTGAAAAGTTTGGTAGAGAAGATTACAGAAATGATAAGTAAGAGTAGCGATCGAGATCCAGAGAAAATGGCGCAAGATGTAGCTTCTGCTGTCAATCAATCAGCGATTTTGGCAATCACTGACCCTACGGGGAAAGTGATGTATGCAAACGAACAATTTTTAAGTATGTCAAAATATGAAGCGCATGAATTGATTGGAAAAAATCATAATGTTGTTAACTCGGGTCACCACTCAAAAGAGTTCTTTAAAAATATGTGGAAATCGATAGGTAGTGGAAATATATGGCGTGGTGAAATTAAAAATAAAGCAAAAGATGGGACTTATTACTGGGTAGATACTGTCATAGTTCCGTTTATGAATTCAAAAGGAAAGCCCATTCAATATATTTCGATTCGATGGGATATTACGGAAAAGAAACAAATGGAGGAATCAATTCGTGACAATGCAGAACTATACCGTTTAATTACAGAAAACGCTTCAGAATTTATAGCAGTAATTGATTATGAATCGAAGTTTAAATATGCCTCCCCTTCGTTTAGAAAACTGCTCGGTTACCCTTCGGAACGTTTAGAACATACAGATTTCAGTGATATAATTTATGAAAGCGACCGGACGAATACGTTGCGCAATGTTGTTCGCTATTCTAAATCTCAGCGCGTTCTTCAATTTCGTGTATTAAAAAGTGATCATACGGTAGCTTATATGCGGGCCAATATGTATCAAATTCAGGATGAGGGAAAATATTTTGGGGATCACATTATCGTGATGCATGATATTACTGAACAGAAAATATCAGAACAACGCATTTTAGACTTGGCTTCAAATGATCAATTAACGACTTTATTAAATCGGACGGCTTTTCGTCGCCAATTATATAAAAAGTTAGAGCATATGATAGAAAAAGAACGATGCTTAGCGCTCGTTCATTTAAATATTGATCGTTTCCGTTATGTTAATGATTCTTTAGGACATCAAGCAGGAGACTATTTATTATCTGTGGTAGCGAGCCGTTTAAAAGAAGTGCTTGGAGAAGAAGATATAATTGGACGAATTTCTGGAGATGAATTTGCTTTCACTTTAAGTCATGTTCAAAATGAAGATGAGGCCCTGCAAATAGCGGAAGGAATTCGGTTATATTTACAGGAACCAATCAGAATTGACGACGAGGAATACGAGCTCTCCATCAGTAGCGGAATGTCTCTATTCCCAGAGCATGCTACGAAAGCAGCGGAACTCGTAACACGCGCTGAAAAAGCACTACAGAAAGTAAAAGTAGAAGGTGGCGGTTCGTTAGCGCTATATGAACCAGGAACGGTATCTAAAACATTAGAACGTATCTTATTGGAAAATGAATTAAAACGCAGTGTGGAGCAAGAATATTTCCAATTGGAATATCAACCGAAAGTGGATTTGAAAACTTTAGAACTTACAGGTTTTGAAGCACTCGTTCGATGGAATCATCCCGATCTCGGGCGCATTCCACCAGACCGGTTCATTCCATTGGCAGAAGAGACAAAAGTGATCGTTCCTCTAGGGGAATGGATTTTGAACGAAGCGCTCGCACAATTGCATGAGTGGGAAGAGATGGGACATACTAATTTACGTATGGCAGTGAACTTCTCGACGATTCAAATTGAAGAGGATAATATTGTAGAGACCATTGCCCAAGCTTTGCAAAATCACCACATCTCCCCAACTCAATTAGAAGTGGAATTGACTGAAAGTACATTTGTTAACAAAGATGAGATGAGTGAAAAAATCCAACAAATTCGAGATTTAGGTGCGACTGTCGCAATCGACGATTTTGGAACAGGTTATAGCTCATTTAGCTACATTAAAGAACTGCCAGTAGATACGGTGAAAATTGATCGTGCCTTTATTCGTGATTTAGATGAAAATGAAGATAGTAAAGCGATTGTCAGTGCGATTGTGACATTAGCGAATACAGTTGGTTTGAATATCGTCGCTGAAGGGGTAGAGACGAAACAACATGGAGAAATCTTAACATCGCTCGGTTGTCATGAAGGGCAAGGGTATTACTACAGTCGTCCAATTGAGCCGACGGAATGTATTTTCTTTTTAGAAAATCGCATTGTCGGGATTCAATAGATGAACGCCAGTCGAACTGTAATGAGGCAGTTCGGCTTTTCATATTGAAAAAGTTTCGACATTCAAGCTACAATGAAGAGAAAAGGGGAAATGTTCGATGGGAGAATTAAAAATTTCAATTGTGGGGGTTCCATTAGATTATGGACAAAGTCGTCGTGGGGTCGATATGGGGCCAAGTGCAATCCGGTATGCAGGGGCGGTAGAACGTTTGCAAGCACTCGGCCATCATGTACGTGACGAAGGGGATATTCATGTCAGTGCCGTCGAAAATAAACCAAATCTAGAAGAGCGTTTAAAAAATCTAGAAGAAGTCGTGAAAGCGAATAAAGCCCTCGCCAAAAAAGTGGATGAGATTGTAAAAGAAGGGCGATTTCCACTTGTTTTAGGAGGCGATCATAGTATCGCAATTGGGACATTGGCTGGTTTAACTGAAACGTATCAAAACTTAGGTGTCATTTGGTTTGATGCGCATGCAGATATGAATACTGCTGAAACTTCGCCTTCTGGAAACATTCATGGTATGCCACTCGCTGTTAGTATGGGGTATGGACATGAACATTTGACGGCGTTATTTCAGCAACGAAACTTTATTAAGCCTGAAAATTTAATCATTATCGGAGCGCGTTCTATAGATCCAGGAGAACGTCATTTCATTCAGAAGTTAGGAATTAAAGTATTCACCATGCATGAGATTGATAAGTATGGGATGGCAGTCGTAATGGAACAAACGATAGCACATTTGAAAGAGCGTGATGTCGACGGTGTACACCTTTCATTGGATTTAGATGGGTTAGATCCCCTCTATACTCCAGGTGTCGGCACCCCTGTTGATGGCGGTATGACTTATCGAGAAAGTCATTTAGCTTTAGAGATGTTGCAGCAATCGCAATGCATTACGTCAGCAGAGTTTGTAGAAGTCAATCCGATTTTAGACGAAAAAAATAAAACAGCCGATGTCGCTGTCACATTAATGGGTTCTTTGCTAGGAGAAACACTCATTTAATGTTCTAAACGAGAAATCGTAGCTTCCATTCACAACTGCGATTTTAAACAAATCGACAAAAGTTTATTTAAAAATGAAACTTAACACATTGTCGAACGTAAAGTAGAGACAGCCGCACAGAGCGGAGGGTGAGGCGCACGTGGATGAATTAGTAAATAAGCGAATTAATGAAGTGCTGGATGGGCAACAAGAAGCGTTTGAAGAAATTGTTATGCTGTACCAAAACCGAGTGTACTACGTATGTTATCGTATATTAGGTAGCAGAGAAGAGTCTGAGGATATCGCTCAAGAAGCGTTCGTTCGGGCTTATACGAATTTACATAAATTTGATCAAAAACGAAAGTTTTCCACATGGATTTTTCGAATCGCGACAAATTTATGTATCGACCGTTTACGAAAGAAAAAACCTGACTACTCATTAGATGCGGAAGTACCAGGTACTGAAGGTTTAGATATGTATTCACAGTTGGAGTCAGCGGAAGATTTACCGGAAGCAGAATTGGAAAAAATGGAGACGCAAGAGCGCGTTCAATATGAAATTAGCCGACTATCTGAAACGTATCGACCAGTCATTGTTTTACGATATATCGAAGAATTATCGTTGAAAGATATTGCGGAAATTTTAGACTTACCTCTCGGAACTGTCAAGACGAGGTTACATAGAGGAAGAGAAGCTCTTCGACAACAAATGATGGGAAATTGGTAGGAGGGTGAAGCAAATGAAACGTTGTCCAGAACATATCGTAGAGCAAATGCATAACTACTTAGATGGCGATATTAGTATTGAAGAAGAAGCAAATTTACGTGAACATTTGTCATCATGCGAAGAGTGTCGAGAACATATGAACGAGTTAAAAGAAACGGTCTTTCTCTTTTCACAATTAGAACCGGTTGCTCCGTCTATGAACTTTACAGCAAATGTGATGGCACAATTGCCAAAGCAAAAACGTAAGTGGAATGTTGGAAGAATTTTAAGAAAATACCCGATGTTAACAGCTGCAGCGATGTTTTTAGTATTGATGAGTGTGACATTATTTTCATCATATGGAAATGATCAGCAATTGTCCTATACGAAACAACCAAACTTAGTCGTCGATGGTAATACAGTGATTGTACCAGCCGGAACAGTGATTGATGGCAACCTCGTCGTGAAAAATGGTGATCTCCGAATTGAAGGCGAAGTACAAGGCGATGTGACCGTCATTAAAGGAACGAAGTATATGGCTTCGACAGCTGTAATTACGGGCGAAGTGGAAGAGATTGATCGTGCTTTTGATTGGCTTTGGTATAAAATTAAAACGAGCGTTCAAAATATATTCACTTCATCTGAAGAATAAAAAATGTCGCTACGCATGAATGAACTGCGTAGCGACATTTTATGTTGGCGTTCATTTTTTATAAATATCACGTATATTTTTTTACTGGAACTGGAAACATCTCGAGCGGTAAGGCGTCTGAAAAGAGAAGGAATCTGTTAGAGTGTATGCTATAATAAATAGATACTATTTCGGAATGGAATTGAGGTGAAGCGCATGAGTAATTTAGATTTTTTCATGACGATGAAGGCGAGTGAATGGATTCGAAGCATCGTCGACATCTTGCTCGTATGGTTCGTATTTTACAAATTAATTACGATTATTAAGGGAACAAAAGCTGTCCAATTGTTAAAAGGGATTTTTGTCATTTTAATCGTGCGTTTCTTAACGGAAGTTTTTGGTTTGAGTACGCTTGGCTGGATGATGGAGCAAGTGTTGACCTTTGGATTTTTAGCGGTCATCATTATTTTCCAACCAGAATTACGCCGAGCACTCGAACAACTAGGTCGTGGAAAGATTTTTGCTCGATCCTCACTTCAAGAAGATGAGGAGCAAAAGCGTTTAATTGAGGCGATGAAGAAGTCAGTTAGCTATATGGCAAAACGTCGAATCGGGGCGCTCATCTCAATTGAAAAAGAAACTGGGTTAAGCGAGTACATTGAGACAGGAACACCGCTTGATGCGACGATTACTTCTGAATTACTCATCAATATTTTTATCCCAAACACCCCACTACACGATGGCGCGGTCATCGTTCAAAAAAACAAAATTGCGGCGGCAAGTTGTTACTTACCTTTGTCTGAAAGCCCATTTATTTCAAAAGATTTAGGTACACGACATCGTGCAGCACTCGGAATTAGCGAAGAAACAGATGCTGTAACGATTATAGTGTCAGAAGAGACAGGCGCAATTAGTTTAACAGTAGCGGGAGATATTTTACGTAATTTAACGATTGACGAATTTGAAGAGCGTTTGACTGAATTATGGTTCGGAGCGGATGACACTGCTCTCGTTGAGTCAAATGTATGGAAATGGGGGAAGAAGAAAGATGGATAAGTTTATGGATAGTCCATGGTTTCTTCGTCTCACGGCGCTCATTCTTGCGCTCATTTTATTTTTCTCCGTTCAATCAGAGCAAGAGAAAAAGATGCGCTCAGCAAGTGGAGAGATGATGGATGTTATACGTGACGTTCCTGTTGAAGTATTTTATGACCAACAAAATCTAGTTGTAACAGGCGTACCAGAGACAATCGATGTAGAGATTGAAGGACCGCAAAATATCGTTCAATCAACACGTTTGTCAAAAGATTTTACTGCGCTTGTCGATTTGACGAATTTGCCACTTGGCGAACATTATGTCATGATTCAATATGAAAATATTTCTGATAAATTATCTGTTCGTTCAGATCCAAGTCGTATTAAAGTGAAGATTGAAGAGATGATTACAGAAACTTTCTCCGTAGAAGCGGAGTTGAATGAGCAATCGATTGGTGAAGAACATTATGTATCGATGATTGATGTCAATCCGAAACAAGTGGAAGTCACGGGTGCTAAGAGTATTATTGAGTCGATTGAATATGTAAAAGTGAGCATCGATGCGGAAAAAGGTGTCACGCAGTCATTTGAACAAAAAGCGAGAGTTCGTGTGTTAGATAAAGATTTAAATAAGTTAGATGTATCCATTGAACCGCAAGAAGTATCGGTACAAGTCGAAATTGAGCAGTTCAGCAAAAGCTTACCTTTAAAAATAAAGCAAGTCGGAGAAGCTGTTCCTGGTGTAACGATTCGCACAATGACAATGGACGCAACATCAGCTGTCGTTTACGGGTCTAAACATGAACTGGACCGTTTAAAAGAGTTGATAGTGGAAGTTGATGTAGGTAAAGTGAAAAAATCAGGCTCTGTAAAAATGCCGATTATCGTACCTGAAGGAGCATCGCGCGTAGATCCTCAAACAGTGCCAGTGAATGTTCAAGTGGATGTAGACGAGACAGTCATCATCGAACCAGAAGTAGATGAGGAAGTTGAACCGGATGTAGAAGAAGAAGGACAGGCAGCAGTAGAAGTAGATCCAGAAACGTCTAAAAAATTAGCGCAATTACCTGTGCAAATTGAAGGACTTGCTGATCAATATGAAGTGAATGGAGTGTCTCCGCCTACTGCAAATTTAACAATTACAGGTCAGAAATCAAAACTCGACCGTCTGAACAATTCAAATTTCAAATTGTATGTGGATGCGTCAAGTATCCAAAAAGCTGGACAATCTCGATTACCTGTCCAAGTACAAGGACCAAACGATGTGAAGTGGGCACTTGATGTGCAAGAGCTTATGATCACGGTAGAAGAAACACATGTATCTTAAAACGAGATGAAAAGTTTGAAAGGGAGAAAATGATATGACGAAATATTTCGGAACCGATGGAGTTCGCGGTGTAGCGAACAAAGAGTTAACGCCAGAATTAGCATTTCAACTAGGGCGTGTAGGTGGTTATGTGTTGACGAAAGATGCGACGACCAAACCACAAGTACTAGTAGGTCGCGATACGCGTATTTCAGGGCCGATGTTAGAAAGTGCCCTCATTGCAGGTTTATTATCAGTGGGCGTCGAAGTGATGACGTTAGGTGTTATTAGCACACCAGGAGTATCTTACTTAACACGTGCGATGAATGCCCAGGCAGGTGTCATGATTTCGGCATCACATAACCCTGTTCAAGACAATGGCATTAAGTTTTTCGCTGGCGATGGCTTCAAATTAACAGATGCACAAGAAGAGGAAATTGAACGTTTATTGAATGCAGAACGGGATGAATTACCACGCCCTATTGGTGGAAATGTAGGCACGATTACAGAGTATTTCGAAGGCGGACAAAAATATATTCAATATTTGAAACAAACGGTAGACTCAGATTTCATGGATATTCACGTTGCGATTGACTGTGCACACGGAGCGACATCATCTCTTGCGACTCATGTATTCGCCGATTTGGAAGCTGATTTATCGACGATGGGTGCGTCACCAGATGGATTAAATATTAACGAAGGTGTTGGATCAACGCATCCGGAAGCACTTGCAAAATTCGTCATTGAAAAAGAAGCGGCTCTCGGGTTAGCATTTGATGGAGATGGTGACCGTTTAATCGCAGTAGACGAGAACGGCAAAATTGTAGATGGTGACCAAATTATGTTCATCATCGCCAAGTACTTGAATGAAAAAGGAAAATTGGCGAAATCGACTGTCGTATCAACAGTGATGAGTAATATCGGTTTCTACAAAGCGTTGGAACAACATGGCATTGAAAGTGTCCAAACGGCGGTAGGTGACCGTTACGTCGTGGAAGCGATGCGTGAACAAACGTTAAACTTCGGTGGAGAACAGTCAGGTCACATCGTATTCCTCGATTACAATACGACAGGAGACGGCTTACTTACCGCTGTCCAACTTGTGAATATTATGAAAGAAACTGGTTTACCATTGTCAGAACTCGCTTCAGAAATGACGGTGTATCCACAACGTCTGATCAATATTCGCGTGGCTGATAAACATCATGTGACAGATAATGCAGCAGTAGCTTCTATGATTAGCACAGTGGAGGAAGAGCTCGGTAAAAATGGACGTGTTCTCGTCCGCCCTTCTGGAACAGAACCGCTTGTCCGTGTGATGGTAGAAGCGCCGAGTGAGGACGAATGCAATCGTCAAGTCGAACGCATCGCAGAAGTTGTCCGTGCTGAAATGGGAATAGACTAATATAAAGTGGAGCGTTATAAGCGCTCTGCTTTTTTACGTTTTCTTTACATAAGTTTGATAATTCCTCAATATTCATTTGGTACGCTTACCGTAAGCAAAATGTAACGGTTGATGAATCGATGAGAGGGGACTTACAAATGACACAAGTCATTGAAAGAACAGAAGCAGTGAAGTTGCGCGTCATGGAAAATGCTCAATGGAACAAGCCGGTATATGAAACGAACGGGTTAAATTTATGGTACGGGACGTCACATGCGTTAAAAAATATTGATTTAACGATTCACGAAAAAGAAGTGACGGCGATTATCGGACCATCTGGATGTGGGAAGTCAACGTATTTAAAAACGTTGAATCGCATGGTAGAACTTGCGGGAAATGTTTCGATTTCAGGGAATGTGACTTTCCAAGGAGATAATATTTTAGATCGTTCTATGCCTGTTGAAATGTTGCGCTCGAAAGTCGGAATGGTATTCCAAAAGCCGAACCCATTTCCAAAATCGATTTATGAAAATGTGGCGTTCGGTCCGAAAATACATGGGATTAAAAACCGGGCGATTTTAGACCAAGTGGTTGAAAACAGTTTGAAAAAAGCAGCATTATGGGATGAAGTGAAAGACCGTCTTCACGAAAATGCGTACGGTTTATCAGGCGGGCAGCAACAACGTCTCTGTATCGCTCGCGCACTTGCAGTTGAACCCGAAGTCATTTTAATGGACGAACCGACATCGGCGCTAGACCCTGTATCGACGAATAAAGTTGAGGAATTAATTAAAGAAATTAAAAATGATGTGACGATTGTTATCGTGACACATAATATGCAACAAGCGGCACGAATTTCAGATCGCACAGCATTTTTCTTAAATGGAGAAGTGATTGAATATGATCGTACATCGACTATTTTCAATGAACCAGCAGATCAACTGACATATGACTATATTAACGGCCGTTTCGGTTAATGGTGAAAAGTTACATCTTTTTATAGGATGTAACTTTTTCATTTCTATAATAAACCAAATTTACTTATCATTTACAAATATCATAAATCGGATTAATAATTCACTCGTATACTCATAAGTGAAGTTGATACATACTTACTTCAAAAAGAAGATAAATGTTCAAGGGAGGACAATTTGAATGAATTTTAAGAAATGGTTACTTACAGTTGTCATGGCAGCATTAGCAGTCGTACTCGTTGCTTGTGGTGGCGATGATAAGGAAAAAGATAACAAAGAGGCAACAGGTAGAGATGAAGGAGAAAAACCTTCAGCAGAAGAATTAGAAGGTAGTGTTGTCATCGATGGCTCAGGAACGGTATTCCCATTAATGTCACGCGTTGCAGAAGAATATATGTTAAATGAACAAGAAGGCGTTTCAGTTGAAGTGAGCCGTGCAGGAACGAGTGCTGGATTTAAAAAGTTCCTCGTAGAAAATGGGACAGACTTTAACGACGCATCACGTGAAATGAAAGATGAGGAAAAAGAAGAAGCAGATAAATTAGGCATCGAAGTAAAAGAATTAAAAGTCGCATTAGACGGTTTAACATTCGTGATTAATAAAGAAAACGATTGGGCAAGTGAAATGACACCAGAACAATTAATCTCTATTTTTAAAGGCGAGGTAAAACAATGGTCAGACATTAATCCAGATTGGCCAGCAGAAGATATCGCACCGATGGGACCGAACGAAAACCACGGAACGTACGAGTTCTTCTATGAAAAAATTCTCGATAAACAAGACTTAGCAGACAATGTGAACTTACAACAAGAATATTCAACATTAGTAAAATTAGTATCAGAAGATAAAAACGGTATCGCATTTTTCGGTTTCGGTTACTACGTAAACAACACAGATCAATTACAAGCAGTGCATGTTGATTTTGGTAACGGTCCAGTAGAGCCGAAATTAGAAACTATCGCAGAAGATGGTGACTATGCAGACTTTACACGTCCTGTATTCACATACTTAAACGTCGACAATGCGAAAGCAAAACCACAAGTGTTAGACTTCGCAATTTACGCGATGAACAATGTTAATACATTTGCTGGTGAAACTGGATTTGCTCCAATTCCAGAAGCTGAAGCGAAAGAAAATATTACATTTTTAGAAGGCTTAAAATAAGAATGATATAAAGTGAGATGAGCGCCCTTTATGCTCATCTCATTTTGTCCATGAGGAGTGGGGAACATATGGAAGATCAACGAGAAAAAAATATACGGCAATTGATTGAAGAACGTAAGCAGAAAAAATCATTTCGAGATTATTTCGAAAAATCAATTCCGTCTTTACTTTTTGTTATTGCAAGTATTTCTGTTTTAACGACAATTGGAATTGTGATTACATTACTTACGGAAACCGTAGAATTTTTTAAACGGGTCCCTATTGTAGAATTCGTAACAGGTACAGTGTTGAAACCACTGAGTCAAAACCCGGAGTTCGGTGTGCTACCACTCGTCATGGGTACGATGTTATCCTCTCTTATTGCGATGTTTGTTGCCGTGCCAATCGGTTTAATGACGGCGATTTATTTAAGTGAATACGCATCGGAAAAATTGCGTAAACGTTTAAAACCGATGTTGGAACTACTTGCGGGGATTCCGACAATCGTTTATGGGTTTTTCGCTTTCACATTCGTCACACCGATTTTAAAAAATTTAATTCCGGGATTAGAAGCGACGAATATTTTAAGTCCGGGTCTCGTGATGGGAGTGATGATTATCCCGATGATCGCTTCTTTATCAGAAGATGCGATGAGCTCTGTGCCACAATCGATGCGTGAGGGAGCGCTCGGATTAGGAGCGACGAAATTGGAAGTGACACGTAAAGTCGTCATACCGGCAGCACTCTCTGGAATTATCGCTTCATTCGTACTCGGGATTTCACGTGCGATTGGAGAAACGATGATTGTGACAATTGCGAGCGGTAGTACGAAAAACTTCACAGTCGATGTGACCCAATCGATGCAGACGATGACAGCGTATATTGTAGAAGTAACAGGTGGAGATGCACCAGCAGGTTCAACGGTTTATTACAGTTTGTACGCTGTTGCGATGACCTTGTTCATTTTCACATTGTTGATGAACGTGTTAGCGCGTTACGTATCACGCAAGTTTAGAGAGGTGTATTAAGATGGAACATGTTCAAGAAGCTCAGCAATTTGAACGTAAATTAAATGGGCGTTTAATGATGAATAAAGTGTCAAAAGGCATTTTCTTTCTTTCTACTTTATTCGGACTTGTCGTATTGGCTGTTTTACTTTATCGTGTTTTATCTGAAGGGATCGCCTACATTAACTGGAACTTTTTGACGGGTAAATTGTCTACAAATCCAGAACGTGCAGGTATTATGGGAGCCATTCTCGGAACGTTTTGGCTCATGATTGTCGTAGCGCCTGTGACGATGTTTCTCGGTGTCGCAACCGCAATTTATTTAGAAATGTATGCGAAGAAAAATAAATTCACTGAATTTATTCAGACGAATATTGCAAACTTAGCAGGAGTTCCTTCCATCGTTTACGGGATTTTAGGCTTGACAGTGTTCGTCCGAGCGATGGATTTAGGTAATATCGTTCTCGCTGGGGGACTGACGATGTCATTGCTCATTTTACCAATCGTTATCGTCGCGAGTCAGGAAGCATTGAGAGCGGTCCCTAAATTTTTAGAAGAAGGCTCACTCGGTATGGGAGCAACAAAATGGCAAACGATTCGTGCTGTCGTTTTACCTGTTGCATTACCAGGAATTTTAACAGGGGCTATTTTGGCGTTATCTCGTGCAATTGGAGAGACAGCGCCACTCGTCGTCATCGGAATTCCAGCATTGCTCATTCCATTCCCAGGAAGTATTTTCGATAAGTTTACTGTCTTGCCGATGCAAATTTATTACTGGACGCTCGATTCATCCCTCGTAGCAGAATATGCGAACTTAGCAGCGGCGACAATTATCGTCTTACTCGTCGCTTTACTCGTGTTAAATTCATCCGCGATTATCATCCGTAATAAATTTACAAAACGATTTTAGTCATTCGTAAAACGTGTTAGTCTTAATAGAGACTAGCACGTTTTTTAAATGCAATGAAAGAGGTGAGCGCATGGTCGATTTACTGATTATTATGCTAGAACGTGTCAGTATTATTGTTGCGATGGCTTTCGTTTTAACGCGTTTTCGATTTTTTAAAATGATGACCCAACATCATAAATTGAGCCGTAAACAAAATGTATCAGCGATTATTTTATTCGGATTATTTGGCATTATCGGCACGTATTTCGGGGTATCGTTTAATACATCGACCACTCACTTTGAAAGTGTGTCTAATAACTTAGCGCAAGAAGAAGCGATTGCCAATTCCCGAGTGATTGGTATAGTCGTAGCAGGTTTGCTGGGAGGTTCTCGTCTCGGAATTGGGGCAGGGTTAATCGCAGGGGTGCATCGGTTAATGCTCGGCGGGTTCACTGCTGTCGCTTGCAGTGTATCCACTGTTATTTCCGGAGGAGTAGCTAGCCGTTTACACCGTAAAAATAAACGCATTTCAACACCTATTGCTTTTTTAGTAGGAGCGCTCGCGGAAGCGTTTCAAATGTCGCTCATCTTACTCATTTCGAAACCGTTCGATCAAGCGTGGGCGCTCGTTTCTGTTATCGGATTGCCGATGATTATCGCGAATGGAATTGGTACTGCTTTATTCATGTTAATCATTTATAGTGTATTTGACGAAGAAGAGAAGGCAAGTGCGGTGCAAGCGGAGAAGACGTTGCGCATTGCCAATCAAACGATCGGGTACATGCGCCAAGGGATGACACCCCATACGGCAGAGCAAGTGTGTCACATTTTATATAAAGAATTAAATCCGGTCGCTGTTGCGATTACAGATGAGTCGCGAATTTTAGCCCATGTCGGCATCGCGAGCGATCACCATCAGCCACTTAGTGAAATTCAAACGCATTTAACGCGAGAAGTGTTGCAGCAAGGTGAATTAGTTGTCGCAGATGGGCCACGGATTCATTGTCAACGTCCTGACTGTCCACTCCAAGCCGCAGTCATCACGCCGTTAAAACTTCGCGGTGAAGCGGTAGGAACGTTGAAATTGTATTACCCGTCTAAAAAAGAGATTAATGAAGTGACGATTCAAATGATTCGTGGACTTGCGAGCTTATTAAATGATCAATTGGAACTGGCCGATGCAGAACGGCTTCATCAGTTAGCGAAGGAAGCGGAAATTCAAGCGTTGCAAGCTCAAATTAGTCCTCACTTTTTATTTAACTCGATGAACGTCATCATCTCACTCATTCGGACGAGACCAGATGAAGCGCGGTCTTTATTAACGTCGCTCTCTTATTTTTTAAGGCAAAATGTCGAGCGAACGAAAGCGCCATTCATTACGATACGAGAAGAACTTGCCCACGTACAAGCATATGTTGCGATTGAAGAAGCGCGTTTCGTCGATCAATTGACCGTCATTCAACAAATTGACGAAGCGGCGCTGGAAACGAAAATACCGCCACTATCGATTCAACCGCTCGTTGAAAATGCGATTCGCTATGGGATGCAAGGATGTGAAGGTCATTGCTACGTCACAATTGGGATTGATCGAATAAATGACAAAGTAAAAGTGGCAGTGTCTGATAATGGTTTAGGAATGACGGAAGAGAAATTACAAAAAGTCGGACAACAAAAAGATAAAGAGACAGAAAGTACAGGCGTTGGTTTGTACAATGTTAATCGTCGCTTAATGATGACGTATGGTCCGACTGCTGCATTGCAGTTTCAAAGTGAACTTGATATCGGAACAAAAGTACAATTTGTGATTGATGCATAGGGGGAACAACATGTTAACAGAGAAAGTACGAGCGATCGTCGTCGATGATGAACGATATGCTCGAGAAGAGTTAGTTTATTTATTAACGGAACAATTACATGTCGATGTCGTCGCTGAAGCGAGCAGTGGCGAAGAGGCGATTGTGCAAGCTGTCCAACATGAACCAGATGTTTTATTTTTGGATGTTTCTATGGGGAAGATGGGTGGAATTGAAACGGCTGAAGCGATTCAAGCATTGAAAAATCCACCTCAAATTGTGTTTGCGACAGCATACGCGCAATATGCTGTCGACGCTTTTCGGGTTCAAGCAACAGATTATTTATTAAAACCATACAACATTGAAGAATTAACGCGAGCGATTTCAAAAGTGAAAAGTAAAATGACACCTGCCGAATCGAAACGTGCACTTCATAAATTAGCGATTGAAAATGAAGGCGAAATTAAATACATTTCAATTTCGACCATTTTATATGCCTTTCGAGAAGAGCAAGCGACAATGATTGTAACATCACAGGCGACATACGAAGTGAAAATGTCATTGAAGCAATTAGAAGAGCGTTTAGAAGCGTATCCTTTTTTTCGCATTCATAAAAGCTACCTCGTCAATTTAAATGAAGTGACAAAATTGACTCCTTGGTTTAACGGAGCGTTTCAGTTAGAAGTAAACGGGCGCAGTGAACAGTTACCTGTCAGTCGCAACTACGTAAAACAGCTCAAAGAACGACTAGCGTTGTAAGTAAACGCTTTAAAACGACATGTTAATATGGAGAAACGACATGATGAATGAAAACGCTCTCTTTTGGTCTTATTTTTCTTATAATAAGGAAAATAAACATGTTCGAAGGGGAGAGAGACAATGATTACATTTATCGTGAGTATTATTTTATTAGTGATAGGTTATTTAACATATGGTAAATATGTCGAGCGTGTCTTCGGTCCAAAAGATCGTCCAACGCCTGCTTATACGAGTAGCGATGGTGTCGATTACGTGCCGATGGATACGAAAAAGAACTCATTAATTCAATTATTAAATATCGCAGGGGTCGGTCCTATTTTCGGTCCGATTATGGGAGCGCTTTACGGACCGGTCGCATTCATTTGGATTGTACTGGGGGCTATATTTGCAGGGGGTGTGCACGACTATTTAACAGGGATGATTTCCATCCGCAACCGCGGTGCTCACTTACCAGAATTAGCAGGGAAATTTTTAGGGAATGTAATGAAACACGTCGTCAACGTATTTTCACTTTTATTATTAGTATTAGTTGGAACGGTATTCGTTTCAGCACCAGCAGATTTACTTTACAATTTAATGGACGGTAAAGTTGCTTTAACATTTATTTTAGTTCTTATTTTCGCTTATTATATTTTAGCGACATTGTTACCGATTGATAAAATTATCGGGCGTTTTTATCCGGTTTTCGGAATGTTACTCGTCATTAGTGCGATCGGAATTGGAGGCGGACTCATTTTAAAAGGAGCACCAATTCCAGAGTTAACGCTTCAAAATTTACACCCGGACAATATTCCGATTTTCCCATTATTATTTTTAACGATTTCATGTGGAGCGCTTTCTGGATTCCACGCAACGCAGTCACCGATCATTTCACGTACGACTGAAAAAGAAGGACAAGGTCGTAAAATTTTCTACGGCATGATGATTGCAGAAGGGATTATCGCAATGATTTGGGCAGCAGCAGGCATGAGCTTATTCTCAGGAGATAAGTTAAATGAATTGTTAGCAGCAGGTGGACCAGCTGTCGTCGTTAGTGAAGTAGCGACAACGATGTTAGGGGCAGTTGGAGGAACGATTGCGATTTTAGGAGTGATCATTTTACCAATCACTTCAGGAGATACAGCATTCCGTAGTGCGCGTATGATCATCGCAGACTATTTCAAAATTGGACAAGCGAAAATTAGCAAACGTTTAATGATCGCTTTACCGATGTTCGTCATTTCAATCGCTTTAACACAAATTGACTTCAATATTTTATGGCGTTACTTCTCATGGGCGAACCAATCGACAGCGGTCATTGCACTGTATGTCGGCGCGATGTATTTATTCATTAGTAGGAAAAACTACTGGATTGCGCTCATACCAGGAATATTTATGTTAATGGCAACGACGACGTATATTTTAAATGCGAAAATCGGCTTTAACTTACCGATGAACATTTCGTATATCGGAGCGGTTATTACGACAATCACATTAACGGCAGTATTTTTCGTCGGAGCGAAACAAGCGCGTCAAAAAGAAATTCCGTTAGAAGAGGATATTTCACAATACGAAAAAGCACATCCTGTGCCAGAAGTTTAAAAATGAAAAGCTATGACAATTCACATTTGTGAGGAGTCATAGCTTTTTGTGTAAATTAACGGTAAATAACTGCTGTGCCTGTTGCGACACACATGAGCATGCCTTCACGCAATGTTTCAAAGTCGAGATCGACTCCGACGACCGCATTTGCACCGAGCGCCTTAGCGTGAGCTTCCATTTCAGCGAGCGCTGTTTCTCGAGCTTCAGTCAATTTTTCTTCATACGCACCGCTGCGACCTCCGACGACATCTGTAAAGCTCGCGAAAATGTCACGTACGATATTGGCTCCCATAATCGTTTCACCCGAGACGACGCCGAGATAATCGGTAATTTCGCGTCCTTGAATCGTTGGTGTTGTTGTTACTAACATACAATCACTGCTACTAAAAACATTATCAAATATATTCATCTGATAATGCTAGATTATTTCTTGCTTCTACGTGTTCCGCCTCGCCACTTGCTCGCTACTACGGTTTGTCTAACACTCCACAAGCGTCAATTCCGATGTAGCCCACCGTACATATACAAAGATTAGTTATGTTAATACTTTGTATTCTGTTGCATATTTTAGATTTAAACTGGCGTTAAAGTCGCGGTCGATTTCGATGCCACACTCATCACATACAAATGTACGCTCTGATAAGCTGAGATTCGACTTTTTAGCCCCACAGCACGAACATAATTTCGAGGATGGGTAAAAGCGGCTTACTTGTCTCAGCTCGATCCCATATTCGATACACTTTACAAGCAAATATTCTTTAAAATAAAAGAAGTTTTGCTGTGTGATGGCTTTTGCTAAATGGCGATTTTTCATCATGCCTTTGACGTTTAAATCTTCAATTGTTATATACGCTGGTTTGGCTTTCACCAGTTGATTCACAACGAAGCGAACGTATTCTTTTCGAATATTCGTCAATCTAGCATGCAGTTTCTGCAAACGTAGGATTTGCTTCTGCCTGTTTTTAGCGCAGAATTCACCTCTCTTTCGATTTTTATTTTGTTCATAGCTACGACTAAGCTTGCGCTGCTGTCGTTTCATACGCTTTTCAAGCTTTTTAATTTTTGACGTTTTATTAATGTTTTCATAGTCTCTATGATGACTGCATACCGCAAACTGCTTCAATCCAACATCTACACCGATGCCGTTCATTTCGGGCAAGTGTTCAGCTTGTCGTGATGCCATTTCACAAAGCACCGAGATGTAGTAACGATCTGCTTTTTGTGAAATCGTACAGCTTTTTACAACCGCGTCATATGGAATATAACCATATTCTTTTAAACGCACCCAGCCGAGCGTCGGAACCTTGATACGATGGCGCTCGACCAGTAAATCCGTTTTGTTGTTTTTCGGAAAATACGCTTTGACGTGCTGGTCCTTTTTCTTCTTAAAGCGCGGGAATTTCGCCAAGCCTTTGAAAAAGTTTTTAAATGCACGGTCACCATTCATAATCGCTTGCTTTACCGCTTTACTCGATACGTCTTTAATCCAAATGTCTTTCTCTTTTACGTACACATTGTTTAACCATTTTGAAAAATCATAGCCTGATAAGTGGCTACCTGTTTCTTTATAGTGGTTTTGTGCTGTCGCAACGTATAGATTATAAACGTATCGACACGTGCCGATTGTTTGATTGAGTTTTTGACGTTGCGTATCTGTGAGCATGATTTCTGTTTTAAATGCTCTTTTCATAGCTCATCATCGTCCTTGATTTTCTTCTTGTATTTTCTTAATCCATCAATTCGGGAAGAAAACACGTGAATAATTGAAATCAAGTCTTGAACAAGTTCTTCTTGTGGAGAAAGTTTTTCGTTATTCACCACAATGACTTTCACACCATTTTTCTTTAAAAACTGCTCAAACCACTCGTAACCAAAACGAACAAAGCGATCTTTATGAGAAATAATAATCTGATGAACCTCTTTTTGTTGTGCTAATTCAATCAATTCATTCCATTTTTTTCGGTTATAATTCAAACCACTGCCAATATCAGTCATTACTTCGTCTACAATCATACCTCTTGCATTTGCAAATGTTTTCAAAAATTCAATTTGATTCTCTAAATCATCTTTTTTCCCTCTATTTGAGACTCTGGCATAAATAATTGTCTTACCTACTTTATTTTCACGAATTCCCATATACTCTTCATATTGAGTATGTGTATAATATCTCCTTCCTTTAGGGTTTCGATAAGCAATTAATTTTCCTTCCCTGTCCCATCTCAGAAGTGTAACAACTGCCACACCGAGCATAGAAGCAAATTCTTGTGGCTTATAAATCTTTTCCATGAATACATGTTACAATATATGATTACATTTGATAACATTTTCGATTGCAGTTTCAACCTCCTTTTCTTCGTTATCTTCTATACGTTTGAACGATGATAAAAGATTCATCGCATATGTTTCACGTGAAAACTTTTGAACAAAACGGTTGACGTTCACGCTACGTCATCCTTTACAGTATAATAGAAAGGAGAACATGATGTATATTCAACAAGTAGCGGCATTAGCGAATGTGAGCGTGCGCACATTGCATCATTACGACGAGATCGGTTTGCTTCGTCCGAATCGTTTAGCGAATGGATATCGCCATTATGATGATAAACATATCGAACGTCTGCAAAGAATTTTATTTTACCGAGCGCTTCACATGCCACTCGAACAAATTCAACGATTGTTAAATGAAGAACAAAATGAGTTAGAAACGTTACAAAAACAGCGCGAGAAATTAATCAAGCAACGCGATGCGTATGATGAGTTAATTGCGACGATTGAAAAAACGATTCGAACATATGAAGGAGAGAATACGATGACAAATGAAGAACGTTTTGAAGGAATGAATTTTAATGACGACCCGTACCGAGAAGAAGCAGAACAAAAATGGGGGAAAAGCGCAGTCGATTGGGCCCGCCAGTCTGTGGCAGGACGCGAACAAGAAGTGAAAGAACAGATGCAAACGATTTTTAAACGTTATGCGTCCCTCGTTGGAACGGAGCCACAAGGAGAAGAAGCGCAAGCGGTGACGAAGGAGTGGTATGAATTATTAAACACGCTCGGTGATTATCCACTCTCGACATTTCATGCACTCGGAGAGATGTATGTACAAGATGAGCGATTTAAAGCGAATCTCGATCAATTAGGAGATGGAGTAGCGCAATTTATGCGTGATGCAATGCAGCAGTATAAAGGGTAAAAGGCGTCCAGTAGGGCGTCTTTTTTCATTCTTAAAATGTATTTCCTCCCGAATGTTAGAAAAATTACAGTGGAAAATGTAATGTACAGTGATAACGATTATCAATTAATATGGACAATAAAGAAAAGAGCTCGCAAAGGAGAGGGAATTATGAAATGGAATCGTTTAATGCTAACGTTCGCTTTATTGACTGTATTCATCATCGTAGGGTGCAGTGCTGAAAGTTCAGATGTATCGAAGCAAGAGAAAGAAGATGCAACAGTAGAAATCGAGCAAACGAATGCGATAATAGATGCGTTAGGAAACGAAATCACGTTTGAAAAAACACCGGAATCATTCGCAGCTTTAAATCCAGGAGAAATCGAAATGCTCATTGCATTAGGAGCGAATGTTGTCGGAAGGCCGACAACTCATGGACCTGCTATTCCAGGTACGGAAGAAGCACATGAATTAGGAAATCCACACAATCCGAACTTCGAAAAAATTGCGGAAGCAAATCCAGATGTTTTAATCGTTCCACCAAGTTTTCAACAATATGCGAACAATTTGCAAAATCAAGGGATGAAAGTCATCTATACGGAAGCGAATAGTGTAGCAGACATTCAAACAACATTAAAAAATTACGGGGTTATGTTGAATAAAGTGGAAGAGGCACAAAAAATCATCGATCAAATTGATGCGGATATCGCAGCGATAGAGAAGGCAAAGCCGATTCGTACTTTGCTCGTATATGGTGCGCCAGGTACGTATTTAGCGGCATTGCCAACCTCCCTTTCTGGAGATATTTTAGAAAAAGTAGGTGGGGAAAATATCGCTGCTGATTTTACGAAAGAAGATCAATATCCACAGTATGCAAGTTTAAGCGTTGAAAAAATTATCGAGCGCAATCCAGAAGCGGTTATGCTTATTACACATGGAGATCCAGAAGCTGTTCGTGATGCTTTTGAAAATGAAATGATGAAAAATCCTGCGTGGAAAAACTTAGATGCTGTAAAAGCAGGAAATGTTACGGTATTACCTTCTCATTTATTCGGAACGAATCCAGGTACGAAAATTGTCGACGCTTTAGAAGAAATGAAAAATCAACTGCAAGAGGTTCAGTGAGATGGACCTTTCAGTACCAGTTGCAACGAAGCATAAAAGGCATGAACATCCTTATGCTACTAAAAGAAAATGGACGATAATCAGTTTAGTCACCATCCTGATCGCAGGTGGAATTATGAGTTTAATGATTGGTCCTGTTTCGTTTTCAATTTCAGAAGTGTGGCAAAGTTTAATTTCGGAAGAAGATACTCTTGCTCGTCGTATCGTATGGGAATTGCGAGTGCCACGTATGCTCATCGGTGCGATTGTCGGGATGTGTTTAGCTGTTGCAGGTGCCATTTTACAAGGAGTTATGCGTAATCCTCTCGCGGATCCTGGCATTATCGGTGTTACATCTGGAGCGGGGCTTGCTGCTACATTCATTATGATTGTGATGCCGGCTTATATCGCTTTATTACCATTTGCAGCTTTCATGGGAGCCTTTATTACAGCGATGATTATTTATGCAATGTCATGGAAATCAGGAACATCGCCCGTACGTATTATTTTGGTCGGTGTTGCCATTAATGCGATTTTAGGTGCTTTTTTAAGTGCACTTATGTTGTTGTATAGCGATCGTGTTCAAGCGGCACTTCCATGGTTAAGCGGAGGAATCGCAGGCGTCGGCTGGGTGCAATTTAAAATGATAGCCCCGTATGCCACAATTGCCCTTATTTTATCTCTATTTTTTATTCGACATATTCGAATTTTACGCCTTGGTGATGAAATGGCTCAATTGCTTGGCCACAATGTCGAACGAAGCCGTTTTTTACTCATCGTCTTAAGTACATTACTCGCTGGAATAGCAGTCAGTGTGGCAGGTTTAATCGGTTTTGTCGGACTCGTTGCCCCGCATATTTTACGAATGATGATCGGAGGAGACTATCGATATTTATTACCTGCTTCTGCACTCGGTGGGGGAGTGCTCGTCGTCATTGCCGACATGGTCGCAAGAACAGCATTTGCACCGCTTGAATTACCCGTCGGTATTTTACTCGCCTTTTTAGGCGGCCCATTTTTCTTATATATCATTCAGAAAGGAAGAGGTCCTATTGCTCAAAACAACTAATTTACAATTTCAACATTCTTCTAGTTTTGAAATTGATGCGATTGATTTAACGATTGAAAAAGGTGAAATTATTAGTTTAATCGGTCCAAATGGTTCTGGAAAGTCAACATTATTGCGTTTAATAGCTCGTCTATTAAAGCCAGATGCAGGGACAGTTTTATTAGAAGGGCAGTCGATCCACTCTATGGAACGAAAAAAACTCGCCCAACAATTAGCGATGCTTCCGCAAATGAATGACCATCAACTTGATTTAACGGTCGGTGAATTAATTGAGTTTGGGCGTAGTCCTCACGTGAAAAGTTATGGGCGTATGGGAGAAGAAGATTACGATATCATTGAATGGGCATTGGAAGTGACGAATTTAACTCATTACCGAGATCGTGTACTTCCTTCATTATCAGGCGGTGAACGTCAACGTGCTTGGATAGCGATGGCGGTTGCTCAGCGTCCGAAAGTGTTATTTTTAGATGAACCGACGACGTATCTTGATATTTCACATCAGTTAGAAGTCATGGAACTTGTGAAAGAATTGAATGAACAATTCGGCATGACCATCGTGATGGTGTTGCATGACATTAACCAAGCGGCGCGTTACAGCGATCGTCTCATCGTCATGAAAAAAGGAAAAATTCAATACGATGGTACGCCTCAATGCGTCCTATGTCGAGAAATGTTCCAAAACATTTTTGAAATTGACGCTTCGATTTATGAAGAAGCGGGAACGACATTTTTTACGCCATCTAAAATGACGGCACGATGTGCGTTCACGTAACAAACAGAATGTAACGATTGTTTGAAATTTTGTGGCATAATGACAAGAAAGGAGGAGATTTATGATGATTATGGCAGTAAACACAATTAAAATAAAAAAAGGACGTGCAGATGAGGTGCTTGCGCGCTTCGCACAACCGAAAGCCGTTCATACGTATGAAGGGTTCGTCTGGATGGAAGTATTAAAAAGTTTAAATGAAGAAGAGTATGACGAAATTAAAGTATGTACGACATGGGAAAGTGAGGACGCTTTTCAAAATTGGGCGAATAGCCGTGCGACACGCAAAATGCATGATGAAAGTCCAACCGCAAAAAAGCAAGAGGAAGACAGCCCAATGCTTGGTGCGAAGTTAACAAAATTCGAAGTCGTTCACCGTCACGCTCCAGCGACAAAAGAGTAGAATGGAAAAGCTAGTTTCAGCTCATGAAAAATGGAGTTGGAACTAGCTCTTTTATTTTTTTATTAAAATATCGTACATATACAAGTTTTTGAATATCGGTTATTATGAATAGAGATAAGAATGAACGATAAGAAAAATAATGGAGGAGTAATGCATGAGTGTAGGAAAAGATGTTGTAACATACTTAGCTGAAAATGAATGGCTGAATGAAAATGCGAAACGTTGGGGCACTAAAATTGGAGCGCGTGCTATTACGGCAGGCACAACGCTGACAGAATTAATACCAGTTATCCAAAAATTAAATTACGCAGGAGTACGTACATCGATTGTTTATTTAGGCGATGGATTGTATGAGAAGGCTGGAGCGCTTGAAGTGAAAGAACAATATATTCAGCTCATCCACCTTATTCAAGAAAAAGCGCTTGATGCCACGATTACATTACAATTAACACAGCTCGGTCTCGATATCGATTTTGAATTTTGTTATGAAAATGTAAAAGAAATTGTTGCGGAAGCGTATGCTTATGATGTTCAAGTGACGATTGAAATGGAAGATTACGGGCATGTCCAACCGTCCTTTCGCATGTTAGAACAGTTAAAAGAAGCGTATGATAATGTAGGAACAGTCATTCAAGCATATTTTTATCGTGCGGAAGAAGATATTAAAAAGTATAAAGATGTTCCGATACGACTTGTTAAAGGGGCATATGATGAACCGATTTCGGTCGCTTATCAAACGAAAGAAGAAATTCATGATAATTATAAAAAATTATTGTTAGAACAGTTACAAAATGGTATCTTCACTTCAATTGCGACGCATGATCGGGATATTATTGAAGAGGTAAAGCGATTTGTACAGGAACAAGAGATTCCTTTCGATGCTTTTGAATTCCAACTTCTTTATGGATTTGATGAAGAACTTCAAGAGCAGCTTGTAGGAGAAGGATATCCTTGTTCAGTTTATGTTCCATATGGTGAAGAGTGGTATAGCTATTTTATGAATCGTTTAGCAGAACGTCCACAAAATATTACGAAAAAAGTATTTAATAAAAAAACGAATACGATTCTCGCTACAGTTGCAGGAGCATTTGTTCTTGGAAATCTCATCGGAAGAAGAAAGAAAAAATAATTAAATAAAACACGTTCATCGTCTACGAGACTGTGAACGTGTTTTATTTGTATAGTAATCAAGAGGAAGTAATTTCCTCTACCCATTCTTCCATAAAGTCATGTTCTTTTTTATAAATGCGATAAAAATAAGGGGCGCATAAAATAAATGCAAAGAATGGATGATTTTCATTAATTAGTTGATGAAAATGAAAAATAATATGTTGTTTATTATGGCTTAGTTCAATATAAGCGATTTTCGTTTGATTAAACGTGACATCTAATTGTCCAGACCAATTTTCAGAGATTTGGATCGTGTCGCTTCCTAGTCGTCCTTCTATACAGAAATAAAGTAAATGATGACCTGCTTTTTCTTTTAAATAGACTTGTTGTTTCGCAGTTTGAATGCCATATTCCGTGATCCATAAACGTTTCCAACCGTTCTCCAAAATACCAATTGTTCGAGCCACCGTTTGATCGAAACGTTCGAAGCGAAAAGAAGCATGCCTTTCGAAAGGAGTTTGTTTTGGGCGAGTGAGATGCCCGACGATTTCATCGGATCCTTTCGTTATCGGTACAACCTTCGTGTTTGAAAAAACGATGACATTCGGAATTGAATAATATGTCATCTCTTTTCCTCCTTAAACGAATATATGTTGTATACGTATCCATTAATTGAAAGTTTCAAACATTTCTTTTACAATAACAGTTGACATTGATAATCCTTATCAATTAAGATGAGTGTAAGGAAACAAATCGGATAAGGAGTGGTCAACATGATTCGTTTAATTAGTTTAGCAATTGTCACTGGAATTTTGTTCGGCACGAGTTTAGGGTGGGCAACAGGACATTTAACAGCAGAAGGCTTCGGATTAGGTTTAGCAGCGATTGCGACAATTGTCCTTCCTTATGCACTCATTTACGCTAGTCAAGGGAATCGTCGCGCGAAATTGTCACCAACTTCAATAAAATAAGAAACTTTTTTCTCGTAGGAACGTATACAGTTAGACGAGAAAAGAGCGAAGACATTCTATGAATCTCGTAGAATGTCTTTTTTCATGAACATAAAGGAGTGATTAGGATGAATAGTCGAACGATTTATATTGTGCTCACGAATACGAATACGATGTTATCGCGCGCAATTCGTTATTACACTCGCTCTACATACAATCATATTTCGATTGCTTTCGATTCCGAACTACAAGAGATGTACAGTTTCGGGCGTAAGCAAATGTATAATCCTTTTATCGGTGGTTTCGTAAAAGAAGATACAACACATAAACTATTACAAAGAGCACAATGTTTAATTTATTCTGTTGAAGTATCTGAAGAACAATATTATACAATGCGTGAGAAAATTCGTTATTTTGAACAAAACGCTCCGCATTATCGCTACAATTTCATCGGCTTGTTCGGTGTTGCATTCAATATTGAGATTGAACGAAAAAATGCTTATTTTTGTTCACAATTTGTCGCCACAGTATTTGAAGAAGGGGGCTCTCGATTATTCGAAGTGAAACCACTCTTCGTACAACCGCAACACTTTTGTCACGTCCCTTCGTTTAAACGTGAATATTGTGGTACAATAGAAGCTTACTTAAAAGGATTACGAGCAGTGAAGAAAACGCAATGTATTGCGTGAAGGAGAGAGTTAGATGACGAATCAACAAGTACGTCTCCGCATGTCAGAAGAGAAGCGATTCCAAAAAGGATATCCGCTCATACTTCAAGATTATATTGAGAGATTACCTGAATTACAAGAAGGGGAACTCTTCGATTTAGTAGGTGCGCAAGGCACTTATTACGGAACCGCTTATTATGGAGTACAAAATAAAGGAATTGGTTGGATCGTATCAAAAGATCCAGTCACTCAATTAGACCGTGCTTATTTTATGAAATTATTAAAAAAATCGTATCAGTTGCGCCAAGACTTACACGATGATCCGAATACGAATGCTTATCGCATTATGAATGGCGAAGGCGATCATTTCGGCGGATTAACGATAGACTTATATAACGATCAGTTATTGTTGCAATGGTATAGCGAAGGGGCTTATTCATTCCGTCGCGTCATCTATGATGTGTTAATGAAAGTCGTTCAACCGCGTTCAGTTTATGAAAAGAAACGCTTTGACCGCGGAGGCGAATATATTGAACAAGACGATTTCGTCATGGGTGAAACGACAACATTCCCTCAAATGGTGAAGCAAGATGGCATTCAATATGCGATTGATTTAAATGACGGACCGATGACGGGCGTTTTCTTAGATCAACGAGAAGTACGCCGTTATTTACGCGACGAGCTTGCGGAAGGGCAAACCGTTTTAAACACGTTCTCATACACTGGAGCATTTTCAGTAGCTGCGATGTTAGGGGGCGCGAAAAGTACGACAAGCGTCGATTTAGCAAAACGTAGTGAAGCGAAAACAATCGAACAGATGAGCATTAATGGAATTGATTTTGAAGCGCAAGAAATCCGTGTCATGGATGTGTTCAATTACTTTAATTATGCGGAACGTCACCAATTGAAATGGGACGTCGTCGTATTAGATCCACCGAGTTTTGCACGCTCTAAAAAAATGAGTTTCAGCACGTCGAAAGATTATGACATGTTAATCGAACGCGCAGCGAATGTGACAGCGCGTAAAGGGACAATAATCGCGTCAACAAACACGGCGAGCTTAGATATGAAAAAGTTTAAAAAGATGGTAGAAGAAGGTATGCGAAAAGCAGGACGCAATTATAAAATTGTAGAAGAGTTTCATTTACCGAGTGATTTTAGAACGCCTCGTTCATTCCGTGAATTCGATTATTTAAAAGTGTTAATTTTACAATTGAAAAACTAAACGAAAAACAGCTCGAGCATAAGCTCAAGCTGTTTTTTAAATTAGCCGATCATATTCGCAACGACAGCACGTGCTTTCGCTATATCATTCGTCCCGTGGACAAAAATACGCCGGTCTTTAAAAAAGACGACTCGATACTCTTCCCATTCAATCGAAACGAGAAATGGATTGACGACAGTTGGTGCTTGTAGTCGTTCACCGAGCGTTTGTAATTGTTTGAGTTCTAACGTCCGTTGTTTAGGCATGAACAATTGTACCGTTTCACGGCCACATAATACCGCACCGTCTGTTTCACGTCCTGCATGCAAGTATGGATAAGATCGTGTGCCACAGCATGGACAATTTTGTTTTCGGAGCGCAGTCGCTCGAATCGATGCATGTTCATCCGTCCATAAGTTCGTCGATTGTAATTTCGGTGTTAATATTCCTTCTCGCAGCCATTTTAACAATTGCGCTGTCTGCCTTGCAGCGACAGTTGTGACAATCGGACTGATAACGCCTACTGTGTCACAAGTCGCGGACTCAGGAGGTAGTGTTTCAAGCAAGCAATGAAGGCAAGGTTCTCCTTCTTGCACACCGATTGGGAAAGTGAGTCCATAACTACCGACACAAGCCCCCATAAAGAAAGGAATACCGAGCTTATGACAGCAATCATTCGCAAGTAAACGCGTCTCTAAATTATCGGTCGCATCGAGGACAGCGTCGTGTCCTTCGATGAGTGCTTCGATATTATGTTTCGTAATATCCACAACATGTGCATGGATTGTCACGTCGCGATTCACTTTTTCTAAATGTTGTTTCGCCGCAATTGCTTTCGGCATTTGTTGGATGACATCGTCTTCTGTATACAATGTTTGCCGGTGTAAATTCGTCCACTCGATCACATCGCGGTCGACAATTGTTATGTGTCCGACACCTGCTCGTACGAGTAAATCGCTAGAAGCAGATCCGAGTGCACCTGCACCTAATATGAAAATACGAGCTCGGCGTAATTTTTCTTGTCCAATTATACCGAATGGTTCGAATCGTTGTTGACGGTCATAGCGATGAATCACTCGACGAACAACCCTTCCATCGGGCTACTTGCGACCGCATAATCTTTTTTCTCGATACGTCCTGCTTCAAATCCGAGTCGTCCTGCTTCGATTGCGAGCTTCATCGCTTCGGCCATTTTTACAGGATCTTTTGCGCCCGAAACGGCTGTATTTAAAAGAACACCGTCCGCTCCAAGTTCCATTGCGAGTGCCGCATCTGCAGGTGAACCGATGCCCGCATCGATAATGACGGGTACTTGGGACTGTTCGATGATAAACTTTAAATTCAATTCATTTAAAATGCCCCGACCTGAGCCAATTGGAGAAGCACCAGGCATGATGGCATGTGCTCCGAGTTCTTCTAGTCGACGTGCTAAGACGACATCGTCAGACGTATAAGGAAGAACAGTAAAACCTTCCGCTAACAACATTTCTGTTGCGCGTAATGTCTCTACTGGGTCAGGTAAAAGAGAACGGTCGCACCCGATAATTTCAACTTTAATCATGTCACAGAGCCCTGAAGCTTTCGCTAGTTTTGCAATGCGCACCGCTTCTTCTGCTGTCTTAGCACCAGCTGTGTTTGGTAGTAATGTATATTTTTTTAAATCCAGTTGTTCCAAAAAGTTCGGCTGACTCGCTTCAAAAATATTCATACGACGCACAGCGAATGTTAGAACTTCCGCTTCTGAAACTGCGACCGCTTCTTTTTGAACTTCAAATGATGGATATTTACCTGTACCTAAAAATAGACGAGATTGGAATGTGTGATTTCCGACTTTTAACATATTATCCTCCTCCGACGAAATGAATAATTTCAATTTTGTCGCGATCTAAAATAGGTGTATTAAAAGCTTCTGGATCGACAATTCCTTCATTATGTTCAACGACGAAAATACGTTCTTCCAGTTGCAAATGTTGAATAAGTTGTTCGATCGTTGTCACCGCTTTAGGAAGTTCATATAATTGACCGTTTAATTGAATCGATTTCATATTCGTCTCTCCTTTAATCGTAGTCGCAAATTGTATTGCACAGTCGACAGGCGAAGGTGCATGGAAGATCGAAGACATAACAGCGATGCCGTCCACTTGTATGTCACGTAATGTGTCGATATGTTGTATTTGAATGCCTCCAATGACATAGAGTGGAATCGTTAACTGTTTTTTTATTTTTTTTACCGCTTCTAGTCCTCGTGGGGGTGTATGTTTACTTTGTGTCGCAAACAGATGTCCAAATGTGACGGAATGTGCACCTGCTCGTTCCGCTTCGAGCGCTTCTTCTAAACTATGGACAGACTTGCGAAAATGAATGTTTGGAAACGCAGTTGTCGCATAGTGTAATGGCATACTGTAATACGGCAATTGAACCGTCGGAATATGATAAGCATGCGCTAAGTCGACACGTTCATGAACGACGAGTTGCTCAGAGGTTACTCCATTTTCTAAAATAAAATCAAACAGCTCACAAAGCTCGGCGGCAGTTTTCGATTTTTCACGAATGACAAATTCATCTACGAAAGGTGCAAGGGCGACAATCGTCTCACCTAATTGACTAATATTATATGTGTCTGTCGTTACAGCAATTAATTTCATCATAATTCCTTCCTTTACTTCATCGTAAAAAAACCGTACCTCGAAAATCGAGGTACGGTCTATTTTCAAAAAAGCATGCAGAAAATAAGCCACTTCCCTCCGCAAGTTCGAACTTGTTCAGGTGATAAGGGTATCAAAGTTACACTTTTCTCTCAGTCCTTCATAAAGGATTCCCCTAATGGTTGTGTGAATCTATACAATTTGCTTATTTCAGCATAGCACATGTTACGAGAAATTGAAAAGAGGACAATTTTCTAATTTTGAAAAAACGCACATTTCATATTAAAATTTATAAAATGTTCATAAAAACCGAACGATATCTCTTTTTATCACTTCAAATATAGCTTATACTGAAGAAAAGTCGAAAAAGGAGCGCGAGTGAAGATGAACTTATTATATGCAGGGAAGACGAAAGATGTGTATGAAGGAGAAGGAGACACAGTCATTTTAAAATTTAAAGATGATGTGACAGGGACAGACGGTGTATTTGATCCGGGAGCGAACACAGTCGGTTTAACAATCGATGGAATGGGTCAATCAGGATTACGTATGACGACATTTTTCTTCGAGAAAATGGCGGAACACGGAGTAGCGACACATTTCGTATCTTCGAATATTGAAGAGTCGACGATGACAGTAAAAAAAGCGACGATGTTCGGCAATGGACTCGAAGTAATTTGTCGTTATCGTGCAGTCGGAAGCTTTTACCGCCGCTACGGCCAATATTGTGAAGAAGGTCAAACACTCGATGCTTTCGTAGAAGTGACATTAAAAGATGACGAGCGCAATGACCCACCAATTTCAAAAGACGGACTCGTCATGCTCGGACTTTTAACAGCGGAAGAATATGATGAATTAGAACAAATGACGAAACAAATTTCAGGAATCGTCAAAGAGGAATTAGCGAAGCGTGAACTCGAGTTGTACGATATTAAACTTGAATTCGGTCGTGATTCAGCAGGAGCGCTCATGCTCATCGATGAAATTTCTGGTGGAAATATGCGTGCCTACGGTAAAGACGGTTACGTAGAGCCACTTGAATTAGAAAAGTTAATGTTAGCTTAATCATAAAAAAGATGAGAATTCTTTCTAGGCTGTTTTCAGAGCAGCGAATAGAAAGAATTCTCGTCTTTTCATTCTTTTAAAAATAGTTGCGTAAAATAGGGGATTTCATCTTCGTTAAAGGCAACACCGATTCCAGCAGTCGTATATTTCGGAGTTAATGTATTCATGCGATGCTCATAAGAATTCATCAACCCTTCATGAGCGAAAATCGGACTGAATTGTCCATAAGCTAAATTTTCTCCTGCTTGTGTGTAATGAATACGATCTTTTCGCATTCTTTCAAACGGTGATTCACCTTGTAAATTTGTATGGCTAAAGTAGTTATTTTTCGCCATATCTATACTATGTTTTCTCGCAGTAGAAGCTAAAGGGTCATGAAAACGTAAAATGCTTTTACCTTCGCGCACCCGCACAGCATTTGTTAATTCGAATAATAGTTGCTCATAGCTGTTGCGTAAAGATTGACTGCTTGAAACGTACATCGATTCTCTTTGTTTTTCTAAAGCTTTCGCTACGACAAGCAAGGAGGTTAATGTATAATTTCGGTGCTCATCATAAAAAGCATAGACGTATCGATCTTCTAATTGGAAAACATCTAATCCCTCATTTTCTTGTAAGACGAAAATAGTGCGACCTTTTGTCATTTCATGTAATGGTTTTCCGTATGTTTTCCGAACGGACTCTCTCGCATCACCATAATGGACAGGTTCACTTAAAAGAGTCTCTGGGCTGTTCGTATATAATCCTGCAATTTGATTTTGTTGGTCGTAGGAGATGAGCATAAAACGATGATAGTTTTCATGATATACGTGCCAGACGGTTTGATATTCATTGAGCAAAGTACGTTTCGGTTCGCCTAAAGCGTCTAGGATTGTCTCGTGAGAGAGTCCTAGTGACAAAGTTCCTTCTTCATTAATACTTGCAGGAAGGGTCTCTGCTGGTGGCGTGGCGACTTCTTCTAATACAGGTTTTTTAACTACACCGCGCACGCGATCATACACATCACCGGCATTACGTTTAATAGATTCCCACATTTGAGAAGGCCATTCACTTGTTTTGGCACGCTCTGTCCATTGTTCCACTTTAACGTCGACAGGGTGTAAGAAATCTAAATTGACATAATCTGTCGTATACTTTTCCCACAAAGGTCGCGTAAAGTATAAAATGAATAAGAGTACAGTTATTCGAAAAATTGTTTTCCACATATTGTTCACCTCTCGAAACTATGACAAGTCTCATGGTATACTGAATTGTAAAGAAAGGGGGATGCGTATGTTTGAATTTGGTTCAGGCAGTACGCCTGATTGGTTTTTTGCCATAGCCATCGCTGTAATTTTAGCCCTCATCGTTATTATAAAGTGGGTAACCCGATAATGAAAGTTGGTAGATGATGTTAACATTTGAACAGAAACAAAAAGTGATTGAAGAATTTCCGAATCTTACGAAGAAAGAAGTATCCTTGAAGCGATTAAATTATCATTTAGATGAAAGTATATATGATAAAACAGTGGTCGTACAACATTTACATCCGAATGGTAATGGCTTCGTATACGTTGGTGATTTACCGCAATATGAAGCGGATAGCCGAGGATTGTACAATATTCGTATGGCTTCTGAAGAAGAGCTGACACAAGTCATTGCTGACTCGATTCGTCTCTTAACAACACCATATGAACCGGTTGAAGAAGTGTGGGTCGATGATCGGGATAATGAACTCGTATTGTTAGAAGAACAAGGCGCTTGGAATGTTTATTTTGATGATCAGTTAGAAGATAGTTTTGGTGATCGTGAAGAGGCGACAAATTATTTAAAAGGGCAACAGTGTAAGAAAAAGGAGTGAGACTTCTATGAAGGGAAAACCATTTGTCATCGGGCTTATCATCGGTGTCATCATCATCGTCGGAGCGGTTACTTTAGCGATGATGTTGACGATTAACGGAATGAAAAAAGAGCAACAAAAAGATGAGCAAAGTCATCTTCCTATCGAGTCTATTCAAGTAACAACAGCTAGTCAAACGATCGTTTGACTAGCTGTTGTTTTATATGCATTACTACATGCCTCTCGTTTTAAATTTGTAGTAGCACATAACTGAGTAATAAAAAGCTTACATAAAGCAAAGCAGTCGTCGCAATAAAAATGAAGTGATTTCTTTTATACATGACCACGACAGCGATAAACTCTCGCAACATCGCATTTGGCCAATAATAAAGAGCCGTTTTCCCACCGATACCTTGGGCATTTAAATCCGCTAATTTCGCATAAATTCCTGCGCGAAATACGTGGTAGTTGTTTGTTGAAAATAATGCGCGATATGTTTTACCTTCTGCTTCTTCTTCGATTAAAGCTTTTGAAAACTTCATATTTTCAAACGTAGTCGTCGACTGAGCTTCCATTCGAGTATGTTCAATAGGAATTCCTTGATCGACTGCAAAATCGCGCATTGCTTCTGCTTCTGACAATGCTTCATCTGGTCCTTGACCTCCTGAAAAGACTAAAATAGGAGGTTGTCCAGTCGCGGCTGTTTGTTTCTCGTAAAATTCAATCGCTTTAAAAATTCTACTTTGCAATAGTGGAGAAACGATATGTCCGTTAATTAATCCACTTCCGAGTACGATGACATAGTCTTTATTGTAGCGCGGACGATACCAATGATAGAGGAAAGACGACATCACATAAATGACAAAGTGGAAGGCGAAATAAAAACAGATGAAAAGTCCAAAGTTTACGAAGTGCTGGGCACCGGGAAATAATAATTGATTCCAATCAAAAAGTGGTATGAAAAATAAAGAGAGTGTTCCAATCCCAAGTAATAAAGTTAAAATATTTGATTTTTTTAATCCTTCACGTCGAATTAAAATGCGTGCATTCCATATAGAAGCACCCGCGATAATAAAGCCTCCAAAAATAGCGAAAAATATAAAGATTAAAAAAACGATTCCGACGATGACCATTAAAATAACATTGTTATAAGTGAACGCTGCATATGTTAATGAAACGAGGGAGAAAAAAAGAAAAATTAAAAAAAGAAAACCATTACTCACTTTGCGCCGATCGTGTAAATACGAAAATAGAAAAATAAGAAAAGCGAGAACGGTAGGACCATATATTGCATAATCAATAAATTCCAAAGAATGAGACCCCTTCCATTTTTCAATCGTATCGTTATTTTAACACGAAAAAACCCTCTCGCAAATGCGAGAGGGTTGAATGTGTAAAGTTAATTACGCTTTGTTAACGTTAGTTGCTTGAAGTCCACGTTGGCCTTCTTCGATTTCGAAGTTAACGTCTTGACCTTCTTCGAGTGTTTTGAAACCTTCGCCTTGGATAGCAGTGAAGTGAACGAATACGTCGTCTCCTTCTTCGCGCTCAATAAATCCGAATCCTTTTTCTGCGTTAAACCATTTTACTTTACCTTGTTCCATCTTTGTTTCCTCCTCGTACGTTGCACCTTGCAAATCGTACATATGTTACTATCCTTGCTCTACCCTAGAAGTCGTCAAACGTATAACGTGACAAAGTCGTGCTTCGAACAAAAATAATTCTTCTTTATCATATCAAAGTAATTTACATAAAGCAACAGTTATGATGACAATAGACAAAATAACTTTCAAGTATAACGAAATAGACATAGAAAATTTTCTGAAATATCTCATTTTTTCGCATGCTGTCGCGCTTTAACTATGCTTGTTAAAAATTCAAGCTCTTTTGCCGTTTCAATTAATAGTTAAACTGCCATTGCTATTTCATGAAATGATAGATAGTTCTTGCGATGTAGCATTCACTCGTTGTCCGTAATAATTCAAATATCACTGAGACTGGCAGCATAGGAAATATTTTCGCATCTTCAAAGAAAATTAAGAATTAGGATGAATATTTCTTCATTGTTACGATTTAAGATAGAAATAATGAATGAAACGGAAGGAATGAATGAAATGATTCAAGTGAGCGAATTAAGCCATCACTTTACGATAGGTAAAAAAGATACGTATAAAGAAATACCTGTTGTTCAACATGTAAATTTTCAAGTAGAAGAAGGAGAAGTCGTTTCCATTGTCGGACGAAGTGGTTCTGGAAAATCGACATTGCTCCATTTGTTAGCGGGTTTTATGCAACCTATAGAAGGAAGAATTTTATTGAATAAAACAGAATTGACTGCGATGAATGAAGAACAGAGGGCGCAATTTCGTCTCCAATCACTCGGATTTATTTTTCAAAACTTTCAATTGCTCCCTGGTTTAACCGCTTATGAAAATGTCGAGTTCCCACTAGTTTTGATGGGTATAGAGGAACAAGAGCGCAAAGTGAGAGTGGATGAAATTATGGAAAGGGTCGGTTTAACATCTGTCGGTCCTCATTATCCGAATGAGTTATCGGGCGGACAACAACAACGTGTCGGAATTGCACGTGCTTTAATTAATCGCCCTGCCATTATTTTGGCGGATGAACCGACAGGAAGTTTAGATTCCGAAACGGAGAAAGATATTTTAATGCTCATTCAATCATTAAATCAAAAAGAAGGCATTACATTCATCATCATTACTCACGATGAAGCGGTCGCACAAGCAGCGGATCGCACGTATACGATGCATGATGGCCAATTGATTGGAGGAGAGAGACTGTGACATTTAAAGAACAAGTATTGTACATACGTCGCCATATGAAGAAAAACCGACTCCGTGTATTTATGACGATTTTAGCGACGACGATGGGAACAGCTTTTTTGATCGTTTTAGCATCAATTGGTTTTGGCTTACATGAAACAGCAGAGCGAGAAATTTTATCAAATGCAAATATTACAGAAGTAAAAGTTTGGGCAGACCAGATGGAAGAAAAAGACATACGAACAATAAGTCAATTACCAGGTGTTCATATTTTTGCACAACGGTCACGAGTGACGATTCCAGATTCTGTTTATTTTAACGAGATTGAAAGTAACGGAGAATTAGAGTTAATAGATTACGATATTGAGCGCCAACTCGATTTTAAATTGAAAGAAGGACGATTCCCTGAAACTGACCGTGAAGTCGTCGTCGGGTATCATTTCGGAGAGTCGTTTATAGATGGCGAAAAGAAGGATGTATTAGGAAAAGCAATTCAATATGTCATTCCGAAAGATGGAGAAGAGGAAGACGGAGAACAGTTTGAAGATACGTTTACAATTGTCGGGATTAAAGAAGCGCCAGCGCGTGAATGGAATTCTGATTCAACAATTTTCGTTAGTCGAACGTATCAACCTCAAATTATGGACGTATATAAACAATTCGAGCCAGCTGAAGAAATGATAGATTCACTGTTTTACAATGACTATGCGATCCACGCGAAAAGTGCAGAAGTGGTGAAAGATTTAAAAGCAGAAATTGAAGCGCTCGGTTACAATACGTATTCGGTATTAGATGAGATTGAACAATTTGATTTATTTTTTACAGCGTTTAAAATGGGGCTCGTCTTTGTGGGTACAATCGCAGTCTTAATTGCGTCGATCGGTATTTTTAATACGATGACGATGGCCGTGACGGAGCGAACGCGTGAAATTGGTGTGATGAAAGCACTCGGAATGAGTCCGAAATTAATTCAACGTTTATTCATTATGGAAAGTGCTTGGATTGGAGTGCTCGGTACAGCGATTGCAATCGTCATTTCGTACGGAGTGAGTTTCTTAGCAAATCAATTGCTTCCACTTATTTTAGAATTTGCAATGAAAGATGAAGGAGTTGTAGATGCCGGCATTACATTTTCAACGATTACTTTACCACTCATTTTGATCGCATCAACGATTAGTATAGCAGTTGCGATTATTTCTGGATTCCGTCCAGCAAAAAAAGCGACGAAGATTGACATTATTGAAGCGATGCGTACAAATATGTAAAAGGCGGACGTCACAGTGGAAAAACTGTGGCGTTTTTTATATTGTGAGCACATAATACGTGAATTGAACAGTTCGTGGTATAATCGATTTTATATTTGAGAACGATTTTCAATTAAGGGAGGATTGGCATGGAGAAAATTTATAAGCCCGAAGAGAAAAATACTATGATGCGTGTATGGCTCATCTTAATTTTAGGGTCACTCACCGCATTCGGCCCATTATCGATGGATATGTATTTACCAGCTCTTCCTGAAATCAGGTCGGCTCTTGGAACATCTACCTCACTCGTTCAAATGAGTTTAACTGCTTGTTTGCTCGGTTTAGGACTCGGACAAATTGTGTTCGGTCCGTATAGTGATGTTCATGGCCGTCGCAAGCCGTTACTATTTACGTTAATCGGATACGCACTCGCTTCTTTTTTAAGCGCTTTTAGTCCGAATATTTATGTCTTTATTATTTTACGTTTCATTCAAGGGTTTACGGGGGCTGCCGGGATTGTCATCGCCCGAGCTTCTGCACGTGATATGTATAGTGGGAAAGAGTTGACGAAGTTTGTCGCATTATTATCGCTCGTCAATGGAGCTGCTCCGATATTAGCTCCTATTTTCGGTGGGTTTATTTTGCAGTTTATCCCGTGGCAAGGGATTTTCCACGTATTAGGATTGATCGGTTTACTCATGCTCGTCGGTGTCTTTTTTGGCCTTCCAGAAACATTGCATCATGAGAAACGTTCAACAGGTGGTATCTTTGGTGTAGTGAAAACATTTGGCAAGTTGATGCGCGATCGTACATTTTTAAGTATTTCATTAACGCAAGGATTCATTATGACTGCGATGTTTGCTTACATTGCTGGATCGCCTTTTGTCTTACAAAAAATATATGGTGTAACGGAATTGCAATTTTCATTATTTTTCGCGTTGAATGGTGTCGGAATTATATTGGCAGCGCAAGTAGCGGGGTATTTATCTTCTCGTATGGCAGAGTCTAAAATATTGCAATTGTCTTTATATGTTGCATTCATAGGCGCACTTTTACTCAGTTACACTGTATGGACGGAAGGTTCGCTCGCATTGCTTGCTCTTTCTTTATTTCTCATTATTTCTTGCGTCGGTTCCGTGTCGACGACGGGATTCTCAATCGCGATGAATTTACAAGAGCGAGATGTCGGGAGCGCTTCCGCTTTTCTCGGATTATTGCCCCATATCGGTGGAGCGATTGTTTCTCCACTCGTCGGAATTATGGGAGAGATGAGCGCTATTCCAATGGCGATTATTATGCTCGCTTGTACTGTTTTTGCATTGATCACATTTTATATGGCAGGTATTCGAAAACTTGTCCTCTAAAAGATAAAGAGCGACTCGACATCATATAAATGTTATAATGCAAATGTCTAGCCATCTACTATTTGCATAAGTCTTTTCATTTCAAAAAAGAGGAATGGAGCTTATGATGGTAGTATAAGTCTTTTTTATTATAATAAAGAGGTGACGAAAAAATGGAATATCGTATTGAACATGACACATTTGGAGAAGTGAAGGTACCTGCAGACAAATTATGGGGTGCTCAAACACAACGAAGTAAACAAAACTTCAAAATTGGTGGAGAGCGCATTCCGTTAGGAGTAATCCGTGCATTTGCTCATTTGAAAAAATCAGCAGCACTCGCGAGCAACGCATTTGGCAATTTATCAGATGCGAAAACGAAAGCGATTGTAACGGCAGCGGAAGAAGTCATTGCAGGTAAATGGGACGAGCATTTCCCACTTGTCGTTTGGCAAACAGGTAGCGGTACGCAGTCGAACATGAACATGAACGAAGTACTCGCAAATCGCGGTAACCAATTGTTAGAAGAGTGGGGCGAAGAAGAGCGTCTCCACCCGAACGACGATGTGAACAAATCACAAAGCTCGAACGATACATTCCCAACAGCACTTCACGTTTCAGCAGTGCTTGCTGTTCAAGAAGATTTAATCCCAGCGCTTGAAGTATTCAAGAAAACATTGTTACAAAAAGAAGAAGACTTTAAAGAGATCGTAAAAATTGGTCGTACACATTTACAAGATGCGACACCACTTACACTCGGACAAGAGATTAGTGGATGGCGCCGTATGGTTGAGCGTTCAGAAGAAATGATTACACAATCGGTTGAAATGTTAAAAGACCTCGCAATCGGTGGAACAGCAGTCGGAACTGGTTTAAACGCACCAGAAGGATTCGGCGAAAAAGTAGCGGAAGAAATTTCGAAATCAACAGGCGTTGAGTTCGCTTCAGCTCCAAACAAATTCCACTCATTAACGAGCTATGATGAAGTAGTATACGTTCATGGCGCATTAAAAGCACTTGCAGGTGACTTAATGAAAATCGCAAACGACGTTCGTTGGTTAGCGAGCGGTCCGCGTTCAGGAATTGGCGAAATTACAATTCCAGAAAACGAGCCAGGTTCATCAATTATGCCAGGTAAAGTGAACCCGACACAATCAGAAGCATTGACGATGGTCGTTGCTCAAGTGATGGGGAATGACGCAGCGATCGGATTCGCAGCGAGCCAAGGTAACTTTGAGTTGAACGTTTACAAGCCAGTGATCATTTACAATTTCCTACAGTCTGTAAAACTGTTAGCAGATGGAATGATGAGCTTTAACGACAACTGTGCGGTCGGAATCGAGCCAAACCTCGAAGAAATCGAAAGCAAAGTAGAAAACTCACTCATGCTCGTTACAGCGTTAAACCCATACATCGGTTATGAAAACGCAGCAAAAATCGCAAAAACAGCACATAAAAATGGTTCAACTTTAAAAGAAGCTGCACTTGCGACAGGACTCCTTACAGAAGAAGAGTTCGATAAGTATGTAGTAGCGAAAGATATGGTTGGAACAATTAAATAAGTAGTTTTCATCGAGTGCCATTCGACAATTTTGTCGGTGGCACTTTTTCATTCGTGAAAATCGAGTGAATGCGTTACGATAGAGAAGAGAGGGTGGTCAATATGAAAATAGGTTTAATCGGATACGGGAATATCGGCTCTTTTCTCGTAGAAGCCCTTCAAGAGCGAGAAGATATAACGATTACACATGTTTTAACGAGTCGAACAGATCAGATTGACATATTAGCTCAAGGCGGTATCAAAGTCGTTCATGACATTGAACAGTTCGTCCAACAAAGTTTTGATTATGTAGTAGAAACGAGCACAATTGAAACGATTGAGAAATATGGAGAAGCGGTCATTCGTGCTGGAAAACCTTTAATTTTAAGCAGTATTGGCGTTTTAGGAAAAAAAGAAGTGCGCGATAAGTTTGAAACATTGGCTAGGCGACATGGCACCGCGTTATTTATTCCATCGGGTGCAATCGGAGGACTAGATGCGATTCAATCGGCACAAGCATTAGATGAGTTAGAAGAAGTGCAATTAACGACGCGTAAACCACCGAGTGCTTTACCGAATCGTAAACAGCCGCTTGCGGAAGTCGAAGTTATTTTTGAAGGATCAGCTGAAGCAGCGATCGCGCAATTTCCACGCAATATGAATGTCGCTATTGCATTATCTCTTGCTGGAATTGGACCGAAGCGTACGAAAGTAAGAGTATTGGCAGATCCACACGCGGAAAAAAATACGCATACAATCGAAGTAAAAGGTTCATTCGGTGTAATGACGACAATGATTGAAAATAATCCGATGCCTGAGAATCCGAAGACGAGTTATTTAGCGGCACTCAGTGTATTGCACGCTATTATGAACCAACAAAATACGATTCGCATCGCCTAAAAAGCGTGAGCATTAAAGAAACGTTCTAGAAAAGTTTCTTGCGCTCACGCTTTTTCCGTTATTCAATATAACGATGGCTTACTAGTAAATCATCGATGAGGGAAGTGGGGATTTCAATCGTAATCGGCCCATAAGCTCCTGCAGTAATTTCGTACTTATCGAATGAAATATGCAATGTTTTTTTATTTGAAATAAAAAATGGTTGGTCTGCATCAATGAGTGGCAAAGGTTTTTTCTCTGGGTTGATGGAAACGGCTTGTTCATCTTCTAAATAGTGCACGATATATTCATTTATTCGATCAATGTACTCGTCATTGATGAATAAACTAGGCAATGTTAAAACGACGCCCAATTGCTTATCCACATTATCGTATTCTATTTCATATGACGAGGAACCTTGAATTTCAGAATAGCTTCGAGATAAAACAAATAAAATATCGGTATCGGTAATAACTTCTACTTTAGAATCAATAGCTAAATGTCCACCACCAGCATCGTCCATTTCAACTAACTTCTGTTCGAATGACTCGTAGAGTGCTTCACTTTCCGCAATGTATTTAGCGTTCAGTACTTGTTCGAGTTCAGGATTTGTTACGTTAGCAATAGTTGGTGTTTCAATATGTGCTTCATACATCTCTTGTTCTACGACGATTTCATGAATCGTTAAAGCAGAAACGAGTGATTGAAATCCAGGTACATTTGCCATTGCTTGAGCAAATTGAGGACTTACATTTAAAGAGCTAATCCAAATGACGAACAAAGCGACTATTGAAAAGAGCCAACTTTTCATTCGCTTATTGCGTCGTTGTTCCCGTCCGGCTTGCGCAATCGTTTCACGTAAACGTCGGTCGAGTTCGGGCGGAATAGGGATGTCATCATACGATTGACGATAATCATTCATCCGATTCATAATTTATAAATACTCCTCTCCTATATCGAGTCGAAGCTTTTTTAAAGCGGCATAGAGGCGAGTTTTTACAGTATTCACATTGGTATCTGTAATAGCGGCGATTTCTTCTAATTTCAAGTCTTCGAGAAAGCGTAAGACAATGACAGTTCGATGGATGGGCGATAGACGATCAATTGCTGCCAATAAATCGAAATTTGTCACTTCGTTTTCTTGAGCAGGAAGAAGAAAGTGGAGTGTATCCTCTTCCATCACAGTAACCCGTTGATGTTTTCGTAAAAAATCGAGCGCTGTATTGACTAAAATACGATAAAACCAAGTTTTTAAATATTGGATTTCATCTAATTTTTGAATAGAGCGCAATGCTTTTAAAGTAGCTTCTTGTACGATATCGAGTGCATTTTGTTCGTTTTTAACATAGCTATACGCGATGCGATAATGCACGTGTCGATAATCCATGACGAATTGTTCCACAAATGCGAACTTCTCTTCTTTCGTCATCACAAAAGGTTCACCTTCTTCTAAAAATAGTACGCGATGGTACTATCGTATATTTGACGTCTATTGAAAAAGTAAAGTTTGTTTGAAATGTAATTGAAATCATTTTGCAATAAACTTGTAACAATACTCTATTGTAATGGAACGAAATTGGAAAGTAAAAGGTTTTTCATTATACAAAAAAGATTTAGCTGAATGGTTTATTCAACTAAATCTTTTGGAGTTTAAAACGATATTTTACTTTTTCTTTCAAAATATGTGTGCAGACGATATTCGCATATTTGGTAGGTCCAATCAAATAAAATGCTCATTTCTTCTTCAGTCGGTTGAAGAGAAAACGAGAAAAATGCCCCTTCTAATTTTGCATTTTGATAAGAGTTGGTCCAGGCACGAATTGGCATTTGCTTTAATAGTTGGACTATTTTTTGCTCGTTGTAATGTTGAAGGGCTTTTCCTTGCTTGTCGGATAGATCTGTTTGCCATCGATAATTTTTTGCCATTAAATAACGATGGAAAAATGGTGCGATTTCTTGCAATGTAATCCGCTTGTACCAATTATTTTCTCCTCTTTGTAACATGGCGAGTACAACGATGAGCTTGTAACTTTTTGTCATCTTCGTCGTCGTTAGCGTATGAAACCATTGTTCAAATTTTGTTAACGTTTGTCGTTCTATTTCATTTAACAATTGCGCATAGCCTAAAAATTGCGGATACGTTTTAAACTGTTCTCGCACAATTTTAGAGTCGACATCTGCTTTTAAATGAAATTGTAAATATGTTGGTGTTTCTCCAAGTTCGAGTCGGAGTTGTTGTAACGCATCGAGCGCACGTTGTTTCCGCGGAGAACGTTTCGTCCGCAACATTTGAAGTAAGTCAATCACTTCCGTATCGAATTCGATATGACAGTCTGATGGTAAATGGAAATCACTCGCAACGAACGAAGTCGGAATCGTTTCGTCTTGAGAAAATACGGCGAGCTTTAAATCGGCTTTACGATAATTTCCGATTAAATCAATGATGACACAGTGACTTTTACCTTCGGCGAGGCGTAACCCACGTCCGATTTGTTGAGTAAATACGGCGAGAGATTCCGTCGGTCGTAAAAATAGCAATGTATCTACGAGCGGAATATCGACCCCTTCGTTAAATAAATTTACGGTAAAGATGGCATCTAGTTTTCCTAGATGGAGTCGTTCAATCATTTGTCTACGTTCCGCAATAGTAGAATCGCCATGCAATGCGACAGTCCGGTAGCCTGACTCGTTAAAATATTGACTCATAGTGAGCGCTTGGGCGACGGAAGAACAGAAAGCGATTGTTCTTTTTTGCTTATGGTGTTCCCATTCATGTAAAGCGGTCATTGCGTAATCTTCCTGCAATTGAGCAGCAAGTAATTGGCTTTCGTCATAACGGTTCGCGCGCCATTCAATCGTCGTGTAATCAATGGGGTCACGCACTCCGATATAGTGAAAAGGAGAAAGCCAACCTTGTCGAATCGCATCGATAAAGTGAATTGAAATGGCAACATTCCCGTCACATAAGGCATATACATCTTGATTATCAAGTCTATCGGGTGTTGCGGTAATGCCGAGCAAAAAATCTGGTTGAAAGTATTGTAAAACGCGTTCATAGCTCGTTGCAGTCGCGTGATGGAATTCGTCGATCACGATTAAATCGAAAGCATCTTTGTCGAATTGTTGTAAATGATAATGAGCGGATAAAGTGAAAATAGAAGCAAACACGAACCGTCCATTTTTTTCTTTATGATTGCCATCAAAAATGCTCATTTCATCATTTGGAAAGACATTTGTAAAAGATTGTTTCGCTTGGTGAAGCAATTGTTCACGATGTGCGATAAATAAAACACGCTTAAACGAACGAGCGAAAAAAGCGGCTAAATATGTCTTGCCTAAACCGGTCGCCATAATGACGAGCGCTTTATCATATTGTTCTTCACGCATCGCTTGTAGCGCATCGAGTGCTAATTGTTGGGCGGGTCTCGGTGACAAATGATAATCCGTTATCATTTCCTCGGAAATAATTGTAGGCATATCAGTAGAAAAATCATCAGCTTCCACTGCTGAGCTTAAATTATATATCGCATTCGCCACTACGTATTTTCTTTTGTATTGTTCTAATGTCAGGGTGTTTAAAGGCACCGTCTGTTCATGAAAAAACAAGTGTAAAAATTGGTCGACTACATGTTCAAAAAAGGGTGCATCAACACGCAATTCGGTATGTACATTCCATTCAATGCCCGTCGTTAAAGCGCTTTTTGATAAATTGGAAGAACCGATAAATGTTTGGCATGCCGTTTCGTACCGAAATAAATACGCTTTCGGATGGAAAGACCGTCCTTTGCTTTCAAATAGACGAATCTCAGCTTCTGGAAGTTCGTTGAGTAATTGACGTAGCGCTTCGGGATTCGTAATGTATAAATAATCTCCAACGAGAATTTTAATTTCAGCGCCTCGTTCACTCGCTCGTTTCAAATGAGAGGTAATCATTTGTGCGCCGCTTTTTTGAATGAAGGAGACGACGAAATAAATGGTGTCCGCTTCCTTCATCGCTTTAATTAAATGTGATTGAAGTTGTGTCGTAATGAGGGAAAGTTTAGTCATCCTCTACCTCGATTAAAAATAATTTTTGATGAAAAGCCCCGCGCTCTATTTCTTTTTCTTGTCTTATTTTTTCGAGATGGTCAGGAGTGAAGCCGAGAACTCGAGATGCTGCGTGTAAAAGCTCTAGCAAATCAGCGAGTTCTTCTAACGCATCTAGATTCGTTTCAGCTTCTTCAAATTCCTTCAGTTCTTCATGGAGTTTTCGTTTCAATTCGATAATATATTGTTCATTCGTTAACGTTTCAATAGTGAACGATTTTCCTGTCGCTTCGATAATTTCAGGAATACGATCACGTACTAATTTTTTATAAGTAGGCATGTCAGACACATCCTTTTTAGTACATACAATAGCATTTAATGTAAAAACATTCAAAAAACTTTAACAATCTGTTCTTTTTCTTTTCGAGGAGAGTGACGTATACTTACAAGTAGTAAAGGAGTGAGCGATTTGAATATTTTATTCGTTTGTACAGGAAATACTTGTCGTAGCCCGATGGCAGAAGCGATTTTACGTGCAAAAAATTTGCCAGGAGTAAATGTACAGTCCGCAGGGATTTTCACACAAGATGGAATGCCGATGTCAGAACATGCGTATAAACTTGTAACAGCGCATCACTATCCGTATACAAAACATTCTCAAATGGTGCGTCCAGAGCTTATTCAATGGGCGGATCACATATTGACGATGACGCAAAGCCATCGAAATCAATTACGTCAATTGTATCCAGAGGCAAGAGAACGTATTGAAACATTAGCAGCTTTTGTCGGGGGTGAAGAACAAGATATTCAAGATCCTTATGGAGGCACATACGATACATATGAGACAACATTTCAGCAACTGACTTCTTATATCGAACGATTACATCAAAAGATAGGAGGACAATGAAGATGAAAGGTTTACGTATGAAGCTTGTTGTATTTGTAACAGTATTGGCAATTGTCACGTACACATCGAGTGCAATTTGTATGAGTTGGCTACGACCACACTATTTTCCTAATGTTTCATTCGGTGTTTTCCAAAGTATCACCTTTTCATTAGGGGTGATTTGGTCAGCAATTTTAGCGGCATTATTTAGTCGAGTATTAACAAAGCCTTTAATTGATTTATCAGAAGCTGCAGAACGTGTAGCGAATCATGAAATTGGTACGAGGATTCCGGTGCCGAAAGGAGAAGATGAAATTGTCCAAGTGGCGCGAGCTTTTGAACGCGTCGTTATCAATTTACGCTCGATGATTGAACGCATTACGAAAGTATCTGAAGCGACAATTAGTACATCACGTTATTTGACAGAAGGTACGAATGAATCGTTACGCCAAGCGGATGAAGTGGAACGCATGGTAGAAGAAATTGCAAAAGGAGCAGAAGCAACAGCTCATGCCATTCAAGAAGCGAGTGAACAATTGGAACAAGTTCGCACGAGTGCTAATTCAGTGAATGAAGAAGCGAGAGAAACAGCTTCAGAAGTGCAATCAGTATTGCGTTCATTAAATGAAACAGGAGAAGTTGTGGAACATTTAGTTCAAAGTATTTCGTACATTGGAAAAAGCAGTGAGGCCTCACAACAAGTGACACATCGGCTCGATGAACAAATGCATCGCATTGTCGATATCGTCGATCTTGTTGGTACAATTGCCGAGCAGACGAACTTACTCGCTTTAAATGCTTCCATTGAAGCAGCTCGAGCTGGAGAGCATGGGGCGGGGTTTGCGGTCGTCGCTGAAGAAGTGCGAAAACTAGCTGATGAAAGTCAACGTTCTGTAACGAGTATTGTTCAACTTGTAAATGAAGTGCAAGGGACGGTAAATGAAATTGTACAACGAATGAGTGAACAAAGTAACTTAGCAACAGTTGAGACGAAGAGAGCGCAAGAGGCAGAGAAAGCGATGCAACAGATGTCTTACAACGTGCGTGAGATGGCAGAACGAGTGATGTCCATCACATCGATTGTCGATGAACAAACGGAACATATCGAATCGAGTACTGCAGAAATTCAAACGGTCGTTGCAATCGCTGAACAGACCGCGGCAAATACAGCACATGTTACAGATTCAACACGTTACCAACAGGAAAATGCGAATGCGATTCGCGATGTAGCAGAACGTTTAGAAGCTGAATCGAAGGAATTAGATGCACTCATTCATCAATTTAAAATGGATGAGAGATAACTGTTAAGGCTGTTATAGATATGGTAAAATTAATTTAATACTATTATAGAAAGAAGGCAGTTTACATGAAAGTAGCAATCGCATCAGATCACGGTGGTAACGCATTACGCAAGGAACTTATCGAATTATTAAAAGAGATGAAATTAGATTATGTCGATTTAGGCCCAGAAACGGATGATTCAGTCGATTACCCAGATTATGCGAAGCCAGTAGCGGAAGGCGTTGCGAATGGTACTTATGATCGCGGTATTTTAGTGTGTGGTACAGGAATCGGAATGTCGATCGCAGCGAACAAGGTAGAAGGCATTCGTTGTGCGCTCGTCCATGACGTATATACAGCGCATGCGACACGTGAACATAACGATTCAAATATTATCGCAATGGGCGGCCGTGTAATCGGTGGCGCGTTAGCACGTGATATTGTGAAAACATGGCTGACGACAGAGTTTGAAGGAGGACGTCACGAACGTCGCATCGAAAAGATCACAGCAATTGAACAACAGTAAGGAGGGATTGTGTGGACGCATTACAATTATATTCTTCACAACTGGAACAATTGTTAGCGGAATTCGCTGAGCAAGCACCGTTACAAAAAAATACGTTTTTCGTCGTCGGCTGTTCAACATCGGAAGTAATCGGAGAACAAATTGGAACAGCGGGAGTAATAGAAGTAGGCGAATCTCTATTCCGTCCACTTCAACAATTCGCCAAAAAGCATGAAATTTTTCTCGCTTTTCAAGGATGCGAACATATTAACCGAGCTTTGACGGTCGAACGTCGCGCGGCGGAACATTTCGGACTTGAGTCACTTTCTGTTTATCCGACGAGGAAAGCAGGTGGCTCGATGTCTGCTTACGCTTACGAACAATTAGAAGATGCAGTCGTCGTAGAACAACTTGTCGCGCACGCAGGAATTGATATTGGACAAACATTAATCGGCATGCATTTAAAAGCGGTTGCGGTACCGATTCGCACATCGATTCGCCAAGTAGGAGAAGCGATGACGACAGCGGCAACGACACGACCTAAATTAATCGGAGGCGTTCGAGCGAAGTATCGTTCGTGAATTCACAAAAAAGAGATACATTTTTCATTTAATTATGGTACAATCAACTCAGAAACCGAAAGTTCATCATTTTTAAAAAAAGAATGTAAACAAAAAGGAGAATGACGGAATGGATTTAAGTAATGTAAAGCGCACGGATGCAGCGATTTATGAAGCGATTATGGCGGAGAAAAATCGTCAACAATCAAACATTGAATTAATCGCATCAGAAAACTTCGTATCAGAAGCGGTAATGGAAGCACAAGGTTCATATTTAACGAATAAATATGCTGAAGGTTACCCTGGAAAACGTTACTACGGTGGCTGTGAGCATGTAGACGTAGCAGAAGATATTGCACGCGACCGTTTGAAAGAAATTTTCGGAGCGGAACATGCGAACGTTCAACCACACTCAGGTGCACAAGCGAATATGGCTGTATACTTTGCAGTTCTCGAGCCAGGTGATACAGTGCTCGGTATGAATTTATCACACGGTGGTCACTTAACACACGGTAGCCCAGTGAACTTCTCAGGAGAATTGTACAACTTCGTAGAATACGGTGTTGATAAAGAAACTGAAATGATCGATTATGAAGACGTTCGTGCAAAAGCATTAGAGCACAAGCCAAAATTAATCGTAGCGGGTGCTTCAGCATACCCGCGGGAAATTGACTTCGTAAAATTCCGTGAGATTGCGGACGAAGTAGGTGCGCTCTTCATGGTAGACATGGCGCACATCGCAGGTTTAGTCGCTGCTGGTGAACATATGAATCCAGTTCCGTATGCAGATTTCGTCACTTCAACGACGCATAAAACATTACGTGGTCCACGTGGCGGTCTCATTTTATGCCGTGAAGAAAACGCGCGTAAAATTGACAAGTCTATTTTCCCTGGAATTCAAGGTGGTCCATTAATGCACGTCATCGCAGCAAAAGCAGTTGCTTTCGGTGAAGCATTGCAACCAGAATTCAAAACGTACATTCAACAAATTCGTAAAAACGCAAAAGTTTTAGGCGAAACATTAACAGCAGAAGGAATCGATCTCGTATCAGGCGGTACGGATAATCATTTACTTCTCCTCAACTTACGTTCACTCGGCGTAACAGGTAAAGATGGAGAAGCTGCGCTTGATGAAGTAGGCATTACAACGAATAAAAACACAATTCCATACGATACAGAAAGCCCATTCGTCACATCAGGTGTACGTATCGGTACTCCAGCAGTAACGAGCCGTGGCATGAAAGAAGACGATATGAAAGAAATCGGTGAAATTATCGCGATGGTTCTTAAAAATGTAAATGATGAAAAGGTAAAAGACGAAGCGCGTGCGCGTGTGAAAGCTTTAACAGACCGTTTCCCACTTTACGCTTAATTGAAAAAAAGCTCCGCTTATTCAATCATGAATAAACGGAGCTTTTTGTATGTCCATTCTCACATTGCACGATAAGTAAATACTATGTACAATATACTGTATTATTATAGTTTTCTGAAATATCTAAATAGGGAGGACATTTTCTATGTCGACATTAGTAAAGGATTTAACAGAGCTCTTATCGAGCGAACAAGTAAGTACGAATGAAACGGTCTTGCATCAACACGGGCAGGATGAATCTTATCATGAGGTAGCAGAACCAGAAGTGGTCGTCTTCCCGAAAAGTACAGAAGAAGTAAGTGCCATCCTTCGTTATGCAAATGAACATTGTATTCCAGTCACCCCATATGGGAGAGGGTCAAGCTTAGAAGCGCATGTCATTCCGTATAGTGGTGGAATCACGATTGATTTTGCATTGATGAATCGCATTTTATCCATTCGTCCAGAAGATTTACTCGTCGTTGTTGAACCAGGCGTTTCACGTTTAGAATTGAATGAAGCATTGGCGAAGCACGGATTATTTTTCTCGGTTGACCCAGGAGCGGACGCGACATTAGGTGGAATGGTAGCGACGAACGCAAGCGGTACGACGACTGTTCGTTACGGCGTTATGCGTGATCAAGTACGTGATTTAGAAGTCGTTTTGGCAGACGGAACGGTAATGAATACGGGAAGTCTCGCAGCGAAATCTGCATCAGGTTATCATTTAAACGGATTATTTGCAGGTTCAGAAGGAACGCTCGGTTGTTTTACGAAGTTAACATTGCGTGTTTATGGAATTCCAGAACATGTAATGGCGGCTCGTGCGACATTTAATACGATAGAAGAAGCAGTTCAAGCTGTGACGACAGTTCTTCAAGTCGGGATTCCAATCGCTCGTGTGGAGTTAGTAGATGAAGAATCAATTCGTCAAGTGAATCGTCATGACGAAATGGATTTCGAAGAGAAGCCAACATTATTTTTAGAATTCCATGGCAATGAAGCAGGATTGAAACAAGACGTTGAATTTACGACAGAATTGATGACTGACGCAGGGTGTCAAAGCATTCAATTCGAAACGGAAACAGCAGCACGTAACCATTTATGGGAAGCGCGCCATAATCTGGCGTACTCGTACATTCATTCAAATCCTGGAAAGAAAATGATGGTGACAGACGTCTGTGTGCCGATTTCTGAATTGTCAGGCGCGATTCATCACGCACGTGAACAATTAGAGGCGGTCGGTCTCGTTGGAGGAATTCTCGGACACGTAGGAGATGGAAACTTCCATGCGCTCGTCATGGTCGATATGAACGATGCAAAAGAAGTGGAATTGTCAAATCAATTTAATGAGAGCATCGTTCATTATGCTTTATCGAAAAATGGTACATGTACAGGGGAGCACGGCGTTGGAATCGGCAAGCAAAAATATCAAGAAGCGGAGCATGGTGAAGCGTATCATGCGATGAAATTAATTAAAAAAGCGCTCGATCCAAACAATATTTTAAATCCAGGGAAAATTGTAAAGGTGGACTGAGGGAATGAACACATTGGGGAGAATTAGTCAGTTTGCGGGAAAATATTTTGCGGTGCTCGTCATTGTAATGGCATTGGTCGCTTATTTAGTCCCTTCTTTATTTTTACCATTAGGGGCGTACATTTCGATTTTATTAGGAATTGTCATGTTCGGTATGGGGCTCACATTGAGTGCGATGGATTTCAAACTCGTTTTAACTCGTCCACTCGCTGTGTTATTAGGTGTTGCAGCGCAGTTTTTAGTCATGCCGCTCGCAGCATTAGGAATCGCTTATTTATTAAGATTACCCCCTGAACTTGCGGCAGGTCTTGTCTTACTAGGTTCTGTTCCGGGTGGTACGGCATCGAACGTCATGGTTTACTTAGCGAAAGGAAACGTGCCACTATCGATTACGATGACCTCTGTTTCGACATTGTTAGCGCCGATTATGACACCACTTTTGCTATTATGGTTGGCAGGACAATGGATGCCGGTCGATGCGAAGTCGATGTTTTTAATGATCATTCAAGTCATCATCGTCCCGATTATTTTAGGGATTACCGTGCGAAAATTAGCCCCGAAAACTGTGCATAAAAGCTTGCCAGTCGTACCACTCATTTCAGTGGTCGCTATTATCGTCATCGTAGGGGCGGTCGTTTCAGGGAATAAAGAGACGATTGCAACGGCAGGATTGCTCATTTTCTTCGCCGTCTTTTTACACAATGGTGTCGGTTTAGTTTTAGGCTATTATGTCGGGAAGATATTCGGGCTCTCATTAAGTGATCAACGTGCATTATCGATTGAGGTTGGTATGCAAAATTCTGGGCTCGGTGTTGCACTCGCTACAGCTCACCTCGGACCACTCGCTGCATTGCCAAGTACGTTCGGAGCGGTATGGCACAATATTTCAGGACCGATTATCGCTTCAGTTTGGTCAAAAAGAAAAGTAGATTAAATAAATATAAGCGCTCATCACTTTTAGTAAACTAACTGAAAAGTGTGAGCGTTTTTTCTATTCTGAGCATAACTTGCCACGTAATTTTCATATGAGTTCAGAGTGCGTTCTGTTATAATGGCTAAGATAAACATTTTTAAAATTAAAGGAGCGATGATTTATGAGTAATGTGCACGTATTTGACCACCCGCTCATTCAACACAAATTAACGTATATTCGAGACGTCAACACAGGAACGAAAGAGTTTCGTGAACTCGTCGATGAAGTAGCGACATTGATGGCGTATGAGATTACACGAGATTTACAATTACAAGAAATTGAAATTGAAACACCGATTGGACCTGCAAAATCAAACGTGATTGCAGGGAAAAAACTAGGCATTATTCCGATTTTACGCGCAGGTCTAGGTATGGTAGAAGGGATTTTAGAATTGATTCCCGCTGCACGTGTTGGACATGTCGGTTTATACCGTGACCCGGAAACATTGAAGCCGGTAGAATATTATGTGAAGCTCCCGAATGATGTAGCAGAGCGTCGTTTAATTGTGGTAGACCCAATGTTAGCAACAGGTGGATCTGCAGTAGAGGCGATTAACTCTATTAAAAAGCGCGGGGCGAAAAATATTACATTCATGTGCCTCGTCGCAGCTCCTGAAGGGGTAGAAGTATTGACAGAGGCTCATCCTGATGTCGATGTATATATTGCGGCGATGGATGAAAAGTTAAATGAAGAAGGTTATATCGTACCAGGTTTAGGAGATGCAGGAGACCGTTTATTCGGTACTAAATAATGTATAAGGGTGAAATCATTGGTTAAAAAATGGAAAGTGATGACGATTTTTGGAACGCGTCCTGAAGCGATTAAGATGGCACCGCTCGTGCTAGAGTTAGAGAGAAACTCAGACCGAATTGAATCGATTGTTACCGTTACAGCGCAACACCGTGAAATGTTAGACCAAGTGCTGCAAACATTTAAAATTGAACCAGACTTTGACTTAAACATTATGAAAAGCCGTCAAACATTAATTGACGTAGCAACGCGTGGGCTAGAGGGGTTGGACGGTATTATGAAAGAAGCGCAACCAGATATCGTTCTCGTTCATGGAGATACAGCGACAACATTTATCGGAAGCCTTGCTGCTTTTTACAATCAAATTGCAATTGGCCATGTGGAAGCGGGTCTTCGTACGTGGGATAAATATTCACCATATCCAGAAGAGATGAACCGTCAAATGACAGGAGTTCTCGCCGACCTTCATTTCTCACCAACTGAGAAATCAGCGCAAAACTTGATCAATGAAGGAAAGGACGCAAGCCGTATTTTCGTTACAGGAAATACAGCAATCGATGCGTTGCAAACGACGGTACGTGAAGAATATACGCATCCGATTTTAGAAAAAATTGGTGATGATAAAATGATTTTATTGACGGCTCACCGTCGTGAAAACCTCGGAGATCCGATGCGTAATATGTTCCGTGCTATCAATCGTTTGCTTGAGAAATACGAGGATATTCAAATCGTCTATCCGCTTCATATGAACCCTGCTGTACGTGAAGTGGCAGATGAGTTGCTCGGAAATAACGAACGCGTACATTTAATCGAACCATTAGAAGTGCTTGATTTCCATAACTTCGCGGCACGTGCGCATATTATTTTAACAGATTCAGGCGGCATTCAAGAAGAAGCGCCGAGCTTAGCAAAACCGGTTATCGTGTTACGCGATACGACAGAGCGCCCGGAAGGAATTGAAGCAGGTACTTTAAAGCTTGCAGGTACAGATGAAGAAACGATTTATCAATTGACTGATGAGCTATTGAGCAATCAAGACGCTTATAATGAGATGGCGCATGCTTCGAATCCATATGGAGATGGGCATGCTTCAGAAAGAATTGTGAAAGCGTTAATTCAATATTTAGACAAGTAATAACGAATGAAATATCGAAAAAGACATGTAATTTACGTCTTTTTCGATATTTTTTAATTCGCCTACAATGAATAGAAAGAACGGATAGTATAAGAAATATAATTTTTTCGAAATATGAAATGTCCTTTTATCCTATATGAAGCCCATATAATGGATAAAAATAAAAATAAACTTCATTCAAACTTCTTAAATTTGTCATATGTTTGACAGATTCATTTGCTTGTGAATAAATTCACGGGAATCAATTGACAGCATTTTTTTCGTATTGTACACTTACAAAGGATATGGAAAAATGGCGTTACATACATATAAAGGTATCGTTACTTGCTTATTAAACAACTGTGAAGCGTGTCTAATTGTTCGCAAAACAGCTGTTTTATTATGTTGAGAAAGAACAACGGTTCCGGGTGTTGTACAAAAGTACAAGCGTTGCGCCAGTTTGTGAGAGGAGCAAGTCTCTATACTCACCATGACAAGACGTTTCCTATTCTTTAGTGGAGGGGATTGTTAAGATGCAACAAGAGCTAGGTCAAATTGTCAAAAAACAATTTATGATCGGACTCACCGTCATTGGATTGTTTGCAGTCGGATATACGCTCACCTCTTGGGAGACGATTTTTGCAGGTTTAATCTTAGGGATGTTGTTCGGGCTTTATAATTTGTGGACTTTAGTGCGCAGATATAAGAAGTTCGATCAAGCGATGGCAGAAGGAAGGCGGGGTGCTCCACTCGGAACACTTTTACGGTTTATTTCTGCGATTGCGGCAGTATCACTCGCAATGGCATTTCCAAATCAATTCGACCTCATAAGTACGGTCATTGGCTTTGCATTACCGTATGTGCTTCTCATTATAGAGCGCATCGTATACCACGCAAAACATGAAGGATAATCGTTTTGTAAAGGGAGGTGAACTAAAAGATGGAACATGGAGAACCAAATTTCACGGCGTTTCAAGGTACGATGTTCGAGATGACATTTAACTTATCCAATATTTTAATGTTATTTATTACTTGTTTAATCGTATTTGTCATCGCTGTGGCCTCTACTCGCAAATTAGCTTTGAAACCTACAGGTATGCAAAACTTCTTCGAGTGGATCATGGACTTCGTAAAAGGAATCATCAAAAGCAACATGGACTGGAAGACAGGTGGGAAATTTCACGTACTCGGAATTACACTCATCATGTTCTTATTCGTAGCGAACGTGCTCGGACTTCCAATGGCTGTGTATGTCGATGGAGATCTTTGGTGGAAATCACCGACAGCAGATCCTGTCATCACATTAACATTAGCTACTATGATTATCGTCCTTACTCAATACTACGGTATTAAGACGAAAGGATTCCTTGGATACGGAAAAGGTTTCTTTAAACCGATTTCACTGTTGTTCCCATTTAAGATTATCGAAGAGTTTGCCTCAACTTTGACGCTCGGTCTTCGTCTTTACGGTAACATTTACGCAGGGGAAGTATTAATCGGCTTACTCGCAGGACTTGCGGTTTCAGGCCCGCTCGGATTTATCGGAGCGATTTTGCCAGGGATGGCGTGGCAAGGATTCTCGATCTTTATCGGGGGTATCCAGTCATTTATTTTCGTTATGTTGTCGATGGTGTATATGTCGCATAAAGTGGCAGACGACCATTAAACATATAATGCCCGTTCAGTTGGGCAAATAAACAAAAAAACTTAAATTCTCTAGGAGGAAAAAATACTATGGTAGGTTCAGTTGGTCTTTTAGCAGCAGCAATTGCTATCGGTTTAGGTGCACTTGGTGCAGGTTTAGGTGCAGGTTTAGTAGTATCACGTACAGTTGAAGGGATCGCACGTCAACCAGAAGCACGCGGTATCTTACAAACAACAATGTTCATCGGTGTTGCATTAGTTGAGGTTGTTCCAATCTTCGCAACAGTTGTAGCGTTCATGGTAATGAACAAATAATAATTGGAAACAAATGGCGAAGAACGCAACACAAGTCGATGTCCTTCGCCATTCCTTTATGCCGTTATAGGCATACCCATTTTTAAATGTAATGAAACAACATGTAAATACAACAATTAAACAATGGCTCTTGAAGGGAGTGAAACAATCGTGATTTTGGATAGCTTCATCCTATTAACGACTAACACAGACGCTAAATTTTTAGCAGCTTTAAACAATAAAATTAACACTGGTGATATCATCGCTACTGTGACGTTCTTCATCCTCTTACTCTTGTTGCTCAAGAAGTTTGCATGGGGACCGCTCATGGGAGTTATGGATCAACGTGCTGAGTTAATTGCGAATGAAATTGAAACAGCAGAGAAAAACCGTCTCGAATCAGAGAAGTTACTCGCTGAACAAAAAGCAGCTTTACAAGAAGCAGGCGCAAACGCACAATCGATTGTTGAAAATGCACGTAAACAAAGCGAAGCACAAGCGACAGAAATTATCGAAAGTGCACGTGAAGAAGTGAACCGCATGAAATCTTCTGCTGAGCTTGAAATTGCAACAGCAAAAGAAAAAGCAATCGCTGCAGTGCGTGAAGAATTCGTTTCACTTTCAGTTCTTGCTGCGAGCAAAGTTCTTGAGAAAGAAATTTCTGAAGAGGATAACCGCGCATTAATTGAAGAAACGATTGTGAAGGCAGGCGAAGCTAAATGACAAAATCTGTCGTAGCTGAGCGTTATGCTAATGCAATGTTCCAACTTGCACAGCAAAAAAATGAAGCGGAACTCGTTCAACAACAGTTGAAAGAAGTTAAAAAAGCTTTCTATGCAGACAAAGGTTTGCGTAATTTACTCGAAAGCCCAGCGCTTTCAAATGACAAGAAAAAAGAAATCGTCGGCAGTATCCTTCAAGGAGCAAATAAAACAGTAATCGATTCAATCGGAGTTTTACTCGATAACAATCGTATGAATGAATTTGCTAATGTCGTCGAGGCTTTCAATGCTTTAGCGAATGACGCACAAGGCGTTGCAGAAGCGACAGTCTACTCGACACGCGAATTGACAGAAGAAGAGCGCATAAGCATTTCGAATGCATTCGCATCAAAAGTAGGCAAACAATCATTAATTATTGAAAACGTAATTGAACCAAAATTAATTGGAGGCATTCGTCTCCAAATCGGCAACCACATTTACGACTCAAGCGTGCAAGCAAAGCTTAAACGTTTAGAGCGCGAAATGCTCGGTTAATAATTGAAAGCACAGGGGTGACATACATGAGCATCAAAGCTGAAGAGATCAGCGCACTGATAAAACAGCAGATTGAGAATTATCAGTCAGAGATGGAAGTTAGCGAAGTTGGTACGGTTATCCAAATTGGTGACGGTATCGCTCGTGCTCATGGCCTCGACAACGTCATGGCAGGAGAATTATTAGAGTTCTCTAACGGTGTTATGGGTATGGCACAAAACTTGGAAGCGAACAACGTAGGTATCGTTATCCTCGGCCCATACACAGACATTGAAGAAGGCGATGAAGTACGTCGAACAGGCCGTATTATGGAAGTACCAGTTGGAGAAGAATTAATTGGACGCGTTGTAAACTCATTAGGACAACCAGTTGATGGTTTAGGTCCAATCAATACAACGAAAACACGCCCAATTGAAAGTCCAGCACAAGGTGTTATGGCTCGTAAATCAGTTTATGAACCATTACAAACAGGAATTAAAGCGATTGACGCACTCGTTCCAATCGGACGTGGACAGCGTGAGTTAATTATCGGTGACCGCCAAACAGGTAAAACATCTGTAGCGATCGATACAATTTTGAACCAAAAAGACGAAGATATGATTTGTATTTACGTTGCAATTGGTCAAAAAGAATCAACAGTTCGTGGTGTTGTTGAAACATTACGTAAGCACGGTGCACTTGACTATACAATCGTAGTGACTGCATCTGCATCACAACCAGCTCCATTATTATTCTTAGCGCCATATGCGGGAGTAACGATGGGTGAAGAGTTCATGTTCCAAGGGAAACACGTATTAGTTGTCTATGATGACTTATCAAAACAAGCAGCAGCTTACCGTGAGCTTTCACTCTTATTGAAACGCCCACCAGGCCGTGAAGCTTACCCAGGGGACGTCTTCTACTTACACTCACGTTTATTAGAACGTGCAGCGAAGTTGAACGAAGAACTTGGTGAAGGTTCAATCACTGCATTACCATTCGTTGAAACTCAAGCTGGTGACATTTCAGCATATATCCCAACGAACGTTATCTCGATTACAGACGGACAGATTTTCTTACAATCTGACTTATTCTTCTCGGGTGTACGTCCAGCGATTAACGCAGGGTTATCTGTTTCACGTGTAGGTGGTTCTGCACAAATTAAAGCGATGAAAAAAGTAGCAGGTACATTACGTCTTGACCTTGCAGCATACCGTGAATTAGAAGCGTTTGCTCAATTCGGTTCTGACTTAGATCCTGTGACAAAAGGAAAACTTGCTCGTGGTGAGCGTACTGTTGAAGTTCTCAAACAAGATCTTAACAAACCACTCCGCGTCGAGTACCAAGTCGTAATTTTATATGCATTAACGAAAGGTCATTTAGATGATATTCCAGTTCAAGATGTGCTTCGTTTTGAAGCTGAAATCACAAATTGGTTAGAGTCTAATCACACGGAAGTGTATGAACACATCCGTTCTACGAAAGACCTTCCTGCTGAAGACATTATGGAAGCAGCAGTGAAAGCATTTAAAAAGACTTTCGTCCCAACGAAACAAGAAGATTAATGACATGTCGTTCCGTTCCATTTGAACGGAACGAATGACGATATAATAAAGGTGGTGAATAGCCAGTGGCATCATTACGAGATATCGAAACCCGAATTGGATCTACGAAGAAAACGAGTCAGATTACGAAAGCGATGCAGATGGTTTCTGCTTCGAAATTAACGCGTGCAGAACAAAATGCGAAAGCGTTCGTTCCATACATGGAAAAAATCGAAGAAGTTGTAGAAGCGATTGCTTCGGCAACGAAAGATTCTGGACATCCGATGTTAACATCACGTCCGGTAAAGAAAACAGCGTACATCGTCGTAACTTCAGACCGTGGACTCGTTGGTGGTTATAACAGTAACATTTTGCGTGCTGTAACTAAAAAGATTGCTGAAAGACATGCATCAAAAGATGAAGTCGAAATTATTGCGATTGGACGTAAAGGATATGAATTCTTCAATCGTCTGGAGTACAATGTCGTCGATTCAGTAATCGGAGTAAGTGACCATCCTCAGTTCTCAGAAGTGAAGGATCTCGCAAAAAGAGCTGTTGGCATGTTCACGGACGGCAATGTAGATGAAGTGTATTTGTATTACAACCACTTTATTTCTGCCATCTCAAACGAAGCAACTGAACGTCAATTGCTTCCGCTTACAGATCTTTCAACTGCTTCAGCCGCTTCAGCTTATGAATTTGAGCCATCTGCAGATGTAATTTTGGAAACATTATTACCACAATATGCAGAGACACTCATTTACGGTGCAGTGTTAGATGGAAAAGCGAGCGAACATGCTTCAAGTATGACAGCGATGCAAACAGCAACAGATAATGCAACAGAATTAATTGATGACTTAACATTACTCTTTAACCGTGCACGTCAAGCAGCAATCACTCAAGAAATTACAGAGATTGTCGGCGGGGTAGCTGCACTAGAATAACGTTGAAATAGTAAGACAGGAGGGGAACTCACAATGAGTAAAGGACATATTCTTCAAGTTATGGGTCCGGTAGTTGACGTTAAATTTGAAGACGGTAATTTGCCAAAGATCTATAACGCATTGAAGGTCCAAATCGAACGTCCAAACGCTGAAGCAGAAACACTTACGTTAGAAGTAGCGTTACACTTAGGTGATGACACAGTTCGTACGATTGCGATGTCATCTACGGACGGCTTAAAACGTGGTGTCCCAGTTGAGGACATGGGAGCGCCAATTTCGGTTCCAGTTGGAGATAATACACTCGGACGCGTATTTAACGTATTAGGAGATCACATCGACTTAGGCGAAGCGATCCCTGAATCTGAGCGTCGTGACCCAATTCACCGTAGCGCACCAGTATTTGAGAACTTATCAACAGAAGTTGAAATTTTAGAAACAGGTATTAAAGTTGTTGACTTACTTGCACCGTACATTAAAGGTGGTAAAATCGGTCTCTTCGGTGGTGCCGGAGTTGGTAAAACAGTTTTAATTCAAGAACTAATTAACAACATTGCTCAAGAACACGGTGGTATTTCGGTATTCGCTGGTGTAGGTGAGCGTACACGTGAAGGAAACGACTTGTACTTTGAGATGACAGATTCAGGTGTTATCGAAAAGACAGCAATGGTATTCGGTCAAATGAACGAACCACCAGGTGCTCGTATGCGTGTAGCATTAACAGGTCTTACAATGGCGGAATACTTCCGTGATGAGCAAGGACAAGACGTTCTTCTCTTCATCGATAATATTTTCCGTTTCACTCAAGCAGGTTCTGAGGTTTCGGCACTTCTTGGCCGTATGCCATCAGCGGTTGGTTACCAACCGACACTTGCGACAGAGATGGGTCAATTACAAGAGCGTATTACATCAACAAACGTTGGTTCTGTAACATCGATTCAAGCGATTTACGTACCTGCCGATGACTATACTGACCCTGCTCCAGCAACAACGTTTGCTCACTTAGACGCAACGACAAACTTAGAGCGTAAACTTTCAGAGATGGGTATTTACCCAGCGGTTGACCCACTTGCATCTACATCACGTGCACTTTCTCCTGAAATTGTTGGAGAAGAGCACTACAACGTAGCGCGTGAAGTACAATCTACTTTACAACGTTACCGTGAATTACAAGATATTATCGCGATCCTCGGTATGGACGAGTTAAGTGAAGAAGATAAATTAGTAGTAGGACGTGCGCGTCGTATTCAGTTCTTCTTATCACAAAACTTCCACGTTGCTGAACAGTTCACTGGACAGCCAGGATCGTACGTTCCAGTAGCTGAAACGATTTCAGGATTTAAAGAAATCTTAGAAGGTCGTTATGACCACTTACCAGAAGATGCGTTCCGTTTAGTAGGACGTATTGAAGAAGTAGTTCAAAAGGCGAAAGATATGGGCGTAGAAGTTTAATAAAAGGGACCAGGAGGGAATTTAAATGAAGACAGTAAAAGTCAATGTTGTTACTCCCGATGGCCCAGTTGTTGAAACGGATGCAACGATGATTATCGCAACTGCTGAGTCTGGTGAAATCGGGATTCTCCCGGGTCACATCTCAATGGTAGCTCCGCTTCAAATCGGTCCACTTCGTATTATGCATGATCAAAATTCAGAAGAGGTTATTGCAGTGCACGGCGGCTTCATAGAAGTGCGTCCAGACGTTGTAACAATCCTTGCTGAAAGTGCTGAGAAAGCTGAATCGATTGACATTGCACGAGCGAAACAAGCCGCAAAACGTGCGGAAGAAGCGCTCAAAGCGAAGCAAGCAGATGTTGATCACAAAGCTTTTGAATTAGCTCTTAAACGTGCCATTAATCGTATTAATGTGTATGAAATGAGACGTTAATTTGACAAAAGATGGCGAACAGATGTATCTGTTCGCTATTTTTGTAGAATCAACCGTTCTAGTTCGGTCGATCATTATATAAAATGGGCCTTCTACTTGCAGAGAGAAAATGAATAGTTTAATAGATAAAAAGAAGTGTATATGTCTAAAAATAGGGTAGAGTAAGGGGAGAATGATCGTATGTTATTTTTACATAATCCTTTTTTAGTGTTAGCTTCACATTTATTTTTTATTTCGATTAGCTTCTATGCACTGCAAGCACTAAGATTTGACGTATTTATTCAGAAAAATAAAGTGTTTCAAGCTCAGTTGTTGTTTATTTTGCTAAGCATAGCCATTGGAGCTACCGTTTCGAATTTGTTTTTAGACTTATCCGCTTGGACGAATCGTTTCGTTTCATAATGAGATGTTTAGCAAAATTGAAACAATCTTGACCCTTAGTATTAAATATGTGGTTATTCTCACAAATTAAGGAAAACAGGTCAGACATCACTTGTAAAGCATTTTTGAACCTTGTAAAATAGAATGTGTTTTGAAAAATTGAAAATGATTAATAAATGAAATATATCGATAAATAAACGAGTCGGAGGGACTACTGTTGGACAAAATTATTATTCAAGGTGGACAGCGTTTAGAAGGCACAGTACGTGTTGAAGGTGCTAAAAATGCGGTACTACCGATTTTAGCAGCCGCTTTACTCGCTTCAAAAGGCAAGCAAATTATTAAAGATGTACCGAATTTATCTGACGTCCATACTATTAGCCAAGTTTTAAAAAGTTTGCGTGCGGAAGTGACACATTATCCTGAGAAAAATGAATTACATATTGATGCATCAAGTAACCTGGCAAATGAAGCACAATTTGAATTTGTTCGAAAGATGCGAGCCTCTATTTTAGTGATGGGTCCAATTTTATCACGCACTGGCTTTGCTCGTGTAGCGATGCCGGGAGGTTGCGCTATCGGTTCACGTCCAATTGATCAACATTTAAAAGGATTCGAAGCGATGGGAGCTGAGATTACATTTGGAAATGGTTATGTAGAAGCACGCTCACAAGGACGTTTAAAAGGAGCGCGTATTTATTTAGATTTTCCAAGTGTTGGGGCAACTGAAAATATTATGACAGCAGCCGCGCTTGCTGACGGTACGACGACAATCGAAAACGCTGCAAAAGAACCTGAAATTGTTGATTTAGCAAACTTCATCAATGAGATGGGGGGCCGTGTGGTCGGCGCAGGAACAGATACAATTCGTATCGAGGGAGTTGAGACACTTCACGGAACGACACATTATATTATTCCAGACCGTATTGAAGCAGGTACTTTTATGGTTGCCGCTGCGATTACAGGTGGCAATATTTTAATTGAAAATACGCTAATTGAACATAGTACGGCACTTGTATCAAAATTGCGTGAAATGGGTGTTGAAATTACAGAAGAAGGCGAAGGAGTTCGTGTAAAAGCGATACATCCATTAAAAGCAGTCGATATTAAAACGATGCCACACCCTGGATTCCCGACAGATATGCAGTCACAAATGATGGCTTTAATGCTCGTAGCAGAAGGAACAGCAATTTTAACAGAAACCGTTTTTGAAAATCGTTTCATGCATGTTGAAGAGTTTCGTCGGATGAATGCCAATGCGAAAATTGAAGGGCGTTCTGTCATCGTGACAGGCCCGAATAAACTTCAAGGTGCAGAAGTAGCTGCAACTGATTTACGTGCAGCAGCATCCCTCATTTTAGCAGGACTTGTTGCGGAAGGAATTACACGCGTAACAGAGCTCGAACATTTAGATCGAGGTTATGTAGATTTCCATAAAAAATTACGTGCTTTAGGAGCTAATATTAGTAGAACTACGGATGCGCAAGATGAAAAAATTGTACATTTCGCACGCTAATAAAGACTGTAGAGTGAACTTAAAGCTGTTTTGAACAAAGTAATTTGTCAAAACAGCTTTTTCATCATTGAATCGATTGCGTGAAAACATCGAGAATCATCTGTCAAATGAGGTGAAATATGGTACAATTAATAGTTAGGAAGTCTAAATATACATACGAGAGAATAAGATGAGTGGAAGGGGTAATTAACAAAATGTTTGCCAAAGATATCGGGATTGACCTCGGAACAGCAAACGTGCTCATTCATATGAAAGGGCAAGGAGTCGTTTTAAATGAACCGGCCGTTGTAGCGATTGATAAAACAACGAATAAAGTATTAGCAGTTGGAGAAGAAGCACATCAAATGGTAGGTCGAACTCCCGGGAATATTGTAGCGATTCGTCCGATGCGCGACGGTGTTATTGCTGATTTTGATATGACTGAAGCTTTACTTAGCCATTTTTTAGATAAGTTAAATGTAAAAGGATTCTTTTCAAAACCACGCATTTTAATTTGTTGTCCAACAAATGTTACGACAGTAGAACAAAAAGCGATTCGCCAAGCTGCAGAGAGATCAGGGGGGAAAAAGATACATTTAGAAGAAGAGCCGAAAGTGGCTGCGATCGGAGCAGGTATGGACATATTTCAGCCGAGCGGTAATATGATTATCGACATTGGTGGAGGAACGACAGACGTTGCCGTGATGTCCATGGGCGATATTGTCACATCGGAATCGATTAAAGTAGCAGGTGATTTATTCGATCGCGAAATTACAAATTACATAAAAAATAAATATAAGTTATTAATCGGAGAGCGTACAGCTGAAAATATTAAGCTAGAGATTGGTACTGTGTTGCAAGGAAGTCGTCAAGCTACAATGGAAATACGTGGACGTGATATGGTAACAGGTTTACCGCGAACAATTGAAGTGTCGAGCGATGAAGTGAGTGAAGCTTTAGAGGAATCTATCCAATTAATTATTCAAGCAGCAAAATCTGTATTGGAAAAAACACCACCAGAATTATCAGCAGATATTATTGATCGGGGTATTTTCTTAACAGGAGGCGGAGCGATGTTAGATGGACTAGATACGCTTCTTTCAGAAAAACTTCTCGTCCCGGTATTTGTTTCAGAGAATCCATTGAATTGTGTTGCGACAGGCACAGGAATTTTACTCGAAAATATGAAGTAAAAGAAGGTGAAAGTCAATGTTTAAAGGATTTTATACAGCGGGATCTGGCATGATTGCACAGCAACGTCGTACAGAACTTTTAGCGAATAATTTATCCAATGCGCGAACACCGGGATTTAAAGAAGACCGTGCGACGATTCGTTCATTTCCTGAAATGTTTTTAGCGCGAATGGATGAGCATAGTCTACCTACACAACATCCTTTACATCGCAAAGGGTTGGCGCCTGTAGGAAAATTATCTACTGGGGTTTATATGCAAGAGACATTACCAAACTTTATTCCAGGCTCATTATTAGCAACAGAATTGCCAACAGATGTTGCACTTGTGGACATTTTTGCTACGACAGATGCAGAGACAGGAGAAAAAGGGACTTTTTTCTTTCGCATTGAAGGTCCAAATGGAGAAGAACAATACACGCGAAATGGTAGCTTTGCACTCGGTCCAAATCGTGAATTAATGACTTCTTACGGAGCTTACGTATTGGATTCAAATGGGGATCGAATTCAGTTGACAAGCGATGACTTTAGCATTGATCAAGACGGTCGAATTTCTGAAACGGGACAAGTGTTAGGAATAGCATTTAGCCAAAATCCATCGAGATTAGTGAAGCAAGAGAACGGAATTTTTATTCATCCTGATGGGGAACGATTACTAGACATTTCACAAGAAGAAGTGAATATGTATTACAATATTCAACAAGGGTATGTAGAAGGGTCGAATGTCGATGCAGGTCGAACGATGACAGATATGATGACAGCGTATCGGACATTTGAAGCGAACTCTAAAGTATTACAAGCATACGATCGCAGTATGGAAAAAGCAGTCGAATTAGGAAGAATTAATTGATGAGGAGCGATGACGATGATTAGAACGATGGTGACCGCTGCTAATACTATGGGACAAATTCAGCAAGAACTTGATATCATCGGGCATAACGTAGCGAATGTAAATACGCATGGATATAAAGCAGAACAAGCGTCATTCCAAGAAATGCTTTATCAACAATTCCGCAACGATAAAGGGGATACCGAGGCTCCGAGGCAATCCGCTTTAGGTATTCGATATGGAGTTGGTGCGATGATTGGACATTCCAAAGTGAATTGGAAACAAGGAACAACTCAAACGACAGATCGTCCACTTGATTTTGTTTTAACAGAGCCGAAACAATATTTTAATATACGGACGATGAATGAACAAGCAGGTGGTCGAAATGTTCAAGACATTGTTTTAACACGTAAAGGAAATTTCTATGCACAACCAGAAAATGATGGTACGATGCTTTTAGTAAATGAAGAAGGGCATCCTGTTCTCGCATTAGGCGATCAACTGATTCGTTTCGGAGAAGACTTCCAAAGCCTGTCGATTAAAGATGGTGGGGAGTTGCAAATCCAATTCGGGAACGGTAGAATCGAAACACATCAATTACAAATTACGCGTGTTGATCGTCCAGATTTAATGAAACGTCTACCAGCAGGTAATTTAACGGTTCCTGATAATTTTGATTCACTAAACTTTCCGATAGGCGAGGTATTGACTGATTTAGTAACTCCAGGAGAACGTGGAGCCATTGGAATACAGCAAGGAGCTTTAGAGATGTCTAACGTGCAGTTGGAGAAAGAGTTGACAGAGCTCATTAATACACAGCGCTCATATCAAATGAATGCACGTACGGTAACATTAGCAGATCAAATGTTAGGCATCATTAACAATGTTCGCTAAACGAAGTGAGGAATAACGATGACAGAAACGAGAAAAGAGCGCCGAGTGCGTCAAAAAAATCATCCGGTCAAACAAGAATATGATGAAGTCTCATCTAATGGACGCGAAAATATTCGAGAGCAGTGGAAAGCAGTACGAAAAATACCGATTTTAGCTCGTGTTGGCGTCGTTCTCATTTTGGCACTCCTAGCGATAGTAGTTGGCACAATGATAGGTTATAGTGTTTTAGGTGACGGAGCAGCTCTCGATGTATTCAAAAAGGATACATGGCAACATATTTTTGATATTTATCGTGGAGTTAAATAATGAAAAAGCGCAGGTGTTAAAGTATGCTAAATGCAACAGAGATTCAAGAAATTATTCCACATCGTTATCCTTTTCTTCTCGTCGATCGTGTAACAGAATTGGAAGAAGGAAAACGAGCAGTTGGTTATAAAAATGTATCTGTAAATGAAGAGTTTTTCAATGGACACTTCCCAAAATACCCTGTAATGCCAGGAGTTCTTATCGTAGAAGCGCTAGCGCAAGTGGGAGCTATTGCTTTGTTGAAAAAAGAGGAAAATCGAGGTCGCCTCGCATTTTTCGCTGGCATCGATAATTGTCGCTTTAAGCGTCAAGTGATTCCTGGAGATCGTTTAGATTTGCAAGTGGAAATTACCCGCTTGCGCGGAACGATTGGAAAAGGGAAGGCAATTGCCACAGTCGATGGAGAAGTTGCATGTGAAGCCGAAATTACATTCGCTTTAGGACCTGTACAAAGTGAGATGTAATAATATTCGAGCTATTTGTTCGAATCACCTTTGGGAGGTAAACGATTAAATGTTTAAAGAATTATCACCGAATATTAAAAGCAGTATTACACGATCAATTTCGCAAACATATGAACAGTATATGGAACGAATTGATTGGGATGAAGAAGCTTACGACATTGAAGATTATTTAATGTTGTGGAAAGAATATATTAATGAACGCGCGCTTTGGTATGAAACATTATCTGCTGAACAAAAAGAAGATCCCCAGTTTCATGAGGATATGGCTGTGCGAATTAATGAAGTTATCTTGAAAATGCTAACAGACCCACCGTCGGAAGAACAAATTGCTACGATTGAAGTGTTGCAAGAAGAGTTGGGTACGCATTATGACTATACGTGTAAAGCAGAAGCGACATATGTTGAAAATAAATTAATGCGCATGAAAAATAAATAAAATTCCACAAGTGAAAAACGCTTAAATCATTCTAAAGAAAAGATATGATTTAAGCGTTTTTATTTTAGTTTTTTTTCTGTTCTCGGTATAGTTGTTTATCGATGGTTAAACGTGGGCGTTCTTTCATATCTTTTTCGAATTGTTCGAGTAATTCAATCCCGTCGAATCCATCATTTAATAGTTGTTCTAAAAGTTGTTCTGCATATTTGGCTCGTACTCGCTTTAATTTCCCTTTCAACAAAATCGATACTTGATTGTCGCCAATATTTTTCATATCTTCAACGGTCACGATAAATCCAGCAGGCTCATTGTCGGGATAAGAAATGACGACGCGAGCTTCTAATAAAGTTTCTTCTGAACTCCACTTTTCAAAGAGCAGACGGTATTGACGTTCTAAAAATAATTCGAGTACCCAAGAGCCTCTGCTATTTTCTTGATTAATGATAATACCATCGATGAGGGGAAAGTTGATAAATTCGTCATTTTCTACAATTTGAATCGATAACATTTTAAATGTTTTCATAATAACTCTCCTTATAATCTTCCGAATTTTTTCAGTTCTTTTTCTAAAAATGGTTCAGCTTGAAGTAACTGTTTAAATTGTTGATAGTCTTCATAATCTTGATCCGCTATTTTTGCATTTGTTGCGTAAGCACGAATTAAAATGTTTTTTGGCGTATGTTCTAAATCAACAAATTCCAGTAATTGAGCATCGTATCCGACAAGTTGAAGTAATTGAGCGCGGATGGCATCGGTAGCTAATGCGCTGAAACGTTCTTTTAAAATACCGTGTTTCGTTAAAACATCGAGGGATGGCGCATGAAGTTGATTAAAAAGTTCATGCTGACAACATGGAACGCTCATAATCACTTTTGCGCCCCAATGGACAGCTCGGGCGAGCGCAAGGTCTGTCGCCACATCACAGGCATGTAAAGTAATGACCATATCGACCGTCTCTTCTTCATAATCGCTAATATCCCCAATTTGGAAGTGTAACTGCTCATAGTTTAATTTGCGAGCGATCATTTCACAATGTTCGATGACTTCTTTTTTTAAGTCGAGTCCGGTAATTTGGACATCGCGTTTTTTAATTTCAACTAAGTAATAGTAAAGAGCAAAAGTTAAGTAAGATTTCCCCGAGCCAAAGTCGATAATACGAATCGGACGATCTGTTGGGAGGTGAGGAAATGTATCTTCTACCATTTCAATAAATCGATTAATTTGTTTAAATTTTGCATGTTTAGCAGCGCGAATTTTACCTTCTTTCGTTTGTACGCCGAGTTCGACGAGGAAAGGATGAATCACTTCCTCGCTTAAAATATATTGCTTTTTTCGATTGTGTGAAAAATTCGCTTCTTTCGGAGTAGCGTGTTGTGTCGTTTTATAAAGTACTTTAAACTTTTTCGATATTTGAGCTTGTGATGCATGCGTCGTGTGATCAAAGTGGACTTGCCTAAAATGTTCGAGTTGTTGCGAAAGCTCGTCTTTTGCTTCTTCAAAAGATAAGTTTTTATGATACATTGTATGTTCAAGTTGATACTCAAATTGAATCGCGAGTTCGTTTTGAATTTCTAATTTTTTAAGTTTAATGCGTTGAATGTCATTCGAACGCAGGCGAGGCTGACTAATGGTCCCAGTTAAAAAGGACTCATCCATTAATTGTTTTTTTAAAACTTCAATGAACTGTGAAAATTCCATAGTGAAAACTCCTTTGTCGATACGGTACTTGTGTGTTCAGCATACCAAAAATACCTTCGAAAAACTATGCTGAAGCGGTTTGATTTCCCTGGGAATGGGTAGTATATTAATATAATAAATAGGAAAGGAAGAGATCGTATGAGATGGTTAGGCGGTATTTTTTTAAATGGCTTATTTTTCATAGTTTTATCAAGTATTCTTCCGACATTTCATGTGGAAGATTTAGGAGCAGCACTTGTTGCAAGTTTTGTATTAGCGCTCGTCAACATATTAGTCAGACCGTTTTTATACATTTTGACATTACCCGTGACAATTTTGACACTGGGACTCTTTTCGTTTGTAGTGAATGCACTCATGTTACTTTTAGTGAATAAAATTACAGGCACAGGGTTTGTCATTGACGGCTTCGGCCAAGCGTTAGCGATTGCAATTTTAATGTCCGTCTTTAACGTCATTTTAAACAAAACATTATTAAAAGATTAATTGGTAAAAATCTCTATCAATAAGGTCGAAATGCATGAGTCAGAACAGTTAACTTAAAAAAAATTGAACTTCCATATTCACAGGCTTCTAATTCATGGTAAGATAAAGAAATAGATGTGATTTAAACGAGATTAAAATAATGGAGGTTTAAAATTTGTTAAAAGTAGCAAAGACATTATTGCTGACTTTACTCGCTGTGGTAATAGTTTGGCCATCGGACGCTTTAGCCAATGGATTGAATTTTAAAGATGTTACGGAAAACTCGCGTGCTTACAAGGAAGTGAAATATCTAGCAGATCGTCAGTATATGAGCGGAAAAACGACGGAGCGCTTTGGCGTCAATGAAAATGTGACGAGAGCTGAAGCAGCGGCTACAATTGGTCGAGCATTGAATATTTCAGCAACGAATCAAGAAACATCTTTCAAAGATGTTCCAAAAGGGTATCGTTTTTCGGGATATATACAAGAACTTTCAAAGCGAAACATTATTACGGGATATGCGGATGGCACATTCCGTCCTAATGACCAATTAACGCGTGGTCAAATGGCTATCATTATTAATCGGGCATTTTTAAGCAATCCTAATGTCAGCATTGCTGAAGCTGAAAAAAGATTAATGAGTTTAGGAATTTCAGAAGGAAAAGCAGATGGTACGTTTGGACGAATGGATAAAATTTTACGTATTGATTTTGCTGTATTTATTGCACGTTCAGTTGAGCCTTCATTTCGTCCGAACGTTGTAAAGCCACCTACTGAGCCTGTTAACCCATTTACAAGAACAGTATATGTGACATCAGAGCAGTCACCTTTAAATGTTAGAAGTGGTCGTGGCATGAACTATGCGGTAGTTGGACAATTATCTTTCCAAACAAAAGTAAAAGCTGCTTATCCAGTGAATGGTTGGACAAAAATCCAATATGATGGGAATAAGGAAGGCTATGTGGCAGAGGATTATTTGAGTACCACTTACCCAAAACCTACACCACCAAAACCTAATCCTGCACCTGTTGAACCGACACCTGTACCACCTATTACAACAAACGCTGCAACTGTAGGCTATGTAACGAGTGCTACTTTAAATGTGCGCTCACAAGCGAATGATAGTTCTGCCATCGTTACAAAAGTAACAAAGGGCACAGAACTTGCAGTGACATCAATCAACGGATTTTGGGCAGAAGTGACAACACCAACAGGGCACAAAGGTTTTGTGCATAAATATTATATTAAATTAGTGAATAAAAAAGGAAATGCTGTTCAAAATCGTATTATTGTAATCGATCCAGGTCATGGAGGAAGTGACCCAGGAGCTATTAGCGGTGGAGCTAATGAAAAGTCTATCACATTAAATGTGAGTAAAAAAGTTGCCGATAAGTTAAGACGTGCAGGTGCGAATGTCCATATGACTCGGACGGGAGATACCTATCCAACATTGACACAACGGACTCAGTTTGCAAAGAGTAAATTTGCTGAATCATTTATTTCAATTCATGCAAACTCTGCATCAGCAAGCGCATCAGGAACAGAAGTATGGATTGATACGAAGTTCAATGCCAATGGTGCTGAAAGTCGTCTGCTCGCTCAATATGTGCAAAATAAAATTGTACAAAAGGTGAATATGAAAGATCGTGGTGTTAAAGACAGTGCGTTCCAAGTATTGCGACAAAATAATATACCAGCGATTTTAATTGAATTAGGCTTTATTACAAACAGTTCAGACCGTCACAAAATGACGAGTGAAGAGTACACCGAATTGTTTGCTCAAGCGATTTATGAAGGTATTGTTCAATATTATAGTGGTAAATAAAAAAACGTCGTGCGATGATTTTCATCGTACGACGTTTTTATTATTAAGTAATAAAGCAAAGTGGAAAATAGTAAGTTTACTCAAAAATTAAGTGATTACGTTACGCAAGTTTCCTTTTTTAAGAGATGTAAATTTACATAGAAACTTTTCCGACCTTATTTAGTAGCGGAAAATTCGCGTGAACCTAGTTCTTTTTCATAAATAAAGAGCGCATTTCGATCGCCGCCGATTCTTTTTAAATATTCGATATGAGTATCGAATGAAGATTCTTCTTCTACCTGCTCATCGAGGAACCAATTTAAAAATGAGATTGTAGCATGTTCTCTTTCTTCCATCGCGAGATCTGCGAGTTCGTAATATTGTTTCGTCACTTCTTTTTCTTGGCGGAGTGAAGTTTCGAACGTGTCGAGTAATGAATCAAAATCTGTTTTCGGTGCTGCGATACCACGGAATGTCGTGCGCACTCCACGGTCGTTTAAATAGTTATAAATTTTCATACCATGAAAACGTTCTTCTTGCGCTTGTTCTAAATAAAAATTTGCAAAACCTGTGTAATTTGTGTATTCACAATAAGCAGCGACGGACATGTAAAATTGTGCAGCATCGAATTCATTGTTCATTTGTTCATTTAATGCATGAGCTAACTTTTCTGATAACATGGAAAACCTCTCCCTTATGTTGATAGTGTCCTTATACTTTAAGTATAAGCTAATACTGAGGAATGTACATGCAATTTATATCACTCTCTCATAATCTTAAAATTTAATGTATTGTGACTTCAAGTAGCCTATTGAAAAGAAAATCGAATGCGTTAAAATAGAGGGGACGAACAACAATATGTTCAAAAAAGTAGAATATGGGGGAATCTATGACGGCAGATTTAAAACGAGATGCTTATTTTTCAATTCAAACTGTCGGCATTCAAGATTGGGATGCATCTTCAGCTCATTATAATCGCTACGAAGCGACACCTTATGAAGCATTAGATATTTTATTCCAATTTTTTGACATGCCATCTGCGGGACGCTTTATCGATTTTGGTTCAGGAAAAGGACGTGTTCCGATTTATATTCATCATTATTTTCGGAATCCAGTCTGTGGAATTGAACGGAGTTTTCAATTGCTTGAACAAGCGGAAGCGAACGAGGAAAAATACCGACTTCACCATCATGTGAAAGGTAAACAAATCGATTGGGTTCGCATGCAGGCAGAGCGTTACGTTGTTAAGCCATTGGATACAGTATTTTATTTCTTTAACCCTTTTTCTGTACAAATATTCGCACAAGTCGTAGCTAATATTTTACATTCTGTACATGAAAATACGAGGCCGATCTATATTATTCTATTTTATGAAACGGTTGAATATCGGGATTGGCTTGAACGTTACACGACGCTCGTACCCATTCAAGAAATTGAGCTATCTGTAACAGATCCTTATGAAAAATTTGTTATTTATACAAATTGAAGTTATGAAAGTAAGAAAAGTAGATAGAATATATATTAAATCTTTACACTTATCACGAGAAGTAATTAGTTTTAAGATTGAAGACCACTTTAAAAAGTGCATGATCATAGTAAATGATTTTGAATATAAAAAAGACTCATCGCTCAAGCGATGAGTCTTTCGGGCGATTAACGGTGTTTGAAACCTTGCTGTTCTAAAGATTGTTTCATATAGGTACGCTTCGGTTCTTTTAAAAATTCAGTCATTTGTTCTGTCCAAGTACTCACTTTATTATTAGAGCTACGTTCAGCATAATATTGTTTCATCGTTTCGTCATATTGAAGTAAAAGCTCATCATACTTCTCATCATTATAAACGTTAGTATGAAGGATTGCTTGCAAAGGTAAACGTGGTTTCACTTCATTCCGTTTGGTAGGAACTCCAATCGTCATGGCAAATAAAGGCATGACACCTTGTGGGAGCTCAAATAAATCACTAATGGCATCTGGATTATTGCGTACACCGCCGATATAGCAAATGCCATACCCTTTCGATTCGGCAGCGATGGCGATATTTTGAGCACAAAGCGCAACATCAACTGCACCGACAATCGTATTTTCAGCATAGCTATAATCGATTGTTTCACCGTGTAAAGCAGCTGCTTTTTCTAATCGATGAAAGTCTGAACAGAACAATAAGACGACGGCAGCTCCGTTAATTTGGAAAGCATTTTTAGAAAGTTCACCTAGTTGCTGTTTACGTTCTTCATCTGTGACATGAATAATAGAGTACGATTGAACAAAGTGAGAACTAGCGGCATGTTGGCCAGCGCGTACGAGTTCATAAACTGTCTCTAAAGGAATCGCTTCCTCTGTGTATTTTCGTACGCTCGTATGGGATGTAAGTAAGTCAATCATCGACGAAAACCTCCTAAAAATTTTAATTTAAAATTACTATACTATGACTCTACAATACATGATAAACTACATGAGATACAATGGAATTACCCAATAAAAAATAATTAAAGAAGGTGCAGAAATGGCTTGGTTGGAAGGTATATCAATTACGACAGCTTTACTTATTTTGTTTCTCATCATCATTCCGATCGTCACAATTGTTTATTTATATTTCTTTGATCGGAAGCAAAAACAACATGCGATTTTGAGAAACTATCCGTTACTTGGACGGGCACGTTACATTTTAGAAAAAACAGGACCAGAATTTAGACAATATTTATTTGATGGAGATAATGAAGGGCGTCCATTTAGCCGTCAACAATATTTGCATATGGTCATGCCAGGAAAATATTTAAGTAATGTCATCGGCTTCGGTTCGAAAAAAGATTTTACACAGCCTGGATATTATTTGCGTAACGCGATGTTTACAACACAAGTAGAGGAATTGCATGTCGATAATACTGATATCGTTCAAACGATGAAATACGTCATTGATGAAGACAATTTATTTTCACGAAAAGAGCACCGTGAAGAAGTAGAAGCCTTACCATGGTTGCTTCCAGAAGAAGAAGCAATTGTCATTGGACCGGAATGTAAAACACCGTTTCGTGTTCGTGGATTTATTGGACAAGCAGCGATGAGCTATGGTGGACTTGGACAAAATGCAATTCTCGCATTATCGAGCGGGATATCACACGTTCCAGGTTCATGGATGAATACAGGAGAAGGTGGAGTATCCCCTTATCATATTAAAGGTGGCGCGGATCTAATCGCTCAAATCGGTTCAGGTCTTTACGGATACCGCACAAAAGAAGGCGAATTCAGCGTCGAGATGTTGAAAGAAAAAGCAGCGATGGAACAAATTAAAGCATTTGAAATTAAAATCGCACAAGGTTCAAAAATGCGTGGTGGGCACGTTGAAGGAAGTAAAGTAACAGAAGAAATTGCAGCGATTCGTAACGTCGTACCTCACACGACAATTAATAGTCCGAACCGCTTCCGTCAGTTCGATGACTTCGATTCAATGTTTGACTTCATTGAATTGATTCGTAACGAAGGTGGCAAGCCGGTCGGTATTAAAATCGTAATTGGTAGTAAACAAGATGCTGATGAATTAAGTAAATATATGGCTGAAACGGGACGCCATCCTGATTTCATCTCACTCGATGGTGGTGAAGGTGGATCAGGAGCGACATATCAAGATTTAGCTGATACGTTAGGACTTCCATTGCGTTCTGCATTACCGATTTTAGATAATTCTTTAACAGAATATGGAGTTCGTCATAAAGTGAAAATCATCGCTTCAGGAAAAATTACGACACCTGACTCAGCAGCGATAGCGATGGCACTCGGAGCAGACCTCGTACAAGGAGCACGTTCATTCATGATTTCGGTTGGATGTATTATGGCGGGAAGCTGTCATACGAATGATTGTCCAGCAGGAGTTGCGACGACAGATGCGAAGCTACAACAAGGACTGGTCGTCGATGAGAAGCAATACCGTGTGACGAACTATATTTTAACGATGCGCGAAGGATTGTATCGTGTCGCAGCAGCAGCAGGTTTAAAATCACCGAAAGAATTAAAACGAGAGCATGTCGTCTTCAAAGACGAACGTGGTCGTGTCTTCCCAATTGAATAAAACCCGAAACTACGGAAGCCTATCGCTTTCCGTAGTTTTTTTGTCACGATCATTGTGCAGTAAATGTTGATGAAGGGAGGTTTAAAGTGAAGAAGTCATCATCATTTTCGCAATGTATTAGGAAATTCGTTATGATAGAGAAAAGCGATAAAGGAATGAATACAATGGAACAATATATTGAAGAGTTTGCTCTTCTCGTCGCTGTCAATGAGGACGACAATTCGCATTTTGATTATGAGATGGAAGAATTGCGCAATTTAACAGAAGCCTTACAAGTAGAAGTCGTGGGAGAAGTGACTCAAAATTTGCCGAGAATTCATCCAACGACTTATGTAGGAAAAGGAAAATTAGATGAAATTAAGCGTATGTATGAAGCGATTAATGCAAATTTAATCATTACGAATGATGAGCTATCCCCTTCTCAAATTCGTAATTTAGAGGAAGAGTTACAATGTAAAATTATCGATCGCACGATGCTAATTTTAGATATATTCGCTCGTCGTGCAAAAACGCACGAAGCGCGCATGCAAGTCGAACTTGCACAACTTCAATACTTTCTCCCGAGACTCGTCGGCTTACGTTCGTCATTAAGTCGTCAAGGTGGAGGAACCGGGGGAGGTTTCCAAAACAAAGGGGCAGGGGAAACGAAGCTCGAATTGGATCGCCGTGTTATTGAAGATCAAATCGCAAAATTAAACCGTAACTTGAGACATGCTGAAGAACAGCGTCAAACGCAGCGCAAACGTCGTAACCGAAGCGGTATGCCTGTCGTATCAATCGTCGGCTATACGAATGCGGGTAAATCGACATTAATGAATCAATTGCTGACGAATATATATGGAGAAGCAGCGAAAGAAGTATTTGAAAAAGACATGCTTTTTGCGACACTAGATACATCGGTGCGGAAAGTAGAGCTACCGAATAATCGCAAGTTTATTTTGACAGATACGGTCGGTTTCGTATCTAAACTCCCCCACCATTTAGTAAAAGCATTCCGCTCTACCTTAGAAGAAGCGCGAGAAGCGGATTTATTGCTTCATGTCGTTGACGTTTCGCATGAAGAATATCGCTATATGATCGATGTGACGAATGAAACGTTATTAGACGTTGGCGTGGAAGATATCCCTACCATTCTCGTTTACAATAAAGCAGATGCGACATCGATGCCATACCCTTACGTCCAAGATAACGAAATTTGGATGTCAGCGAAAGAAGGAAAAGGGCTAGAACAACTACTCCAATTAATGAATCGTTATATTTTTGCAGATTATGAAATTGAAACGGTGACTGTACCATATGAGCGAGGAGATCTCGTTTCGTTATTAAATGAAGAAGCACATGTGATAGAAACCGAATATGAAGAAGAAGGTACTCAATTAACAATTGAATGGTCCAGCCGTTTAAAAGAACAGTTTTATCAAGCGCTCTAAAATGCAAAAAAAGTCGCACGGTGAATGTGGCACCGTGCGATTCAAAGGACCTCTTAATATTGTTAAGGGGTTAGGGGATTAATCTATACCCACGTTTTTGATAAAGTAAACGTTTTTTATTTACGAATAAGATAGGAGATTTATAATATGAAAAGAAAGTTTCACTTTCTCATCTTAAGCAGTATACTATTGCTTCTCGCAGCCTGTTCGTCAACCGGAAATCAAGAAGAAGTATTTGAAAAAATGCTTCAAAAAATTGATACGTACGAAAGCATGCATACGAAGATTTATTTGGATCAATACATGAAAGAAAATGAAGAGTTGGAAGAACGTCAACTACGTACATTGTCGAATATCGCACTAACACGAGAACCATTCACCATGCATCAAACGATTAATGTTGATGCTGGAAAAGGTGAAGAAGCGGTAAGCAATGAAGAAATTTACATTACAGAACAAGGAATGTTTGTTCAAAGTGAAGAAGAATGGATTCAATTTCCACCTGAAATGCATGAGATGATGATCGGGAATGGAAATGAGTTTCATACAATTATAGACCTTGAAGTGTTCAAAGATGTGTTAAAAGAAATGAAGATAGAAGAGACCGGACAACAATATATTTTACGTTTTTCAACGACAGATCAAAAAAAGCATGATAATTTAATGCGACTCATCGCGGCATCGAGTGTAGCCGGACAATTTCAAATGGAAGAAGCGATGGCATTTGATGCATTGACAGTCGATCGACTTCGTTTAGAATTGTACATCGATAAAGAAACATATGATTTAAATACGTACAATTTGGACTTAGAATTCGATTTAACATTTGAAGATACCGTGTTAAATATGGTGCAACATACAGAAACAGAAATAACAGAAATGAATCAAATTCATCCGATTCAAACTCCGCAAGAAGTATTGGACAACGCGGTTGACTTTGAACAAGAAATGCAAAAGTAAATGGTTAAAGAAACGCTCTTTTTTAGAAAGGGCGTTTTTTTATTAAAAAAATCCAAATGAATAATCGAGAAAATGATAAAAGATTTTTTAATAAAATAGAAAAAACAAAGAATCCCCTTACATTTCTCCTTATTTTTTAGTAGAATAGTTCATGAAAACAGAAGATAGTTTCTTTTTTTTACATATATATTGATAATCATTTTCAATTAGATGTTGACTAATTGGTGAATATTGCTATAATTAAATTGCAGTGATAGTGATAACGATTATCATTAACAATCACTTCACGAAGCAAAATATTCGGTATCGGAGATTTGAAATTGAAGAAACGTTACTTAGTGATCGCAGTCATCTTACTTTCATTCCTCTCGCTATTCGTGGGAGTCAGTCGGATCTCGCTGTTAGACTTATTAGATTTTAAGTCTGAGCAAACTGAAATATTTTTATTGAGTAGAGTTCCTCGATTAATTGCGATTTTACTTGCGGGAGCAGGTATGAGTATCGCTGGTTTAATCATGCAGCAATTGAGCCGAAATAAATTCGTCTCTCCAACGACTGCAGGAACACTCGATGCGACACGTCTCGGTATTTTAGTATCGATGTTATTGTTTGCGAACGCCTCTACGATTGAAAAAATGCTCGTTGCCTTTGCATTCGCGCTTGCTGGCACGCTGTTGTTTATGCAGATTTTAGACCGCATTAAATTTAAAGATGCGATTTTTATTCCACTCGTAGGATTAATGTTCGGGAATATATTATCATCGATTACGACATTTTTTGCTTATCGTGCGAATGTTATTCAAAATATGTCCGCTTGGTTGCAAGGAGATTTCTCGATGATTATGAAGGGACGTTACGAGTTACTTTATATTAGTATTCCTGTGCTCATCATCGCATATATGTATGCGAATCGCTTTACAGTAGCCGGAATGGGAGAAGATTTCTCTAAAAATTTAGGACTCGCGTATAAACGAATCGTCAATATCGGATTAATTTTAGTTGCTTTAATTACGACAACTGTCGTGTTAACTGTCGGAATGATTCCGTTTCTCGGATTGATCATCCCAAACATCGTTTCCATTTTCCATGGAGACCATTTACAAAAGACATTGCCACATACGGCATTGCTCGGAGCGATTTTTTTACTCGTCGCAGACATATTGGGAAGGGTGCTCATTTATCCGTATGAAATATCGATCAGTTTAATGGTTGGTGTTATCGGAAGTGGTATATTCCTCTTCTTGTTGTTTAGGGGGCGAGCATATGCGTAAAAATCGTACGAGACTCATTGTGCTCATCGTACTAGCGATTGTCTCTTGTGCACTGTATTTGTTTTACGAATTGAACGGAAGCTATGATTATGCATTGCCACGTCGTGCAGTGAAAGTCGCTGCAATGGCCTTAACTGGAATTGCGATTGCTTATTCAACCGTCATTTTCCAAACGATTACGCATAATCGAATTTTAACACCGAGCATAATGGGGCTAGATTCGCTCTACATATTGCTTCAAACATTATTTGTCTTCTTTTTAGGTTCGATGCATGTGACGGTCGTCAATCAACATGTCAACTTTGTACTTTCTGTCATTTCGATGATTGTATTTGCGCTTTTACTGTATAAATTTCTATTTCAAGCAGGGAAGCGTCCGATTTACTTTTTATTACTCGTCGGGATTATCGTCGGAACCTTTTTCTCAAGCATTACGACATTTTTGCAAGTACTCATTGATCCAAATGAATTTTTAAGAGTGCAAGATAAAATGTTCGCAAGTTTCAATAATATTAACGGCGATCTCGTTTGGTGGGCGTTCGGCATTATCGCTATCGCTCTCATCATCGGATGGCGTTACATGGAAGAGTTAGATGTTTTGTCACTCGGACGTGACGTCGCAATTAACTTAGGAGTCCCGTATGATGCGATTGTGAAGCGCATGCTCATTCTATCTTCTGTATTAATTGCGGTATCGACAGCGCTCGTCGGTCCGATTACATTTTTCGGACTCATCGTAGCGAACTTGTCATATCAATATTTCAATACGTACAAACATAAAATTTTAATTACAGGTGCTGCTTTTATGAGCATTATCGCACTTGTCGGTGGTCAATGGATTGTCGAGCGTGTCTTCTCATTCTCGACGACATTGAGTGTCATCATTAACTTCGTCGGTGGAATTTACTTCATTTACTTATTATTAAAGGAGAGTAGATCGGCATGATTCAAGTCCGTAATTTGTCAAAGTTTTATGGGAAAAAAGCGGTCGTCGAAAAGGTGAGTGTCGATATTCATCCGCAAAAAATTACATCATTTATCGGTCCGAACGGGGCAGGTAAATCGACATTGCTTTCGATGGTTAGTCGTTTAATCGATGCAGATACAGGAGAGGTAATGTTGGATCAAGATGATGTGCGTGGGATGAAGTCGAATGAATTTGCGAAGCGTGTATCGATTTTAAAACAGTCGAACTTTATGAATGTTCGACTAACGATTCGCGAACTCGTTTCATTTGGACGTTTCCCGCATTCACGTGGTCATTTGACAGAGGAAGACGAGAAGCATGTTGACCAAGCGATGGAATATATGGATTTGCTCGATATGGAAGATCGTTACTTAGATGAGCTATCAGGCGGTCAACGTCAACGGGCATTCATCGCGATGGTTATCGCGCAAGATACAGATTATATTTTGCTTGATGAGCCACTGAACAATTTAGATATGAAGCACTCTGTACAAATTATGAAAATTTTGCGTCGCCTCGTCGACGATCTCGGCAAAACAGTCGTCATTGTTTTGCATGATATTAACTTTGCGTCGGTGTATTCAGATCGAATTGTCGCATTAAAAGACGGTAAAGTAGTACGAGACGGTACGACAGATGAAATTATTAACTCGGAAGCATTAAAAGAAATTTACGATATGGACATCCCGATTAAACGGATGAACAATTGCAATATTTGCGTTTACTTTAATTCATAATAAAAGGATGGTATACACTTATGAAAAAGTTTTTAACATTATTTTTAACGATGTCACTCATGTTCATTTTAGCAGCATGTGGTGGCGATAAAGAAGAACAAACGAAAGATTCAGATGCAGCAGGAGATTCCAAAACAGACCAAGTAATCGATGTTAAACATGAACTTGATGATCAAGCAGTTCAAGTTCCAGCAAACCCTGAAAAAGTAATCGTATTTGATTTAGGTGCTTTAGATACGATGGATGAATTAGGATTAGGAGACAAAATTGTCGGTCTTCCACAAGCGACAGTTCCAACTTACTTAGAGCAGTATAAATCAGCGGACTACGAAAACTTAGGATCATTAAAAGAGCCAGACTTTGAAAAAGTACATGCTTCAAAACCAGATTTAATTATTATTTCGACACGTCAAGCAGAACTATATGATCAGTTTAAAGAAATTGCACCGACAATTTACTTAGCGATTAATGACAAAGATTATTTAAATTCTTTCGAAGCGAATGTTGAAACGATCGGTAAAATCTTTAACAAAGAAGAAGAAGTAAAAACAGCATTAAAAGAAATTGAAGAAAAAGTAGCATCAGTTCAAGAAGCGACAGCAAAAACAGAAGATAAAGGATTAATCGTACTCGGTACAGAAGGTAAAGTGAGTGCATACGGTCCAGGTTCACGCTTCGGTTTAATTCATGATGTGTTAGGCGTAGACCCAGCAGATGATAAAATTGAAGATTCACGTCACGGACAAAGCATTACATTTGAATACATTTTAGAAACGAATCCAGATATGATGTTCATCATTGACCGTGATACAGCGATTGGTCAAGATTCATCAGTGAAGGAATCACTCGAAAACGAAATCGTTCAAAAAACGAATGCATTCCAAAATGATAAAATGATTTATTTAGATGGTGAAGTTTGGTATTTAGCAGGTGGCGGACTTGAGTCAATGAATATTATGATTGATGAAGTTGCGGCGGCATTTAAATAAGAGAGTAAACACTCAGAGAGCATTTGGCTTTCTGAGTGTTTTTGTTATATGGTAAGAAAATAAGAAAAGGGAGGGGCGTGCGTTGTTGGATTGGAAGAGTTTATATTATTTACATAAGCGACATAGAGCTTCATCGGAACAATATGTCGAGTGGGCGATTCGTGAAATGGAGAGCGGGATTGACGATGAGAATGTCGTTGCATTAGCTTGCCTAGATTTTATTCAACCACTCAATCATTTCGAAGTATTGGAGGCTTTCACGTATCTTTTGGATGCAGAAGTGTATGAAATTCCAACTGAAGAAGAAGCAGCATATGCTTATGTCCGCTATTTATTTCAACAAAGGACTGGACAGTGGAAAGAGGATTTTGATCTTCTGAAACGTATGATTATTATTGCGAGAGATGAATGCTTACTATTAGAAAACGAGTTATATCCGATTGAAGAACGAGTTGAAGAAGCGGTATATGGAGATAATGTGGAAGAGTGGACGGAAGGGGAGATTACTACGTATTTGTATGAGCAATTGGCAACTTTACATGCGAAGTTGTTTTTATCCCCTTCTCTCCAAGTGTTAATGGGTGAAGTTGTTGAACGAGTCGAGAATAATCCGACATTCACCATCGTAGGTACTCCGTTTCGTCTCATAATTTCAGGAGCTTGGCATTTACGACAAGGTTCAGAAGTGATGGCAGGTAGCGGAGAATATCGCTTCGGAGAAGTGAAGCGTGCGTTACAAAATGAAATCATTAGCCATGTCGACTATGATGAAACGACATCCCTTTTAACATTACAAATGGGGGCTTATACGCTTCATATTTTTCAAAAGCTAGCCTCGCATCGGGGATGGGAAATTCATACGTTAAATTTAAAAAAATAATGCGTTCTCTATTTCTTTATAGTATTATTGAGTAGTCAGATGTCAAGACACTAAAAAGAATGGAGAAATGAAATGGGACAAACGGAGAAAGTTTCAAATAAAAAATTGCTTGGAATTGCAGGAACAGCTTGGATGTTTGATGCGATGGATGTTGGAATTTTATCATTCGTCATTGCAGCAGTGGCGATAGATTGGGGGTTAACCCCCGAGCAGTCTGGTTGGATTGGAAGTATGAATTCAATTGGGATGGCGGTCGGTGCATTTGGTTTCGGTGTACTCGCTGATCGTATCGGACGCAAAAATGTTTTTATGATCACATTAGTATTATTTTCAGTCGCAAGTGGATTATCTGCTTTCACGACAGGATTAGGTGCTTTTTTAGTGCTGCGCTTTTTAGTAGGAGCGGGCCTCGGTGGAGAGTTGCCTGTCGCTTCAACTCTCGTATCTGAAAGTGTAGAAGCACATGAACGTGGGAAGATGGTCGTCTTATTAGAGAGCTTTTGGGCAGCGGGATGGTTAGTCGCTGCACTAATTGCTTATTTTATCATTCCAGATTATGGTTGGCGCATCGCTTTAATTGTAACGGCCCTTCCTGCTTTTTATGCAATTTACTTACGTCGCAATTTACCAGACTCACCCGTTTACGTACAGTCAGGCGAACCGAAGCAGTCGATCGGAGAAAAGATTAAGCTTGTTTGGTCGAAGCAATATGCGAAACGGACAACGATGTTATGGATCGTCTGGTTTACAGTCGTCTTTTCTTATTATGGCATGTTTCTTTGGTTGCCGAGCGTTATGATGTTGAAAGGATTCGACATGATCCAAAGCTTCGGTTACGTATTGCTTATGACACTTGCACAACTTCCAGGGTACTTCACAGCTGCTTGGCTCATTGAACGAGCGGGACGGAAGTTTGTGTTATCTACTTATTTAATCGGAACAGCTTTAAGTGCGCTCGCTTTTGGAATGGCAGTGAGCGGCCCGATGTTACTGACATTTGGTGCACTTCTTTCATTCTTTAACTTAGGGGCATGGGGAGCGCTTTATGCGTATTCGCCAGAGCAATATCCGACAGCGATTCGTGCAACAGGATCAGGAATGGCGGCTTCGATTGGACGCATCGGTGGTATATTCGGCCCGCTTCTCGTCGGATCACTCGTTGCAAAAGGAGTCGGTTTTCCAATCATTTTCGGTATTTTTTGTGGGGCTATTTTCATCGGAGTGTTTGTCGTTCTCGTCCTCGGGACCGAGACGAAGCAACTCCCGTTACAATAAAGGAGCGAAAGAGTTCACACATGGTGAACTCTTTTTTATATGTGCGATTCAGTGATTGACTGTAGATAGTGGAGCCATCGCAAGTCGTGATACCTATCATCAGGAAAGAATATTATGGAAAGATCCCTCTTTCTAGAATATTTATAGTGCAATAATAAGTGGAGAAATAAGAAAAATAAATGAAGTCATAAAGTAACAATAAAACTCCGCGTACTCCTATTTAAATTAACGGAATATTTTGAATAACTAGGAAAAAATATTCAATCCCCATTAAATCATATTGTTTAAAATATACAGTGTAGTATAGTGTTAAGTACGAAATAAGATAGATTTGCATTAGTTGGGAGGATGCTTATGTCAAAAATTTTTAAAATAGGAAGCGCTTTCATCGGAATAATTATTGGGGCCGGTGCAGCTTCAGGACGAGAAATTGTACAATATTTTACGAGTTTCGGTATGTGGGGAATATTCGGAGGACTCGTATCGACAGCATTGTTCATGTATTTAGGGATGATGTTGACACGACTCGGAAGTCGTCTCAATGCGAAAAACCATAAAGAAGTCATTTACAAAATTAGTGGCCGTTGGTTAGGGTTAGCGATTGACTGGGTCATTATTTTGACATTATTCGGTGTCGGAACGGTCATGATTGCCGGAGCGGGATCGAATTTACAGCAACAGTTCGGGTTACATCCAGCAGTTGGAAATACGTTAATCGTTTTATTAATTTTAGGCGCATCATTAATGAACGTAGATCGCGTCATTCACGTTATCGGATTTATGACACCGTTTTTATTATTAACCGTCATCGGGGCATCGATTTATTCACTCTTGTCGATGGATTCTACATTTGCTCAATTAGACCCAATTGCGAAAGCGATTCCAACGACGTTGCCGAACTGGCTTTATTCAGGAATTAACTACGTATCGTTCAACATTGCCGTCGGTGCGTCCATGTCTATCGTAATGGGCGGTGTAGAAGAAGATGAACGCGCAGCAGCGTGGGGCGGTATCGTCGGAGGAATCGGACTAGGTGTGTTGATCATTTTAAGTCACCTTGCGATTTTCTCTCAAATTGAATATGTTGGAGAATCGGATATGCCGATGTTGTTAATTGTGAACAACATTTCGCCAATTCTCGGTATTTTCATGTCAATTATTTTATTCGCGATGATCTTCAATACTGGTCTCGGAATGTTTTACGCATTCGGTGCACGTTTCTTCGATATCGGAACGAAAAAGTTCGTATACTTTTTAATCGGTACTTTATTCGTCGGGTTTGGCTTAAGTTTTGTCGGGTTTAAAGACCTCGTGGCACATTTCTACCCGCTCATCGGAAATATGGGACTCTTACTCGTCGTCGTGTTAATTTTCACGTCGTTTCGTATGCCAGAAAAAGTGGAAAGAGAATAAAGTTGAAACTATCTGTTATTTTTTAGTATAATAAAAAGAGGTGCATCGTAAAATGACATGCATACCTCTTTTTATTTTTTTACTATATTAAAAAAGCGTAGCACGTTACAAAAATGGGTATAGGAAACAAAAAGGAAGGGTGAACGTTTTGCTACACTATCGTACATATGAAGCGGGTCCAGACGCGCCATGGGTAACATTTGTCCACGGAGCAGGGGGCAGTTCCTCAATATGGCATAAACAAATACGTGAATTTCGAAAAGAACATAATGTCTTACTCGTAGACTTACGAGGCCATGGCAAGTCCGAGCAAGGCCAATGGCAGAAAGGGGATACTTTTTTAGACGTATCCAACGAAGTAGTGGAAGTTTTGGATGAATTAAATATCGAGTCGACACATATTATCGGTATGTCACTCGGAACAATCATTGCGCAAACGATGGCCGATCACCATCCTGAACGAATAAAATCTCTCATTTTAGGAGGCGCAATTATCCGACTCGATATACGGACGAAAGTGTTATTATGGATCGGTCGAGCGTCGAAACGAATTATTCCTTATATGACCTTGTATAAGTTATTCGCCTATATCATTATGCCGAAAAAAGAACATGAACATTCCCGTCTCGTTTTCGTCAATGAGGCGAAAAAAATGTGTCAAAAAGAATTTGTGAAATGGCTCTCTTTAACGCGAGTTATCAATCCATATTTATCTAATTTACAAGCATCCACAACTCATATACCAACACTGTTTTTGATGGGTGACGAAGACTATTTATTCATTCCGCCAGTTGAAGAAGTCGTGCGTCGATATGACACATTTGAATTTATTCCGATTGAAAAGTCTGGTCACGTCTGCAATATCGACCAACCGGAACAATTCAATGAGCACTCAATTAATTACATTGCAAAAATTGAACAACAATATAAAGAAAAAGAAGCGATATAAATCTCAAATTTGTGCTAAAATGATGGCATGAATAACAAGGAGGAAATACAGAATGGAGAAAGTACTCGTCATCGGGCATAAAAACCCGGATACAGATTCAATTATGTCAGCGCTTGCTTATGCACATTTAAAGCGTGAACTTGGCATGAATGCAGAAGCAGTTCGCTTAGGTGAAGTGTCGAAAGAAACACAATACGGTTTAGATTATTTCAAAGTAGAGGCGCCACGTCTCATTGAAAAAGCGAAGCCAGAAGTAGAGAAAGTCATTTTAGTAGACCATAACGAACGCCAACAATCCGTCGATGATATTGACGATGTTCAAATTATTGAAGTGATTGACCATCACCGAATTGCAAACTTCGAAACAGCTGGTCCACTCTACTACCGCGCAGAACCTGTTGGCTGTTCAGCGACAATTATTAAAAAAATATACGCTGAAAATAATGTGGAGATTCCACAAAATATTGCAGGGTTAATGGTTTCTGCAATCATTTCAGATTCTTTACTATTTAAATCACCGACATTTACAGAGGAAGATCGTACAGCAGCGATGGAACTTGCAGAAATTGCAGGGATTGATATCGAAGAATACGGCTTAGAAATGTTGAAAGCAGGAGCGAACTTAAGCGATAAAACAGCGACTCAACTCGTAGGGCTCGACTCGAAAGAATTCGGGATGGGTGACTATCAAGTAGAAGTGGCGCAAGTGAATGCAGTGGATTTAAATGATATTTTAGAGCGTCAAGCTGAAATTGAAGAAGCGATGCGCGCTGTTTTAGAAAATAAACAACTCGACTTATTCGTTTTCGTAACGACAGACATTTTAAATAGTAATTCAGTGGCAATTGCAGTCGGAGAACAAGCTTCAGCTATAGAGCGTGCTTTCAATGTCACACTTGAAAACAATCGCGCTCTCTTAGAAGGTGTCGTATCACGTAAAAAACAAATCATCCCACAATTAACAGATGCGATGAAAGCATAAAATTTAAAATCGAACCTACTGTCCTATCAAGGATGGTAGGTTTTTTCTTTTCATTGTCTTTTTGAAAAAGCCATGTTATAGTTTAATTCATATTAAACAAGTAGGAATAGAGGGATAAAGAATGGAAGTTGATTTTACAACACTTTTCGATGAGTGGTCGGCAAATTATGATGCAACTGTTTTTGGAGAAGACGAACAATATCGAGAAGTATTTGAACGATATGAAGAGATTTTAGATTTTGTAGCGGAGCGCGCCTTTGGAAAAATCGTGGAGTTTGGTGTTGGAACGGGTAATTTATCCGTTCGCTTACAACAATCCGGTCAATTATTAGTAGGAATCGAGCCATCTCAAGAAATGAGAGCAATCGCCGAACGAAAAATGCCTAGTTTAACGATACAAGATGGTCATTTTTTAAACTATGAATTGTCTGAACAAGTTGATTCAATTGTGAGCACATACGCATTCCATCATTTAACAGATGAAGAAAAAGAACGCGCAATTTATAAATTTGCCCGCAACTTACGTCCAGGTGGGAAAGTTATTTTTGCAGATACGATGTTCGTAGCGGATGAGGCATTCGCGAAAACGATTGAACGCGCAGAACAACGTGGCTATGACCGTCTTTCAGCAGATTTAAAAAGCGAGTTTTATCCAACGATTCCCGTCCTTCAAGTATTATTTGAAAAAGGTGGATTTACGACGAGATTTACACAAATGAATCATTATGTTTGGGTAGTAGAAGCGACAAAAGGAGAATGAATATGACGAAAAAAATGAATGTCGAAAGTTTTAATTTGGATCATACGAAAGTGAAAGCTCCGTACATTCGATTAGCGAGTGTTATTGACGGGACACATGGTGACGTCATTTATAAATATGATTTGCGCTTTAAACAGCCGAATAAAGAACATATGGACATGCCTGCCGTCCATTCACTCGAGCATTTAATGGCGGAATTGAGTCGTAATTATAGCGAGCAAATCGTTGACTTAAGTCCGATGGGTTGTCAAACGGGTTATTATTTATCCGTTTTGAATGAATCGGATGAAGAAGCTGTGTTTCAACTTGTCGAAAATGTATTGCAAGATGTATTGAAAGCGACAGCAGTGCCTGCTTGTAATGAAGTGCAGTGCGGATGGGCAGCGAGCCATAGTTTAGAAGGAGCGAAAGAGTTAGCGGAAGATATGTTAGCACATCGCAACGAGTGGCATGAAATATTTTAAGTAGAGGGATGAGTGTATGATTTATCAATCAGCGATACAATTGATCGGCGATACGCCACTCTATCAATTTAAGCATCCGAATGTTCAACTTTATGCGAAGTTAGAAAATCAAAACATCGGAGGAAGCGTGAAAGATCGCCTCGGGTATCACTTAATTGAACGTGCTTTACAAGAAGGCCTTATTCAACAAGGAGATACGGTTGTAGAGCCAACTGCAGGAAATACAGGGATTGGGCTTGCGATCGCAGCGCAGCATTTCGGAGTGGAATTAATCGTGACAGTGCCAGCGAAATTCAGCATTGAAAAACAACAGCTCGTGCGCGCGCTCGGTGCTAAAGTAATTGAAACGAGCGAAGATGAAGGAATGGACGGGGCGATTACAAGAGCAAAGAAACTCGTCTCAAAAGGAATCGCACAATATATGCCGAATCAATTTGATAATGAATGGAATCCAGAAGCTTACGTTGGATTAGCGGATGAACTTATGCGTGATATTAATGGCAATATTGATGTCCTCATTGCGGGGGGCGGTTCAGGCGGTACACTCGTCGGAGTAGCTCGTCGCTTGAGAGAATATAATCCTCATCTTGAAACGGTGCTCGTGCAACCAGTAGGAGCGACATTGGAGGGACATCCGGAAGCTCCTTACGCCATTGAGGGGATTGGCATGTCTCGCTATTCTACATTTATTAATCCTGATGAAATTAATAGGATTAGTTGGGTAAGTGATGAAGAAGCTTTTCAAGCGACTCGTCATCTTGCGCGTCATCATAGTTTATTGCTTGGAAGTTCATCGGGAGCTGCCTATGTAGCGATGCAAAGAGAAGCCGAGCAAGCAGAGGGTAATTTGAATATCGTAACGATTTTTCCAGACCGAATCGAACGTTATTTACAATCAAATGTATTGGAGTGAACAACATGAGAAAAAAGACAGCTTTAATTCACGGGGGACGTGCCTTCGATGAAGCGACAGGTGCCTTATCATTACCGATCGTTCAAGCGAGTACATTTCGCCAACGTTCCATCGGTGATTTTGAATATGAATATGCGCGTACAGGGAATCCGACGCGTGAGGGAGTGGAATTATTAATCGCCGAACTTGAGCAAGGGGATAGAGGGTTTGCTTTCGCTTCAGGAATGGCTGCTATTACAGCAGTGATGGATTTATTTGAAGCGGGAGATCATCTATTACTTTCTGAAGACGTTTATGGTGGGACGTATCGTCTGATGACTCAAATTTTAAGCCGCCATCAAATCGGTGTAAGCTTCGTCGATACGACGAATAAAGAAGAAGTGGAAAGCGCCATTCAAGAGAGCACGAAAGCGATTTTCATTGAAACGCCGACGAATCCTTTATTGAAAATTACCTCGTTACCGACGATTGCAGAGATTGCGAAAAAGGCGAATTTATTACTGATTGTCGATAACACATTTAGCACACCTTACTTCCAAAACCCGATCGAGCATGGTGCGGACATTGTCGTGCATAGTGCGACGAAATATTTAGGGGGACATAGCGACGTCGTAGCAGGTTTAGTCGTCACGAAAGGGCGTGCACTAGGGGAAAGATTGCATTACATTCAAAACGCGACAGGCGGCGTTCTCGCTCCTCATGATAGTTGGTTGCTCATCCGCGGTATGAAAACACTCGGCGTGCGTATGGAAGAGATTGAACGTTCCGCTCAAAAAATTGCGCAATACTTGCATCATCACGAGCGAGTGGAAAAAGTGTACTATCCTGGATTTTCGACACACCCTGGGCATTTAACTCATCAAGCGCAAGCTTCCGGATACGGGGGAATGATTTCTTTCGTTGTTAAAGGAGAAGAAGAAGCGAAAGCAGTTGTGGAAAACGTTCGTTATTTTACATTAGCGGAAAGTTTAGGAGCGGTTGAAAGTTTAATTTCAGTACCCGCAAAAATGACTCACGCTTCAATTCCGAAAGAGCGCCGTCATGAAATCGGAATTGCAGATGGTTTAGTGCGTCTATCTGTCGGTCTAGAAGATGTGGAAGATTTGCTTGAAGACTTAGCACATGCATTGCAATTTGCCTAAAAGCAGAAAAGTTGTTTCTTAAACACTTCCTCTTTATGATGGACAATAGAGAGGAAGTGTTTTTTTATGAAAATTGAAGTATGGTCAGATTTCGTATGTCCATTTTGCTATATCGGAAAGCGACGTCTTGAAGAAGCATTAAAAATGTCACCTTATGGAGATCAAGTAACGGTCGAATATAAAGCGTATGAGCTTGACCCGACAGCGCCAGCGAGCACAGATGAGAAATATCATGAAAGTTTAGCGCGTAAATACGGTAAAAGTGAAGAAGAAGCACTCGGCATGATGGAAAATATGGCAGCGCAAGCGAAAACAGTTGGTCTTGACTACAACTTAGATGCTTTAACACCAGCGAATACATTTAAAGCACATCGTTTAGCGAAATTCGCGAAAACGAAAGGGCTCGATATCGAATTTACAGAGCGTGTACTTCGTGCGTATTTCATCGAAGGTCAAAAAATTGGACTGGATGAAGTGCTCATTCCACTTGCGACAGAAGTCGGTCTCGACGAAGCGGAAGTGAAAGAAGTGTTAAGCTCAAACGCATTCGAAGAAGAAGTGCGTACGGATATCGCAGAGGCTTCGCAAGTCGGTGTGCGCGGTGTTCCATTCTTCGTCATGGATCGTAAATACGCGATGTCAGGTGGACAGCCAGCGGAAGTATTTGTACAAGCAATTGAAAAAGTAGCGCAAGAAGCAGGTCTTCAACCAGCACTCCAAGTTCTAGGAGATGAAGACGCTGGTGGTATGTGTGCGGATGGGAAATGTGAAATTTAAAACGAAAAGAGACTAGGATAAAACCTCGGATTACCTCAAAAAACGCATGAAATCAAAAGTTAGCTCTTTGATTTCATGCGTTTTCTATTTTGGAAATTTTATGACGTAAGCTTACGTTTGCATTCGCTAGAATGAATCGAATTGTAGAATGTCTATTCACAAGAGCGTTTAGTCATTCAAAGTTTACGATGATTCGGCGTTTGCATTATTGTTCTTGTGCTTCGAAGTCAACGGAGATGGAAACGGTATTGCCGACCATGACGCCCCCTGTTTCGAGTGCTTGTTGCCATGTTAAACCGTAATCTTGCCGATTGATTTCAGTGGAAGCATGGAAACCTGCAATTCGGCCATTTTCTCCTTGTGCAACACCTTCTCGCACAGCGTGGAAGGTAACTTTCCCTGTCACATCTTTTATCGTCATTTCTCCGATAATGTTAAAGTGATTCGATTTTGTTTGCTCGATTGTTGTTGATTTGAACGTAATTTGTGGATATTTTTCAACATCGAAGAAATCGGCGCTCTTTAAGTGACCATCTCGTTGTTCTTGGTTCGTATTAATTGAATCCGTTTCGATTGTAAAATGAATCGTTGCATTTTCGAAATCTTCAACGTCACCATCAATTTCCCCTTGGAACTCGTTGAACTGACCTCTCACTTTCGAAATCATTAAATGGCGTACTGAAAAGTCTACAGACGTATGCGCTGGATCGATTACCCATTTTGTCATTGTGATTCCTCCCGTTTTGAAAATTTCTTTCTATATAATTATTACCCTTTTCATAAAGCATTAAACAAAAATATCTCTCGAATTCCGATGAATATTTCTTGTAAAAAGTTTGACGACAATCCATAATTAAGAATAGGATGAATCATATTGCACTTACGCCTTTTGAAGAAACAGCATGCTTTTTTCTATGATTACTGTTTCTTTTTTTGCGCGCGCATAAACAAAAGTTATTGAAGGTGAAAGGATTTGGCTAACTATGTATCAAAGTAAAGTAGAAGAATTGAGAGAGCTCGTTTCCGAAGGGATTGTTTTGCAAGATGAGCACTTACATAAATATACGAAAACTGCCCTCGGAGGAGCGGCGGATTTATTTGTCATGCCCCAAACGATTGAAGAATGTCAAGCGGTTGTCAAATATGCTTTTGAAAATGACATTCCTTTATTGCTACTAGGAAATGGTTCGAATATGGTCGTTCGCGATGGAGGCGTGCGAGGCATCGTTTTACATCTTGCAAAGCTCAATGCGATTGAGGTGAAAGGGACAGACATTTATGCAGAGGCTGGAGCGCATTTGATTGATGTTTCTAAAACGGCAGCGACTCATAGTTTAACAGGATTTGAATTTGCTTGTGGTATTCCGGGATCTATTGGTGGTGGCATGATGATGAACGCTGGGGCATATGGTGGCGAAATGAAAGATATCGTCGTGTCTGTACAAGTATTGACGAAATCAGGAGAACTGCTCACTTTGACGAAAGATGAGCTACAACTTGGCTACCGTACGAGCATCATTCAAACGGAAGGGTACTACGTTATGTCGGCACTGTTTTCATTAGAAGTAGGCGTCCAAGCAGAAATCGATGAGAAAATAGCGGATTTAACATATCAACGTGAATCTAAACAACCTTTAGAATATCCGTCAGCAGGAAGTGTGTTTAAGCGTCCTCCGGGCCACTTCGCAGGGAAGTTAATTCAAGACAGTGGTTTACAAGGAAAAGGATTCGGTGGTGCGGAAGTATCAACGAAACACGCTGGGTTCATCGTCAACAAAAACAATGCGACCGCGACAGATTATGTCAATACGATTCGCATGGTGCGCGAAGAGGTGAAGCGTCGCTACGGTATTGAATTAGAATTGGAAGTACGAATTGTTGGTGAAGAGTAGGCTCTGATGGACGAAGAGATAAATTGCGCGGTGTGACCCGCGATTTCATCACGAGTGTAACCTCACGAATAGGTGGAGAAGACAAACTGTTTTCTCAAAAAAACTAGACGAAGGAGGGAGTGATGAATTTGTTTGATTTACTGATGTTTTACAATTTGCAGATCGTGTCTATCAGCTCTAAATCAACGAATGTCATTGCGAAACAAGATGAATGAATTTACGGTAGAAGTAGTAGTTTTATTAATTGGTTTTTTCTTATTAAGTGGTGTCTTAATGACGAAGCTCACATCGAAGGCAGGTGTTCCTGCCCTCGTACTTTTTATGATTTTAGGGATGGTGCTCGGGAGTGACATATCGGGGTTAATTTATTTCTCGGACGCTGGATTAGCTCAGACGATCGGGATGTTTGCTCTCGTCGTTATTTTGTTTGAAGGGGGACTTCAAACCGAGTGGCGAAATGTCAGACCTGTCATTAAAGGAGCGGCCGTTTTAGCGACATTAGGGGTCGTCTTAACGACCGCTGTTTTGGCAGTAGCGATTCATTACGTTTTAGGTCTTGGTTGGATTGAATCATTTTTACTCGGTTCTATTGTCGGATCAACCGATGCAGCGGCAGTATTTTCTGTCATGAGCGGTCAAAATATTAAACCGAAAATGTCAGCGACACTTGAAATGGAATCAGGATCCAACGACCCGATGGCGATGTTTTTAACTGTCGCTTTCATTCAATGGTTAACATTAGATGATTTTGCATTCGGTAATTTAATTATTAGTTTCTTCTTACAAATGGGCCTCGGCTTATTACTTGGACTTCTCTTCGGCTGGCTCACGTCTCAATGGATGAACAAAATAAAACTCGATGCGAGTGGTCTATATGCGGTATTGTCAATCGGATTTGCGATGGCAATATTTAGTTTGACAGCTCTCGTTGGTGGGAGTGGAATTTTAGCGGTATATGTTGCAGGAATTATGATTGGTAATCGTGAACTGAATCATAGCCACTCCATTTTACGTTTCCACGAAGGGTTCGCATGGCTTATGCAGCTCGTCATGTTCGTCATTTTAGGTTTGCTCGTCTTCCCGAGCGAATTAGCGAATTGGGACTTAATTTCAAAAGGTTTAATTTTATCATTTATTTTAATGTTTGTCGCAAGACCGATTGCTGTTTTCGTCGGTACTATTTTCTTCGATTACACATTTAAAGAGAAGCTCTTCCTATCCTGGGCAGGTTTACGCGGAGCAGTACCGATCGTACTCGCCACATTCCCATTACTTGCAGGGGTAGAAAATGCATATCTTTACTTCAACATGGTCTTCTTCATCGTCATTACATCCGCTTTATTACAAGGCTCAACGATTTCGAACGTTGCCCGTTGGCTCGGACTTGAGGCACCACCATCACCGAAACGGATTCATCAACTTGAACTCGTTTCCATGGATAAAGCGAATGCAGAAATGTTGGAAGTTGAAATTTCAAACGATTCACCGTATTTAAATAGTCTCGTACAAGACATGGATCTACCTGATGATACGGTAATCTCAGCGATTATCCGTCAAGGAGAACTCGTCATGCCGACGGGACAAACCGAATTATTAGAGCGAGATGTCCTTTATATTTTAACGGATAAAAAGCAAGTGAAAGCATTGAAAGAAGCGATGGGCGAAGAAGTATATGTATAATGAAAAATCGATTACTTTTCGGAGTAATCGATTTTTTTGTGTGGAAAATGTGAAATATTAGGAGGAAAGAACTCTTATTCAAATGTATGTTTGAATGTATTGCTATTTCTATAAAAAATCGATACAATACAATCAAATGAATGTTTGAATGAAGGGGGAGAATATAGATGAAAGATACTTGTGATATTACGATTGTTCACGAAGAAGCAGTTCGTGAAGTTCAACAACAATTACCAGACAATATGTTCGGGATGGTCGAGATTTTTAAAGCACTCGCAGATGAAACGCGTTTGAAAATTGCCTATGCGTTAACGATTACAGAAGAGATGTGTGTATGTGATTTAGCGGCAGTAATCGGGGCATCGAATGCGACAGCATCTCATCATTTACGCTACTTGCGAGATAAATCTCTTGCCAAGTCCGAGAAAAAAGGAAAAATGGTGTATTACACATTAGCGGATGATCACATTCATGACTTAGTGAAAATAGCATATGAACATTCAATAGAGGAGGACTAACATGGTCGTCGCAAAAGAAGGAAAAAAAGAAGAGTTTCGACTCGAAAACTTAAATTGTGCGAGTTGTGCGATTCAATTCGAAGAAAATGTAAAAAACTTGCCAAATGCTAAAGATGTACAAGTGAACTTCGGAGCTTCTAAATTGTCTATCGAGGGCGATGTGACGATCGAAGAGTTAGAAGAAGCAGGCGCTTTCGATGGAATTAAGGTTCGCAAAGCGTCGGAAAAGCGAGTATTTACCCCACCAACCCCTTGGTATAAGCGAAAAGAAAATATCGTGACCATTATTTCTGCTGTACTCGTCGCAGCAGGGTGGATGGTAGCGAGTCAACAATCACAAACAGCACCTGCTGCAGTCGGTTTATTTGCAGCGGCCATTGTGATCGGTGGTTGGAAGATTTTTAAAGTCGGATTTAAAAATCTAACCCGTTTTGAATTTGATATTAAAACATTGATGACGATTGCAGTAATCGGTGCTGCGATTATTCAAGAGTGGAAAGAGGCAGCGGTCGTCGTCGTACTGTTCGCAATTAGTGAGGCGCTCGAAGCTTATTCGATGAATAAATCTCGCCAATCAATTCAACAGTTAATGGATATCGCACCTGCTACAGCAGTCGTGCGTCGCGGTACTGAATTCGTTGAACTAAATACAGAAGATATCGTTGTCGGTGATATATTGATTGTGAAACCAGGTCAAAAGATAGCGATGGATGGTGTCGTCTTAAAAGGGGGGTCGACTGTGAATGAAGCGGCAATTACAGGAGAATCAGTTCCAGCGATGAAAGGACAAGGTTCTGAAGTATTCGCAGGAACGTTGAACGAAGAAGGCGCACTGGAAGTGACGGTAACGAAACTCGTCAATGATACGACAATCGCTAAAATTGTCCACCTCGTAGAAGAAGCGCAGGCTGAAAAAGCGCCAAGTCAAAAATTTGTGGATCGTTTTGCAAAATATTATACACCAGCCATTATTATTATCGCTTTACTTGTGATGGTTGTACCACCATTAGTGACAGGTGCACCATGGGTGGAATGGATTTATCTTGGATTAGCAGTTCTCGTCGTCGGTTGTCCTTGTGCTCTCGTCATTTCAACTCCTGTGGCGATTGTGACAGCAATTGGTAACGCAGCACGTCAAGGCGTTTTAATTAAAGGTGGCGTACATTTAGAAGAGACAGGACATATTCAAGCGATCGCATTTGATAAAACAGGGACGCTCACGAAAGGGTACCCAGAAGTGACGGATTTCGTCGTTGTGGAAGAAGATGAAGCATTACCTGTTTTAGAAGCGGTCGTTGCAGTAGAAGGGATGTCACAGCATCCATTAGCTCGTGCAATCGTCACTTACGGCGGAGAGCGAGACGTGCATCGTGAAGAAGCCCAACAGTTCCAATCGGTTACAGGTAAAGGCGCTTATGCGACGTATAAAAATCAATCAGTTGCTATTGGAAGCATTCAATGGGCGACGGAATTAACACATGTTCCAGTTGACTATTTAGAACGTGCCACAACGCTTCAGGCAGAAGGAAAGTCCGTAATGGCAATCATCATCGATGACGTATTTAAAGGATTGATTGCAGTAGCGGATCCCGTACGAGAAGAAAGTGCGGAAGTCATGCACAAATTGAAAGATATCGGTATCGCTCACACAGTGATGTTAACAGGTGATCACCAAGTGACAGCCCAAGCGATTGCAGCGAATATCGGAATGACGGATGTGCGTGCGAGCTTAATGCCAGAAGATAAATTGACAGCGATTAAAGAATTGCAACAAAAGTATGGAAAAGTCGCAATGATTGGTGACGGCATTAACGATGCACCAGCACTTGCGACAGCAGATGTTGGCATTGCGATGGGTGGAGCAGGAACAGATACAGCTCTTGAAACAGCAGATGTTGCACTCATGGCAGATGATCTTGAGAAATTACCGTATACAATTAAATTAAGTCGCAAAACATTGCGTATTATTAAAGAAAATATCGGCTTCGCGCTCGGTTTGAAAGTCATCGCTTTATTGCTTGTCATTCCAGGTTGGTTAACATTATGGATCGCCATTTTTGCAGACATGGGTGCTACTTTACTTGTCGTTCTAAATTCGTTACGATTGTTAAAAGTGCAAGATTAACAGAAGCGCAAAAGGAGTGTTCGTATGCGTTTAGACGAATGGACAATAGAAGAAGTAGAACAACTTATACATTTTATGACGACGAATACATGGCCATATCATGCGGAAAGTGCCCCTGAACGTAAGTTGATTGAAAAGACGGTACAAGAAGGCGGTTACGAATCAGATGATGTGAAAACATTTTGGGTCGTCAATGATGATGAACAAAAGGTCGGCATCGTGAAACTTTACGACTTGTTAGATGACATGCCGTTTTTCGATTTACGTATTGCTGACGAACATCGTCGCAAAGGCTACGGTCCCGAAGCATTGCGTCTCTTGACGAAATATGTGTTTGAATTACCGACTAAAAAAATTAGACTAGAAGGCCACACGCGACAAGATAACTTAGCGATGCGAAAAACATTCGAACGAGCAGGGTTTGTAAAAGAAGCTCATTTGCGTAATTCATGGTTTTCTCCGAAAGAAAATCGTTATTATGATGCAGTTACGTATGGGATGACGCGTGAAGATTATAAATCGAATCAAACACCCGCTGTCATTTGGGGGGCGGACAATCAAAAGACTGGAAAAACAGGCATCCCCCTCTGTATTCCAGAACAATTTGAATCGGAACGATTAGTGATTCGTGCGCCTCGTTTAGAAGATATCGATGCAGTATTTGAATCGACCTTTTCCTCTTATGATGATTTGAAACAATGGATGCCATGGGCGCAAACACGTCCAACGCGTGAAAGTACAGAAGATAGCATACGTCAAGCGATCGCGAAATTTACGACACGTGAAGATTTACGCCTTCACATTTTCTTGAAAGAAACGGGAGAGTTTATCGGAAGCTCAGGGTTACATCGCATTCGTTGGGAGATTCCAAGTTTTGAAATTGGTTATTGGCTGGATCAACGTTTTCAAGGTTTCGGTTATATGACGGAGGCAGTTGAACGAATCACTCGTTTCGCTTTCGAGAAATTGTATGCACGACGTGTGGAAATTCGTTGTGATGAAAACAATAGCCCAAGTCGAAAAATTGCAGAACGTCTTGGTTTTGAATTAGAAGGTGTTTTAAAACAGGATGATTTAACAGCGGACGGTACGCATTTAAGAAATACGTGCATTTACGCAAAAGTTGAATGATTTGAAACGCTCATGTGAGTCTTCTACTCCCGTGAGCGTTTTCTATTTGGTAATTGCAAGTTGTCAATTGGCTAGATAGTTGGCATAATAATAATAGAATGTCGAACGTTAGGCATACTGGAGGTGGATGGCAGATGGCAACACCAGGTATGGAAGATTACCTTGAACAAATTTATTTACAATTGGAAATGCGCGGAGAAGCTCGAGTCTCGGACGTAGCAGATGCTTTAGACGTACTCCCCTCTTCTGTAACGAAGATGGCACAACGATTAGATAAAGAAGGTTATGTCATTTATGAACGATACCGTGGTTTGGAATTAACCGAAAAAGGCAAAGTGTTCGGAAAGAAGCTAGTGAAACGTCACGAATTACTTGAACAATTTTTAAGAATTATCGGTGTCAATGAAGAGTATATTTATAATGATGTGGAAGGAATTGAACATCATTTAAGTTGGAATGCGATTGATCGTATTACAGACTTAGTACGTGCAATTGAAGAGACACCAAGCTTTACAGATAAACTCGAACAAATTCGAGAAGAAGAAGGATGAGAAGTATGACAACAGTACAAGCAGGGACAATCGTTAAAGGAACAGTCAGTGCCCAAGAAGGATCACGATGGGTCATCGAAGTGAATAATGAAGAGATTTTAATGAACGAATCGGATGCTTTAGAGCCTGTTGAAGTAGGTCAGGAAGTAGACGTATTCGTTTATTTAAACCGTCGAGAACAATTGATTGCGACGACCATTTTACCGAATATGTCCATCGATACGTACGGGTATGCGACAGTATTACGCTCTGAACGTTCAGAAGGTGTATTTGTCGATATCGGCTCAACGATTGAAGTGCTCATCGACCGTACAGATTTACCGAAGTTTGAAGCGTTATGGCCAAAAAAAGGTGACGAGTTGTACATGACTTTACGAACGGATAAAGGCGGTACAATTTATGGACGTTTAGCGACGGAAGATCGCGTCCAAGAACAAATTGACTTAGCGCCAGAGGAACTGTTTAATGCGGATTTAAAAGCGCGTCCTTATCGCTTATTACCTGTCGGAACATTCCTTCTTACAGAAGATCCGATGTATCGTATTTTCGTACACGAAACAGAGCGTGAAAAAGAACCGCGTCTTGGAGAACTTGTTGATGTGCGCATCATTAAAGTAAAAGAAGATGGCACGATGAACGGTTCATTACTTCCACGTAAAGAAGAGCGCTTAGACGATGATGCCGATCAAATTTATACGTATTTGACGAGCGTAGGTGGCGAAATGCCTTTTACGGATCGCTCAACACCTGAAGAAATTCAAGAGCGATTTGATATGAGTAAAGGTGCTTTTAAACGTGCGCTCGGTCGTCTTATGAAAAAAGGATTAGTTGAACAATCCGATGGCTGGACGAAGAAAAAATAACGAATTTGCAACTTTTCTTATCGGACAAACGTTTTAACGATAATGAGGAGGAAGAAAACAATGCATAAAAAATTCGTGTTACTTAGCTTTATATCTGTTTTATTAGTATCTGTCTGGTTACCGCAAACAGCACAAGCGGTTGAAGTAATTGATGAAAAATTAGGAGTGCCAATCGTCGCGCTCGGAGCGAATTTGTCGGAAGATGAGAAGGCAAATGTTTTAAACAAGCTCAATGTGTCAGCAGGCGACGACTATGAACAAGTTTCTGTGACGGGTCAAGATTTAATTAAATATATTCCAAACGGTAATGGCAATGCGCGTATGTTTTCATCAGCGAAAATTACGCGTCTCGATGAAGGAAAAGGTTTGACGGTTGAAATTGTGACGCCTGAAAATATTACACAAGTGACGCGTGACATGTATGCGACAGCTATTTTAACAGCAGGGGTGGAAGATGCGAGAGTTGAAGTTGCTGCACCAAAGGCTGTGACAGGTCATTCAGCGCTCGTCGGTATTTACAAAGCGTATGAAGATGCAGGGGGTACACTTGATACAGAACGCACAAATGTTGCCAATGATGAACTATCTGTAGCGACAAAGCTTGCCGAGCAATCGAATGTCGATAAAGACGAAGTAGCGCAATTGTTAACAGAAATAAAAAAACAAATTGCTGAACAAGCACCTGCGTCGAAAGAAGATGTGGAACGAATCGTCAATGAACAATTAAGTAAATTTAAAATTGAATTGAGCGAAGAAGATCGTCAATTGTTAATTGATTTAATGGACCGTATTCGTGGTCTCGATATCGACTTTTCAAAGCTTTCTGATCAAATGACAGACCTTGCGAATAAGTTAAAAGATAAAATCGGTAGCATCGATCCTGGCTTTTGGGAGAGCGTAAAACAGTTTTTTGCTGATATTTTTGATAAAATAAAATCATGGTTTAAATCTTAACGAAAGAGGGTGGCAGAAATGGAATTTGAATTTGTTGATTTAGGTGGGGAATCTTACGCTTTTGTAAATAAACAAGATGGCGAAGAACTTGCAAAAATTACGTGGACGATGTTGGGCGATGTGATGGTAATGGACCACACATTCGTGTCAGAAAAACTTCGTGGTCAAGGGGTTGCGAAACAATTGTTAGATCGTGCAGCGGAGTATGCACGTGAACAAGAGTATAAAATGGAACCTGTTTGTTCTTATGTCGTGACGGCGTTTGAACGTTATACAGAGTATGATGATGTGAAAACATCATAACTTGAAATTTAAAAGCTACAAGCCTATTTTTTTAGCTTGTAGCTTTTTCTATGAGAGGTGAAATAATGAAACGTACAGGAGAAAGAGTACTGGCAATCGTTAGTTCTATTTTAATTGGTCTTGGACTTCTTTTTATTGCATTTATTACAATCAGCATGGGTGCTTTATTTAAAATTGACGAATTTAAAACTGAACTTGTCAATGATTTAATGCAAGATCCGAATTTGAATTTAAATCGAGAAGAAATTATAGCTGTTTTACAATTGTTTGAAAGCTTCACAGCATTCGGATGGGTTTTCTTCATTATCGGTATGATTGCACTTATATTAGCGATTGTCGGAGCGGTTCAAGTCGGTAATCCGATGAAAGTGAAAGCGGCAGGAGTAATGTTTATTTTAAGTGGAATTATGGCTGGAGTTGTCACACTTCCTTCAATTTTGCTTTACATTGCAGCAGGGATGGCTTTCATTCGAAAACCGCCTCTTCCCGATCAACCATTTCGACCATTGAACGCTATGTCGGATGATTTAAACAAAATGAATAATGACTAATTTAAAAACCACTTTTCCTACAAATGAGGAAGGTGGTTTTTATGTTTCAAGAAAGGAATATACAATAATTGAAGACTGAATAATTGTTAAGATTGAATTATACTTCATTGATATAATGCACAATATAACAAAATATTGAAAAAAATAAAAGAAATTCATCAAAAAAGGTTTAAAAACGAAAAAAAAGGTAATACATACTGTACAAAATTCAACGGAGGTCGATATATATGGGTAAGAAGTTAAAAGGTTTAGCAGTGACAGCAATTGCAGCAGGAGCGTACGCATATTTCAAAGATCCAGCAAATCGTGAAAAAGCACAGCAATTTGTTCAAGAAACGAAAGAGAAAGTAGAATCGTTCATCGAACAGAAGAAAGAAGAATATACAGAAGCGACAGAAACAAGTCAAACATCAACAGAAGACTTAGAAGAAAAGGCTGGAAATCCAGATCCATATGATACACCAGATAATGAGATGGTAAGTGAAGGCGCTCAAACGAGTGTTCAATATTACGGTCAAGAAGTGGAAGATGATTCCAATAAAAAGGAAGACGGCTTATACCATAAGCACTTAGAAGAAGAGCGTTAATGAAGTGGGTAGAGTTAAGAGGTTGAGGGGTGAGTAACATGAATGAACGTGTAGAGAGAGATGTGAAGTGGATGGAATTATTACCGCCAACACCATCCTATGAAAAAATGAATACATTTATGAATTGGCAACAATTTTACCGTGTGGAAGAATCATTTATTTCTAACTTAGAACGTTTTAATGAGCATGTAGCGCATGATCAATTAGGACAATTGATTAATTTCATTCAAAATCATCAGGAAGGAAATCTCTGCGTTAAAAACTATTTGATTTCTATATCGGGTCTTGTCACGCGTCAATTAGTACATAAGCGCTTAGAACCTTCTGAAGCATTTTCATTCAATGTAGTATGTGATTCTATCATTGAACAAAAGTTAGTTGAGGATAATGCCTATGATGTCGCTGGTGAATTGATTGAATTTTATATGTATGTCTTACGTGAACGTGAGCCTGCTCAGCTATTACATGAGACTGTAAATGCAGTTATTAATTATATTGATAGCAATTTATTGGAATTTTTAACAGTGGAAGGTATTGCCGACCGCTTTAAAGTGAGCACGAGTCACCTATCACGCATTTTCCGCGAACATACTGGCGTAACACTCGTGGAATATATTAATATTCGCAAAGTGGAGGAAGCTCAATACTATTTACGATTTTCAACGAAACGCATTTCAGAAATTTCAGATGAATTTCATTTCTGTAACCAAAGTTATTTCACACGTATTTTCAAAAAGTATACAGGCGAAACGCCACGTCGTTTTAGAAATAGTTTAAATCGCAATTTCTTTAAATATGAAATTAAACCACAACTTTTATAAACAAACGAGCTGAAAGTCTTCGGATTTTCAGTTTTTTTATGTGATCATTTGAAAGCGCACAATAAAAGTTGTTAAAAATATTGAAGATGTCGAAAGAAAAGTAGAAGAAATGGAGAGAACGTTTGTAATTGGTGTTGAACATAAGGTATACTTTTCAGTAGTTCAAAATGATGAAGGTGAATAGATTGAAGAAAAAATTTAATTTATTATTTATGTTGTCCATGCTGACATTTGTACTCGCAGGATGTCAAAGTGTCGAGCAGAAGACCGGATTTTTCTATAAAGTGTTTGTTAAACCAATGGAAGGTTTGCTTACATTTTTCGGTACACAGTTTAATGATTACGGATTAGCAATCATCGTTATTACATTGATCATTCGTTTCCTCCTCATGCCACTCATGTTGAAAAACTATAAATCACAACAAGAGATGAAAGTGAAGATGGATAAGCTTCGTCCTGAAATGGAAGAGATTCAAAAGAAATTGAAGGAAGCGAAAGCAGAAGGTAATCAAGAAGAGATGATGAAGCTTCAACAAGAAATGATGGGCTTATATTCGAAGCATGGTGTCAACCCACTCAATATGGGATGTTTACCATTACTCATTCAAATGCCAATCATTATGGGGCTTTACTTTGCGATTTTGTATTCAAAAGACGTTCAAGCACATGAGTTTTTATGGTTTACTCTCGGTGATGTCGACTACATTATGATGGCACTTGCGGGAATTGTCTATTTCGTCCAAGCTCGCGTTTCGTTATGGACGATGCCCGAACAACAGAAGCAACAGATGAAGTTTATGGTATACATGTCGCCGATCATGATTATGGTCATCTCGAGTCAAGTGATGGCGGCACTACCGTTATACTGGACGATTGGTGGTATTATCCTCATCTTCCAAACGTATTTAGGTCGCAAATTTTATTACAAAGAAGTAGTAGAAGAAAATGCGGATGTAACAAACGTTCAAAAATAAATAATCGAAGGAACTTGCATATGTTTTTATGCAAGTTTTTTTATTGTATTTTTTAAACAATGGTCAAAAAATTATGGTAGCCAATAAACAATTTTTAAGAAATGACTGTAAAACTATGATTTTTAATGCTTTAGGGAAGATAAATTAAGTTATAGATATAATATATGATTAAACATAATTTAAACAACGTTCAAATTATGTTGATTTCTATGTAAGCGTTTGCTAAAATGAGAACAATTCAATTTTGAACAAGTGATGAAAAGGGGTTGGAATAAATGAGAGCAAGTTATTTAACAGATGAACATGAAATGTTTCGAGAATCGTTGCGCAAAATGTTAGAAAAAGAAGCCTATCCTTATTTTGAACAATGGGAAGCGAATCGTGATATTCCGAGAGAATTTTGGTTGAAATTAGGGGAAAATGGTTTTTTACTCCCTTGGGTGGAAGAACAGTACGGGGGTTTAGGTCTTGATTTTTCTTATTCGGTCATTTTAACAGAAGAACTTGAGCGCGTCGGAGCAGGGCTTGCGAGTGGAATTAGTTTGCACTCCGATATTGTAAGCCCTTACATCTCGACGTACGGAACGGAAGAACAAAAACAGCGTTGGTTGCCGAAAAGTGTTACGGGAGAACTTATTTCAGCAGTCGCGATGACGGAGCCAGGAACAGGATCTGACCTTGCTGCCGTTCGTACGACAGCACGTCGTGAAGGAGATCACTACATTCTAAATGGCGAAAAGACCTTTATTACAAATGGAATGCACGCAGACTACGTCGTTGTCGTTTGTAAAACAGATTCACAAGTAGAGCCCGCTTATCGTGGAATTAGTTTGCTCGTTGTGGAAGACGGAATGCCAGGATTTAAACGCGGTAAAAAGCTAAATAAAATCGGCATGCATTCTGCGGATACAGCGGAACTCATTTTCGAAGATGTGAAAGTACCTGTGGAGAACTTGCTCGGGGAAGAAGGGAGAGGCTTTTACTACTTGATGGAAAAACTTCAACAAGAGCGACTCGTCGTCGCATTAGAAGTACAAGTAGAAGCAGAAGTAATGCTTGAGTTGACGATTAATTATGTGAAAGAACGCAAAGCATTCGGTAGCCGTATTGCGGACTTCCAAAATACACAATTCAAATTAGCGGAAATGGCGACAGAAATCGATATGGGGCGCGTTTATTTAGACCGTGTCATTGAGCGTCATTTAAATGGGGAAGCGATTGTAAAAGAAGTATCGATGGCGAAATGGTGGATTAGTGAGATGGCGAAGCGTGTCGCAGGAGACTGCCTCCAACTTCACGGAGGTTACGGTTATATGGAGGAATATGAGATTGCACGACGTTACCGAGACATTCCTGTACCTGCGATTTATGCTGGAACAACAGAAGTGATGAAAATGATTATCGCCAAAGAAGTACTCGCTTAAAAAAGGGAATGAAAAATAAGGGGGAAATGAGTATGTACATGCCACAGTTAATTGGAAAACATGCGAAAGAACAACCGACATATCCAGCAACTTGGTGCGATGAAAGAGAGTGGGATTACGCTTCATTTTATACAAGAATGGAAAGAGTCGGCGCTTATTTTCAACAAAAGGGATATAAAAAAGGGGACATTATCGCTTTATATGCGTTAAATTCAGACTTTTTCTTAGCGACATATTACGGTTTACAGCTCGCAGGATTTACAGTTATGCCGATTAATACGAAGTTAGCTGCTCCAGAAGTACAGTACATTTTTGACCATTCAGAAGCAGTTGCACTCATTTGTGATGACAAAATTAAAGAGACAATTGCCTCATTACCGAACGAATTTCGCGATACGTTGTACATCGGTGGAAGCGATGAGCTCGGTCGCGTGATGGAAGATGAGTCGTTGAAGCTCGAACCTGTTGAACTACAAGGAGACGATGTAGCAGTCGTCATGTATACGTCAGGAACGACAGGGAAACCGAAAGGCGTCATGTTGACGAATCAAAACATTTTATCCGTCTCTGAAATTTGGGCAGAAGCGATGGATATCGTAAAAGAAGACCGTTTATTAATTTCAACGCCACTCTTCCACTGTGCAGCGAGTCACGTATTCGTCGCACCTGTCATTTATAAAGGGGGAACGACGATTGTAGAAGAAGGTTTTTCAAAAACGTCGACAATCGATTTATTACAACGTACGGAACCGACCATCTTCTTCGGTGTGCCGGCGATGTATACGATTATTTTAAATATGCCAAATATCGAAAAACTCGATTTATCGACATTGCGTCTTTTCGCATATGGTGCAGCACCGATGCCGTATGAAGTGTTAAAGCAATTGAAAAAAGCTTTCCCGAACGTACGCGTTCAAAATATGTACGGCCAGACGGAAAACTCACCCGCTGCCACAACGTTAAAAGACGAGTACGCGCTCGATAAAATCGGTTCCGTTGGACAAGCTTTACCACAGACAGAGGTGCGTGTCGTCGGTGAACATGGTGAGTCATTACCGCCAGGACTCGTCGGAGAAATTGTCGTACGAGGCCCGCAAATTATGAAAGGGTATTTGCGCAATGAGCGTGAGACACATATGGCAATTCGAGACGGGTGGCTCTATTCGGGGGATTTAGGGCGATTTGATGAAGAGGGCTTCCTTTATATCGTCGATCGGAAAAAAGACATGTTAATTCGTGGGGGCGAAAATGTCTATCCGATTGAAGTAGAAGAAGTGCTCTATCAAATTCCAGAAGTGTTGGAAGCGGCAGTAGTGGGCGTGCCACATCCCGTATACGGAGAAGTGCCGAAAGCGTTCGTCGTATTGAAAGAAGGCAAACAATCGACAGAAGAAGCAATTTTAAATTATTGCGGTGAACAACTCGCCAAATATAAAATTCCAGCAGAAGTCGAATTTATGGAGGAATTACCACGTAATGCTTCAGGTAAAGTGTTGAAACATACATTGAGAAGCTAACGTGTGCAATATTCAAATACAAAGGGACATTATAAAGGGGGACATGTGATGAAAGGTTTTCGTTGGATTACGTTATTGCTCGCTAGTTTGCTCATGTTAGTAGCTTGTGGAGGAAAAAGTGAATCGGAGGGTTCTACAAGCGGTAATGGTGGCAAAGCTTTAAAACTTCGGGCTTCTTCTGGTGTGCCAGACAAGCATTTCTGGCATCGTGGTATGTTTGAACCGTTAACGACAACTGTTTCAGAAGAGACAGATGGACAAGTTCAATTTGAAGTATTTACAGCAGGAGAGCTCGTCGGCTTGGGCAATGAGATGGATGCATTAACTTCTGGATCGATTGATGTCGCATTAACATTAATGCCACCATATGATCCACAGCGCTTCCCATATTCAGAAGTCGTGATGTTACCACTTCTTGAATCTGATGCAATTATTGCAGCGGAAGCGATGGGAAAGTTAATGAAAAGTGATCAAGAAATTAAAGATGGGAAGACGTATTACGAATTAGAATACACGGATAAAGGGCTCGTCGCTTTTTCGACGCCTGTTACAGAACCATATTTATTTTCAACAACGAAACATAAATTCGATAATGTCGGAGAATTTAATAAAGCAATTCGAGTACGTACCGCATCACGTGTGCACGAAATGCTTGCAAAAGAGTTAGGGATTACAGGACAATCGATGCCGATTACCGATGCTTATGATGCTTTAAGTCGAAATGCCTTGGATGGCATCATTTACAACTCGCCTGATTGGATTGCCTTCGGTTTGGATGAGTTAATCAAATATTCGATTACAGGTGTAAACTTCGGGCATTTTGCTGGAGCAACAGCGATGAAAGAATCGACGTGGAATAAGATGACAGAAGAACAACAAAACATATTCACAGAAAAAGCAGATGAATATTTAATGACAGGATCACAATTGACAAATAGTGAAACAGAAGAAAATATTGCAGCGAATGAGGCAAAAGGTGGCGAAATGTTACCATTCGACCAACTGAACCCAGAAGTACAAAAACATTTAGAAACAGCAATTGTCAACGTGTGGAAAGTGTGGATTGATGATTTAGAATCACAAGGTCATGCTGGAAAAGAAATCGCTCTATTGTGGAGAGATTTACTCGTTGAAGCGGGGGCGCAATTGCCGACAGAAATTTTAGAGTTAAAGTAAAATGGAGCGTTTACGCTCCATTTTTTCTAAAAAAGTTTCTATAATAGGGGTGTGGGACAGATGGAAAATGTGATTATTATCGTCTCTTTAATTATTTTCTTGTACTTTCTCGTCATGGGTCAATACATTAGTTCTGCGATGTTGTTCGTTGGCATTATCGGTATTTTTTGGCTCGGCGGTATAGATTTATTAAATGGCTTCTTACGCAGTGAAGCTTTCACAAGAACTGCGAGTTATTCTTTAACGACGATCCCACTCTATATTTTAATGGCGCAATTCATTATGCAAGCAGGAATCGTAAAAGACTTGTATAGTTTAATGTATACGCTTTCAAGGGGGAAGCCGGGTGCTCTTGGGATTATGACGATTTTATTAGGAGGCTTACTTGGTGGTGTTTCTGGTTCAGGAACTGCTACATCTGCCGCACTCGGTCAAATCGCAGTACCTGAATTAAAAAAGCGTGGATATCCGGATCACTTAGCAGGAACAATTGCGGCCTCAGCAGGCTCTCTATCTGCAATTATTCCGCCGAGTGTCGTTTTAATCTTATACGGTGTCGTCGCGCAAATTTCAATCGGAAAGTTATTCACTGCAGCTTTAATTCCAGGGATTTTATTAATGGTAAGTTTCTCTATTATGACGTTGATTTACTTACATTTAAATCGTCATGAAATGAAAGAAGTATCAAAAGAATTTGTGCCAGATCATGTGCCTGTTTCTCGTTATTTAATCGTGACGATTTTAGGTTCAGCGATGGGGATTTCGATTTTCGGTGGAATTTACACAGGTGTATTCTCACCGACAGAAGCTGGAGCCGTCGGCGCATTTATCGCATTGTTAATTGCATTATTGCTGAAAAAAGTGAATTTGGAATTTATTAAATCATCATTAGTCGAAACGACGAAAATTACAGTGATGGCAATGTTCATCGTCATTGGTGCTTCACTTTTTGGACGCTTTATTTCATTGTCACTCGTTCCTCGAAAAATTATTGATTTACTAGGACCATTACTCGATACACCGACACTCGTTATTTTAATTATTATGATTTTCTATTTCTTCTTATTTATGTTCATCGAAGGAGTAGCGGTTATTTTAATGACAGTGCCAATCATTACACCTATTCTCGATACGATTCATGCAGATCCGTTATGGTTTGGGATTATGTTGACCGTCGTTTGTACGATTGGCATGATTACACCACCGGTCGGTATTAGTGTCTATGCAGTAGGAAGTGTATCGAATATTTCAATTGAATCATTGTTCCGTACTTCAACCGTCTTTGCACTCGGTGCTTCGGTTGTTGTGATCGGGCTATTGATTATTTATCCCGAACTTGTAACGTGGCTTCCTAATCAAATGAAGTAGAGGTGAATATGATGAAAACGATTATAAAAGTGAATGACTTTTTTCGAACATTTGGCGTTTACATTAGTGGGCTAGCGATTTTTGCGATGATGTGGATTATCGTGATCGATGTATTGATGAGAAATATATTTAATAAGCCGCTTGTCGGCACGTATGAAATTGTTCAATATTATTTAATGCCTTTAGCGATTTTCCCGGCGCTCGCTTTCGCTTATTGGTCGGGAGTCTTGCCGAGATTATCGGAATTGATTTCCAAATTGCCAGAAGGCGTTCAACGTTTTCATCGCTGGCTCATTTTACTAGTCGAACTATTAGTTTTTACGTTAATGACCTATTATGGATTTTTATTTGCTTTATCCGGTTTACAAGAAAGTATGGCGATTCCTGTAGGAGGAAAATTACTCCTCGTTTGGCCCGTATATTTTTTAGTACCGATTGGATTTTTCTTCGTATTAGTTGAAGTGATTTTTAGATTGATGAAACAATCAAGTGCAAAAGGAGAGGTTAATGTATGAAAAATGTATATATTGTCGCAGGTGCTCGTACTGCATTTACGAATTTCGGTGGATCGTTTGCGAATGTGTCAGCGGACGCTCTAGGAACAGCCACTGCGGTAGAAGCGATGAAGCGTGCGAACGTTCAACCAGAGCAAATTGATCACGTTATTTATGGTGGTGTCATCCACACGGGAGTGAACGCATCTTATTTAGCGCGTCATATCGCTTTACACGCTGGAGTTCCTGTCGAAGTACCCGCATTGACAGTGAATCGTCTTTGCGGTTCAGGCATGCAGTCGGTCGTATCAGGAGCTCATATGATTATGCTCGGTGAAGCGGACATCGTATTAGCAGGAGGAGCAGAAAATATGTCGCAAGCGCCGTACTCGAATTTTGAACAACGCTTTGGCGGTTCGAAAATGGGCAACTTGCAATTTGAAGATATGCTCCAGGCGACATTGACGGATCAATATACAGGAAGCGGCATGGGCATGACAGCGGAGAAGTTAGCCGATCAGTACGATATTTCGCGTGCAGAACAAGATGAATTTGCAGTCTTGTCGAATGAACGTGCAGCGAAAGCGCGTGAAGCTGGCATTTACGCGGAAGAAATCGTGCCAGTCGAAGTGAAAAAACGTCGCGATACAGTCGTCGTTTCAGAAGACGAACATATTAAACCAGAAGCGACAGTAGAAGGGCTGGCGAAATTGCGTCCAGCTTTCAAAAAAGACGGTTCTGTCACAGCGGGCAACGCATCAGGAATCAATGACGGGGCAGCTTCACTCATTATCGCAAGCGAAGAAGCGGTACAGAAATACGGTTTAAAACCGATCGCTCGCATCGTTTCATCCGGTACCGTTGGAGTCGATCCAACAATTATGGGAATCGGTCCCGTACCTGCAATTCGTCAAGCGTTAGAGCGTGCACAGTTGACGATTGAAGATATGGATCGCGTTGAAATTAACGAAGCGTTCGCTTCTCAATATTTAGCGGTAGAAAAAGAGCTCGGATTAGACCGAGAAAAAACGAATGTTCACGGTGGAGCGATCGCGCTTGGTCACCCGGTTGGCGCGAGTGGAGCCCGTATTTTATTGAGTGCTGCGATGGAATTACAACGTGAAAATTTACAATATGCTGTCGCAAGTTTATGTATCGGTGGCGGACAAGGCATCGCGGTCGTCATCGAGAAAGTGTAAGGAGGAACGAAAATGAAAGTAGCTGTTATCGGCTCAGGTATTATGGGCAATGGAATCGCACAAGTGATGGCGATGTCAGGATATGAAACAGTGCTCGTCGACGTCCAACAAGAAGCGCTCGATCGCGCTAAAACGACGATGGAAAAAAATATCGGTCGTGTTGTTGATAAGCAAGGACTGGAGACGACTGTAGAAGAGGTGATGCAACGTGTGCAATTGACGACAGACATTCAACATGTTTCGAACGCAGAAGTCGTTGTGGAAGCGATTGTAGAAAAGATGGAAGCCAAAAAAGCACTGCTGCAACAATTAGATGAAGTGTGCGAACCGAAAACCATTTTCGCATCGAACACGTCAAGTTTATCAGTGACAGAAATGGGCGCAGCGACGAAACGTCCAGATAAAGTAGCGGGCATGCATTTCTTCAACCCTGTTCCTGTCATGGAGCTCGTTGAATTAGTGAAAGGTGCTGACACGTCGGATGAGACAATGGCCGTTCTACAACGTTTAACGGAAGCGATGAATAAGCAAAGCATACTCGTTAATGACGCGCCACTGTTCGTCGTCAATCGTATTTTAATTCCGATGTTGAGCGAAGCGATGTTCGTGTATGAAGAAGGAATCGCTTCTGCGGAAGATATCGATCAAGGGATGAAGCTCGGAACGAATCAACCGATTGGACCGCTTCGCTTGGCCGATATGATTGGTTTGGACACGCTATTAGCGGTTCAACAATCATTATTAGACGAAACGGGCGACTCGAAATACCGCATTCCTTTTATCTTAAAAAAACTCGTCCGAGCAGGCCACTATGGACGTAAAACAGGCCGTGGGTTTTATCAATATTAAATCGTTTGTCATATACGCATTCTTATTTAAAATCTGCTTTCCCCAAATGACGATTTTATAAGAATTACCCCAATCTATACGAATAGGCTGAGGCGCGGGTAACCTAACCGCACTTCGGTCTTTTTCTCATCGAGTCGTCTATAAATTATGCTATAATGCATGAGATAAACAACAGAAGGAGAGGAGTTCATGTGACCGTAACGAATCAAAAAGTTCGACGTAAAAAAGATCAAATTTTAATGTCAGCGATTAAAATCGTCAATGAACGTGGCCATGAAGGTGCGACGATGGAAGAAATCGCAGCGGAGCTTCAAATGACAAAAGGCTCGCTCTATTATTATTTTAAAAATAAAAATGATTTACTTTACCAATGCCATCATCTCGTCCTTTCACGAGCGATTGCTGAGCATGAAGATCACTTACTTGAAAACTTATCACCAGAACAATTGTTGCGGAAAATGGTCAGTACCCATATTAGTTTTGCGATTAATGAACGTGAGATTTTCAGCATGATGATTGACCCAAAACGCACTTTTGATGACGGACAGTTAGAGTCGGTTTTACTGCTTCGAAAAAAATATGCAGCCCTCTTTGATGAAGTCATTCGTCGAGGGATTGCTTCTCAACAATTTGAGCGTAGTGAAGTCGTGCTCGTGCGCATGTTCATATTAGGTGCGATGAACTGGGTACAGCAATGGTTCAATGAGGAAGGACGCTTCAATCAAGAACAATTAATCGAAGAATATGCAGATTATGTTTTAAAATTATTGAAAAAATAAAAACGAAGCCATCTCCATAAAGTAAAGGAGGAGGCTTCGTTTTTTAAAATTGAAGTTTTTTTCGAGTCATCAGAACGAGAATGAATGCAGGAACAGAACAAATCATCATACTCGCAAATGCATAAGACGGTTGAAGATCATATAAAAATCCGGCTGGGAACGTTAAAATGGCGATGCTTAAACTCATCGCAAAGGCTGCATAAAAACCTTGAGCAGGCGCAATTAACGAAGCGTCTAAGTGTTTCGAAATATATTGAATGAATGCGTAATGCGCAAATCCAAAAGAGAGGGCGTGGAGTCCTTGTGAGAGGATAAAGATAGGTGCTGTTGGGAAAAGAAAAATAAGCAACCAACGTAAAGATGACCCCGCACTCGCGATAATATACAAAGTTGAAATTTTAACGTTCGCAAAATAGCGATCGGCTTGTGTAAAGAAAATAATTTCAAATAAGACCGCAATATTTAAGATGAGTCCGATGTAGACCCCATTCACTTGTAAATCATTTAAATAAATGAAACCGTAGTTGTAGTAAGCGGTATGTGCGCCTTGCAATAAGACAGCTAAAATGGCAATGACGATAAATGTTTTCGATTGGAACAACTGTTTTAAAGAAGTCCTTTTATGTGGTTGAGACGTATCGAAAGAGGTAAGGGCGATAGGCGCTCGTTGAAAGAAATAGAAAACTAAAATGCCGAGTCCTGCAATCATTCCGTATAGAATGACTCCTTCTCCCCAAAATCCAATGAATGCGCCGATGATGAAAACAGATACCGTATAACCGATTGATCCGTACGAGCGACTTTTTCCGTAATGAATGTGTTCGCGTTGCATCAACACGGTCGCACTGCTTTCAATCGCAGGTAATAAAGTTGGGTAAAACATGCTAAATAAAGCTGTAATGATGAGTAAAGCTGTGAAAGAGGAGGCGGGAATGTATAAAATGAGTGCGATAATTGATGCAATTCCCATCCATCGAATCACGGAAACAAGAGGTGCCTTTCGCGTCATCATTGGGAAAAATAAAAAAGTAGAGAACGAACGTAAAATCATTCCAACGCCCATGACAATACTCGCAGCGGTTACGGTTAAGCCTTTGTCAGTCGTTAACCAGCCCGTCCAAAAAGGAAGGAAAATCCCCCACGTAATAAAGAAGAAAAAGAATCCAAATGATAACCAACGCTGGCTATTCAAAAGCGTCACCCTTTCATAAAAATTAATTTTAGTATAACGGAAAAGAGCGTATTTAGATACAATAGTTCGGCTAAATAGCACAAATAGGAAAAAAGCATGTTAAAATAAAAAGAATCTCAATGAACGAAAATAATTTAGAGAAAGTGAGTCGACACAATGGCGAGAAGAATGAAATCGAATGTTACAAAGAAACTACTATTGCTTTTACTGACACTTCTTACAATTGGATTGACTTTTTATGCATGTTCTTTAAAAGAAGACGAAACGTCAGAAGAGCATTCAAATGGCGAAGTAGTGAATAATGTGAAACAGGATGAAAAGAAAGTAAACGAAGAGAAAGAAGTAGTCGAGGCTGATGAAGAGCCATATTTTTTAGATACAGTTGAAGTGGATTCGAACGGTTATCCACTTGTGGATAAAGGACTTCCAGAAGAACCGACTGTCATTGATGGGGTGCTTATTGCAAGTAAAGTATTCCCTTTGCCTAAAACATACAATCCGGGAGAAAGTAAAGAAGCGCGCGCTGCGTTTGAACAGATGGCGACGGATGCGAAAAAAGAAGGGATTTCTTTACATGCATTCAGTACATTTCGCTCGTACGACTATCAAGTAGATTTATACGATCGTTACGTGAAAAGAGACGGACAAGAAGCAGCTGATACGTATAGCGCACGTCCAGGATACTCGGAACACCAAACGGGACTCGCTTTTGATATCGGGGCAGTTGGCGAAGAAGGACATTATGCGCGCAACAGTTTTGCTACGACGAAAGCAGGTGTGTGGGTGCGAGACAATGCGCATCACTACGGATTTATTATGCGTTATCCTGAAGGAAAGGAACACATTACAGGATATATGTATGAATCTTGGCATTTCCGTTATGTAGGAGAAGGGATTGCAACAGAGATTTATAAGCGAGGCATTACGTTAGAACAATATTTAGGTTTAAGCGAATAGAAAGCTGTGTCTACACAAAGTGAAAAGACTTTCTTGTAGACGCAGCTTTTTTATAAAATTGGTGAAATGAGTCGCGAAATCGATTCTTTAATTTTAATCATATTCGTCCGTTGTAAGTACATCTCATATGTTAATTCAGAACTGTCTAGCATATCTTTCTCAAATAGTTCAGCGAGACGGTGAGAGTCTGATTTGTCATAAATAAAAGCATTCACTTCAAAGTTTAGTTTAAAACTACGCATATCAATATTCGCTGTCCCAACAGTGGATACACGATCATCGACTACAATTTGTTTCGTGTGTAAGAAACCTTTCTCATAGATATATACACGTGCGCCTGCTTTTAATAACTTTCCGACATTGGAATACGTTGCCCAATAGACAAACATATGGTCTGGCTTGTTCGGAATCATAATGCGTACGTCGACACCAGAGAGACAAGCGATGCGTACCGCGTCGATAAAGCTAGCATCTGGAATAAAGTAAGGCGTTTGAATATAAATATAATCTCGCGCTTGATAAATCATTTTTAAGTAGCCATCTTTAATTTGTTCCCATTCTGAATCTGGTCCGCTCGATACAATTTGAACGGCAACATCGCCTTTTTGAGGTATGACTGGGAAGTAACGGTCAGCATATTGAATCTCATGCGCTTCCGATGCTTGAGTCCAATCTAAAATAAAACGAGTTTGGAGCGGATGTACTGCACTTCCTTCAATGCGAAGATGCGTATCTCGCCAATAACCAAATTTTTGAGAGAGACCTAAATATTCATCCCCTACGTTAAAGCCTCCGATATATCCGATGCGTCCATCAACAATGACAATTTTCCGGTGATTTCGATAGTTGAGTCGCGGATTAATTAAAGGGAGAATCGAAGGGAAGAAGACTCCAACTTCTCCACCATGCGCTAATAGTTCATTAAAATCTTTTTTGCGAACACCTCTTGAACCGATGTCATCGTATAAGACACGTACTTTTACCCCTTGTTTCGCCTTGCGAATTAAAACATCGACAATTCGTTGACCGAGGTCATCGAGACGGAAAATATAATATTGAACATGAATATGGTCTTTTGCTTGTTCCATATCTTTCAAAAGCTTTTCGAATTTCTCTTTTCCATCATCAAAAATTTCGATGGCATTATCTTGTGTGAGTACAGCATGATTATTGCGTAAATGCATAAAAATCATATCATCATAATATTTCGTTTCGGGATTGCGAAATTCGAAAGAACCTTTTTCAATCGCTGCCATTTGATAATCGATGAGCTTTTCAATCCCAATTTTACTTTGACCTTCCCAGCGAAATAAATGCTTTTTGCGTAAACGTCGACCGAGCAATAAATAAATAATAAAACCTAAAATCGGAATAAAAAATAACACGAGCAACCATGCCCATGTAGCAGCCGGGTCCCGTCGCTCTAAAAAAATGAGCGCAATCGCTAGGAAAATGTTGATGATGAGTACGCTTGCGACGGTTAAACTAATTAAGCTAGTCATTTAAATGCCATTCCTCCTTTAAAACTTCACTTCCTTCTCTTTAGTATAGCGAAATTTATAGGAAAAAGTAGTTTTTACTTAATGAACCGAAAGAAACCATCCAAAAAGGACGGTTTCAATGGATATCAAATCATTATTTTGCTATTTCTTTTAAAGATTGAGAAGAGCGATTGAATAATAGAAGTAACACGAGCGAAAGTATAGCGATTGTTGCTGAAATATAATAAATTTGGCCATTTAATTTCGTAAATAAGAAAACAAATAAGAGGGGACCAAAAATTCGTCCCATATTGTCCATTGAATAGGACATCCCTGCAGCCGTGCCGTAACGTCCTCCTGACTCTTTGGAAGTGAGTGAAACGAGAACAGTACGCCCGAGCGCATTTCCAGCAGTGAAGACACTTAATGCAAATCCAGCGAAGAAGAGGCTGTTCGTAAACGGAATGAGCAATAGTCCAATTGCGGTAATAATTTGGGCACCGAAGATCCACTTCGTTTCGGTTCCGTTTTTTACACGACGCACGACGCCACCTTGAATGAATGCATCGACGAACCCACTCGCCATAAACAAGTAGCCGACCTGTTTTGGCGTAATGTCGATTTTAGACATTTGGAACAGTTGGAATGTTGCTTCGATTCCAGCGAGTAAAAATGTGATGAAGAAAGAGAGTAAAAATAAATAGCGAATGCGATATTTCCAAAGCTTGCTTGCACCTTCTGGAACGATGGCACGTTTTGTGGCATCTCCGCGTCGCGTCGGTTCTTTTAGCACGATAGAAGCGTAAACGAATAAGACGAGTGTTAAAATTCCTGACGCGATAAAGGGAAGTTTGAAACTATAATCGCCGAGTACTCCGCCGATTGCTGGGCCAAAAATAAATCCTAATCCGATGGACATTCCGAGTAAGCCCATATATTTATTGCGGTTCTCTTCATCCGTTAAATCCGCAACGAAGCCTGTGACAGCTGTGTAGAGCGCTCCCGAGAATACTCCGCCGACGATGCGCGATACGTAAAGTAAAGTTAAATTGTCCATGAAGAGTGCGAATAAAAAGAAGCTTGCACTAAAGCCGACGAGTCCAGTTAAAATAAGCTTTTTTCGTCCCGTATTATCCGATAACTTTCCCCATAATGGAGCCGTGAAGAAGGAAGCGAGTGCGTAAATTGTCAACAAGCCTCCAACATGTACTTCAGAATAATTTTCCGCTACAACGACTTCAGGCAAAATAGGAATGATAATGCCGAATCCGAGATAAACGAAAAATTGAACAGACATCAGAAGTAAAATCGATTTTTTCATATAATCTCCTACTTTCTCTCAAAATAAATCAATATAAGATGAATACCCTATTTCTTATAAACATACGCTCACTACATGAAGTGAAAATAACAAAAAATGACATACAGACGGAAAAAATTCCATACTGTATGTCATTTTATCAAAACTTTCTAGTATTAAAAGAAAATTCCGGCGATAAAAATAATGAGGATTGCGATCGGTGCTAAAAAGCGGATAGAAACAATCCACATCGTGTAGAAAAATGGCTTTGTCTGTAGCTCTGTTTTCGATTCGTTCGTCGTATAGTAATACCCAACGAATAAAGAAATGAGTAAAGCGCCGATCGGCATTCCAATATTGTTCGTTAAAAATTCCATAAATCCGAAAATCGATTGAGAACCGATTCGAATATGAGAAAGTACCCCTTCTGACAAGGCGCTCGGAATTCCGATCATAAAGATGAACAATCCGAGTAACCATGTGACGCGCACGCGACGTTTCGGTCGATCTTTCACAACGACAGAAACGACCATTTCGAGTAATGACATGGCGGATGTTAATGTTGCGAACAATAATAAAATAAAGAAAATAATTAAGAAGAAATTTCCGAGTGGAATCTGCTCAAAAACGGCCGGTAAAATGACGAAGACGAGTCCAGGTCCTTCATCTGTTTTAAATCCTAAGGCGAATACTGCTGGGAAGATGACGAGTCCCGCTAAAATTGAAATGAAGACGTTCATTAAAGCGACGTTCACGCCAGTTCCTGCAATATTTTCATTTTTCCCTAAGTAAGAAGCGTACGTAATCATGATTGAAATTCCGACACTTAAAGTAAAGAAGGCTTGTCCGAGTGCAAGTAATACCGTTTCTCCCGTAATTTTCGAAAAATCGGGAACGAACATGAAGCGTACCCCTTCCATTGCGCCAGGCAATGTTAAAGAGCGAATTGCCAAGATAACGAAGAAAATGAAAAGGGCAGGCATAATGATTTTACTCGCTTTTTCAATGCCACTTTTAATTCCCGCTTGTACGATGAAAATCGTAATGAGGAAAAAAGCTCCTTGTGCGATGATCATCTCCCAAGGATTTTGAATGATCGATTGAAACAATGTGTCGTAAGAAGTAGATTCCGTTGATTTTAGTTGGAATAATAAAGCACGTACTAAATAGCTTAAAATCCACCCACCGACCACACTGTAAAAAGATAAGATGAGAGCGGATGTAATCGTTCCTAAATAACCGACGAGGTACCAAGGAGTTCCAGGTGCCTGTTGTTTAAATGAAGTAATCGCATCGGCTTGTCCACGGCGGCCGATCATAAATTCTGCGATTAAAACGGGTAAGCTAATGAGGATCATACAAAGAATAAATAAAATAATAAAAGCACTGCCACCATTGCTACCGGCCATATAAGGAAACTTCCAAATAGCACCGAGTCCGACTGCGCTACCTGCAGCAGCGAGCATAAATCCGAGCTTATTGGAAAAGTGTTCACGTTGTGCCAAAAGAATTCTCCTTTCAATTGAATAAATTTTGACGCGTTGAATATTATAACAAAATTGAAACGGAAAAGTATGAAAATTTCGTAAAGAGTGAAAGTGTATAAACATACAAAATAGCATGTGAGTGTTTCACACATGCTATTTTGTATGTTTTATTAAGTTGTACACATGTTTATAATTTTATTTTTTGTAATCGTAAGGCGTTTAACACAACGGATACGGAACTGAATGCCATCGCTGCACCCGCTACCCACGGAGCAAGTAATCCCATTGCTGCAATCGGGATACCGAGTGAGTTATAGGCGAGTGCCCAAAACAAGTTTTGCTTAATATTGCGCACACTAGCCGCACTCATACGGAATGTTTTCGGAACGAGTGAAATATTCCCTTGCATTAACGTAATGTCAGCCGCTTCAATGGCGATGTCTGTCCCTGTTCCCATCGCGATCCCGATAGAAGCACGGGCGAGCGCTGGAGCATCGTTAATACCATCTCCGATCATCGCAACACGCAATCCGCTCGATTCTAATAAGTCGATCGTTTCTGCTTTATTTGTTGGGAGAACATCGGCAATGACTTCTTTAATCCCGACTTTCTTTGCAATAGCTTCAGCGGTCTTTTCATTATCTCCTGTGAGCATCATCGTTGAATAACCAGCTTCATGCAATTGTTGAATCGCTTCAACAGCTCCCTCTTTAATTGGATCGGCGACTGTCAAGAACCCACAATATTTCCCGTCTGCTGCGATATACATGACGGTTTCACCTTGTGTCCGATACTTATCCACTGTGGATAAGTCGTTAGGCAATGCGATATGGTATTCATCCATTAATGTTTTATTTCCGATATGGATTGTTTCTTGATTGACAGTTGCAGAAACACCTTTCCCCATAATCGTTTGAAATTGTTCGATTGGAACGAATGGAATGTTTTGTTCTTCTCCGTAACGAACGATTGCTGTCGCTAAAGGATGCTCAGATTCTCGTTCAATGGAGACGATAGCAGAAAGAAGTTTCGCTTGATCGCGAGTCGTTTCAAAATGAGTGACTGTTGGGCGACCTTCTGTAATCGTTCCCGTTTTATCAAAAACGATCGTATCAACGTCTTTCGCACGTTCCATCGCTTCCGCTGTTTTAAACAAAATGCCGTACTCTGCGGCGCGTCCAGACCCCGCCATAATCGATGTTGGGGTCGCAAGTCCGAGCGCACAAGGGCAAGCGATGACGAGAACGGCAATCGTACTTTTTAAAGCTGTGGCAAAATCGCCAGGACTGACTATGATATACCAAATAACGAAGGTAAGCAATGCAATTCCGACAACAATCGGTACAAAAACATTGGAAATTTGGTCCGCTAAACGTTGAATCGGCGCTTTCGAGCCTTGTGCTTCTTCGACGATTTTAATAATTTGAGAGAGCATCGTATCCTTGCCGATTTTGTTCGTTCGAATGCGAATCGGATTTCCTGTATTAATCGTTGCGGTGAATGTTTCCGCACCTCTAGACTTATGCACAGGCATGCTTTCTCCTGTCAACATCGATTCATCAATCGTCGTTTCTCCTTCGACGATGACTCCATCGACAGGAATCGCTTCTCCTGCACGAATAAGCAAAATATCATCGAGTACGACCTCTTGAATCGGCACTTCGATATGTTTGCCGTTCCGAATGAGTGTCGCAGTTGTCGGTTGCATTTGAATGAGCGAACGAATCGCATCCGACGAACGACCTTTCGCTTTCGCTTCAAAATATTTCCCGAGTAAAATGAGTGTAATTAACATGGCGCTCGTTTCGAAGTAGAGTCCGTGACTTGGATCTTGAAATACGAGATAAACCGAATAAAAATAAGCAGCAGACGTACCGAGCGCGACGAGCACATCCATATTGGCACTTTTATTTTTTAGTGAGTAATAGGCGCCTTTATAAAAATTCGCTCCGATAATAAATTGAACGGGTGTCGCAATTGCCCATTGAACATACGGGTTTAATAAAATAGGGGGTACGTAGATGAATGAAGTAAAAGAGAAATGACTAAACATCGTCCACAATAAAGGGAAGGTTAACATGATAGACAATAAGAGTTGTCGTTTCTTCTTCTCTGTTTCATCATCTTTTTCACGAGGAGCATTCGTTTCTTTCGGTACGGCGTCAAATCCGATATTGCGAATTTTTTCTGTAATTTCTTCAATTGAAATCTCTTCTGGGTTGTAGCGGATCGTTCCTGTTTCGAGCGCTAAGTTTACTGTCGCCGATTCGATACGGGGATCTCGGTTTAATACACGTTCAATCCGTCCAGAACAAGCGGCACACGTCATGCCGATAATATCTAATTGTGCTTCATCTAAAATGATGTCATAGCCGAGCGATTGAATTTTTTGTTCAATTTGTGCGAACGATATTTTTTTCGGGTCGTACTCGACATGCGCTTTTTCTGTCGCAAAATTGACGGTTGCTTTCACATCGGTTAAGTCATTTAATCCTTTTTCAACACGATTAGAACATGCAGCGCACGTCATCCCTTTCACTTGAAATTGTTGAATCATTGTATCACTTCCTAAGTACCCTATAGGGGTATATTTTTGTGAGAAAGAAACTGCGGGTAATACCGCAGTAACATTATTCGACGACGTCGAACCCTTGATTTTCAATCGTTAGCGAGAGTGTTGACTCGGAAACTTGATCGGCATTGTAATCAATCATGACAGTGCCAGCGTCTAGATTCACTTGTACAGACTGTACACCGACCTCTTTTGAGAGTGCTGTTTCAATTGCGTTCACACAGTGTCCGCAAGACATTCCTTCTACTTGAAATTGAATATGTTCCATTTGTATCCCTACTTTCTCATTAATTTCGTCATTGTCGTGACGAGTTCATCTAAAATTGTTTCATCACCTTCTGCGAGTCGATTTTTCACACAGCCTTTTAAATGACCATCGAGTAAAATCGCAGCAACACTATTTAAAGCGGATTGTGTCGCCGATAATTGCGTAATAATATCATCGCAATAGACGTCTTCATCAACCATGCGCTTAATGCCTCGAATTTGTCCTTCGATGCGGTTCAGTCGATGTGTTAAGTTCGTCTTTACATGTTCAGGGTGGTGACTTTTTCGACACGTTTCAACTTCAGCCATAGAGCAAGCGCCCCTTTCATGATTTATATTTATTGTAATGTACCCCGTTAGGGTATGTCAAAGAAGAAGTATTTTTTACAGAAAAACAATATTGTAACAGAAATGAAACGTTTGAACGACTGAAATCGTGGTATGATAAGAGTGCTACTAAAATGTACGGAGTGAATGTGAAAAATTTCTCATTTGCAAACAGAAGGAAGGTCGTGGCAAAGAAATGAAAGAAAAAAATAACTTAAAAACGATTTTGTTACAATTAGCCAATTTAGGCGTATCTGCATCATTAACGAAATCTCGATTAGAAATGTTGAAAGCAATTGCCCCTCCTGCACAAGAATCATCGAATGCAACTACAGTTGAACCGAATAGTTGCAATTAATAAAAAAGCACATCGCCATTTGCTCTACCTTGAACAGAAGGTACGCAAAGGTGATGTGCTTTTTTATTTTAATGGTCTTCGTCTGAGAACATGTAAGTTCGTTGATGATAACGAATACTGAAAACGAGCCCGACAGCAATAGACATACTGAAAATAGAACTTCCTCCAAAGCTAATGAATGGAAGCGGGATACCGGTAATCGGTAAAAGTTGAATGTTCATCCCGATATTTTCGATGACATGGAAGGCAATCATTGAAATAACACCTGTCGTAATATAAATACTGAATGGATCATTTAAACTAAGTGAAATTTTTGTTAGATGATAAATTAAAATGAAAAATAAAATAATGACGAGGCTTGAACCGATAAAACCGTATTCTTCACCGATAATACTGAAGATGAAGTCAGTATGGTTTTCAGGTACATATACTTCCCGTCCTTTATATCCTTTTCCGAACAATTCTCCAGAACCGATGCCCGTCATCGTTTGAATTAAGTTGAATCCTTCATTACTCGGATAAGAGTATGGATCTAACCAGGAATATACTCGTTTCATTCGGAATTCATCCAGCCCTACTTTTTCTCGTAAAAAATCTTGTGCATAAACGCTCATCCAAAGAACGGTTGCACCGAGAGCGGCACCTCCAACGAAGAGAGGGGCGAGCAATTTCCAAGAGATTCCTGAAACAACAATGACTCCTAAAGTGATGGCAAGGAAGACGAGCGATGTCCCTAAGTCTTGATTGATGATGAAAAATAAAGGCAACGCAAGTATTCCTAAAATTTTTAAGAGTAAAATAAAGTCTGTTTGGATCGTCTTGATACTTGTATTTTCATGATGTTTACTGACGACTCGAGCGATGACCAAAATGTAAAAAATCTTCACAAATTCGGATGGTTGAATGCGTCCGATTACGGGTAAGTTTAACCATCGTTTCGCACCATTGTAAATCGGAGCGAGTCCCGTACCTGGTCCACCTGGGCCCCATTTGACGAGCGCTAATAAAACAAGTCCGAACAGTAATGTGAACCAAGCGATTTTTTTATATTGTTCTGGCTCCAAGACGAGGGTCATCCCGATTAAAATAAAGCCGACGACGAACCAAACGACTTGTTTTAAAGCGAAGTTCGTTAAATATTGACCAGACGTTTGGGCAGATGAGATTGCAATGACACTGACAATAGCGAGAGCGATAATGATGAGGGCTAATTTCCAGTCAAACCGGTTAAAAAATGTATCTTTTTTATCTTGTAGGCTCACAACATCCACCTTTTCTTTTTCGTAAATTCGATATCCATTCCTAAATTATAACGGATATGTTTTAAATGTGCATACTTTTCAATGACGTTCTTCATATAATTAAAGTTGCTTCACGTAATTCGCTTTTCGTTCTATTCATATTCATGGTAAACTAAAAAGAATGATTTTAATAGAATGTGAGGGAACGATATGAAAACAATCATCGGTTTAATATATGGAGGAAAATCTGCAGAGCATGAGGTGTCATTATCGACAGCTTATGAAGTGATGCAAGCGATTGACTATGCAAAATTTGACGTGTTACCGATTTATATTACGATTCAAGGAGAATGGTGCCAAGGAGAAAAGCGCACAGCTCCTTTTCGGGATAAAGAGTCGCTCCGTTTTAATAGCGAAGGAAAAGCGGATTCGATTCAACAAATTATCGCAAATGGCGTAGCGTTTGATCTTGCATTCCCTGTCCTTCATGGGACGAATGGAGAAGATGGGACGGTACAAGGATTGTTTGAAGTATTGAACATTCCATATGTCGGTAATGGCGTTCTCGCTTCATCGGCTGGAATGGATAAAGTATCGATGAAACAATTGTTTGAAATTGCAGGATTAGCTCAAGTTCCATACGTCCATTTCGTTCGTCCTGATTGGGAAAAAAACCGTACAGAAGTGATTGAACAAGCAGAGAAAGTACTGCCATATCCGATGTTTGTAAAACCAGCTAACTTAGGGTCTAGTGTAGGAATTAGTAAAGCAGATGACCGTGCACAATTAGAAGAAGCTATTGAACTTGCGCTTCGCTTCGATCGTAAAATTGTCATCGAACAAGGGGTAACTGCTCGTGAAATCGAAATGGGTGTGCTCGGAAATGACTATCCTGAATTTTCGGTACCTGGAGAAATTAAGCCGATCGCTGCATTTTATGACTATGAAGCAAAGTATCAAGACGATTCGACAGAGCTCGTCATTCCAGCGCAAATTACAGAAGAAGTAAAAGCGAAAATGACAGAAATGGCTCGCGGAGCTTACCGTGTGCTCGATTGTGCCGGACTCGTGCGCGCTGACTTTTTCGTCACAGCAAATGACGAAGTGTACATTAACGAAGTGAATACGATGCCAGGTTTTACGAAAACATCGATGTTCCCATTACTATGGCAAAATACAGGGATGACGTACCCTGAAATTATCGAGCGCTTGATTGAACTAGCAATCGAGCGTCATGATGCAAAACAAAAAATTCAATATACGATGGATTGAGTGATAATAGATGAAACGTACAACGACACAATTACAACAATGGTTACAAGCAGATTCACAATATTTGCATGATGAACAAATAGCGAAGCGTGTCGTAATTGACTCACGCATCGTCCAAGAAGGCGATTTATTCATCCCATTTCGCGGTGAGCATTCGAATGGGCATCAATACGTCCGTCAAGCGATTGAAGACGGAGCGGTTGCGTCTTTATGGTTGAAGGATGAACCGAATCCGCCAACTGACTTACCTTTAATTTTTGTGGAAGACAGCGAACTTGCCTTACAGCAGTTAGCGCGTGCTTACCGAGAAGAAATTAATCCTGTCGTCATCGGTGTGACGGGGTCGAATGGGAAGACGTCGACGAAAGACCTTATTACTGCCACGCTTCAACCATACTTTAAAGTGCAAAAAACAGAAGGCAATTTCAACAACGAGCTAGGTTTACCTTTAACGATTTTAAACTTGGATGAAGATGTAGAAGTGGCTGTACTCGAAATGGGGATGAGCGGTTTCGGTGAGATTTCGTTTTTATCGAAAATGGCAAAGCCACGATTTACGGTCATTACGAATATCGGAGAAGCACATATGGAAGCGCTCGGTTCACGCGAAGGGATCGCGCGAGCAAAATTTGAAATTATTGATGGTTTACAAGATGGGGTCCTCTTCTATGATGGGGATGAACCTTTGTTGCAACCGCTCGTAGACCAGACGGATGTTCGTGCGGAGTCATTCGGTTATCGAGAGCGCAACCGCCATCATCTCGTCGCTGTGGAACAGCTTGAAGGTGGTACTGCTTTTCGCGTAGAAGGAACGATTCATGGGGATTTTGAAATGAATATTTACGGGGAATATCAAGCGAAAAATGCGCTCCCTGCTTTAGCGATTGGGCATGCCTTAGGTTTATCTATCGAGCAAATGCAAAGCGCATTAAAAACAGCAAAATTAACAGCGATGCGCATGGAACCCGTTTATTTAGAGACGGGGGCACTCGTGCTTAACGATGCGTATAATGCGGCTCCAACATCAATGAAAGCGGCATTGAATTTTTTTGCGAATTATCATCATCGTGAAAAGAAATGGCTCATTCTCGGAGATATGTTAGAGCTTGGAGAAGAGGAACTCACCTATCATGCGGATTTACAAGAAGCGGTGAAAATGGTGAAGCCAGAGCGAGTGTATTTAGTCGGAGAACGCATGAAAGCTTTAGCAGAAGCGTTACTTAAAATGTGTGATGCCGAAATCGTGCATACACTAGAAAAGGATTCTTTGAAGGGGCTATTTTCAGAGAGTACACGAGAACATGTCATTTTATTAAAAGGGTCACGTGGCATGGCGCTGGAGACATTACTTCCATGAAAAAAGAAGTAGGCGTTCTTTTTTTGCACGGTTTTACCGGAGGGCCGATTGAAACGCGGCCCCTCTATAATTATTTAAGTGCACGCACGAATTGGGTGCTACATTCTCCTACATTAACAGGGCATGGTATTCCGCTTCAATTGTCTCATCCTTATGCGAATGCATCGACTTGGATTTTCGAAGTGAATCAAGCATACGATGCTTTAGCAAAGCAAGTGGATAAAGTGATTGTCATCGGATTTTCGATGGGGGGCTTGCTAGCGCTTCAACTCGCCGCTCAGCGGAAAGTAGATGTGCTCATTCTCCTCAGTCCCGCGGCGAAATACGGAGAATGGCGTTATCTACTAGGGGATATTTGGACAAAACTCGGTGCGGATTTATTGAAGCGTCCTTTACCAAGTCAAACATTTTATCACCTGTATGATTACAAATTACGCAACACACCCATTCGGGCGGCACTTCATTTTCTAGACGTGTTACGATACGGAAAGCATTGTGCTAAATTTGTACATACCCCTGTCTGCTTCGTACATGGAAAAAGAGATGGTATCGTCCCTTTTTCATCGAGTTTATATTTGTATCGCCGTGTGCGCAGTAAACATAAGCAGTTAATTATTTCTGATCGAGGGAAGCATCACATTTGTTATAGTGCGGACGCGGAAGGATGGTTTGAAGCGTTATTACGATTTATGAAACACCATCTTCTCTAGGTATTCGTTGTTTAGAGAGCGTTATTTGTTAACAGATAATTATGATTAATTCACAATGATTGCATACTGCGAATTCCCGTGGTACACTGACAACTAGGATTGGATACATTTACACGAGAGACTCTTCAGCCTATTTGATGAAGAGTACTTTTTTTTGAATAAAACGAGATGTTTATCGTCTCGCTCGGTAAAACCCGAGCTTTTCTAACAGCCTCTGCAATGCTTGGAAGCAACATAACTCCCCACGTCAGAGAACTACAAATCGGAATTAAAATGTGAACGAATTTAAGGAACTGATGATTTCGTTCACTCACTCATTCACCATCCCGATTCGAAGCATTTTAGAATTCTAAAATGAGTAAAAGGCTCGAATTTTGCCGCGTTTTCATTTGAAATGTAACCAATGATCAAATGAAAGAAACAAAAGGAGATTGAGAAGTTTGACGAAATTTTCAGAACTGAATATTAGCGAATCAACACAAGACTCATTAAAAAGAATGGGTTTTGAAGAAGCGACACCAATTCAAGAAGGTACAGTAAAGTACGGTCTTGCAGGTGAAGATGTCATTGGACAAGCACAAACAGGAACAGGAAAAACAGCAGCGTTTGGTATCCCGATTATTGAGAAAGTGGACACTTCAAACAAAGCAGTTCAAGCATTAATCATCGCGCCAACGCGTGAACTTGCGATTCAAGTTTCGGAAGAGATTTATCGTATCGGTCACGGAAAACGCGCTCGCGTCCTTTCTGTATTTGGCGGTCAAGACATTGGTCGTCAAATTCGCGCATTACGCAACAATCCACAAATTGTTGTTGGAACACCAGGAAGAATTTTAGACCATATTAAACGTAAAACATTGAAATTAGACGGAGTGGAGACATTAGTTCTTGACGAAGCGGATGAAATGTTAAACATGGGCTTCATCGAAGACATTAATGCGATTTTATCAAATGTTCCAGATACGCGTCAGACATTGTTGTTCTCGGCGACGATGCCCGGACCAATTCGCAAAATTGCAGAAACATTCATGAAAGACCCACAAATGGTTAAAATTAAATCAAAAGAGATGACAGTTGAAAACATTGAACAATTTTTCGTAAAAGCGCAAGAGCGTGAAAAATTTGAAGTGTTATCTCGTTTATTAAACGTGCACCAACCAGAGCTCGCAATCGTATTTGGACGTACGAAACGCCGTGTTGACGAATTAGCAGAAGCATTGAGCTTACGCGGATATCTTGCAGAAGGTATTCACGGTGACTTAACACAATCAAAACGTATGTCTGTCTTACGTCAATTTAAAGAAAATAAAATCGACGTTCTCGTTGCAACAGACGTTGCAGCACGTGGACTTGATATTTCAGGCGTTACACATGTATATAACTTTGACATTCCACAAGATCCAGAAAGCTACGTACACCGTATCGGACGTACAGGCCGTGCTGGTAAAAGTGGGGTCGCTGTAACATTTGTAACACCACGTGAAATGGGTTATTTACGTGTCGTAGAAGAAACGACGAAAAAACGTATGACACCACTTCGTCCACCTACTGAAAACGAAGCATTACTCGGTCAGCAAAAATTAGCAGTAGAGCAACTCGTTGAAATCGTTGCGAAAAACGAATTAAACGACTACCGTGAAATGGCTGAAAAATTAATGGAAACACACGAAGCAGTCGACTTAATCGCTGCTGCATTGAAAAACTTGACGCGTGAGCCGAATGAGACACCTGTTAAAATTACAGAAGAACGTCCATTACCATCACGTGGAGGCAGCCGTGGAGGCGATCGCAACCGTGGAGGTGGCGGACGCCGTCGCAGCAATAACTTCCGCGGTGGAGACCGTAACCGTCGTTCAGGCGGCGGTGGCGGATCACGTCGTCGCGAAGGTAGTCGCGGTAACCGTTCAACAAAACAACAATAAATAAAATCGATACACCATCGTTCATGAAAATGGATGATGGTGTATTTTTTGTAAATAATGAATATCGAAGGGACTCTAATATGGCGACTTAGTCGTTAAATGTTTGGAATATGTTTAGAGCGACTACTTTATAATAATGAGTATAAATAGAATGAAGGTGGAACGAAATGAGAGCATTGATTATTGAACGAGATTTTTTAAGAAGATCGGTAAATGTTGAAATCGTAAAGTATTTCAAATTGTTTAAACATGTGTACTTTGGTGAAACGTTATCGGGCTCCCATTATATGCTGAATCAAATTGATGTGCTTTTTATTTCTGTAGAAAACGACCAACACTTTCAACAAACATTAGAAGAATTAAAAGAACAAACTCATATAAAAGTAATCCCTCTAGTTGAAAAAACAGAAGCAGATATCGTGAAAGATACTGAAGCATACATAGAAAAACCAGTGACATTATCTAAAACAGAAAGGGCATTACGCAAAATTTTATCTGAATCTGAACAAACTGAACAATTGAAAGTTCATGCAGAATTACGTATAAAAATGTTCTCTGACATAATGATTGATACGATGGAACCGGTGGACGTTAAATGGAGAACACGTAAAGTAAAAGAGTTATTTGCGTATTTAATTCACTTTAAAGATACGAAGTATTTAGAGACTAGCTATATATTAGAAGCACTTTGGCCGGGGTTACCTGAAAAGAATGCGAAAAATTTATTGCATACGTCAATTTATCATCTCCGAAAATTGTTAAAGTTATTCAATTATAATTATTCCATCCGATATAAGCATGGTAAATATGAATTACGCATTCCGTTTAAAACAGATGTAGACATCGTACAACAATGTTTGAAAGAACAACCGTCTCCCCAAAATATAAAACAAGTGATGAACTATTATAAGGGGCGATATTTGGAGCGAGAAGATTACATATGGGCGGAAGAATTCCGTCAAAACATACATGAACAAGTCATTCAGTATATCCAACTCGGTCTTAAAAATGAAAAAATGTTCAGAGATGAAATAGTATCAACGGAGGCAAAGCACTTCATTGAAAAGTATATGAATAATAGCGAAAAACATTAAATGTCTTTTAATTTGAAAGGAAGAGCAAGAATGAAAAAATATAAAGCATCTTTATTATCTGCCTTACTAGCGGGCCAAATTTTATTTCCGACTGTAGCGAGCGCTAACCAAACGACCGAATTAACAAATCAAGCGCGCAAAGTGATTGAATCGAACATCGTTGAAGAAGATTCATCAACGGAAATATATTTTAAATCCCGTTGGACATATGAACAACAATTATTAAAAGCGCAAACAGATGGACATGTGGAATATGAAATGGCATTCCGCCACGATCCGATTGATGGTCAAGAGCCAGTTGATTTAGAACAAGCGACATTTTATACGGAATTAGCCGAGGATGTAGAGTTTGTATCTGCTACATTCGGAGGTGTTTATGATGAAGAGCAGCACCGCGTCATTTGGCAAAACCCGGGAGGTATTCCAACGACTCATGCCAACTTCAATCCAGAGACACCGAGACGCGTGAACTTAATTGTGCGTTATCCAGAGTCGACAGAACAAGCAAGCATTACTTCATATGCGACATATACAGCTAAAGAAGGAGAGCAACAACGCACACGTCCAACGACGTTAAATCACTCATTTGAAAATCCTGTTGAAGAGGTTCCTTCTGGGATTTTTTTTAACGGAGAACGAGCGGACGGAGGTGAAAACACGATTGCGACAGGAGAGGCATTTACATACGATGTCCATTATTCATTGAATCTTCCTGAAGCAGAGACCGATGCAAAATTAATCGTATCGTTACCAGAAAATATTCAATTTGATAAGCACGTTCAGTTAACAGGAGATTTCCGTACATATCGTTATGATGAAAAATCGCATGCTTTTATTTTTTATTTTCATGCCAATGTGAATGAGGTAAAAGGAACATTAAAAATTAATAATTTATCTTTTTTAAAAGAAGTGACGGAGAATGGGGAAGAAGCGACGATTCAATTTTTTTATGAATCAAAAGAGCGAGGGAAACAATCAATGGCTACGTCAACAGTCATCGCTCAAGCAGAAGCGAATTGGGAGGTAGAAGTTGTACGTTTCAAACCCCAATCAACACCCCGACATGAAACGAAAGCGATTTATCGCGTGCAATTAAAAGACCAAAAACGAGAAGAAGTCGGTCGGCTACAAACAGACGATTTACTATGGTCGTTTGTCGTTCCTGAAGGAGCGAAGATTGTGAAAGTGCGAGACGCAGAAAATCAAGAGTGGACATTACTCGAACAAAAAGATACGCAAACATTAGAACGTCACGTATCACCAGAACGTGATTACCAATTTGATATTTACGTAGAATACAATGACCCTTCATTATCTGAAGCGAATATCGAAACGATGTTAACTTACACACCTAAAGGAGAAGAGGAAGTTCAAAAGCATGCCAATTTAACACATTCTTTTACAGAAGAGATTGTAGGACTCCCGGAAAGTATTACATTCCATAAACAAAACGACGAGCAAAACACCCATCGTTTTAAAGGTCAACAGTTAACGATGAACTCTTATTGGAATAATGGTTCGAATATGATATTAGATCGAATGGAATGGGTCGAAGAAGTACCAGAAGCCTTTCAAGTGGAATCGATTCAATTACCTAAAATAGAAGGCGCGACATTTGAACAACTTTATGTTCAATTGAATAACGAGCAAAATTGGCGTCCTTGGGCAATGGATTCCAATCCTGCCTCTCTAGACAAAAAAGATAAAATCACTAAAGTGAAAGCAGTTTGGAAAGAAGTGCTCCCTGTATTTGAAATGCGCGAACCTTTGCAGATGACGTATACGGTACAAGGAAGTCAACCGCAACGAATTCAAAATGAGTCTTCACTTGTCGCTTATTTACATGAAGAAGCATGGGCTTATACAGCTTCAGAAACGGTTGAGCTTGTACATCCTCATCCGATCATTGAAATGGAATTAGCGAGTAGTCAACCTGTCGTCACGACGGATGGGTATTATCAATATTTCATTGAAGTAAAAAATGATGCGGAAAGCGGAAAAACTTTTGAAAACCCTCATTTAGCAGTTACACTCCCTGCTGAAGTAGAGCCAGTAGAATGGTCTTGGAAAATCGACGGAAAAGACCGCATCATTCAACCGCATTATGAGGTTCAAGGGCTTCCTGAAGAGCGAACGAAACGATTATCTTGGCATTGGGATGAAAATGCACCTCTTTATTTAGAAGTAGGGGAATCATTCGTCATCACATTTAAAGTGAAAACACAAGAAGAGTTACTTGGCGGTGTTGCACATATGCAAGCGGAACTTCAATCGTCTCGACACTCACTCTTACAAAACCGAGAGACGAAAGAATTGCGTCCTCATGTCACAACCCTACACACGATGAAATATATGGCGGATACGTCTTTAAAATGGGACGAAAAAATTCGCGTAGTCGGTGAAGACCAGTGGCAAGAGCTCGGCGAACATACGACATTCCAACCGAAACAGTTCGTGGAATATCAAGTGACGTTGCAAAATAATGGTGTAACCCCAATTGATCAACTTCGATGGATTGATGGGTTCTATCAAAATACGTATGCTGTAATTTTAGAAGCATTTCACGTTTCTAATGAAGAATATTTAAATGCTAATTTGCGCCGTTACCCAACTTACAATTTTGCCGAGTATAATTGGAGACCGTATGAAGTATCTCGAGGAGCTGCTGTCCGTTGGAAATATGATGTTGACCAACCATTGCGACCTGGGGAAAAGAAGACGATGACTTATCGTTTTCAAGTACCTGCGTATTCAGGCGTTGTGATGCGCGATCGCTTTATAGAAGCAGCATTTGAAGGTTTGGAATTTCCGCCGAATCATCATAAACAAGCGATATTTCGAGTAGTCCCTATAGAGCAAGAATAGCATAAAAGCAAAAGCACATGAAAAGTTGACCTTTCGTGTGCTTTTTGCTTTGGAATGAACCGCTTGAAATTTTAAGCAGCTATCATAGAGTTGGAATTATAAAATATTGTTATTTATTTTGCATTAAATAATGAGAATACAAATCGGAAATCGTTCGCGGTAAAGGGATTCCTAATTCATCTTTCCAGCGATTTTGCACTTTACTATAATAACGAGATAAATTATGGAATTGATTACTCTCCCCGAGAAACTGTATCGTTTCCACAATCCAATCTTCTTGTAAAATATCTAAATTTTCCACATGGATTAAAACCATTTCGAGAGTAGAAGGAGAGACGAGACGAGCCTGCATAACTCTCAATAAATAGTGCGTCCAAAGCGTCCTCATTTTTTCACGCTTCGTCTGAGCCCATTCAAAAGCTTGAACTGCAAAATAGTCTCCCCGGTACAAATCGAGCGCGCGAAGAATAGAAGCTTCATCGGTGTGATTATTTTCTACGATAGTTTGCCATTCTTCAAAATCCGTATAGACGTCAAGATTTAAGTGATACACTTTATTTTGTAAAAGAATCGGATTTTCGAAATGTAATTGATGTAAAGTCTTTCTAAGCTGATAAAAAGTAGAATGCATTAACGCAGCAGCCTTCTCTTCAGGCAAATCTCCCCATAGCGCGAATAAGATAGCGTCCCGCGTAGGAGGCTCTTCTTTTGTATGCCATAAAAAATAAAATAATTCTTCCACTTTTTTCGTGCGGACTTTAATAGGTTGTAAAGTAGAATCAAGAAATTGCGCATGCCCGAATACTTTTAAATGAACGCCTTCTAATTGTTTTTCTGGAGTATCCATCGGCGGATTCACAATCGGCAAGGTGTCATTATTTTTAGGAATGAGTCTCGATATCGTTTTAGTAAGACGAGCCGCGGTGACGGGCTTTAGCAAATAGTCAATCGCATTTAATTCGAAAGCTTGAATCGCATATTCGGAATAAGCGGTGACAAATACGACTTGCACATTAGGATAAAGCATATAAATTTGTTCAGCGAGATCTAAACCTGAATATGTACCTAAATTAATATCTAGAAATACAATGTGAGGTTGACACTCCTTTATTAAATGTAAAACTTCAGAGCCTTTCGTCGTTTCTCCTACGACTTGAATAGTAGGAATATCTTTTAAACGATTGTTTAATAATTTTAATGCAAGAGGTTCATCGTCGACTAATACAGCACGTTGAATCATAAAAAACCCACCTTTTTACAATTTTTAGATACATTTTAATCTGAATATAAAAATTTTTGGATAAACATTCGAAAATAAAAACTAAAGTACTATAAATAAAAAACGCTATAAAAAATCATAAGTCCTAAAGTTGCTAGTAAAGATGAAAATCATTGAGTATAATGGAGTCAAAGAAAGACATAGAGAAATAGGTAAGACGAGGAGGACCAAATGATGAACGTACTAAGTAAAGTAAAAATTTTATTATTCTTCATAATTTTAACAATTCCCGTTCAGCACGTAATGGGAGCTTCAAGTTTCAAAGATGTCCCTCAAAATCAGTCCATATACGAGGACATTCGATGGGGGACTGATCGAAACTTATTACAAGGCTACCCAGATGGTACTTTTCGTCCTTACATGAATATGACAGAAACACAATTCGCGGCAGTGTTAGCACGTTATGCATACGGTTTACCGAGTGATGCAAGGTCAGAACAAGTATATGCGTATTTAAAGCAATTTACAAATCACGAATTGCCTGGTATGAAAGATTCAACAAAACGTTATCAACAAGTGAACCGAATGATTGTAGCGAGAAACCTCTATTTATTAGCGAATCCTAACGAAAAAACATTACCGCGTGATGAAGTCGTCATCGATTGGATGTATGAAGCGGATTTAACAAAAGGAAAAGGAATCTCGACAAATCCTTACGTAAACTTCGGGCAACACGATAGTTTGAAACGTGCTAACGTACTAGCATTTTTCAAAAGATTTGATGAAAATAAACTGAACCAAAGCAAAAAATATGAACGAATCGCTGGACTTGAAATAGGGGCTCGATCACAAGGAGTCCAACCCGTGTTCGGTTCTCCAGTGCGAAAAGTAGAAAATGAACAAAAACTCCAATGGAATGTTCATCACAACCAGTATAAAAACTTATTCGCATGGAGCGAAAAAGACGGAAAAATCGTTTCCTTATTCACTAGTTCTCCTTTATACCGTTCTTCGCACGGTGTGCAGTACGGGATGCCACGTAGAGAAGTAGAAGCAAAAATAGGGAAGCCCTTCACATATATCGATCAAAAAAGAGCGACATATGATTACGACGATGTATACATCACGTATTTCTATGATATGTTTGCTAACGAAAAAGTAATCGGCATTTTAATCCATGATAAACAATTACCGAATTACTTTAGCGATACATATGCGGTCAGTTCCCCGTCCTTACAAGCGGGTTATGAATGGCTCATGTTTGACTTAGTGAACAGTACGAGAGTAGAAAACGGACTTGCACCGTTAAAATGGGACAATGCCATGTATAAAATTGCGTTAAACCACAGTCGTGACATGCAAGCCCGTAACTACTTTAGCCACGTATCGCCATCAGGAGAGTCCTTCGCCATGCGCTTAGAACGAAATGGCGCTCGCGTGAGAGTCGGACTAGAAAACATTTCATCCGGATATGTCGGGCCAATCTTTTCACACTTCGGTTTAATGAACTCAGCCGGACATCGTAAAAACATCCTCTCCCCACATGTGAATGTAATTGGGGTAGGAGTGGCATTCGATCAACAACATAAACCGAAATACACACAAAACTATGCAGCTTACTAAGAACTTCCTCAAGGAAGTTCTTTTTTTGTTCAGTTTTTCAGAATTTGTTTATAAAATGTTTACCCCACTTTCCTTAATATGTATAAGTAGAGAAACACGTACACCTTGTACAAGTTTCTGAAAATTACCAAAAAATACAAACATAGATTAGGAAAGGGAGGAATGAAATGAATAAACATTTGAACATATTCATTTTGACAGTCTTTGCGATAGGTCAACTCATTTTAGGGCCAATTGGTATGATGACCGCTTACGCGGAATCGGAACTACCTGATGTAGAGACAGATGCGCAAGTAAGCGCAGACGAATCCGTTGAGTCACCTCAACAAGTTGAACCAACGGATCAAGACCATCCTGCCGTCACAGAAGAGCCAGCAGCTCCGGTTGAACCAGCGCCAGAAACTGGTACGCAACAGCCAGAACAAGAAGCAGAGCCTGCTGACAAAGACGCAGATGAAACGACTGGAACAGACCCACCGGGACAACCGAAAGGGGAAGCAACATCAGAAACTCCGAAAGCAGATGGTGAACCGGAGGACGAAGCAACAGAGGAAGGTGAAGACCGTGACGCTGAAGAAGAAGAGGATGGAGCCAAGTCGCCAGAAGGAAATAAAACAGGCTTCCACCTTGTACTCGACAAAGCGACACAAGGACCGAAAGATGAACCATTTAGTGAAGCGAATCCATTAAATCCGATGAACGAATTTTTCGTTCATTACAAATGGTCACTCGATGACGGTCATGGATATAAAGCAGGAGATACGGTTTCATTCCAACTTCCGAAGCAGTTGAACATTTTAGCCGCGGCAGACGGTGAGTTAGCAGATGATTTTGGAACGTTATTTGCGAACTATCACGTAGCGACAAATGGTACGGTGACGTTTACATTTACAGAAGCTGTCACACAACTATCTGACATTAAAGGCGACTTCTTCATGAAATCGAAGTTGAAACCGAGCGAGACAGAAATTAACGATGGAAAAGTGACGATCGAACCGATGGAAGAAGGCGGACATATTGACATTCCTGTGAATACAGGCAATATGGCAGCGAATATTTCAAAAGCCGGAACACCACTTCCAGCATTCAGCCCGAAAGAGATTGAATGGACGATTACTGTCGATTCAAAAATGTTGAAACATAAAGATGGTAAAGTAACAGATTTTTTACCACCAGGTTTAACATTTAAGCCAGGTACAGTGAAAATCAATGGACAGGAAAGTGTTGATCCAACTATAGATGGAAAGAACCTTAGCTTTAATCTAGGTGATTTTTCAGGTACGAAAACGATTACTTTCATGACGACAATTGATCAAGAGAATTGGTCAGATAAAACTTTTTATAATAAAGCAACTTATGAAGCAGAAAAAGTAGATCCTATTGAAGCGGGTGCGAGTGTAACGATTAACCGTGGAAACCCATTAGTGAAAAAACCTGGTTCATATGATAGCAAGACACGAACAATTACATGGACAATTGAAATGAACTATGACTCACAAGATTTAGTAAATACTAAATTAGTAGATACGTGGGATGCAGGTTCAATGGACTTCGTTGAAGGCAGTGTCGTAGTTAGTGAAATGAAACTAGATGAAGGAGGAAACGCATCATTAGTAGGTGTTTCCGACATTCCTAAAACAGTTACTTCTTCAGCGAATGGGATTACGATAGATTTCCCTAAGGTCGACAAACCTTATAAAATTACGTACCAAACAAAATTAAAAGAACGTCCAACAGAAAACAGCAAAATAAAAAATAATGTTAGTTGGAATGGTCATACGAGCGGAAATGAAGTTTCCGTCACGCAAGGTGTTTTAACTAAGCATGTGGGCGCACCAAACTATAAAGATAAAACAGTAAAATGGTGGTTTAAAGCGAACAGTGACCGCCAAGAACTAAAAAACATTGTATTAAGCGATAAATTTGCAACACCGGGCTTAACAATGAAAGAAAACTCACTTGTTGTAAAAGTAGGTAACAAAGTGATCGCAGCAGATAATTATACGGTGCAGTACAATGTGCAGGGTCAAGCATTCGTGTTGACGTTTAATCCTGAATTTAAAACGAATCAAGAGATCATCGTAGAGTTCGAAACACATTTTGATTACGCAGCTTTAAAAGCCGAAAATCAAACAGAGTTTAAAAACACAGGTAAAATTACGAGCACGGATTATGAAGGTAACAAGCATAAAGATCGTGAAGCATATCAAGTTTTACCAATGGATGACTTTACGAAGCATGACGGAAACAAATCGGGTTCTTACGATGCACGTGATAAAACGATTACTTGGACAATTGGTGTAAACTATCAACAAAACGCACATGAAGAATTGATCGTTAAAGACTTCATTCAAGGCAACCAAAAATTACTCCCAGATACAATCAAAGTGAGTGAAGGGGTATTAGGTGGAGGAAACAACTCTATTTCGGCAGGTGACGAAATTGCGGATGCGAATGTTACGAAACCAGAAGTGGACGGAAAGCCAGGCTTTAGCGTCAACCTCGGGAAAACAGATAAAGCGTATGTCATTACGTACAAAACGAGTTTAAAAGATCTTGACTACATCGAGAAAAACTACAAGAACACAGCAAATGTTTTCGATGGCACGACGAAATTGACAGATTTACCAGCAGATGTTGGCATTACACAAGGTGGTCAATACGGTGGCAAGGCAGGTACGCAAAACGGAAAGGCAATCGATTGGACAGTAACAGTTAACGCTTCACAAGCGACAGTTCAAGACGTTGTACTTACCGATACATTGTCAGCGAACCAAGAGTTTTTACAAGATACGATTAAAGTATATGCGACGACAGTCGATAACTTCGGGAATGTAACGAAAGGTGCCGCGTACGACAATGTGACGATTGACGTGACAGAAGAAGCAAATGAGACAGAAGAAGTACGACAAACATTAACTGTGAAGTTTAATGAGGCAATCGATCGCCCGTACATTGTTGAATATTCAACACTTTACTTTGCAGGTCACAATGAAATCGTTTCGAACGACTACAAAGTGACAGGAAGCAACATCGGCGACAAAGGACAACAAGGCGGTACTGAATCAGTAACGATCGACCAATCAACAGGTGGGTCAGGTTCAGGTAAAGTCGGTTATTTACAAGTGAACAAGATCGCATCAGATGACGAGAACAAAGTGTTTGAAGGCATCGAATTCCAATTAATCGATGAAAAAACAGGAAAAGTGTTAAAAACAGGCGTTACAGACAAAGATGGAAACATCGATTTCGGTCGCCTCATGTTTGGCAACTACTTGTTGAAAGAAACGAAAGCGCCAGAAGGGTATATTACACCGACTGAAGCGTACAAAGTAACGATTAACAAAGAATATATCAAAGGCGATACTGAAAAAGTCGGTAACGTAGAAACAATTGTCAATAACAAAGAAATTAAACAAATTGAAATCGGTAAATACGAACCAAGTGGCTCATGGTTAGCTGGTGCGGAATTTATGATTAAAAACGACAAAGGTGAAGTCGTCGAAGAAAACTTAGTGACGGATGAAAATGGTAAAGTAACGTCAAAAGAATTACCAGTTGGTACGTACACGTTAGTTGAGACGAAAGCACCTGTTGGTTATCAAAAATTGAAAGCACCGATTGAATTTACAATTGAAGCGGGTAAAGCTGAACCTGTTGTAAAAGACGTTCCGAATATTCCATTTGGAGCGGTATCTTTACACAAAGTAGGAAAAGATTTATCTTCTGATTCAACAGAGTTAGTTTCTCTTCCAGGTGTAAAATTTAATCTCCTAAAAGAAGAAAATGGGGATTTTGTTAAGGTTAATGAAGAAGCATTAGTTACCGATCAAAATGGTTTAATTGTTGTGAAAGATTTAGAAGACGGTAATTATCGTTTCGCTGAAATCGCAACAATCGAAGGGTACAAAATGCTTTCTGAGAAAGAGCAAGCTAAGCTAACGTTCACGATTAAAAATGGAGAGTTAGCGAAAACTGTAACGGAACAAGTTGTCGCGCTATTTAAAGAGTCTTCAGACTTTACGTTCACTGTTGAAAATGAAGTTGATGACGAGACAACAAAATTAGTGAAGCATGATGCAAAAGATGAAACGAAATTGTTAAAAGGTGCACAGTTTAAAGTGTACAAAAAAGATGATGCAGAAGCGAAGCCAGGTGAAGAAGTGAAAAAGGGGCAAGTATATACGACAGATGATAACGGTGAGATTATCATTAAAGACTTACCTTATGGTCATTACTATTATGTCGAAACGAAAGCTCCATCAGGATATCGTATTGATCGTACACCTGTCCCGTTTGAAGTGAAGAAAGATGCTTATGTCATCACGAAAATTGGGAATAAAAAGCGCTCTGGTGGCGGTGGCGGCGGTGGAACTCCTCCTCCAGTCGATCCAACCGATCCAGATCCAACCGATCCAACGGACCCAGAAAATCCAGATCCGACAGATCCAACGGACCCAGAAAACCCAGATCCGACCGATCCAACCGATCCGGAAAATCCAGATCCAACGGACCCGACAGATCCAACGACTCCGACCGATCCGGAAAACCCAGATCCAACGGACCCAACAGATCCAACAACTCCGACCGATCCGGATGAAAATGAGAATCCAGAAGATGTGACGAATAATCCAAATGACCCGAACTCTCCAAAAGATCCGAATGAAGGAGAACATGGAGACGGTGTTACGAACAATGGTGGAAAACATCCGAATAAACCGAATACAGATGGTGCAGGCAAATTACCTCAAACAGGCGAAGAGTTATACGTCGTTATGATGTTTGGTGGAATGGCACTCGTCTTAATCGGATCCGTTCTTGTGTTCCGTCGTCGCGTTTCATAAATTTTTGATAAACAACCACTTCTTTAAGGAGTGGTTGTTTATTTTTTGTTTAGCAATTGTTTTCTTCTTTTTCTTTATAATATATTTCAAGAAGCCAATATTCATAGTATGATAGAGAAGAATTGGATATATTCCCAGAAAATACTTCAATTTGAATAGGAGGGGACATGGTGAAACGCACTTTGTTTTACGGTCAATTATTTATCATATTTTTTATTTTTTCTCTTTTTTTATATCGCTCATTTTCACCTATTCCTGAAGTAGTGCAAGATGGACATTATCACAATTCCGCTGACAGCCCTGTTCTATTACAAGGAGAGTGGAATTTTTATCCTTCTTTATTCATACATCCGGATCACAATCCTTCTTTTCCTGAACAAGCCGAGCGAGTTACAGTTCCGCATTTATGGGATGCTGAAGTAGTCGATGGACTCTCCTATGGAACCTATTCTTTAACGGTCGATGGATTGGCAGAGTCGCTCTATGCGATTCGTATGAACGATGTACGCTATGCGAGTCGCGTGTATGCGAACGGTAAGTTGATTGGACAAGCGGGGCAAGTCACATTGGAGGCGAGCGAGTTTGAAGCGAGCAGTCGAAAATACTTAGGGATGATAGAGCCCGATGAGAAAGGGCAAGTCGAGTTTATCATTCATGTGGTGAACCGTGATTATTTTACGGGCGGACTCGTTCAAGCTCCTCTGTTTGGAGAAGTTTCACAAGTGATTGATTCTGTGATGCTTTCGAAAGGAATAGATGGCGCTTATGTCGTGTCTATTTTTGTACTTTCTTTAATTTATTTATACTTATACATACTAGACCGTAAAAAAACGCATCTGTATTTTTCGGCATTTTTAGCCGTACTAAGTTTCTATCGTTCTTTAAGGGATGAGCGTGTCATTGAGTTTGTTTTAGGAGAAGTATCGATTGCGCCATTAACGTTGATGCAAATGTTCAGTTTTCTCCTATTAAATTATATTTTGTATTATTGTTTTATTATTCTGTACCCTTATGTGATACCGAAGAAGTTGTTTCACTTTACGAAGTGGATAACCATTATTTTCACCTTTATGCTTGCAGTGAATCTCTGGCTCACATTGTATAAAGGAGCGGAAGTAACGATTTGGAGCTCTATTAGATTGCTTTTATATTATGGTTTACTCCATGTGCAAATGTTATACATGATTTATCATCATTTGAAGCGTTTTAATCGAGATAGTTTATATTTAGTATTAGGATTATTTTCGTTTTATATGTATATTTTCGTTTTATTTTTAAATTTTGCATATGAATGGTCCATTGTACTTTATGCGAATTTATTTTTGCTTTTAGTCGTTTTTTATTTCAGTGCGATGATTTTTTCTTATTATCGCCAAAAAGACGAGCGCGGTCACCGTTTAACCGAACAGATAGCGACAGAAGTGCAATTGAAAGAGTATGCGTTACGCCACACCGCTTCTCAATTATTACAAAAATCAACGAGCTTAGAACGTGTCTTGAATCAAATTGAGCTGGAAGAGTACGGATTTTTGACGAAAGAACAGCAACAAGTTTTAATTTATATGCAACAACTTCATTATGAAATGAAAGATTTATTGCAACATTTAGAAGATACGACAAAGAAAAAGAGCGTAAAGCATGAAAGAAAGAGTGTCGCGTTAACGCATGCGGATATCGAGCGTCAATTAGCAGAGATCGAATTTGCTCATCAAGATCAACTGAAGGGTATGACGATTCATTTAACGATTCATTCGTCATCTGCCGAACTCCTTCAAATGGATCGGCTTCAATTTGAACAAATTTTGTATCCATTAATTGAAAATGCAATCCTCCACTCGAGAGGTACATCAATTGAAGTCACCATTAAAACGGATGACCAATGGTTTAAAATGAGCGTTGCAGATGATGGCACAGGTATCGAAGATAAGCATCTTCCTCATATTTTTACTTCTTTCTATCGCGGAAGAGAAGAACGAGAAGAAGCATTAGGATTAGGATTATCTATTGTAAAACAAAGCGTCGAACAAAATAATGGTACAATTGAAGTATTTTCGAATAAAAAGACGGGCACAGAATTTATTGTCTTTTTACCACGCAATTTAGAAAAAGTTTCGCATACGCCGGTAGTGCCTGTAGGAGAGCATGATTCTTCTTTAACTTATCAACGTGCTGGATCAAGTATGAAAATTTTAGTCTTTCAAGAAGATGTAGAGCAATTGCATAAAACAATGAGCGATCTAGAACCTCTTGAACATACGGTGATTGGTGTACGAAATATAGAAGCAGCTTGTGAGCAATTAAGCCAGCAAGAATTTCACTTATTAATTGTGGATGTTACGACGATTCAACACCAAGACAGTATCTTTATTAAGCGTGTTCGTGAAAACTATGACATGAGTGAATTGCCGATTATCGTGATGGCGCGGATGGCGAATTCATTGCAGTCCTTACTATCTGAAATGCAAGTAAATGAATGCATTCAACAACCGTATAATGCCAATATTTTGCGTTCAAAAGTAGAACTCTTTTTAAATATGCAACAATTAGCGCAATTAGCAACGAGGAAAGAACTGGAATACTACGTAGCTCAAATTAGTCCCCATTTTTTATACAATACATTCAATACGTTAATTAGTTTAAGTGAAGATGCACCTGAGGTAGTAGAAGAAGCACTTCTTCACTTGACCGTTTATTTTAGAGCGAAATTATCTTCTTTCCAATCGAAAGAACTCGTTCCTTTAGAAAATGAATTGGAATTAATCGAAGCTTATTTATCCATTGAACAATTGCGGTTTGGGGATCGGCTCCATGTTGATTACAGCGATGAAGTCGATACGCGTCTTTATGTGCCGACCATGTCTCTTCAAACATTAGTCGAGTACCGAATTAATGAAGGAGTTTTACGAAGAGAAGAAGGCGGGTATTTACGGATTGAAGTTTCGGAAAATGAAGATGATGTCATCGTTTTAATGGAAGACAATGGAGTGCCGATTCCGGAATCTTCTTTTGAACAAATGAATGCTCTTCATCAATCTAAAGTACGCGAATCTTGGTTAGTCGCGCGAGAACAGTTGAAACGATTATCGAATGCGCATATCCACATAGAAAATCATGATGAAGGCGTACGCATATACATCCGATTTTCTAAAGAGCCAATCCAAGTGTAATATGAAACAGGCCTTCCTCGACTGGAGGAAGGCCTGTTTTTCGTTGTAATATATGTTATTCAGACGCTTTTTTGTTCAAAGAATCGATTGGAAGAATGAAGGAAACCGTCGTTCCTTTATTCGGTTCCGATTGAATCGTTAATCCTCGATTATACTTGCGTAACAAGCGTATATGTGTATTTAACATGCCTATTCCTCGTGGAATCGTAGCGTCATATTGCAAAAGCTTCTGCACTTGTTCATCCGTCATGCCGACGCCATCATCTATGATGGAAATTTTCAATCCATCGGGATGAGGAGTAATTTGTATATGGATGGTGCCTCCTTCTTCTTGCTTACCAATTCCATGTCGAATTGCATTTTCAACGAGAGGTTGAATCGTTAGGGGGAGAATTTCAACATGCTTTGGAAAATCTACATCCCATTTTACTTGTAAGCGATCGCCGAATCGTTCTTGTTCAATGATTAAATAAGACTCCACTAATTGAACTTCCTCCTCTAACGAGATTGGAACGAAACCATCTTTAAATTTAAATTTACTGTGTAAAATCGTCATAAAGGCTTGAAGAACGACTTCCATGCGCTCTTCATCAAGCGTGCTCAGCGCTACAATCGTATTCAAGGTGTTAAATAAGAAATGAGGTTGGATTTGAGCTTGTAACCAAGCGGATTCCATTTCAACGCTCGTTTCAATCGATTGTTTCGTCAAAATTAAAGACTGGACGCGTGCTTTAAACTCAAATGAATCGATTGGCTTCGTCACATAGTCATTCGCTCCAACGCGGAATCCTTCTTGAATATCGGCTTGCAAGTCTTTCGCGGTTAATAATAACACTGGAAGCTGCCCCATAGAATAGCGTTCTCGAATGTATCGTGTAACTTCGAATCCGCTCATATTAGCAAGCATTACTTCCGAAATGACTAAGTCCCATTGTCTTTTTTGCAAAGCTTCAATCGCGTCTTTCGCTGTATGGACAATGTGAATATGATACGGCTCATTTTCAAGCAGACGCGACATGAGTCGAATGCTCATTAAATCATCATCGATAATTAAAATATGTGCCTTTGTTTTTTCGATATTAGAAGGTTGTATGTCCTGTTCAATTTGGACAGAGCGACGTTTCAATACATGTGGTGTTCGTTCTGTCTCGGTCATGTCAGCTAAAGCAAAGTCGATCGTAAAGCAAGACCCTTCTTCCAAAGTGGACGATACATCAATTTTTCCACCGTGTAAATGCATAAGCGATTGACTCACATTTAACCCTAAACCGTAGCCGTGCTCGACATGAAGATGATTTTCTCTCAGTTGTTCATAAGGAATGAAAATCTGTTGAATTTCTTCAGGGGTAATTCCAATTCCTGTATCTTGAATGGAAATGAACGCACGTCCTTCATGAACGGTCGCTTTTACTGTAATAGAGCCACACTCGGTAAACTGATACGCATTGTGCATTAAATTGTAAATGATTTGAATGAATCGATTTTTATCCGCCATAATGAGTGGAAAATCATCATCGATTAAGTTATAAAATGCAATATTCGTATGTTTGATTGATGTCGCAATCATTTCTTGAACTGCTGGAATAATGTTTTGAATCGCTAACGGTTCTAATGTCAATTTAGGTTGTAAATAATTGAGCTGTACAATGTCGAGTAGATCATTCAAAATAATATTCATTCGTTCCCCGATTGTTAAAGTCATTTGCAAGTCTCTTTCATTAGCGGGGGACAGTTTGTCTTCCGATTGCAATACGGCGGATGTAATATTTAAAATATTTTGTAATGGCGTACGCAATTGATTGGACGTAGCGGCTAAAAAATCATCTTTCATCGCATCGACTTTTTGGAGCCGTTTCGCTAGGTCTGCTGTAGAATTATATAAACTTGCATAGTATTTAAACCATGTTAACGCGATCCACATCGTAGCGAGTAGTAAATCGAAAGGATAATGAGGCAATGTTACCCCTGTTATAATCGAGTACCCCCACCAAAACAAATGATTAGTGAAACTCAACATAGCGAACGCTAAAAATAAATTGATGGAAGGATTGAAGTAAATCAACTTCACATAAGCGACTAATGTCAATACAATGCTGACCATTAAATAAGCAGAATGCAACACATTATAATTCGTCAATAAAGAGATCGGCGCGATAATAGCAAACAAAATCAGAAGTATGCCAATTCCGTTCCACACTTTCACAAAGGGTTGCATCGCAAGTGTTACTGTGCTCCAAATCGTTGTAATGAGTGCAAGTGCTATGATGATTTGAAGCGAACTGACAATGCGAAAGCTTAAATCATAAGATAGAGGAATCCATAAATGCAACACTTTCGCATCGCTACTCATCAATAATAAAAAGGAGCTGCTTATTAAAATTGTCGCAAAAGATAACAATCTTTTATCAGGCATTCCGAAGAAATATAATAAAATGACGAGCAATGCAAATAACAAGAAAAATGACCCTGTCACAATTTGTAAGCTTGAAGAAAGGGTCGTGTTTTTTTGTACAGCATCAAAAAATCCAAATTCAATATCCCGGACGATTCCTGCTCCTCTCATATCTTTAAAATTAGATACTTGAATGACAATGTCTATGATATTCGGCTCGTTTGGTGGTATATTTGATTTAAAGGATAAAGAATAAGGTAAATTTTTAGCCTCGTATTCCTGTTGTTGATGAGCGACTTTGCCTGTCTCTTTTCGAAGCGCATCGTCAATGTAAATAGCAGAGGCGCTTCGAATGCTTGAAATATGCATTGAATAAATTTCATTGCGAATTTCATCGGGTAAGAGGATACGCAATCTATACGTTCCCACACCGATAGAAGATGGACTGTCAGGATGGAGAGAAGTCGCCCAATTTCCTGGGACTTCAATAGATTGACTCGCTTCATTTGCTTGAATTTCTTCCGGGGTTAAAAGTTCATTCGGATAAAAATCCCACTCTCCGTTTAGAAAAAGTGTGTTTTTTTCATTAAATTCAAAGTCGCGTAAATCGAGCACGCCATTTTCAGCTGTAATGGTAGATAAATGTTGAAAATAAGAATGCCATAATAAGCGTCCTGAGATTAAAATAACAATAACAATGAGAAGCGGGAGTACGAGGTGTTTAAAAGTTTTCAATGCGCAACCGCCTTCCAGAAAATGTTTGGAAAATTATGAATACAACGAGTGTATCGTACATTTTTTTAAAAAGATTATACTGTTCGGTGAAAATATTAGAATATACCTAAAGATATGACATAAGTTATGTGTTTTAAAATGATTTATGTAAAGTGAACAGTGTCATTGAGATCGATCATAAAGAAAAGCAGGTGTAAAAGATGTCAACAGAACAATTGCAAAAAATCAATCGGAAAGGTTTAACGGTATGGCGGATTCATAGCGGTTTATCAACATTATTTTTAGTGATGGGGACGATCGCTTTATTTTTTATTTTGAAAAAGAATGAGTTCAACATAAATTATGTTTGGATCGGCATCGGTTTAGTGGTGTTGCATCTTCTCCTTTTCGTCATCATCTTTCCTTACATTCGATGGAAGCGTTGGGGATATGAAGTGAGAGAAGCAGAAATAGAAATTCAAAGAGGGTTATTCATTGTGAAACGTACACTCATTCCGATGGCGCGCGTCCAGCATGTTGATACGACACAAGGTCCTTTACTACGCATGTACGGTGTAGCAGATTTGACGATTTCAACAGCAGCGACGGTTCATATTATTCCTGCGATTGCATTGAACGAGGCAGATGAGTTAAGAAGACGTATTTCCACATTAGCGAGGATGGCGAAAGACGATGTATAATTCGAATGAACGTTATAAATTGCATTGGGCGACAATCTTTGTATCGAGTCTTCGCTTATTGCGTGAAATGATTTTACCGATCGTCGTGTTGATCGCTTTAAATGCTTTTAAAGACGGGCTTGATGGACGTGGATTTTTAATTATGGCAGGGTTTGGGTTCGCAGGATTTGCGATTTTATTTATCGTATCTGTACTCGCTAATTTTATTCGTTGGAGTCGCTTTACATATTGGTTTGAAGAGGATGAGCTCCGTATTGAAAGTGGCCTCTTCGTTCGCAAAAAGCGCTATATTCCTTTTGAAAGAATTCAAAGCTTGAATTATACAGAGCCTTTAGCGCATCGAATATTCAGCCTTGTGAAAGTGGAAATTGAAACAGCGAGCGGTTCAGGGGAAGCAGAAGCGGCATTGCCTGCCGTATCGAAAGGTGCAGCAGAAGCGATTGAATATTTCATTCAAGAGTCGAAAAAAAGAAGAATCATCGGACCTTTGCCGTTACGCTTAAATGAGGTAGGAGAGCCACTACATCCATTCATTTTAGATGCGGAGATGGAAGCGGAAGAGTTGTCACAAGATCATTTGCGTGAAGTGTATACGATGACGCGTAAAGACCTTGTCATTTTGGCGGTGACCTCGAGCAGTGTCGGTGTTATTTTATCGGGTATTTTGATTTTCACAACACAGTTTATCGATTTGATTCCTTTTGACTTTTTATATACGCAAGTTTTTACGTTCATCCGTTCAGGCTTAACGATGGTTTTGCTCGCTGTTTTTGGAGCGTTATTCGTCACGTGGCTATTATCGATTGCGCTCACTTTCATTTCTTATCATCAGTTTAGAGTCACCCGAGATCATAATAACTTGTTTATGACGCGTGGCTTAATTGAAAAGAAAAAAGTGACGGTTCCGTTAAGCCGTGTGCAAAGCATTGAAATATTAGAAAATCCATTCCGTCAATGGTTTGGCTATTGTACGATTGTGTTGCATAGTGCAGGAGGAGCGGGAGAGAGCTCTAAAATTGCGATTTTTCCATTGGTGAAAAAGAATGCAGCCTACGAACCATTAGCTGAAATTTTTCCAGATCTTCATTTTTCCTCGCCTTTAAAAGCAGTGCCTAGAAGAGGGAAGCATTTCTTTCATCGCATTCAATATTTTTGGGCAGTTCCCGTCATTGCGGCCAGTAGTTATTGGCTTTTCCCTTATGGATTGTTCGCGCTACTCCTTTTTCCGATCATTATTTTACACGGACGTTGGAAATTTAAGACAGCGCGTTACGCGTATGAAGAGCAACAACTGACGACGGTTTATCGACAAATTACGAAAAGAACCGTGTATGTTTTGCGTCCTCGAATTCAATCGCTCACATTGAGACAAAGTTATTTCCATCAAAGACGTCAAGTCGGAACGATTCTTTGTTATATCAAATCAGGAATGACGTATACGGTTGCTAAAATTCCATTTATAGGTGAGAAAGAAGCGAAACAAGTGATGGAATGGTATGAACATAAATAAAAAAAGCTCCTGTCCTCAGTCGAAAGACGAAGACAGGAGTTTTTTTGGGATTGTGATATAATAGTGAAGCGTAAATCATTATTTTTTCCAACTCATAATCCGTTTCGGATGGAAGTAGCTCAGCCCGATAAGGAAGCCGACGATTAGTCCTCCGATATGCGCAGTTTGGTTAATGTTGGACCCTAAAAAAGTAAGCACAACACTGATGCCGACAATCGGTAAAATAATTTGTTTCAGCTGTGGAATATTATCTCTCGTATAATAGACGAGGGCTAAAAAAGCGCCGAAAATACCGAAGATCGCACCACTCGCACCGACGTGAATATAAGAAAGTGGTTCTAAAAAGTAAGTAGCGATGTTGGCAAAGATTCCACTTAGTAGGAAAAGAGTAATGAATCTCATTTTACCGATTAATTTTTCTAAATCAGGACCGAAGATATATAGAGAGAACATATTCATCAATAAATGCATGAAGTCGGCATGGAGAAACATCGGTGTAATTAAGCGCCACCATTCTCCATAAGCGACCATTTCGTTAGAGCCAATCCCCATTAAATACATAAGTGGTCCAATACCAGGAATAAGCTTGAAGAGATGGAGAACAATATTGAGAATGATTAATGTTGTCACTACAGGGTACATACGCATATAATCGTTTAATTTTTCATTTCGAATAAACATCATTTCACCTCGATTAACATTGTCTATTAGTATACTTTGTCTACACATGAATGAAAAGGAAGAAGTGGTCATATGATTTCTGGAATTGGTTTAGATCTTGTTGAATTAGCCCGAATTCAAACGGTTTATGAACGTAATCCTCGATTTGCAGAACGAATTTTATCTGTGCGTGAGCAAGAGAAATTTCAAAAATTAAGTGAAGGCCGAAAGTTGGAATATTTAGCTGGACGTTTTGCCGCGAAAGAAGCTTTTGCAAAAGCTTTAGGAACTGGAATCGGAACAAAATGTACTTTTCAACAGATTGAAGTGTTAAATAACGATAGAGGGAAGCCGATTCTTTATTTTCAGCAAAAATTAGTGAATGGTTTCGTTTCGATTACTCATACACAGAGTGTTGCAGCGGCACAAATCATTTTACAAGAAGGTGAAAGTAAATGACATCTTATCGCCCGACTCGCATAACGATTAGTCGTTCGGCTATTGTGCATAACATTCGTAGTATAAAGCAATATTACGAAAATCAAAAACGTCCGATTCGCTATTTCTTTGCGGTGGTGAAGGCGAATGGATATGGACACGGTATGGAACAAGTGGCTCAGGCGGCCGAGAAGGAAGTAAATTACTTCGCGGTAGCGACTATCGATGAGGCATTGAAATTGCGGAAGTGTACTGATTTGCCAATACTTGTATTAGGTCCATCTCCTGTTCGGTCAATTCCAGATGCAGTAACGCATCAAATTACATTGACCGTGCCTTCTGTCGATTGGCTGTCAGAAGCTACGCGAGAATATCCAAAGCATTCATTAACCCTTCATATTAAATTAAACACAGGGATGAACCGCATCGGTTTGCGAACAGCGTCCGAAATTGAACAAGTTTTTCGTTTGCTTCAGCACACATCCTATGACGTTGAAGGGGTATTCACTCATTTTGCACGAGCAGATGAGGAAGACCGCACATGGACAGATGAACAAGTAGACAGATTTGAACAGTTACTTTGCCAGTTTCCAGAACGTCCGCGCATTGTCCACGTGTCGAATAGTGCAGCAACTTTGCGCTTTCCGGAATATGTCTATGACGGAGTTCGTTATGGAATCAGCTTATATGGTTTAGCACCTTCGCCTTTTGTGGAGACAATGCTTCCGGTTTCACTGAAAAAAGCGATGACATTGACGACAGAAGTAGCGTTGGTGAAAACATTACCGCCCCAAACTCAAATTAGTTATGGTGGTAGATATGAAACGAAACATTTAGAACGTATTGCGACATTACCGATCGGTTATGCAGATGGTTTAAGAAGGCAGTTGACAGGGCAATACGTCCTCATTAAAGGGGAGAAATTCCCTTTGATAGGTACTATTTGTATGGACCAATGTATGATTCTTGTAAATGAGAACATTTCAGTAGGAGAAATTGTTACATTAATCGGAATTGACAAAGGAGAAGAAATTAGTGTAAATGATTGGTCTAACAGTTTAAACACGATTAATTATGAAGTATGCACATCATTCAGTGCGAGAATAAGTCGAGAATTGTCACAATAATGTTTTTTTCACCCGACGAAAGACCTTTTCTTTCCATCTTATCGATGATACGATGGATAGGTATAGAATACTCATTGAAACGGTTTTCTGGAGGTGCTTAACTTGCGTGAAAGAGATAACCGCAAAAACGATTTGCGAAAAGTGATTGTGGAAATTCCGACGAAAATGTTGAATGAAAAAGAACAAGTAGTCAACCATCGAGAAGCTTCACATAAAAACTTTGTATATATTTCAGCAGATCATTCTGAACTTGAAGATATTGAACATTTGAGAGAAATCATGATGAAAGGTTATGTTGAAATGTCGCAAATCAATTTAAAAATTGCGACAGAGTGTTTACATGTAGAGTATGAAGCTCAGCATACGATGGAACGGCTCGTAAGCGGAGGTTAAAAAGTTGGCAATCAAACGTGGAGACGTATTTTTTGCAGATTTGTCACCAGTAATCGGTTCGGAGCAAGGGGGCATGCGCCCAGTCTTAATTATTCAAAATGACATCGGAAACCGATTTAGTCCCACCGTCATCATCGCAGCCATTACGGCGCAAATACAAAAAGCAAAGTTGCCAACACATGTTGAAATCGATGCGAAGACATATAAATTCGAGCGAGATTCAGTCATCTTGCTCGAACAAATTCGCACGATCGACAAGTCGAGGTTGACTGATAAAATTACACATCTCGACGCAGGTGTTATGGCGCAAGTTGACAAAGCACTAGAGATTAGTTTCGGTTTAATTAAAATATAGTACATATAGAGAATACGAGAGATTAAGAGCGAGTAATGGATTGAATGAAGAATCCGTTGCTCGTTTTTAGTATGCAAATTTCCGAGAAAAGTGGGAAAAGAAGGATTTTTTTAAAAGATAAGTGTCTTTCTTCTCTATTTTCGTTACAATAAAGAGAAGTATTGATGAATAATTGTTTGGAAGGGGTTCAAGTACGATGAATAATCAAATTATAAAGAACTTACAAAAGCATAAAGAAGAAGTAATGTATGCTTGGATAGAAGAAATGAAAAACGAAAAGGGAGAAAAGTTTTTCCAATATATGCCGGAACATCTCGTAGAAAAGACAAGTCGAGAGTTCACAGCGTTAATGTTATCGAATATAGAAGAAGGCGAAGATGTTTCGGATGAACAGTCGATGGAGTTTGCGACGAAGATTGTGCGATTCGGTTGGTCGATTTCATTTATTAATACGGCAATTGACCGCTTTTCAAAAGTTGTGTTCAAACACTTAGAAAGAGAAGGAGTAGTCAATGGGGAGAATTACAGTCGATTTTTTGAGTTGCATTTGAATTGGATTGAACCTTTACGACGTAGCATTATTCAATCGTATTCTCTCGAATGGGAACGCACCTTTAATTTACAAAAGATCGCATTACAAGAATTATCAGCTTCTCTAATTCCCGTATTTGAAAAAATTTCTGTCATGCCTCTCGTCGGTACAATTGATACAGAGCGTGCGAAATTAATTATGGAAAACTTATTAGAAGGTGTCGTAGAACAACGTGCAGAGGTTGTATTATTAGATATAACAGGAGTACCAGTGGTCGATACGATGGTAGCTCATCATCTTATTCAAGCAGCAGATGCAGTGCGTCTTGTTGGTTCGAAATGTCTCCTTGTCGGAATTCGTCCTGAAATCGCTCAAACGATTGTAACATTAGGAATTGATTTAACAGACTTCTTAACGACGAGCACATTACAAAAAGGGATGGAAAAAGCACTCCGCTTAACAAATCGGGAAATTAAGGAGGTGGAATAACGATGAACATGCGCATCCCAATATTAAAATTGTACGATACTTTAATCGTATCGATTCAATGGGAGCTAGATGATCGCACAGCACTTCAATTTCAAGAAGATTTAATGGAAAAATTACATGAAACAGAGGCGAGCGGTGTGCTCATTGATTTGACGGCCATCGACTTTATCGATTCATTTATCGCCAAAGTAATCGGTGATGTCATTCAAATGTCGAGTCTTATGGGTGCGAAAGTAGTCATTACTGGAATCCAACCAGCTGTGGCCATTACATTAATCGAACTCGGAATTAGACTAGAAGGTGTGCTAACAGCGTTAGATTTAGAAAACGGATTGGATAAACTTCACAAAGAATTGGAGGACTAGTTATGAATGAACGGTCTTCTGTAGAAATATATACAGAGTGGGATGTCGTTGCGGCACGACAATTGGGAAGAGATGAAGCGAAGTCAATCGGCTTCGGTACCGTCGATCAAGCGCGAATTACGACCGCAATTAGTGAATTAGCACGAAATATTTACCTTTATGCAGGAACGGGGAAGATAGAAATTAGACGCTTGCATGACGGAGTAAAAAAAGGGATGATGATTATTTCATCAGACAACGGTCCTGGAATTCCAGATGTTCGTAAAGTGATGGAAGATGGCTTCACAACGTCAGGAGGATTAGGAGCTGGTATGCCAGGAGTTCAAAGGCTTGTCGATGAGTTCAAAATTGAAACAGAAGTAGGGGTAGGTACGACGATAACAGCTATTAAGTGGCTTCGTTAAGGGAAGTGAACAGATGATGGATTTACAAAAGCAGTACCAGGAATTGTTAGAGAAATATTTAGAAAACCTCGATGAGAAAAACTTATACTTCGCACAACAATTTAGCCGTAAATTTATCGAACAGGAAATCGCGCCTGAAGATGTGGTCAGCCTTCATAAAGATGCTGTGATGAACATTTTTCCAGAATTGCGAAATGAGGTAGCGACGACGCATGATTTTTTAATCGAGATGATGATTCATTATGGGTTAGCGTTACGCGAACATCAAAGCTTAATTAAGAAACGAGAAGAGTTACACATGGAAATGGAAGTAGCTGCGAATGTTCAAGAGAAGCTAATGAACGCGACGAGACCGAATGTTGATGGCTTAGATATAGGCTACGTAAGCGAAGCGGCGAAAGCGATGAGTGGCGACTACATTTATTTTGCAGAACATGGACGGAAAAATTTAAGTGTAGCGGTAGCAGATGTTATCGGAAAAGGCATTCCAGCAGCACTTTGTATGTCGATGATTAAATTCGGTATGGATAGTATTGATGAAAACGAATCTGTGCCGAGTGAAGTTTTGAAAATTATTAATCGAATCGTCGAAAAAAGTGTAGACAATTCAATGTTTATTTCGATGTATTATGGGATGTACAATGTTGAAAACCAACACTTCACTTATGCTTCTGCAGGACATGAACCAGCGTTGTTTTACTGTGCAAAAACGAAAAGCTTCGAACAATTGGACGCAAAAGGTTTATTACTCGGTGTGAAAAGAGAAGTGGAGTACGAAGAATGTCAAGTTCACTTACATTCAGGAGATTTCGTCGCCATCATGACGGATGGTGTCACAGAAATTCGGACGGAAGATGGCTTTTTAGATAGCGCCATCATTGAACAATTGCTTTTCGAAGTGAGAGATCAATCGGCTCAGCAAATGGCAGATTATCTTTTTAAACAATTAGCACAACTACAAAATTTCCGTCTGCATGATGATTTCACAGTCGCGATTATGAAGAAACGTTAATGAGGTTTCAAAATGAAAAATTAGGGTATTTAAAGAAAATAGATAAAATGATGATAAAAAATTAGGGGTGAATGTAAATGGATTTACATGTACAACAAAAAGAAGTACGAGATGTATATCAATTTAAGGTTGTCGGAGAAGTAGATGCTTTTACGGCTCCCAAATTAAAAGAACAATTACACAGCATTGCGCATTTAAAAGGCGTGCGCGCTGAAATAGATGTATCAGAAGTAGAATATATGGACAGCACAGGATTAGGTGTCTTTGTCGGTTTTTATAAAACATTGCAAGAGCAAGATGGCCACGTGAAAGTGACAGGGTTGAATCGTAGATTGTACCGCCTATTCGAAATTACAGGATTGGATGCGATTATCGATGTCGAAGAAGCAAAGGATGATGAATGATGATGGGAAAATATGATTATATTGAAATGAAAGTTCCTGCTAAAGCCCAATATGTTGGTGTAGCGCGACTTGCGATTTCTGGTATTGCGAGCAGGCTCGGCTTTACATATGATGACATTGAAGATTTGAAAATTGCAGCGAGCGAAGCAGTAACGAATGCTGTGCAGCATGCTTATGAATCAAATGAAGCTGGAGAAGTTGTCATCGGGTGTGCGCTGTACAATGATCGACTGGAAATTATGGTATCCGATCACGGAATTAGTTTTGATTTTGAAGAAGCAAAAAAACGTACGGGTCCTTACGATGAAGAGATTGAAGCTCAATTTTTACGCGAAGGCGGCCTCGGTCTTTATTTAATCGAAACATTAATGGATGAAGTGCGTATCCACCAAGAGGAGGGTGTCACTGTCTTCATGACGAAGTATCTTCAAAGAGAGCGAGGCGAAGAGGATGCCAAACAAACAGCCTTCTCGTAAAGAGCCAAAGCCATCAAAAGATGAGGTACTCCAGTGGATTCGAAAGTTTCAAGAAGATGGAGATGACGAAGCGCAAACAGCCCTTGTTTTAAACTATGAACGACTCGTACATGCGATTGCCCGAAAATATTCGTACGGCAAATCGTACCACGAAGATTTAGTCCAAGTAGGGATGCTTGGCTTATTAGGTGCGATTCGTCGCTATGATCCAGAAGTGGGACGTAGTTTTGAAGCATTTGCAGTGCCGACAATCGTAGGAGAAATTAAGCGATTTTTGCGCGATAAAACATGGGATGTCCATGTTCCGCGTCGCATTAAAGAACTCGGACCTAAAATAAAAAAAACAGCGGAAACTTTAACGACAGAATTGCAACGCTCGCCTCGTGTTGACGAAATTGCTGCCTATTTAGAAGTAGATGAAGAATCAGTGCTAGAAGCGATGGAGATGGGTCGCAGTTATCATGCCTTATCGATGGATTACCAATCGGATGCTGATGCTGAAGGTGGTACAATGACTTTATTTGATTTAGTCGGTAAAGCAGATGACGGATACGAGAAAACAGATCAACGTTTGCTCGTTGCAGAAGCCCTTTCTGTCTTAACAGAGAGAGAACGAAGTATCATTCAATATACGTACATTGAACAAATGAGTCAAAAAGAAGCGGGAGAGCGTCTCGGCATTTCACAAATGCATGTGTCACGCCTGCAAAGAAAAGCGATTAAAAAATTACAAGAAGCGATATTATCATCAGGCGGTGCTAGTGATTGGAACGACACATAGACGAACATTTAGAGTGTTACACGATGAATCGAATAAAAGTAGGAAATCGTATTAGCGGAGATGTTGCTTATACTCACTTTACAGAGGAGTATGCGATTTTTGTTATTGCGGATGGTTTAGGAAATGGACCAGAAGCGAATGAATCTTCTCGTATTGTCGAAGAAATCGTTCGGAACAATCCTGATGAATCCATTGAATTTTGGTTGTTAGAAAGCAACCGCCGAATGGTTGCAAAACGCGGTGCAGCAGTTGGAATCATCCGAGTTGATTTTCAAACGAAGCAATTGACATATTGCGGAGTTGGAAATATTAGAATGTACATGTTGCATAATCATGAACAGATGATTTATCCTCTGCCTGTAATGGGATATTTGTCAGGTCGAAAAATTAAAATGAATTGTCAAACCTATCCTTACGAAAGTGGGGATACATTTTATATGCATTCAGATGGCGTTTTAGCGAAAAGTCCGAAAGCATGTTTGCAGCAAAGCCCAACAGCCTACGACTTAGCTAAACAAATTGAAAGTAAAATAGACTCAGCGGATGATGCTACTTTTATAGCGGTGCAATTGCTATAATTAAAGAAGCATCATCGGTTACCCAAGACAGGTACTGATTTCGGTACTTGTCTTTTTCATTTGGACCGTTTACCGTATCGTTGAAAGTAATTTTGATTAGCGATAGGGTCATTTTTCAAAAATGGTCATTTAAGGAGGAATTACGGATGGAATTATATATTGAACGTACAGCACAGCGTGCGCAATTACCAGTAAAACAAACGAAGGCGGTAATCGCCTTACTAGACGAAGGGAATACAGTACCTTTCATCGCACGTTATCGAAAAGAAGCGACTGGATCACTCGATGAAGTACAAATTAAAACGATTGAAGATAGTTACACGTATGTAAAGTCACTCATGACGAGACAAGAAGAAGTCGTGCGACTCATTCAAGAACAAGATAAACTTACACCTGAATTAGAGCGCGCAATTCAATCCGCGATGACATTGCAACAAGTTGAGGATTTATACAGGCCGTATAAGCAAAAGAGACGTACTCGTGCAACACAAGCGATTGAACTTGGACTTCAACCGTTAGCGGATGCACTTTTAAAAGGAGAGTCTTTTGAAGAGATTTTGCAAGAATTACAGCAACGTGCAGAGCAATCATTAGAAAGAGAAGAAGCTTTACAAGGCGCGCGCGATATTTTAGCAGAGCAATTAATGGATGACCTTCGATCACGTAATACAGCACGCAAGCATACGAAAAAAGAAGGAAAGATTGTTTCCCAACTGAAAAAGAACGCGGAAGATGAACGTGCTGTGTACGCTAACTATTACGAATATGCGGAGCCGTTGCATACGATTGTTCCTCACCGGACCCTCGCTTTAAATCGTGGAGAAAAAGAAGATGTTTTAAAAGTGAGTATTCAATTTCCAGAAAGCGCAATTGAGGCGGAATTAATTCGTTTATATACGAAAAACTTACCTAATGCTCATCGAATGGAAGTGGAAGAAGCGGTTCGAGACGGATTAAAACGTTTATTACTGCCATCGGTAGAGCGTGAATTGCGTGCAGACTTAACAGAAGTGGCGGAAGCGCAAGCGATTCGTGTCTTTGGTGAAAACTTAAAAAGTTTATTGCTCCAGCCCCCTTTAAAAGGGCGCACTGTTTTAAGTATTGACCCAGCTTTCCGTACAGGCTGTAAATTAGCAGTCATTGATGAATATGGAAAAGTGCTAGCCATTGATGTCATTTATCCACATCCACCGAAACCGAAAGTGGAGGATTCATTAAAAATATTAAAACAGTTAATTGAACGTTACGATGCGCGAACAATTGCAATCGGTAACGGAACAGCTTCGAGAGAAACGGAACAATTTGTAGCCAATGCTTTACGCGATGGTATATTTGAAGCGTCTTACGTTATTGTGAATGAAGCGGGAGCGAGCGTTTATTCAGCATCGGAAGAAGCGCGTCACGAATTCCCGAAATTACAAGTGGAACAGCGAAGTGCTATTTCCATTGCACGCCGTTTACAAGATCCATTATCTGAACTCGTGAAAATTGAACCTTCTTCAATAGGGGTAGGACAATATCAACATGACGTATCGAAAAAAGAATTAGAAGCTTCTCTCGCATTCGTCGTCGAAATGGCTGTTAATACCGTAGGGGTCAATGTCAATACTGCATCGTCATCTTTATTAAGACATGTAGCAGGACTATCTAAAACAGTGGCTGATAATATCGTGAATTATCGAGAGGAAAACGGTCCATACAAGAAGCGTACTGATTTAAAGAAAGTACCGAGATTAGGCGCTAAAACATATGAACAAGCAATTGGATTTTTGCGCATTTACGATGGTCCAGAGTTATTCGATGCAACAGGGATTCACCCAGAAAGCTATAAAGAAACAGAAGCATTACTTAAAAAATTAAATATTACGAAGGAACAATTGGGAGAAGCGGCAACGGTTTCGTTATTAGATGAAATCGATGTTACTCGAATGAAAGAAGATTTAGCAATCGGAGAGGAAACATTGAAAGACATTATTCAAATTTTAAAGCGCCCAAATCGTGATCCACGCGAAGACTTCCCCCAACCAATTTTGAAGTCTGATGTATTAGCGATTGCCGATTTGCATGAAGGAATGGAATTGCAAGGAACGGTCCGAAATGTTGTAGACTTCGGGGCCTTTGTAGATATTGGTGTGACAGAAGACGGGCTCGTTCATATTTCGAAATTGGCGAATCGCTTTGTCAAACATCCGTTAGATGTCGTGGCTTCCGGTGACATCGTAACCGTATGGGTGGAATCAGTGGACAAAAAGAAAGGGCGCATCGGCTTGACGATGGTTCAACCGAAGCAGAAATAACTTATGAACAATCAACAACTTCAAATTCTTGTGGAGAACATATCGACAGAGGTTTTTGGAAAGCCATTTCGCCATGAAGCTTATTTTAACGAACGTTTAAGGACAACAGGTGGCCGCTATCTACTACAAACAGGAAATATAGAAATGAATCCACTCGTTTATTACAAATATGGAATGGAAGAATTAACCGGTGTTATTAAGCACGAACTTTGTCATTATCATTTGCATTTAGAAGGTAAAGGATATCGCCATCGTGATCAAGACTTTAAAAAATTGCTTCTTCAGACAAATGCGCCGAGATATTGCCAACCTCTCCAATCAAAAAGAAAATCGAATAAAATGTATCAATATGAGTGTGTAGAATGTCGTCACTTGTATATCAGAAAAAGAAAAATGAATCCAAAAAAGTATCGTTGTAGCTTATGTGGCAATGAAATTCGATTAAAAGCAATCTTTGAAAAATAAAAATAAGATACATCCAACGACGCGATAAATAACAGAAATACTAAAATGCGTATCGTAAGGGTGTATCTTTTTATTTTATATATAAATAGGAAGAGAAATTTTTTAAAAAAGTATTTTCAAAAAAGGCTTGTCAAAACACTTTATATTCGTTAAGATAATAAACGTGTCAAAAAGACATGCCTTTCAAGAAGAAAACAAACTTTAAAAAAGTTGTTGACAACATGAAAGGTAAAGTGTTAAGATAGTAAACGTGTCGAATCACGATATTTAAAAATGGCCCCTTGGTCAAGCGGTTAAGACACCGCCCTTTCACGGCGGTAACACGGGTTCGAGTCCCGTAGGGGTCACCATTTATATAATATGACTATGAAGTCCCGTTGGGGTATAGCCAAGCGGTAAGGCAACGGACTTTGACTCCGTCATTCGTTGGTTCGAATCCAGCTACCCCAGCCACGAGCCATTAGCTCAGTCGGTAGAGCATCTGACTTTTAATCAGAGGGTCACAGGTTCGAATCCTGTATGGCTCATCATTTTCTTTTGAAGAAAGTGTTGACAATGTCAAAAAAGTATTATAAGATATAACTTGTCCTTAAGAAACGAATATTTGCGGTAGTGGCGGAATGGCAGACGCGCTAGGTTGAGGGCCTAGTGGGGGTTAACCCCGTGGAGGTTCAAGTCCTCTTTACCGCACCAAAAACTGCGGGCGTAGTTTAGTGGCAAAACCTCAGCCTTCCAAGCTGATGATGAGGGTTCGATTCCCTTCGCCCGCTCCATTTTATTTTAGAGCG
>NZ_JADKPV010000020.1 GCF_015351395.1 Savagea serpentis
ACATTCAAAAAAATACCCTTTTAATAGGGGCCTATAGCTCAGCTGGTTAGAGCGCACGCCTGATAAGCGTGAGGTCGGTGGTTCGAGTCCACTTAGGCCCACCATTGAGTATTTGAGACCTTTTTTTATTTTATAAAGGGGCCTTAGCTCAGCTGGGAGAGCGCCTGCCTTGCACGCAGGAGGTCAGCGGTTCGATCCCGCTAGGCTCCACCAATAACTCCTTTTAGGAGTCTTTTGTTCCTTGAAAACTGAATAAAACGACATTGAAATAACAACGAAACAAACCGAGTAATACAAGAATGTCTTCTTTATATCGCTATAAAGAGCATTCCGAAATGCAGGCGCGGACATCATACCCCCGCACACCACATTTCAAATTAAAAAATTGACAAGAAACGAGTAA
>NZ_JADKPV010000021.1 GCF_015351395.1 Savagea serpentis
TTAACACTATAAGTTTTTCAGACAATAACTATCTTACCATACTTTCCTTTGTTATGCAACCATTTATTTAAAATAAAATGGCGGAGGAAGAGGGATTCGAACCCCCGCGGGCTTTGACACCCCTGTCGGTTTTCAAGACCGATCCCTTCAGCCGGGCTTGGGTATTCCTCCACGTATTAACAAAAAGGTATTATAATTTGGTGGACCTTGCAGGACTCGAACCTGCGACCGGACGGTTATGAGCCGTCTGCTCTAACCAGCTGAGCTAAAGGTCCTCTTGGTAGCGGCGGAGGGAGTCGAACCCACGACCTCACGGGTATGAACCGTACGCTCTAGCCAGCTGAGCTACACCGCCAAGATTTTATATGTTTGTCCACTGAAACTATAATTAAATATGG
>NZ_JADKPV010000003.1 GCF_015351395.1 Savagea serpentis
TATATTATTCAAGCTTATTAATCGTAACATCAAACCTTTCATCAATGGATCGTACGTTTAAATTTTAACAAACCACTGCATACTTCTCATTGTTGTCCAAAATGGAATGAGCTTCTGCCCCTCCCGTTACTCCAGATAGTAAAATAATATAGCAATAGTTTTACCTTCTGCTGTTCGCATAACTCGCCCTACTGCTTGTGCTATATCAATTTTCGATTTATGTGGTTTTAAAACATAACAGCATTTAAATCAGGTACGTCTACATCTTCTGTTTTAAAAAACGAGCATGGGACAGCCCTCGACAATTGTTATCGGGTAATTCGCTCTTTAACCAGTCGATTTCCTCATTTTCTCAACAGCATTCATTGTTCCATCCGCATGTTGAATTTTCTATTTTAAATTGTCGTCCATATATGTTTTGTTCTATAAATAGATATTCATCTACAACAGTTGAAAACATTTCTGTAATCATTTTGAATCTTTAATTGTGACTGTAAATGCAATTGCTCTTTTCATTGGTAAGCCAAAAGTTTTGTTTGAATCACCATTACGCTTTACAAGACCGTTCCAACAGCTAATGTTTTTTGTTACATCATCAAACTGTAAGTCTGATGATGTTTTCGAGAACATACCTTGGAATCGTCTTGCTATTACATTTTTACTTTTTATAGGTGAGTATTTTCTCAAAAGCTCTGCAGATTGCCTTCTATTATGTTGTAAGATATTTTATTAATAGCTCAGCTTATTAACTAGCCTTCTTAATAAACTGTAATATAAAACTAATAATACAGCTAAAAGAACACTCCATCAATATTCCCTATATATGTGAGAAGCTTGTATTATACTTTAACCAGTTATTTTCTTATTCAGTACGATAGATAATCTGAGAATGAACCTTGCTATAATCAATTAAAAAGAAGAAAGGATGCATCCGTTAAGAGTAACAATCTTTTTGGACACATCCTCGTACGCAATGCTAGATTTATTATATTATCGTACTATTTAAAGAGCAATTTAATGTATAAAAATGTTCAAAATCTGACCCGATACGCCTCATTTAGATTTGTTTAAGGAGTCATTGCCATCATTGTCATCGCTCTTAAACCTTTGTGATTACAAGTAATCAGATAAACAATAACATTTTCCTCTCTACTCTCGGACCAACCAACTTCTACTACAAAGTGATTTGCTCTTAACCCACAAAAATAACTATCGTCTTTCTCAATCATAGCTACTTCTGTTGCATGAAATTGATTTAGTTCATCTATATGCTCATTTGTTAACTCTTCAATTGAAACTGAATCTAATACAACAGTAGATCTCATACCTTCATTTTTTTTATCATACAAAGCATTTAACCTATTTTCCAACTCTAATAATTCTCTTTTGTTGTCCATTTACTTCAAACCCTTCTATAATTTGATAAGATAACATTTTAGCTTTATTTAAAATTAGTTTCGAATAATTTTCAAAACTAATAATTACAACTATTATAACTTTTTTCATAATAATGTTAGAGTCTTTAAACATAACACTATAAGTTACCTACTTCACTGAAAATATACTACGCATAGAAACGGCTCATTATTCTTCGCTAGTCTCTCGATAATCTAACTCATGTTTTAAATTAACTAAATCAGCTAAATGCCCTTTTAGTCTCCTTTCATAGTGACTGACTTCATAAATGTTCTCACCTTTTTTCATTGCTTCAATCTGTTCTGCTAGTGCTCTAATTACTTCAAAAAACTCTTCTAAATTTTGATGCTTTGGTTCAGACATCTGATAAATAGATAGGCTTGTATCAATAAAGTCTTCCATTACTGCATCGGCTTCACCTCTCCCCCAACCCATTCGTTGATAGTCTGTGCCGCCATCAATAAAAATAGCGTTACATTTACACGATCGATTATCATGTCGATGTTTAGAGACAATTACATTATTACACTTTCTGCAGCGTACTTGATTTAAAATAATCTTCATAGAAAAACCTCCTGATTATACTTGATATTTATTGTTTCTTACTTTCACTGACAACATGTTTAAAACCAATAGTGAAAGCGTTCATTTAGATACTATTCATAATCAAATCCTTCAATCATACGATCAAACTCTTGTTGATTTCTTTCTTTTTGATAGTCATGGAAAGACTTCCTCATGACTTGGTTCAATTGAAAGACTGCTTGCCTGACTTGCATCTTATGTCTTTGATCTTGCGATAAAAGTTGATGAATACTTGGTTGCGAATGCTGCTTGCTCTTCTTACTAGTACTAAAAGCAGTTCTTCTTTCTTTTTCGACTGCTCGCATCGTATGTAAAACCGCATTGCCCATTCGCTCTCGTAAATCATCGAGTTTATTCTGTTTATAACTGTCAAATTGACTATCTGAACCATATAACCGTTCTGACAGTGCTACCTGTTCATCTAATTGAAGATGAAGTTCCTCGAGTTCTTCTGAGTGATAAGTTGAAAGATATGTGTCTACAAGCTCATCGATGTAAGGACGAGCTTCATTAACTGTATGATATCTATAATACCATTGATTCATTTCTTTTGGAAGATAATGTAATGCCTGTTCAAAGAGCTGTGAAACCTCTTGTACTTCGGTTAGATCAATCGTTTTCGTTTTAGTCGCAGTGTCTCGAATCAGTTCATCAATCCGTTTGTAAGCTTTACTACGGTCAACAATTTGATTCGCTACACTCGACCGTACTGCCATTCTTGTTTTATCTTTTCGCCATCCTCTCCTTTGTAAGATAGGCTCTCCTTGTTCATCAAATAACATTTCTTTCGTCTTTTTATCTTGTCCATGAACAAGGGGAAGGTGACTCGGATCTAACTCAACTGTGGCGATATGCACATGTATGTTGTCCGTATTATAATGAAAAGATGCAGTCCAAATCGGATCATGCATCTTTTCTTCTTCAACCATTTTATTCATCGCCCCACGAACAATTTCTTTCATTTTCTTCTCGTTTAACCAGTGTGTCTCGCCTTTGTATAGTCCCTGTTCTTCAAGCCAGTCATTATCAAAACTCAACACGTCTTTCCAAAGAGGAGACCCTTTTTCTTCTGCTTGGGCATACAACTCTCTCACTTCTTCCAATCTCTCTTCTGCGATTACATCTTCTTCTGCCGAGAAGAGTTGACCATTTTTCATCTCATCTTTCATATAGTCCATGTAACTATGAAAGACTCCTTCCACTTGGTTCATCTCCGACAATTGGAGTGGTTGCTCTTTCTTGTCTTTAGCATCCTCACGATCAATATAGGAAACGTATCCTCCATATTTTTTAGTAGTAGCCTTTGGATTTGGACAATCAAAATCCATCATGAGATTGACAACTGGAGTAATTTTTGACATGTGACGAACACCTCATGTTCATTTAATGATTTCCTTAACTATATTTTTTCTGTTGCATTTTTAAGATTCGATTTTGAATATTCGCTTCTGCTAAAGATACTTCATTTGATTTTTTGACATCTGACGTTAATAAATTCCCCGTTCCTTTTTCAAGGTATTGATTGTTCCAAAATTCGATTTGCATTTGACTTTCTTTTGAAATTTGGTTGACTCCCAACTTAATCTTTTTTAATTCATTATTTATTTCTTTTTGATAATCTTCAAACATCTTCCCCATCGCTTCATAGAATCCAACGTATTCAGCACCTTCATTTTTAATAAAATAATCGACAGTCATAGCCATAAATTGTGATTGACTCACATGTAAATGTTGCGCATATCTTTTAATCTTCTGATCCATTTCTTCTGTAAATCGAAATAACTTTTGTACCTTGCTCACTCTAGAATCCCTCCTTCATTTTCAATTGTGTATCTTTGAATAATTTGTTCGAGTTCTTGTACTTCCATGCCAGTTAGTAACGCAGTTAAAATCATTTGTCGATCCACGACTTCTTCCACTCTTGCTATTTTCTTCGTTTGAATTTCAAGCAATAATTTGATATCCGTTAATACATTTGCATATGCTTTTCGATCCTCTTCTAACAGTCCATCACGTGCATATTTTTCTAATATTTGCTTTCCAAGTTGTGAACGACTCGTCCCTAATTGTCTCGCTTTCTCATCGATTTTCTTCACTGCAATTGCATCTACACCTCGAATCAGTACATCCAACTTCATCACTCCTTTCGATAAAACTAGTTAAACAAGAGCTTTAAGTAATTGGTTAAATAAGAGCATAAGGACAAAGTGTTATCACATGCTGTGATATCCTCGGCAGTGCCGAGTTTTGTCTGTGTACAGCGTTTTTCAATTTTATATCGCTTTGCTATCGGTATTTTTGGTTGAACTATCACTTTGATAGCATTATTTTCAAACTTTCTATCACATTGCTATCGGTTTTTATGCTGATTTCACTTGCCTTTTTTGAGTTTACTTTCATTTTAAAACCATTTTCGGCTCTTTTATCCCATCCCTCACTTTTGATTGAACTGCTAATTCATTTTGTATTTCTCTTCCTACTTTTTATTTTTTATCGATTCATTTGTATTGAAATTTCTGACGAATCTACACTTAAAAGATAGCTGGGAAAGAAATAAAAAGATATTGTATAGGATTTTAAATTCAATAGACTCTACTTCTTCATTCTCTTATTGGATAAATATTAGTGATATCCTCTTTTATATGACTTGTGATACTTGTCCCATTTCAACTTCATTAAACTTCGAAAAAATTATGAAAGGCTCAATGTCAGTAACAGTAATATGTTGATTGGATTGGATGAACTCTTTTTCTAATTCATATAAATGCTTATAGGCATAGTTGAGCAACATTACCCCATCAGTAATATTTTGAGATAAACTATCATGCTGAAATCGATTTTGAAGCCCTGAGATGCACCTTGTAACTACTGAATCCAATTCGAATAGTTTTATGCAGTCTCTAATAACAAACCCTTCTTCCACTCCTTTAAATGCGATGAACGGATTAAGTAAATGATACAATTCAATAAAACTTGATTTTTCTTTTACGAACGTTGCAATTTTCAGATACATTTTTCTTCCTCCTTTAATTTTTTGTGTTCAGCTTGATACAATTTCATTCCGAGCATCTCCAATGCTTTTGGTTTTAAGCGATAATAAGTTGCTCTTGAATAGCCCAATGTGTCATACACATAATCATCGTTATAAAGCTTGCCATTTCTTCCTCTTGTTAAATATCTCAATTCGATTAATTCTTGATAATCTTCAGGTAGTTTTTTTAATACTTCATGAAAAGTAGCAATCCACTCTTCAGCACCTAGCTTCTTTAGCGTTAACTCTTCGACTTTACTTTTATTTGATGCTTGTTTTGAGATAGGAGTATCTGCATACATGGTCGTGAGTGAACCAATCTCGACCATACTTGCCATTCGCTGCATGATAAAATACCGCTCTAACCAAGCCTGCTCACAATATTTGATAAAGAACTTTTTTTGATCAATCAATATATCTTTTACTTGATCGTAATTAAATTCTTGAATGACGTGTGTTTGTACATAATTTAACAAGTGATCACCTCTTCACTGATTGACGTCAGCACTAATATTTGTTTTACTTGTTAGTAATATGATTTCGCCAAAAATCATATTACATTGCGCTCCTGCCAAGGGGGTGCTTTTTTTGTATTGCACGTTTTGAGCATTACAAAATCTTGAATGATAAAATAGTCCTTTCCAAAATAAAAATCTCCTTCTATTCTCGATCGTCTTGTTGTTTCATACACTTCATCCTTGCTGTAGCAGATTGTCTTATACTTTTCTTCTCCATCTTTGAGCCAAACAACAATCGCAAAAGGTTGCGAATCAAAACCAATCATTTCTGTAGCCATTTTTATCACCTCACTTTTCTATTTCTTAAGATGCCTTCTCCTAAAATCTTCTCCATGCATTTTAAAAATCTCTGCCTGATCCATTAGGCGACTTAAATTTCTTTCGCCAATAGCTCTTTTCAACTCTTCTGAACCCAAATTTGTTGTATAAATATTGTATTTATTTAATCTACTGTCTAAAACTTCAAATAATTTTGTTTTGCCCCATTCACTTGTCGAAGCATTATCAGCTCCGATGTCATCTAAAATTAATAAATCAACTTTTGTGATGCGATTCATTAAACTAGTTTCCGAAAAATGAGAAGTTTGATTGTAACTCGCTTTTATTTTCGTTAACATTTGCGGTAAGTTAATAAACATAGCCGTATAGCCAATGTTAGCGACATGTTTTGCGGTTGCATATGCCAAGTGCGATTTTCCGATTCCATATGTGCCAGTGAATATAAATGTTTGTTTTGACTCACTTTTCGGATCAAAATGGAGTGCAAATTCATAAACAACGTCTCTTACTCTCTTAAACTCACTATCTATCACTTCAAAATTTTCAAATGCAGCTTGTTTTAAGTCATCGTTGACTAGTGATACATTATTTAAAAATACTTGAGCATGTGTTATTTCTGCTTGCTTTGCTAGCTTTAGATCCTCACATTTGCACCCTTTATTAATGATGGCAGTCTCGCCTTTACGAGGTCCACCTGGCAAAATTATTTCAACCACTTGAACAACTTGATTACATTTACATTTTTTTGTTTCTACTATTTTTTCTTTGGTGACTATCTTCAACATCGGATGTAACTCTTTGACTGATTTCATTTTTTCCCTCCTTCAATTTAAAAACCATAATCATATTCGACTGACGAATCTTCTTCTTTTTCTTTTTTTATCCTTGCACCTTGATTCAAATACGCTTCAAATTTCTCACTATTGAATAACGTTGAAGGTCGAAGGTATTGCTCCATCTTTGTACCAATCCACTCTTCCACTTTTATATCAATCACTTGTTTAAAATCATCAAAATCATAACCTTCAGATATTCTTCCATTAATATATTTTTGATTACTCTTTGAATCATACTTGTATCTCTTTTTTGTTTTATCATTTAAATAATCAATTATTATTTTGTATATGGATATATCTTCTGAAACAACATTATTATTTTCTGTAGTAATTTTTGTAGTAGTCTTTGTAGTAATCTCTGGTATTGCTTGCTCATCTTGAGCATTCGATTGCTCATATTGGACTTTCGATTGCTCATATTGAGCCTTCGTATGCCCATATTGGACTTTCGATTGCTCATTTTGAACTTCGGACTGTTCAAAATAACTATTAGGTAAAGAATAACCTTCTAGGGAATAACCTAACTCAATAAGTTTCTGGTTAATAAATTGCAAGTCTACTCGATATTGCCATGTCTTATCCCACTTATATTTTGGATTTCTTCTACGGTTCACAAACTTTTTATCAACTAGATTTTTTAATACACGATCCATTGTTTGTCTGCTAATTGTTAACATAGTTTCATCTAACATTTCCTCAGCCGTTTTATAAATCCAACCATTAAGCAATGTAGATTTTGCTTCTTCTGGACTCATCACTGAACCATCATTATATCTTTTAGATCGCTCAATCTCTTCTTTCAAAAAGCTATCAGAGTCTTTGACTCTTTCACTCCAATATATAAATTGATTTAATACTATCGCTTCATTTACCTCATTAGTTAATTTTACTAATTCTTCTTTTATTAATGCTCTTTTCAGTTTTTTCATTAATAATTATTACTCCTTTAATCAATGTGTTGAATCCTCCTAATGTTTTAACTTAAATGATATTTTTTTCAAAAAAATTGTCGATATCCACTTTTCTGATATATTGCATCCCATCAATATCAACTACTGGTAACCCTGCAATTAAAAATCTTTTTAAAGTATTAAAACTTACTCCTATATATTCAGCAGCTTCTTTTTTATTAAAATATTGTTTTACAGTTTCTTTTGTTCGTAGGTCATTTACTGCCTTTTCGGCTAGTTCTCTAAACAAATTCTCTAACTCTTGCAAACTATCATTTGAAAAGGTTATAGGTAGCAACATCTTATGAGTCATTTCTTCACCTCCTTATTTTTTAATCTATAAAACAATAAATATTATTCTATAGATTAAATATAATATACATGTGATTGTATAACGAGTCAAATTTTAACTTACTCATACACATATTCTTATTTCTACTTGTAATGATGTATAATTAAATAAAATGAAACGGAGGGATTTATTTGGCAATTAAAGTGAATTTAAAATCTCTATTGAAAGAAAGAAAAATGACTATGACTCAATTGCATCAACTCACTGGTATTTCGATGAATGCGCTGAGTTTATTCTCAAATTTAAAAAGTAGTGGGATTCAATATTCAACCATAGAAAAAATTACAAATGCATTAGATGTTGGGGTTGGTGATTTAATAGAAGTAGTTGATAACGTGTTTGAACTAGTCATTGAAGACTGTGATGAAAATGACTACGAAGAAATGTTTAATTTAAAAGATCTGGATATTGAGAAGGGTTTAGTTTTACACAAATCATTTGGAAATGAAAAAGAAAATTATAATTTTAACTATAAAATAAAATTAAAAGATATAAATAACGATACAACAGAAGTTTATGTCAAGACATCTATAAACTATAATAAAACGAGCAATAGTTTATGGATTAAAATATTGAAAATCGACTTAAAAAATTCAAGCATTATATTAAATAATATTACTCATCTTTATAAAAACACATACAATGGTTTTCCAGAATTTTATTATATTGTGTCTCATTTAATTGTTAATAAGATTATTTCAAGTGAATATTTCAAAATTATGAATATCTATTGGGAAGTTATTGTAGATTGGAGATATTCAGGAGAAATACCCGACTTTTATTACGATGACAGAGCTTCTGAATCACTTAGTAATAATAATGATGCATTAATATTTGTATCTCAGTTAATCAGAGTGAATTTAGTGCCAAAAGATCCAAAGGCAAAAAAAGAACTTTTACATGAATTTAATTTAGACATTCCTTATATAGCCAACTTAGATCATTTGACACAATTAAAGCTTGTACACAATGTTGAGATTGATGAAGCTACATTTAAAAGGACAGTATACATTTCTTAAATTGGATTAATTACTTTATAAGGTGGTAAGTTCAATGATAAAAAAATACACTTTAAAAAATGGAGAAATTCGATACAAATTTCAAGTATATTTAGGAACTAACGAATTAACTGGTAAACAAGAAAGGACTACAAGACGTGGATTTAAATCAAAAAAACAAGCAGAATTAGAATTAGCAAGGATAAAGTTACAAGTTGCTAATAAAGAATTTAGACAGAGAAAAATAGAAACTTTTAATGATGTGTATAATTTATGGATTATACAATATGAAAAAACTGTAGAAGAAAGTACGTTCGTTAAAACTGAAGGTATATTTAAAAATCATATACTACCTTCTTTAGGAGCATATAAAATAGATAAAATAACTATTGAGGTTTGTCAGGAAGCTCTTAATGAATGGTCAAATAAATTAAAGCGATATGCAATGGTTAAATCTTACGCTTCGAAAGTATTTGATTTTGCTGTTAAACGTGATTATATTTCAAGAAATCCTTTTCAGTATGTTGAATTACCTAGAAAGAAACACGATTTAATTAGTAATAAAGTTTCCGAAAAGAATTTTTATACAAAAGAACAACTTCTTGAATTTCTTTATTTATTGGAAAAAGAAAATAATAGAATGGCCTACGTTTTTTTTAGACTCCTTGCTTTTACTGGTATGAGAAAGGGAGAAGCTTTTTCATTAACTTGGGGAGATGTTAACTTTAAAAAGAATGAATTACACATCAATAAGGCATTGTCTCGGGGAAAGGATAATAAACTTTACGTAAAATCAACTAAAACTAATGATGTTAGAAACATCATTATCGATAGTGCTACTATTGATATCTTAAAAGAATGGAAAAAATATCAGCAGGATAACTTCGATTATATTAATACACATCATGAATCGCAATTAATATTCAGCAACAGTAATAATCAATTTATTCAACCAAGTATGACTAGAAAATGGATTCGACAAGTGCAGCTCAAGTACGATTTAAAGCAGATTACCACACATGGATTAAGGCATACTCATTGTTCTCTACTATTCGAAGCAGGAGCAAGCTTAAAAGAGGTACAAGATCGCTTAGGTCATAGCGACATTCAAACAACTATGAATATCTATACTCACGTTACCGAGAAAGCACAAGAAGAAGCAATAAATAAGTTTTCTAACTACTTGAATATCTAATTATCTACTTTTTTTGAATACGTATTTGACTACGTTAGGTTGAAAATATATGAAATAGAATGAAACAAAAAATCTTCAAAACCCCTACTTTGAAAGGTTTTGAAGATTTTTGAAATACTATGAAATTGTATTATGGAGACGGCGGGAGTCGAACCCGCGTCCAAAGGCCCTGCCACCCAAGCGTCTACGCGTGTAGATTGATTACTTACATTTCACACGTCGTTATGCCACCAATCAAGGCGTCCCGCGTGCTATTCTGATTAATCTCTTTCTCTCGCTACAGAAGGAAGCGAAAAGACGTATCCCACTAAAGTTGAGCCTTTATCCGTACTACATGGGCGATAGACAGTAAAGGCAGTTTCGTCAGCTTACGCTGCGAAAGCTAAGTTTTGTTCTTGTTTGCCAGTTATTATTGGCTTGACGTTTCTGACGGAGCCGATCCCTCCGACGCGCAGCTCAAGCTCAAGTACCCCTGTCGAATCCGTAACGTCCCCGCAATTGGGAGAGTGTTCCACTCTACACGTATACAGAAATAGAGGCAAAGCTCTACGTACTCCAATAGTATACCAAAGTTCTAACCAACTATCAATATTGCTGTTTTGCTTTGAAGGCACGTTCCATCTCACGTTGTGCATCTTTTTTACGTAAGTCGTGACGCTTGTCGTACAATTTCTTCCCTTTTCCGAGTCCGATTAACAATTTCGCAAAGCCGTTTTTCAAATATACTTTCAACGGAACGATCGCGTAACCGTCTTGTTGGACACTGCCTTGCAGTTTATCGATTTGATGACGATGCAACAACAATTTACGTGCACGCACGGGATCGTGATTGTATCGATTCCCTTGTTCGTACGGGCTAATGTGCATATTCGATACCCACGCTTCGTTGTTTCGCACGAGGACGAATGCATCGGCGATTTGTACTTTGCCTGCGCGAATCGATTTAATTTCTGTTCCTTGTAAGACGAGTCCTGCTTCGATCGTCTCCTCAATCGCAAAGTTGTGATTCGCTTTACGATTGACGGCGACGACCTTTCCTTGTCCTTTTGCCATCTGGCTCACCTCTCATTATTTTCGTTTGCGACTTCTTTTTTTCGATGATTTTTTAGCGATTGTTTCATAAAACTTACGCTCTTTTTTTTGACCGCTGCGCTCTGTGCGTTCAATCGGCGCATTGCCTTTTTTCTTCGCGCGTTGACGCGGTTTCTTTTCCATTTGAATGACGCGTGGTTTACGGTTTTTCGTAAATTGACGTTCCGGTTCATTCGGATTGTATAAGACGAAATCAATCGTTCCTTCTTCTGGAACGACATTCGTCACTTTAACTTCGACTTTGTCTCCGATGCGATACTGTTTTGCGGTACGTTCTCCAATCATCATCATCGTGCGATTGTCGAAGTTGTAGTAGTCATCGCGCATATCACGAACGTGTACGAGACCTTCCACTGTATTATCCAATTCGATAAATAATCCAAAGTTCGTCACACTTGAAATGACCCCTTCGAAGTTTTCGCCGACTTTGTCGACCATAAATTGCGCTTTTTTCAACGCTTCTACGTCACGTTCTGCATCGACGGCGCGTCGTTCACAGCTCGACGTATGTGTCGCAATTTCTGGCAGTTCTTTCGTCCAATATTCCGTCGTCTTTTTATCCGTTTCGCCTTTTAATAAGTATGTGCGAATGAGACGGTGGACGATTAAGTCTGGATAACGACGAATCGGCGCCGTGAAGTGCGTGTAAAATTGTGTCGATAATCCGAAGTGACCGAGACTTTGATCCGAGTATTTCGCTTGTTGCATCGAACGAAGTAACATCGTCGATATGACCGTTTCTTCTGGCAAACCAGCGATTGCGTCGATGATTTCTTGTAAGGCACGCGGGTGAACTGTATTGCCGACCCCCTTCACCGAAATACCGAAATGGGTAATAAACTCAAAGAAACGTTGTAATTTTTCTTCTTTCGGATTTTCGTGAATTCGGTATAAAAACGGCAACTGCATCCAGTGGAAATGTTCTGCGACGGTTTCGTTCGCCGCTAACATAAACTCTTCGATTAAACGTTCTGATACCGTCCGTTCAATCATTTCGATTTCTGTCGGCCATCCTGCTTCATCGACGATCACTTTCGACTCTTTAAAGTCGAAGTCAATTGCGCCGCGTTCGAAACGACGTGTGCGTAAAATTTTCGCAAGCTTCGCCATATCGAATAACATTGGCACGACATGTTCGTACTTCTCCATTAATTCCGCATCATGGTGGTCGATAATGTGATACACCTCATCGTACGTCATACGCTCTTTCGAGTTAATGACCGATTCGAAAATTTCGTGGTCGAGCACTTTTCCTGATTCGTCGATATGCATGCGACATGACATCGTTAAGCGATCAACGCCTGGATTTAACGAACAAATTCCGTTCGAAAGTCGGTGTGGCAACATCGGGATGACGCGGTCGATTAAGTAGACACTCGTGCCACGTTCATACGCTTCTTCCTGCATCGGTGAACCGTCCGTCACATAATAACTGACGTCTGAAATGTGCACCGTTAAAATGAATGTGCCGTCTTCCATTCGTTCGACCGAAATCGCGTCGTCTAAGTCTTTCGCATCCGCTCCGTCAATCGTAATCGTCAAGTCTTGTCTGCAGTCCATGCGCCCTTCCATCTGTTCGGGTAAGACGTGATCCGGAATAGCATTCGCTTGTTCCATCACTTCTTCTGGAAATTCTGTCGGGATGCCATGTTTGTAAACGATCGATAAAATATCGACACCTGGGTCATTTTTATGACCGAGCACTTTCGTCACATAACCGGTCGCGCCTGATATTTCAGTCGGATAATTCGTCATTTCGACGACGACTTTATGTCCTTCCATCGCACCGAGCGTTTGTCCTTCCGCAATAAAAATATTGATCGGAATCTTTTTATCATCGGGAACGACATAGCTATACTCTTCCGAACCGTAAAATGTTCCAACGACGGAACGTTTTTGACGTTCGACAATTTTCGTCACTTCCCCTTCTCGGCGATCTCCGTGAGAATGTTCGGATACTTGTACGAGAACAGTATCACCATCGAGTGCGCCATTTGTCGCGTTCGGTGGAATGAAAATATCATCCATCTTCTCTTCCATCGGTGCGACGAAGCCGAACCCTTTTGCGTGTCCGATAAAGCGGCCTTTCAAATGATTCATCCGCTCTGGTATACCGTAACGATTCGCTCTGGAACGTACGATATCCCCTCTCTGTTCTAATTGAACTAATGTTTTCACCAACTGTTTAAACTGTTCAGCACCATCGAGTTGTAGATGTTCTTCGATTTGTGCGACTGTACTCGGTGAATACTTCGGGTTGCGCATCAATTCGAGTAAGCGCTCTTGTAATTGTTCTTCCATTGTTCTCCTCCTTTCTATTATGAAACTGTCCAAGGTAATTGTTCTAAAAATGCAAATAAATCTTCATGCAATTGTTCTTTCTCTTTATCTAATGTAATAATATGTCCTGACTCCTCATACCATTTTAATGTTTTATCCGATGACGAAATGTCATCGTAAATGACTTGCGCAGATTGTGGATCGATGACGCGATCGAGTCGTCCTTGTACGACGAATGTCGGAGCGTACACTTCATCCAATGTTGCGCGTGTCTCTTTTACAAGTTGTTGTAACTCAGGAAGGGAATCCATCGTCTGCTCGCGCAATGCCGCAACTTCTCGTTCGATTTCTTCTTCGGATTTACCTTCATATTTTTTATATTGTTCCGCATATTGCAGGACCCCTTCATACATGAGGTCTGTCGTTTTCATCGACATTGGCGCACACATCGGCGCGATGCCGAGCACTGGATATTCCGTGCTTAATTTCAAGGAAAAGACGCCCCCTAATGATAAGCCTGCTACTGCGATTTCTTCATACCCTTTTGTGCGTAAAAATTCATACCCTTCGACCACATCTTCCCACCATTGATCGGGGTTCGTTTTGATCAATTCTTCCGGTGGAACACCATGTCCGCGATAATGCGGGGCATGAGATGTATACCCCTTTTTCTCCAAATAACGCCCGAACATGCGCACGTCTGCTGATGTTCCTGTAAAGCCATGCAATAACAGCACCGCACGTGGTCCGTGTTCAAAGAAAAACGGCTTTGGTTGAACGATTTTCATATTCCCATACTCTCCTTCTCATCCATTTACCTCTAGTGTAACAGTTCTCGCTTCTTTTTAAAAAAAAGAAGCCGAACCAACGGATATTGGCTCGGCTTGGATCATTTTATTAAAATTTCATCACAGCTAAAGTTAATACGAAAAATAAGACAGATAATACAATGGTGACACGTTGTAAGACTAAATCTAATCCACGTGCTTTTTGTTTACCGAATAGTTGTTCAGCACCACCAGAGATGGCTCCTGACAAACCTGCGCTTTTTCCAGACTGTAATAAAACTACAACGATGAGGCCGATTGCCACGATTAATAATAAAGTCACTAATAAAGAATGCACTTTTTCCACCTCCTGATTAATACTAACAACTCTCCTCATTTTAACAAACTACGAGCAGTGAAGCAACTATTTTCGATAGAAGTACATGCAAAGAAACCCCGTTACAGCAAAATGCGTAACGAGGCTTTTTAAAATTTATTTTTCGATGTTATAGAAAGAATTTAATCCTTCATAACGTGCTGTTTTATCGAGTTGTTCTTCGATGCGGAGAAGTTGGTTATACTTCGCCACACGGTCTGTACGTGATGGTGCACCTGTTTTAATTTGTCCAGCGTTCGTCGCAACCGCGATATCTGCGATCGTTACGTCTTCTGTTTCACCAGAACGGTGTGAAATAACAGCTGTGTATCCAGCGCGTTTCGCCATTTCGATCGCGTCGAATGTTTCTGTTAATGTACCGATTTGGTTCACTTTAATTAAAATAGAGTTTGAAATGCCTTCTTGAATACCGCGCTCTAATTTTTCAGTGTTCGTAACGAATAAGTCATCTCCTACGAGTTGTACTTTGTCGCCGAGCTTCTCTGTTAACAATTTGTGACCTGCCCAGTCGTTTTCGTCTAAGCCGTCTTCAATCGAGATAATTGGGTATTTGTCGCACATTTCAGCGTACCAGTTGACCATTTCTTCAGAAGTGTATACGACGCCTTCTCCAACTAAGTGGTACTTGCCGTCTTCTTTATTGTAGAACTCTGAAGATGCTGCGTCCATTGCGAGGCGGATGTCGTCGCCTGGTTTATAGCCTGCTTTTTCGATCGCTTCGATGATTGTTTGAAGCGCTTCTTCGTTTGATTTTAAGTTTGGAGCGAAGCCACCTTCGTCACCTACTGCTGTATTCAAACCTTTGTCGTGAAGTACTGCTTTTAATGAGTGGAAAATTTCAGCGCCCATACGCATCGCTTCACGGAAGTCTTTTGCACCTACTGGCATAATCATAAACTCTTGAATGTCTACGTTGTTATCCGCGTGCTCTCCACCGTTTAAAATATTCATCATCGGTACTGGAAGTTGCTTCGCGTTTACGCCACCTAAATATTGGTATAACGGCATATCTAAGTAGTCTGCTGCTGCGTGTGCAACGGCCATTGACACACCTAAAATTGCGTTCGCACCGAGTTTGCCTTTATTTGGCGTACCATCTAAAGCGATTAAAGCTTCGTCAATTACAACTTGATCAAGTACAGAGTAGTTTAAGATGAGCTCTTCGGCGATGAATGTGTTGACGTTTTCGACCGCTTGTAAAACTCCTTTACCGAGGTAACGTGCTTTATCTCCGTCGCGTAATTCTACCGCTTCGTATTCACCAGTTGATGCTCCTGACGGAACCATCGCACGGCCGAATGCACCGCTTTCTGTAAATACTTCAACTTCTACTGTTGGATTGCCTCGTGAATCGATAACTTCTCTTCCTTGGATATGTGTAATGATTGGCATTAGTTATTCTCTCCCTCGATAATTGATTGACCTGTCATTTCGGCAGGTTTGTCTAACTGTAATAAGTGTAACATGGTCGGTGCTAAATCGGCTAAAATTCCACCTTCGCGCAACTCCGCACCTTCTTTTGTTACGATGAGTGGAACTGGGTTCGTCGTGTGGGCCGTCATCGGTTTGCCTGCATCGGTGATGACTTCGTCTGCGTTTCCGTGGTCCGCCGTAATGAGTGCGACGCCACCTTTCGCAACGATTGCATCAACGACACGTCCGAGACATTCGTCAACCGCTTCGATCGCTTGAATCGTCGGTTCCAACATACCGCTATGACCGACCATATCTGGATTCGCATAGTTTAAAATGATAACGTCTTGACGATCATTTTCGATTTCATCAACGAGTGCGTCCGTCACTTCATAAGCGCTCATTTCTGGCTTCAAGTCATACGTCGCCACTTTCGGTGAATGAATTAAAATGCGTTTTTCTCCTGCGTATTCGTCTTCTTTCCCACCGCTGAAGAAAAATGTAACGTGTGGATATTTTTCAGTTTCGGCGATGCGTAACTGACGTAATCCGGCATTCGCTACAACTTCTCCGAACGTATTCACTAAGTTTTCTTTTTTGAAAACGACTTCGCCCCGTACTTCATCGCTATAGTGCGTGAATGTAATGTAGGGCATATTGTCGAAGTTTTTCGCTCCTGTGTCGAATCCGTCAAAACCTTCTTCCGTGAAAGCACGTGACAATTGAATCGCGCGGTCTGGACGGAAGTTAAAGAAGATGAGTGCATCGTCTTCTTCGATCGTCCCGACAGGTTTGCCATCTCGTTCAACGACGAACGGAACGACGAATTCATCGACGACATCTTGTTCGTACGAAGCGAGCACGCCCGCTTCTGCAGAAGGATATTCCGAACCTTTGCCGTACACCATCGCATCATAGCTTGCTTGTGTACGCTCCCAACGTTTGTCGCGGTCCATCGCGTAATAACGACCTGAAATTGTGGCGAATTCGCCAACTCCGTATTCGTTCATTTTACGTTCTGTTTCTTCGATATACGTTAAAGCAGATTTCGGTGCGACGTCACGGCCGTCTAAAAATCCGTGTACGTACACTTTCGTTAATCCTTCATTTTTCGCCATTTGTAATAAAGCGAATAAATGCTCGTAATGGCTGTGCACGCCACCGTCTGATAAAAGACCGAGCAAGTGAAGTGCGCTTCCTTTTTCTTTCGCATGTTGCATCGCGCGTTTTAAAGGAGCGAGTTCAAAAAATTCACCGCCAGCAATCGAACGGAAGATACGCGTTAAGTTTTGATAAACGACACGGCCTGCTCCGATATTCGTATGACCGACTTCTGAGTTCCCCATCTGTCCATCTGGTAATCCGACTGCTTCACCTGATGCTTCCAAAGTCGTATGTGGATAGTTGTTCCAATATTTATCATAATTCGGTTTGTTCGCTTGTGCAACCGCATTTCCTTCTACTGTGTCACGAAGTCCGAATCCGTCTAAAATAATGAGTGCTACTGGTTTTGTCATTACTTCGCCCCCGCTTCAACTAGTTGTAAAAATGACACAGGATCTAAACTAGCTCCACCGACAAGCGCTCCATCAATATGTTCTTTTTCAAGTAATTCTTCGATATTGCCTGGTTTTACGCTACCGCCGTATTGGATGCGTACCGCTTGTGCGACATCGTCATTGTAGAGTTCTGCCATTTTGCTACGAATTGCGCCACATACTGTGTTCGCATCGTCTGCTGTCGCTGTTTTCCCTGTGCCGATTGCCCAAATCGGTTCATACGCGATGACCGCTTCTTTCGCTTGTTCAGCTGTCACATTTTCAAATGCTTTCGCTACTTGGTCATTCACAAAGCTTTCTGTGTCATTTGCTTCACGTGTTTCGAGTGATTCGCCTACGCAGATTATTGGTGTAATGCCGTGATCGAATGCCGCTTGTACTTTTTTGTTTACCGTTTCGTCTGTTTCATTGTAATATTCACGGCGTTCTGAGTGGCCGATGATGACGTAAGGAACTTGAATGCTTTTGAGCATCGCTGGGCTCACTTCACCTGTAAATGCTCCCTCGTTTTCGTAATGCATCGTTTGTGCACCGATTTTCACCGGGATGTCTAACGTTCCCGCGAGCAATGGTGCAACATATAATGTCGGTGGGCAAATTAATGCCTCGACTTTGTCACTTTCATAAATATTTCCACGAATTTCTTCGAAGAAATGGATCGCTTCTTCGATTGTTTTATACATTTTCCAGTTTCCTGCAATAATTTTTTTACGCAATGGAATGCCTCCTCTTATTTTTCGCTTAATGCTGCGATACCTGGTAATACTTTACCCTCCATTAACTCTAATGAAGCGCCTCCGCCTGTAGAAATATGGTCCATTTTATCCGCTAAGTCGAATTGCTCAACTGCTGCTGCTGAGTCTCCCCCGCCGATCACTGTGTAACCAGCTGTCGTCGCCATCGCTTCAGCTACAGTTTTTGTGCCGTTTTCGAACGGTTTCATTTCGAAGACGCCCATCGGTCCGTTCCAAATGATGAGTTGTGACTTCTCGATAATTTCAGCATAGTGTTTCGCCGTTTCTGGTCCGATATCTAATCCCATCCATCCTGCTGGAATGCTGTCGATTGCAACTTGTTGGACATTCGCCTCCGCACTGAATTCATCCGCGATCACAGCGTCTGTCGGCAAGTGCATGCTGACACCTTTTTGCTCTGCTTTTTCGATAAAGCTTTTCGCAAGATCTATTTTATCTTCTTCGACGAGTGAGTTTCCGACATCATGTCCTTGTGCTTTCGAGAATGTGTACGATAAGCCACCACCGATTAATAAATGATCGACTTTGTCGAGTAAATGATCGATGACACCGATTTTATCTTTCACTTTCGCGCCACCGATGATCGCTGTGAACGGACGTTTCGGTGTTTCGAGCGCTGCGCCGAGTACTTCGATTTCTTTTTCAAGCAATAAGCCTGATACGCTCACATCGACGAATGATGCGATGCCTGCTGTTGACGAATGTGCACGGTGTGCTGCGCCGAATGCGTCATTCACATAAACGTCGGCTAAGCGTGCGAATGCTTTACTCAATGTTTCGTCGTTCTTTTGCTCGCCCGCATGGAAACGAACGTTTTCTAATAAGATGACGTCTCCGTCTTCCATTTCTGCTACTTTCGCTTCCACCGTTTCACCGATTGACTCTGAAAGTGCTTCCACTTTTTGGTCGAGTAACGTTTCTAAATGTTTTGCGATTGGTGCGAGACGTAACTCTTCTTTTACTTCTCCACCTGGACGACCTAAATGGCTTGCTAAAATCACTTTCGCGCCTTCGCCTACTAAATATTGAATTGTCGGTAATGCTGCTTGGATTCGTGTATCATCCGTAATGATGCCATCCTTCATCGGTACGTTAAAATCGACCCGAACGAAAACGCGCTTCCCTCGAACATCGATATCTTTCATCGTCATTTTTGACTTCATGAAAACTACACTCCTTCATCTTCTTTTGAATATACAAAAAGGGAGAAAACGGATAAGTCCGCTTTCCCCCTTACCCACTTCTTATTATAGTAGGTTCATCCGTGATTGGCTATTGATTATCGGTTTATAATCCACGTTCTTGCATGTAAAGTGCTAAATCGACACAACGTGTAGCATAACCCGTTTCGTTGTCATACCATGCGATGATTTTCACCATGTTGTCGTTTAATACTTTCGTTGATAAACCGTCAACTGTTGAAGATACTTTCACACCGTTGTAGTCCACTGAAACGAGTGGTAAATCGCTATAAGCTAAAATGCCTTTTAATGGGCCTTCTGCTGCTTCTTTTAACAATGTGTTCACTTGTTCTTCTGTTACTTTTTCTTTTAATTCGACAACGAGGTCAACCATTGAAACGTTTGACGTTGGGACACGCACTGCCATACCGTCTAATTTTCCTTTTAATTCAGGAATAACTTTCGATACCGCTGCTGCCGCTCCCGTTGTTGTCGGAATCATCGAAACTGCTGCTGCACGTGCACGACGGTAGTCTGAATGTGGCAAGTCAAGAATACGTTGGTCGTTTGTATAAGAGTGAATCGTCGTCATTAAACCACGTTCGATTGAATATTCATCATTCAATACTTTCGCTACTGGTGCTAAACAGTTTGTCGTACATGATGCGTTCGATACAGCAACATCTGTTTCTGGGTTGTATTCTGTATGGTTAACACCCATAACAAATGTCGGCACATCACCTTTTGCTGGTGCTGAAAGGATGACACGTTTTGCACCTGCTGTAATATGTTTTTGAAGTCCTTCTGCATCGCGGAATACGCCTGTTGATTCAACAACAATGTCTACACCGAGATCTTTCCATGGTAAGTTTGCTGGATCTTTTTCAGCGAATACTTTAATTTCTTTGCCATTTACGAGGAATGCGCCATCTTTCGCTTCTACTTCACCTTGGAATGTCCCATGTACTGAGTCATATTTTAAAAGATGTGCAAGCATGTTTGCGTCTGTTAGATCGTTCACCGCTACAACTTCGATGTCGTCGCGCTCTACTACTTCACGTAATACTAATCGTCCGATACGTCCAAATCCGTTAATTGCTAATTTTACTGTCATAATAAAATCCCTCCATGTAGGTTGTTTGTCATTTATTTAAATTGAATTTGCTTCATCATTTCATTCGCAGCACCTTCATCCGTAATGAGTACGGTTTGGGGCGGTGCAATATTTAAATAAGAAAGAATGGCTTCTGCTTTCTTTTTGCCACCTGCTAATGCAAATATATTCGGTACTTCTTTTAAATGCTCTAGTTGAATACCTACCGTTCGAATGCGATGTACAACATCTCCATTCGCATCAAAATAATAACCGAACGCTTCACTTTTCGCCTCGAGTTGTTTAATTTTCTCTTTTACTTGGTCAGAACTGTTGCGCCACTTTACTAATTTCTCTGCGACACCTATTCCATGAATGACGATGTCTGTCTTTTCGTAAAGTGCCATCATCTCTTTCGCTTCTTTTTCGTTTTGCAATACTTCATGCGCTTTTTCACTCAATTCGTCTGGGTAGAAAAAGACTCGATATGAAGCATTTCCCTTTTTGGCAAAAGTTGAAACGATAGAGTTTGCTTGGAGAGGAATCGCATCTCCCATTCCACCACGTGCTGCAATAAATAAATAATTTTGCACGAGCGAATGACCAGATAAAAATTGTGGCACTGTCGCTACACTCGTTCCACCGGTGATTGCTACGATTTGTTGTTCAGATGTAGCAAGTCGTTCCAGTGCATGCGCTGCCTGTTCTCCAATAAGTAATTTTGTACTTTCGGAATGATCGCTATCTCCATCAACAATTCGCACTTCACGAATGCCATAATGCTCGGCAATGCGTCGAGCTTTTGTCGTTCGTCCAATATAATCGTTCATCATCGCCTCGAGTGAGGTCAATAAATCAAATCCTAACGTTGTAATGGACGCTCCTTCTTTTTCGACACGAATTAAATTCGTATCGCGCAAAAAGTCGACTGCTGCACGCACTTCTCGTTCAGGTAGTCCGACGATTTCAGCAAGCTTTCGCCTCCCGACCGGACCACTCGCTTGCACATGTCGCAAAATTGTATAGCGACTTTCAAGCAATGCTTTCATCTCTGGAACCATCATCCATTGGGCTTCTAATTTTTCCATTTTTCATCCCCTCCTACTCAAGAGGTTGAATTTTGTCCCTATGAACATTTTTCGTCCCACTTAGGTTAAAAAAATATGCCTTACACTTTTTGATTATAATTCATCCGTCCTAAAGTTGCAATCATTTCACGTCTACTTTTATGAAATATTGTCTATTTTCTCAAACAAAAAACGACGAACCTATACAGTTCGTCGTCTCATTTTATTCATCTAGCAATGTTTCAAGAAGTTCTCCGTACGTAATATGCCCTTGAAATTTTTGTTCTCCATCGATGAATAAGACAGGAACTTCCAACATATATTTTTTCTGAAGTTCATCATCTTTCACAATCGATACGACATCGAGTAACAAATCGACATCTTGACGAACGAGTTCAATCGATTGGAGCGCTTCATCACAAAGCTCGCAATTGTCATTAATATATAACGTTAATTTTACCATGAACGACCTGCACCTCCTCCACCGCTTGAACCACCGCCACCAAATCCTCCGAAGCCACCGCCGCCAGAGCTACCCCCTGATCCTCCGCCGAAACCTGTCGGGAAGAAGATCGGCGGGCCCCCGCCACCGCTACGTCCTCTCGGTCCTTTCCCACCTTTGTTGCCACCTGAGGAAAGGAGGAGAACGACAATAATGATAACGATGATGACCCAAATTGAGATACCTTCGTCTGAGGACTGACTGTCATACTCACCATTCAATGTATCGACGAGCACTTGCTCCCCGTCTAATCCGTATTCAATCATAATTTCATTGTATACCGCTTTATACAATTGTAAAATCGCTGCATCAATGTCCCCTTGTTGTAAATAAGGGATTGCAATTTCATCCAACATGCGCCCGAGCTTCCCATCCGGTAAGGCACCTTCCAATCCGTACCCGACTTCAAAGCGCAATTGTTTCGCTTCGCCTGTGTTCGGATTTTCCTCCGTCGTCATGACGAAAAGTACACCATTGTCTTCCCCTTTTTGACCGAGGCCCATCTGTTGGAATGTGTTATGCGCATAATCAACGACGAGTTCATCGCCCGTATTCGGTTGAATGATGACCGCAAATTCCGCTCCTGTTTTTTGTTGAAGCGCAAAAGCATAGTCCGTTACTTGTTGTTTCGTCTCGGTAGAAAGTACGCCGCTACGATCTTGCACGGCATATTGTTGATGATTTAATGCTTGAACAGGTTGAACTTGAAAGAAAATCGTAAGCAGTGTGACGATGACGAACCACCGTCTCATCATTACTTAGCTCCGTTTCCAAAATCGACTGTCGGTGCTTGTTCCGCTCCTTTTTGCGCTTCAAAGTACGGACGTTTTTCGAATCCGAAAATTTTCGCCGCAATGTTCGAAGGGAAACGTTGCACTTTATTGTTGTACACTTGAACCGCTTCATTGTATTTACCACGTTCGACACTAATGCGATTTTCTGTTCCTGCGAGTTCATCCATTAACTGCGTAAAATGTGCATCACTTTTTAATTCTGGATAATTTTCAACGACGACGAGTAAACGAGAAAGCGCACTCGATAATTCATCGTTCGCTTCTAACTGTTCAGCTGTTGTCGATGCGCCAGCCATTTTAGAACGAGCGTCCGCAATATTCGTCATCACTTCTGTTTCATGTGAAGCATAACCTTTCACCGTTTCTACTAAATTCGGAATTAAATCCATACGACGTTGTAACTTATTGTCGATTTCACTTTTATGTTTGTCGACGGATTCTGATAATGTGACGAGGTTGTTGTAAGGAGAGATTAATAAAACCGCACCAATCCCTAACACGACGAGAATCCCGATTAAAGGACCTAACCATTTTTTCATACATTCCACACCTTTCTAATCTCGATAAATTGTTCGACGCGTTACGCGACGAAGTAGTAACCAAATGACAAATAATCCAATACCCTGCACGATAAAATACAAACCAAATGACAAGCTGACGACGAAAGCGACTGTCATTTTAGATAAGAGAGAAGCGATTGCAAAGACGAAAATAATGATTCCTACAGCGAGCAACCAGCCCCATCCTCTCACATCGCGCAAAGAGAACGCTGCGTACATTTGAATGAGCGACGATAAAAGTAACCAAATCGCAAAAATGTACACGAATGTTTGCTCCGCTAAATCTGGAACGAACAATGTAATACCACCGACAACGAACGACAACAATCCATTTACGAGAAAGATAAAGGAAATGTTCCATATTTTTCGTTGTTCGATGAAAGAAATCATCTCGACGATTCCGTGAATAATTAACAAAATGCCGATTGATAATGTAAAGACACGCAATGACACAGTCGGGTTAAAGACGATCCACACCCCGAATGCGACGAGCGCCAAACTAATTAAAAAGATGGAAATTGAATAAAATTTTCGCATACATCTCTTCCTTCCATTCATCGATAAGACTACCTAATCTATTCCCACTTTCAATAGAAAAGAAACGTCTTTTCTTACTTGATATACTAGTATAGTTTATCATCTTTTGCATAAAAAAGGTAATCACCCTCTAGTATAGAGAATGATTACCTTTTCGTCACTGTGCGGTTTCTGTTAAATACGTATAAATTTCGTCATCTGAAGGCGGATTATGCAAACCTGCTCGCACATTTAAATAATAGCGATATAAAATACTCTTCTCCGATAATCCACTCGCGCCAACGATGCGCATCGCAAGATCGACGACTTCAATCGCGTAATGCGTTGCTGTAATTTTCGCACTCGATAAAATGCGTCTCGCTTCTTCAAAAGAGCGTTCTTCGTCAAACAATAGCGCACCGTATGCGAGATGACTCGTCGCCGTCGCTAACCGCCATTCAATTTCTCCGAGCTTCTGTTGAATATGCGCTGCATCGATGATCGCTGTTGCTCGTCCTCTCGGAACGTACGCACGAGCAAAGGCGAACGCTTCATCTCTCGCTGCTTGCGCAATCCCGATATAACATGCGGGAATATGTAATAAACTAGCCGGTGAATTGCGCACCGCATGTGCAATATTGACATATTTAATGAAATGCTGTTCTTTCACAAAAACATCTTTAAAGTAGACATCGCTACTCGCCGTTCCTCTCATCGCTACACTATCCCAAGCAGATGTATCGATTGTGATGCTTTCCGAATTCGGTACGACGAAGAGCGCTTCTTCACCTTCACAGTTCGCACTAATAATAAAGAGATCAAGAGCTGGTGCTAATGTTGCGAACGATTTATGACCGTTAATGAGATAGCCCCCTTCTACTTTTTTCGCTGTCGTTTGTGGACCAGCATTGCGCGTCGGACTACCCGCTCCTCTTTCCGATAAGACGTAGTTGAGAAGCGCCCCTTTTTTTACTTCTTCAATCACGTATCGCTTCGTCTTTTCCGGCCATGTTGTATCACGTAAAATCGCATACAATGTGCTCACATGCCAACCGATTGCGACCGCTGTCGGGCCATCTCCTGAAGCGACAATTTGCTGGTAATGAACGAGTTCACTTGCTGTTAAGCCTTGCCCTCCATCTGTAGTACATAGAGGAGACTTCGTATAACCAGCATCGATCAAGTTTTGAATGTTTTCTTTCGGAAATTGACCGAACACAGTATCTTTTTTTGCTCGTTCACGAAATATTGGGACAAATTGAAGTAGTTCTTCTTGTAATGTTACTGTCGTTGTCGTCATGTCGCTTCCTCCTTACACGAGTGCTTCTTTTTCTAATTGCACGCTATGGCCGTAGTGATTGTTTTGTAAACGTTGTTGCCCTTTACCGTAGTAATGTTCACGCAATGTTTCCCCTTCGTAATCTGTACGATAAATGCCACGCTTCTGCAATTCTGGCACGACCGTTTCGACAAAGTCTTCTAAAGTAGACGGATTCACCGTTTGACGAATATTGAAGCCGTCCGCATCGCCTTCTACTGAAATCTCTTCTAAACGAGCGGCGATTTGTTCCGGTGTACCGACAATCACTTCTGAACCTAATGAGAAACCGTGATATTGAATCGCTTCTCGAATCGTCCATTTATGATTCGGATCGGTCGACGTATAGTTGTTTAAGCGACTTTGAATCGCATTCGTTTCAATATTTTCAACGTAGCTATCTGGATCGAATTTTGAGAAGTCGATGCCTGAGTGACCGGATAAAAGAGCTGCTGCCCCGTCATAATCGACATAGCTGCGAAGTTCTTGGAATTTTTTCTGCGCCTCTTCTTCCGTTCCTCCAACGACTGTTACGACAGCTGGTATAATTTTCACATCTTGACGTGTGCGGCCGTATTTTTGAAGTTTCGGTTCTAATTGACGGATAAATTCACGCAATTCGGCTGTCGCATTTTTTTGATTTTGCGTATTCGTGAAAATGCCTTCCGCATGTTTTGCTGCAAATGACGTTCCTCGGTCAGACGCTCCTGCTTGGAATAATACCGGTGTGCGTTGTAAAGAAGGTTCTACTAAATGGACACCGGGTACTTTAAAGTATTTTCCTTCGTGATTAATCGGATGCACTTTCGTCGAATCGATATACTTATTCGCTTCTGGATCGTTTAAGAGTGCGCCTTCTTCCCAACTTTTCTCCCACAATTTGTACACGACATCTAAATATTCTTCTGCACGGTCGTAACGCTCATCATGTGGAATCATGCCGTCTAAACCTAAGTTGATCGCTTCACTTTCTAAATAAGAAGTGACGATATTCCATCCGATGCGTCCATTCGTCAAATGGTCGAGCGTCGAATATTGGCGAGCTAATTTGTACGGTGGAATGTATGTCGCGGAACCAGTTAAAGCGAATCCAAGTCGCTCTGTCGCATGAGCCATTGCCGAAATGATTAAAAATGGATCATGTGCGGGGAACTGCACCGCTTGCTCAAGCGCTGCGCGATTGCTTCCTTCGTAAACGTCGTACACGCCTGTCACATCCGCTAAAAACAATGCGTCAAACTTTCCTTTTTCCAATGTTTGCGCAAGCTTTACCCAGTAATCTGTCGAAGCGTGAGTGCTTCCTTGATGATCCGGATGTTTCCAAAGTCCAATTGCGTGTGGGGATACCGTATGTTGTGCGAAACCGTTTAAGTGAATTTGTTTTTTCGTCATGTTTTCTTCCTCCTCATTGTAGGTGGAGAATGAACGTCACTCTCCCTTATCTATCAAGCGATGCTTGCGGGATGGCGCACCGTGCGAATGCCGGTTGCGAGAAGTTCATCAGGCCCGTTCCTTCCCTTCGTTCTTCATAAGGTTTATTTTGCGTCGTAAGTATTTAATGCGTTGATACTGTGAGCGTATGCACTTCCTGCATTTAAAGCGCTCGCGACGAATATTGCTTCCGCTAATTCTTCTTTCGTCACGCCTGCTTTTTTCGCACCATTCGTATGAATGTCGATGCAATAAGCACAAGCTGTAATGTGTGCGATCGCTACCGCAATCAATTCTTTTTCTTTTACGGAAAGGACACCTTCCGCTACTGCTTCGTTCGAAAATGCGACGAATGTTTTCAATGCATCGGGTGCGAGTTTGCCAAATTCATTCGTTTTGCTGAAGTATTCTTTTTTATACAATGTGTCTCCTTCTTCTCCATCGTATGAACGGAATGCGTTCGCCGCATGTGCAAATGCACTTCCTGCTTTCAATGCACTCGCTACGAGGATTGCCTCCGCTAATTCTTCTTTCGTTGCGCCCGCTTTCTTCGCTGCTCCTGTATGGATATCGATACAGTATGCGCATCCTGTCGTCGTTGCGCTCGCTACTGCAATGATTTCTTTTAACTTCGTCGATAATGCACCTTCTTGGAATACTGCTTGGTTCCATGCGCCGAATGCTTTATTCGGCTGTTGTGCTAATTTCCCTAATTGTCCTAATTGTTGAATGCCTTCTTTTGCGTATAATGTTGTCATATTTACTCTCTCCTTTTTTGCTTTTCTTATATTAGTTAATTCCTATCGGTTTACTATGTTTAGAAGAAAGTGAAAACGATGATTTCTGTCTCTCTTTTAAATAAAGAAAAACCTCTCCCAGTAGGAAGAGGTTAGAATGACTGAATTCATCGTTCGTTCTCTTCCTCATCTTTCAAGCGTATGCTTGCTGGAATTGGCACCATTGTACTCTCGTACTGGTTGCCGCAGGATCGTAGGACCAGATTCCTCCCCTGCTCTGGATAAGGAAAAACTATGCAATTGAAAAGCTTAAATACAACTATACAAGATGCTTTTTTGAAAGTCAACACCTTTTATTAACTTTTCTGAATATTTTGTTTGGATGATATTTTTAAAGTGCTCCAACCTGCTAAATGTATAGAAACGTAGGTAGCGAAATATGTGAAACTAAAAAAGTCTAAAATGAGGAGTGCTCATTTTAGACTTTTTCTCATTATTTATGACGCCCCTACCAGGAGTCGAACCCGGATTTCAAGAACCGGAATCTTGCGTGTTATCCATTACACTATAGGGACAGACTTTTACCATTATAGCGAAATGAAAGGAATTTCGCAATGTTCAATTTAAAAAAGGAACGAGTAAGTCCCGTCCGACTCACTCGTTCAAACTGTTTTATTTACTTGATTATGGAGGATGAAATCTTATTTACCGAACTGTGGAATTCGGTGATTACCGATGGCAACGTGTACGATCTTCTGCTCTGTGTAGAAGCCAAATCCGTAATGTCCACCTTCGCGGCCGATACCTGAATCTTTACTTCCGCCAAATGGTGTACGTAAGTCGCGTACGTTTTGAGCATTCACCCAAATCATTCCCGCTTCTAAAGCATGTGCCACGCGGTGTCCGCGTTTGCCGTCATTCGTCCAAACGTAACCTGCTAAACCGTATGCGATATCGTTCGCAAGACGTACTGCTTCTTCTTCGTCTTTGAATGTCATCACAGCCATTACTGGGCCGAAGATCTCTTCTTGTGCTACGCGCATATCGTTCGTCGCATTTAACAACAATGTTGGCGCAACGAAGTTTCCTTTTTTGTTCTCTTCAGAGATTTCAGATGTGAATACTTCACAACCTTCTTCTTTTGCGATTTGTAAGTAGCTCACTACTTTATCGTAGTGCTCCTTATGAATTAATGGACCAACTTGCGTGTTGTAGTCAAGCGGGTTACCTAAGTTAATGTTTAAGACACGCTCTTTCAATGCTTCGACGAAACGGTCTTTAATGCCTTCTTGTAAGAAGAGACGTGAGTTTGCTGTACAACGCTCACCGTTAAATGAGAAGATTCCCCAAATACATGCGTCTAACGCGCGATCGAAATCTGCATCGTCAAATACGATAATTGGTGATTTACCCCCGAGTTCCATCGATACTGATTTTAATGTGTCTGCACTGTTTTTAATAATTGTTGATCCTGTCGTCGTTTCACCTGTAAATGAAATTAATTGTACGTCAGGATGCTTAACGAGTGCGTCACCTGCTGTTTCACCAAAACCGTGAACAACGTTGAATACGCCTGCTGGAATACCTGAACGGTCAATCACTTCTGCGAGTAAGTTCGCTGAAAGTGGTGAGAACTCAGCTGGCTTTAATACGACTGTATTACCTGTCGCAAGTGCTGGCGCAACTTTCCATGTTTCTAACATGAACGGTGCGTTCCAAGGTGTAATTAAACCTGCTACGCCGACTGGTGTATTTAATGTATAGTTGATGAATTCATCATCGACTTGGTACGCTTCGCCTACGAGACGAGCTTCTACCATACGCGCGTAGAAACGGAAGTTTTCCGAAGCACGTGCTACCATGTTTGTCGTCTGGCTGATTGGAAGACCTGTATCGAGTGATTCTAAGTATGCAATACGCTCTACTTCTTCGTCGATCAAGTCAGCGATTTTGTAGATGTATTTCATACGCTCTTTTAATTTCATCGTTCCCCAAGGACCATTATCGAAAGCTTCGCGTGCTGCTGCAACTGCTTGTTCGATATCTGCTTTATCCCCTTCTGCTACTACGTTCACTTGTTCATTCGTGAATGGGTTGAAATTTTCGAATGTTTTACCGCTTGCGCTATCTACGAATTCCCCATTAATGTAAAGTTGAATGTCTTGTTGTTTTTCGTGTTTCAATGCTTCTTTAGACATGAAACCACCCTTTCCATTTTAAGTTTAAGTTAAATCTATCCATGAGAAAAGCCTCTCTCCTCGCATTCGGAATGAGAGGCTTTTCATTGATTTAATGTGAATTAAACTAAATCTAAGCTTTCTAATACTTCGCGTACTTCTGCTTGTAATTCTTCAGTTGGCAATCCTAATGGACGGCGTAATTTTGGTGTAATTTTGCCCATCATACCGAGAGCTGCTTTTACTGGTGCTGGGTTCGTATCTTTAAATAATACGTCGTTCAATGGCATCATTGCGTAGTGCATATCTTGTGCTCCTGCTACGTCGCCGTCTGCCCATTTATTATAAAGATCTGCTACACGCACTGGGTCAACGTTCGCTGTCGCACTGATAAATCCAGCACCACCGATTGCGAGCATTGGGTAACAAAGTAATTCGATTCCTGAATAGAGTAGGAAATCACGGCCACAGTATAACATGACGCGGTTAACGTGTTCGAAGTCTTTGTTTGACTCTTTTGCACCGATGATATTCGGGCAAGCGTCAACTAAAGCTTTCATCGTTTCTACTTCTAAGTTCACACCTGTACGTCCTGGAATATTGTAAAGGATAATTGGAATTTCAACTGCATCCGCAATTGTTTTGAAGTGATCGAAAAGTGCTGCTTGGTTTGGTTTGTTGTAGTAAGGTACGATAACCATCGCTGCATCTGCACCGATTTCTTCCGCATACTTCGTCAATTCCATCGCTTCGTCAAAGTTTGTAGATCCTGTTCCAGGAGTGAAGAATACACGTCCGTCAATCGCTTCTTTTGCAAGATCCATCACACGTTTACGCTCTTCGATTGTCATTGAGCTCGGCTCACCGCTCGTTCCAGTAACTGAAATTCCGTGGCTCCCGCTCTCGATCTGCCAGTTCACGAGTTCTTTGAATGTTTCTTCATCTAATGATCCATCCTCTTTGAATGGTGTAATAACAGGACAAATTGAACCTCTTAATTTTTTTCTAGCTTCTGCATACTTTGGCATTGATATCTGCTCCTTTTCTAATGGGATTGTTCTTCATATATAAAATCATATATGATTTTATATAAAAAATCAACGGATATCGCTGATTTCTTATTTATTTCATTAAGTCAGGTAAAAATGTCACGATTGATGGGAAGATGATGACGAGTACCATACATAAAATCATCGCAAACAACATCGGCAAAACACCTTTGAAAATTTTATGAATCGGCACTTCTTTCGCTACCCCACTAATAATGTAAACACTTAAACCGAGCGGCGGTGTTAATAATCCGATGTTCATAACGAGAACCATTACGACACCGAACCAAATGCCGTCGAAACCTAACATTGTGATCAATGGATAAACGACTGGTAATGTTAATGTGAAAATCGCAATACCGTCTAAAAATAAACCTAAAATGAAATAGATGACGAGAATTACGGCTAAAATAATCATCGGACTTAATGATGATTCCGCTACAAATTGTGTGATCATCACTGGAATTCGGCTAAGTGCTAAAAACTTACCGAAAATATCTGCACCGATTAAGATGAAGAAAATCATCGCTGTTAAACGTGTCGTTTCACTTAATGAAAGCTTGAAATCATTCCAGCTTAAACGGCGTGTTAATACAGCAAGTAAGAATGCTCCAAATGCTCCTACGCCCCCTGCTTCTGTCGGTGTGAAGAATCCTAAGTAAATTCCTCCAATACTAATGACAAAAAGCAATAAGAACGGCCAGACACTATTTAATGATTTCAGTTTTACGGACATCGGTTTCTTTTCTGTGACTGGTGCAATTTCTGGTTTGCGTAAAACCATGACATAGATGACGATCATAAAGAGCGCCATTTGTAATAATCCTGGTACGATTCCGGCAATTAACAATTTTCCAATCGGTTCCATCGTTAAAATACCGTAAAGCACTAAAATAACACTCGGTGGAATTAAAATTCCTAATGTTCCACCCGCTGCAACACATGATGTAGATAAACCTGGATCATATTTGTACTTGCGCATTTCTGGCAAGGCAATACGTGCCATCGTCGCTGTCGTTGCGTTTACTGAACCTGAGATTGCTGAGAAGAGCGCACTCGTTCCGATTGTCGTAATCGCAAGACCCCCACGCACATGACCAATCCATGAGTCGACTGCGCGATACAAGTCATTTCCGAATCCACTATAAGAGAGGAACATCCCCATCAAAACAAATAGCGGGATAACGCTTAATGAATATGAACTAGCAGTTGAGAACGGAGTCGTTCCTAATTGAATTAATGCAGCGTCCCATCCGCGAATCATCGAAATTCCGAAGATCCCTACGATAATTAATGAAACACTGATCGGTACTCGCAATACGAATAATACGAGCAGTAATATAATTCCTATCATTCCAATTGTTTCAGGACTCATGTCGTTCCACCGCCAATCCCCAATGTTTTAACATTTTCATAATGGATACAAAAGCAAACACAATAATCGCAAACGTGATGATGAAAAGCGCAGGATAAATTGGAATTCCTAAATCCGTCGTCGTCACACCACTATTCATCATACGTACTCCATTCCCATACACTTGCTTCGCCATAAAGAATAAAACGATTGTAATCACGAGTTCTACAAAGCCGTAAACGATTTGTTGGACGCGCTCTGAAAACTTCGTCATGACGAAATCAATCGTAATATGATCGTTCACTTTATGCGTGACTGCAAGTGCGAAGAAAACGAGAAGTGCCGAGCTGAGCTCGGTCACTTCATAGCTTCCTTGCAGTGGCTTATTAAACAAGTTACGTCCTAAAACGTCCATTGAAATAAGCACCATGATAAATAGAAGTAATAAGTTCGCTAATTGTTGTTGGATGAATACGATTTTATCTGTCACAGTATCTACAATCGATATGAATTTTTTCATCCTGTCTCACTCCTATTTATCGCGTAATTCTACCGCACGGTCATAAACCGCTTGACCTGGTAAGTTACGTTTTTCAACTTTGTCAATCCAGTTTTGGATTGTTGGATTAATGAATTTAGACCATTCTTCTAAATCGCGATCCGATAATTCGTAAATCTCAATTCCTTTTTCTTTCGCTTGTTCGATTGCTTTTTCACTAATTGCGTCAAATGCTTTACCTGTCTGTTCTGCCATACGCCCATTCGTTAATTCTTTTAACACTTTTTGGTCTTCTTCGCCAAGTGCGTTAAATTCGCCTTCGTTCATGACGACGAACATTGTCGTTGAGTAGAAGTTACCGATTGTTGCGTATTTTACAACTTCGTCAAGGCCCCAAGTGTAAATTGCTTCCCAAGGTGCGATCGTTCCGTCAACAACGCCACGCTCTAACGCTTCGAAGTTTTCGTTCATCGGCATTGATACGGGTGTTGCGCCTAACGCTTGTAACCATTCGCTCGTTTCAGCTGAAGGCGAACGAATACGCATACCTTTTAAGTCTTCAATTGATTTCACTTGTTTCTTCGTTGTAAATAACTGGCCTGGGTCTGTCGTGTATAACCAAAGTGGAACAGTTCCCGCATACTCTTGGTCAAATTCGTCAAACTCTTGGTAAAGCTCCCATAAATTCTTTGAACCACTCTCTGCATCTGTCGTCATAAATGGTAATTCCATGACTGACGTTAATGGGAATTGGTTCGGTGTGTAACCGTGAACACTTAATGAAATATCGACTGATCCTGTCGCCGCTGCATCAAACTGCTCGTCTGGTGCTGCGAGTGATCCACCAGGATACGATGTCACTTTAATCCGGCCATCTGTCGCTTCATCAATCTCCTCAATTAACCCTTGAATCTCTTCTTCTTGGAAGTGTGCTGGTGGGAAGAAATGAGATAAATCAAGTTTCACTGCTTTACCGCCATCTGTTGATTCGCCGTCTTTGTTACCGCTTCCACAAGCAGCGATAAAAAGAACCCCTAATAAAACGACTAGCAACTTCACATTCAATAATTTTTTCATACATTTTACCCCCTCATCAATATGTCCGCTTACGCAATTTTCAGAAATGTAAGCACTCTCACAAAAGTGATTAATCATATCGTATATTATTTTATATATGTTTTCAACACATTTTTACATATTGTTCGATAATTTCGACAAAGCACGACAGTTTCGGTTGGAATCTGTTTATTTATTCCAATTACCATAGTTGCAACAACATATACGATGAGATATATTATGATTATGACAAAAACAAAAATGAATAAACGACAATATGCGTATCATGTGATACGTTCGAGAATTGTGGATGGAACTTACGTAGCGGGTCAGCGAATTGTTATCGATCAAATCGCAAAGGAGGTCAATTCGAGTCATATTCCAGTGCGTGAAGCAATTCATCAATTGGAATCTGAACAATTAATTGAATATGAGCCAAATATCGGTGCTATCGTCAAAGGCATCAACAAACAAGATTATGAACAAACATTGGAAGTGTTAGCGGTACTTGAAGGGTATGCTACTGCTTTATCGGCTCCATATATGACAGAAAAAGCGATCGAACAATTGACAGCTATCAATTTAGAAATGAAACATCATCTCGAAAATTATGAAATTGACGAAGTGAATACGAAAAATAGATTATTTCACTATACAATTTATCAACAATGCCCGAATGAGCCACTTATTCGCAGCATTAAAGAATTGTGGGAACGTCTCGATATCGTAAGACAAAATGGTTTTACGTTCTTTCCACAGCGTACGCCACACTCTATTGGCGAGCATGAACAATTACTACAATATTTCCGCGAGCAAGCCTCATTAGCTGTCATCGAACGAGCAGCTCGTGAACATAAAATGAATACATTACACGCTTTTCGTGAAACACATCGTCCGTAAAACAGAAAAACGAAGCTACTCTTATGGAGTAAGCTTCGTTTTTTATATGTTGAGATAAGAGGGTGTCGTAATCATTAAAGGCGAATGGATATAAATTTCGTTTCTAAATAGTCTTCGATACCTTGGCGACCGCCTTCACGGCCGAGACCACTTTCTTTAAAGCCACCAAATGGCGCTTGTGGCGTTGAAGGTGCACCGTCGTTTAAGCCGACGATTCCGTATTCTAACGCTTCGCTCACTTGGATCGCTTCTGTTAAGTTCGTCGTGAAAACATATGCCGCTAAACCGAACGGAGAGTTGTTCGCACGTTCTACTGCTTCGTCGATCGTTTTAAACGTCGTTACAGGAACGAGGGGACCGAATGTCTCTTCGTACATACATAACATGTCATCTTGAACATTCGAAATGACAGTTGGCTCATAATAGAATCCTTCAAGGTCCGGACGCGCTCCACCGACCGTTACTTTCGCACCTTTCGATACAGCGTCCTTCACTTGTTCATCTACTTTATCGATTGCTGCTTCGTCGATTAAAGGACCGATATCTGTCCCTTCATCAAGTCCATTACCGATTTTGAATTTTTCTACCGCTTCTGTTAAACGTGCAACGAATTGTTCTTCAATCGATTCATGAACGAAGACACGGTTCGTACAAATACATGTTTGACCCGCATTACGGAATTTAGACGCAAGAACCCCTTCAACTGCACGGTCGAGGTCCGCATCTTTTAAAATGATGAACGGTGCGTGGCCACCGAGTTCGAGCGATACTTTTTTCATCGTATCTGCTGCATCTTTCATCAATAATTTACCGACCTCTGTTGAGCCTGTGAATGTTAACTTACGCACGCGCGAGTCTTCATTCCATGCTTTTCCGATTTGGCTACTACTCCCTGTTACAAGGTTTAAGACGCCTTTCGGAATACCTGCTTGTTCTGCAAGTTCAATTAATTTAATCGCTGTGAGTGGTGTATATTGCGCTGGTTTCATCACAGCTGTACAGCCCGCTGCTAATGCAGGAGCTAATTTACGTGTAATCATCGCCGCTGGGAAGTTCCAAGGTGTAATCGCTGCGACGACACCAATTGGCTGATGGTGAACGAGCAAACGCTTATCGCGATGAGATGCTGGAATCGTCTCGCCGTAAATGCGTTTTGCTTCTTCTGCGTACCATAAAATATAACCGTTCGCATAACGAACTTCTCCAAGTGCTTCTTGGAGAGGCTTTCCCTGTTCTGTCGTCATCGTTTTGGCGATGTCAAGTTCGTTTTCTTTTACGAGTTCATACCAGCGATATAAGTATGCACTGCGCTCTTCGGCTGTCAGTTGTTTCCATGATTCAAATGCTTCAGCTGCCGCATCTGTTGCAAGCCTCGCTAAATCTGTGCCTCCGTAAGGAACTTGCGCGACGACTTCTAATGTCGCTGGGTTAATGACTTCTTTTTGCTCCAAATCTTGTCCGATCCACTCGCCATTGATGTAGTTAAGATATTGTTTAACTGCCATTCTATTTCCCTTCTTTCTTCCTTCAGGTTTTGTTTTGCACTACTAAAATCGAGTGTATCATCTATCGCTCGATGTTTCTCACTTTTTGTATCGTAAATGAATATTATTTTTCTTATATGTCGGACGATCTAAAATTTGCATTTCTAATGAGAGCGCAAGAGAACGCTTGTCAAAAATAGCTTGGAAATGCTCGACAATCGTATTGAACGCTGCATCGCCTACGAGTTGAAGCTGTTCTTCCGTACGTCCCCCTCCAAGTTTCATCGTCGCATGAACGAACGCATCATCTTGTACACCGTCCGCTACGACATACTCGTCTAAACGAATAGCACGCGTGCGCAACCCGCCGATTGGAATAATCGTCGGGTGCTCAAGCAATGCATCGTTGATTTTTTGGAGTAATGCCGGAATATCGCCCTCTTCGACGAGATTTTTCGTATATTCAATAATAATATGTGGCATGTATTTCGCTCCTATCGATTAAATTGATCGTCGCCTACAATCGTATTCACTAAGCGACCTACCCCTTCAACTTCTGTGACGACAACGTCGCCTACTTTCGTATCGACTGAACCTTTCGGAGTTCCTGTTAAGATAAGATCTCCTTCGTTCAATGTCATATATGAACTAATGTTTTCGATTAATTCTGGGATGCCGAATACCATATCCCCGGTCGTACCTTCTTGTTTCACTTCACCGTTAATGTACGTTTTTAACGATAAGTTCATCGGATCTTTCACTTCGTCTTTTGAAACGAACCATGGACCGATCGGTGTACATGTATCGCGGTTTTTGACACGTAAGTTTGGGCGATAGTAGTTTTCTAAATAGTCACGGAGCGCATAGTCATTCGCTACAGTGTATCCTGCCACGTAGTCATAGGCATCTTCCTTTTTAATTTTCTTTCCTGATTTTCCGATGACGACTGCGAGCTCACACTCATAGTGCATGAATGTGACATCGCTCGCACGGCGTGTTTCACCGTTATGTCCGATAAATGTGTTCTTCCCTTTTAAGAAGACGAGTGGTTCTGTCGGTGCTGCGAATGATAATTCTGCCGCATGATCTGCATAGTTCAATCCTAATGTAAACACTGTGCGTGGCTCGACTGGTGGTAACCATTCGACGTCTTGTTCGTTAACGATTTGGCCACTCGCTAAGCGAATTTCATCTTCTGTATGTGGATATGCTGCTTGAATTGCTCCTTTATAAACGACACGTGCTGTTCTCATCGTTTTACCTCCTTCAATGCTGACTCTTTCATAACGCGGTTGTATAACGTACCGACACCTTCAATTTCGATTGTCACGCCATCATTTTCTTTCACGATGGGCGCTCCGTGATCGACACCGACTAAAACAACATCTCCTGCATAAAGCGTCATGAAGTCCGTTAAATCTGCGATAATCGTTTCAACATTACGAATTAAGTTTTTCGTTTGAACGGTTTGTTTCACTTCATCGTTCACTTTTACAGTGATCGTTAAGTCATTCGGATTCGCTACTGCTTCTTTACTCATGACCCATGGGCCGACTGGACAGAAACCGTCACGCGCTTTTTCTTTGACAGCTGGGCGGTGAACGTTCGTATGTGGAAGTGAAATATCATTTACGACTGTGTATCCAGCGATGTAGTCATAGGCGTCTTCTTTCGATACACGTGTTGCATCGCGACCGATGACGATTCCGAGTGCCGCGCCAACGCGAAGCTCTTCTTCCTCATCTGGAAGTGGAATCATTTCACCATCTGCGATAAATGTATTTTCTGGTTTAATGTAGAGAACAGGCGCTTTTGGTGGTGCAATGTATGGTTTGTCGTTCATTTCACCTTCTAAAGCAGCATACTCATCTTTGTAATTTAATAATAAGCCGTACATCGTTCCTGAAACCGGAACGTCGAATGGCACTTGTTCGATTGAATAGTCGAGACCGTTCACTTCTACTTGTTCTGATGCGAAGTCTACTTTCGCGTCAAGTACGTGTTCGACCCCTTTAAACTTTAATTGAATATCTTTCACGATAAAACACTCCTTTTTCATATGTTCTCACTATGGGAAAAGCGTTGACTCAAAAATCTATTAATCCAATAGGATATATAGATGATTATAGACAACGCTTCCATTATGCAAGCGGAATCGTTTCGTAACAAGCGAACCGCTCATGTATCTTATTCTTCGTTTTCTTCAATTGAACGATATTGTCCTCGATAGAAAAGTAACGGATCTCCGTCTTGCACTTTCGTATCGAGTACTTTACCGATAAATAATGTATGGTCTCCTGCAACGATCATTTCGTGAACGTCACAAACGACAGAAGCTAACGAATTTGGAATATAAGGAATATTATCCATATACGCAAATTCAATCTCTTCTTCCATCGGTTTTTGGTTCGCAAAGTGCATCGAAATTGGCTGTTGTTCTTCACGGAGGAAGCTTACACCGAATTTGTCCGCTTTACGAATCGTTTCGAGCATATTCGCTCGATTATCAATCGAAATCATGACGAGTTTTGGATCAAGTGAAATCGATACGAAAGCATTCGCTGTCATACCGTGTACGCCACCTTCTTGTTCAGGGGCTGTAATGATTGTCACACCTGTTGCGAAACGACCCATCGCATTTCTAAATTCGCGTCCATCCATTCTAATGTCCTCCCTTTCACTGCGCCAAGGCTTGTGCTTGTACATTCGAATATTCCGTCACTGTACGGATGAATGTAATGCGCGTTGCACCTGACCAGTCTGATAATTCTTCCGTGCGCAATGTCATTTGGACACCATCGCTCATCACACGACCGATTGTCATGCGACGGCCTTGTTGCATCACAACTTCGTACATGCCCGTTGCAGGTACGGTGTATGAAGGGTCCACATTCATACTGTAAGTGTGTAATTGCTGGGGGGCAATTGTAGCAACCATTTCAAATGGGCGACCGAGCAAGTTTGTCACTCGCTCAATTCGTCCATCGGCAATTAATTGACGCACTAAAGTAGAGCTAATTTTTTCTGCTGCGCCGTCTGTCTTTTTACGGATGACCGAAACGCCAAATCCATATTGTAGACCGCTCGCTTGCAAAGTATCCGCATTGCCGCTCGCTTTTTTCCCGTAATGGTAGTCAAAGCCGATCACCGCATGCTTTGTTTTCAGTTGAACGACATAACGTTCAACAAATTGTTCGGGAGATAAGGATGCGAAATCCCAATCAAATTGGACGATATACATACGCTCGACGCCAAACTTCTTCATCACGCGAACTTTTTCAGCGAGTGGCGTAATGTATTTTTTGTCCTTTAAGCCACGAATGACTTCATCTGGATGGGGACTGAACGTCATCACCGCAAATGTGTGACCGTTCGTCTTCGCCTGTTGCTGGGCTGCTCGAAGTAGCGCCTGGTGTCCACGATGAACGCCATCGAAAAATCCGATCGCCATCGCTTGTTCATCTATCGGCTCATATTCAGTTGCGCCATTCATGTAGACGATTTCCATCCTAATCTCCCCCAATCATTATTTTAAATCGCTTAAGAAATCTTTAACGAAGTTTTTGTATGGCTCTTTTTCAAACGTATCGAAGTATGTCATGCCCATACGAACTGGATCTCCGAAGAAGTAATATTCGTAGTGTGATTGACGTGTTCCGAATGCGCTCGCTGTTAAGTCCCAAGCTAAGCGGAATAATTGTACACGTTCGTATCCATCCACGTGAGCACCTTGTAATCCACGACGTAAAATGTCGCCAATTTCTTCGTTTTCGAAGTCTGCTTGTGTTGGAATCCCTGTTAATCCTGAAGCTGCAAGCACGCGAATGATTTCAGCTAATTTTGGATAAATACGTGGGTACCAGTTACGCGCTGCGTTTAATGCTGCGAAATCTGGAGTCATCATGCCTGATTCGTCAAGTTTCGCGTTATGTTCTGCACGGTAGATATGTGAACGCATCGTTTCGAGCGTAATCATAATGTCGCGCCCTTTGTCTTTTACGTGTTGGAACTGGTCAATTCCGATCGCTTCCATAATTGATAAAGCAACCCCTAAGATGAACTCCGTTTTAATGATCGCTTTTGAAACCACTTGGTGAGCCATGTGAACAACTGCGTTTGTATCACCGAACGTACGGTTACAAATGTCTGAGTTCCCACATACGAATACGCGCTCCCAAGGAATGAATACGTTTTCAAATGAAACAATTGCATCTCCTTCTTCAAATTGTGAAGAAAGTGGGTAGTCCCATTTGTTATCACGGTAATCCCATGATTCACGGCTGATCATTTTCACACCTTCAGCGTTATTTTCTACAACGAATGCGAGTGAATATGGATCGTCTAACTCTCCAGCTTTTTTAACTGTTGATGGGAAGACGAGTGTTTCGTCTGTAATCGCTGCTTGTGTTGCGAGTAAACGAATACCGTCTACGATAATTCCGTCTTGGTTTTCTTCTACTAAGTGCAATGAAACGTTTGCATCTTTCTGTTCGTGTTCTGCTTTCGCACGGTTCACTTGTGGGTGAATTAATGTATGCGTTAAGCTGATGTCGTTTTCACGTGCATACTCATAATATTTACGAGCATTGTCTGCGAAGCGCTCATCTGCTTCTGCGAATAATGAGTTATTCATCCCCATTGCCATTACTTCTGCGTTTAAATAGTCTGGTGAACGTCCCATCATACCTGCGTGTGAACGTGCCCATTCTTGTGTTGCTTCACGGCGTGCAATTAAATCATCGATTGTCGTTGGGTGTTTGAACGTCATGCCAACTTGATCACCTGTTGTTGGCGACGTATATAACATTTTCTCTTTCTTTTCGTGTTGGATATCGTATAAACGTGCCATCGAGTTTACAACGTTTTTAAACGCCTTATGCTCTGTTACGTCTTCAACTTTTTCTCCATCCACATACACTGTATTTTTTGCTTTTTTCAAACGCTCAATATACTGCTTACCTGTTTTAGCTCCCATTACTAAATTCCTCCCTAGTTGAATAAATGATTTTAAAGTAAACGCTTTCTATTTTGTGAAAGCAACTTATCATGCTTGGCAGAAAAGTCGCACGATTAAGTTAATTTCATTATCATATATGTTATGATATATGTAAAATATCAAAAACATTGTTTATTCATATCTTTTTTATATAATAGGGGAGGAATTTTATATGAATATGAAACAGCTGTACTATTTTTACACTATTGCAGAAGAAGGACAGATTACGAAAGCTGCGAAAAAGCTTCATATGGCACAACCGCCACTTAGTCAATCATTACAAAAATTCGAACAATCTCTTAATACACAATTATTTACTCGCCATGGTAGACGGTTACAATTAACGGCGGCAGGCGAAATTTTATATAAAAGAGCCGAACAAATTTTTTCAATGATTGATCATACGAAACAAGAACTGCTTGAAGTAACTGAAGGTATACGCGGTATATTGCCAATTGGCTGTGTAAAATCATGCTTTTCTTATTTACCGAATGAAATGAGTGCGTTCCGCGAACAGTTTCCAAATGTAAAATTCGATTTGCGCGAAGGGGATTCTTCATTTCTCGCTGAATTGCTCCATACAAATGAAATTCAAATCGCGATTGTCCGTCTGCCCATCGACTTACAAGACTTTCACTCCATTCCACTCAATCCTGAGAAATATGTGGCCGTCATTCCGAAAGAATGGGGGGAATTTGAAGAAGTTGATACGATTACGTTAGAAACACTCGCTCAGTACCCACTCCTCCTCCTCCATCGCATGAGAGGGATCGGACAGTATGAAATAATCGTCAATCAATTTGATCAAATCGGCTTACACCCGAATATTTTATGTGAATCACCGAATATCGATATGTTGCTTGGACTGGTCAGTGAAAATCTAGGCATTACGATTATTCCCGCTTCTTCTTTATTAAAGTTCCATAAAGATAATTTCATCGTCTTGCCCATTTCAAACATGGCGATCTATTCAGAACCTGCTGTGATATGGAAGAAGACGAATATTTTATCAGCGAGTACGAAATACTTTATCGAACAACTTACTCAACAAGTACTTCCGCAATCGGCACTGAAATGACGGATAAATGTTCTTTCGGATCATCTGAAATAAATTGGTCGATGAGGACGCGTATCGTATAAGGTCCGATCGGTTGAACTTGCTCTTTCGTAATATAATGTTTTAAAATTTCGTAATATGTTCGTGCTTCCGGATGTCCACCGCGAAAATAAATCGTCGCATACGTCCCTTCTACTAATTCGGATACCGCATCTAAGTAAAGTACAGGGAGTCGATCTTCTACTTCTAAGACGTAAAATATCGAGTCATACGTTAACATCGAATCTTCCATCTGTTCTTCCGAAATGACTAAACCGATCTTTCCAACGAATACGGATATAAAATGATCGGTTTGTTCTTTTAACGTGCGCAAGGCAATTTCTAAATCATAAATGGATGTAATTTCACTTTTAAAATTGAGCGTATGACGCTTCGGAATGTATTCGAGAAGCGGTTCGTTTAATTGATCGAATTGTTGAAGGCGCTTTAATTCGTGCATGCGTAAATCAATCGTTTTTTGAATATAATGCAATTCTTCAATTTTTGAGCGATTAATGGCGCTATACATTTCCATCGTTTCAATAAACCCTTCTAAATTGCGTTCATGAAGTTGTTCTTTAATTTCTTCTAAACTTAAGCCGACCGTTTTTAAATAGTTGATAAAGTCAAGTTGTTTAAACTGTTCAGCAGAGTAATAGCGATACCCATTCTCTTCATTCACTTCAATCGGCTTAAATAAATCAATCTCATCATAATAACGAAGCGTTTTCGGATTCATATTGTGTAGCTTCGCCATTTGACCAATTGTAAAATGCGCATTCATCGCAATTCCCTCCATTTCCTTCTATTATAACGACCTAAATAGAGAAAAGCCCCCAAAATATTCATTTGGAGGCTTGTTTTTATTTCTTTTTATTGTGTGCGAGTTCTTCGATTGGAAGGTATTCTCCTGTTAAAATATCTTCTACTGGAACTGCTTCTTCTGTCCAGCTTTTCGGTGGCATCGCACCCCAAAATGTCGCACGTTGTGGGTGATCTAAATTCCACTTTACTGGCTCCCAGTCCGGGTCATTCGTGAAGTAATCACCCGTGTAAAGTTCCATACGGTTGCCGTCTGGATCGCGAACGTAGACGAAGAATGCGTTCGATGTGCCGTGACGTCCTGGTGAACGCTCGATATTTGCATAATAGCCGAGCGCTGCTAAATGGTCACATGCATCGAGAATCGACTTCGCATCGTCCATCCAGAAACCGGTATGGTGGAAGCGTGGCCCTCGGTCGCTAATGAGTGCGAGGTCATGAACGCTTGGCTTACGGTGCATCCAAGCTGCCCACATCGCTTCTTTATCTTCCGAAATTGTTTTTACTGTATATTCTGACGTACGGAAACCTAAGTTGTCTGCGTACCAATCATATAAATCATCAATATTCGTAATTAAGCAGTTTGCATGGTCAATTCGTTTAATCTTCACATTCCCTTGTAAATGATACTTCTGCAACATACGCTCTGCTTTGTCCATTTCGAAGAAAAACTCTACCGGAATACCGCCTGGGTCTTGGATGCGGAGTGCACGTCCTTGTCCTTTTTCTTCACCTGGCTTTAACCAACGTTTCGTAACACCGAGATTTGTAAACAATTTATCGAGTTCATCTAAATCACTGTCAGCGCTTACACGATATGCGATATGTTTTAAGCTAGCACGTTCGCCCTTCGTCAATACTAAACAATGGTGGTTAGCATCTTCTAATGCGCGTAAATAAATGTGATTGTCGTCGGATTCTGTTTCAATGAAGCCGAGCCCTTCACAATAAAAATGACGTGCACGTTCTAAATCTGTTACTGTCACTTCTGCGTGGTGAAGTCGAACAATGTCGAATGGTTTTGTCATCATGTATTACCCCCTTGAATGATTGTATTTTCAATATAAACCTTCCAGTAGGTGTAAGGTCAACACTTTTATTCTTATTTTATTCACATTTCTAAAAAGTGCGATTATTTATCGATTTATTTAAGAGCTAATGCATTTCTTTTGACCTTCATTGACCATAGGTGTATGATACGTATAAAGCTAGTGCTTGCACACTTCTTTCTATATAATAAAAAGTGTTCGAGCGTATCCAAAAGGAGGAACTACTACATGAACTTAATTCCAACAGTTATTGAACAAACGAGCCGTGGTGAGCGTGCTTACGACATTTATTCACGTCTTTTAAAAGACCGCATCATTATGCTTGGTAGCGGAATCGATGATAACGTAGCAAACTCAATCGTGGCACAACTTCTCTTCTTAGAAGCGGAAGATCCAGACAAAGATATTTCAATCTACATTAACTCACCAGGTGGAAGCATTACTGCAGGTATGGCAATTTACGATACGATGCAATTTATTAAACCAGATATTCAGACAATCTGTATCGGCATGGCTGCATCGATGGGTGCTTTCTTATTAACAGCAGGGACGAAAGGCAAACGCTTTGCTCTTCCAAATGCTGAAGTCATGATTCACCAACCACTCGGTGGTGCGCAAGGTCAAGCGACTGAAATCGATATCGCTGCAAAACGCATCTTATTCTTACGCGATAAATTAAATCGCATTATGGCAGAGCGTACAGGTCAGCCGTTAGAAATTATCGAAAAAGATACAGATCGCGATAACTTCATGACAGCAGAGCGAGCACTCGAATACGGTTTAATCGACCATATCGTTGATCGCCATGATGAAAAAATGAAAAAATAATAAAAAATCCTGAACAGAGCGGTTTGCTCTGTTCAGGATTTTTTTATAATGAAAGCAAATATGCGATTATGCCATCCACTTCTTCTGTTTATTCTTCTGATTCTACAAGTTCGCGTAATTCTTCGAGCGCTTTTTCATCGTCTGCGCCTTCTGCTAATAACTTGATTGTCGTCCCACGTGCGATCGCTAAGCTCATGACACCCATAATACTTTTCGCATTGACACGTCGACCGTCCTTCTCTAAAAAAATATCTGCAGCAAATCGATTTGCTACTTGAACGAATAATGCCGCTTGTCGTGCTTGTAAACCTGTCTTCATTTGAACTGTTGTCTCTATCTCTCGCATGTCGTCTTTCCTCCTCATCTTACACTTTCATGTTCTTTTAAGTTGTTCGCAATTTCTTCGATTTTTCGTAAGCGATGGTTAATTCCAGATTTGCTGACGGGTCCACCTGAAATCATTTCGCCGAGCTCTTTTAACGTGACGTCTTGATGCTCTACTCGCAATCTTGCAACTTCTTGCAAGCGTTCTGGTAATTCATCAATGCCGATCGTTCGCTCAATTAATTTAATATTTTCGACTTGTCGTTGCGCTGCACTAATCGTTTTGTTTAAATTAGCCGTTTCACAATTGACGAGTCGGTTCACACTATTTCGTACATCGCGAATGATGCGGACGTCTTCGAATTTCATAAGCGCCACATAGGCACCGACAATTCCGAGAAAATCGGAAATTTTTTCGGCTTCTTTTAAATACGCGATATAGCCTTTTTTACGCTCGATTGATTTGGCATTTAAATCATATAAATTCATCAAATCGACGAGTGCTTTACTTTGTTCTTCGTATACTGAGAATATTTCTAAATGATAGGATGATGTTTCAGGATTGTTAACCGAACCTCCCGCTAAAAATGCCCCTCGTAAATAAGAACGTTTGCAACAATCATCTTGAATTAATTTTGGATCAATTTCATTTTGAAATTGAAATCCTTCTTTTAAAATGCTCAGTTGTTCTAATATTTTTTTCGCATCTTTACGTATGCGACAAATGTACACATTATTTTTTTTCAAACGCATTTTGCGGCGGACGAGTAATTCTACCTCCACTTGATACAATGCTTTTAAATTAGAGTACATCCGCCTCGCAATCGCTGCGTTTTCAGTTTGAATATCTAAACTCAACTGTTTATTGGACAAAGATAGAACACCGTTCATTCGAATGAAGGCAGCTGTTTCTGCTTTTAAACAACATTCGTCTGCTTCGATTTGCGTTAATTCTTTCTTCGTTTTTGAAGCGAATGACAATTGAATTTCTCCCTTCCGTTCACGATATGATATCGTCTCTTCATTATACTACACATATGAAAATTGTTTAAACCAATTCCCCAATTTCATCGGATCATGAACAATTCGTCCATCTCGATACGATGCGATATTCACTCGTGCAATATGTAAACCTAGATGTTGTAAAGCCTCCATATCATGTTCAACGAAACGTATTCTCTTCTCTTGTAATTGCGCATCGCTTATTTTATCAAAATAATCGGCTTCATGTAGGACGACGGTATGCAAAAAATGTTCACCCACATGATCGTATAAAGCTTGGACATGCTCGGAAGCCGTATATTGCACGGTCTCTCCAATTTGTGTCGTCAAGTTGCTAATATACACCTTTTTCGCTTGCGCTTCAATAACCGCTTCTTTCACTTTGCGTACGAGCAAGGTTGGAATAATACTCGTATATAAACTACCCGGTCCGATCAAAATATAATCAGCTTCTTGAATAGCTTCTAGCGATTCTTTCAGTGGCTCGACTTCTTGTGGTGATAAATACACTTTTTGAATTCGACTTCCGTATACTGGAATTTTCGACTCTCCTGTAATGATGGAACCGTCTTCTAATTCAGCGTGCAAAGTCATGCGCTCATTCGCTACGGGCAATACACGTCCTTTTAAATGAAATAATTCACTTAAATGCCGAATAGCCCCAGCAAAATCACCTGTCAAATCTGTTAAAGCTGCGAGCATTAAATTGCCAAGTGAATGTCCTTTTAATTCTTCGCCATTCTCAAAACGGTATTGAAACATTTCATCGATCATATGCCCTGTATCTGTAAGCGCTCCCATTACTTGTCTAATATCGCCGGGCGGTGGAATATTGTAATCTTGTAGCAAACGACCGGAACTGCCTCCATCGTCTGCTACTGTCACAATCGCTGTTAAATTAACGGGAAGTTCTTTCAAGCCTCTCAAAAGAGTCGATAATCCCGTGCCTCCGCCGAAGACGACGACATTTAATCGCCCTTCTTGTAAAACCAATTCCCATCACTTCTTTCTTTTTTCGATATCACGATGGGTCACATACGTTTCGAATTCATTTTGGAACAAATCATTAAAATAATTTGCCAATGTGACAGAACGATGCTGCCCTCCCGTACAACCAAATGCAATGACGGCTTGTGTCTTTCCTTCATTTTTATATTGAGGAATAATAAAGCGGAATAAATCCGTTAGTTTTTCAATTAATTGTTTCGTATCATTCCATTTTAAAACATACTCTCGCACTTCCGCGTCCATTCCTGTTTTTGCGCGTAAGTCTTCAATATAAAATGGATTTGGCAAAAATCGAACGTCGAATACAACATCCGCATCGATCGGCATTCCATGTTTGAAGCCAAACGACATGAAATGAACATTGAAAGGAGATTTGCCTTTCGTCGAAAATTCTCGTGCGATTCGCTCGCGTAATTCACGAGGTTTTAACGTGGATGTATCGATGACGAGACGCGCATGACCTTTTAATTCAGACAATGTTTCGCGCTCTTTTTTTATTCCGTCTAAAATTAGCCCACCAGTCGCTAATGGATGAGATCGACGCGACTCTTTGTATCGTTTGACGAGCGATTCATCGTTCGCCTCTAAAAATAAAATGCTCGTTGTTACATCGCTCATTTGACTCGCTTCATTTAAAGCATCGATTAATGCACTAAACAAATAACCCCCGCGCGTGTCCATTACTGCTGCGATGCGTCGCATTTTATTCTCTGATTTCGTCATCAAGTCGAGAAATGTCGGCAATAGTTCAGGTGGTAAGTTGTCGATACAGTAGAAGCCTAAATCTTCAAAACTTTGCATCGCGACAGTTTTCCCTGCGCCGCTCATCCCTGTAATAATTACCAATTCAATATCATGTATTCGATCATGATCCATATCGCTTCACCTTCCGCTAATTATGTACGTAGTTTTATACTGTATATCTTTTTATAAGATACTGTTCTTCTTAAAGAAACGATGATACCTTTATTTACGCAACTGTATTAGTGTAATTTCCAATTAAACAAACACAGTATGCGATATTTCGCAAAGCGCTCACTATTATACCATACTTTTCATTTGTTCTCTCTTAGTATACAACGTATTATCTATAAGAACAAAAAAAGAAGGTTTTTCAATTACATTTGAAAATTAAAAATGAAGAGAATAGAGAGTGGATCACTAGACGTTCCATTTTCGTTTCATTAAGGAGAGAAGATGCGAGCGTTTTGTGTATTTCATAGTAGGGAGATTTTCGTTTCACACGGACGCGTTCCGCAAGCGTGGCTGCAGCCTCCTCGAAGCTTGGCGCTTCTCCGGGGTCATCCGCTCACGCTATTCCTACTGGAGTCGCCGTGTTCCACTTCAATCTAGCTCGTATTCGGGGTGTTCATTTGAAGTCGTTTTATAGATGGATTGATTGCGCAAAACTGGTTGAATTGTCCTCTATTTCAACATGAAAAGACGACTAGTGGCATACTAGTCGTCTTCTGTCCTATGTGCTTATGCTTTTGCTGTTTGTTTTTCTTTTAAATCTTCAATATATTTTTGAACTGCTTGTGCTGCGATACTTCCGTCGCCTGTTGCTGTGACGATTTGACGTAACATTTTTTCACGTACGTCGCCTGCTGCGAAAATACCTGGCACTGCTGTTTCCATATCTTCGTTCGTTAAAATATAGCCATTTTCGTTCGTAATGCCTAAATCTTTCACAGCATCCGTTAATGGATCCATTCCGACGTAAACGAACATTCCCTCTGTATCGAACTCCGACTCAGAACCGTCTTGTGTGTCAATCAATGTAACCGAACCAATTTTTCCATCTTTTTCGTTCACTGATTTCACTTGTTTGTTCCATAAAAACTCGATTTTTTCGTTTGCGAATGCACGGTCTTGAATAATCTTTTGCGCACGTAATTCATCGCGACGGTGAATGATTGTTACTTTGTCTGCAAAACGCGTTAAGTACATTCCTTCTTCTACTGCAGAGTCTCCTCCGCCAATGACGACGATTTCGCGCCCTTGGAAAAACGCCCCGTCACATACTGCACAGTAACTTACGCCGCGCCCTGTTAATTCTTCTTCACCTGGTGACCCAAGTTTACGGTATTCAGCACCTGTCGCTACAATGACTGCATATGCTTTATAAGATTTTTCACCGACGATGACTTCTTTTAAATCTCCGTGGTCTACTACTTTGTCAACGTCACCGTACTCGTATTTTGCCCCGAATTTTTGTGCGTGTTCGAACATTTTTGTTGAAAGTTCTGGACCTAAAATGGATTCGAATGCTGGATAGTTTTCGATGGCATCCGTCGTCGCCATTTGCCCACCCGGCATTCCTCGTTCGATCATTACTGTTGAAAGGTTTGCGCGTGATGCGTAAACTGCCGCTGTCATTCCTGCTGGTCCTGCACCGATAATGATTAAATCATGAATTTGTTCTGTTGACATTTTTCATTCTCCTCTACTTGTCAGTTACAACTTATTATCTACTCAAATCGTAATCTATTTTTCCGCTTCATTCAACTTATATGCCTATACCCCTTAGGGTAAAAGTACATTACTTAAAAAATCGGTAAAAACTCGATTAATTCATTCACATATTTCGTCAATGTCGCTGGAGCGATGCCGTATTCTTCAGCAATTCCTTTTTTCGTAATATGGCTATGACGCGATGATTGAAACATGTAATCTGTCGCTGCCGCAATCGCATTCGGATTTTTAAATAAATACTGTTGATCATAAGCGACATCACAAAGAGCAAACCACATTTGAAGTAAATGAATCCCTTCTTTTTTGAGCGGTGCGTATTTTTCATATAAAGCATCTGCTACTTCAATACTGCGCGAGAAATAATCTAACTCTTTTCTTTCATACAATTCAAATTGTTGATCAATTAAACCGTAATAGAGCTTCTCTACTTCTGATAATTTATCAAATGTCATTAATTCTAAAATTGATCGCTCTTTTCGATAAATGGATTTCAATAATAAAAAATAGCCGAATAAGCGCTCGCTACGATAAGGATTTTGAACTTTATGAATGAGCATATCGATATTGTCTTCATACGCGTTCAGGTTTTTCGTCATACGTTCTTTCCAAGGCTCCATGCCTTCTTTTGAAGGATCTAATTGAACGAGTTGATTATAGGCCAGTTGGGCTTGTTTCGTGCGCCCTGAAAAATAGGCGCTGTGAGATAACCAAAAGTAGAAAGAAACATCCCCTTCAAAACCACCGCGTTGTAAAAGACGAAGCCAATTATAACCCGCCTCATGTTCTCCGATTAAAGCGAGTGTCGCTCCGAGTTTGTAACGATGTTCCAATTCAATCGGTTTAATTTTCAACAATAAACGAATACTTTTTTCGAGTTCGAACACTTCTTTTTCATAATAATAAATGACCGCAAAATTACATAAGGCGTGAATATTCCCTTGCTCTTGTTTTAACACGTCACGCAAAATTGCTTTCGCGTCCGCGACACGTCCCGCATAAAAATACGTTAATGCTAAATTGTTCGATGCCGCTAAAAATTGTGGATAATCGGCCACGATGCGCTCGAACAATTGCGACGCTTCTTCAAATTGCCCTTCTTCCATTTTGCGACGCGCTTGTTCTTGTAAAAAATAAATTTCTCCTGAAAACCAATCATCTTCTTCGGTATGAATATGTTCCTGTTCCGCGAAGTCGATAATCTCGAGCGACTCTTCCGCAAGCGGGCCATCTGGCGCCAAGGCGATATAATGTTCCGCATATCGCTTCGCGTCCGTCAGCAATCCTAAATGTGCATGAACTTCCGCTAAATAAAAGACGATATCTTCGCCTTCTGGATCAAGGGCATGCGCTTTCGCCAAATGTTCATACGCTATTTCATATTTGCCCTCTTCCATTAAAAGAGCACTATAATTTAATAAAACGTCAGCATTTTCTGGCATGCGTTCTAAAGCACGTTCAAAAGATTTTCTCGCTTCTTCTAAGCGATCTTGTCGAAATGCTCGCAACGCTTTTTGATAATAATATTCTCCATAAGGCACGAACGTTATAATTTTCTTTGTTTGATTTCGCAATCGTCTACCTCCACCACTTCAGCAAAGTGAAAGAAGGAACGACTTTTGCGTTCCTTCTTAAATCTTTTTCTTATTATACCATATTTACCCTGTCACTCTTCACCGTTTTGCTTTCGTTCTCTCTGTTCTTTCGTCTGAATGATTTGCATCGGGTTTCCCCCGACGAATGCGCCTGGCGGAACATCTTTATGAACGAGCGTCATCGCGGATACGACCGCTCCATCTCCAATGACAACGCCCGGTAAAATCGTGCTATTCGCACCAATCATCACATTATCTCCGATGACGACATCGCCGAGACGATATTCATCGATTAAATATTCGTGGGCTAATATCGTCGTATTAAAGCCGATGATCGTATTAGAACCGACCGTAATGCGCTCTGGAAACATCGAATCTGGCATGACCATGAGCGCGAATGAGGTTTGTTCTCCTACTTTCATCTTTAAAAATGTGCGATACATCCAATTTTTCCACGTGAAAAATGGCGTAATGCGGGCGAGTTGTACAACGATGAACACTTTCACTAACTTCCAAAATGATACTGTCTTATACATGTACCAAAGCGAGTTCGCTTTTCCTTTAGACGGATAATGTTCGAGTCGTCTCATCGGTTCGCCTCATCGACGATGCGCACGATATCCTCCATCGTATCCGCAATATATGTCGGATGAAATTGTTTCAAAAAGTCGATTCCTTTCGCCGACCAACTAACTGCGACTGTACGCACTCCTGCATTGTGACCGCCTTCAATATCATGATGATTGTCACCGACCATAATTGTCGTCTCTGGATGCGCTCCGATTCGTTCCATCGCTAATTGGAGCGGTTCTGGGTCTGGCTTTGCATTTTTCACATCGTCGATCGCAACGAGCGTTTCAAATAAGTCGTCCGGTAAATCTAACAGACGAATCCCTTGCTCAATGACGTCGCGACGCTTCGTCGAGACAAGCGCCATATGAATGCCACGTTCTTTCAAAGCGTATAGCATTTCTTTCACACCAGGGAACGGACGAGCATACGCATCGTGATTCGCTACATTCCACTCACGGTATTCTGCTGTTAATTGCTCTGCTTTCTCTGGTGATACTTTCGTAAATGTTTCGATTAAAGGGGGTCCTAAAAATGGTAAAATACTTTCTTCATTATATTTCCCGGGAAAGTGACGATCCAACACATGTTGAAACGTCGCAATAATTAATTCATTCGTATTGAGTAATGTACCGTCAAAATCGAATAAAACATGCGTAATTTTATTAGTCATGTACTCCTACAACTCCTTCTACTGATGTTCGTTTTTTCCACATGCGTGAAACGATTATCGCTAGTATTAAAGCGACAAATAGACGAATAAGCAATAATGGTAATACGTTAATACCGAGTGGAATAAATAACAATGTATCTTCCACAACGGCGTGACAGGCGACGAGGAAAATAAAACTGATCGTCACATCTCGATGACTGACCCCGTCCTCATGCACTGCTTGAATCATAACACCCGCTCCGTACGCCAGTCCGAAAATAAGCCCTGCTGCAAGTGTCAATGCCGCATTCGACTCTACTCCAAGCAAGCGAGTAAATGGACGCATCCAACGGGATAATTTTTCTAAAAAATGAATGTGACGCAAAAATTGAATCGCAATCATTAACGGAATGACAATCATCGCCAGTTGCACGACGCCGTAAAAGGCTTTTTCAAAACCGAGCAACGTAATCGCCATCCATCCTTCTGGGACTACTTGTTCGACAGGCGCCATCCCGTATTGCGCAATTTCGCTACCGCCTTGCCATACGAGATTAATGACGATGGCTGAAATCGCCGCTAAAGCGATGCGCACTGTTAAAATGACACTTATTTTCACACCGACTTTCGATGCGACTCCTGTTTCGATTAATAAATTGTGCGCAAAGCTCATCATAACCGCTAAAATGAATACTTCTTTCACCGTCAATTCCATCGACAAAATGCCCGCAATTCCGGCATATAAGTTTAAAAAATTACCGAGTACGAGCGGAATTGCTGCTTCTCCACGCAAACCGAAAATCCCCATAATCGGTTCGATCAGCTCTGTGATCCACGGTAAAACGGGTGTATGTTGCAATAAGACGACGATGATCGTGATAGGAAAAATGATTTTTCCAAGTCCCCACGTCGTCTTCAGCCCGTTCACTACCCCCTCTTTCAACCAAGACATATGTCATTCCCCTTTATTTTTGTTCGTATTTCGTCGTCACTTTCATACTGTATTTACGATATACGTAAATCGCCACCGCTACGACAATCGTGATGAGCGATACAATTTGTGCCGTGCGCAACCCACCGATTAACAAGCTATCCGTACGCATCCCTTCGATAAAGAAACGACCGACCGAATACCACGTTAAATAAAATAAAAAGATTGAACTGCGCATTAAGTTCGCACGTCGCAACCAAGCGAGAATTAAAATGAGCCCGACTAAATTCCACATCGACTCATATAAAAAGGTCGGGTGATACGTCACACCGTTAATCGTCATCTGTTCCATAATCCAATTTGGAATGATCGTGTTTTGTAAAAATGTTTCAGAGACAGGACCACCATGCGCTTCCTGATTCATAAAATTGCCCCACCGTCCGATTATTTGGCCGATGAGCAACCCAGGTGCGGCAATGTCTGCCACTTTCCAAAAGGACTCTCCTCGACGTTTCGTAAAGACGTACGTCGTAATGAACGCCCCAATTAACGCTCCGTGAATGGCAATACCGCCTTCCCATATGTAGAGCGCACTAATCGGATTGTCTGCATAACGAGGCCATTCGAACACGACATAGTAAATGCGCGCACTAATAATGGAGATTGGAATGGCCCAAATGAGTAAATCCGTTAAAAATTCATCGTGAAATCCACGCTTCACCATTTCTTTTTGTACGACGATGTACGCTAAAATAATACCCGTTATAATAAGTGCTGCGTACCAACGAATTTTAATCGGACCTGCATTAATAAGAAACGGATCAAATGCTAAATACGTAAAATCGAGCAAACTAGTCATTGGATTCCTCCTCGATAAGTGTATTTTGCATGACCGCTTGTTCCAAACGTTCCGCAAACTGTTCCGCTGCGTTAATACCGAGCTTTTTCATTCGGTAATCCATCGCAGCCACTTCAATGATAACCGATAAGTTTCGACCTGGTTTAACGGGTACGGTTAGACGCGTCAATTCAGAATCGATAATTTTCATCTTCTCATCATCGACACCAAGTCGATCGTACAATTTATCAGGATCCCACACTTCTAAATCGACAACGAGTAAAATACGTTTATTATCTTTTACGGAACTCGCGCCGAATAACACCATCAAATCGATAATGCCAACACCGCGAATTTCAAGCATATGTTCTAAAATTTTTGGCGAACTCCCGATTAAAATATTTTTCGCCACTTGACGAATTTCGACGACATCATCCGCAACGAGACGATGCCCGCGCTTCACGAGCTCTAAAGCTGTCTCACTTTTTCCGACGCCACTTTTTCCTGTAATGAGAACGCCTACTCCGTACACGTCGACGAGTACCCCGTGGACTGTCGTCATCGGGGCGAGTTGTCCTTCTAAATAATTCGTCAACATTCCCGCAAAACGCGTCGTTTGATGAGGCGTTTTTAATACGGGTATTTGGCGAGCTGTCGCTAACTCTAACAATTCTGGAGGCCCTCCTACACCGTGCGCTAAAATAAAAGCAGGTGTAATCGGATGACAAAGTTGATCAAATCGCTCACGTCGCGTCTTCGAATCTAACAAACTTAAATATGTTAATTCCTTCTTCCCTAATAGTTGCACACGTTCTTTCGGATAGTAATCAAAAAACCCAGCCATTTCGAGGCCGGGGCGAGATATATCACTCGTCGTAATTTTACGATGGACCCACTGTTCTCCTGCTACTACTTCTAAATGAAATGTTTCAATTATATTTTGAATGGTCAATTCCGACATTTCGTTCCCCCTCCTTGCATTTCTTTTTTCATTCTAACATGTTCATCATCTTTTTTCGTCGTCTGACTTGCTTTCTGCTGAAATGACAAAAAAACATGAGCTCCTTGTCGCACGAGCTCATGTTTCATTTCTTTTATTATTTGACAGTAATCGTTCCAGCATTCGTTTTTGCTTTCACTTGAAGGCGACGTGATGATGTGCCTTCCACTTCGAATTGAATTTCTGTTTCAAATAAAGAATCTTGTACTTCTTCTACTATTGCATTCAAAACGTCGACCGTTAATTTCCCAACATTCGTTTGCAATTTGCCTGAGACAGAAGCTTCTTTCGGTAAGTAAATTTCCACCGCACCTGCGAACGATTCAGCTTCCACTGAACGTGGTGCTGGATGTGTCGTCGTAATCGCAATAGGACCATTGACAGATTCCGCTTCGATTTCTTCTACCGAACCATCGACATAAATCGCACCGTTAAATGTTTCGATATCTAAATCTTCACCTGTAATATTACGTGCGTACACTTTACCATTCGCCGTTTCGACTTTCGCTTGTTCAAACTCATTGTTGACGAAATGGACTTTCCCGTTTTTCGTCGACACTTTCACTTGTTTCGCACGTAAGTCTTCAATCGATACAGCACCGTTCCATGTTTTCACTGTCACTTTGTCATAAAGATGCGCAGGTACTGTCAATGTACAATTCATGCGAGCTGTTTTCAACTGACTTTGAACGTACAATGTGTCGCCTTGTTGATCGTATAAAAACTCTTTCGCAAAGCGCTCTTCTGCTTTCGCTTCATCCGCTGTATCGAAAAATGCTGCCTCTACTTGCAATGTCGTTTCTTCATTTGTTCCTTTTACGATATTAACACTCCCGTGAAAAACTTCAATGTCTAAACGTTTCAATTGTTCTTTCACGGTAAACTCACGAGTGAAATTCACTTTTGATTCAAAGATTTGATTCATATCGAATGACTTCACTTGATCGACCGCCGTTTGGAAAAATTTCATAAACTGTGTTCCCATCTCTTGAACATCGGATTTCACATCACGGAAAAATTGTTCTCCACGGTCTTTCGCATCTGCAAATGGCTCTTCTTGAGAAGAATCTTGTTGCTCGCTTTGTTCGTCTTCTCGTTTCGGTAATGTCGGTTCTTCAACTTTCGGTTGCTCGTCAGTCGTGTTTAACTTACTTAATAAAACAATCGCCTCTTCTGCTGTAATCGTTCCATCTTCAACTAACTGTAAAATTTGTTTTTTCTTCGCTTCCATGTTGAGTTCCCCCTCTAATTTTCGTGCATGTAATCCTCGTGCTACTTATTGTACGTTCATTCGGACGGAGAAGTTTCATTTTCTGTTTGTTTTACTTTTTTCTTCATGCGAGCATGGTCTCTTTCCAAAACGGGTTTTAAATATTTTCCTGTGTAAGAATTCGCCACTTTCACCATTTCCTCAGGTGTTCCTGTACCGACAATCGTTCCTCCACCGTCCCCACCTTCTGGGCCTAAATCGATCATATAGTCCGCTGTTTTAATAACGTCTAAATTGTGCTCGATGACAAGAACAGTATTCCCACCATCGACGAGTCGTTGGAGTACTTTTAATAACTTGCCGATATCATGTACATGTAAACCTGTCGTCGGCTCATCTAAAATGTAAAACGATTTCCCAGTTGAACGTTTATGCAGTTCGGAAGCGAGTTTGACACGTTGCGCTTCCCCACCAGACAATGTCGTCGCCGGTTGACCTAATTTTACATAGCCGATGCCGACATCGACGAGCGTCTGTAGCTTGCGATGGATTTTCGGAATCGCTTCGAAAAATTCAACCGCATCTTCCACCGTCATTTCTAAAACGTCCGCAATATTTTTTCCTTTGTATAGCACTTCTAACGTTTCACGGTTGTATCGTTTCCCGTGACATACTTCACACGGTACGTAAACGTCGGGTAAAAAGTGCATTTCAATTTTAATGATGCCGTCACCTCGGCACGCTTCACAACGCCCACCTTTAACGTTAAAGCTGAAGCGACCTTTTTTATACCCGCGCACTTTCGCTTCGTTCGTCATCGCGAAAACATCGCGTATGTCATCAAACACACTCGTATATGTCGCAGGGTTTGAACGAGGCGTACGGCCGATTGGCGATTGGTCAATTTCGATAATTTTATCGAGTTGATCAATGCCTTCTATTACGTCATGATCTCCAGGACGCGTTTTCGCCCCATTCATATTCATCGCAAGCGACTTATACAGTACTTCGTTGACGAGGGTACTCTTACCAGAACCGGACACACCTGTTACTGCGACGAATGTTCCGAGCGGAATGTCGACCGTCACATCTTTTAAGTTGTTCGCCCGTGCGCCTCGAATCGTCAATGTTTGACCATTTCCTTCGCGTCGTTCAGCGGGCACTGGGATAAATCTTTCTCCTTTTAAATATTGACCCGTTAAAGAGTTCGGGTCATTCATCACTTCGTCAGGTGTCCCTTGAGAGACGATTTCTCCTCCCGCAACGCCCGCTCCTGGGCCGATATCGATTAAATGGTCTGCCGCCAGCATCGTGTCTTCATCATGTTCGACGACGATTAATGTGTTGCCGATATCACGCATGCTTTTCAACGTATTAATTAAGCGATCATTATCGCGTTGATGAAGACCGATCGACGGCTCATCTAAAATGTAGAGCACACCTGTTAAACGTGAGCCGATTTGTGTCGCGAGTCGAATTCGCTGCGCTTCTCCTCCTGACAATGTGCCAGCTGCTCGACTCAATGTTAAATAATCGAGTCCGACATTGCGTAAAAAGGACAAGCGCTCTTCGATTTCTTTCAAAATCAGTTTCGCAATTTGCGCATCTTTTTCAGACAATTGTAAGTGATCAAAAAACGCACTCGCTTCGGTAATCGAACGTTCTGTTACGAGGCCGATATGTTCTCCCGCTACTTTCACCGCTAATGATTCTGGTTTTAAACGGTAGCCATCACACGCTGGACAGTTATGAACCGCCATATACTTCTCCATCTGGTCGCGTACATAATCGCTCGATGTATCATGATAACGACGAGCGACATTGCGCAACACACCTTCGAAATAGATGGAATTGTCACGCGTATTCCCAAACTCATTCGTATAGACAAAACGAATCTTTTCTTCTCCTGAACCGTTCAAAATAATATCTATCGCTTCATCGGATAACTCTGATACAGGAACGTCAAACGGAATGTCGAAATGATCACAAACCGTCTTTAATAAAGAAGGGTAATAATTCGAACTCGTCGGTTCCCACGGCGCAATCGCATGTTCTTCTAATGTTTTTGACCAATCAGGAATGACGAGTGACACGTCAACTTCCAGTTTCGTTCCGAGACCGTCACAGTCGGGACATGCCCCGAACGGACTGTTGAATGAAAACATGCGCGGTTCTAATTCTCCGATTGAAAATCCACAAATTGGACAAGCGTGATGTTCGCTAAATAAGAGCTCTTCTACGCCGATGACGTCGACGAGTACCGTTCCTTCTCCGAGCGCTAAAGCGGCTTCTAACGAGTCACTTAAACGAGACTCGACGCCTTCTTTCACGACGATCCGGTCGATGACGACTTCAATCGAATGTTTTTGGTTTTTATTTAATTCAATTTCTTCTCCTAAATCGTACGTCTCTCCGTCGATGCGTACACGGACATATCCTTTTTTACGCAAGTCGTCTAATAAACGGACGTGCGCTCCTTTACGCCCTTTTACGATCGGTGCGAGCACTTGAATCCGGCTTCTCTCTTCTAACTGCATAATGCGGTCGACCATCTGTTCAATCGTTTGAGAAGAAATTTCGATGCCGTCATTCGGACAGACCGGCTTTCCGATACGCGCATATAATAATCGTAAATAATCATAAATTTCCGTCACTGTCCCGACAGTAGAGCGAGGGTTGCGGCTCGTCGTTTTTTGATCGATTGAAATAGCTGGTGATAATCCTTCAATGACATCGACATCCGGCTTATCCATCTGCCCTAAAAACTGCCGGGCATACGCCGATAAACTTTCAACGTAACGACGCTGTCCTTCCGCATAAATCGTATCGAATGCGAGCGATGACTTCCCCGAACCAGACAAACCCGTCATGACGACGAGTTCATCTCTCGGAATATTGACATTAATATTTTTTAAATTATGTGCTCGTGCACCTTGAATGACAATCTCTTTATTTTTCATGTACAACTACCTTCCTGACTGCAATTCTAATAACGCGTCGCGCAATTGAGCAGCCCTTTCGAAGTCGAGCGCTTTCGCCGCTTCTTTCATATCTTGTTCTAACGTCGCCATTAAAGCGTTTTTCTCATCTTTCGATAATTTTCCGCCTTCTGTAAGACGTGTAATGTAATCTTCACCGTCTTCCGCCACTTCTGTCGCCCGGATGACGTCACGAATTTCTTTTTGAATCGTCTTCGGTGTAATACTATGTTTTTCGTTGTATGCGATTTGAATTTCACGACGACGCGCCGTCTCGCTGATCGCTTTTTCCATTGAATCGGTCACTTTGTCCGCATACATCACGACATAACCGTTCGAGTTACGTGCTGCTCGACCGATCGTTTGGATGAGCGAGCGTTCCGAACGTAAAAATCCTTCTTTATCTGCATCTAAAATCGCAACGAGCGATACTTCCGGTATGTCAATTCCTTCACGCAATAAGTTAATCCCGACGAGTACGTCATACGTTCCGAGACGTAAATCTCGTATAATTTCAATTCGTTCCAATGTTTTAATTTCAGAATGCAAATATTGCACTTTAATGCCGAGCTCTTTTAAATAATCCGTTAAATCTTCACTCATTTTTTTCGTCAATGTCGTAATTAATACACGCTCATTTTTTTCAATGCGCGCATTGATCTCTCCAACGAGGTCATCGATTTGACCATGAATCGGACGCACTTCAATGACGGGATCCAACAAGCCCGTCGGTCGAATAATTTGTTCCACCATCTTCGGCGTATGTTCTAATTCATAAGGGCCTGGCGTTGCGGAAATATACATCGCCTGATGTATGTGTTGCTCAAACTCTTCAAACTTCAACGGGCGGTTGTCGAGCGCGCTCGGCAAACGGAACCCATGATCGACGAGCACTTGCTTACGCGCTTGGTCGCCGTTATACATCCCACGTATTTGGGGCAAAGTAACATGACTTTCATCGACGACGATGACGAAATCATCTGGGAAGTAGTCAAGCAATGTGTACGGTGTCGCCCCCGCTTCACGCAATGTTAAATGGCGTGAGTAGTTCTCGATTCCCGAACAAAAGCCCATCTCTTTCATCATTTCTAAATCGTAACGCGTACGTTGTTCTAAGCGTTGAGCTTCCAACAACTTCCCTTCTTCATTTAATACGGAGAGACGTTCTTCTAATTCTTTTTCAATGTTGATGATTGCTTTTTCCATCTTTTCAGAACGGGTAACGAAATGAGAGGCTGGATAAACAGCAATATGTTCACGATCCCCGATAATTTCTCCTGTCAGTGCATCCACTTCTCGAATGCGGTCAATTTCGTCTCCGAAAAATTCGATTCGAATACAATGTTCATCGCGAGATGCCGGGAATAGTTCGACGACATCTCCACGTACACGGAATGTTCCGCGTGTAAAGTTTATATCGTTGCGCGTATATTGAATGTCGACTAATTTACGAAGCATCTCATCGCGCCCGATTTCCATTCCGACACGCACAGAAAACACGAGCTCCTTATATTCTTCTGGATTCCCGAGTCCGTATATACAGGAGACAGAAGCGACGATCAATACGTCTTGCCTTTCAAATAATGCACTCGTTGCAGAGTGACGTAATTTATCAATTTCATCGTTAATGCTTGCGTCTTTTTCTATAAAAGTATCCGTCTGCGGCACATATGCTTCTGGCTGATAATAATCGTAGTAACTGACGAAATATTCGACCGCATTATTCGGAAAAAACTCTTTAAATTCACTATATAGTTGTCCTGCTAATGTTTTATTATGAGCGATGACTAAAGTAGGTTTATTGATTTCAGTGACGACATTCGATACGGTAAATGTCTTTCCCGTCCCAGTCGCTCCGAGTAACGTTTGATGCTTTTCGCCGCGCTCAATCCCAGCGACTAATTCACGGATCGCGTGCGGCTGGTCCCCTGCTGGTTCATAAGGCGACACTAATTCAAATCGTTCTGACAATCGAATCACTCCTTCATTTCCATAGCTCTATTTTAACACACTTTTTACGAACGTACGTTTTTTAACTCTTCCCTCTTTACGAATAAAAAAACATCAAAAAAACGGTTGAATCTCCCCTAAGATTCAACCGTTCTCTATGTATGAGGCTGCTTTGCTTACACAAAACAGCACTCCTTCATTCCTTCTCTAATGTCCCCAGTAACTCACTGTATTGTTGAAAGGCTTCGACATCTCTGTCGTCCAATGCTTGATCGATCAATCGTTCAATTCTTGCAATCGTCTGTTCTTGATGGACCGATTGTAAAAATAAATCCGTGTAAATATCCGAAAGCAATTGATTCGTTTCTTCCTGAAATTGTCTCTGCGCAGTAGTCGGTAATTGTTTGTAAAAATATTTATTTTCCATTCCCATCACCTCTGTCAGCTTTTTTCTATTATAGAAAAACTTACTCCAAAATGCAATCTATTTTTCTGAATATTTCGTTTTTAGTACAAACAACCTACCATTAATAGGTAGATTGTTCGTGTCAGGACTTCGGTCTTGTCGAAAACATCGTCATTGCGCTAATCGCTTGCAACAGAACGAATAATAATAAGCCTTCTACCATTTTATCCCGTACAAAAAATGCGATGATGACAATAATAAATATTTGAATCGTTCCGAGTTGGAAAACAATTTTTTCTACTGCATCTCGGCGCCCTTTCTGTTCGATTGGAAACAGTCGGTCCATTTTGAAATGTTTCGTCTGGCTTAAATACGCTAGTAGCTGACTGACGAGCGCAAATTGCAAACTTCCAACAAACACAATCATTAAAAGTTGCGACTCAATGAAAGCAACACCGAATGCCATAAGAACGAATAGCCTTAAATAAAGCCTAAATAATTCGTCTGTTCTCACAAATGTACGGCTCAATAAATATTGAAAGCTTTTTTCTTTCTCGAAAGGCTTCGACGCCGTCATTAAAAATGACGCATACGCTCGACGATGCACTTTCCCTTGAATGTGCGGAACATCTGTAAATAAATTCGCAAACCGATAAAAACGCATCATTCGATTTTTTTCAAGTTCGATAAAATGATCGAACGGAAACGGTTCTGTCAATGCCCGCTTTTTCCAAACTCCCTGTGAACTATATCCATATACGACAAGAACAGCCGCTGCCACGACATACCAATTCATTAACAAGGCGTAAATGAGCCCCCAACTTAATGCGTAATGAATAATGTACAACACGTACATGTTGCGCCCACGGTGACTATGGCGATAATACCATTCTCCGCGTGTCAATAAAACGTGCCAAGCGAATAATATAGCGAAAAATATAAATATTTCGAGTGGTGCAAATGCGTACTTCGTATTAATAAGCGGAAGTAAAACGATCGCCGTGACGATAGGCAAAATAAATTTCGTTCCCGTCGTCCAGCGAAGCGAAGCGTTCGTATACGTCGTCAACTGGTGTTCTAACGGTAAAAAATAGACGGCGTCGGCCTCTCGAAACAATGTCGCCGGATTGCGAAAGATGAACGTGAGTGCTAATAAAGTTGTCGCGATAAGCGCCACTGGAAATTGTTCGGGTATGACTTTTAACCATTCACTATAAGCGAGTCCACCCGCCCCTAAAGCAAAGACAATCACAATCATTAAATGCCCTGTGAAGACGTACTTTAAATATTTTTGAGTCTCCATTTGATATTCAGCGAAGCGGCGTTTCCAAATGCTTTGTAAACTATCCATTAGCCTGCTCCTTCGTCATCGCAATGTACAGGTCATCCAATGAAGCTCCCTCCATGCCAAAGCTCGCTCTTAGATCATCCATCGTACCGAACGCCTTGACACGACCTTCATGTAAAAATACAATTTTGTCACAATACTTCTCCGCAGTCGACAACATATGCGTCGACATTAACACCGCTGCTCCTCCACGTTTTCGCTCTTCAATTTGTTCGAGCAATGAATGAATACCGAGCGGATCAAGTCCGACAAATGGTTCGTCGATAATATACAAAGCAGGATTCACTAAAAATGCACTCATGATCATCACCTTTTGTCGCATCCCTTTCGAAAAATGCGCTGGAAACCAACGAAGTCGTTTCTCCATATGAAATTCCTCCAACAATGCCTTCGAGCGGACGGTATAATCATCTTCCGATAAACCATATGCCATCGCTGTCAACTTCAAATGCTCTTCCAAAGTCAATTCTTCATATAAAACGGGTGTTTCTGGTATGTATGAAAATGACTGACGATACCCTTCCATGTTTCCTTCTAACGTATGACCTGCAATTTCAATCGTTCCGGCATGTTGACGCAATAAGCCAATAATATGTTTAATCGTCGTACTTTTCCCCGCTCCGTTCAAGCCAATCAAGCCGACTAACTCCCCTGCTTCTACTTCAAATGCCAAATCATGTAAGACAGGTTTCCGCGTGTAACCTCCTGTCACATCTGTTAATTTTAAAATTGCCATGAGATCCCCTCTCTTCCTTTCTCCATTTTAGCAAATCTAAACAGAAAGTTACATTGATACAAGGACGCTTTCCATGTTTTATGCTACACTGAAAGGAGATAAAAACGACTAAAAGGAGTGGTTATGATGGTTTCTTGTATTTTCTGTAACATTATTAACGGTACGATTCCGAGTGAAAAAGTGTACGAAGATGAACATGTTTATGCGTTTATGGACATTACGCCTGTCGCGAAAGGGCATTTGCTCCTCATTCCGAAAGTTCATCGTGAAAACGTTTACGACATGACGGAAGACGAAGCAGCTCATTTATTCCGCGCTGTCCCGAAAATTGCGAACGCTTTAAAAGCAGAGTTTCAACCAGCGGGTATGAACTTATTGCAAAATAATGGTTCACATGCTGGACAGACCGTGTATCACTTCCACTTACATTTCATCCCACGTTACGATGAAAAAGACGGCTTCGATTGGACATGGAATCCACAAGTCGATACGTTTACACCTGAAGTACTCGGCGATCTCGCTTCTCAATTACGCGAACGTTTGTAAAAAATGAAGTGAAGAAAGAAATATCCATGTAACACGGTTATTTCTTTCTTCACTTTTTTAATTATACAAACATAATAAAAAAGTCCATATCATTCGTGCGTTTCCTTAAAAATGATTTGATTGTCATCTTATAACATGCTTTAATAGATAATAATTCATTACTTGAAGAAAGGCGTTGACTTACATTATGAAACAATCCAACTTTTTACTCGGTGTACTTGCAGGTTCGATTACTGCATCTGTTGCAGTGCTATTAACAACTTCTCAATCAGGCGAACAATTGCGCAATAATTTCAAAACGAAATCGTGCCATTTACAATCTATGGCAGAGGATATTAAAGTGAAAGCGAATGAACTTGTCGGATCGATCCAACATTTAACAGCGGAAGCGAAAAATAATTTGCCTGAAACAATCGAAGAAATTAAACAATCTGTCATGACATGGCAACAATCAACAGAACCAAACAAAAATAACTTGACGAAGGAAATTGATTCGATTCAACGCTCTATCGAACAACTCGAACAACAAATTGCCAAACAGCAAAATCATTAAGTTTTTTCGAAGCTATTTCCTAAAAATAGCTTCTTTTTTCTAAACTATTGAGAAAATAAAGATATTTTTGAATTATTTTTGAATTCGAACTTCTTATCTCTTTGTTTTTTTGGTATAATGTAAGGAATATTTCAATTTAGGAAGTGGGTGTTTTCAATGACAGAACAATCCTTCTCTCAAAAGGAGGCTATGATCTACAGCCAACGTATCGCACAAATGGCCAAAGCGTTATGGAAAGCGGTCGAAAAAGATTGGCAGCAGTGGATTAAACCGTATGACCTTAATATTAATGAACATCATATTCTTTGGATCGCCTATCATTTGCAAGGAGCGACGATTTCTGACATCGCTAAATTCGGTGTTATGCACGTTTCGACAGCTTTCAATTTCTCAAAAAAGCTCGAACAACGTGGATACTTACATTTCTTCAAAAAAGACGACGACCGTCGTAACACATACGTCGCTGTAACAGATGAAGGAGAAGATTTAATTTTAACGATGAACGTTCATTATCATGATACGAGACATCTCGTATTAGAAGGTTCACTCCCGATTAAAGATTTATATGGAAAATTCCCAGAATTTATCGAAGTGATGTCCGTAATTCGTAATATTTACGGAGATGACTACATGGAGATTTTCGAAAAAGGTTTTAAAAATATCGATCAATGTTTTGAGGAAGAGAACGGACAGTTATTAGCTACTCCTTTACCTAAAAATGAATGCGCTTCCGAAGTGAATTCATAACCTATCTTTCTTCTTTTCTGCTATGATAAGAAGAATAGCTTTTCTGATGTAAAGGAGGTCATACGATTGATCTTAGCATTAACGGTCTTTGCAGCATTGTTTTTTTTATTCCAAATAAATCGAATGACATACGCGCTAATTGTCGCACGTGAAATTGATGAAGCAAAACAACCGCGTGTTTATAAAACAGTTAATCTGTTAATTTTAGCTTTGATGATTTTGTTTTATTTGCAAGTGTATTACAATATTTAAATGAACACTGAGCGCTTGTCGTTCAGTGTTTTTTTATCATTGGAACATTTTTGTTTCCGAAACGTTTATATGGTATAGTACTACTGTCTTATGAAAAGTGAGGAGAGAATAGTTATGAAGAAATTTGTCTTAGCTGGTGTATTATCAGCTAGTTTAGCAGTACTCGCAGCATGTGGTGGAAGCGGCGATGCAGAAAGTAAAGTCATCGCAACGACAGCATATGGCGACATTACAGAACACGATCTTTACGAAGAAATGAAAAACGCGGTCGGTTTACAAGCTTTCCAAGAAATCGTTTTAAACAAAGCATTGAGCGAAAAATTCCCTGTCACAGATGAAGAAGTAGAAGAAGCAGTGAAAGCTCAGAAAGAAATGATGGGTGACATGTTTGAAATGTCTTTAGCGAACGAAGGCTTGACTGAAGAAACATTCAAACAACAAATGAAACCACAATTAATGAAACAAAAATTCCTCGCTTCTGTTGAAGTCGATGAAAAATCAGTGGATGAAGCAGTGGAACGTGCTAAAAAAGAAATTCACGCACGCCATATTTTAGTAGAAGATGAAAAGACAGCGAAAGATCTCATTAAACAAATCGAAGACGGTGCAGACTTCGAAAAATTAAGTAAAGAACATTCAACAGAACCACAAGCTTCTGAAACAGGTGGCGATCTTGGATGGGTCCAACAAGGCATGATGGTACCCCCATTTGAAAATGCGCTATACAGCATGAAAAAAGGTGAAGTATCGAAAGAACCTGTGAAGTCAAACTTCGGCTACCACATTATCGAAGTTCTCGACATTCGCGATACAGAAGAGCCAAAACCTGAAGAAGAAATTCGTGCAAAAGCAAAAGAAACATTAGCAAACATCCAAACAGAAGAACGTCTCGCTGAATTAATTAAAGAAGCGAAAATCGACACTAAAGACGATGCATTCAAAGATGCGTTCAAAGGAATGAACGAATAAAATAAAAGCGTTATTCGAGAATGAACTCGAATAACGCTTTTTCTTATAGTGTCGGCTTATAAAATGAACGATTGTCGAGTGCGAATACACGCTCTGAAAATGTTCCTTCTTCCGTCGCAGCCATCATTGTGCCAAACATTTGCATTTTCGCATCGATATTGTCGATGTAATGTAAAATTTCCGCTTCCATTAACATCGGACGCTTCGGACTGCCCCACTCTTCTTTGCCGTGATGCGATAAAACCATATGTTGGAGGAGCATCACTTCTTCTCCTTCAATGTCTAACTCTTTCGCCATGAGTAAAATTTCGCTCACCATAATCGAAATATGACCGATTAAATTTCCTTCTACTGTATACTGCGTCGCAATCGGACCAGATAATTCCGTCACTTTTCCAACGTCATGTAAAATGATACCGGCATACAATAAATCTTTGTTTAAAATTGGATATAGTCGTGCAATTTGCTCTCCTAATGTGAGCATCGAGACCGTATGATCAATTAAACCTGACACGTAATCGTGGTGATTGCGCGTCGCTGCAGGATAAACGAGAAACTCGGCTTCGTATTTTTTAACGAGCGCCTTCGTTAAACGACGAATCGCATCATTATCCATCGCATCGATAAAACGTGTGACGATCTCATATAGTTCTTCTTTCGGGCGTTCCGCAGACGGCAATAAGTCTTCCAATGTCACACCGTCTGACTCTTTCGCAGGACGAATGCTTTTTACGCGCAATTGGGTGCGACCGCGATAATCGTGAAGCTCTCCGCCCACTTTGACGATATTTCCCCCCGCATACGTCACCGCATGTTCTTCGGACGTATCCCATAACTTCGCTTCCACGTCCGCTGTTTTATCTTGTAAAATAACCGTCATATACGGTTTGCCTTGTTGCGTTACTGCTTGAATCGACTGCTTAATGAGTAAAAACATTTCAATCGTATCACCTACGCGATAATCGATTAAATTTTTCAATAGGATCACCTTCAACTTCGAAACGAATGTTCGATATTCTTACTCCTATTTTAACATACGAACTACTCTTTTCCGAGGTCGATCGCTTTTTTAATATCTTTCAATGAACGAGACGGTCCATACATGAGGACACCCCCACGATACACACGGGCCCCGAACGTTCCAAGAATGAAAATCGTCACGAGCATAATTCCGACCGATAATAGCGGAACCCAAAATGGAAGATCGAGTAAACCGACGCGTAAAAACATGACGAGCGGTGTGAAAAATGGGAAATACGAAGCCCATGTGACGAGTGCCATCTCTGGATTGTTCAAACCAGTTACCGCGATGATAAATGCAATAACAATTAATAAAGTCATCGGCATAATTAACTGCTGCACATCTTCCGTACGGCTAACGAGCGAACCAAGAAGTGCCGCAAGTGTCGCATATAAAAAGTACCCGAGTACGAAAAAGACGAGCGCATAAATTAATGTCGTTTTGCTCACTTCTGAGAAGCTAATGAGATCGGTAAATGTGCTCGCCGTTTGATTCGAACGGATGGCGATAAACCCTGCAACTCCGAGCGTCACCAATTGTAATAATCCGAGCATGCCAATCCCGAGCACTTTCGCAAACATATGTTTTACAGGCGAGATGCTCGAAATTAAAATTTCCATGACACGTGAAGATTTTTCAGTCGCTACTTCTGTCGCAATCATGCTGGAATACATAATAACTGCGAAATAAATGACGAACATTAATACGTAGACGAGAATCGTCGCTTGCACATATTCCTCATCTGATTTTGCGGTTGGGGATATGTTTTTAGATTCCATTTGAACCGGTGTGAGTAACTGTGAAACTTGTTCTGTGGATAAGTTTAATTGTTTCGCTTGTGCTTCTGTTTGTACCGCTTGTAAAATGGTTTCAATTTCAGTCGGTAATTGAACGTCGATAATACTCATCGATGAATACGTCGCTTGAATGACTTTTTGTTCATCTTGACGCACTTCTAACAATCCTGTAAATTTCTCTTCTTTTAACTCTTCTTCTAATTGTTCTTTCGACTGACTTTCGTCACGCGCGAACATAAAGGTATGTTCTCCTGACTGGTGCGTTTGGATAATTTGTTCATACAGTGCTTCATCTTCCGTTACAAGAAAGACGACATCTGTTTCATCTCCACCTGTTAATGACGTAAATCCATCGATCACACGGTTCAAATTCGCCATTAAAAAAAGTGCTAGCACCATAATAATCGTCGTAATGATGAACGATTTCGTTTTTGCCTTTGTCATAAAAGCTTGTTTAAAGACGAGCCAAAATTCACGCATGGGCATTCCCTACTTTCTCGATGAAAATATCGTGGAGGGATGGTTCTTCCATGACGAATTGACGAATCGGGCCACGTTTCATCGCTTCTTCTAACAATTGTTGAGCGACGATATCGTCTGAAATTTGGAATACCGCCCCTTCGATCGATGGCGTCATCTTTTCCACTCCTGGCATAACGGCTAATTCACTTAAATCAAAGTCTGCATGAATGCGCACATCTTGCTTCCCGTAGCCACGTTTCACTTCTTTTAACGAACCTTGTACGAGTTGCTTGCCGTGCGCCATAATCGATAATTGCTCACACAATTCTTCGACATGGTCCATTCGGTGACTCGAAAATAGAATCGTCGCCCCATCATTGCGGAAGTCGAGAATCGCTGCTTTTAACATTTCGACATTGACGGGATCCAATCCAGAAAACGGCTCATCCAATATGAGCAACTTCGGATTGTGCATTAACGAAGCGATCACTTGAATTTTTTGCTGGTTTCCTTTCGACAGTTCTTCCACTCGTTTCGTACGATATTGTGGAATTTCAAAACGGTCGAGCCAATGCGTTAATGCTTGTTTTGCATCCTGCTTATTCATCCCGCGTAATTGCGCTAAAAAAATGAGTTGCTCTTCCACTTTCATTTTCGGATAAAGACCACGCTCTTCTGGCAAATAACCAATATGGGGACTCGTCGCGTATGAAATCGTCTCCCCTCGCCATGTAATATGTCCTTCATTTGGCGTAAGTAGTCCGAGAATCATACGGAAAGTCGTCGTTTTCCCTGCGCCGTTCGCCCCGAGCAAACCGTACATCGTTCCTTGTTCAATTTCGATATTTAACTGATCGACAGCTGTAAATGTGCCGAACTTTTTCGTCACTTGATCAATTTGTAATGTCATAATCTTCGCCTCCTTCTTCTCTTATACGGAATCATTCGTGCATGCGTTTCATTTTTCGAGTTCTTTTTCAAAATCGAACAATTGCTCAATCGTACAACCGAACAATTGCGAAAGTTTGTAAGCGAGGATGAGAGAAGGATTGTAGCGCCCTCGTTCGATAGAGTTGATCGTCTGGCGCGACACGTCTAACCGTTCACCTAATTCATCTTGCGTCCACCCTTTTTCGATGCGACGTTCTCGCACACTGTTCTCCATTTTCTTTCACACCTTTCGAACGGCGATTACTTGAGTGATGGCAATCATCGCAATATAATACGCAATCATGCTTTTCACTAACAACAGTAATGATAAATCAATGTCCCACAATAAAACAACAGTCAATAAAATGAACAGCCCAAGTCCGATACTCGTTATAAAATATTTCCCAGCGAGTAAACGGATATACTGTGCTCGTTCGTCTTCTCGTTTCACATGCGGCCACGTGTAACAATAACAGAGCGCTGACAAAAAGAGCGCGAGAAATACAAATTCATCTCCTCTCGGGAATATTCCACCTGTGACGGATGAGGCGATGATTAAAATGCTCGCAAAACCGAAAAAAATTGCGAGAAATTTCCACGGATTTTTCATATACACTCTCTCCTTCTCTCATTTTTATACGTAAAGCTTACTTTACACGAATAATTATGTCAAGGTTCCTTTACACGAAAAAGAGAAATAAGTCGGTTGAGATACAAATTTTTCTGAAAAGATAGTATAATGAGGAATGAAAGGAATGGTGATGGAAATGAAAACTTACAAACTTACAGCATATGAGGCGGATGGAACCGTATTGTTCGACGAATCAATCGAAGCAGCGAACGATTCAGAAGCGAAACAAAAAGGGGAACAATTTATCGCTGAAAATAATTTAGAAGAACGTACACATCGTCTCGCTTCACCTACGGGTAAACTCATTTTATTCCATTCGTAATACATCTTTTTTCGGAGGGACTTTCATTGAAAATCGCACTTATCGCACATGATCAGAAGAAAGATGAAATGGTCAATTTCACGATTGCTTACGAACACATTTTTCAAAAGCACGAATTATTTGCGACTGGCACGACCGGTCAACGTATTATGGGAGAGACAGAACTTTCGATTACACGTCTACAATCTGGTCCGCTTGGGGGCGACCAACAAATTGGCGCGATGATCGCTGAAAATGGACTCGATCTCATTTTATTTTTCCGCGACCCGCTCACTGCACAGCCCCATGAACCTGATGTAACGGCGCTTTTACGCCTCTGTGACGTTTACGGAATTCCGCTCGCAACGAATATTGCAACAGCGGAAATTTTACTCCAATCATTAGAATCTGGACTCATGTCGTGGCGTGATCTCGTCCATAAATACAAATGATGCGAAAGAGTGTTAGACGAATTTGTTCTAACGCTCTTTCTTTTGCTTTTTACAACATTCTTATAAGGAGGCGTTTATTTTCGAGATTAAACAATATCCAGAATTTTCGTGGTCGCTTGCGCGTCAGCAAACATTTCAAACGTGCCACCGCCAGTATGCGTATCATTATTACTATTCGCATAACGGCTGGCTCCAATACAATGTCGACGAAGAAACGAAACATGTGTATCGCTTAAAAAAGATCACATCTTTACCATTACTCTTTGGAACCATTGTCCACGATTTGATTGCAAAATCACTCCAACATTTTTTTCAATCTCGTCTTCAACCTTCTTTACGTCAACTCGTAGAAGAAGCGAGACATTTATTAAATGAGGCCTATTTAGATTCTACAATAAGACGAGAAGCATGGTTTGCACGCCCGAGCCGTTATACGATGTTGACGGATTTTTATTACGGAGACGGCTTTGACCCAGAGCAAGTCGCTACGTATCGTGAACGTCTAGAACCAACATTCCGCAACTTTTTACAAAGTGAAACTTGGCGCATGATTGAACGGGAGCCTGAACGTTTTGAGTTTAAACAACTGGAAGATTTCGCGACTGTTTCGATTTTCGATACGAAAGTATTCGTCGTTCTCGACTTATTACTGTTCGATCGAGAATTAAATCGCTATATCATCATCGACTGGAAAACGGGAAAACCTTCTTCCAATGACTATCAACAACTCGTGTTATACAGTATCTATGTGCTACTCAATTACGGCGCTTCTTTAGATGACATCGACTTATGCAATGAATATTTAAAAGATGGGACACGCGCCGTACATCAGCCTACCCAACTCGAATTACAACATATGACGGATGTTTTTCAAATGAGTGTGGAAGAGATGTTGCACTACGTCGCCGATCCTTCGATAAACGCACCGCTTCCGCTCGAATCGTACGAACGGACGACCGATGAATGGAAATGTCGTCAATGTAATTATCGTGAAATTTGTTTGCCGACATGATGAAATTAAAAAATGTCTGAAATCTCTTTTGATTTCAGACATTTTTATGCATTTAAGCATATGCGACAAATAGTTGCTCGAGCGCTTCTCGATCTTGTTCGTATAAAGCGCGGACGATCGCACTGCCGACGATCACACCGTCCGTATGAGCATTCATACGCTCTACATCTTCCGCTGTCGTAATGCCAAACCCTGCATAAACAGGCAAGTCCGTCATTGCTCTCAACGTATCGAAATGGTCGAGTGGCGAATCGTTCAATTGATTTTGATTTCCTGTAACTCCGTTAATCGTCACCGCGTAAATGAAACCTTCCGCTTCTTGAACGAGTTTTTCGATTCGCTCTTTCGGGCTCGTCAAAGCGACGAGTGGGATCAGTGCAATATCGTGCTGTTGAAATGGCCCTGCTACGAGGTCGCGCTCTTCGTACGGCAAGTCGGGGATGATTGCACCGCGAATGCCGACTTGTTGAGCACGTTTCGCAAAACGCTCAATTCCATAGGCGAAAATCGTGTTCACATAAGCCATCGTTAAAAGCGGGATGCGAACGCGTGTAAACGTCGCGACCGTTTCGAGTATTTGATCTAATGTCACACCCGCTGCGAGCGCTCGCTCTCCTGCCTCTCGAATGACGACACCGTCTGCGACAGGGTCCGAATACGGGATACCGAGCTCAATGGCTGTCGCCCCGAGGTTTTGCAAACGGACGATTGTTTCTTCTAACTGTTCGAGCGGACCGTCTCCTGCCATAATATACGGAACGAATGCTTTTTCGTTTTGCTCTTTTAACTGTTTCATCTCTTTCGTTAATGTCGTCATCTTACTTCCCTCCTAATCGCGCGAAGACTGAGTCGATATCTTTGTCGCCACGTCCTGATAAGCTGACGATAATCGATTTTCCTTCGCCCATCTCTTTCGCTTTTTTCACGACATATGCAATCGCATGTGAACTTTCGAGTGCCGGAATAATTCCTTCAATTTTCGACAACAATTGAAACGCTTCTAACGCTTCTTCATCGGTCACCGAATCATACACGACACGCCCGATATCGTTCAAATGACAATGTTCCGGGCCGATCGCTGGATAATCGAGTCCTGCCGAAACAGAATACGTCTTTCCGACATTGCCTGCCTCATCTTGCATGACATACATGTACGCCCCGTGCAACATCCCTTCTGTTTTTGTCGCCATCGCAGCGGAATGCTTCCCTGTTGGAATGCCGAGTCCACCGGCTTCGACTCCGTACATTTCGACCGTCTCATCCTCGACGAATGGCGCAAACATGCCGATCGCATTACTTCCGCCTCCGACACAAGCGATGACTGCATCGGGCAATTTCCCCGTACGTTCTAAAAATTGTGCGCGTGACTCATTACCGATAACACTTTGGAATTCACGAACAATTGTCGGGAATGGATGGGGTCCTAAAGCTGAACCGAGCACGTAATGCGTGTCATCAATATGTGTCACCCAGTAACGTAACGCTTCATTTACCGCATCTTTCAACGTGCGTGAGCCGTCTTCAACCGCGACGACTTTCGCTCCCATTAATTCCATGCGGAATACGTTCAATTTTTGTCGTTCCACGTCGACCGCTCCCATAAAGACCGTACATTCCATACCGAATAATGCACATACCGTTGCCGTTGCGACACCGTGTTGACCTGCGCCCGTTTCAGCGACAATTTTCTTTTTTCCCATACGTTTCGCAATTAAAATTTGTCCGAGTGTGTTGTTAATTTTGTGCGCCCCTGTATGGTTTAAATCTTCACGTTTTAAATAAATGTCCGCGCCACCCGCGTACTCTGTTAAACGTTCCGCAAAATAAAGAGGCGTTTCGCGTCCAACATAGTCTTTCAAATAGTAGTTTAACTCTTCATGAAACTTCGGATCCTTCATCGCTTTTTCAAATGCTTCCTCTAATTCATTTAATGCCGTCATTAATGTTTCTGGGACGAATTGTCCTCCGTATTTTCCAAATCGGCCTTTTTTCTCTATCGTTTGTGTCATCATCTATTCTCTCCTTCACTCATCTGTCGAACGGCACGAACAAATTCGCGCATTCGCTCCTCATCTTTTCTACCTTCTCGTTCTACTCCGCTCGATACGTCGACACCCCAAGGGTTCAATTGTTGAATCGCTAACCCGACATTCTCTGCGTGTAAACCACCTGCGAGAATATATTCGCTCGGTACCTCTTGCATAAGCGACCAATCGAATGTCTCGCCTGATCCGCCACGATACGCTCGACCTGGCGCGTCGTAAACGAAACGTTCACACGGGAAATGTTTCGATTGTTCAATGTCGTCCAACGTCCGAACCGAAACAGCTTTCCATACAGGAACGGCTAGACGTTCACTCAATGCGACTTCTTCTTCTCCGTGCAGTTGCACAATGTCGAGTGACACTTCTCGTATAACCTCCTGTACAAACGTTTCGCTCGGATTGACGAACACTCCGACGACTTTTATTTCTTTTCCGACATGCTCGCGTAACTTTTTCGCTTGCTCGGTGTTCACTTGCCTCGAACTCGGAGCGAAGACGAAACCGATGTAATCGACTCCGAGTTCACTCGCATACGCTACATGTTGCACTTCTTGTAAGCCGCATATTTTAATTTTTGTCATGGAGCGTCACCTGCAATTGTTCGATTGTACTCGCGACATCTTCTGCGCGCATTAACGTCTCTCCGACGAGAACACCTGTCGCTCCTGCATCTCTCACACGCTCGACTTCCTCACGATGTTTTAAGCCGCTTTCACTTATGAGAACACGTCCTTCACCGAACGGAAACTGCTCTGCAATTTGTTCCGTCGTCGCTAAATCAACTGTGAACGTTTTTAAGTCGCGATTGTTCACACCGATCAACTTCGCATCGATCGCTAATGCCCGCTTTAACTCTTCTACCGTATGCACTTCGACGAGTACGTTCAATCCGAGCGATGTCGCATACGTATACAATCGCTGCAACACTTCATCATCGAGCGCTGCTACAATTAATAAAATGACGGACGCCCCCGCATCGTAAGCGACTTGAATTTGCACTTCATCCATCATGAAGTCTTTGCATAGAACAGGTACATCTACTGCTTTCGCCACTGCGCGCAAATCATCGAATGACCCTTTAAAATACGTCTCATCTGTCAACACACTAATCGCAGTAACGCCCCCTTGCGCATAAATGGACGCTTGTTTCACTGGATTGACCGTTTCATGAATCATCCCTTTTGAAGGGGATGCCCGTTTCACTTCCGCAATAATATTCATCCGTTCACTTTGTTCGAAACGGTCGACGAGTGACACGATGTTACGTGGTTCATGTTGGAATGGATAAGCACGGAGCGCCGCAACTTCTTGTCGCTTCGTCTCCATAATCTTTTGTAAAATCGTCATCGTGCGACCTCCTTCACGCGGAAACTACGCGCTCGTTCTAACGCTTCATACGCACGACCTGAGCGAATCGCTTCATGCGCTAAAGCGATGCCGTCTTCTACCGATTGAACGACTCCTGTCGCTAGCAATCCGAGTCCGACATTTAAGACGACTGTATCGCGATGTGGGCTCTGTTCATTTTGTAAAATGCGCTCCGTAATGCGAGCGTTATATGTTCCGTCGCCACCGCGAATCGCTTCTAGTGGCGCTTCTTGTAAACCGAACTGCGTCGCGCGAAAGACGTAAGGAACGATTGCTTCTTCCGTCACGAAAACGAGTTTATTTTGACCCGTTAATGCCGCTTCATCTAATCCGACATCATTCGTAATGACGAGCCCTTGCAATCCTAATATTTGCATCGCTTTCGCATATTCCATCAACAATTGTGGGCGTCCAACACCGATCAATTGAGCGCCGACAGGAGATGGGTTCGTAAATGGCCCGATTAAGTTGAACAATGTCGCGTGTTCGATGCGACTTCTCACTTCCCCGATTCGTTTCAGACGCGGGTGCACATTCGGTGCGTGTAAAAATGAGACGTTCGCATGCTCCGCCATCTCGATATGTTGTTCGACCGTCATTTGAAACGGAATACCGAGCGCTTCAAGTACGTCTGTACTACCTGATTCACTCGAAATTTTACGGTTACCATGTTTCATCACTTGCACGCCGAGACTCGCTAAGACGAAAGCGGATGTCGTACTAATATTGAACGTATTCGCTCCGTCCCCACCCGTTCCACAATTGTCAAAATACGTCGCTTCAGATGGGAATTCGACCGCATGACTTCTCATGACACGCGCCATACTCGCCATCTCTTCCGCGACTTCCCCTTTGTTGTACAAGGCACGCAACATCTCTTCCATCACTTGTAAATCACTCGACTCATTAAAAAAATAATGCGCGACCCGTTCCATCTCTTCTGTCGATAAATGAATGCCTGCTTTCACACGTTCTAACTCTCTCGTAATCATGCTCATCTCTCCTCTACTAAGCTCAACTGCACTAACGACTGCATTTTCTCTTCTGTCTCAACGAACTCTCTCGCTGCACTCGACTGGCTGACAATCCCCGCACCTGCTTGAATGTACGCTCGACCCTCGGTAATCATCATCGAACGTATCGCTAAGGCGAAATCAAGCTCGCTCGCATAACTCATATAGCCGATTGCTCCTCCGAAAAATCCGCGCTTCGTCGTCTCTAACTCATCGATCATTTGCATCGCGACTGTTTTCGGTTCACCTGTTACCGTTCCAGCTGGAAAACTTAAACGTAATGCATCGATCGGTTCGTCTCCTCGGCGCAACGTCCCTTCTACTTCGGACACGATATGCATGACGTGCTCGTATTTCACAAGCTCTTTCTCCTTCGTCACATGAATCGTCTCCCGTTCGCAAAGTTGCGCTAAACTGTCGACCGCTTGCTCGACTAACATGTCATGTTCATCCAATTCTTTCTCGTCTTGCAATAGCTCTTCTGCTAATGCCTCATCTTCTCTCTCCGTCGCTCCTCGGCGACGCGTTCCGGCAATCGGGTTCATAATCGCTTGTCCCGCATGCACTTTCACTAAACTTTCAGGCGATGCACCGAAAAACTGATGCGTGCCGTAATCGAAATAAAATTGATACGGGGAAGGGTTATTGTCGATTAAACGTTCATACAATGTGAGCGGATCCCCTTCTATCGTCGTTGCTGCCCTTCTCGATAACACAACTTGGCTCACCGCTCCATCCGCAATCGCTCGCTTAATCATTTCGACATTCGCTTCATACTCTTCTTTCGCTTCCGAAGTGAACTGGCCAATTGCTACGTCTGTTTCGTCATGTTGCACATTCGCAATTTGCGCTTCAATCGCATCGAGTGTCGCAATCGGCGTCACACCGAACTGCTTCGTCTGAACGAGTGTAATCGTCCGTTTCAATTCATCGATTGCGATAATCGTTTCATATTGATTCATCCAAACGTCCGGCGCTTCTAAGTCGTCGTGTTTCGGATGAACGGGTTGATGCCCTACTTCATACCCGATATACCCAAGCAATCCGCCAAACATCGGAATCGATGTCGTATTTTTCACTTTCGGCATAACATCGCGCAACAGTTCAAACATATCACCTTCATGAATGAAAACATCGCCCGTCGCACAATGAATCTCCTCTAATCGATTACCGTACCCTTTAAACTGCTTCATCGCATGAATGCCGATGTATGAATACCGACTGACCGTTTCGTGTACCCCACCACTTTGGAGAAGACAACTGTTCGGTTGTCGCAATGTTCGGTAAATTTGAAGTGCTGTCGTATTGCCTAATTCAATCGTTCGTTCTTCGAATGTAATATGTGCTTTGCTCATCTCTACTCGCCTCGTCTCATCTCATTTAAAATACAAAAAGTCCCCTGCCTGCATATGCAGACAGAGGACGAATAAACCGTGTTGCCACCTCAATTGGAAAAATACATTCCCACTCAAAACCTCGTTAACGGAAGGTACCCGTCTCCGTTCGGATGGAATTCCATCTTTCAGGAGCTTTCGTAAGTCCATTCATGATGACGCAATGATTAGCTCACACCGACCGCTAACTCTCTCGACATTCCATTCATCACTACTCTTCTTACTCATCAATGTATCCACTATGCTCATCTCTACTCAACTACCGTGTGGTGACTTCGCTCTCGAAGTCGTCTGCCACTTTTGAAGTTGTACCAAATTGTAAGACATTTCAAAATCTTTGTCAACTATTTTATTCAACATCGCCTTTAAAAATATATTCGGCCCAATACGCTTCATCAAAATGATAAATATAAAGTGGCTCTTCTTTAAATCGCACTAAAAAATCAGATGCTTGGAACTTCTCCTCGTACCCGACGCCATTCATTTTACGGCGCAGTGCGTTTTTTACACCTTCTATAAAATCTAAATCAATCTCACTCCAACGGACTTGTTCCATCCCTATACCTCCAACTCTTTTTTCTCCATTACTGTACCATATTTCGCACGGTTATTCTGCTTTTTCAATTGTAGCTATTCATCTCAAATTCATGTAACATTTAGTATAATAGACTACTGACTATATAGACTGAGGTGAGAACGATTAAAAGATTCACACTCGTCTTTTTTTTAAGCGCCTTACTCATCATAAGTGCGTGTACAAAAAATGACACTCCTCCAGGAGAAGAGGAAAACAATCAAGAAGAAGAGGTAATCGAAGAAGAACATGCTTTTGAAATCGACCTCGATGTAAAAATAGAAGGTCTCATTCAAGTAGCTAACGATAAAGTAATCATCGATGGAAAAACGAATGCACCCCCTGGATCACGCATCCATTCGTCTGCCCAAAATCAAAATGTTGCAATCGCGAACTTCATCGACGTCGTTGAAGTGAAACAAGACGGTACGTTCCACTTTGAATTTGAACAGACGAACGAAGATGTTCACGGTATGCTAACATTGTCCGTAAGTGACCCAAAAGCTCTTGAAGCATATGGCTATCATTTCGAAAATGTCACGAGCAGCCAACGTTATGAAACGAATCAAATGGACCATTACGAAATTCGGGCATACTATCGACTGCCTGCAAATGCCGAACAGCCTTATCAGTTCGAGATCGAGCAGCCCAAATGGGAACGCCCAGAAGATTACGGAGAACGAGCGATTTGGCTCACGACCGAAGCGACCGTGAACGAGCATTACATTATGATTAAAGGCGAATCGAATTTCATTGAAGGAACGATGCTTCACGCGAATGTCCTCAATGAAAAAGGAATGATCGAGCCATTATCATTCGACCAAGCGGTGACGAAACCGGACGGCACATTCACTTTTTACATTCCGTATCAACAACTAAAACCAATGACGGTTGTCATCGAAGCGAAAATGAGTCGCAATGCGAGCGAACGACCGCTACAAGTGTACGGGAAGTCTGGCGAACTATGGGAAGGCGACTTCATAAAAAAGGACAAAAAAGAAACGATTATCGAAGCGAAAGTCCGCCTTCCGCTACCTACAACTTCTCTCTCCATGCCTTTTACGATGGCATTTCAGGATGAACGTACAATCGTTACATTCGATACAAGAAAACTTATAGACCAAGAAACGAACAATTGGCAACTCGATGCCGAGAAACAATATGAAAATATGATTCAACATTTTTGTAATATACCTGAAACTACTTTTACCATTGAAGTAAACGAAACGCTGCTACCTTTTTTCCAAGAAGCCACTGCATGCGATACAATTCTTTGGGAAATATCACATCATCCTACACTCATTCAATTTACAGTTGAACAATCGATCTCTTTACACGATTAAATTCATAAGCGAACGTATTCTTTTATCCAGAATATGTTCGCTTTTTATTTTTTACAATACTATATAGATATATGCTTAACGAAACATTTTTTTACTGTTATATAAAATAAAGACCGATAAAATAATAATTTTTATTGATTATATAAAAAAATTGTGTATTAATAATACATATAGCTAAATTTTCAAAAGGTGGTGAAATGGATGCGCACGAGACAGACAGATTGGCTGGCCATCATTCAAGCCGAACATATTCAACAAATTGAACACATTGAAAAAGCTTTGAATGCTTCTGTCATTTTAGCGAAGTTAAATGCAGATGGTACTTTTGCACAAGTGAATGACTTCTTTTGTGAGATTTCAAAATACTCATCAAGTGAACTCATCGGCGCTCCTTATACATTATTGCGATCAGGCTTTCATCCATCAAATTTTTTTACAAAAATTCGCCAAACCTTAAACCAAGGAGAACTGTGGACCGGAGATATTTGTCATCGGGCAAAAGACGGTACATTATATTGGACAAAAACGACATTCGTCCCCATTTTAAAAGATCATCTACTCAAGCATATTATGACCGTTCAAACAGATATCACTGATATGAAAAATATCGATATGTTAAAGGAAATCGCTTATTATGATGATTTGACTGGCTTAGCAAACTTCCGAAAATTCAAGATGGATTTTTCCGCATTGCAGCACGCCTCTAAACCTCTTCCACATATGTGTTCGCTCATGCTCTTCTCTTTAAAAGATTACAAACTAACGATGAAACGTTTCGGCTTGTCTAATGCCCAAACATTTTTACAAGAAGTAGCTAAGCGATTAAGAGAAATATCGGAAAAATTCGACTATACGGTGTTCAAGTTGGAAGAAGAACAGTTCTTAATCTTCTTGCCACATACGCATCAATCCAATGAATACGAACACATCATCCATGAAATTTATCGATCATTCCGCCAACCTATTTTAATTCAAGGTCATTATTTCAAAGCAGAACCAATTATAGGCATTATTCATTTTCCAGAACACGCCCAGACATTCGACTTATTGCTTGACCGGCTAGCACTTACTTCTTCGTATGCTGAAAAACAATCTGATCGAAAAGTAGCCATATACCACGCACAAATGGAAGAGGAACATAAATACTTTTTACTGCTTGAAAGCGCCTTACGTCGTGCGCTTGAGCGGGATGATCTAGAACTTCACTATCAACCAAAAATCGATTTATATCATCATCAAGTCGAAGGAGTGGAAGCGCTATCAAGATGGTATGATCCCACTTTTAAGCAAGTCCCACCAAACGTCTTTATTCCACTCGCTGAACGTCGAGGATTTATTAACGACTTAGGTGAATGGTCGCTCCGGATTGCAGCGGAACGAGCGAAACTTTGGAATGCGAATTTGGACAGAAATTTAATCGTCGCTGTGAATATTTCACCAACTCATTTTATACAACCTAATTTTTTAGATCAGTTATTCCAAGTGCTCGAAAAAACAAAAGTCAATCCAAAACATTTACAACTTGAAATTACAGAAGATGTCGTCATGGAAAAAAGTGTAGAAATGCATACAACCTTAAAGACGATTACAGACATAGGAATTTCTTTAGCCATTGACGATTTTGGCACAGGATACTCTTCATTCGGAATGCTCAATACATTTCCCATCGATTCTCTCAAAATCGATCGGTCATTCGTCACCAATATCCAAAATGATGCAAAAAAAGCGGCCATTTTAGAAGTCATGATTAAACTCGGTCATGCACTAAAATTAGATGTCGTCATCGAAGGGATTGAAAACGAAGAAGAATTAGCGATTCTTCAACCATTCGCCCCAAAATTTGCCCAAGGGTATTACTTCTGCAAACCTTTACCTGCAAATGAATTCGAGCGATTTATACAAAAAAAGTAGCCGTTACGTCGGCTACTTTTTATTTTAAATGGTAGGCTGATGATTTTCATGAATGGCAAGCTCATATCCTACTAGGTTACTTTGCGACAAATGCAAAGTTTCATTCTTCGTGTTTTTCGCTGAAAAATAAATGCCAATTGCTAAAAGTACTGCAAGAACTAAAACGATCACGAAAGCTTTACCAGCTGCGGACGCGTTCATTTTACCTCTCTCCTTTCACAAAGTATTCATATTCAACACTATAACCATATCATGATTCCATTTTATTCACTACTCTCACGTACTTTGATATCTTCTTTGAGATAAGTTTATTCTGCTTCGAACTTATTTTATCTACTTAAATCATTGCTCATACCATTTTCTTTGTCGTTCATTCCTTTTTCTCTTCCTTGAAGAAATGAATATAAAAAAGAGTATGTTCTTAAATTCCTTGAACATACTCTCATTTCTTTTAGTTTTTAGCTATCCAATCTCCGTCTACCGTTACGCCAGACCCTTTAATCATTGCCATGACAGGACAACGGCTTTCGACTTTTTCTTTTAACTCATCGATGCGTTCTTGTGACTCATCTGTTGTAATCGTTACATTTAACGTGACCGTTTGAAAGTTCGGTGTAACCCCATTCATTCCCATTAACCCTCGAATGTCAAGTGTTCCTTTCGTATCTAAATCTACCGCTGAATACGTCAAGTTCATCTCTTTCGCAATCATGGATACCATGACAGATACACAACCATTCAAACCAGCTAATACAAATTCTACTGGATTTGGTCCTGCATCAACCCCTCCTAAATTAGCAGGCTCGTCGATTAAAAATGAATCGAACTCACGAATATGTATTTCCGTTTGCACACCACCTGTCCAAGCACCTTTTACTGCTACTTCCAATATATTTTTTGACATATTGCCACCTTCTCTTTCTAAAATAATTTCCTGTTAATTTTATCAGTATTTTTCCATTTATAATAGTTTTTTGAACATTTCATCAAAAGGCAAAGGATCGCTATAATAAGGTCCTTGGAAATAACGAATCCCATATTGTTCTAAAAACAATTGCTGGCTTTCTTCCTCAATCTGTTGAACAATCCATTGACACCTCATCTTCTCAAACATCGCTTGTAATATTTCTTTTAATAAAGGTTCACCTAGCAAACGTTTTTTCTCTATGATATGGCGGCTAATGAGGATATAATCTGTTAAAATTTCTTCATATTGTACACGAAGTTCATAGGACATTATTATTTGGAATCCTAATTTATGTAATGTGAGTAATCTCTCTGGTAAATGAATGCCGTATCCAATCACTTTCAATAGGATATCTTGACTATCGATCGCATGCCTTTCTAAAAAGCTCCGTAATAAATCAATGCCATCTTCCCTTTCCAATTGCGCCGATAATACAGGAATGATGAGTCGCGTTGGCTTTCCAATACTTTTAAAAAACTGAATCCGTCGCGAAACACATGCAAAAAAACGATGAGCTAACTGTTCGTATTCAGGCAATTGCTTAATTAACGGTAAAAACTGCATCGCTTCTAAAACACCGTAACGCTCATGATGCCAACAAATCGACAAATCAAATAATAAGACCGCATCCATTTTTGCATCGACAATGGGATGATAATATATTTTAAATTGATCTTGATTTAAACCATCGATGAGTAGACGCTTAATTTCAGGTTGCACAAGATGAAGTAATGTTTGATTTTTCATCAGAATCCTCCTTTTTCATTAATCGAGAGGTATAAACTGTAAACAAATAATTGAAACTATACTCCTATGCATAACCATATTCTATACGAAAACAATCTATTTTTTAACCTTTTTCTTTAAAGTTTATTTAATTCTTTTTTATTGTTATATATACATAACTTCTGCCATCAGGATTAGTTTTATAAATTCTTTCAATGTAGGTCTTTAGACTCCATTATGCACTTACACTCACACGTTTCATATGTATTTTATTTCATTTTTTTGAAGTTCATAAATTTTTAACTTGAAATAATAGTATTCCAAAGAAAAAGCAAATACTGATTGCACTCAGCATTTGCTTTTCTCATTAATCCATATATTCGTCTAATACAGTCGGTAAAATACCACCATTCCGGTAGTAGTTCATTTCCACTTCGCTATCGAGACGCAATATAACGTCAATAACACGGTCGTCAATATGAAGTTGTACGTAGTCTCTTGGCTTTACCGCTTTGAAATCAATAGGACAACGATATATTTCTTCTCCTGTTAATTGATGAGTTTCAGCATTTTCTCCTTCGAGAAATTGTAAGGGAAGTACGCCCATGCCAATTAAATTACTGCGGTGAATGCGCTCGAAGCTTTCCGCTAGAACGATGCGAATTCCTAATAAATTTGTTCCCTTCGCTGCCCAATCACGACTGCTTCCAGTTCCGTACTCTTTTCCTGCGATGACGAGAAGCGAGGTTTGTTCCTTTTGATAACGCTCCGCCGCTTCAAAAACCGGCAACACTTCCCCTGTAGGAATATGACGCGTCCAACCGCCTTCACGACTAACGAGTTGATTGCGTAAGCGGATATTTGCGAATGTACCACGCACCATGACGTGATAATTTCCGCGACGTGAGCCATATGAGTTGAAGTCTTTCGGATTGACGCCTTGCGCTTCTAAATAGCGCGCAGCAGGTGTTCCTTTAGAAATCGTTCCGACAGGTGAAATGTGGTCAGTCGTAATCGAGTCTCCGAGTATAAGGAGCGGACGCATCCCTTCTAAAGTTAACGTATCGAGACGTTCTACTTTTTTGAAGAAAGGAACGGGCTGAATGTAAGAAGACATTTCTTCCCATTCAAACAACATTCCTTCTGGCGCTTCAATCTCATCCCAACGTTCATTGTCAAAAATACGTTCATACTGTGTTTCAAATAAATGTTCGTGCACGTACGTCTCAACGTAGCGGGCGATTTCTTCCGCAGTCGGCCAAAGATCCGCTAATGTGATCGATGTGCCGTCCGCATATTTTCCAAATATCGCTTGCGTTATATCTTCTCGTGTATTGCCGAGCAACGCATAGGCAACGACAAGTGGCGGTGAGGCTAAAAAGTTCGCTTTCACGAGCGGATGAACCCGTCCTTCAAAATTACGATTTCCGCTAATGACGCTGGACGTGACGAGATCGTTCTCCGTAATCGCTCGTGCTACGTCGCTATCGAGTGCTCCACTATTTCCGCAACAAGCCCCGCACCCGTAACCATCAACGTAAAAGCCGAGCTGTTCTAAAGACTCCAAAACACCTGACTCTTGTAAATAACGCGTGACGACGGTCGAGCCTGGAACTAAACTCGTCTTCACATAATCCGGAACGCTCAAACCGAGTTGAACCGCTTTTTGAGCGACGAGTCCTGCTGCCAACATGACGCTCGGATTCGACGTATTCGTACAGCTCGTAATCGACGCGAGTACGACATCACCATGCTTTACATCGCTTTTACTCTCCAAACTTGTCACACCGTACCCGCCTCGTACGACATCCTCTTTCAACAAGGTGTTAAAACGCGTATGCACATGTCGTAACGCGACGCGGTCTTGCGGACGTTTCGGACCGGCAAGCGACGTTTCAATTTCCGCTAAATCGAGCTCGATTGTCTTCGTATAGTTCGGCACATCCCCCGTGCGATAGAGTAAATTCGCGCGATGATACGCTTCGGAAAGAACCGCTTCTTCCTCACGATTCGTCTCACGTAAATAGCGAATCGTCTCATCATCCGTCGGGAAAAATGACATCGTCGCTCCGTACTCTGGTGCCATATTCGAAATCGTCGCACGGTCCGCAAGAGGTAAATGATCAAGTCCTTCTCCGTAAAATTCAACAATTTTACCGACGACATTTTCTTTACGCAAACGCTCGGTTAACGTAAGTGCCAAATCGGTTGCGAGTACACCTTCTGATAACTTCCCTGTCACATGAACCCCAATCACTTCAGGCAAGACGAAATATATCGGATGCCCGAGCATTGCCGCCTCCGCTTCAATTCCGCCGACGCCCCAACCGATCGTGCCGAGTCCGTTAATCATCGGCGTATGGGAGTCTGTTCCGACGACCGTATCTAAATAAAGTTCGCCATCTTGTGCGACGACCGAACTGCCTAAATATTCAAGGTTCACTTGGTGGACGATACCGTTTGCGGGCGGTACGACACGAAACTTTTGAAACGCTTTTTGCGCCCATTTAATAAAACGATACCGCTCCATATTGCGCTCGTATTCAATGTTTAAGTTGCGAGCGAACGCCCCTTCAAATCCACTCTCTTCAATGATGACGGAATGATCGACAACAAGGTCAACCGCGATGCGTGGATGAATCGTTTCGTATGCCCCGTTCATTTCTGAAACCGACTGACGGAGTGACGCTAAATCGACGATAGCAGGTACACCTGTAAAGTCTTGTAAGACGATGCGTGACGGTTTGAACGGCACTTCGACTTGTTCGTGCTGCGACGTTTGCCAATTCGTATAATGTTGAATATGTTCATCTGTAATGTACACGCCATCCCATTGACGAAGCGCGCTTTCCAGCAATGCTCGAATCGCATACGGTAAGCTTTTCACTTCTGGATGTTGTTCAGCTAAGCGTTGCAATGACGCATATGTATACGTTTGATCCCCTAGTTGTAATGTTTGAACGACTTCTTGTTTCATTTCTTTCTCCCCTTTACTGATCATTCGGCACGTACACTTCGCCTTTCATAATGCGACGTGCGGTGCGGTCTAGTCCGACGTATACGACGTCGTCACGTGACGCATTCATTTGAAGCCTCACTTCCGCTCTCCCTTCAGGATGCCCGATTGGAATGAGCTCTCCTTCGATTGAATGTGCGAGTTGTTCGACGATCGTTCCTTTCAATGACGACGCAGCCGCTAAATTGTATAAACCACTCCCTGCATACGTTCGGTGAATTTTTTGCATCGATACCATTTTCGAATAAATAACGATGTCCGACGCATTCGTCACGTCCCCTTTCGAATTCGTATACGTGATGGGCTCATGGACGAGCGCAATTTTCGGAATCGTTTGAGAATCGAGCGCTTCTTCCATCGTCTTCGTTAAACCAGATGCGATGGAAGCGGCAAGTCGAATTTCTTCTAACTTTTCGATTAACGGACGATCTTCTCGAAGGTCACTTAACAATCGCTCTGTCGTCAGTCCGAGATCTTTCGCTCGCACGTAGACGAACGGGTTGACGATATCGACGACGGACACTTCATACGTTTCATCCCCGACTTTTAGTGAATGGACGGGACCAAGCGGCATCGTCGCACCGAGCTTCGAACCTCCTGGATGCATCATTTTCACTTCGATGCGTCCGCCTTTTTGCTTCACGCCAGCCATATCATAATCACCGACGACCGCATATTCGCCGTCCTCGACAGGCACTGTCATCGCGATCACTCGATTAATATTCGTATTAAAAACACGCACCTCTACCGATGTCGCACCTTCCGGAAGATCGACATACCCTTCATCGACGACATACGCTCCGACTGCCCCCATCAAATTACCACATGTTCCGTGCGCATCGACATGATCGTGCTCGATGCCGATTTGATAAAACGTGTAGTTCATGTGAACGCTTTCATCATTAGGCGGACTCATGACGACTACTTTACTCGTATGCGACGTCCCGCTTCCTAACCCGTTAATTTGGTTATTGTTTACAGAATCCAGGACGTTTAAAAAAATGCGATGCTGTTCTTCCTCCTCTTTCGGTAAATCATCCGAATGGAAAAACACCCCTCGACTCGTCCCCCCACGATACACACTCGCTTTCACACGCATTTGTGCCATACACTCTCCCCCTTTTCTTCCATTTCATTCTATTATATACAATTTGGCTACGAAAAAAAGAGTGACTCCGTAGAAGAGCCACTCTTTTGATTAATCTACTTTAAAACGTTGCACGATATTTTCTAAATCGATACTTAAATTGCTTAATTGCTCTGCTGATTCACTGACGATAATCGTCGAACTTAATTGTTCTTCAGCTGATGCGTTAATTTCTTCCGCAGCTGCCGCAGATTGTTGCGCAATTGCTGAAATATCTTCTACGCGTGTCACGACACCTTGTTTCGCTTCATCCATTGCCACGAAATCATCATTTAATGCTTCGATTAAAGACGTTAACTCACTTGTCGCCTTTTGGATCGTTTGGAATGCAGTTTCGGTCTCGGTGACGACGTCTGTTTGATTTGCTGAATATTCGCGCACGCGGTCGATTCCACGGTCGACAATTTTCGACTGCGCAATGACTTGATGGATGGTCTGTTCAATTTCCCCAGCACTTACTTTCGATTGTTCTGCAAGTGCGCGCACTTCATTCGCTACGACTGCAAATCCTTGCCCTGCTTCTCCGGCACGCGCTGCTTCAATTGAAGCATTTAAAGCGAGTAAATTCGTCTGTTCCGAAATTTTTTCAATCGTGTTAATGACATATTCGATTTTCAAGATATTTTCAACGAGAGAATGAACAGTTTCTGCTACATTCGTCACTTCGTTATGAGATTCTTTCGCATGGTTGACAAGCGAATGTAATGTCTTCACTCCTTGAGTAGAAGATGTAGCTGAGTCTTCGCTCAACTGCTTCATCGCACTCACCGTACGCTCGACTTGTGCAAAATTATCTTCTAAATGAATCATAATTTCATTCATTTCATCGAGTCGTTCTGCTTGTAGCGTAGCACCGTGCGCCATTTCATCCATTGCGGATGTTGTTTCTTCAGTAGCTGCTGTCACTTCTTCAGATGTTGCGCTCAATTGTTGAGAGGAACTGGATACTTGCATCGCGGACTGTTTCACTTGGCCTAAAATTGAACGCATTTCATCGATTGTTTGATTAAAGCTCGTCGTCAACTCACCAATTTCATCATTCGTTGTTCGTTCAATTTGCACCGTTAAGTCACCATTCGCAATGTGAGAAACTCCTTCTTCTAAACGTTGTAATGGCTGCGTCATTCGACGTGCCACGAAAATAGTAATGACAATTGCCATTAAAATAATGACCACACTAATGAAAATTAGCGTTTTGCGAATATCTGCTAAACTCGCATACAATTCCTTTTCACTATAGGCTACCCCTACTTTAAAACCACGCACCTCGTCATAAAATAATTGACGATCTATACCAGATAAATTGTATTTCTCGAGACCCACTTCTTGCGTCATAATCGGTGCTAATGCATCATAATCATACACAGATTCATCACGTAGACGTGGGTGAACGAGAATAACACCCGTACGATCAACTACAAACGGAACTCCTCCATATGCAAAATGAATCGCTTCTAAAGTTTCGGTAATATTCGTTAAAGCCACTTCAAATGCAAGAACCCCTACAATGGTATTCCCATCTTTCACGACTTTTGCGACAGCGAGTGCCCAATCATTCGTATCCGCATGACGATAAGCATCTGTAATATATACTTCATCTGGATGCTCCATCGCTTGAACGTACCATGGTCGGTCCAATACATTCACTTGAACGTCTGTAGCAGGGACACGAGAAAATTGTCCCGATGTCGTAGCAAAAAAGATTTCACCGATTTCTTCTTCTGTTTTCAACAATTGTTGGAACTGTTGCTCTATTTCAGGCGTAATGCCCGTTTCTTCTTTTAAAGCTGTCACCACTTTAGGGTCGACAACTAAACGTTCTAAAATTCGTTCATAATTTTCAAATAACTCGTTCAGCATATATTTCAGTTGAGCATTATCTGAAAATCCTGTTTCTTCCACTTCTTTGTTCACTGTTTTCGTCACAGTGCGCGCTGTGAAAAATTCAACGCTAATCATACTTAATACAATAATCGATACAAAAATGATAATTAATTTATTTTGAATCTTATTCATATTACCCCTCTTTCATCATACATGCGACACTTAAAAATACTTGCAGTTCACATAATTAAAAACGATTTCTAATACTTTCATATAATAAAAATCAATTTTTGAAATATTTTTGATACAATGCTCATTGTTAATATATACCGTTTCCTAAACCTCTTCCATAGTTCAAAAATACTATTTTAATGTAAAAATACCTAGAAATAGAAAAAGCGACGCAATGATTTGCGACGCTTTCTGTTTTGTTATACATTTTCCATCTCTCCGCGGATAGACACTTTCATTCATAATTATTTTAGAAGTATATCGTTCTCGCTACGACTTCATACGTAGTTGTCGCTCGTACGCTGGATCTAAAATGCCTTCTCTTCCATCATGAATAATCGGTAAAACGATCCCTTTTTGCAATGTTTTAAATTCTGTTGGACGCATGAAGGAGCGGACGTATAATTCCGTATATGGTGCTTCTACTAGTTTGACGAGAATACGGATTTCTTGTGCAACATCCCCTTGACACATCGGTCCGCCTCCTCCAACTTGAATTTCGCCAAGCATTTCCGCTTGTGCAAGTCGTCCTTTTTTCATCATTGTACGTTTTTGCATCATTTGCCAGACGAGCGTTCCTACGATGATGAGTAAAATGACGATGATCGCAAGCTTCATAGGCTTTCCCTTCTCTCTTGAAACCGCTCCACTTCTTTACGTGTCGGCATCCCTTCTTGCACACCGCGCTTTGTCACTTTTAATGCTGCGACCGTATTCGCAAAGTGAGCCGCTCCCACAAACGATAATCCTTCAACAAGTCCCGTCGCAAGTGCCCCCGCAAAACAATCTCCCGCTCCAATCGTCTCAACCGCTGCAACGCGAATCGGTTGGATTTCTGTTACACTTACTCCTTCGCAGACGAAGAGTGATTCAGACCCTCTTTTAAAAATCGCTCGTTCAATGTCGTACTGTTTCAATGTTTGCATCGCTCGACGGGCTGTCTTTTCATCATGTACAGAAAAGCCGACGACTTGTTCCGTTTCAACTTCATTCGGTACGATGCAGTCTGCAGCATGTAATAATGATTTGGTAAGGCGAGCGACGGGAGCGGGATCTAAAATGACAACCATGCCGAGCTCTTTCGCCACTTCCATTGCACGCAATACGCTCGCTTCCGGTGTTTCCAACTGAACAAGCAATATTTGGGCTCCTTCAAAATGACGCACTGCCCGCTCGACAGATGGGACAGATTTTTCTACATTTGCGCCTGGTACGTATAAAATCGTATTATCGCCTCGCTCCGTCAACAAAATCGCCGTCTGTCCTGTACGAACACCTCGCAAACGTTCTACTTCAGTGTGGTCGACGCCATTTTGCGCAAGACCTTCCACTAAACGCTCTCCGTACGCATCTTCCCCGACAGCACCGATCATCGCAACACGACGACCGAGCCTCGCTGCCGCAACTGCTTGATTCGCTCCTTTTCCACCTGCATACTCTTCAATCGATGAACCTTCTAACGTTTCCCCTTCTTGTGGAAAATACGGAATATGCGTTACGACGTCCATATTTAAACTACCCATTACACAAATTTCAACCATATACGTTCCTCCTAATACTGTTCAAAATACGTTTGAATCGTTGCGACATCTTTCGTTTGATGCAACGCTAATTTTAATAAAATACGTGCTTTTTGAGGAGAGAGCGTATCCGTCGTCACAAATGGAATGTGCGCATACGCATCGATTGGAATGACGACTCCCGAACCGACACGACTACTCATCGCCACGACGACCCCTGCCTCAACAGCTCGCTCAATCGCCTCTTCTTCTAGCGGACTACAACGCCCCGCTCCTGTCCCCGCAATGACGATTCCTTCCGCTCCCGCTGCGACGAGCGCGTCAATCATGATACCATCTGCCCCTGCATAGGAATAAACGATATCGACTCGTGGAAGCGCGTCAAACGACTCATTTGCCCACATACTTTGTGCAGTATGCTTCCGAACCGGTCGATGTAAAAGACGGACGCGGTAATCTGGATCGACGGTTCCAAGCGGGCCCGCATTCATCGACTGAAACGTTTGCAGACGATACGTATTCGTCTTCGACACATCGCGCGCACTCCACACTTCATTATTCAATACGACGAGCACGCCGAAACCATTCGCTTCAGAAGATGCTGCTACTTGTATCGCATTTAATACGTTCATCGAGGCATCGGTACTCAAGCCTGAAAATGGACGTTGTGCTCCTGTGACCACAATCGGCTTCTCACTCGGCACCGTCATGTGTAAAAAATACGCTGTTTCTTCCAACGTATTCGTTCCGTGCGTAATGACGACACCGTCATACGCTTCTTCTAAAATGGCAGTCACACGTTCTCTCAACAATACCCAGTGGCGGTCATCGATAACCGTACTGCTGAAATTGGAAAGTTGCTCTACATCGACTTTCGCAAAGCGTTGTAACTCTGGTAGGGATGCTACGATGTCTTCCCCACGATAATGACCCGATACGTAATTGCGCACGTCAAGTCGATCGTCATGATGCGCCGAAATCGTACCACCTGTCGCAATCACTTTAATTCGTTTCATGTCCATCTCCCCTTTTTCTTTTCATATAAAATCGGCCAGGTATTCAAGACAAAAATTTTAAATCAAGCAAAACTTAACGATCTACATTACAAGCAATTACATGGACACGAATGGTCTTTGATTGAATTTAAACTTCCAGAATATGACCTTGTGTGGAATCGAGATTATTCACTAACCGGAAATCAATTTAGCGTAAATACATTAGATGGTCGTATCAAGCTAAAATATGAACGTAAAGCCATGAAGAAGTATTTTAATGGCACTTGGAAATTTGGTACTGCTAAGTTAGTGCATAAATTTCAAAAGTGGTTTTTGCATATTCCCGTGACGAAAGATTTTTCAGAACTTGATTATACCGACGTAAATAATATTGTTGGCATAGACTTAGGAATTAACTTTCTTGCAACTGCTTATGACAGTCAAGGGAAAACTACATTTTACAATGGAAAAATTGTAAAACATAAACGTGGTAAGTTTAAAGTGACTCGCAAACAACTTCAAAAGAAACAGACTCCATCTGCTCGTAAAAAACTAAAACAAATAGGGTCAAGAGAAAACCGTTATGTAACGGATGTAAACCATCAAGTTACGAAGGCACTCGTTGAGAAATACCGTAGAGGTACGATGTTTGTTTTGGAAGACTTGACAGGTATTCGTTCCGCAACTGAAAAAGTACGAGTAAAAAATCGCTATGTTTCTGTTTCTTGGGCTTTCTATCAATTCCGGCAATTGCTTGAATATAAAGCTCAATTAAATGGACAGAAGGTAATAGTCGTAGACCCAAAATACACTTCTCAAACGTGCCCTAAATGTGGACATGTTGAAAAAGCGAATCGAAACAAGGAATTACATTTGTTTAAGTGTAAAAACTGCCAATACGAATCAAATGATGACCGTGTTGGCGCAATGAATCTACACCGTAAAGGAATTGAACATATTGGTGTAGTTACCGCAGGAGTATAGCTCTTGCGGTAGGGGCGAAGTCAACCGTCCTTGTGTTCCACCACACGAAGGTAGGAGGTCTTAACAACCATTCGCACTACTGGGTAGGAACAAGCGTAATTGCACTCTATGAGGGTAGAGGCACTGCTGTAATTTGGTAGACGCAAGCCCCCACTTCAAACAGACCGCAAGGTCGTTAAGTGGCGGGTTGTTGACTATACACAAAAAGCCTTAGCACCGATGTCGATGCTAAGGCTCGTAACATTTAGTTACTTGGGAAAGCGAAGCTCATTTCTTTGTCGTCAGATTCTTTTAACCAACGCTCTGAAATTGTTTTCGTTTTCGTGAAGAAGCGTGCTTGGTCTGGACCGAACATGTGGCCATCTCCGAAGCGTGACGCTTTGAATCCAGCGAAGTTGTAGTATCCAACTGGAATTGGAATTGGAACGTTAACGCCAACCATACCGACTTCGATTTCTGTCGTGAATTGACGTGCGGCGTATCCGCTATTTGTAAAGATCGTTACCCCGTTACCGAGTTCGTGATCATTAATAATTTGAATCGCTTCATCTAAATCTTTCGTGCGGACGATATTACGAACCGGTCCGAAAATTTCATTTTCATGGACATACATGCCTGGTTTCACATGATCAAACAATGTTGGCCCAATGAAGAATCCTTTTCCTTCTGTTGTAATCGGCGCTTTACGACCATCGACAACGAGTTCAGCACCTTCTGCTTCCCCTTTATCGATTGCAGCTAAAATAGAATCTTTCGCTTGTTGCGAAATAACTGCACCGTAGTCCGAGTTTTCCGAAGCAGGTCCTACTTTTAACGCTTCGACTTTCTCTTTAATTAATGGTAAAAGACGGTCTGCTGTACCTTCTCCAACTGCAACGAGTGTTGAAATCGCCATACAACGTTGTGACGCTGCACCGTATCCCGCGCTGACGAACGAGTTCGCCACTTGCTCGAGATCCGCATCAGGCATAACGACCATATTGTTTTTACCGCCACCGAATGCCGAGACACGCTTACCGTGCTTTGAACCGACTTCGTAAATGATTTTTGCGACAGGTGTTGAACCGACGAATGAAATCGCATGCACTTTCGGGTTTTCTAAAAGCTCGTCAACCGCTGTTTTATCACCGTTCACGACTGTCCAAATGCCATCTGGTAAACCGGCTTGCTTCCAAAGTTCAGAAATGAACAATGCTGTCATCGGAACTTTTTCAGACGCTTTCAAAATGACTGCGTTACCGACTGCTACCGCCATGCTCGTTTGCGCAAGTGGTACCATGATTGGGAAGTTGAACGGCGCAATCGCTGTGACAACTCCGAGTGGATAACGTGCAGAATACGCGTTAATATTTCCGCCAACGTTAACAGAATACTCCCCTTTTACTAATTGTGGAGCACCGATTGCTAAGTCAACCGATTCTAAACCACGCATAATTTCGCCTTCTGCATCGTCCATCGTCTTTCCAGACTCTTGACAAATAACTTCAGCGAGCTTCGTTTTATTTTCCATCATTAAATTACGGAAATTCATTACAATATTCGCACGACGCGCAACGCTCATATCGCGCCAAGCTGGAAATGCGGCTTCCGCTGCATCGATTGCTTCTTTAACTTCATCTCGTGATGCGAATGGTACTTTCGCGATCACTTCCCCAGTTGCTGGATTGTAGACGTCCCCAAATCGTCCGCTTTTACCAGAAACTTTTTCCCCACCAATAAAGTGTGTCAACTCTTGTACTGTCATGTAGATCTCTCCCTTATCAAATTCTCTTTTCAGATTATTCTAACATTTATAGCCAGAACAAGTAAAGAATTCCGACTTCCCAATCCGCCTACAAAAAAGCGCTTACAAAACATAAAAAATAAAAAAGCAACTTCCCTTACAGCGATAAATGCTTCTATCTGAATAGGTATTCATTTCCTCTCATATAATATATCATATTCTTTTCTGCAAGTATACCCCAATTTTTAACTCTTACAAAATCAACATTATTATAAATACAAAAGCATTCCTTGAATATACAAGAGTAAAGGAATGCTTTCATTTATTATTCTTCTTCAACTTGTTCTTCCGAGTCAGGCTGCAACACTTCCCCTAAACGCTCGCCAAGCTGATCGGTTATGTCAGAAATGCGTTTGTCGAGGTTTGCGAGCTTTTTCCCTTTTGCTTCTGCCGTCGGGTCGACATCCCAGAAACGATGCGCATCTAGTTCGAGTTCAATTTTAATCGTATTGCGCTCGCCGTCGAGTATGCTTTTAGACTGGTTCAACAATTGCATTTGATCGAGTGAAACCCCATGTTCAATAAGCCTGTCTGTCGTTTCCTCCGACTTTTTCTCTTGCGGTTTTTCCTTTTCCTTCTTTAATTCTTCCAATGCTTGCTCTCGCTCTTTCATCTGCTGCTTCAGCATGTTCATCTCGACGTCTTGAATTTGCTTGTCGATTTCTTTCAACTGTTCTTTAATGGTCGACAATTCCATACCCTTTTCCAGCGTCCGTTCAATCAAGTTGCTACGCATTTCTTGAATTTGCTCCCGCTTCTTCATCAACTGATCCATCACATTCGATTGACTTTTTGAAGAATCAAACAATTGACGCGCTTGAGCTCCGATTTGAATACGATCCCCTTGCTTCGGCTGAAACGTCACCGTCTTCTCCGTCACATACGGATGACTCACCCTCTGCACACTTGGCTCTCTATGACTTAAAACAACCTTCACCCCGTCACCCCCTTATCCTAAGTCTATTATACCTAAATTTTACCTTAAAAGAAAAATAATTCAATCATTTTTGTTGTATTCCCTTTGGAATGATTGAATCATCTCTTGGACATCCTTTTCACTATAGCCAGTCAACATACTCAACGTGGTGACATCTAGACCATTGCGATAACCATTGAAAATAATATTTTTATTTGCTTCTATTATGCCTTCTTCTTTACCTTTCGTCATCGCATAGCGCATTTTAGATTCTACATCTAAAATGGTTTTGAGTCGTGAAGTGTAAGCCATTCTCATTTCAGGAGTGGCGCTCAATTCGTCCCATGCCTCGAATGCTTCCATTAAACGTTCATCTTTCATTGCTAATCTCCCCTATTCAATAAACTCGAGATTTTGTTATGCATGATTGACAATCGATTACCGCTTACTCCGTTTCTTTTTCAAACGATTCTATGATTCTTTCAACCTCTTGCTCGCTATATCCTGTCAACATGCTTAACATAGCGACATCTAGTCCATTGCGATAGCCATTGAAAATGATATTTTTATTTGTTTCGATTGCTCCTTGTTCAATTCCTTCTTTTATGCCTACTGCTCTACCTTCTTTCCTTCCTTGTTCTTTCCCTTCTTTTATACCTTCTGCTCTCCCCTCTTCTTTTCCTTTCGTCATCGCATAGCGCATTTTAGATTCTACATCTAAAATGGTTTTGAGTCGTGAAGTGTAAGCCATTCTCATTTCAGGTGTTGCACTCAATTCGTCCCATGCCTCGAATGCTTCCATTAAACGTTCGTCTTTCATTGCTAACGCCTCCAATTCTTTATAAATTTCATCGTACACACGCTGCTTCCTTGCATCGACCATTCCTAACAATAAGAGCCATCGCACTAAAAGATCATCCCACGGATCAAGGGTTTCCTCATGCCACGCTTGAATGAACTTCTTCATCTCGATAAAATGAAATTCAAGTACGTCATCTTCAGGATGAAGTCGTTTCAGTACCGTATCTTCATATAAGTGATACGTACTGTGATAATAATCCGTTTGCGAAAACAATGTAAAATCACAAATGTTAATCGTAATGGTCGGGCGCAAATCTTGATACATTTCGCCTCGGCGTAACTGTTCGGAAAACAATCGCGACCAATAATATAATGTGCGCTTCACCATGTCATTTTGATTCGACAGCTGCATCTCAATATTAATGAAATCACCCGTTTGAGTGCGGACGACGATGTCTAAGCGCGATTGCTTATCCTCTACAAATTGCCCGCCGACTTCTTGGTCGATAAAAACAATCTCTCGGATCGTAGCGCGACCAGTTTTTTGTAAAATCGCATTCAAAAATACGACGGTAATTTCTTTATTTTTCTCGCTTCCAAACAATTGTTTAAATGCGTAATCTATTTTTAAATCCATTAACTTCTCTAATGGCATTCGCCGTAAAGCACGTTTACTCATCTCATCATCTCCTCTGTTGCATTTGGGATGACTTCGATTTTCTCACTCTTTTTCAGACAAAAACCACCTATATCTCTTTCAAACAGCCATATATATCCATATTATACCACGAATATAGATTGTGAGAATATCAATGAAGTCCATTCCCAAACGAATGAATATCCAAATTAGCCGATTCTATCATTTGGAATCACCACTTTAATCGAGGAACAAAAAGGAACACTTGTTCTTATTACAAAAAATTTAAAACAAATGGGCAAGAGTAAAACGGTGCTTTTTAAAAATAAGTCCTAAAATTAAATTTTTGCATTCAAAATCATCTGGTTTCGCACTTATATCTATTAATCTAAAAATGAGCCACACTATGATTTAAAAGATTTTTCTAGCAAAAAACATGAAACCAAACAATGTTGGCTTCATGTTTCATATAACGCATATTCGATTTAATGAGTGACGACAGGTATGAGTACGAGGGAGTCGTTTTCGATTTGAATTTCGAAAGCGTATGTTCCTTCTGGTAACCGGTCGAGCAGTTGTTGGGGCAGGCGAATGCCATAGTCGTCGCCGATTTTTTCAAACTGGAATATCATAAAAAATCTCCTCTCCTACGACGGACGAGCCGTCGAATTGATTTCTTCACGACTACGATACCATCCGCTCTATACATCATTATGTATATCACTTGAAGTTACTCAATATTTTGAGATTTTCGAACTTACGAAAATGCGCCACTCATATAAAGAATAAAAACTCCAATCAATACAAGGATGAATCCAATCGTGTATTGCCAAATCATACTGCGGTCGCCAAAAATGAAACGGACAATCACCCAACTACGTCCAACGATGACGAGGATAAGACCGAGAGAAAAGATGAGGATACCTATCCATAATAAATATTGTTCCATACACTACTCCTCCTTTGTTTTCATCATAAAAGAACCGCTCTCCTTCCACAACAAAAACGGAAAGAAAGGATTCTCCCCTTCTTTCCGCTCGTATTATGCGTTTGAAAACACATTCCAAAATGTTTCTTCTTGAACGATCGGTTGCCCGATTTTTCGCAACTGCCATGTTTGTTCGAGGTAAACATTTGTTAACACTTCGTATTCCTCACCATGACGCTCTGCCCATTCTAATGCAATAACCGATTCATAGATGGCATTCATATCGCTCGACATTTGCTTAGAATAAAATGTTTGTTCTTCATAGGTTAAATCGGCAAAGCGATGTAATGCTTCTTGAACTGATGCCCATTGTTGTAACACGATTGATGTTTGATCGCTCGGTGCCATTTTTTCAAGTCTTGCGTTCATTTGTTCTATAAACAATTGATGCGCTTCGTATTTATTCACAAGACGAACGACTTCTAGACCTAAAATATTCGCTGTCCCTTCCCATACCGATAATACTTGCGCATCTCTCAGCAACCTTGGTGTCACAAAATCTTCAATATACCCGTTCCCTCCTAACATTTCGATCGCTTCATGAGCGAAGTGAATCGCTTCGTATGCTGTTTCTTTTTTCATCGTGGCAATATTTAAACGATTCAACACGACTTCTTCCGGCGTTCCTTCACCAGCCGTTACTTTTTCATACAATTGAATCATGTCGAATAAAGCCGCTAATTCAACATGGAGCTTTGCTTTCATTTTCAAAAGTGTGTCACGCACCATTGGATAGTCCGTCAAATATCCCCCGAACGCACGGCGCTTCGTCGCATATTGGAAAGCCTCATCTAGGGAACGCTTCATAATTCCGAGAGAAGCGACTGCATTACTCACTCGCGATAAATTTAACGCTTCCATCATATAATAAAAACCTCTCGTCGGGTCTCCTACGACATATGCCTTCGCCCTGTGCAATTCGACTTCTCCAGAAGGAACGGCTTTCACGCCTAACTTATCTTTTAAACGACGAATTGAAATACCGTTTAATGTGCCATCTTCATTACGCCACGGTACGGCAAATAGCGTGAGTCCTTTTGAACCTGTTGGCGCTCCTTCTCTTCTCGCTAGCACCATTGCGACACCGCACATTCCCGCATTCGAAGCAAAATATTTTTCGCCATATAACGAATAAGTCCCGTCGCTTTGCTCGATTGCCACAACTTCATTCGCTCCGACATCCGACCCGCCTTGTCGTTCTGTTAAAAAAGTCGCTCCTTCATAAAGGGACACTTCTCCTGTTGAACAGACATGAGGTAAGAAACGATTTTTAACGGCTTCATCTGCGTAATGATCCAGTAAATAAGCGGTTGCTTTCGTTAAAGTGACCGGACAATAAAATCCAGGTTCCGCTTGAGACAATACATAGCCTTGAGCGAAACTATACGTATAATTTCCTTTCCGGCCTAACTCTGGAATCGGTTTGTGCACATATCCGACAATCCCTTCATTATACGTTTCTTCAACGGTTTGACGATACCCTTCGTTCACGATCACTTCTGAAATATCGTCGCCATATGCGTCGTACTTCAACAACTGTGGTTCTCCTTCACGGTCTGTAAAACGAGCACGTTCATCGATTTCATTCGCACAACGTTCCCCATACGTTTTTAAACGTTCCTCTGCATATTGATAAAAATCTTTCGGTAAATAATGGTATAAAATGCGTCGTAACGATTCATCTTTCGTATAAAAACTTTCTTTACGCTCTCCATATTGTGGCTTCTGTTCAATCACTGGAGGATGTTTCGGATAGTTCGCCATCATTTCTTCCTTCATGTCATCGCTTCCCTTCTTTTAAAGCTTGTTTCAAAATTTTCCCTGTCGCATTGCGTGGGAGTTCCTCGATTCGTTCGTACAATCTCGGAATTTTAAATTTAGCGAGCGTTTCACTTAAAAACTGTTTTATTTCGGTTTCATCGATTTCTTCTGATGAAACGTAGAAAGCTTTTACCGTTTCACCCCACTCTGGATGGGCGACTCCGATAACCGCCACCGCTTCAATCGCAGGATGCTTCATCATTTCTTGCTCGACTTCAAATGGATACACATTCACCCCGCCCGAAATGATAATATCTTTCGCTCGGTCAACAATCCACATATATCCGTCTTCATCGACTTTCGCTAAATCCCCAGTTCGCAACCAACCGTCCAAAAAGACCGCTTCTGTTTCTTCAGGACGATTCCAATAGTTCTCCATCACACCGAGACCTCGAATGACAATCTCGCCAATTTCATTCGGTGCTACTTCATTTCCTTCGTAGTCTACAACTTTCAATTCTGTAAATAAACTCGCTCTTTTTCCGATACTTCCAACCTTTTCAGCTTGTTCTTCTGGGAATAATAGCGCCCCGCTCGGACCTCCTTCTGTCAGTCCGTATACAGCCGTTAAATGATTTGTTTGGAATTGCTTTTGAATATATACAATCTCCGTTTTACTGACGGGCGCACCTCCATACACCCACCATTGCATCGACTGTAAATCATATGTTTTTTGTTCTAACACTTTTGACGCTAACAAGTACACGACAGGCGGTCCGAAAAAGTGCGTCGTCCGTTCGCGTTCTACCGTTTCTAAAAATACGACAGGGTGAAATTCCTCCCGTACGACGAGCGTTCCGCCGACAAGTACAGTCGATACGAAAAATAAATTCAAAACGGCAGAATGACTAAGTGGCAACATAATGAGCGTCCGGGTATCATCATTCATTTTCATTTCGATGCAAATCATATGTGCGACAGCTAGCACGTTGCGATTCGTCAACAATACGCCTTTCGGTTGTCCCGTCGTGCCGGATGTATACAATAGTGTACAAGGTGTTTCTTCGGTCGTTGTCGTCTCATTCGTCCAACGCTCACCACTAGAAATCGCTTGATTCATTTGAGTCGTGGTAATTGATTTACCAGAATAATCTGATAAATCAATCGCTTGTTTGGCATGTTCCGTTAAGATGAGAGCACAAGCCCCGCTATCTTCTAAAATGTACATTACCTCGCGTGATGTGAGTTTGACGTGGAGCGGTACGATAATGGCACCTAATTTTAAAGCCGCAACATATGCGACCGCAAAATCATAACCATTCGGTAAAAATAAGGCGACCCGGTCCCCTTTCGTAATTCCTTCTTGTTGAAATAAATGAGCGACTGCACACGCCGCATCATTCCAATCCGCATACGTATATCTCTCATGTTCCGTGACAAAAGCTTCCTTGTGCGCAAATTTCCGTGCATTCATTTCCACATAATACGGAATATTCATCTCATTCTCCTCCTTTGAGCTCTTCTAATTTTTCTCGAAAGGTTCGGTCTAACCAAGACAACTCGCGCCGAATCGTTTTCAACTCCTCAATCATCGAATCAATCTCTTCCATCTTCTCTTGTCCATATTCAATTGTCCGCTCCAATTGAGCACGTCCGGTACGATCCACATCAAATAACAAAATCATTTCTTTGATCTCAGACAATGTAAAATTAAATCGCTTCCCCCGCGCAATCAACTTCAACTTTGCCAATTCCTTTTTGTCATACCTACGCTGATTCGTCTCGGTACGAACAGGTGTTAAAAGGCCAAGTTCCTCATAATACCGCAACGTACGAGGCGTCAGCCCAAATGCTTCACAAACTTCGCGAATCGTCTTCATCTCTCCACCCCTCGATAGTTGTAATGTAACATTGACGTTAACGTAAACTTCAACTATTTTCATCTATTTTTTAAAAAATAAAAAAGCGCTACCGAAGTAGCACTCTCTTTATTGAATCGTCGGACGTGTAAATTGTTCGTCAAATGCTTGTCCTGTTACACGTTGCACCGTTTCAAAATATGGGATGACGAATTTTTCGATCGTTGTCGCAATTGCTACGCTATCTTCTTTCTCCATCGCTGTTTGTAAAGTCGGTAATTGAGCTTCGAACTGTTCCTTCGCTTGCACAAGGTCCGCCCAATCGTTCACATCGATAATCGACTGTTCTACCACTTCCGTCATCGACAAAATCCATTGAATGCCACCTAAAATATCATTTACATTCGCCCAAGCTTCCGCGTTGATGTTCTCACTCTTTAACGCTTTTACTAATTGTGGCGTATGTTCGGATGCGCGTTTCACATACTCTTCTCCCGATGCTAATAAGCCGATAACAAACTGTTGCGCTTCGACAGCTAACACTTCGATTGTCTGGATCGATGAAAGACGGTCGTGTAATACTTGCTCGACGTCGTCTTGTACGACTTCTCCGTCAATCTTCAACCCTTCAAAATAAAAGTCCTCCCCTAACAACGCATTAATCGTTGCGATGACGTCATCTGTCGTCAACTTCTCTGTTAATTGCTCTACTCGTTCACCTAATCGAATCTCCATGGTCGTCCTCCTATGTATTTCATCTTCTCTCTTTATATCGGCTTCTCTCATCCTACTTTCCATCTCTTTAAAAACTAACTATGATTCAAATTATCCATTACACTATTTTTTCCCTTAAAAATTAAATAACATATATAGGACAATTCGAGATTAATTCAGTACAAATTACTTTTAAAGGGAACGTACGTTCTTTTTTTATGTTATAATAAAGATATCCTAAATAACATTTGAGGTGATGAGATGGAAATATTTTTTGCCCGAATGATAGGGAAATTGTTAGGAGATGGCACGATTATTAAACAGGGGGGAAGACGACCACGCTTTCAGTTTATGCATCGTGTGGAAGATGTCGAGTGGACGCACTATTGCTACGAACAATTGCGTGACTATATTCCGCTGAACGAGCCGACGTACGGACGAGTGATAGAAGAGCGATTGCGAAAAGGTTATAGCGAACGCTACATGGTACAGTCGTTCACACACGAATGGGTCGATCAACTATATGACATTTGGTATCCGAACAAAATGAAAGCGATACCAATCAACCATTTAGAAAGATACTTCACAGCAGAATCGCTCGCTTGGTGGTATCAAGATGATGGGCATTTGAAGAAAAATAAAGACGGCGTTGTGGAAAAGCTTGTATTGTCGACAGAGTGCTGGACAGATGAAGAACGTGAATTACTGAAGTATATATTAAATTTAAAGTTCAACTTACTATTCTCAGTAGATGGCCAGAAGCGATTGTTACTGTACGATCAACTACAAATCAATTATTTTTTACAACTCGTCGAACCGTGGATGCAGCCTGTCATGATTCGAAAAATGAAAACAGCATCACCGTATAAAACAATCGCGAAGCGCACGACTATTAAATTATCAGCACATTATCAAATATTAAAGCCAACAGCGCACATTAATGACTTGTTACATCGATATGTGAAACTACCGATTACGTCATCCGAGCAACAACGATGGATTCGTAAAAGAACAGAGCCTGAAGAAATGAAATCATACCAAATTTCAATTGATTCCGCACTACACAATGAAATAATCAAGAAACGTTCAATGACAGGATTAACACTAAACGAAGTCGTCGAAGAAGCATTCTTTCAACATCAACAACGATATCCACAAGTAATTCGATTGGAAGAAGATATCGGACTTACTCAAAAACAAGTGTTAATCGGTTCGATTTTAGGTGATGGTATGTTAGAAGACAGTCCGACACTCACATACGGCTTAAAATGTAATTACCATGAACATTTTGGCATGAACCAACTGGAATATCGCCAATGGAAAGTGAATGTCATGGCACCTTACTTTCAATTCAAATCAGATGGCTCTTACATTCGCTCTGAATCGCATCCGTTATTTAAACAGTGGCGCCTGCTATTTTATAATGACGTACGCGAAAAAGTGATTCCGTTACCACTCATTGAAAAATATTTATCTCCACACTTACTCGCAACATTATACATGGACGACGGTTCATTATTAATTAGCCATCGCATTAATCATCGTTTGAAAAAAATCTATGTAACGCCACATATTGCACTGTATGTTCAAAATTTCAAAAAGCATGAACTCGAAGCACTTTGTCGGGTCATCAATTCAACTTACCGAATCGGCTTCACATTGTCAGGATGCCCCGATGGACACCGAAATTATATTAAAACATCGCGTGTACAACAAACGATGCAATTTTTACAAACGATCGCACCTGTTACGACAACATGCCCGAGCATGGCATATAAAACGAATTGGACGTATCGATTTGAGAAAGAAAAAATGAAATGGAAAGAACAATATCCGAATTACGAAGTCATCGTCAGCTCATCCGAACGCTCAAAAGCCTATTCACAGGAAGAAATTGAAACGATGATTCAAATGAAACGAGAAGGTGCGACCGATCAAGTGATTGCAGATACCATCCAGCGAACGTACTGGTCCGTCGTATACAAATTGCGAGAGTTAAGAAAAGAAGAGCGACTGTAAACAGAAAAAGAGACTTCCGATCGGAAGTCTCTTTTGTATACGAATTAACGTAATAATTGTAATACGCCTTGTGGTTGTTGGTTTGCTTGAGCTAACATAGCTTGAGCTGCTTGAGTTAAGATGTTGTTCTTTGTGAACTCCATCATTTCTTTCGCCATCGTGCGACATACACTCTCATGTATGACTAGACTATCTCTTCACCCGTTCAGCATATTGTGGTTGCTGAGTTAGGGGTTGGGCGCTTCGAATGTCCTTTCGTCTCCACGAAAGTCCACCCTACAGACTTCATCGTCATAGCTTGTGCCGTAGACGGTATGTCTTAGTCGTTGAACGTTCCCCACGGTTTCCCGACAGGGGCTTCGCTGCTGATTGCCTCCTCTTCTCTCTTTTCAAACCGTCGCGCTTGTCGTTTCCAACTACGCTGTGGTGAGAGAAGCTCTACCAAGGTGTTCCAGCAATTCACCCAATGATCCTCACAGACCGTTACCAGTCTGGACGACTATGTCCTTGTGAAGCCTATGCGGCTTGGACATGATCAACGTCACGGATACGTGATTCCGCTGCTGTTAAGTTCTCAGCTGACGCTCCGAGGTTGTTGATTGTGTGCTCTAAACGGTTTTGAACCGCACCAAGGTCAGAACGTTGTGTAGATACTTTGTTGATTGCTTCATTAATCGCTGTAATAGCAGCAGATGCTTGATCGCGATTAGAAATATCAACGCCCCCGATTGTGAATTTTACTCCTTCATCAAGATCGTCTGCTAAACCTAATGCTGCTTTATCAAATTCAATTTCTTCTCCACCTGCATTTACTACACCTTGGATTTTTACTTTATTGTCTTCATAAGTTCCTACTTTAACGCCATCTTTTAATACATTTTCGCCACTGATTTCATATGTGCCAGCTGCAAGTTTTTTAACGTCATCTGACGCTGTTAAACGAAGCTCTGCTTTACCACCGTTAACTGTAATCGTAGCTCCTTCAGTTAATTCTGTCGCTTTTGCAAATTCAATTTCTGTTCCGGCAGTGTCAGCCAAAGTAATTTTGTTATCAGTTACTTTACCAACTACGTTGTCAGAAGCATCTAAAACGTCTGTACCTTTTACTCGGTATGAGCCATCTTTTAATGCCGATGCATCAACATCAGTTTCTGCTACAACTGAATTCGTTAAACCTAATGCTGCTGCATCCATTTTTTTAATACTTACCTCGATACTTTGTCCTTCGTTTGCACCAATTTGGAATTTTTTGTTTGAGAATGATCCATCAATTAGCTTTTGCGTGTTAAACTCTGTACGTCCAGCAATATCGTTAATCTCAGCTGTTAATGCTTCCAACTCTTCTTGCATTGCTTGACGGTCTACTTTGTCCATATTTGTGTCACTTGCAGATTGGACTGCGAGCTCACGCATACGTTGAAGGATAGAATGTGTTTCGTGAAGCGCACCTTCTGCTGTTTGGATGAGTGATACGCCGTCTTGTGCGTTTTTCTCAGCCATGTTTAAACCTTTGATTTGTGCGCGCATTTTTTCAGAGATTGCAAGACCAGCTGCATCGTCTCCTGCACGGTTAATGCGGTAACCTGAAGAAAGTTTCTCGAGGTTTTTCCCTACGTTCGTGTTGTTGAATTGCATTTGGCGGTGTGTGTTAATTGCCGCGATGTTGTGATTAATTCTCATGATTAATCTTCCTCCTTGAATGTTTGTGTTTTCTCAAGCGTCCTTGCTCGAGTGTGAGTGGATATTTCCCTCACTAATACTCTGTATCGGAGTGAGTTTTATTTTGTTTACCTTTTCGATTACTTTTTCCCTAAAAAAAATATTTATTGTCTAATTTGTGACACTAACTGTTGAGTAGTTGAATAAGATGAGGCAATTGATTAATCTCCATATCTTCTATAATGGCAACTGTTAACTTTTTAAACGAGGCATTATGTTCAATTTCTCGCTCAAATGCATATACCACTTCCACGAATACGTCAGCAATGGACTGGTTGCGAACATATGCCACATATTCCACTAAATTTCGCATCACGATATAACTACTAATCATTTGTTGATAACTTTCTACTGCTGTTTTTTGATTGAGTGGCATCACATTATAAAAAAGATGGTTCACTAAATAGTTTTCATACAAATGAGGATACTCTCTTTCATGCCGCATGGCACGTTGATCAATTTCATTTACAATATTGATGTGCAAATTGTTTAGAATCGGTGCGATTTCTGCTACAAGTTCGAACATCTTCGTTCGTTTAGCAGATTTTTGTTGCGCTACGTCTAATATGTTGATGACATACTGCATGAGCATTTCTTTATTTCCTTGAATATTCATAAGTGCCTGAACATACTCAGGTGTATTTACTTTTATTGTGAACGATTCTATCGTCTGCTCCACATGCTTTGAATCAGCTATATCCTCATCTATCGCTTGATAAAATAGGCCGAGAATAATAAGTCTTGTATGTAGTGGAATCGTTCTCATTTGGATTAATTGAATTGAAAAAACTCGAATGTCCCAAAAAGTTTGTTCAGGAACTTGTGATTTGTCAAAGTGATTCGAAAATTTGAAAAGGTGATCTCTTTCACTTTCTTCAAATTGTAATCCATCTACTTCATCTACTAATAACCTCACAACTTCTGGACAAGATGGAGTTGACGATATTTCGTATGCACTTCTTAACTTATTTTGAGCACGCGGATAAATCGAACATGTATGGGACAGTGCTTGCTCCCCTAATTGTTTATGTACCTCACATAACATATCTTCACCTAATAATGGACACTGATGATGAGTATCTAACTTAAACTGGGCAAACGTGTTGCCAGAAGTAGACGTTCGATTACGTTTTATATTTTCCTCTAATTTTTTCTTCAAAGGACTCATCGGCAGTTTCTTATATTTCATATATGTTTCTCGGTCAACTGTAACGTTCCATCCTGCACAACACGTTGCTTCACAAGCTGGACCAATACACGAAAACTTATTTACATATGTCGGTTGGATTATTTTATATCCCATCGTCATTCTCCTTTTTGACAAAACATCCCCTGTTACGAGCAATTGGTATACAGGGGATCCGTTTCGTTATGATTGTTGATTGAATAAACTTGATAAATCTGTTGGTATCGCTTCTTTGTTTGTGTCGGTTACTTGTTCTAACAACTCTCCACGGACGAGTTCGACGGATTTTGGGGCGTCGATGCCGAGCCTTACGGTGTCGCCGGAGATGTCGATCACTTTGAGCGTGATGTTGTCACCGATTTGGATCGTTTCGCCTTTTTTGCGTGCGAGGACGAGCATTTACTTCGCCCCCTTGTCGATTGGATGGCGCATGTCGTATGAGGTGTCGTTTAAGATCATTTGCTTCCCTTTTTTCGTTTTCACGTTGAAGACGAGGGGTGCTTGTAAGTTGAGTGTTGATTGGTTGAACGGCTCTTTTACAGTGACGACCGTTAAGACGAATACTTCTTCTTCCGATTCGATACCGAGTAAATCGATTGTCGGTTCGTCGATGCGAATGTCGTATTCGTCAATTAATGTGTACGGGTTGGCGACGACGAATGCGACGCCTGGTGTGTCGGTCGATTGTAGCACTTGGAACATGTCGTTCCCGTCAATCGGTAAAATGGTAAATGAATGATTGTCTTCGAATCCTGGTAAGCCTTGGGGAAATTCGTAAATGAGCGCTCCCTCTAATGAGACAGATCCGTGAAATTTCGTTTCGATTTGCATGCGTCATTGCTCCTTTATTCCTTTTCTTTTAGCATATCATGAATGCTCATATCGTACTACTTGCAATATGCGTTGTCACAATGTCTTCATATGAAAAAAGCCCACTATGAAAGTGAGCTTTTTAAGCGCGAAAATCGATGCGCACTTCGCCGTAATCTTCCATGACACCTGACACTTTGCCTGGCGTGTATTCATGGATCGGCTTATTCACTTGTACGTCAAGCGTTGGCTTTTGTGGTTCTACGTTAATATCAGTCTTGCCAGGCTCGATTGAATATTTCACTCCGAAACGTCCGAGTAAGAAACGAACGTTAATATCAGCTGGCGAAGGATAGGCATTGTTTTTTGCGATATTTTGAATCGCTTCTCCACCATCTTCAATGCGCATCATTTGCGTTCCTTCTGAAGCGCGACGAGCCATCCCTTCTTGAACGGCACTCAACCCTTCTTTCGCAAATTCATCCATCGCCCGTAAAATATTTTTGCGTTCCATTGATGCCCACGCTTCCGTCTGGTCGATTGTCAGCGTCGGTTGCGTGCGACGAATGTCGAGTATTGCGGCAGGTTGCGTCTGTTGAATCGAAGCTTTCGGTTGTTCGATCGACTGTTGCGGTTTGTCGATTTGTAAGCCGAGTTTCGCAGGACGCGTTTCAATTTGAATTTGTGGAATGTTTATTGGATTCACTCCTTATGGAACAGAAGCGCTCGTCATAAGACGAACGCCCCTTGATCACTTATCGTAAAAAGTCGACGAGCGTCGGTTGGATAATACGCGCTCCGATAGAAAGTGCCGCACGGTGAATCGACTCTTGCGTCATTAAATCGGTAATGACGACTTCGTAGTCGATGTCTTCGTTTTGCGACATTTGCTTTTTCGCTGCCATCTCTTGAAGGTCGAGACGGTTGTCCATTAATTCCGCACGATTTTGACGAGCTCCGACAACGGCACGGTCTTCTAATACTGAGTTCAATGCATCGTCCATCGATTTAATATGCGTATCTAAATCAGCTTGATTATCTGGATCTTCAATTTGTTTAATCATATCTGTAAATCGTTTGTCAATATCACCAAATAATTTATGACCAATCGTATTGACCTGTAATTCAACACCGTCAAACACTTCAATTTTCACTTCACGTTGTACACCATTATCTGGTTCAGCTTTTAAACGATAATACGCCACTTCTTTAGTTGGATTATTTGGATCAGTTGATGGCTCTGGTACACCCTCATTATTTAAAACAACAATTTCACCGTTTTTATCATACGCTTCGTATAAGCCTTTAAATGAATCTGCAGATGAATAATCATTCGCAATTTTTTCTTTACTTAAAGCGCCATTAATAAACAAAGGACTACCCGTTTTCGTTCCAGAGAAAATATACTTATCGCCAACTTTAGAATTCGCAATATCACGCATTCCTTCTTGAAGTTGCTTTAATTCTTGCGCGATTTTTTGACGATCATCATACGTCATCGAATCGGTTGGGACGTTGACCATGAGTTCACGCGCTCGTTTTAATACTTCTCCTGCATTGTCGAGTGCGGCATCTGTGCTGTCTAACCAGTTGTGGACGTCGCCGACATTTCGTTTGAACTGTTCGACTTTCGCTACTTGGTGACGGTACGCAATCCCTTTCATCGCGACGACCGGATCATCAGACGGACGGTTTACTTTTTTTCCTGTATTTAATTGGTCTTGCAATTTTCCCATTTTATTATAACTGCTCGATAAGTTACGAAGCATGTTGTTCGAAAGCATCGATTGAGTTACACGCATTGCTTAGTCAGCTCCTTCTTATAATCCTACTCGGCCCATGCCGTTAATAATTTTGTCTAATGTCTCATCTACCGCCGTCATCATACGAGCAGAAGCATTGTACGCTTGTTGGAAACGAATCATATCCGTCATCTCTTCGTCGAGCGATACACTCATGACAGAAGCACGACGGAATGTGACAGACTCCATCATCGTCGCCGCGTTAAATTCGTTACGTGCAGCTTGTTGTCCTTTCACTCCAAGTTCTCCACTCATTCCTTCGAAGTACATTTGGACAGATGAACCATCTAGCCCAGGTAACAATTTATGTTGCACATCAGATAATGCTTTCGCATTCGCTCCGTTACCTTCCTCACCATCATTCTTGTTTTCAGATGCTGCTCGCAATAACGACACATCGTCTTGAATTAATTTATTCACTGTAATATTACCTGCCGTAATATTTTTATAATCATCATCTTTTAATGACCCAGTCTCTTTTTGTTGCTTTTCACTCAATTCTTTTGTTAAGAAGAAATCTTTAGATCCTTCGAATTTGTCTTTGTCTTTATTTTCAACAGCTTGATTTTTAGGATACCCATTACCATGTTGCTTGTTAAATGCTTTCGCAAATTCTCGAGCGAGTTGGTCGAGTTGGCGCATATGGTCAGGGTAAAGACCTTTTATATTTTCAAGTTTAGCTTCTACTCCTATCGCTACCTTTTCCTCAACATAACCATACGAATCGATAATACCTTTTAACTTTCCGATTTTCGGCAACTCTTTATAATCTATTCCCGACTTGAAATCGTTAAATGTTGCATTCGTTAATTTTCCAGCTTTATCATATTCAAAACGTTCATCAATTGATTTTTTATCCGATACTTTCAGCGCATTGAATGGATGAGTATTGACATCTTCGTTTCCTTTTACTTTCGCATATTCCGCTTCCACATTCACGCGTTCTACACCATTCACTAACTCCACATTCGAGCCAGCGATTTTGATTGTGACCGCTCCTTCTGCAATATCGAGCGCTTTTCCGCCTGATGGGGTGTAGCTCACTTCGACTGGCATGTATTCGCTCAGTTCGTCGATGAGGACATCGCGTGCATCGTATAAGTCGTTCGGCATGTAACCGTTCGGTTCGATTTCTTTAATTTGTTTGTTCAATCCTGCGATTTGGTCGAGGATCGAGTTAATTTCTTTCGTCGACACGTTAATTTCGTTATGCAAGTTCCGTTGAATCTCTTTCAATGAAGAGTCCATATAATTGAGCGATTCTGCTACCGCTACCCCACGGTCTACCGCCACCGCACGCGCGCCACCGTTTTCCGGGTCACGCGATAGATCTTGGAGCGACTGCCAGAACAAACTCATCGAACGCTGTAAGCCGAATTCTGACGGCTCGTTTAACACGTCTTCCATCTGTTCAATCGCTTTCGAACGAGATTCCCAATACCCGAGCTTGTTCGACTCTTGACGGTATTGTTTGTCGATAAATGCATCGCGCACACGTTGCACGCTTCCCGCTTCTACTCCCGTCCCGATGAATCCAGGCATTTGCGGTGTGTTTAACCCAATACCAGGATATCCCGCAGTCGGCTGCATATTGACCCGCTGACGTGAGTATCCTGGTGTGTTCGCGTTAGAAATGTTATGCCCTGTCGTATAGAGCGCTGACTGTTGAGTAAAGAGACCTCGCTTACTCGCTTCAAGTCCCATAAATGTAGAACGCATAAATCGTTTCCTCCTTAAGCTTGTGTATCGAAGGCGCCTTTCGCACCTGTCGACGGCCGAATACCTTGTACTTCATTTTTCGAATAGTTCATCGAATGAGACGGTGGCGCTGGTCGCACCATGTCGAGTGACAAATTAATAAACTGCAATGACTGGAAGGTTAACTGTTGATTCAAATCGTTTTGATACTTTAAATCTTGGACCGCTTCAATCAATATATCCCGACTCTTCTCTAGTTGTTCGCGTTCTGCTCCTTCAAGCACGTCCAACAACATCGAAATCGTCACATCGGCTACTCGCTTCCCGCTTCGCTCCGCATACAACTGATGCACGAGCTGTTCGCGTGCCCCGTCCAATTGGACAATCGCTGCCAAATGGGACTGTTCTTCCTTCAAGAGTGCATCGAGCGCGAGCACTTCATTGCTTTTAATGACGCTCGTTTTCTCTAATGCTACTTTCAATAAACTGCGATGGAGCCGTTCTAAATTCCCCATAATCGTGATCAGTTGATTCATCATCGTCCATCGCCTCCTTCATATCTATCATTATCGACGATACTGATTTAATAAATTCACCGCAAGCTCGCGAGTATCTACTTCATAAGAACCATCTTGTACTTGATTTTTTAAATTTTCCACCTTTTGTTGACGCACTTCTTCAAAGCTCGTCTTTCCTGATAAATGTTTCGCTGTATGTGAAATTTCGAGTCGATCGTTCACCGCTTGACGATTTCTAATAAGATCACTCTTTGTATCTTGTGCGCGGTAAGGATTTACCCCATATAAATGTAATTTTTGAATTTTCATGAAAAACTCTCCTTTCCTCATCCCTAAACGCTGAATGTAATCCCTATCTATATAATCGGTCTAAATCTTTAAATGTTTATCTGAAATATGAAAAAGGATTATCCGAAAGACGTTCGAACTATTCAAAAAGAGAAATGAGCATAAAGCCCATTTCTCTTTTATAGTTTTCGACCATGATATGTCACATGTTCTTGTGTTTTTAACGCTTCTCGCAAATCTTCAGCTGCTTCGATTTGCGCAAGTTCATTTTCAATCTCATCTTTACACTTTGTGCATAACTTCCCGTCTTGTGCGATTGCCCCACAGCGATCACACGGATAGCCTAAGTTTGGGAACATCGCAGGTTGCAGACGGCCACGACGCACCCAACGATACAATAAATCTGCCTCGATATCGAATTTTGTCGTAATTTGTTCAATCGTCGCTGCACGATTTTCGCGTCGGCGTAAGTAACGATACACCTCTTCATAAATCTTCTCTTCTTCTTGGAAGCATGTCGCACATACTTCACGCAATCCATTGTAGTTGAAAAACTGGCCACAGCTAGGGCAATCTCGTATCTCTGCCATTATGCTCTCTCCTTTTTCACCGGACGACTTAAGACGAACGCATCGATGCGCTTCGCTCCCGCTTCACGCAACACAGTCGCCGCTTGTTGTAATGTAGTTCCTGTCGTAATCACATCATCGATTAAAATACAATGCGCACGAACACGTACTCCTTCACGCACTCGTACGATTCGGTCCACTCGTTGCCGCTCTTCTTTCGAAAGGCGACTTAACTCACCATCATATACTTTCTCAAGTAATGATTGATAAGGCACTTGAGCCACCTGCAACAAATGTTCAATCGGTTGAAATCCGATTCTTTCTACCTTATGTACATGAGAAGGAATCGGCACAATGCTCGCGCGTCGCTCTTTCCGTAACGATGTCAGTAGAGGACGAAATAATTGTGCTAACCGAATATGTCCGAATCCTTTATACGAGTATATCACGTCTTGCATCATTTCGTTATACCTATAATGAATTACGATAGAATCAATGCCTAAAAGAGAAAATGACTGTTCATAAGGCTGAAATTGAGCGGCGCATGTTTCACATAAAGGTTGACGGTTTTGATGCAAAATGTATGACCAACGCATCAACTCTCGCAACGCTCGGTCGCAAAGTAAACATCTCATCGCGCTTCCTCCTTCGCTCGCTCATGAAGGCGATTCAACTTTTTCATTTCCCGCTCCATCGCTTTCATCGCCCGCGTCCATCCCGCATGAAAAAGCACAAAGTCTCCCGTCGGGTAGTCTTTACTGCGTCCCACACGTCCGCCAATTTGAATGAGCGCCTCTTTCGTAAAAATCGGTTGCTCTGCTCCTAGTACCGCCACTTGCACTTTCGGAATCGTCACACCTCGCTCTAAAATCGTCGTCGTACAAAGCCCGACTCGCTCCCCATCACGCAATTGTTGGACGAACTCTTTCCTCTGCGCGCTTTCCGAATGGACGACTTCAATCGTCGGATGAATCGTTTGCACGAATTCCCGCACGCCTTCCATCGCCTCAATCGAATGAAAAAACAATAAAAATGGGAGCCCGGCGTCAATTTGAGCGCGAACCCACTGTCCGACGACACGAGGCAATTTCCCTTTACTTAATGCTCTCTCGTAACGCATAAGCATGCGAAATGTCGGTAAAGGGAGAGGGTGTCCATGGAAGCGCGACGGGATGATCGTCGTGTTCCCACGATATTCTCGTTCTAATGCTTTCGTCGGTGTTGCGGTAATCGCATGAATCGGTGCCCCTTTTTTGCGAACCGCTTCGACATTGCGGCGTAAAATAATATCGTACGTGTACGGAAACGCGTCTGCTTCATCGACGAAAATCGCATCGAATGCTTCATCATAGTGAAAGAGTTGATGCGTCGTTGCGAGTGTGATCGCATGATGAAACGGTTGACCCCGATCTTCCGCTCCCCCGTACAACACTTGCATCGGCACACCACGAAACACTTTTTCAAAACGAGGAGCGAGTTCTAAAATGACATCGACGCGCGGACTGACGACAGCGATTTGTTTTCCTTCTTTCAAATACGCATCAATCGGCGCAAAAATCATTTCTGTCTTGCCCGCTCCGCAAACCGCATACATTAAATGTCCGACATTTTCACGAGCTGCTTGAACGAGCGCACCCGCTCCCCGTTGCTGTAAGTACGAATACGTCCCGCTCCAATCGTAGTGATAATTCGGCCAACTCCCGCGCTCAATCGCTCGGCGTCGCACCACTTTCGAACACGACGAAATGCGCCCCATGCGGAAGCATCGTACACAATACGTACAACGTTCACCACATGCGGCGCAAGTATAAGTTTCGAAATAATACCGTTCTTCATTGCGACAGCGACGGCAAACAAATGAGCCGTTCGCTCGTCTTTCCACCCCGCACAAAACTTCAAGTTCTCCTTGCGCGATGAGTGCTTCAATTGCTTCTTTGTTGAAAGGAATATGTTCGTAAGGAAGAATGCGCCCGTTCACCCATTCGATGATTTGGCGTTCCATTCTTTCCCTCCTATTTTTGTCGTTCTGACCAACCGAGTCCCATCGAGCCTTCTCCTAAATGAGTGCCGATGACAGGGCCGAAATAACTGATTGTAAAACGAACCGTTGGAAAGCGTTCTTCAAGTTCTGCTTTCCACTTTTCCGCTTCTCCTAAATTATTCGCATGAATAATAGAAGCGTCGAGTTCTTTTGTTTTTGCATCTTCAGCTAATAGATCTTCAATGCGCTTCATCGCTTTTTTACGCGTGCGAATTTTTTCAAATGGGACAATCACTTTATTTTCAAAATGCAAAATGGGTTTCACTTGAAGTAAGCTCCCGATGAGGGCTTGGGCGCCGTTCAAACGTCCCCCTCTCTGCAAGTGAGAAAGATCGTCCACCATGAAGTATGCGCGCACCGTCTGTTTAAGACGATCGAGTTCTGCGACAATCTCTTTTGCAGACGCTCCTTGTTGTGCAAGTTCTGCGGCACGGATGACGTAAAATCCTTGCACGTAACATGAAATTTCCGAGTCATACGGAATGACGTCGATGCCGTCGACCATATTACCTGCTTGTCCCGCTCCCGCAAATGTGCCACTAATACCGCTCGATAAATGGACCGAAACGACCGATGTGTATCCTTCGTCTTTCAATTGCGTATATAAATCAACGAAGCGACCGATCGCTGGTTGGCTCGTTTTTGGTAGTGGGCCTTTTCCCCGCACTTTATCGTAAAATTCCGCCATGCATAAATCGACGTCTTCTTCGTATGTTTCGCCGTCGATCGTTACCATGAGCGGAATCGTATGAATGTTTAACTGTTCTTTTAATTCAACCGGCAAGTATGCCGTACTATCCGTTACAACTGCAGTTTTCACTCTCATCAACTCCTGCATTTCATTTTACCGAACTTTGTCGAAAATTGAAATGAAAAGATGACAAGTGTCACTATTTTTTATAATGAAAGTATGTTATGAATCTTTTAGTTTTTTCGCAATGTCTTCAATCGGTCCGATTTCGCGTTTGTAATAAAGAAGTGGTTCTTTATCCTTTTTCGTGATCTTTTGCACTTCTCCGATTAAAATATAATGGTCCCCCGCTTCAATTTGTTGCACTTTACGGCATTCAAATTGTGCGAACGCCCCGTCGATGACAGGTAAATCATACTCCGTATCTGTCCACTCCGTCTTACCGAAACGATCCGTCTCATCACGGCTCGCAAATGTCCAACAAATATCCGCTTGATCCGCTGCTAAAATATTCACCGCGAAACGGTTCGCATCCATGAAGAACTCTAAGCTCCCTGAACGTTTGTCAATCGACCATGACACGAGCAATGGTTCAATCGATACGGACGTAAATGAGTTAACGGTCATGCCGACTGGATTCCCCTCTTCCGTCTTCGTCGTCACGACGGTTACTCCCGTCGGATAGCTCCCCATCGCTTCTTTAAAATCATGAATCATTATTCCATTCCCCTTTCTATTCATTGTTTCTGCTTTAGTGTATTACGAAATGCTCGAATAGACAAATCCCGAGCTTGTTTAAATTTGATTCGTGCGAAACATGCGCATTCTTTGAATTTGGAGCGCTTCTTCCCACGAATTGCGCAATGTTTCCACATGTTCTTTCGTTTCCGGAAGTAGTTCATAAGCCTCTGATATGCGCATCGTAATGAATGATTGGTTAATATACATATACGTCAAAAAGAGACGCTCACCCTTTTCGATTTTGCGATTTGTACGTCCCATCAATTCAAACATAAGCGTTTGAATGTCGCGAATCGTATCGTCTCTTAAGCGCATATTATCAGTCCCTAGCGCCAGTTCGAGTTGTTCGATCCCTCGCTCAACTTGACGCAATAATAAAATAACGGCCTCTACTTCGGGCAATGTCGCGCGCTGAGTTTGTTGGTATTTCGCATGGGCTTCTTTATAATTCATACGTCTCCTCTACCTTTCTTCTCAATCTTTCCCTTAAAATCTAAATCTTTAACATAATATCGGTTATTTTCACTTCAATTGTACTAAATGTATCCGATATTAAGAAGTGAATACATGAATATAGTAGAAAAGAGGTGGCACTATGCGCGTTCATAGTAACGAACATATCGCATTTTCATCCAATCGTGCAACTCGCAACAATACGAACATTTCGAAATCTCTCGACCGTTTAAGCACAGGTCTTAAAGCAGGAAAAGGTGAACAAAATGCTTCTGGTATTGCGATCGGTGAAAAGATGCGAGCGCAAATTCGTGGATTGTCTCAAGCTCAACATAATATGAATGACGGGTTGTCTGCACTCGAGACGATGAACGAAGGGATGAACAATATTAGCGGACTTACCGATCGTATGCGTGAGCTTGCAGTACTTGCATCGACAGATACGATGACCGATGAAGATCGTGAAATTGCTCAAGAAGAGCTGAATCAATTAGTAGAGGCAATCGATGAGACAGCGAGAAACTTAGAATTCAACACACGTGCAATTCTCGGAGAAACGATTCCACTCGTCATCCAAATCGGTTCTAACTCGAACCAAAAAATCGAAATTAACTTGATCGAAGTGACAGCGAAAAAATTAAAATTAAAAGACGACGGTGAACAAGATCAAATTTCAACTCGTGAAAAAGCGAATTCCTTCATCACACGTTTAGACGAAGCGACAGCAATCATCGCCAAACATATGACCGAGATCGGTTCAAAAATGCAAGCGATTGAAAGCCATATGGCTAATGCAGCAATGTACGAAAGCAGTTTAACACGTGCACTTTCAGAATTAGAAGACTCTGTCATCTCAAAAGAAATGATGGATTTCGTACAAATGGATATTCGTCAACAAGGAGATCAATTATTGATCAAACAAGTAAACAATAATATGCATGATTTACTAAAACTATTTTAATGTAAAAGATGAAGTTTCATCTTTTTATTCAAGAAAAAACGCCTTTTTTGAAAAGGCGTTTTATATTATCATTCTCTCGTAGAGTTAGCGCTACAACGTGGGTTAGCCGATACTTTAGAAGCCGCTCGCGTGACGACCGATAATAGTTTCGTCACTTCTTGCGGATCTCCTTCAAGCACCGCACGCACATATACGGAATGATTTGGATTCGTGACATATTTTGGTGTTAAATCGTTCAATGCCAAGGCTTTGACATCGGTTGTACAATGCTGACAATCACAACATAGTTTCAATTCTGTCCGATAACGTTTCAATACTTCTTCTACCACTTCTTCCATGACATTGACGATCATTTTGCATACCCCTTTTTCATTTCAATTTTATTTCAACATATGCTTCACACTTTAACAAAAGGCCCTTCAGCCTACAAAAGAGTTTATTTATTACAAGTGTAACATATTTTGAACTATTTTTTTGCTTGTAATTTTCCAATTATTTTCTCATGAACACTATAACACGGTTTTTTATAATTTTTTTCGATTATACAATAATCATTCAAATATTTTGTGAACAAAAAAGACTACTTCGGCGATGAAGTAGTCTTTTTATGTTACCTTTGTGTATTTTTTAACAACTCTGCCCCTGAAATACCAGGCTCTGTCATTTCTTCTGGGTGTAAAATAACATCGAGCTCTGCTTCTGTTAAAATACCGCGATCCGCACAAATATCTCGCACGGAGCGTCCCGTTTGAAGCGCTTCTTGTGCCACTTGTGCCGCTGTTTCGTATCCGACATGTGGGTTGATTGCCGTCACGATGCCAATACTACGGTCGACATACTGCTGCATCGTTTCGCCATTTGCGACGATACCATCTACACAGTAATCATTGAAAACATTAAATACATTCGTCATAATTTCAATCGATTGTAATAAGTTAAAAACAAGCACTGGCTCCATCACGTTCAATTCGAATTGTCCTGCTTCTGAAGATAACGCAATCGTTTGGTCATTCCCCATCACTTGGAAGGCCACTTGGTTCATCACTTCCGCCATGACTGGATTCACTTTCCCCGGCATGATCGATGAGCCAGGTTGACGTGGTGGCAATGTAATTTCCGCAAGGCCTGCGCGTGGTCCTGATGACATTAAGCGCAAATCGTTGGCGATTTTAGACATGTTCACCATACATCCACGAAGTGCACCCGAAATGTATACGTAACCGTCTGTATTTTGCGTCGCGTCGACGAGATGTTCTGCCGAACGAAGTTGGAATCCGCTATTAGCACTCAATCGTTCTGCGACATATTCGATATATTTCGGGTCGGCGTTAAGTCCTGTACCGACTGCTGTTGCGCCCATATTAACGTCATACATATATTTGCGTGACTCGTGGATACGCTCGATGTCGCGTTTGAAGACGCGCGCATACGCCGAGAACTCTTGACCTAAACGAATCGGAACCGCATCTTGTAAGTGCGTACGTCCCATTTTCAAATAACCGTCAAATTCTCCTGCTTTACGTTTAAATGTGACGTAAAGACGATCCATCGTTTGCAGCAATGTTTCAATTTTCGTTAAAACTGCGATATGAATCGCTGTCGGGAAGGCATCATTTGTCGATTGTGCCATGTTGACGTGCGAGTTCGGGCTGATCGTTGCGTAGTCACCTTTTTCTTTCCCTAACAATTCGAGGGCGCGGTTTGCAATCACTTCGTTTGCATTCATATTAACAGAAGTTCCAGCGCCTCCTTGGATCGGATCGACTAAAAAGGCATCATGCCACTGTCCTTGAATAATCTCATCCGCCGCTTGAATAATGACGTTCGCAATCGTTTGGTCTAATTGACCTGTCGCTGCGTTCGCTTCCGCTGCGGATTTTTTCACAATCGCAATCCCTTCAATTAAAGCAGGGTTAATGCGATAGCCTGTAATCGGGAAGTTTTCCACTGCACGTAATGTTTGAATACCGTAGTAAGCGTCTACTGGAACACGTTTTTCTCCTAAAAAGTCTCGTTCAATTCGAAATTGCTCTTCTTGTTGCATGTCGTCACCATTCCTTCTTCCTCACTTAAACTCTATTAATCATCACTAGTGTAACATTTTTCTCGTTAGCTTCACGCAATGTCCACCAATTTATTTCGATTTTACTATTATACATCAATTATCTAATAATTTGGAATTATTTTCAGGAGATAAACAAGAAAAAACTAACCCCCTAGACGAGAGTTAGTTTCATTGTTTATTTACGCTTTTCACGTAACGCTTCGATTCGTTTGACGACGCGGTCACGTAAGCTACGACGCAAAATTTTACCCGTCGCATTTTTCGGTAGTTCTTCTGAAAAATGAATGACGGAAGGTACTTTATATTTCACTAAATGTTGTTGGCAATAAGCGAGTAAATCTTCCTCATTTAAATCGCTTCCTTGTTTTACCACGACATACGCTTGAACTTGTTCGCCAAAGTCTTCATCCGGAACGCCGATTACTGCACATTCAACCACTTCTGGATGTTCGTAAAGCACTTCTTCTACTTCGCGAGGATACACATTAAAGCCACCGACAATAATCATATCTTTTTTCCGATCGACAATATAGAAATAACCGTCTTCATCTTCACGTGCCATATCTCCCGTATACAACCAACCGTCGCGCAAGGCGATCGCTGTTTCTTCCGGCATTTTGTAATACCCTTTCATAACGTTCGGTCCGCGGACGATTAACTCGCCCACTTCTCCTTTCGGCACTTCATTTCCTGCATGGTCCACCACTTTATTTTCGACATTGACGATCGATAAACCGATAGAACCTGGCACACGTTCGCGATCAATCGGGTTGAAGCATGTGACAGGGGAAGCTTCCGACAATCCGTACCCTTCTGAAATACGCGTATCAAATTTCTTTTCGAAGTTATGAAGCAATGCGACAGGAAGTGACGCACCTCCTGAAATGGATAGACGAATCGATTCATAATCTTCTTTCGTTCCTTCTTCGTATTGATAAAGGAAGTTGTACATCGTCGGTACTCCTGCGAATACCGTCGCTTTCTCTTCTCGAATAATACGGAAAATTTCTTTCGGGCTAAACTTTGGTACTAAAATAATCGTCGCTCCTTTTAAAAGTGGCGCATTGACGACGACAGTTAAAGCGAAGACATGAAAAATCGGCAATGTCGCGATGACCCGGTCTTCTGGAATCATCTTTAAATACACACCGATATCGCGCGCATTGGAATATACGTTTTCATGTGTCAGCATTGCGCCTTTCGGTTGGCCAGATGTGCCCGACGTGTATAAAATGACAGCGGTTTCATCTTTGTCCACATCAACGAGCTCAGTGACAGCACCGTCCATTTTCATTAAATCATTAAAGAAATAAGCGCGATCTTCCAATTGGGTACATTGCTTCGTCGACGCTCCATCCGTTTCGCACACGATGAGTGTTTCGACTTTCGGGAATAATACTTGACGTTGTTGGAATAACGGGAATAACTGGTCAAGTGCGACCATGACGGTAGCATCACTATTTTGGACAATATATGCGATTTCATTCGCTGTATAGATTGGGTTCACCGGTACGACAACTGCCCCAATTCGCCACGCTGCATACATCGTCACTAAGAAATGTGGGGTATTTCCGACGAGTAGCGCTACGTGATCCCCACGCTTTACACCATGCTCTTGTAATGCATAAGCAAAACGCGCAACCGCTCCATCAAATTCGCCATATGATGTCTGTTTCCCTAAAAATTCAAAGGCAATTCGTTCTGGTTGTTGCAACGCACGCTCATGTACTGAATCGATTAAATTCACTTCCATCACCCTCCTTGTAAAATGAATGATTGTTCATTCGTTTCTCATTTCATTATATCCAAAAAGTAACATCGTGACAACTTCTTTATGACTCTTGCCTTCTTTTTTCTCCTATAACCTAGATTTTTGTCTTTTAAACGAAAAAAGTACGCCCCTTTTTTCATAAAGATGAGGAGCGTACATGTGATAAGTAACGCCAACGAATTAAATAAAAATACACGAACTGTAAAATCGTGAACCCGGCGAGGACGATGAACATCTCTTTCGCAATTGAAATTTCTGCAAGCACATCCCAAATGACTTGCAGTGACATAAATGCAAATGCACTATGCAGTAAAGCGACGCCCCACGGGAAGAAAAATTGTGGCATTAATTGACGGTTGACGATTCGTTTAAATTCGCGATCTGTCATACCGAGCCTTCTCAACACATCGAACTCTGCTTTATCTCGTTCGAGAGATGTGTACAGTTTGAAGTAAATGAAGCTCCCCGCTGCTAAAAAGAGCACACCCGCTAATAGTAAACCGATAAAGAGCAAGAGCGAAAATGTCGTCCGTAAAATCGAATAATTCGCTCCGGGATTTTCAAAAGTGAACGGAATGTACGTATCATTCACGACAGAACCACTAATAATTCCAGATAATACAGTGCCAATGCCGGTCGTCTCTTGCCATTCATCGATATGGAACGCGTAGTACGTGTACGCAACCGCTTGTTCTTTCGGCACTTCAGAACGAATGCGTTCGTAATCATGATCATTTAATATGATCGCATTTAATCCATGTGCATTCGCAGGAAATAGATGACTGCCGTAAACCCCAGATATCGTCACAGGCAGTTGACTCGGCATCAGTTCCGTTTGTGTCACGCGCTTATCTAAGCGTTGTGCTGCCGTTGCGGTCGCCGGTAGAAATCGCGCTTCCCCTTCTTCTAATTGCAAAGGCATCGTATAGGAAGCGCGCGCTAAAGCATTGACATCACTCTCTTTTAAAATCGTGACATCATGGGTCGTCATCGAAGAAGTTTGTTTCAGCACAGTAAAAGGTACGAGCGTATAGCCGATTTCCTGCTCTTGAAGCTCTTCCTCCAGCATCGTTACATGCGCATATTCAAATGGATTGTCTAGTTCGCTTTTATAAACGATTCCGAGCGGATTTACTTCACGGTATTGAGATGCGAATGACGTAAGGGAAGCGAGTATCCCGACCGACATGAAAGCGACGGTTGAGACGATCGTAACGATAAAGAACATGCGCGCATTTTCTTTTAAACGTGCGATGCCTTCATTGATCGATAATAAATTAAAATGACGCCAATAAAGAGACTTGCGTGAACGTAATAATTCAAATAAAAATGGCAAAGAATCAGTGAAGAAATAATACGTTCCGAGGGTCGCAATTGGCGGTAATAAAAAGATAAGTCCGATGACGAGTTCATCATTCGTCAATGCTGCTGAAGCGTAAGCAGACGCCAGCAAAAACATCCCGAGATACGCGCGAGCTGTTGAATGCGTCGTCGTTTGGTGATCGACTTCATCCAATAAATCTTCAATGCGTTCGGTCCGAATGAAAGACGGCGCGATAAATGCGATGATCGCAAACAAGCTTAAAAATGCCCCAACCGTCAATGCAAATGGTTGCCAAGCGAAGTAGAAAGGAAGGGCGGGCAGACGGACAATTTCCCGCACGATCATAAAGAAAAACTTTGAAAATAAAAAGCCGAGAAACGTCCCAACCCCAATCGCAGATACGCCGATTAACATCGTCTCTAAAAAGATAAGTTTCGACAGTTGTTTTTTCGCCATGCCGAGATGGATTAAAATGCCGAACTCTTTCGAACGCGCCTGCAAAAAAGCACGCATCGAATAAAACAAGAAAAAGAGCGTAAAGATATAAAGGGTAACTTCTGCGAGTCCCATACCGACAAATGCAATCTCCTGTAAAAAGCTATCTTCAATCGACGGGTGGAATAACAACATCGAATATAAGAAGAACACCATGACGGAAAAAACACTCGCCATAAAAAAGGCTGCATAAATGCGTCGATTCCGTATGACATTCCGATAGGCAAATTGGCGAAACGTCATCGGAAATCACCTGGTATTGTCCGTAGATCATGCACATTTCCTCCAAGCAATGATAAAACGTTCAAAATGCGTTGGAAAAACGTTTGACGATTGACATCGCGGTAAATTTCATTGAAAAATTCGCCATCTTTAATGAACAAGACACGATCGCAATAACTTGCCGCGACCGGATCATGCGTCACCATAATCATCGTCGTTTTCTCCCGTTCGTTAATCGCCGTAAGCAATTCCAATACGTCACGAGCTGACTTTGAATCTAAATTTCCGGTTGGCTCATCGGCTAAAATGAGCTTCGGACGGTGGATGAGTGCTCTCGCGATAGCAGTTCGTTGCGCTTGTCCTCCTGATAGTTCATGCGGTCTTCTTTGCAAGATGTCATGTAAGTCGAGCGCTTCCGCTACACGCGCGAGTCGCTCTTCCATTTCACGAACTGGTTTCGCATCGAGCGTTAATGGTAAAACGATATTTTCTTCCACTGATAGCATTTGCAGCAAGTGAATTTCTTGGAAGACAAAGCCAAATTGCCTCCGTCTAAAAATCGCTAACTCTTCTTCCGATAACTGTTCAGGATTGATGCCATCAATTTCGACCGTGCCATACGTCGGTTCATCGACGGTCGAAATGATATTTAACAATGTCGTCTTCCCGCTCCCTGACGGCCCCATAATCGCAATAAATTCGCCTTCTTTCGCTTCAAAATCAAGACGATTCAGCGCTCGGTGCATCACTTTACTCTCGTAAATCTTCGTGATTTCTTGTAATTTTACGACTGTCTTTTTGTCCATCGATGCGCTCCTCCTTCCGCTCCACTGTAAAATCAATCGTCATCGTCGTACCAACACCAACCTCTGATTCCACATGAAACGTATGTCCTAAACGCTCACATACTTCTGTCGCAATATAGAGACCCATTCCCGTAGATTCTCCGGTTAAGCGACCATTTTCTCCTGTGAAAAATGGTTTTTTAATCCGATTAATGTCGGATTGAGGGATGCCGATTCCTTCATCACGGACAGAAAAACTCACTTTCTCATCCGTCTGTTCGGCAAAGAAATACACTTTCTTCCCTTTTTCAAACGTATATTTCACTGCATTCGTCACAAATTGTGCGAAAACGATTTTAATCCATTTCACATCGGTCGCTACGACGATAGATTCGTCAATGTCAACAACAGGAAAGACGCCATTCGTAATGAATAAACGTTTATGTTCTGAAATAACTCCTTGGACGAGTTGGCGTAACGGTACCGCTTCGATTCGCATATCTTCTTCAAACGTATCGAGACGCGCGTGAACGAGCACTGCTTCCAAACCCCTCTGCATTTTATCGAGCTCTTCTTGAATGCTTTTAACATTGATCTCTTCCTGTTGCAACAGTAAGCTCGTCACAGAAATCGGCGTCTTCATCTGATGCACCCATTGGTTAATAAAATGCAGTTGTCGCCTTTGAGCCGCATACAATTGTTGCACTTCCCCTTGATACAGGCGATACGACTTGCGCATAAATTGCGTCGTAGCCAAATGCTCTGGTGTCGTCGAATAACGGATTAATAAATCTTCCATATGCGTTGGTTTTTCAACAATTTTCGTATAAAAATTACGACGTAAAATATACTTCGCGAGTAAAAAAGCGAACGTAAAAACGATACCGAGGATGAAAGCGTACGTCGCCGTGTACATATCACGAAATCCGTCCAACCAATATAACAATAAAATAAAACCGAGTAATCCACATTGAAATAACAGAAGTGGCACATGTTCTTTAATGAATAATTGAACAGCTTTCATCGCTCTAACTCATCGAGTACGAAGCGATATCCCGCTCCGCGCACTGTTTCAATTTGCGAGACGACGTCGTAATCATTCAATTTTTTACGAACGCGTGCCACATTGACGTTTAATGTATTTTCATCGACGAATGATTGATCGTCCCATAACTCTTCTAACAAACGTTCACGTGATACGACTTTCGGTTCTTCTTCCATCAATAAATGCAAAATTGAACATTCTTTTTTCTGCAGTGGAATAATCGTCTCTTCTTTATGCAATTCCATCCGCTCTACATAAAGATGAAGCTGCCCGCATTTAATGATGCGCTCCGATTGATTCGACGCATATTCTCCGAACGAGCGACGCAAATGACTCCGTATTTTAGCGAGTACAATTTCGTAATGAAACGGCTTCGTAATGAAGTCGTCTCCTCCATTTTCAAGCGCAAACACTTGATCCATTTCTCCTGAGCGTGCTGAAATGAATAATATCGGGCAAGTCGTATGTTGACGTAATTGACGGCACCAATAATAGCCGTCGTATGAAGGTAAGTTAATATCTAATAAAATTAAATGAGGCTCAAAATCGAGCACTTCATCTGTAATGCGGTCAAAATCTTCAACAATAGCGACGTCATATTGATACTTCTGTAGTGTATCTGCGAGAAGTTCTGCAATTTTCCGATCGTCTTCTACAATAAAAATTCGATGTTGTTCCATCGAGTGCTCCCCTTTCTTCCGTTCCTTTGCTTCTATTATACCGTGTCCTCTGTTTAGACGGCTAGCCACACCCTTTAGTTGCGCTAAAAAGCCCCTCCTTCTTTGAAAGAGAGACTTCGGACACTCTATGATCACAATAAAAAACGCCGCACATTGGCGACGTTTTTTTAGGGCGAGATTAAAAATATGATTCTTATTTTACTCGCGCTATCTTATAAAGCGACGATAAATTCAGCTTCTGTCTGACGCTGTACTTCTTCTACGGTTACACCGTCTAGTAATTCGACGAGCTTCATTCCTTCATCTGTGAAATCAAACACCGCTAAGTCGGTAATGAGACGGCTGACGACACCTTGTCCCGTCAACGGTAATTCGCATCGCTTCTTCACTTTCGATTCCCCGTGCTTGTTGACATGTTCCATAATGACGATGACACGTTTCGCGCCATTGACGAGGTCCATCGCACCGCCCATTCCTTTAACCATTTTCCCCGGAATCATCCAGTTGGCAAGGTCGCCTGTTTGCGACACTTCCATACCTCCAAGAATCGCCAAATCAATATGCCCTCCGCGAATCATCGCAAACGATTCCGCATTATCGAAAAATGATGCCCCTTTTACAGCGGTTACCGTCTCTTTCCCCGCATTAATTAAATCAGGGTCGACTTCTCGTTCTGTCGGATACGGGCCGATGCCAAGCAGACCATTTTCGGACTGAAGCATCACATCATATTGTGCTGGAATCGCGTTAGCAACGAGTGTCGGCATACCAATTCCTAAATTGACATTCATGCCATCTTGAATTTCTTTTACAGCACGCGCTACGATTTTATCACGACTATTCATGAGACTCTCCCCCTTCCCTCACTGTTAAACGTTCGATTCGCTTATCATAATCTGTGCCGACGAGAATACGTTGAACATAAATGCCAGGTAAATGGACATCATCTGGATCAATTTCTCCGACTTCAACAAGTTCCTCCACTTCAGCAATCGTCACTTTTCCGCACATCGCTGCAAGTGGATTAAAGTTGCGAGATGTTTTACGAAAGACGAGATTGCCGTATTTATCGGCTTTCCATGCTTTCACGAGGGCAAAGTCCGCTTGAATACTTCGCTCAAGCAAGTACTCTTTACCATCAAATTGCTTCGTCTCTTTCCCTTCAGCAATCGGCGTGCCAACTCCTGTCGCCGTGTAAAAACCAGGTATACCTGCACCACCTGAACGCATTCGCTCTGCTAATGTCCCTTGTGGTGTCAATTCCACTTCTAATTCTCCACTTAAAAACTGTTGTTCAAAAATTTTATTTTCTCCAACGTAAGAAGCGATCATTTTTTTGATTTGTTTATTGCGAAGTAGAAGACCGAGTCCCCAATCGTCGACCCCACAATTGTTAGAAGCGACGGTTAACTGCTTGACGCCTTTTTTCTCCAGTGCTCCAATCAATTTCTCTGGGATACCACAAAGTCCAAAGCCACCGACTGCCAATGTTGCGCCATCATCAATATCCGCAACTGCTTCATCAAATGATGTGAATACTTTGTTCGTCATCTTCATTTCCCCCTTTATTTGTGCATGTACTACTCATTACAACTATTGTAGCGCTTACATAACTATAAGTGAAATTCATTAATAGAATGTTTTTTATTCATTTTCGTTATAAGTTAACGGTTGTTCTTGAACGACTAAGTCTAAAAAGCGCTGCACTGCAATTGGGGAGTACGCTTTCTTTTTTCGAATCGCTCCAAGCCGATAATAAAAATTCATCCCTTCAATCGAAATCATGCGGATATTCGGATTGTTTTGTTTTTCATAAATGGACTTCGGCAATAAGGTCACCCCTAAATTAGACGCTACTAGCTCTACAATTAAATCCCATTGCGAACTTTTATACCCGACTTTCGGAGTAAATCCAGACTTTTGGCAAGCAGCCATTACATGATCGTGTAAACTAAAATTTTCTGTAAATAAGATGAACGGGTCATCGCTTAACTGCTTCAAATGAATCGATGAACGCTCCGCTAACGGATGAGACTCATGTAAAAAAATATAAAACTGATCTTCTAAAATCGGGATGACATCAAACTTCCGCTCATCAGCGGGAAGAACGACAATGCCTAGGTCAACGTCTCCGTTTTCGACGAGCGGACCGATTAATTTCGCGCCTTGTTCGACGAGTTCGAGCGTAATATTCGGATGATGTTGTTGAAAAATACGCGCCATCGTCGGAAAAAATAAAGTCCCGACTAATGGTGGAATCCCGAGTCGAATTGAACCAATTTCTACATTGAGTAAATCATCTAAAGAAACGCGCATTTCATATAAAGACTGCTGTATTTTATTCCCTTGATTATAAACAATCCGTCCAGCATCCGTTAATGTGACATGCCGCGTCGAGCGATCTAACAGTTCCACGTCCAAATCTTCTTCTAACTTTTTAATATTTTTACTTAATGACGGTTGAGACACATACAATTGCTTTGCGGCCTCCGTAAACGTCCCATGTTCTACAACGGCCATAAATGCAAATAAATTTTTAAATTCCATATTCACTCCCCCTTTTGTCCCTTTATTTATTCCCTTTTGGCATAATAAAAGAACTCATCTATTCCTCTAGTATAAATGGCGATATTGTAAAACATCAAATGTAGGACGAAATCATTCGCTACTTTTCCTCTTGTCACATATTTTCACTTATTCCAAAAGCTAATAATTGTCCTCCACACTATTAAATTTAGTCATTTACACATCTTTTTCATCCGTTATACTATGTAAACAATAATCTTTTTGAAAGGGGAACACAAAGAAATGAAAACGCTATCAAGATGGTCGAATAGCTTAATGGAGAAATATTTACCCGATCCATATATTTTTGTGACGATTTTAACCGTACTTGTCGTCATTCTTGGACTTATTTTTACCGACGCTACGGCGATCAACATGGTGCAATATTGGGGAGACGGCTTCTGGGGATTATTATCGTTCACGATGCAAATGGTCGTCGTCCTTGCAGCAGGGCATATTTTAGCGAATAGCCCAGCTTTCAAAAAAGTATTAACGGCAGGCGCAAAACGCGTTCACTCTCCAACAAAAGCAATTATCGTCGTAACATTCGTATCCTTAATTGCTTGTTGGATTAACTGGGGATTCGGGCTCGTCATTGGAGCATTGTTCGCAAAAGAAATCGCGCGTCACGTACCTGCTGTCGACTACCGATTACTCATCGCCAGTGCCTACTCAGGATTCATCATTTGGCACGGAGGACTTGCAGGATCGATTCCATTATCCATCGCAACAGATGGCCATCCATTCGCTGAGATGATCGGCGTCATTCCAACGACTGTTACTTTATTTTCTACTTATAATTTATTTATCGTAATCGTCATTTTATTTACATTACCGTTTTTCAACCGTTGGATGACACCGAAAAAAGAAGATGTGATAACCGTCGATCCTGAATTGTTAGTCGAGGAAGAAGTTGAATTACCGAAGCCAGAAAATAACTTCGCCAGCCGCGCAGAACGTAGCTATGTATTAACCGCTTTAATCGGGGCGCTCGGGATTAGTTATTTAGTGTATCACTTCGCAACGAAAGGGTTTCTACTTGATTTAAATATCGTCAATACGACATTCATTATTTTAGGAATTATTTTCCACGGAACGCCACAACGTTTCTTAATGGCAGCACAAGAAGCGATTAAAACGACAGCAGGGATTGTATTCCAGTTTCCGTTTTATGCGGGAATTATGGGAATGATGACATATTCTGGACTCGCCGCAGTATTTTCAAACTGGTTCGTCAGCATTTCGAATGATACGACATTTTATTTATTCGCCTTTTTCGCAGGAGGCGTCGTCAACTTCTTCGTTCCTTCTGGCGGAGGACAATGGGCAGTTCAAGCACCAATTATGCTTGAGGCAGCTCAAACGATGGGCATGGATTATGCGAAAACTGCGATGGCGATCGCTTGGGGTGATTCATGGACGAATATGATTCAACCGTTTTGGGCTTTACCAGCACTTGCAATCGCTGGATTAAAAGCGAAAGATATTATGGGATTTTGTCTATTCATCTTTTTCTACACAGGTATTATTATTAGTATCGGTATGCTTTTCTTTTCATAACTTTAACCGCCTCTATTTTAAGACAGAGGCGGTTTTTTTTTTTAGCCGGAACGTTCAAAAGCCTTCACTCTTTTGAAAGTGAAGGCTCTATCATCTTATTCTTCATCGTCCGCTTCTTCTTCGTCAATCGAGCGTGTACGGTACGTTGTCACATAAGATTTCGACGCATAAATGGAAGTGCCATGCGCTTGTTTATCTTCTTTATGAGACTCCGCAAAGTCACGTGAGTTTTTCCATAAGTCGTAATATTTCGGATCTGACCATTCGGTTAAGACGATATACGTATCCGAATTGATAGGACGAAGTAAACGAAAAGCGATAAAACCGACATGATCCTCAAGTTTACTCGTATTATTTTTGAAGCGATATTCAAAAATCGGACGCCCTTCATCTGTTACAGGTATGTTATTTAATACGAAATAACCGATCTTTTCAAGTTCTCCTACTGAAGCGATTACCTCATACGAACGCGGTGTTTGAAAAACCGACGGACCATTCGTTTCGTGCATGAGTACAGAATGTCCTGACCCATGAGATAAAATAAGCTCATCATTTTTCTCTTGTGCTTTTTTTAAAAAATCACGCGTTCCTGTCGTCATATAAAATTTTGTCATAAGCCCTTCCCCCTCTAAATTACAGTTTTGCTATATGATATACATTCCCTAATGACAGCACAAATAAACGTATTTTTCTCAATGCGAAAAAATGACGTTAAGCACAATTTTATGACAATGTGTCGCTTTGTCTATACAATATAGATTAGAACAATTATAGTGTTAAGCGTATATGGTGTTCTTGATTATGAATGAAAGAGGGGAAGACTTTTTATGACAAAGTTTAACGATACGTTATTACGTGCAGCACGTGGTGAAAAAATTGACCATACTCCAGTATGGTTTATGCGACAGGCTGGGCGTTCTCAACCTGAGTATCGCGAGATTAAAAAGAAGTATTCATTAGAGGAGATTACGCATCAACCTGAGCTTTGTGCTTATGTGACGAAGCTTCCAGTTGATCAATACGATGTTGACGCGGCGATTTTATACAAAGATATCGTCACACCTTTACCAGGACTCGGCATCGATGTAAAAATTAAATCAGGCGTCGGCCCTGTCATTTCAAACCCGATTCGTTCGGTACAAGATGTGTACAACTTAGGTGACCTTTCTCCAGAAGACGATGTTCCATATGTGTTTGAAACGATTCGCATGTTGACACAAGAGCAATTGAACGTTCCATTAATCGGATTCGCAGGAGCTCCGTTCACCTTAGCGAGTTACATGATCGAAGGCGGTCCTTCAAAAGGATACCACATTACGAAATCATTCATGTTCACAGAAACTGAAGCATGGTATGCACTTATGGACAAGCTTGAAGAAATGACGGTCACATACATTACAGCTCAAGTAGAAGCAGGTGCGAAAGCGATTCAAATTTTCGACTCATGGGTTGGCGCATTAAGCGTAGAAGATTACCGTATCTTCATTAAACCGACGATGACTCGTTTATTCCAACGCCTCCGTGCATTAAATGTTCCACTCATTACATTCGGTGTCGGCGCAAGCCATTTAGCGAACGACTGGCATGACCTTCCAGTAGACGTTGTCGGTCTCGACTGGCGCTTACCAATTCAAGAAGCGGAAGCTCGCGGCATTACAAAGCCTGTCCAAGGGAACTTAGATCCATCACTCTTACTCGCAGACTGGTCTGTCATTGAAGCAAAAGCGAAACGCATCGTTGAACAAGGTGTCGCACACGGTGAAAACGGAAGTCACATTTTCAACTTAGGACACGGTGTGTTCCCAAGTGTAAATCCTGATACATTGAAACGCTTAACGGCATTCGTTCACGAATATAGCGCACAACTACGCAAATAATCCAAGCTAATTGAAGGAGAGGTAATTATGACGAAGCAAAAAGTAGGTCTTCTCGTCATGGCGTACGGAACTCCGTACAAAGAAGAAGACATTGAACCGTATTACACACATATTCGACGTGGCCGCCCACCAGCGCCTGAACAGCTCGAAGATTTAAAAAACCGCTACGAAGCAATCGGTGGTATTTCACCACTTGCGACGATTACAGATGATCAAGCGCGCGCACTCGGCGAACGACTAAACGCCGTACAAGACGAAAAAGAATACGTCGTCTATGTCGGATTGAAACATATTACACCATTTATCGAAGATGCGATTGAACAAATGTCAAAAGACGGCATCAAACAAATCGAATCGATCGTACTTGCGCCACACTTCTCGACGTTCTCCGTAAAATCTTACAACGGACGCGCAAAAGAAGAAGCGGAAAAATACGGCATGACGATCAAATCAGTCGAAAGCTGGTACGATGAGCCGAAATTTATCGACTTTTGGGCAAATGAATTAAAAGAAGTGTATGCGAACTTAGAAAACGAAGAACGTGACGCAACATGTCTCATCGTTTCTGCACATTCACTTCCAGAAAAAATTATCGCAATGGGTGACCCGTACCCAGAACAATTAAAAGAAACAGCAAAACTTATCGCAGATGCTGCGGGTATTAAAACGTACGAGATCGGTTGGCAAAGTGAAGGGAATACACCTGATCCTTGGCTCGGCCCGGATGTGCAAGACTTAACAGAAGCATTGCACGAAAAGCACGGCTATCAAGCATTCGTCTATGCGCCAGTCGGCTTCGTATCAGACCACTTAGAGGTTCTTTATGACAACGACTACGAATGTAAAGTCGTCTGTGATCGAGTCGGTGCGAACTACTACCGTCCAAATATGCCAAACACTGATCCACTGTTCATCGATGCGATGGCTGATGCTGTTTTGAAACTATAAAGAAAGAGCGTGATCCGATTGACTGAAACGAAACGAGTCGTCATTGTCGGTGGAGGAATTACCGGTTTAGCGACTGCTTTTTACTTGCAAGAAGCGAAACGCGAACATGACCTTCCACTCGAAATTACAGTCGTCGAAGCGAGTGATAAGCTCGGCGGTAAAATCGAAACGGTACGCCGTGACGGTTTTGTCATCGAACGTGGACCGGACTCTTTTTTAATCCGCAAACAATCAGTCGAACGTTTAGCACGAGCTTTACACATTGACGATCAACTTGTGCGCAATGCGACAGGTCAAGCATTCGTCTTACTTCATGATCGCCTTCACCCGATTCCAGGTGGTTCGGTCATGGGCATTCCGACAGAATTGTCCCCTTTCATTACGACTGAACTCTTTTCATGGCTCGGTAAATTACGCGCAGCGGGCGATTTCATCATGCCTCGTTCTAGCGTGAAAGGTGATCAAGCCGTCGGACCATTTTTCCGCAGACGTTTCGGTAAGGAAGTCGTCGAAAATTTAATCGAACCCTTACTTTCTGGCGTCTATTCGGGAGATATTAACTATATGAGTTTGCAAGCGACGTTTCCGCAGTTCGTTCAAGCGGAAAAGAAGCATCGCAGTCTCATTCTCGGCATGCGTAAATCAAAATCGAAACAATTGCCACAAAAAGATAGTCATAGCTCGAAAAAAGAAGGAGCCTTCCATACGTTTCGCAATGGCTTGAGCACACTCGTTGAAGCATTGGAAGCACACTTAACAGACGTCACCTTCCTCATGAACACGAGCGTTCATGACATTGAACGTCATGAGAGACAAGCAACACTCCTATTGAATAACGGTCAAACGCTTCAAGCAGATGATGTTGTATTAACGACAAGTCACCGCATTGCAGGCGATATTATGAATCGTCACGATATCCTACAAGAAATCGCAACGATTCCGACGACTTCGACGGTCGCTGTATCTCTCGCCTACGATGCAGATCAAGTCGTTCAAGAACAAAATGGAACAGGCTTCCTCGTATCAAAGAAAAACAATTACGATATTACCGCGTGTACGTGGACGAGCCGTAAATGGCCGACGACGACACCTGATGGCAAAGTATTGCTTCGCGCCTTTATCGGACGTGTCGGTGAAGAACATTTCGTTGAGTATAGTGATGAACAACTCGTCGATATTGCGAAACGCGATTTAGGGAAGATCTTTACCATTAAAGGCGAGCCCGATTTCCACATCGTCACTCGTTTCAAAAAAGATCGACCGCAATACCGCGTCGGTCATAAAGAACGCGTCGCACACGCACGAGCACAACTGCAGGAACATTTCCCGATGGTCCAATTAGCAGGTGCTTCTTACGATGGTGTTGGCTTACCTGATTGTATCGATCAAGGTGAAGCCGCTGCGACACGTATTATCCAAAGCTTTTCATAAAGAATGGGCTGGTTCAATAGAGCATCCTCTATTGCATACCAGTCCATTTTAATATGTTCTTCGTTTATTATGTTCTATTGTAAAAACTGAAGATGAATAGAAGATGAACTTTTGCACGCAAAAAAGCTATCTCCGCTCCCCAGCAAAGATAGCTTTCAAATCCCCCTTTGTTTGTGTAACCGAACGAAACGACTCCCCAATCGTTTCGTTCATCCCCATTCCTATGTAAAACGTTTCAATTGTATTAAGCGCGAAGGATCCCCATCTCTTCCGCTCCTTGTCATATACTGTTTACTAACGTAGTCTCATGTTTGTTTTTTACAGAAAGGTGTGTGAATGTTATGAGTTTTATAAGTTATTACATGTGCTACATTGGTTCGAGTAGCATTCATGCATTTCTTCAATCTCGGTACCACAAGTAGCGCACTGTTTCGGTGGTAAGTTTTTGAAAAATTGAACGATATTTTCTGTCATCATATGAAACACCTCCTTATAATGTGTTATATTCTGTTTCTTTCAAATGATGAATGTATTAGTACAGATAGTTCAAAAAAATATTATAAGTTATTGCACGTTTAGCATTGGTTTGAGTAACACTCATGCATTTCTTCAATCTCCGTGCCACATGTCGCGCATTGTTTCGCTGGTAAGTTTTTAAAAAATTGTACGATGCTTTCTGTTTTCATCATGAACAGCTCCCTTTGTGTTATAGTCTGTTTTATGTTTATTTTGAATGTATTAGTACAGTTGGTTCAAAAAAATATTATAAGTTATTGCACGTTTCGCATTGGTTTGAGTAACACTCATGCATTTCTTCGATCTCCGTGCCACATGTTGCACATTGTTTCGCTGGTAAGTTTTTAAAAAATTGTACGATGCTTTCTGTTTTCATTATGGACAGCTCCCTTTGTGTTATAGTCTGTTTTATGTTTATTTTGAATGTATTAGTACAGTTGGTTCAAAAAATATTATAAGTTATTGCACGTTTCGCATTGGTTTGAGTAACACTCATGCATTTCTTCGATCTCCGTGCCACATGTTGCACATTGTTTCGCTGGTAAGTTTTTAAAAAATTGTACGATGCTTTCTGTTTTCATTATGGACAGCTCCCTTTGTGTTATAGTCTGTTTTATGTTTCTGTTGAATGTATTAGTACAGGTGATGTAAAAAAATAAAACCTATCGTGCTGCATGCTTCGCATTCTTCTGCGTAACTATTATGCAACTCTTCAATTTCGGTTCCACATGTTGCACATGTCTTCGGGCTTGAGTCATTGAAAATCTGAACGATTCGTTGAGTCATCCATTTTCACTCCCATTCGAAATGATGTACAATATTATTGTATGCTGTTCGCTCGTGTGAACTAATGTTCATAATCGTCAGACAATTGAAAGCGAAATCATTTGTGATTTATTTAACTTCTTGTTTCACATTGTAATATAACAGCATTTCATCTGTCAACCATTTTTATAAATTTTTTTAAAAATCTGAAAATAGAAAGAGGAGATTTACGTGTATTTCGTTGATAATAAAGGGATTACAGACCCTAGAATAAATTTAGCTATCGAGGAATATGTTTTGAAAAATATGGATATCGACGTTGATTCCTTCTTGCTGTTCTACATCAACGAACCGTCGATCATCATCGGGAAAAACCAAAATACGGTGGAAGAAGTAAACACTGAGTATGTCGACGCAAACGGTATTCATGTTGTCCGTCGCCTATCAGGTGGTGGTGCTGTGTACCACGACCTCGGCAACTTAAACTTTAGCTTCTTAACGAAAGATGATGGCGATTCATTCCGCAACTTTGCGAAATTTACACAACCTGTTATTGAAGCGCTCGCGAAAATGGGCGTGAAAGCAGAATTAAAAGGACGCAATGACATTTTAGTCGACGGCAAGAAAATTTCAGGCAACGCCCAATTCGCTACGAAAGGCCGTATGTTCAGCCACGGTACCCTCATGTTCGATACAGAGATTGAACGTGTCGTGCAAGCGCTCCGCGTGAAAAAGGATAAAATTGAATCGAAAGGCATTAAATCGATTCGCAGCCGTGTGACGAATATTAAAGACTATATGGAAAAAGATATGACGATCGAACAGTTCCGCATGGAAATTTTGAAATCGATTTTCGGTGGCGAAGAGCATATTCAATATGCACCACTTACTGAACAAGATTGGGAAAACATTCATCAATTATCGAAAGAACGTTACCAAACGTGGGAATGGAATTACGGTCGTTCACCGAAATTCAACATGCAACACTCTCACCGCTTCCCTGTCGGCGGCATCGATGTCCGTCTTCAAGTGAATAAAGGAACGATTGAAGACATTCACATTTACGGAGACTTCTTTGGACTCGGCGAAGTAGCTGATTTAGAAAAAGCATTAATCGGTACGACGTACAGTCGCGAAGCTATTTTAGCCGCGATTGAACCCCTCTCAGTCGAAAAACTGCTCGGCGGAATTACAAAAGAGGAGTTCGTCAACCTCATTTACTAATTTAAAAAGTGCGCGCTGTCAGCTAGACGGCTCGCACTTTTTCTTTGAAAGGCGTATGATGTAAGAGTAGTTTGAATATTTAGGAGGATGATTTTTTATGCAACAAAAATTTTCACAACTCATTGATCAAATGCAAGACGATATCGTACAAGTGCGCCGTCATTTGCATATGCACCCTGAACTTTCTTTCCAAGAGACAAAGACCGTCCAATATATTAAAGATTTTTACGACGCATTACAAATTGAGTATCAACATCCAATCGGCCAAAATGGTTTAGTCGCACGTTTGAAAGGTGCAAAGCCTGGTAAAACGATCGCTTTGCGCGCTGATTTCGATGCGTTACCTTTACAAGATGAAAAAGACGATGCTCCGTATCAATCTACTGTTCCGAACGTCATGCACGCTTGCGGACACGATGGACATACGTCTACGTTATTACATATCGCAAAAGCGTTACATGCGTTAAAAGATGAACTTGCAGGCGAATTCGTCTTCATTCATCAACATGCGGAAGAAATGGCTCCAGGTGGCGCGATTGAAATGGTGCGCGCTGGTGTATTAGATGATGTTGACGAAGTGTATGCGACACATTTATGGGCAGTGAACGAAACAGGCACGATTGAATGTCGCAAAGGCGCAATTATGGCAGCTGCTGACCACTTCCTCATCCACGTTCAAGGACATGGTGGACACGGTTCCGCTCCTCACTTATCAAAAGACGCACTCGTCATCGCAAGTACGCTCGTCGTTCAAATGCAACAAGTCGTCTCACGTAGCGTGAACCCGCTCCAACCAGCTGTCGTCACATTCGGTAAAATCGAATCGGGCGATGCATTCAACATTATCGCAGATAGCGCACACATCGAAGGAACAGTCCGCACATTTGATCCGGAGACGCAAAAGCTCGTCAAACAATCGATGGCGCGTATTTGTGAAGCGTTCGGTGACATGTACGAATGTACAATCACACTCGAATATCGAGACGGCTACCCTGCTGTCATCAACCATGACGAAGGAGTCGACATCGTCGAACAAGCGACACATGACCTCGGCTTAAATTACGTCGAATGTGAGCCTTATACAGGCGGTGAAGACTTCGCCTACTTTTTACAAGAAAAGCCTGGTGCAATCTTCTTCACAGGTGCAGCGATCGAAGGACGACCTGAATATCCGCACCATCATCCCAAATTTGATATTGACGAACAGTCATTAATCAACGCTGCCAAAATGCTCGGCACCATCGCCATCGAACGCGCAGCTTCGAAGTAGAATTTCCCCCTCCTTTTTTGTAAAATAACAAAAAAGGAGGGATATTTATGTATACGATTCATTCTCAAACGATTGCCTTATTACCTGTACCAAACCCTGGACGAGAGCAAGGCGAGTTACACACACTTATCTTTGAAATTAATCGATCATTCATTGTTCCTTATCCGCCTACTCAAATTGTCAAACGACATGTCCGAAAATATGCTGGCTCTTATATGGCACAACAAGAACGTGCAATGAAAATGTTAAAGGAAACAAAAATGGTACCGATCGCATGCCCTACAGCTTCTGGTTTTGAAATCGCTCTCACTCCGACGCATGCCGCAACGAATCCTAAAGTGATTTGGTTTGCTCCCATTCACATATTGCGATTCGATCATAGACATCAATGCATCTATACGAGATATGGCACGCATTTTTTGTTTCCCGTTGCGGAAGAAACATACAATCGCCAATTCGTTAAAGGAATTACATTGCAACGCATGTTATCCAATCGTAAACAGTTTTTATTACATTATAAATCGTCTAAAAAACAACATACTTCATAACAAAAGCGCGCTCCTTCTACAAGGTAGCGCGCTTTTTCATTATTGATCTCCAATAAAGTGAACCGTGACAATTTTCCACTCACCATCTTCTAAATGGAAGACAGTCACTTGTCGTCCTGTACGTTCGATTGGCTTACCGTTCGGGATTTCCTTCACACTGACAGCCATCGTCGCATACAATTGCACTTCATTTTTCTCTTCATCGTATTTCACGATTGTTTCATCTGACGCTTCGTAGTTCATGTCGAACTGTTCAAATAGCTCCGTCATATGTTCGCGCTCCCCTTCGATCGTAAAGCTTTCACTATTTGGAGATAACAGGGCAACATGTTCATCTACTTGCTTATTATTAATTGTCGCTAAATATGTAGCGAACTGCTTTTTTACCGCTTCTTTTACATCTTCTGGAACATTCTGTGCTTCTTCTACTTCGCCACCTGCTAAGTTGAATCCGATCCCTTCATCTTCATTCGGAGTTCCTTCAGGCTGTGCAGAACCTCCTTCATTGACACCGTGCTCGATTGTTCCAAACTGATTTGTCTGTTCTCCATCGTTGGCAGAACCGTGTTCTGATGAATCATCCGAGCTATTATTGCACGCAGCTAATGCAAGAACTGCGAATATGCTTACTAACCATTTCATTTGTTTCATCATCATTCTCCTTTCTCTTCTTTTCATTATATAACGCTTGTATGAATGGTTCACGAAAATTAAAAAGAAGAGCAACAAAAGTTACTCTTCTACACTTTTATTTACTTCACTTCAACCCAGCCATTTTTAATCGCCATAACGACCGCTTGTGTACGGTCATTGACGTTCATTTTTTGCAAAATGCTTGAAACGTGGTTTTTGACCGTTTTCTCAGAAATAAACAATGTCTCTCCGATGACACGGTTACTTTGTCCATCAGTTAATAATTGAAGTACTTCACATTCACGTTTTGTCAATAAGTGTAATGGGCGTCGAATCTCCGCTTGTTGGAACGAACCTTTATGTTCACGTTCGCTTAGGCGACGAAACTCTTGGACTAAATTATGTGTAATTTTAGGATGTAGATAAGAACCACCATTGGATACCACTTTAATCGCTTGAATGATTTCAGAAGCATCCATCTCTTTTAACATATACCCGAGCGCTCCTGATTTTAAGGCATGTGTTACATATGACTCATCGTCGTGAATCGAGAGCATGATCACTTTCGCATCTGGAAACTGCGCAATTAATTGCTCGGTCGCTTCGACTCCATTCATACGTGGCATATTAATATCCATTAATACTACATCTGGACGGTGCTCCATATATAAGTCAATAACATCCGTTCCGTCGTCACCTTCTGCAACGACTTCGAATGATTCTTCAAAATCTAAAATACGTTTTACGCCTTCTCTAAACAGTTGGTGGTCATCAACTATTAAAATCGTCGTCATGTTGTTTCCCTCCATTATTCTCATTCTCTAATCTCTTTTATCAATCGTCTCTTTCTCAATCGGGATTTGGATAAATACTGTCGTCCCTTCTCCGATTTTTGAATCAATGCGAATGTTCCCTTTTAATAACTCTATTCTCTCATGCATTCCGATTAAACCAAATGTTTTATCTTTTATCTCTTCTTTGGCAAATCCTTTCCCATTATCCTTAACGACAATATTCATTGTATCACGAAGCCATTCGAGTTTCACCCAAATATCCCTTGCTTTCGCATGTTTTAGCGCATTAGAAACAGACTCTTGTATAAGTCTAAAGACTGATGCTTCAAGATTCGAATCGAATCTTTTATCTGGACCTTTCGACATAAAATGGATGTCGACCCCTTCATGATAACTCATCGTCTTTTTTAAATACTTTTGTAATGTAGGAACGAGCCCTAAGTCATCGAGTGCCATCGGACGGAGATCATATATAATTCTCCTTACTTCAGACAAGGCTTCTCTCGCAAGTTCTCGCAGTTCTTTCAGCTCTTTTATGACGTTTTCGTCCGTTTTTGGGTTGCACATTTGCTCAATTAATCCTGTTCGTAACGAAACATTCGCTAACAATTGAGCAGGTCCGTCGTGAATTTCTCGAGACAACCTTTTTCGCTCTTCTTCTTGTGTTTGAATGATTTTTATCGCAAACTCTTGTCGTTGGCGCGCTGTTTCTAATGCAGGTCCTACTTCCTTTAAATCACTCATTAAATACGTCAAAACTGTCGACACTTGATTAGCTAATAGATCTGCTCGTTCAATCGTCTTCAACAAATCGACAAGGCGTCGTTCTAAATCATCTCGACGTTTCCTTAATTGCTTTTCTTCCAGGCGATTAATCGATAGTTGAACGACGAGGTCATTCGCTACTTCATACGCCCGTTTTAATTCATTTTCTGAAAATTTCTCAAAGTGCTTTGATACTTCAGCTAGACGTTGGCGTGATTTATGCGTCAAGTCTTCCAGCTCATCTCCACGATGAATAATCTTCTCTGTCTCACGCTGTACTTCTTCTAATTCTTGTTTTAATTCTTCATAATTTTTACGGGTTTGTTCGCTAATTGAAAAAATATCTTTCTTCGAGTTGTCCATTACTTTTAACATGTTCTGAAAGACAGATTCTAACCGTTGAACATCTATATTTCTTTCATTTGACATACCTTTCCTCCAAATCTCTCCCTCTTTTGTGGCGATAAGCTGAAGATGTTGCAAGTCACACGAATTCCTTATACACTTTTAGTTAATTATACCATTTCTACATACGCGTCATAGCGGTTTCAACATTACGTTTATATTACAGAAAGCGGAGGATTCCAATGAGAGACAATTACTATACAATCAAAGAATATGGCACAGATGAAATTATTATACAAAAATCTAGATTCATCGCTTATGTGAGCCGTGTCGAGACGGAAGAGGAAGCGAATGAATTTATCGATTCCATCAAGAAAAAACATTACGACGCTACCCATAACTGTTCCGCTTATGTCGTCGGTCCAAAGCAGCGTTTCCAAAAAGCGAACGACGATGGAGAACCTTCTGGCACAGCAGGCGTCCCTATTCTTGAAGTACTATTAAAACAAAATTTAGAAGACACGGCAGTCGTCATTACCCGTTACTTCGGAGGAATCAAACTAGGTAGCGGTGGCCTAATTCGTGCCTATGGACAATCAACTACCGTCGGAATCGAAGCTGCTGGAGTCGTCTTGCGCAAAAAATTTCATCTTATGACTGTAAACATTGATTACACATGGCTCGGCAAAATCGAAAATGAAGTGAGACAATCGAAGTATGCCTTAAAAGAAATTGTCTACCTCGATGACGTTCAACTTCAAATTTATGTCGATCCACAAGAGGAAAATGAATTCACTGAGTGGATAACGAATATGACGAGCGGCCAAGCAAAAATCGAAATTGCTGAAACTTTGTTTTTAGAGCTACCTCGAGCGTAACGACGTTTAAGAAAATGTTCGTTTCACTTTTTATAAAAAAAGAAGTATAATATTCAAAGTATATTCGAATTACGTATACTATTCGACTCATTTTTAATCATTACGTCTTAACGAATCTCAACTCAATACTATGAAGGAGGAGAAAAGTGAAACGGACAGATTTTCAACAACAACAACGCTCAAAGAAACGGAAAACGAATACATTAAAAATCACTTTATTACTTTTTTCTGCTCTCTTTTTTGTCGTTGTTCTCTATTTTGCCAATCTATATCACAAAGCTCAGATCGCTGCTGACACTGCGTTTGAAGCGATTGAAGATCGACCATCATCGGCAATATCTCGTGAAGAGAAAGTACAACCAGCTAAAGACAATGTCTCTATTTTATTGCTCGGCATTGATGATAGCGAAGCAAGACAGCAAGGTGAGTCAAACAGTCGTACAGATGCCATCATGCTTGCCACGCTCAATCCAAAAGAACGCTCTGTCAACTTAGTGAGTATTCCGCGAGACTCGTATGTATACATACCTGAAATCGGAAAGCGTGATAAAATCGCTCATGCGTATCAATACGGTGGGGTTCGTTCAACCGTTGAAACGGTTGAAGAATTACTAGAAATTCCGATTGATTATTATATTCGCATGAACTTCAATGCTTTTATCGATGTTGTCGATGAACTCGGTGGCATTACAGTTGAAGTGCCATACGAACGTATTGAGAAGGATGAAAACGACGGCAATAATATTCATCTTCAACCAGGCATACAAACACTCGATGGTCGACACGCTCTCGCTCTAGCACGTACCCGTAAGCTAGATAGCGATGTCGATCGTGGTAAAAGACAACAAATGATTGTGCAAGCAATGGTCGACAAAGCGTTAGAAGCGTCTTCCTTTTTTAAATATGGCAATGTCATTGAAGCAATCGGCAACAACATGAAAACAAATATGACATTTCGTGAGATGCTTTCATTCCTCGAATACGGTAAAGGTGGTTTACCACGAGTAGACAACCATGTATTAGAAGGGGAAGATGATTGGACATACGGATACTATTACACCATCGATGAAGAAAACCTCGCCGACTTAAAATTTATTTTGCAAAGACATTTAAAATTACGCTCTCCATCTACTTCATCGACATTATCAACCGCAATTTCAAATACAAATGACAGTTAATTTAAATACAACTGCTAAAAAACCTCCGAAAAGGCTTTAAATCCAAGCTTTTCGGAGGTTTTATTTTTAAGAAATATTTTATTTGCCGATACTTCGAACAAATGTAATGAGTGGTTTGTAATTCTTTCCAGCCAAACCTAAAATTTCAACGAACAATTCGATGGCAATGAGGATGACAGAGAGTAATAAAATCGCTCCCCATAATGTCGCTTGAGAGAATAAAATCGCCGCAACTCCGAATAAAATCGCAATCGTATAAATGATCAGCACTGTTTGACGATGTGAAAAACCAAAGTCTAGCAAACAATGGTGTAAATGCGATTTGTCTGGTGCTGAAATCGGTTGTTTCATCCGAATGCGACGCACAATAGCGAAAAATGTATCTGAGATTGGAACACCGAGCATAATAATTGGAATAATTAATGAGACAACGGCAATATTTTTAAATCCGGAAAGCGCGAGTACCGAAATCATAAAGCCTAAAAAGAGCGATCCTGTATCCCCCATGAAAATTTTCGCTGGGTGGAAATTGTAAAATAAAAATCCAAGTGCGCTCGCAGCGAGTACTGCTGCTGTTGTAGCGACGAATACATCTCCCATAATGACAGCCATAATGGACATCGCGATTAATGCTATAGCCGAAACTCCCGCTGCAAGTCCATCTAACCCATCAATTAAGTTAATTGCATTCGTAATACCGACGATCCATAAAATCGTGATTGGAATGCTGAACCAGCCGAATTGCAACTCTCCGAAAAACGGTAAGTTAATGAATTGAATTTGCAAACCGCCCCAAATGACGACGAGTGCTGATGCAATTTGTCCGAGCATTTTCGCTCGCGGTGTAATATCTAATAAATCATCTAAAAATCCAGTTAAAATGATGAGTGTCGCTCCTAAAACGATATAGAGCGCATGTTCATCTGTCGGTCTAGAAACGATAAAGCCTACTAAAAAGGCTAAAAAAATCGCCAAACCTCCAATTCGTGGCATCACGCGAACGTGTACTTTACGATAGTTAGGCTTATCGACCGCTCCAATGCGATAAGCGAAGCGAATGACGAGCGGTGTAAAAATGAGCGCTCCGATAAAAGCCGTAAGCAAAGCAACGTAAATCATGTTCTTCCTCCTCATAATCCTTCTCTTCTATTTTGATACGAAGACATAATCATCCATTTTATTTTTTATCATTATAGCATATTCACGAGACTTTTAACCATCTAAACATTATTCAGTTGTCATCTCGACAATTATAGACGTTTCCTTTTTACAAAAGTTTCATTTCCCACTGAAAGTCTTTCTATACAAAAAGTAGTCTTTCTTGCCATAGTTTGATAAAATTAAAGAGATATCCATTGCGGATTTAAAAGGAGCTAATGAATCGATGTTATCTTTTATTAAAAATTTATTTAATGCTGATGTGAAGCAACTTCGTCAGTATCATAAAATCGTCGACAAAATCAATCACTTAGAAAGCAAGTATGAACCTTTAACAGATGCTCAACTGCGTTTAAAAACAGCTGAATTCAAACAACAGCTCGCAGATGGCGCTACAATTCAATCCATTATTCCTGACGCATTTGCTGTCGTACGTGAAGCTTCCAAACGTGTACTCGGCATGCGTCATTTTGACGTTCAGTTAATCGGTGGACTCGCCTTAACTGAAGGAAATATAGCTGAAATGCCAACAGGAGAAGGAAAAACGCTCGTTGCTTCTCTCCCCTCATACGTCCGCGCACTTGAAGGGAAAGGCGTTCACGTCATCACAGTAAATGACTACCTCGCCAATCGAGACTATGATCAAATCGGACAAATCCATCGCTTCCTTGACTTAACAGTCGGTCTAAACATCCCAATGATGGAAGCGGATGAGAAAAAACAAGCGTATGAAGCGGATATTACATATGGTGTCGGTACAGAGTTCGGATTCGACTACTTGCGTGACAACATGGCGCAAGATATTGCAGACCGCGTACAACGTCCATATCACTTTGCCATCATTGACGAAGTAGACAGCGTACTTATTGACGAAGCGAAAACTCCACTCATCATCGCGGGAAAAATGGCAGCAGACGCAGATTTACACCACGTTGCCGCAATGCTCGCACGACGTTTTAAACGCAAAGAAGATTTCGATTTTGACGACTTGACGAAAGCAGTTAGCTTAACGGATCAAGGGATTGAAAAAGTTGAAGCGGCCTTTGGAATCGATAACTTATATGACTTAAATCACCAAACTTTATATCACTATGTCATCCAAGCAGTACGTGCCCATGTTATCTTCAAAAAAGATGTCGATTACATTATAAAAGAGGGCAAAATCGAACTCGTCGACATGTTTACAGGTCGTATTTTAGAAGGTCGAACATTATCTGACGGACTTCATCAAGCCATTGAAGCAAAAGAAAAAGTCGAAATTACAGAAGAAAACAAAGCGCAAGCACAAGTGACGATTCAAAACTACTTCCGCATGTACCCACACTTAAGTGGAATGACAGGTACGGCGAAGACGGAAGAGAAGGAATTTTTAGAGGTGTACGGTATGCGCGTCGTTCAAATTCCGACAAACCGCCCAAAACGTCGAATTGACCACCCAGACAAAGTATTCTTAACGACGAAACAAAAATACGAAGCGATGGCAAATGAAGTAGAAAAGCGTCATAAAACGGGGCAACCAATTCTCGTCGGAACGACTTCTATTTTACAGTCAGAGGAAGTGGCGAAATATCTCGACAAAAAGAAATTGAAATACAACTTACTGAATGCGAAAAGTGTCGAACAAGAAGTATTTTTAATTTCCCAAGCGGGACAACTCGGTCATATTACGGTCGCAACGAATATGGCAGGTCGCGGAACGGATATCCAACTTGGAGAAGGCGCACACGATGCGGGTGGACTCTTTGTACTCGGCACAGAAAAACACGAAAGCCGACGAATTGATAATCAATTGCGCGGTCGCTCCGGACGCCAAGGAGACCCTGGTGAAACACAGTTCTTCCTCTCTCTCGAAGACGACATGTACGTTCGCTTCGCAAAAGAAGATGTGGAGAAATTCCAAGCGAAAGTGAAAACAGACGAAAACGGTTTAATTTTAAATGAAGACATCCATGAATTAACGGAACGTACGCAACGTATCGTAGAAGGGTCACACTTCTCAATGCGTGAATACAACTTGAAATTAGACGATGTCATCAATGACCAGCGTGAAGTAATTTACGATTTGCGTAACCGTGTGATCGCACGAGAAGGTCTCGTCGAATTGTTGACAACGATGGTGAAAGAAGCTTCAGATTTTGTCATCTATGACAGTTGTCCAGACGACGAAATTCCAGAGAACTATGATTACGAACGCATTCAACAAACGATGAATGGTCTCTTGCTCGAACCGATTGAACTCGAGCATCCCGTTGAAAACCGTCAAGAAATTTTTGATTTGTATAAGCAGCCAGTGGAAGATTTAATTACCTTCATCGAAAACTTTGAAACGAATGAACGGGTCTTAGATATGATTCCACAAGTAATGTTGCAACATATCGACTACATGTGGGTGAAGCATTTAGAAGTGATGACACGTCTCAAAGAAGGTATTGGATTGCGTTCTTACGGTCAAGAAGATCCGATGCGTATTTATCAACGTGAAGGATTACAATTATTTGCGAACGCGTTCCAAGAAGTACGACGTAATATCGCAACAGATACGACGAATTTCATGAAAGAAATTCATACATTACAGGAGGCGAATCAATAATGAAATTGTTTAATTTTTTCAAGAAGACGGAAGTAAAAGGGAAAGAACGTGCGATTGAATCGTACGAATTACTCGCGAATAAAAGTGAAGAAAAAAACGCACAAACGGAAGATATTACGACGAAATTATCTTTGCATGAAAGCTGGAACATTAGCCAGGAGCAAATGTACGTATTCCGTTTCTTAGCAAACGAACTTCAACCTTTAAAGCCGAACCAACTTTCTTTATCGGGTATCGATATGGAACGTGATGGCGACAACAACTTACTCGTCAAATCATTTTTACGTTCTACTGTAACGGAATCTGTACGACTTCAAGAAGTGGAGCTCGTCCTCTTCGACAAAGAAGGTAAAATTGCTGCCGCTCAAAAATTCGATCTTGAAGAGCTCGGCTACTTACCTCCGAATACAGCACGCCCTTGGGTATTCGTCTTTGATGCAGCAAATATTAAATTAGAAGAAGGCATTTTAGAAGATGGTTGGTCCCTTGCTTTCAATATTGAGTCGATGCGTGAGCATATGTTAGACCTTGAGCCATCATGGAAAGAAAATTTAACGAAAGAACAAATTACGATGCTCGAAGACCTCGTCAAACAAATGCCAGAGTTAAAAGACAAAGAAGTGAACTTCACAGGTTTCCAAGTCGCATTTCAAGATGATGGTGGACTCGTTGCTTCCGTGTTTATCCGTAACGGTAACACACGCGCGATGAACGTTGAACAACTCCCAATTGAAATCGTCGATGCTGCTGGTGATATCGTAGCGAAAGGTAGCTTCGAATTGCCACCACTCGAAGTAAAAGCAAACTCGACAAAGCCATGGACATTCATCTTCCCAGAACAGCTCGTTCAGAAAAAAGATGCAGACTTCTCACGCTGGGTAGCAAGAATTCCGAGCGATGCAGAAACAAATATTCAATAATAAAAACATCCCGAGCGCTTTTGTAAGCACTCGGGATGTTTTTATGCTTGTAAATCTGTAATGACGGTAACATCTGGATGGGTTAATAAATAAGTAATCGTCCAATGTACATCTACTTTACCTTCTAATAATTTCTCTATCGCAGCACGTTTCTTCTCGCCAAATGCGATTAAAATGATGGATTTCGCACGCAAAATCGATTCGATTCCCATTGTAAATGCGATATCTGGCATTTTTTCTGCATTATCAAAATATTGACCATTCACGGATAATGTAGAATCTGTTAATTTCGCTACATGCGTGATGGAATCAATTGGTGTTTCAGGTTCATTGAACGCAATATGTCCATTCTCCCCCACACCGAGTAACTGTAAATCGAGAGGATGTTCTTGTAACAATTGTTCATAACGTTCACATTCCTCTTCTGGATCTTCCGCTAAACCATCTGGAATAAATGTTTGTTTAAATGGTTTATGTTGAAATAAATGTTCATTCATAAAATAAGCATAACTGTTCGGATTATCTTTTGATAAACCGACGTATTCATCCAAATTAAATGCCGTCACTTCAGAAAAATCGAGTGTTGACTCTACCCAACACTTATAAATTGGAATCATTGTGCTACCTGTCGCAAGACCAATCGTTTGTAATGTTTCATTTTGTAATTTATTTTTCACATATTCATGCACATATTGTGCTGCTTCACTTTCATTGTTCACACGTACTACATTCAACTTTGTCATTCGTATCTACCGACTTTCCGTTAAAGTTTGTTCCGTTATTATTGTAATTTTAGTTGTTCCACTAGGTCAACCATTACTACTTACTTTGACGAATTTCCATTAAAAATGTTGCCCAACAAATGACTCATTCCCTTCCTTTTCCCGTTTGAAACTTTGTTATTTTTATACATTCGATGTATAATTAAGTAGATTAAACAAAATAATATAAAGGAAGAAGTGAACGGTTTGTTGCATGATGATCGATTTGCGCATTATAACGCCGCTTGTTTACGTAAAGACTTTATCGCTGGAATTACAGTCGGTATCGTCGCCATCCCACTCGGAATGGCCTTTGCGATCGCCTCTGGGGTGAAACCCGAATACGGCTTGTATACGACGATTATTGCCGGATTTCTCGTCGCACTACTCGGAGGCTCTCGCTACCAAGTCGCAGGACCAACAGGCGCATTTATCCCGATCTTGCTAGGTATTGTTTTACAGTATGGTTACCATGATTTACTTATCGCTGGATTTTTAGCGGGGATTTTCTTAATTTTAATGAGCTACTTAGGTGTCGCCCAGCTCATTCATTTCGTCCCAAGATCTGTAACAATCGGTTTCACCGCTGGTATTGCGGTCATTATTTTCACAGGGCAAATTAGTAATTTTCTAGGGCTCACCGGAGTGGAGAAACGCGAATTCTTCCACCAAAATATGGGAGAGATTTTCGCTCAAATTTCTACGACGAACGGCGCGAGCATTATTCTCGCTATCTCAGGGCTAGCAACGATTTTACTCATTCCTAAATTCGCACCAAAAGTTCCTGTCTTACTCGTCGCGCTCATCGTACCGACCATTTTATCTCTCCTCTTTTTCCAAGGAAAGGTGGAGACGATTGGAACAGCCTTTGGAGGGATTCCGAATTCACTCCCGCCTTTTATATTCCCACACATTACATTTGAGAAATTGCTCGTCCTTTGGCAGCCTGCTCTCATCATCGCAGCGCTAGGAGCGATTGAGTCGCTGTTGTCAGCCGTTGTCGCTGATGATATGACACATGGAAAAAAACACGATTCAAAAAGGGAATTATTCGGTCAAGGCGTCGCGAATATGGTGACTCCACTCTTTGGAGGGATTCCAGCAACGGGTGCAATTGCACGGACAGCGACGAATATTCGCTCGGGTGCAGTGAGCCCTGTTTCAAGTATGATTCAAAGTATTTTCGTCTTGTTGTTCTTATTACTGCTTTCTCCTTACGCTTCTTACATTCCACTCGCTGCGATGGCACCCATTTTAATGCATGTCGCTTGGAATATGAGTGCGCGTAAAGCATTCGCTCAAATCGCAAGCGTACGTTCAGGAGATGCGCTCGTTTTATGGGTTACTTTTTTATTAACGATTTTCGTCAACTTAACGGTTGCCGTTCAAGTCGGTATTATTTTAGCCGCGCTCTCTTTCATGAAAAAAATGATTGGAGAATTAAAGCTAGAAAAAGGCCGACTTTCAGATGTTGAGCGTATCGAGTTCCAATCTGACCGACAATTTGTCGTGAAGTATATTATCGAAGGACCTTTATTTTTCGGAACAGCGAAACGTTTTGAAGACACCGCTCCGACTTGGCTCGACCCAAAAATCGATACGGTTATACTCGATATGGAACACGTCCCAACCATTGATGCAACAGGTGAAGCAGCGCTCGCTGGATTTTTAGAAAAAGCGAAAGAGCTCGATATTCGAGTCGTTGTCAAACGAATGCCCGTTGAACAACGTGCACTTTTAAAAAAGAGTGGGTTATACGATAAAATTGGAAAACAAAATTTCTTTATGAACCTGTGAAAAAAGCGGTTGAAATCGAAAATGATTTCAACCGCTTTTTTATGAGCGTCCGACATATTGATAAATTGTTTTTAGCTTTTCAGCTAATACAGGATAAGAATGTTCTTCTACAATGCGCTGCTTTACTTCTGTATAGCGTTCCTCGGAACGATTCAACGCTTGTTCAATACCTTCTGCTAAAGAAGAAGGATTATGAGGCTCTACGAGTATGCCTGCATCGTCTTTCAATAAATGTGGTAGTCCGCCTACATTTGTTCCAACAACTGGCACACCGACGGCCATTGCTTCGAGAGCGACAAGTCCAAACCCTTCATGATGAGAAGGCAAGACGAAGACATCCGCTGCAGACATCCATTTCGCTAATGTCGTTTGAGGTTGAGGTCCAACAAGATGGACGCGATCTAATGTTTCAATCCGATCTTGCACTAATGTCGCAAATTGTGCATCTTTTTGTGAACCGACAATGTATAAAGAAAGCTTCTCCTTCGTATAAGCGATTTGTTTATACGCCTCGATTAAATCTTCAATTCCTTTTGCGCGAATGACATTTCCAACGTACAGAAGCATCGTTTCTTCTTTAGACAGGCGTAATGATTCACGCGACAATTCTTGTGGCATAACGTAAAAGACCGTTTGATCAACGCCCATACTGATGACGTGCACTTTATTAATTGACACACCAAACTCTCTCACAACATCTTGCTTTAATTTTTCGCCTACTGTAATAACCGCATCGGCCTTTTTCAAAATACGCTCGGTCCACTTACGCGCCATTTTACTCTTTTGAGGCATTTGATCGATATCGCCACCGTGGACAGTTACGACATACGGTATGTTAAACCAACGCTTTCCCCAATAGGAAAGGATTCCAGTTGGAAAAACATAATGGGCATGGGTTAAATTTAATGTTTTACGATTTTTTAATAAACTAAAAAATCCACGAATAAATAAACTCATATATTTTTGTAATTTCGCTATTTTTCCTTTTGATGGATCGTCGATGGCTATGACAGATACGTCCATACCTTCATCTCGCAACAACTGTACTTGATTTTTGACGAAAATGCCGTACGTTGGATGTTGCTCAGAAGGATACATATTGCTAAAGACTATAAGTTTCGTCATCTCATTATCGCTTCCTTACTTCACTTTTTTTAATGATTTTCTATCACCAAAAGTATATCACAGTTTGCTTCTTCGACTGCTATATTTTCTAGTCCGCTTCATACGACCAATTGGGTAATCCGATATGATCCAGTATCCATTGTTCTGAATAAATCGCCGCATCCGTTCGACTTTGTAGTGGATATACTTTGAACTGTCTAGCATTTTCTTTCACAACAACTGTAGGTAAAAATTCAGGTTCTCGTACTTCGATATGCTGTACTTCTCCATCCAACAGCGTCTTCTCGATTGTCACTCGCGCAATTCCCCCTATATTCGTTGAATCAAATTGCTGAGCGGATAAAAAATTACCTAAAGAATAGTAAATATGTGTCTGTCCTCTTTTTTCATACGGTTGAATGACATGTGGATGATGACCGAATAAAATGTGCACACCTTCTTCCGCAACGATTTGAGCTACTTTACGTTGCGCCTCACTTTCACGCAATTGATATTCCACGCCCCAATGAATGGAGGCGATGACGACATCGACTTTCTCTTTCAATGCGCGGATATCTCGACGAATCGTCTCTTCTTCTATGTAATTAACTAAATATGGCTGATCACGTGGCGCGATGTGGCCATTCGTACCGTATGTATAACTAATCATCCCTAAAGTAATTCCTTCTACTTCAACCACTCGTTCAGTCGCTTGATCTTCATACGATTTATAAGCACCGACATAAGGCATATCATACTGCTCCATCGTCGCAATTGCTCGTTGCACTCCTCTTGCTCCGCGGTCCAATGTGTGATTATTCGCCATTGAAATCATATCGACCCCATACTTTTTTAAATCACGGACGATATGAGATGGACTGTTGAAGTTCGGATAACCACTTAACCCTAGTTCGATACCTCCTGGAATCGATTCTTGATTCGCCAGTAAAAAATCGATGGAATTAAAATAAGGAAGCATCTCTTGAAAAGCAATATCATATGTATCATAAGTGTACAGCGGATGATGTAATAAAATATCTCCAATCATTCCGACTGTCATACGCTTCACTACAAGTTCTGGTTCAGGCTCTTCTGGTGGAAGTATGACTGACTCTTCTTGCTCTTTTGACAGAGGTGTTTCAGTCGGCCCTCCTACATACGGTGAACAACTCGCCATGAATAAAAATAAAAATAATGTTGCGACTCGTATCATTTGTCAAACTCCTTCTCATTTACTTTATCTTTTGAGCGTACACGACAAATGTGAAGTTATCAAAATATGATCATACTTGATAGAATAACGTTTTTTGAAAAACGATAAAAAAGAGCGCTACTGAGAGCGCCCTTCCTTATGCATGTTGTTCTTCGTATTTTTTAATATAGTCTTCGTATTGGAATGTAATCGAAATTTCATCCCAACCATTCAATAACATCTTTTTATTGTACGGATCGATGTCGAATTGGTACTGTACGCCATCTTCTCCCTTTACCGTCTGCTCTTCAAGATTCACTGTCACTTTATACGTGCCTTCAGCTAATCCTTTTTCGAGTAACTGCTCCACTTCCGCTTCTTTTAATTGAATCGGTAAAATACCATTTTTATAACAGTTATTATGAAAAATGTCCGCAAAACTCGGGGCGATGACGACGTCGAATCCGTAGTCTTGAATTGCCCACGGTGCGTGTTCACGCGATGAACCACAACCGAAGTTATCATGTGCAACGAGAATGCGTGAACCGTCAAAGCGTGGATCGTTCATGACGAAGTCTTCCACTTTTGAGCCGTCTTGATTGAAGCGCCAATGGTAAAACAAATATTGGCCGAACCCTGTACGTTCAATGCGCTTCAAAAACTCTTTTGAAATAATTTGGTCTGTATCTACGTTTTTACGATCGAGTGGCGTAATGACACTCTCAACAATGTTAATCGGTTCCATTATGCATTCACTCCTTCTTTCATCATGTCACGAACGTCGACGAAATGTCCATGGACCGCTGCTGCTGCTGCCATCGGTGGACTGACGAGGTGTGTGCGTGATCCTGCTCCTTGGCGACCTTCGAAGTTACGGTTAGATGTTGACGCACAACGTTCTCCTGTTGGAACGACGTCATCGTTCATCGCTAAACACATACTGCATCCTGCATCGCGCCATTCAAATCCTGCTTCGATAAATACTTTGTCTAATCCGAGCTCTTCCGCTTGCGCTTTCACCGTGCGTGAGCCAGGTACGACAATCGCCGTAACACCGTCTGCCACTTTGCGACCTTCGACAACTTTCGCCGCCGCTTGTAAGTCAGAAAGGCGTGCGTTCGTACAAGAACCGATGAAGACATGTTGAATGTCGATTTCTGTTAATGGTTGGCCTTCTTCTAAATCCATATACGCGAGCGCTTTTTTCAACGCTTCACGGTCGGATTGTGATTCGTAATCTGATTCACGTGGAACAGATGATAAAATGCCTGACCCCATCGACGGGTTCGTTCCCCATGTGACGAACGGCTCGATTTCAGACGTATCGATTTCAAGCACTGTATCGTATGTTGCCCCTTCATCTGTTGCAAGAGCGAGCCACTCTTTCGCTTTCTCTTCAAAAGCTTCGCCTTCTGGAGCATATTTGCGCCCACGAATGTATTCAATCGTCGTTTCATCCGGGCTAATTAAACCGGCTTTCGCGCCTGCTTCAATCGACATATTACATACCGTCATGCGTTCTTCCATCGTTAAATTGCGAATCGCTTCACCAGTAAATTCAACGATATGTCCTGTACCGACATCAATGCCGAATTTTGCGATAATCGCTAAAATAATATCTTTCGCCGCAACGCCGTATCCTAATTCGCCATTGACGCGAATTTCCATCGTTTTTGGACGTGCTTGCCACAATGTTTGTGTCGATAAGACGTGTTCAACTTCACTCGTTCCGATACCGAATGCAATCGCACCGAATGCGCCGTGTGTTGATGTATGACTGTCTCCACAGACGATTGTCTTGCCTGGTGTCGTCAATCCGAGTTCGGGTCCGATAATATGGACAATCCCTTGATCAGGGTGTGCCATATCGGCAAGTGGTACGTTAAATTCTTTACAGTTATCGACTAATGTCGTAATTTGTTTGCGTGCGATTGGATCGTTAATTGTCGGTAAATTTTTCGTTGGGACGTTATGGTCCATCGTTGCGAACGTTAAATCGGGTCGACGCACTTTACGTCCTGCTAAACGAAGCCCCTCGAACGCTTGCGGTGATGTCACTTCGTGAACGAGATGTAAATCGATATAAAGTAAATCTGGTTTTCCCTCTTCTTCATAAACGACATGTTTGTCCCATACTTTTTCAATAATTGTTTTTGGCATGTTGGAGCTCCTTTCAAAAAATCATTCCATATTATAGAAGAAATGCTCAAAATCGTTTTGAGCATTTCTTGAACATTCGTTTCATTACGCTTGTAAACGTTGAAGTACTTTTTCTGTCCATTCTTTCGTGCCGAGTGGTTGATCTTTCGTTAAATCACCTGTAAAATAGCCGTCTTCAAACGTGCCGTATACTGCATCTTCAATCGCTTGCGCTTCTTCTAACATATCGAATGAATACGTAAGCATCATCGCTGCTGAAAGAATCGCTGCTGCTGGGTTTGCAATGTTTTGACCCGCGATTTCTGGCGCTGTTCCGTGGACTGGCTCATACATGCCAAAGCCGTCTGAACGGATACTCGCAGATGGTAATAAACCGAGTGAACCTGTAATAACGGAAGCTTCATCACTTAAAATATCTCCGAACATATTTTCCGTTAAAATCACGTCGAAATCTTTCGGGCTCGTAATAATGCTCATTGCAACAGAATCGACGAGTTGATGACGTACTTCTACTTCTGGATATTGCGCTTTTTTTTCGTCTACAATTTGACGCCATAAACGGCTCGTCGCTAAAACGTTCGCTTTATCGACAGACGTGATGCGCTTATTACGTTTCATCGCAATTTCGAAAGCTTTGTCGACGATGCGTTCAATCTCTGGTCGAGAATACGGCATCGTATCTACTGCTTCTTCATCGTTATATAAGCTCGGTGTACCGAAATAAACCCCACCTGTTAATTCACGAACGATCATCATATCAACATCTTTCGCAATGTCTTCTTTTAAAGGTGACGATTGGATGAGAGTTGATACCGCTTTTACTGGTCGTAAATTCGCAAACAAATCAAATTGCTTACGAAGTCGGAGTAGCCCTTGCTCTGCACGTAAGGCAGGCGGGTTGTGGTCCCATTTTGGACCTCCTACTGCACCTAATAAAATCGCGTCGCTCGCTTCACAACTTGCGACTGTCTCTTCTGGTAATGGATTATTTTTCGCATCGACTGCAGCGCCTCCGACCAATTGATGATCGAAGCGGAACATATGGCCATATTTTTTAGCGACTGCCTCTAATACAACTACCGCTGCATCTGTTACTTCTTTTCCAATACCGTCTCCAGCTAATACCGTAACTCTCTTTTCCATCGTTGCTCCCCCTTATTTCGCTTCCATTGCTTGTTTTTTCATCGTGTCGCGCATAATGCGTCGATTCACTGCGTTAACGTATGCTTTCGCTGACGCTTGTAACACGTCTTGCGCTGCATCGCGTCCTGTGAAACGTTCGCCATCAATACTTAAGTTAATGACTGCTTCGCCGAGTGCATCGCGCCCTTTGCCGACCGATGTCACACGATAATCTAAAATGTGTACTTCGCCGCCAACTAATTTTTCAAGTGTGTTGAAAATCGCTTCTACTGAACCACCAGCTCCGACTGATTCCACTGTTTTTTCTTCTCCTTCTGGAGTTGTCGCAGTGATTGTCGCATGTGGTTCATTATTGCGATATTCTACTTGTGTACGTTGTAAACGATACAATGGAACATCTGTATTTTTCGTTTGTTGATTTGTGAATAAGAAGAATAAATCATCTTCTGTCACTTCTTTTTTACGATCCGCAAGTTCTTTAAATGCAATGAATGCTGCATTTAATTGCTCGTCTGTTAATTCAAAGCCCATCGAAATCGCACGGTCTTTAAATGCGTGACGTCCTGAATGTTTGCCGAGTGCGAGTGGTTCATCTTTCGCACCAATTAATTCAGGCGTAATAATTTCATACGTTTCACGATTTTTCAACATACCGTCTTGGTGAATGCCTGATTCATGCGCAAACGCATTGCGACCGACGACCGCCTTGTTCGGTTGAATGACGACACCTGTTAAACGGCTCACCATTTGGCTCGTCTTTTTCGTTTCGACTAAGTTAACGCCTGTATCGACGTTGTAGAAGTCCTTTCGAATATGGAACGCGACTGCGATTTCTTCAAGCGCCGCGTTTCCTGCGCGCTCACCGATTCCGTTAATCGTTCCTTCGACTTGCTCTGCGCCATTTTGCACAGCGGCGATCGAGTTCGCGACAGCCATTCCTAAGTCGTCATGACAGTGACATGATAATTTCACGCGATCTGCACCTTTTGCGTTCTCTTTCACATATTTAAACATCGCACCGTACTCTTCCGGTGTCGCATAGCCGACCGTATCTGGTAAGTTAACCGTCGTTGCACCTGCTTCTATGACTTCACCGACGATACGTGCTAAAAAGTCTAAATCTGAACGAGAAGCATCTTCTGCTGAAAATTGTACGAGCGGGAAAAACTTACGCGCGTATTTTACTGCAGCGACTGCTTGTTCAACCACTTCGTCTGGCGTGCGTTGTAATTTATATTTCATATGAATAGGACTCGTTGCGATAAAGACGTGTAAATGTGGTTGCGCGCCGACTTTCAACGCTTCCCAACTCGTATCGATATCGCGTTCAATCGAACGAGCGAGTCCTGTTACGATTGAATTTTTGACTGTTTTTGCAATTTTATTGACCGCATCGAAATCTCCGGGTGACGAAGCAGGAAAACCTGCTTCGATGATCGTCATACCGAATTTTTCTAGCTGCTTCGCAATCTCCAGTTTTTCTTGAGTATTCAAGTTGATTCCTGCCGATTGCTCCCCGTCTCTTAGTGTTGTGTCAAATATGTCGATTTTCTTCACTTCGCCACCCCTTCTTTCGTTTTTGGAAAATTATTTTTGATTCACAAATGGCATCATTGCGCGTAACTTTTTACCAACTTCTTCGATCTGATGCGTTTTATCTACTTCTTTCATTTTGTTGAATGTCGGACGGCCTGTTTCGTTTTCGTTGATCCATCCTTTTGCGAATTTACCTTCTTGAATGTCTGTGAGTAAACCTTTCATCGCTTCTTTCGTCGCGTCTGTTACGATGCGCTCTCCTGCAACGTAGTCACCCCACTCAGCTGTATCTGAAATTGAATAACGCATTCCTGAAAGTCCACCTTCGTACATTAAGTCAACGATTAATTTAAGTTCATGTAATGTTTCAAAGTATGCGAGCTCTGGTTGGTATCCTGCTTCGACTAATGTTTCGAATCCAGCTTTTACGAGTGCTGTTGTCCCACCGCAAAGTACTGCTTGCTCACCGAATAAGTCTGTCACTGTTTCTTCTTCGAATGTCGTTTCAAGAACACCACCGCGTGCTGAACCGATTCCTTTTGCGTATGCGAGTGCAACGTCTTTCGCTTCGCCTGATTTATCTTGATAAATTGCGAAAAGTGCTGGTACTCCTGCACCTGCTTCGTACGTACGGCGAACGAGGTGACCTGGTCCTTTCGGTGCTACGAGGAATACGTCAACGTTTTCAGGTGGTGTAATTTGACCGAAGTGAACGTTGAATCCGTGTGCGAACACGAGTGATTTTCCTTCTGTTAATGCTGGTGCGATTTCTTCTTCGTATACTTGCTTTTGACGCTCATCTGGGAGCAAGATCATAATGAGGTCTGCTGCTTCTGCCGCTTCTTTCACCGTCATAACTTCCATGCCGTCTTCTTTCGCTTGGTCGAATGAGCCACCTGGACGAACTCCTACAACTACGTCGAATCCTGAGTCTTTTAAGTTGCGTGCGTGTGCGTGTCCTTGTGAACCGTACCCGATGATTGCGATCTTTTTATCTTTCAAAATTTCTTCATTGATGTCTTGGTTGTAATACATTTTAGCCATTATAAATGCCCCCTAATTTTTATGTTTTTTTATTGTAAAAGAGATAATTGCGGTGTATCGGAAGACTTCTGCATTTCGCGGACGAAAGCAGTCGCTCCTGTGCGCGTTAACTCTTTAATACCATATGGTTGAACGAGTTCGATAAACGCCTCGATTTTCGTCGGGTCGCCCGTCACTTGATACGTAACGACGTTTTTCCCACTGTCCACGATCGTCGCTCTAAATGGATCGACAATCGCATTAATTTCGCTACGGAGATGTGGCGGCGCAAGCACTTTGATGAAGGCCAGCTCTCGCATAACGATCGATTTTTCTGTAATGTCTTTCACTTTTAATACGTCAATTTGCTTTTGCAATTGTTTGACAATTTGTTCGACTTTACGCTCGTCTTCAACATTGACGATGAATGTCATTTTAGACATCCCTGCCGTCTCTGTATGACCGACCGTAATACTTTCGATATTGAACTGGCGTTTCATTAAAAGACCTGTCACTCGGTTCAAAACGCCACTTTGGTTGATGACGGTTACTGTGATTACTCGTTTCATTGACGTTTCACTCCAATCATTTCATTAAGTCCCGCGCCCGGTGCGACCATCGGATAAACGTTCTCCATCTGCTTGACGCGACAGTCAATTAAAACAGGCTCATTATTCGTCAATGTTTCTTCGAATACTTGGCGCGCTTCTTCTAATGTGTCAACGCGGTATGATGGAATGTTGTACGCTTCTCCTAATTTTACGAAGTCTGGCTGTACTTGAATGAGTGATTCAGAATAACGCTCGTCGTAAAACTCTTCCTGCCATTGACGAACCATGCCGAGTGCTCCGTTGTTTAAGATGATCACTTTCACTGGGAAACGGAATTCTTGAAGCAATGACAACTCTTGAGCCGTCATTTGGAATCCAGCATCTCCGACGATAGAGACGACAGTGCGATCTGGTTTTGCGATTTGTGCGCCAATCGCTGCTGGAAATCCGAAGCCCATCGTTCCAAGTCCACCTGAAGTGACCCAAGAATCCGGGTGGTTCAAGCCGTAATATTGTGCCGACCACATTTGATGTTGCCCGACGTCTGTCGTAACGACCGCATCGCCTTTTGTCACTTCGTGCACCATTTGAAGTGCTTGCTGTGGCAAAATATACTTCGGATCTTCTTTGTACCAAAGTGGGTAGCTAGTTTTCATATCTTCAAGCTGTGCTGTCCACGCACTGAAGTCTTGCATCTTGAAGTCTTTTTTCAACATCTTCTCTAAGGCGCGTTTCGCATCTCCGACAATCGGCACTTCCGTCGGTACGTTTTTGCCGATTTCTGCTGGATCGATATCGATATGAACAACTTTTGCATTCGATGCAAATACGTCTAAGTTTCCTGTCAAACGGTCATCAAAACGAGCCCCGATATTGACGAGAACATCACAATCGCTAATTGCCATATTCGCTGTGTAATAGCCGTGCATCCCTGCCATACCTAAAAACTGAGGATGATTTCCTGCAATGGCGCCGAGTCCTAATAAAGTACTCGTGACCGGAATTTGATGTTTTTCGACAAATGTTTGTAATTCTTCTGTCGCTTTACTATGCAAAACGCCTGCACCGATTAAAAGTAGTGGCTTTTTTGCTTCTTTTAAAAGCTCAATCGCTTTCTCCACTTGCAAATGATTCGGTTCGACAGTCGGTTGATACCCTGGTAAGTTTACTTCTTCATGAAAAGCGTCATCGCTACCTGTGAAGATTTCTGTCGCGACGTTTTTCGGAATGTCGACAACGACGGGACCTGGACGTCCTGTGGATGCGATGTGGAATGCTTCGTTTACGATACGCGGTAAGTCATCCACTGTTTGCACTTGATAGTTATGCTTCGTAATCGGTTGCGTAATGCCGATAATATCTGCTTCTTGGAATGCGTCTGTTCCGATCACTGTAGTAGATACTTGACCAGTAAAGACGACGAGTGGAATCGAATCCATCATCGCATCCGTAATTCCTGTCACGAGGTTTGTTGCGCCTGGACCGCTCGTTGCAATGACGACGCCCGGACGTCCTGCGACACGCGCATAACCTTCCGCTGCGTGAATCGCACCTTGTTCGTGACGCGTCAAAATGTGACGGATTGGATTTTTGTAAAGAGCATCATAAATCGGCAAAACTGCTCCTCCTGGATATCCAAAAATAACTTCAACACCTTGCTTGTGTAACGCGTCAATTAATACTGCTGACCCATCGTAAGGCTCAATTCGTTGTGACTGCTCCGTTGCTTGTTTTTTAGCTGCTTCTGCATTCATATCTTTTCCTCCTCGCTTCATTTACCAAAAAACAGATGTAACATAACTAAAATAAAAAAGCTCTCTCATCTCTACGTAAAGAATTCTCTCTCTACATAGGGATGAAAAAGCTTCATGGTACCACCCTAATTCACGACATATTTGTCGCCTCTAGCAAGCTGATCCAACCCATCAGCTTGAATGATTCATAACGAGCGTGTTTTCGCCCGGACTTGCCTATACGTCATCTGACATTCAGCAAATCACTCCGAGGAGATGTCGTCATTAACTGCATTGCTAAGTCTCACCAACCCTTAGCTCTCTGAAAATGCGTCTGTTAATCACTTTTCCCTCATCAACGTTTTCGTGTTAAATTTTCATCACACCACCTGTGCTCGCGCTTGTAACAAGCTTTGAATAACGAGCTAAGTAGCCTTTTTTAATTTTCGGTTCAAATGGAGCTAACTTCGAACGACGCTCTTCCAATACTGCGTCATCGACGAGTAAGTTAATCGTACGTTCTGTTAAGTTAATCTCGATTGTATCGCCATCTTCAACAAGTGCAATCGGTCCGCCTTCCGCCGCTTCTGGCGAAATATGTCCGATGGAAATCCCACGCGATGCTCCCGAGAAACGACCGTCTGTAATGAGTGCGACTTTCGTTCCGAGACCGCGTCCCATAATGGCTGACGTCGGTGCGAGCATTTCTGGCATTCCTGGACCACCTTTTGGTCCTTCATACCGGATGACGACGACATGTCCTTCTCGAACTGTTCCATCATCGATACGCGCTTGCGCTTCTTCTTGTGATTCAAATACGATGGCTTCTCCAGTGAATGTCTTAATGGAAGGATCAACCGCTCCAACTTTAATGACACCGCCGTCTGGTGCGATATTTCCGAATAAGACGGAAAGTCCACCAACTGGGCTGTACGGGTTATCTTTTGTACGAATCACTTCTGTATTTGTAATATGGTAATCTTGGACGTCTTCACCGATCGTCTTCCCTGTGATTGTTAAACGATCGGGATGAATCGCGCCAGGAATTTTCGTTAATTCATTAATGATGGCGCTGACGCCACCTGCTTTGAAAATATCATCCATCGAAATATCCGATGCTGGCATAATCTTCGCTAAATATGGCACACGCTCTGCTACGGTATTAATATCGCGAACATCGTATTCAATCTCCGCTTCGTGAGCAATCGCTAATGTGTGAAGTACTGTATTTGTTGAACCACCCATCGCCATGTCGAGTGCAAATGCGTCGTCAATCGCTTCTTTCGTTACGATATCGCGCGGTTTCACATCTTCTTTTACCATGCGAATGAGGTGTTTCGCTGCTTCTTTAATTAATTTGTGACGTTCATCGCTCGTTGCGACAATCGTTCCGTTTCCGGGAAGTGTCACACCTAGCATCTCCATCAAGCTATTCATCGAGTTCGCTGTGAACATTCCTGAACATGAACCACATGTTGGACATGCATTGTTTTCAATATCAAGCAATTCTTCTGCTGTCATTTTTCCTGACTTATACGCTCCGACACCTTCAAAAACAGAAGTTAATGAAAGCGTCTCACCTTTTGAAGAAATGCCCGCTTCCATCGGTCCACCTGAAACGAATACGCTCGGTACGTTCGTACGTACTGCAGCCATCAACATTCCTGGAGTAATTTTGTCACAGTTCGGGATGTAAAAGACACCATCGAACCAGTGAGCGTTAATGACCGTTTCAGCAGAGTCTGCGATAATTTCGCGGCTCGGTAATGAATAGCGCATTCCGATATGTCCCATCGCAATTCCATCGTCAACACCGATCGTATTGAATTCAAACGGCACGCCGCCTGCTTCCCAAATCGCTTCTTTGACAATTTCAGCAAAAATATTTAAATGTTTATGTCCTGGAATAATATCGATATAAGAGTTACAAACTCCGATGAACGGTTTTTCTAAATCTTTCGTCTTCACGCCTGTCGCATACAAGAGACTGCGGTGTGGAGCACGATCGATACCTTTTTTTATCATATCACTACGCATATCATTCGCCCCTACTCAATCAATCCATTACATTTTTCAATTACGAGATTGTTCACTCTTTCCTAAAAAATCTGACAAATCAAACAATTGAAATTGATTAGTAGCTATCATATATCGTTTTTTAAGAATCGTCAACCGTATTTCTGAAAGTTTTTCAAAACGTCTGATAATTCAAATAGATTATCAGACGTTTGTATACGCTTACAACTGTTTCAGACATACATTTGGACTATTTCACCCATTCAGACAAAGTTTTGTCGCATTTTAAAGAATATGTCAAACTTCCGAGGTCTTCCCTCATCAAATAGCGACATGTCATCAATGTATGTTGCAATCGGTAACTTTGTTGTCTCAAGCTATAACGAGATGCTTTTATATCGAACTCTTCGCCGTTTAACAAGCGAATCGTCAACCATCCCTGTTCTTTTTGCTTCATATGAAATGGATGTTGAAAAATATAACAACAGTTCGGATCTTTTGACGATGCTGTCGGAAAAGCTCCTATCTCGCAAGGTTTGATTAAAATCGGAGTTTTCTTTTCATAACCTAATAACTGCTTTACCGCTTCTTTCCGCCCTTCTTTCGTCGAAAAAGAAGATAAACAAAACTGCTCGATTAATTGCTTTGGGGTTTCGTGTCGCTCTACTGTTCCATCTAATGTATAGACGATGCTTTTCGTCTTTCCGATAAAATGTGGCGCAATGGCTAAAATACGTTCTACTTTCATCCGTTTCTCTCCTTTACCTCCAACATTTTCATTCATTTTTTATTTTTACACCGGTCTTTTTGAAAAATCAACTAAATACTCATTCCAAAATTTAATTTTAACCCGGGCGTTTTTTAGTTTTGCTCAGTCGCGTATATTTCCTTCTTTTTTTACAGTGAAGTCACCTAGGAATATTCGTTTCGTGCACGAACAGACTGGAGAAAAAATTGGACTACGAACAAGTATTAGAACAATATCGCCCGATGATTTCAGCCATCATTCGTGATTTCAACATCTATACAGACTTTGAAGACTATGAACAAATTGCAATGCTTGCCCTTTGGCAGGCGATTCAAATTTATGATGAGGAGCGTGGCGCTTTTTCTTCGATTGCGTACACTTTAATGAAGCGAGCAGTCGGAAATGCGTTGCGCAAAAACATCCGAGCGGCGAAGCAAGTGCCTGTCGAATCCGATACATTACAATATTTAACGGAAACGACAACGGATGAAAATGAAGCAGAAGAATGGCTCGCGCTCATTTTTGAACATCTGTCACCCGAAGAACAGCAACTTGCCTATCTTTATTGGATTGAAGAAAAACCAAATGATGAGCTCGCTCAGTTGTTTCAAATTTCATATGAAGGGGTAACGAAACGCAAATATCGCTTGCTGAGAAAACTAAAGAAAATTGCCACTTCTTTGCAAAAAAATGATTAGGTAAAGCAACTTTCTCATTTCAATGAGCGTCTAACTATGGAAGATGAATCACTTGGAGGCGCAATTATGACTAGTCGAATAGAAAGAAAGAGAAAGAAAAAAAGAGCGGTGTGGAAATGGATTTTACTCATTTTCGCCATCGTTCTCGCAGCAGGCGTCGCTTATGCTGCTAAAATGTACATCGATTTAAAATCGACCGTTCAAAATATACATGAACCAATCGATAGCGAAAAAAGAGAGGATGATTTAACATTTCACGAACAAGAGCCGTTCTCTGTCTTATTGCTCGGTGTCGATGAAAGACCCGGAGATGGCGGACGATCCGATACGATGATCGTCCTCACCGTAAACCCTGAGACGAACTCGACAAAAATGTTAAGCATTCCGCGCGACACGTATACCGAGATTGTCGGACATGGGACTTCGGATAAAATTAACCATGCTTACGCATACGGCGGAGCGAAAATGGCCATTCAATCGGTTGAAAACTTATTTGATATACCGATCGACTTTTTCGTTCAAGTAAATATGGAAAGCTTTAAAGAAATCGTCAATGCTGTCGGTGGCGTCGATGTTATCAGTCCATTAGACTTCGATTTAGAAGGGTATCATTTCAATAAAGGACCGCTCACTTTAAATGGAGACGAAGCGTTAAAATACGTCCGCATGCGGAAGGAAGATCCACGTGGAGACTGGGGACGACAAGACCGTCAACGTCAAGTCGTGGAAGCCGTTATGAAAAAAGGCGCTTCCGTCAGCACGCTCGTCAATTACCGTCCGATATTCGACGCGATTCAAAACAATTTCAAAACGAATATGACATTCGACGAAATGGTTTCGATTCAAAAACATTATAAAGACGCGGCGAAACAGTTGGAACAACTTCATTTAGAAGAAGGCGAAGGTCAATTTATCGGCAATATTTGGTACTACATGCCGAACGAAGAAGAATTAAACGAAGTCATTCGTACATTACGCGAACATTTAGAATTACAATAATAGAAAAGAGCATTCCGCTAATTAGGCAGAATGCTCTTTTTTTATGAAAACAAAATACGTTCATCTTGATTAGCTAAATAAAGTCGCCCTAATTCATTCCGATAACTTAATGTTTCTTTCGCTACAGGAGCTGCGATTTTCATTCCATTATCGAAGACGATTAAAGAACCTACACTATATTCTTTCTCTCGTTTCTCCTTCATGATTTTCTCTTGTTTCTTCAAATTCGGCTGACGCATTTCTAATGAGGACATATTGGATGACGCGCTGTAATAATAGTTAAAAATTCCGAACAAGCGATCCGCACGATACCAAATGCTCTGTTCATTGCGCTGCCCTTCCGTCGGTGTGAAAATATACGTCTCTTCATCTACAGTAAACGTAATCGGCACTTTGTACAGCTTTTCATTTTGATAAATCAACATTTCTGGAAACTTGTTCAAGTGCTCGATTCGTTGGCGAACTAATAAATCATAGTTCAAACCGTAGTTCTCTAGTGAATATTTCAACTGATAAAAAGGATTGTGCCAAGCAGCATAATAGTTATCGCCTTGTAACACAAATGACCGCTGACGTTCTCCGGGAAGAAATGCTAAAATATCCGCATGAAAACTAGGCGTGTAATATTTGGAATCTTTCATGATTGTCACTCCTTAAAATCATTAAAATATAGAGGGATACAATATATTTTAATGATTCACTTTAAAGAGTCAATCTATTCCACTAGCTGTTTGAGGAAATAATGTTCAACCTCTGCCCAATTTTTCATTTTTACATCGTACTCAACATGGACATTGTTCGGTGCTTCAAACATCACTCCTCGTCCTGTGAAACTCGTCAATTGTGTAATATTATCATCGATTAAATAATCGGCGTGGATCACTTTTTTATCTCCGCAAAACACGAATAAACTCGGATTTAAAAATGGGAAATGCTCGCGCAACCAATCGTATTTCGCATCGAATGAATTCGGAACTTCCATCGCTGCCGTCGCGATCATAATTTCATAATGCTCACTCAAACGATGCAACACTTCTTGACTCCCTTCAATCACAGGGAATGTGCGGAAGTAATCGCGCTCTTGAATTTTTTCAAAAAAGTATTCTAAATCATTCGGAAATAAATCCATAATTTTTTTACCTTCTAAATCCCGCTTCGTAAAATTCGTGCCAACATGTTCATTCATTAGCTTTAAAGATGTTCCTGAAAAGTCAGCTAACACTTCATCCATATCTACCGCAATTCTTTTTTTCAATTTCTTCTCTCCTTCAATCACCATTTCTTCTAGTATATACTTTTTTCCTCTTTCATTTGCAAATTTCATGTTCTATCATTGTGAATTTACTGTGATTATGTTAAAATTTTTCAAACAACCAATCATCCTACAACTTTACTTAGAGAAAGGATTTTTCATATGCATACATTATCGAGGAAAACGCTCGTTGAACAAGTGACGGAGGCCATCGAACGCGAAATTGAAAATGAAACGTGGCCGGTCGGTTCGAAAATTCCGTCCGAACCAGAACTTGTCGAACGCTTCGACGTGAGTCGCAATACGGTGCGTGAAGCGATTAAAGCGCTCGTTCATACCGGCGTCTTACAGTCGAAACAAGGTAGCGGCACCATCGTTTGTGCACGCAATAGCTTTTCAGCGGTCATTCAAAAAGAACTCGCAACGCAACAGTTGCGCCATACGCTCGAAGTCCGCTTCGCTTTGGAGCGAGAAGCCGCACGCCTTGCGAGCTTGCATCATACGGACGAACAATTACTTCATATGAAACGAGCGATGAAACATGCAAGAACAGCTTTAGAAGGACATGATATCGAAGCCTTTTTAAAAGCGGACTTTGCTTTTCATGAAGCGGTCATTCATGCGTCTCACAACGACTTATTAATCGACCTATACGGTCAATTGTCCGAACGTATCGAACAATCGATTCGCGAACTCGTTTCCACTGATCAAGAATTTGCGATTCATCGTCATATTCATACCGAATTGTTCGAAGCGATTCAACAACGGGACGTCGCACAAGCTTTAATTGAAGCAGAACGCTATATTACGCAATTTCAACATGTGTACGAAACAGCTAAAGGAGAATTATAATGACAAAATCTTCAACGAATAAATCATGGCTCCTCATTATTGGAATCATGCTCATTGCGGCGAATTTACGAGCACCGATTACAGCAGTCGGCTCTTTAATTAACGATATCGTCGACGACTTACAACTATCGAATGCGGTCGCAGGTTCCATTACGACGATTCCGTTACTCGCGTTCGCCATCTTCTCACCGTTCGCTCCGAAAATTGCACAACGATTCGGGTTAGAACGGACGATTTTTTACTCGATGATCGCTTTAACGATTGGGATTTTCATTCGTTCAACATCTTCTATTGCTCTACTATTTGGTGGGACCATTTTGCTCGGATTAGCCATTTCAATCGGGAACGTATTACTTCCTGGATATGTAAAATTAAAATTCCCTCATCAAATCGGCTTGATGACTGGTTTATATGCTGTCTTTATGAACATATTCGGAGCACTTGCATCAGGGATTAGTGTACCGCTATCCAATGTCGGTTCACTCGGCTGGCAAGGAGCACTCGCGGTATTCGGCGGGCTTTCTTTACTCGCGACCATCGTTTGGATGCCACAGCTAAAACAAAATATCGTTCCACCGAAAGTGACGTCTCAAGAGAAAAAGCCTTCACTTCTCAAATCACCACTCGCTTGGTCGGTGACGCTATTTATGGGGACACAATCTCTACTCTTTTATACGATTGTCGCTTGGTTACCGCCGATGCTTCAGACGAAAGGGTACTCACCTGAAAGTGCTGGATGGATGTTGTTTGCTGTACAAATGACGATCGTGCCCGTTACGTTCATCGTACCGATTATCGCGGGTAAAATGAAAAATCAATTCGGATTAGCGATTTTTACTGCACTCGCTTTCGCAACAGGTATTATTTTCTTAATTATTAATGAGCCCATTCTTATTCTTCCTGCTGTTATTTCACTCGGGATTGGAGCGGGTAGTGCGTTCAGTTTAGCGATGATGCTGTTCACATTGCGCACGAATACAGTAGACGAGGCAGCTCAATTATCTGGTATGGCACAATCTGCGGGTTACTTACTCGCCGCAACAGGCCCGGTCATCTTCGGGAAACTGTACGACTTAACATTAGACTGGGACACATCCCTCTACATTTTACTCAGCATGACCCTCATTATTTTATTCGCCGGTCTTTATGCAAGCCAGTCGAAAACGGTATAACTTCTAAATAAAAAAATGTGTGACATCCGCCATATAATCTGGGTGTCACACATTTTTAAAATTTCTATGCTTATATTCTTTCCCTTCTAAATGAACGCATTATTAAAATCAAAAGTGCGACGAGCGCTAACACAAAACAAAAGACAAATACTGATTCGTATTGTTCACCTCGAAGGAACACAGAAGCGAGTAATGGCCCTAAAACAATACCAAAAGCATAAAAAGACTGAAACAGTCCCATAGCTCCCATCTTAATATCAGGCTCAACCGTTTCAATCGCTCCAGCTAAAGTTAAAGGAAATACAGGTCCAAGCGCTCCACCAATGACGATATGTGCTACATAAAAAATCCATAAAGAAGTTGTCGAAGCAAGCAATATAAATGCGAACGCTATGCTGACAAAACACCCTATTAATATACGTGAACGTTGTTTAAGAGATAAATCAAATCTCATTAAAACAAATGCCCCTAAACTATGAGGGAGAAAAAAACTTAAAACAACCCAGATCATCGCCTGTTCTCCGACTCCTAGTGTCGTCGCATACGGAATCGAATAGCCGAATATTGTAATAAATAAAAGAGCATGTCCGAGTAATGAAATGACACCACTCCTCCATGTATCCCGATGATGTAAAATACGTTCTATTAACGCTTTAAGAGACCCCTTTTGCGTTTTAGTTACTGGCGGGAATTGGATTTGCATCATGCAATATAAGCCTGCTATTGTACTCATTAACGCTAGTATAAAAGGTATTTTCCAACCAAAATAGTGGACCATATATCCTGTCATTGACATACAGACAAGCTGTGTCGTAATCGTTAAAAACTGAACGAATCCCATCGCTTTTGCAAGATGTTTTGTTGAGAAGAAGGTTGCATAAAGAACAGTTACCATCACCCACATAGAAGCACTAATCCCAATCATAAAGCGCGCTAAAAAAACTGATGTGAATGAATTTGAAACAATTAAAAGAAAAGAACTGAAAAAGGCGAATATAAAGCTACTTCGAAAAAACATAATTTGGAATTTCGGATATCGACTCGCCCAGACCCCTAAAGGAAAACGAAGAAGAACTTGTGATATTCCATAGCTTGCTAATAATATGCCAATTGTTAACGTGCTAAATTGAACATGTTCAAGATATAAAGTAAATGTGGGAACATAAATATAGTTAGAAAACCAAAATAAAATAATGGTTAAAACAAAAAATAGATGACTTCTTTCCATAGTAGAATCTTGCAAATATTTCTTCATAAATTAACCTGCTTTCTATTTAGAAAAAGCGTTTTGACATTCACCGAAGTGCATGTCAAAACGCTTAATCTATGCAGTTTGTTCTAACGATACTTAATTTAAGCCAATCGAAATAAATTTCGTTTCTAAGAAATCTTCAATCCCTTGTCTTCCGCCTTCGCGACCTAAACCACTTTCTTTGAAGCCACCAAATGGCGCTTGCGGTGTTGAAGGAGCGCCGTCATTCACCCCGACAATTCCATACTCTAACGCTTCACTCACGCGAATCGCATCCGATAAATTTTGCGTAAATACATACGCTGCTAATCCAAACGGAGAATTATTCGCTCTTTCAATCGCTTCTTCGACAGTTTTAAATGTCGTGATCGGTACGAGTGGACCAAATGTCTCCTCATACATACAAAGCATATCGTCTGTCACACTTGAAATCACAGTAGGCTTATAATAGAAACCGTCCGCTTCTATATAACGTGTGCCCCCTACTGTAATTTGAGCGCCTTTCGAGCGAGCATCTTCGACATGTTCATTCACTTTAGAAACCGCTGCCTCATCAATTAATGGGCCGATGTCTGTTTCATCTTCTAAACCGTTTCCAATACGGAACTGTTTAACCGCTGCTGTAATGCGTTCAACAAATTCCACTTCAATCGATTCATGAACGAACACACGATTCGTACAAATACACGTTTGTCCAGCATTGCGGAATTTCGATGCTAGTACACCTTCAACCGCCCGATCTAAATCTGCATCTTTCAAGACGAGGAAAGGCGCATGGCCTCCTAATTCTAACGATACCTTTTTCATCGTATCGGCCGCATCTTTCATCAATTGTTTACCGACTTCCGTCGAACCTGTAAACGTTAATTTGCGAACGCGTGAATCTTGATTCCATACTTCGCCAATATCACGGCTTGAGCCTGTTACGATATTGATGACACCTTTTGGAATGCCTGCTTCTTCCGCGTACTTCACTAATAAAATCGCGGTTAATGGTGTTTGACTTGCTGGCTTCATCACAACGGTACAACCCGCTGCGAGAGCTGGTGCTACTTTACGTGTAATCATCGCTGCTGGGAAATTCCAAGGGGTGATCGATGCGACAACACCGATCGGTTGACGATGGACAACGAGTCGCTTATTCGCATGAGAAGCTGGAATCGTTTCTCCATAAATGCGCTTCGCTTCTTCCGCATACCAAAGAACATACGCATTCGCATAACGTACTTCTCCTAACGCTTCACGCAAAGGCTTCCCTTGTTCTTGTGTCATCGTCATCGCAATTTCTTGCTCATTTTGTTGAATTAAAGAATACCAACGATACAAATATTGGCTGCGTTCTTCCGCTGTCAATGCACTCCATGCTTTCAATGCTCCGTGAGCTGCATCAACCGCTGAAGCAGCAGCTTCTGCACCACCATATGGAACCGACGCAATCGTTTCACGCGTCGCTGGATTTTCAACATATAATCGCTCTAACTCTTTGCCTACCCATTCACCGTCAATATACATTTCATACTGTTTCATCCTATATACGCTCCTCTCATCTTGAACACGTGAAAACAAACCTTTTTCGACTACGGTTTTTGAAATGAAATGCTGAGTTTCTCTTCCAAGTTGACGTTTGTAGCGAAAAAGGTCATATTTTCATCACGTGACTAATTCGACTGTTGAATTGTTTGAATCAATTGTGCGATTCGATTGCCCACTTCAGATGTAGAGCCATCACCCCCTAAATCAGGCGTTAACACTTCACCTTCTACAAGTAAATGTTCAATCGCTTGAATGAGAACAGCGCCTTCATCCGTTAAATCGAAATGATCTAACATCTGGCTCGCTGACCAAATCGCAGCGAGAGGATTCGCTTTCCCTTGTCCAGCAATATCTGGAGCTGACCCATGAACGGGTTCAAACATCGATGGAAAAGCACGCTCTGGATTAATATTTGCACCTGCGGCAAGACCCATTCCTCCTGCGATTGCTGCTCCGATATCCGTCATAATGTCGCCAAATAAATTGGATGTGACGACGATTTCAAAACGTCCCGGATCATTGATCATATGCATCGCCGCTGCATCTACTAAATAGGAATATGTCGTAACGTCTGGATAATCTTTTGCGATTTCTTCAAATAACTCATCCCAAAAGACCATAGAATACTGCAAAGCATTTCCTTTACTAATACTCGTTAACGTTTTCTTTTCACGACGCGCTAGTTCAAATGCATAACGCATGACACGCTCTGTTCCGTGACGTGAGAATACTCCTGTTTGTAAAGCGACTTCTTGAGGCTGACCACGATACAACCATTCTCCCGCTCCCGCATACTCACCTTCTGTATTTTCGCGAATAAAGGTCATTTGAATATTATCAACCGTTCCTTCTTTCAATACAGTCGGTGCACCATTCAATAAACGAATCGGGCGTAAATTAATGTATTGGTCAAATTGCTTCCGAATAATTAATAATAAATCCCATAATGAGACGTGATCCGGTACACCAGGATATCCAACTGCACCTAAATAAATAGCGTCAAACTCACGCAATACGTCCATGCCATCTTCAGGCATCATCCGTCCTTCACGTAAATAATATTCACAACCCCACGGTAAATGAACGAATTCAAATTGAATTCCCTTTTCTTGCAGTGTCGTTAAAGCTTCAATTGCCTTAATTCCTTCAGCAATCACCTCAGGACCAATCCCGTCCCCTGCAATTACTGCAATTCGATAAGTCATGTTCTCTCCTCCTTTTCTTTCATCTTGTCACATCAAGCCTTGTTATAAAAGTCTTTTATTTTACGCACCATACAAGAAACAGATAAGCCATATTTCTCTAATAATTGTTCATTAGGAGCCGATTCTGCATTGCGGTCTTCCACACCGATTCGTAACATCTTCGTTGGGTGCTGTTCGCCAAGCACTTCTGCTACTGCGCTTCCAAGCCCACCTAAAATACTATGTTCCTCAGCCGTTACGACGAGATTTGTTTTTTGAGCCGTTGCTAAAATCGCCGCCTCATCTAAAGGTTTAATCGTCGGCATGTGCACAACTTCAACTGAAATTCCTTCATCTGCTAACTGTTTTGCCGCTTCCAACGTACGACTTGTTTGTGTTCCAGTCGCAATAACCGATACATCTGTCCCTTCTTTCAATGTTACCGCTCGGCCAATTTTAAAATCATAATCCTCAGCAAAAAGATAAGGATACTCATCTCGAGCTAAACGAATATAAACTGGTCCATCATAATCATTCGCAGCACGCATCGCTTTCTCCACTTCCACATTATCAGCAGGTGCAATGACGACCATATTTGCTAATGTTCTAAAAATCGCAATATCTTCTAAAGCTTGATGCGTCTTCCCTGTTAATCCTGTCAATAAGCCACTATAAGCGCCAACCATTTTAACATCTAATCGTGGTTGAGCGATTTGTACTTGAATTTGATCCAACGCACGTTTTGATAAAAATGCTGCAAATGTTACAGCCCACGGTTGCAAACCTGTTGAAGCTAAACCTGAACAAACACTTAACATATTTTGCTCCGCAATTCCCATCTGTAAAAATTTTTCTGGTTTTTGATTCGCAACTACATCTGTTTTTGTTGAATTTGCTAAATCTCCGTCTACTGCGTACACCCGTGCATCTTTTTCAGCAAGCTCTAAAATGACTTTACTAAAGCGATCACGCATTGCGCCTTTTTGAATTTTTGTCATCCTTCCATTCCCTCCGTTTCTAATTCAGTTAATGCGAGTTGAAGTTCTTCTTGAGTCGGTACTTTCGAATGCCATAAATAAGCGCCTTCCATGAAACTTACTCCTTTTCCTTTAATCGTATTGGCAATAATGACAGTCGGTTTCCCTTTTGTTTCGCGCGCTTCTTTAAATGCTTGATCTAACGAGTCATAACAATGACCGTCTATAGAAATCACATGCCATCCAAATGCTTTCCAACGGTCTGACGGATCTTCCAGCGGTGCGTTGCGCGTCACTTGATCATCACTCCACCCAAATTGCTGAAGTCGGTTATTATCAACGATACAAACTAAATTATCGACACCATATTTTGAAGCAACATCTGCTGCTTCCCAAATTTGGCCTTCTTGTGATTCACCGTCCCCAATCATGCAGTACGTTCTAAACGATGCATTTTGTGCTTTTGCCCCTAGCGCCATACCTAACCCTGCAGACAAACCTTGTCCTAAAGAACCCGTTGACATATCTAAACCAGGAAGAAGCGTCATATCTGGATGCCCTTGTAAACGTGAATTTAAAGCATCGAAAGTTGTTAACTCTTCCATAGGCAAAAATCCACGATACGCTAATACAGTATATAGTGCGATAGCCGAATGACCTTTCGATAAAATAAAGCGATCTCTATTTTCTTTTCGTCCATCTTTCGAATCAATGTTCATCTCTTTAAAATATAAATAATTCAAAACGTCTACTGCGGATAAAGGACCTCCGATATGTCCCGCTCCTGCATGATGAATCGTTTCAAGAATTGTGCTACGAATTTGCTTTGCTCTCGTTTCCAATTGTTTAATCTCCATTTATACTTCCTCCTCATAAATCGTGTTCATATTTCGCCAAAAAGAATCAAATTGTTCATTCATTTGCAATGTTGAATCATCGTACCAATCTTTTGGAACTTCGTGATCTTTATGAATAACTTGACTTAATGGAACTGTTTGGTAAAGCGCTTTCCCATTTAAAAAATAATTAGAAATCATTTGATTTCTTTTCCCTTTCATCATATGTTGAATGCCATATTGTCCTTGCTTATAAGCTAAGTCGACATCCATTGGAGACAATGATTGAATCGTACACCTTTGAAGTATACCTGGATTTGTATATTTAATATCAATCGTAGAAATTGAAGTTTGTAGTAAACGTTTTAAAGTCTGACCGATTGTTTCATCTCTTTTTTGAGGATAAGCAACGACTCCTTCTGCTACTATGCAAACAATCGATTGCCCTCGCTGAATGGCATATAAAATCTCATTTAATAATTGATCATAAGAAACCGAAACTTCGGGAATTAAAAGAATGGTATGGATTTTTTCATTACTCGCATGAATATATTGTTGGCAACTCGCTGCTAACCATCCGACAGTACGCCCCATCGTTTCCACAATTTCAATGGTTTGACGCTTACGGTAACTCAATATATCGTGCGACATATTGTGCAATGTTTCGGTTAAGTATTTGGCAGAACTTAAATAGCCAGGCGCAATCGTCGTGCCGAATATATCGTTATCGATCGTCTGTGGAAATCCAAAGATGATCGTGTCAGGACAATAATCACCAATCCGCTTTGTCAAACGCATCGTTCCATTGCCACCAATCATACAGACATAACGGATTTCCCACTTTTGAAAAATTGTACAACACCTTTGTAATTGTTCTTCCGATGGGCGATAGCGACTTGTTCCTAAAATAGCTCCTGGCTTTTGTTTAATATGTTGATAAGGGGAAGGAGAAGAAAGAGAAATAATATCTTCATTCAATACTCCTTCAATCCCTCCTAATGCTCCTAAAACATGCATTTCAGAATAATTTGTTTCAATATAATCGACAATGCCTTGTAAAGTCGCATTCATAACTGCTGTTGGCCCGCCAGATTGCACAATGAGTATATTTTTTTTCATAATATGCAGTCCTTTTTATTAAGTAGATTGACGAATCATCAAAGTAGGGTTAAATTTCAAATTTTTATTTTGGACAGGAATCCCTTGAATTTTATTTACGATTAATGAAATACATGCTGCGCCTATTTCTGGAATGGGTTGTGCTACAGATGTTAAAGTTGGCTGAACAATTGTTGCAATCGACGTATCGTCGTATCCGACAATTGCTAAATCTTCCGGAATCTCAAAATCTAAATCTCTTGCAGCTCGAATGGCACCCGCTGCAAGCAAGTCATTACAAGCGAAGATCGCTGTAGGTCGCTTCGCATCACTTAACAAACGACGAGTTTCCTTAATCGCTTCTTCGACATGTTCCACACCTTCAATATATTTAAAATTAGGCCATAATGGAATTTCCTGTTCTTCCAAATAGGTGTTGAAACCACGTATTCTTTCACGGTTTGACCATAAGTCACGTCCGAGTATACCGATATATTGATGCCCCTGTTCCACAAGATGTTGCGCTGCTAAATATCCACCATAGTAATCATCATTTGCTACAGACATAACTGCAAATTCTGGTAGTTCACGTGCTACAATCACAACAGGTATATTCCGTTCAATCAATGTTTCAACAGGTTTCATCTGTTCAAAACCAGATGCTAGTATAAATCCATCCACTTGTTTTTGAATGAGTAAATCAATATACTCGCTTTCTTTTACTGAACTATAATCTGTATTACAAATCACGACATTATAATCAAGATCTTTCGCGCTATCTTCAATGCTTCTTGCGAGTTCAGCAAAGAAAGGGTTTGCTAAATCAGGAATTAATAACCCGAGTGTATTCGTATTTTTACCTGTCAATGCTGTTGCGATAATGCTCGGTCGATAATTTAACTCTTTCATTACCGCCAAAACATTTTCTCGTGTTTCTACACTGATGCGTCCTTTATTATTAATAACTTTCGAAACCGTCGCAATCGACACACCTGCTTTTTCTGCAATGTCATAAATCGTCACTTTCAAAAAACTTACCACCCTTTCACATCACTAGTCGTTCGGTTTCACCACTATCTTAATATCATTATGTGAAAGTGTCGTCGCACGTTGCATCGCTTCTTGCACTTCTTTCATAGGAAATATAGAAGTAATGAGGAGAGAAGCCTCGTGCGGATATTGTTCAAGAATTTTTAAAGCTAACGGGAACGTATGAACATAACGATAAACCGTTTTTAAATCAATTTCCTTTTGAATCATTTGAATAATATCTAATGGCACTTCTTTCGAAGGGAATCCGACTGCTACAATTGTACCACCTTTTTTTGTCACTCGAACAGCTTCATTTAAAGCTACTCCAGATCCAGATGTTTCTATGACGACATCAAATGATTCATCCACACATTTTTCATGGCGAACATTAAGAGCATGCATCGCTCCAATTTTCTTTGCTACTGTTAACCGATCCTCTTGAAAATCTCCTACAGTAATTTCCCCCGCTCCAAAAGCGCGAGCGGCGAGAACAGTCACTAAACCTACAGGCCCCATGCCCGATATATAAACGGTCTGACCAGGTTTCAAATCCGCTCTTCTTAAAGCATGGATTCCTACAGATAAAGGCTCCGCTAAAGTAGCAATTTCAAAATTCAATTCATCTACTATCGGAAATACGACGCGACTTGGCACAGTTACAATTTGCTTTAATAAGCCTGGGTTTGGAGGTGTCGATAAAAAATACATCGCTTCACATAAGTGATATCGTCCTTCTCTACAATAAGAACAAGTTTCGCAATGAATCCCTGGTTCTATGATGACACGATCTCCTACTTGAATAGTCGTTACGGAAGAGTCTACTTCAATCACGACCCCACTTGCTTCATGGCCCTGTACATGTGGAAATTGTACAGAACGCTTGCCAATATGACCATGTTGATAATAGTGCACATCCGAACCACAAATTCCTACCGCTTCAATTCGAATTTTCACTTCTCCTACACCACATACTGGCTCCAATTGTTCTTGCACTTCCACTCGCTCTAAAGCGGTCAATACTGCTGCTTTCAAATCAATCACTCCTTTACTTTAATAGAGAAGGTAACCATGTTGATAATGGTGGGAAATACGTAATAATTAATATATCTAACACTAATATTAAAATTAACGGAATCGCATACCGAGCGATTCGCACGATACTCAAATTGGTTAATTGAGACACGACGAATAAGTCAATCCCAACAGGCGGTGTCACTAATCCTAAAGCTAAATTCACAACCATGATGACGCCAAAGTGAACGGGATCTACACCTAAATTAGTCGCCGTTCCAAACAATAGTGGCACTAATATTAAGATAGCTGCTCCACCTTCTAAAAACATTCCTGTAAAGAATAAAATAATATTAACGACTAGTAAAAATACGTACTTATTCGTAATGAATGAAGAAATTGTGTCGTAAATCATATCCGGTACACTATTGATTCCAATGAAGAAACCAAATAATCCTGCCGCACCGATGACAAGCATAATAATCGAACTACTAATTGCACTATCTTTAAACACGACTGCTAATTGTGGAATTGTAATATCTCGATAAATGAATAAACCGACTACAAGTGCATAAACAACTGCTACGACTGACGCTTCTGTCGGGGTAAAGAAACCAGAATAAATACCTCCTAAAACAATGACAGGCATTAAAATTGCGAAGAAAGCTTCGAAAAATGCTTTCACAATACTTGGAAATGGTTGTTTTTCTGTTCCTTGATAACCGTTTTTCTTAGCGATAAAAAAGGCGCTAATTAATAAAGAAATTGTAATTAAAAATCCTGGTAAAATTCCAGCGATAAATAAATCACTAATAGAAACTTCGGCGGCCACTCCATATAAAATCATCGCGACACTCGGAGGTATAATAATACCTAAAGCGCCTGCAACCGCTTGATTCGCTGCAGCATATTCAATTTTATAGCCTCTTGCTACCATCGCTGGAATTAAAATCGATCCGATGGCTGCAGTAGTTGCAGCGCCTGATCCTGAGATTGCTGCAAAAAACATTGATGTCACAATCGCTACCATCGCTAAGCCACCTGTAAAGTGCCCCACTAAAGAACTTGCAAAATTTACGAGTCGCTTCGACATGCTCCCAGCGCCCATGAGATTCCCCGCTAATATAAAGAACGGAATCGCCATTAAAGGAAATGAGTTTAAAGATACAAAAATACGTTGTGGTACTGTTTCTAAAGGAATCACTTCATGCATCGTAATGCCGAGTACGGTAGAGAGCCCTAATGAAATCGCAATCGGTACTCCTAAAAACATTAAAACGAATAGTGAAATAAAAAATGCGATTAACATGAAGTTTCATCCCCTTTCATCCAATGCTCTATTAAACTCGCGAGAGAATTTAATAACATTAATCCTCCACCAATTGGGAGTGACATATAAATATATTTCATCGAAATGCCTGTTCCAGGTGCAATTTGATTTGTAAAATTAGACGCTAAATTCATGCCGTATACAATTAATACGATAAAAAACACAATCGAAAATAGATGCATCAAATAAAAACTAACTTCTTTCATCCAACCCTTTAATTGTTCAACGACAATTTCTACAGAAATTAATTTGTTTTTCCGATGAGCAATCGCCGCACCTAACATAATCATAAAAATCATTAAAAAACGTGTTAATTCTTCAGACCAACTCAAAGAGGAGCCAATAAAGCGTGAAACAACTTGCCAAAACGTAATCATCGTAGTGAAAAACAAAGACAATGCTAATAAGTAACCGATAATTGTATTCACATGATCCATTAAATTCAAATATACTTTCCCTATTTTTTTCATATATTCCCTCCTCTTGAGTCCTCTGTTCATCATTAATATTCGTAATTTTGAATACGTTCTATTAAATCTTCTCCTAATTTCGGTGCCCACTTATTGTAAACGTCATCTACTTTCGCTTTGAAACTATCCTTATCTGGTTCTGTAATCGTAAGTCCTTCTGCTTCTAAAAATGCACGAGCCTCTTCAATTTTGTCCTGGTTAAATTGTCTTCCTTTTTCTACAGCTATTTGTGCTGCTTCTACTAATGATTTTTGTTGTTCTTCTGTTAAGCGATTAAATGAAGCTGTCCCGATAGAAATTGGCGCTGCACTAAAACGATCTTCTAATAAAGCGACACTTTCTTGCACTTCATAAATCTTTGATGACTTAATCGTCGCTAATGAATTAGAATGACCATCAATGACACCTTGTTGAAGAGCTGTAAACACTTCTGTCCAAGCCATCGGTGTAGGGTCCGCTCCGAATGCTTTCCACGTATCAATTTGAATTTCATTTTCTTGAACACGGATTTTCATTTTAGCGACATCTTCTACTTTTTGAATCGGTTGATTAGATGTCGTCGCAACAAAACCATTTTCAATCCAACCTAAAATTTTAACATTCGCTGCTTCTTCAAACATCGCATTCAATTCATCACCGATTTCACCGTCAAGCACTGCATAAACGTGCTCTCTATTATCAAATAAAAATGGTAAATCTAAAATATTAAATTCTTGATTCCAGTTCCCCATCGGTCCTGCTGACTGAATGGCCATATCGACCGCACCCATTCCCATTGATTCGAACACTTCTCGTTCTCCACCTAATGAGTTATTCGGATGAATTTTCACTGTCATTTGACCATCTGTAATTTTCTCTAACTCTTCTTGAAATGCCTTTGCTGTTAAACCGAACTTCGCATCTTCCGGTTCTGGAATACTCAAATCCAATACGACTTGCTTACCTGTACCTTCTTTTGAACCCGTATCTTTTGGCTTCTCTTCCTTATCCCCTGAACAAGCTGCTAACATAAAAATCACCATTGTCATTAAAAAACCTGATACTATTTTTTTCATTGTAGTGCCTCCCATTTGATTATTCATATTTCAATAACACTTTAGCTTCTTCTTTATTTTCACAAGAAGTAAATGCGTTCTCCCAATTGTCTAACGTTTGAATACTTGTAATAATTGGTTTCAATTGAATTTCATTTTGTTCGTACAAGTTCATCACTTTTTCCCAAGTGGAAAATGAATGAGCCAGCGTTCCAAAGACTTGCAATTGTTTGTACGTAATTAAGTCAAAATCAAAGGAAAAAGCTTCTCCGACAATTCCAACTTGAATATGTTTTCCTAAAGGCTTCAATTGTTCAAAGCATGAACGAATCGCATGAGCAGATCCTGAACAATCAATGGTCACATCCACTCCTGCATTTTGGGTTAAGCGCTTAACCTCTGATGTTAAATCTTGCTTTTCTACATTAATATAATGATGTACTCCCAATTGTTGCGCAATCGTCGTTCTCTTTTCATCAGCGTTCGTGCCAGTCATTATAATACGACAGCCTTTTAACTTTAATAAAGCTAAAGTTAATAAACCAATAGGTCCGGGTCCTGTCACTAACACAGTATCGCTAGCCTGAATTGTCGTTAATTCTTCCACCGCTTGCACAGCGCATGCTAAAGGCTCCGCGAGTGCTCCCTCTTCTAAACTGATATGATCAGGTAGCTTATAAAGGACTTGACTATTAATGGTGACGTATTTTGTAAACCCTCCATCTACACCATGTCCCATCCCTCGCCGCGTTTTACAGAACATATAAAAACCAGTACGACAGTAAGAACAAACTCCACATGTTTGCTCCGTAGATCCTAAAATAGCTACTCGATCGCCGACTTGAATATGTTTAACATCTTCAGCAACACTTTCCACAATTCCTGAACTTTCATGGCCCAAAACGACAGGGGGATAACTTTTAAATGTATCATGAAAAATATGCAAATCGGTTCCACATATACCTGTAAACGCAACTTTCACTTTCGCTTCTCCTAGGTTAAGCGCTTTCTCTTTGATGTTTAAAAGCTTAATATTCCCCTTACCTTCTTGCACTTTTACAATTGCTTTCATGAATTCACTCCTTTTATAGAAAATAAGCACCTATTGGTAAAGCGCTTTCTTTATGTTGAATTCATTTTATCTTTACTTTCTGAAAAATGCAACACTTAATTTCATTTTATTTTAAAAGTGTTTCAAGTAACTATTTTCATGCTTTAAATTTACTTTATTCTACTTCAGTTCTTTGTTATCTACATACAAAAAAACCAGAATGACCGGTATTGGATCATTCTGGTTAAACTTATCGAATCTTGTAGCTGTTACGATTATTCATATTTACGCTGACGTACTACAAACAGTAAACCGATGAACATGAGCGCCAATCCTACATATTTCATCACTACATACAATTCTTCACCCGTCTGTGGTAACTTAGCGACCGTGTTCGTATTCGCTGGTTTTTGTTCATTTTGGATGACTTCTTCTCCACGTTCTTCTTCTGGAGTATTTGGTGTAGTTGGTTGAGAAGGCTGAACTTCTTCATTCTCCTCTTCCTCTTTTGGATCTTCTGGCGTTACAGTTACTGGTTTATCTTCTTCTTCCGGTTGTTCTGGTTCCACAATTTCCGGTTTATCTTCTTCTTCTGGCTCTGTCGGCTCTGTTGGTTCTGTTGGTTCCGTTGGTTCTGTTGGTTCCGTCGGTTCTGTTGGCTCTACAGGTTCAGGTGTTGTTGGAGGAGTTCCACCGCCGCCACCGCCTGAAGAACGTTTCTTGTTTTCTACGGTAAGTTTCGTTACATTTTCTTTATCTGAAATGACAAAGTGTTGTTTTTCTTTATTTAATTGATATCCTTTAGGTGCTTTCGTCTCAAGGAAGTAGTACGTTCCGACAGATAAATTTTTGACAATAATTTTTCCGTCTTCTCCTGTAACAAATGATTTTTCTTCACCAATGATCACTTGAACGTCTTTACCATCCACTACTTGATACAATTCAAATTGCGCACCTGATAAGACACGATCGTGATTTTTCGAATCGACTTTTGTTAATTCCACTTCTGGCTTAGGCTCTTCTGGTTTAACAGGAGTTTCCTCTTTTTTATTTTCAATCGTCACCGTTTTGCCATCTTCAGCAACAACTGGCGCTTGTAACGGTTGATATCCTTCTAACGGAGCGACTTCTACAAAGACATATTCACCTTCTGGTAATTTTGTAAATGTAAGATTACCTGCTGCGTCTGTTTCACCTGTACGCACAACGTCACCATCTGTTGTTTGTAATTGGAATTGAACGCCTTGTAAAGGTTTTTTCGTTTCTGCATCAATCTTATGAACTGCATACGTAAATGTTTTTTCGATTTCTACTACTTTTTCGTTCGTTACTGTGACTTTTCCATTTTGAACGTCATGTTTTTCATCTGATAATTTATAGCCTAGTGGTGCTTTTTTCTCGACGAAATAATACTCGCCTTCTGGTAAATCAGTGATGACAATTTTACCTTCTGCATTCGTCGTATACGTACCTTGACTTTCGTCTTGTTCATTAAACAATTCAAAAACTGCGCCTGCTAAAACAATCGTTTCATCTTTCGCATCTCGCTTTATTAACTCAATCTCATGATTTTGCTTTTGTTCTTCGTATGTGTTCGTAATCGTATAGCCATTTACTTTCGAAGTATAACCTTCTGGCACATTCACTTCTTTAATTGAATATTGGTATGTGTTACCTTTTGCATCATACTTCGGTAATCCGCGAACAATTTTCGTCCAGTTTTCAGACGCTGTTACTTCATGCGCTTTACCAAATGGTTGTCCATTTTGGAATACTTGAACAGAAACTGCTTGAGGACGATGTTCGACTGAATCATTTTTCCACACTTTCGATACTTTAATATCTGTTTTTACTTCATCTTTTAAATGGTTAACAACGGTTAAAACTGTTCCTTTTGTTTCTTCAATGACGAAATAATAACGTTTGTTTGGATCTACATCGTACTTCGCATTATGTTCTCCGAGAATTTCTGTCGCATAGTACACACCCGGCTCTAATTTTTCACCTTTGTCAGGATTCCAAATTGTTGCGACTCCGTTATGGTCTGTCGGATAAAGTGTTGTTGCAACTTCCTTACCTTGCTGGTTGAAAATTTTAAATTCAACGCCTTTAATCCCAGGACCGTTCACGTCCCCTTCAACTTTTACTATTTTCACAGTATTTGGTTTGTCATTTTTACCTCGATCCGCAATTCCTGAGGCCATATTTTTATACTCTGCATCTGAGCCAGCATTATATTTATCATTTGTAGCATCTCCGTGGTTGACCCATTTTGACACATTTTCGTTTGTGATTTTCGTTTTATAATTAATAACTCCACGATATCCACTTAAAGCATCGTTCGAAAATGTTACAGTAAATCTATTTAAATCATCATCTACTGCAATGCTAACTACTCCTTTATCTACACCTACACTACCCTCTTCCAAAATCGATACTTTAATCGACTCTGGAATAATTTCATGACCTGCACCTAACTGGTCTACATAGATTGTTTCTCCAAGGTTTGTTTTTAAATCTCCGTTAATTTCAACAATCCATGGCATCGTACCATCTAAACTCGGCTGACTTTGAGCAGGAAACTTTTGAAGATCTCGATATGTTTGGTGTTGGGATGGTCCACTACCTGGTATTCCAGGGATAATAACTTGTGTATTATTCGTGAAGATATCTCCTTCACTTTCAAATGTAAATGAACCTTCTTCTTCTTGCGGCTCTAAATTTCCGCTATCTTTCGTCGGAAAATACATTGTTTCATACCAAATTTCACCTGAAACTTCTTTCGCATCTTTTACTTTTTGAGTAAATACACAATATAACGTGTAGTTTGATGGAGTACAGACTAAATACTCTCCTGCAAGCGTATTTCTTGGTGCTGATAATTCTTTTGGCAATTGAATTGTAAAAGAGTCACCAGGTTTATAGCTGCCGTCTGAAATAGACCAATTAATATCAACACGCGCTAAACCACCATTACTTAATGGTTCTACTTTCGGATTCAAAGTAATAGAATCGATTGGCTTTTTAGCGTTTGTGCTTTTCGTTTCAATAGTAGCTGTTGTTACAGAAGACGTCATGTCTTCCTCCACAGTTTCTACTGGCACTTGCTTTTCTGGCACAGTCTCAACCTTTTCGGTTTCTTCTTTTTGAGGTGGATCTGTTCCTGAAGTTTGTTCAGGTGTCGGTTCCACTACAATTTCCTCTTCTTTTTGAATCGGTTCAAACACTTCTTCCGATTCCATCATTTCTTCTTCTGGAGGAGTTATCGATTGTTCATCTACTAATTCCTCATCATCTTCTGTAACTTCTTCATTGTCCATCATTTCTAGTTGTTCTACGATCTCTTGCTCTACTGACTCTTCTAATGTCGCAGCAGATACAGTTAGCGCACTTAGTGGGCCTAAAATTAATTGGCCGACTAAAAAGATTGTAAGAATCAACATATTCCCATACTTGTTCATTAGGTTCCTACCTTTCGATATAATATTCAAACAAAGATCAAGTGCATCCCTTCGCTTGCTTGTCTTTCTATATCGTACAACTCATCTAATGAACATTAGGTAAACAAAAATTAAACGATAATTATTGTTTATATCATTCAATAAAATGGGGAATTTACATAATTTATTTTTCTGAAAATTTCTTCTTTATAAGAAGAATCTTGTCATACCAATCTGTTTTATTTTTATTTTAATATTCTGATTATACTTTCTTTTTTGAATCATTCCTTTCGACATTTGACGTTTGGGAATGATTGAAATTATTTTACATAAAACGTTAATTAGAAAACTGATATGTATCGCATTTTGTTCAGCTTTTGTTCATTCAGAAATTTCCTCCTCAATAGAAAGCAAATAAAAAGAGCAATCCCGAAGATTGCTCTTTTTATAAGATTATTCTGTAACTCCAATTTCGTATAATTGAATCTCCGAAGTCGGATCAATGGTATAGTTTGTTACACGTTTATTGACACCGTGAACTGCATAACGGTAAAGTGTCGGTGCGACAGGCACTTCCTCTACCATTAATTCTTGCCACTTGTTATACACATCACGGCGATAGTCTTCATCAAACGCTTCTGGTGAGTTACCCGCTTCTAAAAGCTTATCGTTTTCTTCACTTGCGTAACGTGTATAGTTGAATTTCGCTGTACGTCCGTACAATCCTTCTGGATCTGGGTCCGTACCTGTTCCCCAAGCTCCTTGATAAATATCGATATTCGGATCATCTTTTTCAAGCATGTCGTAGAAAGAGTTAAACTCATGTAAACGGCCGTTCGTTAACTGAACTTTAATCCCGACATCTTCCCAGTTTTGAATATACGCTTGTGCAAGAGGTTCAGCGATATCTCCACCTGACATCGAAGCGAAGTTGACTACAAATTCGTTGCCGTCTGGATCTTCACGGAAGCCGTCTCCATCGACATCGATATATCCTGCGTCATCTAATAATTTCTTCGCTTTTTCCGGATCGTACGCACGTCCTTTATTGCTTGCATCATGGAATGTTTCAAAGAATGGGATAATGAGTGTCGTTGCTGGCGTACGTAATCCATAATAAAATTTCTGTCCGATTGCTTCATTGTTCATCGCATGCCACATTGCTTGGCGTACACGTTTGTCCGCTAATTTTGCATCGGGATCTGGAACGTTTTGTTTCGTTTCTTCATCCCATTTTCCTAATTTAAATCCAACATAGGTATATGAATTTTGAAGTGTCGCAAGCAATTCTGCATTTTCAATATCGATCATACGCTCATATTGGTCTGTCGGTAACTCCGGTGCCACGTCAATGTCACCTCGTTTTAAAGCATCGATCGCGGAAGCTACTGAAACGACTTTCAAGGCTACATTTTTAAGCGCTGGTTCACCTCGCCAATAGTCGTCGTTACGGTCATAAAGCACAGACTCTCCCGGTACGATTTTCGATACTTTGTAAGGGCCAAATCCGATTGGTGACGTGCGAATTTTCTCTGAAGAAACGAGATCTTCCATCGTCAATTCACCTTTCGTTACGTCACCTACGTAATGGCGGGGTGTCGCCGAATCCCAAATCCCTTGAAGCAATGACGGCGCAGGCTCCTTGTACGTAATCGTCAACTCTTTATCGTTAATGATTTCGATACCTGAAATCGTATCTGCTTCACCATTATGGTATTCTTCCATTCCTTCTACATTCGAAATCATAAAGCTATAACGAGTTCCTGTATAGTCTGGGTGACCTAACAATTCATAAGAGTAAAGTAAGTCAGTCGATTTTACAGGTTCACCGTCATGCCAGTTTACACCGTCACGAATTTTGATTGTGATTGTTTTATTATCTTCTGATAACTCGTATTCTGCTGCTCCTGTATTCGTAATCATATAGTCACCGTCACGGTCGAATAAGTTCTCATCGAACCATTTCATAACATCAGCATCCGGCTTCCCTTCATAGAACACTTTATTTAGTGTTCCTTCGAATGGTGAGTCCGAAATTAAACCGACTGTTAATTCACCATCTTTCACTGCCTCGCCATCATTACTTACCGTTTGTGGAAATTGTGCTTCCACATCTTCGACGAACAATTCATCTTTGCCTTTTCCTTTGTCTTGATCCTTGTCTGTTTTTTTCGCTTCATCGTCGCCACTACATGCCGCTAAAAGCAATGTAAGAGCCATCATTAAACTAGCGAAAAGAAGAAACCTTTTCTTTGACATATAATTACCTCCTTTTGATTTTACGCTAAGCGTTGTCTTGCGTCGGATGCACGTTTTACCGCTTGACCGACATAATTTATACTCAACATCATTACTAAAATAAGCAATGCTGCTGGTAACCATACCCACCACTTCGTCGAGATAACATCCGGGTTTTTCGCAAGTGCGATCAATGTTCCAAGTGATGGCGTTCCTGTCGGAAGACCGAACCCAAGGAAGGTAAGCCCTGTTTCAAGCCCGATATTACCTGCAAGTGTTAAAGTCATGTTAACGATGACTAAGGAGCTTAAGTTCGGGAACATTTCGAAGAGCATAATTTTCCAATCCGGTGTGCCGAGCGTTTTCGATGCGTTAATGTAATCGAGTTCGCGCTCTGCAAGCCCTTTCGACCGAATCAACCTAGCTTTCCCAAACCAGGAAAACAAACTCATAATGAAGATGAAACTCGCCACGGAATAGTTCGGTACGATGACGACGAATACGATGATGAACATCAAAGACGGCAAGACCATTAAGAAGTCAATAATCCGCATAATAATGTTATCAACGATTCCACCGTAATACCCCGCAATTAAACCGACCGTCAATCCATAAATCGCTGCGAGTAATGTGACGGCGATTCCGATTGTGAAAGAGTTTCGTGCTCCGAGCATAAGTTGTCCAAATACATCTCGCCCCCCATCATCCGTCCCTAACCAATTGTCCGCAGACGGACTATTATAAATATTGAAAGGATCTACACGTTTCACAGATGCCTCATCGATAAATAACGGTGATATATAAGCTGTCATTAAAATAATGATAAGCAGAATAAATGAGATAAATGCGACTTTATCGCTTTTAATCTCACGCCACACTACTTTCAGAAAAGATGGGTTATTTTTCTTTTCTCTCGCCATGAGCTCTCTTTTTTCTTCGAGTAGCTGTTGTTCTAATTCTTTCATTGTTCATCGTCCCTCCTCTCATCCTATTCATTAATCAATTCGAATACGTGGGTCAACGATACTTAAAATAATGTCTGAAAGCATCGTTCCGACAATAACTGCCGCTCCTGAAATCATCACGAGAGCTGTTACAACTTGGAAGTCACGTAACATAATAGAGTTTAAAAATAGTTGTCCGAGCCCTGGATAACTGAAGATCGTTTCGATAAAGATAGAACCTCCGATTAAGCCAGTAATCTCGTAACCGAGGAATGAAGCGATTGGTAAAAGGGAGTTACGTAAAATGTGACGTGTATACACATGGTTTTCTGGAACTCCTTTCGCCCGTGCTGTTTTGACGAAATCTTTAAACTTCGTATCGATAATGTCGTTACGTAAATATTGAATCGTACTGTACGTCATGAGAAGAGCCCCTGACAATACAGGTAATACTAAATGTTTCACCTTACTGATGTAGTAATCGAACGTTCCTCCTTCTGCTCGTATGTCGACACTCCCTCCGATTGGGAACCAACCGAGTTGAAAGCTGAAGACGAAAAGCATTAAAAGAGCGAAGACGAACATCGGTGTAGCGAATGAAACGTAGTTATAGGTGACGATTAATTTGTCCGCCCAGGAGTCTTGCCATCTTCCCGCAATAATTCCGAGTGGAATCGCGATGAGATAGGTGACGAGCAATGTCACACCTGCAAGTAACAACGTATTCGACAATCGGTCTTTCAACAATACGGTGACTGGTTGCTTATGCGTGTATGACATTCCCAAATCCCCTTGCAAAGCTTTACTCACCCAACGACCGTACTGTTGATACCACGGGTCATTTAAGCCGAATTTTTCACGAATTTTTTCTTCTTGTTCAGGTGAGACGTTCGGATTGTTTTGGAAAGCTCCCGTAACAGCGTCTCCTGGCATTGCAGAGGCAAGGAAGAAAACGATAATACTAAGTAAAATTAATTGCGGAATCATGACGAGCGAACGTCTCAAAATAAATTGAATCATTGTTTCGCACCTCCTTGCAATGCGACAGAATGCGTCTCTGTTAATGACTGTAAATCATACACTCGACCATCTTCACTGTAGTAAGCATCATGTTGTTCACGGTATAAACGGTTCACTTCTTCACGTAAAACCTTTTTATCTATACGTTTTTCGGGTTCCATTTCAGGAATTGCCGCAAGCAAACGTTTCGTATACGGATGTTGCGCATTTTCGAAAATATCGTCACGCGTTCCTTCTTCTACGAGACGGCCATTATGCATAATGCCGAGTCGGTCGCTCATGTGACGAACGATGCCTAAATCGTGAGAAATAAACAAATACGTTAAATCAAATTCTTCTTGAATGTCTTGCATGAAGTTTAGTACTTGCGCTTGAACCGATACGTCAAGAGCAGAAACAGGTTCATCAGCGATAATCAATTTTGGGTTCAGCGTTAAGGCGCGCGCAATTCCGATTCGTTGACGTTGTCCTCCTGAGAACTGATGAGGATATTTATAAATCGATTCCGGCGTCAATCCGACACGCTCGACGAGTTCTTGTACGCGAAGCAGTTCTTCTGTCGGCGATAATCGTTCAAAGTTACGAAGTGGCTCTGCAATGATGTTTAACACATTTTTTCGCGAATTTAATGATGAATACGGATCTTGAAAGACCATTTGAATATCTTGAATATATTTCCGACGGTCGCGATGTTTTAAGCTTACGAGATCTTCACCTTCAAAAATAATTTCTCCTTCTGTAACAGAGTTCAATCCGATGATCGCCCGGCCCGTCGTCGTCTTTCCACATCCGGACTCTCCGACAAGTCCGTAAGTTTCTCCTTTATCAAGTTCGAAACTCACTCCATCGACAGCGCGAACATGATCTTTTACTGTGCGAAAAAAACCACCGCGAATCGGATAATGTACTTTTAAATTATTCACCTTAAGTAGTGACATCGTTCATCTCCCCTTCCTTTTCCTCAGGAAAGTAGAAATGCTGATAGCATGTGCAACGAACGAAATGGTTCGGCTCTACTTCTTCTAATGTTGGATTTTCGTGATGAGCACTTTCTGGAATCCAGGCAATACGCGGAGCAAAACGACAGCCGCTTCGCTCTAAATTTTGCAATGCTGGGACAACACCATCGATGACGTGTAAACGCTCTTTTCCACCCGTATGAGAAGGAAGAGAATTTAATAACGAACGCGTATACGGATGGAGCGGATTTCGTATGAGCTTTGTCACTTCTGCAATTTCAACAATTTGTCCTGCATACATGACCGCTACACGATCCGCCATCTCTGCGACGACACCCAAATCGTGTGTAATTAAAATAATTCCCGAATCCATCTCACTTTGAAGCGCTTTCATTAAATCCATAATTTGTGCCTGAATTGTTACATCAAGCGCAGTCGTCGGTTCGTCTGCGATGAGCAATACGGGATCACAAGCGAGTGCGATGGCAATAACGACACGTTGTCTCATTCCGCCTGATAACTCATGCGGATACTGATTATAAACGCGCTCTTCATTTCGAATACCGACGCGACGCAACAACTCTAATGCATGCAATTTGCGATCGCGTTTCGACAATTCTTTCATATGATATTTCATCGGCTCTTCAATTTGAGCGCCGATCGTTGCAAGCGGATTTAATGCTGTCATAGGATCTTGGAAAATCATTCCGATTTCTTTACCACGAATTTGATTTAATTGTTTCAATGATAAATCTAATAAATTTTGATTTTGGAAATCAATATGCCCTTCAACTTTTGTTTGTTGCATATTATGGAGACCCATGATTGAAAGAGCTAGTGCGCTTTTACCGCTTCCCGATTCTCCTACAATGGCCAACACTTCATTTTTACGTACTTCTAAGTGAACATCGTCAACCGCAGCATAATACTCGCCTTGAATTCTAAACGATGTAGATAAGTTTTGAATCGTTAAAACTGGACGTCCCATCATCCTTCCCCCTCACATTTCAATTTCTTTAAATATGGAATATAGATGTCGCACTTTTCTCAAAACAGCGAAACTATTCATCTACTTGAAAGAAATGACATATTCTTGTTTCAGTTCTCATTCATATGAAAATATATCTCCTTATATATAACAGTATACGTTAGTTACCATTCACGACTTTTTTATAAGAGAAAATTAAATAAATGGTGAATCATTCATGTTAAGAGATCAAATGATAACGCTTTCAAAAAATATGTTAATCTTCTGAAAATAAAGAGCGAAATGCTTTCATACAGTGAATAAGCACTCATTGTAAACTTGTTCCTTAATATACTATACAAAGAAACGATTCACAATACTATTTTTGTGAAATACTAAATCATTCCGAAGACAAAAATCTATTTCCGCTTGTTTCTACCATATTTCGCAAATATATACTTGTAGTTTATCATCGAGATACGTTCTGTTGCAAGACAGAAATTAAAAATAGGTCAAAATTGTCATGTTAAGCTTCCATATATTTTCTTATTCCGAAAAATATTTTGTTTTCTTAATATTATAATTTTTCTTTACATTTTGAATTTTCTTATCTTTTTTAAAAATGAAGCGATGAAAAAAAGCTATCTAAAAAGTGAGAAGTTCCACTTTCCAGATAGCTTTTTCACCATCATTAAATGACAATTTTACTTTTCTTCGCTTTTTCCATAAATCGGTCGCTCGACATGTTGAACAATCGTTTCAATGCAATCCCCGCAATGAAGGATAGGACGATGTACATCGAGATGTAGAACATATTTTTCCAAACGATGGACCATAAAATTCCTCCGACCGCTTCACGCAATAATGTAATCGCATGGGTGAACGGTAAAAATCGGTGAATTTCTTGGAAGAAATCTGGCGCCATTTGGACAGGGAATGTCCCTCCTGATCCCCCGATTTGCATGACGAGGAGAACGATGGAGAACACTTTTCCTGTGTTTCCGAAAATCGACACGAGTGTGTAGACGATTGTAATGAATACTGTACTGATCAGCATTCCAAGTAACACGAACATCAATTTATCGACGACATAGGTGCCCATTATAAAGATGTCTCCAATCGTTACAATAGCTGCTTGGATAATGCCGATTAAGACGAATAAAATCCAACGCCCAAAGTACGCTTCGTAACTCTTATAGTTTTCTTTATCATCGACGTCCACTTTCAATCCTGAAACGAGTAATAGTCCACCTACCCATAATGCGAGCGTCGTATAGAATGGGTTCATTCCAGAACCGTAGTTCGGAATTGGGTACAATTTATGTTCGTCTAGGTTGACAGGTTCTGCGAAAAATTCACTGACCCGCTGTGGATCATTACGTAAAAAGTCAATGAGCTCATCCAAATCTCCTTGGTCTTCCAATTCACGAATCTTGGCGGCGATATCGAGTGTCGCTTGCTTCGCATCTGGGAAGTGCTCTTCCACTTTATCTAATTTTTCACGACCTTTATCAATTGCTTCGTCGACTTTCGTTACCGTATCTCGCATTTTTGGAACGGTTTCATCAACACGGTCGACAATTTTATCGAGTCGATCAACACTCGAATGCGCACTTTCGAACATATCATCAAATTTTTTGCGCATATCTGTATCGACATAGACGGCTGAATCTAATAGAGATTGTTCTAAGTCGTACGCACGACGGTCGATATTGTCAAGCGTCTCTCCAATAGAAGCAGTCGTATCATTTAAACGAGCGATGAAATCATCGATAGACCCTTTAAATTCATCCAAATCTCGTTTTAATTTTTCGATTCGCTCGACTTCCTTATCAAAAAATTCAATATCATCAATACGGTTCATTAAATCTTGAACCGAATCTTGCAAACTCGTTACCGTATCAACGGTATTCCCCACCTGATTAGACAAACGTTCCATTAAACTAATTAAACGTTTCGGGTTTTTCAGTTGGTCTTCAATCGCTTCGACAAGTTTCGTATTGAGTAAAGAAAGCTCGCGCAATTCTTCCATTTTCTTTTCAATATCTTTTTTATGTGACTCTAAATATTCGGTCGTCCGTTTAATACCCTCTATAATTTTATCTTCTTCGTATGTCTTGTTTTCTTCCGGCTCTGCCGCTTTCACTTTTGTACTGAATAAGCTACGAGTATCATTTGCTGCTTGTTCTTCAGTAGGCTTTTCTTCTGTTGGTTTCTCTTCAGGAGCCGGTTCTGGTTTCTCCTCTGGTTGTGAAGGTTCTGGCTTCTCTTCCGGTTTTTCTTCCGGCTTTTCTTCCGGCTTCTCTTCCGGTTTACTTTCTGAAGGTTTTTCCTCCGTCGGTTTCTCTTCAGGATTTGGTTCTGGCTTTTCTTCCGGTGTTTCTATGCCAGGGGTTTCCTCAGGTTTTGTTTCCGGTTTTTCTTCTGGTTTTGGACGTTCTGGTTTCGTCCCTTCCTTCGGACGTATTTCATCTTTGACTAATCCATGAAATTCTCCGATTGAGGCAACGAGCAAGTTCGTCTGTGTAAGCAGACCTTCTTTTTTCGTAATCCAGCCAGTTTCATCTTCAATTTTTTCTTTATTTTCTTTTAGCATGTCTTCTTTTTGTTTGAGTAAAGTTTCTCTATATGCTTTTAAGTCCGCTAACTTTTTCTTATCTTGTTCTAAAGCAATTTGCTTATCCACTGCGATTATTTCATCATTTACTTTATCGAACGTGTGGAGTCGCCCGACTTCACGGCGTAATGTACGCAATTCCGCTAACAAAGCATCCATATCTTTCGCACGTTCCGTTAAATCTGCGATCGGATATACTTCTTTTTCGCCAGGTTTTTTCTCCAATTCGCGCTCATATGCTTTCATAATGAGCAAACGTCGATCTAAATCATTGCGGACACGCGTCGCTTCAATCGTCTTTTCACGTAATAATAATTGCGTCGCTAACAATTCTGATTTTGAAATTTCTTCTGTTTTCCATCGCTCCAATTGTGGAGCTAATGTTGTTTTTAAATAAGGATGAACCGGTTGGTTACGTGGATCTGGTGACTCCACATCTTCGCTATCCTTTTTCAAACGTTGTTTCGTTTTTTCCTGTTCGACAACGGTCGGATCTTCTGGCGTCGACCAAGCGGCTAGATCTTTGTACGTGTCTTTCAATTCTTCCAATAAATCGATGCGGAAATCAACGACGTTCAAAATGATATCTTCTAATGACGTTAAAATACTACCGATCGTTTCATCGATTTTTTCCAATGTTTCTTTCATCGCTTGTATTGTTTTTAAATCGAGTAATTTTCCGTCTTTCAAATCTTGAATATATCCATCGATGTCATACTGCAAGCGCAACAGTCGATCTTTTTGATCATCGAGACGATCCATAACTTTTTGGAGTCGCTCTTTCTCTTTCAAACTCGCATCTGTATCTTGTAAAAACTCGATGAGTTCGTCCAAACGGTCTTTCCCTTCATCGATGCGATCTTGCTGCTTTTCGAGTGAGTCAATCAATCGGTCGACATCTTGTTCACGATCTCGAATTTTGTCTGTCGTATTCGGAATATCACCGACTGTTTCACTCACTTTTATGAAGTTATCGGAAATGCGGTCCAATGTTTCATGTAGTGATTCTTGGCTATCCGTCAAGCGTTCACGTAAGCGTTCATTCGATTCTCTCGCATCTCCCGCTACTTCTCCGACACGGTCTACCGCATCATATGAACGTGTAATCGCCGATTTCGCACGGTCTAAATCACGGTCTGCCGTGTGCATAAGTGATTCGATTTCTGGTAAATTCTCTTCCAGTTCAAAAACAGCATCTCGCACCTTTTGAATGGAATCATAATTATCTTCTAAACTAATGCCTAAATCATTGAACGCACCCATCATCGTTTTATTCACTTCTTCTACGAAATGACTTTGGATATTTTCCACGATGGCACTCGCTCCGGACCCTGCAACTTTCGGAGAAATCGCGTTCACTTTTTCGTTAATGTAATAATCGAGAACAGGTTTTTCAATATCATCTGTAATGACACTCGTCAAATTTTCGGTGAAGTCTTCCGGGATTATAATAGCAGCATAATAATCGCCATGTTTGACACCGTGAATCGCTTCATCTTTTGTTACGAATTTCCATCCGAGTTTATCATTTTTAGCGAGTCCCGAGACAACATCGTCCCCGATATTCAGTTCTTTATCCTCCACGACAGCCCCTACGTCTGTACTGACAACGGCGACAGAAACACCACGTGTATTCGCATACGGATCCCATGATGCAGCAATATTAAGCCAAGCATATAAGGAAGGCAAAAACATCAAAGCGACGATTACAATAATCGACGCTGGGTTTTGCACGATGTTTTTTAAATCCGTTTTAAATATATGGAAAATATTTTTCATATCGATCTCCTCATCTTCACTCATTCCATTACTAAAAAACTTTCCTTCGAGTCTCTTTGAATTGTTCTCATTTTACATGAATTAATGAAGAAAAGCCATTGAACACATATACTCATTCTTTTTATTTATTATTTTGAAATATCAATATGATCAATAATATCCTCATGAAAATTGGCTAGTATGGAGCCCGTGTTACTCTGACTCTATACTAGCCAATTTGCTAAGTACGCTTTTCGTTTTGGAATATTTATGATAAGTATGCTTTTTCTCTCCTATTTATAGGAGGCATTTCATATTATGAATTAAGTAATGTTGGTAAATAAAGTGAAAGACTTGGAATATATGTGATGAGTAATAAGGCGATGAAAGAAGCTAATAAAAATGGCCAAATCGCCTTTATAAGTTTCGGTAAAGGTACATCTGATAACGACGATGCGATATACAAACCTGAACCAACAGGAGGCGTTAATAAACCGATTGTTAAGTTAATACTAATAATAACACCGAAATGAATCGGATTAATTCCATATGTCGCTAAAAGTGGAGTGAAAATTGGAACTAAAATGATGAGTGCTGCAATTCCATCCATAAACATACCGATGAAAAGTAAAAACAAGTTAACAATTAATAAAAAGAGTAATGGATTGTCTGTTAAAGTTACCATCCATTGTGCAATCTTTTGCGGAGCTTGTTCAAACGATAACATCCATCCAAATAAACCAGCCATCGCAATTAATAATGTAATGACTGCTGTTGTCATAACGGTATTAGAAAGTATTTGTGGTATTTTTTTAAAGTTAAGTTCTCGGTAAAAAACACCTCCTACGAAAATAGCGAGAACACAAGCAATGGCCGCTGACTCTGTCGCTGTAAACGTTCCGCTTAAAATACCGAAAATAATCGTAGTCGGTACGAGCAATGCCGGAATGACTTTAATGAAAGATTGTAATACTTCCTTCATTTGTGCACGCTCTTTCACAGGCCAATTCTCTTTCATTCCGATAAGCGTAATGAGTAAAATAAACACGAGCGCTAAAACGAGTCCAGGTAATACTCCAGCCATAAACATCGATCCGATGGAAACACCTGAACCGACACCGTAAATAATAAATAACATACTTGGTGGAATAATCGGGCCTAAAAGTCCTGCTGCTGCTGTTGTCGCTGCACTAAACTCTCTTGAGTATCCTTCTTTTTCCATCGAAGGAACCATCGTGCGACTCATCATCGCAATTTGAGCGGTCGCTGATCCGATAATGGATGCTAGTAACATATTCGCGACGACGTTAACATAAGCGAGTCCACCTTTAAAGTGGCCGATAAACTTTTGAGCGAATTCAATGAGACGTTTCGTGATTCCCCCATTATTCATCAATTCTCCTGCTAACATAAATAAGGGTATCGCAAGTAGTCCGTAGTTTTCCATTGCGGAATATAATCGCTGAGGAGCCGTATCGATTAAACCTGCTGAACCAGATGCAAAAATATAAACAATAGTCGTCATACCGAGCACAAAAGCAATCGGTACATTTAATAGAAGGAATATCGCAAAGGCGATTAAAGCGATCGTCATATTACTTCACCTCCGCTTCATACATCGCGACTTGAATCCATTGAGACAGAACGTGAATAAACATAAAAGTGAAACTGATCGGTATACATAAATAAGCATACACTTTTGGCCATTTTAATGTGCTTAATTGTTGGACGGCAATGTTTGGAGAAGTTAACCATCCAATTGATATCCATAACATAAAGCCAATGAATGCTAACAATAATCCTAAGCTAATCAACTCGACTATTTTTTTCGTTTTTCCATGTAAAGCGTCTGTCAGCATGGATACAGATGGTGACACTTTCTTTTTAATACCCATACTTCCTCCGATAAAAGTAATCCAAGCTAATGAAAATAACGCTAGCTCATCAGACCAAATGAGTGGCTTTTCTAAAATGTAACGGTAGAGTACCCCTAAAGATAATGTCAACAAAATGACTGCTCCAAACAGCATAGCGATCGCCTGTTCAATGCGAAAAACGAAATCGCTTATTTTTTGAACTGCTTTCATCGTCGTTCCACTCCTTTTTAAATCTCTTACTTTACATACAAGAAAAGCGAAGCACATTTCATACTCGAGGCGCTTCGCTTCTCTTTCTTACTACAGCATTTACAAAATCGCTACCGCTGTTTTGTTGGAAATAGCGATCAATTGTTTAATGATTTTTCAATGAATCGTTTAATAATATCTGATTTCTCTGAGTATTGTTCGCGGACAGATGTTGTGGCTTTTTCAAATGTTTCAGGTGAATCGAATGTCGCTACTTCTACGCCAAGCTTTTTCAGTTCCTCTAAATTTGTCGCTTCGCGAGCAACTGCTTCATCCGCTCCCCAGTCAACTGCATTTTTCACTGCCTTCTGAACAATCTTTTGCTCCTCTTCTGATAAACCGTCAAAGATTTTACTGCTCATAACGACAACAGTTGGGAATGTCATATGGTTCGTCAATGTTAAATAGTTTGCATTTTCATAATATTTTTCTGTCATCAATGCGTCTAAATCGATATCCATTCCATCAATGACACCTGTTTGAAGGGATGTATACACTTCTGGAAGTGGCATAGCTGTTGGACCTGCCCCTGTTTCTTCCCAGAAGCTTTGCATTGCTGGGCTACCAATAATACGCATTTTTTTACCTTTTAAATCTTCTTGTGATTCAATAAATCCATCTTTTGATAAAATATGACGATTACCTGCAAAAGCAAAATCTAAACCGACTAATCCTTGTGAGTTTAATTCACTCAACATTTCTTTCACTTCTTCAGATTCGCGCATTTTCACCGCTTCTGTTAAGTCTTCAAAAACAAACGGCATAAACCAACCGTTCAATGATTCTTCTCGTGTACTCATATAAGCATTCGTCAAAAATCCGAAATCGAGTGTTCCTGTTTCTAATTGTTGTACCATATCTGCTTCTAGACCCAATGACGCTGCTGAATAAATAGTAGCCGTCATCTTGCCCTCTGATAACGCTTCCAATTCTTCTTTAAATTTTTCAGCTGTCTTATGCCATACATGTGTTTCTTGAACGACGTGTGAAATTTTAAAATTATGTTCATTGACACCTGTTGCTGGTTCCCCATTTTCTTTACTATTTGTCGCTTCATTTTTATCACCGCATGCAGCTAAAACAAGCATTAAACTAATCATCGCGACGATTAACCAATTTTTCTTCATCATCCATATCCCTCATTTGCTTTATAATTTAACGAATTGCTTTAAATTCGCCTGTTACTTGTTGTTGCCCATTATTTTTTTCCAATTGTTCGCGTTGTTCTAAATCGAAACGCTCCATAATCGGAATATCATTCACAGAGAATAAATAACTGTCTAACATTGCGTGATGCTCTGACCATGCCCAGTTTGGCACAACGAAGTAATCACCTTGTTTCCAGTCGAAACGAATGCCATTAATCACCGTATATCCTTCACCGCGATGGACGTGGTAAATTGTTGAATGTGTATGACGTTGCGCTTTCGTACTAAATCCTTTCGGCAAATGTTGCATACGTGTTCCCATCGTTGGATTCGCTGTTTTTCCAGTGGATGGATTAATATATTCCACTGCATATCCTTCATATTCATCTGGATCGAAATTCATCAATCCTTTAATTGCATCCGTCGTGCGCGACCATTTATAATTCGCTAATGGTGCGACATCAAAACGCTCATCGCCTACTGGACGAACCATCCCTCCACTATAACGAAGTTCCGAGAAATTATCTGGAACATTTGGTTGTTGTAAACCATCTTCATATGGCTCAAAGAACGTCCCACCAATTGAATAAATAGTTGGAATATCTAATGCGTCCATCCAAATCATCGGTTCATCTCCGACATGACCATGTCCGTGCCATAAATTTTTGGGCGTAATTAAAAAGTCTCCTTCTTCCATATAAACACGTTCTCCTTGAACGATTGTATAGGCACCTTTCCCTTCTGAAATGAAACGTAAAGCACTTTGAGTATGACGGTGTGAAGGCGCTTCCTCTCCTGGCAATAAAAGTTGAACTGCTGCATACAATGTTTGAGTCGTCGACGCCCATCCCCACGGTTGGCGATAAGTTAAACCTGGATTTTGGAAATAAATTGCGCGACGTTCTCCCCCACGTTCAGGAGTGAAAATTTCTGAAGCTTCCATTAATTTTTTCTTTAATAATTCTCCACTCCATAAATATGCTTCCGCTTGAGGACGTGGGTTTTTATTCATAATTTCTGGAATCGCTTCCCAAAGTGGTCCTAAGTTATACTGCTGAATGTCTGCAGTAAACTCTTTTACGACATTACTTTTCATAAACTGTTGAACATCTTGCTTATTTTCACTCATTTTATTCTCTCCTTATTTTTATACTCTTTTTTATTTTTATAAGAAGAAGAGAGTAAGTAAGCCTCCAATTTATGAGGCTACTTACTGTCTCGTCTCCATTATTGTTCGTTCCACTTACTAATGTTGCGACGAATTTGTTTCAAATGAGTCGCCGCATGTTCGTCGATGAAATGATCAATAATGAAAGCGACTGGCTTGTTTCCGAAACGTTCGAAATTACGGTGTGGATTTTCTGCCGCTAACTGCTCATCAGTTAAACCGTTAATTTTTTGGGCAACGAGAGTCGGCATCGTTTGTAACTTTTTAAGTTCTGCGCGCCCATTAATGCTTGTCGGGTTTGCCACTGCTTCTAAACGCCCTTCATGTTGAAGTCCACGCCCCCACTTACTACCTGGTGTGGCGATGACATTTTCTACTTCGCTTAACCAGTACGGAATCGCTTCGTTTAAATGAGATAGCACTTGCGCAATGGACCATTCTTCTTCTGAAGGGATGTAGGCAATTACTTTATCATCCAATTTTGAGACGACACCTACAATTTCATTGACATAATTCGTAATCGAATCTATCTTTTTTTGAACGCTCACGCTTAGTTGCCTCCTTGTGCTTTTACACGATTTTCAAGAACACCGACTTTGTCGATTTCGATTGTTACGACGTCTCCATCTTTCAAAAATTGTGGTGGATCCATCGCTACACCGACACCACCTGGTGTGCCTGTTAAGACGACATCTCCCGGTTTTAACGTCATTAAGTTAGAAAGGAAAGCAATGAGTTTTTGAACAGTGAACACTAAGTTTTCTGTATTCGTTTGCTGACGTACCTCACCATTTACTTTCAATGTAACACCGAGTCCTGATGGGTCTGCCAATTCATCACGCGTTACCATCCAAGGTCCAATAGGCGCACTCCCATCTACACTTTTTCCTTGTAACCATTCGAGTGTACGACGCTGAATGTCGCGATAAGTTACGTCGTTGGCGATAGAATAACCAGCTACATAATCAAGCGCATCTTCTTCTTTTACGTTTTTCGCTTCTTTTCCAACGATAAATACGAATTCCGCTTCATAATCTAACTGTTCTGAAATCGGATAAAATGGAATATCATCTTCTGGTCCGATAATTGTGTTTGCAAATTTAGCAAATACGACAGGAAACTCCGGAATTTCTCGTCCCATCTCTAAAATATGCTCACGATAGTTGTGTCCGACACAAATAATTTTTTCTGGGTTGTTAATAGGTGATAAAAATTTCACGGTATCACGTGCATAAATTAATTTTCGTGTCGTTGCATCTTCTTGTTGTTCTGCAAATGCAATGGCTTTTTTTGCTTCTTCTATCGCTTCGTCTCCACCTTGTAAAAACGCTTCCATAGTTGACGGAACGAATGCATTGGCGATTTCTTCATAGCGATATTTATTTTGTGATTGTAAATAAGCTTTATACGATTCATGTAAATCGACGATGATATCCTCTTTTAAAACAGCGCCGATCGCACGATATCCATTCATTTCAAAAGTGATTAGTTTCATAAGAGCAATCCACCTTATCCTTATAATATTTTCCTTAACCACTAATAGTGAATTAAGTTCCTTAATGATATAATACGTTGTTTTATATGTCAATATTCTGAATTTTATTTTTCTTCTACTTTGTAACCATGGAATTGATCGATATACGTAAAGTCTAATGAATCACGACTTTTCATAATCGTATCTCGCAATAAAATTGTTTCAGGCGCTTCCGCATGAATAATCTCTCCCCAAACGCGTGCACTCGTTTGAACGAATGATGCTCTTGGAATCCGTTCTTCTGCATATGCTTCGAAAGCGTCTTGCACTGTCGCTTTTTCTTTCATTTGTTGCGTTAAATAAGCTGCATCTTCGAAAGCTTGACACGCTCCTTGCGCTAAATATTGAAGCATCGGATGTGCTGCATCTCCTAATAAAGCAATATTTCCTTTCGTCCAAGTATCAATCGGATTACGATCATACATCGGCCAACGACGTTGACGCTGAATAAAACTAATGGCATGTTGAACACGATCGCACGTTCCTGTAAATACCGTATCCATCTCTTCTGGTGTCCCCCACTGATCAGTTTGTTCAATTTCTGGTCGATACGATTCACTTTTGAAGACGACGACTTGATTGTACAGTTCTCCTTTACGAACAGGATACTGGACTAAATGTAAGTTAGGCCCAATCCACATGTAAACATCATCTAAATTTCCAATGTCGTTTCCAATTTCTTTTGTAGGAATTGCGCCACGATATGCGACATACTCTGAACACACCGCTTCATCTTGAACGAATTGTTTTCGCACTTCTGACCAAATACCATCGGCCCCGATGATTGATGTTCCTTCATGTACGTCTCCATTAGCACTCGTAACAATAACGCGCTCTCCTTCATCTACAACATTTTTCACTTGTTGATTAGTAACAAGTTCAATATATTCACTTTCAGCACATGCATCATATAAAACCTTGTGCAAATCCGAACGGTGTAGCACTACATAAGGAGCTCCATATCGTTTTTCATAAACTTCTCCTAATTGTAAAGCAGACAATTCTTCGCCTGAAAAAGCATCCATAAGAACGAGACGATTTGGAAATACTCCAATTTCTTTAATTTTGTCCATAACACCGAGATCTTGTAAAACATTGGTTGCATTCGCTGCCAATTGAATTCCCGCTCCTACTTCACCAAACTCAGGGGCTTGCTCTAAAACAATTACGCTCTTTTTCTCTTTTGCTATGCCGAGAGCAATCGTTAATCCACCAATTCCACCGCCGACTACGATTATTTTTTCATTCATCACCATCACTCCTTTTTCTCTTTATAGAGAACTCATTTCTCTATTTAGATAATTATAAAATACTTTTTTTATTTGTCAACTTTCTTTTCGATTGCTTTCTAAATAGTGAGTAGAGTACACTACTGATGGATAGCAAGGAGTGAATCATATGAAAATTGTCAAAGACGGCACAACAATTCAATCTTTAGACATTGGACTACGTGTATTAAACTTAATCGCAACGAGTGATACTCCCCTAAGATTTGTCGACATACAAGAAAAGACGCAAATGACAAAAAGTAATTTATATAAGTATTTAAATACTTTACTTATTTCAGGAGTTGTGACGAAAAGTGAAGAATCGGGATTTTATTACACTGGTCCCAAGTTAATTGAATATGGAGTAGAAGCAATCGCCAATCAAGACGTGCACGAAATCATCTCTCCATATTTACATAAACTAGGAGCTCAATTGAATACTTCAATTTTATTTGCCATTGCGACGTTCAACGGCCCCGTCATCACGAAAATATGGAGTCCAAATCAATCGATTAATATTGGGGCACAACTAGGTACAATCTTGCCACCTCAATCTTCTTCAGGTAAAATTTTTCGAACTTTTTATGAAAATGAAATTTCACCTATTTGGTTTGAGCAAGCTTATGATTTAAGTGCAAAAGAACAAAAAGAAATTTCCGAAAAGAAAGTAGCTTTTTCAAAAGAGCCTTTAATTAAATCAGTCTCTTCTTTTTCATCGCCCATCCTCTCTTTCAATAAAGAATTAATTGGAACATTGATTGCTGTTGGATTCTCAGATCAAATTCCAGACTCAATCGACGATGAAAGAACTGAATTGTTTTTAAATGTTCAACAATCTATATCCAAACAGTTTGGATATCATTCTAAATAATGAAATTAGGTCAAAATCTCTGATAATCCAAGAAACGCATGAAATCAAAAGTTAAAACCTTGATTTCATGCGTTTCTTATTTTGAAAATCTCATATTTGAAAATTAAATCTTATCCTGTGTCTTTGCTTCTTTATCAAAAATACAAATAATTTAATTTTTTTAATATGAAATTAATTCAATAGTCCTTGAATTAGAAGGACTTTAGTTATATAATCTTGGTATCTATAGAACTACTTTAAAGATTATGCCTATTATCCTAATCATAGTAGTCTATAGAAGTCTCTTAATCTCTTTTTTGAACCCTTAACCTGTTTTTAATTTATTTCTTTTCCCGGAAATAAATTCTCCTACTCTGGCAGGTTAAGGGTCTTTTTTTCTTTCTTTCCTTTCCCCTCTTATCCTTTCATTCAAACTTTTCTTCTCTATTCTAATAGCGTGTTGGGCTTCTCTTCTAAACCTTTCTTTTAAATTTCTTTTCCTGCGTATTCTCTATTTCATTTCTATTTTCAAATATAAAAAACTTAAGCTTCAGACCTTTAGTCCTTCACTTAAGTTTTCTTTTTGATTACTATTTTCTTTTTGCTTTCTCTTCGAATGTCGCTTGTTCGATTGTTTCTCTTACAGAAATGGGGGTTTGTACATCGATAGAATGGTAAAACCACAACCATGTTTTCGGGAATAGTAAAAATTGCTGGGACCCGTCTTCATGTTCTACAAGTGCTGGACGGTCCGTTTCATAAACGACTTGTTCTACTTCTAACATTCTTTCTTTTAATTTTTCGAGATCTTGTTGCTTCGTCTTCTCAAAATAGGCAGTTGCCGCTTCTACATCCACAACATCAATTTTTAATTCTCGAAAAAAAGCTACTTGATCATCGTCTCGAATCGTTTGTAAAATAGGATCTCCTGTATGTTTAAATGTCGTAATACTATTCATATAAAAATGTCCTCCTATCATGAAGACAATGATAAATGCGATGATCCAACCGAATTCTCGTTTCACGACTACGCCTCCCTTTCTTTCTACTACCGTTAACATACGAATCGTTTGTGTAGTTTTTGTGTAATTTGTGAAACTGTCAATAGTTGTTCAAATGTCTGTCTTCTCCCTTTTTCTGTAATCGGTATGGGAGATTGAGTTGACCTATGCTATGATAAATAAGTCGAATGATTTTTGACAAATATCGTAAGAAAAGGAGAAAAGAGATGAAGCAATTTTGTACAAATTGTGGGACAGAAGCAAATCCTGACATGAAGTTTTGTTCTACGTGTGGTCAACTGCTTCCGGATCCTCAACTAGAAGAGGTAGCCTCTGACCAAGCTTTGAAAGACGAGGAGGCGCTTCATGATCATGGAGAAGTAGGAGCTCCTGCTGGAATCGGAAACACCCCTTATTCGCATATTCCGAAGCCGCCTCCGTCAACTGAACATGATTCTTCTATCGTTGAAGACCCACAACCTAAACAGCCAAGCAGTCCTCCTCCGATTCCTCCTCAACCATCGCTACCCAAAAAACCGATGTCAAAAGGAGCGAAAATTGGGTGGGGGATTACCGGATTAACGATTGTACTATTGATTATCGCTCACTTTATTATGCAAAGCTTAGTCGACCCGATGAAAAAAATCGATCAAATTGTGACAGCTTATGAAGCAAAAGATGAAGCGATGTTCGATTATTTAACGATTCAACAAGGCATTATTTATGAACCGCAATCATTCTTTCAATATTATGAAAAACAAGGTTTTACGAGCAATGATTTGAAGCGTGAACTTCTTCAAGCACTCAGTATGACAAATGAGGAATTTTACGCGACCGTGAATGATTTAAATGGAGAAACATTCGGATATATCGAACCGAAAAAGTGGCTCATCTACGATACCATTGACGTCGTTCCGAACTCATATGCATGGCAAGCGAATACTGATTTCGCATCATTAAAGCTCGATGTGTACGGAGAAGAGCATACATTAACTGAAGAATTAAAAACGGTCGGTACTTTTTTAGTCGGAGAATATGAAGTGACATTACAAGCGGACGATATTCCGTTTGGCGAAAAAGAAATGCAGTATCCAGTCCAGATCACACCAGCTGGAGAATGGGAAACTACCTTCTCTGCCGAAACATTCGGCATGATCGTTCATACAAATATTCAACACGATTTGTCACCCGGAACACTCACTTTACTCGTCAACGGGGAAAAATCTAAACTGTCTTGGACGTCTATGGATGAACCGTTAACCGTTCCATTTTTTAAAAGCGACAAACCTTTTGAACTTCAACTTCAATTAGAACGTGAAAAGGAAACAATTCAGTCGGCTAAAGTAGTTGTAGACGATAATCATGCTCATTTTATTGAACTACCTTTCGACTCAGCTTTACTTCAAAAAGTATTTCCCGCAAGCTTTACTGCGGAAGAAGCTGAACAACTGATTGTTCATTTCCGAGAAGATTTCGAAAAAGGTTTAAATTTCTCTAGTGGAAATTATATTCAAGAATATTTTCCACCGAATTCGAAAATTCAAAACGAATATATAAAATTCGTCAATGATACGGCAGCGAGTGCTGCCTATCACTTCCATCGTTTCGATACATCTCTATTGTCTGAAACAGACGATACATTCGTCTTCACCTCAGTAGAGGCATTTGATTTCTATGATGGAAAAACGACGCAATACAATCGAACGAAAGAATATACTGTTCAAATAATTGACGGACAGTTATACATCACAGACATTTCAATTAAACAAACGAATAAATCTTAGGAGGCTAACTCATGCAATACTGTTCAAAATGCGGAAATCCGCAACAATCGGGGGCGTTTTGTGGAAAGTGCGGAAATCCGATGGGCGAACAAACCGCTCCAAACACTCCACCACAACAAAACCCACAAGTCGAGGCGTTAAAGCAACAGTCTCAAGTATATTTTCAATTTTTCATGCGCGTATTAAAAAATCCAAGTCTTTCATTTCAAGAGCCTGGGCAACATACGAAACATAGTTTCTTGAATTTGATCGTCCTTTTCTTATCGATGGCATTCGCGATGACGATGCTCATTTATGTGCCAGCAAGTGCTTATTTAGCGTATGTTGGAGAAAGTAAGTTTGCGTTTTTCATTAAAGCATTTTTTGTGTTTTTATTACTGTTTGCTTTATTAGCAGCGCTCGTTCTCGTCGCTGTAGCGTTTGCGACTTTCGTCAGCGGCAAAGGCTTCCAATTTAAAATGATGCTCGAGCATGTCGGCTCTAATGCGTCCTATTTTATTATCACATTTTTAGCGATTGGTCTTTTACGCTTCATCGGCCTGTTACCGACATTTGTCACGATTGTTTTCGTCGCAGCGCTCGCCTTTTTAATGTATATTTTACCTTTCTATTTATTAAATCGTACTATTTTACCGTCACAACCAAAATTAGACCCGGTCATTATGAATATAATATTAATGGTTACTTTATGGATTGTGTATTATGTCTTCCTTCTCATGCTCATCGATCAATCGGTTGCTGGAATTCCAATTAGCGACTTTTTAAATGAATTCAACTATATGTTTTAATTGAACTACCACTAGGCTAAAGCCGTAGTGGATTCCTAAGTACAGAGTTCTAACGAGCTCTAATTGATTAGGCGATCCCCGTAGTCCCTACGGTTAGAAGTCTTTCGGCTTCTTTTTTGAGATTCTGTCCTGCGTTAATATCTCGATTGTGATGTGTATGACATGACGGGCACGTCCACTCACGGAGATTAAGGTTTTTAACGTCTTTGTTTTGGTATCCGCAATTTGAGCATAATTGAGAGCTGGCAAAAGTCTTGGATACAACGATTACTTGTTTTCCGTACCATTCTACTTTGTATTCTAACATCGTTCGGAATTGATACCATGAAACCTCACTAATGGCTTTAGATAGTTTGCGGTTCTTTAGCATATTGGATACATGCAAATCTTCTATTCCGATCACATCGTGGTTTTTGATGATTTCAGTAGAGATTTTATGTAAGTAATCCGTTCGTGCATTGACGATCTTCTCATGTAATCTTGCGACTTTCCATCTTTGTTTTTGATAGTTTTTAGCTTCGCTTAATTGACATTTTCGTTTTATTGCTAAATCTCGTCTTCTGGATAATATACGCTGTTCTTTTGCTAATTTTTCTTCTAGCTTACGAAACCATTTGGGATTACTAAATACTTCACCGTTCGAAAGAATCGCAAAGTCTTTTAATCCAAGATCTACCCCTATGGAAGAATTCGTTTTTGGTAGTTTTTCTACTTGGGTTTCCGCAAGTATAGATATGAAGTATTTTCCACTAGGGTTACGTCTAATTGTAGCGTTTAAAATACGTCCTTCTACTTCTCTACTTTTAGCGAATTTCACTAAACCTAACTTAGGTAATTTAATCTTATTACCTACTATAGCGATGTTCCCATTTGTATGTTTTGTAACATACGACTGAACTCTATTCTTTTTAGACTTAAATCGTGGTGCTTTATTTTGCTTCTTGAAAAATCTACCATATGCGTCAGCAAGGTTTTTAAGGGAAGATTGTAAAGCGATACTGTCTACTTCTTTTAGCCATTCCAATTCTTTCTTTAATTGTGTTAATTGAGAAGAACAAGTCGAATAGGTTAACCCTTTGCCTGTCTCTTCGTACGCCTCTTTCCATTTAGCTAAAAAGTGATTAAATACAAAACGAGAGCAACCGATTGTTTTAGCAATTAAGACTTCTTGGTTTTTGTTAGGGTAAATACGAAATTTATACGCTTTGTGAATAAGCATTGCTTTTCACCTCCTTCATAGCATATACTAAATATATTTCGGGCATACAGTGTATGTCAAGCATATATTTTAAAAAGGGGTGAGGCCGATGAAACGTGTAGCCAAGTTGATTAAGTTTCCGGTAGATTTAGTAGTAGAAATCGAAAAGTACCAAAAAGAAAATTACATTTCAAGTTTCTCTGGTGCTGTATATGAGTTAATACGAAAAGGCTTGAATAAGTGATGAAATACGTTTCTCAACATTTCTGGAAGGAACAAACCTTTTGGAGTGATGGATACTTCTCATGCAGCATTAGAAATGCTAGCAAAGAGACTATTCAACAGTACATTCAAACATAAGGTAGTCAGGGCTTACATCCCCTAGCCTAAAGGCATAGGGGTTTTACGCCCAACCCAATAAAATAACAGACGCCCTCTTCTCTTCCGTAACTTTTGGAGAAAAGGGCGTCTGTTTGTTTTTTTACACAATTTCGGTTATTCATGTGAAGCTACCCAGTGGAGGACAGGCTCACGTAACTTTACTTCCACTTTATTATAAAATACATTATATTTACTAACGTGAACGTCTAAAACGGCACTACCGTCTTCGTGATGGACATATGTATTTTTATTATCACGTTTTGCCCGAGCTGTAATGCGGGTCGTTCGCTTTTTAAACTCGGTTAATGACTGGTTCTTCATATAATCGAGCACATGTTGTTGCGCTTGCTCTTCCAGTTCGAGAGGTGCTCCCACCGCTTCTGCAAACATCGCATAATTATCTTGTTCTAACCCCATGATCATTTGATCAATTTGTTTCGTTGAAGATGTAACTTTATCCATATATACATGAATGAAAATCGGTGCAATTAAAAGAAGTAAAATCACAAAACCCATTCCCCAATACATCCGACGTTTCCATGATTTTAAGGAAGCATTACAATAAGGACATATTTTCTCCGTACGTTTCACCCCTGCTTGACATGTTGGACATACTTTCATTTTCTCTCCTCCTCCTTTGGTTAAAATTTGAAGTTATCCTCTATACTATAACATTTTCCTACTTTTACAAATGCTTTCCTTGTTTTTTATCTGAAAATTTACGTTATTCAATTATATTTTTCATTCTTTAGACGAAATATTGTCAAAATATTTCCGATTGCGGAGAAGCTTTTTTATTTTGAAATCTTATAGAACATTTAAAATTTCACCACTATTTCAAAAGGATGGTCTATTAAAATCGAAGCATAATGAACGTAATCGCAGCACTATCGTTACACAGAACCAAAACAATAAAAAAACATCTGAACGGATTTTATTTCCCATTCAGACGTTTTCTTTATTGTTTATGGCACACGACATGCTTCAATGAATGCTTCAAATAGACGATTCGACTGTTCTCCGTCCGCATTAATCGTCAATTCAGGATGCCATTGCACCCCTAGTGCGAACTTATAATTCGCACTTTCAATCGCTTCGATAATTCCATCCGATGCCCAAGCTGTCGCATAAAAACCGTCCCCTAGCTCTTTCACCGCTTGATGGTGGAAGCTGTTCACACGTACGGCTTCTTTCTCCAAAGTTGTTCCGAGCTTCGATTGTTCTAATAAACGAATGCTATGAATCGGATAGTCTGGCTTCGTCGTTTGGACATGTTGAATCGCATCGGGCACCGCACTAGGGATATCTTGAATGAGCGTACCTCCTGCTGCCACATTCAACATTTGACTCCCACGACAAATGCCAAACACTGGTTTATTTTTCGCTAACATAAGCTGCGTCAAAGCAAGTTCAAACGCATCACGTGTTGGCGTTAATTCTGAAATTTTTTCATGAGGTTCCTCGCCGTAATAGTAAGGATCCACATCATGGCCACCTGTCAATAATAGACCGTCAATCATCTCGGCATAACGTTCGACATGCTCACATTCATGAGGCAACATGATCGGTACGCCCCCTGCTTGTTGAATCGCTTCATTGTTCTTTTTATTTAAAACGAAACGCTCGTCTTCAATCATTAATGTCGTAATCCCGATAATCGGTTTTGTCATCTTATCTTCCTCCCATTCATCTCTTTCACTATTATACAATGTGGAAGAAGAAAAAGGGATTTTCCATGAATATTTACACAAAAAAAGCGCTGAAATATTTTTCAGCGCTTTTTGGATTATTGTACTTTGAATGTTTGAGGTTGAACTCCAAATTTGTTATCGTCACGCAAATATTTTCCTTCATTCGTCACTTCCACGATGAGATTGTCACGGTCAAGAACGCGATTCAATTGAATCGTCACTTGATTACCTGAAACCGACATACTTGTCGCTTCTGCATTTTTGATGGTAAAGATGTCTGAAACTTCGACGTCTTTTTTCACATCTTGACCATTTTCTTTTACAGTCTTCTGTAATAAAAGTAAATCTTCATCGAATGTTAACGTTAATGTTGAATGATTCGGAGCGAGCTCTGCTTTCGTAATCTTCGCTGACGTATTGTCGCGAATAATCGTTGGAATGCGATTTTCTACTAATAATTTTCCTTGTTGGCTCTTCAAGTTCATAACGTCCAACATTGTCGGAGAACCATTGTCAGCATCGCCTATATTAAATGACCCTTCAGGAAACTTAATACTCACTTTCGTTTGTTGCGCATCTTGGAACGCAATAAGTGCTGATTGTGGCAATTTTTCATCATTTAATTCATATGTTGAAAGATTTGCTGCGTCTGTACTCATGCTAGTAGAGTACGTAATAATATATTCTAAGCTGTTCGTATTCGCTACTGTACCTGAATAAATATTGACAACTTTTGGAGCTTCTTTTTCTTCTGGCTTTTCAATACCAGGTGGCAACGTTTCGCCTGGCTTTAATGCTACTTCAAATTTTTCTTCAGAACGTACCATTGCGTTACCATATAAATCTGAAACATATCCTTCTACTAAAGTAATTTTATAAGGCTTTGGAATTAATGGAGTTTCGAAACTAAAAATCAATGATTCTTCATCTTCACCCACTTTAATTCCTGTAACCAACTGACTAATATGATTATGGTCTACAAATTGAAGTAACGCCTCTTGTGTTTTGTCAACTTTAATACGCTCATCGAAATGTAATGTCACTGTTTTGCGATCTTCTGACACCGTCTTATCGATCACTTTCGGAGCTACTGTATCTTTTTTAATCGTAACTGCTTTGACGATACGTTCGTTTTTCAAATCTGTTGTCGATGTCATGACTTTTGGTTCCACGATAATTTGAGCTTTCATTTCATCACGTGTACCGAAGTATTTTTGATCGATGAATGCTTCGTACACATTCGTCGTACCGATACGTTTGAATGATAACTTCGTATTATTTACCGTATTCACTTCTTGTAAATGCGCTTCGAAAGTATCAGACATTAATGGAGTGTTTAATGTTACTTTCACTTTATCTTGACCGACGACTTCTACTTCGTTGAAGTTTGGTTGTACTTTTTGAATGACAGGCGCTGTTACTTTTCCTTTGTATGCACCGTTCATTAAGTTACCTACGACGTCTTTCGCACCATCCACTGAAAGGTCAACCACTTCTCCTGAAGTCAAGACGACTGGAATCAATACTTGCTTGTGATCTTTCGGATTGATTGTCGCCGTTACCGCTTTGTTTTTAACGTAGACGGCATTCGGTGCTGTTCCTAATTTTTCGTTAAATGTTACAATGATTTGACCATCTTCATAAGCTGCTTCAACAACTTTCGGGGCTTCTTTATCGCTATAGCTTACGACATGTCGGTAGCGTTCCGTCTGTTGTACTTTACCTGCGCTATCTTTTGCGACTGCTGTCATCGGCTCGACGATGACCACTTTTTCTGACATTTCAATTGAACTTGCAAATTGAAGAACGACTGATTTACCGTCTGCTGCTCCAAATATTGCCACAGGATGTTGGCCGTCGAATGAATAGTTTTTATACGTTTCGAGCGATTGTTTCGTCATCGCTTGGTTAAATGTCACTTCCGCTTCGACCGAGCTGTTGAAGTTCACTTTTTCAATTTTTGGCGCTACTGCAGTTGGCGCATCGCTACGGAAAAGGAAAATCGCGAAGTCACCGCGCTTTACATTTTGATCTGTGCCGAATTTTGTCGTGGATACACCGTTTGTAATATTGTTCGCAACCATCGCTTGAACCGCTTCAGCGTAGCGTTTGTTAACATCGGTAAATTTCAATTCGGGGCTTCCTTTTAAGTCGTATGCCTTTTGAAGAATGAGTGCCATCTCGCCACGTTTAATCGGATCTTGTGCACCGAAACGTGTTGCTGATTTACCGCCGATAATGCCTGCTGCTTTTAAAGCATTTACTTCTGCACTACGATTTTTAGGCACGTCTGTAAAGCCTGATGCTGGAGCATTTTTCGTATCTAAGTTTAACATTTTCGCAAGCATAACCGCTGCGTCTAAACGTGTAATCGATTTGTCTGTGCCGAATTTTTTATTGCCGATCCCTTGCGTGACATTATTTTGTACTAAGTAATCCACTGCGTCCGCATATTGCTTCGGTACGTCGGTGAAATCTGACGCCGCCATAACCGGTGATACAGCTGATGCGACTAATGCTGTCGTGACAGCGGAGGCTAAAAATTTATTCTGTTTCTTCATCTTCCAATCGCTCCTTCAATAAGCATGCTATTTTTGATACTTCTTTTTCCAACATTCCCGTATTTTCGCTTTATAAAACGTCTAAGGTCATAAGAAGTTATACTCATTATACTTATATCATTTCCTGAATTTCCTAATAATTGAGCATATATTTTATTATATCTATCTCTAAAACCTTACACAAGCAACAGTAAAAAATCTTCTCACTTTTCTCGCTTTCTATCCATACTGTCAGTATAATTATTGGAAAGGAGGTTTTACCCATGATGAAAAAAATATTGTTATCGACTATGTTGAGTGCTTCTCTACTGCTGCCTCAACTCACATATGCAGCCGAGGCTCCGAAAGCACCGATGTTTGAAGATATTTCGCCCGAGTATCGCTTTTTTGAAGATATTCAACTACTGCTCAATCAATTCGTCATCGATCCTGCTTCGAACTTTTATCCGTTCCGTCCGATGAATCGGCTCGATGTAGCGATTGGAATCGCTCGTGCAAAAAATTTACCACCGTCCAAACAGCCGTCCCAATTTAAAGATATTGACGTGACGACGCTAGAAGGACAACTCGTTCAAGCCGTGGCGGATGCCGGATTAATTTCTGGATTCCCTGATGGCACATTTAAGCCGACGAAGACGGTAACACGTGGGGAAATGGCGCTCTTTTTACAACGTTCTTTCCAATTGATTGAGGGAAAACGCATCCACTTTACAGACATGTCTCCACGTGTCGCATCGTATGAAGCGGTACAATCGCTCATCCATGCAGGATATACGACAGGTTTTCCAGACGGAACCTTCCGACCAAGCGCTCCGCTACAACGTGGGGAAGCCGCACACTTTTTAGCGAAAGCAGTACAAGATTCTTTAACAGGCTTCTACTTACCAGGAATTTATATCGCAGCACAAAAGATTCCAGCGGGTGAATATTTATATGTTTCCATTGAAGAGGAAGGGAAATTCACATTGCGTCAACGTTCAGGACAGACGTATACGCGCATGACGCCTGCGAATGCTCCTTATTACGTCACAGTTAAACAAGGGGAACAAATTGAATTTGTGAACGGCTTTTTATACCGCTCGGGATTCATTCGCCATCAACCAAAATTGATTCAAACGACCGGCACATACAAAGTTGGATACGATTTACCGATTGGTACGTACCGCGCTCACGTTGCACCTAACTATAAAGAAGGGACATTACGTATTTTGAATGATTCGACAGTCGAAGCACCGGTTAAATTTCAAACGACACTACAAGATTTCATCATCTTCTCTGTTGAACGAGGAGACTATGTTGAACTCGAACACGTCACGATGGAACCGTATAAAGGAAAATAAAAATCCTTGCATCGTATTGAAACGATGCAAGGATTTTTTATTGTTCAGCCATCCAATCGTCGATTGTTTGACGAACGTCTCGTAAATGCTCATCGACATTTTCTCGCGTCACGCGAACTCCGAACGAACCGTCCAACTCTTCTCCTCGAATAACTGCCTCTAATTGTTTCGCAATCGCATCCCCAACATGCGGATAGAAATGATGCCCGTCCAAATAATTAAGGGAATTGTTCGTATACTCATTCGGATACATGAAGTTCACCACTTCTCCGTTCACGTCTACTAACTCGCGAATCCAACGCTCATAATCGGGATAGTTCCCTTCCTCGACTAATACCGCAAACAATTGGGTCGAAATCGGTGTCGTGAAAAATGTGAACTGTTGATCCTTAAAATTGTTGATGACTTTATTTAATATTTCCGAGTACGCTTCATAAAAGACGAAATTTTCGCCGTAAAACTCCTCTTTAAAACGTTCGATTTTCAGCGATAATTCTTTTGCGCGCGTCTCATCATCTAATTCACGCGCAAAAGCTTCTAATTGTCGATTGTACAGACGATCTTGGGTAATCGAATCTTTCCAAGACAGACGGAAGTTACCCACAGCATAATCAAATACTTTCAATGACAATGCATTTTTCGATTTGTAAAACGAACCTTCGATTTTTTTCTCATAATTCATAATCGAACTCGGCAGTCCCGCTTCTTGCTCACTCGCTTTGAAGAAGTCGACACCTAATAAGACATGCTCAAATTCCGGATGCACTTGTACGCCGTATCGAATCATACTGTCGTATGCACGCATCGACAAATTAGCCACCGAAAAATTAAAAACATCTAACATTTCAAAAGCTGAAGGATGAATGTATGTCGAGCGACTACTTCCAATCAGTAGCGTATCTTCGTTTTGAATCCCATCTCGTAAACGAACAATTTTTTGTTCACGTTCGTCGATCACTTGTTGTACATCATTAAAAGTGTGCGCATGACCATAATGCCACATCGGATCAATCCAAATATTAAACGCTACGACGAACGACGTTAATAAAGCGAAAACAGTGAACGTTACAATCGTAAACTTTTTGTCAGACATGCGACCCCTCCTTAGAAGTTAAAGTATAAAAACTCCGACACTTGCTGCAACTGCATCACACTATAAAACAATATTCCTGCAATAAAGAGCGCAAACGCTACTGTTTTGCGATGCCCTTTTAAAATTTCGATCGAATTGCGCATCCATAAGACGATGAACATTCCAATCAACATGTAAATGAATAAAATGAGTGACGTTTCATTAAATAACGTCATCGCTCCCGTCACTTCGATACCGTTCAATCCGATCATCGCACGGAACACATCCATCGCTTGTTCCATCGACGTCGCTCGGAAAATGACGAACGCTGCGTTAACGAACTGGAACGTAATGAACCATGCGAGCCATTTCGGCAATCGATACGGTGTTTTTTTCCACATGCGCGCTATCATACTCGCTACACCGTGTAACGCTCCCCATATGATGAAAGTCCACCCTGCACCGTGCCAAATTCCGCTAATTAAAAAGATAATTAAAATGTTCACATAAGTGCGTGCTTCCCCTTTACGATTTCCACCGAGCGGAATGTACACATACTTCGTCAAAAATCCAGACAACGTCATATGCCAACGACGCCAAAAATCTTGAATATCTAACGCTTTATATGGAGAGTTAAAGTTGATCGGCAAACGAATATTGAAGAGAAACGCTAATCCAATTGCCATATCCGAATAACCACTAAAGTCGAAATACAACTGCAAACTGTACGCAAGTGACGCATACCAACCGCTGAAAAATGTCAGTGCCTCACTTGCATTAAATCCCGCATTCGCATACACCGCGAATTGGTCGGCGATGACAACTTTTTTAAACAGTCCGATTGCAAAAATGATGAGCCCTTTTGAAATGTTTTCGTATTGAATGCGGTACGTTTTTCGCTCTCCGAACTGCGGCATCATATCGCCATGATGGACGATAGGACCCGCAATTAATTGCGGGAAAAACGAAACGAACAAACCGTAACTGAAAAAGTTGTACTCTTTCGTCTCTAAGCGATACGAATCAACTAAATACGCAATTTGTTGGAACGTATAAAAACTGATCGCTAACGGAAGCAACAACTCTTTTAACGCAAACTCTGTACCGAAAATCCAGTTGACGTTTTCGATAAAGAAATCATAATATTTAAAATAACTAATTAAACCGACGTTAAATAAAATACCGACTGTCAAAATCGACTTCCGATACGTTTTTATTTTATTTTTTGCTAAAATCGATCCGACCGTATAGTTCACGACCATCGAAATTAAAATTAACGGCAAATAGCTTGGATTCCAATAGCCGTAAAAAAATAAAGACGCTAAGAAAAGCCACATGCGCGCAAATGGGATATTTAGTCTACCGACAATGAAGAACACACTCCATACGATAGGTAAAAATAAAAAGATAAATTCAAACGAGTTAAAAATCACTGGCTTCCCTCCGTATCTATTTGACACTCCTTCACAAATAATACCACATATTCTCTATGGCGAAATGACTAAAAAACACCTTCTTTCCGATATGAAAGAAGGTGTTTCTTTTAACGGCTTTCCGAAAGAAGTCTCCCATCCTCAAGGAATGTGAAGGTGCGAATAGCACCAATGAGTAGGTGGGAGATGAATTTCGGTTGGCTTTAGCCAAAGCTATCTTTCTAAGCCTTTTCTCAATAATTCAAGAATAGTCGCTGTTCTTGTAGAGAGTCCATTCTCTTTTTGGTATTGATCTAATTTCTCGATAATTGTTTTGGGCATACGAACTTCTACACGCACTTTATCATTTTTCAAAATTATCACCTCTCACTTGATTGTACGGCATTTCTACGATATAATCAATATATACGATATTACCCCGTACAAAGTGAGGTGAATAGATATGACTAAGCAAAATAAAGCCTTCAAATTTCGTTTGCTACCAAATAAAGAACAGGAAGTATTATTAGCCAAAACTTTTGGTTGTGTTCGTTTTGTCTATAACAAGATGTTAGCGGAACGTAAGGAAACCTATGAAAAGTTCAAGGATGATAAAGAAACTCTTAAAAAGCAAAAGTTTCCGACTCCTGCAAAATATAAAGATGAATTTCCGTTTCTAAAAGAAGTGGATTCTTTAGCTTTGGCCAATGCACAGTTGAACTTGCAAAAAGCCTATAAAAACTTTTTTGAAGGTCGTGCTGAGTTTCCGAAATTCAAAAGTCGTAAACATAAACAGTCTTACACGACCAATCGAGTAAATGGAAATATTGAATTGCAAGACGGTCATATCAAATTACCTAAACTAAAATTAGTAAAAATCAAACAACATAGAGAAATCCCTGCTGATTATAAATTGAAATCTTGCACTATTTCTAAAACAAAGACAGGAAAATACTATGTTTCGATTTTGACAGAATACGAGAAAGATATTCAGCTAGTAAAAATTCAGAAAGTTGTCGGCTTGGATTTTGCTATGGATGGTCTATATGTTGAAAGTGAACAGGGTGAGAAAGCCAATTACCCACGTTTTTATCGACAATCATTAGACAAACTAGCAAAAGAACAGCGCATCTTATCTCGCAAAAAAAAGGGTTCTGCACGTTGGGAGAAACAGCGTTTGAAAGTAGCTAAGTTACATGAAAAAGTAGCCAATCAACGAATGAATTTCCTTCACCATCAATCAAAAGAATTAGTGTCAACCTATGATGCTGTTGTAATTGAGGACTTAGACATGAAAGGAATGTCTCAAGCCCTCAGCTTCGGTAAAAGCGTCCATGACAACGGTTGGGGAATGTTCACTACATTCTTATCGTACAAGCTAAAAGAACAAGGAAAACAGCTTGTCAAAATCGATAAATGGTTTCCTTCTACTAAAAAATGCTCTTGTTGTGGTGCAGAAAAACCAATGAAATTATCTGAACGCACTTACCGTTGTTCATGCGGTTATGTGGCAGATCGTGACTACAATTCAGCAATCAATATCAAAAATGAAGGCATTCGCTTATTAGCGTTATCATAAGTAACAAAAACTTGTGGAACACGAGGGTTAGCTCGGTCAATTTTCGTTGGCTAGTAAAAGCAACGACAAGTCGAGAAGCCCCCACTTCAAGTAGACCGGAAGGTTAACTAAGTGGCGGGTAGTTCACGAATTCACTTTGAAATATAAGACGTGGTCGTCCTTCATCGGTTTCCCTTTCGCGTTCGTAACTGCCGCTGTAATGACGAGAGAATATTCTCCTGCTGGTAAAGCGGTCGTCGCTTGGACACCGACTGTACGATCGTCTTGCTTCGTTAAACGAACAGGGTAGCGCATCCCTTCTCGATTCTCGATATACGTATACTTCGCATCTGTCAATACTGCCATATCCATCGGTTGTGTGAAGCGGACGTTAAATACTTTATTTGCGGGTACCGTCATCGACACTGCGCTCGAACTCCACGTACGTGGCAACGTTTCTGACGCACTCGGATATAAGATAAGCTCATCGAAGCGGACCGAACCGTTCTTCTTATTCGCCCCGTCTGTTTCGACGACGTAAATCGACTCTAATACGGCAGGTTGTGCAATCGTACTTGGCAATGTCGCCTTCACACGCTTCCAACCGTGCCAATTCAACCCTTTCGGCTCAGTGAAGTCGATTGAATGTATTTTTCCATTCGCATCTTTCACTTGACCGCGCACCCAATGATTACCGCCATTACCGTAAATTGCGACACCGACTGCTTCAAAATTCCCTTGCATCGGATAACCTGACTGCCAATCGATATACGCGGCAGACGTCGTTTCATTTTTCGTGAACTGATAATCGAGTTGGACAGAACCTTGGCGATCATACGCATGTTGTTTCGTATTCGCCGTTAACTTTCCTGTCGCATTCGCCGCTCTAAATACTAACCCGTTCGTCGACTCAAATGAACCGACTAATTGTGGTGTGTTCGTAACTGTTACTTTCAATTTCTTTTGCACTGTACCGAACTTCGCTGTAATTTCTCCGACACCTTCAGTCGTGGCTGCTGTGAAGCGACCGTTTTCCCACGTACCGAGTTCAGCCGGAACATTCATTTCAATTGTCGCATTGTTAACGATGACAGGTTTCCCACTCGGCATCGTAAAGTCTGCCGTTAACGCTACTGTCTTGCCTGGCGCTAACGTCAACTCATTTGATGAAAACTTCAGTGCCGTCGGATTCACCACTTCAACAGGTACTTCTTGACGTACGCCACCGTATTCTACAACGACTGAGCCTTTTCCAGCCTTCGTTGCGACGAATTGATTGTCGCGAATTTCTCCGACACCGCCACGCACTTCAATCGGTGTCGCTGTCGCCGTCTGTTGTGGTAAGACGTTCAAATACTCATCCATCATCGCAGAAGCGCGATACCCGACAGATGAACCGACCGCTATGGCTCCTTGTTGCGCTTGTTCGAGCTTCGCGTACTTCGGTTCTCCATAAGGAGCGGTACTTACTGCCGCAAGCGCTGCGTGCACACGTCTTTCACTTCCGGGACGACTCGACTTGTCAGGATATTTATTCCCGACAGGACGGTGTACCATCGTCGTTGAACCGCCACCATCTAAGTTAATTGCTTGCGCTAAACCGAGCTTCGATAAATAGTTCGCAAACTGTGGGAGTGACATCCCTTTTCCACCATTTTGACGACCGACCGTGACGAACATAACGCGCTTACCATCTGCCGTCACACCGACTGCTGAACGGTCCGTCACTTGCTTCGCTCGATCGCTCGTCGTATCGATTGTTAAATGAGGGCGACCGTTTTGAACGAGGAGCGGGCCTGTAGCTAACATGAAGTTCGCATCTTGCCAACGCTCATCGACCGTATACGATAATTCCACTTCTTCACCTTTCTGCATAGCGCGAACGAATTGCGGAATTTCTTTCCCATGAACTGAAATGACGAACCCACGACCGTTCGTCGGAATCGCTGCACTCGTCTTTTGACCGTACGGACGAATGCCTGTAATTTGCCCTTTCACTCGCTCACCTAAAACGACATTTTGTTCGACAGAACGCGGTGTCGACACGACGACTTCAATGCCGAATTGATTCGTACGTGTATGCGTATATGCCCAACTTGACGTATACAAGACACTGTCATCGTCGCTACGTTCTTTATTGTAATTTTTCATCGCATACGATTGTCCTTTATAATGAATCGTCGGCGTTAACTCATACGGCGCAATTTGAGCTTCACCGTTCGCCTTCACACCGAATGCTGCAGGTGTATGCATGAAGTCATTCCGATTCGACGAAACTGAACCTAAATGCGCAATCTTGCCATCCTTCACTAATAAATAACCAGGTAATCCATTATTAAAATGGAAAAACGACGCATTCATCGCACCAACAACGTGATATTGTTCACGCGTTGAACTTTTCGCGATCGAACTGACCGTATGCAATGAGTTGATTGGACTCGGCACTAACATATCGACTGTCGTATACGGCTTATCTAAATTAATCGACATTTGTTCAAAATGACGCCCATCTACTTTTTTCGTCTCATAGTAGACACCATTCGACAAACTTTGCGCCCCGGCAGGTTGTGCTGCCAAAACGACTGTCCATAAACAAACGACAACGAAAACTTTCCAAATCCGCTTCACTCTGAACCGCTCCTTCATCATGTAATACTTTCAACTTCTGGCGCATCTGTCCAATCTTCGCCGTTTTCAAAGTCTTCATCGACTTGAACTAACTTATGCAAAAACAACGCAAATTCTCCACGTTTTAATGTTTCCTCTGCTCCAAAACGTGTCGACGTCTTCCCTGCTGCTACGTTCAATTCGTATAGAGCAGACACATCTTTCACAAAACGTGGACTGACATCGGTAAACGGAATCGGTCGATCGCTTTCCGCTACATTGAACGTAAGGCGCAACAAACGTGTCATTTCTGCACGCGTTATCGCATCGTTCGAACCGAAACGTGTCGCAGTTTTCCCTTGCGTTACTCCGGCATCGACTAACGCCTTCACTGCCCACGCACGATCAGCAGGCACATCGGTAAATGGTACACTTGCCCCTTTACTTTCCGCCCCTAGCACTTTCGCTAAAATAACAGCCGCATCTAAACGTTTCATCGGCGCATCGACACCAAACTGCGTCGCGTTAATTCCATTCGTATAACCTTCTGATACCATATAATCAACCGCCTCTTGATAGCGCGCATTCACATCCGTGAACGCTTGTGCCGACAAAGGCGCCATAGTCAAACTTCCAACGACAAGCAACGAACTAAGCCACATTTTCATAGTACCCTCTCCTTTCGTTTCGTACTTCTCTAGTATAACGCATTCTGAAACATGAAAAAGCACTCTATCAATATTTGTATCTTTTTTCCTTTCGCTCAGGTATGTTTACAGGCGATTAGACAGGGTATAAAAATAATGTGGAACCTTTTTAAAATGAGATCGTTCTATTATGTAATAAACTTTTTTCTAATCACGAGATGAGGTCAGACTTCTGAACTTATTCATCTGAAACATCAATTAGGTGATGATAGATAAAGAAGTGATGAAAAATAATAGTATCGTTCAGTAGCATTTTTATGAAAAAGGTTTATAATTAACTTATGACTAACGATAATAATTTGTTAGTCGCCTTTACAGATTTAACTTTTATTTCGCCATAAAAGTAATCCACTCTCTTTCGCCGGAGAGTGGCATACATAGTATCCCTCCTTCTCTATTCAGAAGGGGGGATTTTTTAGGTTGATCGAGCTGAATGAGTAAATAATGAGCTCAGCCACCATTCTTTCCCATTCAGTCAAACTCTACACATTGGCCTATCTTCCCTGTCCAATGGCGCACACCTAAATAATCGAAGAACTCTGGGAATGAAAAAGCATTATAGATTATCGTAAAAATCTAAAAATTCATACGACAACTTACATGATTTGTCAATAGATTTTTGAAATACTGTTAGGATAAGGTTCTCCTTAACTCTCTCTACACACTTTTAATGAAAAACATGGAGTTATTTTCAACCCCTTAACATTTTCCTATATATAATGTTATACAAAGAGGTATACATTTCTTCTAATTCTTTTCCAATGGATAGACTGATGAACTACACAATTTCATCCAATTGATAAGAGATATAGAACAGATGAAATACTTTAAAAATAATAGTATTGCTCGATACTATTGAAGTAATAAAAAGCTATAATAGAAATACGGCTAACCAATGAGTTAGTCGCCTTTACAGATTTAACTTTTACTTCGCCGTAAAAGTGACCCTCGCTCCCTTTCGCCGGGGAGCGAGCTACATACGAATTGCCTCTTTCCGAACTTTCGGAAAGAGGCGATTTTTTTGAAATAGAAAAACGGTTAAAATTAAATTAATAAACTCAAAATCTATTTCAACATTGGGGAAGCCCAAAAGTATTTAGAACAGATTACTCAGAAACTGAACAATCATAAGCATTATCAAAAGAAAATACCTCATCGCCAATGACTTGTAGAAGAGCAACGGGCGCGAAAAGAATTGAACTAGCCTGCACCTTATTAATAAATGGCTCACTTTTCAGTTGCGAAATACAATGAAAACTCGAATAGATACAATGAATCTATTCAATACTGAAATGGATTAAATACAGATTAGATACAACGGATCTTAATCCGATCGCAAACGATAATAAGCGCCTCTTCCATGACCAACACTTTCAACTAAACCTTGTTCCCTCAACTTCAACATTTCCCGATAGACACGTTGTTGATTCCATCCTCTCATTTGTTGAATATCGGCTCGCGTCATTTTTCCTTGCTCCTTCATCACATTCATAATGAGGATGTTGATCCTTTCAACATCTAACGATACATTGCGCTCATAGGTAAAGTCAGACTGTAAACGTTCGGATGTTTGTTGCGACAAAATATAACCCTTTCCTGCTTCTACTTGTTCTAAGATGCCTAATCGTACTAATTCACTCAATTGATTTTTCGCTGATTCTTTTGCACTTTGTGTAATATAGCCAATACCCTCTACGTTTGCTTTGGAATGCTTCAATAGATAATGAAGAATTAGTAACTGATCGACTGAAAACACAACACTTTGTTCATTTTGTTCTTCGATATAAGCTTTCAATTCAGGTGTAACGATCGACGCAAACATCGTCAATTGAATTTGAATCCCACTATCTTCATAGACAGGTGGTTCCTTTCCCTCTTTCAATAATTCTGTATAAATACGAGAGACTTCTAAATTCGTACGATTCACTAAACGAACACGATCTAATAAAGTCATCAAATGAGGATTTCTCGGAGTAGAGGCATGGTGCAAAATATTGTCAGGATGAATTCCTTCCAAAAATGTGCCAGGATTGCTGATTTCAAGGCGAGACAACTGAGCAAGTTAGTGCTCTTCATCGATAGCACGATTCGTCTTTTCCATTCGGTCACGCTTCAACTGTTCGACGATGGCGCGTTCAATAAATTCATCCGCTGTATATCCTTGTCGCTCACAATAATTCAACATCTCATGTCGAATCGTAGCTGTCAGTTGAACAGGAAACGCTCCTTGTAACATTTTTCGCATCATGCCGAGATGCTCTTCTAAACCATGAAACAGTTCGTTTTCATTCAAGCGTTGGTGAGTAGGAGGTTGATCGAATTCAAACGCGGAGAAATCTAACTTGTCCACTCGCTCATACCGATGCTCCTCGACATTCCATCGGAAAGACTGCTGCGCCATCCACTCGCCTAAGGCCGAGACATTTTCAAATCCGTGTTCTTCTAAAATGAGAGCTAACGAAATTCCTTCTTCAAACTGTCGCGCGATACGCCAAGCAGTTTGCTGCAAACTCATCGCCCCACTCCTTCATAATCGACTTGTTGAATCGCGTCAATTAAATCTTGTTGATCCACATGCAAATATGTAGAAGTCGTCCGCAAATTCGCATGACCTAATAATTTTTGAATAATGGCGACATGGACGCCCTTCGTAATTAAATAACTTGCAAATGAGTGTCTCAACATGTGGCTCGTCACATCTTTATCAATGCCTGCTCGCTCTCTCGCACGCTTTAAGTGATTATTTATCGACTGCCGACTCACTTGCCCAGTCCGACGAAAGGCGAAGACATATGGGGTCGACACAAGCGGACGCACATAATTCAAGTAATAGTGTAAATCTTCTGTAATTTCATCATTGAGAGGGATACGACGACTTTTTCCACCCTTTCCTTGATAAACGAGTAAGGATTGCTTTTCTAAATCTAAATGTTCTAATTTCAAATACATACACTCACTGACCCGCATTCCCGTAAAAGCCATCGTGCGCAAAAAATAATAGACAACCGGATGATCGACATGACGCAATAAGCGATCCACCTCTTCCGCTGTCAAATACGTTCGCTCATCTTCTACAACCTTCAAACGCGTCACTTTCTCCATCGGATTGTGCGTCATCCAATCTTTCAAAATTAAACATTCAAAAAAAGTGGAAAGTGCGTTCAACTTCCGATTGACCGAACGTGGCTGACAGGCTCGCTCCTCCATTAAATAGGCAATGTACCCTTCAAAATGACGGCTCTCCAACGCGCATACATTAATCGGCGCATTCCACTTTTTCGAACGCCACTCATAAAATTGCCTCACATCAATTCCATATCCCCTCACAGTTTCTGGACTTAATTGACGCAACTGTAACCACTTTTCAAAAATTTCAATCGCCTCTCGATAACATAACACTTTCACTTTCCATCACCTCTTCAGTATCGTAACAAAAAGCAATGAAAAAGAACCTAAACGATTAAAAGAACATTTGTTCTAATTATAAAAAGACAAAAAAAGAAATGCAATGAGAAAACACCACATTCCAAAAACTCTTCCCAAAACCAAAAATTCACTCAAAAAACCCCCACTTTTCACGATTTTCTAACCAACACCGAATTTTCAAAGTATTCGATCTGATTTTTATAAAGGCAATTAACGATACTCGTTATGAAGTAACATTTGGTAAAGCTCTTGATGCAGACCTTGCACGTGAAATTGAAAAGAATCCAGGGCACTTTGTCGCTTATGATGCAGGAACTTCATCAAAAAATCCGAATTTCGTAGCAACATATGTTAGCTTTAGTAATGATTATAAAAAAGCTGAAATTATTTTAAACGAAGCACCACGTACAGATATTAAATATACGGTTGCTTTATTAGATAGTGACAACGCTACTACTGCAGATGTTAAATATTCATCTAATCCAACGATTCTAAATGTAGGAGCAGAAAAGCCAACACTAGAAGTGAATGCTGATCAAGAAAAATTCTTCTTGAACTTTAAAGAAGAAATGAAGTCAGACACACTTGAAAAATTAGATAAAATTAAAATCTTTAATGAGCAAGGGCAAGAACTTGCAAATGGTGTAACTACACTGAAGGATGTACTTGCTGAAAGTGCCTCTGCTGAGTGGGTAGACGCTACAACTAAAAAAGAAATCAAATTTGATATTAAACCAGGCACTTTAGAAGCTGGAAAAAAATATAAAGTTGTGATTGATGAAACGGTAGTTAATAAAGAAGGAGAAGCACTATCTGATTCAAAACGATCTATTACAGTGTCTATGCCTTCTATCAAAGACGCAGAACCTAAAGCTGTTCTTGCACGTGTAGTCAATGATAGTGTTGTAATTACTTTTGATAAAGATTTAGAAGAGACTAATGTTTCAACTAAATTATTCACTGTAAAAACTTCTACTGGTAAAGAAGTAGCTTTAGAGGCAAATGCAGAAGTATCTGGTAAAAACATTACCTTACAACAAAATCCAAGTTCTGCTAACAAATTAGATGAGGAACTTACTTACACTGTTGAAGTACCAGCTAACGTGGTTGCTAACAAAGTATTCACAAATGCTACAAACCCAGCAGCTTCTTCATTAAAAGCGCAAGCTCAAAAAGATGTTGCTGTAAAATCTATGTCTGCTAAATTTGACCGAGACGTTAAAGATAATAAAAAAGCAGATTTATTATTAACATTTGACCAGCGTGTTAAAGATGAATTAGCAAGTGGCGGAGAAATCGTTATTGAAGAGTCTGGTAAGAAATTCACATTTAAAGGTAGCGAAGTTGAGTATGATGTTAAAGATGCTACAGGAAAAACACTCCGTATTAAAGATGTTGAAGAAAATTTTGTAAATAAATCTGATAATGATAAAAAATTCACAGTTAAATCATCGAAGTCTTATACTGTTAAAGTAGTGAAAGAAACTGTACAAACAGACTCTACAAATGCTCCAAAAAATAAAACAGATCTCAAGTCAACAATTAATGGTATCGATGTTTCAGCTCCGAAACTAGATGAAATCACTTTAGATTCAGCTGAAAAAATCATCGTTGAGTTTAATAAAGATATTGTAGCATCTGATTTAAAAGCAGCAGATGTAAAAGTTAAAGGTTACCAAATTAATAATGATGGAAGTTTTAACAAAGCTGGAGAAATGTTACAAGGTTCTAATCAAATTAAAGTGAGTGTAAGTGGAAATGCTATTACAATCACGCCAGCAAATGATAAAATCAAGTTTGTAACTTCTGAGACAGACTTTGATTTATGGCTTGCTAACGATAAAATTAAAGGTAAAAACGACGTTGTAGCTTCTGAGGAAGATTTGAAATACGATACTAATATTGATGTAATCGATAACGCAGCACCAGTAATGGTAGGAGCAATTGCAACAAAAGCTAATGAATTAGAAATCACCTACTCTGAAGCAATTGAATTCAAAGATAACACAGATGAAAAAGCTGCTAAACAGTTTACTGTGGAAGGTGCAGAATATAAAAATTATGCAACAACAGCAGCAACAGCAACAGGAAAATCAGTGACACTGACATTTGATAAAGATTTATTTGAAAAAGATAAAGACTATTCAACTGTTTCTGTTAAATATTTAAAACAAGATACTTACCGTGTACAGGAAACAGAAAATGATAAAAAAGCAGCAGCTAATCAAACACTCAAAGGTGTAAAAAATACTGTTAACTAAAAAAACGAAACGAAACGTTGCTCTATAAGTCGTAGTATGAAATGAGCGGGAGTAAGGGAAAGGCTAGTCTTTTCCCTTACCTTCTAACTGTTCAAAAGAGATAAATTGGGGAAGGTCCAATTCAAGTACAACAGTCTAGCGTACTTGCGCCTAATCCTCCTGCGTCCAATGCGTAATTTACCTTTACAAAGGGGCGAAGTCAGGTGAAGTCGTATGCTGGTGAAAGTCCAGTGGCGGGGCTCTTTAAAAGTAAACTAC
>NZ_JADKPV010000004.1 GCF_015351395.1 Savagea serpentis
ATAGTTTACTTTTAAAGAGCCCCGCCACTGGACTTTCACCAGCATACGACTTCACCTGACTTCGCCCTTTTGTAAAGGTAAATTACGCATTGGACGCAGGAGGATTAGGCGCAAGTACGCTAGACTGTTGTACTTGAATTGGACCTTCCCCAATTTATCTCTTTTGAACAGTTAGAAGAAAAGGGAAAAGACTAGCCTTTCCCTTACTCCCGCTCATTTCATCTTTCGACTTATAGAGCAACGTTTCGTTTCGTTTTTTTAGTTAGCTTTTACAAAACCTGTTACAGTTTGTGTTTTCATTTTATTATTCTCTTCATCTTCAATATAGAATGTATTACCTGAAGTATATTTGAGTGTTAATTTTGTTAAGTCTGTAGAACCTTTCGCAATTAACTTATCAAATGTAATTATTGCTGTATTAGTAGTACCGTTATATTCTACAGCTTTAACCGCATTTTCTCCTTTATCTGCAAAGAATAATGGAGCAATATCTTTGTCTTCACCTTGTAAGGCAACAGATTCAGAATAAGTTACTTCTACTGTTTGTTCAGTAACGTCATCTTCAGGTTTGATTTTTACTCCTACAATAACAGGTGCAGCATTATCTACGATATCTTTTGCTTTAACATTACCTGTTTCACCTACAATAATTTCTTCATTTCCTGTTTTACCAGTTGTGTTCGTAATAGTACCTTCGTCGATTTTTAAGATATTATTTTCAATACCTGTCACAAATTTAACGCCTGTCTTAGCAGTTACAGTTAATGTTTTGCCACTTACTTTAACATCATAGTAACCTGATCCACTGACCATTTCTGCTTCTGAACCATCAAAGATATCTGAACGGTTTGCAACGAATGCATTCACTGCAATATCACTTGCTGATACATTGCCTTTAATATCTTCTTTAAATTCAACAACAATTTTTTCAGCTGATTCAAGGCGAACTTCGTCTACTTTTGGTGCTGCCACTGAAATTCCTTTTGTTGAAGCTTTTAAATCTGATTTGTTTTTAGCTTTATTTGAAACATAAGATGCAGTTTGAAGCGTATCTTTATCAATTTCTACATTGTAAGATTTATCTCCACGAACTGTTAATGTACCAGTTTCATTTGTTTCAGCACGTACGAATTTTTCAATATTTTCGATAATTACTGATTTACCTGAAGTATCTCCGCCGTAAACTTTAATTTCATTACCATCTACTTTATATTCTTTACGTCCATCGAAGAAACGTACAGCTTCTTTAATATCATCTAACACTGGTACTTGATCAAATGTTAAAATGAGATCTGCTTGATCGTTTTTCTTGTCGTTTGCTACAATTTGAGCTTTCATTGAAGAAATTGGATCGTTAGCTTGTGCTTCTGCTTTTAAACCAGATGTCGCCTTGTTCATTGCGTTAGGGAATACACCGTTTTTCACGACGTTTGCAGGCATATCAATTTTATAAGATGTACCTTCATCTAATTCTGATTCTAATTCAAGTGTCAATGTTAAAGTGTTACCTTTAGCTTCAGCTTTTTCAATGCCATTTACAGTTACTGTTTTTCCATTTGCTGTACGTAAATCTAACTGCGCAGCATTAAGGTTGACTTTGTCGTCATCAGCAATATCTTTGTCAAAGTAAAGTGTCACTTCATTCGCACCTGTGAGACGAGCTACTTTTGCCACTGGGCTTGCTTCATCAACAGATGGTGTTTTCACAGTAATTGTACGTTTGCCTTCTGCTAAAGTCTTATTATCGTCTGTTTTTACATCTTCCTTAACAACTAATTTGTATGTTTTCCCAGCTGATAATTGTTTTTTACCATCAGTACCTACTTTAGCTAATTTAAATTCAATTTCTTTTTTATCATTAAGGTCTGACCAAGAACCCTCTTTATCTTCATCAGCCACAAATTGATCTAACGTTCCTAATTCTTGACCGCCTGCATCATACACAGTATATTTTGCTGAATCTTTAGCAACGTCTTTCATTTTCGTGCTATATTTCACGTAAATTTTGTCAGAAACAGCTGATACGTCAAATCCTGGAGTTGATGCTGCTTCTTTTAAAACTGTTGGTCCGTATGAGTGAACAACATCTGCTGCTACAGGTGTATCGCCGTTTAGAAGTGCTACCGTATATTTTTTACCAGATTCAATTTCTTCATCTAAATCAAATTGTGCTGATTTGCCATCAGAACTGAATGAAATATTCTTAGACTGGATACCAGATTCTACAGAATTTCCTTCCGTATATACAACGAAATATTCTCCGTTACGTTCTGCTTCACGAATGAAATCTTTATCGATTTCTTTACCGAATTTCACTTCAACCGTTGTATCGTTAATTGCCTTAACCGATGTGATACCGTCTGTTGAAGGAACTTCTGGAGTTTCTCCGCTTAATTTGTAAAGGAATACTGCTAAGTCACCGCGTTTTACTGGGTTTTCAGTACCGAATTTAGTATCTGAAATACCGTCTGTAACGCCTGCTTCTACTAATCCAGCAACTGCTGAACCGTAACGGTTTTTGTTCACGTCTGTGAATTTAACTGAGTTAGCGTCACCTTTAAGGTTGTAAGCGCTAGCTAAGATTAATGCTACTTCACCACGAGTTAAAACGTCGTTCGCACCGTAGCGAGTGTCTGTTTTACCGTTGATGATGCCTTTTGCTTTTAACGCGTTAACTGCGTCTTTCGCACGTGCTGGAACATCAGAGAAACCTGCGTCTGGTGAACCTGGTTTGTTTAAGTCTAATGCGTTCGCGATGAATACCGCCGCGTCAACACGTTTGATTGAGTCTTGTACACCGAATTGTGTAGAAGTTTTACCTTGAACACCTTTCGATACTACGTAGTCAACCGCTGGAGCGTAACGCTCGTTCACGTCTGTGAATTGTTTCGAGTCAGCTGAAGCTGCAACTGGTGCAATTGCCGATGCAACTAAAGTTGCTGTTGCTGCTGTTGCAACAAATTTGTTGTAAGATTTCTTAGTCATTTTGTAGAATTCCTCCTTGTTTTGAATAAACACTTTTCAGTTTTTATGGTGTATCCACAAAACTGCACAATACAAATATAGCACATTCTTTTATTGTCGTCTATTCTTTTGATTAATTTGTTTATTCTATACAGCTATTTCCAAATGTTTGTTCACAAATCCTTTACCTTCCGAATTTCGACGGTGAGAAGTGCGAGTAAGAACGCTAAATAAATCGATACCGCTGGCGCCATTAAAACGTGCCCTGCTGTAAGCGCAATTCCGAGCCCGATCACATAGCTGACACCCGACATTAAATAGAAGGCATTGCAGTTATTTTTGAAGCGTCGGAAAAAGCGCGCGAGAAATGTCACGGTTAAATACATAATTGGTGCGACTATATAAAGGAAGCCAATTATTCCAAATGAGTAAAAATAGTCATGAAAGTCCATTTCTACGATGTTCGGACGATTCGGATTGTCCTCTGTCGGATGTTCGTAAAGTCCAGCATATCCCATGCCGAATAACTTCTGTCCGAGCGTCGCACGTTGCCAATAATGACCGTAATCTGCGCGATACACTTCGCGACTGCTGAAGACGAGATTTTCGAACTGTTCGGCGGTCATTTCAATCCCTTCGCCTTCTTCTCCCTCTTCGCCGAGCGCTTCGTCAATTTGTTGTTGTGTCACACCGAGAAATTGCATTTGACCGAAAATATTGCTATACACTGGTGTAAATGGTGTCGTTACGAGTAATCCGACAAGTAATATGCCGGCTGTGATGAGCGTACGAATCGAGTATGGACGAGGTTGTTCACGCGTCCAAAACATTTGAATGAGAGATACACCGATCACTGCAATCAATGTGATTAAAATCCCACCATATCCGACTTTCGTTCCGAGCAAAATCATACCGAATGCGAGTAAGATGAAGGGGATCCAGGCGTACAATTGTTGCCACGATTTCATTTTGTTCATCGCATATAAGGCAGTGACAGGTAATAAAATTGCCATCGTTGAACCGATTTCGTTCCCTGATAAGAACCAAGCTTTCCATCCTGTTTTGTACCATCCGTAGTTGCTCATCGCCGTCCCTGTAAGGAAGGAGACGAGGAAGACAGTACCGATTGTCGCACCGACAATGGTGAATGCTTGAATGAGCACCGCTTGTAGTTTAATACGTTCTTTCGCTAATTGTTCGAACACGATAATGAGTCCGAGTAAGACAATCGGGAAGTAGATCGCCTTTGAATAAAATGTCACTTCTTGCATCATGTAATACGGGTCTTTCAACTGCATGTTCATCAAGAAGTTCCCGAGAACAAGTATCGCCAATCCGATTAAGTAATACAAAATCCATTTGGCATATTGACTGAATCGCAAGGCGTATAGTACCCAAAGGGCCATCGCAAACATGTACGCTAGTCGCATGAGGATGCCGAATGAAATCGGCAAGTTCATCGTCTTCACAGTCACCGTCGTTAACATATCGATCAGCGGTTGGAAAACGATGAATGCGACGAGAATGTACATGAAAGAATAATTAGGTCTTTTAGTCATGTTCATTTAACTCTCTCTCTATTTTTAAATTAATGTTTTGAATTTCCTAGCACTTGGACAGTGAATCCTGCCGCTTCCCAACGTTCGCGTGGGAGACAATTTTTCGTATCGATGACGAGACGATTCGCCACTTGTTGCGCTAAAGGTTCAGGGTCGAGTTCCGCAAATGCATCATGGCTCGTCAAAATGACAATCGCTTCCGCTCCTTCAACGGTCTCTTCCAATGTCGCACATTGTTCAGGTAATGCTTCTGTTAAAATATGCGGATCGTACGCATTCACCTGTAATCCTTCTTCATTCATATAGTGAATGACATCGAGTGACGGGCTTTCACGCATGTCGTCAATATTGCCTTTAAAGGCAAGCCCTAAGACAGCGACACGTTTTGTCGGACGCTCTGCAATGAGATCATTCGTCATCATCGCCGTATAGCGTGGCATGAAGTCATTCGTCTCACGAGCTGTCCGAATGAGCGGTGTGTTGACGTTTTGAATGTCGACTAAAAACCACGGATCAACCGCGATGCAGTGCCCGCCGACACCTGGTCCTGGTTGGTGTAAATTGACGCGCGGGTGATAGTTCGCGAGTTGAATCGCTTCCCATACGTCAACGCCGATTGTTGCGGCGATTTTTGCGAGTTCGTTCGCAAGCGCGATGTTCACGTCACGATACGTATTCTCCATCACTTTAACAAGTTCGGCTGTCGTCGCGTCCGTTAAATGCATCTTCCCTTTGACGAATGTGCTATACAAGTCTGCTGTCATTTCAGCCGCTCGTTCATTCACTCCACCAATGATACGGTCATTTGAAATTAATTCTTCAAAGACACGTCCTGGAATGACTCGTTCTGGAGAATGCGCGACGAATAGTTCTTCGCCAATGTTAAGTCCCGATTGTTCTAAAATCGGAATCATCACATCCGCTACTGTACGTGGTGGGACCGTCGATTCTAAAATGACGAGATCTCCTTTTTTCACATATGGAACGAGCGATTGTGTCGCCGAGCGAATGTAGTCGAAGTTCGGCTCTTTCGCTGCAGTGATAGGCGACGGAACAGCGACAATATAAACGTCACTCTCTTGTGGCTTCGTCGCCACAGTTAGCATTCCGTTGTCGATCACTTCATTTAAACGTCGTTCTAAATCAGGTTCTTCAATCGTTACTTCACCACGGCCTAATCGTTCGACGACAGATTCATTCACGTCTACTCCGTGAACGCGGTGTCCGTGATTGGCGAACATGACCGATGTGGGCAATCCAATATATCCTAAGCCGATAATACAAATTGATTGTTTCATGAAAAATACCTCTTTCATTTCTTTTTTTCTGTCACTACACGAAGGAGAAATTTCGGTAGATTCAGCTGCCTTCTCCACCTAGATGGATTCGTCATTAATCTGTACAACCATTCGAGTCCTAACTTCTGAAATGTTTTCGGGGCGCGCTTTACTGTACCGCTCAGCACATCAAAGCTCCCGCCAACCCCCTGAAACAGTAAGACGTTTGGCAAGCGTGACAAGTTGCGCTCAATCCATAGTTCTTGTTTCGGGCTGCCGAGTGCGATAAAAAGGATGCGCGCACCACTTGAATGAATCCGTTCGACAAGCGCTTCCTCATCTTGCTCGTAACCGTCCGTCTGCCCTGCGATGTGAATGTTCGGGTGACGCCTTGCAATTTCGGCGCTCGCCTTCTGCAAGACGTCTGCCTTCGCTCCGTATAAATAAATCGGATGCGCCTCTTCCTCAGCAAACCGAAGGAGACGTTCCATCATCTCAACACCAGTAACTCGTGAGCGGATGGCGCCTCCTTTTATTTTCGATGCGAGGATCATGCCGATGCCGTCTGCAATTTGAAACGTCGCTTCATTGATCAAGCGTTTGACGACAGGGTCACGTTGTGCAGTCATCACTTTCTCCGGATTGACTGCGATGATGGTAGACTGCTCGTGTCGTTCGAATCGGTGCTCGAGTTGCTCGATAATTTGTTCGTAATTATACCGCGAGACCGACACTCCTAAATACGTCTCTTTCATCTATATCCCTCATTATTCTTCTTTTTGTTTTTTATTCTATTCAGTATATCAGAATCAAGTACAAGTTGCATAGAGCGTATAAGGAGTGTTATTATTTTTGAAGGAAATCATTGTGTTTTAAGATACTTCGAGGAGGAGCTTTCTTTGAAATTTGTCATTTCCGGATTTTACGGATTGCATAATACAGGGGATGAGGCAATTTTACAAGCGATTGTCGACAATTTACGCAAAGCGTATGATAACCCTGAGATTACAGTACTTTCTCTCTCGCCTGAACAAACGGCAAAGACGCATAATGTGCGTTCTTTTTACCGCGGGTGGCGAAGAGATAATTGGAATAAAGTGAAAGAGATTAAAAGCGCAGACGTTCTTATTTCTGGCGGTGGTGGATTGTTGCAAGATACGTATCCGACGAAGTTTTTATTCGGACCATTGCCGTATTATTTGCTCATCGTATTATTAGCGAAGATTGTCGGAACACCCGTCATGTTCTTCTCACAAGGAATCGGTCCTGTGACGAGCACATGGGGGAAATTTTTAATGCGACGACTCGCAAATAAAGCGGACTTCGTTACTGTACGCGACGAGTTCTCGAAACAATATTTGCACGACTTGCGCGTAACGAAGCCACAGACGGTCGTGACAGCAGATGTCGTCTTCGCATTGGAGACGCATGACCCTGCCGACACGATTCGTCGCGAATTGCAATTGACAGATGATGACCGTTACATCGCGATTGCACCACGCCCTTGGTTCGAACATGAGGAGACGTACATTCAACATGTCGCAGAAGCATTGGACGTCATCGTCGAAAAGCATGACGTCATTCCAGTGTTCGTCACGATGGAAACGCCTTCTGATGTACTCATTTCCGAGCGCATTATCGAGAAGATGAAATTCGGCGCGCGCGCGGTCGTTTTCGAACGAGTCTACGCACCTGTCGAAATTGCACACTTCATCGGGAAAGCAGAATTGACGATCGCTCTCCGTTTACATGCATTAATCTTTTCAGCATTGTCACACGTCCCCCACATCGGACTAAGTTATGACCCGAAAGTGGAAGCATTTTTAAAACGTTCAAGCATGTGGCCGCATTCTTTCCGATTAGGTGAAGAGACGACCGAAGCGTTAATTGAACAAGCGGATCAATTACTTACGAATCCCGCACCATTTGAAGAACAAATTGAACGCGCAATCGTCCCTCTAAAAGAGGAAGCATGGCGCAACTTTGAATTGTTACAACAAAACTTTTCAAGTAAATCTAAATAGGAGGAACTACAGTTGAAAATATTACTCGCTACGGCGTATGATTATCCCCACCTCGGTGGTTTGAGCGTGCATTTAACGACATTGAAAGCAGGACTCGAAGCGCGCGGTCACGAAGTTGATATCGTTTCGTTCACCGACGTTCCGAAATGGAAACGCGACTTAATCGTGCGTGGACCAGCTTTTTTAAAAAATAAAAAAGAAGCAGGTTCGGGTTATGTCTACTCATTAGAACAACGTTCGAAAGAATTGAAACAAATCATTCAACAAAAAGCAAAAGAAAAAAAGTATGATGTCATTAACGCACAAGATGTGTACACGACATTTGCAGCGCTTCCGACGGGTATTCCAGTTGTGAGCACCGTGCACGGTTACTTAACATTTGAAGGGATTTCAAAAGGGACTGTTCCCGAGCATTCGAAAGCAGCAGAAACATTGAAAAATGCAGAGCGCGAAGCATATCGTGCGACGAGTGAAATTATTACAGTAGATACGCGCATTAAAGATTATATTCAAGAGATGGCGGGCGTTGAAGGGACAGCGATTCGCAACTTTATCGACGTCCACGCTTTCAAACCGAAAACAGAACAACGCGAAGCATTGCGTGAACAATATAAAATTGCTCAAGATGAATTCGTCTTTTTCGTTCCACGTCGTTTGACGAAGAAAAATGGGGTCATCTATCCGATTTTATCACTGCCTGCTGTGTTGCAAAAGCATCCGCGTACGCGCATCATTTTCGCTGGTACTGGTGAAATGATGGATGAGATGAAAGCGAAAGCGGAAGAGCTCGGCATCGATAAACAAGTGTCGATCATCGGCGCTGTCGATCATGCGGAAATTTTAAACTATTATTCATTGGCGAATGCCGTCATCATCCCATCGATCTATTCAGCAGGTGTTGAAGAAGCGACTTCAATTTCTGCTCTAGAAGGTATGGGGTCTGGCGTTCCTGTCATTGCGAGTGCTGTCGGTGGCTTAAAAGAAATTATCGAACACGGCAAAGACGGGTTACTCGTAGAAGAAAAAAGTATCGACGGATTGAGCGATGCGATGATTCAATTAATCGATGATGTCGATGCAGGCGAAGCATTAGCACAAGCGGCTCGCCAAAAAATTGTCGATCATTACTCTCACCTTGCAGCAGCCGCTTCCTACGAAGCGATTTATGAAAAAGCAATCAATAAATAATACACGGATGGAAACCATGGATTGTGTCGTGTGCATTTTCCATGGTTTTTTCTTCTTGTAAGAGAAAGGAGTATTCGCTATTTCTAAGTTACGTTCCGCAGCTTTATGGACTGCTTTATTAGCGATTTTCTTGAAGTTATCTGGCTTTATTCGAGAAGCTGTCATCGCGCGTGAATTCGGAGCTTCTTCGGCAACGGACGCGTACGTTCTGTCATTCGGCTTCATCACATTAGCGATTACGTTAACCGCTTCTGGCTTTAACAACGTCTTCTTACCCCTGTATGTGAAAGAGCGACAAAAAGGCGAAGGCGCGAGCGATGCGAATGCCAACGCTCTTTTAAATGGCTCTATCGTCTTATTCATCGTTTTGAGCATAATCGGCGTACTCTTTACCGAAACGATCGTCGGATTACTATTCGGACCGATGATTGGCGATACAAAAGTGTTAACGATCGACATTACACGCGTCTTCTTCACGATGTTAACCTTCGTCGGATTGAGTGCGATTTTAGATTCTTACTTGCAGTCGCGTCGCATTTTTGTCCCGTCCCAATTTGCAAAATTAAGCGCGACATTAAGTGCTGCGATTGCTGCTTTATTATTTAGCGATACGTATGGTATCTTCTCCGTCGTTTACGGATTTGGATTCGGAACGATTGTCGGTGTCGTCATTCAATTGTATTATTTAATGCGCTCGAATTATGAATGGCGCCTTCAATTCAAATTGACACCGGACTTTAAAAAGACGTTCTTTTTATTATTAATTCCTGCTCTTCTTCATTCGGCAGTCGGGCAAATTAACTTATTCGTCGACCGTTCGTTCGCGTCGAATACAGTCGATGCCGCGGCGACGTATTTAAACAACGCATCGCTCATTGCGAGTATTCCGCATGCGATTTTTGCGACGACGATCGTCGCGATTATTTTCACTTTGTTGAGCGAGCAACACGACAATATCGAACAATTCCGCAAAATCGTCTTTAAAGGATTGCAAATTTCCGCGCTCACTTTATTGCCGATTGCGGTCGGTTTGCTCGTGCTCGGTGAATCGTTTATTTCATTCGTATATGAACGTGGCAAATTTACGGCTGAGGATACACATCGAACGTATATCGTCTTATTGCTCTATTTACCTTTCGTCATTTTCCAAGGATTTCAATTCATTTTGGCGAAGACCATCTTTACGATGCAGAAGACGAAGTTAATTTTCCGTGTGAGTATGACGACAATCGTCATTAACTGGACGTTGAACTACTTTTTAGTTGACCGCTTCAGTTATCCAGCACTAGCCGTATCGACATCGATCGTCACTTTGTATTTGTTTACGATGTCTCTATTCATCGTCTATCGTGAAATTGGTTTTTCTGAATTGACACGATTTTTCAAAATGTTAGCCTTCGCGATTCCACCTGCTGCAGTCATGGGTGGTGTCTTATACATTTGTATGGAGTGGACGTTCCTCGGCTCCCTTACGCCATTGGTTCAACTCGTTTTACTCATTCCACTCGGCGTCATCGTCTATGTCGCAAGCTTATACGTCGTCTATCGACAAGGTTTCCGCGATGTGATGCATTTACTGCGTCGGGCATAAAAAAGCGTCAAACTCTCATTGGGGAGTTTGACGCTTTTTGCATTATTGTATACGTTTCGATGGTTTTTCGCCGATCGCTTCATAAAGAGGTAGCGTTTCGGAAATCATGCCATGTTCGTGATAGTAATAGTCTAATGTCGATAAGTAAATAGCGCGCCCCATTTTTTCTTGCCACGTCGCACTGCGAATTTTTGCATGATCGTTCGGATTCGTAATAAACCCTGCTTCGAGCAATATCGATGGCATTCCCGTGAAACGAATGACGAGAAATGGTGCCGTCTTCACTTTCCGATCATTTAGTTGCCACGCTTCTTGCGCACGATTTTGCATGTAAGAAGCTATAAGGCGCGCTTCTTTATCGCGCGCAGTCTGATTCGAAGGATAATAGTATGTCTCCATCCCGTTAGCATTCGGATTGCTGAAAGAGTTAATGTGTACGCTAATAAATAAAGACCCATTGTGACGATGTGCAAAATCTACGCGCTCGGCAAGGGACATCGTCGCATTCGTTTCCCGTGTCATTTTCAATTGAAATGGCGAGTGTTCAAAATATTTTTTCGCATAGTTCGCGATCGCCAATGTAGCGGTTGCTTCCCTGTATCCATATCCGATTGCTCCAGGATCAGACCCCCCATGTCCGGGGTCGAGAATGATTACTTCACCAGCGAGGGTTGTCGGTTTCTTTGGTGTAGTAGGGAAAACATTAAAAAGCAAGTTCGTCCGAACGTATCCTTTCCTATTGCCGTATTGCACTTGTGTGAATGAGGCACCCGATGAAAGTACACGAACTTTTGAACCTGTTGGAATTCGTGTCAACACTTTACTCGAACTATTCGCACTCGCAAATAATGGCGCTGCATTTCCTTCTGGATAAATTAAATATTTATAAGCTCCTGTCAATTCCGGTTTCGTCGTTCCTGACGATTGTTTCGGTTGCGGGTATGTAGTCGATAAGTAGGCCTCCGATACATACCCTTCTATACCGTTCACTCGAATTTTAGTCCAACCGGCTACAGGATAGGCAGCTTGCACTTTCGTTTGAAAAGGAAGCTTCGTCATTACTGGATAATGAACTCCGCGTCCTGTTCGCACATTCAAATCAGACTGTTCCGCAGTGACATACATCGTTCGTACATAAGGGTCCACTGCTAGTGGTTGGACGACTGATAGACGGAAAGACGGATCAACGGTACGTGCGATGAAAACCGCAAAATCTGCACACTTAATTTTCAATTGTTCACCAAATGTTCCGTCCGTCATTCCCTGGGCAATACCGTTACGCATTAAATCAGAAGCTGCCACACTAACCGAACCGCTAAATTGATTAAAATGAGCTCGGCCGATCATCATCGCCATTTGTCCACGTGTCAATGGCTCATTCGGGCGAAATGTTCCATCTGGATAGCCTGCTAATATTTTCCGGTCCACCATTTCTCGAATATATCCCGAAAAGTGATGATGGGCTGAGACATCTTTAAATCCTGTATTTGTTTTAATATTGGGTAAGTGTAATGAACGACCGATGACTGCGGCAGCTTCTGCCCTCGTCACATAAGCATCGGGAGCAAATTTCGTGTGAGTGCGACCATTCATCATTTGCTGATCGACAACATACTTTATTTCATCGTAAGCGCGAAACTTAGGCGTTACATCTGTAAATGTCCACGCTTTTGCAAAAACATCCAATGGCAAGATCAACACTATCAAAATCCAAGCAATAATAATACGTCGTATTCGTTTGGACACGGAAAAATCCCTCCATTATTATTCGGTTGTTTTTCTTTTCATTTGATGTCTATATGTGTGAAATTTTCATCGGTCATTCATTTCACTCCTAGGATATTATGAAGAACTTCTTTCTTATCAAGGAGTTTTTGTAGATTCTTTAAAGATGTTGTGCTATTATTAGAACTGTAGAATTCACTTGATTTTTCATATAAGAATCGCAAGTGGTGAGCTAATTGCCGACTCTCCAAGTCAAAAACTGTCGTTCATGTTCATGACATGAATGACAGTTTTTGTTTTTTTATATATGTTCGATGAGCGAAATCGCTCATCGAACATTTTTTTATTCGCTAATCAACTTAACATCTTTCGCTTGAACCCATCCAAATTCAACATGCGCTCCATTTTCTCGAATCAATTCATCTGAAAATACTTTGTACCACGTGCGATTTTGTGAATCTCTTTGCTCGTCTACAATCGCTAATGGGTATCCAGAATAACCAGAATGCCCTAAGTATTTCGCTTGATATTTGAAAAGTGGACCACTCGTCGTTGAAGGTTCGCGGTAAATCGTTGCGCCTTCTTTATTCGTCGTGATAGCTAAGCGATGTTGCTTATAATCTTTTTGGCCGAGGAATTGATCCGCCGTCCACATTTTTGAAGCGATTTTCGCTCCCCAATGTGGGTCTGACGCATACATGACGTTCGCGCCGATTGTTTTGTTTCCGGGTACTGCTCCATTTGAGTAAAGAAGACGCGCGCTTGGAATCGCATAGCGATCGTTCATATAATGTGCAATGAACGCATCGATACTACGTTCTGGCGTCGCATACATCTCTCCTGCACCTGGGTTGCTATCGAATACTCGAATACCGAAAATATTATTTTTATTTAATGCATTCCAACTCGTGCCGAAATCACTTTCGTGAATCGCAGCTCCTAAAATGAAGAGTGCATTTACCCGATGCTTTTCTTCTACTTCTTTCAAATAAGAGCCGAGACCAATCAGTTTAGATTTTTTTGAAGCTTCCGCATAACGCGCAATACCTGTTGCTTCTAAACGTTGAACCTCACTCGAAATAAAAGCATCTAATTCTTCCGCTGTGTAATTCGTTTTCGTGCGAATCGATTGGAATTGGAAGTATGGATAATGAACGAATGTTTGTCTCGTTCCGATTTTTTCAAAGTGGACGCCGTCTAATGAATAAAACTTGTCGCCACTTTTCATCGTAGGGGAAGCAGGCCCTACTACGTAGCCATACGTGTTCGCTGTCGTGTTTAAATGGTTCTTCGGATAGTGAACGAGCATACCGTTCGTTGCGACTTTATAATAATCACGATACTGAATACTTTCATAAGGTAAGACATTGACATGACTAGCATTCACATAACCTAACGTATCTCCAATTTTAACGTAAATCGCTTTTTCACCATTGCTGATGATTTTCATTTCTTTTCCTGGTTCTTGATACGTATATTGTTCTGTTAAATTGCTATTTTTATAAACTGTTACAACTTTTCCAGCAGTCGGCCCGTAAGCAATACCGTTTTTCGCTGCGACGACTTTATTGTTATTGTAGACGCCTACCGCATTGGGGTCTTTCGTCATTTCACTCAAAGCGTTCGCGTAGTTTTTGAACGATTTATCCCCTTGTACGAGCTTGCCGTTTTTCACATACGCTAATGTGTACGCTTCTTTCGGTGCTACAACGGGTGGTTTCGGATCCGGCTTTGGTTCTGGTGTCGGTTCGGGTAACACAGGTGGTTTTACTGTCGGCTGTTCGATTAATACTTTGTTCAATCGAAGTAGTGTTGCAGCTGCTTCGTCACGCTTTGCCGTATTTTTCGGACTGTAACGCATTTCTGTCTTTGCCTCGTTCATCCATGTTCCGCTAGAAATTCCGTATGCGTATACTTGATAAACGTTGCGAATCGTTGTCGATCCCCCAAATGCTTCACTGTCTAAAAGTTTAATTCTTTTTGATTCTGTTAAATTTTTTTCTGTTAAAATATTCGCAATAATCGTCGCGATTTGTTCGCGTGTAATTGGATCATTCGGTAAAAATTCATTCGTACGTGTCCCTTGAATATAACCAGCATCTACGACCGCCATTACTTCTCGAGACAAACGATGACCGTTTGTGTAATCGATAAAAGGTACTTGTGAGGTAGAAGGTTCTAATTTTAACATACGCGCAATAAACGCGGCGAACTGTTCACGTGTCACCTCATGTTTCGGGTTGATATTTCCTTTCGTATCCCCTTGGATAATCCCTAATGCAATTGCTTCTCGAACTTCTTTTTCAAGGCTCAGTCCTTGTAGTTCATCTGCAGATGTTGTTACCGCCATGGAAGGCAAGAGTAACAGTGCTACGACGAATGTGAGTAACCACTTCTTCATTGTATCGTCCATCCTCCTTCTACTAGAGATATTACACTCTTTCTACTACACTCGTCTACTAATATATTATTACATTCTCATTACATTTGGACTTCCGTCATCAAAAGAAAAAGGCTTATGCGCCCGCTTTCTACTTCCTTATTCGAGAAGTAAAATTACGTTTGCGCATAAAACCTTTTTATTAGTTGCTACATCATTATTTTTTAATATCGACGATGCGGCCTTCACGTTCATTATTCACTTGTTTCAGTGATTTTAATTGTTCTGCAAAGTTTTCCCAATCTGATAAGCCGAGATCTGTTACGCGGCCTTCCTCATATGCTTTTTTGAACATATCATAGCCGTCTCCACCTTTTGCAGTGAAGGCATTCGTTGCCAACTTATATGTTTTTGAGTCTTCGATCGGCTGTAGATTATTATCTTTATCATAATATTCGACTGATATGATGCGTTGGCCAACTGGTTTGGACGAGTCGAACTGTACTTTACCGCCTGAAATGTGTAAGAAACCACCGCTCTCTTGCGGGTACTCTTTCAAACTATGTTCGAATGCTGCTTTCAATTCCGCTCCTGTTAAATGCATCGTTGCAAGTGTATTCGTAAACGGTAAGACAGAGATTACTTGCCCAATTGTAATTTGTCCTTTCGGAATTGACGTACGAATGCCACCACCATTTTGGAGCGCCATAATTGTTTCTTCTCCGTTGCGATCTAATGTGCGTGCTTTCGTCAACATACCGTCTGTAATGATGTTGCCGAGCGCCGTTTCATTGCGACGCACACTATCATTTGCGTCGTCGCTCGTACGTGGATTCGTTAAATCCTCTAAAGCTTCTGCTCCAATCGGTGTCGTTTTTAATTCTTCAATTTTTGATGAATATTGCGCGAGCACTTTCGCTGCTTCTGGATCTTCCGCACGGTCCGCCACTTTAATTAATTCGCCTTTATATTTTTTGACAACACCTTGATCATCGAATGATACATCGAGTACACCGAGATTTTCGCCATATTGGAAAGCTTGGACGATTAATGTATTTCCAATTTTCACAGGCTCATCCAATTTCGTATGACTATGACCGCCTACGATGACGTCGATTTGTGGAACTGCTTTCGCTAATTCTTGATCATTATCGATCGCAGGATTGTCATCAAATCCGATATGCGTTACCGCAATCACCTTATCGATGCCCATTTTTTCGAATTCTTTTACCATCACTTTTGCTTCTTGAATATAATTGCTAAATTCAATTTGTTTCGGGCTTGAAATATCTGCTGTTTCTTCTGTCGTCAATCCGAAAATACCGACTTTTTCCCCATCGATTTCTTTCACAATCCCTTTATAAATATGACCATCTTGAATATCATCGGTCGCGATTTTCGTGCTGAATAACCCTTCGAATAAAGGGTCTTTTGAAACGTCAACGTTACTTGAAACGATTGGGAACTGCGCCGCTTTAACGAAGTCTGCTAACGCTTTATGACCTTCTGGTGTCGAACCGAGGTCGAATTCATGGTTTCCGAATGTCATTGCATCGACTTTCATCATATTCATAAATTGTAAATCCGCTTGCCCTTTGAACTCGTTGAAGTAAAGAGAGCCAGAAAACACGTCTCCGGCATCTAACAACAATGTGTTGTCGCGCGTTGAGCGAATTTCATTCACTGCTGTAACACGTTTTGCCGCATTATCTAAGTGCGCATGTGTATCGTTAAAATGCATAATCGTTAAGTCGAATGTCGGTTCTCCGCCTACCTGCCCGCCTTCGGGACGATGTTTTGCCGCACGATGTAAGAAGAGCGCTAATTCTCCACGAGTAATGGCAGCATCTGGCGCGAACTGTGTCGCTGTCTTCCCGCTCGCAATCCCTGCCTTCACTAATGCATTAACATACGGTGCAAGTCGTGGGGAGACGTCTGTGAATGCCGTATGACCTTCTTCTAACGGAAGGTCATATGCTTTCACAAGCATCATCGCAAATTCAGAACGCTTCAGTTGCTCATTTGGCGCAAATGTCGTTTTCGTTTTTCCTTGAACAATACCTTTCGCTGCAAGTGCTGTCACTGCTGCTGTCGAACGTCCTGCCAAATCGGTAAATGGTGCTTTGCTCACTTCGTCTTCAGTAGAAATACGTGCCGCTTTCGCTACCATCACTGCAGCATCTCCACGTTTTATGTTCAATTGCTCTCCAAATGATCCATCCTGCAATCCTTGGGCAATACCTTCATCTTTTACGTATTGAATCGCTGCATCATATTTCGCTTCTGCTGCAACAGGAGTCATTGCTACTGCGAGAGCCGTCGTCACTGCCAATCCTGAATACATCGCTTTCTTCTTCACATAAATCTTCCTTTCTATCTTCAGTATTCCTTTCATTATATCATGAAAAAGATGAACGGTTTCGATTATTCAGTTTTTTACAAATCTTAATAGAGCGAACGATAAAAGATGTTTTTCTGATGAAATTTCGGGTATAGAAGTTGTAACATAAACCATAAAAAAGAACCAAAGCCCTGTATGGCCTTGGTTCACTCTTTTTAGTTTAAACGGCTAATGAATGTGTTGAAGTGTTTCTTTTCCACTTTGTTCGCAATACCGAAACTTCCATCTGCATAACCGCTCGTTACTTTGTTCGTTGCTAATGTGTTGATATGACGCTCTGCCCAGTATCCTGGTTTAACGTCTGTAAATTGTACATCTGAAGATCCTGTTAAATGAAATGCGTCAACTAATACTTTTGCTAATTGTGCACGAGTAAGTGACTCATTCGGGTTGAAGTTACCATTATTGTCTCCCCCGAAAATCCCTGCTGCCGCTGCTGCTCCGATTTCTGCTGCAAGTGGGTGATTCGCATCAACGTCTTTGAAGTTCAAATTTGATGATGCTGGTAAATTTAATTTGTCTGCAAGAACTTTTGCCACTTCACCACGTGTTATGTATGGTGATTCTTTCTGTACTGGTGCTGCTACTGCTGGTGCTGAGTCAAAGTTTTTCACGCGACGCGCTCCGATGTAACGGCTTCCCCAGTAGTATGGGTCGTTCAATGCTGTAATTGTAACACCTTGGCTAGTTGAAGCGTGAATGAATTTTCCACCTTGGATGAAAATTCCTACGTGTGATACGCCACGACCTGATGTGTTAAAGAATACGAGGTCACCTGTTTTTAAGTTTGACTTCGCAACTGCTTTTCCTGCTCCGAATTGGCTACCCGTTGTGCGTGGAATTGAAACGCCTGCTTCACGGAAAACGTACTGTGTATATCCTGAGCAATCAAATCCTGCTGGTGTTGTTCCACCGTAACGATATTTGATTCCCATATATTTCTTACCGATATTAATCACTTGATCCGCCGATTTAGCAGATGCTGCTTCTGGCACTGACATGAAAATTAACAAACTTGCAAGTATAGTGTATACGATACGTTTCACGTTGACATTTTCCCCTTCCGATTCTTCAAATTATGTATTGGACGTTTTGTGATAAAACGCTGTGAACTTTTTAACTAGATATAGCTTACCACATGGTTTCATCTTTTTCGTTTACACTTATATTACAGTTGTGTTACAGAGAAAAACACCTGCAAACGTTGATTCTACAACGATTGGATTTTTATCCCAGCGTTTTATTTTGTAAGGATTTCTCTTTGTGTAACAATACGACCCCATTTGTTACAAAGAGAAATGATCATTGTGACAAAAAATAAAAATAATGCCTTTCGATTTAAGAAATCGAAAGGCATTATTTTTAATGATCGTAAATGACCGTATGATAACGAAGTACGGTAGCTTTACCTGTTTTGTCTTGAATCCCTTTTACTTCCACTTCGAATACTTCTTCATTTCGAACGGGATATATCGTTTTAACGGTAGGTTGGAAAATAATAGTCGGTCCACTACGTCCGTAATTCGAAGCTTCTACATTAAAGAAGCCATCGGAACGATTCGCAGAAAACGTCCATCGCTTTCCATCTCTCACACGTTTCAAGTTTACGACAACTTTCGAGCGTTGCGGTGTATTGTAAAATTCAGGTGATAAACTTACCGACCACGGAAGGGCTTCGTGAATCTGACTCGGTACGAATAAATCCATAGGGAAAGCTCCTTCTGCAGGCCACGTGACATATTGAACATTATGGGTGACAGGTGGAACGACATAATGGTCGAATAATTTAATCGCACTATACGTGCGTTCTTCTTCAAAAATTGTGTCGGTCTTCGCTTCTCCAAAACCGACTGTCGACAAACAAGGACAAATGAGCCAACGACGATGACCAACGTCTTGACGGTTGATCGAATCAGAGTCCATCATGTACCCGTAGTAAATACTCGAAGCGATGTCGTCATAACCGTACGCAATATTAGACGTTGATGCGCCATTATACGCCTTTTCATAAAAGCTACTACTTAGATGAGGTGGCTTGACAGGTTCATGCGATAGCCCTATATTGTTTAACGCTAAGACAAATGCTGCAGCTTGCGCTTCTTCCATATAAGGGGTTGTAATGCGCAACGGATTTGTCAACCCTGCAACTGCGCGGACATAGTAAATCGCTTGTAACGATTGTTGCTTATATGTTTCCGTTAATTGTCCTGGACGATAAGGCAACGTGAGCTTCGGGTGTACCGCAAATTTTTGTTTCGGCACTGGTTTTACATAGCGTTTGTAGGCTGCTTGTTGTTGTTGTTTTCGTTGAAGCGAATATAAATTCGGAAGCTCGGGATTTTCTTCCCCTTTCCACATATGCGCATTTTGTTGTTCCCAGCGCACTGCGCGATACAAAATATCAGCGACTTCTCCTCGCGTAATACGATGCGATGCTTGATACTTGGAGTTTTTCGGCTTCTGAATCATTCCTTTCGTCGCCAATGTTTGAATGAATGGATAACTCCAATGACTTGGCGTCAAATCGCTGAAGTAACGATCGCCATATACAGGTTCCAATTGAAATGCAGTCGATGTGATTTTTGCAAATTGATCACGTTGAATGGAATCTTTCAAGCGAAACGTATGATCTTGGTACCCTTGCATAGCACCGATTGCATTCAGCTTGACAACGTACGGATAATACCACGTGTTCAAGGACAAATCTTTATAATACAAAACAGATGATTGTTGCACGTGGAGAGGGTAATGATGATGTTCTAATGTGGAAGCGATCATCTTAGCCGCTTCTCCTCTCGTCACATACGCATTCGGACGAAATGTTCCGTCAGGGTAACCTGAAATAATCGAACGTTCCGTTAAATAGTCAATTCCTTCATAATACGGGGACTGTTTCGGAACATCTTTAAAGTTCGCTGCTTCTACATGCCATGGCATAATCATATACATCACCATCAGTGCGAAACTGATGAACCATTTTCTATTCAAGCAACTACCTCCTTTTTACAATCTATTTTACTTATTGTATCATAATACGGAGCAGTCTTTCGGCTGATTCTCCTTCTTCATTTTACCGCTAGATTAGTCTTTGTGCGACTTTTTCTATCGAGTGAAAAATATAGCTTAGAAAGCGAGGTTTATGATGAAAATACGATGGTATGGACGATTATTCATCATCGGGATAATGTTTCTTTTAAGCGCTTGTCAAAATGATTCTAAAATCGATCATTCACCTTTTACATTATCTATTGATGAACATGTCTTTCTCGAACTTTCTCCTAACATACCACTACCGTCACATAAGGAAACGATCGAAAAAATACATGCAGTGGATGAAATTTACTCATTCGAATTAGAGGAAGGATCCTTCACGATTACGAAGCGCATGATCGAGGAAGATACGATGCTCTTTTTCGAAGCGATTCAAATCGGGGAACGCCCATTACATATCCCTTATACAATCAAAACGGCGACAAAAGACTATACGTTCCATCCGTTTGCCAATCCGATTGTCGAAGAACATCACGATGTTTTCGGAATCGACTATACGACAAATGTAAAAGGCTATGTTCAATCAGATGCGGGAGATTGGATGATTTCTCAAAATTACCGCTCCGTCCCTAAAGTTATGGAATACGATGACGGAACGACGAGCACAGTGCGCCATTTAGTGGAGGAAGACGACCGTTTGACTATCGAGATGAACAATGACGAATTACAATTTCAACAAACGATTGAAACGAGCTATGCGGATGAGCATAACGAACAGTGGTTCATGTTTAGCTCTTCTTCTTTATTCGAAACAGATCTTTGGGAAGAATATCGGGACGAGACGAACGAAGAGTTTTTGCGTTCAGCGAAATGGGTGACACCGACAGGTATTTATACAAAATTACCTTGGTCGATTGAACCTGCGACCAAGCTCGGATATGGACGGAATCCTCAGCTCATGCAAGGTCAACAATTTCTAGATTATTACGAACGAGCTCAAGAGCGTTTCTTCTACAATATGATCGTTCATAGTGTGAATGTGTTAATGGATTATAAAGGGGAAGCTTCAACCTTCTATACAGAATATACGAGCACCTGGTTGAAAAAAGAATATGGCATCACCGCTCCTTATACAGACACACGACATAATGAACTCATCTCTCTCTTTTTGACGAATGTGCGTCCCTACATTCAAGAGGAGGCATTAGAATCGATCCACTTATTATATGCGGATTTTTTAGTCGAACAGGCGGAGCAACAAAATACGTTACCGACCAAAAATGGATTTTACATTTTAGACTATTTCTCCCCTACACAGACGAAACCGACTCATGTATCGCTCAACCATGCACTCGGTGAATTGCATTACGTCTTACAAGCATACGAAGCAAGTGGTGATGAGCGATACTTGCATATCGGTACGATGATGAAAAATGCGGTGGAAGATAGCGGTACGCATTGGATTGATGAGGAGACAGGTGATCTCTTTTATCGTATCGCAGCGGACTATTCTTACGGTGGAACGGATTATGAACAATTGACGTTGCGCGATTTGTTGACGGCATTGGAAGACTTTCGACGTCTCGACATTCCGTATGATGACGTGTTTTACACATTAATTGAACAGAAGCGAGAATTTCTCCAGCAACAACAAATTCCTTTAAAAGAAGATATTAAAGAAAAAATAGAAGCGCTCGAACTGCAATAAAAAACGACGGAAACAGCGATGATCTCACTGTTTCCGTCGTTTTATTTAAACGTATTATTCAACTTTTGTTCGAAATGTTTCAACGTATGTTCAGGTGCGATTCCTTGTCGATTTAATAAAAGTGGGTCGTCTCCTAACAACACTGTCCCTGGTTGCGTCGTGAAAGCGAACTCGATTTCTGCTTCTTTTAATGCCTCACGCGCTGCTTGTGTATTTTGACCGAACGGATAAGCGAGCGCGATAATATGTGAGGTGTCGCCTGCGTATCCTTTCGCGATTTGTGCTTTACTTGCCATCACATCTTCATACACTTCTTCTTTCGTACTATGCAATAATAATCCTTCGCGCGTTCCTTTTTTAAAGACGTGCATATAATGGGTATGACTTTGGAAATTATAAATATCTTCCGTCATCGCCATCTCTTTTAATCCGACGTTTTGAAGCCCATCTGGATCCCACGGAGCGGCTTGTTGACGTAATTTCCCTGAAATTAAAAAGGAAACAGCTGGATAATTATATTGTTTTAAAATCGGATACGCATATTTCACGGTTGATAAAATACCGTCATCAAATGTGATTAAAACGACGCGCTTATGCAAATTAATTTCGCCATTTTTCCAAGCTTTAAACGTGTTTAACGTAATCGGTGTCCAGTTGTGACGGTTTAGATAAGCCATTTGTTCTTCGAATTGACGTACATCGATAACCATGCGATTGTTCTTTTGAGAAGATTGCGCTGCATTTTCTAACATATGATGATACATGAGAACAGGAACACCCGAATCTTTCATTGTATCTTTTTTATCAACATATACTGGAACTCCTCCGATTTGAATGCGGTACTGCGTTCCTTCTTCTCCTAAAATGACAAGACGCATATCTGGTTGAATCGTTCCGACCACTTTCCCTTTCGCTTCAAAACGCATCGGAGTATTTCTCTTCGTCAATACCGTTTGCTTGCCTTTTGTCACCGCAGGTACATGTCCTTCTTGAATATGAACTTCTTCTTTTAAAAATGTGACGACTCCATTTCCGAACGCGACTTCATACCCTTTTCCTGTTTCTTGAAGGATAGGCAATATCACGCCTTCATTTATTTCCATTACTGTGAGACGTTTCCCCTCAATCCATTGGAAACCTTTCGCATTCGTAAGCGTTTTTAATACAAGACCATTCGGATCTGGTTGAGGTTCTGGATTCGGATCTGGATTTGGAGCAGGCTCTGGCGACGGTCCTGGATCTGGATTATCGATAACACCCCCGTCTAAAACGAACAACATTTTTGCGAAATCACCGCGTTTCATTGATTGAACTGTTCCATACTTTGTCGCACTCACACCGTTCGTCACTCCATGTGCGACAAGTGCTTGAACCGCTTCTTGGTAGCGCTCATTCACATCGGTAAAAGGAAGATTTGTTTCTGTCGTGACATGTAGGTCGAATGCCGCTTCTTTAGTGACGATTAAAGCAAGCTCTCCACGCGTCATTTCATCCGAAAACCCGTATAATTTATTTGTTTTCCCTTGAATGATTCCTAATTCATATAAAGTTCGAATGGCGATTTGCGCATCTTGTCGATGAGCAGGAATATCCGTAAAAGCGACTTCAGGTGCTTCTTCATTCCACACGTTCAATGTGCGCGCTAAGTATACTGCCGCATCTCCACGTGTGATCGTTTTAGCTACCCCAAACTCCGTCGGGGACATCCCTTGAATTCCTTTGTTCACCATATATTGTACAGCTTCTTCATAACTTGCTGGGACGTCTGTAAATGTCCCCTTCGCTTGAGTTCGTCCGAGTGGTAAAGCGACGAGGACGAATAATAATAACCAAATCATGCTTTGTTTCCAAAGTTTCACGACATTCTCTCCATTTCATCTCTTTTTTGTTTTTTAGCTTTCCATAAATCTTGCGCCGCTCCCGATCCGAGTATGACTCCGATGATGATGAGAACGAAGGCGAATAAATGGCGCATCGTTAATGACTCTCCTAAGAAGACGACGCTTCCGAGTAAGGAGAAAAGCGTATTCAAGTTGATAAAAATCGCTGCTTTCGTCGGTCCGATTTCACCGACTGCCGCATTGTATAACATATGACCAATCGCTGTTCCGATAATACCACTTGCAGCGAAACCGAGCCAAAACTTCGGCGGTGTCTCCAACATGACGCGCCATTCTCCTGGCTCTTGAATAAATCCGAGAACGATGAGCACAACGCTTCCGATCAATAACATATATCCTGTCAACAGACGGGGATCCAATGTGCGCGCAGCTTTGGCGATAATTAAAAATGACAATACTTGCGTTAAAATGGCGATAAAAATAAAACTATCTGCCATCGACAAACCGGTAAATTCTCCCCCATTTAATAATGTGACCGAACTGACGCCGACAAAGCCGAATGCGACACCGACCCATTGAAGACGAGACGGATAGTTGCGCAAAATGAGTGCCGTGAGCACGGCTGTCAGGACAGGTCCTGTGCCGAGAATGAGTCCTGCACTCGTGCCAGACGTTTCGGTGAGTCCGACGTTTAAAAAATAATGGTGCATCGTCACATTCAACAAAGCCCCTCCAAAAATATAAAGCCATTCTTTCCCCCTTGGCAATCGGACAAGTCCCATTACCGACAAAATGACGAATACACTGATCGCCGCTAATAAAATGCGAAAGCCCGTCAATGTAATCGGCCCGACAAACGTAAGTAAATACTTCAATAGCGGTAAATTCATTCCCCATAAAAACATGACGAGGACCGTGATTACATACACTTTAGTCATTCGACTCATGCGCCTTCTTCCCCTCTTTGTTTAACTATTGCTATCGTATCATTTGCAACAAAAAAACGACAAGTGCCTGAAGTAATGTTCTACTTCTCACTTGTCGTTCTCCTTATTCGACGAAATATTTCACATAGTTTTTCCATCCGAATGTTTTCCACGCTTGGCGTTCTGGCCACATCATTTTGAGTGGCAAGGCGACGCGTGTTAAGTCGAGAGCTTCTCGCAAGACGACATCTCCTTCAGCTAAGCTCATCGTAATCGCTTCGTCTTCTAAGATGAAGTCGATCGTGATCGCTTGTTTTGTCGGAATGCCTTCTTCATTCAAGACGTACACGATGCCTTCATTTTTCGTTTCGCGTTCGATGTAGTCGAGTGGTACGACAACGCTATCTACCGCTTCTTGCCCGATAAGTGCGATGTCGTAACGTTTGCCGTAGAGCTGTTGTTCGACTGTCCCGAGCGGGTCTACCCGCACTTCGTATAAGTTTTGCATCTGCTTGTCATCAAATGCTTTCTCAAACAGTTCGAGTGTCGATGATGCTTGTGCTGGAATGGTGTCGAGACGGTCTAACGTTCCTTCACCACGTTCTTCAAATTCGTCATACGTAATGAGTACGTCATTACCGAGCATTAAATCTTCCCATTCTTCTTCCGTCACATATGTCACTAAGTCTGCCGTTTCGCTATAAATGTCGATCGTCGGACGGTCGCTATGACGGTCGACACGTGCGACGACACCTGATATTGGACTAATGATTGCTGGACGGACGTAACTTTGGTCGATTTGGTAATCCAACATATTTAACTGGCGGTCAATGCTCGCAAGTTCGCGCTCTGCTTCTGCGATGGCTTGCGCGTATGAACCACGTTGATCCATTTTGACATTAAACTCTAAATTCAATTCTTCTTCCAATTGAGATAACGAAGAATTTAACGACTCTTCACTATCTGCATCTGAACGCTCGCTCTCTAACATGGCGACCGTATCTTCAATGCGTTCACGTTGTGTTTGAAGCGCGCTCTGTTCCGCAACCCAAGCGTCTACTTGCCCATCGATTCGTTCTGTTTCCAGCAAGACGAGTTCATCGCCCGCTTGTATCGTATCGCCTTCTTGGATGAGCCACTGTTCGATTGCTTCTTCATCGTTCACGTAGAGCGTGACAATTTCACGCGGTGCGAGATAGCTCGGTTTTTCGATTTCTTGACGGATGTCTTCTTCTTGTGCGATGAATGACTGTTTGACAATTTTCGTCTTCGCTACTGGACTTTCTTCCGAAAAGACTAAGTAACTATTCACTGCGATAAAGAGCGAAATGACGAGTGAAAAGAGGAGAATGAACCACTTTTTCATCGAACGCCACCTCCCATAAGTGAACGATATAAGTCATCGAAAGGTGTCAAACTAATCCCTGCGATAATTAATGTGATAAATAAATGCAGTCCGACGACGAGAACGAACGCGCGTTTTCCATTCGGCTCGAGCGTCTTAATGAAGCGATATTGCAATGAAATAATCACAATGGTAAAGATCGACCATTGATTGAGAAAATAGACGAGAAATTCATTATCGATCCAACGATGTGCCAACGGACCAAACGAAAAAACGGATAATGAAGCAATTTCATCACGCATTACGAAAAATAAGGTCAATAGTGCTTTTTCAAATAAATATAAACTTGCTACAATGAGTTGTAATGGTAAAAAAGCGCGATATGGTATTTCGGTAAAAGCCGCAAAAATAAAAGCCATTCCGAAAATGATGAGCGCAACGTATAAACCGCTATACAGCATACTTCCTAAAAGTGACATCAGCCGTGCGACTTGATACATCGCTTCTCCTTCTTGCGCCAAAATATGCATCACCGTATGCGAACCGAAGCCGTATACGTTACGGAATCCAAACAGTAAGAAAGAAACAGCAAAGACGAGAAATAATGCACGTTTCGTCGGACGCAGCTCCCCTTGCATCGTATGCGCTGCAAGCTGTTCAGGATGCGTCATATAGTGAAAGTGACGATAATCATAAACCATAAACGGAATCTCCTTCTTCCTTCATAATCTCTTTCATCATACCCTTTTTTGTCTCATTTAAAAACCATTACACTAAAAAAACGTTCAAATTTGAATTTTGAACGTTTTTCCATTCTCCTAAGCCTTCACATAAGGAAGTTCTTCTCTGTCCGAAAAACTTCCTTACGATTCAACTTGAAATTTAATCTCTCATCCCTATTTATACTCTTTACGTGTCACAAGCGGGAATGTCATCGTTTGAGCTTCTACCTTCCCTTGAAATTCCAGAGCGAAAAAGCGAATTAAATATCGAAATTGTTTCGTTTCATAAGCATTATGTTCCGTCTCAGTTGCGTAGAAAAAGACAATTTCACCATTTAAACAATTGATTTGAATTAAATGCTTATACGAACGATACAATTGTGGATAAATTATATTGAATTGTCCAACTGACAAATCATACTTCTCTAAATTCTTCATTTTCACTCCTTTGAAAAATTTGCGAACGTGTATAAGATCATCTGGCAAGCTAGGCATAGACAATACAATTTTCTCCAATAGTCCTTTCACCCCATTTGAATTTTTATGATAATTTACTATATTTTCCTATCGTTCATTTGCGAAACTAACGATTTGTTAACAGTTTGTTAGTTCCGTCAAATTTTTATTGATTCTTTTCTAAATTAATGAAAGGAAGGGTGTGAGATTAGGATGCGTTTTTTTGGAGCACAGTTTAAAGAATATCGAGAAAGTTATTTAAACATTACCCAAACTGAAGCTGCTGCTGCTTTGAACATGAAAAAAGAATCCCTCTCTCAATACGAAACAGGCAGCCGAAAATTTCCTCCGGACGACTATCAAAAAGTCCGAATGACCTTTCAAATTCCGGATGATTATTTCATCGCCATGGTGACCGGCACACCTTTAAAATCGGTCCGATCGAATGAACAAACATTACCGGAAGTGACGAAAGATTTACGCGTGGCATATCAACATCAATTTATCGAACAATTTGAAGATGTCATTCTCGACAATGATGAAATGCGAGAGCTAATCGCACTTGTTGCTATGCTTGATAAAAAATATCAACGACAATTGTTAAATACGTTTAAAGGATTCACCAATTTATATCAAACTGAAATTGCACGAAATCATAAGTTACAAAAAGAACTCGATAAAGCGAAACAAAATCCGAAAGCTTAAAGAAAAAGTGGCATGCGTGTCCACTTTCCTTCTTTAAGCTTTTTTACATGCAAGACGCCTAGTTTTCAGAACGACGAAAAACATGTATAATTGGTAAAATATACGTTTAGCGATTCGACTAGACCTTGAAGTCCGTCGATTTGCGAAAGGAGTCTTTTTGATTATGTTTTCTAAAGTAACAATCCCGCCATTTTTTGCTGAACGTGCGGAAGCTGCCATGGAAAGTGCTCTACTTTATTTAGATCCCTTCGTCTCTTTTGATATCGCTCAAAAGGCTTTGCGCGAGGTCCGTTTTGGAGATGTAGAATATATGTATTGCGATGAACGATTTTTCACCGTGACGTGGCGTATTCAAGATGACCACGTTACATTGCGCTTAGATGATGAAGTATTGCGCAACTATGATACGGAAGGAGTCGACTCCTCTTTATTATTGCCGATTTTTTTAACGTATCAATTGTTCTTTTCCTTGCAAGAGCGTCTTTCACTGTGGCGTACGACTGACTCGATGAAAGCGCCTGACCGTTCTCCAGAGTCGTGGTTGGCACACTTTACACAATTGACGCAACAATTAACTAAAAAGGACTACCGCTCCATTCGCGAATTAGAGAGACAACAAGCACTTGTGCGAGAACAATTCGTTCCCTTCCAACCATATGAATGGGAATGGCGACCGATTTTTACACTGTATCAATCTTTACTCATGGCGGAAGCCTTATTTCCGAAAATCGCGCAAACGTTAAATGAACAGCCAGCATTATTACAATATGAAAGCTGGATTGCCGAGCGTTTAGTGGAAGACATTTTAGATGAGGTGGAACGCGCAAAGGGACAGATGGTCGTATCCCATACACTCTTTGGAGTAGAACCTTTTTTATTAAAACTCCCGGAACTCGTCGAACGCGCGACGATGCAAATGACGGAGCTTTTTAAACCGCGCTTTCATTTATATCAAATGTTATGGAAGTCTTCGTTATTATCAACGACACAATACGAAGCCGAAAAAGAACGACTCGCACGCAGTACGCATCCGGATACGCCTTTTTTCCAAGCGTTCTTCCTCATCGAAGAAGGGGAAGATATCCCGCCTAGCTTTTCGATTGGCGAATGGACGGAAGAGCAATTGTTAACAGCTTTGCATTTTGCTGAGTATGCGGATGTGGAAGACCGTAGTGATATCGTGCGCCTCATTGCCGATATTATGGAACAGGAATTGGAAACTTTATTACACCGCGACTTAGATCCGCTCATTTTAACGAAACGGCTACATATGATTGACCACCTCTTTTACTTCACATCTGAACATCAAGAAGTACGAGAGAAAATGTTCCGCAAGTATCCGTTAGAAAGTCGCGAATTGTATAGTAATTTATTAATTGAAGATGAACGCTTCGATGAGTGGTTAGCGTTTAATCAAACGTTCGAAACCTCTCCTCATATTATCGAAAATCAATTAGACTTTGTCATCCAAAAGAGTCCGAAGCATGCCGTGCTTGCGATGCATCCGTTCGTCTTACGCGAAATCGATCAAAAAACACGTCCGCATTATAAACGGGCGGTCCGCTTTTTGAAAAAGATGCGCACATGTGCGAACCGCGCAGGTATGCATAGTTGGTGGAATACGTATATTGACGAGTTGCGTAATTCGTTCCGCCGTTTGCGCGCTTTGCAAGAAGAGATGGAGAAAGGGAAGATTTATTTATGAAACGAATCATCACGTTACACATTGAACAAAAGTCGAATCATTGGGCGCTCACTTCAAAGGATGACCGACCATTAAGCGCTTTTGAATTAGCCCAATGCATCGCCTTTCACGACTTCCCTTCGTCTCTTGGCTTGCAGTTAAACATGTCGGGAGATACCCTTTTACTGACGACTGAACAGCTGTTGCGCTTACTCGATGAGTCGCGTCTTCACTTCATCGCTTTTCAAGGAGACGATGCGGCGTCAGAAGCTTACTTAACTGCGATTCGTCACGCAATCACGTGGTTGCAACAGAAAGATTGGCAAGCATTGTCTCTCGATGAGCAAGAGCGTTTTACATTCGAACATGAAGACCCGCTCGTCGCAAAACTGTTAACGACGTACATTAATGAACGTTTCCGCGCGGTACCAACTGAACAATTGTCACGCGTTATGCAATTTATGGACGAACATGCGGTGCTTGAACAGGCGAACACTTTGCCGATTCACCTCGCGCTTCGCTTAACAGAACCTGAAGAAGAACAGACCGATTGGCTCGCTGAAGTGATCATTATTACAGAAAAGAATGCGCACTGGACACCTGCTCGTTCGAAAGTAAATGCACCGATTGAACAAGCGTTGTTAAAAAAGTGGAAGCCATATGCCGAAGAATTGGCGAACTTACAAAGTCAGCTCCTTTCTCTCTGTCCGACTTTTTCGGTCGATGAGGCCGAGCACTTTTTCTACGCTTCTTTAAACGAACGCCAAGTGCAACAATTGTTGAAGGAAGATTTAACGCTTTTGCGCGCCTTTCATTTCGAAGTCATTTTACCTTCTTGGTTGAAGCAGTTAACGGAGACGAAAATAACTGCTCGTGCTGAAGCGATGACTTCATATAAAAAGACAGCTTCTTTCGATGATATTGTAGAGTTCGACTGGCAATTCGCAATCGGCGATCAACAGATCGACCGGGCGACTTTTGAACAATTGCTTGAAGAACAGCGCCAATTCATTCGGATTGCGGATGAGTGGTTTCACATTGACGACGTAGCACTTCAAAAGTTGAAAGCTTTAATCGAAGAGGCTGAAGCGAAAGAGTGGACGGTGCGTGAGTTGCTTCTCGAGCGACAAGCCGATGACGAAGACAATTCAAAAGCATTATTCCAAGATGATGGGGACTCTCCCGTTCTCGCCTTCACGTTAAATAAACAGTTGCGTCAATTCGCCAAAACATTCCGTGAGAAAAAAGAGATTCCTGTCGTTGCTCTTCCGAATACGCTTCAGGCGACCCTTCGCCCGTATCAGCGTGAAGGGTTCGACTGGCTCGTCTTTATGCGTCAATATGAATTCGGCGCTTGTTTGGCAGACGATATGGGTCTTGGAAAAACGATTCAACTCATTACGTACTTACTTCATGTCAAAGAACAAAATCCCGCACAGCCACCTGCTCTCATCATTTGCCCAACAAGCGTGCTCGGCAACTGGCAAAAAGAACTCGAGCGATTCGCGCCATCATTGAAAGTCCACGTACATTATGGGCAATCACGGGTCGGAGAACATTTCGGAGAGTGGATGAACGATACGGATGCGGACGTCATTTTGACGACGTATGGGACAGCGACACAAGATAGCGAAGCGCTCCAACATGTCGTCTTCTCAACGATTGCACTCGATGAAGCGCAAAATATTAAAAATATGCAGACGAAACAATCGCGCGCAATCCGTTCGCTTCAAGGACATCATTATATCGCTTTGACAGGAACGCCGATCGAAAACCGATTAAGTGAATTGTGGGCGATTTTTGATTTTATGTTCCAAGGTTATTTTGGCAGCTTCACGACTTTTACGAAAGAATATATCATTCCGATTGAACGAGATGACGATGAAGCGACGAAACGAGAATTAAAACTTAAAATCGAACCATTTTTATTACGACGTACCAAAAATGACCCTCACTTAAAGCTCGACCTCCCAGAAAAAGTCGAGCAAAATGAATATGTACCTTTAACCGAAGAACAAGCCGCACTTTACGAAGGCTATATTCAATCCGCACGGGAGAAAATGCATGACGCTTCGCCTTTTGAACGAAAAGGGATCGTACTCGCGATGTTGAATCGCTTAAAACAATTATGCAATCACCCTGCACTTTATTTGAAAGAACCGATTGTCGATGCGCCGCGCTTAATGGAGCGTTCCTACAAACTCGACGAAATTGTTAAACGAAGCGCCCAAATCGCATCAGATGGTGAACAATGTTTAATCTTCACGCAGTATTTAGGGATGGGTGAACTCATTCAATATTGTCTTGCAGAACAATACGGATTAGACGTACCCTTTTTAACAGGTAGCATGCGCAAAGATGAGCGAGATCGCCTCGTAGAAGCGTTTCAAAATCGTGAGTTTCCGATTTTCATTTTATCGCTTCGCGCAGGTGGCACAGGTTTAAACTTAACGGCTGCCAATTACGTCTTACACGCAGACCGTTGGTGGAATCCTGCTGTTGAAAATCAAGCGACAGACCGTGCGTATCGCATCGGGCAGACGAAATTCGTCCACGTCTCGAAATTCGTCACACTCGGGACAATCGAAGAAAAAATCGATAAAATGTTAGCGGAAAAGATGGCACTTTCCGACGAACTCGTTCAATCGAGCCGTTGGATTACCGAACTTTCCGATGATGAATTAGATCAGCTATTTTCACTTTAAACGAGTAAAAGACGACTAGCCCCTCAACTAGTCGTCTTTTTTGGCGTTTGCGCCTTCTTCCTTTTTGTGTCCTCTCATTTTAAAATAGCAATTGTGTGTTCGGTTCTACATATTGTGGTGATGTATTCAATTCCTCATATTGTTCAGCCTGTGTAGACGTTGATTTTTTCGCTAAGAAATGGATGCGTTCGATGACAACTTCTGTCACATAACGCCTCGTTCCATCCTCTTGTTCATACGAGCGTGTTTGGATTCGGCCGACGATGGCGACGAGTTGTCCTTGTTCACAGTAAGTCGTCACGACTTCTGCCTGCCTTCCCCAGGCGACGCAATAAATGAAGTCCGCTTCCGGCCCTGAAGTCGTTTTGAAAGCTTTCGGAACAGCTAAAGTAAATGTTGCGCGCTGTTTACCGCTGTCCGTCACTTTCGTCTCAGGATTTCTTACAAAACGTCCTACTAAATTTACTTGATTCACTCTGTCCCTCCTTTCACTTCCACTATAAAAAATTTCCTCGCTTCTCGCAAAAAGCGTTTTTACTTTTTGACTAAATTTCTGGCACCAATTTAACATTTTCTTCATCATTTTTTATAAAAATCGATTCATTTTCCGATTTTGCCCCGATTTCGAGGACTAATGTTTCGTTTTAATGAAAAACATTAAAAAACACCTTTCTCCTACTTTCGGAAAAAGGTGCTACCTATTATTGCTGGTCTTCTGGATAACGCTTGCCGTCTGCCGCTTTCGTCAAGCGATTCATCACCGCAGATCCGACGCCAGATACATTCGTTTCTACAGCGAGTATGACGTCCGCATCGGTAAGATCACATTGACGTAAAGCGCGATATAAATTCGCGGCCATGGTACGATGATCATTCAATTGACCGATAGAAAAATACCAATCCGCGGTTTTTTCAAACAGTTCATCTGGGCCGATAATGGCAATTTTTTGATTCTTCTCATGAATTTGTCGCACCGCTTCTTTCAATTCAATGACCGTCGGATCGACGACGAATAATGGTGCTTCTGGTGCGTAATGCATATATTTCATACCAGGTGCACGCGGTGCTGCATGTGCTTTCACCGTAATATCTTCCTGAACCGGACCGATAATTTTTTGAATGCTCTCCCGCGGTACACCTCCAGGACGTAAAATCGTCGGGGGCGTCGTCGTCATATCTAAAATCGTCGACTCAACGCCAACTGCTGTCGAGCCTCCGTCTAAAATGACAGGGACGCGACCGTTCAAATCTTGCGCTACGTGCGCTGCTTCCGTCGGGCTCGGCTTTCCGCTCCGGTTCGCACTCGGGGCTGCAATCGGCGCATCGACACGGCGCAGTAATTCTAATGCGACAGGGTGATCAGGCATGCGCAAACCGACCGTTTCTAAACCTGCCGTTACATTGCGCGCGACCTTTCCATGTTGTTGATGAAAAATTAATGTGAGTGGTCCAGGCCAAAAAGCATCCATTAAAGCATAAGCATCCGCCGAAACATTTTGTGCCAGTTGTTCCACTTGTGAAGTGCTTCCGATATGAACAATGAGCGGATTGTCCGAGGGACGTCCTTTCGCTTCGAAAATCGCTTGAACCGATTGTTCTTCTGTTGCGAGTGCCCCTAGTCCGTAAACCGTTTCAGTAGGAAAGGCGACGATGCCTCCTTCACGTAAAACAGCCGTCGCTCGTTCGTAGCCTTCGTTTGTCGTTTCATCTTCTCGTATCGTATAAACCACTGTTTCCACATTTCTTCCCCTTTCTATTTCGAATCCTTAATCTAAAAGTGCATACACGATGCGATCTTTCCCGTGCATATCGCGTTCTGTTCCAACGACCGCTTTCGGAAATTTAGCTCGCAGCATTTGTTCGACTCGTTCTTTTTGTGCAAAACCAATTTCAAAAGCGACACAACGAGGATTTCCTTCGATCGCATGAATCCACTGTTCGTACAAAGCATACCCTTCATCTTCCGCAAAGAGCGCAAGATGTGGCTCATAGCGTAACGTGCTTTCGGACATGAGTGATTTTTCATTTTCACTAATGTAAGGCGGATTCGATACGATAATGTCGAACGGTTGCTCTACGGATGTCAAGCCATCACTTTGGACGAATTGAATGTCTGCTTCAAGTGCATTTGCATTACGCTGCGCGACTTGTAGAGCCTCTGTCGAAATGTCTGTCGCAGTCACTTCGAATTTAGGGTTTTCTAATTTTAAAGTGAGAGCAATTGCACCGCTCCCCGTTCCGATATCGAGTACGCGCAACTGTTCTTTACCGAAGCGTTGTAAAATAAAATAAACGAGCTCTTCTGTTTCGGGTCTCGGAATTAAAACATGCTCGTTCACATAAAAAGTATACCCATAAAAATAAGCGCGTTCGAACGCATATTGTAGCGGATACCCTTCTTTCACTCGTTCGAGCACTCGCTGCAATACCGTCAATTCTCGCTCCGTCAGTTCAATCGTTCCCCCGTGTATGAGTTCCGCGTAGGAACATTGAAACAATTCTTCCACTATGTAACGCGCAACGGAAGCATCGAATTGGCGTTCGAGCTCCTGCCGCACTTGTTGTTGCGTTTTACGCATGTGAATTTAAACTTTCTAAATTCGCTGTCTGTTCTTCAATCATGAGCGCATCTAACAATTCATCGAGCTTCCCTTCGATAATTTGGTCGAGCTTTTGAATCGTTAAATTAATGCGATGATCTGTTACACGATTTTGCGGGTAATTGTACGTGCGAATGCGTTCTGAACGATCTCCCGTACCGACCGCACTTTTACGTTGTTCTGCGTATTCCGCTTGCGCTTCTTGTTGCGCTGCGTCGTAGACACGTGCTTTCAATACTTTCATCGCTTTTTCACGGTTTTTAATTTGTGACTTTTCATCTTGCATCGATACGACGATTCCTGTCGGTAAGTGCGTAATACGAACCGCTGAGTCCGTCGTGTTAACGTGCTGTCCACCTGCTCCACTTGAACGGTACGTGTCGATTTTCAAATCTTCGTTGCGAATTTCGATGTCGACATCTTCCGCTTCTGGTAAACAAGCGACCGTTGCTGTCGACGTATGGACGCGTCCGCCTGATTCCGTCTCTGGAATACGTTGTACACGGTGTGCGCCGTTTTCGTATTTGAAACGAGAATACGCGCCTTGTCCTGTGATCATAAAGATGATCTCTTTATAACCACCGAGTTCTGTCGGTGACGCCTCGATCGTCTCGACACGCCAATTATGTGCTTCTGCATAACGGCTATACATGCGGTGTAAGTCCGCTGCGAAAAGTGCCGCTTCATCTCCACCTGCCGCACCGCGAATTTCCATAATGACGTTTTTGTCATCGTTCGGGTCTTTCGGAATGAGTAATACTGTCAGACGCTCTTCCATTTCTTGAATGGCCGTCTCTAATTCATCGATTTCCATTTTGACGAGTTCGCGCATTTCATCATCGAGTGATTCTTCTAACATCGGCTTCGTCGTTTCGTACTGTTCTTTCGCTTTTTTATATTCACGGTAGACGTTTACCGTCTCTTGTAAATCAGAATGTTCTTTCGAATATTCACGTAATTTATCGATGTCACTCACAACATCTGGATCGCTCAATAATTCGTTTAAGTCGTTATATCGATCTTCTACTGCTTGTAATTTATCAAACATATTTACACCTCTACTATTTTATCTATCTTCTTTTATTGTACGGGAAAAAGGTCCTCGTTTACAATGTTTATCTCCAATTGAAAAAATCACAAAAATGAGAAAGCGGATGTCTTTCTTTTTTGTGATTTTCCCCCTATTGTTCTCGTTTTGGGACGAAATGATGCGCACGGCAACGCGGTTCATACGCTTCTTGAGCTCCGACTAAAATGACGGGATCATCGTAGTAAGCTGGCTTACCATCGATGAGTCGCTGCGTGCGACTTGAAGGAGAGCCACAGACCGTACAGACTGCTTGTAATTTCGTGACATGCTCGGCAATGGCCATCAATTTAGGCATCGGGCCGAACGGTTCTCCTCTAAAGTCTTGATCGAGCCCTGCTAAGATGACGCGAAACCCGCGTTCTGCGAGTGTTGATGCAACTTCTGGTAAAGCCGAATCAAAAAATTGGGCTTCATCGATTGCAATGACATCGTAAGAAGCATCGACCTTATCTAATATCGTGCGTGATTGTTCGATCGGCATCGCAAGCGCCTCAGTCCCATCATGACTCACAATCGCTTCTTCACTATATCGATTATCGATCACCGGTTTAAATACGGCAATTTTTTGTTTTGCAAATTGTGCTCTTCGGACACGGCGAATGAGTTCTTCTGACTTCCCCGAAAACATACTTCCACAAATAACCTCTATCCAACCGCCTTGCATCGCTACGTACATCGTGCACATCCTCCTTTTAATCTATGTAAACAAATTGAAATACCCGCCATGTGCGGCAGCACGTGACGGGTATAAATCCACACTGTTTGTATTATTTTTCTTCTTTGAGGCCATATTTTTTGTTGAAGCGGTCGACACGTCCGTCCGCTGCAGCAAATTTCTGACGTCCAGTGTAGAATGGGTGACATTCCGAACAAATCTCAACGCGAATGTCTTCTTTGACTGAACCAGTTTCGAATGTGTTACCACATGAACAAGTTACTTTCGCTGTTTTGTATTCTGGATGAATTCCTGCTTTCATCGGTCTCTCTCCTCTCGCCCTGAACCATCTGGAACAGAGTGTAAAATGTATTTGCGTAGATTTTGCCACGCAACAAAAGACTGATGCCTTACACGACCCGTATATGTCAGTCGCATATGCAAGATGGTAGTAAAACCATACTCGAAAATTATAGCAAGGTTTTTTACTTTTGACAAGTCCTTTGTTTTCAAATTGTTACCAGTTAGATGAGACCCTTTCCGTTACGCTGCGCTTTCATTTTTTCATTTAAATTCTCAAAAAATTCATCATTCGTTTTCGTCTGACGTAAAGCGCGTAAAAAGCGTTCGGTAAAGTCTGGTGTGTTGGAAAATGTTTTGCGAATCGCCCATAGTTTATCGAGTTGATCTTTTTCGATTAGTAATTCTTCTTTTCTCGTTCCTGAGCGACGAATATCAAGCGCTGGGAAAATACGACGTTCCGCGAGTTGACGATCGAGATGCAATTCCATATTGCCTGTTCCTTTAAATTCTTCATAGATCACTTCATCCATGCGTGAACCCGTATCGACGAGTGCTGTCGCTAAAATTGTTAAGCTTCCGCCTTCTTCTAAGTTACGCGCCGCTCCGAAGAAACGTTTCGGGCGGTGGAAGGCTGCTGGGTCAATCCCTCCGGATAATGTACGGCCACTCGGTGGAATGACTAAGTTATACGCGCGCGCAAGTCGAGTGATCGAGTCCATTAAAATGACGACGTCCCGTTTATGTTCGACGAGGCGCATCGCACGTTCTAAAACGAGCTCTGTCACTTTAACATGGTTTTCTGGCACTTCATCGAATGTTGAACTCACGACATCGGCATTGACCGAACGCTCGATATCCGTCACTTCTTCTGGACGCTCATCGATGAGTAAAACAATGAGTTCTGCTTCTGGATGATTCGTCGTAATCGCATTCGCAATTTCTTTAATGAGCATCGTCTTTCCAGCTTTTGGAGGCGCAACGATTAAACCACGCTGTCCAAATCCAACAGGTGAGACGAGATCCATAATGCGTGTTGATAAGCGAGTCGGTGTCGTTTCGAGTTTAATTTGACGATCGGGATAAAGAGGAGTGAGTGCTGGGAAGTGTACGCGTTCGCGTGCGGTTTCAGGGTTTTGACCATTGACGGCTTCGACTTGAAGCAAGCCGTAGTAGCGTTCGTTCTCTTTCGGTGGTCTTACTTTTCCAGATACTTTATCACCGTTGCGCAATTCAAAGCGTCGAATTTGAGAAGCTGAAATGTAAATGTCTTCAGAGCTAGAGGAGTAGTTGATCGGACGTAAAAAACCGTACCCTTCCGATTGAATAATTTCGAGAACCCCTTCCATGAAGAAATAGCCTTCTTGTTCTGCTCGTGATTTTAATATGGAGAAAATGAGCTCTTTTTTCGTCAGTTTTGCATAGTAAGACACTTTATACTTTTTTGCGAGTTCATACAGTTCTTTTAATGTCATCGCTTCAAGTGCGGCGATTGTTAATTGAGCCATTGATTGATCACACCTTTTCTATGTTATTTATGTATCGTTCTAAAATAGGGAAAGACAAAGTCAGCTAAGGACTTTGTCTTCTCATATGTGTCATTATTACAATTAGTTATCTTCTACAACGAGAAGTGGTTTTTTCTTCATGCTGTGGCGTCCTTCAACGAAACGAATCGTTCCTGATTTAGAACGCATGACGAGTGAGTGTGTTGAACTGAATCCACCTTTAAATTGAACACCGCGTAAAAGTTCGCCGTCTGTAACACCTGTCGCTGCGAAAATCGCATCGTCGCCTTTTACGAAGTCGTCCATCGTTAAAATTTTGTCGATGTCGAGTCCCATACGCTCACAACGTTCTTCTTCTGCTTTCGAAGATGGAGCGAGTTTACCAATGATTTCACCGCCGAGTGTTTTCATACCGACCGCTGCGAGCACGCCTTCTGGTGCGCCACCGTAACCGAATAAAATATCGATTCCTGTGTTGTCGAATGCTGTATTGATCGCCGCTGCTACGTCGCCGTCTTGAATTAACTTAATGCGTGCTCCTGTTGCGCGAATCTCTTCAATGATCGCTTCGTGACGTGGACGGTTTAAAATTGTCGCTACGACGTCTTCAATATTTTTGTTTTTCGCTTTTGCTACGGCATGTAAGTTTTCTGTAATCGATGCGTTAATGTCGATTTTGCCGACTGCTTCGGGTCCGACTGCGATTTTGTTCATGTACATATCCGGTGCGTGAAGCAAGTTTCCACGGTCTGCGATTGCGATGACTGCGAGTGCGTTCCAGCCTCCACGCGCAACGATATTCGTTCCTTCGAGTGGGTCAACGGCAATATCGACTGCCGGTCCTGGTGATTGTCCTAATTCTTCCCCGATATAAAGCATCGGTGCTTCGTCCATTTCACCTTCACCAATAACGACGACTCCTTCCATCGGAATCGTATCAAATACGTGGCGCATTGCCGTAGTTGCTGCATCATCTGCTTCGTTCTTCAGTCCTCGTCCCATCCAGCGCGCTGCTGCTACCGCTGCTGCTTCTGTGACGCGTACAAGTTCCATTGATAAACTTCTTTCCATTGAATGTTTGCCTCCCGTTTCACGGTCTTAATTTTTCAGTTCTATTTATTATACCATAGTCTTCCATCATTCCGCATGTACTTCTAGTTCTTTTTTTCGCGACGAATGTCCGCTCCGAGCGCATTCAATTTATCAATCAAGTCGCTATAGCCACGCTCGATATGATAAATGTCTTCCACTGTCGTCGTCCCTTTCGCTAATAAACCAGCTAAGACGAGCGCCGCTCCTGCTCGTAAATCCGATGCGCGAACAATCGTCCCGTCTAAACGAGCAGGACCGTTAATGATGGCTGAGTTGCCTTCAATCTTACCTTTTGCATTCATTCGCTTTAATTCGTCAATTTGTTTAAAGCGCGCTGGATAAATCGTTTCCGTGACGACCGACGATCCTTCCGCTTGCGTTAACAATACGCTAAATGGCTGTTGTAAATCGGTCGGAAATCCTGGATAGACGAGCGTTTTTAAATTGACCGCTTGAAGCGGTTGTTTGCGTTCTGGAATGTAAATTTGCTCTTCTCGCTCGATTACTTCTACGCCGAGTTCACGCAATTTTGCTGTTAAAGCTTCCATATGGAGCGGGATGACATTATCGATCGTCACGCCTTGTCCTAGTGCAGCGGCCATAATCATATAAGTTCCTGCTTCGATGCGATCTGGAATGATCGTGTGGCGCGTACCTGTCAATTGATCTACGCCATTGATGCGGATGACATTCGTTCCCGCACCTTTAATATCAGCCCCCATATTCGATAATAATGTCGCGACATCGATAATCTCGGGTTCTTTTGCGGCATTCTCGATAATCGTCTGTCCTTTTGCACGAACAGCGGCCAACATAATATTGATTGTTGCACCGACGCTCGCCACATCCAAATAAATCTTCGCACCGATCAATTCATCCGCCCGCAAATAGATCGAGCCATGTTCGTTCGTCACTTTCGCACCGAGCGCTTCAAATCCTTTAATATGTTGATCAATCGGACGTGGCCCTAACGGACAACCTCCTGGTAAACCGATCACCGCTCGCTTAAAGCGTCCGAGCATTGCGCCCATTAAATAGTACGAGGCGCGCATTTTTTTAATATCTCCATTTGGTAAGGCCATCTCTTCCACTTCAGAAGGGTCAATCGTCATCACACCCTCTTCGAATGTCGAAGGGGCGCCGATTTGCTCCAATAAACGTTGTAATGTGTGCACATCTGATATTTCAGGTAAACCGTCAATCGTCACAGGAGAATCCGCGAGCAGGGCTGCTGGGATGAGTGCGACCGCACTATTTTTAGCTCCGCTCACTTTAATCGTTCCTGATAATGGACGTCCCCCTGTAATGTTATATACGTACTCGCTCATTTAAAATGTACGACCTTCCCAGTCTTTGACGAACTGTTCAATTCCCGCTGTCGTTAAAGGATGGTTGAACAATTGTTGAATGACATTGTAAGGCGTTGTCGCGATGTGTGCACCTGCTAAAGCTGCTTGTGTGAAATGTTGTGGATGACGAATCGACGCTGCAATAATTTGTGTGTCGATGTCATGAATCGCAAAGATTGTCGCAATTTCTTCGATTAATTCCACCCCGTTTTGACCGATGTCATCGAGTCGACCGATAAATGGTGACACGTATGTCGCTCCTGCACGTGCTGCGAGTAGTGCTTGATTTGCGCTAAAAATGAGCGTGACATTCGTCTTAATACCTTCTTTCGTCAATGTCGAACAAGCTTCCATCCCTGCTGGTGTCATCGGCAATTTCACCGTAATATTCGGTGCGAGCGCTGCGAGTTCACGCCCTTCTTCAATCATTCCTTTTGCGTCAAGTGCAATCACTTCACCGCTCACTGATTCAAAGCCGAGTGCTGCAATTTCTTTTAAACGATCATGGAATGAAACATTTTCTTTCGCTACGAGTGACGGATTTGTCGTAACCCCTGCAATAATTCCTAATTGATGTGCTTCTTGAATGTGTTGTAAGTTTGCTGTATCGATAAAAATACGCATATACGCTTCCTCCTTCTGAAATGGAAAAGAAGGAGACTCGCAAGAAATAAATTCCTTGCGCCTCTCCTCTTACTTTTGACTTATGCTTTTTGTGAACTACCAAATTCGCGCATTTTACCGATTACCGTTTGTTTAATCGTTTCGCGCATTGGGCCTAAATATTTACGTGGGTCATACACTTCTGCATCATTCGCAAGAACTTCACGCACTGTTTTCGTTCCTTCAATTTGGTTTTCTGTGTTGACGTTAATTTTTGCCGTTCCGAGTGAGATTGACCGTTGGATATCTTTCAATGGGATTCCTGTTCCACCGTGTAAAACGAGTGGTAAATCCGATTGTGATGAAATCTCTTCCATCTCTTTGAATCCTAAGTTTGGTTCACCTTTATATGGTCCGTGAACGGATCCAAGTGCTGGCGCTAAGCAATCGATGCCTGTGCGCTCTACAAGTTCTTTACACTCTGCAGGGTCTGCGTAGATGACGCCATCTGCGATAATGTCGTCTTCTTGTCCACCGACAACGCCGAGTTCTGCTTCGACTGACACACCTTTTGCATGCGCATAGTCGACGACTTCTTTCGTAATGCGAACATTCTCTTCGAACGGTTGGCTTGAAGCGTCAATCATGACAGATGTGAAACCTGCTTCAATCGCTTCTTTACATTTTTCAAAGCTTGAACCGTGGTCAAGGTGAATGGCAACGGGAACTGTAATGTTTAAGTCTTCCATCAATCCTTCTACCATGTTTACGACTGTTTTGAAACCGCTCATGTAGCGCGCAGCCCCTTCAGAAACCCCTAAAATTACCGGTGATTTCTCTTCTTCTGCCGCTTGTAAAATCGCTTGTGTATATTCTAAGTTGTTTAAGTTAAATTGGCCGATTGCATAGCCTTCTTTTTTCGCTTTAATCATCATATCTTTCATAGATTCAAGTGCCATTTTTAAATTCCTCCTCAAAGTTTGTTTGTCAACTTTTCAGTTCAGCATTTCGTTCTTATCATATCAAATATGCGGTGTTTTGACTACTCGTACATGTTTTCATTTTCTTTTAGAGCGCTTTTGACTACAATGGCTAAAGAGGTGACTACAATGAAAATGTTAACGACACAATTGTCCGGACTTTTAACACGTCTTGCGGAACGTGAACAATTTGCGATTGAAGAGACAGCTCGCTTACTCGCACAAGCGCTCGCGAGCGAGGGTCGCATCATCTTTTACGGAGTGGAGGAGCTCGCTGCCGTGACAATGCGGGCACAGCTGGGAGACGAAGCGCTGCCGTCTGTGATTCCGTACGAAACTGGCATGAACTTTCATCATACAGATCGCGTCTTAATAATGGGTAAGCGCGAGCATCCTGAAGAAGCACTCCAACTTGCCAAGCAATTGCACGATGCATTCATTCCTTTCGCTGTAATTGCAAGCGCCAAAGAAGAGGACGATGCACTCGCTCCATTTGCGTATACATATGTCTCGACAGCAATTACGCGCGGGCTTTTGCCGACGGAAACAGGAGATCGTACCGTCTATGTCGATTTAATTGCAACGCTCTTCATCTTTGAAGCGATGAAACAAATGATGGATGAAATGATTCTCGATTTTGAAGATTGACTATCGCTATCGCTTATCTCCAGTTTATCTCTTTCTAAAAACGGGAAAATAGCACTAAATGCAGGGGACGATTTTTTCGTATAATAGAAAGACAAAGGGGTGTCAGCAATGAAATGGTTGTTCCATGTAGGTAGTATGATATTCTTTTTAGTATTGGTTTATTTCCTTTATAATCGTGGGCTAGGTGTAATTCCATTCTCTTTAGCTGCACTCTATTTTGGGGTTATAAGCATTTCGGAATATCGCCGAATGAAAAAAGAGAAAAGATAGTAGCATATGAGGCAATTTTTTGTATATAATGTAAGTTGCGCTTCTAACGGAAGGCGCCTCGCATATACGAAATAGATGCGAACTTGTTTGAATGAGAAAGGACGTGCACGTATATGATAGATATTACGAACATGACAAAAAAACAACTTAAAGAAGAATCATTAATCGATTTAGCTTATGTTCTTTTAACGAGCAATAAAAAACCTGAGACAGTGCAAGATTTATTTGATGACATTCGTCGACTAACAGGATTTACGATTAAAGAGATGGATCAAAAGAAACTTCAATTTTACACGGATATGAATATTGACGGTCGCTTCTTAGCATTGAGCGAGGGTTTATGGGGACTTCGCGAATGGTATCCAGTCGACCAAATTGCGGAAGAAACAGCTCCAGTCGTTAAAGTACGTAAGAAAAAGAAAAAAGCATATGAAGAAGATGAATTGTTAGACGAAGAAGTATTCGAAGAAGATTATGAAGAATTAGGCGAAGAAGACCTCGAAGATGATGAGGATGAGGACGAGGAGGATGAAGTATTCATCGAACCTGAAGCCGACCTTGACGAAGACGATTTAATTGAAGAAGAAGAGGAAGAAGGCCTTGAATTGATCGATGAAGACCTCGAACTCGATGAAGATGATGAGGACGAAGATGAGGATGAAGAAGAAGTTTTATAATTTTTTTGGAGAAAACTTGACTTCAAGTCGTAGACGATTTAAGATTTTATTGGGCTCCTTAAAATAAGGAAACTTACTGAAGTATGTTTAAATGCGCTCCTATCTTGTATGAATACAAGTGTAGGGCGCTTTTTTCTTTTACTTGGAACAATAGGCAAATTAATGAATGGAGGAACAATTGATGACAAAATATATTTTCGTCACAGGTGGAGTTGTCTCATCACTAGGGAAAGGAATTAACGCGGCATCGCTCGGGAGATTGTTAAAAAATCGCGGGTTAAGCGTCACAATTCAAAAATTTGATCCGTATATCAATATCGACCCAGGTACGATGAGTCCATACCAACATGGAGAAGTATTCGTGACGAAAGACGGCGCTGAAGCAGATCTTGACTTAGGCCATTACGAACGCTTTATCGACATCGATTTAAACAAATATTCAAACGTTACGATGGGTAAAGTGTACTCACGTGTTTTATCAAAAGAGCGTAGCGGTGCATACAATGGAGCGACAGTCCAAGTCATCCCACATGTGACAAATGAGATTAAAGAACTCATTCAACGTGCGGGAAAAGAGATGAATGCGGACGTCGTCATTACAGAAATCGGTGGTAGCGTCGGAGATATCGAGTCTCTTCCATACTTAGAAGCTTTGCGCCAAATGAAAACAGACCTCGGCAATCAAGATGTTATGTACATCCATAATACACTCGTTCCGTATTTAAGTGCAGCGGGTGAAATGAAAACGAAGCCGACACAACATAGCGTAAAAGAATTGCGCTCACTCGGTATTCAGCCAAACATGATTGTGACTCGTAGTGAGTATGCAATGCCACAAGATATGAAAGATAAAATTGCACTCTTCTGCAACATCCGACCGAGTGAAGTGATCGAAGCGCTCGATGCGGAAACATTGTACGAAGTACCGCTCCGTCTTCACGAACAACAGATGGATCAAATCGTCGTCGACTTCCTCGGATTAGAATCACACGAACCTGATTTAACAGAAATCAAAGACCTCGTCGAACTCGTCAAATCACTCGACAAAAAAGTGACAATTGGGCTCGTTGGCAAATATGTGGAATTACAAGATGCGTACATTTCTGTCGTCGAAGCATTCAGCCATGCAGGATACGCATTCGGCGCAGAAGTCGAAGTGAAATGGATCGACTCGAGCGAAGTGACGAAGGACAATGTCGCACACTTCTTACATGACGTCGATGGTGTCGTCATTCCTGGTGGCTTCGGTAGTCGTGCCATTGATGGGATGATCGAAGCCGCACGCTTCGCACGTGAACAGCGCCTTCCTTTACTCGGAATCGGTCTCGGCTTACAAATTGCAGCTGTTGAAATTGCGCGCAATATTGCGGGCTTACATGATGCACATTCACTCGAATTCGACAAAGAAACGAAACATCCAATCGTTCATGTCGTACCGAATTACGATAGTGCAATCGGTAGTGAATTGCGTTTAGGTGCGATTCCATTCAATATCGAACCGAATACGAAAACAGCAGCAGCATACAACACGACAGAGGCGAGCGAACGTCACCGCCATCGTTACGAAGTGAACCCTGCATACGAAGCGCAGTTAAAAGAGGCAGGTTTCATCGTGACGGGACGCACAGAGGATGGCAATATTGAAATTATGGAATTCGAAGATCACCCATTCTTCATCGCCACACAATTCCATCCAGAATTTGTTTCACGTCCGACACGTCCACAACCGTTAATTCGCAATTTCATTGAAGCATCATTAAAGAATGAGCGATAATATTTCAACTTCCCTATTCAAGCGATAGGGAAGTTTTTTTGTCCAAAAAAACACTCATCTCCCGTACGGAAATGAGTGCTTCATTTTTAAGATGTGAGGAATCTTGAAATGACAAGCTTCTGTATTTCTTGTGTTCCTTCATAAATTTGGGTAATTTTCGCATCACGCATGAAACGTTCAACCGGATAGTCTTTCGTATAACCGTATCCACCGAATACTTGCACCGCTTCTGTCGTGACCATCATCGCTGTGTCGCCCGCCATTAACTTCGCCATCGCAGACGCTTTACTGTACGGAATGCCTTCTGTTTCGAAGACGGCTGCTTGGTACGTTAACAGACGGCTCGCTTCAATCGCTGTCGCCATATCTGCAAGCTTGAAACCAATCCCTTGTTGATGAGCAATCGGGCGTTTAAATTGAACGCGCTCTTTCGCATAATCGACCGCTGCATCGAGTGCCCCTTGTGCAATACCGACCGCTTGTGCTGCGATTCCGTTACGCCCTCCGTCCAATGTTTGCATCGCAATTTTGAACCCTTGTCCAAGTTCACCGAGCATGTTTTGTGCTGGGACACGACAGTTTTCAAAGATGATTTCCGTCGTTGGAGATGAACGAATCCCCATCTTCTTCTCTTTTTTACCGACTGAGAATCCTTCGAAATCACTTTCGACGATAAAGGCTGTCGTTTCTGGACGGTCACCTGAATCATCCGTAATTGCGAACACGACGTAAATATCAGCGATTCCACCATTCGTAATGAACATTTTCGAACCGTTTAAAATATAATCGTCTCCGTCTTTTTTCGCTGTCGTTCTCATATTTCCAGCATCTGATCCTGATTGGGTTTCTGTCAAACCGTACGCTCCGATTTTTTCGCCTGTTGCGAGCGCACGTAAGTACGTTTGCTTCTGCTCTTCCGTACCGTACTTATAGATTGGCCATCCTGCGAGGGATGTATGCGCTGATAACACGACAGAAGTCGAAGCACAGACGCGTGCAAGTTCTTCAATTGTGATGACATATGCTAAGTAGTCCATTCCTGCGCCACCGTATTCTTCGGGCCATGGAATGCCTGCGAGTCCGAGCTCCGCCATTTGGTCGAATAGTTCACGTGGAAATGTTTCGTTTTCGTCTCGTTCTGCTGCTGTCGGCGCTACCTCATTTTCTGCGAATTGGCGCACCATTTTTTGTAGCATTTTATGCTCTTCTGATAATGTAAAGTTCATCGTCTTTCCATCCTTTCTTCAAGTTGCTGTCCTCTATGTGTGAAGGTCGCGGATCGACAGTTTAGCTTACTGCTTCGGCACCTCAATCATAATCGCATCGCCTTGTCCGCCTCCCGAACAAATTGCCGCAATTCCTACTCCACCGCCACGACGTTTTAATTCATACGCTAACGTTAAAATAATACGCGCGCCACTTGCCCCAATCGGGTGACCGAGCGCCACTGCTCCACCGTTAACATTCACTTTATCATGTGGAATGTTCGCAATCTCTGCACTGACGAGTGAGACGAGCGCGAACGCTTCGTTAATTTCAAATAAATCGATTTCTTCCACTGTCTTCCCTGTCTTTTCAAGCAATTCATTAATCGCCAATCCCGGTGTTTCTGGGAAGTCTTGTGGCGCTGTCGCTATTTCCGTATGTGCGATGATTGTTGCGAGTGGCTCAATATTGCGTGATGCCGCTTCTTCATCGCTCATTAATACGAGTGCTGCTGCTCCGTCATTCACGCCTGGTGCATTCCCTGCTGTCACTGTGCCGTCTTTAACGAATGCTGGACGCAACTTCGCAAGTTGCTCTGCTGACGTGTCACGACGCGGTGCTTCGTCCGTATCGACGACTGTTTCTGCACGGCGTGTTTTCACGGTAACGGGAACGATTTCTTCCGCGAAACGACCTTCGTCGATCGCTGCAAGAGCACGTTCATGACTGCGAAGCGCCCAAGCATCTTGCGCTTCACGCGTTAAGTTAAATTTCGTTGCCGTTCCATCCCCATACACGCCCATATGCGTACCGTCTGAAAATGCGCACGTCAGTCCGTCATAGACGAGGGCGTCGATCATTTTGACATCTCCCATTTTTGAACCGAAGCGCGCCGTCTGCATTAAGTACGGCGCGTGAGACATCGATTCCATTCCACCTGCAACGACTGTTTTCACATCGCCAAGACGAATGAGTTGATCTGCAAGTGTAACCGCTCTCATACCAGACGCACAAACTTTATTCACTGTCTCCGTTGGCACATTGAATGGAATTCCTCCTGCATTGGCTGCTTGTCGTGATGGAATTTGACCTTGTCCTGCTTGCAATACCGTTCCAAAAATCACTTCATCTACTTCATCTGGCTTCACGTTCGAGCGCTCTAAAGCTGCTTCGATTGCTGCGCCCCCTAATTTATACGCTTTTTCTGAAATGAGTGAACCACCGAGTCGCGCAAACGGTGTACGTGCTCCATCTACAATTACTGTTTTCGTCATGATAAAATCCCCCTTTTAATTTTTAGTATGTAAGAGGGTGGCAGTGAATTTTTCATTCATATGCCCACCCTCAATCAAATCTTTATTGTATTTCGCCTTCTACTGGAACTTCTTCTTCCTCTTCCATTACCGGCACATAATCTTCTCCAAAAATGGAGCGTTCGAGTAATTCTGCAATGTCGTATGTGCCGACTTGGTCTTCTACTTCGATCGCTTTCGTACCGTCTGAAATCATCGTCAAGCAGTAAGGACAACCTGATGAAATGATGCCTGGGCTTACTTCCATCGCTTGTTCAGTACGCGCGACGTTAACGCGGTGCCCTGTATCTTCTTCCATCCACATGAGTCCTCCACCCGCTCCACAGCACATGCCGTCTTCGCGGTTACGTTTCATTTCCACAAGTTCCACACCTGGAATTTGTCGTAAAATTTCACGTGGTGGGTCGTATACATCATTGTATCGTCCTAAATAACATGAATCGTGGAATGTGATTGTTTCGTTAATCGCATGTTTCGGTACGAGTTTACCTCCACGTACGAGGTCATATAACAATTCTGTATGGTGAATCACTTCGATATTTAAACCGAAATCTGGATATTCATTTTTGAAAATGTTGTAAGCGTGTGGGTCAATAGTGACTAATTTTTTCGCGCCTGATTTTTCAATTTCTTTCACGTTGCCTTCAGCGAGCTCTTGGAATAAAAATTCGTTTCCGAGACGACGTGGTGTATCTCCAGAGTTTTTCTCTTTATTTCCTAAAATAGCGAATTTAACGCCTGCTTCGTTCATTAAGTGAGCGAATGATAACGCGATTTTTTGTGAACGGTTATCGAATGCTCCCATCGAACCGACCCAGAATAAATATTCGAACTCGTCACCGCGCTTCGATACTTCACGCACTGTTGGAATGTCGAGATCTGGACGAGCGTTGCGCCAGTTTTCTTTCTCTTTACGGTTTAATCCCCAAGGGTTTCCTTGACGCTCGATATTCGTCATCGCACGCTGCGCATCGGCATCCATCTTTCCTTCCGTCATGACGAGGTAACGACGGAGGTCGATAATTTTGTCGACGTGCTCGTTCATTACCGGACATTGGTCTTCACAGTTACGACAAGTCGTACAAGCCCAAATCTCTTCTTCTGTGATGATGTCTCCGATCAATTCTGGATTGTATACTTCTTCAACAGGTACGCCACCCGCTGCTTGCATCGCAAGTGCGTTCGCTTCTGAATTACCGAAAATGAATGTCGGTACCCATGGCTTTTGTTTTGTGACAACGCCACCTGTCGTCGTTAAATGATCACGTAATTTCGTAATTAAGTCCATCGGCGAAAGCATCTTTCCTGTTCCTGAAGCTGGACACATATTTGTACAACGACCACATTCTACACAAGCATATAAATCGATCAACTGTGTTTGGCGGAAGTCTTGAATCTTACCGACACCGAGAACTGGCATCTCATCGTCTTCATCCATCTCCTCTAAAGCAGAGAAATCAATCGGCTCTAAACGTCCGACTTTTTCTTCTTCGTGGAAGTACGTGTTCACTGGTCCTGCGATTAAGTGAGCGTGCTTCGACTGTGGTACATAGACTAAGAATGTTAATAAAATTAATAAGTGTACCCACCAACCGATGAAGAACACGACCGCAGCTGCTGTCGGTGACATGAAACTAAATGCGCTCGCAATGAGCGACGCCATCGGTTCTGACCATCCAGGTGTTCCGCTATGCCAAATCATGTTCATCCCGTTTGAGATGAGTGTTGACACCATTAAGCCCCCGATGAAAATTAAAACGAGTCCTGATTTCCATCCGCGTTTTAAGCGAACGAGCTTCTCAACGTAACGGCGATGGAATGCCCAAACGACCGCTACTAAAATGACGAAAACGACGATTTCTTGGAAAAATGTAAAGAATGGATAGAGCGGCCCGAGCGGTAAATGTGACCCCGGCTTCAATCCTTTCCAAATTAAATCAATCGCTCCGAACTGTACGAGTAAAAATCCGTAGAAAAACATCACGTGAATAATCCCGGATTTCTTGTCTTTCAATAACTTTTTCTGACCAAAGACGTTCACTTTGATCTGTTCCCAACGTTGCTTGAAGTTGCGATCGAATTCTTCTTTACGGCCTAATTGGATGAACTGAGTACGCGTTCGAATAAGATAGACGAACAATGTAAGCGCATACGCAACAACCGCTAAAAATAAAATCCAGTTCGCAATTAATAATGTGTTCATTTCTAATCCTCCCCCTTAAACATGTCAATCGAAATTTTATGAATAAACTTTCCCTATACATCTATACTAAAATATGAATGGTCATTCAGTCAACTATATTCTGAAATAAATATTCAAAATTGCCCGAAAGCATGAATAATCTGTACTTTTCTACACCTTTCGGGCAATGATGAGTTAATATAAATATTTCGGCATTCCATTTCGCGGATCAATCACTGTTGCAACACGCACTTGAAATAACTGTTCAACGAAGGACTGTGTCAAAATATCGGCAGGCTTTCCGTAAGCAATCGGTAATCCAGCACGTAAAACGAGTACGCGGTCACAATAATGGAGCGCGTCATTGACATCGTGAACGATGACGACACTCGCTTTGTTCGCACGTTTCGCATAGAGAAGATGCTCAAAAAACTGAGCGCGATAATGCAAATCGAGATGCGTAGTCGGCTCATCGAACAAAATGAGTGCTGATTCCTGTGCGAAAGCTTTTGCCATATAGGCTCGCTGTAATTCTCCCCCAGATAAATATGCAAGTGGCATATTTTTGTAAGCGCTTAACGCAAACCGTTCTAACACTTCTTTTAAAAAGGCTTGTTCTTGTTTAGCGTCTGTTGTTCTTACTGCGTAACGAGCGGTCTCCACTAAATCATATACCGTTTGTCCCATCGTCTGCGTCTTCATTTGACTTAGTAAAGTCACGTGACGGGCGCGCTCCGATGCTGTCATTTTTTGTGCGTTTATCCCATCTATTGTAACCGTTCCACTCTGAATAGGATAGAGGTTTAACAAACTTTTTAAAAACGTTGATTTTCCTGAGCCGTTCGGACCGAGTACACCGAGCACTTCTCCGCGCGCAAGTTCAAGGTCAATCCCGCGCAATTGAAAGGCTCCGACCTTGACATGTAGTTGTTCAACTTTAAGCATGATGCGCCTCCTTACGTAAACGAATATAAACGATTAAAAAAACAGGAACTCCGATAAATGATGTCATAATGCCGAGCGGTAGCTCAGTCGGTGCGAGCACAGTTCGCCCAATCCAATCCGCTAACATTAAAAAACTCGCCCCGTTCAGAAATGACAACGGCAATACATATTTATGATGAAAGCCGACAAATAATCGCGTCACGTGCGGAATAATTAAACCGACGAAGCCAATCATTCCTGAAAAGGCGACCGCGCTCCCGACGAGCAACGATACCGCGATAAACATATTGCGCTTCAATCGTTTCACATCGACACCGACGATGTGCGCTTCTTGCTCGCCTAAGCTGAACGCATTTAAAGCGCGCGCTTGCGACCAAATATAGAGTGATAGTAAGAGGATAATAGGTGCGATGATGAGGACGGCAGACCATCCTTTCATCGAGACACTCCCCATTAACCAAAATAAAATCGGGCGCGTTTCATCTGGTGAAAAAAGCAAGATGAGCGAGGTGAACGCTGATAAAAAAGCACCCATCATGACACCGACTAACAGTAAAGTCTCCATCCGCATTTGCATGTCGATGAAACGCGTCAATACGAAAACGATGAGCATAGCAAGAAGCGCACCGAGCGTCGCAAAGCCGATGATCGTCCAACTTCCTAAAAAAGAGAAAGAACAAGCAATCGCAATCGTTGCGCCTACCGATGCCCCGGAAGAAACGCCGAGCGTAAACGGGTCTGCAAGAGGGTTTTGTAAAAGTGACTGCAATACGGCCCCTGATATAGCAAGTGCGCCCCCGATAAGAGCTGCGAGCACGACACGAGGCATGCGAATTTGCCATAAGATTGACGTGTATACGCCTTCTTCTTGAAATAAGAAAGCAGTCCACGGAATGCGGACTGCTCCTCCAATCGTCGCGATGACGAAAATAACGCTACTTCCAATTAGGAGCGATAGCACCGACCATCGCTTAGTCATGAAAAGCCTCTGGATAAACCGCTTCAGCTAATTGGCGCAAACCTTCTGATAAGCGTGGACCTTGACGGCTCAATAAATTTTCGTCCACTTGAACGACCGCATCTTGTTGAACAGCTTTCACTGCATCAAAAGCAGGACGCGCTTTCACTTGTTCGATAATATTCGGCACATAGTCATACATGATGACGATGACGTCTGGATTTTCCTCAACGATTGCTTCAGGACTCATCTCCACCCAACCTTGCTCTTTTACAACGTTTTCTGCATGCATGATCGACAACATTTCATCGATAAATGTGTCTGTTCCTGGCGTATAAATATGTGGAAGGTCAGACGTTTCGACGAAGACGCGCTTCGGTGTGTCAATCGCTTCCGTCGCACGAAATACTTCGTCGACCGCTTCTTGCATCTCTTTCACCATTTGTTCCGCTTCTTTCGTGCGATTGACAACTTCCCCAAGCATTAAAATCGTGTCATATGTTGCGTCAAAGCTTGCCGCATTCGCCACCGTATAAACAGGAATCCCTGCTTGACGCAATTGCTTAAGACCATCCGCTGCGCTAGCATTTAATTCATGTGCTACTACGAGATCAGGCTCCAACGCCAAAATCGCCTCGACATTGAACTCCATGCCGCCAATTTTTTCTTTCGTTTCCGCTTCTTTTGGATAATCATCAAAATCAGAAACACCGATGATGCTTTCATCTAAGTCGAGCGCGAATAAAATTTCTGTATTGCTCGGCATGAGCGAGACAATTCGCTTCGGTTCTTCAGATAATGTTATTTCATTGTCGAATGAATCAGTCGTCGTTAACGGATACGTTGTACCGTCTACTACCGACTGTACCGTACTTTCATCATTCGGCTTTAACTCAGGTTCTGCCGAACATCCTGCAAGCACTAAAAATAGAGCCATCCACAATGAGAATGCATATTGTTTTTTCATTTTTCTTCCTCCTTTATAACCGTTCGACTTCCTTCACACATGCAAGAGGACAGCTTGACACTCGTACCGAGCGAGTGGTGTGAAAAATGAGGCAGGTCTCCTGACTGACGCATGATGAATGCCCCCTTCCCGAAAGAGTCCTATTCTTCCAGTGGTCTTTGGCATTCCAAACGCTTCACAGTGGCGGGCCCGTAGATGATTTTCACATCTTTCCCTATTCTCTCGCAAACGCGAGCACCTCATCTTTGAAGTCCGTTCTTATTATACACAAAAAGAGCGAACCGATTAAAAATCAGTTCGCTTTTTATCACAATAGCTTACATTTTTTCTGGCGCTGCTACTCCGACTAAACGAAGAGCGTTCGCAATCGTCTGTTTCGTCGCCGTCACAAGCGCAAGACGAGCTGCTGAGCGATCGAGTTGTTCCGCATCGATCACTTTTTGCGCATTGTAGAAGCTGTGGAACGTCGATGATAATTCTTGTACGTACGTCGTAATGCGGTGCGGTGCACGTGCTCGCGCGGCATCTGATACGAGTTGTGGGAAGTCGCCCACTTTACGCATCAATTCAATTTCTTTTTCTGATGTTAATAACGAAGCTTGTTCTACGTCAGCTTCCATATTTTGCTCCGCCGCTTGACGTAAAATCGAAGCGATACGAGCATGTGCGTATTGTGCGTAATAGACTGGATTTTCATTTGATTGAGATACCGCAAGATCTAAGTCGAAGTCCATTTGCGTATCGCCTGAACGCATCGCAAAGAAGTAACGAACGGCATCGAGTCCGACATCTTCCACAAGTTCACGTAACGTCACTGCTTTGCCTGTACGCTTACTCATTTTGAAAATTTCACCGTCTTTAAACAGTTGCACCATTTGAACGACTTCTACTTCTAACGTATCACGGTCATATCCGAGCGCTTCAATCGCTGCCTGCATACGTGGAATGTAGCCGTGATGATCGGCTCCCCAAATGTTGATGAGCTTTTCAAAGCCACGGTCAAGTTTGTCTTTATGGTATGCGATATCTGGAGTTAAATACGTGTATGAACCATCTTGTTTAATGAGTACACGGTCTTTATCGTCACCGAATGTCGTTGAACGGAACCATGTCGCGCCTTCTTCTTCATATACATGACCGTTCGCGCGCAAGGCATCGAGTGCTGTATCGATTTTTCCGCTTTCATAAAGCGATGTTTCAGAATACCAACGATCGAATGATACGCGGAAATTCGCTAAGTCTTCTTTTAACTTACCGAGCTCATAAGCGAGTCCTTCTTGACGGAACGCTTGAAGACGCTCTTGTTCGTCCACGTTCAACCATTTGTCTCCATCACGCTCTGCAATTTTTTGCGCTAAAGCGATAATATCCGCTCCTCGATATCCATCTTCCGGCATTTCTTTCTCTTGGCCGAGCGCTTCTGCATAACGAACGTCGATCGACATCGCCAAGTTATCGATTTGATTCCCTGCGTCGTTAATATAATATTCACGATATACGTCGTAGCCTGCTGCATCTAAAATATTGCAGAGAGAATCTCCAAGGGATGCACCACGTGCGTGACCTAAATGAAGATCTCCTGTCGGGTTCGCCGAAACGAATTCAACTTGAACTTTCTCTCCTTGTGCTGCATTAGAACGTCCATACGCTTCTCCTTGTTCGAGAACCGTTTTGACAACGTCTGCTAAGTAGTCTTTTTTCACGCGAATGTTCATAAATCCAGGTCCTGCAATTTCAATCGATTCAATCCATTCATTTTCCGGTAAATGTTCGAGAATCGCTTCTGCAATTTGGCGTGGGGCACGTTTCGCTACTTTCGTTAATTGCATCGCTACGTTCGTCGCGTAGTCTCCCATCTCTTTATTGCGCGGTGTTTCTAAGTGAATGTTTAAATCTTCTGGTGCATCCGTTAGTTGTGCAGCGATTACCGCTTCTTTCAATGTCGCTTTAATTTGTTCTTCTACTTGTTGTACTGCGTTCATTTTGTCGCCTCCGTATAAGTTAATGCGAGCTCGTATGTACCGAGCTTATCTTCATTTGCATAGAGATGATATGTAACGTCGATAGAATATTGATCTTCTTCACGTCTTACGAGCAATCGTTCTGCTTCACTCTCTAACTGCATGTTCATTCCGTTATTTGAATATGTCGCTGCACGACGTAAACCGATTGTGAGCGGTAATTTCATCGTCACTGCCCCTTTTCGAAATATGACGAGTTCGCGTTCAGACACTTTCAATGTCGTTTGAATGACTTCACCTGACATGCGGTCGTCGTACCGAATATACGTAGAACGCGCTTTTTTAAAAAGCGTACCGGCTACTTTTTGATATTCAATCATCGGTTCATGACCAGGGTGTTGAATAAGTGAACGAATTTTCAATTGAATCGCTTGTTCCATCTTGTCACCTACTATCTTCTTCAGTCTTTATTCATTATAACGTTCTCCTGCGAGATTGCCTATCGTTCTATAATTGAAAAAAGCTCTCCTTTCTCATAATGAGAAATGGAAAGCCTTCTGTTCGAACGTACATGAGTAAGATGCTTGGTTTCTTAAACATATTCGTTCAATGTCCTAGCTTACAATATAAGCTGTATTTATTAGTTTACTTCCTTTCGGACTGACATTCAACCACTTCTGAAAAACTATCGACAAAATGTCACGCTTTGTTCATATTATACTCGTAATTGTTCGTGTAACTCCGCTTCGCTACGCTCCCACATTTCTGCGTTATGACTTTCTAAAAACTTCGCCAATACGCGCTTTGATGCATCATCCATTTGGTCGACGATAATGCGTCGCTTCATCGAACGGTCTAAGTTATTCACGTGATCAGCTAAAATTTTATAGCCACGGCGCTTTTCACGGTTGACGACGAGCTCACATGCTGTCATTCCTGCATAGTACGGCCCATCTTCTTTAAAATCAATCGTCACCCAAACGAGCCAGTACGGTTTGCCACCTTCTGAATCCGCTCGATTGTTCGTAAATTTAATACCTCGTTCTGTCGGACCACGCGCATGCATCGCCCCTACTTCAATATATGCTTCTTCTTCTTGAACATCGATAAACAACGGTGTGACATTCTCGAGAGAAATTGAACCGATTCCGAACCCTTTATGACCGTCTGTCGGATCGTCCTTTATAATCGTGAAAGACATTTTTTTATTCGACATCATTTTTACCTCCTTCAATTCTGCTATACTATATACTATACCGAATATTCATGAAAAGAGGGAAATCAAATGCCGATTGTAACTGTACAAATGTTAGAAGGACGCACAGAAGAACAGAAGCGCGAACTTTGTGACAAAGTGACACAAGCCGTGTCAGAATCAGTAGGCGCGCCTGCTGAAGGAATTTGGGTCGTCATCGAAGAAATGAAAAAAGAAAACTTCGCAAAAGTTGGCAAACGCATTAGCGACCAATAAAAAAAGAAGGGATCTCCCTTCTTTTTTTATTGAATGATATTTGCGAGTTCTCCCATATAAGTGAATGCTTCTTCAAACTCTTCATCCGTGTAATTCAATTTATTTTTGACAATTTTCACCTTTTCAATTTGCGCTTCTTTCGACAATTCGTCGAAATAATATAATGTCGACACGAGCTCTAAAAAACGTGAGCTTTTCGACTGCATACTTTCGATGAGCGCTTCAGGAATAAACTGCTCATCGGTAAATGCTTCCGCAAATTCAAGACCAGATGTCGTCGCTTCATAACGATAGACGACGTATGAACCTTTATCTTCTAACGCCTCTTCTAGAAATCCGAGTTCACACAATTCCTCAATGCGACATGTCAATTCTTCTGAATAGGGACCGTACATGTGCAAATGATATTTTTCATTAAAAGGGACTCCACAACGCTTCGCAATATAAATCATCTTTTGTAATTTTTTTCGTCCGCGCACTTCTGTCGCTTTGCGAATGAATTGGACGAGCTTCGCATGATCTTGTAACACGTTCACCACTCCTATTTCTCACCAATCAATTGCAATATCGCCGCATAGTGCGGATTCGTCTCCGCTCCACGCCTTAACACATCTTCTGGATAATATATTTTATGGTCTGTTCGTCTTTTCCCCGAAATGGCTTCGACAATCTCGGACTTTCGGGACAATTCTTGCAGTGTGCCATCTGGCATTTGTAAATGAATCGGAATTCGCTCATTCTCTTCCCCTGTCCGATAAAAATCATAAGGCAAATCGGAAGATGAATCCGTTACTAAATAGTATGTCGGATCGAGTCCTGCACGTTCAAATAGCTTTTGAAGCTTACCAAATTTTTGGTACTCTGTCGCTGGGTCAAATTCCGCATATTGAAACAAACGTCGATTAATAAATCGCGTACATAAATCTGATAAAATCGCGTCTTTTTCCCGTTGCCAAAGTTGGAAAGAAGATAATAAAACACTCTCATCCAATGCGACATAATCTTCCACCGTCACACGCTCTTTGAAAAATGGAATGAATAGTGTCGGATTCGTCTCAAATATGTACCCTTCTTGATACAACTGTCGCGCGCGATGCAAAATTTTAATTAAAATGACTTCCGCACTGCGCGATACCGGATGGAAATACACTTGCCAATACATTTGATAGCGACTCATAATGTAATCTTCTACCGCATGCATGCCGCTATATTTAATAACGGCTTGTTCTTCCGTCGGACGCATGACACGCAAAATACGCTCCATATCGAAATGACCGTAACTCACTCCCGTATAATACGAATCGCGCTGCAAATAATCCATGCGGTCTGCATCGATTTGACTCGAAATTAAACTGACGACCAACTTATCACGATACGTCTTTTCAATGACATTCGCTACTCGTTCCGGAAAATCGGGGGCGACCCGTGACAATACTTCATTCACTTCTGTATTTCCTAGTAAAATCGCTTGCGTATACTGTTCATGATCGAGCTCAAACACATTTTCAAATGCATGTGAAAACGGTCCGTGGCCCAAATCGTGAAGCAAGGCAGCACAAAGTGTGACGAGGCGTTCTTCTTCTCGCCATTCAGTTCGTCCTGTAAATACATCGTCGACGATGCGACGTACGATTTCGTACACGCCGAGTGAATGTTGAAAACGGCTATGTTCCGCCCCGTGGAAGACGAGATATGTCGTGCCGAGTTGACGAATGCGACGCAAACGTTGAAATTCTTTCGTTCCGATGACATCCCAAATGACACGGTCGCGCACATGGATATAATGGTGAATCGGATCTTTAAACACTTTCTCTTCTGTTAGTTTTTGTTCACGATATGGAATCATCGCACACCTCCTGCAATGCCTATGATAGTAAAAAGCCCAACACTTACGCTGAGCTCCGTTCATTTAGCGAATAATTTATCATTTCTTTTAAAAATCCGTCTTAAATAATAATCATACCATGTCAGTTCTTCATCTGTGAATGGATGATGTTCAACTTGATCTGCAAGTAAATGAATGAGTCGCTCCGTACGGTGTACGATGTCCGCTACTGTAAATTGTTCATCTAATAATTCATTTAATGATGCCATCACTTCTGGCTTAATATCAGGATAAATGAATTTCGTCTCTTCTCCTTGTAACCCGATGTCATACAATTCACGGACGAATTCGGCACGTTCGCTTCCGCTTCCTTCGATGCTTAAATAAATTTGTACTGCGATGCCGTTGCGGACGCGCCGCTGGGAAATGCCTGCGAATTTTTTGCCATCGATGCTTAAATCATAACTTCCTGGACAGTACGAACCGATGATTTCGTAAGCCTCAATCCGTCCTTCCGCTTCTGGGAAGAGCAGTTGAACGAATAGTAACATCGCTTCATATCCATCGTTAATGTCAATCGCTCCGACATCTTCTGGAAAGACGAGCGTAATATTTAATACCCCGTCATCTAATGCCACCATTAAACCACCTGAATTGCGTACGATTGGGGTATACCCTCTCGTGCGACAATAATCCATCATCTCTTCTACATATGGTAAGCGATAATCTTGAATGCCGAGTACAATCGTCTGATCGTGCACCCACGTGCGAACGATCGCCTCACTCATTTGCTGGCCGACGATGTGACAAAGTGTATCATCTGTCGCAAACGATTCTAATGCTGAACGTGAGCGCGAGATGAGCGATTCATCCATATAACGCCACGTCTTTCGATATAACATACGTTCAATTTGATCCATTGTGCTTCTCCCTATCGTTCAAATTCTTCTTTTAGCATATCAGCTTTTTTCCATAGACAAAAGAGACAGTTGTAAAAAGCTCAGGAAGAAGTCGATTCGTTCATGGCAAATTGATGACAGGGGGGCTTGAAAGCATAACTTTTAGTAAAGATGTGCTACACTTGGCATGAAACTATTTTTAAAAGGAGAGTTGACTAAAGTGAATGAAGAAATGAAAAAAGAGCTCGCAAAGTCCGCACAATTGGCGAACGAAGCAGCTCAAACTTTAGATGGTTGGTACGTATTACATGATTTGCGTTCTGTAGATTGGGCGAGCTGGAGAATGCTTGCACAAGAAGAACGTAACACAATCGTTCAAGAATTCGTTGCGTTTTTAGACGAACTCCAAAAAGCAGACGACGAAAAAACAGGAAGCCACGCTTTCTACACAGTAATCGGACAGAAAGCAGACTTCATGTTAATGATGCTTCGTCCTACATTAGATGAACTTCAAGTACTTGAAGCGAAGTTCAATAAGCTTGCGATTGCAGACTTCTTAGTGAAAGAATACTCCTACTTCTCAGTCGTTGAACTTTCAAACTACTTAGCAGGTGAATCTGACGAAGACCCATACGAAAACCCATACGTTCGTGGACGTCTTTACCCTGAACTTCCACGTCGCCCTTACATTTGCTTCTATCCGATGGATAAAAAGCGTGAAGGCAATGATAACTGGTACATGCTCGATATGGAAACACGTCGCAAACTCATGTACAGCCACGGTTTAATCGGACGTAGCTACGCTGGAAAAGTCAAACAAATCATCTCAGGTTCAGTCGGTTTAGACGACTATGAGTGGGGCGTTACACTTTTCGCAGACGACGTTCTCCAATTCAAAAAATTAATTTACGAAATGCGCTTTGATGAAGTGAGTGCACGTTACGGCGTGTTCGGTTCATTCTTCGTCGGTCATTTACTTGACGGCGACGCTCGCGCACAATTTTTCGCACTATAAGTCATACAAAGCACCGATTCTACTTCAACTAGGATCGGTGCTTTTTTTGGACTTGTTCTTCTTTAGTGTAAAAAGATTAGATGAACAGAAGATGAACAAAAAAAACGCCCTTCTTCATTCTGAAGAAGAGCGTAACAGGACGAAATTATCGCTTCACGATCGCGACGATGAACAAAATCCATCCAATCATAAAGAGCACGCCGCCGAGCGGTGTAATGAGACCGAACTTTCCGAGGCCGCCTCCTGCAATTGTCGTCACATATAAACTACCTGAGAAACAAATAATGCCGAGAATGAATAAGTTCCCTGCCCATTTGAGCATCGGTGTTTCGCCGAAAAAGGATGAACTCATTAAAATACCTACAACGAGTAATGCAAGCGCGTGGTACATATGGTACTGAACTCCTGTTTCCCACACTTTTAAATATTTATCTTCAACTTTTCCTTCTAAGCCGTGCGCTCCGAAGGCACCGAGTGCGACTCCGATGACGGCATTGATCGCACCTGCGATTAAATAAAATGGCATGTGTTTCGACTCCTTTTTCAATTGTTTACTAGTTTCTAGTATATCACTTTCGCGCGAAAGCTTTGTGAATTTCACATGAACAAAGACAAACTAAAAATCGAATAAAGACTCACCATTCGCATCTTCTTCTTCCAAACGGACCGATTGCGCAGCTGCTGTGACAGGAAGTGAATTCGCTTCCGACGTGACAAATGTAGGAGTGAAGGGCTGCGTTGTTAAAATTGCTGAACTTGCTTTGCGACTACTCCCTCCTAGTGCTGCGTTACACAATGCTTGAATTGCTGTAAGGTGTGCACGAATATCCGCTATTTCGGATGTCGTACGAGCACTTTTTAGTTGTTGTTCAATTTCGTTTAAAATCGCTTCATAATTCATAATCGATTTCCTTCTTTCGGTGCGTATTTCATACAAGGTAAGCCTGACGAACGTAAAACGACCGCTGACGGGACTTCACGCGTCTTAAAACCGTACGCTTCACAAGCTCTCGGATTTTGACGTTCCCACGTCACGCGGAAATACTGACAGCGAAAACAGTTCGGCTTTACGGAATGGGCCATCCGATGCTCACCTTCTTCCAATCGATCGGTGTGAGCCCCGCTTCTTGTAATGCTTCGTTTGTGCGACTGTACGGACGACTGCCGAAAAATCCACGATGTGCGCTTAAAGGACTCGGATGTACACCTTCAATGATGACATGTTTTGATTGATTGATAAGCGCTTTTTTCTTTTTCGCTTCATTGCCCCATAAAATAAAGACGACGCGTTCTTCTTTGTCATTCAGTTGACGAATCACTTCATCCGTAACAACTTCCCAACCTTTTCCTTTATGCGAGTTTGGTTCACCTTCCCGCACCGTGAGCACAGCATTCAATAAAAGTACTCCTTGCGTCGCCCAACCAGTCAATGTCCCTTCTGTCGGTAGCTCGACTTGGAGATCTGTCGCCAGTTCCTTAAACATATTGCGCAAACTCGGCGGTAATGCGACGCCTGGCTTTACGGAGAAACTCATTCCGTGCGCTTGATTCGGACGATAATACGGATCTTGTCCGAGTATGACGACTTTCGTTTCTGAAAATGGGGTGCATTGGAGCGCCGTCCAAATATCGTGCATTTCTGGAAAAATCGTCGCATTCTTATATTCTTCTTTCAAAAACTCGCGTAGCTCAGCGTAAGCGGTAGACATGAAAATATGTTGCAGTTTTCCATCCCAATCATTGCCGATTAATTGTTTCACCTTCGTCACTCCTTAAATTCAATAATTACAGTATACCCTTCAAATTGAAACAACTCACGGATAAGACGTTCTGCATTTTGTTCCGCTTTTTCAAGAACGTGCTGTTGTTCTGCTTCTTTTTTGACAAGCTTTGTCGCTTCTTCCGCCAGTTCATAGGCTTCATCAATCGTTGCTTCCGAGCGAAATAGTCCTTCTGAAGAATAAATGTCAACCCGTTCAAAATCAAGGTTCACGCCTCCTAAAAAATCCGCATGCGGAATGCGAAATCGAACGGTTTTATTTTCTTCATCGATCATGAAATCTTCTTCTTTCACTTGGGATAAGTCAATTCCAGCTTTTACTGAACCTGGAATGACGACGAGCAGCTGTCTCTTCGTTCCCGGCAAGTTAATTCCAATCGATTGACCGAATACTTTATTATCTTCTCGCTCAATAATTACTTTTGTAATGGCTTCTGCTGTCGCAAGTTCAGAAACATCTCGAATTTGTTCAAGCACTTGTGACTTCCGTTCTTGCATCGATGAGCCTAAAAATAACGTATACACAGCGTATACAATAATCCCTGTAATGAGAAACATACCAAATACAACCGCCCAAATAATGGGACGCTTTTTTGATGAATTCATTCGCTTCACTCCTTTTCTCCGTTTAAGCATAAGAAAATTTCTTTCTTTTTACAACTTCAAACACGAGTTCGTCGCAATTTAAAATAGGCTTCTTTATAATATACCTATAAGGGAGGAATCATGATGCAAATTGTACAAGTCTATCAATTACAACAAGAATTAAACAAGCTTGCGAATCGCCCCGTCTACATCCATTTAGAAACGACAAATGGCGCGTATGCGGCGCATTTTCAAGAAGGTTTTTTTAATAGCGGTGCGTTCATCCGCAACGTGCAACTCAACTACTCACTCGGGAAAGTTACCCCTGACTATCCCCATCGCGTCGGTTTAAAATTAGAAGGCGGTTGGGTTTATGCGCAAGGGATTACACACTATATCGTCGATGAAGAAAACCGCCTTCTCATGGCAGGCCTAGACGGCGAAGGGAAGCTCGCGGTCAGTTTACAAATTAGCGAAACACCTTTCGCCAAATAATAAAGGAGGATTACTATGTTAGAAAAAGAACGCCACGTACTCGTCATTTTGCCTCATCCTGATGATGAATCATTCGCCTGTAGTTTAACATTATCGAAATACCGAGAACTCGGAGTCCCTGTCACGTACGTCTGTTGGACGCTTGGAGAGATGGGACGAAATTTTGGCAATCCTCCATTCGCCAATCGTGAAACATTACCGGGCATTCGAAAAGAAGAATTGATGAATGCTTGTCGCGCGATGAATGTTGAAGATGTGCGACTCGGTGGTTTGCGCGATAAAACATTAGAATTTGAAGACGATGAAGAGATGACGCAAAAAGTAGCAGCGTATATCGATGAATTACAACCGTCTGTTATTTATTCCTTTTATCCAGGCTTTTCTGTTCATCCGGATCACGAAGCTTCCGCACGTGCGGTCATTCGGGCAGTCCGAGCGCTTCCAGAAGACGAACGTCCAACACTTCATTTAATCGCATTCGCAAACGACACGGTCGAACATATTGGAGAGCCTGATATTCATCATCATTTACCTGAAATGGCGAAATATAAACAAGCGGCACTTGAAGCTCACGCTTCTCAAACAGCACTCGTTCTCGGTAATTTGAAGGATGGTATCGAAAAAGGAATGCCGGATGCGACCGCTTATTTTGAAAATGAATATTTCTACACATACGATTGGTCTAACGATACGGTCGAATAATTTGCTATACTAATACGCATAAGGAGATGACGTTTTGTGAGAAGCTTACCTTTTATGCGTATTTTATTATTAGTAGGACTCGGAATTGTACTTGCGTTCACATTTGAATCACTCGGTTTACCAACATATGTGACAATTGGCGCTATTTTTTTAGTGTTTATGATCATTTCTGTCAGTTGGCCATTTTACATCATTTACAAAACGGATAATTTAAAACTCGTCGACCGTTATATGAAAAATAATGCGAAGCGACCGATTTTCAATTATTCGTATCAATTAGCACATGGAACAGACGAGGATGTAATTAGCGCGCTTCATACGATGCTGGAACGTTTCCCGCAACCTGAAATGCAAATGGTGTACAAAGGAAATTTAGCGATTTTCAAAAAAGATGCGGACGCTTTACAAGCGCATGCCGAAAGCTTATCCCCTTCTGAATATCGCGTTTATTTTTTACTCATTGCGCACGCGATGCGTGGAGAGTTTGCAGAAGCGCGTCAATACGAAGCGAAATTAACGTCCCCGTGGACGCGCTTTTCAGCGGCATCGCTCATCGCTCATTATGAAGGAGATGAAGCGACAGCGGAACAACAGTTTCAACAATTGATGAATGTAACCCACGGCATGCAAAAGTATACGCTATACCATTCTTTCCAACGCTTGAACGCTTAAAAAAGCTGGCCTTTTGAAAAGGTCAGCTTTTTTATCATTCATTTAAAAGATAATGATCGCGTTCTCGGATAAGATGTTTTAATACTTTCGTGCTGTACGGCATTGCCAGTTGAACGAAAGAACCGAGTCCGAATGCGATGAGTACCGTTCCGATGCCGACAGGTCCTCCGAGGAACCAACCGCCGATTGCGACGAGCACTTCCATGAGCGTACGTGCTGTATTAATGCTCATATTTAACTTATCCATAAACAATAACATTAAACTATCGCGAGGCCCTGCCCCTAAGTTCGGAGCGATGTATATGCCGACACCGATTCCCATGACGATGACACCTAAAACAAAACTCGTCAAACTTGAAGCGAATGTCGGCGTTTCCGGTAAGACAGCTAAACTAATATCGATAAACGTTCCAATCACAACCATATTGATCCATGTGCCGATTTTCGGAAGTTTTTTTGTGAACAATGCTGTTAGCACAATGATTAAAAATCCTGTAATAATACTCCACATCCCGATCGTTAAACCGATTGTTTCGGTCAAACCGTAATGAAATACATCCCACGGTCCAATACCGAAACGCTCCCCTCGAATCGTCATGCCGATGCCGAACGATAAAATAATCATGCCACCTAAATAAAAGGCCCATCTCCAAAATACTGTGCGATTCATCAAGCGTTCGACTCCTGTTCTGCGATGAGTGAAACAAATGTCGCGTCGGTTACAGTAGCTAAATCATAGGGTGAGATAATCATTTGTAAACCGACTTTCCCTGCGCTGACCACAATCGTTTCTTGCTGCTTTGCTCGCTCTTCAATATACGTTGGAAATAATTTTTTCATTCCGACAGCCGAGCAACCGCCACGTACGTATCCTGTCTCTTTCGTTAATTCACTTAAAGGGAGCATTTCGATTTTTTTCACTCCGACGGCTTGCGCGGCTTTTTTTAAATCAAGTGTTTGGTCGACGGGAATTAAAAAGACGAAGCGCTCTCGTTCATGCATCGCAACGAGCGTTTTATATACGTGTTCAAATGCTTCTCCTGTCTTTTGGGCGACGGAAGTACCGTCTAATTGTCCATCATCCACTTCGTATTCTTTCAACTCAAATGGAATTTTTTTCTGCTCGAGTAGACGAACTGCATTCGTCTTTTGTATTTTTTTCTTCGCCATAAACCTCGCTCCTTTTGTTTTATTTTACATGAAACGCATGAAAAAAACCGCCTCTTCGATTTCGAAAAGACGGCTTCTGTTATGCGGCGTAATTAACGTTCGGCACATAAGGTAAAGATAATAAATTTTGTTGCGTCGTATACGTTTGTGTCGCAACGGATTCATAAGACGCAATCTCTGGCGGAATATGTTGGGCAATCCACGGTTGTTTTGCGAGATTTCGCGCTAGGTTATGAAGTGCGATGATCGATTCTGCATGGCGAATCGCACTCGATGCTTGACCGTGTAAAGCAATGTCAACAGGACTATTAAAATCATGTTCTGCTTCCGCGCGGACATCTTTCCACGTCCGAATCGTCTCTTCTAATGTTTGTCCGAGCGGAAGAGGGACTTGCTTCACTTGACCCGCTTGAAGCTTTTGTTGATCTTTCACCGTCTCCAATGCTTCTTCTTCGGTCAATGTGCCGAGTAATAAAGCTTCTAACCTTTTAACGAGCGCTTCTTTTGAATCTTTCATCTCGGCTTGCGTCGTATACGCTTGTTCGGCATTTTTTCGACGTACGGTATCGTAACGGCTTAATTTATCTTGCGCAACTGCTGATAAAATCGCATTCATTTCACTTCACTCCTTTCGCTTATTTATCGAATAATTGTTTTAAAGCATCGGCTAATGCTGTGTTCACTGGTTCATCATCTTGCTGTTTCATATATTTTTGTACCGTTCGTTTATCCGCTTTTGCGTTTGTTGATTTTTTACGGCGCTTTTCGAAAGATGATAGCTTTTCGCGATGTCCACATGAACAAACGAAAATACGACCTTCCCCTTCACCGCGTAATTGTAATTTTTTACGGCAGTTTGGACAGCGCGCATTCGTCTGTTGAGAAACATTTTGACGATGTCCACATTCGCGATCTTGACAGACGAGCATGACGCCACGCTTGCCATTCACGCGCAATAAAAATTTTCCGCAATCGGGACATGTTTTCCCCGATACGTTATCATGCTTAAACTTCGTTGTGTCATTCTTTATATTATTTACAGTTTTTTTAGAGAAGTCAATCATTTCTTGGATAAATGCTTCTTTCTTCATTTTACCATGAGCGATTTTTGTTAAATTCGTCTCCCATTCAGCAGTTAATGCTGGAGATTTAAGCTCCTCTGGAACTAAATTCAATAATTGGCGGCCTTTTGACGTAGTGTACAGCTCATTCCCTTTTTTCTCAATAACAAACATTTGGAAGAGACGCTCGATAATTTCAGCGCGTGTCGCAACTGTCCCGATGCCTCCTGTTTCTTGCAATGTTTGTACCGCTTGCTTCGACTCACCTTGCATGAAGGCAGATGGATTTTCCATCGCCGCGAGCAATGTTCCTTCGTTAAAACGTGCTGGTGGTTTCGTTTCGCCTGATGTGCGATGTAAAGAGCGAATCGGGAGTTTCTGCCCCTTTGAGAAGCTAGGTAGTAATGTCGACTCTGTCAACGTCGACTCCGTTACTGCACGATGACCGAGCTTCGTCATTTTTTCACCACGCGCTTTAAATGTCTCGTCCCCTACTCGAATGGTCACGGTCATTTGTTCGAATTCCGCAGGTCCTAAAAATGTTGCGAGGAAGCGTGCGGTAATTAAATCGTATAGCTGTTTCTCGCTGCCGGATAAACTCATATAATTCGGTGGCTCTTCCGTCGGGATAATCGCATGGTGGTCGGTGACGAGCTTGTCGTTAACGACCCCTTTTTGAATGACGAGCGGTTTCGTACGTGCAATTTGTTGTGCAATGTCACGGTACGTTCCGCGGTTGACTGCACGGATGCGGTCGAGCAATGTCGACTGCATATCGCTCGTTAAATGTTTCGAGTCCGTTCGTGGATACGTTACAATTTTATGACGCTCGTACAAGTTTTGGAGCGTGTTTAACGTTTCTTTCGCACTCCATTTCCAACGGTGAAACGCTTCTTTTTGGAGTTCTGTTAAGTCGAATAGAGGTTTCGCATATGTTTTTTTCGGTTTCGTTTCGACGTGAACGACTTCTGCATCTTTTTCATTTTCGAGTTGAGCGAACATCTTTTTCATTTTTGATTCATCGAATGTGCGCGTATTGCCTTTCGCATCTTGCCAAACGAAAAGTGCGTCATCCGTCTGTACTTCTAAACCGTAATACGTCTTCGGTTTAAAGTTTTGAATTTCTTCTTCTCTCGCGCGAATCATTGCGAGCGTCGGCGTTTGAACACGCCCCGTTGACAGTTGCGCATTATGCTTGACGGTAAGTGCACGCGTCGCATTAATGCCGACAATCCAGTCCGCTTCCGCACGAGCGACCGCTGCTGCGTACAAATTGTCGTACGCACGTCCGTCTTTCAATTGACGGAAACCATCTTGAATCGCTTTATCGGTAACGGAAGAAATCCAAAGACGTTTAATCGGTTTGCGAATGTTCGCGCGTTCCAAAATCCAACGCGCTACTAGCTCTCCTTCACGTCCCGCATCCGTTGCGATGATCACTTCATTTACATCTTTACGATTCAACTGTGCCTTCACTGCATTGTATTGCTTCGTCGTTTGACGAATCGGGACGAGTTTAAACGAATTCGGAATGATCGGTAAATCTTCCAACGTCCATTTTTGATATTTTTTATCGTATTGTTCCGGTGTCGCATGTGTGACGAGGTGACCGAGCGCCCACGTGACGATGTAACGGTCCCCTTCTAAATAGCCATTTCCTTTTTTATGACATTTCAAGACGCGCGCAATATCGCGTGCGACTGACGGTTTCTCTGCAAGTACTACTGATTTTGCCATGTAATCCCTCTTTCCATTCGTTCCTTTTAGTTTACCATGATTCTACTGAAAATAGAAAAAACGATAAGATGCACAAGTTGTGACAGCTTATCGTTTTACTTTTATTTTATTGTAGGAGGTGCTTCTCCCGGCAAATCTTTGTAACCTTTTGTCTCTTCTAAAGAAGTCGGTTCTACATAGTAGTCAACCACTTCTTTCATATTTTCTTCTTTCGCTGCACCTTCTTCATCGAGGCGTTCTTTCACACGCTCAATCGTCTTTTGTGGTGTGGCGAGAGCGACGACAGTGTCTCCTGCGAATGCTTGGATTTCTTTATCTTCCGAGAAAAATTCAATCGAGCCGTCTTCACGTTCGATAAATAGAAGAACGGACTGATTATCTCGATCACGCAAATAGTTCGTATAACTGTACTGTTTTGTAATCAGTGTACGTCGCATAACGTCCCCTCGAATGATGCGTCGCTCTAGTTCAGAAATTGGCAATGCCGGAATGAATAAAGATTGTCCTGCTTTTAACGGACGTTCCGCTTCATCATTCACTCGACGCGTTTCCGTTTGATACAAATGATCATAGCCTAAATCCGGACCGAAATCGGCGCACACATTCGCGTTGTAACGGTCTGAATGCGTCATCGCAATCATGTATTGATACGGTGTTAAGTCGACGTTTAACTCTGTCTGTTCTAATAAAATATTTCCTGTATAGCTTTTAATCCCTTTATTTCGCGCACTTACTAAGTTCGAATAGTTGCGGTCCACAATCATCACGTCATTCCCTGTTTTTTGAATCGCTTCCGCAAATTCCGCTGCAAATTTCGTTCCTCCGACGAGTAAGACGCCTGAATCATCGGTTGTCGCCAAGTTAAGTTTTTTCGCGACCCAACTGATTGAAAATCCGTGAAGGACGACGGTACCGAAGACGAGTGCGAACGTCAAGGCCGTTAAAATTTCAGCATCTTGATAGCCGTTATCGAGTAAAATCGTCGCAAAATATCCCGAAACGGTTAACGCGACAATTCCACGCGGTGCGATCCATCCGATAAGCAATTTCTCACGATAGTTTAACTCTGTCCCAATCGTTGAAATCCAAATCGATAATGGACGTACGACGATTAACATGACGACGACGAATGCGATAATATTCGGATTCATAATTTGAAGCAAGACGTCAGGGCTAAGTGATGCTGTCAACATAACGAATATTCCTGAAATGAGTAATACAGAAATGTTTTCTTTGAAATGTTTAATATCATCGAGGCTTGAGATGCGCATATTGGCCATCGTCATCCCCATCGCTGTTACTGCAAGCAAGCCTGTTTCGTGCATAATTTCATCCGATAATACGAATGTGAAAATGACGACAGCAAACAGGACAGGCGCTTTTAAAAACTCCGGAATGCCACCGCGCTCTAGACTGCGACCGATAAACCAGCCGGCAAAGCAACCGATGAATACCGCAAAACCAGAAGCGGCAAAGAACATGAGTAATGTATTGAAGTTCACTTCACCGTTAATGTACTTAATGAACTCATAAGCAAATACTGCGAGCAATGCGCCGAATGGGTCAACAACGATGCCTTCCCATTTTAAAATGGCAGCGGGTCTCGGCTTGAGACGCGCTTGGCGCAAAAGAGGCAAGATGACGGTCGGTCCTGTCACGATGAACAAGCCTCCGATAATCCATGCGACTGCCCATGACAAGCCAGCGACGTAATGCGCAGCAAGTGAGCCACCAATCCATGCGATAAACGCACCAACTGTCACAATGCGACCGACTGGCTTACTAAATCCTTTAATTTCTTTAAAGTCTAAATTTAAACTACCTTCAAATAAAATGATCGCAACAGCGAGCGATATAATAGGGCTGAATAAATCTCCCATCGTTTCTTGCGGATTGATGAAGCCAAAAATGGGTCCGACGAGCAATCCTGCAATCGACATAACCACAATCGCTGGCATGCTGAATCGCCAAGCGACCCATTGCGAAATGATGCCGAGTAAAACGACGAACATGAGATCAAATAATAATGAATCGAACAACTATGTATCCCCCTATCTTCTAACGAAATATCGACCATTCTACACTATACCCGATAAAAATGGAAACAATCTTCATCTTACGGTACACTAAAAGTATTAATACATGTGAGGAGTTTTGTAAATGGACCGCAAACAAATTGAACGTGAGATGGAAGAAGTGAAGTACGACTATATGAACTTACAACATGATATCGAAAAATTAGAAGTGACAGGTCATGCGAAACAAGTCGAACAATCGGAAGAGCGTCTCGCTCGCATGGAAGAACGTTTACGCGAATTACGATTGATGCTTGCGAATACACCCTAATCACTAAAATACCGTTTTCGTCTAATGGCGAAAACGGTATTTTTTATTGTTCCATTGGCACAGTGATGACGATTTCGATCCCGCCACTCGCATTGCGTGCCACAATCGTACCGTGTTGTTGGTGAACGATTTGTTTGGCAATCGCAAGTCCCAGTCCCGTTCCTTCTATCGTCTCACTCGTATTCGTGCCTCGATAGTAGCGTTCAAACATTTGTTGTAACAATTGTTCTGGCAAAGGCTCTGCCTCATTCCAAATCGACAAAATCGCCTCATTATTTCTACGCTCTACACGTATGCGGACGATGCCTTCTGAATATTTCAACCCGTTTGACACGACATTATCTAATACACGTTCAAAAGCGATCGTATCGAGTAAGACGCTTACTTCTTCTCCTTGTACATTGAGGCGTGATGCTTGAATATGTTTTTCACTATATTCTTGCACGTAATGCAACAATTCAACCGGTCTCTCTTCTAAAGTGACCTGGCGATGTTGCAGCGCATACGTATAATTCAAATCATCGAGTAAAGCGTTCATATACGATGCCTTCTTTTCAATCGTTTCAGCAAATTGCCTCACTTCTTCTTCCGACCAATGATAGTCCGAATTTAACATGACCGCATAGCCGTACATCGAACTGAGTGGGGTTTTTAAATCATGAGAAAGCCCTGTAATCCACTCTTCTCGCAACTGATCATGTTGCGCACGCTCTTCTTCTGCAAGTTGTAATTTCTTCGTCAAATCGCGCAATGATTCATCGACACTCGCATATAAATTGTATTTTCGTTTCAATTTTTCATTTTTGTATAAGCGTTTTGGGTATGTCAATGTGTAGTCGCGCATGCTTAGGCGTTCCATCCACTTTAAGAAATGATAGAGGGGTCTGGCAAAACGCGTCCCAATCCACCACGAAAAGAGCACCGCTACAAAAAGGAGAACGAGGTGAAACGATACAATCCATTTTAAAAAGCTAAGCGGATCAAATTGTACAGGTAAATAATACGTATTTGGGAGACGTACGACAATGAGTTCGTCGTCTTGTTGCATAAAGGAGACGATTTCGCGTTCCTCTGAAAAATAAGGAGAACCTGAGACAATATCTTCTAAGCGGAGTGGCTCAGTAGATTCGTCTGTCGTCGTTAAACGACGCCCTTCCTCATTATATGTTTCCCATACACCATCGCTTCGTTCGCCCGTTTTTGCATAACGATACATTTGTTCATCCGCTTCCGTATAAGGAATGAACAACATATGATGGTCTTGTTCGATATCCCAAACATAATATTTTTGACGGTGTTTTAATAATTGTTCGAACGTATAGGAAGTCGGCGCATGATAGTGCGGATGAGTCGTTTGGACAACTTGTCCTTTGTCATTAATCATTTGTAACACTCCACCGCTCCGTTCGGCAATGAGCCGATCTTCTTCATCGAATTGATGGTCGGTATAATGCGCCTCGATATCCGTCGTCGTCAAATCTTCTACACGCGTATGTAAACTCGCTGGATCACTTTGAAAAAACATATAGAAAAAAGTCATGACGAACGCAAAGAAACTGATGAAATAAAAACCTAAAAAGTAAATCGTGAAACGCCCGAACAATGTTTTAACAGACCGTTTTTTCATATTATGCCTCCCGCTTTAATTTATATCCGATTCCTCTCATCGTAACGAGCAATTGCGGATCGCTCGGATTATCCTCTATTTTTTCACGCAATTTCCGAATATGTACCATAATCGTATTATCATCGATATACTCCTCTTGCCATACCGCTTCATACAATTGCTCTTTTGATAACACTTGATCGAGATGCGTCGCGAAAAAGGCGAGGAGTTGGTATTGTTTTCCCGTCAGTTCTACTTCTTGATTTTCCACAAGTAATAAGGCCGCTTTCGTGTCGAGTATACAATTGCCGAACCGAATGCGCGCATTACCGTCGTGCTGTCCGACGTAACGTTTCATTTGAGCATTCACTCGCGCTGCTAATTCTAAAGGATTAAACGGCTTCTTAATATAATCATCCGCTCCTTGCATAAAGCCTGTCAGAACGTCAGCATCGCTTGTAAGCGCCGTTAAAAAGAAAATTGGTGCATTGCCTTTCTCACGTGCGACGGTGGCTAAATCGAGCCCAGAACCGTCCGGCAACATAATATCTAATAAATATAAATCAAATGCACTGCGTTGAATCGCGTCTTTCGCTTCTTGATACGTATGGACAACTGTAATATTCGTCCATCCTTCCTTTTCTAAAATAATGCGAATCATTTGGGCGATCGCCACTTCATCATCTACGACTAGAATACGTTTTGCATATAGTGAATTCAATGATTGTTCCTCCTTTTAAGCTAAGTTTAAGATAAGTGAAAACGTGCGATAAGCTTCTCTCACTATACTAAAAATACGCAAACAACTATAGAGAGAAGGTCACTTTATGATAGAACGTCCTACAGAACGTGTCCACGTCGTTGATGCTTTACGTGGTTTTAGTTTATTCGGAATTTTACTCGCGAACTTACTTATTTTTCAATACGGCATGTTCGGAAAAGATATGATCGAACTGTTCCCGATTTCTACTTTTGACGAGATCGCTTACGATTTTACGAAAATCGCAATCGAAGGAAGCTTTTTACCGATTTTCGCTTTGCTTTTCGGCTTTTCACTCGTGAAGTTATCAGATAGCTTAAAAAGAAAAAATGCGCGTCCGAAATGGCATTTATTCCGCCGTGGTGTACTATTGCTCGCAGCAGGTCTTTTGCACAGTTATTTCATTTGGGAAGGTGACATTCTCGCCTTTTACGGAGGGATGGCGATTTTATTATTGCCTTTCGTTCACCGAAAACCTTTAACTGTCGCGATTTTAGGTTTACTGAGCTTATTCCTCCCCCTCATCATGAGCTTCGTCTTTATGGGGGATTCTTCCGATACATTATTGCTCGGTGAAGATGAAACGACGAGAGCGTACGTCGAACAATCAATTCCGATTTATGCGAACGGCTCATACACTGACATTCATCAATTCGTTCAAGAAGTGAGTCCTTACGATGAAGAAATGGAAGCGATGATGGGAGTCATTACACTCATTTTGCCATTTATTACAGGTTCTTTATTTTTACTCGGAATGTGGACGGCAAAAGTGAATTTCTTCCACGATTCGAAATATGCAAAATGGTATAAGCTCGGTGTTCCACTCGTCCTAGTCGGACTCGTTTTAAAAGCGATTGTTCATTTTGATTGGAGTGAAAACCTCGTATTACAAGCGGTCGCTGAACAAGGTCCACACTTGCTCGCTTTCGGATATATTTTAACATTCGCTCAAATGTATTATGCTACTCCACACGCTCTCCTCTTTAAAGGATTTGAAGCGGTCGGCAAATTATCTTTAACGAATTATATTATGCAATCTGTTATCACAACTTTTATTTTTTACGGATACGGCTTCGGCTTGTTCGGTTCACTCGGTGTTTGGAAAGCGATGATTCTCGGACTCGTCATTTACACGTTGCAATGTGTCGGAAGTGTATTGTATCTCCGCTATTTCAAACGCGGTCCTTTAGAAACATTGCTTCGCATCGGGACAAACTTAACGTGGAAAGGACATGTGCGTCCTCGTCGACCGAAAGCTTCAGCTGCACAAGAAATCATTTCTTAATAGAAACAAAAAATAGACAAAGCCCATGAATTGTTGGGACTTTGTCTATTTTTGTATTAACGATTCGCACGTTCGTATGCTTCGACTAATAAATCGACGATATGTACACCGTCCATTTTGTCAGATAATCCTTCACGTTCAATTCCGAGCTTCATTTGTAATAAGCATCCTGGATTTGTCGTGACGATTGTTTTCGCATCTGTCGCTTTTACATGCGTCATCTTTTTATCTAAAATTTGCATCGACATGTCAGATTCTACTAAGTTGTAAATCCCTGCTGAGCCACAGCAACTGTCAGCGCCAACCATTTCGACAAATTCGACGCCTTCGATTGCGCGCAATAATTGACGTGGTTGTTCGCTTACCTTTTGACCGTTGCGTAAGTGACATGAATCTTGATACGTGACGATTTGACGCGGCAATGATAATTTTTGTTTATGGAAGTCGAGGTCCACTAAAATCGACGTAATGTCTTGAATTTTCGCTGAAAATGCTTCCGCGCGCGCTTTCCATTCTGGTTCATCACGTAATAAATGTCCGTAATCGACTAAAAATGCTCCACATCCACCTGCGTTCGTAATAATATAATCGACGCCCGCTTTTTCGAATGCTTCGATATTGCGCTTCGCTAACACTTTCGATTGATCGACCTCTCCACTGTGACCATGGAGCGCTCCACAACAGCCTTGCCCTTCTGGAACGACGATTTCACAACCTGCATATTGAAGCAATTTCGTTGTCGATTCATTCGTTTTTAAAAATAGTGTATCCATTAAACAACCGCCGAAAAACGCTACTTTTTTCGTCTTTTTGCCAATCGGTTCATAGTAACGTGGACGATTTTGCATTTGTCGTTTCGTCGGCGCTTTCGGTAACACTTTTTCCATCGTAGCCATCGTATCTGGAAGCATGCTCATTAAGCCGAATGAATGAGCGAATTTGCCGATTCCCGTACGTTGGTAAATGCCGAGTAAGTTAACGGCAGACACCATTTCTTTTTGATCCATGAAGAAGCGATTCAATACTTGTGTACGCGCAACTTTTTCCGTTGCGGATTGGTTGTTTACTTCATAAATCGCATGACGCGCTTGTTCTAACAATTGTCCGAAGTTTACACCTGAAGGACAAGCTGTCTCACAAGCACGACATCCGAGACAAAGGTCAATGGAGCGTTTCACTTCATCGTCCGGCTCGATTAAACCGTCGACGACACCTTTCATAATCGCGATACGACCACGTGGTGAATGTTTCTCATCTTGATTCGTTTCTTTATATGTTGGACAGCTCGGTAAACAAAAGCCGCAACGTGTACAGTTCATTAGTTCATCATAATCCATCTTCGCGACAAAGTTTTGTTGAATTTTTTTGCGTTCACGTGTTTGCATTTGAGCACCGCCTATCGTTGTTGTTTTGCTGTGAACATTTTACCTGGGTTCATAATCGCATTCGGGTCGAGCGCAAATTTAATGTTACGCATCGCTTCAACGCCTGCTTCCCCAGCTTTCAATGATAAATATGGAAGTTTCATTTCACCGACACCGTGTTCTCCTGTGATCGTTCCACCGAGACGCACTGCCTCTTCGAAAATTTCTTTAAACGCTGCATCGACACGTTCCATCTCTTCTGTATCACGCGCATCTGTCAAACAAGTGGGGTGTAAGTTTCCATCTCCTGCGTGACCGAATGTACAAACGGTTAATTCGTATTTTTTCGCAATTTCATTAATGATGCCAACCATTTCTGCAATTTTCGAACGGGGTACCGTCGCATCTTCTAAAATTGTTGTCGGCTTCATACGAGAAAGTGCCGATAACGCTGTACGACGCGCACTCGTTAACTCATATGCTTCTTCTGGAGTTTGGGCGACTTGAACGTCCATCGCTCCTGTTTCCATACAAATTTTAGCCATGCGTTCTGTATCGCGGTCGACAATTTCTTTCGGACCGTCTTGTTCGATCAACAATACTGCTCCCGCATCTGTCGGTAAACCGATTTGTGCGAAGTCCTCTACGACGCGAACCGTCGCTTGATCGAGGAATTCTAAAGTTGCAGGGATGATGCGATTTTCAATAATTGCCGATACCGCTTTCGCTGACGTTTCTAAATCTTCGAATAAAACGAGCATCGTTTTCGTCGCTTCTGGCTTCGGAATAAGTTTAAGGACAGCACCGGTAATCACACCGAGTGTACCTTCTGCCCCAACGAAAAGACGCGTCAAATCGTAACCTGCGACGTCTTTCGCTAATTTACCACCGGTTTCGATGATTTCACCATTTGGAAGCACAACTTGCAATCCGATGACGTAATCACGTGTTACACCGTATTTCAAACCGTGCAAACCACCAGCATTCGTGCTAATGTTTCCACCGATTTGAGAAATGTTCACGGAACCTGGGTCCGGTGGGTAAAATAATCCTTTCGCCTCTGCCGCTTCAATGATGCGTTGCGTGATGACACCTGGTTGTACGGTCATCGTTAAGTTCGCTTCATCAATTTCAATAATTTCGTTCATATTTTTAAAGAGTAAAACGACGCCACCTTTAGACGGGGTTGTCGAAGCACTCAAATTCGTTCCTGAACCGCGTGGAACGATTGGAATACGATTTGCATTACAAATTTTAACGATTTCACTCACTTCAAAAACGTTGCGTGGTGCAAGCACACAATGTGGGCGCGCTTGGAATCCTGGTGTCGCATCGTACGAGTAGTTTAAAAGTGAAGATTCACTATCTAAGACATTTTCTTCCCCAACGATGGCGACGAATTGCTTTCGAATTTTGCTAGAAATCAATTTTCTCACCTCTCGATTATTGATCATCGACAACGATGTAAAACACTTCGACAGGTCCGTGTACACCGACGACTAAGTTCATCTCGATATCGGCACTTTTACTCGGTCCTGAAATGAAACTAACACATGAAGGAACTTTTCCTTCTCCCTTTAATTTACCACGAACTGTTTGCGCAGCTTGTGTCATTCTCGGGACAATTGTGCTTTTCGGAACGATTGCGATATGCGCATGAGGTAAAAGACTAATGCCTCGTCCCATTTGTTCGTTCATAAATAAGACGACGGTTCCAGATTCTGCAAGTGTCACATCGCTGAACGTAATGCCGACACGTGCACGCTCTGCAAAGCGAAGATTTTCTTCTCCCGCTTCTTCCTTCCAAATATGCATATCCATTTTATTTTTTAATTGTTCATAATAAGTTGTCATACCAAATTCATCATTGCGACGATCGTCTGCAGCGATGACAGAATCTGCTTGTAAACCGTCCAAAATGCGATCGAGTGTCGCTTCAAGTTGCGCGAGCGGTACAACATCTACTGAAGTGTGGCCGACTGCGCATTGCGCTTGCAGTGCTTCGACTAATTGGTCTTGTGACAACCCTTGCAATACCGCATGTTGAGGTTGATGACGCCATACTGGCTTTTCGACAGGTGCTGTAATGCGAGGTCTTCCTAATTCATTCGCAATATTGTTTAAAAATTCTTCTTTTGTCGCCATCTTATTTCTCCTCCTTGCGGTTTTTGAACCAATGACGGAACGTTTCTTTCGGTGGTGCAGGGAAGTCGCGTTCTTTCGTCCATTCTTTCAAAATGCTCGGTCCATCTGTAATTTTTTCGTCTTTCGTCCACGGTTTCATCGCTGTGCGTGCAAGTTTTGAACTCAATTTGTACGCAGCAGGGTGAGAAGCCCATTGAACGAATCCTTTCATCGCTACTTTTTCCATTTTAGGTGCCATGCCGAGTTCAACGATATTTTCACGGTGACGCACGAGATGTTCATGGAGTGGAATTTTGACAGGACATGCATCAGTACATGCTGCGCAAAGTGTCGATGCATAAGGTAATTCTTTATGATTTTCATAACCGTCTAACAATGGTGTTAAAACAGCGCCAATCGGTCCTGGGTAGATGGAACCGTAAGCGTGTCCGCCAATTTGACGATATACGGGACATGCGTTAATACATGCTGCACATCGGATACAGTGCAAGGCAGATTGGAATTCTGTTCCTAAAATCTTTGAACGTCCATTGTCTACGATGACGAGGTGATATTCTTCCGGCCCGTCTGTTTCGCCTTCTTGACGTACCCCTGTGATCGCGGTGATATAACTCGTTAATTTTTGTCCGACTGCCGAACGTGTTAATAAACTGACGAGCACTTCCATCTCTTCCCATGTCGGGACGATTCGTTCCATCCCCATCACTGAAATTTGGGTCTTCGGCAATGTTGTGGAAAGTCGTGCGTTCCCTTCATTTGTTACGAGTGTAACTGTTCCAGATTCCGCGATGGCAAAGTTACATCCTGTAATCCCGATATCTGCAGCTAAAAATTCTTCACGCAATTGCTTGCGCGCAAATAATGCTAAATCTTCAGGAGTACTTGTGCTATCGTAGCCACGATATTTTACGAAAGTATCTTTAATTTGTTCTTTATTCAAATGGAGAGCTGGTGTAACAATATGAGACGGTAAGTCTCCATCCAATTGTAAAATCCATTCGCCTAAGTCTGTCTCGACCACGTCGGCTCCTACTTCGGCGAGCGCTTTGTTTAAGCCGATTTCTTCCGTGACCATCGACTTAGATTTGACCACTTTTTTAGCATTTTTCGATTGCGCGACTTTTTTAATATATTCATTCGCTTCAGCAGCATCTTTAGCGAAAAATACATTTCCGCCACGCGCTTCGACTTGTTCTGTCAATTGGTTTAAATAATAATCCAAATGATTTAGCGTATGCGTCCGAATTTCTTCACCTAATGAGCGCCAATCTTCCCAATCACCTAACTCTTCAGAAGCTGCAAGTTTTCCTGAACGGAAGCGACCTTGCGCTGAAGCGATTGACTCACGCATAAAATCGTTCGCTACACCTTTGTCAATTCGTTTGTCATACGGATCATTGCTAATTCGAATGCTCATTTTTTCACTTCCTCATTTGAAAATTGGTTCAAAATTTCTACGATGTGCAATACTTCTACATTTTTGCCTTCACGTGTTAAACGACCTTGAATATTCATTAAACAAGCCATGTCTCCGCCGACTAAATATTCCGCTTCTGTTTCTTCGACATGATGCGCTTTTTCGTCTACCATACGGCCTGAAATGACCGCATTTTTCACTGCAAATGTTCCGCCGAATCCACAGCAATCTTCCGCCTGTGGTAACGGAACGACATCAACACCTTCAATGCTTTCAAGTAAACGTAATGGAGCTTCTTTCACGCCGAGTAATCTCGTCATATGACATGATGGATGATACGTCACTTTTCCTTTAAATGTCGAAGGTATATTACGCACTTCTAATACCTCATATAAGAATTGTGTAATTTCATATGCTTTACGGGAAAACTTTTTCGCTTTTTCGCTATATTCTGGGTCATCTTTTAAAATATGTTCATATTCACGTAACATGTAGACACATGAACCGGATGGGCCGACGATATACTCTGCATCTTCAAATACATCAATCATATGTTTCATCGATTTGATCGTTTCTTTTTTGTAGCCACTATTGTAAGAAGGCTGTCCACAGCACGTTTGACCTTCTGGGAAATCGACTTCACATCCGTATTTTTCTAATAATTCAACTGTCGCTTTACCTACTTGCCATGCAAAAATATCTGCCATACACGTAATAAATAAAGATACTTTCATTTTGAACACGTCCTTACTTTTTAAACTCCATATAGTGTTGTAGTGATTTTTCCACATTTGTTAAGTGGAAAAACATTTCATCATGTGCCAAATCAGGACGTCGCTCGCGAATCGCATCATAAATGCGTCGGTGTTCTTTATATAAAGAAGCGGCTTTATCTTCTTTATATAGAAGAACATTGCGCGTATCTCTTAAAACATCACGCATAATTTCAGAGACCGACTGCATAAAGTGAATGAGCACTTCATTTTGCGTCGCTTTTGCAACCGCTAAATGAAATGCCATATCCGCCTCTTCTCCTGTTTGACCTTGTATATCCGCTTCATACATTTTTTGTAAAGCGTCTTCTAATTCTTTTAAATCTTCCTCTGTCCGATGCGCCGCTGCTAATTTTGCTGCTCCAACTTCCAAAACTTTACGCACTTCGTACATATCGCGAATTTGTTTTTCATTCATTAATAAACTGTTCGCTACTTGCGCCGAAAAGTTCAACGAATCAAATTGCGCGACGAATGTACCCTCTCCCTGGCGTATGTCTACATAACCGAGAGCGCGCAGTGCACTCATTGCTTCGCGCACTGCAGATCTGCTCACATTGTAATTTTTTGCTAATTGCTCAACTGAATCAAGACGATGTCCAGGTGGCCAATGTCCTTCTTCAATTTGGGATTTAATTAAATCTGCTATTTCTTCGTAGATTTTTTTCGGCGGTGTAAATTTTGTCATAATATAGCCTCCTTAAATCGTCAACGAACGACAATTTGTTTAATATAGCTATATTACTACATGAACGACAAAACGATAAAGCCTCCGAGTCCTGCGAGTAAACAATAAGCGATAGAAGGTAAAATCGTTTTACGAATAATATCGCCTTCTTTACCTGATAAACCAACGACTGTTGATGCTGAAACGACGTTATGCACACAAATCATGTTTCCGGCTGCTGCCCCTAATAATTGACCAGCGAGTACCGTATTGACATCTGTCCCGACTTGCATCGCAATACTTTCTTGAATTGGCGAGAATGTTAATGTTGAAACGGTTGCACTTCCTGTAATGAATGCTCCGAGCTGTCCTAAAAATGGTGCGACGAAAATCCAGACTGAACCTAAACTACCTGCCAATGCTTCCGCGATGTATTGTGGCATACTCGCTAAGTCATTCGTATTCATACCTGAATTCGTAAACACTTGAACGAGCGCTAACGTAAAGAGCAGTGAGAATCCAGCATTTTTAATGGAAACTAATGCTTCTTTACCCGCTTTTGTAAAGTTATTGACCGATTTTCCTTGAATAAATACAGCTGAAAATGCCGCGATAATTAAAATGGTTCCTGGTGAGTATAAAAATTCCCAACCAGAAGTGATGCCTTCAACGCCTAAAATGTTGCGCCACGTTAAATCAATCGCCCCTTGAGCAAATGATTTAATTGACGGTACGACACGTGTTAATAATAATAATCCGACAACGACGAGGTATGGTGACCATGCGCGGATTAAACCCATATCTGACTTCGTTGTTTTCACTTCGAAATCGTCACGCATTGCATCTTGCCATTCATCTTTCGGTAATAAAAACCCTGCTTTCGCTGTAAGTGTTGCGACAACAAGTGCTGTTAAAGATGCGAGAATTGAAACGAATTCCGGTCCGAATAAGTTTGCATACAAAAATGCCGATGACGTATAGCTTAATCCAACTAAGAATGCCCACGGGAACATTTTGAATGCTTCTTTTAAGCCTTTATTCTTTCCGAAGAAGAACGTCAATACCATAATTAAAATAAATGGTGTAAATGTTCCTGCCATCAAATCAATCGTCGTTGCTTTAATCGCTACTTCTTGGAAGAAGTTTGGATTCGTCGCAACGCTCTCTAAGTTACTTAATCCTACGAGTACAGGTGTACCAACGGCTCCGAATGGGACCGGTGTACTGTTGGCGATCAAGGCGAGTACCGCTGCTGCCATCGGATTAAATCCGAGCGCAAACATGAGCGGTCCTACAACTGCAGCCGGTGTACCAAAACCAGCAGCTCCTTCAATTAACGAACCGAATAAAAAACCAACGATAATGACTTGTACACGCATGTCTCCAGAAATGCTTTGGAAACCTTGATTAATACGGTCAACTGCTCCCGTATGTGTGAGCGTATTCAATAATGCGATCGCTCCAAATAAAATTAACAAAATCGTTAACGCTTTATGCGCCCCTTGCAATGTTGATGCCATGACGATTTTGCCTTCCATGCCCCAAGCTGTTAAACCGAGTAAAATGACGATGATTGAACTTAGTGCCATCCCTTTCAAAGCGGACATACGCATAATAACTAAAAAGAACAGTGGTGCAATAATTGCTGATAATGCGACAAATAACATCTTCACTACCTCCTCATTTTCCATGTAATATTTCATAAGGTCTTCTTGTGTTATGGTCATCTGATGACCTGACTCAAAAAAATAGTGGAGATGCATCTATCAGAGATTGTACTTTATTTATTATAACAGTTATGGTCATCTGATGTGTGAACTGATAGCGCTTTCACTATTTTTCAAAGCATATTGTCAAATTATCATATTCAGTATGAAATAGCAACCAGTGATTTGTAAAATATTATTGTATTTTCCATAGTAATTTTATCTTTTCGTGTACAATTTTTCGTTTTTCACATAAAAAAATCACTTTAAGCACAATGGCATTAAAGTGATTTAGCGAATGGTGAGCATGCAACTTTTAAGTACAGTAAACGTTCCTATATTTGAACGACATAATCTGTTAGTAATTCATCTTTTTGCATGAGCTCACGCAAATATTTTTTTGCACGAAAGAGTCGTGATTTCACAGTTCCAATCGACACTTTCATTTCGTCTGCAATTTCAATTAATGAATATTGCGACACATAAAACAATTCAATAGTTTTACGATAAATCCCATCCAATTCTCCAATTTTTTGTTGGATAATTTGTTGCATATCTTCTTTTTCAATTGTTTCTCCCGGCGTTAGCGTATCGCTTGGCACGAGGTCGAGAATCGGAACATCCAATGTATCTGGTTGATTCATGACGTATTTGCTACGACGGACATTTTTACGATAACGATCGCGAAATGTATTCATGCAAATTGTCGTAATCCATGCTTTCATTTTATCGACCTTTTCAATTTTTCCTTCATAACGGACAATTTTAACCCAGACGTCTTGCATTAAGTCTTCAGCCTCTTCTTTGTTCCGTGTTAGTTTTAAACATAAATGATACGTATATTTACCATATTCTTCATATAAATTTTGTACTGTAGTCATTGCTACCGCCTCCATCTCATTCGCTTTGTACTCTTATTATGCAAAAAAAGCAAAAAAGGTACTATCGGAGTTCCTTTCATTTACATTACAATTTTGTAAGGGAAAAAAATAAGATGATTTCACTCTCATTTCGAGTGAAATCATCTTATTTTTATTTATTCTTCTATCTTTTCTTCTACTTCTTCTTTTCGTATCGTCATTTTCATAATGCGACTACGTTCCATCTCATCAATCGTAAACGTGTGATGATGGTAATTTAACGTGTCGCCTACTTCTGGAATACGACCAAATTCTTGCATGAAAAAGCCGCCAATCGTTTCGTTCTCGTCCGGTAATTCGATTTCTAATAATTCCATCGCATCTTCTAAGTCTAAGCGTCCACTACAAATTAATGTGTGATCGTCATGGAAGTAAATGACTTGCTCTTCTGTTAAATCTGTCTCATCTTCAATTTCTTGCCCGATCATTTCTTCAATGATATCTTCTTGTGTCACGATTCCGAGCGTTCCACCGTATTCGTCTAAAATAATCGCCATATGTTTTTTATGCGCGAGCATGAGACGGAATACCGTTTCTACACTCATCGTTTGTACGACAAATAAAGGTTCCATATCAATATATTGTTTCATCGGTCGATTCGGATGCATCGACCATTCAATTAACTTTTTAGAATAAAAAATACCGACGACTTTATCAATACTTTCTTCGTAAACAGGATAACGTGTGTAAAAATATTGCAAGACCGTATCTCGTGCTTCTTCATAAGTCGCATCAAGCGTTAATGCAATAACGTCTGTACGATGCGTCTCCATCACATCGAGTACATCTTTTTCAGGGAAGTCAAGAATTCCTTTAATACGTTCTGTCTCTTCTTTTTCAAAAGCCCCTTCTACTTGTGCAAGGTCGACCATCGAACGCAAATCATCTTTCGTCAATGTCGCTTCCGTCACTTGCCCTTTACTAATGATACGAATGAATAAATTCGTAAACTTGGACAATAAAAAAGTTAAAGGTGTTAAGACGAAAACGAGTACACGAATGACTGGTGCAACAACGTATGCAATTTTATCTGCAAACGTAGCGGCGATCGTTTTCGGCAATACTTCTCCAAAAATAATTAAAATAATCGTCAACGTTCCTGTCGCAAGACCTACTTGCCATGATTTTTCAATGGCGATCATCGTCACGAGCGTCGGTAACATGATATTGGCAATGTTATTTCCGATTAAGATGGCGGTAATCATTCGATCCGGTTGTTGTAAGAGCGCATCAAGTTTTTGCGCAGCGACATCGCCATCATTCGCACGGAAACGAACTTTCATTCGATTCACCGCGGTAAGCGCTGTTTCGCTCCCCGATAAAAAGAATGACATGAATAAAAAGAATGCTAACGCAATAAACAAAAGCGTCTCCTCCAGTAATTTTTAAAGTGTTCCAATTATATCATATCTCACATTTCAAACGTATCATTTCGGTATTGAAAATATGTTTCTGCTATACTGAAAGGGAATTGATTTTATGAGAGAAAAGAGGAATTTCGATGACACAATATTCAACATTCGATGCGTATTTTCGCGAACACCGCGAACGTCACTTACAAGAATTGACAGACTTTTTACGCATTCCGAGCATTAGCGCATTATCAGAACATAAGGAAGATATGACGACAGCTGCGAACTGGCTCGTAGATTCTTTCAAACAAGCAGGTCTTGAAAATGTTTCAATCGATGCGACAGACGGACATCCTGTCGTATATGGCGACTGGTTACATGCGGAAGGTAAACCGACGATTTTAGTGTACGGACATTATGACGTACAACCTGTCGACCCGTTAGAACTTTGGGAAACGCCCCCTTTTGAAGCGACAGTGCGCGACAATAAATTGTACGCGCGTGGTGCGAGCGACGATAAAGGACAAGTATTCATGCATATTAAAGCAGTTGAAGCTTTAATGAAGTCATTCGGCAAACTTCCGGTCAACGTGAAATTTATGATTGAAGGGGAAGAAGAAGTCGGTAGCCCAAATTTAGAGAAATATATTGAAGAAAATAAACAAAAATTAGCTTCAGACATCATCGTCATTTCAGATACAGGAATGGTTGGCCCAGGTAAGCCTGCAGTATTGTATGGGTTGCGCGGACTCGCTGGCGTGCAAATCGATGTGAAAGGCGCAAAAGGTGATCTCCATTCAGGACTTTACGGAGGCGCTGTCCAAAACGCACTCCATGCACTCGCTCATATTCTCGGTAGCTTCCGTGATGCGGAAGGAACGATTCAAGTCGAAGGATTTTACGACAATGTGCGCGAATTATCGGATGATGAGCGTGCGGCATTCGCAGCGATTCCGTTCGACGAGCAACAAGTGAAAGACGAATTACAAGTCGATGCACTATTCGGCGAAAAAGGGTTCACGTATTACGAACAAACGTGGGCACGTCCGACGCTTGAAGTGAACGGCATGCACGGTGGATTTTCGGGTGAAGGGATTAAAACGGTATTGCCGAACGAAGCGAGCGCTAAAATTTCTTGTCGACTCGTACCCGACCAAGATCCAGATGAAATCGTGGATAAACTGAAAGCGCATATCGCCAAACATACTTTACCTGGTGTTACGGTAGAAGTGACAGAATTCGATAAAGGAAAACCATTCATCGCACCGTTCGACCACCCTGCTATTCAAGCGGCGAGTCGCTCATACGAAAAAGTATACGAAACACCGACATCATTCATTCGCGGTGGCGGTTCTATTCCGATCGTTGCGGCATTTGACCAAATTCTTCAAGTTCCTGTCGTCTTAATGGGCTTCGGATTAGATACGGAAAACTTCCACGCACCGAACGAGCACTTCCATCTCGAAAACTTCGACCAAGGACTGCGTGTTCTTGCCGATTATTACTTCGAAATTGAACAATCCCTTTAATATAAAAAGATGTCGCATTTACGATCGCGACATCTTTTTATATTTATTCAAATAATGTGACGAGCTCATCGAAAGGCTTACGCTCTTTCACTTTCGGTTCTACGTCATAATAACCGAATTGAAGCATGCTCATAATGCGTTCCCCTGGCTGAACCCCTAATCGTTCACGGAATGTTGGATTGTCCAAAAACGGCGGTGTTTTCCAGCAAGATCCAATCCCTTGATCCCATGCGAGCAACTGCGCATTTTGGATAAGTGCACTCGCTGCACCATAATCTTCGAGACGCTCTTTTTGGCGGACATCCTCTGGAACGATGACGAATACGACACCACCGACAGTCGTAAATTTACGCATCTGTTTTTCGAGTGTTTCTTCATCTAATTGTTTCCAGTTCGGAATCGCTACTTCTCGGATCACAGGCAAAACGTTCTCATAACGCTCCCCACCTGCGACGATGAAACGCCACGGATTGCGCATCCCGTGATTTGGCGCCCATGTCGCGTCTTCTAAAATCGCAAGCAAGTCTTCTTCCGCTACTTTTTTCCCGTTAAACGCTTTAATTGAACGACGTTGAATAATCGCGTCACGTACAGATAATGATTGTTTTGTCATAACCATTCTCCTTTATTATGTATAGTCTTTTTCATTATACCTGAAGCCGTATGAAAATTAGAAAAATTTGCTTTCTCCTTGTAACGGAATGTTCATAATTCACGATATGATTTTTGTCATATTGTATCGATTTTCAATACTTTTCACTGTATAGTGAAAATCATTATACAACAAAGGGTAGGATGAACAACATGACTCAAAAAATCGCATGGATTATCGATAGCCTCGGCTACTTATCACCTGAACTTGCAGCGCGCTCTGACGTCTTCGTCGCACCACTCACCATCCATTTTGGGACGGATAGCTATGTAGACGGGGAAAGTTTAACGACCGACGAACTGTACGAAAAAATTAATACGACAAAATCAATTCCAACAACTTCCCAACCTTCCGCTGGCTATTTCGAAAAATTGTATCGTTCTTTAAAAGAAGAAGGTTATGATTGTGCCATCGCAGTTCATATTTCAAGCAAATTAAGTGGCACATTCGCCTCTTCGAATGCAGGTGCCGAACTTGCTCATTTCACCGTTCACACAGTTGACTCTCTGTCGATGTCATATGGCATGACATATATGCTAGAGCGTGGAATCGAAACGTATGAAGAAACAAAATCGATTGAGCAAACGATGCAAGTCATTCAAAATTTAGTAGCTAAATTACAAAACTACATTTTGATCGGAAAACTAGATCAATTGTATAAAGGTGGGCGCATGAGTGGCGTTCAATATTTCCTCGGAAGCCTGTTGAAAATGAAACCTGTCGTCCATATGAACGACGAAGGTTTATTAATTCCTTACGATAAAGTACGCTCTGAAAAACGTGGCGTTCAATATTTAATCGATCGCGTAACAGAAAAAGCAGACCGAATGACTTCTTGTTTGTACATTATGCACGGTAATGTCGAAGAACGTGCAATCGCTTTAAAGGAAGCGATTCATAAACAAATTCCGAATCTTGATATTCGTATTGGAGAAATTAGCTCATCCATCGCAGTGCACGCTGGTGAAGAAACATTAGCGATTTTATGGTTTGAAGATGACGGTACAACTTCATAGGAAATTTCAGTTATCTAAAATAAAAAACGCATGAAATTCAAACTTCATACGTTTTTTATTTTTATTAAATTATATTTAGCATAATAAGTTCTTTAACTCTCTAACAACACCGTAACACTCTACTCCACTTTCCCTCTATTTTTTCAGCCGGTTGAGGCTTTCCATAAAAGTATCCTTGCATATAACGAACCTTTAAGCGCTCGATATATTTTTTCTGTTCTGCAGTCTCAATCCCTTCAACAATAACTTCCATTTGAAGTTGATGAGCCAATTTTACAATAGCTTCTAATATATAATGGACTTGTGTCGACGTACTTAATTGTTCTACAAATAAGCGATCTAATTTCAAATAATGTGGCTGAATTGTCAAAATCTTTTCTAATGAAGCATACCCCGTCCCAAAGTCATCAATAGCAATTCGGAAACCGTAGTCTTTAATTTCATTTACTAAGCGCTTTAAAGTTGTGGCATCTGGACTTTTCATAGACTCTGTTAATTCCACTGTTATTTGCTCAGGACGGACGGCATGTGCATCGCAATTACGCACTAATGTTTTGATGACTTCGCCGGAAAGCAATTCAGGCATCGATAAATTAAATGAAATATTTATTTTCTTATATCTTTTATTCCATAAAGCAAGCTGTTCTACAAGCTGTGTAACAACCCATTCCCCTATCGGAATCATCATTCCTGTCTCTTCAAGATAAGGTAAAAATAAAGCAGGAGACATCACACCTTCTTTTGGGTGGTTCCACCGTAAGAGTGCTTCAAAATTTGATATCTCACCATTGCTTTGAACGATGGGCTGATAATAAAGTTCAAATTGATTGTTCATTAAAGCCTCACCAACTTGTTCAGTCATTTGATGGAGTTTTTTATAATTTTCTATCATTTCTTGTTTATTTTTCACTTTCAAGTTTTGGTGCACTTAGATTCACTTCACTTTCATTCAAAGTAAATTGAGAAGAAATCATCGTGAGCATTTCACTCTCTTTTTCTACTTGAGAAGCCACTTGTTTTACTTGTTCAATCGAACTCACTTGTTGTTCCGCAGAGGCGCTTATTTCTTCTGCAGCAGCTGCAGATTGTTCTGAAATTGATGACAAATGAAGAATAAAATCGTTCACCTGTGAACGTGAAGACACCATGTTCTCCACATTATGATAAAGTTGCTCAATCTGGTTCATTATACTTTCCATATGTTGATCAATATTTTGTAGAGCATCATACGTTTGAACGACTGATCCTTGTTGCTCCGACATGCTTTCATGGGTACGGGACATTTGCTGCACAGCATGCTCGACGGCAGACATTGCTAATTGAATAATACTCGTAATACGGTGAGCAGATTGTGCAGATTGTTCTGCTAAATTACGTACTTCCTGAGCCACTACAGCAAATCCTTTCCCCGCTTCGCCAGCACGGGCCGCTTCAATAGATGCATTGAGCGCTAATAAATTCGTTTGTTCTGAAATGTCATTGATCACATCTATAATTTTTTCAATATCATTCATATGCTCTAATAATTTGTCCATATCATTTTCTGCTTTTTGAATATGTTGAAATGTTAAATGGGATTGCCTTTGTAATTCTGATACTCTTTGTGCACTTTCGTTACTGACTATGGATGTTTTAGAACTCATCTCTTGCATGATGGCCGTGCTTTGTTCTACTTCGCTAAATTGTGTATTTAACCGTTCCATTGCCTGTTGTACCTTTTCTAAATCTTCGGACTGAGAGACAGTTCCTATTGCTACGTCAGTAATCGCTTCAGCAATTTGTTCGCTCGATTCTACATTTTCTTGAGCTGTTATTTCCAACAGGCGGACATCCTCATTTAGTCGTTTAGAGCTATTTTTTATTTTCACAAAATGTTCATTTAAATCCTGTAACATATCGTTGAAATTAGAAGCTAGATGTCCGACTTCATCATGACTAAAAATACGAGCTGCAATATTTAAGTTTCCTTTTCGGACTTCTTCCATACAAAAAGCTACTTCACGAATGGGTTGCGTCATTTTGCGCGATACATAAATTGTCACGATGATAGCCACAAAAAATACAAGTAGCGAAATCACAGCTAACGAATATTTCACCACTCGAAGAAGATTGAACATATTTTTTTCTAAAAAGATAACGCCTACTTGGAAAGTCTCCACAGTATCGAAATAAGCATGCCTCTTTTCTCCGTCGATTTCAAAACGAAATGTACCGGAAGAATTATTCATCTTACTATAAAAACTCTCAGTGTCTGCAGCAGACTTTCCTCTTTCTGTCGGATGTACAAGCACCGTTCCACCTTGATCCATTAAAAACGCAAATCCATCGTATGAAAAATTAAATTCTGTAAGTAAAGATTCAATGGATGTCAAAGGCAAGTCCAGTAATAAAACTCCTTGTACTTGTCCATTTTGTACGATTGCTTTTGAAAAAGGGACTAATAATTGTTCGCTTTTTATATCGACATGTGCTTTTCCAAAATAAACTTCATTTGGATTTTGACTTGCTTCTTTATACCAGGCTCTCTCTTGTGGTCGATATACAGAGTCTTTCATTAAACCATCTTCAGGAAAATTAATAAAAGTACCATCTTTCAAACCAATTGAGATTTGAAAGACATCGGGATTTTTTTCTATATATACTTTTAATAATTGCTGAACTTTCTCAATGTTTTCTTTCCCTAGCGCAAGTTTTTGTATGTCCGATAGGGCAGAAAGTAGCAATAAATCATCTGCATATTTATTAAACTGCGTCTGGACTATAGCAGTTAAACGTTCCACTTCTTCTATCCCACGCTCTTCTGCTGATTTTTCAATCGCCTCTCCTACACGATTCGAGGTAACAAGTCCGATACTAACCACAACACTACCTACAATTGCAACCATTAAAATTATTAACTTTGTTCTGATACTCATTTCTAGGGTAACTCCTCATAATAATTTCTCTATTCTACAAGGTCCTACCACTTGGCCAAATGTATTACTTGATAAACTTAACCATAAACATAATCACTTTTCCTGACAATAGCTTTATTAAACTTTTTATACAACTCATCCAATTTATAACTATATACTTTGAAAATCATGTTTCACTGGAACTATCCAACCAAGTGAAAAGATATATCAATATGTAATTTTATGGTTACAAATAATGATAAAGTTGCTTTGTTTTTATCATTATTTTGACTGAATATCTATTCATGAGTTTTTCATCTTGTTTTTAGATGTCATTTCCTTTTTACTAAAAACGATTCTTTAGTCTTGTTTTTTATAAAAAACAAGATATATAACCTCACCTACCTATATCGTTTTATAAATGGATATCGGTTAAAAAGAACTAGTGTCATTTTTATCAAAATCTTTATGTTTAATAATGACTAAGTTTAACTTAAGTCTTTAAGACCTATTTAAACTTCTTTAAACACCTAAAAATAGGTCTAAGTATTCTAACTTTCGATAGTTTGAAACCTTCTGAAATAGTTCTCGTAAAGAATAGACGAAAACGTTATACTTTTAAAAGCGTTTCAATAAAAAGGAGTGACAGAATGAATAAGAAAACAGGTATGATCGCACTTATTATTGCCGTTGTTGTAGGCGGTGGAGCCCTTGCCTTTGCATTTTTAGGCGGTTCAACAAAACAAGATTATTTCAAAGCGGAATTTAAATCCGTCCAAACGATGGTGGACGATTTCAAACATCGTTATAAACCAGAACTTGATTATTACGACATGACGATGGAACATCCTGTCGAAGCAAAATCAAAAATGACAGTTGATATGAATAGCCAGTCAGCATTACTCGCGGACGTTCCGACAGATCTCATTAAAGATTCTCATATCGAAATGACGTCACAGTCTGATATGAAAAATAAAGTAGCGGATGTTCGTGTAAAAGGTGAAGTTGCCGGAATGCCACTCGACAACATTTATCTTCGCCTCGCACAGCACGACCTTTTCGTTCAATTACCATTTTTATCTGAAGTTTTAACGATCAACGATAAAAAAGTGAACGAATTAATGAAAGAAAACGACCCTGAATGGACAGAAGAAATGAGTATCGACTTTACTCAATTTTTCAATCAAAACACATTGCCTGCGGATAAAGATATGAAACATGTGCAAGATGCGATGTTAAAAACATTGTATAAAAACTTAGACGACGAAGCATTCACGTCGACGAAAGAAAAAGTTACTGTTTTATCTGAAGAACTAAACGCTGAAAAAATTACGATGGATCTCGGTCCAGAACAATTAAAAAAAGCGACAGTCGCTATTCTTGAACTCGTACGCGATGACAAGACGATTCAAAAAATGGTGAAAGAATCGATGACGCAAAACGCAATGTTCGAAATGACATCACCAGAAGAAATGATGAAAGATTTTAATAACGATATTAACGAAGCGATTGAAGAAGTGAAACAATCAACTGAAAAGCCACATCTCGTGTCAACAATTTGGATTGCGGACGACTTCATCGTGAAACGTGAACTTACGATGGCTGATGACGAAGAAACAGCTGTACAAGTGAAAGGTAATCATTTACGCAAAAAAGACGGTCACACATTCCAGTACGCATTCGGTTCAGTTGAACAACCGAACGCTTTCACAATTCAAGGTGAAACGAAATTCGACGGCAAAATTACAGCTGACCGCATCGACTTCGCAGTGGAAGACCTCGGTACGTTAACATACACAGCAGATGAAACGCTTGAAAAAGACGTGCGTGATTACAAATATACGTTCAGCGTTCAATCGGATATGGCGATCGCAGGCGAACTCGTTTGGTCAGGTAAAAACGAATATAGCAAAGACGCAATGAAGAGCTCTCAACGTGTCGGCATTAACTACGAAGATATTAAAGTAGAAGACGTTGCGCTCATCGTAGAATCAGATACGAAACGCATTAAGGCTACTTCTGAAAACCCGACAGACAATATTCGTAACTTAAACGACATGTCTCAAGACGAAATTACAACATATCTCGAAACAGAATTTGAAGAAGTCGGCCAAATTTTACAAGGGCTTATGATGACAACTATGTTCGATGGCGATATGGAAGGCGCTTGGGATGAAGAGCCAACGATGGAATTTACAGACGCAGATTTTGAAGAGATGCGTGCTGAACTTGCGGAAGATGGCATCGAAATGACAGATGAAGAATTCGCAGAGTGGAAATTAGAAATGCAAGAAATGTTCGGAAACGAATAATTCGGGAAAGATGAAACGGAATAGGTGAAAACCTGTTCCGTTTTTTAATTGGAAAGCGAGGGGTTCATATGCAACATTTGTTTTATTTTATGAAGCATTTTATGCAACTGATACAACGACAAAAATTAACAATTTTCGCTTTTTTATCGTTTCCTTTCCTACTCATAATGCTCGCACTATGGACGATTATTCCATTGCTTTCCTTTGATGAACATGAGCCGATTCGCTTTGCTATTGTCGACGAAGATCAGTCAAGTGAAACGAAACAATTGCTTGCCGCTTTAACGGACGGTCAATTAATTGAGGGTCCGCTCCACTTCGAAAGCATGTCTAAAGAAGAAAGCGAGAATGCAATGCATCACAATACAATCGGTGGTACTTTGCAATTTCCTACTGGATTTACACGCGCGCTTTATGACGGAAAAGCGATTGAACTTCATGTCATCGGAAATGATAAAAAACAACGAGAAACAGAACTGCTCTATAGTTTGGCACAAACCGTTGCGCAACATATTAATACGTCACAAGCGAATATTTTACTCATCGACCAATACGCAAAGGAAGCCGAATGGTCTACAGCGCAACGGGATGAGTTATTATTTGAACAATTTATGAGTTATAGTTTATTCACGCTCGGAAAAGATGCGATGCTCGAAGAAGAAAAAATTGTAAATCCATTGACCGATTCTCCAGTCCACTACTTCGCGATTCAATTTTTATTCGGATTACTCGTTATTTGGACGTGGCTTCTATATCGCTTCTTCCACGGCACGTTGCCCCCTTCTATTACGATGCGTCTTCAACTATTGAACGTCTCACCACTTTCAATAGAAAGCGCAAAAGGAATCGTTATTACGCTCTTTGTTTTCATGACGAGTTTTCTCGGCATCATCATTTTGTTACTTTTAAGCTCAATCGTTTTTGTTACGTCGGACGTTCTTTCTCTCGCATTCGCCATGTTACTTACGACCAACATGAGCTTTTTTTTCATCTCCATTATGGAACGTTTTCGATTTTTAGCAACTTCCACCCAAGTGCTCGGCATCGTTTTATTGTTAGGGATGAGTGGATTCATTGTTCCACCGCTCTATTTACCTGCGCAACTCCAGCCCGTCGTTTCTTTCTCTTTTTTAAATGAATTGACAGAAGGGATACGTCAGCTCTTTTTAATGGGGAGTTTTTCGATGCAATGGTCGGTCAGCATCACAACATTCGGCATGCTCGCACTTTTATGGCTCATCGTTTGGCGTCAACAGAAAGAGGTGAAGTAATACGATGGCTTTATTACGTTTTCATTGGCGGTGGTGGCATTGGTTATTATTACTGTTGCCACTCGCTGTTACATTACTTTTCACAAAACTCATCTTTCAAACGACAGAAGAGTTTCGCATTCCTGTCGCAATCGTCGATGAAAGTACGGAACAATTTTCGAACGATTTACTCGTTGCGCTTCACGATGCTCCTTATATCGACGTACGCGAAATGGATCGTTCCGCTGCTTTACGCGCGCTTGAACGGCATGAAGTAGATAGTGTCTTCTTATTCAAACATTCTTTTGATGAACAAATTGCAAAAGGAGAACGACAAACAATCGTCGAAAGTTATACGTCTAACTTATCGTTCGGGTACAGCACTGCAAAAGAAATCATCACCGCTCACATTCAACAAATTGTAGGGCGGGAGCGTGCAGCAATCGCGATTGAACACATTGTAAATCGTCCAGTCGATCATGAAGTTATCGCACAACAATCGATGCAAGCAGAACGAGAGCGACAATTGCTAACGGTCGTTTTGCACGATGAATTTAGCGATAATGAACAACAACGTAAGCCGACAACGCCCCTCCTGTTATGGAGCATCTTCACGATGATCGGGACATATATAATCGGACTCCCTCTTTGGACATTAATACGAAGCTCACTCCGATGGCGCTTCCCGTTTAGTCGCTTATCAAGCATTTCATTATTTTGGCGACAATGGGCAATTCTTAACGGAATCGCTCTTCTCACAGATGGCATCGCTTATAGATTATTAGACTTTTCGTCCCTTTGGACCGTCGTGACGTACCGCTTCACCTTGTTCATCGGAATTGGTCTCGTGTTCACATTGTTTCATACGACACGAGCGCTTCATCGGACAGCGAGCGTCCTATTATTCATATTGATCGCAACAGCAAGTACGACATTCGCGACGTGGCACCCGTTCGCCGCGCTATTGCGAGGAACGTTCGCGATGAGTCTCGTCGTCTCTTGTTTACTCGCACTCATGTTCGCGATACGAAAGGAGAATCTCGATGTTACACGTACAACATCTTCATAAAGCATTCGGACAACAAACCGTCCTTCACGACGTCTCGTTCACGATTCCGAAAGGAGAGATCGCATGTTTTATCGGAAAAAATGGCGCGGGGAAGTCGACGCTCTTTCATATCATTGCGACATTGTTGCACGCTGACAGTGGCACGCTCACTTGGGACGGACGATGTTATGAGCAAGAGGCGAAAACGATTCGCCAACAAATTGGATACGTTCCTCAACAACTGGCCATTTGGGAAGATTTTTCCGTTGCTCAAAATATGCGCTTTTTCGAACAACTTTCGCCCATTAGGCGCAGCGACGAACAGTTACGAGCGATTTTAAAAAGTGTCGCACTCGAAGAATGGGATCGTAAAGCGAAACATTTATCAGGCGGGATGAAGCGCAAGTTAAACATAGCGCTCTCACTCATTCATCAGCCCGCTCTCCTGCTGCTTGACGAACCGACTGTCGGCATCGACTTACGTTCGAAAATTGAAATTCAACAAGCACTTCTCGCTTTACGTGATCAGTTCGGCATGACGATGTTGTACATTTCACACGATATGGAAGAAGTGACCGCATTAGCCGATACGATTTTTAATGTAGGCGATGATTTGTTTTACACTCAATTGCTCCAAACGAAAGGAATCGACACGATTTCACTTCGTTAACGAAAAATACGCACCTCCTCACAGACGTGAAGAGGTACGTATTTTATTCATTCATTTGGACATGTGGCGGCACGAGAATTTCTACATATGCTCCTCGTGCATAATAGTAAGTAGCACTTAACTGCCCTTCTTGCTGGGCGAAAATCGGAAGACGATACATCCAATAACTTTCGTGAAAGGTCGGGCGTTCGACAACTAATGTGTCATGACGCAATGTAACGGTCCACGGCTCTCCCCAACTTGTTATAGCATTTTCATCATAAATAAAAGCTTCTTGATAAAGGTGAACCGTTAATTCTTTCACTTCTTCCCTTTGTTCAATCGTATACGAGAGTCCTTCTGGGATGTCCAACTTTATGGAAGAATTAGCATTCACGTCGAAGTGATACATTTCATCAGGCGTCTTCCAGCTTACATCTTCTGGCACACTTTCTTTTATAATATCTTCCACCTTCGTCACATTGACGATAAATGGCGCGATGATCGCACCGATGAAGAGAAAGACGAACGTAACTATAAACATACTATTCCACCGATAAAAAGGAACGCGTAATGTTGAATGCTTTGATAACCGACTCCAAAAATAAATCGGAACCCCTATCGTCAATATTAAAAATACGAGATTTATACCGAGCAAAGCGGTCCCTCCTTTCTAGGGTGATGTCGGATCTGCAAGTGCTGGATTCGTCGTGACTTTCGTTCCGAGTGGGACAGTAATATCAATTTGTGGACTGGATACGTACACATTCATCCAATACTCCTCCTCGTCATGCTCTTTGAAGAGGGAGCTTAAATCGTACATTGTATAAGCATGTAATTTTTGCTCTTCTGATGGCTCTACATACAATCCGTCGTCTTTAAATGACACTGCTTCAACATGAGAGTATTCATCGATTAAGTAACCTTTCATATAAATTTCTCTACTTTTCGATACGCTCACTTGCACTTGATCGACTTCTTCCCAATAAACGGAGTAACTCTGTGTACTTACTCCTAAAATGTTCCCTTTCTCTCCTAATCGTAATTCCTCTGCTAATTCATCGGAAGCGAAATCTAAATACAACTCATTTCCACTTAAATCGAATGTGTACGTTTCGTCAGATTCCGGTACCATCGCTTCCATCGGTCGTTTTTCATAAGCATTTAACGGGGTCGTCTCTACGAGAAACGGTGTAACAATGGCTAATACTAAACAAGTGAGTAATGCTGCCGTCGTCACATATTTCGTCATCGAATAATTTTTAAAAGCAATATACATGAAAGCCATAATCGCGAAAAGAAAACCTACTAACAATAAGAGTGCTACTGGAAAGATCGACATTACGAACGCACCTCCGTCCGCTTTCTAAATAAATAACTGACTGTGTATAACACGACTGCCACAACCATTCCCTTTCCGAACTGTTCAACATCCGTTGCAGACTCAAATAAATAAATGATAAACGCAGCAGGTAAATTCATAATTTGAAGAATAAAGAGAATCCCAGCGGTGACGAAAAATAGTTTTGCTGAGTATCGATAAAATGAAACGATAAAATAAGATAAAGATCCAGCAATTAAACTATATCCGAAAACTCTTAACCATAATGACCCGTACAGTAGTGGGTCTTCAATGAGAAATGGATACGCCATAATGATCGTGTCATCTGAAAACATTTTCAATAACGGTGCAAATGAAATGAATAGTAACGGAATAAAGGAACCAATCATCATTTGCGTCACACTGAATGTCACATTCGCTAAATGGTGAACGCGCTTCGTCGAAATGAAACGAAACATGAGACGTTCCGTTAATTTATTCGCCAAAATCGCATTGATGGCGAAACTCCAAATGAAAATCATAATTAAGTTGAAGTCGAAGCTTTGACTGACGACGGCAATGCTACTTTCTTCATCACTTGAATACTGTGTCGTTTTAAAAAATAGTCCGACGACTTGGAATAATAAAATCGTCCCGACGCTTGCACTAAAATAGGTGCGCATCATCCATTGAAGCTGTTGTTTATAAAGTTGAGTCGGCGTCATAGTCGTTGTAAACATCATCGATTCCCCCTTTGCGGTGTTCTGTCATGTAAATGTATGCGTCAGACAGTCCGACTCCTTTTATTTGCACATTCGATTGTTGCAATTGATGACGTTCTTCTGCTGTTAGCTCATTCGGCACAATGACGTGTTGGACGGGCGCTTCTCCGAATGTCGTCACGACTTGGCTTTTCGCAATGACCGATTGAATCGTAGCTGCAGAACCGATCAATTCGACGTAACGTTGTTGAAGTTGCTCCGCTTCGTCGACATAAACCGTCTGTCCGTCATGGAGGACGACGACGTATGATAACAGTTGTTCGAGCTCTTCGATATGATGGCTCGATACGATGATCGTACGCGGATGTTCGACATAATCTTTCAACAATAGTCGATACACATCTTTACGCACACTCGCATCCATACCGTTCGTCGGCTCATCAAAATACGTAACATCCGTGCGCGCGCATAAACCGAGGACGAAACGATACGTCATATTCATCCCTTTCGACAATTTCGACTGGCGAGCGTGCGTCGGAATTTCAAAATACGCTAACAATCGCTCCGCTAAAAGACGGTCGAATTTCGGATAGAAATGCGCCATCGCGTCAAGCCCTTCTGTTAAACGCGCATTGTCGACTAAATTAAATTCATCGTCGATCAACATCGTATTCGCGCTCACTTGAATATTGTCAAAAGGCTGTTCTCCTCCGACGAATAGTTGACCTGATGTCGGTGTCGATTCTCCTGCTAACAATTTTAAAAATGTCGTCTTTCCCGAACCGTTACGACCGATTAAACCGACGAAGCTGTTTTTCGGAATGTGACAGGTGACGTTTTTCAACGCATCTTTATTTCCATAACGTTTACGTAATTGGATTGCCTCTATCATTTCTTTTCCTCCTTTTGAAAGCTCGCTTGAATCGCTTGCTGAACATCATGTTCTGTTAATCCGAGAAGTTTCGCTTGCTCAACTAAATCATCAATGATCGACTGAATAACGGTCGTCTTTCGATTCATTTTCAATTGTTGTTGCGCTCCTTCCTTCACGAACGTCCCGAGTCCGCGTTTTTTATAGACGAGATCTTGTTCTAGCAGTAATGTGATCGCTTTCCCTGCTGTTGCTGGATTCACTTGAAACAGTTCAGCGAGCTGATATTGGGAATACACTTTCGCATCTTCTGTTAAATGTCCGAGTAAAATTTCATCTTCTAACCAATTCGCAATTTGTTGATAAATCGGCTCTGTACTTGTCGCATCAAGCATTTCCTTCTCACCTCCAACCTAGTACGTTACTCAACTAATGTACTGATTGACTTAACTATACGATACAACGATGAATGACGCAAGCATTTTTATATGCCACCACTTCCTTTTTTGTGCGATAATAGTGAGAATGATTCGCATTTAAGTGAGGTGTTGTTTTTTGAAAACTGTTTTTTCTTATGCACGTCCTTATAAAATTCCTATTATCATCGCGCTCTGTTTAACTTTTTTAGAATTGAGCGTCGAATTAATTCAACCGCTCCTCATCGCTAAAATTATCGATGACGGTATTACAGCGCACGACTCATCCGTCGTCATTACGTGGGGAAGCATCATGATGGGGCTTGCCGTACTCGCTTTCGTTTCGGGTATTGTGAACTCGTACTTTTCAGCCCACGTTGCGCAAAGTTTTGCTTACGATGTGCGCAGCGCGACATTTCGTCATTTACAAAAGATGACGCTCGCTACTTTTTTAACATTCCAATCTTCTAGTTTAATTACACGCTTAACGAATGATGTCACGATCATTCAAAACTTCCTTTTTATGAGTTTGCGCATTATGACGCGCGCACCACTCGTCGTGATCGGTAGTTTAATGATGGCGTTTTTCGTCAACGTTCAACTCGCACTTTTACTTCTCGTCACCGCTCCTTTTTTAGCTATTTTTTTATGGGTGATGGTGAAACAAGGGGTCTCTATTTTCGCATCGGTACAGCGTCGATTAGATCGCGTCAACCGCATGGCACAAGAAAACTTGCGCGCGATGCGACTCGTGAAAGCGTATTTGCGTCACGCGTTTGAAACGAGCCGCTTCAATCGAGTAGCCGAAGCATTACAAAAAGATACGGTGCGCGCTTTGCGAACGATGGAACTCATCTTGCCTGTCTTGCTCTTCGTTATGAACGCAAGCTTAATGGCAGTCCTTTGGTTCGGTGCGAAACAAATTCAAACATCATCCATTCAAGTCGGTGAACTCGTCGCCGTCTTAAACTACGGACTCCGTATGACGGGTGCATTTTCGATGTTTTCATTTTTAATTATGATTTTCTCACGCGCGAAAGCTTCTTCAGAACGAATTGAAGAAGTGCTCGTTGTGGAATCGCTCGAAGACGTCAAAAGGGAGCGAGACGACATTCCTCATTGGGAGCGTCTCCGCTTTCACGATGGGTCATTTTCTTATAAAGGGAGTGACCGTCAAGCGCTACGCAATATTAACTTCGAATTAAAGCGTGGCGAAACATTGGCGATTATGGGTGCGACTGGCTCTGGTAAGTCGACACTCGTGCAGCTTATTCCGCGCCTGTTCACTCCGACATCAGGGGAAATTGTGCTCGGAGAACAGCCTTTGCAACGATGGTCGCTCTCGCAATTGCGCGAACTGATCGGCTACGTGCCACAACAGTCTTTACTTTTCACCGGGACGATTGCGGACAACTTGCGTTGGGGTGCACCTCATGCAACGGATGATGAGTTAATTGAAGCGACAACGAACGCTCAAATTCATGACGCTATTCAAGCTTTTCCGAACGGGTACGACACCGTCATCGGACAGAAAGGTGTCAATTTATCAGGCGGACAAAAGCAACGCATTTCGATTGCGCGCGCACTCATTCGAAAGCCAGAACTACTCATTTTAGATGACAGTACGAGCGCTTTGGACATTCAAACTGAGCAACAATTTTTAAATGCGCTCCAAACACTCGATGTGACGACGATCATCATTACTCAAAAAGTGATGACGGCCGAACGAGCGGATGCGATTTTATTATTGGAAGACGGACAAGTGGTCGACTACGGTACGTCTGAGCAATTAGCGAAACGCTCAGCACTTTACCAACGTCTCATCGCATCTCAAAAAGAAAGCGAGGGGAAGGAAGATGAGTGAATGGTTAAAACCGTTTCGTTATCCTAAATTATTAACGAAAGAACAAATACAAAAAGGCGCAACGCCAAAAAAGAAACAACGTTCAAGCGATTGGAAAGCTTCGTTAAAGCGCATTTGGGATGTCGTCGATGAACAGCGTCTCTTACTCATTGCAGTGCTCGCACTCGTCTTAATCAGCTCCTTACTCGCTTTAGCTGGACCCTTTTTGCTCGGAATGATCATTGATCAATATATTGTTCCTGGACAAATGGATGGACTCGGCAAAATGCTTTTGTTATTGCTTGCGATTTATTTCGGACTCTCTTTAACGATGTACGGTCAAAACTATTGGATGGCTGGCATCGCCCAACAGACCGTTTATCGTTTGCGGACGGCCCTCTTTGCGAAACTTCAAAAGTTACCAATTTCCTTTTTTGATAAGCGCCAACACGGGGAAATTATGAGCCGTTTAACGAATGATATCGATAATATTAGCCAAACATTGAACTCCTCGTTCATTCAAGTATTTTCGAGTATCATCACATTGACCGGGACAGTCGCCATCATGCTTTATTTAAGCCCACTTCTTACCGTGCTCACGATGACGATCATTCCAGTGATGTTTTTATCGATGCGCTGGATTACGCGACGTACAGGGATTTTGTTCAAAGAACAGCAACGTGCACTCGGAGAGTTGAACGGTTTTATCGAAGAATCCATTTCAGGACAAGCCGTCGTGAAAACTTTTTCGCAAGAAGCACGCATGTTAGAACAATTTCAACAAAAAAGTGAAGCGTTAAAATTGCGCGGCTTTTGGGCACATACGCATTCGGGATACATTCCGAAAGTGATGAACTTTTTAAACAACGCCTCATTCGCAATCGTCGCAGGTGTCGGAGGATGGCTCGCTCTACGAGGAGATGGACTCGTGACAATTGGAACGATCGTTATTTTCTCCGAATACGCACGTCAATTTACTCGACCACTAAACGACTTAGCGAATCAATTTAATACCGTTCTTTCCGCTTTAGCAGGAGCGGAGCGTGTCTTCGCTTTAATGGATGAAGAGGAAGAAAAAGATGATGGTGACGTATTAGAGCGTGGTGTCATTCAAGGAGATGTTCGATTTGAGGACGTTTCGTTCGGGTACGATGAAACGACAATCGTTCACGATTTATCGTTTCACGTGAAACGTGGTGAAACGGTGGCCTTCGTTGGTCCTACTGGTGCAGGAAAAACGACAATTATGCAGCTCATTAGTCGATTTTATGATACTTCTTCCGGAACGATTTATATCGACGGACGACCGATCGACACGATTGCCCGTTCTTCTTTACGAAGTGAAATGGCCTTCGTTTTGCAAGATTCCTTTTTATTCGAAATGACCGTTCGCGATAACATCCGATACGGACGTCTCGACGCAACGGAATCGGACATTGTCGAAGCCGCAAAACGAGCGAACGCACACAATTTCATTATGAAACTGCCTGATGGATACGATACGATGATTGAATCAGATGGCGGACAATTATCGCAAGGTGAACGACAATTGTTATCAATTGCCCGTGCATTTGTTGCCAATCCGAAGATCCTACTGTTAGACGAAGCGACGAGTAGTATCGATACGTTAACGGAATTGCACATTCAAGAAGCGCTCGAACGATTGATGGAAGGACGGACAAGCTTCGTCATCGCTCACCGTTTGAACACTGTTCGTCAAGCGGATACGGTTTATGTCTTACGAGATGGGCGCATCGTCGAAAGTGGCTCTCAACAACAACTCATTGAAAAACGTGGCATTTATTACGACATGTTGCAACAACAAAAAAATGGCGGCTCTCTATGATGAGAACCGCCATTTTCATTCGTTATTTTTTATCTTTTACTTCTACTTTCGTACCGTCTGCATATTTGTATTCGACTTCAATTTTCGAATAAGCGTCGATGCCTAACGCTTTCGTTACTTCAGCGATTACTTCTTCTTCACTGCTTGTATCTGTCAATTTCAAAGCATTTACGAACTCTTCTACTTTGGCAGTAGCGTCTTCGCCTTTAAATGCTTCATTTGTGACATAGTTTTTATATTCATTATCTTTTGGATCTTTTTGATCATATTCTAAATCGATCGCATCTTTACCATCTACGTCAATTTCAACTTCAAATTTTTCAAAGTTTGTTGCTGTTGTTTCTCCTGTTTGAGATTCTACAGCTGGTTTTTCAGTTTCAACTTCTGGAGTCTCCACTGTATTATCCTCTTGTTCTGTTGTCGGTGGGGTCACTTGTTGATTTGGCTCTGGTGCTTCCTTATTTCCATCATTGCCACAAGCTCCGAGTACGAGTGCTCCTGATAAAATCAATGCACTCATCGTTAGTTGTTGTTTTTTCATACGATTTCACTGCCTTTCAAAATAAAGATTTCAATCGTGTACAGTGAGTGTTTTCCCCATATTCACTTCTTTAAACATTACCACTTGCCTGCTGCATATTCGATCGTTCCTAAAAGTTGACGAATACGCAACGGAGCACCTGTATTTAATTCAATAATTCCATCAAAATATCCTTTTACTCGTTGTACCTTTAACTTACTTAACTTCATTCTCAATATGTCTTGCTCTTCGAAAAAAGGCGTAAACGTCAATTGTACACGTGAAGAATATTTTGTTTTAATGCCCCATTTTTCACTCATATTTTGTGGATTGAATAGAAATTGCAGTTCTTCATTAATGATATGTAATTTTCCATCAATGACGACACCATTGTCCGTATATCCTTTTCCATCTGTCCAACCATTCGATAAATTAAGACCAATTCGCTCATCGCCTACTCTTTGAGAAGCAACTCCCCAACACCATTCCACTTTCCTTCCCCAAATGCCTCGCATCATATTAGCGACAGAAAAGCTATATTCTGGGTGAAAATGATACTCCCGATTACCTAATGTGACAGTACCTGAGGTCGGCAGAGTGAACTGTTTCGAAGTCATTTGATACTCGTCTACCGTCGTCGGAATGACCACATTAAGAGATTCATCTTGCGTCGGATGTTCAATTTTTAAATTTGTTTGGAATGATTCTCCATCGAAAGAGGATACTCTCGCTAATAAATGTGTCACTGCTTCTTCACGCACACATTCAATTGTTAAGCCATCATGTATGAAATGGGAAGAATGAGACGGATGCGTGCCTAATGTCATTTGTCGATTAAATGTTAGGTCTACCTTTTCCATCAAAAAACGATCGGTTTCTAAATCAAAAAAAGTGACAATCCCTACTACCGTATGACTAAAATCGGCGATTAAAAAAGTAAGAACAGCTTCTTCCCCGTAAACAATCCAATGATTCCAATTTTTTCTGCGGAAAAGACGACGCTTCACATTTGCATCAATTTTCGGAATGGGTGAATAGCCAACGGTTTGCATATTCAACTTTCCCTTTGCATCGCATAATGTGAGTAACTCCATACGCATCTCTCCCCTTCTTATCTCTCCTCCCATTGTAGCAGATTTTAAAATGCTTTTCTGTAGTCCAACTTGCACAATTATTCCATTTATTGTATAAGAAGCATATGAAAAAACCTCTTTGAAAAATTCAAAGAGGTCTATTCCTACTATTTAAACATCATTGTCGCTTTTACCGCTTTTTGCCATCCATCATACAATTCATCACGACGCGCTTCTTCCATTTCTGGTTCGAATTTTTCGTCGACTTTCCAATGAGCTGCAATTTCATATTTATCTTTCCAAAATCCAACTGCAAGACCTGCGAGATATGCGGCACCGAGTGCTGTCGTCTCTTTAACGATTGGACGGTCCACTGGCACTTGAAGTAAATCTGACTGGAACTGCATAAGCAAGTTATTGCCGACCGCTCCTCCATCAACACGGAGACGTTTTAATGAAATGCCTGAGTCTTTTTCCATCGCATCGAGCACGTCTTTCGTTTGGTAAGCGAGTGATTCGAGTGTCGCACGGATAAAATGTTCTTTCGTCGTCCCACGTGTGACACCGAATATTGCCCCACGCGCTTCGCTATCCCAATATGGTGCACCGAGTCCTACGAATGCAGGGACGACGTAGACACCGTCTGTCGATTCAACGCGACGTGCATACTCTTCACTTTCTGGTGAATAACGGAACATACGAAGTCCGTCGCGCAACCATTGAATCGCACTACCCGCCACGAAAATACTTCCTTCTAACGCATATTCTACTTTACCGTCTAATCCCCAAGCGATCGTCGTTAACAAACCGTTGTCAGATTGTACTGCTTTTTCGCCGGTGTTCATGAGCATGAAGCAACCTGTGCCGTATGTGTTTTTCACCATACCTTCTTCGATACATGCTTGACCGAATAGAGCTGCTTGTTGGTCACCTGCAATTCCTGCGATTGGTACAGCACGACCGAAGAAATGATCTGTCGATGTTTCAGCATAAACATGTGAAGAAGGTTTTACTTCTGGCAACATGCTTTTCGGAACGGTTAATTTTTCTAATAAGAAGTCATCCCACTCAAGTTCATGAATGTTGTACATTAATGTACGTGACGCGTTCGTGTAATCTGTAACGTGTGCTTGTCCACCAGAAAGTTTCCAAATGATCCACGTATCGATCGTACCGAACAATAGCTCGCCTGCCTCTGCTTGTTCGCGAGCCCCTTCTACATTGTCTAAAATCCATTTCACTTTCGTACCTGAGAAGTAAGGGTCTACAAGTAAACCTGTACGTGAACGAACTTCATCTTCTAAGCCCGCTTCTCGTAATTCATGACAAATACTTTCCGATTGGCGCGATTGCCAAACGATTGCATTGTAAATCGGTTCTCCGGTATTTTTATCCCATACGACTGTCGTTTCACGTTGGTTCGTAATTCCGATTGCTTCGATTTGGTCCGGTTGAATGTTACGTTTCGATAATACGCCTGCAATAACACTGAGTACCGAACTCCAAATTTCGTTCGCATCGTGCTCAACCCAACCTGGCTCTGGGAAATATTGTGTAAATTCTTGTTGGCTCGTAAAGTGAATTTCACCTTGTTTATTAAATAAAATCGCACGTGTACTTGTCGTTCCTTGGTCTAATGATAAAATATAATGATTTTTTGTCATAATAGTTCCTCCTTTAAATTAAAAGTTAGCGCTTCGTTTTTTCGTATCGAAGAGTGACGCGATAAGAATACCGACAATCAACACTGCGACAATCCAAAACGCGATCGATGTTTCTTGTAAGAAAATTTGTTTATAAAAGAGTGCACCGAACACTCCTCCGAGAATTGGTGCCACGATTGGAACCCAAGCATATCCCCAGTCAGAATCACCTTTATCCGGAATAGGTAAGAAGAAATGAGCTAAACGTGGACCGAGGTCACGCGCTGGATTGATGGCATAACCAGTAGGCCCTCCTAAAGAAAGTCCTAACGCTACAATCAATGCCCCAACAACGAGTGGGTTCAAACCTTCTGTAAATTCATTCGCTCCGATAAATAAAATCGCTAACACTAACATAAATGTACCGATAATTTCTGTGACAACGTTTGCAAGAGGTGAGCGAATTGCTGGAATCGTTGCGAATACACCAAGTTTCGTTTCTTTATCCTCTGTTTTATAAAAGTGTGCAATATAAGCGAAGAAAACGATTACCGCACCAATGAAAGCGCCAACAATTTGTCCCGCAATGTACGGCATAATTTCATTTGTTGGGAACTCCCCAATCGCTGCCATACCGAGTGTCACTGCTGGATTTAAATGCGCTGCACTAAACGGAGCCGATGCATAAATTCCGAGTGTTACTCCGAGACCCCACCCCATCGTGATGACGATCCAACCGCCACCGTTTGCTTTTGAATCATTTAAAACAACTCCTGCGACAACGCCGACACCTAATACAATTAATACCATCGTACCGATTAATTCACCAAAAAATCCTGTCATATTATTCTCCTCCTTTTAAATTTTGGGAGGCAGAGAAATGAAAAAACCCCACACGTATGCCTAAATATGCATTCGTGTGGGGTCTCTATCCTCAGCCACTTTTTGTATTAACTTACATTCAATATAAGTGACGAGGTCCTTTGTGTCAACTACAAATTTATTTTCCACAAACTTTCGTTTGACGTTGTAACGGCATGTGCCCCTGCACGTAACGCTGCCTTCACTTGCTCTTCTGTATTGATCAATCCACCACTAATGACCGGAATGTTTGTCGTTTCTTTCACTTCGGTAATCACTTCTGGAATAATCCCAGGTAATACTTCAATATAATCTGGTTTTGTTTGACGGATGAGTGAATAACTTTTTTCTAAAGCCATTGAATCGAGTAAAAACATCCGTTGAATGGCGACGATATCTTTCTTTTTTGCCTTCAAAATAATATTCGAGCGGGTGGAAATAATGCCATCTGGTCGAATATCATGGAGTAAAAAGTCAGCAGCAAAATCATCCGTCTTCAATCCATGCACGAGATCAGCATGGATGAATATTTTTTTATCGCGACGTTTCGCTTCTCTACGGATGAGTGCTAATTGGCTAATGTGAACATCTAATAAAACGAAAGTTTGAAAAGATGATTCCATAATTTTTTCAAATTGTTGCATTTGTCTTAACGCTGGCAATATCTTTTGCGTTAGCATACGCTTCCCTCACTATTCAGCAATTGCTTCAGTCGCTCGTTCAATTTCTACACGTAATTGTTGTTCATATTGATTGCGCATATCATCTTTCCATCCAAAGTACTGTTGCATTACATTCGTCACTTCGTCTTTCCATTTTAATGCATAATCGATATTGAATAAAATGTATCCTGTACGGCGCAATAAGAAGTCGACAGGTGTCATCGCCATTTCTGCTTCCATCGCGTACATTAATTGTCCGTAAAGATCATCTGGTAATTTCGAGTCATTGCTGTCCATATAGCTTACAACTTGCCCGATATTGCTACCGTATAATCGAACGAGATGAACAGCGCGGTTCTTTTCGATGCCACGTTCTACTAATTTATTCGATTCTGTTTCGATAAATTGTGGTAATGCATCAGAACCTCCGATTTTACCACCTGAAATCGGCAGATGTTTCGTACGGCTATTCGTATATAAAATATAATTTTCTTGTTTAAATTGTTTCACGATGCGATCGACAATTGTTTCTGCCATTTTACGATAACCTGTTAATTTACCGCCCGCAATCGTCATAAGTCCTGATTCTGAAACCCATATTTCATCTTTACGTGAAATTTCTGAAGGATTTTTCCCATCTTCATGAATTAACGGACGAACTCCTGCCCAGCTGGACTCGATATCTTCTTCTTTCACTTCAATATCTGGGAAGATGTATTCAATCGCTTTTAAAATATACGCACGGTCGGACGATGTGACTGTCATGCGCTTTGGATCTCCTTCATAAAATGTATCCGTCGTACCGACATATGTTTTTCCTTGACGCGGAATCGCAAAGACCATACGTCCGTCTGGTGTATCGAAGTAGACCGCTTGTTGAAGTGGGAAGGTTTGTTGGTCAAAGACGAGGTGAACGCCTTTTGATAATTGAAGGTGTTTTCCTGCTTTTGAACCATCCATTTCACGCACTTCATCGACCCATGGACCCGCTGCGTTTACGACGACTTTCGCATTGATTTCAAACGACTCTTTCGTTTTTAAATCTTGTGCGACGACGCCTGTCACTTTTCCGTGAGAATAGACGAAGTTTTCCGCTTTTACGTAGTTTGCGACAACTGCACCGTATTCGATCGATTCTTTCATGACTTCTGTCGTTAACCGAGCATCATCTGTACGATATTCGACGTATAAACCGCCACCTAATAAACCGTCTTTTTTCACGATTGGAACTTTTTGTTCGACTTCTTCACGTGATAACATCGTACGGCGTTCTGACTTTTTCACTTGCGCTAATGTGTCGTATACTTTTAAACCGATTGAAGTTGAGAAACTACCGAATGTTCCTCCTTTATAAAATGGGAGTAACATTTGAACAGGTGTTGTTACATGTGGACCGTTTTCATAGACAATCGCACGTTCGCGACCGAGTTCGGCTACTTCTTTAATTTCAAATTGCTTTAAATAACGTAATCCTCCATGGACGAGTTTCGTTGAACGACTCGATGTACCATGTGCGAAGTCTTCCATTTCTAATAATGCGACACTCATACCTCGTGATGCTGCATCGAGTGCGATTCCGACTCCTGTAATTCCACCTCCGATGACGACGACTTCAAATGACTCTGATTGTAAACGTTTAATCATACTTTCACGTTGTTTTGTCATATTTTCCCTCTCCTTTATAATAAAAAAGAGACCTCTCAACAAAGGTAGTGCGGAAAACACACTTCCTGTGAAAGGTCTCTCTATACTCAAACCGTATACAGTATTAACTTACTCTCATCATATCAAACCGCCTTGAAAAAGTAAAATGATGTCACTCAATTTTCAGTTCGACTTCCGGTGTCTTCACCTTATTACCAATTAAAGAAATCGCTGTTACGCCGACAAGCATCGTCACGCCGCCAATTAATTGGAATGTGCCAAGTCTTATGCCAAACCATAAAATTGAAATAACCATCGCCGTTAACGGTTCGAAACTCGATAACACACTCGTTTCAACAGGCGTAATATATGTCATGCTTCCTAAAAATAAAACGAAAGCAATCGTCCCGATAATAATGACACCGAGTAACATGAACGCCACTTGCCAATCGAACAATGTCGGAATGCCTTTAATGAAAGTAATAGGATTAAAGATGAGTAAGATGACCCCTCCTATAACCATTCCCCATCCGACGACAAGTAAAACTCCCCACTCTTGCATGAGACGTGCTGGATATAATGTATAAAAAGAGAATGCAAATCCTACTGCTATGCCCCAAAATACAGCTTCACGACTGAGTGCAAACCCTTCTAAAGTGCCATCGGTCAGCAATAAAAAAAGACCGATTAAGGTCACGAGCATCCCTAAAATTTGTGCGATAGGAGGCACCGCTTTTTGAATGAGCGATACGAATAAAATAATATAAATCGGTGCTAAAAATTGAAAGAGCGTTGCAATGACAGCATTACTCGTATCAATCGATGCTAAAAATGTATATTGTACTCCGAGCATTCCAAAAATCCCGAAAATAATTAACTTACGTGTCCAATACGGTTGAGCGAACGGACGACGTACTCGGACCCCTCTCCATTTTAAGACTGCGAGAAGGCCCATTCCTGCGACTAACAAACGTAAAATGAGTAAAAATTGCTTGCTCATCCCTTGATCTAAAATCCATTCCATCATTGGTCCAGTAGCGCCCCAAAACATCGCTCCGACCACAATCATCAAAATCCCTTTTGCACGTAGCATTCGTCCGTACAACTCCTTTCTTGACGTTTTACGTCATGTAACTTTACGTTAACATTGTTACGTTATATAAGTCCATAGTTATAAAAATGCGTATTATATTTCAGATGTTATTAATAAAAGAAAAAAGTTTTGAAAGGTTGTTAATAGAATACAATGTTCCGCTCTGTAAAAGCTTTTTCTTATTTTATTTTTTTATGATAAACTGATAATATTTAAGAAGACATCGTATTTTAGTCATGTATTATCCATTAATTTAGAATCTTTTTAAGAGTCTTTTTTACTGATTTTATAATGACAATCGCATATAATAGTATAATAGTTAGGGATTAGAGAGAAAAGAGATTAAAGGAGTTATTTATTATGAAGGAAACAACGAGAACAGAACTATACTTTTCTTGTTTAATGGATAGTTTAGATGAACATGTCATGGTATTTAAGACTGATTCTGAAGGCTTCATTACGTATACAAATCAAAACTTTCTTCAAGTGAGTGAATGGACACCGAAACGAGTACTCGGGAAATCAATTTGGCAAATGTTCGACCCTTCTAAAGAGGATCAAAAAATTGCTGACCTCATTTGGGAAACTGTACAAGCAGGGCGCAATTACTTTGGCCAAGTGAAAAAAATGAGTAGAAAAGGAAAATCTTACTATGTTAACATGTTGGCCACTCCTATATTTGAAAGCGAACAATTAAAAGAAGTATTGTTTTTGCAATTAGATATGACAGAAGATATGGCGTTACAAGAAAAGTTAGAACGCATTGCTTTTATCGACTTTGAAACGGGCTTAATGAGCCGTTACAAACTTGAAATGCTAACGACAGAGCGCATTAAAGAAAACCTTCATTTTTCATTCGTTCATATTAATTTAGATTATTATATTTTTGATGACCAAGATAATAAAGCGAAGCTGGACCTAAAAATTATTCAACAATTTGCGAATCGTTTGCAACGATTTTTTCAAGATAGTCCCATCGCTCGTATTAATAAGTACGAATTCGTAATTTTAACGCCACATGCGGATTGGTTCATTCAAAGCTTTATGAATTTTTTAGAGCAACAACCGATCCATATTGAACATTATCAAATTAAACTAACCGTCAGTGGAGGTATCGCTAAGTTCCCAGAAGACCAACAAACATACGAACGTCTTCTTCTCGCAGCACGTGAAGCGACACAAGCAATCATGCGATCAGGTGGAGGAGATATTTTATCACTAACGACAGAACAACATAAAAAAATTGATCGTTATGCATTGATCAATGAGCGCCTCCCCTTAGCGATTCAGAATGAGGAATTATCAGTCGTGTACCAACCCCAATTGAACTTACATACAGGAGAAAAAAATGTGTATGAGGCATTAATTCGTTGGAATGACGAAGTTTTAGGTGAAGTTAAACCAGACGAACTCATTCCAATCTCTGAAGAAAGTGGATTAATTCATGAAATTGGTGATTTTCTCTTCCGCACCGTCGTGAAATTTGCAGCAGAGCGAATTAAGTCTGAGCCTACTTTTCAAGTAGCCATCAATTCCTCTATTCGTGAGTTTATGAAAGATAATCATAGTGTGACATTGCAAGCCATTTTGAACGAATATGATTGTCCAGCAAACGCAATTCAAATTGAAATCACTGAAAAATTTGCTTTCCAGGCGGAAGAACAACAATCGATTACACGTCAAATGCAACAGTTACAACAACTCGGTATGACATTCGCCCTCGATGACTTCGGCACAGGCTATGCTTCCTTCCGATTTTTGCAATCCTTGCCGATTTCAATTGTGAAAATCGATAAAACGTATATACAATCTCTCGTCACTCATCCACAAACGACAAAGCTTGTCGAAGGACTCATTCGTCTTTGCCACTCGCTCGATCTTTATGTCGTTGCGGAAGGTGTAGAACAAGAAGGCCAATTCGAAATGCTAAAAAAACTACAAATTGATGGCGTTCAAGGGTATTATATTGCCCAACCTGAAGCTTTATAATCGAAAGAAAAGATAAACGAGCAGAAAGGAATTTCCCTTCTGCTCGTTTATTTTATTTCTTATTATTTTTCTTGAGCGATATATTTCCAAATCATCGTACTCAACACTTTTGCTTCAGATTCCCAACGCGTATTCATAAAGCTCGCTCGAAATTCTCTTAAAATCGTATTGAGTAAAGTCGGTCTTAATGGAGTTCGTTGCAACTCTTCTATAAGAAAAGAGAAGTATTCTAATTGCATCTTACTCAAATCAAGACATTCTCGTTGAAATTGTCTCAACTCTTCAATCAACTCTTCCGATGTAACCGTAACATCGGAAGTCGGAATATCAAAACGCTGAAAAATGGAACTCCCCACAAATGCGAACTGATCCTGAATGATAGGAGCAACAAGATAATCAATAATCTTTACTAAATAGGAAACTAGAGCTCGCGCATCGATCACTTCGTAATTATGTGGCCTTGAAAAATTCAAATATTGCTGAATCATTCCTGTAAACATGATGGATAAATCTGGCGCATACGGTCGAATTTCCTCTCCATGTATATCGATTAAACGTTCTGCAATCCATAATAATTCTTCTTTAAAATGAGCTTCTAAGAAAGACATGAGCTCACGATTACCTGAATAAAACACCGCTTCGTACAAAGGCAACAAATTATCTTCCCGATTTATGACAAGACGTAACGCAACTTGTTCAGCAAAAATGGACGGGTCTTTTTTATTTTGCTCTGTTAACAATTCACTGCGTAACATCACTGCTTCTTCATATGACTTTTGCAAAATCGCCTTCAAGCAGTCGTCTTTCGATTTAAAATAATTATAAAACGTTCCTTTCGAAATGTTCGCTTCGTCTAAAATATGTTGAATGGATGTTGCTGGAAAACCTTGTTCGATAAATAATCTTTGCGCAACACGCAAAACATGTCTTTTGCGATCTTTCATAATTCCCCTTCTCTCTTCCACCTGTTTCTTTCATTTAATTTAATCGAATTTATACTGTTTGTCCAATTTTTTTGGAGGTCGGTACATTTTTGTTGAATTGTCCATTTAAACTCGGTAGAATGTTCTAAGTGAACTTGGAGTACAAATAATATACTATAGTTTCGGAGGTTCTTTATGAAAGATCAACAAAAACGCATTCCGTATGGAATGATCGCCATTTTATTCTTCGGTGCATTTATTGCTTTTTTAAATAATACGTTATTAAATATCGCAATCCCAACGATTATGGAAGAGTTTTCTGTCGAAATTTCAACTGCTCAGTGGTTGACGACAGGATTTATGCTCGTAAATGGAATTTTAATTCCTGCGAGCGCTTTTTTTGTACAACGTTTTACAAACCGTGCACTATTCATTAGCGCTATGGCATTTTTCACCGCTGGTACGGCGCTCGCAATGGTTGCACCGACATTTTTGTTACTTGTCGCAGGAAGAATGTTACAGGCGGCAGGCTCTGCTCTTATGATGCCACTTTTAATGAATATTATGCTCGTCACCTTCCCCATTGAAAAACGCGGAAGTGCGATGGGTGTGTTCGGGCTAGTGATGATTACAGCACCAGCCATTGGACCGACATTATCAGGATGGGTAATTGAACATTACTCATGGCGTACACTTTTTGGTATTGTATTACCTTTCGCAATCTTTATTTTACTCGTTGCAATTTTCAAGTTAAAAAATGTTATGGAAACAAAACATGTTCAATTAGACATCTTCTCATTAATGTTATCGTCTATCGGATTCGGTGGTATTTTATACGGATTCAGTGCAGCTGGCGAAAATGGATGGACACATTGGTCTGTGTACGGAACGATTGCAATTGGTTCGATTGCACTCACAATATTTATCATTCGCCAATTACGTATGACAGAACCTTTACTTGACTTGCGCATTTATCGCTATCCGATGTTCGCTTTGTCATCTGTCATTTCAGTTGTCATTTCCGTTTCCATGTTCTCCGCGATGATTTTAACACCACTTTACGTCCAAAACATTCGTGGCATTTCACCATTTGAATCTGGAATTCTCATGCTACCTGGCGCTATTATAATGGGGATCATGTCGCCGATTACCGGAAAATTGTTTGATAAATACGGCCCGAAAGCTTTAGCTCTAACAGGTTTAACCATCACGGTTTTAACAACATTTTTATTGAGCCGACTCGGCTTTGATGATGGTTATTATTATATTATGGCTGTCTACACGGCTCGCATGTTCGGGATGTCTATGGTGATGATGCCCATTATGACGAATGGATTGAATCAATTACCGATGGAATCTAACCCGCACGGTACCGCTATAAATAATACGTTACAACAAGTATCCGGTGCGATTGGTTCAGCGATTTTATTGACAATTACGACGAAACATACGCAAACAAAAATGACAGAATTGCAAAGTACAGCGATGATTCCGAGCGATCCGACAGAAGCTTCTCAAATGATGTTCCAAATTGCGCAAGAAGCGACATTAAGCGGAATTAATCATACATTCTTCTTATCGACCGTCATCGCCGCACTCGCCCTACTCCTCACATTTTTTGTCAAACGTGTTCCAACTTCTTAAAAATTTTTTCGATGTCGGAATTAATTCTGGTGGACACTTTCCGCGTTCATGGCTCCAACTAAACGTAAAAGAGTAAAATATACGTAAAGAAAAAGGCATTTTCCATTCAAAAACGAATAGAAAATGCCTTATTTTTTTCAGTACTCTCGTTCAAATAAGTCTATGCTTTAAATTATTGTACGATGTTTTCTGGAGTTTCTCCATTTAACACAGCAAGAATCGCTTCTACGTTCATCTCTGCCATTTTCGTACGTGTTGCGATTGATGCACTTCCGATATGTGGCAATGCAACAACGTTCGGCAATGTTAATAATTTATGGTTTGGATCAATTGGTTCTTGTGAATAGACGTCGAGACCTGCTCCAAAAATTTTACCTTCTTTTAATACGTCATACAATGCATCTTCGTCAATAATTTCTCCACGAGCTGCGTTAATGACGATTGCATCTGGACGTAATAATGCAAGTTCTTCGCGTCCGAGAAGTCCATTCGTCTCCTCTGTAAGTGGCGCAAATATTGCGATAAATTGACACGTTTTCAATAGGTCTTCAAGTGAACGATATGTTAAATCATATTTTTTCTCCGCTTCTTCTTTACGTGTACGGTTGTGATAAGAAATATCCATATCAAATCCGTATGCACGACGTGCTAACGCTTCTCCGATACGTCCCATTCCGATAATTCCAATCGACGCTCCGTGAATATCCATCCCTGCATAGCCGAATGGCTCCCATGTGCTCCACTCACCTGCGCGTAGTGATTTCTCCGCTTGTGGCAACATACGTGCTGTTGACATTAATAAGCCGAATGCGAGGTCTGCTGTCGTATCAGAAAGAACACCAGGTGTATTCGTCACCGTAATGCCACGCTCATTTGCCGCAGCAATATCGATATTATTGTAACCGACCGCCATGTTAGCAACGACTTTCAAGTTCGGTAAAGCGTCCATTACTTCACTCGTCACTTGATCACTAAGCGCCGTCCAAAGTGCTACGACACGTTCACCGTATTGAAGCGCTTCCTCAATAGGTGTACCTGTAATGTTGTGAATGTCGCATTGAATGACTTCATGGTTCGCGCGAAGTGGCGCTACGATCGATTCATCTAATTGACGTGTTACATAAATAATTGATTTCATACTAGTCCAAACCCCTTCCAACGATATTGTAATCTCTTCTTTAGTTTCTCACATTCCTGTCACAAAAACTACAAAAGTGTAGCGAATCGCTACACTTTCATATATTATAAATCATCAAATCCGTTTAAGTCTGATGTTTTCGTATATTGACGGGATTTTTGTTCGAAGAAGTCTGTTTTAACGCCGTCAAAGTTATCGACATATGCACGAATCCATTTCATCGGATTGTCATAGTAATCTTCATAAATTTCAGATAAGCCCATCATGCGTAACATTTTGTTCGCACGGTATTTAATATAGCCAATCATATCATCCATTTCGATTCCTTCCACATCCGACAAGACATATGTCGCCCATTCTTTCTCCATCTCGACATTATGGCGATATTGTTCATACACCCACTCAATAAATTGTTCATTATTGTACTCTGGATTTTCAGCGAGTGTCGCACGGAACAATTCACTAATGAAACGCGCATGCTGTAATTCGTCACGGTTAATGAAACTAATCATCGTACTTGTCGCTACCATTTTATTGTGGCGAGCTAAGTTGTAGAAGTAAGCGAACGCACTATAGAAATACATCCCTTCTAATAAAGATGTATACACCATCGCTTTCAATGCCGTTTCAATCGTCGGTGTTTCCGCAAATTCATTATAAATTTCTACGATACGCTCATTTCGTTTTAATAAAACAGGGTCACGGCGTCCCATTTCGAACGCTTCGATTTGCCCATTCAAGTCGGTGACACTCGATAATACATAAGCGTATGAATGGTTATGTTCACTTTCTTGGTCCGCAACCGTTGCCATAATCGATTTTACAGAAGGATCGGTGGTGAAATCCGCTAGTTTCGCCGCAAGATCTGTTTGTGGCGCATCGAGCGTCGCCAATAAACCGATAATTTTCAAATAAGCGTCTTGCTCGGCAGCTGTCAATGTCGCGAACTGTTTCACGTCCGGTGTCATATCCACTTCTGCAGCAATCCAAAATTGCGCACGAATTTCTTCTCGAATTTCATAAAAGTGAGGATATTTAATGTCATTCCAGTTCAAAATACCGCTCGCTTCTCCACCGAATAACTTCGTTGCGCGGTTTGGCTCCATCGGCTCCAACACTTTTGCTTTCGTTAAAATTGTCGTCATATTCATTCTCCTTTATTTCTTTATAGAAAAAAGCCTATTGCCTAAACTGTAGGCCCATAGGCTTTTTCGTCTCTTTTCCAATTGTGAAAATGTTGAATGACGCGCTCCGTCCATGCTCGTACAAATTGTTCTTGATGTCCTCTTGGACTTTGTTCAATTCGTAAAGGGGGCAAAGGTGAGTGATAAAACTTCGCTAATTTTGTCGCCGCATGGCAAAATAAATCATCACCGCCAAATTGTGTATCCCCCGTTCCGAAAATATAGACGAGGTCGGGTTTAAATCCGACTTGCGCGATAAATTTTTTCACTTTTGTAGGTGTATCCCCTTTTCCCCAAGTGAAGGATCCGAGCATAAAAGCATCGTACGCTGTCACTTCAGGGATTGGGGCGTTCGAACCGATTCGATATAAAGTGACGTCAATAGAAGCTTCATTCAATTGACGTCGTATTAACTCTGCTACTTCTCTCGTATTGCCACTCCACGACATGTAGGTAATTAAGAATGACACCATTCACACTCCTCGATGTTTGACGCTGTCGAACGAGTGTAATACGTAGATTTCATTCCTGAATCCCACGCTTGTAAGTGAAGTCCTAATAAGACAGAAGCACGAATCGTATTCGGCACGTAAATATTAAACGAAATCGCTTGGTCGATATGGCGTTGACGCGCAGCATTTTGCTTCACGCTCCAACGTTGATCGACAATATATGCTGAACGACGATACACGTCGTACGTATTGTGGTCTAAGTCTGGTGCAATTACTGGTAAACGGTAGTTCTTCTTCTCTTCGTGGAAGAACGGTTGGAAAATTGGGTCAATCGACGCTGTTGATCCTGCGATAACAGACGTTGATGAGTTCGGTGCAACGGCCATTAAATATCCGTTACGCATACCGCGCTCTTTCACTTTTGTACGGAGTTCGTTCCACTCATCTGATTCATATTGACGGCGTTCGAAATATTCACCTGTTTCCCAATCTGAACCTTCAAATAAAGGATATGCCCCTTTTTCTTCCGCTAATTTCGATGATGCATCAATCGTCAAATATGCGATTTTCTCATAAAGTTCATCCGCATATTCCACCGCTTCATCTGATTCCCATTGCACACCTTTCAATGCGAGTAAATGGTGCCAACCGAATGTACCGAGTCCAATTCCACGGTAGCGCTCATTCGTGCGGCGTGCCTGCAATACTGGAATTTTATTTAAGTCGATCACATTGTCTAACATGCGAACTTGAATCGGAATTAAGCGTTCTAAAATATCTGCAGGAACCGCTTTTCCTAAATTGATTGAAGATAAGTTACATACGACAAAATCGCCTGGCTTTTTGCGTGTGACGATGACATCATCCTCTAATTCCATCGTCTCGAATGTTGTTGGGCTCATGTTTTGTGCAATCTCTGTACAGAGATTAGAAGAATAAATAATTCCTTCATGTTTGTTCGGGTTTGCACGGTTCACCTCGTCACGGTAAAACATGAATGGCGTACCTGTTTCAAGTTGTGAACGCATAACGCGTTTCATAATGTCGATCGCTTGGACGGTTTCACGTGACAACTCTTCATTTGCAACACACGCTGCATACTTCTCACGGAATGAACCTTCTCCACGCTTCTCATCATAAAAGTCCTCTAAAGAGAAGCCCATCACTTCGCGAACTTCATGCGGGTCGAATAAATGCCATTCTCCGCGTGCTTCCACTGCTTCCATGAAGACGTCTGGAATACAAACCCCTGTGAAAATGTCATGCGCACGTAAACGCTCGTCCCCATTATTTAACTTTAAGTCGAGGAATGTTGAAATATCACGGTGCCATACGTCTAAATAAACAGCGATTGCCCCTTGACGCTGACCGAGTTGGTCGACAGATACCGCTGTATTGTTCAATTGTTTAATCCAAGGGAGAACGCCTGATGATGCGCCTTTAAATCCACGAATTGCTGAACCGCGGGCACGTACTTTCCCCATGTAAACACCGATACCGCCACCGAACTTCGATAAGTTCGCAACATCCGTATTTGAATCATAAATGCCTTGTAATGAGTCATCTACTGTATCGATGAAGCATGATGATAATTGACCATGCGTTTTTCCTGCGTTCGCTAATGTTGGTGTCGCGACTGTCATGTACAAGCTGCTCATTGCCCAATATGCTTCACGTACGTACTCCATACGGCGTTCTTTCGCTTCATCTTGCATCAATGTTAAAGCGATCACTAACCAGCGTTCCTGAGGCAATTCAACAGGTTCTTTCGAATAGTCTACTGCGACGTAACGATCGACAAATGTTTTTAACCCGATATACGTAAATAATTCATCGCGCTCTTTCTCGATGAACGTACCTGCTTTTTCCAATTCTTCCGCCGTGTATTTTTCTACTAATACTGGAGAATAGAGACCTGCGTCTACGAGTTTCTGTACATTTTGCGCAAAATCTGTATAGACGTCCACTCCGCGTTTACGTTTTTGATCCGCATAAATTTTAATCGCATAAATACGTGAAGCGACAAATGTCCAGTGTGGCGCTGTTTCGTCAATAAAGCTTAATACGTCCAGTACCATCGCATCCGCCCACTCAGAATCTGATCGTTCTGGGTAGCGTGTTAACCAACGCTCACTCGCATCCAATAAATCTTGCACCTTTTCTTGTCCATAACGTGCGATTGCATCGTCTAAAATTGCTTGAATTACAGGTCTTTCTGTCATCGTCGTCATCGTCATTCCTCCTGAAATATAAACTTGATTTTCTTATAAAAGCGGCTTTTCTAATTAAAAAAAAGCCATTTTTGTAAGAAATCAAAAGTAAGCTCTTTTCATCGAAACACAAGATATAGTATGTCATTCAAGAAACATACCACGATATATTGTGTTTTATTCTTTTTTCATTGTAGAAGAGTGGCGCGCAATTTGCAACCAACATAAAATACCATTTTTTAATTTCAGTCGAAATGAGTATCACTTTTTAGCCATTTCTCCTAGTTTCAAAAAGAACAACCGTTCTCGTTCCTTAGGGCGCAAACTCTATTATACCACCTATTTTTTTTTGCGCTCGTTTTTTGTTTAAACGAATAAAAAATTGCAAGTTCGCCAAAGACGACCTTGCAATTTAGTCATTCTTTCTCATTTTACTTTTTTAATTGTTTTAAGGCTTTTTCAGGAATGGCATCTTCTTGTACTTCTTCATAAGAGGTTACCCCTTTTGATTCCTTATAAAACAATTGTAAGTAAGCGTCGCGACGTAAGTTTTTATGACTTGTAAAAGTCATCTCTTTCACATCGCCTTTATCATTGTAAGCAGGCAATTGATAACTGAAACGTTCCATTTTCTCACCATTATCGAGCACCGTTACTTCACTTTCTCCATCCGTTGTAATTTGAATGTAGTAGTGTTCAGCACCAAATCGATTCAAGTTTGTACCACGTAAAAAATAAAATAACACACTCAATAATAAAATAACGAAAATCGTTATGAATAATCCTATTTTTTTCATTTCTTTTTCATCCTTTCTTGTCTCAACGCTACTGTTCCACTATAGTGATCAAAATAAAACGGCTTCGTGCGACGTAAGAGACGCCATACGAGATGTATGATGATGATTACTGTGACAAAAACAGAAAGTAAATTGAGAGAGATTAAGAAGATGAGCGTCCATCCCGTTTCATTCGGAACAGCGGCATCAGTCATCGACGAGATAATTCCTAAAATGTAAGGCAATGCAATTGCAATATAACGCTTCAGTAAGCTGATTCCGAGTGTGCGTTGAATCGTTTCGTATCGTATCTTCACAACGAGTGCTCCGAGCGTGCGTCCATGATTGACAAGAGGTATGACTACAATCATGACAAATAATGTGACGAAAAATAACAATTGTTGCTCAAACCATTGCTGATTACCGAAAGTAGCAAGCATACCCGCAATTACTTGTGAAGCAATAATATCAAAGAACAAAGCTAACAACTCTGCTCCTCGTGTCGCTTCACGTTTTTCGGACATCGCGGCGTCGCGAATTTGAAGTGAAGACTTTGACGGAATAAACATTAAAAAGAGTGGTGCTAAGGCGAATCCAAGTACTGCGCCTGTCGTATTCGCTAATAAATCATCGACATCGAACAATCGATACGGACACGTATAAAATCCATACAGTCCTGTCAATTGTGTCACTTCAAAAAAGAGTGAGATGAAAAATCCGATAACGAACGCTCTCCATACATTGCGTTTTTGCTTCCACATGTAGCGAATGTACACACCGAGTGGAAATAGTAATAAAACATTAAAAATTAATTGATAAAAAGCAGGCGTTTTCGCTAATTGTTTATATGTAGCGAGAGACGACCAATTGATCGTCGCCTCACGTTGAATATCCGCTATAAATTGAAACGGTGTCGTCTGCATATAATGAGCAAGTGGCAAACGCTCTACGCAATTGATGCGAGACTCAGGTAATGGCAAAATAACGAGGAAGAACGCACTTAAGCTGTAAAAAATGAATGTGGCGAGCATAAATGACTTCCAAAAGCTGTAATACCCATATTTTCGATATTGATAAACAGCCCACGGTACGGTTACAAGTATTGCAATTGCAGCAAATACGAGTATTGCCGATACAATTGGCGTTACATATGCACTCATTCCACTTCATCCTTCCTTACATCGATTGTTTCACTACTTGTTTATAGTACCCCATTGTCAATACAGCAAACGATAAATAAATGAGCGAGTAAACCGCCATCGCAATTAGAGTCGGAATCGTCACATCGGTCATAAAGATAATATTTGCCGATTGCACTGCAAACCATGAATGCAGTAACCCGATCAATAAAGGTAAGCCGAAGACAAATAATTGTTTACGACGAATACCGCTCAATAATTCTTGGGTACTAAAGCCGAGTTGACGCAATGTTTTGTAGCTTTGCTTTTCTTGCTCAGCTTCGGTCATTTGCTTAAAGTATAAAATACTTCCCGTCGAAATCAAAAAGACGAGTCCTAAAAACCCTGCAATAAAAATCATTAATCCGCTACTTTGGCGCATACTTTGATACTTCTCATAATAAGTAGAGTGGCGAAGCACTTCATCTTCGACTACTTCTTCAAAGATGCGTTGCGCTTCTTCCAGTTGCTTATTAGGTATGGAAATCGCATAACGCACAGGACTTTCCTCTCCACTTTGATATCGTTTCAATCGTTCATATTGTTCAGGGGAGACAACCAAATTTGCCTCAAACGACGTTAAGTTAAAAATATTATCTCCAGAAAATTCATGAATGATTAATTTTTCGCCATCACTTAATTCGACATCAACTGGCATTTTCGTATCTTTAAATGCCCAGTATAACATGCTGTAATGAAGTGCAGTATAATCATCGTTCCAGTCATAACCGAGATAGCGTAAGTCTTCGGTCGATACGACATGAGCGGTCAAATCTTCGCGCACCATCTCATTCACTTCCGCTTCTTTTAAAGACAATTCAATCGGATAAGCGTGAACCGCTGCTCGTTCATAGTCAATTTGTTCCGCTGTTAAACGCTCTTCAAACTGTTTCAATTGCTCGATTGATCCTATAAAAGCACTCGTTTCTTCTGAAAATTGAAAATCGTTCGGCAACAATTGACGTGTCACTTCTTCGTTAGAATAAAACAAAGAATACGAAATCGCGATCATCGTCATCGCCATTGCAGACAATGTTGTAATAATGGTAAGTGACTGCGCATTCCCTTTCATTCTGTGCATAAGTGGCGCAATCGATAAACTATCTTTTAACGACATATGGCCTTTTTTCATTCGACGAATACGGCCGAGCAACCAACCGATCGACACACGGAAAATTAAATAAGACCCAAATATTGTAGCAAATAGAACGAGCAACATATTCAATAATAAAAACTGGTTTAACATGTGCCCACTTAACCAGTAACCAAATACAATTAAACCGATACCACTCATCGCGAGAATAGCCGCGATGATTCCTTTCGGCTCTTTCACAATTTCCGTTGCTTGATCCGCTTTAAATAGTTGAATCAATGTCTTTTTATACACTTTTCGAATCATTTGAATCGATGTAATGACAATGATAATGGTAAAGACGAGCAAAGTGCTCTTTAAAGCATCCATCGAAAATTGAAGTTGAACCGTTTCTTGTATTCCCACTACTTTCAATAATAACAATAAAAATAGGCGTGATACGACCGTACCTGTTAGTATTCCGACAATCAAAGCGCCGAAACTTAATAGGACATTTTCAATAATGAGCATTTTAGCGACCGCATTTTTCGTCAAACCAATCAATTGATACAAACCGATTTCTTTACTGCGTCGCGTTAAGAAAATAGAATTTGCATAAATAATAAAGATTCCAGCAATGATTATGAGTAAAATATTCGCTGCTTTAAAACCTGATGTCATACTGCCAGACAAAGCTGTACGTTCCGCTACTGTCGTATCAAATTGTAAAGAAGCAAAAACAAAATAAAGAGCAACACTAAAAATGAGCGCGAAGAAATATAAATAGTAATGTTTCACATTTTTCTTCATATTGCGCAAGACGAGATCAAATAGAGTCAACCGTCTCACCTCCAAGCATCGCTTGCACTTTTAAAATTTCTTGGAAAAATTGTTGGCGCGTCTCCTCTCCCCGGTACAATTCTGAATAAATTTGCCCGTCGCGTAAAAAGACGACACGACTACAATAGCTCGATGCGAGTGGATCATGCGTCACCATCATAATCGTTACTTCATTTTCACGGTTCACACGTTCTAGCGTCTCAAGTAAAGAAGAAGCTGATTTCGAATCGAGTGCGCCCGTCGGTTCATCCGCAAAAATCATCGACGGATTATTAATGAGCGCACGAGCTGCAGCTGTTCTTTGTTTTTGTCCTCCTGATAATTGATGAGGGTACTGATTAGCAAGATCCGTAATTCCGAGAATATCCGCAATATTTTTAAAGCGTGATTCCGCCTCTTGTTTCGATACTTTACTCAATGAAATCGGAAGTAAAATGTTTTCTTTTGCTGTTAATGTATCTAATAAATTATAGTCTTGAAAAATGAATCCGAGCTGTTCGCGTCGAAATGTCGAGAGTTCTCGGTCGCGCATCGTCGCAATTTCTGTTCCTGCGATGCGAATCGATCCTTCTGACGCTCGGTCAATCGTTGCGAGCACATTTAGCAATGTCGTTTTCCCCGCCCCCGACGGCCCCATAATCCCTACAAATTCCCCTTCCCGCACTTTTAAGTCAATTCCTTTTAATACTTCTTGCATATTTTGACGTGTGCCATATACTTTGCGCACATTAGTTGATTGTAATACGATTGCTTCTGTCATTTCTCTATCTTCCTTTCCGAAAAACTTATCATTACGTTTAGTATATCGACCTTTCAAATGAAAATCGTTCGATTCATCTAACAAAAAAGCTCACAATGTGACATTTTTGTCATGTTGTGAGCGCGTCGTAATGATTCGGTTTAGAAAATGATAAAATAGCCGTCGTTCCAACATCTACTGTCGAATCGACTTGAATGGTCATATTTATTTTTTCGCCAATCGTATGCGCGACATATAAACCAATTCCGGTCGCAGCATTTTGTTTTCGGCCTGTTTGTCCTGTAAATCCTTTGTCGAAAATACGCGGTAAATCTTTCGCTGGAATTCCTTTCCCTTCGTCTTGAATGGAAATGTACGGAATATTCTCTCTCACTCCTGATTCAATGGTAATCATACCACCTACCGGGCTATATTTTACCGCGTTCGTCAACAATTGTCGCAGGACGAAGCGCGCCCATTTTTCGTCAGTGAGAAGAGCTGGATTCTCTCCTTCGATTTCGATTGCAATATTTTTTTCCAAACACCAGCTCGATAATGTCTTCACTTCTTGAATGATGAGCGACTCCGCTTCTACTTGTTGTACTAAATAATCGCGGTCTAGTGAGGCGATGCGCGACAAATGCAAATGTTCATCGATGAGCAAATGGATTCGCGTCCAGTCCGCTGCGATTTTGCGCATCGAAGGATCATGCCGATTCGCATCAAGTGTCAATTTCATCGCGGTGAGCGGCGCCTTCACTTCATGAACCCAAGCATGAATGAATTCTGTTTGGTCTAAGTAAGCTTGTTTCGTTTCCGACAATGTCTGTTGATATTCCTTTATGAGCGATGCTACAAATTGCTGTGTCAGTTGTTGCTCATACGTGTTCGCATGTGGTAATTGAGCTAACACATCGATTGCTGGATTATGAACAATTTCAATAAGCGCTTTATAATAAGGCTTCTCCATACGGTATTGCCAGACGAAAAATCCGACCACTCCTGTACCATATAAAACATTCATGTAAATAAGGGCATCGCGATGCAAAATAATCGCATTGTCAACAAAAAATAACACGTTCAATAAAAACAATAAAATCAATTGAAAAACAATCCACATTCGCTTGTCATATAAATATCGCCAAATTGTCATCATCAACTATCACTTCTCTTCGTTTCCGCCATATAGCCGAGCCCTTTTTTCGTGACAATATATGCGTCTAATGCGACATCCACTAATTTTTGACGAAGTCGATTGACATTCACTGTAAGTGTATTGTCATTGACGAAACGTTCATCATCCCACAATTTTCGTATTAAATCATCGCGTGATAAAATCGTATCCTTCGCTTCAACGAGTGCAGCTAAAATGAAAAATTCATTTTTCGTCAATTCAATTTCCGTCTCATCCTTTTGCAAAGTCCCTTTTTTCATTTGTAAGTAAGCGCCATTCCATTCCATCACATCTGCCGGTTCATCCCCGTAAGAATACGTTCGACGAACGAGCGCTTGAATTTTTGCGACAAGCACGTCCATATTAAATGGCTTTTGAACGTAATCGTCCGCTCCCATTTGCATCGCCATTACCATATCCATCGGGTGATCTCGTGACGATAAAAAAATAATGGGCACTTTCGAAACAGCGCGAATTTCACGACACCAATGAAAACCGTCAAATGCAGGCAATTGAATGTCGAGCAATACGACTTGTGGATTCGCTTCATAAAAATCGTCCATTACGTGATGAAAATCAGACGGTCCACTTACGTGAAATGCCCAACTTTCCAAACGGTCTTTTAAATTCGTATAAATGGCTTCATCATCTTCTACAATAAATACAGACATCTCCATGATTCGTCTCTCCTTTTCCTTTTAGTTTACTCGATTGAATAGAAAAAAGCTGTTCAGAGAATACTCTCCAAACAGCTATTATTTGACGAACAATTCAAACCCAACAAGAAAAATGCCCGTTGCAACAAGCGCAATATGACCGATACAAAACTTCGGATACATTTTACTTTCGACATCTTCCACCGAATCTGTCTTCTTTACTTTACAAGACGTACAAAATAGTTTTCTTTTCATCTTAGCCACGAATTGCTGCTTGAATGCCTTCTGGGTCGAATCCAATCACCCAACGACCGTTAATTTCAGTTTGTGGCACACCCATTTGCCCTGTCGTTGCCACGAGACGCTGACCTGCTGCTGGGTCCATTTGTACGTTCACTTCATCATATGCGATTCCTTGTTCATCTAAATAGTTTGTTAACATCGTGCAATATGGGCATGTTGATGTTGTATATACTGTTGCTTTCATCATTATCCACTCCTTTAAATCATTTTCTATCTTTATTTTATACCCCTGTAGGTATTAAATCAATGAATTTGCTCATCTTTTTTATCTTTTCGCCTCAAAATAGTTGCATTTTTAAATAAAATCACTTATTGTTGTACTAAGGAAACTTTGTTGTACTCAAGAAAGTTTCTAAAAATGAATTGGAGGTGACCTTCATTGTCAACATTCACATTGCCGGACTTACCGTATGCAGTAGATGCGCTAGACCCGTACATTGATGCACGGACTTTAGAGATTCACCACGGTAAGCACCACGCAACGTATGTCAACAATTTAAACGCTGCGATTGAAAATCACGAACAGCTAAAAAGTCAGTCGATTGAACAAATCTTATCGGACTTGCAAGCTGTTCCAGAAGATATTCGTACGGCAGTTCAAAATAATGGTGGTGGCCATTATTGCCATACGTTGTTCTGGGAGTCGATGAGCCCAAATGGTGGGGGCGAACCGACAGCCGATATTAAAACTGCAATCGAACGTCGCTTCAATACGTTTGACCAGTTCCAAGACTTGCTTTCAACTGCGGCAATTAGCCGATTTGGAAGCGGATATGGTTGGCTTGTCTTGAACAAAGAAGGAGAACTCGAAGTGATGAGCACTGCGAATCAAGATACTCCTTTAAAAGATGAGAAGACTCCTCTTCTCGTCATCGATGTTTGGGAACATGCTTACTATTTAAAGTATCAAAATCGTCGTCCTGAATTCGTAACCAATTGGTGGAATACGGTCAATTGGGACGTCGTCAATGAACGTTTACTCAAAGCGCAACAACGCTAACAACGTTCATTACCTCCCCTTATGATTCACGTTATAAATATCCTACATTTTGATATCCTTGCGGTGGCGGCCGCAAGGATCTTTTTTTGCTTAAAAAAATGTCGAGCGATATCGCTCGACATCTACTAATTAAAACCAGACAATCCACGCGAGCACAGCCGCTAAAATCATGCGGTAAATCGCGAAAGGCTTTAATTTTACTTTTGAAATTAATTGCAAGAAGAAACGAATCGCAAGTAACGAGAATACAAAGGCACTAATGAAACCTGCCACATAAAAACCTAAGTGGTCCATCGACATATGTTCCCAGTTTTTCAACACGGATACGAGACTCGCTCCGGCCATAATCGGCACCGCCATAATGAATGTAAAGTCCGCAGCTGTACGGTGATTCATACCGAGAAGAACCCCTCCTGAAATCGTCGCACCTGAACGTGAAAACCCTGGCCATAACGATAAACATTGCACGAGACCGACAGCGAACGCTTGGCGATATGAAATTTGATCTAAGCTTTGTACGGGGGGATTTTTCGAACCGAACTTATCCGCCGCTAACATTAAAATCGCTCCTGCGACAAGCGCATAAATGACCGTCTCGATTCCAAATAAATGATCATCGATAAAATCCTTTAATGCGAAACCGATCACAACAGCTGGCAGCATCCCGATGATGACATGAAGTAAATTAAAACGTTCACTCATCTTTTGATTACCTTCACTGTATAAACCTACTAAACTGAATAGCCTTTTCCAGAAGACGACGACAACTGCAAGAATCGACCCTAGCTGAATCACAATTTTAAATGTATTCGCCGAATATTCTCCGAGAAATTCTTCTGACTTCAGCCACATTTCATCCACGATAATTAAATGCCCCGTCGAAGATACTGGCGCGAATTCTGTCAATCCCTCTACAAGACCTAAAATAATTGCTTTTAAAATTTGAATCCATTCGATAGACATAATCTACGCTCTTTTCCTAATATTTTTTCTACTATTCTCACTGTACTAAAACTTTTTTTGAAGTGCAATGCTCATCTCCATCAATTGAATAGAACGTATTTCAGAAAAAAATGTTTCAACTTTAATATTTCTTCAAAAGAACGATAATCTTAATTTCTTCCTATTAATATATACCTACTACCTGTGTGATTTTAGTTGCTAATTTTCCATATAAGGGTATACTATTGTTATTATATATCATGATAAGAGGAGCTGGATGACATGAGTTCACTTAGACCAAAATTACATATCGAGCAGCTGTTTGAGCGCGGTACAGACCAAGATCTACAGAGTCGATTCCAAAAGATTTTACATTATAATTCTTTTAATACGCAAAATTTAAATGAGCTTAAAGACCTGTATGAACGTATTGCGGGCGAGCGCCCAAATCTCGTGCAATTGTTCGAGCGTTTTTTTAGTGAGATTAATCCACAAGCTGCTCGTTCTATCCCTACCACAGCAATCGAAGAGTACGTACATAACTTCTTTAATGCCGAACGTGATGACGTTTATTTTAGGCAAGTTTTATCCTTCTTTACAAGCTTGCACCGATATAAATTTGAAGCTGGAGAGACGATTGTCGTCTTCAACCAATTTTCTTTCTACGTCTCCACTCATATTTTACATCACCTCGGCATGCGCCCAAAACGTGCGATGGCGATGTTACAGTCATTCCAATCAGCAGTCAATATTGACCAACAAATTTTAGTGAATACGTTCCAAGAACGTGTCGTCAATAATGTCGTTGCGGATATTTCAGTGCTTGTTGACAAAAATGCTAAAATTATGTTCATGAAAGACTTAATTTTTAATTTAGACAAACAATCCGATGAAATTCAATCATCAACTGCTGCAACAGAGCAAATTACCGCTTCTATCGTCGAAGTCGCACAATCTTCCACACGAATCTCCGAAAAAACTGCGGATTCTGTCGAATATGCAACGAATAGTAAAAAAACGATTGAAAATACATTGGATGAAATTTTCAAAACAGAAGAAACATTTGGAGCGATCGTTAACACATTTGGTGAACTTCAAAAGCGCGTCAACGATATTGAAAATGTCGTCACGCTCATCAATGAAATCGCGGCTCAAACGAACTTACTCGCATTAAATGCTTCTATTGAAGCAGCTCGTGCAGGCGAACACGGCCGAGGATTCGCTGTTGTCGCACAAGAAGTGCGTAACTTAGCGGAAAATACAGTTTCTGCTTTAAGTGAAGTGTCTGACAACGTAAAACATTTGAAATCATACTCCAATAATGTGTCAGAATCTATTCAAGAAACAACGACGATTATTTCCAAAGCAACAGAAGAAGCGAAAGAATCTTTACCATTGTTAACAGCAATCGTTGAAGCAATTGAGGAAATTAATGTAGATGTCACAAATACAGCAGCTATTTCAGAACAGCAAGCTGCCTCTATAGACGAAGTCTCTAATCGAATGGTTGAAATGACGCACTTACAAGAAGATATCCGAAACTACGGAGAAAGCACCTCTGAAGCGATTTATGATTTAAGTTTAGCAATTAATGACTTCCGTACAAAAGTGATCGATGAAAACAATGTACATTTATCATCCGAAGCATTGCTACAACTTTCTAAAGCAGATCATATTTTATGGAAATGGAAAATTTACAATATGTTCCTCGGTTTGGAAGACGTCGACCCAAATGAAATCGCGGGACATAAAGATTGTCGCCTCGGAAAATGGTATTTTGCCGCTTATACAAAAGAACGTCTCGGACACTTACAAGCATATCGTGACTTAGATGAGCATCATGCAGATGTCCATGAATGCGCTCGTAAAGCTGCGACCGAATTCCGTGATGGAAATATTTCTCAAGCTGAAAAAGCTTTGGAACGCATCGAGACCGCTTCTAATGAAGTACTTCATCTACTCGATGAATTAATCGACTATATTCATAACGAACAGAAATAAACTAAAACGACGCTCATTTAAAATTTATAAATGAGCGTCGTTTTTTTATACAGATAGAAAGAGTATTTTATTGTTTCATTCCAACTTGATCGAACACAATTTTACGTAGTTCTGCTTTTAAAAACTTTCCGACTGATGTTTTTGGTAACTCATCCATAAACAAAATTTCATCTGGCATCCACCAAGATGCGAAACGTTCACGTAATCCATCATACAAGCGTTGTTTTGTTTCTTCATTCGCCTCATATCCATCTTTCAATACGACACTTGCAATCGGGCGCTCTTGCCATTTCGGATGTGGTACTGCGACAACTGCTGCTTCATACACACCTTCTAAACTCATTAAAGCATTCTCTAAGTCGACAGAAGAAATCCATTCTCCTCCGCTCTTAATGAGATCGCCGACACGGTCCATAATTTTAATATAGCCTTCTTTCGTGTAAACTGCGATATCTCCAGTACGTAACCAGCCATCTTCAAAAGCTTCTTCAGAGCGTGCATCTTTATAATACTCGTCTGTAATCCAAGGACCACGAAGCATTAATTCACCCATCGTTTCTCCATCCCAAGGAACATGTCCATGTTCGTTTACGATTTTCGTTTGAACACCTGGTATTGGAATTCCTTGTGTCGCACGAAGGTCAATTTTCTCTTCTTCGCTATAATTTTCTACTTCTGATGTGTAGCGTGAAACACTAACGACTGGCGACGTTTCTGTCATTCCATAAATCGAAATGTATTTCACTCCAAGATCTTGATATGCTTTAATCAAACCTCTCGGAGAAGCAGATCCTCCTACGAATACGCGATCTAAAGAGGAAAGGTCACGTGGCTTTTCTTCTTGCTCTTTTAACACCGATAACCAAACTGTCGGAACACCCGCTGTAAAAGTAACCCCTTCACTCTCGATTAAATCAATCAACAATTCCGGTGTGAAATTCGGTCCTGGCAATACTTGAGACGAACCGAATAATACCGATGTAAACGGCAATCCCCACGCATTAACGTGGAACATCGGTACGACTGGCATGACGACATCTCGTTCAGAAATACCAAAACTGTCGACTAATCCAGAGGCGAAACTATGTAAGTATAAACCTCGATGTGAATAGACGACTCCTTTCGGCATACCTGTCGTCGCGCTTGTATAACACATGCCCGCTGCACTATTCTCATCAATATCTGTCGGGAATTCATATTCGCTCGATGCATTCGCTAACACGGTTTCATAATCGTGCATCGATTCAAAGTTTGCATTCGGAATGACTGAATCATCACTCATAATGACGATGTGGCGAACCGTCTTTAATTCTGGAATGAGGGGTTCGATAATTGAGAATAAATTATCGTCTACAAATAACACTTCATCTTCCGCGTGATTCACGATATGGATAATATGTTCTGGAGAGAGCCGAATATTGATCATATGTAATACGGCACCTACACTCGGAACAGCAAAATATAGTTCTAAATGACGATGGTGATTCCATGCGAAAGAACCGACTTTCATGCCTCTTTCTACTCCAAGCCCGTCCAATACATTCGCTAAACGACGTGTTCGATCAGCGAAATCTGCGTATGTTAAACGATGAATAATATCTGGGGACGTTCGCGAAACTATCTTTTTATGTGGGAAGTGAGTTTCCGCACGCGTAATAAAAGATGATAATAACATTGGGATTTGCATCATAATAAATCGCTTCCTTTCTGATTCTATGTTATTAGTAAACTGAAATTATTATTAATTTACCATAGTTTGCAAATTAAAGAAAGCGTTTTCAGTTTTTATTTGAAATGTTTGACAATTGAAAAGTCTGGGTACATAATAAAAGAAACTACTTATTGATTAAAGTAGAATATTTCAAACTAAAGGAGAGATATGTATGACTATTACTCACAAAAACTACCCGAGCCGTGACGACTTCACTGTTAAAATGGTAGACCCTATCACACAGGAAGTGTATATTGCCGAAGAGTTGCCTTTAGCTGATCCATCTGATTCTAACAACGTAGACACATTCCGTGCCAATGCTGATGTTCGTGAAGTGTAAAAGCGAGTGATTCGATTTTTTCGTCTCACTCGCTTTTTGGTTTTACTAATTGATGATTAAATGCATACACGACGGCTTGTGTACGATCACGCACGCCCAATTTAGATAAAATATTGCTCACATGAGTTTTCACTGTTTTTAAACCGATATATAGTTCGTCTGCAATTTGTTGGTTTGTTAGTCCTTCTGCTAGCAATAATAATACATCCATTTCGCGAGTCGTTAATTGCTCATGAGATAGAGCATCCGCCATTCGCATCTGTTTCATCATGCGAGCGGCTACTTCTGGTTCAAGGACGGTGTCACCTACATACGTTTGACGAATCGCATCCGCAATGCGTGAAGCATTCGATGTTTTTAAAATATAACTCGATGCTCCCGCTTCAAGTGCCGGATATAATTTATCATCGTCTAAAAAACTCGTCACGATAATAATTTTCGCTTCTGGCCATTGTTTTATAATATCGGCTGTCGCTTCAGCTCCACTTTTTTTCGGCATGACCATGTCCATTAAAATGATGTCTGGACGTAAAGCGAGCGCTTTAGTAACTGCTTCTTCCCCATTTTCCGCTTCACCGACGACTTCCATATCTTGTTGTAATTTCAAATACGTACTCACACCGATTCGAACCATCTCATGATCGTCTACTAATAGTATGCGTATCATCAACTCGTCCTCCCTCTTCTAAAGGTAATTTCACTTCAACAATCGTCCCTTGTGAAGGCACAGAAACAATTTTATATTGTGCGCCAATTTCAATCGCGCGTTCTTTTACATTTTGTAAACCGTAGGATCCGCTTCGTTCAGAGTCTTGTGCAAACCCTACCCCATTATCTTGAATGCGTAAAATCGCTAAATGATCGCGTTCTACAAATAAAATATGGACTTCTGTCGCTTTCGAATGACGCAATGTATTCGATAAAGTTTCTTGTGCAATACGGAAAAGATGATCTTCTTCTCCTTTTTGTAAGGGGACATCCTCTAACTCGTATGTAATATCGAACATGACCTTTTGCTTTAATTCCATTAAAAGCTGTTCCATCCCTTCTTTAAACGTATGGTTATGGAGAGCTGCTGGGCGCAAATGAAGAAGTAAAGCACGCATTTCAAGTTGTGCTTGTTGGACGATATTTTCAACTTGGCGTAACATATCATCCTCTTCACTCGTTTCAACCATAGCAGACAGTAACATCGATGCTGCAAACAGTTGTTGACTCACGGAATCATGCAATTCTCTCGCTAAACGTTGGCGCTCTTGAATGAGCTGTTCTTCAATCATTTTTTCATCCGCTTCTGCCCGTTCATTCGTCGCTTTTTGCAAACTTTTTCGTTGGTCTTCTAGCAAGACGAACAACCCGTCAATTTCATGTTGTAAAGCACGATGTGAAATGTGAGAGCGCGTCCCTTCTTTCATTTGGCGCAAAGTTTCGATCATTTCTCGTTCTAATTTATCGGAAGTGAATGCTGTTACAATCACTGCGCTAATCAATAAAGAAAATAGGGCAAACAAAGCAAGAATAGGGAGTTCAAATAATTCCTCCTCTATCAATTCCTCCAAAAAATATACCCCAAACTGTTTCCAACTCGTTAAAGAGTCTCGATATGCTAACGTATACACCATTGTCGTACAAATCGTGAAGAAAATCGTTAAAGTGAATGTCCTACCGAACCATTTCATTTACGAATCACCTCTAAATCTCCAAAGGCGACATATACTGAAATAATCAACTGTGCACTATCGGTTCTTTTGCCATCGTATAAATCTTTCATCTGCAATGTTTCATTCACGAGACGTTGTTTTTCGTAATCAAATAATTTCGCTTCCCCTAATAATGATGAAAAATGAATACGGACGGGAATTTCATAGGGGACAATGACTTTCACCTTTCCAAATGATTGACGTACTGAAATAAAACTCGTCGATTTTGGCAAAACGGTCTGAGTAACATCGATTGTCATATCGCCATAAAAGCTCGTAGCATGAACGTCTTCCCATTCGTAAGAAGTAAAGGGACTCGCTTGAAAAGAAAACCATTTATTTTTCCATATCCCATTCGGTGTTTCCGAAACCTTTTCGCGCAATGGACGGAATAAGTGCTCCGTCGTCTCCCCTCTCATTAAATGAGTGACGACCCATAAAACAAATACAATGATAATGAAACGCAAACTCCACATCGAAAAAGAAGTGAGCAATAACATGACGAGACCGCTATACAACGAGAGCTTGCGATATTTCGTCAAACCGACATAGACGAGAAAGCTTCCCAGGAAGAAGAAAACGAACGAGCTTTGAGAAAAATAAAATAAATCGATTAAAATGAGCGTTATCGCTCCGACCCCGAGTAATGTCATTTGTCGCGTCGTCATATTTTGCCCTCCTTGTCATTCCTATTAGTTTAACACGAAAAGTGAGACCATCGCTGCTCTCACTTTCGTTTTTTTATTTTAACAATGCTTCTAAACGTTCTTCTAAATCGGTCACTTGTTTTCGCTGTTGATGTCCATCTGTTAACACTTCTGTCAGTTGATCGACTGTTTCGACTTTTGGATGGAGTAATTCCTCCATATTGCGTTCTGCACGAATACTATTTTCGCGGCTCATCAACTGCATTTGACGCAGACGCATATCTTCAATTTTATGCTGCATCGTCGCATATTGTCGTTCAAGATGAGCATGTTCTTTTTTCGCTTCTTCTACAACTTGAACCAATTGCGCTGTACGATTTTCAAATTGAGTTTTTTCTGCTTCTGCAAATAAAATTAATTCTTCCTCTTGCAATTCGAGCGCTTTTTCTAATTGTAACGTACGCTTACCTAACATCAATTCGGCTTGTTCGAGTTCGTCTTCAAGCTGTTTCACGAGGCGTGATTGTCGGCGCAACAAACCTGCGACGACTTCCGTTTTTTCCTCCGCCTGTTCTAAATACATATTTAATGTTTTCACTGGGTTTTCTTCTTCTTTTTGATCTAACCATTCATGTAAATCCGATTGCACCGTATATTTCAGTCGATTCCATAATGCTTTCATATTGAATTCCTCCTAGTTTTTCATCAATTTATCCCATTCTTTTTCAAAGTTTTCAAATGGATCTGCTTCTACTACTTGTTGTGCAGGTTCTTCTCGTTTCCCATTGCGATACAACATGTAAAGACCGATGACCGCAAGCAAGCCGATGAACGCCGGAATGTTCGATACCGTAATGACGACCGCTACGAAGACAATCGAGCCCCACCACAATTTTGCAATCGTTGAGTCTGTTTTCATAAATGCTTTTAAACTCATTAATGCGACGAATGCTGTAAAGGCGAGCGCCAGTAACGGAAGAACATTCGTTAACACAACAAGTCCTAAAACGAATGCAACCCCAAATAATATCAATGTCATCATATGTTTTCCTCCTCGTTATTCTTGTTATCTTTATTATAAAAAAGAACGCTCATTTTCAATACGGTCTTACAGTTGAATTTAGCTCCGCCTTAAGACGGATTATGCGATAGATTGTTCTACTTTACTGCTCCCGGGGTGTACTGCTCGTGCCATTCCCTTAGGAGTAGCCACCTTCGACTCCAATCAGCGAAGTATGTTTGGTCACCAAAAAAGCCAATTCGTTCTATCTCGAACAAATTGGCTTTTATGTTAAATCAAAGGTAATGTGACGCTCACTTTAAATAAATCACCGTCTAACGTAATCTCCATCTCTCCACCATGCATATCGACGATCGATTGCGCAATGGCGAGACCGAGTCCAGAACCTTCTGTATTTCGCGCTTCGTCTCCTCGTTTGAAGCGTTCAAACAACTCTTCCACATTCGCATCGAGCTCATATTTCGAAATGTTGCGTACGACAAAACGTGCAACGTGTTCTTCTTTTTCTAAATCGATGTAAATACGCGTTCCAGGAAGGGAGTACTTCAACGCATTCGATACTAAATTATCGATCACTCGCCAAAATCGTTCGCCATCTACTTTCGTAATAATCGGCTGTTCCGGGAGTCTCGTCACAATTTCAAAATTCGACTGTTGGAATTCTTCATTGCGTTCTGCGAGTACTTGTTGAACGAGTTGCGTGACGTCCAATGTCGTTTTATGCAATTCCATATTGCCACTCGCCATTTTCGACACTTCAAACAAGTCTTCAATAAGCACTTTTAAACGTTCTGACTTTTTATCGATGACATCCACATATTTTTGACGGTCTTCTTCCGATAAATTCGGTTGTTTCAACAAATCCGTATACGTGATGATCGATGTTAACGGCGTTCGTAAATCGTGGCTCACATTCGTAATGAGCTCTGTTTTTAAACGTTCACTTTTCGCTTGTTCGGTAACCGAAATTTTCACACCTTCTTGCAAATTGTTTAAGTGCTCGGCATGTTTCGCGATGGGCGACTTTCCTTCAATCGGAATTTCTGTCAATTCACCTTGCGCAATTTTTTCTGTCGACTTAAAGACGCGATTTAAATAGCCGAAGCGTCGAACGAAAATGTATAGCGCAGGCAATCCTAAAAATACAACAGCCATCATGTAAAAAATGATTAAAAATGGTTCATATGCGACGAATACCCACCCTAAACCAGCTAAGAAAAAACCGATGAGTAAAATGAACATTTGAACGCCAATCGAGCGGTGTAAAAAAGCGTCGCGACAAGAAAGGAAAAAGCGTGCAGTCATCGTTTCTTTCCACTCTTCTAACGTCCACTCCTCTTGGTACACTTGACGAATTAATGTTAAGAGCATTGAAAAAAGGACGTATAACAACACCCAAAGAATGAGCATGTTTTTGCTGAGGTGAATGAGTTTCCAAAACAACTCCCAATACCCGAAGCTTCTTCCGTACAAATATAAACTGTATCCGATATGATACTCCGCGATACGCAATGCAATAAATGATACAATCACAGCGAGTCCGATTCGGAAATCGAGCGGAATTTGTTCGTAACGTTTTAACCAATTGGATGATTTTAATGAACGTAAACGATGTTGTTTCCATTGTTGCATGAGCGCACCGACGGAAATTATGCCCAATACGATGACGCTGAAATAAATGAATTGATTCCAACGAAATTGATTGCTGCTCGCATAAAATGCACTCGTCTCTGGTAAAGGTTCTTTCAAGTCGATACTTCCAACAAATCGTTGCTCTAAAGAGAGTTTATTCGATTCGGGATCTACTGCTGTTTCTCCTTCTCCATTCAATCGATGAGGCATATTGACATAATTTTGAACCGAGACGATGAACGGTTTATTTTTTGTAAATACTTCTCCGTTTGCCGCTGTCTCATCTGGCTCTAAATTTGTATATTCTTCTCCCGTTTCGATCGCTGTTAATTGATAAAGTATCGCATCATCCAAATCGTAACGAGAATGTGTTCGAATTTCATTAATCTCTCTTATTATTTCTTTCGCTCGTTCACGTTTTATTTTATTTGCGACATACTCCTCGTCACGAAAATTACGTTCGATGTCTGCGAGTTTTGCTTCCATCTCTTCTCGTAATTGATCCGCTTTTTGTCCTTCTGCTTGTGCGATACTCGTTTCATAACGTTCACGAATCGAATCGAGTTGCTCGTCTAACATGCCGTAACGATGACGATATTCTTCAATATCTCCTTCCGAAACATCGATCAATGTCATCCATTGTGCTTCTGTATAATTCGGCAATAGTTGTTTTTCAATGACGGTTTTTTGTTCATGATACGCTTCTTTAAATTCATTCGTCTGTTGATAATTACTATGCCAATATGTTGAACCGTTGCGCAATACGAATAAAAAAGCGACAAGAATAATCGTGACGAGCGCGCTATATTTCCACATTTGTTTTTTCATAAATTCATACTCCCTTTCATAATCGCCCCAATATATGTCGCGACTTCAAATGTTTTCGTAAACCATGTGCTACAAAGATTTATAATGAAAGGAAAAGTATAAATGAGACTGACAAATGCGATGGCTAAACCGAACCACTGTTCACCTTTACTTATCAATTTTGTACCCAATTCCCCACACAACCTTTACGTACCGCGGATTTTTAGGGTCCGCTTCAATTTTTTCTCTTATTTTCCGAATGTGGACCGCGACGACATTGTCCGCATTGTACGCTTCTTCTTCCCAAACGCGTTCGTAAATTTCATTGATCGAAAAAACACGTCCAGGATGACGCATAAGCAAGCTCGTAATTTTAAATTCGATCGGCGTCAATTTGACAGGCTTACCATCGACACTCACTTCCTTCGTTTCATCATTCAAAAGCAAGCCATCGATTTGAAGCACACCTTCTTCTCTTTCGTACGTTCCAAGCGTGACGTAACGGCGCAATTGTGATTTCACACGCGCCATTAATTCAAGTGGATGAAATGGCTTCGTCACATAATCATCCGCTCCGACGGACAAACCGTGAATTTTATCGGTATCTTCTGACTTTGCGCTCAGCATGATAATCGGGATATTTTGTTGTTCGCGAATTTTAAATGTCGCTGTAATTCCGTCCATATTTGGCATCATAATATCTAAAATTAATAAATGTACTTCATGATTTTCTAATAACTGGAGTGCCTCGACACCATCTGCTGCTTTTAGTACGTGATACCCTTCATTATGTAAATAAATTTCAATACCATCTCGAATATCTTGATCGTCATCTGCGACGAGTATTGTTAGTTCTTTCATATTAATCACCTTTTCCTTATCTTTATTATAAGAGGGATGTCTTAATAAACACCTCTTGCAATTCTGAAGAAATTATTAAGTTCTTTCTTATTATCGTCTACTCTTTTGAATGATGTACGAAAACGATTCGATATGCTAAAATCATAATTACTTTTAAGTAGAGAAAGGAATTATTATGAAACTTAGAACACTTGTGATCAATGCGATTATCGCTGGTATTTATGCAACAGTGAGCATCGTCATTTTACCGCTTTCTTTCGGTGCTTTACAATTTCGGATTGGGGAAATGCTCAATCATTTAATTGTTTTTGATAAGCGTTATTTCTTTGGAATTATCGTCGGAGTTTTTATCGCCAATTTATTTTCTGCTTTCGGTTTGATCGATGTCGTGTTTGGGGTGCTTCATACAGCGCTCGCACTTGGACTGACAACACTTGTAGCACGCTTCATTAAAACACGATGGAAGCTCATGTTATTTAACTCTTTCATTTTCTCAGCGCTCATGTGGATCATTGCACTCGTCATTATGGCAGGAGGTTCATTCTCCATCGAAGTCTTTTTTATCACATGGGCCGGATTGTTTTTCACGGAGTTTTTCGTCATGACATTAGCGATTCCGCTCTGGCAATCGATGAATTCACGCTTGAAGCTTGATACTTTATTAGATGAAGGGAAGTGAAGAAAGTGTATGTCACCGTTGAAGTCATTGCAGAAGAACTCGGCATGCCACCGAAGCAAGTGGAAAAATACATTTTTGAGGGGAAAATTCGAGCGGTCGATGATGGCACGCAATTACTCGTCAACCGCGAACAATTCAACCTGTATTTCGAACAGCTCGAACAAATGAAACAAAAAATTGCGGACTATTGGAGCGAACCGCTCCCACCTGACCGCGATATTAAAGATGAAGATTAAAAAACCACCCTTTTCAGTTTTATTTATACTGAAAAGGGTGGTTTTGCATTATGCAGAAACGATTTCTGCTTTCGGTCCATCTTCTTTCCCGCGTTTCATTTGAACGAGGAGAAGTGCGATAAAAATCGCAAGTCCGATTCCATCTGATGCAAGTCCTGGATAAATTAACATTAATCCGCTAATCGCGGCAAGGAATCGTTCATAACCTTTTAATTTTACATACCAGAAACCGATCATTCCTGCACCGATTCCAATCATCCCGATGATTGCTGTCGCTAAAATGAATGATACTTCTAAAATTGTCGTATCAATCATGAGCAACTGCGGTTGTAAAACGAACATGTACGGAATGATGAAAGCGGCGATTGCTAGCTTCGCTGCGTTAAATCCGGTCTTTATCGGGTCACCTTTCGATATCCCGGTCGCAGCAAAGGCGGCAAGTGCCACAGGTGGCGTAATGTCCGCTACAATTCCGAAGTAGAAGACGAACATGTGCATCGCCAATACTGGAATTTCAATCGGTAAAGCCGCGTTTAATGCAAAGAGCGCAGGTAATGCAATTGTAGATGTAATGATATAGTTCGCTGTCGTCGGCGATCCCATTCCTAAAATGAGGGATGTGATCATCGTAAAGACGAGCGTTAACATTAATTGCATTTGGATATTTGTCGACATCGCTTCTGCTAATCCGACGAGACTATTGCCCATTTTTAAACCGAGTCCTGTTTTCGTTACGACACCGACGATAATTCCCGCTGTCGCTGTTGCAGCTGCGACACCGAGTGCCGTTTTCGCACCGGAGACGAGCGCATCAATAATTCCACGGAATCCGATGCGTGTTTCTTTCAAGAACATACTGACGATAATTGTCGATAAAATACCGTACAATGCAACACGTTCAATACTCATGCCACCATTATACAATAAAATAATAATGACGAAGATCGGTAACAGTAAGTGAATTTTCTTTAATACTGTTTTGGCCTTCGGAATTTGATCTTCCGGCAAACCGAGCAAGCCGAGACGCTTCGCTTCAAAATGCGTCATAATCCAAATTCCCGCAAAATATAAAATCGCTGGAATGAGTGCTGCTTTTGCGATATTCCAATAACTTTCTCCCGCAAATTCAATCATTAAAAACGCTGCCGCTCCCATAATGGGTGGCATAATTTGTCCACCTGTTGACGCGGCAGCTTCTACTGCCCCTGCGAAATTTTTATGGTAGCCGAGACGTTTCATCATCGGAATCGTATAAGAACCTGTTGTCACGGTATTCGCGACAGAACTTCCCGAAATCGTTCCTTGCAACGCACTTGAGAAAATCGCAACTTTCGCTGGCCCACCGATACGGCGTCCTGCGATTGTGATCGCTAAATCGTTAAAGTAATTTCCGACTCCTGTTTGAACGAGGAATGCTCCGAACAGTAAAAATAAGAAAATATAAGTAGAAGATACTTTAAGCGGTACCCCTAAAATTCCATCTGTCGTAAAGAACATCACGTCGACTAATTGACGGAATGTTAAACCACGGTGTGCGAGTGAGCCCGGTAAATAAGAACCGTACACCGCATAAGCGATAAATACTAAAGCGATAATCGTAATTGGCAAACCAACTGCACGACGAGACGCTTCTAAAACGAGTAAAATCGCAATTCCTCCGATAATGAATTGAACGTCCGAAATGCCTCCGATTTTTTGTACGAGCGTTTCGTAGTATAACGGCCAATAACTACAGACGATTAATGCAAGTGCCGCTAACACCCAGTCCAACGCAGAGATACGATTCTTCGGTCCATTTTTACGCGCAGGATAAAGTAAGAAAATAAGAACGAGTGCGAATCCTAAATGAACTGTTCTTTGGATGAATGCCGTATATTGTCCGAACGCTCCCGTGTACAATTGGAACATTGAAAATGCGATTAATGTTCCGAACACAATCCATGCGACAACACCTGATAAATTACGCGTATTCGATTCTGTATCATACTGCTCTAATAATTTTTGGCGTTCTTCTTCAGTCAATTCATCCGTTTCTTCTAATGAATTATTTTGTTTCGATTGATCTTTCGTCATTGCATCTCCACTCCTCTCCATAATTGCCATAATGATAATGTTTGGATTGATACTTTATACCAATCTCCTGGAACAAAATAATCGTTAAACTTTAATTCAAATTGTTCTTCCCCTTGTCGCTTCACGACGAGACGATGATTGGAAACTGTTTTTCCATTGCGAATATTCATCGAATCAAAATACACATCGTTTACGTAAAGATGATGCATCCCATCTTTATATTCGTAACGCTCCCCTTCATGGACTTCCGCAGGCATACCGATACCATATTGCGAAAACTGAATCATCGTTTGTTCAATTTGTTGATTTTTTATAACATACGATTCTGTCACATCCGTTAAATGTATGGAATGAACGAATATAATATCGAATGCATCGCCATTTTCTATCGGTAAATAAGCGATTGGTTCCTCCGTACGGCCTTGTTCGAATAGTAGAACTTGTTTCCACGGAATAAATAAACTGATCGCGAATGAGATTAATACGACGAGTAAGAGACCGATGATTTTTTTCATAATTTCACAACCTAATTGAAGAAAAAAAGAGCCGGATCCGTCAGCTTACCGACACCGGCCCTTCTTTCATTACTTGTTTACTTCATCAAAATACTTTTGTGCTCCTGGGTGAACGTCAATACCAACACCGTCTAAAGCCGTTTTTCCATCGATAAACTTCGCTTTATCGTGCGCGATTTTATCTGTGTTTTCATATAACGCTTTCGTCATATCGTATACGACATCTTCTGGTAAATCACGTGATACAACGAGCATTGCCATTACTGCAACTGTCGTTACGTCTTCTTTCAAGCCGTACGTTCCTTCTTCAATGACGTCTTTTGCGTAGTATGGATACTTCGCTACGAGCTCGTCAATTTTTGCTTCATCCATCGGAAGAATGACAACTTCAGCAGATGCTTTTAATTCTTCAACAGCCCCTGTTGGCGTTCCTGCTGTGATGAAAGCCGCATCGATGTTACCGTCTTGAATACCGCCTGCTGATTCACCGAAGTCTAAATATTGTGCGTCGATATCTTTTTCAATATCGATACCATGTAATTCTAAAATTTGTTGTGCGTTAATAAATGTTCCTGAACCTGGTGCTCCAACCGATACTTTCTTACCTTTTAAGTCTTCGATTGACGTAATCCCTGATTTGCCCACTGTTACAATTTGGATGGTCTCTGGGTAGAGGGCTCCAAGGCCGACAACATTTTTAACTGGCTTGCCGTCGAATGCATTAATGCCTTCTTCTGCATATGTTGCTACGTCTGTTTGGGCGAATGCGATTTCCGCATCTCCTGCTTCCACTGACATAATATTATCTGCAGACGCGTTTGAAGATACTGCATCTGTTTGAATACCTGTTTCATCTGAAATAACTTTTGCAATACCGCCACCGAGTGGGTAGTAAGTTCCGCTCGTGCCACCTGTTAATAAACTCATAAACTTCGGTTTGTCGGCAGATCCTGCTTCATTATTTTCTTCGCCTTTTTCATTTTCTTTTGCTGGCTTGTCATCTCCCCCACACGCTACGAGAACGACCGTTAGCATAGCCAACAGAAATGCGAATAATAGTGATTTTTTGTTCATAAATAATTCTCCTCCCTATCGCTATCCAATTTTTTGAAATTAGACATTATACACTATTATCATCAACTATTTAACGTTATTTTGCAAGCGCTTTCTAAGCTTTTTGCAAAAAAATAATGTTTATTCTCTCTTTTCTGTTTCTTTTATTCTTCTTTTGATTTACCTCTTTAAATTATCCATTTATTCAACTGCGACTTAAAATTATGACTTTATACCTTATGTCTATATGAGAAAGACATTTATTGACTTTTCTAAAAGTTCCCATTTATTTTATTTTTTCAATCGAACTGTTCTTTTACTTTTTTTATGCGATAATCGATTAACACTATCTATAATAGGAGGGGTCTTATGTTTTTTATGGAATCAAAACGGATTGGAACCGTGATTGTTGGAGCTTTATTAGTCGCGATGGGGTTGAACTTCTTCTTAATTAATGCAAATGTCTATTCAAGTGGGTTCGCTGGTGTCGCACAATTAATTTCTACAGTCGCGCAGCAATTTTTAGGCCTCAATTGGGGTACTGGTTTATTACTGCTCGTCCTCAATATTCCTGTATTAATTTTAGGTTGGTTTAAAGTAGGGAAAGGATTTACCATTTACAGTATTATTTCCGTCGGCTTTACGACGTTTTTCTTAGAAATTCTCCCTGTTATTTCTTTAACAGATGATATTATTTTAAATGCGGTGGCTGGAGGTACATTAATCGGTGTCGGTATCGGTATTACGATGAAATTAGGCGCCTCTACAGGCGGTATGGATATCGTTGTCATGTTGCTTGCACGCAGCAAAGATCGTCCAGTCGGTATGTATTTCTTTACGATGAATGCAGTCATCGTCTTTTGCGCAGGGTTATTGTTTGAACCTGCAAATGCACTCTATACGATGGTCGGTTTGTATTTAACATCGAAAGTAATCGATGCAATTCATACGAGTCATGAAAAACTCACCGTCTTCATCATTACAGAAAACGGAGAAGCGTTGCAAAAAGCGATTCATGAACGCATGGTGCGTGGGATTACAGTGATGCCTGCAATGGGTGCTTATACGAAGCGAGAAAAAGATATGCTTTACCTCGTCGTCACACGTTATGAACTGTACGACTTAGAGCAAATTATTAAAGAAATCGATCCATTCGCTTTCACAAATGTTGTCCAAACGGTCAATGTGTTCGGCTTCTTCCGAAAAGAAGGCGAAAGCTTGCAAGAAATGGAAGCTAGACGATACGCTCAAAGCTAAAAAAGCGCTACGACTTTTACAGTCGCAGCGCTTTTCTTTTATTTCGATGTTGCTTTTTCGATCGCTTGATCTAAGTCAGCGATAATATCTTCAACCGATTCTAAACCGATGGATAAACGGATTAATTCTTCTGGAACTCCCGCTTTTTTCAAATCTTCTTCTGATAATTGTTGGTGAGTTGTCGATGCTGGGTGAATGATCAATGACTTCGCATCTCCTACGTTTGCTACGTGTGAGAAAATTTCTACGTTATCGATGACGTCACGTCCTGCATCGCGTCCTCCTTTAATACCGAAGACGACGATTGAACCGTAACCATTTTTCAAATATTTTTTCGCTAAGTCATGAGATGGGTGATCTTCAAGACCTGGATATGTGACCCACTCGACTTGCGGATGATTTTGTAAGTGCTTCGCTACTTTCAATGCGTTTTCGTTATGACGGTCAACGCGTAAGTGTAACGTTTCAAGTCCTTGTAAGAAGTTGAACGCACTGTCTGGATCGAGCGCTGGACCGAAGTCACGTAACAATTGAACGCGCAATTTCGTTGCGAATGCCGCTTGGGGTACGTCTACTCCATAACGGATACCGTGGTAAGAAGCATCTGGTTCTGTAAAGTATGGGAAACGTCCTTGCGTCCAGTCAAACTTCCCTGCATCAACAACGACCCCACCGATTGTCGTACCGTGTCCGCCGATCCATTTTGTCGCGGAATGGATGACGACGTCCGCTCCGTACTCAATTGGATTTAAGCCGTATGGTGAAGGGAATGTATTGTCTACGAGCAATGGTAAACCATTGTCATGTGCAATTTTTGCGATCGCTTCGATATCGAGAACGTGAAGTCCAGGGTTACCGATCGTTTCAGCGAAAATCGCACGCGTCTTATCTGTAATTGCCGCTTCGTACGCTTTCGGGTCCGTAACGTCCACTAATTTCACTGTAATGCCGTAGCGTGGAAGTGTCGTTACGAACAAGTTATATGTCCCTCCGTACAAGTTGCTCGCTGCGATAATTTCGTCTCCTGCACTCGCAATATTTAAAATTGAAAACGCGATCGCTGCCATTCCTGAAGAAAGAGCAACTGCTGCCGTTCCACCTTCTGCTTGTGCAACGCGGTCTTCAAAGACGCCCACTGTTGGGTTCATAATACGTGTATATATGTTACCCGCCTCTTTTAAAGCAAATAAGTCTTGTGCATGTTGTGAGTTTTTAAATACGTAAGATGTCGTGCGGTGAATCGGAACAGCACGTGATCCTGTATTTGGGTCTGGTTCTTGTCCTGCGTGAAGTAAAATTGTTTCTTTGCCATAGTTTTTTGTCATTGAAATTCCCTCCTAGTCATTGATGGAACGAGCTTTGGGGAGATTCAATCTAAATTGAAAACCCCCTTCTCAAAATAAGAAGAGGGTTGTAAGTTCTGTTAGCCTCCCCTTATCTTCCAGGTAGTCAAACCTGTAGGAAGTAGCACCTTTGTGAAATTTCACCGGTTGCCGGGCATCATAGGGCCTAGTCCCTCCGCCTCTCTGGATAAGAGTGTTATTATGTCGTTTTCCATCTTGTGACATAGTATATAATTAAACCTTTTCGAAAGTCAAGAGAAAGTATAAAATATTTTGAATATTGTTTTTCCTTCTCGCAATCACTCTTTATTTAGTATACTAGGAAAAAAAGGAGGGCGATTTTGTTGATCGTGTGGAGCTGTCTTTCAATAGCGATTGGTTATTTATTCGGATCCTTGCACGGCTCAGTACTTGCAAGCCGACTATCTGGACGGAATTTAAAAGAGCTCGGAACGAAAAATGCGGGTGCTTCAAACGCTTTTATTGAACTCGGAAAAGGTTACGGTATGTTAGTCGCTATCGTCGATATTTCAAAAGGTGCCATCGCGATTGGCACGATGGCTATCTTGCTACATCAATTTTCTTCTGTTGAACCGAATTCATTATTTTTCTTATATATTCTTACAGGAACATTTGCCGTCATCGGTCATAACTTCCCCATTTGGATGAAATTTAATGGCGGAAAAGGGACAGCGACGATGATTGGCATGATGCTCGCGCTCGATTGGCATTGGGGCTTATTTGCACTCATCACTTTTCTCATCATCACATGGTTGACCGATTATATCGTGATTGGTGGACTTATGCTTTATCTCGTTTTGATTGTCGAAACGTTGACAAAGCATTCTGTCATGAGCTTTTGGGTCGCTCTCGGACTACTAGCCGTGATGATTTATCAACATCGCGAAAACTTTGAACGCATCCATTTAAAAACAGAAAAGCGCGTGTCTGCTGCCTTTCGCTCAAAATAGAAATCGTCCGCCTCACGAATTTCGTGGTGCGGACGATTTTTTAAGAGTGGTGTACGGCACAACGGTTCGGGCCAATCTCTAACTCTTGCCATTCTTCTACTGTCGTTTCTTCCATACCTCGATTGAGCTCTACAATGCGTTCGAAGTTCGGCGGCTTCACTGAACTTGCTGAACGTTCTACTTGTGATAAAAACTCTTCTTTTGATGCTTCAAACATTTTCTCATTTTGCTGACGAATTGCGCCTAACGTATTCCCGATATAGCGACTTTCATTCAATTCGGTTTTTAAATCAGCATAATGTCCTGGTAAGACGATGACATCATCTGCAATTTGAGCAACTTTCGATTGAACGGTATCGAATAAGTCTTCCGCCCATTCACGCACTTTATTCCCTAAATCCGGGCGACCGAGACCGCTAACGAAAATCGTGTCTCCTGAAAAGAGCAAACGATCATTGACGAAAAATGAAACACTTCCTGGTGTATGTCCAGGTGTTTTCACTGCGAGCACTTCTAACTTTACTTGCTCAAAGCGAATTTCATCATGATTTTCTAAAGGCTCAAACTCAAATACTGCCCCTTCACTTTTCATAATGTAATAATGTGCTCCCGTTTCATCCGCTAACATACGTCCTCCTGAAATATGATCTGCATGTAAATGTGAGTCAACGATATGTGTAATGTGAGCGCCACGCTCTTTTGCGAAATTCATGTACACATCTGTAAAGCGTGCTGGGTCAACGACGAGTGCTTCCTCCCCTGAAATGACCATGTATGAGAGACAACCTTTTCCGATACGGATAAATTGGTAAACGTCGACATCATCATCTTCATACACTTTTACAGGGGCTAACTCTTCACTCCACGTTTGCATACCACCTTGTAAATAAGAAACATCATAGCCCAATGGTTCTAGCAATTCCGCTGCGTAAACGGACGAAATCTCTTTCGCGCATACGACGAGAATCGGACGGTCTTTCGGAAGTTCTTCAATATGTGCCTCCGGGTTTTCTTTCATCTCGCTGTAAGGTACGTTGTACGAGCATACTTCTGGACCTTCTATTTTCCAATCAGCGAACGCATCGCGCGAGCGCACGTCTAATATACAAATTTCTTCTCTATTTAAAATCGCTTCCGCCACTTCCGTAGCAGTTCTCGGTTGTACTGTCATGAACAATTCCTCCGTTCCTTATTTTCATTATCATATCGAGCGTATTTTCACTCGTCAACTAACGTGTTTATCATTTGACGAAAAAAATCCTCTCAACACAATCGTCGAGAGGATCGATTTTTAAATTAACGACTTTTCACAAGTAAATCCACTGCTTCTTGAACAATTTCCTCTTGTGTTTTCGGCTCTTCACCATCGGTTTGCTGAATACAATCGATTAAATTAGAACTAACGATAACCCCGATTGTACGATCGATTGCGGAACGAGCGGCCGTCAATTGAGTGACGACATCTTTACATTCTTTTTGCTCATCCATCATGCGCAAAATGCCTTTAATTTGACCTTCTACGCGTTTGAGACGGTTTCGGATTTTTGCATCATAATCCGTCATTTGGATCGCCTCCTATTCGTTTATTCTTACATTTATTGTATACCCCAGAAGGTATGAAGTCAAAATTTTTGATTGCGGGGTAAAAATATTCCAACATGCATTATAACCGATTTTGTGGTATAATCATAGTGAGTTGATAGGGATTATCTAATTCAAATACAACCTTACTGTCGTCGTCCATCGTATGTTTCGGACGATTTTTTAACTTTCGACGCACTAAGGTGAGGGAGGGAATTCGATTGTCATTTCCAAGACGGGAAAAAAAGGTTTCGGATTTCGTCGCAGCACGCCAAGTGGATGAGAAAATTGCATTCGTTCGAAACGACCACGAAGTGACCGGCACGATTCATAAAATTTTAGAAAACTCAGTCATCGTTCGGATCTCTGATCGCGATGCCGAGTTAATCGGGGCACCATCCGATTTAACAGTCGTTGCCCATAAAAACTATTCGGTCGTGTAATACGAAAATTCCTCTATACGAGAATGTATGGAGGAATTTTTTTGCATAATTATGTTATTATAATATTGCTTAAATATGATGTAAAGGAGAATGGCTATGAAACAAAAATTAATCGAACGTCTCTCAACTTATGCCAAGATTGATACACAATCTGATGATGCAAGCACGACAACTCCTTCTACACCCGGGCAATGGGATTTATTGCATTTGCTTCAAACTGAGATGAAGGACATTGGCTTGCAACAGATTACATTAGATGAAAACGGTTACTTATTCGGTACCCTCCCTTCGAATGTTGAAGGAAAAACGCCAACGATTGGACTGCTCGCCCATGTCGATACGGCGACGGATTACACGGGGAAAAATGTGCAACCTCAAATTCATGAAAACTATGACGGAAAAGATATCAAACTGAATGAAGACGTTGTGATGCGTGTAGAAGACTTCCCAAACTTAAAAAACTATGTCGGTCATACGTTAATGACGACGGATGGCACAACATTGCTCGGTGCTGACAACAAAGCGGGTATCGCAGAAATTATGACGGCGATGGAATTTCTAATCGAACATCCTGAAATTCCTCGCCCTACGTTCCGCATTGGCTTTACCCCTGATGAAGAAATTGGCCGTGGCCCTCATAAGTTCGATGTCGAAGCATTCGCTGCCGACTTCGCCTATACGATGGATGGAGGTCCTCTTGGAGAACTTCAGTATGAAAGCTTCAATGCTGCCGCTGCGACGGTGACATTCCGTGGTGTCAATATTCACCCTGGCACAGCAAAAAATAAAATGGTCAATTCGATTTTAATTTCGCATGAATTTCAAAAAAGAATGCCACAAGATGCTGTCCCTGAAAAGACAGATGGTTATGATGGTTTCATTTACTTAATGGACGTTCAAGGAACGACGGAAGAAACGACACTTTCTTACATCATCCGCGATTTCGATCGCGAGGCTTTTGAAGAGAAAAAGCAATATATGTACGAAGTTGAAAAAGAACTTCAACAATTGTACGGAAAATCTTCTGTCCAAGTAAACATTGAAGATCAATATTTCAATATGCGTGAAAAAATTGAACCCGTGATGGAAATTGTCGATGCCGTAGAACAAATTATGATTCAACTCGGAATAAAACCGATGATCGAACCGATTCGCGGTGGCACGGACGGTTCACAACTTTCTTATATGGGTTTACCGACACCGAATATTTTCACAGGCGGAGAAAACTACCATGGAAAATATGAATTTATTTCAATCGACAATATGGAAAAAGCAGTAGAAGTTATTATTGAAATGAGTAAACATTTCGCTAAAGCGAAATAATCAAAAAGACGTCAAACGAAGTTGACGTCTTTTTTTAAATGATAAATCCTAATCGCTTCGCTTCAAATGTTAGCTCTTCTCGGAACTTTGGATGCGCGATTTGAATAAGTGCTTCTGTTCTCGCTTGAATGGACTTTCCGTACAATTTTGCAACACCGTATTCCGTCACGATATGATCGACGTCATTTTTGCTCGTCGTCACGACAGAACCTTTCGTTAAATGAGGCATAATGCGTGATACTTCGCCATTTTTCGCCGTCGAATGCATGCAAATATAGCCTCTTCCCCGCTTTGCAAAATGAACAGCGCGCGCGAAGTCCGCTTGTCCTCCCGTAGAAGAATAATACGTCCCGCCAATCGTTTCTGAAGCGCATTGACCGTAAAAATCGACTTCTGTCGTTGCATTAATTGAAACGATATTATCTTCTTTCGCAATTTCCATCGGATGGTTAACGATATCGACAGGCAGTAATTCAATGACCGGATTATGATGCAAAAATTGATGGAGACGCTCCGTACCTAATGCGAACGTTCCAATTAACTTGCCACGATTGGTCATTTTCGCTGAGCCATCGATGACGCCAGCCTTCACTAAATCAACAATGCCGTCTGAAATTAATTCACTATGTAATCCTAAACTGCGGTGATGTTTCAATTTATGCGTGACAGCATTCGGAATCGAGCCAATCCCAATTTGCAATGTATCACCATCTCGGACACGGTCTGCAATAAAATCGGCAATTTGCAAATCCGCTTCCCGAATACGTGGCTCAGGTACTTCAATTAAAGGTTCGTGATGCTCAACGTATCCTTGCACTTGGCTAATATGAATTTGATTGCTTCCAAATGTACGAGGCATATGTTCATTCACTTCCACGTAAAACGGCACTTTTCCGATCAATGGTGAAATATATTCTGCTTGCGTTCCTAATGAAAAATACCCATGTTCATCAATGGGGGAAACGACGGCTAATACAGCCGATAAATGCGTCGACTGACGCAATATTTTAGGCATTTCATGAAAGACGTTCGGAACGAGCTCGATATGACCGTCTAAATAAGCTTGCCGATTCGCACCACTTAAAAAATAAGAAACGTGCGTTAAATGCCCTTTCATTTTGCCATACATATAATCTCTTTGTTGCACGGGTAAAATTTGATGAATTTTCACACGTTCTAATTGTTGATGTTCTTCTTCTAACCAATCTAATAAAAGGCGTGGCTCCCCATGCCCTAAAGGTAAAATTAAATCTGCAAAAGGTTCAATCTTGTCAATAAACTGCTGTTTCGTTAATCTCTTTGACATCTGGTACTAACACCAACTTTCAATATCGATTATATTTATCTTACAATACTTTCAAGCACGGTCAATACATATTTGTCACATCCATGAGAAAAACCACAAACATATCCTATGCTTGTGGTTCATTTTTAAACGGTTTTCGTCGCGGCTTTTTTAATATCTTGTCGATGTTCATAAATATTTTTTACGATTGCTCGAATGACTGCATATGTCGGAATCGCAATTAAAATTCCGAGGAACCCTGCAATATTTCCAGCAGCTAAAATGAGCGTGATGACTGTCAGTGGATGAATCGACAATGTTTTTCCCATAACGTTTGGCGTAATTAAATTACTATCCGTCTGTTGGGCAATGAGTGTAACGACCCCGACCCAGATGACGAGGGAAGGCTCTTGTAAAAATCCGATAATAATGGCAGGAACGACCGCAATCCAAGGACCGATAAACGGAATTAAGTTCATAAACAGCGCGAATATCGCAAGTAATAATGCGTATTCTAAACCGATTAATGAATATCCGATATAAATTAGCGTCGCTAAAATGGCACTAATTAAAAACTGTCCTTGAATGTAGTTTTTCAATACGTCGTTAATGTCTTTCATTGTCTTCTCGACCCAATGTTTACGTTCCCCTGTGAAAAATTGCGTGACGAAAGGAATGAACTTTTCATGATCTTTCAACATAAAGATAAAGAAGAACGGAACGAGAATGAGTAAAAACATCGCTTGGAAAAATGATTGTAGAAATTGCACAATCCACTTTCCAAACCCGATTGCAACATCTTGCAGTGAGTCTGCCGCTTCGTCAATAGAAGCTTTAATATTGTCAGGTAAATCTTTTCGTTGTTCTAATGCATAATCTTTTACATGATCTAATTCTTTCGCTAATTCTGGAGCATTTTTGACAAAGGTATTCACTTGTTCACTCACAGGAGGACCAATAATTGCAATAAATGCCCAAATGACCACTCCTAAACTTGCCAAAATCGTTAAAATGCTCGCCCATCTTGGAAATTTACGCTTTTCTAAAAAACGCTGAATCGGTTCCGTCATATAAAATAAGACGCCCCCTAATAACAAAGGAAAGAAAATCGTCTTCGCAATAATGACGAAAGGTGTAAATAAGAAACTAATACTTAAAAAATATTTTACAATTAAAATTGCAAGAAGTATTCCTACCCCTGCTTGAAACCATCGTTTATTCGTCATGGCAACCTCCTCTTACTTATTTATCTTTAGTATACCTGTTTTTTAAAATTTTCGTTTCTTTTTATGTTTAGATTGTTCAAAATGTGGAATACATATTGTAGAAACTTTTCCAGAGGAGGAAATGAACATGAGTGAATTCAAAAACAAAGTTAAAGGTACTTTCAATGAATTAAAAGGTGAAGCAAAACAAAAATTAGGCAAAGCGATGGACGATACTTCAATGCAAGCGGACGGCTTAAAAGATGAAGTGAAAGGAAAAGCTCAAAAGAAAATGGGCGAAGTACAAGGTGATACGAAGGAAGCTTATGATGAAGCGAAAAAAGACGTCGTCAATAAAGCGGACGAATTAAAAGAACGTTATATCGACAAAAAAGAAACAAAATAAAGTTTTACACTTACAATGAATGGACTAAAAAACTGTCGTTTGTAGTATACAAACGACAGTTTTTTTGCATTTCACTCTTGATGAAAAATGGATAAATCTATTTAAAAATATTGCTTCCCCATATTATTGGAAAAGCAACATTTATTTATGCGCACGGACAATATCCATAGGTGTAACGATTCCTAACAATTTTTCTTTTTCACGACCATTCTCTGTGATGAGTAGCGCTTCGATTCGATTGCCGGACGTTACGCCTTTTTGGAAAATCTCTACCGCTTCATAAATCGGCATATTTTGACGAACAAAACGATACGATTTTTTACGCTTTTCATGCTGATGAACATCACGTAACTTCGGGATTTTTCCTTTTGGCATTCCTTCTGTCATCCGATCGGATAACCAGTATGTAATTCCCATCGCTGTAATCATCCCTATAAAATGTTGTCGATCATAGAGCGGAAACTGATTAAATTTTTGTTCGCGAATGAGTCTTAAGCCAATTAATAAAGAATCATTTGCTTGTAATGTGACGACTTTTCGACGAAAAAGTTGGCCTACTGTTACAGGTTTCGTTATTTTTCTTGCGATTTGTTCGATTTTTTGGACGACTTGATGATGAGGTTCTGCGATAACATATGCTTGTTCTGTACGATCATGAACAATTGCATTGCGCAATTCTGCAAACTCTCGCAAATCGTGCTCATATCGACGGACGACTGCATTATGGCGGCGTGCACAATCAATTAGTTTAAAGAAAGGCATGTTTGTTGAATGGCACATTTTTTTCATTGCAGCATCGATTCGATTGAATGCAATAATATAACGTTCAGAATTTTTCATCTTCTCAACTCCGACCTTTTTCTTACAGTATATCATAAGCTTTTTTAACTATCTATCATGTTTATTTATTATCATTAGAAATATAATTAAAATAATTATCATTAAAATGTCCACTTACTCATTTCATCAGCAAGATGCTCAACCGGTATTTTTAAAGCCTTATTCAGTGTTTGTCATACGACATTCACTTTATATGACCATATTGCTAAAATCTCCTCATTCTCTATTTTGCCACTACATCGGTCATTCATCCCGTTTTTTAAATTTATAACCCTTTTTTTCCAAACAGTTTCTTCTATTCATGTTATAATACCGTGTTGGTTAGGAGGAATTATTATGAAAAATATGATTTATCCTTTACTCATCGTTTTTGCGGCGAGTTGTTACGGGATTTTATCCACGATTATAAAATTAGCCATTCAAGATGGCTTCACCGCTTCACAAGCTGTGACGAGCCAATATTATGTTGGGCTTTTTATTGCGATCGTACTCTTTTTAATTTTTAAAAAGTCTAAACCACAATGGGGTGGTGGAAAAACTTTAATTTTTGCTGGTTTGTTTACAGCGACAACAGGTACTGTGTACGGACAAGCTGTCGAGTACATGCCTGCTTCACTCGCAGTGGTCATGCTGTTCCAATTCACGTGGATTGGCATGTTATTCGATTGTATTGCGAATCGACGTTTCCCTACGCGTCCAGAACTATTCTCACTCATCCTACTATTCACAGGAACGATTTTAGCAGCAGGTGTCATCGATGTCGATCTCTCTGTTATTCCGTGGCAAGGTTGGGCATGGGGAATGGCCTCAGCGATTAGCTTCTCTTCATTCGTCATGGTGAATTCCAAACAAGTAGAAGGGATGGACACATTAACGCGTCTTCTCTTCACTTCTATTTTTGCGGCATTCTTTATTACATTGTTCCAAAACCCTGAGATTGTGTGGGACGGTACTTTGTTCGGAGAAGGGCTTTGGAAATACGGGCTTATTTTAGGCCTCTTCGGAATTGTCGTTCCGATTTATCTATTCTCTATCGCAGTACCAAAAGTTGGCGCTGGTATGAGTTCTATTTTAAGTGCGATGGAATTGCCTGTTGCGATTATTGCGTCTATGTTACTGTTAGGCGAACGTTTAACCGCTTTGCAGTTTTTAGGGATTGCGATTATTTTAATCGGCATGACATTCCCAACCATCATGCAACAATTGAAACTAAAAAAACGACAGCAAACTTAAACGAAAAGAAGCGTAAATCCTTTGCGCTTCTTTTTTGTGTATCCGTTCGCCATTTCTACTATACTAAAGAGAGTATCATTATAATTTTCTGAGGAGGCGATGAAATGACTGAAAGACTGTATTATAAAGACGCATATGAAACAACCTTTGAAGCAGACGTTATAGAACAAGGTAAAGATGAACACGGGCAGTATGTGATCTTAAATCGCACTGCTTTTTATCCAACTGGCGGCGGGCAGCCCTATGATACGGGATATTTAAACAACAGTATTGTACATAATGTGGAAGAAATTGATGGAGTGATTCGTCACTATATCGATGCGCCTTTAGAAGAAGAACACGTAATTGGTGTCATCGATTGGGAACGACGCTTCGATTATATGCAACAACATAGCGCACAACATATTGTCACGGCAATTTTTCATGATATTTTAGGGTATGAAACAGATAGCTTTCACTTAGGCGATGAAGTCGTGACGATCGACCTTATGACAGAACAAGTATCGAGGCAAGAAATGATGCGCGCCGAACAAATGGCAAATGAAGTCGTATTACGCAATATTCCTATCGAAACACATTGGGTAACAAAAGAAGAATTAGAAAATTATCCACTTCGCAGCGACATCAAAGCGCACGATAATATTCGACTCGTCATCATTCCAGACATCGATTACAACGGTTGTGGTGGAACGCACCCTCGTGCAACGAATGAAATTCAACTCATTAAATTGCTTGGAACAGAGCGCATGAAGAAAAGAACTCGCCTTTCTTTCATCGCGGGACGCCGCGCACTCGTTCACTACGCTTTACAAAACGAGCGAGTGAAACGCTGTGCCCAATTACTCGAAACGTCAGAATCCCGAGTTGTACCTAAAATTGAGCGGTGGATTGAAGAAAGAGAAGCACAAGAACAGCTCATTCGAGATATGCGTAAGCAATTACTCGATGTAGAAGCGACACAGCTACTGCAAAATTCTGAGCAACTCATTACCGCGACATTCAAGAATCGTCCACTTCAGGAAATTCAAGCACTCGCTACAAAAATTGTGGAACAGCGAACAAGCGTAGTCGTCTTATTTACGACAACGAACGATGAACTTGTCCAACTCATTGCGATGCGTGGTGAAGAGGCTTTGCCGAATATGCGTGATTTTGGAAAAGAAATCTTTCCATTATTTGAAGGACGCGGTGGCGGTAGCCCAAAATTTATTCAAGGCGGCGGACCAAAAGTAAATATCAGCGCCCAACAGTTACTCGATGAAATGATCACACGTATTTCCCTCGTCTAACGACAAAAATCCTCCCGTCCTTACCGGACAGGAGGATTTTTAAAAGGGAGTGTTTCGTATATATTAGTTTTTACCTAATACTTCGTTCCAATCAATTGTTCCATTTTTCACTTGTTCACGTTTTTCTTTATCCATAATATCTGATGGGCGATTGCCATTTGGCCAATCTTTTTCAGGTGTTGGGTAAGAATCGCGATCTTGTGACAAGATGAACGCTGCTAAGTCAGCTGCTTCTTGGTCTGACAATGAGTTCTCTTGACCGATTGGCATATTGCGTTGAATATATCCTGCCATTTTGCCCATGCGTGCGAGTCCTGCTCCATCGTTAAATGAACCTGAACCCCAAAGGGCTGGACCTGTGTTCGAACCTGTTCCTGAACCGTCACCTGCGTGGCATGCGATACAAGATTGATTGTACAATTGCTCTCCTGCATCTACATCTGGAACGGGCACATCATCCATACTGTTAAGGTGACGCCAGTCTAATTCAGCACCGACTGGAATACCTTCTGAAATGTAAGTTAAGTAAGCGACCATCGCTTTTAAGTCTGGATCATTCGCTTCGAATTTTTGACCGTTCATACTACGAATCATACAACCGTTAATACGGTCTTCTAAAGTAACAATTTTGCCTGAACGTGGGATGTACATTGGATACACGGCAGATACACCGACCATTGACGAAGAATGCTCATCCATACCTGCACCTGCGTGACAGCTTGTACATGATAATTCGTTGACGAGTTTCTCACCATCTTCTGGTGTCGCTGCTTCACTGCGTAATACTTCTGATGTGTTGTTCGTTAATTCATAACCTCGTAAAATCGCTTCACCTAATGGACCTTCTGGAACATCATCTAATGATGGTGGATTATGTGCGATTTTCCCTCCTGCGACAGGTGCTGGTGCTGTTGTTTCTTCTCCTTCTGCCACTTCTGTATCTTTCGGTGCCTCAGCACGTTTCTCCTTAGCAACTTGCATACCGAACATCGATAAAACCATAATGAGTCCGAGTACAAATACACCTGCTAATAATGCCATCGGAAAACCTTTTTTATTACTCATTCGTGTTACCTCCTTTATTTCTCTTTCTGTTACCTTCAAATTATCACACTTTTCACAACAGCGTCTATGCCTATTTGCATATGAAAACAAGATTGCTTATAAAGTTTTGACATTTTCATCACAAGCTTTTGAACATCAGTCGATTATTCATACTTATTTCACTTATTCATTTACACTTCTCTTTCCAAAAGGACTTTCGGTCATCCTTAACGATATTTATTCTATATAAGTTATATAAATGATAATAATAATCAATTAAAGGCTTTCAAATGCGTTATTTTTCAATTTTTAGGGTAAAATAAAGAAAGTAGATAAGGAGGGATTGATACATGTTTTTAGCATGGAATGAAATTAGACGTAATAAATTACGGTTCTTTCTCATTACGGGAGTTTTAATGCTTGTAGCCTATTTAGTGTTCTTTTTATCAGGGCTCGCAACAGGTTTACAAACGTTAAACCGGGAAGCTGTCGACCGTTGGGATGCGGATGCAATCGTCTTGACGGATGAAGCGGATAAAAGCTTGGCGCAATCGATTATGTTACGAGAAAAAGAAGACAATTTAAAAGCAGACCAAATTGCACCAATCGGTCAATTGAATGCCATCGCAAACAACAAAGATGAAAAGCAAAACATTTCTTTATTCGCTATCGAGTCAGACTCTTTCATTATGCCGGAAGTGCTTGAAGGAAAAGCTTTTAAAAACAAGTTTGAAGTCATCGCTAGTGAGACTTTAAAATCTGAAGGATTTACCATTGGGGATCGCGTGAAATTATCAGGTTCCGACGATGATTTGACGATCGTCGGCTTTATTGCTTCTGCACGTTTTAACGTTGCTCCTGTACTTTATACGGACTTTGATACATTTTACTCAATCAAATATGGAGAAACTAGTGAGACGAATAACACAAAGTTAAATGGCTTCATCGTCCAATCAAATGACGTAAATGCGATTACGACAGATTCAGAATTAGAAGCTATTCCAATCGAAAGCTTCATCGAAAAATTACCTGGTTATTCAGAACAAAATATGACATTGAATTTTATGATTTATTTCTTACTCATTATTTCTGCGGTGATTGTTGCTATCTTCTTGTACGTCCTCACTGTTCAGAAGATTAATATTTTTGGTGTCATGAAAGCACAAGGTATTTCGAGCGCTTACTTAGCACGTTCCGTTGTCGCTCAAACATTCATTTTAGCATTTGTCGGTGTGGCAATCGGTCTTGGTTTAGCTTTATTAACAGGCATGTTTTTACCAGATGCTGTACCTGTTACATTTGATTTACCGATTTTACTCACTTATGGAGCCATTTTTGTCATCGTCGCTATTTTAGGTTCATTATTCTCTGTGCGCACGATTGTCAAAATTGATCCATTGAAAGCGATAGGAGGTTAAAATGATGACGGTTTTACAATTACGAAATGTTTCAAAATCATATAACGATGGCTCGAAAACAATCGAAGCACTCAAACCGACAAACTTCGAAGCTGAACGAGGAAAATTAATTGCGATTATCGGACCTTCTGGTTCTGGTAAAAGTACTTTTCTCACCATCGTTGGAGGTTTATTGAGTCCGACCTCTGGTGAAGTCATTATTAATGGTCGTTCCTTATCACGATTGAATGAAAAAAAGCGCTCTAAATTACGACTTGAAGAAATTGGATTTATTTTGCAAGCCTCCAATACTGTCCCTTTTTTAAAAGTGAAAGATCAGTTTAAATTGATGGATCGTGTGAAACAGAAAAATATGAGAGCGAATCATTTAAAACAGTTAATGAGTGATCTCGGTATTTTAAAATTAAAAAATAAATATCCGACTGACTTATCGGGTGGTGAACGTCAACGATTAGCTATAGCACGAGCATTATATACGAATCCATCTGTCATTTTAGCCGATGAGCCAACCGCTTCACTTGACTCAGAACGAGCTTTTGAAGTGATGGAGCTTTTACAAAAAGAAACGAAAAATAAAAATACGACAACCATTGTCGTCACGCATGATACACGTCTCCTGGATTACTTCGATCACGTCTACAATATGACAGATGGTGTGCTCACTCAAGAACGTTAAAAAAGTGCTTAGGAACAATGATTACTTGTTCCTAAGCACTTTTATTTCTTTATTTTTTCTCTATCATGCTTCTTTTTTACGTGTAAATAGAAGTACACTACCGAGAAGAGCTAATAATACCCCTGCCCATTGCATTATGAGCATATGTTCTTCCCCTGTTTGAGGCAATGTTGGAACATTCGATGTTTGTGAAGCCAATGGATGCTTCGGTTGTGTGGAAATCGGTGTGTGATGATTTACAACGATTTCCCCTAATTCCTTTTCTTCGATTTCTTCTGGTTGAGCAGTAACCTCTTCTAAATCTTCTTGCGGAGATTCAGGGATAGTCTCTGTTGGTTTATCCTCTTCTTCTGGCTGCTCTGGTTTTACAACAGGTCGTTCATCAGTTGGTTGTTCTGGAACAACGATAGATGGTTTATCTTCTTCCACTGGTATTTCTGGAATTGCTGGATTTTCTGGAGCTGGATTAGTCGGCTCACTCGGCTTAGAACTATTACCTCCACCTGAAGGTTTAGACGGTTTAGGTGTCTCCGGTTTTGGCTCTTCTGGTACTACTACAACCGGTTTTTCCTCTTCTTCTGGTTGTTCTGGTTTCGTTGGTACACTTGGCACGACTGGTGTTTCTAGTTCTGGCTGCGTCGGTTCTTCCGGAACGACTGGTGTTTCTAGTTCTGGCTGCGTCGGTTCTTCCGGAACGACTGGTGTTTCTGGTTCTGGCTGCGTCGGTTCTTCCGGAACGACCGGTGTTTCTGGCTCTAGTTGCGTCGGTTCTTCCGGAACGACTGGTGTTTCTGGCTCTGGTTGCGTCGGTTCTTCCGGAACGACTGGTGTTTCTGGTTCTGGCTGCGTCGGTTCTTCCGGAACGACCGGTGTTTCTGGCTCTGGTTGCGTCGGTTCTTCCGGAACTACCGGTGTTTCTGGCTCTGGTTGCGTCGGTTCTTCCGGAACGACCGGTGTTTCTGGCTCTGGTTGCGTCGGTTCTTCCGGAACGACTGGTGTTTCTGGCTCTGGTTGTGTCGGCTCTTCGATTTTTTTGTTGATAACCTTATGTGTAATGATAGGTTGTTCTTTAAAGTTCAACATAATATCTTCGAATGCAAGTTCAATTTCATAACCTTTAGGTGCTTTTACTTCTGTTAATGTATAAAAGCCTCCACTTAAGTTTTCAATTTTCGCGTTTCCTTGCTGATCTGACTCCACTGTGTAAATAGAATCATCCATCCCTTTTAAAGTGAAGATTGCTCCCGCCAACGGCTGGCCTTCTTCATCTACTTTATGAATCTTTAACATTCCTTGATATTTCGCTAATTCACCTTGAGAGCTTGCGCTACCCCACACTTTTACAGTTTCTTCTTTCGATCCGATCTCTTCAGAAGTTTGATTATTAATGAGTGTTGCTGTATTTTTAAATTTCTTTTGCGTAGGGTTTACAATCTTCGTATCATAATAAATAAGTGCCATATATTTTTCGACTGTGTAATCTAAATTATACGTATATAATGTAATATCAATTAAATCTTCACTGACATGAAATGACTTTACGTAAGGACTATCTTTCGTCACGATCTGATTGTTAATTCCAATCGAAATACTTTCTGGCACAATTTTATGACCTTCTTGTGGTCGATCGAGTAAACGAACTTCATAAAAGTTTTTATCTCCGTTCATTTCTACTGTCCAATTGATTAAAGAAGGATTCGCCATAGAATGCTTACCCCATTTACCAATTTCTCTACCTGTTGTACCACCTGGTCCTACTTCACCTGTAGAACTCCCGCCATCAATTGTAATCGTACCCGCAGATACACCATTTACTGTAATTGGTTTCGTCTGCTTACCCGATCCTGATTCCACCGTAAGCTGAGCTCCTAATTCTAATTCACCACTCACATGAGTTAAATCTCGCACACGTTCGTCAAATGTACAACGCATTTGGTCTGCTCCAAATGGTTCACATACACCATGTTGCATTTGAAATGTTTGTGCAGCGATTTGTAAGTAAGAAGGATACGATAAGAAAAAGTAATCGCCTGGATGTACTTGTGTTCTCTCTGGGATTTTCCACTCCGTTGTAATTCCTACCGAATCTCCATTATAGAAGGTTTCTTTATTCCCTTGAAGTTCTACATTTAAAATATCAACTTGTAGTTGTTGACCGCCTGCCGCATACGTTGTCGACAATGGGACAAACATTTGAAATATGAGCACAAAAATTGCTACATACGAATATACTACTCGCTTTTTCATACATAAATCTCCTTCATCTTTACATTTATTTTCAAAGGTCTGACTTCAGACTAGTTGTTTCATCATTTTTGATTTTATACTGGCTTTACTTTTTTATTAAGTCGCTTTTTTGGACTTGCCAAAGGAAATAAACGTATAGCGAATTTGACCTATTTTAAAATTCGAGCTTCATTTTTTGAATTTTTGTCGATAGTAGACAAGAAGGGGGGAACGGCCATTGATTACCGCTAGACAAGTTAAAATTTTACGATTTTTAGAAAAACAAACAGATTGGACGAGCTTGAAGACAATCGGGGAAGCACTTCATTACTCTGATAAAACGATTCGGACGGACATTCAACAGATGGAAATCAGCTTTCCTCCTGATTGGTCGATTGAACGTCTTCGCGGAAAAGGGGTTCGTCTTTTAAAACCTGCAGACGAAAACATCAATACACTTAATAATATCGAAAACGAGCATATAATCTTGTATAATATGTTTCATTTTATTTTAGAAAATGAACATCCTACTTTAGAAAAGTTGGGTGATCACTTTTATTTTCATATGACTACAACACGAGACTATGTTAAACGACTTGAACTTTTTTTAAATAAACACGAACTCCAACTAGCACGTAGTCCTTTGCGTATTTTAGGAGATGAGACTTACATTCGTATCGTGCATTACAAGTTGCTCATCGCCGCTTTTGGAGAACAAAATTTATACTATCAATATCAAGAAGAAAACAACCCGATGCCACTCATTCAACAACTAAAAACATTAGGAATTCGTCTTCTTTCTCAACCGATTTGTAAGTTTCACCTTTATTTTACATTTGCACGTCATCGAATGGCTCAAGGATATTTCGTTGATGCACTCGAAGAAGAAGAATTAATTCGAAATCATCCATTATACTTGAAATGGAAAAATATTATAGAAGAGTACTACAATGTTCGCCTTCCCGAGGTTGAGTCTATTGAAGCATTTTCATTTTTCTTCTTTTTAGATTTTACATGGCATAAGCATATTTATAATTACACAAAAACATATGAAGCATTACTTCAACAAAAGGAACAACATCCTTTACTTTTTTCTTTTATTCAACATTTAGAATGTCATTTTGAATTGCCGACTTTAAGAAAGGACGAGGCCTTCGTTTCACACTTGTTTGACTTTCAACAACGTCTTAACTATCGTTTAATGAATTTAAAATTCGTTCAATTAGATGATTCTTTTGTCAATGCACCTGTACGAAAAAAATTTGAAAAGCAAATGAATATTTTAAAGAGAGTATGCATTAAATGGACGAACGAGCATGACTTACCACCGTTCTCTACAGATTTACTTTTACACTTAGCATTGTTTTTAGAACGTCATTTACTTATGTTCCATTTAATGAAACAACGACTTCTTTTCTTGTTTTCAGATTCAATCACGTTGAAGATGTGGACAAATGCCACATTATTTCAGTACTTCTCTGATGATTTAAAAGTTACGAGCATCCCTTACTATGAGTGGTATCCATCTATGCAAGAGCAATATGATATTATCGTGACCGATACTCCTCTACCTTCATTAGAAAATAAAGTGATTTTAGTCGATACGATTTTAAAAGACCAAGATATCATTTTAATTCGAAAAGAAGTGAAACGATTACAAGTTGAAAGACGAACTCATTTTTGGGAACAAGCGGACAATAAATAACACCCCCTTCACATTAAAAAGGGGGTGTCTTCTATAAAGATCAAATTATTTTCACTACATCTTCAAATGGTAAAAATTCACGTTTTGCTGCTTCTTCATCTTTTGCTCCGAATGGGATTTGAGCGATTAAACGCCACTCTTTTGGAATGTCCCACTCCGCTGCTACTTTCTCGTCGATTAACGGATTATAGTGCTGAATTGATGCGCCAAGTCCTGCTTCTTCAAGCAATAACCATGTCGCATATTGCAAAATTCCTGTTCCCTCATATGACCAATTTGTAAATGACTCTGCATATAAAGGTGCGTTTTGACGCATCTGTTCTAATGTTGCATCATCTTCGAAAAAGAGAACCGTTCCATTTCCGTTACGGTAACCTGCTAAACGAGCTTCTGTCGCTGCGAAATCTTCTGCTGGCACTACTTTACGAAGTTCTTCTTCGACGATTGACCATAGTTTTTCGTTATCTTCATCCATTACAAGCATCATACGACCGCTTTGCATATTGAAGGCCGACGGTGCGTATACTGCCTTTTGAAGCAATTGCTCCATTTGTTCTTTCGTGACGTTTGGATCCTTTTTAACACGTCGAATGGAACGACGTTCTTGAATTGCTGCTGATACTGACTTTGTTGTCATGATGAAACCTCCGTTATCTGTTTTGTTGTAGGGACGAAAGCGAATACTGTTTTCCAGTCGCTTGCGATAAATGTCGTTACGCTCATCGCGATTAAAGCAAACTCTAATTCATATCCATCTAAAAAACCGAGTGGGCCTTTCACTGTGAAAATAGCACCTAACATGATGAAGACGAATAAAGCAGAAATGATTTTCGTTAATACGCCGAATATGAGCAAGACACCACCAACTAATTCAATTGTAGCAACGATGTAGGCTAAAAAGCTAGGAATTGAAATGCTTTCAAAAAAAGCTGCGGTTCCACCAATTCCTCCCGCAAATTTCGCCCCACCATGAATCGCAAAAATGAGTCCTAAACTAATACGGATGACGACGAGTGCAAATGTTTGCTTATTCATGACGCTCCACCTCGCTCAGTCACGACGCTAAATCGTTCATTTACATGTTGACGGTTTTCAATTTCGTCATATAGTGCGAGGACGTAATCTTCCATACTTGCATAACTTTCGCCCGCTTCATTGACGAAAAATTCATCGCCACCTGTCGCATAATGTCCAGTGCGTTCTCCTGGCTCAAACAATGCACCCGGACTAACGTATGTCCAATCGATTCCTGCACTCGCTTCAAATATACGTAAAGCACGCTCATGTCCTTTCGCCGTCGGTAAAAATGCTTCTGGGAAATCTGGTGTGTCAGCTAACATCGTATTTCCGATCAATAAGCTTCCCGCCCCTCCGACGACGATGAGACGCGTTTTCGTTCCTTGAAGGATCTCGATGAAATGAGTCGCAACGTCTGCGAATAATGACTCTTTCCCTGGCTCCGCTCCAAATGCACTAATGACGGCGTCAAATGATTCCACATCTTCCTTCGTCAATTGTAATACATCCTTCTCCACTAATGACACCGGGGCCTCTAACCACTTATTTGCGTCACGTACAAACCCTGTTATGTCATATCCTCTTCTTACTCCCTCGTCGACTGCTAAACGCCCTACTCGACCTGTCGCTCCGACTACTGCTATTCTCATCTCAAACTCCTCCTTCTTGTAACTAATTCAGTTACATGTAAGGTGTGAAAAATGATTGGCATTACCGACTATTTTTAACGCATATCGTCGATAATGTCACTCACTGTTTTCCCAGCTAATACTTTCTCCATCGCTTCTTGCGCTTCTCCAAATGTAACATCAAGTGCCTTTTGAATATTACGCCCAACCGGACAAGCAACATTCGGCTTCTCATGCACCGAAAATAATTCATCTTGATGAATGACCGCATTATAAATTTCAAGCAATGTCGTTTCAGAAGGACATTTGACAAGTTCGACACCTGCTACTCCTTGTGAAGTGCGTACAATATTTGCTTTTTTTAATAAACCGATAATGCGACGAATGACGACGGGATTTGTGTTCACACTACCCGCGATCCATTCAGAAGACATTTGTTCATTCGGATTGGATGCGATAAGAGAAATGATATGAATCGCTACAGAAAATCGTGTGTTAATCATTTCATCCACCACCTATGTAACCATCATAGTTACATGTAAAAGAAATGTCAAATAAATATGCTCACTTTATTTTAGGTTTACGTATTTTATGACTTGTCGAATGATTATAAACATTGCCCATTCAACTTTTATATAAAAAAATGTACGATGAAAAATTTCATCGTACATTCGAATTTTAGTATGCTCGACCGAACCAAACGGTATGTTGTGATGGTTTACCACAGTTAATACATACTTCTTTTTCTGCTGGTGGATTAAATGGAATGTTACGTGATGTGAATTTCGTTTCTGTTTGAACGCTCGCTTCACAATCATCATCGCCACACCATCCTGCGAGTACCCAACCTGGGATTTCTCCCGCTTGTTGTTTCGCTTCGATATGTGCTTTTAAATCTTCCATCGTATCAACATTCAAATGTGAATGTTCCGCACGGAATTCGCGTGCTTTTTCGAGGAGGCGTCCTTGCATCGTGTCGAGTTCTGCAACGATTGCATCGACAATTCCCTCTAATGGAACTTGACGCTTTTCGTCTTCGTCACGCGCTTTCAACATCGCTGCATCTTTCTCTAAATCACGTGGTCCAAGCTCAATACGAACCGGCACACCTTTCAATTCCCACTCGTTAAACTTATATCCTGGTGATTGGTCTGAATCGTCAAGACGGACACGTACCCCTTGTACTTTTAAAGCAGCGAATACTTCGTCTAATTTTTCAACGATTGCCGGGTTTTTCTTCCACGGTCCGACCGGGATTAAAACGACTTGTGTCGGTGCGACACGTGGTGGTAAAACGAGCCCTTGCTCATCGCCGTGCACCATGATCATTGAACCGATCAAACGTGTTGAAGTACCCCATGACGTTGTATGAACGTATTCATGTTTATTTTCTTTCGTTAAATACTTAATATCGAACGCTTCAGCGAATTTCGTTCCAAGATAATGGGACGTTCCTGCTTGTACCGCTTTTCCGTCTTTCATCATCGCTTCGATTGAATACGTATCGACCGCTCCAGCGAATCGCTCAGACGGTGTTTTTTGTCCGTCGTATACGGGAATCGCTAATAGTTCTTCCACGACTTCTTTATAAATTTCAAGCATTTTCATCGTTTCTTCACGTGCTTCTTCTTCATCTACGTGAGCTGTATGTCCTTCTTGCCAAAGGAATTCTGACGTACGGATGAATGGGAGTGTTTTCTTTTCCCAACGGAAGACGTTCGCCCATTGGTTAATGAGCACTGGAAGATCACGATAACTTTTAATCCAGTCGGAATAAAGGTGACCAATCATCGTTTCAGATGTCGGACGAAGGGCGAGACGCTCTTCTAATTTTTCTCCTGCGGCTTCTGTCACCCAAGGAAGTTCTGGTGAGAATCCTTCGATATGATCTTTTTCTTTTTGGAAGAAGTTTTCTGGAATTAACATTGGGAAATAGGCGTTACGGTGACCCGTTTCTTTAAAACGACGGTCCATTTCCGATTGAATATGTTCCCAAATTTCATAGCCGTCTGGTTTAAAGGCGATACAACCGCGCACGGGTGTATAATCCATTAAATCCGCTTGTTGAATCGTGCGAATATACCAACTTGTAAAATCGTTTTTCTGTTCTGACATGATTAAAAATCCTCCTCTTCATTAAAAAAAGCACAGTCCGCCCTTGAAGTTAAGGACGTCTATGCATTGTAGACGTGGTACCACCTTGATTTAGCTAATGATAGCCCTCAGGTTGCCTCATAACGTTGGCAAAACGTACAGTCTCCGTCGATAGGTTTCAGGATGAGGGATGGATAACGCTCTCAGCAATGCGCCACTCTCTGTTCATTTCAATCCTTACTTAGTCGCTTCAATGACTCTTATATCAACGTTACTATACCAAATTTTCGAGAATTTCACAATATGTTCCTACCCACTCACAATATCTAAAAGCTTTGCCCGGACAGCGACCCGTTGTTTTCCTGTGATCGTACATGTAATCATCGTCAATTCATCAATTCCTTCACGATCATCCAATACGTGGACGTCGGTCGCTTCAATTACATCACGATCGGTAATTTGATAAATATATTTTGTTGAACCTACATGCAAATACACTTCTTCTCCAATCGGAACTTCTGCCAAATTGCTAAAATGGCGACCGTCTCGATAACCGCGATGTCCGGCTATCGTGAAATTTCCTTCTCCCGGGGTTTGATTTTCTTTAATTTGCGTAAGTGCGACATTTAAATTATGTGTGGTTGTCGTATCCAATACTTTATGCCGAATGTTTAAATAAGGAATTTCTAATTCCATGACATTGCGAATTTCATCTTCCGTAAACGGTAAATTGTCAATTTCGCTTAAATCGATATCTTCTCCTTCATCTGCGGACATGATGAGTTCCATCGCTTCTTCTAACGCACGCACTTCTTTATTTTGCTCGTACTCCATATAAAAAGGATAAGCGATTAATCCAATCCCTACAAAAATAATGACAATACCCATCCATTTCTTCATCATTCAATCTCCTCTTTTAATATCCTCTTTCTCTTATATCGTACTAAAATTATTCGATTAGATAGCCTTTTCGTTTCATTGTATACAATACGGTTATTCAACGCATCTTTTAAACTCAAAAAAGCCTCCTTCATTAAAAATGAAAGAGGTCTTTTATCATTTAGATAATAATTCAGGTAAGAATAAGCTTAGCTGCGGAATAAATGTCACGAGTAAAAGGATAATAATTAAAGACATAAAGATAGGGAAGAAATATTTCAATGATTCTTCGAAACGAATCTTGGCGATATTCGAAGCGATGAAAATATTAATGCCCAATGGTGGCGTAATTAATCCTAATGACAAGTTAATGCTCACGATAATACCGAAATGAATCGGATCGATTCCTAAAGGTAACACGATCGGCAACAATAACGGAACAAATAATAACACTGCCGCGACTGTTTCCATAAACATTCCGACAAGCAATAAGAAAATATTAATTAAAATTAAAATGATAATTGGATTCGTTGTAAAATCAGCAATGACCATCGCAATATATTGTGGAATCTGTTTTAAAGCGAGGACTTTTCCGAAAAATGATGCTGCACTGACGAAAATCATGATCGTTCCAGAAACTTTTGCCGCTCTTAAAAAGACTTCCATCAATTCGCTAACTTTAAATTCTTTATAAACGAATACACTAATGATTAAACTATAGACAACTGCTACTACAGCCGCTTCTGTCGGCGTTACCCAACCATTGTAAATTCCACCAAGAATAATAACTGGTGCAAGCAATGCCCATTTCGCTTCATTTAACGACTTCCAGAAACTTTGCTTTACAAAGTTCTCAGAACCACCAAATCCTTCTTTTTTCGAAATGATATAGTTGATCGTCACTAAGGCAACCGCCATTAATACACCTGGAATTAATCCTGCAATGAACATATCACCGATGGAAACCCCAGCCATCACTCCATATAAAATAAAGATGATACTCGGTGGAATGATTGGACCGAGTGATCCCGAACTCGCTGCGATAGAAGCTGCATAGGCAGGCGTGTATCCATTTTTCAACATGTAAGGAATCGTGATCGCTCCGATACTCGCAACCGTTGCAGCTCCCGAACCAGAAATCGCCGCAAAAATGAAGCTTGCGATAATCGTAATTAAACCGAGACTTCCTGTAATCGAACCGACGAGGTTTTGAACGAATTCAATTAAACGTTTCGCAATCCCACCTGTACTCATAATTTCTCCAGCTAAAATGAAGAAAGGAATCGCAAGTAAAGGGAAGGAATCACTCGCTCCAAACGTCGATTGAACGAAGAATGAAAGAGGAATCGAACCTTCCATAAGAACAACAACCATACCAGAAATGGCTAACCCGATTGCAATCGGGATATTAACGAATAAAGTAATGAGGAAAACGACTAAAATCGTAAGTAAAGTAAATGCCATCTATTTTTCCTCCCCTTCTATATAACTTTCTTCAGCTAAATCATTGGCCACTTCTAAGTAAGGGTCTTTGAACGCTTGAATAATTTGAACGAATAATCGTACCGACATGAGTGCATATCCAAGTGGAATTCCGAAATAGACAACGGACATCGGTAATTTTAATGCAGCCGATACAGAACTCGACATCGTCATCGCATACGTCACGCCTAAATACGAGACGAACAATGAAAAGACAAGCCAAATACATTTCCCGAAAATATTGACATACTTTCGAATTTCTAACGGAATTAAACGATTTAACGCTTCTACTCGAATGTGAGCACGCTCCGTTACCGCATAGCTCATACTGATAAAAATAAACCAAATAAAGAGATAACGTGACAATTCTTCAGACCATGATAACGAGGCATTGAAAACATATCTGAAAACAAACCCAATAAACATAATAATTGTCATTGACAATAATAAGAAGAATGAAAGATAGGCCTCAATCGGTCGTTTCTTTTTATTCATACTCCTCCTCCTATCTGAATAAGGAACTTGCATACGAAAATTCATATGCAAGTTGCCGATCAATTATTTATTCAATTCTTCGATTGCTTTGTCGTACACATCTTTTCCAATTTCATTAATATGCTTATCAATGACAGGCGCGACCACTTTTTTAAATTCTTCTTTTTGGTCTTCTGTTAATTCTGTAACTGTCACACCTTCCGCCTTCATACCTTCAACCGCTTCTTTTTCTGCTTCGATTGATAATTCACGCGCATATTTTATATACTCCGCTGTCGCTTCTTCTAAAATGCTCTTTTGCTCATCTGTTAAACGCTCGTAAAGATCGCCATTAATCATCAATACGTGTGGGAGTAATACATGATTCGTCAATGTCAAATGTTTATTGATCTCAAAGAAACGGTCTCCATAAATTAATGGTGTCGTCGTTGAAACGCCATCGATCGCCCCTTGTTGTAATCCTGTAAATACTTCTGTGTATGACAGTGGCGTCGGATTTGCACCCATTGCTGCTAATGAATCTAAATGTAAATCTGCTGCTGAACTTCTAATTTTCAAACCTTTTAAATCAGCTGGTGTTGAGACGTCTTTTTTACCGTTCAAAATAGAATAAAAGCCTAAGTCGATAAACCCTAATACTTTTAAATTATTATTTTTGGCAACTTCTTCTTTCAATCCTTCACCGAATTCACCATCTAATAAATTGTAAAACGACTCCCGATTGTCAATTAACAAAGGCATATCGAATAATTTAAAACCGTTTACGCCTGTTGTATTCGCTGTTCCGTAAGCAGATGATGTTGAAATTTCAATTGAACCACTTTTTAAAGCTTCTACAATTCCATCATCTGATCCGACTAACGTACCGCCATTGTAAATTTCTACAGCGAATTGTCCTTTTCCTTTTTCTTCTAATACTTCTTTAAATTTCACATATCCTTGATTTAAGAAGTTACCCTCATCTACTTGGTTCGCCATGCGAATTTTAATAACTTCGCCTTCTGCTCCCTCTGCCCCTTCTTTATCTGAACATGCTGCTAACACTGTCATTAATACCGTAACGAGTAACAATACTTTAAATTTTTGTAATGTGTTTTTCATTTTCTTTTCTCCTTTTAATGGTTCATGCGAGATTGTCCACCATCTACGGTTAAACAAGCGCCTACGATCCATGATGATTTTTCTGATGCTAAAAATGTGACGACATTTGCGATTTCCTCTGGCGTACCGAGACGATTGGCTGGAATTTCATTAAAAATGAAATTTTGAACCGAAGATTCATTTTCTTTCATTCGTTGATCCCATACACCATCACTATGGAAGACACTTCCTGGTGCGATACAGTTAACGCGTACACCATGTGGAATCAGTTCATTCGATAATGATTTTGAGAAGCTAATTAATGCCGCTTTTGCGTTGTTATAAGTGACTAGTCCACCGCTTTCTCGTCCATACACTGAGGCGATGTTAATAATGGCACCACTTTCTTTTCGAACCATATGTGATGCAAATCGCTTACTAAAATCAACGGCTTGGAAATAATTAAATTCAAATGCTTCACGAAATTGCTCTAAATCGGTTTCTTGTGTTGTTGAACCGCTACTGCCGCCCACGTTATTGACGAGGACATCAATCGTTCCATAGTCGCTCATATATCGCTCGACAAGTTGCGCACGTTCCTCCGGATTCATGACGTCTAATGTGTAGACTTGTATTCCTTCGTGAGCTTGTTGGAATGCTTCTGCCGCTTCTTTACGCCGGCCTGTTACCGAAACATTCGCTCCTTCTTGCTGTAGCATGAGAGCGATTGCTTTCCCGATTCCACGCGTACCGCCTGTAATTAATACGTTGCGCCCTTTTAATTGTAAATCCATTTTTTCGCCTCTTCTCTCTTTATCTACCGGTGAACCCACCGTCAATTGGGATGATGGCACCTGTTACATAATCCGATAAATCCGATGCTAAAAACTTTAATAAGCCGCCGATTTCTTCAGGTTTTCCAAGACGTTGTTTCGGCACTCGATCCAAAATACTTGCCAGTCGTTTAGGATCGTTCTTTATATGATTGTTTAAACGTGTATCGAAATATCCTGGGGCAATCGCGTTCACACAAATTCCATCTTTCGCCCATTCATTCGACAATGATTTTGTCAATAAAGCAATGGCACCCTTACTTGCGGAGTATGCTGATGCATGAAAGCCCCCTTGGAAAGATAGAACCGAAGCGATATTAATAATTTTGCCAGAGCGTTGCGCGATCATATCGTTCGCAGCGCACTTCGATAATTCAAAAACCGCTTCTGTGTTCACTTTAAATATTTTTTCAAAATCGAGACGTGATAATTCAGTTGCTGCGCCCGCTTTATGAATGCCTGCATTGTTCACTAAAATATCAACAGAATCCCCTAAATGATAAAGGGCTTCTTCGTAATAGTGAGCGATATTTTCTGTGTTCGATAAGTCCGCTTGAAGACCTGTCACAACATGTCCTGAAGCGTTCATCTCTGCCACGACGTCAGCAAGCTCCGGCGCAATGTCGAGTATACACACTGTTACTCCTTCTTCGAGAAGCGCCTCCACAAGTGCTCGACCGATTCCGTGTGTCGCTCCTGTTACGATTGCTTTTTTACCCGTTAATTGAAAGCTCATCGCGTTCCACTCCTAAATGTATTCCAATACTTCAATGACATATCCGTCTGGATCGCGTAAATAAATGGCTTTCGATCCAGCATGTCTCCCTGACGTAATTTGGACGACATGTTCTGAAATAATATCTGTATTTCTTCGTTGAAGATGCTCATACATCGCATCTAAATTTTCAACGTGTAAACAAATATGACCTGTTCCGTAATGACTATGCAAACTTGAACCGTCCTCGATTGTTTCACCGTGGTATTCAAGCAATTCCACAATTTGCCCATCCGGTGTTTGTAAAAAAGCGAGTTCGATTTTTTCTAATCCTTGGATATTGACTAAGTCGTAAATATATGGTTTATCATTCGTTTGTAATCGCACGAGCTCCAATCCGAGACTGTTCTCGTAAAAATCGATGGAGCGTTTTAAATCTTTCACCGTAATACCACTATGAACAAAGCCTTTTAATTTCCAATCCATCTCCATCTACCTTTCACAGTTCCAATTGAAATAATGTTTTATACCCTTCGCGTCGTCTCATCGTTTGGAATGCTTCTTCCCAATCATCGAGTGAAAAAATATTCGTAATGAGAGGTGCAACTTGAACTTTTTTCGTTTCAAGCAATTGTAAAGCAATCTCCCATGAGCGAGGCGTCGTTGCGAAACCGTTCGTATATGAAATTTCTTTCGTCAACAATAAGTCTGCATCGAATGGTATTTTCTTTCCGAATAATCCTAATTGAATATATAAGCCGGATTTTTTACAGTACGCAATGCAATCATTCGCGGAGTATTCATTTCCTGCACATTCCACGACAACATCGAACTGTTCGATATATTGCTCTTTATCATCTGTATAGAAAGTGTGATGCGCGCCGAATGTACTCGCTTCTTTTAAACGCTGTTCGTCCATTTTCGTTCCAACGATCGTCACATTCGCTCCTTGTGAATGGGCAACGAGTGCCGCTAACATGCCTAATGTGCCAGGCCCTGAAATTAATACATCATCCCCAGCACGAACAGCTCCTCTTTCCACTAAACATCGCACAGCACATGCAAGCGGCTCGGTCAGCGCTGCTTCTTGTAAAGAAAGATGTTCTGGAATTTTGTACACCGCATGTTCAGGAACGATGATGTACTCAGCAAATGCTCCGTCCACAAAGGAACCAATTGACTGGCGCTCCTCACACAGCATCGGAGTTTGTTGTTGGCAGTACCCACATACGCCACACGTATGAACAGCCGTTAAAGAGACGACTCGCTCTCCGATCTCCACATCTTGAACAGAAGCACCGATTTGTTCGACTGTCCCTGCGTATTCATGTCCTAACGTCACCGGCGTACGATGGCGGTATTCATTATCGATAATATGCAAATCCGTTCCACAAATTCCGGCATAATGCACTTTAATTAATACTTCGTTTGCCGCTACGTCACGCAACGGTTGTGTGACGAGCGTGAATTGTTTGTCATTTAATTTTCTAAGCGCTTTCAAATGAACTCACTTCTTTCTTATAAAGGCTTTGTCTCCATTGAAATATACTTTTCTTCTAAGTAATCTTGGATTCCTTGACGACCACCTTCACGGCCGAAACCACTTTCTTTTATTCCACCGAACGGTGCTTGTGCAGCGCTTGGCATCGGGTCATTTAAACCAATAATTCCAAATTGGAGTTTCTCTGTCACATATGTCGCTTTATCGATATTGCTCGTGTAGACATAAGCAGCTAATCCGTAATTTGTCGAATTCGCAATTGCAATGACATCATCCAAATGGGTAAATCCTGAAATAGGTGCGAGCGGACCGAATGTTTCCTCTTGCATCACGAGCATGTCTTCCGTCACATCGGATAAAACAGTCGGTTCAAAGAAGAATCCTGTCGATACGTCGAGATTGCCTCCAACTTCTACTTTTGCACCTTTTTCCACTGCGTCTTGCACTTGACTATGCACTTTTTCGACACTTTCTCTTGAAACGAGCGGACCGATATCGACTTCCTCTGAAAGACTATGTCCCATTTTCAATTGCTTTGTTTTTTCGACGAGACGTGCTGTAAATGCTTCTTTCACGCTTTCTTGCACGTAAATACGATTGGTGCATACGCATGTTTGACCTGAGTTTCTAAACTTGCTCAACAATGCGCCTTCTGCTGCGCGATCTAAATCCGCGTCTTCCAAAACGATGAACGGTGCATGACCACCGAGTTCGAGTGATAATTTTTTTAATGTTTTCGCTGACTGCACGACGAGTTCTTTTCCGATTTCTGTCGATCCAGTGAAAGATACTTTACGCACGATTGGACTATCGAAAATCGCTTTTGAAATTTCGCTCGTGGATCCTGCTACAACGTTCATAACGCCATTTGGAATGCCTACTGTTTCAACCATTTTCGCAAAAGCGAGCGCTGTTAATACGCCTTGTTTCGCTGGCTTTACGATACATGTACACCCTGCTGCTAAAGCGGGACCAACTTTACGTGTCAACATGCCAATCGGGAAGTTCCACGGTGTGATTGCAGCAACGACACCAATTGGTTGCTTAATGACCATCAATCTTTTAGATGCAGATGAAGCAGGAATTGTTTCACCGTAAATACGCTTCGCCTCCTCTGCATACCAGCGGAGATAGCTCGCAGCGTAATGAACTTCACCTACAGCTTCTATATACGCTTTGCCCATTTCTGAACTGATAATTTTTGCCATATTTTCTTTTTCATCTAACAGCAATTGTTCGAGGCGGATTAAGTAGTCTGCACGCTCATATGCTGTTAAAGCAGACCAACCTTCCAATGCGCGATCTGCTGCTTCAATCGCTAAATTAGCTTCCTTCTTTCCAGCGCTCGGAATACTTGCAAGCACTTCTTGAGTTGAAGGGTTAATAATGTCAAACGTACGACCATCGATATGATCGATCCATTGACCGTCGATAAATAATGCTTGTTCTTTCATTTTGTCGTCTCCATTCTTCGTTTAGCGAGCGAGCACGCCGCCATCTACTGGGATGATTGTTCCTGTCACATAATCCGATAAGTCTGATGCTAAAAAGCACACGACTTTTGCGACATCTTCTGGCGTTCCCCAACGCTCTGCTGGAATGCGTTCAGATACTTCTACGGAACGTTTTGCGTCCGCTTTTAAATCGGTATTCATATCTGTTTCAATATAGCCAGGCGCTACTGCATTCACTTGAATATTATGTTTAGCATATTCATTAGAGAATGATTTTGTAAGTTGCGCGATAGCCCCTTTACTAGAAGAATAGGCAACCGCATGGAAGCCTCCTAAAAATGAAAGCAAAGAGCCGAAATTGATAATCTTACCGCCACCATGTTTCGTCATGAGTGCCACCGCATGTTTCGACATTTGAAAAACCGACATGACATTGATGGACATCGTTTTTTCAAAGTCGAAAGTGCTCGTTTCTGAAATCGGTTGTCTCTTAATAATGCCTGCACTATTCACTAAGACATCCACTTTTTCGTAACGCGCTTTCACATCTTCCCATAAGTGATCGATGTGATCTTCATTCGATAAATCACAAATGACTGCTTCTACACGAACATTGTCGTTTTTTAATTGTTCCGCCACTTGAAACACAGCTTCTGAACGGTCGACTAAAATGAGTTGAGCTCCTAATTGCCCCAGTTGATGGGCAATGGCTTTTCCAATTCCGTTCGCAGCTCCCGTAACGAGAGCCGTCTTATTATTAAAATTCATTCCATTTCCTCCTAGCTATGAATTCCTTGATTCAAATATTTATTCGCCACTTCATCGATCACTTCTGTAATGGATGGGTGAGCGACTGTAATATCCGCTAGTTCCTCAATCGTTCCTTCTAATTGCATGACAGCTGTTGGATAACCGATAATTTCAGTGACGTCAGGGCCGAACATAGTCACGCCTAAAACTTCACCGTATTGCGTATCGACAAAAATTTTGACGAAGCCATCCGTTTGATCTTTCGTCATCGCTTTTCCATTACCTGCGAATGAATACGTTTCTCCCCGATAGGCGATATGTTCTTCTTTCAATTGTTCTTCGGTATAGCCGACACTCGCCACTTGATCAAGCGTGTAGACGCAACGAGGAATTTTTTTGTAATCGAGATTATTTTCTTTTCCTAACCACGTATCAACGAGTGCGAGACCTTCTGCGCTAGCTACATGAGCAAGCGGCATACGACCGACGACATCGCCAATTGCAAAAATAGATGGAATCGCTGTTGCAAATTGGTCGTTCACTTGTAGTTTGCCGCCTTCCACTGGAAGTGCTAAGTTTTGTACGACTTCGAGATTCGCTTTTCTACCCGTCGCTACAAGAAGACGAGCACTTTCAATCACTGCATCATTTGCTAAATGAACCCGAAACATTTCATCCACATGCTCACATCGTTCCACAGAATGTCCGATATGGAATTGAATGCCTCGTTTTGCTAACTTTCTCTGTAAAGCTTTTGAAATTTCTTGATCTTCTAACATTAAAATACGGGGAGCTACTTCAATAATCGTCACTTTTGTCCCGAGTGCGGAAAAAATTTCCGCCATTTCTACACCGATAACCCCGCCACCGATAATCGTTAAAGATGCCGGCACTTCATTCGATTCAAATATCGTATCTGTCGTATCGTAAGCGATGTCCATCAATCCTGGAATTGGCGGTACAGAAGGTGTACTTCCTGTCGCAATAACAATACGTTTCGATTGTACAGTTTCTGATTTTTCACTCTTTTTGACGATGATTTCATGTTCTCCTACTACTTGCGCTTCTCCACGAATGAGATCGATTTTCCCTTTGGATAACAACATTTGAACGCCGTTTCTCAAATTTTGAATGATCGATGCGCGACGTTTTTGCATCTTGCCATATTCTAATTTTTCAACTTCACAAAAGATGCCCCAGTCTTTCACACTCTCGATTTTACGGATGATGGATGCGTGTTCTAGCATCGCTTTTGATGGAATACATCCTGTATTTAAACAAGTGCCTCCTAATTCTCCCTTTTCGATAAGCGCTGTTTTAAAACCTTTTTGTGCGGCGCGAATGGCTGTAACATAGCCACCCGGACCACCTCCGATTACGACGACATCATACATAGTCATTCCTCCGTTTCTAAACCAATAAAGATAATGGCTCTTCCAATAAGTTTTTCACTTCAGAAATAAATGCGGCGGCTGGTGCGCCATCGATGAGTCGATGATCGAATGAAAGGCTGAGCGTCATCATATCGCGAATAGCAATTTCATCGCCTACGACTTTCGGTTTCTTTTCGATTGTACCGACGCCTAAAATCGCTGCATTCGGCTGATTAATAATTGGTGTGAACCCTTGAATCGCATATTTTCCTAAATTGCTCACCGTAAATGTACTTCCTTGCATATGCGCCGCTGTTAATTTATTTTCTTTCGACTTTTGAATTAATTCGCGCGCTTCGCTCATCACTTCTTGAATCGATAATTCATTCGCGTGCTGAATGACAGGGACGACGAGACTATTTTCTGTATCTACTGCAAAGCCGACATGAATATCAGCATGTTGCACGATATGGTCATCAATTAATGACACATTGATATTCGGATGTTTTTCTAAAGCTAATGCACAAGCTTTAATGATGAGATCATTGTAAGATACACGGATTTGAATGCGTTTTTCGATAACAGGTAAAAGTTCCGTTCTTAATTTCACGCAGTTTGTCATATCTACTTCACTATGCAATGTGACGTGTGGCGCAGTATAGAATGACTTTGAAAGATTATCAGCGACAACTTTACGAATGCCTTTAAATGGCGTTTTCACTTCTTCTCGAGCGGTTGATGTCGAACCGAGTACGTCGCGCTTTGTAATTTTTCCATTATGGCCTGAGCCTGTCACTTGTGTGACATCGACTCCGTTTTGCGCAACAATATTTTGCGCCAATGGTGTCATTTTTGGTGTAATGCTCGCCTGTTGGGCTACATCTTCTAAATGAACGCGACCTCGCGGACCAGAACCTTTCACATTCGCTAAGTCAATCCCTTGACGAGCTGCTTCTTTACGCGCAGCTGGTGTTGCCAATACGACCTCGCTTGATTCATTTGAAACAACCGATTGCTCTTGCTTCGCTTCTTCTACTTTTGGAGTCGAAGCTTGTGTAGGAGTGGTTACTTCTACTTGATCGATGCTTTCCCCTTCTTCTCCGAGATACCCAATCGGTTCATTCACGCCGATTGCCGTTCCTTCAGGATAGAGCTGTTTCAATAAGTAGCCTGACGTTTCTGCTTCAAGCTCTAAAATAATTTTATCTGTCTGGATTTCAGCAATCGGGTCGCCTTCTTCAACGAAGCCACCTTCTTCAATCATCCAACTGACGATTGTACCTTCTTCCATCGTTGCGCCTAATTTTGGCATAAAAATCGTTTCAGCCATCTCTTTTTCCCCTCCCTTACACTTCTTTATTAATAATGCGTTGTGCTTCTCGTAAAATGTCTTCTACTTGAGGTACAGCATATTTCTCTAAATTCGGGTTATAAGGGATCGGTGTTTCTTTTCCGCCGAGACGACGAATCGGTGCATCTAAATAGTCAAATGCTTCACTTTCAGCAATCGTACTAATAATTTCTGTACCGAAACCTCCTCGTTGAACAGCCTCATACACGACTAATAATTTTCTCGTCTTCTTCACAGACTCTAAAATTGTCTTCGTATCTAAAGGGACCAATGTTCGCGGATCGATGACTTCTACGGAAATGCCTTGTTCTTTCAATGTTTCTGCTGCTTCTAATGAACGTTGTACCATAATACCTGTTGCAACAATTGTTAAATCATTTCCTTCTTTAGCAACATTTGCTACCCCGAATGGAATCGAATATTCTTCTTCAGGAACTTCACCTTTTACATTGTAAAGCAATTTGTGTTCATAGAACAGGACAGGATTGTCATTATCGATTGCTGTTTTCATTAGCCCCTTTGCATCGTAAGCATTGGACGGTTGCACGATAAATAGTCCTGGAACATGTGCCATCCATGCTTCTAAGCTTTGGGAGTGTTGCGCCGCAAACCCTGCGCCTGATCCACCTGGTAAGCGTACAACGACTGGCACTTTCGCTTTACCACCAAACATGTAACGTGTTTTCGCTGCTTGGTTTACGATATTGTCAAGAGCAATCATAATGAAGTCCGAAAACTGAATTTCTAAAATCGGACGCATACCTGTCATAGCCGCTCCTACCGCCGCTCCACTAATCGCAGCTTCTGAAATTGGCGTATTGCGCACGCGTTCTGGACCGAATTCTTCCACCATGCCATTCGTTAACCCGAATGCACCGCCGTAAATCCCGATGTCCTCTCCCATAATAAATACATCTTCGTTTCCTCTCATCGCTTGAGACATCGATTCTCGAATTGCCTCTGAATACGTAATTTCTCTCATTATTCTTTTCCTCCTACGCGTAAATATCTGTCATTAAATCTGATAATTCTGGTTCCTTGCTCTCTTCAGCAAATTGTACAGATTTTTTAATTTCATCTTTTACCGATTGTTCGATTTCCGCATATTCTTCATCTGTTAGAAGTCCTTCTTCCATCAATAACTCTTTAAAGAATACGATAGGGTCACGTTGTTTTTGCCATTCTTTTTCTTCTTCACGTGAACGATATTTTCGAGCGTCACTTTTAGAGTGCCCTTTCCAACGATATGTTTCGGCTTCGATTAATGTTGGTCCTTCACCATTACGCGCACGCTCAATCGCTTCTTGTGTCGTCGATAATACTTCTAAAATATTGTTGCCATCGATCGTTACGCCTGGGATACCGTAAGCTTTCGCACGATCTGAAATGTGCTCAACATTCGTCATATCTTTAATAGATGCAGACATACCGTACAAATTATTTTCACAGAAGAAGATGACAGGAAGATCCCATACAGACGCTAGGTTTAACGCTTCATGGAAAGCCCCTTCATTCGTCGCCCCATCTCCGAAGAAACAAACGACGACTTCTTTTTTATCTTTCATTTTAGAAGTAAGCGCTGCTCCGACGCCCAATGGTAAACCAGCAGCGACAATTCCGTTCGCTCCTAAGTTTCCAACATTTAAGTCGGCAATATGCATCGATCCGCCTTTTCCTTTACAGTATCCTGTTTCTTTCGCTAACAATTCCGCTAACATGCGGTCTGACTGCATCCCTTTTGCTAAGCTGTGACCGTGTCCACGGTGCGTACTCGTAATTTTATCGTCAAGCGTTAATGGGAAACATGCCCCAACCGCTGTAGCTTCTTGTCCAATGCATAAATGCATCGTGCCGTGAATTTTTCCACGTAAGAAAAGTTTTTCAACCTCTTCTTCAAATTTTCGAATTAAAATCATGTCATATAACATTTTATGAACGTCTGATTTTGATAATTGTAATTGCTCGATAGTTTTCACTAACAATTCCTCCTTTTTACACTCGCCTTATAAATATATGCAATATTCATGCCAATTGAAATTGTAAGTGCTTTCAACGTTTCCATGCATTATTTCCTATTGAAACGATGATTTTTTGCCTGTATGATGAATAAAATCATCATTAAGGAGGCTTTTTTGCGTGAATCATCAATTAAATTCGAGTTTAGGAATTATCATCTTGGATGAACATGGGCATTTTAAGCATACAAACGAAGTCGCCCAGCACTTTTTATACTATTTCGAGACGTTCAAATCTCACTTCCAAGAAAATATCCAACATTATTGTTTATTAGAATGTTTATGTGAAATTACGAATTTATCGATCAATGATGGCATCATATTCATTCAACCGTTATCGAATGTCGTCTTACTGGAAAGAGAAAATAAAAAATCTGCAGAAGTTTATAATGAATTGTATGAGGTCATCAACTCCTCTTTTGATGGAATCGTTATTTCTGATAATAAAGGATTAATTTTGCATCAAAATCCTGCATACGGGAATATTACTGGCCTGCATCCTTCTGAATGTATCGGGAGGAATTTAACAGAATTGGAAGAGCTCGGCGTCATCGACCATTCGGCTACGCTACAAGCCCTTTATAAAAATGATTCGGTCACGATTAATCAATCGATCAATACTGGTAAAAATGTACTCGTATCAGCCGTACCGATTCGTGACAAAACGGGAGATATAAAAAAAGTCGTCAACAATGTGCGCGATTTGACTCAATTAAATCAATTAGAAACAGAAATTCAAACTTTAGAAGAAACGAATCAAAAAATTACAGAAGAATTAAAATCGTTAAAAGAACAATTAAATCCTAAGCTTTCCCTCATTTCTTCCTCCGCTAAAATGAAAGAAGTCATTGAACGCGCGCTAAAAATCGCGCAAATTGATTCAGGGGTCATCATCCAAGGGGAATCAGGGGTAGGGAAAGAAAAAATCGTCAATCTCATTCATATGCATAGCTTACGTAAAAAGAAACCACTCATTAAAATAAATTGTGGCGCCATTCCAGAAAATTTACTAGAATCCGAATTATTCGGTTACGTATCAGGATCATTCACAGGCGCTTCCAAACAAGGGAAAATTGGACTGATCGAAGCAGCCAATGACGGAATTTTATTTTTGGATGAAATCGGAGAGATGCCACTTGACTTACAAGTGAAAATTTTACGCGTGTTAGAAGAACGCGAAATTACTCCTGTCGGTGGAACGACGCCCCGAACGGTTAACGTGCGCATTATCGCAGCGACAAATCGTGATTTAAACGCGATGGTTCAAGCAGGAGAATTTCGGAAAGATTTATTTTATCGCTTAAACATCATCCCTATTATTATCCCGCCGCTACGCGAACGAAAAGAAGATGTCATTCCACTCACTTATCATTTTTTAAAAGAATTAAACGAACAATACGGATTGAATAAACAAATTAGTAGCGAAGTTCTCGAACGCTTACGTCGTTATGACTGGCCTGGAAATGTCCGAGAGCTTCAAAATATGGTCGAACGCATCGTTTTAATGAGTGAAGACAATGTCCTCAAATCTGCACATATCGATAAAGAATTTTCGAACGATCGAGTGAACGACCGTGTGGAAACGATGATTCCAGAAGCGAATGTACCCCTGAAACAATATTTAGCTTCAATTGAAATTCACTTTTTAAAAGAGCGCATTAAAGAACATCCTAGCTTACGCAGTGCAGCTCGTTCACTCGATATTGATCAATCGACACTCGTCCGCAAAATGAAACGCTACAATCTACGCGTAGAAGACATTAAATAAACTAAAAAAAGAGTGATGCAAAAATGCATCACTCTTTTTTTAAGATTTCGACGATTTCATATAATAAGCTTTTAACATTTCCCCTTTTTCCTCCAAAGTCACTTCGCCGTCGATATAACGCTGTAATAAATGAAGGTAAAATTCCGAATGGGAACGATTAGACAGCCCTAAAGAATTCCGAGCACTCGCTAACTCAACACTCGCTTTACGTTCTTCTCTCGTTTGCAAATTCATACATACCCTCCTCATCCTTTAATATTCATATGCCTGTTTCGTCCATAATAACCTTATTCAATAGGGAATATATGTATATTTTAACATTCTATCTAATCGATGGCGAGTGTTGTGCGAGGAAAACGAAGACATTGCTTTAAATCATATGTCAGTTGAAAGCATGATCCATCCTATGCGATAATTCATCTATGAGAACAAACGTTTCAAGAAAGGAGTGTGCGTATGAATACGGTCATATTTGCAGAAAAACCATCCCAAGCTAAAGCTTATGCGGATGCATTTACTGTGGCCAGTAAACATAAAACCCATATTATTCTCGCTGCTTGCCCTACCTTTCCAAATGGAGCTACTATTACATGGGGGATTGGACATTTAGTGGAATTAAAAGACCCTAAAGCTTATGACACCAAATGGACGCGTTGGAACCTAGCCAGTCTACCGATTTTCCCAGAAACTTTTGAATTTCAAGTCGCTAAAGGAAAGTTCCAACAATTTAAAGCTGTCCAGCAACTTTTTCGACAAGCAGATTTGATTATTAATGCCTGTGATATTGACCGAGAAGGGTCGAATATTTTTTATTCGATTTTCCGTTTAACTGGAGCGCGGCCGAAACAAATTTTACGCTTGTGGATCAACTCGTTAGAAGTCGATGAAATTCGTCGAGGCTTCACTCAACTGCAGACGAATGAACGCGATTTAAAATTGTATGATGAAGCGCGCACGCGTCAAGTGAGCGACTGGCTCGTCGGGATGAACGCTTCCCGTATTTATACGTTACTTCTGCAACAACGTGGCTATGAAGATGTCTTCCCTGTCGGCCGCGTGCAGTCGCCGACTGTCTTTCTCGTTTACGAACGGATGAAAGAGATCGAACAGTTCAAAGTAGAACCTTTCTTCGAAGCCGTCGCTACGTTCCAAAGTGCACAAGGAACATATGAAGGAAAGGTCGACGGACGGTTTAAAACACGCCAAGAAGTAGAACGACTATTGCATCAACATGCAATTCAGCCGAATGATGAAGGAACGATTACTAAACATACGGAGCGCGAAAAACGTCAACTCCCTCCTCTCCTTCATTCGCTCTCTACTTTACAAGCGACCGCCAACCGAAAATGGAAAATGAGTCCAGCAGTCACTTTAAAAACGGCCCAAACGCTTTATGAAAAAAAGTATATTTCCTATCCACGCACGGATAGCCGTCATATTACGACGAATGAGTGGCAATACATTCAACAAAATAAAGAGCGCTATGAAACACTCCTTGAGCAACCGTTCGAAGCAGCTACGATGAAACCATCGAAGCGCTATGTCGACAATGCGAAAGTGCAAGAACATTACGCGATCGTCCCGACGAAAACCGTACCTGCTCGAACGACGATAGAAAAAATGAAACGAGAAGAACGATTACTTTATGAAGAAATTTTAAGAACGACATTATGCATGTTCCATCGTTCATTCATCTATTTAGAAACGAGCGTCACGACCGATGTAAAACGTCTTCCTTTCCTGTCAAAAGGAAAGCGTACACTCGACGTCGGATGGAAAGAGCTCTTTCAACAATCGAACGACAAAGAAGACGAGGCAAATATGCTTCCGCCTTTACAAAAAGGAGAAACAGTCCGCGCGACAATCCAGATTCACGAAGGGAAAACGACACCGCCAAAACCTTATACAGAAGGTCAATTAATCACTTTAATGAAAACGTGTGGGAAACATATCGAAGACGAAGCGGAAGTTGAAATTTTAAAAGAGATTGAAGGCATCGGTACAGAAGCGACACGCAGTTCGATTATCGAAACTTTAAAAACTCATCAATACATTGACGTCCAAAAAAACATCGTCCAATTAACCGATAAAGGAAGAATTTTTTGCGAAGCGATTCAAGGGACCTTACTAGCGAGTCCTTCCATGACCGCAAAATGGGAAACGTATTTGAAAAAAATTGGTGCTGGAACAGGTTCAAGTGAGAAATTTTTAACGAGCATGGAGAAATTTTTACACCACTTACTCGCCACGACACCTGATGAACTTCAACGACGGCCTTTCACAGTCGCGCCTTTCATAGGAAAGAAAAAAGCGACGAAATGGGACCGAATTCCGATCGCCACATGTCCGAGATGTCAGAAAGGGAAAATCGTACAACGTCAATCGTTTTACGGATGTACGCATTACCGCCAAGGATGTAAGCAAACATTTCCCGGGACATTTTTAAAAAAGAAATTGACGAAAACGAATATTAAACATTTATGCGAAAAAGGAGAAACGAATGTAATTAAAGGATTCACATCGAATGACGGCAAAACCTTCAACGCAAAACTCCAATTTCAACGCGGTGAAATTTCACTTCTATTTGAACCGTAACGTAAAAAAGTTCCATTTTGGCATATAACCAAAATGGAACTTTTTATTTTTTTGTGCGATACATACTTTGGATCGCGACACGAATTAACATAATGACACTTAGCCCGAGTCCAGAATAACCGAATATGTTCAGGAAGGAATACCCTTCTTGTATTTCATTTTGCGCTAAAAAGAGCGCACCTAACGATAAAATTCCGAATGAAATGCCAGCAAAGCTTAAAAAGACGAGATTGAGTACTTCATTGGCAAACTGCTTATTTTCTTTATGAGAAAAGATGCCCATTTGAATCGTAAAGTCACCGTTTTCCGCTTGACGCAATACACGATCGATTCTTCTCGGAAATGCGCGTAGGCGCGGTAATGTGTTTAACAGTTCATCTTCAATCGTCTGTTCGAGCACTTCTTTTCCTTTTTCCATCGTCAATTGGGATTTCAAAAATGTTTTCATCACTTCAGATAGGTTAAACGTCGGATCTGTTTCTTGCAAGCTACCTTGTAATGTAATTAAGCTGCGAAATGCCATCGCGACATTCGGATGAAACTGCAATCCGAAATCGCCCATCATTTCAAATAAATCTGTGCCCATATCTTCTAAAATGTCACCATCGAATGAATGGACGACGAGAAATTGACTGAGTGCTTGTTCTAATTGTTTTAAATTAATTTGGTCACCATTTTCGACGAGACGTTCTACTCCAATCGCCATCGACTCTGGATTTTGACGTGTAATTCCAATCAATAACCACGTAAAACCTCTTCTTTGCATCGCTGATAATTTACCGACCGATCCAAAATCTAAAAAAGCAGGCGTCCCATCTTTTAAAATATAAATATTGCCTGGATGGGGATCTCCGTGGAACACACCGCGGTCAAAAATTTGAGCAAGCATTTCTTCGAAAATATCGCTCGCTAGCTGACGACGTTTTTCCACTGGATATTGTGCAGATTTTGATAAACTGACGCCGTCTAAAAATTCAACGACGAGAATTTCGCTCGTGCAATAGTCGGGATACACTTTCGGAATATAGACGACATCGTCCATCATTTTGCGCATTTGTACAATATTCGAAAGCTCAATCGACAAATCGACTTCTTCATATAAATTGTCGATAAATCCTTCTGCGATACTCGTAATGTTCACACTCTGAGCCCAAGGCATACGGCTTTCTAATAAATGTGCGAATGTATCTAAAATCGTCACATCCACTTCCATTTGCTCTTTTAGTTCGGGTCGTAGCACTTTGACCACGACTTGTTCTCCTGTATGTAATGTCGCGCGGTGCACTTGAGCAATCGATGCTGCCGCTAGAGGTTCTTCATCAAATGTTTGAAAAATCTCATCGATCGGACGCTTCAGTTGGGCTTCGATAATTTTACGTACTTCCGATCCAGGTAAACTGCGCACATTTTCTTGCAAATGTGCCATCTCTTCAATAAATATAGGTGAAAACAAGTCAGTACGCGTCGATAAAAACTGACCGAATTTAACGAACACGCCACCTGCTTGTTCTAATGTTTTACGCAAAGATGCGCCGATATGTTGATTGCGCGATTCAGCATTCAAATGCAACGGGCTTTTAAATAATCCGTTTCGCATAACGAGTCGCATTAAATGCAAATAACGAAATTGTGTACGGAAGAAAATTTTCACACGGGTAAATGGATTAGAGGAACGTTCTCGCCGCACCGTACGCCCTGAATCCGACATCATTTCTAAAATAAGTGAAAAACCCATCGATACGATAATTAATGTAATAAAGTATAAAAATGTATAATGGTCAAATTGAATAATATGTTGTGTCGGGGGCATCCGCTTAATATGAAATGTATAGTACGCAGCACTTGAGAAGACGAGTGAAAAAATTGAAGAAATTAACACTTTCCCACGCGCGTCGTAATTTCCAATTAATCGATAACTAATAAAGCTAAAGAGTACAAATAAAATAATAGCATAAAGCATACAAAGCGCCTCCCTTACGTTTCTTTTACTATACCCTAAAATGCGCTGACTCATCCAAAAAATCGACGTTTGAGAATGTTCTCAAACGTCGACTGTTCGTTTAACGGTTCGGCCAGAAGCTCAATTTGCCGAGTAGTTTGACGAATGCTGGGATGACGATCGGACGCACGACGAATGTGTCGAGCAAAATACCGAGTGCCATCATCATACCGAACAATTTTAATTCATTGACCGGCATCGTCGTTAAGACGAGGAATGTCGCAGCTAAAATTAACCCTGCAGAACTTATGACACCACCTGTTCGTTCCACTCCGATTCGAATCGCTTCTTCTAGCTCATGATGTTTCAACTCTTCTCGAATTCGTGCAATCAACATAATCGAGTAGTCGACACCGAGCGCCACGAGGAAGACGAATGTGTACATCGGAATTCGATAACCGATCGTTTGTTGATCGAGTACGAGATCGAACATCCATAATGAAAATCCGAATGTCGCAGCGTACGATAATAAAATAGAACCGACCATATAAATCGGTGCGATGACTGATTTCGTTTGGAAACCGAGCATAATCGCAATGAGCGCTGTCATTAAGCCGACGACGAGCCAAGTATCGCGCTCGTTAATATCGCGGATGTCGACGTTTTTCGCTGTCTCTCCGGCGATATATAGTTCATCGCCTTTTTTAGACATGTCTCTCAACATTTCGACCGTATCCATCGCTTCATGACCGTACGGATTACCATCGAATGTAATCGACAATTTGGCCACGTTGAAATGATCTTCCGCTAACGGATGACCCGTCGGACGAACGGATTGTACACCTTCTAATTCATTCAATTGTTCCATTTTTTCTTTCAATGTATCTTCTGTCCAATCTTCATCACGAATCATGAGCAATGTTCCTGGAGCGAGACTTCCTTTCGAAAATCCTTCGCCTAATCGCTCATATCCGACGCGAGAAGATAGATCTTCTGGGAATGATTCAATTAAATCAAACGACGTTTTCATGTTTGTCATATTCCAAGCGCCGACGCCTAATACGAGAACGACTGGAATTAAAAATGTTAAAGGTTTTGCGGTGACGACATCCGCCACTTTACGCCAAATCGTACGTTTTTCTTTCACGCGCTCTCCGTATTTCGGAATGAACGGCCAAAAGGCAACGCGACCGAAAATCGCAAACAATGCCGGGAGCAAAGTGAGCCCCGCAATTAACATGACGGCAGCTGCAATCGCAAAGACAGGAGCGAAGTTGCGGTACGGCTCGTAAAGAGAGAAGAACAATGTGGCCATTCCGAGCACAATCGTACTTCCACTGAAGAAAATAGGCTCTCGCACATGTTTCATCGCTTCACGCATCGCATCGTTCACCGATTCATGACGGCGTAACTCTTCACGGAAACGCGAGAAAATTAAAAGTGAATAGTCGGTGACAACTGCAAATAATAAGATTGTCATAATCGATAACGCTTGACTCTCCGTCACAAACCATTCCGCTTTTGCTGATAAGCCGATAATTTTATCGACGACAACATAGACGATTCCAGCTCCGATCAACGGAATAAGCGTCAATAAAGGAGCACGGTAAATGAGCAACAATAAGACGAAAATTAAGCCGACGGTCGCCAGTAATAAAACGACATTCGCTTCGCTAAATAATGTGATTGCATCGGACGCAATCGCTGCAGGACCTGTCCAATTTAATTCCACATCACTTTTATCTGAATATTCTGTTAATTCTTCAGCTATCAATGTTACTTGTTGGTGAACTTTGTCATTATCACCTGCTGGTAATGTAATCGATGTGAAAAATGTCGTTCCATCTTCCGAAATAAGACGCTTTTTAATCGATTCACTCAACTCATCCAAATTCGTAATCGTCGCCTCTTCCAATAAAGGATTTTCCCCTACTTTTAGAAGCGCTTCTCCAAATTCGGCAATTTGTTCTTCTGTCAAACCTTCTTCTTTATACAACACGCCAAAGAGTGGCATTCCCTCGTCGTTTGGGAAGTATTCTTTTACAAGTTGTTCTGCTTCGACTGATAAACGATCTTCTGGTAAACCGCCATTTTTATTGGGCAGTGTAAATTCTTTAGCTCCAGGAGCGACGACACTTAAAATAATCGTCGCTACGAGCCAAATCGCTGCTAATGAAAACCATCTTTTTTTATTCATACGAATTTCTCATCCTTTTCGATAAAGAAAGTAACGACGATGAATAAAGCAAAACTAATTAATAAAATTGAGCCACCTACGATATAGAAAATTAACGAAATCGTCGGATTGATTTGGAAAGGCTCCATAAATTGTAACCACATGCCTGCTGTTAATCCGATTGAACCGATAATCCCTGTCCAACCATGCGCTGTAATTAATTTAGAAGCACGCACTTTAAAGATGCGATAAAATGCTCCCCATGCAAATACTGATAACCAACCGACTAATAAAATATGGGCATGAATTGGTCGGAATCCGTAAGATCCAGAACCTGCCATATGTGAACCGAGCACTGCTCCGATTAAACCAAAAATTGCTGAAATACGAATTAAACGTATACTCCATGTTTGTTGTAACATATCGATTTCCTCTCCTTCTACTTCACACTGTATTCACAGTTTAAAATTTCTACATGAACGGAGAGTGAACCGAACTTAAACATAATATTATTTTTCGTTTTTCTTTGGCAAATAGACGGTGATCTTTGTTCCTTTATCTAATTCGCTCTTCATATCAATCGTGCCACTATGAAGTTCTACTACTTGTTGAACGATCGCTAAGCCGAGACCCGTCCCTTCAATTTCTTTCGTTCTAGAAGAATCCGCTCGGTAAAAACGTTCGAATAATTGAGGCATATGTTCTTCTTCTATCCCTATGCCACTATCTTCAATACAAAAGACAATCTCTTCTGAAAGCTCTTTTAACGAGATTCGAATGCTACCTTGCTCCGTGTATTTCACCGCATTGGAAATAAGGTTATCCCACACCTTTTCTAAAAAAGCAGGGTCTCCTTGATACGTAATCGGCTCTACTTCAAGCTCTAATGAAAGTTCTTTATTCACAATTTGCCATTGATAATTGCGCACGACGTCCCGTATTTGTTCGTCTAAAGCATACGTTTTCTTTTGCAACGGCGTCTTCAGTTGATCAAGTGAAGTTAACAACAATAACTGTTTCGTCAATGTCGATAAACGTTCTGTCTCCGATTCAATAATCGATGCATATTGTTGACGGGTCTCTTCGTCTACCTCTCGTTTATTTAATAAAGAAGCGTACCCCCGAATATTTAATAAAGGAGATTGGAAGTCGTGAGATACGTCGCTAATAAACTGCTTACGCATTTGATCATTTTGTTTTAGACGCTCTACCATTTGACTAAAACTTTGAGCGAGTTGTCCAATTTCATCTTGGCGCGCGATATCGAGTGACTCGACGAATTTCTCATCACCGATCTGTTTCGTCGCTTTCGTTAGTTCTGTAATTGGATCGATTAATTTTTTCGCAAAGAACAACATCGCCAAAAAACTGATAATGGCAATGACAATAACCATTCCACCTAATAACAAATGAACTTCCGTAAACAATAATTTAATATCTGGACGTAAAAACAAAGCATACCGATCCCCTTGATATAAAACAGGACTTCCGACAGTATTCGATGACTCATCCGCGAAAAATCCTGTCATAAACGTTTCCGTCGGAAAGTTTTGCATGCCGTTGTACACTTGTCCGTCCAATACTTGATCAATCGCTTCTTGCGCTAGATTATGTTCACGAAAAGGCGCTCCGAAAAATTCGATTTCTTCCGTTGGTGAAACGAGAACGAGTTTATAACCGACCGCCGCTTCCGTGCGTAAAAAGAATTCTAAGTTAGGCGGCTGTTCCGATTCAATGTATGTCGCGATTTGTTGAACAATCGATATGTTTTTCGCTGAATTTTCTTCCTTCATATTTTGATGGTAATACGTATTGACGATTAAAAAGGCGATGACTGTACTCATCACCATAATGATCGCAGTCATCGCTAAAAATTTTCCGTACAATGATTTCATTCGCCCACGACCTCAAATTTATACCCAACGCCACGCATCGTCACAATTTTCACTTCATCTTCAAATGGAGCTAATTTATCACGCAAACGTTTAATATGAACGTTTAACGTCTGTTCATCCCCTTCATAATCATATCCCCACACGCGCTCGATTAAAAAATCACGCGCATACACATGTCCTGGTCGGGAAGCAAGTAAGGAAAGTAAATCGAATTCTTTCAATGGAAGTAAAAAAGTTTTATTTTGAATGTGTACTTCGTAGCGTTGGCGATCAATTTTTAATGGACCTGCGATAATTTGATCGTCCGTTGCCTTATCATAACGACGTAAAATGGCACGAACACGGAACAATAATTCTTGAGGTTCAAATGGTTTGACGACATAGTCATCGCTCCCTGCTGTAAACCCGCGTTCTTTATCTTCTAATTCTCCTTTTGCTGTCAACATGAGCACAGGTATATCATCATACGCTCGCAATTCTTTCGTCAATGTGTAACCATCCATCTTCGGCATCATCACATCAACGATGGCGAGGTCTGGAATTTCATTTTCTACTAATGTGAGGGCTTCTTCCCCATCATATGCTTTCATCACTTTGTAACCCGCTTCTTGTAAATGAATCGAGACTAACTCTACAATGTGACGATCATCATCTACTACTAATATTTTCATCTCATTCACTCCTTCTTTCTACCATACGTTGTTAATATGAATTTTACATCACATACTTTTAATTCGCACACGATACGATAGAAGTAATCCATCATAAATAAAAAAGCTGTCACAACCGTTATCCGATTGTGACAGCTTTTAAAAACGGCGATTTAAACGAATGTTGCGTTCTCTCGCTTCTTTAAACATATAAAAATATTTACTTTCTGCTATTTTGCGTTTGGCAATCACGTGTTCATCATAATCACGTACAAGTTCTTCAAGTTCGCGGGCTTGTTCCCACTCTTCTTTTAATTCTTGTAATAATTCCATGAAACGATCATCAAACTCTTGACGGACTGAATGTTTACGAAATAGACGAAACATTATAATTCTCGCCGCCCTTCAATCGCTTTAGAAAGCGTCACTTCATCCGCATACTCTAAGTCGCCTCCAACCGGTAAACCGTGCGCAATTCGTGTCGTTTTAATACCAGATGGTTTCACGAGACGCGAAATATACATCGCTGTCGCTTCCCCTTCTACTGTCGGATTCGTCGCTAAAATTAATTCTTGCACGCGCTCATCTTGCAGGCGTGTCAATAAACTAGGTACGTTAATATCTTCAGGCCCTACTCCGTCCATCGGCGAAATCGCACCGTGTAAAACGTGATAACGACCATTATAATCGCGCATTTTTTCCATTGCGATGACATCTTTCGGGTCTTGGACGACACAGATCATCGACTCATCTCGCGATTGATCTTGACATATGTGACAAGGGTCTACATCTGTAATATGACCACAGACCGAACAGAAATGAATATTTCGTTTCGCGTCGACGAGTGCTTTCGCAAAGTCGAGCACTGTATCTTCTTCCATATTTAACACGAAAAAAGCGAGACGACTCGCTGTTTTCGGGCCGATTGTCGGCAATTTCATAAAACTATCAATCAACTTTGAAATTGGTTCTGGATAATGCATTGGACGCCTCCTAGAACATTCCTGGTAAGTTTAAGCCTTTCGTGAATTGTCCCATCGTGCTCTCAGACAATTGTTCCGCTTTTTTCAATGCGTCATTCGTTGCGATGATGATGATGTCTTGTAACATTTCCACATCATCTGGATCTGCTAATTCTGGATCGATTTCGATATCGAGCACTTCACGATGTCCTGAAACCGTCACTTTCACCATACCATTTCCCGCTTCTCCGACGATGCGCTCTTCCCCTAATTTTTCTTGAGCTTCTGTCATTTTCTTTTGCATTTTTTGCATTTGTTTCATCATACCTTGCATATTTCCCATACCACGCATAATTGTATGCCTCCTCAATAATTTTTATTCGTCGACGACTGTCACAATGTCACCAAACAATTCAGTCGCTTGAACGATATGCTCTTGTTCATCTGCCACATCATGCATTTCGAAAGCTTCTTCTGCTTGTTCTTCTACTTCTTCTGAGCGATTCATCTTCGTTGCGATAAATTCAGACCGAATCTTTTGCCACTGTTCTTCTGGAACGTAAATGACATCGTACGGCTTTTGTAAAAACTGTTGTAATGTGCGCAACAATTCATCTCGCAAAAGCTCTTTTTCAAGGGCGATGGAACAATGAATATCATAATTGAATTTTAACACAAAAGCACTCGAAGATGCTGCGACGGGTTCTGTTTCTTCCAAAAGTGCTGCATGCGATTTCGTTAAAGCTTGCATTAAATTGGCCCATAGCGAGCGCAATTGAACGAGATCTTGTTTCGTCGCTTCTGCTAATACCCCTTCTACTTTCGCTTTTGGCACCCGAATGACAGGTTTTTGTTGCGGTGCTCTCGATGCTTGTTTCACTTGTTTTGCAGGGGCTGGACGATTTTCAACGAGTTGACGTAAATCAAATACTGTTTTACGTAAATCATCGAGCTGTTGTTGAACATTTTCGTCAACAGGAGCTTCTACAGTCGCTGCTGGAGCGATTGACATCATATGGATGATTTTCAATAATGCCGACTCGATGTAGACACGTGCATAATTAGAAAAACGCATCTCTTGTTGCGCTTGAGCGAATACGTCGATACAGGCATAGAGCTGTTCTACCGTAAACCTTTCAATGACGGACTGAAACGTTATTGGATCTTGAATCATTTGTAAAAGATGTCCAGAGTCGTTAGCCGTTTTCAATAGAAGGAAATCCCGGAACAATGTGATGCTATCTTCGACAAGACGCAGTTCATCTTTCCCTTCTTGCATCAATTCATCGATGATCGACAATGCTCGTTTCGGGTCGTTTGAAACGAGTGCATCAGTCAATTCATAAAAGCGATCTTCACTGATCGAGCCTGTGACGAGCAAGGCTGCGTCTATCGTAATGGTGTCGCTACTGAAGGCGACGACTTGATCCAACATACTGAGCGCATCTCGCATCCCACCGGAAGCCGCCTGTGCAATGACTTGAAGTGCTCCTTTTTCCGCGGTCACTTCAATATCATCCAATACGACAGACAAACGATCGATGATTTCTTCATTCGTTAACGGCTTAAAGTCGAATCGTTGACAGCGTGAAATAATGGTCAGTGGAATTTTATGCGGTTCGGTTGTCGCTAAAATGAACACGACATGACTCGGCGGCTCTTCTAATGTTTTTAAAAGCGCATTAAATGCCGAATTCGATAACATGTGTACTTCATCAATAATGTACACTTTATAAGGCGACCGAGCTGGAGCTACGTGAACTTTTCCGATAATTTCACGCATCTCTTCCACCCGTGAGTTCGAAGCAGCATCAAATTCAATGACGTCTGTATTTGAACCTTCTGTAATGCTCAAGCACGTCTCACATTCATTACAAGGTTCAGGTGCTGGTCCACGCTCACAGTTCAAAGCTTTCGCAAACACTTTAGCCGTCGTCGTCTTCCCAGTCCCACGAGGTCCGGAGAACAAATAAGCGTGAGTCGTTCGATTATGGAGTAAAGCATTTTGTAACGTCTGCTTCACTAACGCTTGTCCTGACATATCTCCGAACGTTTGTGGGCGATACGCACGATAAAACGATTGATGAATCATTCACGTCGCTTCCTTTCTTTTTTCTCATTCGTTTATTATACCATTTTCTCACGTCTTTATGTTACTTTGCAAATAGCGAGAACATTTACGCAAACGACAATCATTTTGTACAATAATTACGTCCTGCGATATGCTGTATTTATCTTTAGAATGTCCTAGCCTACACTATACAAGACGTAAAGGAGAGAGTATTTTGCATAATGCCAAACAGTCACATTTATACAAATATAGAAAAGCACGGCCTGCTTTATTGTTTTTAACATTTTTCGCTTGGATTGCTTATGCTGTGTGCGCCATTGTATTTGGTTTCACACCTTGGTTCGTGAAACTACTTAGATTTATTGCACTCCTTCTTTCTTTTCTATTGTTCTTTTACATCAAAAAGCATCTTCAATATACAAAAAGTGCGCAAGAAAAGAGTGAGCATAAAAAATAACTTTTTCTATACTCACTCTACAACTCATCGACAAATGAAAAACAGCCACTTCTCAATGAAGTGACTGTTGAAAATTCTTAATTATGCCGCGCACCTTCCGTCGACGACCGCACATAGACGTTACTCATGTCGCCAGCTCAGCCTAGGCTGCCCCGCGGCACATGAAATGATCCACTTAATGCTGCTTCCTTCCGGACCTGACATGGTTCATGGGTTTCCATTGCGCAGGACCCAAACGTCAACACTACGTGCATGAGGCAGACTCTACAATACGAGAAGCCTCGAGAAGGGATTCAGTCTTGCTGAAGCGGATTGCAAGTACAGGGCACCGCTAATTCCCCACCTAGCACGGCATTTTTAAGTATATCATCTTTTTGCAAAAAATCAACTCTCAACAATTCCAAACATCTTTAAAAAAACTTTTTAAAAGAGGGTTGACGTTTTTAAATATAGCTGATATATTAGATATTGTCCGAATGAGGACATCATATAAACCACGGAGGAATACCCAAGCCCGGCTGAAGGGATCGGTCTTGAAAACCGACAGGGGTGTCAAAGCCCGCGGGGGTTCGAATCCCTCTTCCTCCGCCATATTTTTTCAAATGTCTGTTCCGATTGATGGAACAGTTTTTTTATGTTTTTTTCACTTTTAAAATTCGAATTTCAATAAACTTTTATCATAAACTGATGTTGAAACAATATTTACAAAATCTCTAAATATTGTTTCAACGTTTTTTTATACATCGATTTCAATACGCCTTACTTAGGTGGTTCGAGGCTTTCTAAATACTGTCTAACGCGCTTTGCATCATCTTCTTGTAATACATACATATTTTGCTCATCGGACTTCTCCATTATTCGAACACGCTGCTCTTTATCTAACCAAATATCATACAAATGATTACCGTAGACGACAGTAGCATCTGGTCCGATCATGTTCATAATCTCTGTAAACGGTGTCGCACGTTGAAATGCTTCGTGAACTTCTTTACCGAACGCTTCATCATCGATTTCTCCTGTGCTTCTCAGCCATTCTAATGGCTCATCTTTTACCCAAATGGCTTGCCACTCGTCATTTCTCCATAAGTAAGTTCCCTCTGCTTCCCAACGATCTTCACTAGGATCATATGCTACATTTTGAATGATTGGTGTAAAGGTATGATTTTGTTCTACTAATCCCCCATGCTCCTCAGCATCAGATGCTACCTTTTGTAATTCACGGATAAACTCCTCTTCTGAATGTGTTGCTCCGTCTTGTTTTTCTTCAATGACTTTTACATCCAATGCATTCATTTGTCCAGGATATGATTCCATCACAATGCCATTCGTTTCAATATTCACCTTCTGACCAACTCGAAGGTTCGACGATTCCGGGTAAGAAAAGATAATATAATCATTTCGCTCAGCATCTTTTGTCATTTTTCCAACTCCGTGAAACGACTTATCCTCTATTGAAGTGATATACCATCCTTCTAGCATCGTTCCGTCATCCTTTCCTTCTAAATCTCCGTCACTTTGAGTTTGACAAGCGACGAGCAAACTTAAACAGCTGATTAGGATGAACATACTCCATTTTTTCATGTTATCCCCTCCTTATTGAAGTAGACGAAGCAAGAACGATTTCGTTACAAAAAAACAGTCGACGGAGTCGTCGACTGTTTCATTTATTGAACATATGTCCCTTTATTGCTTGGATGAGCTTCAATCGGTTCGTACACAGGATAATGTTTGCGCACAGCTTGCGCTACTTCAGCGACACGGTCCTCCGGCATAAGAACAAATAGAGAAGGACCTGCTCCACTAATCGTCATTCCATAAGCGCCAGATGATTTCACGAGCGCTCGTACTTCATCAAAATGTGGAAACATCTTTTTGCGAAACGGCTCGTGGAACGTATCACGTTCGAGCATTTTACCTGCGAGCGACCACTGTTCATTCGCAATCGCTGCGACGAATAAATGTCCGGCCGCACTGCCCGCTGTCGCTTCTGCATGATTGATGACTTCTGGGATGACACTGCGTGACTCTGATGTCGCTAATTGCACGTCAGGCACTAAAATGAGTGCCCCGACTTTCGGTGCGTCTAATGCCACATAGTCAAGCTCTCCATTTTTATAATAAGAGAGAACGAAACCACCATGAATAGCCGCATTGACATTGTCCGCATGACCTTCAAATGTCGTGCCGAGCTCTAGTTTTTGTTGCATCGACAAGTCAAGCTGCAAAATTTCATTTGCAATTTCCACTCCCGCCGCAATCGCAGAAGCACTGCTTCCTAAACCTTTTCCTAAAGGAATATTAGATGAAACGACGAGCACGTGAGGTGAAATCGAACGCCCTGCAAATTTTGCAGTGCCGAGAATCGTCTTCACGATTAAATTGCTTTCGCCACTTGTTAAACTCGCATACTCTTTTTCACGATATTCAACATGCCAACGATCCGATTCATACACGCGCACTTCCATTGTTAAATCTAATGCTAAGCCGAAACAATCATAACCTGGTCCGAGGTTTGCAGTTGTCGCCGGGACGACGACAGTAAACTTCGGCTGATCCATTACGCTTTTCCTTCTTGTAAATCTTTTAAAAAGGCAGTGAATTCATCTTTCGATAAAATCGGCTCATCTTTATTCACTTCAATCGCAGTTTCCGGATCTTTTAAACCATTTCCTGTTAAAATTCCAACTACTGTTGCGCCTTTTTCAATTTCGCCTGCTTCGATGCGTTTTTTAAGTCCCGCAATTGTCGCACATGATGCAGGTTCTGCGAATACGCCGTCGCGTGATGCGAGCATTTTATACGCTTCTAAAATTTCTTCATCTGTCACGCTCATAATGTGACCGTTCGATTCTTCAAGTGCCGCCGTCGCTAAATGCCAGCTCGCTGGATTTCCGATACGAATCGCTGTTGCGACTGTTTCTGGTTCTTCAAAGACTCGGTCGTATACAATTGGAGCTGCGCCATCTGCTTGAACACCGAGCAATGTCGGGCGTTCTCCGCCTTTTTTCGCTTGATATTCTGTGAACCCTTTCCATGCTGCTGAAATATTTCCAGCGTTTCCGACTGGAAGAGCGAAGTAATCAGGTACTTGACCATCCAATTGATTGATCACTTCAAATGCAATCGTCTTTTGACCTTCTAAACGGTAAGGGTTAACCGAGTTAACGAGCGCGATTTGGCCTTCGCCTACTTCGCGTACCATATTTAATGCTTCGTCAAAGTTTCCTTCGATTTCGACGATGTCCGCTCCGTACATTTTCGCTTGCGCTAATTTTCCGAGCGCAATTTTCCCTTCAGGAATGACGACGATTGTACGCATCCCTGCACGCGCACCGTATGCTGCCGCAGAAGCTGATGTGTTCCCAGTCGATGCACAAATTAATGCTGTCTTTCCTTCTTCTTTCGCTTTCGCTACCGCCATCACCATTCCGCGGTCTTTAAATGAACCAGTCGGGTTAGAACCTTCCGTTTTAACGTACACGTTCACGCCCCATTCCGCTGATAAGTTTTTCAGGTGGATAAGTGGTGTGTTCCCTTCTTGTAAAGTTAATTCAGGTGTCGCTTCTGATACGGGTAGCCATTCTTTATATTCCTCGATTAAACCGTTCCAACGTCTCATAATAAATTATTCCCCTTCCACTCGGTAATAGCTTGATAATCCGAGTACACTATCTGTTTGTTTTAATGTATCTAAAATGTCGAGATGTTGCTTGCGCGAAATCTCATGTGTAATGATGATCAAATCTGTTTCGTTATTTTCATCCATTTGTTGAATGACCGTTGCCAAACTTGCACCATTATCACTATAAATCGATGTTAAATGTGTGAGCACGCCCACTTCATCTTTTACGCGAATGCGATGGAAGTAACGTGAATATTTCTGTGCGTCATCTTTCACTTTGCGCTCGTATTGTGGTGCGTGTTTACGTTTTCCGTTCACACCTAACAATAAGTTGCGGCACGCTGCAACGATATCTCCTGTGACAGATGTTGCCGTTGGAAGTGAACCTGCTCCTGGTCCGTAAAACATTGTCTCTCCGACTGCATCTCCGTATACATATACCGCGTTCATTTCATTATTAACGGATGCGAGCGGGTGAGCATTCGGTAAAAAGACAGGTTCTACCGCTACTTCGATACCATTTTCGTCTTTTTTCGCTGTTCCTGCGAGCTTCACTGTGTAACCGAAACGATCCGCAAGTTCCACATCACCATCTTTAATTTCGCGAATACCACGCACGTAAACATCTTCTAACTTCACTTCTGTCGAGAATGCGAGCGATGCTAAAATGACCATTTTGCGCGCTGCATCGAGGCCGTCGACATCCGCTGTCGGGTCCGCTTCCGCAAAGCCTAATTCTGTCGCTAAAGCGAGTGCTGCATCGTATGACATATTTTCTTCTTTCATCTTCGTCAACATGAAGTTTGTCGTTCCATTGACAATTCCTGTTAAAGCATGAATGCGGTCTGATGCGAGTCCATCTTCCAATGTACGAATTAACGGAATACCGCCGCCGACACTCGCTTCATAAAATAAGTCACAACCATTTTCGTCTGCGATTTTCAATAATTTCGGTCCGACTTCCGCCATGACGTCTTTATTCGCTGTGACGACCCCTTTACCTGCTTGTAATGAACGCTCGATCGCATCTTTCGCGTCCGTCGTTCCTCCCATTACTTCTACAATCAAATCAATTGAATCATCCGATAAAATGTCATCGAGTGATGTCGTGAAAATATCTTTCGAGAGTTTCGTATCACGTTCTTTATCAAGATTGCGCACCATCGCTTTTTTAATTTGAACTGATACCCCAAGTTTATGCTGTAAATCTGTTTGATGATTTAATAAAATTTGTGCAACCCCACTACCTACTACTCCAAAACCTAATAAACCGATATTAATTTCCTTTTTCATTTGACGATTCTCCTCACTATCTGTACACTATGAAAAAACAAACGTACTTTGCATAAGGACATTATAAGAAAAAATGGATTGAATAACAAGTGTATTTTCTATATTATAAAGTATAGCACGAATTTTTTGACTATTAAAACGAATGTAAGGATCTGATAATAATGAAAGTATGTAAATTTGGTGGAACATCCGTAGCATCAGCAACACAAATTAAAAAAGTCGTCGACATCGTTCTTTCAGATAAAGAACGAAAAATTGTCGTCGTCTCAGCACCAGGCAAACGTTCAAGTGACGATACGAAAGTGACAGACCTTCTAATTGAGCTCGCAAACCGTGCTTTAAATAATGAAGATACGACAGAAGCTTGCGCAAATGTGATCGCACGATACGAAGAAATCGCGCAAGAATTGAACATTGACCCAAAAATTATCGAAACGATTCGCCAAGATATCGAGCAGCGTGTTCAATCTTCTAAAGAAGATGAAGTATTGTTTATGGACTCGATGAAAGCAGCAGGAGAAGATAATAACGCAAAATTGATCGCCGCTTACTTCCAATCACTCGGAGTTGAAGCGCGCTACGTTTCTCCAAAAGAAGGTGGCTTACTCGTCAATGAACGCCCTGCACGTGTTCAGGCACTTCCAGAAGGTGATGAGCAGCTCGCAAAATTAAAAGATGAAAAAGGAATCATCGTCTTCCCAGGATTTTTCGGATTTACGAAAAACGGCACATTGCGTACATTTAACCGCGGAGGGTCTGATATTACAGGTTCATTACTCGCTGCCGCAACAGATGCTACATTGTATGAGAACTTTACGGACGTCGATTCTGTATTCGCCGCAAACCCAATGGTCGTGGACGAACCAGAAGCCATTAAAGAAATGACGTATCGTGAAATGCGAGAACTCGCTTATGCCGGCTTCTCAGTATTCCATGACGAAGCACTCATGCCCGCTTTCCGTAAATCAGTTCCTGTTTGCATTAAAAATACGAACAATCCTGAAGCGCCAGGTACGATGATTGTTAGTGAACGAAAAAAACCTTCAAACCGACCAGTTGTCGGAATTGCAGCGGATGACGGCTTCGCTACGTTGTACGTCGATAAATACTTAATGAACCAAGAGCTCGGATTCGGGCGTAAATTGCTTGAAATTTTAGAAGACGAAGGCATTTCATTCGAACATACACCTTCTGGTATTGATAATATGTCTGTCATTTTACGGACTGAGTATTTAACACCAGAAAACGAAAAACGCGTCATCGAACGTGTTCAAGAAGAACTGCAACCTGACCACGTACACTTGGAGAAAGATTTATCGATGGTTGTACTTGTAGGGGAAGGGATGCGTCATACACTTGGACTCGCTTCACGTGCTGCTGGAGCGATTAGTCGGTCAGGCGCAAGCATTCAAATGATTAACCAAGGTTCTTCCGAAGTCAGTTTAGTATTCGGCATTTTAACAGCGGATGAAACACGTGTCCTCAAATCACTTTACGATGAATTTTTTAAATAATACCACTAACAAAATCCCCTAACATGAAAAACGTTACGGGGTTTTGTTATGTCAAAATAACTTTTATATAAATCCTATGTTATTTTTATGTAAATGAACTTTACAATAAGTCAAATACATATTAGTTTTAATACCTTTTAGCTTATTTCGATATTTTTTCGTTTTTAGAATTTGTTTCATTGTATAATATATAAATAGGCTACTTTGTATTTTCATTCTCAAACTTTGGTAGTTTGTCTATTTATTATTTTATATTAAAGGAGTACTTCGCCATGAAACGATTTTTCCAAAGAAAAAACGACGCTGCCGCTCCCAATTATGCAGCCGAACCAACTGCTTCCCATGTATGGATTCGATTGTCTGATTATCCCGAAGTAGAAGCTCAACTGAAACTCATTGATTTAACTATCCAAGATTTAACGTATTTACAATTACTCACTCCCTATAAAAAAGAGTTGTTACACACGACAACCGAGGCGTTTTATGAGGGCTTAGAAAAGATTCCACATTTACAAAAAATCATCAATACACATAGTACAACAGAGCGATTAAAAAAAACATTAGCCATTCATTTTTCTGCACTTTTTGATGCAAAAATCGATGCTGCCTTTTTAGAACAACGCAGACAAATTGCTAAAAAGCATGTCATGATTGAGCTTGATCCAAAATGGTACATTGGCTCTTTCTCTCGCTTCTCCAATGCTTTTGTCCAATTCATTTTTAGCTTACCGCTTTCAAAAGAGCAACAGGAATCCATCATGATCGCTTTCAATAAACTGATTAATCTAGAACAACAACTCGTCATTGAAGCATATGATATGGAACTCGAAGATTTACGTGAACGCGAAAATGAATTAAAGCATGCGATGCAACAATCCATCACTCAGTCTTCTGAAGAACTGTCAGCGATTAGCGCTGAAACAAAACGCTCCATTGAACAACTTGCAAGACAAGCACAAACTATTGAAACAAGTGCAATAGACAGTCACCAAATTGTGATGAATGCAGAGTCTCAATCTCAAGCAGGCAATGCACTCTTATTAAAACAACGAGAAGACATTGCTAATACAAGTGCTTCTATTCAACAATTAATCGAAAAAATGAAGCAACTCAGTACTTCTTCCAATCAAATACGAGATATTGTTAAATTAGTTACAACGATTGCAGATCAGACGAATTTACTCGCGCTCAATGCTGCTATCGAAGCAGCACGTGCTGGCGAACATGGGGCTGGTTTTGCCGTTGTCGCAACAGAAGTACGCAATTTAGCAGAGGAAACGAAAAACGCAATCGGCAATGTGACAAGCTTAATTGAAGCAACCGATCAACGAATTGATGAAATGACAAAGTTCATCGCGCAGTTAACAAAATTGATGAATCAATCTACTACAACGACGACAAGTGTTTCTCAGAACTTTGAAGGAATTGTTCATTCAACAGATCAACTCATTCACCAAAGTGAATTGACAAACAATGAAGTGAAATCAATTGTGCACGTATTAGATGATTTACAAGCAACGGTCCAAGACTTAGAACGCATGTCTTTACACCTCGTCACAGAGATTCAAAATTTATAATTTAAATATCCCCTCATCATGAATCGTATGAGGGGAATCTATACTACGGACGATACTTCGATGACTCGCGAATAAAATACCCAATCCGTTCAATGATAATTTCCACTTCTTCTGGTCTTTCTTTTAAATCATATTCCGTAATATCAATGCGCATAATAGGACAAGCATTAAAATGATCAATCCAAGCGGTGTAACGTTTATACATCTCTTCCCAATACGATAATGGCGTTTCTTGTTCCATCGGACGTCCTCTTTCTTGAATACGCTCGATAATCGTTTCAAACGGACCATCTAAATAGATGAGCACATCAGGATGAGGGAAATAAGGGGTTTTCACCATTGCATCGAAAAGTTCTGTATATGTTTTATAATCGACAGGGTTCATCGTTCCTTTTTCGTAATGCATTTTCGCAAAAATGTCCGTATCTTCATAAATCGAACGATCTTGTACGAAACCACCCCCGTATTCAAACATGCGCTTCTGCTCCTTAAAACGTTCCGCCAAAAAATAAACTTGTAAATGAAAGCTCCACGCTTCAAAATCTGCATAAAATTTCTCTAAATACGGATTTGTATCTACCTTTTCTAAAGATGTACGAAAATTGAGCGCATCGGCTACCGCATTCGTCATCGTGGACTTTCCAATTCCAACTGTCCCCGCTACTGTAATAATCGCATTGCGTGGGATTTTATACTTCTCTCTTAATTCCATCATTTCATTTCCTCCAACACTTTTTTCACTTCTCGGACAATATGTGCACGATCCGCTTCACTATGTACAAAATCAAAAGCATCTCCGTCAAAACGTAAAACGGGAACTTCGGGATGAACACGTTCAAAATCTTCCATAAACTGTGCATAATCTTCCGTCAGTTGCACTAAATAATTCGGATCGATTTGTTGTTCAAACGTGCGACCTCTTAACTCGATACGCTCTTGTAATTTTTCTAAACTTGCCGTTAAATACACAATGATATTCGGCATCGGGACGTCGCGTGTTAAAATGCGATAAATTTCTGCATACTTCTCATATTCTTCTTCCTGCAATGTACGTTTTGCAAAGATTAAATTTTTGAAAATGTGATAATCTGCAACGACAGGGCGATTTTCACTTAACGTATGCTTTTGAATATCTCCTAACTGCTTATAGCGATTGCATAAAAAGAACATTTCCGTCTGGAAACTCCACTCTTCAATATTTTCATAAAATTTATTTAAAAATGGGTTTTCATCGACAATTTCATGTAGTGCGACATAATCAAACTCTTGGGCTAACGCTTCTGTCAATGATGTTTTTCCGACACCGATCGGACCTTCAACTGCGATAAATGGAATCACCATCGGACACTCCTTCTTTCTTTTTCGTACTGTCTATTTTAACATAGACTTAACGGTGAAATATGAAAAGGTGATGAAATGAACGAATGGGCAAGTGACATCTATTTTATGCAATGCGCCATTTTAGAAGCGAAAAAAGCAGCACAAATCGGCGAAGTTCCAATCGGTGCGGTCGTCGTACATAACGGGAAAATCATTGGGCGCGGCTACAATAGAAGAGAAACGACACAACGAGCCAGCATGCATGCGGAGATGCTCGCGATTGACGAAGCTTGCCGGGCAATTGGCAGTTGGCGCTTGGAAGAGACGACTCTCTATGTCACGCTAGAGCCTTGTATGATGTGCTCGGGAGCGATTATGCAATCGCGTATCCCCCGTGTCGTCTACGCCGCTCCTGATGCAAAAGGTGGCACGGTACGCTCGCTCTACCAGTTATTAGAAGATGAGCGACTGAACCATACAGCTACGATTGAAACAGGCTTATTTGCCGAACGATGTGGTCGGCTTTTGTCCGATTTTTTTAGAGAGTTAAGACGGAAGAAAAAAGCAAAAAAAAGAGAAACGCTCGAGTAAAAGCGTTTCTCTTTTTACTATTTTACAGGGCATTCAATTTTTTCTTTGCCACCCATATACGGACGAAGCACTTCTGGAATGACGACCGAGCCGTCTCCTTGTTGATAATTTTCTAAAATCGCGGCAACCGTACGACCGACGGCAAGGCCACTACCATTTAACGTATGAACGTATTCTGGTTTCGCTCCTTTTTCACGACGGAAGCGGATATTCGCACGACGCGCTTGGAAATCTTCAAAGTTTGAACATGAAGAGATTTCACGATATACCCCTTGTGTCGGCATCCACACTTCTAAGTCGAACTTTTTCGCAGCTGTAAAGCCAAGGTCTCCCATACAAATGTCGACGACACGATATGGCAATTCAAGAAGCTGTAACACTTTCTCGGCATGTCCTGTCAACTTCTCTAATTCTGCATATGAATCTTCCGGTTTCACGAATCGGACGAGTTCTACTTTGCTAAATTGATGTTGACGAATTAAACCTCGCGTATCGCGACCCGCAGATCCTGCTTCAGAGCGGAAGTTCATGCTATGTGATGTGAAAGCTTGCGGTAAGTCCGCCGCATCTAAAATATCGTTGCGATAAAAGTTCGTCGTTGGCACTTCAGATGTCGGGATTAAGAAGTAATCTTCTTCTTCAATTAAGAAAGCATCTTCTTCAAATTTCGGAAGTTGTCCCGTGCCTGTCAAACTTTCACGATTGACGAGATACGGTGGAATTAACTCTTCATAACCGTGTTCATCCGCATGTAAATTGACCATAAAGTTCAAAACAGCACGTTCTAAACGAGCACCTAAGCCGCGATAAAAGACGAAACGACTTCCCGTTACTTTCGCTGCGCGTTCAAAGTCTAAAATATTTAAATCTGTCCCGAGATCCCAATGGGGTTTCGGTTCGAAATCGAATTGTGGAAGTTCTCCCCACGTACGAATTTCCACGTTATCGTCTTCCGTTTCGCCTTCTGGAACTGACTCATGCGGAATGTTTGGAATGCGCATGAGCACGTAATTTAATTTTTCTTCTACTTCATGAAGTCGCGTATCGAGCGCTTTTATCTCTTCTCCCACTTCACGCATTTCTTTAATTTCTGCATCAGCATCTTCTTTATTTTTCTTCTTTTGACCGACGAGTTGTGACACTTCATTACGGCGCGCTTTCAGTACTTCTACTTTTGAAATTAATTCACGTCGTTCATCGTCCAATCCTTGGAACTGATCTAATTCTGAAATATCTTCTCCACGACGTTCTAACTTTGCTTTCACGCCTTCAAAATCATTGCGCAACAATTTTGCATCTAACATATTCATTCTCCTCTTTTCTTTATTTTTTTGCATAAAAAAAGCCCTCATATCCCCTCATATAGGGACGAGAACTACCCGCGTTGCCACCCAAATTAGCCCATGATGAGCTCACTTTGAAAAAAATAACGGTTCTCAACCGGCTTATCATTTGAGAATAAGCAACTCCAGGACGGATTCATCATTTCGCTTTATTAGCTCACACCACCCGCTAACTCTCTTTAAAAGTCGAAATTACTACTACTTCCTATCAACGTTTTCAGTTCTTAACTTCCACATATAGTATACACGATGCGGCTTCAAAATTTAAGTCATTCCCTTAATTTTTTGAAGCCGTCCATCGTTTAAATCGTTTTTAAAAGCTTTGCACATTGCGCATAATAGTTGCGCTCATGTGGCACAAACTGTCGGAACGCAATACATTGTCGCTCTCCTGTAAATATATCTTCCGTATCGACAAACTCGCTTTGTCCTTCAAACAACTGAATCAATTGTCGTTTCGACACACATACTAATGTTTCTACTTCTTCTGTTTGTAGTGTAAATTGTTCCGGTTCAAAGGGACCGCTATGAAAATAAACATGAGTAAACTCACGGTCGATCCAGTCACCAATTTGAATCGTATCCCGAATGACCGCTCCGAATGTTAAATCTTCAATATTTCGCTTCAAACCGAGCTCTTCTTCAAGTTCGCGCACGCCATCCGCTATCGTTTCTTCCGCTTGAAGATGTCCTGCTGCCGTTACATCATAAAGAGAAGCGAAGTCTTTTTTCATTGTGCTACGCTTTTGAAGTAAAACGGTATCTCGCTCAACGAGCCAACAATGGAATGTGTCATGCCATAATCCAAGTTTATGCACATCGTCTCTCGTTTGTCGCGATAAAGGACGATGCGATTCATCGTACGTTTGAATCCATTCTTCAGTACACATTTTTATACCGTCTGTAAAAATTGTTTCGCGACACGCTCTGTCACAGGACCTGCAACACCTGAACCGATTGTCGTACCGTCGATTTCAACGAGTGGTAACACTTCGTTTGTCGTGCTCGTCATAAACACTTCTTCTGCTTCAAGAACGTCTTCTTTCGTAAATTCACGTTCAACAAATGGAATATTTAATTGCTCTGCAAGTTGTTCGACACGCATACGTGTGATCCCTGCTAAAATATAATTCGATAAAGGACGTGTCACTAATTCTCCGTTTTGAACGATGAAAATATTTGAACTCGTCCCTTCTGTTACATAGCCGTCGCGAATTAAAATCGCCTCGTAAGCACCCGCATCGTTTGCGACTTGTTTCGCTAAAATGTTCGGAAGTAAGTTCAATGATTTAATATAACAGTTTTTCCAACGTTCATCTTCATGGAAAATCGCTGTTTTCCCTGCCAAGCGTTCTTCCATCGCGATAACTTCCATCGGGCGTACTGTCATCGTAATCGACGGTTTTACATCTTTCGGGAATAAATGACCACGCTTCGCAATACCACGTGTTATTTGAATGTATACGTCACAATTTTTCTCTCCTGAGCGCTCGACCGCTTCCATCATGAGCGATTCAATCTCTTCTACTGTCATGCCAAGATCCATGCGAATCGCTTCTGCACTTTTCACGAGACGCTCTACGTGTTCACGCATCATGAAAGGTTTCCCTTCATAAATACGCGTCACCTCATAAACACCATCTCCGAATTGATGACCGCGTTCATCGACTGGAATCACTGCATCATTTTCATTCACCCATTGACCGTTTGCGTACACAATTACCATTTGTAAAAACCCCTCTCTTCTATCTACTACTCTCTATAGAATACGCTCATTTCGGCTTCTTTTCAAAGAAAAAATGCAATGTCACGATAAAAAGTGACATTGCATTTTTTTAATTTCCGTAATAAATCGGACTGCCTGGACCGAGGTCGATTCCGAGCGTCATCCAAGCAATTAATGTAATCGTCCAAACGATTAAGAAGAAAATAGAATACGGGAACATCACTGAAATGAGTGTTCCAATTCCCATATTTTTATCATACTTTTGTGCTGATGCGATAATGAGTGCGAAATACGTCATCAACGGTGAAATGATATTCGTTGATGAATCCGCAATACGATAAGCCATTTGCGTTAATTCTGGTGAATAACCGAGACGCATCATAATCGGCACGAATACTGGGGCCATCATCGCCCATTTCGCAGAAGCACTTCCGATAAATAAGTTAATGAAGGCTGCGATTAAAATAAACACTAACAATAAAGGAATTCCCGTTAAATGAATACTTTGTAAAAATTGAGCACCGTACACACCGAGGACGAGACCCATATTCGATTCAACGAAAAATGCGACGAACTGGCTCGCTGTGAAAGCGAGTACGATAAACATCCCCATCGAAGACATCGTCGCAGACATCATACCTGCTACATCTTTATCATTTTTAATCGATTTCGTCACTTTACCGTAAACGAGACCTGGTACAAAAAATAAAAAGGCGATAATCGGTACGAGTGACTGCATGAATGGCGAGCGAATGATCGGCATCTCATTTTCAACACCGCGTAAAGGAGCACCTGGGAAAATGACGAGAAGGGAAACGAGAACAGCTGATACTAAAATTGAAAGTCCAGCAAATAACAATCCTTTTTTCTCGATTTTTGTGAGACCTTCGATTTTTTCACGGTAGTCTCCTTTATATTCACCGAGGCGTGGTTCGACAATCTTTTCTGTCACGAACGCACCGACAAATGTTAAAACGAAAACAGAAATGATGATGAAGTAATAGTTCATTCCAACGTTCATCAATTTAGCATATTCCGGATCGATAATTGCCGCTGCCGTAATCGTAAATTCTCCGAGCATTGCGTCTGTTCCTGATAAAAATAAGTTCGCACTAAATCCACCAGAGACACCTGCAAAAGCTGCCGCAAGTCCGGCTAATGGGTGACGGCCGAGCGCTGCAAAAATGACAGCACCGAGCGGAGGTAATACGACATATCCCGCATCTGATGCGACACTTGACATCACGCCGGCAAATACGAGTCCTAATGTAATGAGGCGTTTCGGCACAGACATGACGAATCCGCGCAACACCGCACTAATTAAACCAGACCCTTCCGCTACCCCAATCCCGAGCATCGTCAATAAGACGACACCGAGTGGCGCGAATTCGATGAAGTTTTTCGTCATATTCGTAATGATATAATGAATCCCTTCACCATTTAATAAGTTTTTCACTTGAATCATTTCACCAGGTTTTCCTGGATGTTCGACGGTTACACCAAAATATGAAATGATAGAAGATAAAATTAAAGCTAAAACAGCAAGTCCCGCAAATAAAGTGACTGGATGCGGTAATTTATTCCCTACTTTTTCGATTCGATTCAAAAATCCTTGGAAGAAGGATGCTTTTCGTGTTTCCAACTACGACATCTCCTATTTTTAAATAATATTCTTTACTATACATTATTTTCTGATAACATGATATAAAAAAGTGATAATAGAGACTATTTTCTTATTTTTTTCATAATAACTCCCATATCTTATCTTATTATTTCTGAATAATTTGAAATGAAATACTATTTTAAAAATATTTTTATAATCTTCCTTTTACTATTTCATTATAAAATTAACAGCGTTCCACCCCTTTTCTTCTCGCTCATCCTCCTATCAGATTTTACTTCCTGTCTGAAAGCGGTTGCATTATTTTTTTCTATTGTCTATTATAAATCTATTGTGAAAATTTAAAGGAGTGATCAAATGAAAAAACGGAAACTTGGTTTAACCTCTAAAATCTTACTCGCCCTCGTCATCGGGATTGTCATCGGTATTATTTTATATTCTTTACCTGATGCGAAATGGAAAGATGATTTCCTCGTCGGGGGTGTCTTATATGTACTTGGAACGATGTTTATTAACGCTTTAAAAATGTTACTCGTTCCTGTTGTGTTCTTCTCATTAGCTGTCGGAGTATCTTCACTTAGCGACATTAAACAGCTCGGACGTATCGGTAGTAAAACATTAATTTATTATTTGTCGACGACAGCGATCGCAATCAGTTTAGCTTTGCTCGTCGGTTTAACATTGAATCCAGGGAAAAATGTCGATTTAGGAGCAGTTCAAGAAGGGGAAGTATCTGTCAATGAAGCAGCACCATTTTCGGATATTTTAATTAATATTGTCCCTTCTAATCCAATCGAAGCACTCGCTTCAGGGAATATGCTACAAATCATCTTCTTCGCGATTATGTTCGGGGTGACGATGACTCTTTTACAAGAAAAAGTACCAACAATCAAAAAATTAACACTTGAATTAAATGATTTGTTTTTAAAAATGGTCGGTATCATTATGCTCGTCGCACCAATCGGGGTGTTCGCACTCATTACCCGCACGTTTGCGATGTTAGGCTATGAAGCGATTTGGCCTTTATTAAAATATTTAGGAAGCGTTCTCATCGGTCTGTTCTTCATGTTAATTGTATATATTATTTTATTGCGCATTTTCGGAAAGGTGAATCCGTTCATCTTCTTCAAAAAAATCATTCCCCCGATGTCAATCGGCTTCTCAACCGCGAGTTCAGCAGCCGCTCTTCCGATTTTCTTACGCACTGCGGAAGAAAGCTTAGGGGTGGATAAGAAAGTTTCTTCTTTCACCTTGCCACTCGGTTCAACGATTAACATGGACGGTACTGCCATTATGCAAGGGGTTGCGACCATTTTCATCGCCCAAGTGTACGGAGCTCATTTAACTCCTTCTGATTACATTATCGTCATTTTAACAGCGACTCTCGCATCAATCGGTACCGCTTCGATGCCAGGTGCTGGAATCATTATGTTGTCGCTCGTCCTCACTTCTGTTAATTTACCAGTTGAAGGAATCGCCCTCATCATCGGAATTGACCGGATTGTCGACATGTTCCGAACGTCTGTCAACTTATGTGGTGATGCGGTCGGTACAATTATCGTTGCGAACTCTGAAGGCGCGCTAGATGAAGCCGTCTATAATGATCCGACAAAAACGATTCGATAAAAAATCGAGCTAAAATATCAATCATTAACAAAAAAAGTTGAACTTGAGCGCACTCAAGTTCAACTTTTTTCAATTTTATTTACGAAATGGATAAGCTTCCACAATGCGACCTTTTCGTCCCGTCGTCGTTTCCGCTTGTGCGAGCGAATTTAAAATGGCTTCCTCTGTCGCTTCTGCCGCCGCTTTAAACAATTGATACATTTCTTCTTCATCGTCACGTAACACGTGCAAAGCTATTTTTTCATCCGACTGATGTGGGATGCGATGTGCTGTTGAAAAACCAATCGTAATGTCGCCACTTCCGTTTGAAAAATAAGCCCCCGTCTTTCCGAGTCCGATGCTACAACGTTGAATGATTCGCTTTAATTGCCGTTGCGTCACTGGTGCATCTGTCGCTAAAACGATGATGATCGAGCCGTCCGTTTCAGCAATCGCTTCTTCTGTGTGTCGACCTTTGTAACGGGCATATTCAAAATCTTGCTCTTTCCCAAAATTGCTTAAGACGAGTACACCGACTGTATAATGATCTGTACAACGGGAGCTGGATCCTATGCCACCTTTATGACCGAAGCAAACCATTCCTGTTCCCGCACCGACCGCTCCTTCTTCCGCGCGAGTTGTGGAAGCATTTTGCAACGCGCGTTGCACATGTTCTTCACGGACAGCGATGTGACGAATTGTATTTAAATGGCCATCATTACATTCTCCTACGACGACGTTGACCGTTCCTGTCGTATCTCCAATTTCAGGGCTTTGGGTCAACATCTCTTTAACTGTACTTTGCAACACTGTGCCTACCGCAAGCGTATTCGTCAACATAATCGGCGATTCAATCGTTCCTAATTCGTCTACTTGTACGAGTCCTGCTGTTTTACCAAATCCGTTAATGACGTGACTCGCTCCGATCACTTTCTCACGAAATAAATTTCCGTCATGTGGTAGTATAGCGGTCACACCTGTACGAATGACTTCTCCATCTTCCAAGTCTTCTCGAATCGTTTCATGACCGACTGCCACACCTTCAACATCTGTAATGCAATTATGTACACCGGTCGGTAAATGACCGATTGTTATCCCGTATTCTCTAATTTTCATTGGAACCTCCTATTGTACGGCACTCGCCATCATAATCCATGAGCGAACATATCGGTACGCTTGTTCAACATTTTCCACAGTGATTTGAACGGTCGTCGCATCGATGCGCGCTACATTTGGCAAAATGGCAATCGCATCCGCATATACCGTTTGACTAACCTTCATTTCAACTGTAACGGATTCAGGTAAAGCTAACATCGCATGATTTTTACGCATCAATGCTTCAAATACACCATCTTCAATTTTTTGTTGCGCTCGTAAAGGTGAATCGTTTAAAGCGACCACTTGATGAATCGTTTCTTTCACGACCGCTGTTTCAATAGAAGGAATGAGATGACGTGCTTCTTCTTGCATGTACTGGCATCCCGATACGAAGACGACAGGTGTATGAAAATAAGCGGCTAAGTATGCATTTAATCCAAATTCGCCGAGCGACTCACCATTCCATCGAATCGATTGAACGACACCGCCATGAAATGTATGATTGAGCACACCTGTTTGTCCCATTTGTGTATGGTACCCGACAAAAATCGCTGCATCAAAATTTTGTGCTTCAATCCCTTGCATCATCGCATAACGTTTCGGACTGCCTGAAATGAGACGCGCATCAGCATCGAGTTTTTCAAGTATAATATTGCGCATCGTTCCGTGCCCATCGTTCACAACGATTGTTGTCGCACCTGCTCGTTTCGCACCGCGTATCGCAGCGTTCACTTCCTCCGTCATCCAAAGGCGCGCTCGATCATGTTCTCGCCCGTCTCTTGCCGTATGCTCGCGGTGGACGACGCCAGATACTCCTTCGATGTCCGCCGAAATATACACTTTCATATGCTCACTCCTTCTCTTTCTGTTCGCGATACATTTGTAAAAATTGTTCTCCGAGCGACGTAATTTTCGTCCCAGAACGACCGGATCCTGCTAAAAGTAACTCCAATTGTTGAAGACCTTCTAATTTACGTCGCAACTGCTGTTCTGAAAATGTGTAATTTTGTTCATGCAACATTTGCAATACACGGCGTCTCCCTAACGATTGTAATCGTTCTTTTCCTTGCACGTACACGTATAAAATCGCAACAAGTTCATCGAGATATCCGAGCGCTTCCATTTCGTGTTTGATCTCTTCAAATCGTTGAATTGTCATCCCTTCATATGTGGCGTTCAAGGCGAGCTGTTCATATTGAACAGGCGAATTTTCTTTTGCAATAAATAATTGTGATTTTAAATTGCGATGATGCAAAATCGAAAGATCGACGCGATGTTTTAAACTTTCATTAATTTCCCGAATAGAGTCGATACTTAAAATCCGAGAACCGATATCAATACCAGGCGTTCCGGTTTTCGGTAATAAGTGACGTTCTCCTGGAGTTAAAATGTAATCATACGTTCCTTCCATAAATGGGTCGTCTCCAAAGGCGACATATTCATGTTCAAAAAAGATATTTTTTAAAGATGCCACCGCATCATCCGCATTTTGTTTCGTATCATTCACGACGAGAATTTTTTGCTTCGGCGGCAAAAACAATAATTGTTCTGCTGCTGCTACATTCACTTCTCGCTTTGCGATAATGACGTTTTGATTTTCGTGAAGATACGGTTGAACAATCCCGTACAAAATATCACTCGACAAAACGATGATATCTTCTCGCTTTAAATGTCCACCATCTAAGTCTTCAGAAGTTGTCGCTACAATGTGCGCGCGATCTCCAAAAATTTGCAACATTTGGTACGCGATATGATTCACATAATTTCGGTATGTCGTAATGATGACAATGCGATCTTTCATGCACTTTCGTCCCTTCTTTTAAGCTAACTCCTCCACGAAGTGACAAGCGGCAAAATGTTGATCGCCATAAGATTCGTACTTTGGCTCTTCCACTTTACATCGCTCTGTTGCGAATGGACAACGCGTATGGAATGCACATCCAGAAGGCGGGTTCGCTGGATTCGGAATATCTCCTTTCAAGACGATTCGTTCTCTTTTTAAGCGAGGATTCGCAATCGGAACAGCACTTAACAATGCTTTCGTATAAGGATGAAGTGGATTTTCGAAAATTTGAGTCTTTGAACCGAGCTCAACAATTTTCCCTAAATACATGACCGCCACTCGATCTGAAACATGTTCTACGACGCTCAAGTCATGCGAAATAAATAAATACGTGAGTTCATATTCTTCTTGTAAATCTTTCAACAAGTTCAATATTTGAGCTTGAATCGAAACGTCTAGCGCCGAAACAGGCTCATCCGCAATGATGAGACGAGGATTCACCGCAAGCGCTCGAGCGATTCCAATACGTTGTCGTTGTCCACCACTAAATTCATGAGGGTATCGATTACCATGATACGTATTTAACCCCACTGTTTCCAGTAATTCATTCACTCGTTTTTTACGTGTTGCCGCATCAATCCCATGAACGATTAACGGCTCTTCAATAATCTCTTTCACTTTCATGCGTGGATTTAATGACGCATATGGATCTTGGAACACCATTTGCATCTCTTTTCGATACGGTCGCAATTCATTTTCATTCAAATGCGTAATCTCTTGGTCATCGAAGTGAATACTTCCTTCTGTCGGCTCCAATAACTTCAATAGCACTCTTCCCGTCGTCGACTTACCACATCCACTTTCCCCAACGAGACTCAATGTCTCCCCTTGAATAATATCGAATGTTAACCCGTCCACCGCTTTTACAATTTCACGCTCTCTCGAGAAGAATTTACGAGTGCCAGCAAAATGTTTTTTTATATTTTCTACTCTCACTAATACTTCACTCATTTTACTTCGCCTCCTCTTCATACAAAAAACAACGGACGTGATGGTTTTCTGAATAAGCATCATAGGTCGGTTCTTCCGCCCAACAACGCTCCATCGCATGTGGACAACGCGGCGCAAATTTGCATCCTTCTGGCATTTTAGAAGGAATTGGAACATTTCCAGGAATCGATTGAAGGCGTTCCACTTTTTCACCTAATGTTAACGTTGAAGCAAGCAAGCCTTGTGTATAAGGATGCTTCGGATTTTCGAAAATCGTATACACATCACTTTCTTCCACCGCGCGCCCTGCGTACATGACGACGACACGATCACACATTTCCGCAACGACACCTAAATCGTGGGTAATGAGTAAAATAGACGTTTCAAAATCTACTGTTAATTTTTTCATCAACTCTAAAATTTGAGCTTGAATCGTGACGTCCAAAGCAGTTGTCGGTTCGTCCGCAATGAGTAATTGTGGATCACAACTCATCGCCATCGCGATCATGACACGTTGACGCATCCCGCCGGACAATTGATGTGGGAAACTATCCACTACTTTATCTGGACGCGAAATGCCAACTGCTGTCAACATTTCAATCGCTCGTTCTCTCGCTTGTTGTTTCGTACATTTCGTATGAAGCAAAATCGCCTCTTCAATTTGCCGTCCGATTTTAAATACAGGGTTTAAAGAAGTCATCGGTTCTTGGAAAATCATCGCAATTTCATTTCCACGAATTTTTCGCATTTCACTCTCTTTTGCTTCAACTAAATTGCGCCCGTTATACACAATTTCTCCTCCAGCTATTTTACCTGGAGTATCTCGCAATAAGCGCATAATAGATAGAGAGGTCACACTTTTTCCACTACCTGATTCACCAACGATTCCTAATGTCTCCCCTTTTTTAATGGAAAAAGATACTCCATCGACTGCTCGAACGACTCCCGCATCGCTATAAAAATGAGTTTGTAAGTCGTTCACTTCCAATACATGTTCTACCATAAGTTTCCCCTCCTACTCTTTAATTTTTGGATCTAATGCATCTCTTAACCCGTCACCAAGTAAGTTAAAGACGAGCACAGTGATGAAAATAGCTAAACCAGGGAAAAGGGTAACGTGAGGTGCCATGCTTAAATAATCACGGCCACCACTTAACATTGCGCCCCATTCAGGTGAAGGTGGCTGCGCGCCCAATCCGATAAAACTTAAACTCGCTGCCGTTAAAATCGCAGAGCCAATTCTCATCGTAAAATAGACGATAATGCTCGATAACGTACCAGGGAAAATATGCTTCCAAATAATTCGACTCGGTCGTGCCCCGATTGAACGTGTCGCTTCTACATAAAGCGTGGACTTCACTTCCAAAGTGGAACTCCGAACGATCCGTGCAAATACAGGAATACTGAAAATCGCAACCGCAATAATGACATTTCCTAATCCTGGACCTAAAATCGCGATAATTCCAATCGCTAATAAAATTCCTGGGAATGCAAGAAGCACATCACAAATTCGCATAATAATACGGTCTACCCAACCGCCGTAATAACCAGCAGCTAAACCTAAAACCGTTCCGCCTACCGCTCCTAAAAAGACGGAAGTTAATCCGACGAATAATGAAATTTGCGTTCCCGCGATAATTCGACTAAAAATATCTCGACCGTACGCATCTGTTCCAGCCCAATGTTTCGCAGAAGGGCCTGATAAAACATTTTCATAATCTGGTTCTGTAATGTCGTACGGTGTAATATAAGGGCCAATAAAAGCTAAAACAAAGATAAATAAAATAATGATAAAAGAAACGAACGCTAATTTTTGTTTTTTGAATTTGCGCCAAAATTCCGATAACGGACTGCGGACCGTCTCTTCTTCTAACAGCAAAGCTTCGTATTGCTCTTTTTTCGTTTGTGTCATTTCCATATTCGGTCCCTCCTCAATCGTAACGAATTTGTGGATTCAAAATACCATATAATAAATCGACGACTAAATTAATGATGATAAACTCTAAAGCAAAGATTAACATCTCCGCTTGAATGACAGGATAATCACGGAATGCGACAGAATCAATGAGTAGTTTTCCTAATCCTGGCCAACTAAATACTGTTTCGATGACGACAGATCCACCGAGCAAAAATCCGAATTGTAAACCCGTCATCGTCACAACCGGAACGAGCGCATTGCGTAAAGCATGGTGCCAGACGATATTTTGTTCATTGACACCTTTTGCGCGCCCTGTGCGAATGTAATCATTTTTTAATACGTCCATTAAAGATGAACGAGTAAAACGAGCGACGACCGCTGCTACTCCTGTACCGAGCGTAATCGAGGGTAAAATATAACTTTTCCACGATTCCATTCCCCCTGAAGGAAACCACCCTAATTGCACAGCAAATATTTGAATGAGGACAAGACCTAGCCAAAATGAAGGTAATGACAAGCCGGAAACCGCTGCAAACATTCCGACATAGTCTGGCCATTTATTTCGTTTCGTTGCAGAAACGACTCCAATAATTAGTCCAATCATAACTGCCCATACCATACTCCACACTGTGAGCCAAAACGTTGGCATAAAGCGTGCCCCAATTTCTTCACTAACAGGGCGCCTCGTTTTTAAAGACGTTCCTAAATCTCCTTTTAATAACCCACCCATGTAACTAATGTATTGTTCATGCAATGGGCGATCTAGACCTAGTTCTTTTTCAACGAGCTTAATATCTTCTAACGTTGCATCTTCTCCAGCAACGAGACGAGCAGCATCTCCTGGAATCATATGAACGAATAAAAAAATGAAAACGGTAACGATTAACAACGTTGGAATTACTTCTAAAATCCGCTTTATAAAAAACTTTAGCATGCGGTCATCTCCTTTCGAGTACGATCCATTGAGAGAAAGAGAGCGCTATACAAAGATAGCGCTCATTCTCGACTACTCTTTAATTTCAATTTCTGTAATACTTAATGAATTGTCTGGTAATAAATAAGCTCCTTCGATATAATCGCGTTTTCCTGCTAACGTACGAGTTGTCGCTAAGAAAATCCAAGGTGCGTCATTCCATGCCTCTTGTTGCACAATTTTGTAAGCTGCTGCACGATCATCTGAATTTGCTGTTTCTAATGCTGCTGCAATTCCAGCATTCACTTTATCATTTGAATAGTACGATACGTTGTAAGAGTTCGGTGGGAAGGCAGCTTCTCCGCCGATCAATGGACGAATGCCCCAATCGGCATCTCCTGTTGACGGTGACCAACCACCGTAGTAAATACCGACTTCAGCATCTGCAGGGTTTTCTACAGACCAAATGCGATCCGATAATGTTCCAGATTCCATCGGTAACACTTCAAGCTCTACATTAATTTGGGCTAATTGTTGTTGGAGGAACTCCATCGCTTTGACAGCCGTCGAACTATTGCCGCCCCATACTGTCGTTTTAAAGCCAGATTCATATCCTGCTTCTTTTAATAATTCTTTCGCTTTTTCAACATCGAAGCCATAAGGAGTTTGTTTTTCATAATATTGAACGTTCGGTGCAATAATTGAATCTAACACATCTGCTTCTCCGTTGAGCACAACTTTAATAAATGCTTCTTTATTTACCGCTAAGTTGAGCGCTTCACGCACTTTCGGGTTGTTGAAAGGCTCTTTCATCGTATTTAATGATGCATATTGAACGACGATCGAGGGTTCAGAATCCACAACAATTCCGTCTTTTCCTTGTAACGCTTCGACTTGTTCAGTCGGAACAGGATAGATGAAATCAGCCTCTCCCGTTTGTAACATCGCAACACGTGAGCCATTTTCTGTTACTGGTTTGAATGTTACTTTATCTACTTTCGGGTATCCTTCTTTCCAATAATTTCCATTCTTTTCAACTTCTAAATATTCACTTGGACGCCAGTCAACAAATTTAAATGGACCTGTTCCTACAGGATGACGTGCAACGTCTTTCCCAAACTCTTCAAGAGCTTTCGGGCTTTGAATTCCTCCTGCTGGGTGAGCGAATGTATTTAACATCGCACCGAACGGTTCTGATAAAGTAAATTTCACTTCATAGTCAGAAATAATTTCAATTGTATCGATTAATCCGTATAAACTTTGGCGCTTTAATCCGTTTTCTGGATTCGCTACACGCTCGAAATTCACTTTTACTGCTTCGGCATTGAATGGTGTTCCATCATGGAACTCAATTCCTTCACGTAATTTGAACGTAAACTCTGTCGCCTCTTCATTCGATTCATAAGACTCTGCTAAAACAGGGATGACATTCATTTCTTCATCAAATCCGACTAATCCTTCAATCATCGTTTTTTGAACAGAGTTTGACAATGTATCGTTCGTATCGTGTGGATCCATTCCTGTTAATGTGGCACTCACTGCAATTGTCACATCTTTATTCGTTTTATCTACTTTCTTTACTTCTTTTTCCCCTTCTTCGCCTCCAGAACAAGCTACTAAACTAAAAATTAAAACGAGCAATAAACCAAAACGTACATATGCTTTTTTCATAGACCATTCTCCCTTATTCTATTTTATATTTGCACATTCCAACTGAAAACGTGGAACGAGTTTCCCTACAACTTCTTTTCGTCCATTTAATATTTCAGTGTGCACATACTGATCCAACTGTTGAAGTTGCTCATCTGAAATTAGTTCTAATTGCTTTAACACTTCAAGGGTTCCAGTAGAAGTCGCTCTTCCATTTCCATCTTCTACTTTTAGCGCAATGCCGATTCCTCGCTCTTTCACTCCGACACAGTACACGCCTTCCGCACCTGCTTTACCGAACATCGCACCATCCATCACTCGCATGAAGTCTGTACAGAATCGATCTGTCCCTCCTACCATGGCTGGCTCATGCATCATGGAGTTTGTCACTCGATGAATCGCTTCTTGTCGTGCTTCCGGTAATAATTTCGGTTGCGCTAATTTGGCAAAAGCGAGCGCTAAATTTTTTAACGGTACAGCATGAACAGGTAAACCACAACCATCTACACCGAGTCTTATTTCTTCTGTTGGAGTTTCCGTCATGTCACTTACAATTTGTAAAACATGTTGTTGGACTGGGTGTTCAATTTTATAATAATCATTTGTATCCGCTTTCATTTGAAGAGTAGTCGCTAACATGCCGCTATGCTTTCCTGAACAGTTGTTATATTCTTGTGTAATTTCTCGATGTTCTAAAATAATTTTCCGGTACGCTTCATCCCACCGTGGCGCATGGGTACCACATCTTAAATCGTCCGTCGTTAAATGAAGACGATCTAATATTTCGTGCACTCGTTCTGTATGTTGTGCTTCTCCATTATGTGAAGCGCAAGCTAATGATATGTCCGCTTCAGAAAACTGATACGTATCCGCAGCCCCTGACTCGATTAAAGATAAAGCTTGAATCGGTTTCATCGAAGAGCGTCCAAATACAAATTGCTCAATATCTCCGACTTGGCACAGCTCATTTCCTTCGAAATCGACGACCGCAATATGTACACGGTGCTTACTTTCCACATATTCTCCCCGATAGACGTCAATAAATCCCTCTCTCATAAACAACTCTCCCTCACAAAATCTTTTTTACATCATAAAACAACTTAAAAGAACTTGCAAGTATTTTCTGAAAAATCTTTCAATTATTTTTTTGGAACGGTGCTGTGAAATGACAAACAAAAAAAGACGATCCCTCAATGATGAGAAATCGTCTTAAAAAATTGTTATTTACTGCGGTTCGCCATTAAATCTGAACCTGTTAATTCAGACATTTCGATCCCTTTCATCGGCTCGCCAAGGCCTTTAGAAAGTTCCGCAATTAATTGATAATCTTGATAGTTTGCTGTCGCTTCAACAATTGCACGCGCAAATTTTTCAGGGTTTTCTGATTTGAAAATACCTGAACCTACGAATACACCGTCCGCTCCTAATTCCATCATGAGCGCTGCGTCCGCTGGTGTTGCAACGCCACCTGCTGCATAATTTGTGACCGGTAAACGACCTGCTTCTTTAATTTGTTTTAAAATTTCATAAGGTGCTCCGAGATCACGCGCTTCTGTCATTAATTCATCGTCATTCATACCGACGATTTTTTTCACATGTGCATTAATTTCACGTAAGTGACGAACCGCTTCTACGATGTTTCCTGTTCCTGGTTCACCTTTCGTACGAAGCATTTGAGCGCCTTCACCTAATCGACGTGTCGCTTCCCCCAAGTTACGTGCACCACATACGAAAGGTACCTTGTATTCGCTTTTCAATAAGTGGAACTCTTCGTCTGCTGGTGTTAAAACTTCACTTTCATCGATATAATCGACATTCATCGCTTCTAACGTACGCGCTTCTGAAATATGTCCGATACGGCATTTTGCCATAACTGGAATTGAAACCGCTGCTTGCACTTCTTCCACGATGCTCGGGTTCGCCATACGAGCAACGCCCCCTGCTTTACGAATATCTGAAGGGACACGTTCTAATGCCATAACCGCTACTGCCCCTGCTGCCTCTGCAATTTTTGCTTGTTCTGCGTTAATGACGTCCATAATGACGCCACCTTTTTTCCATTCAACCATAATGATTCCCCTTTCTTTCATTAACTTTAGTATAATGAAATTTGACCACATTAAAATGACCAGTTAATAAGTATTTAACCAGGTCAGATAGGAGGGGTTGTATGGAATTTTTATTTATTGAACTTCAAAAAAACAACCAGCCTTTATACGAACAAATCTATGAACAAGTGCGCAATAAAATTGCAGACAATGAACTGCAACCCGGCGATAAGCTTCCCTCTAAACGAAAGTTAGCTAATTTTTTAGAAGTGAGTCAAACGACCATTGAACTTGCCTATGCCCAACTACATGCGGAAGGGTATATTCGGTCTGAAGCACGACGAGGATTTTTTGTCGAACAAATTGATGAGCTCACTCCTGTCAGCGCTCCTGTCGCTCTTACAGAAACAGAAGAAACTCAAAAATTGCCTTATCTATATGACTTTTCACCAGGTACAATTGATACGAGTGAATTTCCTTTTGCGACTTGGCGCAAATATGCTAAAGAAATAATCGATGAATCGTATCAAGACTTATTACAACTAGGCCACCCTCAAGGAGATGCTGAATTACGTTCTGAAATTGCACACTATATTGCACACTCGCGAGGGGTTCAATGCACGCCGGAACAAATTATTATCGGATCAGGAACCGAGCAATTAATGGCTCTTTTATTACGAATGCTGGGGGAGCAATCGCTCTTTGCAATCGAAAATCCAGGATATTTACAAATGCACCCTGTTTTCGAACACCATCATCACCCAATTGTTCCAATCGACGTCGATCAAGATGGAATGATTGTGGAACAACTTATACAAAGTGAAGCAACTGCAGCTTTCGTGACGCCTTCTCATCAATTTCCAACCGGTGCTGTGTTATCCGCTTCACGGAAGGCAGCACTTCTAAATTGGGCTTACGCTCGCAAGGAACGTTTTATTATAGAGGACGATTATGACAGTGAATTTCGCTATAGTGGACGTCCCATTCCCTCTTTAAAAAGCTTAGACCAACATGGGAAGGTCATCTATATGAGCACATTCTCTAAAGCTTTTATGCCTTCTTTACGTATGGCGTACATGGTACTTCCTCCGACTTTGTATGAAACATTTAAATATGATGTCATCCAATATGCAGCGACCGTCCCGAGATTTGACCAACATATCGTGGCGCGCTTTATGCAAAATGGACATTTCGCACGCCACCTGAATCGAATGCGCACTGTGTACAAACGTAAAATGCAAGCGGTCATTGAAACGCTGGACACTTTTTCACCTACTCTTACCTTTTTCGGCGAACATGCTGGAATGCACGTGATGATTCAATTGGACGATGACCGCTCCGAAACACAATTAGTTTCATTAGCAAAGCAACAAAATATCCGCATTGTCGGAATCTCTCAATATTATGTTCAACGAGCCGAACAACGTCCTACATTTTTACTTGGTTTCGGAGGAATCCCTAACGAACAGATTCCTAAAGCAATTCATAGTTTACTAACATGCTGGGAACTATGACGCTAAAAATTGATTCGTCACGTTCCACCACTCTTTAAAAAACATTCCAATTCCTTGGAAGAATAATCGAAACGAACTCGTCATCGCGACATCTTCTGCAACGACGAGTGTCACATAATGACTTTTGTCTACAATATAATTGTACTCTTGTTTATCATCATACGTAACATATGCATATCCGATGACAGCTCCTGCCTTCACAGGGGCTTCTAACGGCTCTTTTAAAGAATAGACGACTTCCACATGGGCTTCTCGTTCAGAGTCATTAGGAAGTAGTGTGCGGATCGATTCTGAAGCGATTACGTTTACTTTCTTTTGAACGCCTCGTAAAACAGGATAAGTTGCATAGTTTTTAATTTGAGCGCCTTCTTGTACAACTTCCAAATCGGTATACTGTAAAAATATATCGTCCATTAATCGTTTCACAACGTCGTATCGAGCTAACTCAGACCGCTCACCATTTGTTTTACTATCTAAAAGAACTGCAAGAAGACGTTGTTTGCCACGTTTTCCAGACGCAAGTAATGAAAACCCTGCTAAATTGCTTTCCCCGACCATCGCACTGTCAATATATGAAATTTCATGTAATTTTCCTTCTAACATGCTATTACGATTTTCATAAACCTCTTCACCCCACTGCAATTCTTTGCGACTCATATCATCTCCTAGTAATGGATGAAGCTGATAAGTGTGATACATTAACTCACCTAATGCACGTGCAGTTCCTACTGATTCACTGTCTGCGCTCTCCATATCGCTTCCCATCTGAATCAAAAGCTCTCCATTTTCTCCTGACGCACTTGTAAATAATGTCTGATCTAATTGTAGTTCTTTAGCTACTTCGTTCATTCGCTTCACAAAATTCACTTCAGACCCATCGATTATTTCCGCGAAAGCAACACTAGCCGCAGTAGATTGCGTAATCGTTAACGCATCGTATAATTGTTCAATCGATACCTCTGTCCCTGCTTCCAAAGGAAGATCAAAAAAAGAAGGTTCTTTTGAAACAGTAGCGACATAGTCTGACACGGTATACATTTGTCCTTTTGTAATTTGTCCTTCCTTGAGCTGCTGTAAAACAATATATAAAGTCATCCATTGACTTAATTGCGCAATGCCTCGAACTTCATCAATATGGGTCGCTTCTAAAATTGTACCTGTATGCATATCGATAAGTAGTGAACTATCACTTGTCGATTCCGAAATAGCTTCTTCTTCAGCGAAGACCACAACTGGAAAAATCGACACACTTAACAACACACATAAAGCAATTAGCCATTTTTGAACCATATGCCATCCTCCTTTAAAAAAGCACCCTAACGAAAAACTCGCTGGGTGCTTGAATCGATTTATGAAATTGAATAGTTTGGCGCTTCTTTCGTAATTTGAACCTGGTGAGGATGGCTTTCACGAAGTCCAGCACCCGTCATACGAACGAATTGTGCTTCTTCACGTAATGTACGTAAATCTCCAGTACCACAGTACCCCATACCTGCACGAATCCCACCGACTAATTGGTGAACCGTATCTGAGAGAGGTCCTTTATATGGCATGCGCCCTTCAATCCCTTCTGGAACTAATTTCTTAGCATCGTCTTGGAAGTAACGATCTTTCGAACCTTGTTCCATTGCAGAAACAGAACCCATCCCACGATATACTTTAAAGCGACGACCTTGGTAAATTTCAGTACCTCCTGGGCTTTCTGTTGTACCTGCTAATAAACTTCCTAGCATGACCACATGACCACCTGCTGCAAGTGCTTTGACGATATCACCTGAATATTTAATGCCACCATCAGCGATAATTGTTTTACCGTACTCTCGCGCTACTCCTGCACAATCGTAAATCGCAGAAATCTGTGGCATCCCTACGCCCGCTACAACACGTGTCGTACAAATAGAACCTGGTCCAATTCCGACTTTTACAATATCGGCTCCTGCTTCGTAAAGAGCTTTTGTTGCTTCACCTGTCGCTACGTTACCTGCAACAATTGCTAATGTAGGATAAGTTTCACGAATTTGAGCAACCATATCGATAACGCCTTTAGAATGTCCATGAGCTGTATCGATTACAATCAAGTCAACTTCTGCTTCAACTAATTTCTCTACGCGAGTCATCGTATCTGATGTTACACCTACTGCGGCACCGACAAGTAAGCGACCTTGTTCATCTTTCGCAGCTGAGGGATATTCGATAACCTTTTCAATATCTTTAATCGTAATTAAACCTTGTAAAATTCCTACATTATCAACGATTGGTAATTTTTCAATGCGGTACTGTTGTAAGATTTTTTCAGCGTCATCTAATGTTGTACCAACTGGTGCTGTCACTAAATTTTCTTTTGTCATGACATCATTAATTTCAGTTGAGTAATCTTGAATGAATCGCAAATCGCGATTTGTAATAATTCCTACTAATTTTTTATTTTCCATTGTGTCAACAATCGGAACACCCGAAATACGATATTTGCCCATTAGATGTTCAGCATCATACACTTGATGTTCAGGTGTTAAAAAGAATGGATTTGTAATGACACCATTTTCAGAACGTTTAACTGTGACAACTTGCTCCGCTTGATCTTCAATACTCATATTTTTATGAATGACACCTAAACCACCTTGACGTGCCATTGCAATCGCCATGCGTGATTCAGTAACTGTATCCATCCCCGCACTAATGATCGGAATATTGAGTTGAATCTTGTCTGTTAACTTTACAGATAAAGATACGTCTTTTGGTAATACTTCAGATGCTCCTGGAATTAAAAGCACGTCATCAAATGTCAAACCTTCTCGTGAAAACTTAGTTTCCCACATTTCAAAATTCCTCCTACAATTGAATATTATTAAAAGATTAACAACCGTTGAGATGATTGTCAAGTATCGAAAACTGAATACTTCATATGTAAACGAATTCATTTTAGAAAATAAAAAAACACGATGCACGCATCGTGTT
>NZ_JADKPV010000005.1 GCF_015351395.1 Savagea serpentis
GCAACTTCTCCAAAATCACATTTACCATTACTTCGTATCTTTTTCGTTCATCTTCCTGTACTATCTTTATGAAAATAGTGGCAACTCCTCTAAATAAATAATATCATCTCGCTCTGCCGCTGATCCTTCTGCTAATATGGCTGCTTTTGCAACGACGACGCCACCTGCTGCTTCGACTAGTTGTTCTAAAGCTGCGAGCGATTGTCCTGTGCTAATGACATCATCGATTAGCGCGACACGTTTTCCTCGAATTGCTTCGACGTCTTTTTCGTCCAAACATAGCATTTGCTCTTCTGTCGTCGTAATCGACTTTACTTTCTGTATGAGCGGTGTACCCATATATGCTTTAATACTTTTTCGTGCGACGTAATAGCGCGACATATGTAATACAGCACTCACTTCATGAGCGAGCGGTATCCCTTTCGCTTCCGCTGACACAATGACATCAACTTCCGGCAAACGTTCTGCTAAAAGAGGTGCTGTTGCTTTGACCATTTCTGTATCACCTAAAAGAACGAAACTCGCAATGACCGTATCTTCTGAAACTCTCATTAATGGAAGTTCTCTTGTTAACCCTGCTACGTGTAATGTATATGTTCGTTTCAATTTTCTCATCCTATTCAAATAATGATAATAATACTTGTGTGATAATTCCAGCAAGCATTCCTAAAAATGGATCTGTTAGCGCTGTGACTGCCATCGTCACGCCACCTACAACAGAATCTTCGCCTCCCGCTAATGCTGCTGTCGCATTCGTCGGTAATGTGACAAGTAATCCTAATACGAATAAAAAGCCAGCGATGCTCGTACTCGGAATAAATCGTCCAATTTTCGGTAAAAGTCCTGCAAGTAAAATGACTCCCATCATCACCATCATTAAAACACCAGCAAAGACAGCATGTGGTGCGGTAGAAGTAGCGGATATAACGACTTCTACTGGAGCTCCTCCAAACAATGCGGAAACCATATCTGCAATACTACTAATGACCGTTAAATGATCAACATTCACTTCTTGGTTGCCAATTTCACCGTTTATTTTTCCAAACGCGATATTCGCTCCTATGTTTAACGCAACCATAGCGAGTGCACCACGAATGACCGTTTGATTCACTGTTAACTTTTGCAATTGTAATTTCTCATTATCTAAAGGTGGAATCGGCGCAATCGTCCCCGCTATACGACCGACAATACTAGATAAGACGACAGAACCTAATATCGTATATACCAAGTCTTTCGTCAAAAAATAAATGAGCACCGCAGAGACTAAAGATGATGCCCCTACTAAGCGGTCTGTTTTCGTCATATCGATGGAAACTTTCGCTAACATAATCCCAACGCCCGCCATCATACCATTCGTAATGATCGGTCCGATAAATTCAACAATTTTTTCCAAAAATCCGAACAATCCGATGATGAGCATAATTGCTGCTCCAAAGAAAATCATCGAGAGACGTTCTTTCATCGTTTTTCCCATCGTACCAGCTACGGTAATCGTTTCTGCTTGATAAGAAATGACAGAGATCGATCCGACCGCTGTATTTCCAATCGCTCCTACAAAGAAGGCGAGCGCTGTTGGGACAGATGCAAAACCGAACGTTAATGCGAGTAATCCTTGAGGAAGACCATTTAATAAAACTCCTAATGCCGCTAAAAAATCCTTGAAATATTCCACAAAAAGGAACCACCTTTTCTTTAATTTGCCCTTTATAAAAAACGAACATTTTCTTGTTTTTTAACAAGAACGTTCCTAATTATACAGTGGTTGTTTTTTAAGTGCAATATCTTTTTTATCGTCTTTTTTTATATTCCAACAATAAAAAACAGAATTGTAAGCGAAGCGTACTCGCACAATTCCGTTTTCTATACTACTCTTAAACCAATTTCGTGAATATACATTTTAGCTTTATTAAGCTTCATAATTGCCATCGCATCTTCCTATCGATTAGACAGGATGAACGCCGTGTTTCCGTTCTGTGAATTGAAGTTCTTTCGTCTTATATAAGTCGAGTTGTGTTTGCAATACTTGACGCAAATCATTCGGGTGAATGACTTCATCAATAATGAGTTCTGACGCTAAACGATACACGTCAATTTCTTCTTGATATTCTTCCCGCATCTTTTGAACGAATGCCGCTTGTTCTTCTTTCGGTAGTTCGGCAATTTTATTAGCATACACTGCATTTACAGCAGCTTCAGGCCCCATAACAGCGATTTGTGCACCATCAAATGCAATGCAACAATCAGGCTCAAATGCAGGACCAGCCATCGCGTACAATCCCGCTCCGTACGCTTTACGGACAATGACCGTTAACTTGGGAACTGTCGCTTCGCTCATCGCAAAAATCATTTTTGCACCATGACGAATGATTCCCATACGTTCTACTTGAGTACCGATCATGAATCCAGGCACATCCGCTAAAAAAATGAGTGGAATATTAAATGCATCACATAAGGAAATGAATTTCGCTGCTTTATCTGCAGAATCATGGAATAATACGCCACCCTTCACTCGAGGTTGATTCGCAATAATTCCGACCGATTGCCCATTAACTCGCGCTAATCCTGTAATGAGTTCAGCGGCGAATAATTTTTTCACTTCACACCACGAACCTTCATCGATAAAACGCTCTATTAAATCATACATATTAAACGGGGCATTTTGGTTTTTGGGTACTATTTCATCGATTGTCTTTTCAAATGTCGCGGGCATCTTTGGACTTTTCACTTCTGGTTTATGCTTATAATGACTTGGGAAGTAGCCGATATATTTGCGCGCATATTCAATCGCTTCTTCCTCCGTTGTTACGAGCACATCGCCTACACCTGAGACTGAACAATGCATGCGTGCGCCACCCATTTCTTCCAACGTCACTTTCTCTCCAATAACCATCTCTGCCATGCGAGGTGATCCGAGATACATCGAGGCATTTCCTTCAACCATAATCACGGTATCACAAAAAGCAGGAATGTATGCTCCACCTGCTGCTGACGGACCGAATAGTAAACATACTTGCGGTACTTTACCACTCATTTTGACTTGATTATAGAAAATACGTCCCGCACCGCGACGTCCTGGAAACATTTCAATTTGATCCGTAATTCGTGCGCCTGCAGAATCTACTAAATAAAATATAGGAACATTTAATTTATTCGCTTTTTCTTGAATGCGGATGATTTTTTCAACTGTACGCTTGCCCCAAGAACCTGCTTTTACAGTGGAGTCGTTCGCCATCACGCATACCGTTTGTCCGTTAATTTTACCCATTCCTGTAATGACGCCATCTGCTGGTAAATCTTCTTCTAAACAATTCGCAAAGATGCCATCTTCTGACTGAAGCCCATCGTCTAATAATAAACGGAGACGCTCTCGCGCAAATAACTTTCCTTTTGCAGCGTTTGCTTCATGATACTTCGTTCGTCCTCCTTTTAATACTCGCTCTAAAATTTCACTTCCACGTTTTTCTTCACTCATATTTATTTCCCCCTACTCCTATTGTTATTTCCCTTTGTAGTGCGGTGTGCGTTTTTCTTGGAAAGCTTGTAAACCTTCTAATCGATCTTCAGTCGGGATCAGTGTGGCATAAGCGAGCGATTCGATTTGGAGTGCTGTCTGTATGTCCGCTTCCACTCCTTGATTGATCGCTACTTTCGCTTGTCGAAGGGCAAGTGGTGCATTTCTAGCAATTTGCTTTGCATATTTTACAGCTTCTTCTTGTAAATGCTTCGAAGAATAAAGCGCTTCCAATATTCCGTAACGAACAGCTTCCTCCGCTTGCAAGCGACGCGCACTATAAATGAGGGATTTCGCTTTGCCGATGCCAATGAGACGCGGCAATCGTTGTGTTCCTCCAGCTCCTGGAATAATGCCGAGCGAGGTCTCTGTCAAGCCCACTGCCACATGATTACCAGCGATTCGTATGTCACATGCGAGCGCGAGTTCTAACCCTCCTCCAAATGCCACACCATTCAATACAGCAATTACCGGCTGTGGCAACAATTCCACTTTCCGAACGACCGAGCCAATAAGAGTGACCGTTTGACTTACCTCTCGTTCCGACATGCCTTTGCGTTCTCTTAAGTCCGCTCCTGCACAAAATGCTTTCTCTCCTGCGCCTGTCAATAAAACAACGCGGATGTCGAATGTTTTCGCAACTTCATCTAATGCTTCACTAAGCTCGTTTAATAATTGAATAGACATCGCATTTGCCGCCTCGGGACGGTTCAACGTAATGCGAGCAATCGTACGTTCAATCACTTCTATCTTGACGAGTGACATGGATGCTCCCCTTCCTTTCCTAAGCGATAAATATCCATTTGCTTGGACTTAACGGGTTCTCCTAATTGTCGTTCGATAAATAGGGCAGCTTGTAACAGTTTGTCCATATCGATACCTGTTTGTATCCCCATCCGATGGAACATGTATAGCAAGTCTTCTGTCGCAACATTCCCTGAAGCCCCTTTTGCATAAGGACATCCTCCAAGGCCGCCGAGTGAACTATCAAATTTAGTAATTCCCATTTCAAGAGATTTCACCACATTCGCTAATGCTGTTCCACGCGTATCATGAAAATGCATCGCAAACTGTTCTGCTTCATACTTAGCAAGTAATACATCGAGTAGTGCTTCCACTTCATTCGGCGTCCCTACTCCTATCGTATCGCCTAATGAAATTTCGGTAACACCGAAACTAAATAGTCGATCCACCACTTCTAATACTTTTTTCGGTTGAATGTCTCCCTCAATCGGACAAGCAATGACGGTAGAAACATATCCACGCACAGTCATGTTCTCTTTTAGTGCTTCTTCAATGACTTCTTGTAATACTGGATAGGTGTCTTCGATCGTTTTATTAATGTTGCTTTGATTATGACTTTCACTCGCTGACATAAATACACTCGCTTCATCAATATTTACTTCAAGCGCTCGCTCAAGGCCTCGCATATTCGGCACTAATGCCGCATAAGTGATATCATGTTCTCTTTTGATCGAGCGCAACACATCCGCTGCATCCGCTAATTGAGGAATCCATTTTGGATGAACGAACGATGTCACTTCAATATAAGATAAGCCTGTCTTCGACAACATATTTATCCATTCAATCTTGTTCTGGGTATCGATTAATTGCGTTTCATTTTGCAAACCATCCCGTGGCCCTACTTCTTTTACGACTACTTTTTCTGGTAATTGCATACGCTTTATGCTCCTTATTCAATTTCAACGAGAGGTTCATCCACATTGACGAAATCCCCTTCGTTCGCCACAATTTTAGTCACTGTGCCTGCTACTTCAGCCGAAATGGGAATTTCCATTTTCATCGACTCTAAAATGACAACGTCTTGTCCCGCTGTTACTTCGTCACCTTCACTCACCAAAATTTTCCATACTGATCCTGCCATAGATGCTTTTACTGTCGTCATATAAATCCCTCCGCTTTTTATAAGTAATATTCATCAACAAATTTAGTCGTTGTCTGTCCTTTTTTAAACTGTTCATGTGTAATGACATCAACAATCATAGGTATGTTCGTTTCAATTCCTTCAATTACATACTCTCGCAATGCTCGTTCTAAACGTTCAATCGCCTCATCGCGCGTACTCCCCCATGTAATGAGCTTGCCTATCATTGGATCATAGAAAGGTGTGACTACTGAGCCACTTTCTACCCCTACTTCATTCCTTACCCCTCTTCCTTCAGGTAAAACAAAATTGGTAATTGTTCCTGGAGATGGGAAAAATGTCTTTGGGTTTTCAGCATAAATTCGAACTTCAATCGCATGCCCTTTTTTCTCCACATTGCTTCGAGTAAAACTTAATCGTTCTCCATTTGCTATTCGCAATTGCGCTTCCACTAAATCTAATCCTGTAATTTCTTCCGTCACTGGATGCTCAACTTGCAACCTAGTATTCATCTCTAAAAAATAGAAGTTTTCATCAGCGTCCACTAAGTATTCAATAGTTCCCGCATTCGTATATCCGATATGTTTTGCCGCCTGTTCACTCGCTACTAGCATTTTTTCACGTGTTTCTGATGAAATAAATGGAGAAGGAGCTTCTTCAACTACTTTTTGATTGCGGCGTTGAATGGAACATTCGCGATCAAATAATGCGACAGCATTGCCATGTTCGTCTACGATGAGTTGCACTTCGATATGATGCGCGTCTGCGACGAAACGTTCCATATACATCGTTCCTTCACCGAAAAATGATTGCGCACGCTTTTGATTCCCTTCGAAAGCTGAAGCCATTTCTTCTTCACTATGAATGAGTTGCATCCCGATGCCACCGCCACCTGCCGAAGCTTTTAACATAATAGGATAGCCGATTTCACCGGCGATCTTCACTGCTTCTTCTGCATCTTGTATCGCCGCGTCAATGCCTTCTACAACTGGAACACCTGCCCCTTTCATCGTTTTGCGTGCTTCAAGCTTATCTCCCATTTTGGACATAACATCTGCTGATGGACCTATAAAGACGAGATCCACATCTTCGCACGCTCTAACGAACTGGGCATTTTCTGAAAGGAGACCGTATCCAGGATGCACGGCCTCTGCTCCCGTTTTTTTTGCAATTTCTATAATTTCATCGATATTTAAATAGCTCTGGGCGACAGGAGGCTTTCCTACACAATAAGCTTCTGTAGCTTCTCGCACATGCAAACTATTTTCATCTGCTTCTGAATAAATAGCCACTGTTTCAATTCCAAGACGGTCACACGTTCGAATAATTCGACGCGCAATTTCTCCACGATTGGCGATGAGAATTTTTTTAAACATCGTTATTCCCCCGTTCCTAGTTCTCGAATAAACTGTTCTCGCAACTTAAATTTTTGAATTTTCCCCGATGCTGTCATCGGATATTCTGCCGTAAAGATGATATAACGCGGAATTTTATGACGTGAAATTTTATCCTTACAAAACACTTTAATCTCTTCAGCCGTTGCATGTTCTCCTTCTTTCAAAATAATCCATGCTCCTACTTCTTCTCCATAGCGCTCATCTGGAACACCTGTCACTTGAATATCAAAAATTTTCGGATGGGTGTATAAAAACTCCTCAATTTCACGTGGATAAATATTTTCTCCACCTCGGATAATTACTTCTTTCAAACGTCCAGTAATTCGAACAAATCCCATCTCATCCATCGTTGCTAGATCACCAGTTTTTAACCAACCATCCTCAGTAATCGTTTCTTTCGTCTCTTCAGGTGCATTATAGTAGCCTTTCATGACATGATAGCCACGCGTCCATAATTCCCCTTGTTCTCCGATGTTAGCATCCTCATTCGTTCCAGGGATGACGATGCGCACTTCAACATTTGGCATCGTACGCCCGACCGTTTCGACTTTCGAAACAAAATCATCATCATAACGTGTTTGGGTGATGACTGGTGAAGACTCTGTTTGCCCATAGCAAATTGTAATATCTGTCATCCCCATTTTATCAATGACGCTCTTCATCACTTCCACAGGACAGTTAGATCCAGCCATCACACCTGTACGTAAAGAACTAACATCATATTCTTCAAATTTTGGATTGTTCAAAATACTAATGAACATCGTCGGCACTCCATGAACTGCTGTACATCGTTCCTTTTCTACTGCTCGCAATACTTCTTCCGCATCAAACTCTTGGATTGGCACCATCGTTCCGCCTTGTGAAACAATCGTTAAACTTCCGATAACACAACCGAAAGTATGGAAAAAAGGTACTGGAATACAAAGTCGATCCTGATGCGTTAAATTCATATTATTCGCGATACTACGAGCGTTGTTAATTAAATTGTAATGGGTCAACATCACACCTTTAGGAAATCCAGTCGTTCCTGATGTGTATTGAATATTAACAACGTCATGAGGAGTCAATTCGGCATGGCGAGCATCGAGCTCTTCGTCTGTTACAGTTTGCGCAGCTTCCAATAAATCATCCCAACTTAACATACCTGGTTCTCGACGCTTTCCAAGTAAAATGACACGTTTCAAATTAGGCAAGCGCTCACATTGTAAATTCCCTGGTTCGCTTTTTTCAAGCTCTGGACAAAGTGATTTTAATGTTTCAACATAAGAATTATCACGATAACCTTCAATTAAAACGAGCGTGGTCGATTCAGACTGTTGCAGTAAATATTCCAATTCAGTTTCTCTGTAATTCGTATTCACTGTGACCAAAGTAGCTCCCATCAATCCCGATGCATATTGCAATTGAATCCACTCCGGAACATTCGTCGCCCAGACTGCCATATTCTCCTCGATTTCTAAACCGAGCCCCATCAATCCTTTTGCCACATTACGAACTGCTTCATAAAATTGTGCATAAGTTAAACGTAGATCACGGTCTGGATAAACGACCGCCTCTTCGTTCGATCGTAACTTTGCTTGTTCTGCTAACATTTGGCCTATTGTTTGTTCTACTAATGTCGTCATGTAAATCCCCTTTCATCTTTCCGCCTTTAAAGTACTTGATGACCGAAAACAATAGTGACAAAGTGATTTTTAACAGCCGATCGCGCGTGAAATAACGATGCGTTGAATTTCTGACGTCCCTTCCCCAATTTCCATTAATTTCATATCTCTTAAATGACGCTCGACGTCATATTCTTTCATATACCCGTACCCGCCATGTATTTGAATCGCTTGATTACATGTACGGAATCCCATTTCTGATGCAAATAATTTCGCCATAGCAGCCTCTTTATTGAATGGTTTATCATGATCTTTTAACCATGCTGCTTTGTGTACCATATTTCGTGCAAGTTCAATTTCCATCGCCATATTTGCAAGTTTAAATTGTGTCGCTTGAAATTGGGATAATGTTTTACCAAATTGCATACGCTCCTTCGAATAATGGAGCGCTTTTTCGTAGGCCGCTTGCGCAATCCCTACTGAAAGTGCAGCGATGGAAATACGACCACCATCCAATGTCTTCAAAAATTGTGAAAATCCACGCTTCGGATCACCGAGAATATTTTCCGCTGGTACATGTACGTCTTCTAAAATAATTTCACAAGTGTTCGAACCACGAACTCCCATTTTATTGTAGTTACAATTGATCGTGACACCTTTCGTGTCTGTCGGTACGATGAAAGCAGTAATAATTTTTCTACCTGCTTCTTCTCCTGTTACAGCAGTCACAATAATTTGACGCGCAAATCCTGCGTTCGTAATCCATACTTTTTCTCCGTTAATAATATATTCATCTCCGCTTTTTTTCGCTGTCGTACGTGTTCCTCCAGCGTCGCTCCCTGCACTCGGTTCCGTCAGTCCAAATGAACCAAGTGTCTCTCCTTTAGCAAGCGGTACGAGCCATTCTTGTTTCTGTTCTTCTGTACCAAATTGATAAATCGGCGTCGCTCCGAGACTGAGCGCCGCTGCGTAACTTAATCCCGTTCCACCACAGGCACGCCCGATTTCCTCAACTGCTAAAGTGTACGAAATCGTGTCCGCTCCAGAGCCCCCATACTCTTCAGGAAACGGCAATCCCATCAGTCCAAGTTCAGCCATTTTATGAAATGTTTCGATTCGCATCTCTGCTTTTTCATCAACTTCTTGCGCATAAGGCTTCACTTCATTTTCTGCAAACTCTCTTACCATGTCCCGAATCATCTTCTGTTCTTTCGTCAATTCAAAGTTCATGTATATTTCCCCCTTTTAAATGAAACCGACTAGTCGGTCTGTGAATGGTTAATATAAAAACCAGTGGTCATTCACCTGGTTCCTTTACAAGTAGTATGGAGTTGCTTCAACTTTCCCTTTTTCCGTCACAATCGAGCGTAAAATCATATCGACAAAAATAGAAGTAATATCTTCCATCGCCAGCTTCCCTTTTTTGTCAAACCATTTATGTGTCCAGTTCACCATCCCTGTAATGGATAAAGCGACAATCGTGACCGGTAATTCTTTACGAAAATCCCCAGTTTCTTGCCCTTCTCGTATAACTTCTTCTAAAATTTCCCGATATCGTCTACGTTTCGCTTTCATTTCAGGATGATAACGTTCCGGTAGTGACTGACTCTCTTGATAAAACACTCGAATATGCGGTTGGTACATATCAAATACTTTCGTAAAAGATACGAGCATTTGTACGAGTCGAGCTACCGGCGTCTCGTACTCTTCACAAATTCTTTCAGAATCTCGAATGACATAAGTAATAAAGACGTCGTGAATTTCATAGAGCAATTGATCTTTTGAAGTGAAATAGTGATAAAATCCACCTTTTGAACTTCCCGCGGCTTGGACGATATCATTTACTGTCACATGATTATAGCCGTGCTCTTCAAACAATTGTAAGGAAACTTCAACGAGACGTTCTTTTAAATTTTTTTTCATATTTTCATCATTCCCTTACTTCGCTCATCAGCTCATTGACTGTACACAATTAACCGATATAGCCGAATTTTGTTAGCGCTTTCAAAATGTTTAGCGATGAACTTATATCTATCATACAGAGCACTTTCCAATCATTCCAATACATAAAATGAATAAACATTATGCTTAATCGTTATAAATGATTTTCTTTTAATTTATCGCCTCTCTTTTTATATGCAAAAAGTGTTAGCCTATCCTTATCGACACTAAATTACTTCATTAAAAATCCCCTTCGTAAGGGTGGACAATATTTATCTCGAGGTACAATCACTAATGAACAGAAAAAAGCGAAATCGCTAAAATCGATTTCGCTTTTGTTGTTATTTCAAAAACTCAGGATGAGCAAAGCTTGGATTTGGATATTTATAAAACCCTTCTCCCGTTTCGCGCCCTAATTTTCCTTGATCGATGTATCGTTCTTTCAACAATTGAGCTAAGCGGATGTAGTTATCATTTTTTGTAGCTTCCGCCTTCATTTGAACGATATTGTACGCTGTCTTAATTCCAACAATGTCTAAAATAGCAAACGGTCCAAGTGGAGCACCTGTGCCGATCATCCATGTTTTATCAATCGTTTCAGGATCTGCGACTTCATTCACATAGAGCATTTCTGCTGCATCTAATAGTGGGACGAGCAATGAATTTAAAATGTAACCAGGTTGTTCTTTATACAATGGAAGAGCGACCATGCCAATCGATTGAGCAAAGTGAACGACTTCGTCGAAATACTTTTGTTCTGTCCCTTCATGCCCCATCACTTCAGCTGTATTGTTACGCCAAATGTGATTGGCAAAGTGAAGAGCTAAAAACTTTTCAGGTCGACCTGTTGCTTCCGCAAATTGACTCGGTAAAAGCGTCGATGTATTCGTCACAAATACCGTATATTCAGGTGCTAATGTTGCTATTTTTTTATAAAAATCTACTTTGATTGTAATCACTTCTGGAATCGCTTCAATGACAAGATCGGCTTCTTTTACAGCCTCAGCTAAGTCGCTCGTATACGTCAAACGCTCGTGCGCCGCTTGTAACTGTTCATCTGTCGCTTTTAAATCTTGTCGATACGGTTCATTGAGTGCCGCTGTGCGTTCTTTTGCTTGTGCAATCGCTTCTTCAGAAATGTCATACAATGTGACATCATATCCAAAATATGCTGTTTGCATTGCAATTTGACTGCCTAAGACGCCTCCACCTGCTACTGTTACATGCTGATAATTCATAATCATCCTCCTCATTATTTTAAAATAGAGATGTTCTCTTTTATCATAGCGGACTTCTACACCTGTTACCAGCATTTACCTTCAGCTTAATATTCGTTTTTTAGCCTCTTCATATTGCATACTGAGCGATTCGATATACTCAGAAGCTTTTTGAATTTCTTTCACTGCTCCAATCCCTTGCCCCGCTCCCCAAATATCTTTCCACGCTTTATGCGCACTATCTCCGCCAAAATTCATTTTTGTCGGATCGCTTTCAGGAAGATTGTCAGGATCCATACCTGCTGCGCGAATAGAAGGCGCTAAATAATTGCCATGTACGCCCGTGAAGTAATTGCTGTACACGATATCGTCCGAATTGCTTTCAACGATCGTCTGTTTATAATCTTCTACTGCATTCGCTTCTTCTGTCGCAATGAACGGTGAACCGATATAGGCAAAATCTGCCCCCATCGCTTCTGCTGCTAACACACTACCTCCTGTTGCGATTGATCCTGCAAGCGCGAGTGGTCCGTCAAACCATTCTCGAATTTCTTGGACGAGCGCAAATGGACTTTTAACACCCGCATGTCCGCCAGCTCCGGCAGCGACAGCAATCAAGCCATCCGCTCCTTTTTCAATCGCTTTTTTAGCGAAGAAATTGTTAATGACATCATGAAATACAATCCCTCCGTATTCATGCGCTGCTTCATATATATCTTCTCTCGCACCGAGTGATGTAATGATGATCGGTACTTTATACTTTTGACATAAAGCCATATCTTCCTCTAATCGCTCATTCGACCGATGAACGATTTGATTAATCGCAAAAGGTGCAGCAGGACGTTCTGGATTTTGTTTATTGTAAGCGTCTAATGTTTCGGTAATTTCAGCGAGCCACTCATCGAGTTGCGATGAAGGTCGAGCATTCAATGCAGGCATCGAGCCGACAATTCCTGCCTTACATTGTTCGATAACGAGTTTCGGTGTGCTGACGATAAACATTGGAGACCCGATGACTGGAATACGTAATTGTTCTTTTAATTGAAGCGCTTTCATTTTTATTTCCCCTTTCGTAACGAATGAACATTCATTCATAATTTATGTAAATTTTATCATAGTTTATACATAAACTCTACTTTCTACTCGTTTACAAATGATTAACATTCGTTCCGCTAGAATTATGCTACTGTAAATGTAAAAGGAATGATTGGTTTTGAAACATTATGTAGACATTTTTACGATTGCGTTAAGACTCGGACTCACTTCTTTCGGTGGTCCCACTGCGCACCTCGCCTATTTCCATAATGAGTATGTGAAACAAAAACGTTGGCTATCGGAAAAAAGTTATGCAGACCTCGTAGCACTTTCTCAGTTTTTACCAGGCCCTGCAAGTAGCCAAGTAGGAATCGGCATTGGATTGTATCGAGGGGGATTGCTTGGTGGAATACTTGCTTTTCTAGGATTCACTCTTCCTTCTGTCTTTTTACTCATCGCTTTCGCTATGTGGTTTCCTACTGACTTAGCCTTTGCAACAGGTCTGTTGAAAGGTTTACAGCTCGTCGCTGTCGCTATTGTGGCGCATGCGATTATTGGAATGAGTCAATCACTTGCTTCTGATGCTCCTCGCCAATGGATTGCTTTTGTTGCGATGGCTACAATGTTACTCTTTCCTCATCCATTTATTCAAGTCGGAATTATTCTCATTGCAGCTTGCATTGGACGATTGCTTTTTACTCAAGGCATATCTCGAGAAAACTCTACATCTGACCGTGTTCCGATTTCAAAAAGAGGAGGGAGCATCGCTTTATTTCTCTTTTTCTTCTTTCTTTTTGCTCCACCAATTATCTTAGTATGGAAAGACATTCCGATGCTTTCTTTTTTTGAATCATTTTATCAATCAGGAGCTCTCGTTTTTGGAGGCGGTCATGTCGTCTTACCTCTTTTAGAACAACAATTCGTCTCCCCGACCGGCTTGTCAGGAGAAACATTTTTAGCTGGATATGGTGCCACTCAAGCCGTTCCAGGGCCGCTTTTCACATTTGCGGCATATTTAGGAGCCGTGCTCAACGGTCCGATTGGTGGATTGTTTGCAACATTTGCGATGTTTTTACCTGCTTTTTTATTGATCGTAGGCGCTCTCCCATTTTGGGATCTGTTGCGCAATAACGCGCATATGCAAGGATCAGTAAGCGCGATGAATGCCGCTGTACTCGGATTATTAATCGCAGCATTTTATGATCCGATTTGGACGAGTTCGATGACATCTTCTGTTCATTTTACGATTGCTAGTCTACTCTTCCTTCTTTTACAGTTTCAAAAATGGCCTTCTTGGAAAATTGTCTTACTTGGTGCGATGATTGGAGCATTTTTTCTTTCTTAAATCCTCTCTTCCTTTCTGTTAAACTAATGAAAAGGAGGGAATGTTTTGAATTTCAAAAAAAGTCATCTCGTTCATGCGAGTCGTCCATTAAGTGGGTATTCACTCGATACGATTGAACGAGAAATCGAAACATTATTCGATGAATTGTACAGTACAATCGAACTGAAAAAAGGAGATTTTAGGCAGATGAGCGCCTTTGATTTAGATGTCATCATCGCCGTCATTGAGGCACAAAAAGCACGTCGCAATGATTCTGCATTTATTTTAACGATTTTTTCCAGTTTAATTGCACTCGCTACGGTAGCTACTACTGATTTAATTGAAAGTTGGACGATCAGTCATTTGCTCACATTCGTCTTCATTTGGATTGTATTGCTCATGTTAGTCGAACGTTTTTTTGACCATCGCAATGAACGACTTGTTTTACTCGGGGAATATTTAGCTTTATATAAAGAATATAAATTTTCAAAAGACATATAAAAAGCGTACATCGCCTAAAACTAGGTGATGTACGCTTTTTACTTATGATGACGTCCCAGAAGGGATTCGAACCCCCGACCGTTCGCTTAGAAGGCGAATGCTCTATCCAGCTGAGCTACTGGGACTTGTACCGCTCCCTCATCCGAAGAAACGGACATCCATTATTATATGAAATATATCTCGTTTTGTCAATGCTATTTAAAAATTACTTCATGTACGATGATTCCTTTCGGTGTTCGGTACGTTACTTTCACACTGCCATCAATGCGAACATCTAAAATAGCGAATGTCGCGGGATGCCCACCACGTGGACGGGTGAAGCTTCCTGGATTCAAATAGAGTATATCTCCCACTTTTTCTGCACCGAGCTGATGAGTATGACCGAATAAAACAATATCCGCATCCACTTCTTGTGCCCGATAATCTAAACGTTGCAAACCGTTATAAATATCGTATAAATGACCGTGTGTAATAAAAATCGTCTTACCACCTAGTGTGACAGATAATTCTGTTTCGTATCGTACATCTCGATCATTGTTACCACGGATGCGATACATTCCTTGCATCACTTTTGCTTCGTAATCCAATTCACTATCCCCTGCGTGAAAAATCGCATCGGCTTGATACGCATCTAGCACTTGTCGAAACTGCGTATCTCCATGCGTATCGCTGACGACGATTATTCTCATAGTGTCATCCCCTCTTTTAAATAAGTTGATCGAGTTCTTCTTCTAACTGACGCAATGCTGCCCCGCGGTGGGAAATTTCACCTTTCTCTTCCGCTGACAATTGAGCCATCGAGCGATTTAAAGCAGGTACAAAGAAAATTGGATCATATCCGAACCCGTTACTTCCTACTCGCTCTGTTAAAATTTCTCCTTCACAAGTTCCCTCATACGTACGTGTCGGTAAATTAGGACCTGCGATAGCGAGCACACATTTAAAACGTGCTTGACGATTGTCTACATTCTCTAATTTTTGAAGCACTAAGTTAATATTGGCTTCGTCGTCTTTATCGAGTCCTGCGTAACGCGCTGAATAAACACCCGGATCCCCATTAAGCGCATCAATTTCCAACCCTGAATCGTCTGCAATGACATTCATTTGAAGTAAACGCGCCGCCCCTTCTGCTTTTAAAATCGCATTTTCTTCAAATGTCGTACCTGTCTCTTCAATATCGATATATTCAGGCATATCTTGAAGCGTACGCACTGTAATACCGAGCGGTTTAAACAAAGCTTCAAAGTCTTTCGCTTTGCCTAAATTATTCGTTGCAATTAAAATTTCATTCATTCGTTTCATCCTGCCTTCCGATACTTTGTGCTACTTCACCTAAAACGTCACGCTGTAAATTGATCAATTGTTGAATACCACCTTCTGCAAGTTCAATCAAATCAAACATTTCGCGTTTCGTAAATGTCGCTTCTTCTCCCGTTCCTTGCAATTCTACAAATTCTCCATTCGATGTCATAATGACGTTCATGTCGACATCGGCACTTGAATCTTCCACAAAATCTAAATCGAGTACGAGATTTTCGCCTACTTTACCGACGCTCGTCGCTGCTAAATATTGTGTTAATGGGAACGTTTCAAAACGTTCTTCTTGATCTAATTTATCAAGGGCTAATGCAAGTGCGACAAAAGCTCCTGTGAGCGATGCGGTACGCGTTCCACCATCCGCTTGAATGACATCACAATCCACCCAAACTGTTTTTTCTCCTAACGCTTCTAAGTTCGTCACCGCTCGTAAAGCTCGGCCGATGAGACGTTGAATTTCCATCGTACGACCTGTCACCTTACCGCGTGATGATTCGCGTGACGTACGTTCGGTCGTCGCACGTGGAAGCATAGAATACTCCGCCGTAATCCACCCTTTTCCTGTTCCGCGAATAAAGTGGGGTACGCGCGTTTCAATCGTCGCATTACAAATGACTTTCGTATTGCCTACTTCGATGAGTACCGAACCTTCTGGATGAATGATAAAATTGGGTGTCATCGTTACTGGGCGTAATTGTTGTGCTGTTCTGCCGTCGTGTCTCATAATCGAGCTCCTTTTCTTTTTATAATCTCTCTTTATTGTACACAAAAAAAGCGCAAGTTCCTATGCCTTGCGCTCGTTTATTTCTTTGATTGAATAATTGTTTGTAAATGAATTTTTTCAACAGTTGCTTCTTGAATTTGTAACCAATCTTCCACAATGTCACGAAACTTATCGACCTTGCCCGTCGTGTAAAATCGATATGTCGCATCAGGTTGTGTCGACGCTATGCCAAAATGATGTAAGACGCGTTTCACATCGACGACCGTTTCGGTGGCGGATGAAATAATTTTCGCATCAGGTAATGCTGCTTGAATATGATGTTGTAATAGTGGGTAATGCGTACAGCCTAAAATCGCTGTATCGAACTCTTTGCGATTAAGATCACGCAATGTCGCGTCTACAATATCGCGTGCTAAATCTGTTTTATAATCGCCACTTTCCACGACAGGAACGAAACTCGGACAAGCGAGCGCTTGAACTTTCGCATGTGGAGCGTGACGTAAAATCGCTGCATCATACGCACGGCTATTAACGGTTCCTTGTGTGCCGAGCACGACGATTTCATCTCGTTCTGACGCTTGTAAGGCCGCGCGTGCACCAGGTTCAATGACACCGATAATCGGAAAATCGAAGCGTTCCTGTACAGTTTCTAACGCTGCTGCTGTCGCTGTATTACAAGCAATGACGAGCATTTTAATACCGAGTACTTCTAGAGCTTCTGTCATCTCTACTGTAAACTGTGTCACTTCTTCTGTCGTACGGGGGCCGTATGGACAACGCGCATCGTCTCCTATATAGATGATGGATTCATTCGGAAGTTGTTGAATGAGTTCTTTTGCTACTGTTAAACCGCCTACTCCTGAATCGATGACGCCTATTGGTGCTTTCACACTATCTCCTCTATTCTTTCTTCATTTCTTCGTGCAAAGCACTTAAATATCGTGAAAATTGCTGAACCTCATCTTCCCCTAAATGAGTGAGCATGTTTTGTAAATATGTTTGTCTCTTTTCAATCACTTCTTCGATAATACGTTCACCTTCTGGTAATAAATGAATGCGCACGACGCGGCGATCTTGTTCATCTCGGACGCGTTTCACAAGTTCATTCTTTTCCATGCGATCGACGAGATCTGTTGTCGTACTGAATGCCAAGTACATCTTTGCTGATAAGTCCCCTATCGTCATATCCCCTAATTCAAACAACCATTGTAGTGCGATAAATTGCGGAGGTGTAATTTTATAGTTCGTTAAAATTTTACGACCTTGTTGTTTAATAATTCCAGCGATATGTCGTAAATCTTTTTCCATTTGCGCAATTTCAGTATGACGTTGATCGGATTGAGTCATTTCTTCCCCTCCTTCAAAACGATGACATACTGTATATTGTCGCCTTTTTCAACCGTTTGTGCAACTATTTTTATTACACATTTACTCGATTCAGTTCTTCAATCAGTGTCTTTTGTGTATCATTCCATGGATACGGTTTTCCTGTATGTTTATCGATTTGGACGATAACACCGCGCCCTGTGAAAACGACTTGTTCTTTTTCGTTTTTCCCCATGTAGTGAATATCGAGCGATGTATTGCCTAAATAATGCACTTTTACATACACTCGAATTTCTTCTTCATAAAAAATTTGATGTAAAAAATCACATTGCATATCAGCTACGACAGAAAATTTATCAATTTCTTCTACATGTTTAAAATTTAAAATTTGAACACGCTTTAAATATTCAATACGAGCATGTTCTAAATAACGAAATACTTCAACATTATTCAAATGACCAAACGCATCTAAATCACTAAATTTTACGCGGATTGGTACGTAAAAATTAAAATCCTTTTGCCACTCTTCCCAATTTTGTATATATGTTGCTTTACTCATAACATTCTCCCTTTCTAAACGTTCTTTCTCTTTACTTTACATCATTTTTTAAAAATAACAATACTTTTAATGAATAACCATTCATTTTCTGCTCAAAAAAAGGATGGCTAAGCCACCCTTTTCACTTTATTCTCCTATTTTATCTTGCAACTGTCTCCAAAGTACCTTTCCGCTACTCGTCATTGGGAACTCTTCCCAAAATTCAATTTCACGTGGGTATTTATAGGCGGACATTTGTTGTTTCGACCAATCGATTAGTTCTTCTGCTGTCACTTTTCCTTTATAGTCCTCTTTTAATATAATGAGTGCTTTTACTGTTTCTCCACGCTTTTCATCGTAGGAACGTACGACGCAAGCTTGTCTTACAGCAGGATGACCAAACAAAATGGATTCAACTTCACTCGGCCATACTTTATAGCCAGAAGCATTAATCATACGTTTCACTCGGTCGACCATAAAGAAATAGCCATCTTCATCTACTTTGACGATATCCCCTGTTTTGAAAAATCGCTTTCCATCAATCATAACAAAGCTGTCATCATCTGGTCGATTATAATATTCAATGAGCATTTGAGGTGCATGCACTAACAATTCTCCTTCTTCACCAATCCCTAGCCATTCTCCTGTTTCCACGTGCCTGACACGCGCATCGACACCGAATGCCGGGATTCCGAGACATTGGAGTTTCGGCCGTTCAGGAGGATTAAAATGCGTATGAGACATCGTTTCGGATAATCCATAGCCTTCGACATAACGAAGCCCTGTCACTTCATACAGACGTTCTCCTACCGCTTCTGGCATCGTCGCACCCCCGCCACCGATAATGAGTAAAGAAGATAGATCATAGTCATAAATATTACTTTGTGATAAAAAATCAATGACCATCGTACTTATATTAATCCAGTTTGTACAACGATACGTTTCAATCGCCCGCGCCGCATATCCTTTATCCCAACGTGTTAATAAGACGATTGTACCGCCAGCATAAAGAGGCGCAAATCCACTATGGACGAGTCCTGTCACATGGAATAATGGCAATGTGGCGAGCGCTACTGTATCTGACGTCATCGACATCCAATGTGCCGCTCCAACGACATTCGCCTGAATCGTGCGATTCGTATGTACACATCCTTTCGGTTCACCTGTTGTACCCGAAGTGTAAGGAATCATTGCGACATCATCATTTTCTCCTGTATCATCTAGTAATGTACTTGCTCTTTGCAACGCTTCTTGCCAAGGAATAGTATGGGGGAATCTTTTGCATGGCTCCTTGACAATATCAGGTAAAGCACTCACTGCTTTTTCTTCCTCAATATAGTCACGATACGTTGCAATAATCGGATTTTCTAATTGTCCATCTCCAACAAAGACTTCTGCAATTGGATATAATTCTTGAGAAATGCAAGCATGATGAATATCTCCATCTTGTAAATAAAATTGTAGTTCAGGCGTTTTACTCATCGGGTTGATCGGTACGGCAACTGCGCGATTGCGTAAAATAGCATAAAGTGCGATTAAGTATTGTGGTGCATTTTGCATAAAGAGCATGACATTTTCGCCACGCTTCAACTTCCAATGAGTTGCCATAAAAGCTGCTAATGTGTCGACTTCTTCAATGAATTGACGATAGGTCAAGGCACGTCCATAATATTCAATAGCCACTTTATTAGGATATCGCTGAGCAGAAATACGTAAGTTTTCATACAAGGTTGTCTCCGGAACGGTAATTGTCTTCGTTAACAATGGTGGCCAATACTCAAAGTGTTTCGTCTGTTGCATAGCTTCTCCCTCCTAATGGATATAGTGTTGAATCATTCCTCGTTCATAATACGGAATGACACGCATCGTATGTTGTTGTGCTACATAAGCAAGTTCATTTTCATATCCTTGTTTCATTAACATTCTTCCCGTCTTCGATTGCCGTAATCTCGATTTAGCTTTCGTCGCTTTTTGATCATAAGTCGCATAAGCCACTTCAGCTCGTTCTGTTAAGCGAGTATGAGGATGTTGCTTTAACCATTCCGCCATCCATTGCCCTGCCCCATATACATCTTCAATCGCCAATGCGCCATGAGAGCCTGCGCAAACGAGCGTCCAATTTTCTTCTTGGAAAAACGCTTCAACGATCGCTCGATTGTTCAATAAAGAACCGATTAATACACGCTTTGCCCCTTCACTTTTTCGAATGGCAAGCGTCCCATTCGTCGTCAACATGACGACTTGTGTCGGAAGATGACTTTGAATGAGTGCAGTCGGGAGCGGTGGCGCAAAATACGGCTCAATCGGACGGCCATCTTTTTCCCCGATTAGTTGACTGCCTGCTAAAGCATGATGCCGTTCAAGCGCTTCTTTCTCACTCTCCGCTGGGTAGATTGCTTGCACTCCTTTTTCCATTAACGTCACAATCGTCGACGTTGCTAACAAAATATCAAAAACGACGACATTTTGTCCTTGAATATTTTCTGGTATCTCATCTTGCGAAAAAACGACATCAATCATAGGCTTCATCCATCGTTTGAACAGCGAGTTGAACCATATTGGATACGAGACGATTAAAATGTTTAAAGCGCGAGTCCGTCGTCTGGCCTTTCGCATATCGATAGTAAATTTGTTGGCCAATAACTGCTAATTTAAAGTAAGCGAATGTCATATAATAATGAATATTCGATACGTCGCGACCACTTTTTTTAGCATATGCTTCGATAAATTGCTGACGCGTATAAAAGCCGTCCATCATCGTAACAGGCGGTGTCCCGAGCGCATATTTCAAAATATCGGGATCATCCGGCTCAATCCAATAACTCATCGCAACCGCTAAGTCAACGAGTGGATCTCCGACGGTCGACATTTCCCAATCGAACAAACCTGTCATTTGTGATAAATCTTCTGAAAACATCGCATTGTTTAATTTATAATCGTAATGAATAATCGTCGCTTGTGCCGTCTTCGGAACATGCGTCACTAAATAATCCATTAAGCGTTCAACATCGGGTAATTTTGTCGTTTCGACACGTTGATATCGTTTCGTCCAACTGTTCGCCTGTCTTTCCATAAATCCTTCTGGCTTCGTCATTTCAAGTAAATTTGCCTTTGCTGGATCGACCGCATGTAACTGTACAAGCGTATCTACCATGAGATGCGATAATTGATTACCCATCGATGCCTCATAAGTGATAGAAGATGGTATTTCTGTATCAAATACGAGTCCCTTACGGCGTTCCATAATGAAAAATGGAGCGCCGATGACGGTTTCATCATCAGAAAAAGTGTATGGCTTCGGTGCAATTTGAAAGTGTGAGTGCAGTCTGCTTAACCATGTATATTCTCTTTCCATATCATGCGCTCTCGGAGCGATTGGACCGAGTGGCGGACGACGGAGTACCGCTTCCCAATCTCCCCTTTTTAATAAATACGTTAAATTTGAATGCCCTGCGCTAAATTGTTTAATTCGAAGAGGCTCATGAGGTACTCCTTCAATATGTTGGTCGATATAGTCATTTACTTGATCGAGAGGCAGTTGTTCTTCTTTTCTCACTTCGATTATTTCAGACATAGTGTTCATCCCCCTTTTATACTGACTAGTTAGTATGTTCGAAAGAAGGATGAATGTTCTCACCCTTCTTTTACAATTCCTTTAAAAAAGATATCGCTATACGCATCACTTAATTGAGCCGCTGTCAAAGCTCCGTGTGGATTAAACCAATTATAGCTGTAATTCGTCAAACTTAAAAAAGCAAATGCTGTAATCGCTGGATCTAGTGATTCTAATAATTCTCCTGCTTCAATTCCTTGACGGATCACTTCTTCAATGACGAGTCTAAATTCATCACGTTTCTCTTTTACTTCAACGCTATTCGTATCCATTAAATGACGCATTTCACGCAAGAAAACACGTGCTCGCGCTCCTTGAATTTCAATGTCTTGAATGAGTAGATGAAACATTGCTGTTAGCTGGTCTTTCGCTGTTTCATATTCTGCGATTACTTGTTGTTGGCGATGTAAAAGATCGTCAATGTATTGCGTATGAATATCCATCAACAATTGCTCTTTCGATTGAAAATAATAATAAAATGTTCCTTTCGTTACGTCGAGTGCATCGACGATATGTTGAATCGATGTTTCGGTAAAGCCTTGTTTTTCGAAGAGTTCAATACTCGTTGCGATAATTTTATTTTTCATGTATACCACACTTTCTTTTTCATACTCTTCTACAAATTTACCACACCTTTTACTATAACGCACTCGCTCCGCCATCTACGGGTAAAATGACGCCTGTGACATAATCAGATGCCCTACTTGCTAAAAAAAGCGCCGGTCCTTTTAAATCGGAATCACTTCCTAAACGGCCAAGCGGGGTACTTTTACGGATTTCCTCCCCTCCGTGTTCAATTAGTACTTTCGACATTTTTGTCGGGAAAAAACCTGGCGCTAAAGCGTTAACACAAATGCCTGAGGCTCCCCATTTCACCGCCAAATCTTTCGTAAAGGTCATCAACGCTCCTTTGCTCGTGTTATAACTTAAGGTTTGCATAAAGGGCGGTGTGCCTCCGAATCCAGCGATGGAAGCGATATTAATCACTTTCCCCGATTTATTTGGAAGCATGACGTGACCGACTGCACGGCACATGAGAAATGCACCTGTAACATTTACATCCATCACTTTTTGCCAACCTTGTAAAGGCGTTTGTTCAATCGGTGCTGCCCATGAAGCTCCGCTATTATTCACTAAAATATCAATCGTTCCAAACTGATCCACTACTTGGCGCACGACTTGCTCGACTTCTTGTTCATCTGTTACGTCACAATGAATCCCTAACGTCGTGACGTGATAGTCATTTGCAAGTTGCATAGCCGCTTTTTCACAAGCTTCTCCGTCCCTTGAACAGACAATGACATTCGCTCCTGCTTCCGCATACGTTTCGGCAATTTGGTAGCCGAGCCCCCTCGCTCCGCCTGTAATGAGCGCTACTTTTCCTTTCAGTGTAAACATTTCTTTCATTTCCTCAACCCCTTATGAATATTTTCGTAATTCAAGTCGTGCAATTTGGCGACTATGCACTTCGTCTGGCCCATCTGCTAAACTTAATGTTCGAGCATTCGCGTACATATGTGCTAATGGAAAATCATCGCTCACACCAGCACCCCCAAATACTTGAATCGCACGATCAATTACTTTTTGAGCCATACGCGGAGCGACTACTTTGATCATCGCAATTTCTGCTTTCGCCTCTTTATTGCCAACTGTATCCATCATGTAAGCTGCCTTTAATGTGAGTAAACGGGCTTGTTCAATTTCCATTCTCGAGTCTGCAATCCACTGTTGGACGATACCATGGTGCGCGATCGGTTGGCCGAATGTACTTCTGGAAAGTGCTCGTTTTGACATCAATTCAATCGCACGTTCTGCCGCTCCAATTAAACGCATGCAATGATGGATTCTTCCTGGTCCGAGACGTCCTTGCGCGATAGCGAATCCTTTCCCTTCTCCCCATAACATATTGCTCGCAGGCACACGCACATTTTTAAATTCCACTTCTCCATGTCCTTCTGGGGCACTATCATAACCGAATACAGGAAGCATCCGTTTCACAGTGACGCCTGGTGTATCCATCGGTACGAGAATCATCGATTGTTGTTCATATTTCGGTCCATCTGGGTCACTTTTTCCCATAAAGATGGCCACTTTACAACGTGGATCCCCAGCACCCGATGTCCACCATTTCGTCCCATTCAAAATGTAGTCATCTCCGTCGCGTACGATACTCGATTGAATATTCGTCGCATCGCTTGAAGCAACAGCTGGCTCTGTCATTGCAAAACAAGAACGAATTTCACCTGCAAGTAATGGTTTTAACCATTGTTCTTGCTGTTCTTCTGTCCCGTATTGCACGAGCACTTCCATATTTCCTGTATCGGGTGCGCTACAATTGAACACTTCTGGCGCAATAGCAGAACGACCCATAATTTCACAAAGTGGTGCATATTCTAAATTTGTCAAACCTGCTCCGAATTCATCTCCTGGCATGAACAAATTCCATAACCCTTGCTTTTTCACTTCTTCTTTCAATTGTTCCATAATAGGGGGAATCGTGCTGAATCGATCCTCCATCGCATCGAGTTGTTCTTTGTATACGCTTTCATTTGGATAAATATAGGCTTCCATAAAATCGGTTAACTTACTTCTTAACTTCTCTACTTTTTCAGAATAACTAAAATTCATCTCTACTCCTCCTCATTGTGCTAAGAATCAACGTAAAAAACTAATATACTCACTTTCCATACTTTATTCTTTTATTTCACACCTTTATACTAACCAGTCGGTATGTTATTTATAATATATTCTTTATCCTTTTAAAAAGCAAGTATTTTTGTATTTGAAACAAATTTTTAATGCTTCAGCTTATTTAAGTAATCGTTTTCAATGAAAATATTTTTCGTATGATGATGTTTCATTTAGATGAAAAAAGACAATATTTTTTCCAAACAAAAAACTCACCCTAAATTTAGGGTGAGTCCTGTAGATTTTAGTCTACCATATGGTCGCTTCCGAAGAAGTTTTTGAACATTTGAACTGTTGTTGCACGGTTAAGTGATGCGATTGACGTTGTCAAAGGAATCCCTTTCGGACATGCTACGACACAGTTTTGTGAGTTACCACATTCTCCAAGTCCACCGTCTTTCATAATTTCTGCAAGACGCTCATCTTTATTCATTGATCCTGTTGGATGTGTGTTGAATAAACGAACTTGTGAAAGAATCGCTGGTCCAATGAAGTCTGTTTTATCGTTAACGTTAGGACATGCTTCTAAACATACACCACATGTCATACATTTTGATAATTCATAAGCCCATTGACGTTTGCGTTCTGGCATACGTGGACCTTCACCTAAATCATATGTTCCATCGATTGGAACCCATGCTTTTACTTTCTTAAGTGAGTCAAACATAAATTCACGGTCGACGATTAAGTCACGTACGACTGGGAATGTTGACATTGGCTCGAGAGTAATCGGTGATGGTAATTGGTCAATTAATGCTGTACAAGATTGACGTGGACGTCCGTTAATAACCATTGAACATGCTCCACATACTTCTTCAAGACAGCTCATTTCCCAGTTAATTGGTGTCGTTTTCTTACCGTCTTTCGTCACTGGATTACGTTGAATTTCCATTAACACAGAAATAACGTTCATGTTTGGACGATATGGGATCGAAAACTCTTCCCAATATGAATCAGAGTTAGCCGTGTCTTGACGACGCACTTTTAACTCGATTGTCTTATTCTCGCTCATTTCGTATTTTCCCCTTTCCTCTTATTACTACGATTTTGAAGTGTAGTCACGTTTACGTGGTTTCACTAATGAAACATCTACATCTTCATACGATAATTTAGGAGCTTCTGGCGTAAATTCAGCGATTGTTGTTTTTAAGAAGTTCTCGTCGTCACGTTCTGGGAATTCTGGTTTGTAGTGAGCACCACGGCTCTCGTTACGGTTAAGAGCTCCGAGCGTAATAACGCGCGCTAATTGTAACATATTCTTTAACTGACGAGTAAATGTCGCACCTTGGTTTGACCATTTTTGTGTATCAGTAATGTTAATGTTTTCATAGCGTTCGAGTAATTCTTGAATTTTCACATCTGTAGCTGCAAGGTCTTTGTTATTACGAACAACTGTAACGTTTTTCGTCATTACTTCACCAAGCTCTTTATGAAGCATGTACGCATTTTCAGTACCGTTCATTGCGAGCGTTGCGTCCCATGCCGCTTGTTCTTCTTTAATTGCATTGTCGAATACTGATGATTCAACATCTTCTGCACTCTTATCAAGTCCATTAATGTATTCCACAGCTTTCGGTCCAGCAACCATTCCACCAAATACAGCAGAAAGTAATGAGTTCGCACCGAGACGGTTCGCACCGTGTTGTGAATAATCAGCTTCACCTGCTGCAAATAATCCAGGGATATTCGTATGTTGATCGTAGTCTACCCAGAGGCCACCCATTGAGTAGTGGACAGCAGGGAAAATTTTCATCGGAACTTTACGTGGGTCTTCCCCAACGAATTTTTCGTAAATTTCCATGATTCCACCGAGTTTAATGTCAAGCTCGTGTGGATCTTTATGTGACAAGTCTAAATAAACCATGTTCTCGCCGTTAATACCGAGCTTTTGGTTTACACAGACGTCGAAAATTTCACGTGTTGCAATGTCACGCGGAACTAAGTTACCGTAGTCAGGATACTTCTCTTCTAAGAAGTACCAAGGTTTACCATCTTTATACGTCCAAACACGTCCACCTTCACCACGTGCTGATTCACTCATGAGACGAAGTTTGTCATCTCCTGGAATCGCCGTTGGGTGAATTTGAATGAACTCACCGTTTGCGTATTTCGCACCTTGTTGGTAAACGATTGAAGCTGCAGAACCTGTATTAATAACAGAGTTCGTTGACTTACCGAAGATAATACCAGGTCCACCTGTTGCGATAATAACCGCATCTCCACGGAATGATTTAATCTCCATCGTTTTTAAGTTTTGTGCTTTAATTCCTCGACAGACACCATCGTTATCAAGAATAACTCCTAAAAACTCCCAATGTTCATACTTTTGAACGAGTCCAGCTACTTCATGTGAACGCACTTGCTCATCTAAAGCATATAATAATTGCTGTCCTGTTGTCGCACCAGCGAATGCTGTACGGTGGTGTAAAGTACCTCCGAAACGACGGAAATCAAGTAACCCTTCATTTGTACGGTTAAACATAACACCCATACGGTCGAAAAGGTGAATAATTCCAGGTGCAGCATCTGTCATTGCCTTAACAGGTGGTTGGTTCGCTAAGAAGTCTCCACCATATACTGTATCATCTAAATGGATCGCAGGTGAGTCACCTTCACCCTTCGTGTTAACAGCTCCGTTAATACCGCCTTGGGCACATACGGAGTGTGAACGTTTAACAGGGACTAAAGAAAACAAGTCAACAGGCATGCCAGCTTCAGCTGATTTAATTGTTGCCATAAGACCTGCAAGACCGCCACCAACGACGATCAATCTACCTTTTGCCATTATTGTTTCACTCCTCAATATTTACATAATCTCAAAATCTGATTTGCATCTAACTGCTTACATAAATCCTAAAATCGCACGGATACCAATGAATGATAATGCGATGAAAATGAGGATTGATACGTAAGAGAAAATTTGCTGTGAACGTGGAGATTGTGTAATACCCCAAGTTACGAGGAAAGCCCAAATTCCGTTAGCTAAGTGGAATGTCGCAGCGAGAACTCCTGCAAAGTAGAAAATAACCATTCCAGTAGATTGGAAAATATCAGCCATCATATCGTAGTTCACGTCAACACCAAGTGCCTTTTGGATACGCGTTTGGTAAATGTGCCATGCGATAAAGATCACTAAGAACACTCCCGTTAAACGTTGCAACTTAAACATCCAGTTGCGGTATGTACCGAAACGACCTGTGTTGTTTTTCGCAGTAAATGCGATGTAAACACCGTAGAATGCGTGGAACATTAATGGGATGTAAATTACTACCCACTCCAACACATACAAAAATGGTAAGCTTCCCATGAAATCGGAAGCTGCGTTAAATGCTTCTTCACCACGCGTTGAAAAATAGTTAATGATTAAGTGTTGTGTTAAAAATAACCCAACTGGAATGACTCCGAGCAGTGAATGAAGACGACGTAAGAAAAAATCTGATTCTCTCGACAAGTCTTTTACCCTCCCTTATAGCTGAAGCACGTCAATTTAAAAGTAAACTTTTCCGACGTACTCCTTTCATGTTACAATGTGATTACAATTTCATTGTACTCCTCACTACATAAGAAATCAAGATGTCGAAAGCTTTTTCAATCGATTCTCAATTACATATGAAGTTGATTTGAAATTTTGGAAAAGGATGGTGAATACTTTGGCTAATAATGAAACAGTACGTCCTACAAAATTCGGTTACGAACTATTAAGATATCACGTTATTCCAGCTATTTTAGGAAAACACGAAGACGATATCCTCTATTGGGTAGGAAAAGAAATCGCTCGTGAATTCCCTTTATTTTCACTCCAGGAACTTCCTGATTTTTTCAGAGAAGCCGACTGGGGGAACTTATCTATTGAAAAAGAAAAAAGCGACACTATTGTTTACGCATTAACTCGGCCGACGTTAGAAGACTTCGAGCAAGCTTCACACGCTTTAGAAGCTGGATTTCTAGCTGCACAACATGAAGCATTACAAAAAAGAGTGACGGAATGTTACGCTGAAAAAAACGCTAAAAAACAAGTCATTTTATTTGAGGTGAAATGGGATTCTTCAAATAAATAAAAAAAGGTCAACGGTGAATATTCACTGCTGACCTTTTTCTTTTTCATTCAATGTTGCGAGTAATTTCTCAGCGATTGCTTCGGGTATTTTTAGTTTTCTCAATTCTTCAATCGACGCGTTTTTAATATGTTCTACGGAACCGAAGTGCATTAACAATCTTCTTTTACGCTGTTCGCCAATTCCCTTCACTTCATCTAATTTAGATTGAAAAGCATGTTGTTGACGTTTCGCTCTTTGGAACGTAATCGCAAAGCGATGCACTTCATCTTGAATGCGCTGCAATAAATAAAAGGTGTCACTCGTCTTTTTCATTTGAACGATGTGCGGTGGATCTCCGAATAACACTTCATTCGTATCATGATCTTCATCCTTCGCTAATCCAAGAATAGGTATAGTTAAACCGAGTTCATCTTCTAACACTTCTCGCGCAACAGACATTTGCCCTTTCCCACCATCGATGACGATCAAGTCAGGTAATGGTTTCTCCTCTTTTAATAAACGAACGTAACGTCTCCGAACGACTTCACGCATAGCACCGTAATCATCATGTGCACTCGCTTCTTTTAAATTATATTTGCGATATTCTTGTCTTCTCGGTTCCCCGTCGACGAAAGAAACCATTGCCGAGACAGGATTCGTCCCATGTAAATGAGAATTGTCGAACGCTTCGATGCGCAAAGGGGTTTCAATGCCGAGCAATTCTCCTAAGTGGACACATGCTCCGACTGTACGCTCGTATTTTCGCTCTACTAATGTTAATTTTTCTCGCAAAGCGACTTGTGCGTTGTCCATCGCTAAATCAAGCATATGTTTTTTCTGTCCCCGTTGCGGAATATGAACTTTAATGGAGAGTAGTTGGGCGAGTAAATGGTTATCCATTTGTGATGGAATGAGTACTTCTTTCGGTTTCAAATGTTTTCCATCATTATAAAACTGACCAATAAATGTTAAAAGTTCCTCTTGTGGTTCTCGATAATAAGGGAAAATCGATACATCTCGTTCAATCAACTTTCCTTGACGCACGAAAAATACTTGGACACACATATATTGTTCCGTTACCGCATAACCGAAAATATCTCGATCTGTGAAATCACTCGTTGCCATCTTTTGTTTTTCCATAACAGATTCAATATGAGCGATTTGATCACGGTATTCTTTAGCTCGTTCGAACTCTAATTTCTCTGATGCGTCCATCATTTTTTGTTCGAGCTCTTTTTTTACATCTCCATATCCACCTTTTAAAAATCGACTCACTTCTTTAATCATGTCTTCGTAAGTCGTTTCTGGAACGTCATAGACACAAGGCGCAAGGCATTGTCCTAAATGATAGTATAGACAAACTTGTTTTGGCAAATGACGACATTTTCGAAAAGGATAAATGCGATCGAGTAGTTTTTTTGTTTCTTGTGCTGCATAAGCGTTCGGATACGGCCCGAAATACTTTCCTCTTCTTTTTTTTATGTTGCGTGTTACGAGTAAACGTGGATATTTTTCATCTGTAATTTGAATATATGGATACGTCTTATCATCTTTTAACATAATATTGTAGCGCGGGTCATATCTTTTAATTAAATTTAATTCTAAGACGAGTGACTCTATTTCTGTATCTGTCACAATGTACTCAAAATCGACAATCTCTTGTACGAGGCGGGCTGTTTTCCCATCATGGCTTCCTGTGAAATAGCTACGTACCCGGTTTTTCAGAACTTTCGCTTTTCCTACATAAATGACTTCACCTTTGGAATCCTTCATTAAATAACAACCAGGACGCTCTGGTAAAATCTTTATTTTCTCTTGTAATTGTTCATTCATCATCTCACCTACTAAAAAGACTAGGCTGCCTTAGGCGACCTAGTCTCATTTTGTTTTATCTTATAGGTGCTTTTCGATTAAAGCAACTAATTTTTCTTTCGGGTTGAAACCAACTACCTTATCTACTGCTTCACCGTCTTTAAATACGATGAGTGTTGGGATTGACATAACGCCGAATTGTGCTGCTGTTGTTTGGTTGTCATCAACATCAACTTTAACAACTTTTGCTTTTCCATCTACTGCGTCAGCTACTTCTTCAAGTACTGGAGCAATCATTTTACAAGGTCCGCACCATGGAGCCCAAAAGTCTACGAGTACGACACCTTCTGCGATTGATTCTTTAAATGTTGCGTCTGTTGCATTAATAATAGCCATAATTAAAATCCTCCTTAAGATTGTCATTGAACAATTCATTCATTTTGAATTATAACAGCTCATACCCCCAGGGGCTAGTTGTTTGCTCAACGTTTATTTCATTTTAAGTATACCATAGGCCTTTTTCTTTGAATATTGTTTTGCCTATTGAGCAAAAAATGGGAAACGAATGGATTATTCGTCTCCCATTTTCCTAATTATTAAATTGCCTTTTTCACTTCTTCAATTAAGATTGGCATTACATCGAATAAATCTCCGACAATTCCGTAATCTGCAATTTTAAAGATCTCCGCTTCTGGGTCTTTATTGATTGCTACGATAATTTTTGAGTTCGACATTCCAGCAACGTGTTGAATTGCTCCAGAAATTCCGACTGCGAAGTAAAGATCAGGTGTTACAACTTTACCCGTTTGACCAATTTGTAATGAGTAGTCACAGTATTCAGCGTCACATGCTCCACGTGATGCTCCTACTGCTCCGCCGAGTAATGTTGCAAGTTCTTGAAGTGGTTCGAAACCTTCTTCACCTTTCACACCACGTCCACCTGCTACGATTACTTTCGCTTCTGATAAGTCAACACCTTCTGTTGATTTACGTACAACATCTTTAATGACTGAACGTAAGTCCACGATTTCTGCACTCACTGATTCAGCATCCGCTGATTTGCCTTCGTCTTTTTCAAGTGGCGTAATGTTGTTCGGACGTACTGTAACAAATGTTAATCCGTCATTAATTTTCACTTTTTCAAACGCTTTACCTGAATAGATCGGGCGAACGAATACTGCGTCGTCTCCTTCTCCTTCAATTGACGTTACATCTGAAATAAGACCTGCATCAATTTTCGTTGCGATTTTCGGTGATAAATCTTTCCCTTGCGCTGTGTGACCCATCACGATTGCGTCTGGTTGCTCTTGTTCATATGCTGCCATGAACGCTTGGCTATAGCCGTCTGATGTATATTGTGCGAGTTTTGCATCTTCTACAACGAGCACGCGATCTGCGCCATATTGTGCGAGCTCATTCGCATACCCTTTCACATCGTCACCGATTAAAAGAGCTGTTACTTCTGCTCCACCGCTGATTGTTTTCGCTGCTGCAATCACTTCGAATGATACGTTACGCAATGCATTATCTTTCACTTCACCTAATACGAGTACTTTTTTAGACATAATGATTCCCTCCTACACGTTTTTATCTATGATTACAATACTTTCGCTTCGTTTTTCAATAATGAGACGAGTTCAGATACTTGATCTGCAACTTCACCTTCAAGAATTTTACCTGCTTCTTTCGCTGGTGGTAAAAATACTTCAACTGTTTCTGTTTTCGCTTCGACATCATCTTCGTCTAAGTCGAGATCATCCAACTCAAGCTCCTCGAGTGGTTTTTTCTTCGCTTTCATAATTCCTGGAAGTGACGGATAACGTGGTTCATTCAATCCTTGTTGTGCCGTTACGAGAAGTGGTAATTTCGTTTCAATTGTTTCTGTATCCCCTTCAACATCACGCACGATTGTTACGTCGTCTCCATCTACTTTGATGTCTGTAATTGTCGTAATGCAGTTGATGCCGAGCATTTCTGCTACACGTGGTCCTACTTGACCTGAACCACCATCAACCGCTACGTTTCCAGCGATGATGAGGTCTACTTCTTGATCTTTCAAGTATGTCGCGATAATTTTAGCGATTGTAAATTCATCCATCACGTCGAGGTCATCTTCTGTGTCGATTAACACCGCTTTATCTGCTCCCATTGCGAGCGCTGTACGAAGTTGCTTTTCAGCTTCTTCACTACCGATTGAAAGTGCTGTCACTTCACCACCGTGCTCATCGCGTAAAACGATTGCTTCCTCTACCGCGTACTCATCGTATGGGTTGATGATAAACTCCGCACCATCTTCGTTAATTTGACCGTCATTGATGACAATTTTTTCCTCTGTATCGAATGTTCTTTTTACTAAAGCTACAATATTCATAATAGAACCCTCCTGTTCAATATTTAATGCTTAAATTATGATTAACCGTTCATAGCGAACGTTAATTAACTAAAATTCGGTTTGCGCTTTTCAATAAAAGCTTGAATACCTTCTTTGGCATCGGCTGTTTCAAACACTTCACTGAATGCTTGTCTTTCATTTAAGAAGCCTTCATCTTCTGGCAAAGCGATTGCTTGATGAATAAGTTGCAATGCCGCTTTTGTCGAAGCGGGACTTTTTGATGCCAATTTCTGTGCAAGTTGAATTGCTTCGTCTACTAAGTTCGCTTCGTCTACTACTTTTGTAACCAGTCCTATTGCATGTGCTGTCTCTCCATTAATTGGTTCAGCTGATAAAATCATTTCAACAGCATGTGCTTGACCGACGATACGTGGTAGACGTTGTGTTCCTCCATAGCCTGGAATTAACCCAAGCTGTAACTCTGGCAAGCCTAGTTTGGCGTCTTTTGTAGACAATCGAATGTGACAACTTAATGCTAACTCCAGACCCCCACCTAAAGCCGCTCCATGAATAGCTGCAATCACTGGTTTTGAAAATGTTTCAATACGCTTGAATACTTCTTGACCTTTCCTTCCCAGTTCTTCAGCGCCACTCTTGCCATCTAGTTCGGTAAATTCTTTAATATCCGCTCCCGCAGAGAAAAATCTACCTTCACTATGTAAAATGACTGCCCGGATATTGGAATCGCTTTCAATCTTATTTAAAAGTTGATCAATCTCGCCCACTATCTTCGAGTTCAAAGCATTTGCTGGAGGATTGTTAAATGTAATGATTGCGATTTCGTTATTAACATCCATTTTTGGTAATACCATCCTATCACCCCTTTTTATGTCATTCACTTTACTACAATTTATTATGAGTGTCAAAATGATAGTGCGAAAAAATTCGCACTCATTTTGATGCGTGTTACTTTTTTAATCCATGAAGAATCAATTGGTGGACTTCGTCAGTTAAACTGACTAAATCATGTTTTTGACCTGTCATGACCCATGATGTGGATGTTTCATCGATCATTCCAAAAATCGCTTGACGCAATAGACGAATGTCGATTGAATCTTTCAATACTCCGTTTTCGATTCCCTCTTTTAAAATATAATCGTAGAGGGAAAGATATTCTCTTAAAATATCGCTAATTTTTGTTCGTAACGGTTTGCGAGTTTGACGCAACTCTAATTGTGTGACAATCGCTAAATGGTGGTCATTTTGTAAAATCGTATAATGATTTTTTACAAGTTCATACAATTTTTCTTCGGTGGAAATGGGTCGATGTGCAATTTCACGGAGTCTTTCGATAAATACCCCCATCTTCTCTTTAAAAACTGAGATTAAAATATCATCTTTATTTTTAAAGTATAAATAGATTGTTCCATCCGCTACACCCGCTTGTTTTGCGATCTTTGCAACTTGCGAGCCATGATAGCCATTTTCAGCAATTACAATAACTGCTGCATCGATAATTTGCATGTACTTCGGTTTTTCTCTTTTCATCATTCCACCACCTTGCGCCTCTGCTCTCCAAATTCATTTATGAATGAATACTCGTTCATATTTCGTGCAAAGAAATAGTGAATGAACGTTCATTCACTATTCATATTACACATTAAATTTTATTTCGTCAACACTTTTACTTCTTTTTTGTTTTTTTCTTCTCTTCATCAATTAATACTCGACGTAAAATTTTACCGATAGCTGTTTTCGGTAAATCTTCTCTAAACTCATAATAATGCGGAACTTTAAATGCTGCAAGATGTTTTCGAGCAAATGCATTTAATTCTTTTTCAGTCACTTCATAACCAGGACGTAGAACGATAAAAGCTTTTACTGTTTCTCCACGATATGGGTCAGGTATACCAATGACGACAACTTCTTGGACCGCTTCATGTTCATAGAACACTTCTTCAATTTCTCTCGGATAAATATTAAATCCTCCGGCAATCACCATATCTTTTTTACGATCGACGATGTAAAAATATCCATCTTCGTCCATATAGCCTAAGTCTCCAGTTAAAAGCCAACCATCCCGGAATGTCTCTTCTGTATCTTGCGGACGATTCCAGTATCCTTTCATTACTTGTGGACCTTTAATGGCAATCTCACCGACATATTCAGAACCTACCGCATCACTATCATGTGGACCTAAAATGCAAGCATCTGTATTTGGCCATGGGACACCGATTGAACCAACTCTATCTTGTTCTTTCCAAACGAAATTAGCATGAGTGACAGGTGAAGTTTCTGTTAAACCGTAACCTTCTACAAGTCGCCCACCTGTCAATTTTTCGAATTTCTTTTTCACTTCTACCGGAAGTGGAGCCGATCCGCTAATACAAGCTTCAATAGACGACAAATCGTATTTTTCGATTTTAGGATCGTTAAGCAAACCAATATAAATCGTCGGTGCTCCTGGGAAAAATGTCGGTCTTTGCTTTTCAATTGTTTTCAATACTTCCTCTGACTTAAATTGTGGCATTAAAACCATCTTATAGTGTTGCATCACCGAAAGCAATAAAACTGTTGTCATCCCGTAGACATGGAATAATGGAATGACTCCGAGTACAACTTCTTTCCCTTTATTCGACTTATAAAGCCAAGCATTGCACATCGAAACATTCGCGACTAAGTTTTCATGTGTGAGCATAACGCCTTTAGGAGGCCCTGTCGTTCCCCCTGTATATTGCAAAATCGCAACGTCGTCAAAAGAAAAGTCATGTTCGATTAATTCACCTTGTTCTCGTTCAACAATTTGTTTGAAATCCGAAATGTGGGAGTCTTTCGGAAAATCGACGATTACTTTCGTCTTTTTACGCTCGATGGAGGGGTACAATTTATTTTTAGGAAATGGTAAATAATCTTCTACCCCTGTCGTAATAATATGTTCTAATTCTGTCCGTTGACGAATGTTTGCCACTCGGGGATAGAGCGCTTTCAATGTTATGATCGCTTTCGCCCCCGAATCTTGTAATTGATACTCCAGTTCGCGTTCCGTATAAAGCGGGTTCGTTTGGACGACGATTGCTCCTGCATACAATACTCCGTAAAAAGCGATTGCTGCTTGCGGAGTATTCGGTAACATGACAGCAATTCGATCGCCTTTTTCGATGCCAACTTTTTGTAAATACGCACCTAATCGCTTCGCTGATTGCATCATCTCCGCGTAAGTTAACTCTTTCCCCATAAAATGAATCGCGATTTGTCCGCCCGATTCTGTGCCCGCTTCACTCAAATAAGATTGAAGCGTTCTTTCATCGTACTGGATCTCTTTTGGAATTTCTTTTGGATATTGTTTAAGCCAAATTTTTTCCGTCATTTCTATTCCCCTTTCTATAACATGTTCTCTCACAATTGAATACGCTTACATTTTACGAAACAATCGTTTATACACATATTATATAATGATAACAAAAAAAATGCTAGTAAACGCAAAGGTTCACTAACATTTTTCCTTTTAAGATGGACTGTTCGTCATCATCCAATAAACTCCGATGGCGATAAAAATAACACACGCTAAAATAAGGATTTTAGATAAGCGCTCCATTTGATCGACTCCTATGCAATACTTGCTCCAATAACATACGACAGACTAATTGAAATGGCCATTGAAATAAATCCGACAGCCCGATTATCGTTTTCAATTTCTTCATCTACATGAAATTTCGGTGTTAAAAATTCAAATAGCCAATAGGCGAAAACGAGTAGTGTGAAACCGTACAATCCCCATCCGATCATTGTCGGCAACGAGGTATGTTGCTGTATGGAAAAGCGGAAAATATTGACAACCCCGAAAATTTTACCTCCTGTTGCGAGCGCGACAGATAAATTGCCGTTTTTTATTTCTTCCCAGTTATTGTATTTTGTAACCATTTCAAATAAAACCATTGAAACGATTAAACAAAGTACGACTACGCTGAAATAGCCTGCTGTTTCAACGAGTGGATGTGACCAAAAGTTCGTTTTCATCATAGATGATTCTCCTTCATCATTTCAATATAGCGACTGTTACACCGTATCCACCTTCACCCGCTTCACCGAAACGATATTCTTTTACACGCGAGTGACGTTTTAATACTTTTTGAACACCTTTCATTAAGGCACCTGTTCCTTTACCATGAATGATTGAAATTTGATGTAAGTTCGCTAACAATGCATCGTCAATATATTGCTCTGTTCGCTGAATCGCTTCTTCATAGCGCATCCCTCGAAGATCGAGCTCCATTTTAGCTGGTGCCCGGTGACGTTGTACCGTCGTGACAGGTTTTTGCTCTTTTTCTGGTTTTACATATTCTAAACGGTCTTCTTGCAAGTTCATTTTTAATATACCGATTTGCACGACCCATTGTCCATCATCTAGCTTGTCAACGAGTGTTCCTTTTTGACCATAGTCAAGAGATTTCACTTCGTCACCCACTTTTAAAGGTCGCATCGTCGTCTTTTTAGGGCCTTCTTTCTTCACTCGTTCTGGTTTTGCCCCTTCTAAACGTTTGCGCATTTCGATCAACTCATGCTCTTTGACGTCAGCGCGTGCATACAGCCTTAAATCCCGTAGCTCTTGCATCACTTCTTCCGCTTCAGCTTCCGCTTTCGCTACAATTTTCTCCGCGCGATGTGTCGCTTTTTCTACAAGACGCTCTTCATTTTTGCGAAGCTCTTCTAACTCTTGCTCAAGCTCTTCACGCAATTGTTCTGCTTCTGCTAGTTGCTTTGCCATTTGCTCAGCATCTTTTTCTGCATCCACACGACTCTTCTCAAGGCTTGCAATCATCGTATTCACTTCACCACGATCTTCCCCTGTGAAAGATCGTGCGCGGTCAATAATATGATGTTGCAATCCGAGACGATCTGAAATTTCGAATGCATTACTGCGCCCAGGTACTCCGATTAATAAACGATACGTTGGGCTCAATGTATCGATATCGAACTCCACGCTCGCATTGACGACACCAGGTCGATTATAACCGTAAGCCTTCAATTCTGGATAGTGAGTCGTCGCCATAACACGTGCACCTGTTCCGTGTACTTCATCCAGTATAGCGATCGCAAGTGCTGCTCCTTCTTGTGGATCTGTCCCTGAGCCTAATTCGTCAAAGAGAAGGAGGGAACGTTCGTTAAATTTCTTTAAAATGCTGACGATGTTCACCATATGAGCAGAAAACGTACTTAAACTTTGTTCGATTGACTGCTCGTCTCCAATATCCGCATAGACCGATTCAAAGACCGCCACTTCTGAACCATCAAGTGCAGGAATCGGCAGACCTGATTGTGCCATAAGCGTACACAGTCCGACCGTTTTAAGCGTAACGGTTTTACCACCCGTATTCGGTCCTGTGATGACAATCGTCGTCACATCGTCGCCAAATTCAATCGTATTTGCAACTGCTTCTTCTATAGGAAGTAACGGATGGCGCGCTTTCGTCAATTTCATATACCCTTTATCATTCACTTCAGGCTTCGTACATTTATGTTCCGTTCCGTAACGTGCTTTCGCAAAAACGATATCGAATGTAGCGAGCACGTCAATTAAAGTGAATAGATCGTGCGCTACTTCTTGGACTAGTCCCGACAATGTCATTAAAATTTTATCAATTTCTTCTTTTTCTTTCATCTTTTGCTCACGAATATCGTTATTCGCTTGCACAACGCTATCTGGTTCGATAAATAATGTTTGACCCGACGCACTCATATCGTGAATAATGCCACCATAATGCGAGCGGTACTCTGCTTTTACTGGTAAAACGAAGCGGTCATTTCGAATCGTCACGATAGAATCCGAAAGCATTTTCGACGCATTTGCACCGCGTGTATAACTTTCTAAACGGCTACGTACGCGCGATTCGGCAGTGCGCAATTTTTGACGAATATTTCGCAACGTGCTCGAAGCGCTATCTAATACTTTTCCATTATCGTCAATCGCACGGTTAATTTCATGTTCTAATTGTGTAACAATCGGCAATTCATCTTTTTTCGCGACGAGTAACGGTATCGTGATTTCCTGTTCGTCGTTAAGCAATTCAATAAATTGACGCATTATACGACTCGCTCGTATCGTGCTCGCAATTTCCATCAGTTCTTGTGCAGATAGCATCCCACCAATTTGCGCGCGTTTGGCGTGGGGTTTTATATCGAAGATTCCGCCGAGTGGCGCATGTCCTCTCACACGCAAAACAGCGAGCGCTTCATCCGTTTCATTTAACATTTCCTGTACAGCCGTTAATTCCGTAGAAGGCTGAAGCGATTGAATCGCCTCTCTTCCAATCGTCGTCGCACAAAACGTCGCGACTTGTTCGATCACTTTATCATATTCTAAAGTTTTCAAGACACGTGATTCCATGTCTTACACTTCCTTTCATTTATGAACAATTCTTTCTAAAAATTGCTCTTTCGTCCACGTATTGACGATTTGTTCTCGTTCTATATACGCTTTTTGTGTATGCAATACACCGAGTTCCATATAATCCAATTGATCGATCGCATGCGCATCTGTATTGATTGCAATCCATACACCGAGTTCTTTCGCCAATTTTAAATGTTCCACACTTAAATCGAGACGATACGGGCTCGCATTTACTTCTACAATTTTATGATATTGCTTCGCCCACTGCAAAAATTGGGGAATGTTGATCGCATACCCATCTCGCTTGCCAATGACGCGTCCTGTCGGATGTGCAATCATGTCGACGTGAGGATTTTTCATCGCTTCGTGAAGACGGTGCATAATCTCTTCTTCTTTTTGATTGAAGCTCGAATGAATCGAAGCGATTACGAAATCCAGATTTGCAAGCACCTCATCATCGAAGTCGAGAGAACCATCTGGTAAAATATCCATTTCTGTCCCACTTAACAATAGAAAATCATCTATGTTCGATGCTGCAATTTCCTTTTGTTGTTCAAATAAGCGCTCTGGTGTTAATCCGTTCGCTACTTTTAAATATTGAGAATGGTCGGTGATGACCGCATGTGTATATCCTTTTGCTTTCAGCGCTTCTCGCATTTCACCGATAGAGAATGCCCCGTCTGACCACGTCGTATGCATGTGAAGATCGCTATTCATATGCTCAAGCTTCACCATGCGCTCCATTTCGTCTAACTTTTCTAATTCTGTCCCATTTTGGCGTAAGTTCGGTGGGATAAATGGTAAATCAAAATGATTGAAAAACTGTTCTTCTGTATCGAACGTTTGCATCGTGCCATCTTTCAAAGTGACACCGTATTCACTAATTTTTTCACCGCGTTCTTTTGCCCGTTGACGCATTTTTACGTTATGGTCTTTTGAGCCTGTAAAATGGTGAATTGCTGTCGCAAATTGCGTTGCTGTCACGAAACGTATGTCAACATCGACATATTCGTCAAAGCGAGCAGTAAAGGAAAATTTCGACTCCCCACTTCCGATAATTGAATCGATTGGTAGAAGCTCTTTCAACTGTTTCGTCACCGAGTCAGGTTCGTCTGTAACGACAATAAAGTCTAAGTCGCTACTCTCTTCTTCACGACGACGATAACTGCCTGTCGCTTCGTATTTCTTCACTTGCTCAATTTGATTGAGAGCTTTCTCCACTTCTTTCACCATTTTTTCAACGAGCCAAAGTGGATGTTTATCACTGCGTTCATTTAATTGTTCAATCGCTTCAATAAAGTTTTGTTCTGTCTTTTTTCCAAAACCGGGCAACTGACTAATTTCATTTGCTTTTGCTGCTTCGTATAGCGCTTCGATCGATTCAATGCCTAATGCTTCACGAATTTTAGCAATTCGCTTCCCTCCGAGTCCAGGAATCTTCAACATATCTAGCATCGACCTTGGAACTTTTCGTTCCAATTCTTTCAATGTTTCTGATTCTCCTTTTTCGATTAAATCTTGAATGACCGTTCCCGTACTTTTTCCAATCCCTTTCAGTTCGTAAATATCGTCCATTTCCGCCAAACTGCGACCATCTAACTCTAAAGTGTTCGCCGCCTTTCGAAAGGCGGATATTTTAAATGGGTTTTCCCCGAGTAACTCCATATGTAGTGCAATTTGTTCCAATGTGCGAATAATTGTTTTTTTGTCCATTTCCTCACCTCGAAAAAAGCTCCCCGCTCAATGTGGGAAGCTTAATTTGTCATATACGAAAACCACCAATTTTGCATAATACGCGACAATAATGGCGTATGTTCAAACATCATTCTCATGAAAAATGAGCGATTGACAATCCCTTGTACAAAGTCGAGAGGTAATAATGCCATCACCGAAAAAATAAAAAATAAAATAAAATACATTTCTATAAATCCGATCGCTGCACTTATAAATCTCGTTTCAAACTTCAATACATATGCATATCGCATATAATCAAACATGGCGACCACAATGAGTAGCAACACATAACTAACGAAAAACAGTGCGACGAATGCTAAAGCATTATAAAATGTAATGTCTAAATCGAGCTCTTTTGCAGCCCATGTCAGTTTTTCATGCGCTTGCACATTGGGATAAGGCACCCATAATACAAAATAAGAAGCAATTTTTTTATAAAGTAAATATGCGATTAAAATAGCGATCCAAAGTGCTGAAAAACGAATCGATTGCATAATAAGTCCTCGATGAAAACCTAAAGCTAAACCAATTCCTAATAATAATAGTATTAAAATATCAAACATCTCGGCCTGTCAACCCTTCAATTGTTCCAACTGTAGTTGTAATTGTTTTATTTGTTCTTTCAATTTCACTTGTTCGTTCACACTGTTCACAGCGGTGAGTACAGCGAGTCTCGTACTGTCTAATGCCGGATTTACTTTGCGTATTTCGCGCATTTTATCATCGACCATCGTCGCAACGAGTCGCATTTGTTCTCGGCTCTCTTTTCCAACAATCGTGTAAGATTGTCCATAAATATCGACTTCCACACGATTTTTCTCTTCATCCGCCACACTCTCAACCCCCTACCGACTGTACATTGAATGTTTATCATACCATGAAATGAATCATTGGATAAGAAAAATGATATACTAATTTTAACATAATGATGAATGAACGTATACGTTTGTTATCGAGAAAAGGATGGGATCTCTTTGAGCAACACGACCCTCGTCATGACAGAACGAGAAATTGAGCAATTAATCGAGCGTTATCAATCAAATAAAATCGAACGTAATGCCCCTGGTGTTCGCTTCTGTTTTAAAGTTGGAACGGTAACGGTCACGATTTACAATTCAAAAAAAGTACTCTTCCAAGGAGGAGGCGCAGCAGAACTCGCTCAACAATTCGGGTCCCCGAATGCTCCTTCTCCAAAGCGCCCAAGCACAAAAACGACAGAAACGCATTTACCAGAAAATCTTGCCGCACTCTCTGTGATCGGTTCTGATGAAACCGGTACGGGCGACTATTTCGGACCGATCACTGTCACTGCCTGCTTCGTTCCCGCTTCCGAAATCGGATGGGTGACGGAATACGGTGTAAAAGATTCCAAAATGTTAACCGATGATCTAATGCGCCAAATGGCACCCGCATTAAAGGAATCACTCATTCATAGTACGCTCGTTTTACCAAATCCAAAGTATAATGAATTACAAGCTTCTGGAATGAGCCAAGGCAAAATGAAAGGGATGATGCATAATCAAGCGTTATTGCACGTATTGCGAAAACTGGATGACACTCCATACGATTATATTTTAATCGATCAGTTCGCTGAAGCGAGCACCTACTATCGCTACTTATCAGACGTTCCAACGGTTGTGAACGAGCGCGTGCTATTTGCGACGAAAGCGGAACAAATCCATGTGAGTGTCGCTGCTGCTTCCATTTTAGCACGCGTCGCTTTTTTAGAAGAAATGGACCAGTTGTCAGAGCGAGCAGGTGTGACGATTCCGAAAGGAGCGAGCGCAAAAGTCGATCAAGTCGCTGCACGCATATGGAAACAGCAAGGGGAAGACGTATTGCGTAGTATGACAAAATGGCATTTTGCGAATACATTGAAAGCGAAGAAAAAATTGACGTAAAAAAGCACTCTAATGGGGATTGCTGGTAGTGATCAAAATAAAATATGCGGAATGACAGGCTTTAGACGGTTAGAAAAGGGCTACTCACTAGGAGTGCCCTTTTCTAGTTCTGTAAAAATATCGTCTAAAATTCTCTTTATAAATTTGATGGCTTTTAAGTAATCTTCCGTAACTCTTTTAAGTATAAAAATAGCAGGAGGTCTTAACTGCATACCAAAGTTAGAAAGACTAGTGATATTAGGTGAATTTCTATGGGTCATTTTGTTACGATATTCTTTAATATATTCAAAATTACCTTTCCATTTCTCTAAATCACCTTTAATTTCATCTGTTTCTTTAAAGTAATTATAAACATCTTTTGCAAATATCTTTTTATTTTTCCCTTGTGAATAATCATGAAAGAATGCTCCTGTATAGATTTTATCTATCGGTCTATTTATTTTCCAAAAAACATTACATAACTGTGCTAACATATCCCATAATGTACTAGTTCGAAAAATCATGTTTTCTATATAGTATAAGGCTTTCATTTCATTTTCTGATGGTTTTTCAAACATTTTATGTTCCATTAAGTTTTCTGATGGATTGCACTTTACAACCGCATCGAACGAATATTTTATTTTGGTATTTAAATCAATTATTGTATCGTAAATAGAACTAATAGCAAATATGTCAACTTCGTCTTCTTCGACTGTGTGGATTGCACCAAATATATATTTATTATCTCCATAACTTATATGGAACAGTGATTCATCAAAACTTATATTATCTACTTGCCCTTTTAACCAACCTAAAGATGTACCCATGCTAATCATCTCTTTAAACTTATATTAAATTATCAAATGTTAGGTTGTTAAAAAAATGTGTTAACTCTTCGACTGATTGAAATCTTTCTTCCTTTTCTGAGCATAGTCCCTTTTGCATTAAAGATTTAATATCTACATCATCTATGTTATTCAAATTGATTTTCCCTGTCATAACAAAAATAACTATTCTAGTTAATGCGTAAGTCTCGTGTACCATATCGTAAGTGTGGAAACCATCGACAATAAGCGATGGATCATTAAAATAACCTTTAAACTCAGTCCACATATTTGTCAATTGACTTTCTGGTATTTTGATTAGACCAAAATCAGCAATTTTAATGACGGTCACATCATCGTAAATCTTAATCAATATATTTTTCGGGCTTATATCTCTGTGTAAACTTTCTTTAGAATGAATATATTCAAAAGCCCTTAATATCTGTCTTACAATACCGATTCTTCTAGCAACATTTAATTTAGTATTATTTTTTTGAATGTATTCATCCAGTGTTGCATCCATATATTCCATATAATATTCATTTTTATTTTCATCATAATTATATACTTCTACTATATATGGTGACTTAAATCCTTTCATCGCATTAAATTCACGCTGAAATCTTTCTATTTCTTTAGCATTTAAATTATCTTTAGCTCTTTTAACTACAAAAGACTTTTTATAAAACGGGTCTTTATATTTATAAACATTAGCGTAGGAGCCTTCCCCAATAAACTTCAACTCAACATTTAAAGAATTATATAGAGATTCTATATCTATAGAATCCTGTGAATTAAAAATTGGTATTGTGTAGTACAGTTCGACTTTCTCCATAAAAGGCGGAATTTCACTTCCGCCTGAATTGGATAAAAAACTTTTCGATTTGTTAATAACTTTTTCGTAATAAGGGTCTATAGTGAATTTATAAGAACTATTTTTTAAACCTCGCTGCAAACCCTGAATGCACTCAATAGCTAATATTAAATCTCGACTATTATCTGCCCAAAAATGTGCTGTATTTTCTCTAGTAGGTAGACGACTATTCATAGCTTTATAATTATCTATTAATAAATGATGAATAGTAGAAAATATCTCTTGTAATTTAGAATTTTTAAATGTCTGGTACAAATCTTCATATTCAATGTTCTGATAAGGTAATAATTCACGATATACATTTTCTATATAATTATTGAACTTCAATAATTGAACCTCCATTCAAACTCATATTTACTTATCCCGCAAAACTTCCTTAATAATCTGTGCCATTTGCTTATTGTTTAGTTGATCATGGAAGTAAACTTTATAACCATCTTCAGATAAGGCATCAAAAAATACTTTTGCACATTGTATTTTTGCATTTTCTGTACCACGTATATTTGTTTTATCTTCAACATCTTTCGTTTCAACAACGATATTTAATTCTTTTTCACCCGTTGCTCGCCTAACAACATACATAAAGTCAGGGCTATACATTCCACCTGTTATTGTTGGAATTGCGATACTGTTTCGCGGTATCTTTCCGTAAACAATAACCTCTTCTATATCGGTAGAAATATTTTTCTGCTCCATCGGTGAATCGTAAGCAAAGGCATCATATAAGTACTTATCACTTGGTGTTCCAGGTGCAATTTTCGTTCCTATTCTACCCTGTGAAATAGTTTCTCGTGGAGTCCCATCGGCATGAGAAAGAGCTGTTGAAGTAACAGGTGTTTCACTTTTCGCATAATGGAAACGTCCTTGTAAGTTTGTATTCTTCCATTCATTAAACTTTTGAATAATGACACTTACAGAACTTTCATTAATATATTTCGAATCAAATTCACCGATCTTTTCTACATATTCACACAAGGCTTGATGAATTGTTTCAATGGGAATATTGGTACTTCGCATAATCCTAAGTAAAAATTCATTGTAAGGAATCGTTCTTGAAACAACATATTGTAAGCCTGTTTTATCCGCAATTGTCATGGTTGTACCATCACTTTGAATTACTTCACGTTGACTCGTCATCACAACATCTGTAAACACACCTTGCTCTTCTAAAATAGAAAGCACAACATCTTTCATATCTTTATCTAAATCTCTATCATAAAAGAGTAAGTAACGTTGGTTTATTTTTTCCCATAGTTCACGAATTTCATTATAAGCACCTTTACGAATTTTAACAGGTTTCGGTTTGTTTTTATTTCTATCTTTTACTTTTCCAGATGATAAGCCCATTTCAAAGTCTGGGAATTCTGCAAAAAACTCATCACGTTTTTCTACATTAATATTCATTTTGCGATCGATATACTGTTTGTCATATAAAATATCAAATAAATCATCAGAAGTAATCGCTAATTTTGAAGCTACTTTAGCAAGTTGTTCTTCTGTAATCATTGCAGCTTGTGGAATTTCTCCATTAATTTGTTCTACAAGCCTTTCTGCAAAGTCCGCTTCAGTAAAGTCAACGATGTAATTCAGTTGAAATTCTTCATTAGAAATACGGTTTCCATGTTCATCTACTGGAAGTCTGAGTCCACGTCCTACCTCTTGAAGCTTACTGTTTTCGCTACCACTTGAACGTAATTTAGCGATTGTAAAAACGTTAGGATTGTCCCATCCTTCTTTTAAAGTCCACTTTGAAAATAAGAAACGTAACGTATTCGGTGTACCATCTTTTTTCTTAAAAGATAATAATTGTTTTTTACCATGCAAGATGGTTTCCACTTCATTTGCAATATCTTCATCTGAATCACTGTTATCTTGTGAAAAATATCCCGCATGACAGGCACTTATATCAGCTAAACTAGCCTCTAAATAGGCTTTATACTCCGCTTCATATTCTGTTAATGTGGATAGTTCTTTTTCAATTCGTTCTTTTAGTAGTTGTTCGAATGTGTTTTTTAAATAAGGAACTTTCCCATCTTCACTATCTCGGTATGAAGCAATATCATCAATGAAAAACAATGCTAATGTTTTTATTTTAAAATTTCGTTCAGTAAAGTTTGTACGTTCCGTTTCAAAATGTCTTTCTAATGCCAAGCGCATCATTTGTTCTTGGTATGAAGTCATATATATATCTACATCAAGTTCCTCACCTGTTTGTTTCTCTATTCCATTCGAGAATACGACAAACGAGCCACCGATTGCTTCAATCGTAATCCCTTCAAAGGCCTGATGTATAACAGAAAGTGAATCTCCCTTTTTAAGAGTGAATGTCTTATTGGCTTCATCTTTCTTTTTATATTGAAAATTAACATAGTCATTTCTTTTTATCGTTGTAATTTTAACTTTTTCAACTTGCTTAGATATAGGTTCAAAATGTTCTTTTGCAACCCCTTTAATTAAATCTAAATTAAAGGCCTGACAAGCATTTAGATCATAGAGTAAATTTTGATAATCTTTTCTTGTTGTTCTGTTCTTTCCACGACCACTTGTCATATCGGGATAGGTAGCACCAAAACGAATAATGCTTTGTGGTTGTATTTCTTCTTCAATCACTTGATATGCCTTCTGATCACGTGAAAAACGATGTGGTTCATCAATAATGACAAATGGTTTTGTTGCTTTTAAGGCATCGAAGGGACGATAAAACCCTTCTGCACCATAATCATAATCATCACGACTAAGCAGACCATTTTTGCGAACTGTTAGTAATTGCATATTCACAAGCAATACATGAATTTTCTTTGTGTTTTGTGAAGAACCACGTACAAAATCACTAACAACACTCGGAAAATAAGTTCTCCCTTTTTTACAACTTTTTGGAGATTCTAACACACCAACTTCTATCTCCGTTCCATAACCACATACATCAGAAAAGTGTCTTTTCACATATTCATCTTGAAGAAAATGAGCAGTACCCGCCTTAATTGCTAATGAAGGTACAGCAATAATAAATTTATTAATGCCATATCTTTTATGCAGTTCATACATCATCTGTGTATGGACATAGGTTTTACCTGTTCCTGTTTCCATCTTGATGTCTAAACTTAAATGGTTAGTCGGTGGTGTAAACCCACGATATTCTGCTGGTAAATCTGATTGAATATTAGTGATATTATGCTTGATTATCTCATCAGTTAAGTCGATGGATGGATTTTCAAAATACTGTTTAGGAGGCTCGATTTGAACACCATTAAAAACAGCACTTACAGCATCAACTGCTTTTTGTTGATGAGGTAAACTACGTTGTAATATTAGTTCCAATGATATCCCTCCAATTAATAACGTACGTCAAAATTAATACGTAAATTTTTCTCCGTATCTTGTAGTCGCTTTAAATTAGTTTTGAGTGATTCAAGTTCTGTCCAGGTAAAGCTATAACCAAATAATACAATGTTTTCTGGATTAAAACTTCCATCCGTTTCATACTTCACAACAAGTTCTTCTATTGCCTCATTTGGCAATTCTGGATGTACTAAATATAAATGCTTGTCTTTGTAGTATGCTTCATAGTCTGCAAACAGAATTTTTTCCGCTTCAGTCGTGAGTCCATAGCCATCATTGTTTAACCATGTGGTGATAACTGTTGGAACACCGAATTCATCAAGTATTGTATTGTTGATAATCATTTCATCTTTCTTTGGTGTGAATTCTACTAATTTATTTATAGTATCATTTGTAGGTTTCTTTAGAATGAAATGTTTAAACCCTAAATCTTTCTTAAGATCCTCATTATTATCTTTTATAATATTAGAGCATTTAGTAATTCTATCACGACCAATTTGATCAATTGTTTTATATCCTGACTCAAAAGCAAATGAATTTTTTTGAACCTCTTCATCCAATTGAATCATTATATATTTGAGATTGTGATTGTTAAGTGTATTCGCATTCATAACTGCATGAGCGGTCGTGCTAGATCCAGCAAAAAAATCTACTATAATATCATTTTCATTAGTAGTAAATTCAAGAATCTGTTGTATCATTTCTACTGGTTTTGGATTATCAAAAACATCTCCACCAAATAGCTCCCTGAGAAATCTTGTATCTGTTGAATTATCAAAATACCAAAAACTATCTACTACAGTTGGGCTATCGCTATTTATATAATCCTTAAATCCTGGTGGAGTGTTAGGGTCACCATAATAAATAAGGTCTTCTTCTTGTAATCTCAGTAATTCTTCATAGGATTTTCCCCATCCTCTATTTGGTATAACACACTCTTCTCCAGTGTGCGGGTTAATTATAGTGTAATCTTTTGGTCCACCATTTCTAGATAAGTCTGCATCCTTAAACACTCCTTTATCATCAACTTTATTCCATCTACTTAAGTGACTATATTTTGGTCGTTTATACATATCTTTTACTTCTTCAAGTATTTTGTCGTTAGAATAACCTTGTTTTTTCAATCTAGAAAACAGAGCATGAATATCTCTTGTTCCTTTTTTTTGTACTCGCCATTTAACATTGTCTAATGAATCTTTACTTTTAACATAACAACATACATATTCAGTTGATACTCCGATTAAATTTGTTTGATTTTTATTGGAGTTGTTTTTATGAATATTCAAAGATACAAAGTTCTCTTCACCTAAAACCTCATCACACAACAACTTTAAATTTGCTTGTTCATTATCATCAATCGAAATAAAAATCACACCGTCATCAGATAGTAAATCTCTAGCTAGTTGTAATCTTGGATACATAAACATTAACCAAGCAGAGTGTGAAGCTGAGCCTCGTTTTGTTAAATCTAAAATTCTTTGTGCTTGCTCTTCACCTATACTTAATTTCTCCGTTAATTCTTCAATTGTAAAATTAAAGTTGTCATTATACACAAAGCCATCTGATCCTGTATTGTATGGAGGATCAATATATATGCACTTCACTTTACCAGCATAAGACTTTAATAAATGTTTCAAACCATCTAAATTATCTCCAGTAATATAAATGTTTTCACTATTTTTATTTTCTTCTTTTTGATTATGCTCTTCATTTGGCACAATAACTGTTTCGGTTTCTAAAGTCACAAGTAATCTAGCATAGTTTTTACCTAAAAACTTTAGCTCATAGCCTTCATTTACAACATTAATATCTTCACTTAAATATTCTTTGAATCTTTCAATATCAAACGAGCCATCTTCTTTAAAACAAGCTGGAAAATGTTCTTTCAATACTGTTATTTCCTTTTTGTTTGCCGATGCATTTTCATTCTTATCCCATGTATTTTTAATCATTCGTAAAACCGTCCTCTCTATTTATCAGATGTAAATTCCAAAATATCATCCACTTTACAATCTAAAACATTACATATCTTTTCAACGCTTTCTAATGAAATATATTGTTCACGTTTCATTCGAGTCATTATATTACCTGAGAAACCAGCCATCTTTTGTAGTTCACTATTTGAAATATCTCTATCAACTAGTAAATGAAAAAGTTTTTTGTAGGAAACAGCCATTTAATATTCCTCCCTTAAAGTTAAATGACAGTTCTATTTTATCATTTAATCGTGATATATTCACTTATTTTATAAAATGGTTCGAATAGATCAAATTATTCGCTTATAGGTGAGGGACTTATTTACAACTGTATAATTTTTTGAAGGGTTCATAAGTGAAAAGGCAGATTAGACAAACATACTGATGGAACATTTCCCTCACCGTTCTTGACAATTGAATAGCTAAAAAACTTTAAAGTCAAAGGAGGTGTGTATTTTCTGTGTGTGATATTGAAAATATTCCAGCGGAAATGAAAGAACACGATATATTTTGCTGCTGGAAAGAAGAAATGAGAAATGGAAAGAAAACGAAAGTACCGTACAACGTGAAAACTAGTAGTCGTGCAAGTTCAAATGATTTAAGCACTTTTTCTTCTTAAACTGTATCGGAGCAATTGAAATAGAACCAACTGTAAAGATGCAGACCAGTTGATTGGAACGTAAGGTGGCGACTCCTGCGGGAAAAGCATGAGTCTTGAGACCCCGCAGGAAGTGATTTTCTTCCGAGGAGGCTCAAGCCATGCCCGCGGAAAGCGTCCACCTGAAGGGCAAATCAACGGTGTTAGAAGGCAAGACAAAAGGCATAGCCGTGAATCTTACGACTATGCCAATTTTTAAAAACCTATTCATCACTATCAGCACCACACTAAAACGGAGTTCTTTTTTTACTATGCACGCAATGTTGCGTTCGCTTTTTCTGTTAATGCTTTTAATACTTTATCATGCGCTTGGACAACTTCTTCATCCGTCAATGTACGTGTCGAATCGAAATATGTGAGAGAAAATGCGACTGATTTTTCATCTGCTGCGACATTGTCCCCTTCATAAAGGTCGAAAAGGCGTACGTGTTTCAACAATTTCCCGCCTGCTTCCTGAATAATTTCTTGAAGCGTTGCCACTGTCGTATCGCGTTTCACAACGAGTGCGATATCACGTGAAATCGATGGATAGCGAGATACTTGTTCGTAAACGAGTGCTCCTGCTGTTTCATGTAAAATCGCATGTAAGTTCAATTCGAAGACGAATGTATCTTTCAAGTCTTGTTCTTTTTGAACTGTCGGATGGACTTGACCGACGAACCCTACAACGACATCGTCGAGTAAAACGTGAGCTGTACGGCCAGGGTGCATGCCGTCGATTGAAGCTGCTTCGTAACGAACACGTTGAGCGAGTCCGAGTTCAGCGAACAATCCTTCTACGACACCTTTTGCGACGAAGAAATCAACTTTTTTCGTTTCTCCTTGCCACATATGGTTAAGCCAGTCACCTGTCATCACCGCTGCGACACGTTCCACCTCTCTCGGAAGCCCATCTTCTTGCTTCCCTAAGTAAACGGAACCTGTTTCATACATGAGGACTGTTTCATTACGACGAGCCACGTTGTACGTTGCGACATCGAGCAAGCTCGGCACTAAGCTTTGACGCAATGTGCTATGTTCTTCACTCATCGGCATCATCAATTTCGTCAACGTATCTTCTTCGATTGCGTAACGTTGTGATTTTGCTTCACTCGTTAATGAATACGTGATTGCCTGATACAAACCAGCACCTTCTAAATAACGACGTACGATGCGACGTTTCGCTTGATAGTTCGTTAATTTCCCTGGTGTTGTCGCCGTCACTGGTAATGTTTTCGGAATGTTATCATACCCGGACATACGTGCAATTTCTTCCACGATGTCTTCTGGAATCGCAAGATCTACTCGACGCGTCGGCGCATCGATGATCATTTTTCCGTTTTCCACTGTTGTCGGAATGTTTAAGCGACCAAGGATCGATAACATTTCCGTTAAACTAATTTTCATCCCGAGACGATTGTTCACATCGTCTGGTGATAAAATAATACGTTTCGGTGTGCGATCGAGTTCGTCAATAGAAACTGTTCCTTCACACACTTCTCCACCTGCGTATTGAGCCATCAATTGAGCCGCACGCTCTCCTGCTAATAAGACGCGGTTCGGATCGACTCCTTTTTCGAAACGTGCACTTGAATCACTACGTAAACCGAGTCGACGTGATGTGCGACGGACCGTTGCTGGATCGAAGTATGCTGCTTCGATGACGACTGTTGTCGTATTTTCTGTCACTTCCGAGTTTCCTCCACCCATGACACCTGCTAATGCGACCGGCTCTTTTCCGTTCGTAATGACGAGGTCTGACGCTGTTAATTCACGTTCTTGCTCGTCTAATGTCGTCATCTTTTCGCCTTCTTCCGCTAAACGAACGACGATTTCTTTCGAGTTTAATTTATCGTAGTCGAATGCGTGAAGTGGTTGACCGAACTCTAATAACACGAAGTTCGTAATGTCCACGACGTTGTTGTGCGGGCGAATACCTGCTGACATTAAAACGTTTTGCATCCACATTGGGGACGGACCGATTTTAACATTTTTCACAACTTTCGCCGCGTACAATGGGTTTTGTTCTTTCGCATCAATTTGGACTGAAATATAATCCGATGCTCGTTCTGAAATCGGATCGTATTGCACCGCAGGCATTTGGATTGGTCGATCTAAAATCGCTCCTACTTCAAATGCGACACCGAGCATGCTCAGTGCATCTGAACGGTTCGGTGTTAAATCGAACTCATAGACGACGTCGTCTAATCCGATGTAGTCAAGCGCTGAATCGCCAACTTTCGCATCTTCTGGTAAGACGTAGATGCCTTCTGCGAATTCTTTCGCAACGACTTTTCCTTCTACTCCGAGCTCTTGAAGTGAACAAATCATCCCGTGAGAAGCTTCACCGCGCAGTTTCGCTTTTTTAATTTTAAAGTTACCTGGAAGGACAGCTCCTGGTAAAGCTGCAATGACTTTTTGTCCTTTCGCTACGTTCGGCGCTCCACAAATAATTTGTTGAAGCTCTTCTCCTCCGACGTTCACTTGACAAATGTTTAATCGGTCCGCTTCTGGATGTTTTTCACATTCCATTACTTCTCCGACGACAACATTTTGCATATCGTGTCCGCGTACGAGTACCGCATCGACTTCAATTCCTGAACGTGTAATGCGCTCCGCAAGTTCAAACACATCTTGATCATCTATTTTGACGTAATCGTTTAACCATTTCGTAGATACTAACATGTTCCGTTCCTCCTTATTGTTCTGTTCGCCCGAATTGTGAGATGAAGCGCATATCGTTCGTGAAGAAATGACGGATGTCTTCTACTCCGTATTTCAACATCGCGATACGCTCTTGACCCATACCGAATGCGAATCCTGTCATCGTTTTCGAATCGTACCCTGCCATTTCGAGAACGTTCGGGTGAACCATTCCACCGCCTAAAATTTCAATCCAGCCTGTTTTTTTACATACGTTACAACCGTCTCCGCCACATTTGAAACATGAAATGTCCATTTCGACAGAAGGTTCTGTAAATGGGAAGAAGCTTGGACGTAAACGAATTTCACGCTCTTCACCGAACATCTTTTTCGCAAATAAGTCGAGTGTTCCTTTTAAATCGCTCATGCGAATATTTTCTCCTACGACGAGTCCTTCGATTTGTGAGAACTGGTGTGAATGTGTCGCGTCATCTGAATCTCGGCGGTACACTTTACCTGGACAAATAATTTTAATTGGTGCGCCTTCTTTTTTCTCCATCGTGCGCGCTTGAACAGGTGATGTATGTGTACGCAATAATGTCTCTTCTGAAATGTAAAATGAGTCTTGCATATCGCGTGCTGGGTGATCTTTCGGTAAGTTCAAAGCTTCGAAGTTGTAAAAGTCACGTTCTACTTCTGGACCTTCCGCAATTTCATACCCCATACTTAAGAAGAAATCTTCAATTTCTTCCGCTACGCGTGTGATCGGGTGATGGTTTCCGACATTGACCGGACGACCTGGCAATGTGACATCAATCGTCTCTTTTGCCAATTGTTCATTCAATGCTTGCTCTTCTAAATCTGCTTTTTTACTTTCTAAAAACGTCGTCACTTCTTCACGAATGACATTCACTAATTGCCCAATTTTTGGACGTTCTTCCGCTGGAAGTTTTCCCATCCCTTTTAATAAATCGGTAATCGGACCTTTTTTCCCGAGATACTTCACTCGAATGTCATTTAATTCTTTCGTGTCGAGCGCTTCTTTAATTTTCAATAACGCTTCTTCTTTTAATTGCTGTAATTTTGTTTCCATGCTCTTGCTCCTTTCGATTATGTAAAAAATAAAAAGTCCTCGCCCCTATAAATATAGGGACGAGGACGAGTTCGCGGTACCACCCTGAATTACTGCTTTTATCAGCAGTCACTTCATTGTAACGATTAACGGCTCGGAACCGGCACACCTTTACACATTTGTGGTCCTGGTGGCTGCTCGTAGGGTGAACTTCGGCTAAGCTGTCATATTCGCATTTCCAGTCTACGATGCGAATTTCCTCAGAATGACAATCATAACGTACTCTTCCTACTCATCACGCATTTATTATTTCATTCATATCTAGTATATCAAGCTTTTTTCACTTATGCAAAGTGAAAAAGTAAAATCCCTGTCGCTATGCCGACATTCAACGATTCTGCACGACCAGGCATCGGAATGTAAATGACTTCGTCAGACATTTCTAACAAATGTGTGGCCACACCGCTTCCTTCATTGCCAACGATGATGGCAAATGACTCCGTCTCGACATCGCGATAATTGATCGCTTGCTCGGTCCAACCTGTTGCGAGTACTGGAATATGACGTGCTTGCAAGTGTTCCACTGCTTCTTGTAAATCCATCTGAATGATCGGGACATGGAAATGCGAGCCTTGTGCTGCACGCAATGTTTTTGAATTGTACGCATCCGCACTTCCCTTCCCTAAAATAATGCCGTCAACCCCTGCAGCGTCCGCTGTGCGAATCATCGTGCCGACATTGCCCGGGTCTTGGACTGCGTCGATGAGTAAAAAGCGTTTCCCTTTTACTTCGTCTAAACTCGATTGTTTCTTTTTACAATGCGCGAAAATCATTTGACTCGTTTCTGTCTCAGCGAGTAGTTTTGCAATTTCTTCTGTAATTAAAATCGTTTCAACATCATTTAATGAAAAAGGTGTAACGACATCTTCTGTCATCATTACTTGAATCGCTAATCCTTCTTTCATCGCTTCTTCTACGAGATGAAACCCTTCGACGATAAACTGTCCCGTCTGTTCACGCTCTTTCTTTTTATCGATTAATTTTCGCCACTGTTTGACGAGATTATTTTGACTCGATGTAATTTCTTTCATACCGATTTCCTTTCTATCATTGAGCTTCTTTTATTGTAACGTGTTTCGATAAAAAAAGAAGGTTTTCTGTACAAAAAAGCACCTTTTTCAAAATAGCGTTACGCCTTTTGAAAAAGGTGCTCCATCATTTATTGCATCACTGCTGCAAGTACTGCTTTTTGGGCGTGAAGTCTATTTCCAGCTTGTTGGAAAATGTGCGAGTTCGGTCCATCGATAACCGATGTTGTCACTTCTTCTTCACGGTGAGCTGGGAGACAATGTAAAAACATGTAATCGTCTTTCGCATGTGAGACGAGCGCATCGTTAATTTGATAATCTTTAAAATCTTTCAAACGTTGCTCAGCTTCTTCTTCTTGCCCCATGCTCGTCCAAACGTCTGCATAAATCGCATCCGCATCCGTTGCCGCTGCAATCGGATCGTTCGTCACCGTGAATGAACCACCGTTTTGTTCCGCAATTGCTTGCACTTTCGGAATGAGCTCTTCTGCGAATTCATATCCTTTCGGTGAAGCGACAACGCCATGCAAGCCGAGGTGAGCAGCTGCAATCATCAATGAGTGCGCCACATTATTACCGTCTCCGATATATGCAATTTTCAATCCTTTAATATTCCCTTTAATTTCAATCATCGTCAACATGTCCGCAAGCGCTTGACATGGGTGGAAAATATCCGTTAACCCGTTGATGACTGGAATGGAAGAATGTTCGGCTAATTCTTTCACCATTTCGTGTGAGTTGGCACGAATCATAATGCCATCCAAATATTCGCTCATTACATTCCCCGTATCATACACCGATTCCCCACGGCCAATTTGTAAGTCACGCGCATTCATAAACATACCGTATCCACCGAGTTGTTGCATTCCGACTTCGAATGAAATACGCGTACGCGTCGAATGTTTCTCGAAAATCATACCGAGCGTCTTTCCTTTTAAAATATCGACTGTTTCACCTGCATGTAGTTTCGCTTTTAACTTGACCGCATACTGTAATAAAAATTCGATTTCTTCGCTTGTATAGTCTAATAATGACAGCATATCTCTATTTTTAAGTTGCTGTAACATTTGTTGTTCGTTCGTCAATATTGTCAGCCCCGTTTCTTTTCAAACTGTATAAAAGGAGTATACAATTGTATAAATATAAAGTCAACTGTATTTTTATTTTAAAATCAAAAGATTTTATATGTTTTTATACAACTGTATTCATTTTTCTGAATTAATTGACGGTCTTTCACTAAAAAAGCGACCTTCCTCCGATGAGAAAGATCGCTTATGATTAACTTAATTTAATTTGGGCTACTGTATCTGCGTCTAATTTTTTAATGACTGCGACGAGTAAGTCGACTGCATTTTCATAGTCTTTACGGTGAAGCATCGCCGCGTTCGAATGGATGTAACGTGTTGCGATTGTGATCGCTAATGACGGTACTCCTTCATTTGACACGTGGATTGAACCAGCGTCTGTTCCTCCGCCTGCAATCGCATCGAATTGATATGGAATATCGTTTTCTTCTGCTGTTTCGACGACAAGATTGCGTAAACCGCGGTGAGAGACCATGGAAGCATCGTATAAAATAATTTGTGGGCCTTCTCCCATTTTGCTCGTTGCGTCATTTGGTGAAATTCCAGGTGTATCACCGGCAATGCCAACGTCTACTGCAAATCCGATATCCGGCTTCACTTGACGTGTCACCGTTTTCGCTCCACGTAAGCCAACTTCTTCTTGTACCGCTCCTGCACTGAATAAAATGTTCGGATGTTTTTCATCTTTTAATTTGCGCATCACGTCAATCGCAATCGCAATTCCAATACGATTGTCCCATGCTTTTGCTAATAAATAGTCTGGATTATTCATCACCGTAAATTCAAAATACGGCGCAACCATATCTCCTGGTAAAATGCCCCACTCTAACACTTCTTCTTTCGAAGCCGCGCCGATATCGATAAACATATCTTTAATATCTGCCGGCTTATTGCGTGCTGCCGCTGGTAAAATATGTGGTGGTTTTGAACCGATGACGCCTGTGATCGTTTTACCTTCACGTGTAATGACTGTCACGCGTTGTGCAAGCATCACTTGGCTCCACCAGCCGCCGACTGTTTGGAAACGTAAAAATCCTTGATCGTCGATGCGTGTCACCATGAAACCAACTTCATCTAAGTGACCCGCAACGAGGATGCGTGGTCCGTCTGCTTGTCCTTCTTTTTTAGCAATGAGTGAACCGAGGCCGTCATATGTAATCTCATCCGCATACGGTTCGATATACGACTTCATCACTTCGCGAACGGCGCGTTCGTTACCTGCGATTCCGTTCGCATCGGTTAACTCTTTTAACATTTGTAAATCTGCGTCTAATTTCGTCATCCTACATTCTCCTTTAATTCATCATCTTCTCTATTATAATGAATTCTTTCGAGAAACGAAACAATTACAAGTATTGTTTACGTAATTGCTCATTCGTTTTCGGGTGAATGTATTTCGGTGCGATGTCAAATGGCGTTTGTGCTCCGACAACTCCCTCTTTTGCGAGACGTGCTGCTGCGCGCGCATAAGCGACGAGCACACTCGATGTAAATTCTGGATTGGAATCTAATTTTAAAGAAAATTCCATCGTCTGATTCGTTCCTTCTCCTGTTTGTCCACTGCGAATGACAAAACCACCATGTGGCATCGCTTGATGATCACGTGCGAGCTCTTCTTCTGTAATGAAATGAACAGTCGTGTCATACGGTTCGAAGTAGTTCGGCATCGTAACGATTGCTTGCTCTACTTCTTTTGCATCTGCTCCTTCTTCTAACACGACATAACATTCACGTACGTGCTTTTCTTTCGTCTCCAGTTCTTCTTTCGAGCCAGAACGTGCTTTTTCCATCGCGACTTCTGATGGAATCGTATATTGAACGCCGCCTTTTACACCGTCTACACGACGAACAGCGTCCGAATGTCCTTGACTCAATCCTTTCCCCCAAAAAGTGTCTGTTTTCCCGTCTGGAATAATCGCTTCCATCATGATGCGGTTCAAGGAGAATAAACCTGGGTCCCATCCTGTTGAAATGATCGCGACTTGTTTTCCTTTTTGAGCTGCTTCATCTACTTTTGCGAAATGGTCAGGAATGTTCGCATGTGTATCAAAACTATCGACAACGGCGAAATGCTCCGCAAGTTCCGGTGTTTGTTGCGGTAAATCATCTTTCGAGCCTCCACATAAGACGAGGACATCGATTTTTTCTTTAAAATCTAAAATTGTATTTAATGCATATACGTTCGTTTCCGCATATACTGTTTCTACCGTCTCCGGTGCGCGTCGTGAAAATACACCGACAAGTTCTAAATCTTCAGTCTTTTGAATCGCGTATTCGACACCGCGTCCTAAATTTCCATATCCGACAATACCTACTTGAATCATTTTCCATCTCTCCTTTGTGACCATTTGTTTTATTTTAACGTTCTTTTTTATTTTTTGCTAACTTTTCATTTTTGTCCATGTTGAATTCATGTTAGAGTTGTACAATGAAAAGAGGATGGACTTTTTGTGAAGGAGTGCCTTATGCGAATTTTTATTTATTTCATTGTGTTTTTCTCATTTTTTGATTTATTTACCCAATTGCCGATCATGACGCCGATGGGACAAGCGTTAGGCGCAACAGGATTTGTCCTCGGACTCGTCGTCGGAATTTACTCGTTTTCTAACTTGTTTGGAAATGTGATCAGTGGATTTTTAACCGACAAATACGGACCGTTTTACGTTCTCGTCGCCGGTTTATTAAGTTCTGCCGTCGCGCTTTTCTTATATACGACAGTCGACTATACGATCACATTAATTAGCGTTCGTTTGTTACACGGTTTTACAGAAGGTTTAATCGTTCCTGCAGCATTTACTTTTATTGCTAATCGCAGCGAAGAAAATAAACGGGGGCGAAACGTTGCAATCTCTGGTGCCTTTGTCGGTCTTGCTGCGATTATCGGACCCGCATTCGGAGGCATTGTCTCAAGTATTAAAAGCCCCGCTTACGTAATGGGAATTAACGGAGCGATTATGCTTTTATTAGGGGGCATCGCCTTTATTTTGCTCCGCAAAGAAATTGTGAAGAAAAAAGAAAAGCCGGTCATTCACGAAGGTGAAGTGAAAGCACTTTTCCAAAACCCTTTCGTACTTCGATCTTTTGCAGGTGCGTTTTTCCTCATGTTTTCTCAAGGTGTACTCGCACTATTACTACCTTTAAAAGTGAACCAACCGGGAGATTCAACAAATATGAGCGCCTTTTTGTTTAGCACGTTCGGATTCGTCGCTGTTTTGATTTTTTTATTACCGACAAATCGCATTTTTGATCGTGTGCGCCCAATTATTACATTTACAATTGGATTATCTCTTATGGCTGTCAGCATGCTTCTTCTCGGCTTATTTGAAGAAACGTGGATTTTATATAGCACGATGGCGATTTACGGTACGGGATTTGCCCTTTTATTCCCATCGATTAATTCCTTACTTATCGACAGCACAGGGGAACAGGTTCGGGGAAAAGCGTATGGATATTTTTACGGATTTTTCTCAATTGGCGTATTCGTCGGCTCTAGCATCATTGGAGCATTAAATGTTTCCATCAACACTGGATTCATCATTACGAGTATTATTTTATTCATCGTTTCCGGTTATGTCGGTTCCAAAATGAAACGAGGATTTGACAACTCGTCATTCTTATATTAAAGTAATGACCTGAATAACATATCCCTATTAGTAGGAGAGGTTCATAGCGACCCTCTATAAAAAACTATGGAATACGCATTTTCACGCGCTACTTCTATAGTAGCGCGTTTTTTGTGTTTTCCTTCAGGGACAATTTGAGGAGGAATGCAACATGGCAGGAAGAACAGATTGCCAAATGCCGGATGTCACTTTACTCGGAAGTGAAAATACGGACTATTTATTTGAATATTCACCGGGTGTATTAGAAGCGATTGATAATTTGCATACGGAGCGAGATTACTTCGTGAAGTTTAATTGTCCAGAGTTCACATCGCTCTGTCCGAAGACGAATCAACCGGATTTTGCGACATTGTATTTAAGTTTTATTCCGGATAAAAAATTAGTCGAAAGTAAGTCATTGAAGCTTTATTTATTTAGTTTCCGTAATCATGGAGATTTCCACGAAGACGTCATTAACATTATCGTCAATGATTTAATTGAATTGTTAGACCCACGCTACATTGAATTGTGGGGGAAGTTTACACCACGTGGCGGCTTATCGATCGATCCGTATGTAAACTACGGAAAACCAGGTACAAAATATGAAAAAATGGCGGAACAACGATTGCTCTATCACGATTTACACCCTGAGCCAATCGACAACCGATAAATCAAGTGATGTTACAATATTTAACTGGAATTTTCGTCGGATTGTTACTATTATCTAATGTCATCGCCGTCAAATTAATTGCGATTGGCGATTGGGTCGTCTTACCAGCAGCGGTCATCATTTACGTCTTTACGTATCCAATTTTAGATGTCATTACAGAAACATACGGAAAGAAATATGCACGTCGCACCGTATTTGCTGGGCTCATCGCTCAAGTGTTCGCGCTCGGATTCATTTGGATTGCAATACGTTTTCCGGCCGCTTCTTTTTATGAAAATCAACAAGCATTTGAGCTTATTTTTGCTGGAAGCTTTCGTGTCACATTAGCGAGTTTAATCGCTTATGCAGTCAGCGAAAATATCGATGTCATCATTTTTGACCGCTTGAAAAAACGCCACGGTACTAAAAAGCTATGGTTGCGCAACAACGCGTCAACGATGGTAAGTCAATTTGCGGATACGGCCATTTTTATTTTAATTGCATTTACAGGAACGATGCCGATACAAGCATTACTCGCGATGATCGTATCACAATACATTTTTAAATTTATCGTCGCTATTTTAGATACACCGATCGTGTACGGACTCGTGTACGTCGTACGCAATATTCGTAAAAAAGAAGACGAACGAGACATCGCGATGTACAACGCTTAAATATTAAAATAAAACACCCGAAATAGGAGTGTACGACTCCATTTTCGGGTGTTTTTTATTTACATACCGCCAAGTTCTCTCCGTACTTGAACGGCAAATACAATTTCTTCGCGTTCTTTTTTATCGGTCGAAGCGTCATGCATGCGCAACAAAGCGCTCGTTTCATAAGAAGCGTACTTTTCAATGATGCGCAGTTCCGCTTCATCTCGTTCACGAATACGTCGATCGACAGAATCATCCCACTTTTTCTTCATCCTCTTCCACCAACTCGTCAACGAACTCTCTCCTTTTTCTCTTCTTCGATATAGTGACAAATGCATTGTAAAAATTCTGCACCGTATTTTTCAAGTTTCACTTGCCCGACCCCACTTACTTGAAGTAATTCATCCTCCGTTTTCGGGCGTAAATGGACCATTTCTTTTAATGTTTTGTCTGAAAAAACAACAAATGGAGGTACCTCTTCACGATCTGCAATAGCACGGCGCAATACGCGTAACTGTTCAAACAATTCATCTGTTTCGACAATTTGTTCGACACGTTTCGTCTCTTTTTTCAAAATTTGTTGTTCGCCTGTCAGCACAGTCCGTCCTATTTCCGTCACGTATAAAATGGGAAATTGACCGTTTTCAACGCCGATACAACCTTCCGCAATTAAAAATTCAATGAAAGCCGTCACTTCTTTAATCGAATGACCTTTTAATAAACCGTATGTCGACAGTTTTTCAAATTGAAATTCGAGCACTTTTCGATTGCGTGAACCGGTTAATACTTGCGCGACGAGCGTCTTTCCGAAACGTTGCCCCATCCGTACAATACAACTCAATACTTTTTGAGCTTCTACCGTGACATCAATCCGTTCACGCGTATCCGTACAATTGTAACAACGTCCACACAAGTCGGCTTCTTTCTCTCCGAAGTACGTTAAAATATACGACTGGAAACATTGCTCCGTATGACAGTAGTCAATCATTTGTTGTAATTTCTCAAGCTCCATCGGCATTCGTTCAGTATCAGTACCTTGTTCGATAATGAATCGTTGCGTCATGACATCTTGAGAAGAAAATAATAATAAACATTCGCTCGGAAGACCGTCGCGCCCTGCACGACCCGCTTCTTGATAGTAACTTTCCATACTTGCTGGCATTTGATAATGAATGACGTAGCGAATATTCGATTTATCAATTCCCATACCGAATGCATTCGTTGCGACCATCACTGATACTTCATCATTTAAAAATTGCTCTTGTGCTCGCTCACGCGCTTCATCCGTCATACCCCCGTGATATTTCGCTACATCGATGTGCGCACGTTCTAACATCGCGGTTAAAGCGTCCGCTGCTTTTCGAGTCGCCGTATAAATAATGCCTGCTTCCGTTACGTTTTTTTGAACGTAACTTTTCACATACGTATCGCGCGCTACTCCTTTGACGACACCGAATGTTAAATTGTCTCGCGCAAACCCTGTCAATGTCAATTGATCTTCAGGCACGTCGAGCGCACGACTAATATCCGCTCGCACTTCAGGTGTCGCAGTAGCCGTTAACGCAAGCACAGGTGGTCGCGTTTCAAAATGATTGAAAATCGTATGGATATTGCGATAACTCGGACGGAAATCGTGACCCCATTCCGATATACAATGCGCTTCATCAATCGCTATGAAGGATATCGTCATGCGTTCTAACACGCGTAAAAAAGATGTTGACTGCAATCGTTCTGGCGCAATATACAATAAATCGTACTCTCCACGCTCCGCTAAATATAAAATATCTCGATATTCTTCATCAGCCAGTGTGCTATTTATGTATGCTGCTTTCACATCTAATTGATGGAGCGCGTCCACTTGATCTTTCATCAATGAAATTAAAGGGGAGATAACGAGCGTCGTTCCCTCTAATACGAGAGCAGGTACTTGATAACAGAGAGATTTCCCGCCTCCTGTAGGCATGACACAAATATGTGACGCTCCTTCTAAAATCGCTTCAATCACTTTACGTTGTCCTTCTCGAAAAGTGGCGAAACCAAATACTTCTTGCAACACTTGTTGGGCTCTTTCACTCATCTTTAAAAACTCCTTCCACAACAAAAAAGAAGACGCCCAAACGTCTCCTTTCAGTATACGCAATGTACGCTCCTTTGTGCAAAGCTTACATTTTTGCAATGCGGAATGAACTAATCATCGCAAGCCCCATCACAAGCAATAAAATAATATAAAATTGTACGGGCATATAAGGTATAATGAAATAGCTTGTCGCAACGAACACACCTGCGACTGTAATCGGTAAGCCATAAAAAGCACCATCAAATGTTTGCACATTGTAACGTGCAAGACGGATTGCTCCTGCTAAAATATAGAAGATAACCATTCCAATGCCAAGCCATAATGTATCGCCTAATACTGATTGGTAAATTAAAAAGGCAGGTGCTACACCAAAAGAAATAAGATCACTTAAAGAGTCAAGCTCTTTCCCAAAATCGGACTCTGTATGAAAGCGTCTTGCAGCTGCCCCGTCAAAACGGTCACACATCGCTGCAATAATAATAAAAATGACTGCAATTGATGGATGTCCCTTAAATAAGAAAATAAGAGATAAAATACCGAAACTCAAATTAATTAATGTTAAAATATTTGCAAGTTGTTCTTTTAATTTACAATAATAATGGTGACGGATCGAAAACATACGATTCCCCCCTTTCTTAATGGAGATGATATTTATGAAACAAAAATTATTTCAATCATTTGTTCGACTAACAGGTAACGAAAAGATATCTCATTTTTTGCAAGGATTCACATCCTCACCCCTCAGCAAACCGCTCATTCGTCCTTTCCAAAAAATATACAGTATTACAGACGCCGAAATGGTACGACCGGTTGCATCATATGAGACATTAAATGAATTCTTTACACGTTCAATCGATATGAATTTACGGCCAATCGATCAACATTCCAATGCAATTGTTTCCCCTGTCGATGCCGATTTAACTGCTGCGGGTCCTTTACATGAAGGTACGCAATTTACGATTAAAGGAAAAACATATTCGATCGATGAGGTATTCGGTTCAAAAAAAATCGCATCTTCTTATGAAAATGGATACTATTATATTTTTTATTTATCGCCTCAACACTATCACCATTTTCATCATCCTATTGATGGTACGATTAGAAATCGTTATGCATTAGGCTCTACTTCTTATCCTGTCAACCAATTAGGTCTTACTTACGGAGAAGAACCTTTCCATACCAACTATCGTCTTATTACTGAGTTGGATACAAACTATGGGAATATAGCAATTGTGAAGGTTGGCGCTTTGAATGTCAATAGTGTACAGCTTTATTGTGCAAATGAACATGTAGAAAAAGGAAAAGATTTTGGCCACTTCTCCTTCGGTTCAACCGTCGTCTTATTCCTTTCACATCAACCATCATTCGAATCGACCGTTGATGTCGGAAGTGCAGTACATGTCGGTGAAAAAGTAGGACAATGGCTTTAACTAAATGAGGAATGCATCTTGGAAAATTTAGAACTATTCATATTACACTTCGGTTATTTCGCAGTTTTCACTTTTTTAGCCCTCGGCATTTTTGGGCTGCCGATGCCTGATGAAGTCGTCGTCACCTCTGTCGGCTTCTTCACATCAAATGGTACACTCCACTACTCCATCGCCTTACCGATTACAATTCTCGGTGTTTTCATCGGAACGTTGCTCACCTTTTATATCGGGAAATGGATTGGGAAACCACTTTTAAGAAAAGGCGGGCGTTGGATTGGCATTAAAGATCAATCGATTCGAACGACGGAAGGTTGGATTAAAAAACACGGTCCCATCACCGTCCTTTTCGGTTTCTTCATCCCTGGTATGCGTCACATCATTTGTTACATTTCAGGAATGGGTGGGATGAAAACGAAAACCTATCTCCTTTACGTTTTAATTGGAGCTTCGGTTTCAACGATTATTTATTTAACGATTGGATACTATATCGGAATACCTTTCTTACATCCCGGAGGTGAAGTGATTGATTGATAGTCATATCCATTTTGATCAATTATCTACTAATATGGTGAAACAATTACTGCAACAGCAGCTCACTTCCCATTTCATCGCTGTTTCAACAGATTGGGAAAGTGCACGTCGAACGTTAAATCTTTCAAAACAACACACTCAAATTATTCCAGCAGTCGGTTGGCACCCTGAACAACTGCTTCCGACACTGAATGAATGTGCCGACTTTTTACAATGGAGCGAGCAAAACATCACCCATTTTCAAGCGATTGGAGAAGTCGGCTTACCTTATTACACACGTCTCGAAAACCCTCTTCTCCCGATCGAACCTTACATGGAATGGTTTGAACAATGGATCATCCTTGCAAAACGCTACGATTTACCACTTAACTTACATATCGTACACGATGATGTGCCACACGCTCTCGATCTACTCGAAAAACATTCCATCGTAAAAGCCCATTTCCATTGGTATAAAGGTCCAAATAACGCAACAGAACGACTTTTGCAAAATGGATATTACATTTCCATCACACCTGACATTATGTATAAAGAACGCACACAACATTTAGTAAAGAAAGTACCCCTTGAGCAAATGATGATTGAATCAGATGCTCCATATCCTTTAGAAGGACCGTTCGCACAACGAGATAATGATGGTACTTTTTTACACTCAACTGTGAAGAAAATGAGCGAATCACTTCATATACCCGAGGGTGTATTAAAGAAAAAGTTGACACAAACGACGAAAAAACTATACTCACTCACTTTTTAATCTTTTTTCACTTTCTTGAAAAATATCACATAATGTTCACAACCTCTCTCTATACTTAGCGATAGTTTCGAAAACAAAAGGGAGGCAATATACAATGAAAAAATGGTTATTTTTACTCGTTGCCATGTTTGCTTTAGCAGCGTGTTCAAATGAAGGGGAAGAAAAGCCGAAAGAAGATGCACAAACTGAAGTTGAAAATGGAGAACAAGCAAAAGAACATGCTAATCATGTTCACGCTGAACCAGATGAACATACAGAATGTGCTTATTGTAATATGAAAGTATATATGGAAAATGAAGAGATGGGTGAATTCTCAGCTCAAGCGACAACAGCAGACGGAGAAGTATTATTCTTTGACGATGCAGGTTGTCTTGTGAATTTTGAAAACGATAACGAAGATGTAAAGTTAACAGAACGTCTCGTGCGTGATTTCGATACGAAAGAATGGGTTGCTTTAGAAGATGCACATATCGCACATGCGGATATCGCAACACCGATGAAATACGGTAACGCATTTTTCAATAACGAAGAAGGTTTCAATAAATTTTTAGAATCAGCAACAGACGCTAAAAAATCATCCGTCGATGAAATTAAAGAAGTTGCTTTCGCTCGTGCTGCTAAGAAAAAAGAAATGGGTGGCGGACATGACCATGGCGATCACGGAGACCACGATATGGACCACGGTGACCATGACATGGAAGATGAAGACGAACATAAAAACCATTAATCGATACAAAAAGAGAGAAGATGACAAACTTTGTCAACTTCTCTCTTTTTTATACTGTTCAAATAAATAATCATCTAATGAAGAATACCGTTCAAGTAAAGGAGCGACCGACTTATCGATAAATAGCTGTCCTTCTCGTAAAAAGACGAGGCGGTCGGCCATTTTTTCAACGATTGGAAGTAAATGCGTCGTAAATAAAATCGTTCGGCCTTTCGCATGCTCTTCCATAATCACTTTTTGCATTTCGGCTACCCAATACGGATCTAATCCGTTCGTCGGCTCATCTAAAATTAAAATAGGAGCGTCACTTAATAAACTTTGAGCAAAAGCGAGACGCTGATGCATCCCTTTCGAAAATGTTTTCACTTTTTGAGCTTTCACTTCTTGTAAACCGACGATATCGAGCACTTCCTCTACACGCGATACCGGAGCTCCTTGCATATTTGCCATCATCGTTATATTTTCTTCTGCCGTCAGTTCTGCCGGAAAGATTAAATCATCTGGCATGTACGTAAACTGTCGTTTGTATGCTGCTTCTTCTACTGCATAACCATTTAAATGAATCGTTCCTGTTGTCGGCGTATGAATCGTCGTCAATGCTTTTAATAACGTACTTTTCCCCGCACCATTACCTCCACATAATGCGACACACTCTCCTGCTGAAATCGTTAACGATAATGGAGATAACGCTTCTTTTTTTCCATACGTTTTGGAAACTTGTTCAATCGTAATCATAAATGATTTCCTTTCTTCACGAGACGAATCGAATCGAGTAATGGCACAAGAATCCATGCTAGACTTGCGATGACAAATGCTATGATGCCAAATAGAGATGTTGCCCAAATTGTAAAATCATACATCGATGGACCAAAAAACGTACCACTTTCTAACGCTAAAATAGAACCAACTCTTACAATTTCAACAGGATTAAAAAAGACAGAAACTGTTAATACCATCACAATTTGAGTCGACGGCAGTAAAAAAGTAAGAGCGATAATGAGAAATTCATAAAATAAAACGAAAAATGCCCAGCTGAATAAACTGACACCGATTGCATGCAATCGACTTTTCATCCGATAACCGACCCATAAACTGAACGATAAAAATAAAGTGATTAACAATAGTGCGATTAAATAAAAGGCGACGGCTAACCCTAGCCGCACGGGCATTAAAAATGACAAGACGACCAAAGCGATCCCGTACCCGAGCGTCAACATGACCGCAAGTGGCAAAAATAGTCCGAGCCATTTGCCAATGACGAGCGCTGTCGGCGAAATCGGATACGTGCGATAAAGAAGTAACTGTCCGTCTTCCTTCTCTCCCGCTACGAGCATACTCCCAATTAAAATTGTCATGAGTGGCAAAATAAATAAAGAAACGTTTAATAAAGAAGCCATCTGTCTTGTAAATCCATCATATTGTGCCGTGCTCGTCGCATTCGTCATAAAAATTGAAATGAATGCGAGAGAGACGAATAATAGAAATAAAAGGAGGAGCCAACGACTGCGAAACGCCCGTTTCATTTCATAACGAGCGATCATCCAACTTGCGCTCAATGATTATGACCTCCACTATGCGCTTCTGTAAAATGCGTGATCACTTCATCGAATGTGAGACGTTCTCCATCCCCATTCTTTTCCATGTAAGCGAGCAATTGCGCTTCTTCTTCAAATGAGACAACCCCGTACATCATCGGTGTCCAATAGTCTTCATTTAAAATGTATAAAGCATCTTCGGCTGCAATCCACTCGTCTTTTTCATTATCTTTCACATACATTTGGAGCGGCTCTTCTTCTGTTTCGTTTAAGAAGTCTACCATACAGCCAATATCATCGAATTTTTCAACCGTACCGTCTGGCATAATTGCTTCTGTCGCGAATGGTATTGCTGTGATGCTCATATTACAAATATCACATACATCGATATCCGGATTAATATCAACAGGCTCTGTCGATACTTCTCCGGAACACGCTCCTAATACGAATAACAAACTAAAAAAAAGTAAGCCTACACATTTTTTCATCATTGCTCTCCCTTTCTTCTAACGAGCGGTTGTTCATCTGTCACTACTTTTCCGCGATTAAACATACGCTCCACTGTATTCCATAAATTAAATGCGGGACTTTCAAAGTAAAATTGCAAATGCGGATGTTTTACCATCCAATCGGTTGTCGTTGAATTTGTTTCATAGGGTAATTGTCCGACCCCATTTCCTGTCAGATCAAATCCTTTATAATCGTCCCAATAATTGCGTTCTAACTGAACCGCTTCTCCACTCAATTTCGTCTGAACGATATTGGCAAGCCAGTCATTTTCAGTAATTTGAATCGATTCGTTTTTTCCTTTCGAACTGAGACCGACGTAATTTCCTGCAATCGTATTATCGACGACCTCAATATCACGCGAGCTTTGAATATCGATTCCATTATGATTGTTCGAAATCGTATTATGTTCAATACGCATCGATTCCATATCATAAATTAAAATACCATAACCACGGTACGTTAATTGATGTGTCAGCTCATTATTTATTAACTGAATATGATTGGAATTCATCGCCATCACACCATTGACATTTTCAGTGAGCGTATTGTGATGTGCTTCTGCATTTGATGAAAACATGAAATGAATACCGTAGCGAGAATGTTTCACTACATTATGTTCGATTTTCGTATCAAATGCTTCGTCGACATAAATACCATCTTGTACAGCATTGATATTATTATTTATCACGATCGCTTGCTTCGTATTTAATAAATGAATACCATTCCCACGCTTTGAATAATGAACGGGAAAACTCATCATTTTATTATGACTTAACGTATGACCAAAACCACCTCGAATAAAAATACCACGTTGCACATCTTCCAATCGAACGCGGTCAATCAATACTTCGTTTGCTTGTTGAATTAATATTCCAGCATCTTCTAATTGCTGACCAGATTGCCGAATCGTAACATTTTTAATCTGCACTCGATCCGACTCAATCGTCAGCACATTCCCTTCGAAATTACCTTGAATGATAACATCTCCTTCTCCTTCAATCGTTAAAGGATGGGTGATTACAGCAGGCCCATAATATGTCCCTTCTTGTAGTGTAATCGTATCATAAGGCGAAGTAGCGTCAATAATTGTTTGAAGTAGTGTTTCCTTAGCTGAAACAGAATCTTCATAAAATAGGATAATAAAAAATATAATATAGACTAAAATTTTCTTCATAACTCACTTCCCCTTCCCACCTTTTTATCACTCATTGATGAAGTTTTTGTGAATATTTTATGGACATAGAAAACTGTTATCAATGGTACGTTACTATACAATGAGTGAGAAATCAAAATGTTTTATAACAAAAAAGACTCACTCTACATTTGAGAGTAAGTCTTCTTATTTATAAAGCACGATCTAATTCATAAAGACGACGGTAGCGAGCGTTCGTTTCATACAATTGCTCATGACTACCAATCATATCGATTTTTCCTTCGTCCATAAAAATAATCGTATCCATCTGTTCGATTGCAGTTAAATGGTGGGTAATGTAAATGACCGTTTGTTGCTGTAAGTTTTCCAACATCGTATGAACGAGGTCGCGTTCCGTTTCAGGGTCGAGTCCGACAGTCGGTTCGTCGAGTACGACGATCGGGTCATTTTTCAACAAAATTCGCGATAATGCGATACGTTGACGTTCTCCTCCTGAAAAACGTTGGCCACTCTCTTCCATTTGCGTATGCAAGCCATTTTCTAATGTCGCTAAATAAGCGCGCAATCCGACATGTTCGACGACGTGTTCAATCTCTTCCTCGGTCGCATCCGCTCGCCCGAGACGAATATTATTTAGCACTGACGTCGCAAACAAATACGGTTTTTGATTCAAGACGCTCGCCACTTCAAAAATATCGTCTCCGAATTGATGCGCTTCGTATTGATCGATACGAACATGCCCTTCAGTCGGAATGAACTGGCCGAGTAAGAGCTGTAATAAAGTCGACTTTCCTGCTCCACTCTTCCCTAAAATCGCCACTTTTTCACCATGACGAATCGTTAAATCAATCTGTTCTACCGCAGGACCTTCACTCCCAGGATAGCGAAATGTCACGTTTTCAAACGAAATGACAGGTTGTTTAATCGCTGCGATATCGATTTGAGCCGGTATCGGTTCATTCATCGTTTCTTCAATCTTTTCAATTCGTTGTAAAGACTGTTCATACACGGGAATGCGTTCAACAGCGTGAGATATTGGAATGATTGCTTCCATAATCGGCATGATCGCTAATGTAAATGCCGCGATATAGGTCGGTGCGATTAACCCATCGGCCGCTGCGTTTCCTGCCCAAAAACCGACAATGATGACGAGTACACCTGTGAATATTTGCAATTGCATCGTGCGCGTCTGATTCCATTCATCTAATTTTCGCTCCGCATCTACACTACTTGCTGCATCTGTTAAAAATCCATCAACAAATTGCTTTTTACGACCGCTAATGATCCAATCAGAAATTCCAAACAAAGCATCTGTCAATGTGTCATACAATTGCCCATGCAATGTTTTCGCACGCGTTTGATGTTTTTTAAATAAGTAAAGCGAGATAAGTGGATAAACGAATGCGACAACACTCATCGCAACAAGCATAAAGAACGCAAATAATGGATCAACCGTTAATAAAGAACCGATTGCAAAGACGAGCATCATCAATCCAATTAATGTAGGGAAAATCGTTCGAATGTACACATCTTGTAAATGCTCAATATCGTCCGCTAATGTTCCAAGTAAATCGCCGGTCTTGAAACGTTCTCGAATGAATAGCGCTTGCGATTCTAAAGCGCGATACAGTTTCACACGCATATCGGCAAGTATTTTCAACACCGCGTTATGGCCGAGTAGTCGTTCGACGTAACGAAAGACAGAACGTGAAATCCCGAATGTTCGCACCATGACGATTGGAATATAAACGAGTAAAATTGTCTCTGGACGTTCGCTCGTTCTCGAAATTAAATATCCCGAAGTAAAGGTTAAAAGAGCGGCTGACAACAAGGCGAGAAAACCGAAAAAGACCGTCCAACCCATCGCTGCCTTATACTTTCGAACGTACGGTAAAATGTACTGTTGTGTATAATTCATGCCGCTCCTCCTTTCTGAGATGCTAGGAGCATCTCGCGAAACTTACCTTCTGTTTGTGACAATTGTTCATACGTGCCAAATTGAACGAGTTCTCCATGGTCTAATACGAGAATGCGATCCATATTTTTCATCCAGTGCATGCGATGCGTTGCAAAAAAGACGAGATGATTTTCGAGTAAGGGAACGATGATTTCTTTAATATCGTGTTCCGTCTCAATATCTAAATGCGCGGTCGGTTCGTCGAACAACATGATATCACTTTGGCGTAAAAGGGTACGGGCCAATGCGATTCTTTGTTCTTCTCCTCCACTTAACGCGCGTCCCCCTTGACCGATTTTCTCTTCAAATTGATTTGGGAAACTTTGAATCAATTCATATAAACCAACTGTTTTTGCAGCTTGTACAACTTGTTCAAACGGTGCATCTGGTTCATAAAATCGTAAATTATTTAAAACAGAAGTACTAAATATTGTCGGATGTTGCGGAATGTAAGCGAGTCGTTCGTGCCACTCCGCATTATTCAATGTTGAAAAAGATTGATTATTTATTTGAACTTGACCTTCTTCGAATGTCGTAAACCCTGCAAGTAATCGGATCAATGTCGATTTTCCAGAACCTGAAAGGCCGACAATCCCTATTTTATCTTGATGTCCGACGGTAAAGTGGAGGTCGTTCAATAACAGTTGTCCTTCATCTCCATATTTCGAGACCCCTCGAAATGCAAATGTACCTTCTTCCTCAATGCGCATCGGTTCGGTACTTTTTTCTGGCGCTTTCATCGCGAGTACTTTCCGAATTTCTTCTCCCGCATCTTTTCCATCCGTCGTCGCATGGAAATCGTTTCCGAGTTCACGGACAGGCAAAAAATAGTCTGGAGCTAAAATGAGGACGAGCAAAGCAGGCTCTAATAGAATCGTTCCGTTAATTAATTTCATCCCTAGTTCTACTGCAATTAAGGCGACAGATAAACTCGAGAAGAAATCGAGTGCGAATGAAGACATGAAAGCATACTTTAATGCTCGATTTGTCGCAATTCGATATTTATTACTAACGGTTTCAATCGCTCTTTCATGGGAGCGACTTCGTCCAAGAAACTTCAATGTAACAAGTCCACGCAATGAATCGACAAAATGGCGAGATAATAAACGATACGAGTCCATTTGTTCATCCACTTTTTTCTGAGATACGAGTCCGATTAAAATTAAAAAGACAATTAAAATCGGCATGACGATAATTAATGTGACGCCACTTAAAACATCTTGAGTTAATATAAAAACGACTAAAATCATTGGAATAAGTGCCATCGATAAAAAACGTGGAATGAATAGCTCCACATATTTCCGATATTTTGGAATTCCTTCCAATGCGAGCGTAATGAGATTTCCTGAGCCGTGTGTTCCGATAATGTCCGGACCAATTTCAAATGTTTTTTCAATCAGTCGACCACGTTCATACTCGCTCACGCGAATTGCGAAACGATATGAAATCCGCTCTTTTGCCCATTGCAACAGTTGGCGAAAAAGATGTGCAACGAAAAATAGCACAAATGACTCCATGTAAACGCTGAATGGTTCACCGTGGAACATTTGTGTAATCGCTTTTGCCAAATATATTGCTTGGGTAATAATTGCGACCGCTTGGGCTACAGTGAGTAGCCCAACGATCGCCATTATTTTTTTACTTCCTTCATATTGAAGCAAGTGTTTGTCCATTAATGTTCCGCCTGTTCCACTTTTTTACGAGTGATGCGTTGACGGAAAATATAGTACGTCCACGCTGTATAAGCAAGCACGATCGGAACCATCGTTGCCGCAACATATGTCATTAACTTCAATGAATAATCTCCTGAAGCTGCATCATGAATACTTAAATTGTAAATCGGATCAATAGAGCTAACGAGCACGTTCGGGTATAATCCGACAAAATAACTCGCTGTTATTAAAATAAATGTTAAACCTGTCATAATGAACGCCCAGCCTTCACGTTGTTTCATCATGAATGGGAAGGCAAGCAATAATGTGACAATTGCTGCAATGATAACGTACGTGAATGGTGCGTTACCACCCGCCATAATCCCACTGTCTGATGTTAAGAACATCGCTGCATAGGCAATTAAAACGACGAGTGTTGCGATGAAGATTTTTTTCGCTTGCCCGAATGCACGTGCACGAATATCGTCTTCTGTTTTCAAGCCGATAAAGAATAACCCATGCAAGTACGAAAGCAAGACGAATAAAATTCCGCCAATGACAGACGTCACGTTCACGATATCCCCGAAGAAGTTCGCATTAACATGCATCCCTTCACCGAGCGGTAATCCTTGAACTAAACTTGTAAAGAATACTCCGAATAGAAACGGTGGTAAAATACTGCCTGTAAATAGAGCCCAGTCCCATGTGTAACGCCATTTTTGTGTGTCCCCTTTTTCACGGAACTCAAACGATACACCACGGACAATGAGTGCGAGTAATAAAAGCACAAATGCCATATAGTACCCACTAAAGACCGATGCATACCAATGAGGGAATGCAGCAAACATCGCTCCCCCTGCTGTAATTAACCATACTTCGTTCGCATCCCATACAGGACCGATCGTACGAATTAATACGCGTCGTTCCGTTTCATCTTTCGCTAAAAATCGAGTACTCATACCAACACCAAAGTCAAATCCTTCTAAAAAGAAGAACCCGATAAACAAAACACCTACTAATATGAACCATAACTCACTTAATGCCATGTTCCGCGCCTCCTGTCTCAAATGGATCTGTCGCTGAAACGTCTACTTCTTTCGGCTTCTCTGGTCCACGTTTAATCACTTTCACGAATAAGACGACCATCACAATTCCTAAAATTGTGTAAATTGTTGAGAACGCGATGAGAGAGAATAAAATCTGCCCTGCCGAAACGTTCGGTGATACGGCTGTTGCTGTTTCCATTAAACCATTGACAACCCATGGTTGACGTCCAATTTCAGACATGATCCAACCGAATGAGTTTGAAATGTAAGGGATAAAGATTGACAAGACGAGCAGTTTTAAGAACCATGTTTTCTGTGCTAATGTTTCACGGAAGTTATACCATAATCCTAATGCTGCCACTAAAATTAACACACCGCCTGTTCCCGCCATAATACGGAAACTCCAGAAAACAGTTTTAACAGGTGGAATGTAATTGCCTTCCCCGTGCTGTTGAACCATTTTATCCTGTAATGTGTTCATTCCTTCTACTTTACCTGTAAATTTATTGTACGCTAAATAGCTAAGTAAGTATGGAATATCGATACGATTCGTACTTTCTTTATTTTCAGTATCGATACTTGCGTACAATGTCCACGCTGCTGGGTCTCCACTATCTTCCCAGAGTCCTTCTGCCGCTGCCATTTTCATCGGCTGTGCATGCATTAAATATTGCGCTTGTGAGTGACCTGTAAAAGCAATCGCAAGTGCTGCGATCATTCCGATGACTAATGAAACATTCATTGAGTGACGTGCGAGCTCTTGGTGACGACCTTTCATCATATACCATGCACTGACACCTGCAATGAAGAATGCACCTGTCGCGAAACTTGCAAAAATCGTATGCGGGAATGCAACCCATAACTTTTCATTCAATAATACAGCTGCAATATCATTCATCTCTGCCCGGCCATTTTGCAATACGTAACCGACTGGGTTTTGCATAAACGAGTTCGCTGCTAAAATCCAAAATGCTGAAAGAGCTGTACCGATTGAAACCATCCAAATGGAGAATAAATGAACGCGTTTTGATACTTTGTTCCAACCGAAAATCCAAATTCCGATAAATGTTGACTCTAAGAAGAACGCAAGTAACGCTTCAATTGCTAAAGGCGCTCCAAAGATGTCCCCTACGAAACGTGAATATTCGGACCAGTTCATCCCGAATTGGAATTCTTGAATAATCCCTGTAACAACTCCGACTGCGAAGTTAATTAGGAAGAATATCATCCAGAACTTCGTCATCTTTAAATAAATGTCTTTCTTTTTCACAACATACATCGTTTGCATGATCGCAATAATAAATGCGAGTCCGATTGATAGCGGAACGAAGATGAAGTGGAATAGTGTCGTCGACGCAAATTGTAACCTTGCTAACATCACTTCTTCCATCATTGTAAAACACTCCTCTCGGTGATTTTAAAATTTTTCCGATTTCGATGTTGCTGTTCACCATACTCCTATTGTATAAGATTATTGTTTTTCTTTCGTGAACAAACTGTTGCCATATTGTTACAAACTAACGAACGAAAGCCCTTTCATATGCATTCTTGTAATAATTCAGACACAGTTCAATAGTCTGCCATACTTTACCCTTATATTTGAAGTTTAATCTTCTTTACGTAAAGGTATTTAGAACGTAGAGACTACATTATTTATAAAACTTTCTCATTCCTTATATTAGAATTTATATCTTTTTATAATGATTCTAAACAAAACACTTGTGAAATGAAAAAGAAGTTGTTATGATGTAATCGAATGGTGTGAACCAAATCATATTGGGAGGTATTTTAAATGAGAAATAAAGAAAGAAATTCTCAACAACAATTAACAACAGCAGCAGGAGCTCCAGTAGTTGATAACGAAAATTCAATGACAGCAGGCCCGCGTGGACCTGTACTTTTACAAGATGTGTGGTTAATTGAAAAATTAGCTCATTTCCATCGTGAAGTGATTCCTGAGCGTCGTATGCATGCTAAAGGTGGCGGTGCATACGGTACATTCCGTGTAACAAATGATATTACGGAATATACGAAAGCGTCTATCTTCTCTGAAATCGGGAAAGAAACACCGATGTTCGCTCGTTTTTCTACAGTAGCTGGTGAACGTGGTGCCGCAGATGCTGAACGTGACATTCGCGGATTTGCAATGAAATTTTATACAGAAGAAGGAAATTGGGATTTAGTCGGGAATAATACACCAGTATTCTTCTTCCGTGATGCAATGCATTTCCCTGACTTAAACCACGCGATTAAACGTGATCCACGTACAGGTTTACGTAGCGCGACGAATAACTGGGATTTTTGGACGAGCCTACCAGAAGCACTCCACCAAATTACGATTACGATGAGTGATCGTGGTATTCCGAAGTCATTCCGTCATATGCACGGTTTCGGTAGTCATACGTATAGTTTTATCAATGCACAAGGTGTACGTCACTGGGTGAAATTCCACTTCCATACACAACAAGGTATCGAAAACTTATCAGACGCAGAAGCAGCTGAAAAAGTAGGTCATGACCGCGAAACGCATATCCGTGACTTATACGACTCAATTGAAGAAGGTAATTTCCCAAAATGGAAAATGTACATTCAAGTGATGACAGAAGAACAAGCACGCAATCATCCTTACAATCCATTCGATTTAACAAAGGTGTGGTATAAAGGAGATTTCCCATTAATCGAAGTTGGCGAATTCGAATTAAACCGAAATCCAGCAAATAACTTCGCTGAAGTAGAGCAAGCAGCATTCACTCCAGCAGCAGTTGTACCGGGAATTAGCTTCTCTCCAGACAAAATGTTACAAGCTCGTCTCTTCTCTTATGGTGATGCGCAACGATATCGTCTCGGTGTGAACCATCACCAAATTCCTGTCAACGCACCACAATGTCCATTCCATAGCTATCACCGCGATGGTGCGATGCGAACAGATGGCAACTTAGGTGCAACGAAAACATATCAGCCGAATAGTTATGGTGAATGGCAAGATCAACCATCTTACAAGGACCCAGCACTTCGCTTAGATGGCGATGCGGACATTTACGATTTCCGTGAAGATGATGATGATTATTACACACAACCTGGTAAATTATTTAATTTAATGAACGATGAACAAAAAGAGGCGCTCTTCGGCAATACCGCTCGCAATATGGGCGATGCCCCAGACTTCATTAAATATCGCCACATCCGTAACTGTCACCATGCAGATCCTGCTTACGGTGAAGGTGTTGCAAAAGCGATGCATTTAACAGTAGAAGACGCGTTTAAAGAAGAACGCAAATAATATAAAAACGCAAAACGACCGCCATCGTTTTGCGTTTTTTCATACTTTTTACATATGTTCCACGGATTGAATTAAACTGTCTGATGATTTAGCCAACATATTAACAGCACTCGTCAATTCATTTAAAATATTTGAGATTGTCGCAATTTCTTCATTGGACTGTTCACTTTGCTGTTTAATCCCTGTCATCGAATGAACAATTTCACCGAAGACTCCCGATACTTGCATCGAATTGTTCGCACTTGTATGAATCAAGCGATACATCGCATCGATGGAACGCTTCATCTCTTCGGTACGACTGTCCATATCTTGAATAAGGCCAGTAACATTTCCGATTGCTTTTTTCGTTTCTTCTGATAAATTACGCACTTCGCTCGCAACAACCGCAAAACCCGCACCGTGGTCGCCTGCGCGCGCTGCTTCAATTGCCGCATTCAATGCTAATAAATTCGTTTGATCTGCAATCGAAGTGACAAGACTAACGATTGAGCGAATTTGATCTGAAGCTTCTCTCAATTCATCCATCTTCTTCGTTAATTCATCCATTTGATTCGTCGTCGCATTCATTTCTTGCGTTTGTTGCGTCATTAATTGATTACCGCTTACTGAGCTTTCTTCCGTCTCTACAACGAGTTCGAAGTTTTTCTCTGTAAAGCTTTTAATCGTTGTCGCTTGATGCGCTAATTGCTCAATGGCTGAACTCGTTTCTTGACTGATCGCTGCCAATTCTTCAACTGTACCAAGAACTGTCTGTTTAATCATTTCTTTTTCTTCTAAATCTTTTTCGCGTAATTTTAAAATTTCTTCATCATACGCTTCCGTCACCAATTGCTGTTCAAAATTTAACACTTTATTGAACGCAATAATGACATCTGTCTTTACTCGCGCTGGCATTTCTAATTGATGGACAAAATTGACGAATTCTTCGAATAAACTAGAAAATGAGCCGATGTACCATTTCGTTTCTAATTGAATATGGACATGAGCTTTCGCAATTCGAATACGTTGTTGAAAATAGGCTTCATCAATTTTCCCTTTAAATATTTCACCTAAATGGGCATGAAGTGTACCTTTTAATCGTTCAACAGTGCTATGTTCTTGGATGAGCGCGCTCAACTCAGGAATCTTTTCTAAGCCACTGTAAAAAGCTTCTGCCGTCACTTGCAATAGTTCATCTGAATAAGGCTTCAAAAGTTGCAACACTGCTAAATCTCGCTCTGTTAAACGAGCGAGTTGTAATTGTTTCTGTAAAGTTGGGTCCGGTAGACGAATCCACACATTTCGGAGTTCATTTTGAATTAATTCATCTGTCGTTCTTATATCATTTTCTTGTTTCTTTCTGAAAATAAAGCTCAAATTATAGCGCCTCCTTCTGTTCTTCCATTTCTCCTACTTCATTGAATATATTCGCGACAATCAAACCTGTCACAAATGCCACAATACTCATGACAAGAGGGGTCCCACTTTCAGGGAGTCCTGGATAAATAACAAAAACAGATCCGACAATCAATCCTAAAATAACAGAAAATGTTAGGACACGATGGTGATGTAAAATATAAGTAATCGCTTTACTGCTGACAATAAATCCTAAAGCGACACCTAGGCCGACCACGATAATAATCGGAATATTGAATGTCGATAAGGCATTCGTTGCCGTATGATAAGCTCCAAGCAATAATAAAATAAAAGAACCGCTAATTCCAGGCAATAACATAGCCATGCTCGCTAACCAGCCAGCAAAAAATAAAAATACAGCTTTTCCGACTGTCAGCTTCGTAATGACCGACGTATCCGGAACGATAAATGCTGTAAAAGCAAGTAAAATTGCCACAATCGTTAATACGATGAAATGGCCAAAAGTGAAATCCGTCTTCACTTTCGCTTGTTTTGCAATAAAAGGAATGACTCCAATAATCAGTCCTAAAAAGAAATACATCGTCGGCGTTTCATATTTCGTCAATAAAAAATCAATGACGCGACTGAATCCTAAAAGCGCAATTCCTATACCGATCCCTAAAGGAACGAGAAATGGTAACTGTTGCTTCCACTCTTTACTAAAAAATTTGCTTAGAGATTCTAAAAAGCGATCATAGATTCCTAAAATAAAAGCGATCGTCCCACCACTCACACCTGGAATTAAATCACTAATTCCCATAAGTAGTCCACGATATATATTTTTCCATTCCATCATGCAATCCTCCAAATAATCAATCTTGTTTATTATACCATTGATTTCATCAATGGTATGAGCTTTTCACAATTTAGTAATCGTTCTATCACAAATTAGACGAAAAAAAACTGTTTGAGTTCCATTCCTCAAACAGTTTTAACATTAACTTGCAACGACCGCACGATGCTCTTCTAATTGCTTCAAACGCTCAGCTACTTGTTCTTCTGTCATTTCATGTTCTTCTACATAGCGATTGCGAGGGTGTGTCATACAATCATCCGTACAACCACGCATATGAAGATGTTCATTTTCTTCTGAACATAAAATTTGCTCATTACACTCTGGATTCGCACAGTTAACATAACGTTCACATGGTGTACCATCAAAATGGTCTTTTCCTACGACTGTAGGATTTACACGGTTAACTGGTACGACGAGACGCTCATCGAAGACGTAACATTGTCCATCCCATAATCGCCCTTGCACTTCAGGGTCTTTACCGTATGTAACAATGCCACCATGTAAATGGTTCACATTATCGAAGCCTTCACGAAGCATCCACCCAGTAAATTTCTCACAGCGAATACCACCTGTACAGTAGGCGAGAACTTGTTTACCTTCAAAGATTTCACGGTTCTCTTTAATCCACTGTGGCAATTCACGGAATGTACGAATATCTGGACGTACCGCTCCGCGGAAATGACCAACATCATATTCATAGTCATTACGCGCATCAATGACAACTGTATTCTCTTCTTGCATTTTTGCATAAAATTCTGTCGGTTCAAGATAACGACCTGTAATTTCATTTGGATTAATATCGTCTTCTAAACTTAAGTTAACGATTTGTTCACGTGGACGCACGTGCATTTTCTTAAATGCATGCCCATCTTCATAATCCATCTTGAAAACAGTATCTGCAAAACGCGGATCTTTACGAAGTTCTTCCATATAAGCATCCGTCTGCTCAATCGTTCCTGAACATGTTCCGTTAATACCTTCTTTTCCTACTAAAATGCGGCCTTTCAGACCAATTTTTTTACAAAATGCTAAATGCTCCTCAGCAAATGCTACTGGGTCTTCTACTTGTGTGTATTTATAAAAAAGCAAAACGCGATATTGCTTATCCATCGATACAACCTACTTTCTATTTTTATAATGACTTTCGTTTAATTAGTTTCTCTTTTCGATTATACTAATGAAGGACATTGTATCATAATTCGAATTATGAAAAAAGGTTGAAGCGCTAGTTTGTTTTATTTTTCCATAGTCGGGTAAAGATTGCGCAAGGGAAAGTTTTTTCTTTTTGTGCAAACTATTTTAGTCGTTCTGACGTCTAAATAGCTGTAAATCATTTAAACTTTAGAAGCAAGGAGACGTTCAACATGTATCGATCACAAAGAAAAAAATCAAAGGGTAAGTTATTCGGCTTACTCGCACTCATTCTCATCCTCGTAGCAGGTGGTGGGTATGGTACCTACTATGCGTACGCCAATGAAATGGGACCATTTGCGGAAAAAAATGTAGATGCCAGCCAATTGGAAACCGAAACAACGACAGAAACGATGGAAGACTTAGACGGTTTAACTGTTGAAAAGAAAACTGAGACATTTAAAAGCGATCGCTATCCGTTTAAAGTGACTTACATCGAAACTCCTTTTGATGATGTGAACAAAACGACACAACAATTTATTAATGAACAAAAGCAAGCATATGTTGATCGCGTAGTCGAGACGCGATTGCAAGACAAAGAAGCAAAGGGTCAATTTGCTATGGATGTAGAAGTTGTCCAAGGGACAGACGGTCACGTCGCTTTCGTATTCCTTGAAGATACAAAGATTGAAAGCACAAAAACTCCTTATGAATTGCAACAGTTAAAAGCATTCCGTGCACTACAAAATGACGAATATGCTGGTTTATTCCCTATGGAATCACTTTTCGTTCAAAACGATGAACACTTAGTTACTCTTCAAGAAACTGTAGCAAATGCTCTACAAAATGACGAAATGTATCAAGATCATTTACGTGATGATTTTGATGAGAAGATGAAAGCGATGACGTGGAAAGATTTCGATAACTTCGCATTTACAGGCGATAATATCATTTTCTATTTCGATGAAGACCACTTTACAAAGTCTAATGAAGCAGGCGCAAATGCTGTTTCCATTCGTCTCCGTGATTTAAATGAAATGTTGACAGAAGACTATCAATCAACACAGCTCGATCCTTCTAAAAAATATGTCGCGATGACGTTTGATGACGGTCCAGATAAAAAAGTGACACCGATGGTTCTCGATATTTTAGACAAGTATAAAGCACCTGCAACATTTTATATGCTTGGAAATCGTGTGGAAATGGCACCAGATCTTGCAAAAGAAGTATTAGAACGTGGGCATGAACTCGGGAATCACTCTTATAGTCACCCACTGCTTCCTAATTTAGCAACGGATAAAGTGAAATATGAAGTGCAGCATACAAATGAATTAATCCAACAAGCAACAGGTGAAGGTCCGAAAACATTCCGTCCACCCTATGGAGGTGTGAACGATAAAGTTCGTGCACAACTCGGTGGTTTACCTGTTATCTTATGGGAAGTCGATACTTTAGACTGGCAACACCGTAATCCTGATAAATTATTAGCGATTACGAAAGCACAAGTCCATGATCGTGCGGTTATTTTAATGCATGATATTCACCAACCGACTGCGGACGGCTTAGATGCTGTCATGAAGTACTTACAAGATGAAGGGTACGAATTCATTACTGTGACACAAATGCTTGAATTAAAAGAACTTGATGAACAACTAAAAGCAGAAAAAGCTGCTTAAACTAAAAAAAGAGACGTATGAAATCAAATGGATTTCATACGTCTCTTTTATGCATTCTTTATTTTATTCATCTTGTTTAAAAACACTTGTACTATGTTTCGGTTGAACGCGTGCTTTCGGATCGACCATCGTTTTAATATGACTGATCGCAATCGGTGCTTCACCGAATCCGACAGCGATTAATTTTACTTTTCCGTCATAAGAAGCGACATCGCCTGCTGCGAAAATACCTTCAACATTCGTCGCCATGTGACGATCGACAATTATACTGTTTCGATCCATTTCTAGACCCCAGTCTTTCAACGGCCCGAGAGAAGATATATTTCCATAGTTCACAACGACATGGTCGAGGTCCATATGTTCTTCTTCTCCTTCTTTATTAGCGAGAACGACAGTATCTACTTTACCTTCGAGACCTTTAATTGCCTTCACTTGACGAGATGTTTTCACTTCGACCGTAGACTCCATTAATTGATTCACACTCGTCTCGTGTGCTGTGAAGCGCTCACGGCGGTGAACGAGTGTCACTTTCTCTGCTACTTCTTCTAACATAAGGGCCCAGTCTACTGCAGAGTCTCCCCCACCACAAACGAGAACGTTTTTGCCAGCGAATACTTGCAAATCTTTAATGCCGTAATGCAATGTCTCACCTTCAAAGTGAACTTCTTCTTCGATTCCGATCTTACGTGGTTGGAATGCTCCGATTCCAGCTGTAATTAAAATTGTACGCGTTAAATATTCGCCGCGATTCGTCTTTAATACGAAATGGTCCTCTTTTTTCTCATAAGACTCGACTGCTTCTTCTAAATAAATATTCGGCTTCGCAAATTGTGCTTGTTCTACTAGGTTTGCGACTAAGTCTTTCGCCAAAATTTTCGGGAAGCCCCCGACATCATAAATATATTTATCTGGATATAACTCGATTAATTGTCCTCCAAGTTGGGGTAAACTATCAATTAAATTGACACTCATCTCGCGCATTCCTGCATAAAATGTCGCGAATAAGCCTGTCGGTCCTGCTCCGATAATCGTGACGTCTACAATTTCCTTACTCATTATATCTACACTCCTATGTCTATTATCATTGAGAAACATTCTTAACACTTCCATTATGAAGCATTTTTAGCTATTTCGCACTTTATTTGTTTTGAGCATAATGCTCATAAAGAGCTTGTAATTCATCTTCATCAAGTTCATATTGTAAAATTGCTCCGTCTGCTGTCTCGTAAATAAAGTGAGCTAAAATAGCTTGCTCGTCCACATGAATGAGTAAACGAACGCCGATTCCATCTGCACGGTATAATTCATCTTCCTCATCTTCAAAACGCACGACGAAATGAACTTCCTCTCGAACTCCAGCTAAAATTCCCGTAGGGTCTTCGATGCGTTCGATTTCTTTTAATTGAATTTCCACAATCGTTCCTCCTCATTCTTTATCCATCATTCATTGTACACGATTTTTAGCACGACGTCGTTTCAATTTTAGCATTTCATTAAAGAAAATTGGAATGATACTCAGGCCAAAAACGGTGAGCCATTCTGCCATTGTTAAAGCATGAAGATGAAAGACATTAGCGAGTGGTCCGACTGTAACGAGTATTACTTGTAACATCAATCCGAATCCGAAAGCATACAATAAATAACGATTACTCCACAGCTGCTTTGAAAAAATCGTATCCGTCATTGAGCGAACGTTAAATGCATGGAATAACTGCGCAAAGCTCAATGTTAAAAATGCCATCGTCTGAGCTACCATCAATCCGTGAGCAGATAAGTTTTGGCCGTGCATCCATTGTCCGTCCACATAATACGCACCTAGTATAAAAGCAAATAAAGTTAATACGCCGATTAATAATCCATTCCATACGAGATGTTGAAGCGAACCGTGTAAAATGTGTTCTTCTGAACGACGAGGTTTTTGTTCCATGACATGACGATTATCATTATCCACTCCTAAAGCGAGTGCTGGAAAAGTATCCGTAATAAGATTGACCCATAAAATATGAACCGGACGTAATAACGTCGGCCACCCAAGTAAAATCCCAAAAAAGAGCGCGATAATTTCGCCTAAATTACAAGATAATAAAAAGAGTACGGTTTTTTTAATATTATTAAAAATCGTACGCCCTTCTTTAACTGCTTGCACAATCGAGGAAAAATTATCATCGGTTAACACGATATCCGATGCGCCTTTTGCAACATCGGTTCCAGTAATCCCCATCGCCACTCCGACATCTGCTGCTTTTAAACTAGGTGCATCATTCACACCATCTCCAGTCATCGATACGACGAGGTTGTGCGCTTGTAATGCTTGAACAATTTTCACTTTATGCGTCGGGGAAACTCGTGCAAATATGCATACATTCCGAACTTGACGAGCAAACGTATCAGAATCTACTGCATCAATTTCCGTTCCTGTCCAAACTTCATCCATCGAATGCGCTAAGCCAAGCTGGCGCCCAATAGCAAAAGCGGTATGAGGATCATCTCCTGTAATCATCACCGTTCGAATCCCTGCTTTTTTAGTTTCCGCTAGTGCTGCTTTCACTTCTTCACGAGGAGGATCCATCATCGCAGCAAAACCGACAAAGATGAGCTCATCTTCTCTATACAAATCTCCTTCTCGTTTCATTGCCGCACCTAATACGCGTAAAGCATCACTCGCCATTTCATTTGCTTGATTTTGAATAAGATGACGTTTTTCAAATGTTAAAGGAACCGCTTCTCCTTTCTCCCATAGAAAAGCACATTTCTCTAATACGCGATCTAACGCTCCTTTCGTATAAGCAATAGTGCGACCGTCCTTCTCATGAATCGTCGTCATCATTTTACGTGTAGAGTCAAATGGAATCTCATCGACTAATGGATAACGGTTGTATAAACTTGAGTCATATTTATATGCATATGTGACGAGTCCGACTTCTGTCGGTTCCCCTATCCAATCTCCTGCTGAACGTTCAACATGATGACAATGCGCAAACACTTCCGCTAATATATCGAGGGCTGAATGATGTGCATTCGGTTTTTCGATATGCCCTTCTGCCATGACATGAAGAACTGTCATCTTATTTTGTGTTAATGTCCCTGTTTTATCAGAACATATGACATCGACACTACCGAGTGCTTCTACAGCTGGAAGCTTACGAATAATAACGTGACGCTTCACCATTTTTCGCATCCCTAAAGCGAGCACAATCGTAACAACTGCTGGAAGTCCTTCCGGGATTGCAGCAACAGCTAAACTAATCGCAAGCATAAACATTTCGCGAATGTCCCGCCCTTGGAAAAAACCGATAGAAAAAATAATAATACTAATTAAAACGGTCGCGATACCGAGATATTTTCCTAATGTATTTAAACTTTTTTGTAAAGGTGTTAAATCATCAGCTGTTGCATTTAACATCGAGGCAATTTTTCCGATTTCCGTATCCATACCTGTTGCTTTTACAATTCCTAATGCTGTTCCATTCGTCACAATCGTAGACATTGCAGCGATTTCGTTTACTTCTTTTAACTGGGGAACCGATTCTCCCGTCAATGCAGATTCATCAATCATTAAATCTTTCGCTTGAATAATTTCTAAATCAGCAGGCACAAGACGGCCAGCTTCTAGCAATACGACATCTCCTACCACAACGGCAGTTGCTTCTACTTCTTGTACAATGCCATCACGCCGCACAAATGCTTTCGGTACCGTCATATTTTTCAAAGCTTCTAATGCGTCATCTGCTTTATATTCTTGAACTAAACTGATTGTAATATTTAAAACGACTACGATTAAAATAATAAATGCGTCGGTCGTTTCTCCTATCATGTAAGAAACGATGGCACCAATAAGTAAAATAAGCATCAGTACATCGAGCAACTGTTTTCCTATCTTTTTCAGTAACGATTCTTTTTTCGCTTCGACTAATTTATTTTCACCGTATCTTTGCAATAATTGCGTCGCTTCTTCTGTTGTGAGTCCTTGTCGTTTCATTTTTTCACTCCTTCTCGTCTTTCGGTGCATGTTTAACGCTTATTCTCGAATTTCTAAGCTTTATGTAAAACGTGAAACATCTCTTAAAGAAATGTTTCACGTTTGCGACTTAATTCATTGTAAGAACGACTTTTCCAAATTGTTCACTGTGCTCCAAACGTTCCATAGCAGCGGATGCCTCTTGCAATGGATATACGCAGTCAAGCACAGGCTTCAATTCGTATTGCTTCATTAAATGTAAAAACTGTTGCAATTCTTCACGACAAGCCATCGTGGATCCGATGATTCGTTGTTGATTATAGAAAAATGTGCGCAAGTCTAATTCAACAGTATCCTCTGTCGTAGCACCAAATACGACGAGGCGCCCTCCACGTTCAAGCACTTCCAACGAACGATTAAAAGTTGCGCGACCAACACTGTCAATTACGAGAGTGATAGTTTCATTCTTTAATGCTGTCCCCCAGTCCTCTGCCGTATCTAAAACGAGATCCGCTCCTAATGTTTTCAATTGCTTGCGCTTTTCAGCATCGCGTGAAGAGGTCACGACACGCGCTCCGAGAGCTTTTGCAATTTGAATCATATACGTCGCAACGCCACTACTCCCCCCGGGAATAAAGACGGTATCTTCTTCAGTCACTTGCCCTTTTGTAACGAGTGCGCGATATCCTGTCATACCAGCTAAGGCGAGCGAAGCGTTTTCTTCCCAAGTGAGATGGGATAAAGTAGGCTCGACTTGTTCTTCTGATATCGTAATAGTTTCAGCGAATGTTCCGTCATCTGGCATTCCTAAAATATCATAATCCGCTGGAGCTGCTTCACTTTGAGTATACCAACGAAGTGAAGGGTTAATAATGACTTCATCTCCGACTTGCCATCTTGTAACATTTGGCCCCACTTCTTCAATCGTTCCTGCTCCATCTGAACCTAATATAAGAGCCGTTGACGCTCCTTGACGACGATTTTTAATATAGAGGTCACGACGGTTTAAAGAAGCTGCATGTAAACGAACACGCACCTCATGTGAGCCACATCGGCGAACAGGTCGTTCTGTTAATACATAATCGTTTCCTTCATGAACATATGCTTTCATCTTCCATTCCTCCTTTTCTTCATCATACCGAATATTCGAGAAATTGTGTAATTAAAAAAGACTGCTTCGAAAAAGCAGTCTGTTTTATTATTTGACATAAGAATATTTAATTTTGGCTAATTCATATAGCTCGTGAACATCTTTCTTTGGCAATTGGAGGACGAGCTTCATCAGTTCAAACTCCATAAGTTTACGCCCTTTCGTACCGCGATAGACATCTTTATTTTCATTAAAGTGAGCAATTTGTTCAGCATATTCAAATGGTAAAGATGAAGCCCCATCGTGCATCATTTCACGCATCTGTTCGAAACGGACGAGCATGCGAAATTCATCGCTCGTCTCTTCCCGTCTCTCTTCTTTTCCGATGATTAATTCATCTGTTGAAACGTTAAAACGATCAGAGATTTTGGCAATCCACGCAGCGCTTGGTGCATTTTTTCCTTGTTCCCAGTCCTTAATTCGACTCGCAGAAGTTCCGATTGCTTCTCCAAAGGCAGACATCGATAAATTGCGTTGTTCTCGTAACGCATTTAGCCGTTTTCCAAATTCTTCACGACTCCATTCTTGCATCTAAAAAGCCTCCTCTTTAATAACCTCGCTTTTGACGTTCATAATTCTCTTCATTTTTTGCAATATATGCTTCAATGATTGAATCGTTCGAAAATTGTAAATGAAAAGCGAGTGCATCATACCATTGCCAAATAATTCGATAGTGGTGTTCTGTTGGATTATTTAAAAATGTTACAATCGCTTCGTAAGTTGACATAAATACTTCTGTAACATTCTTCTCCTTCATTGTATCATCACTTTGCGGCCATGTCTTAATATTTGTTAAGCCACGTTCAATGCCTAGCGATAAAATAAAGTGAATGGAATCAACATACTCCTCGATAATAATTGCTCGTTCAGAAGGTCCCTTCGTACTCCAAAATTTAAAACAGCGCGTTTCATTCGCGAGTTCTCCTAATTCAACGAGCAAAGCCAACCCTTTTTCACGAAAAACGTCTGTTTGCTCTTTACGATTTCTTTGAATATATGCATCTAGCTCTGTTTGCATTTGAAATAATTTTGCCAGTTTCATTTATATCATTCCTCCTTGAATAAGTAAGGTTGTCCATATCACGCCATGTAACAATGTCATAAGTGGTGCTCCATACATGAAAGAAAAACGTGTTGTTTTATGACGGTATTTTCGAGCGCCATAAGCAATACCCAATCCTCCACCTAATAGGCCGATTGTTAACAGACGCTTTTCCGATACACGGTATTGTCCTAAAATTGCTCGTCTCTTATCCACACGCATTGCAATCGTTCCAATTATCGTTAATAGCACATAATAGACCATCCAAATAAGCATCTGTTCCTCCACACAAAAAAACTGTCATTATATAAGTATAATGACAGTTCTCATCAATTATTTTGCGATTGCTTGTTTCGCTGTATCAGCAAGTTGTGCGAATGCTTGAGCATCGTTCACTGCTAAATCAGCAAGCATTTTGCGGTTAACTTCAACACCCGCTACTTTTAAACCGTGCATTAAGCTTGAGTATGAAATATCGTTCATACGTGCTGCCGCATTAATACGTGTAATCCATAATTTACGGAAGTTACGTTTTTTCTGACGACGGTCACGGTACGCATAGTTGAATGAACGCATGACCTGTTCATTGGCAGTGCGGTATAATGTATGTTTTGAACCGTAGTATCCTTTTGCTAATTTTAAAACTCGGTTTCGACGTTGACGTGAAACTGTTCCAGCTTTTACGCGTGGCATAATAATGACCTCCTACTATTTCCTATAAAGTGTTTGTAAATGTTTGATGCGAACGATGATTACATGTAAGTGATCATTTCGCGAATGCGTTTGTAGTCACCAGAAGAAACGAGTGACGCCTTACGTAAGTGGCGTTTTTGTTTCGTTGATTTGTTAGCGAATAAGTGACTTGTGTATGCGCGGCCACGTTTTACTTTTCCTGAAGCTGTCTTCTTGAAGCGTTTCGCTGATCCGCGGTGTGTTTTCATTTTAGGCATGGTGATTCCTCCTACTAAAATTTCTTTTGTTTCTTATTTCTTTTCATTGACTGGGCCAAGCATGAGGAACATGCTGCGACCTTCCATCTTAGGTTTTACTTCTACTGTCGAAATATCTTTACATTCCTCAGCGAAGCGCTCAAGCACTTCTTGACCGAGTTCTTTATGCGTAATAGCACGACCACGGAATCGAATTGAAGCTTTCACTTTGTCGCCAGCTTCTAAAAACTTACGTCCGTTGCGAAGTTTCGTCTGGAAATCATGTTCGTCGATTGACGGGCTGAGGCGTACCTCTTTCACGTTAATGACTTTTTGATTTCGACGTAATTCTCGTTCTTTCTTTTGTTGTTCGAACTTGAACTTTCCATAGTCCATGACACGAGCTACTGGGGGTTTCGCTTGAGGAGCGACGAGAACGAGATCTAAGTTTGCATTTGCTGCAATGTCGAGTGCTTCGTTTTTCGATTTAATCCCGAGCTGTTCCCCGTTGTGATCGATTAAACGAACTTCTCTTGCGCGAATGCCTTCATTGACATACATGTCTTTGCTAATCGTAATCCACCTCCGAATATTGTCTCGCGAATACATGGTTTGGGTCGTTAAAGCAAATAAAAAAAGTAGACAAACTTTATTTGTCTACCCGCGTATATGCATGCATAGTGAACTATGCGAACATTTATGTGTCAAACCAGCCGACAGAATAGACATCAGACAGGTGAGAAGCGGGTAGCTCCTACTTATACCACAAACTGTATTCAGTTAATTTCTTAACCTTTATAACTATACCACCGTTCTTTCACACTGTCAAACATTATTTAAAAGAAATGCTTCCACTCTTTCGAAATGGAAGCATTCTTTCTATTATTTATCTAACTCTAAGTCGTGACGCTCTGATGCATGCATCACTTCGCGAATGATATTTGCGACGAATTGAGAGACAGACATCGTTTCAGATTGTTTCTCTCCGTATTTACGTACGTTGACGTCACCTGTTTGCATTTCACGATCTCCAAGCACGAGTGTGTACGGGATTTTTTGGACTTGTGCTTCACGGATTTTATATCCCATTTTTTCTTCACGATCATCAATTTCAACGCGGATACCACGTTTGACGAGTTCATCGCGAACAAATTCTGCATATTTATAATGCACATCATTTGAAACGGGGATAATCTCCACTTGTACTGGAGCGAGCCACGTTGGGAATGCCCCTTTATATTCTTCAATTAAATAAGCGACGAAACGTTCCATCGTTGAAACGACCCCTCGGTGAATGACGACTGGACGATGTTGTTTTCCGTCTTCTCCAACATATGTTAAATCAAAGCGCTCTGGTTGTAAAAAGTCGAGCTGTACAGTTGAAAGTGTTTCTTCCATACCGATTGCCGTACGTACTTGCACATCTAATTTCGGACCGTAGAACGCCGCTTCCCCTTCTGCTTCTACATAGTCGAGATCTAATTCATCCATCGCTTCTTTCAATAACTTTTGCGCGCGTTCCCACATCGCATCGTCATCGAAATATTTCTCTGTATCTTCTGGATCACGGTATGATAAGCGGAATGAATAGTCTGTAATGTTGAAGTCTTCGTATACCGCTAAAATTAATTCTACAACACGTTTAAACTCTGCTTTAATTTGGTCTGGACGAACGAAAATGTGCGCGTCATTCAATGTCATCCCACGAACACGCTGTAGTCCTGATAATGCTCCAGACATTTCATAACGGTGCATCGTACCGAGTTCTGCGATACGCACTGGTAAATTACGGTATGAGTGAATGCCATTTTTATAAACCATCATATGGTGTGGACAGTTCATCGGACGCAGGACGAGTGTTTCATTATCCATTTCCATCGGTGGGAACATTCCGTCTTGATAATGACCCCAGTGACCTGATGTCTCATATAAATCTTTCGATCCGAGTACTGGTGTATAAACGTGTTGGTAGCCGAGTTTTTCCTCGATATCGACGATGTAACGCTCGATTGTGCGACGGATTGTCGCACCTTTCGGTAACCATAACGGTAAACCTTGTCCTACTTTTTGCGAGTTCATAAATAAATTGAGTTCACGACCAATTTTACGGTGGTCGCGTTCACGCGCTTCTTCCAACATTTTAAGATGTTTTTTCAATTCATCTTTTTTGAAGAATGCTGTTCCATACACACGTTGTAACATTTTATTATCAGAATTTCCACGCCAATATGCTCCAGCTAAGCTCAGCAATTTAAACTCTTTCAATTTGCCTGTTGAAGGTACGTGGACACCGCGACATAAATCGAAGAAATCTCCTTGTTCGTATACAGTGACTGTTTCATCTTCTGGAATCGCTTCTAATAATTCGATTTTATAAGGGTCATTGATGTCTTCAAACATTTTACGTGCTTCATCACGTGTGACTTCATGACGAACAACTTCAATATTTTCTGAAATGATGCGACGCATTTCTTTCTCAATTTCTGGAAGATCATCTGCTGTCAACGGTTCTACCGGATCCATGTCATAGTAAAATCCGTTTTCAATCACTGGACCGACACCGAATTTCGTTTCTGGGAATAGACGATGTACCGCATGCGCTAAAAGGTGCGCTGTACTATGGCGTAAAATTTCTAACGCTTCATCTGAGTTCGGTGTAATAATTTCAATCGTTCCGTCTTCTTCAATTGGACATGTGAAATCGATTAATTCACCATTTAACTTACCTGCTAATGCATTTTTCTTTAATCCTGGGCTAATTGAACCGGCTACGTCTGCTGTCGTCGTACCGCGTTCAAATTCCTTTACTGCTCCATCTGGAAATGTTAATTGAATCATGTTTGCCATTGTTCGCACTCCTACTCTTTTTCTATTTTTGAACACAAAAAAACCTCGCCCTATGAAAGGGACGAGGTTGTATTCGTGGTTCCACCCTTCTTCCTTCCTTTTGACAATGCTAAAAAGCACTTCAAAAAGACGAAGCTTGAGACAAATAACGGCTTGTTACCGGCAATCGATTAAACTCGATGCTGCTTGGAGGTGGTCAATGATTTGTTCAATCCGAAGCTCTCACCGAATGCTTCAGTCTCTGAACATTGAGGTCAAATCAAAGGTGTCCTCGTCAATGCATTTATATTTTGAATGCCCATATTATACAAATAATCTATTTATTTGTCAACTTTGATTGCGCATGTTTTTCCCTTTTAATTCAATCGGTTCACTCACTTCGCGAATTCGTTCCATAATTCGCCCTGCTTTTACTTCTTCTTTCTCGCCTCTCTGCGTATAGGTTAAATGATAAGCAAGTTCGTTCATATTAAAATTCGATGTAAAAAATGTCGGAAGCTGTTCAGACATTCGGTATTGTAAAATTGTTCCGAGTATATCGTCTCGTACCCAAGCGCTCATCGATTCCGCACCAATATCGTCCAACATTAAAACCGGTGCTTTTTTCACAAAATCAAGTTTCGGTTCTAGTGATTGATTTTGTATCGATTGTTTCATCTCGCGGAAAAATTCTGGTAAATATACGATAACTGTTTGAATGTGTCGATTTGCTAATTCATTCGCTAAAGCACCGATAATAAAAGACTTTCCGACACCGAATGGACCGTGAATATACAATCCTTTTTTCGGAAGCTTCCCTGTCGCATCATACTCATTTAAAAATTGCTTCGCTCTTTGAACGACAAATACACGACTGTCATCAAAAAACATATCGATATGGGAAAGTTGTGCTTTTAAAACATCTTTCGGCATATACATACTTGAAATCATTCTCTCTAATTCACGCTCTTGTTCATTTTTAATGCGTGATGGGCATTTTGAATATTTCAACTCAATAGCGCCATTTTTTAAAATGAGATCCGGCTGTAGTCCAGCGACAACATTGATACATCCTTCAAGTGAAGGACAACGATCACATTGATGAGAAGCTTGTGTAAATTCATAAAGCTTTGCGATATTACGATCGACAATCGGATCATCTACCGTCAATTGATGCTCGTGTAAAAATTGAATGATCGCTTTATTTTGGATGATTTCACCCTTTAATTCTGTCATTTGAGCACGCAAACGAGGTGAACGAGCTAATACCTCTTGCAAACTGCGATTAATTGGTTCCATTCGTGTCACCTTCTTTCTTCGGGATGCCGAGCTCTTCAATCAATGCTTGACGAAGGCGTTCCACTTCTTCGGACGTTTCTTCTTTCTCTTCCTCTTCTGTCGCTTTTCCAAACCACTCTGGAACCGGCTCTTCTCGAGTAGAACGCTTCGTATACATATTTGGACGTTCTGGTTTACGTTCTTTTTCTTCCTTATATTTTTGATATTGCGTATGTTCTAATTTCGATATCGCAATAGCTTCTTTCGCCGTTTTGATTCCTTTAATCGCCCATTGTTGCGCAATCGTTTCTGTTAAACTCGCCGTGATTTTTCCATTGTAATTTAAATAAATGTAATGAAGAAGAACGTTGATGACCGGAGTTGGCATACTATGTTCGTTCATGAGACGTTCTACTAATTTTAATGTCGTAGGATACGGTTGTTTTTGCGAAATATCACAAAGAAGTTGAGCGGGTGATACCGTATTAAAGTAGCGTAACATGTCATTTTTTTCATCGCCTACTTCACTCACTTCTTCGGTTGTCGGCACATCATCCGCTTTTCTTCGTAGTGCCGGCGGTTCTGTTGAACGATTTAACTTATAAAAGTCGACAGCAGTCTTGCGAATTGTCTGTTCAGTCAATTCTACTCCATATTGATTCATGGCAATCAATAGCACTTCTGCCATATCGAACGGGCTATATTGATATAAATGCGCTAAGTTTTGAATGAGTGCTTTCGGCAATCGTTCAAACTGAGCATCATCCATCAACTGTTCAGATAAATGGTCTCGTAATGCTTTAAAATCAAAAGAAGGTAAACGGTACGATGATTCTTCTTTTATTGAAGTTTCGAACTGATGATTCTCTTCGAGTGCAGGTAATGTTCTCATCGAGGTCGGTTCAAATAAGTCAGTAAAAGAACGAGTCACATTGTGTAAAGCATCCTTCTTCCATTTTGGAACAATGAATAAGTCACGCAGCCGAACATAAGTTGCTTCCCCTACCTTACTAAATAAAAAAGTAGATAGCAGCGGATCATCAAAAAATGATTTTGCTGAAACAGGTGGCATCAGTTCATAATAATAGAGTGGGATCTCATTTTGTTCTACGTATGAATTCAATAGGCCAATTGCTTCGAGCCTCATTCGCCATTCTTGAATCGTCGTAATGGACTCTCCGAAAAGATTCATATAAAAATAATGATTTTGAACTTGTTCAGATTTTCGCTCATATTCTGTTAACATCATCATATATAATGAGATGGACTCGATACCAACGAGCGGTTGATAAAGCGAGTAGACGACATGACGGTCTTCTTCCGTAATCGGGTGGGACCGTTTGATTGTATAGTGATCAATTGGCTCTAAATCAACAAGCGTCACTTTTTTCACCTACATTTCAATCCTCTTTATTGCGTAATTTTAATAATTCTTCAATGAAGACATTTGTATCTTTATAATGGCGGTAAACAGACGCAAAACGTACATACGCCACTTCGTCGAGATCTGCTAAACGTTCCATGACCATCTCACCTAATTCACTTGAAGGAATTTCTACAATTCCCTCATTGCGCAATTCTTTTTCAATCGTGTAAACGATATTCTTCAACTCATCAATAGGTACCGAGCGCTTCTCACAAGCGCGAATGAGACCGCGCAAAATTTTATCTTCATTAAATTCTTCCGCTGTCCCATCTTTTTTCCGAACGATGAGCGGAATTTGTTCAATTTTTTCAAATGTTGTAAAACGAAAATGACACGCTTCACATTCACGTCGACGACGAATAGCTCTATTTTCTTCTGCGGGGCGAGAGTCGATTACTTTCGTTCCGTAATGATGACACGCTGGGCATTCCATAATTGTTCCTCCACTCAGTTATAATTATCTTCATTATAACAGATGTTCATACATCTTGTACTTGAAGAAGCGAGACAATTCAAAAAGGATGAAAGATTTCTCTTCCATCCTTTTTATAGAGAGTCAACCATTTAGTGTCTAGCCATCTAGTTGTCTCTCTTGTATTTAATTAAACATTTGCTGTTGCTTTTAATTGTTGTCCTACTTTTTCCGCGAGTTGTACAACGCGTGCTGAGTAGCCCCATTCATTATCGTACCATGCGAGAACTTTTACTTTACGATCTTGCATGACAATTGTCGATAATGCATCAACTGTTGCTGATGCTGTTGAAGTATTGAAGTCAACAGATACGAGTGGTTCTTCCGTGAAGTATAAAATACCTTTCATTGGACCGTTTGCCGCATCTTCGAATGCTTTATTCACTTCTTCCACTGTTACGTCACGTTTCACATCGACCACTAAGTCAACGAGTGAGACGTTCGGAGTCGGTACACGTAAAGCCATTCCGTGAATGCGTCCTTCTAATTCAGGTAAGACGAGTGATAAAGCTTTTGCTGCACCTGTTGAAGTTGGAATGATCGATTGTGCACATGCACGCGCACGACGTAAGTCTTTATGCGGGTTGTCTAAGTTTTTCTGGTCATTCGTATATGCGTGAACTGTTGTCATTAAACCGTTCTCGATTCCGAATGTATCATTTAATACTTTCGCTACTGGTGCGAGACAGTTTGTCGTACAGCTTGCGTTTGAAATGATATCATGTTTTTCAACATTTAATTGCTCGTCATTTACGCCGAGTACGATTGTAATGTCTTCATTTTTAGCTGGCGCTGAAATAATGACTTTTTTAGCACCTGCTTTTAAATGTTTCGCTGAACCTTCATAGTCATTAAATACACCTGTCGCTTCAATTACGATATCAACACCGAGATCTTTCCACGGTAAATTTTCTGGGTTTCGGTCTGCGACGAGTTCGACGCGATGTCCATCAATGATGATCGCATTATCTGCTGCTTGTACTTCTCCGTCATACGTTCCGTGCACTGTATCGTATTTAATCAAGTGCGCTAACGTTTCTGCTGGGTAAAGTGCGTTAATTGCTACGACTTTTAAGTTGTCATTTTTCATCATTTGGCGAAAAGCCATTCGTCCGATACGTCCGAATCCATTAATTGCTACCGAAGTTGTCATGTATGAAATCCTCCTGCATGTATGTTATACTGTTTCTGTTTTTCTGTAAATTAGTATAACACATTCACATATAAAAAGTTAGTTTTTCATTAAAATTGTTTTATTTGTACTTCACAATTGTGTAACAATCAATCAGAAACATCTTCAATCCAATGTTTCCTTCCATCTTTCAATCATTTTCATAACTTGTTCTTCCGTATGTTTTAATGTGCTACTATTATCAATCACATCATCTGCACGCTTCACTTTGTCTTGCACAGCAATTTGAGATTGAATACGTGCTTTCGCTTCTTCTTCCGTCAAATGATTGCGTTCCATTAAACGTTTTAATTGCGTGCCTTCATCAACCGTGACGACGACCACGCGATCCACTGTTTCAGTTAAGCCATTTTCAAATAATAGCGGAATATCCATAATGATGATGCGTTCTCTATTTTCAATGTGATACGCTTTTTGGCTTTCCATCTCTTCTCGAATCGCTGGATGCATGATCGCATTCAACGTATCGCGCGCTTCTTTATCATTAAAGATGATGTTACCTAGCGCTGGACGATTTAATGTGCCATCTTCTAACAATACTTCTTCTCCAAATGCCTCTACAATTTTTTGTAAAGCAGGTCGCCCTTTTTCTACGACAACTCGCGCGACTTCATCTGCATCTACAACTGGGATTCCTCGTTCTTTCAACATATTTGCGACGGTGCTTTTCCCCGTCGCAATGCTTCCTGTTAATCCGATAATCATTTGTTCACCTACTTTTGACATTGCGGACAGTATGTCGATGTCCGATTTTGAATTTGTATTTGCTTCGTTGCGCTTCCGCACTCGGGACATACTTTTTTATTGTACATTTGATGGACATTTTGCATCGTTCCCGATTCGCCGTTTACATTACGGTAATCTGAAATCGAACTGCCCCCTCTCTCGATACTTTCGTTCAAAATCGCTACAATCTCTTGAAACAATGCACGCTTACGCTGTTCTGAAATGCGACGACATGCGCGTTTCGGATGAATCTTTTGTTTGAACAATGCTTCTGTTGCATAAATGTTGCCGCATCCCGAAATGACAGTCCCATCCATAATTGCTTGTTTAATTGGCTTCTCTAGCCATTTCGGTTCTGAAACACGTGCGATAAAATAATCTTCTGCTCCTTCATCAAACGGTTCTGGTGCCATTTGAAGGAGTGGCGGATAGTCCGCTTCTTCTTTTAATAAGCGAAGTTCGCCGAAACGACGGATATCACTATAGATGAGAAGTCTCCCATCATCAAGCGCGAAAACCGCATGAATGTGACGACGAAACTTCTCTTCTGTCACATCATCTAATGAATTACCGACGAACCAAGCACCCGTCATACCGAGATGACTCGCTAGTAAATACGTTTCACCATTTTTAGTTAATGTCATATAAATATATTTGCTGCGACGTGTGATCGATTCGATTTGCATTCCTTCCATTTCGCGAATGAATGTCGGCACGTCCAATGTTTTCACAATCGCTTCTTTTCCTTCTAACTTCGAGGCGATGACGACATCTGATATTTCAACCCGTTCGATTCGTTCATGATTTAATTCCTTCACTAAATCACGCACGACGAGTTCTACTTCTGGCAGTTCTGGCATCGATTACACCTCATACCATGACGCGCCACTCGCGCTATCTACTTTTAACGGTACGCGCAATTGAATCGTTTGTTCCATCACTTCCGGAACAATTTTTTCAAGGATCGCAATTTCTTCTGCTGGTGCTTCGAAAATTAATTCGTCATGCACTTGCAATAACATTTTCGCTTGCAGTCCTTCTTCTTTTAAACGCGCATTCATATCGATCATCGCACGTTTAATAATGTCAGCTGCACTTCCTTGAATCGGCGTGTTCATCGCTGTCCGTTCTGCAAAGCTTCGAACGTTAAAGCTCGAACTATTTAAATCAGGTAAATAGCGACGGCGATTCATCAATGTTTCCGCATATCCACGTTTTCTAGCAATTTCGATACTTTTATCCATATAGCGTTTAACTCCTTCAAACGTATGCAAATACGTGTCGATGAATTTTTTCGCTTCTGGGCGTGAAATATTTAAGTTTTGAGATAAGCCGTAATCGCTAATGCCGTAAATGATTCCGAAGTTGACGGCTTTCGCTGCACGGCGCATATTCGAATCTACTTCTTCGCGTGACACGTGGAAAACATTCATCGCTGTTTCTGTATGAATATCCGCTCCTCTTTGGAAAGCGTCTATTAACTTTTCATCTTCTGAAATATGAGCAAGTACACGCAATTCAATTTGTGAGTAGTCCGCTGCGAACAATTTCCATCCTTCATGAGAAGGAACGAACGCTTCACGAATTTTGCGCCCTTCTTCTAGGCGAATTGGAATGTTTTGCAAGTTCGGGTTAATCGAACTTAAACGTCCCGTCGTCGTTAGTGCTTGTTGGAAGCGCGTATGAATTTTACCATCTGTATGAATCTCTTTTTGCAAACCTTCTACATAAGTTGAATTCAATTTGCCGAGCTGACGGTAAAGCAAAATGAGCGCAATAATTTCATGCTCATGTTCAAGTTTTTCTAAAACATCCGCCGCTGTAGAATATCCTGTTTTCGTCTTTTTAATCGGAGTGAGACCAATTTTCTCAAATAAAATGACACCGAGTTGTTTTGGAGAATTAATATTGAACGTTTCTCCTGCTAACGTGTAAATATCAGATTCTAACATTGCAAGTCGCTCACTTAAATCTTTTCCTAACGTTTGTAAAACCGTTTCGTCCACTGCAATACCTTCTGTTTCCATTTCGCTTAAAATAGAAGCTAATGGGAGTTCTAAGTCGTGGAATAACTCATACTGTTCGCTCTCTTTTAACTGCTCTTCTACAATCGGTACACTATCCCAAACCGCCTTCGCTTTCGTTGCAGCGTGATACGTATAAACGTCAAATTCAGGCACTTGACGTTTTGCTCCTTTACCATAGACGTCTTCATCTCGACGAACTTCATACGGTAAAGTTAACTCTTCTGCTAATTGCGCAATTTCCTTTTGAGCATTGGATGCATCCGCGATGTAAGAAGCGAGCAACAAATCGTATTGCACACCACGTAATGCAATACCATAACGATGAAGGACACTTTGAATCGCTTTCGTATCCGATGCATATTTAATGATTGTTTCGTCTTCTAACCATACTTTTAAAGACTCATATTCAGCAATTTGTCGTTCATCGAATGTGTACACACCTTCGCTACCTTCTTTTCCTGCCATTGCCATCGTCATGACGAGTACGGGGTCTGTTAAATAATTATCTCCGTCCAATTCAATATGAAGGCTCGCTTTTTCCGGCCAAACGATTCCTTCTTCGCGGTCGAAAGTGACATAAGAAATTTCGACTTGCATTTCAGAAGGGGCATCTCCTTTTAATTGATCGAGCAAACGTTTCGATTCTAACATTTCATATTGCTCGCGTAATTTCTCAAGGTCCGGTCCTGCGTAGTTCATCATATCGGCAGGCACATCGATTGGAGCATTCACTTCAATCGTCGCAAGTTGTTTACTCATGAACGCTTGGTCGCGATACGTCGTCAGATTTTCATTGAGCTTTTTTGCCGTAATATCATCGAGATGTTCGTATACACCTTCAACCGTTTCATACTGCTTTAACAATTTTAACGCTGTCTTTTCTCCGACTCCTGGGACGCCTGGAATATTGTCTGAACTGTCGCCCATTAACCCTTTCATATCGATAATTTGTGGTGGTGTAATCCCATACTTCTCCATCACATGTTCCGGGGTATACTTCTCCATATCGGTAATCCCTTTACGGGTAATGAACACTGTCGTTTTATCTGTGACGAGCTGCGTTAAATCTTTATCGCCTGAAATGATGATCACGTCATGTGAATCATTGTAAAGATTCGCAAGCGTCCCGATAATATCATCCGCTTCATACGCTTCTAATTCATATTGCGCGATGCCGTGGGCTGTTAATATATCTCGAATGATTGGAAACTGTTCACGCAATTCATTCGGTGTTTTTTGACGCCCTCCTTTATACTCTTTGAAAGTTTCATGACGGAATGTCACCTTGCCTTTATCCCAAGCGACGAGGATTTGTTCAGGGTGATGTTCTTCTAAAATATTTTGCAACATCATTGTAAAACCATACGCTGCATTCGTATGAACTCCTTGACTATTCGTTAATAGAGGTAAAGCAAAAAATGCACGGTATGCTAAACTGTTCCCGTCTAATAGTAGTAATTTCGGTTTCGTCATGTATTCGTCTCCTTTTTTATTCATTGTATCTCTAGTGTACCACGAACATCAATTCGGATTCACGCATGAAAAAACAGTTTAGCACACGCTAAACTGTTTTCAACTCTTTTCGATTCGATTGGCGTGGTGGCAAATAAATTGTGAATGTTGTTCCTTGGTCCACTTCGCTCTCCACTTCGATTCGCCCTTTATGCGCTTCAACTAAATGCTTGACGATGGCTAAGCCAAGCCCCGTCCCTCCAGAGTCTCTAGCACGGGCTTTATCGACACGGTAAAAACGTTCAAATAGTCGATTTTTCTCTTCAGGTGCAATACCGATTCCTTCATCTTGAATCGATACAAATACTTCTTCGTCCACTGTACCATACGAAACATGAATACATGTTTCTGGTTTAGAATACGAAATAGCGTTCGTTAATAAATTGACAAATATTTGAATGAGACGCCGATCATCTGCCTCCACGACAGCTTGATCATTTCCCTCCACTTCCAAATCAATTCGCTTGTCGAGACGTTGATTTTCTGTAATCGCAATCGCATCTCTCACAACATCCCCAATTTGGACATACTTCATTTGAAGTTGGAATTCTGTCCGCTCAATTCGAGATAACTCTAATAAATCATCAATTAATAACTGGAGGCGATCACTCTCTTTTTGAATAATTTCCAAAAATTGAATCGTTACTTCTCGGCTCTCAATCGCTCCGTCTAAAATCGTCTCTGTAAATCCTTTGATCGATGTAACAGGTGTTCGCAATTCATGGGAAACGTTAGCAACGAAATCTTTTCGGATTTCTTCTAAACGTACAAGTTCTGTAATATTATGAAAAACGATAATAATGCCTAGCCAATTACCGTGCATCCCAATAACAGGTGCACCATACACACTTAAATGAAGACGTTCTTCCCCACGGCGAACGGTCATTTGTTGATCGAATGTCGCTTCTGTTAAAAATACTTCTTCTATAACTTCTTCAACTTCATCTGGTAGACCGATGCTGTAAAATTGCTTACCAAGTATATCGCGACGCTTATAACCAAATTGTTTTTCAAAAACACCATTTACCATATTCAAATTTCCTTCTCGACCGAACATGAGTAGTCCGCTTCCGATGCTTTCGACAAGGGTCTTCGTTCGTTCTTGATCCATTTCTCTCAAAATTTGAAGCTCTTGAAGATTGCTAGCAATTTGATTCATCGCAATACTCAGTCGATCATCTGTAACGTCCGTCATCGGCACGCGCGCTAAATAATTTCCCGATGTTAATTGCTCAGCTGTTCGTGTTACAGTTTCGACTGATTTTGTATACGCATAAATGACACGGACTAAAATGAGTCCTGTCGTAAAAAATAATAAAGTGGTGACAATGACGATAAAACTCCAATACTTCTGTTGAATCGCCACGTCTACTTGTTGTTCAAACAAATAAAAAAATTGACTAAAGACGATTGCGGCGAGCGTCATCATAACGAACAAGACCGTCATGACGGCAACGACAAGTTTTGAGTAAATCGTCTGTCTCATTATTTTTGCTCCTCGAATTTATATCCAATCCCTCTCACAGTTTTAATATATTTCGGTTTTTTCGTATTTTCTTCAATTTTTTCGCGTAAATGACTAACATGGACATCGACAATGCGTGTATCTCCGGCAAAATCATAATTCCAAACAGCACTCAATAACTGATCGCGAGTAAGGACACGGTTTTTATTTTGCATAAAGTAGACGAGTAATTCAAATTCTTTCGGTGTAAACTCTAATTCTTCGCCATCTTTTAACACTTCATAACGTTCTGGATAGACGATGAGAGAACCTTCTTTCAATTGTTCTTGCTGTTCTTCTTGTCCTGACTGTTTGGAACGACGTAATACTGCTTTTACACGTGCCAACACTTCTCTCGGACTGAAAGGTTTCGTCATATAATCATCGGCACCAATTTCTAAGCCGAGTACTTTATCCGGTTCTTCTCCACGCGCTGTTAGCATAATAATGGGCACATGATTTTCCTCATGACGCAATTGGCGACAAACATCGATACCATCCAACTTCGGTAACATTAAATCGAGCAATACGAGATCTGGGCGCTCTGCCCGGATTTTCTCGAGTGCTTCCTCTCCATCTGCGGCTGTTAATGTTTCATAATTGGATTGTTTTAAATTATATTCAAGCAATGTACGAATCGGTTGTTCGTCATCGACAATTAAAATCTTTTTATCTTCGTTTCTCATAAAAGGCTTCGCTACTTTCTATTTCATATTTTTAAGTCTTCCTTGAAGTTTTGTGAATATTTCATTTAAATTGTATCAATAATATGAATGAAAATCGACAACAGACCTATCTTTCAAACGTTAAGATTGTGTAAATTCCGTTATTTCCCTTTCTCCTTAAAGTGGTTACAATTTTTTTCAAAATAAAAATCTACCGCAATGAAAGCATTACGGTAGATTTCTTTTATTTTCTAAGAAAGAATATTCATTACTGCACGAACAGCGTCTGCTGATTTATTTAAAGCTGCTTGCTCATCTTCTGTGAGGTCGAGTTCAATAATTTTTTCAATTCCATCTGCGCCAAGTACTGTTGGCACTCCGAGGTAAAGGTCATGTAAGCCATATTCCCCTTCTAAATACGCGATAGATGGAAGTACACGTTTCTGATCTTTTAAAATAGCCTCTGCCATTTCAACGAGTGCCGCTGATGGTGCGTAATAAGCAGAACCATTACCAAGTAAGTTGACAATTTCCGCGCCACCTTTACGAGTACGTTCGATAATTTCTTCCATACGGTCTGCCGGAATTAAATCAGCGAGAGGTACACCGCCTGCTGAAGAATAACGAATGAGCGGAACCATTTCATCTCCATGTCCACCAAGTACGAACCCTTGAACGTCTTTCACAGATAAGTTCAATTCTTGCGCAACAAATGTGCGGAAACGTGCTGTATCAAGAACACCTGATTGACCGATGACACGTTCTTTCGGGAATCCCGATTTTTTAAATACTGTATACGTCATCGCATCGACTGGGTTTGTTAATACGAGAATAATAGCATTTGGTGCGTATTTGACGATTTGCTCTGTAACAGATTCCATTACTTTTTGGTTCGTTTGCACGAGATCATCCCGGCTCATCCCAGGTTTACGTGCGATTCCTGCTGTAATGATGACGATATCAGAGTCTTTCGTATCTTCATAATTGCTCGTTCCGATAATATTTGCATCGAATCCTTGTACAGGACTTGCCTCTAACATGTCGAGTGCTTTCCCTTTTGCCGGGTTTTCCATCTCTGGAATGTCGACGATGACGACATCAGCAAGCTCTTTTTGCGCAAGCAAAAATGCTGTCGTTGCCCCCGTGAAACCTGAACCGATTACGGATACTTTTTTACGTTGCATTGTCATAACAAAACGCTCCTTTATGTGTAGTCATTTTTTATAAAAAAGCGGTGAACAATTACCGCTTTTATACACGAATAGGTTGTAGCTAATTTGTTCTTATATTAAGTATAAGGAATAAATCATTTTATGTATAGGAAAGAGGAGTACAAAGACTCCTCTTTCTTAAAAATTATAAGTTTTTGATGAGTTCATCAGCGAACTCTGAAGTTTTCACTTCTGTTGCACCGTCCATGAGACGTGCGAAGTCGTAAGTAACAACTTTAGATGAGATTGTTTTCTCGATTGAGTTCGTAATCATTTCGCCAGCTTCTGTCCAACCTAAGTGGTCGAGCATCATAACTGCTGAAAGGATAACTGATGATGGGTTAACTTTGTCAAGGCCAGCGTATTTTGGAGCAGTTCCGTGTGTCGCTTCGAAAATTGCATGTCCTGTAACGTAGTTAATGTTCGCACCAGGTGCGATACCGATTCCACCTACTTGTGCCGCAAGAGCATCTGAGATGTAGTCTCCGTTTAAGTTCATTGTAGCAACTACGTCGAACTCACGTGGACGTGTTAAAATTTGTTGTAAGAAGATGTCAGCAATTGAGTCTTTAACGATCATTTTGCCTGCAGCTTCAGCATCTGCTTGTGCTTTGTTTGCAGCGTCAACGCCTTCTTTATCTTTAATTTCATCGTATTGGTTCCATGTGAATACTTTGTCGCCGAACTCTTGCTCTGCAACTTCGTAGCCCCACTTCTTGAATGCACCTTCAGTGAACTTCATAATGTTACCTTTGTGCACGATTGTAACGTTTTTACGGTTGTTGTCGAGTGCGAATTGAATCGCTGAACGTACTAAACGTTTCGTTCCATCTTCAGAGATTGGTTTAATACCGATACCTGAAGTTTCTGGGAAACGGATGTTTTTAACGCCCATTTCGTTTTGTAAAAACTCAACAATTTTCTTAACTTCGTCTGTACCTTCTTCGTACTCGATACCAGCGTAGATGTCTTCTGTGTTTTCACGGAAGATGACCATATCACAATCTTCTGGACGCTTAACTGGTGAAGGAACACCTTCGAACCAACGTACAGGACGTAAACAAGCGAAGAGATCTAGTTCTTGACGTAATGCAACGTTCAATGAACGGAATCCTCCACCGATTGGCGTTGTAAGTGGTCCTTTAATTGCGATTAAGTATTCTTCGATTGTATCGAGTGTTTCTTGTGGTAACCATTCACCTGTTTCGTTGAATGCTTTCTCTCCCGCAAGAACTTCTTTCCATTCGATTTTCTTTTCGCCATTGTATGCTTTCTCAACAGCTGCATCGATCACACGTACAGATGCGTTCCAGATATCTGGGCCTGTACCGTCACCGATGATGAATGGGATTACTGGATTATTTGGTACGTTAAGTACACCGTTTTCCATAGTTACTTTTTGTGCGTTTGACATTGATAAAGTCCTCCTCAATATATATTTACAGAGACAATTGTCTCTATCGTTAACACGTTTTGAATATTATCGTTCTTCTACTGGAACATACTTGCGTAAGTCCGGTCCGACATATTCAGCACGTGGACGAATCAAACGGTTGTTTTCATACTGCTCTAAAATATGAGCTGTCCAACCCGCCATACGTGACACCGCGAAAATCGGTGTGAATAAGTCATGGTCGATTCCTAATGAATGATATACAGTTGCTGAGTAGAAGTCAACGTTTGGTAAGATACCTTTCGCTTTTGTGAAGTAATCGTCAATCTTCACTGACATCTCGTAATACTCAGGCATACCTTTTAATTCCGTCAATTGACGTGACATTTCTTTTAAGTGCTTCGCACGTGGGTCACCATTGCGGTATACGCGGTGTCCGAAGCCCATAATTTTTTCTTTATTTTCGATTTTAGACTGGATGTATGGTTCTACATTGTCTACTGAACCGATTTCTTCAAGCATAATCATTACTTGCTCGTTCGCTCCACCATGAAGTGGTCCTTTTAATGCTCCGATTGCTGCTGTTACACCAGAATAAATATCTGAAAGTGTCGCAACGCAAACGCGAGCTGTAAATGTAGATGCGTTTAATTCATGGTCAGCGTGTAAAACGAGTGCTTTGTTCATCGCCTCAATTGCGATTGCTTCTGGTTCTTCACCATCTAGCATGTAAAGGAAGTTCTCTGCATAGCTGAGTTCTTTCTTCGGTGCAACTGGCTCTAAACCTTTACGGATGCGTGAGAATGCTGTTACTACTGCTGCTACTTTCGCTTGTAATCGAAGTGCTTTGCGGTAATTCGCTGCTTCTTCCATCACTTCTGCTTCTTCATCGAAAAGTCCGAGCATTGATACCGCTGTGCGAAGTCCCGCCATCGGATGAACTTGGTCGATTGGGTAAAGTTTGAAATGATCAATAATTCCTTGTGGAAGCGTCATGTTTTCAGCGAGCTGTTCTTTAATTTCTGCTAATTCTTCCGCATTTGGTAAACGTTTGTGCCAAAGTAAATATACTACTTCTTCAAAGCTAGCTTTCTCAGCGAGTTCATCGATATCATATCCTACATACGTAAGTGTTGAATCGATGATCGAGCTCACTTGAGATTGTGCTGCAACGATACCTTCTAACCCTTTTGTTGCTGTCATAAATATTCGCTCCTTCTGTACCTCTAACTAACATCTCGAATGATGGGATGTGGAGTGTTCGAATTTTGTTAGATTAGATTATGTTTAATTTTTTCTACGTTTTTAAACAGTTCCATATCTTATTATAATCAACTTTTCACCTTTTGTGAATGGAAACGCTTTACCTTTTTTAATAAACTTGTCTTTCCTCTTCCTTTTCTTTTTGTCTACTTTGTGACTAATGTGATGTTTTCAAGACATTTAGACGTTTTTATTTTACTTAATACGCTTTCCATTCACGATAATAATTTCATCATTTTGTATTTTCTTTGCTAATTTTCGTACAAAAAGCGGTCGTATTTGCTTACGAACGATTGGGAAAAGTAATAAAAAACCAAAGATATCTGTAATAAATCCTGGTAAAACGAGTAAAATTCCTGCGACCCCAATTAACACACTATCTATTAAAGCAAGACCTGGAGCATCCATCGTTTGCATGCGGTATTGGAATTGTTGCCAAGCTTTAATTCCTTCTCGTTTCGCCAAATAAGCTCCGAGCACTCCCGTCGTTACAATTAATAGCAAGGTAGGCCATAGACCGAACCACTTACCAGAATAAAGCAAAGCGACAATTTCAATGAAAGGGATTCCTACAAATAGTAGAATCAAGTATTTTAGCATGTTCTCATTCCTCCTGTTCATTGAAAAAGAAGGTCGTCCTTAGACTGACCTTCTCTTCATGAATCTATTATAAGACGCGAGCATGCCCGCTGTAAATACATCCTGTTTCAGCATGTAGCGTGATTGGGCTACCATCTAAGATTTTCTCTGTAGCACCTTCCACTCCTACAATTACCGGAATACCGAGTGATAGTCCTACAACAGCACCGTGGCTCGTTAAGCCGCCTTCTTCTGTTACAAGACCCGCACATTGTTCAATGAGATGAATCATATCTTTATCCGAAGATTTCGTGACGATAATCGCGTCTTTCACATCGACACCCTTCAAATCTTCCGCTGTTTCAGCGACCACTGCACGGCCGTAAACATTCGCTTTACCGATTCCTTGTCCACTTGCGACGAGATCTCCAATAATGTGAATTTTCATTAAGTTTGTCGTGCCTGCTTGACCTACTGGAACACCGGCTGTGATAATAACGACATCTCCGTGATCAATATAGTTATTTTCTAAACTTGCATCGACCGCTTCTTGTAAAATATCATCGATTGTTGTCGCACGTTTACCCGTAAGTGGGTAAACTCCCCAAGCTAATGTTAATTTTGTCGCAATACGCTCTGACGATGTCACAGCGACAATAGGACAACCCGGACGATATTTCGCAATCATACGTGCAGTCTGGCCACTTTCTGTCGGTGCTAAAACGGCGCGTACTTTTAAGTTGAGTGCCGTATATGCTGCTGCTTGACCGATTGATTCAGTCATATTGCCATGTTGTTCACGGCGACGCGCCGAGACGACTGTTTTATAATCGATTGCATTCTCAGTTGTTACGGCGATACTATGCATCGTTTTTACTGACTCTACAGGATATGCCCCGGCAGCCGTTTCACCTGAAAGCATAATTGCATCGCTTCCATCAAAGATTGCGTTCGCTACGTCGCTTGCTTCAGCGCGTGTCGGACGTGGATTCCACTGCATAGAATCGAGCATTTGAGTCGCTGTAATAACAGGTTTACCCGCTTGATTACATTTGCGAATGAGCTCCTTTTGAACGAGCGGCACTTCTTCCGCTAAAATTTCAACGCCGAGATCTCCACGCGCTACCATGACACCATCTGAAATACTTAAAATTTCATCGATGTTTTCGACTCCTTCTGCGTTTTCAATCTTCGGAATGATGTGGAGGGAACTGCCACCGTTCGCTTCTAATAATTCACGAATAATCATGACATCTGCTGGTCGACGAACAAATGACGCTGCAATAAAATCGACATCTTGTTCAATCCCAAATAATATGTCTTCACGATCTTTATCTGTAATTCCTGGAAGTCGAACCGCTACTCCTGGAACATTAACTCCTTTGTTATCTTTCAAATGACCTGAGTTGACAACAACTGTACGAATAATTCGTTTATCGTAATCTTTCCCCGTCACTTCTAATTGAATGAGTCCATCGTCGAGCAAGACGAGTGCACCTACTTCAAGATCGTCGATTAATTTATCATATGTTACCGAGAATAAATTCGGCGTGCCGAGCACTTCTGACATAGAAATTGCCACTTCTGCTCCTGATTTTAATTCAACTGACCCATTTTCCATTTTGTGCGTACGAATTTCAGGACCTTTCGTATCGAGTAAGATTCCGACTACTTTCCCTGTACGTTTAGACGCTTCACGAATCGCTTGGATTCGGGCACGGTGTTCATCTTGCGTTCCGTGCGAAAAGTTCAAACGTGCGACGTTCATTCCTGATAGCAATAATTGGTCTAAAATTTCCGGTGCTTCGCTCGCCGGACCAATCGTACATACAATTTTCGTTTTTCTCATGATTTAACCGCCTCTTATTCGTTATTCAATTCATATTTCGCTTCTCTAGTATATATGAAATTAGACACTTTGTCTTTTAAATAGACAGCTCTTTAGACAATTTTAACATTTCCATATCTAAACAGTCCTTCGTATTGAAAACGTCCTGAAGAGGGTAAGCGACGATTTTGTGATTGCGCATGCCGATTGCTACAGTCTTTTGACCTGCTTGTAATTCTTCGACAGCGCGCGCTCCATAACGACTTGCAATGACACGATCGCGTGCGGAAGGAGATCCGCCTCTTTGCATATGACCGAGCACTGAAACACGTGTTTCAACATCCGCCTCGTCCTTCAGTAGTTGAGAAAGTTTAGCACCAGACATAACACCTTCCGCTACGACGATAACACTATGCTGTTTACCGCGTTCTGAGCTTTGATGCAAACGCGAAACGATTTCATTCACTTCTAAAGGCTCCTCGGGAATGATAATGGACTCCGCTCCTCCACCAAGACCCGCCCAAAGCGCTAAATCTCCAGCATCTCGTCCCATCACTTCTACAATGAAAATACGCTCATGGGAGCTTGCCGTATCACGAATTTTATCAATCGCTTCGACGACCGTGTTCAACGCCGTATCGAAACCAATTGTAAATTCAGTCCCTGTAATGTCGTTGTCAATCGTCGCTGGTACACAAGCTACAGCAATTCCATAAGCAGATAACTCTAGAGCTCCTCGAAAAGAACCGTCTCCACCGATGACGACAAGCCCTTCAATTCCTTCAGCCTTCAGATTATCCGCTGCCTTTTGACGCCCTGTTTCCGTCATGAATTCAGGACTGCGCGCAGAGCGTAAAATCGTTCCTCCACGTTGAATGATATCACCGACTGAACCAAGTTCGAACAGTTCAAATTCTCCTTTGATCAATCCGTCGTATCCTTGATAAATCCCGACAACTTCCATTCCTTCATACAATGCCTTACGTACGACTGCACGCAAGGCAGCATTCATCCCTGGTGCATCGCCACCGCTCGTCAATACTCCAATCTTTTTCATTGCACATGATCCCTCACTTTACTCCGTAAATTGACCGATCGCACGAAACTTGTCATAACGACTTTGAATCAATGCGTCCTCATCTAAAGAGTTTAACATGTTTAGTGACTTTTGTATGACTTTGCGCATATTTTCAGCTTGTTGCTGAACATTACGATGCGCACCACCTAATACTTCTGGAATGATTTCATCGACGACTCCAAGTTCTTTTAAATGAGGGGCCGTAATTTTCATCGCTTCTGCTGCTTGCTTAGCGAGACTTGCATCTTTCCATAAAATCGATGCTGCTCCTTCTGGAGAAATGACCGAGTACGTGGAATGCTCAAGCATATGCAAATGGTTCGCAACACCTAATGCTAGTGCTCCACCGCTTCCGCCTTCTCCAATCACAATGGAAATCACTGGAACTTTCAATCCTGCCATTTCAACTAAATTACGCGCAATCGCTTCACTTTGGCCACGTTCTTCTGCCGCTTTCCCTGGATATGCCCCTTTTGTATCGATAAAACAAATGATGGGTCGTTTAAATTTTTCTGCTTGTTTCATTAAACGAAGCGCTTTTCGATATCCTTCTGGATGTGGCATACCAAAGTTGCGACGGACGTTTTCTTTCGTGTCCTTACCTCTTTGATGCCCAATTACTGTCACGGGTAAACCTTCAAATGATGCGATTCCTCCCACAATCGCTGCATCGTCTCCGTACAAACGATCACCATGTAACTCCATAAATGAATCAAATAGTTGCGCAATATAATCGAGAGAGGTCGGACGCTCTCCATGTCTTGCTACTTGGACTTTTTGCCACGAGTCCATATGTCCGTAAATTTCAGTTTCCAACTTTTTAAGTCGTGCTTTTAAATGATTAATTTCTTCTGATAAATCGACAGCATTCGCTTCTGTAAATTGTTCTAGTTCATCTATTTTTTCACGCAACTTAATGACTGGTTGTTCGAATGGTAAAGTTTTCATACATCTGTACCCCCTGTATGTAAATCAACGATTAGAGCAAGTCTCTCCCGCAAATCATGCCGATGAATTACAGCATCTAATTGTCCGCAGTCCAATAGAAATTCAGCTGTTTGGAAATTTTCCGGAAGTTTTTCACGGACAGTTTGTTCGATTACACGACGCCCAGCAAAACCGATTAATGCTTGTGGTTCTGCTAAGTTAATATCCCCTACAGAAGCGAAACTTGCCGAGACACCACCTGTCGTTGGATAAGTCATGATCGACACATATAATAACCCTTTTGACGAATGACGCTGTAATGCTACGCTTGTCTTCGCCATCTGCATTAAAGATAAAATTCCTTCCTGCATACGAGCTCCACCACTTGCTGCAAATATGAATACAGGTATTTCTTCTTTCGTTCCTAATTCAATGAGTCGTGTTAATTTTTCGCCAACTACAGAACCCATTGAACCCATACGGAAATGCGAATCCATAATCGCTACAGCGATGCGACGGCCTTCTAATTGAGCAATCCCTGTCAATACCGCCTCATTCAATCCTGTTGCTTCTTGGTCAACTTTTACTTTTTCCATATATCCAGGAAATCCGAGTGGATTCTCTGTTTTTAAATGGTCATCGACTGAAATAAAACTTCCTTCATCGAATAAATAATCCATTCGCTCATATGCTGTCATCGTATAATGATAATCACATTTTGAGCATACTTTCCCGTTTTTTAATAATTCTGTCGTCATTTCGATTGCTTTACATTTCGGGCACTTCGTCATAATCCCTTCTGGCACATCTTCTTTTGCCTGTTTTGAAGGAATCGTTACAGCTTGCTTTTTCTTTTTAAATAAATCGCGAATCATCTCGTTATTCCCTACTTTCTCGTTCAATAATATCCACCCATTTTTCATAATGAGTTAAGGCTTGTTGTTCATTTTGCAAACCGAGGTTAATTAACAACTGAGCTAATGGTTCTGCTTCTTCTTCTGTTGACAATGCGTCATAATGAATTTGGTCATATTGCTTCACTAAAAACCAAATTTTCAAAGATAAACGATTTTCTGAAGCGACGAGCATCTCTCGCATCACATCTTCTCGCCATACTGCTCCCTCATGTAAAACTTGCGCATACAAACTTTCCCAAACAGGGAGCTTTGCTGCTGCTTCATTACGACAAATCTCGCTGATTGCTGCTCTCTCATGCATACGTCTCGTTTTTCGCACATCATCGACGGATTGTTGACGTTGCAAAATAAACGTTGACAACACTTCAACAAGTTGATGGCGTTTAAAATCAGCTAAAAACGTTCCTTCTCCTCGGCGCGTCTCAATTAGTCCGAGCAACTCCATACTACGCAAAGCTTCACGAATAGTTGGACGACCGACTTCTAACCTTTCGGATAATGAACGTTCCGACGGTAATTTTTCGCCAATTTTAATTTGCTCTTCTTCAATGATGGAGCGAATTTCTTCCACAATAGCCAAAAAGCGTTTCGGCGCTTGTTGATCTTTCGTCATGAACGCTCTCCTTCTCTCTTTTTAGTGGTCATACCACTTCTACAAATAAGCATACATAATTTCATACTATTCGTAAAGGTTTTTCAAAAAAGAGCGTAAAAAAACGATGAGCAATTCGCACTCATCGTTATAATTGACCAATATACTGTATATTATTTACGATTATTTCTTTTTCACCACGACGAAATTGCGTTTTTCCCTCTACCGTTAAAATATTTCTCTCTTGCAATTGCTCAGCGAATTGTTTGTACGACTTTGGAAAAAAGATAGCGGTAATCGTTGCCGTTTCATCTTCTATCGTCACAAAAGCCATCGCCTCACCATTTTTCGTTCGAGTCGTTCGTATGAGGCGGACGAATGCAAGAACATGTACATGATTCATCTGTTCGTGAATTTCTGCAAGTGGAATCGTGTTCGCTACCTTTTGACGAACTGTTTCTAATGGATGTTCAGAAATATACAATTGCAAACGAGCATATTCTTCTTCTAATAAGACGAGAGGGTCGTATGTTTCCCCCTCAATTTCTTTGATCTTTCCTGCATTTCCAAATTGAGCAATGCCTAATGCAGCAGGGATTCGATGAATATTCGTCGAACGCGACCCTTCCAATTCATCACAGGCTCCCGAGTGGATTAAGTCAAGGGCTAACGACTCTGTAAATTCTTTTTTCAAGAGACGTGCCACATCATAAATGGTCCGAATTTGTTCTTCTTTTCTTATTTCTTTCCACAATGGATAAAATGACCGAGATAACCCTTTAATTTGTTTAAAACCTAAACGGATATTCTGATTTTCAACCGTATGGTTCCAACGGCTTTTCAAGAGAGATGGGGGTAAAAATCGCACGTTGTAGCGCTTCGCTTGTCGTATCCATTGTTCGATTTCATTCGCGCTGCTGAAACTAAGCATCGCCGCAAAATAATATGTCGGCGCATTCGCTTTAAAATAAGCGAGCCAATAGGAGATATGAGCGTACGCCACCGCATGACTTTTAGGGAAGCCGTATTGAGCAAATTGCGCGATTAACTGAAAGATTCTCATCGCTTCTTCTGAAGTCATTCCATTCGTTACCGCTCCAGAAATAAATTGCTGTTCCGCTTGTCGAAGCACACTCTCATCTTTTTTACTAATGGCTCGGCGTAACAAATCGGCCTCTGCATAAGTAAAACCAGCAACGGCAACAACGATTTGCATAATTTGCTCTTGGTAAACGATAATCCCATAAGTTTCCCGTAATATGTGATCGATTTCTGGATGAATCGATGGAATCGGGCTTCCGTTATTTTTACGATCGGCAAATAAAGGAATTTGCGCCATTGGACCTGGCCGGTATAAAGCGTTTGTTACAACGATATGTTCAAAACGTTCAGGATGAATTTGTCGCAGCGCTTGCTTCATTCCACTCGATTCAAATTGGAAAATACCATCCGTATCTCCCGCTTGAAAAAGTTGAAAAGTTTTCAAATCATTTAACGGAATTTGTTGCAAAGTGAATTCTTTTTTCGTATTGAACCGAATCATTTCTAAAATGCGCTGAAGGATGGTCAAATTGCGCAAGCTGAGCAAGTCAATTTTCACTAACCCACTCCACTCTATGTCTTTCATAGTCCATTGCGTCATAAATAAATCATCACTGCTTTTTTGTAATGGAATGAGATCGACTAATCGTTCAGGCGAGATGACGATTCCAGCAGCATGCGTAGAAATAGAGCGTGGTAAATGTTCCAGCTTTAAACTGTGGTACCACAAAGTTTGTAATGTTGAGTCTTGTGCTAAATCAGGAGATTTTTGCAAAGCATTTTTCAATTGCTTTTCTTTCGTCGCACCGAGCGTTGAAGCGATGCGGTCTAACTGTTCGCGAGGAATACCGAGAACGCGTCCGACCGCGCGTACAACGGCACGCATCGATAATGTACCGTAAGTAGCAATTTGAGCAACATGTTGTTCACCGTAATATTGTTGTACCGCTTGTAATAATGCCAGCCTCTCCGTATCTTGAATATCCACATCGATATCTGGAATCGTCACACGTTCCTCGTTTAAAAAACGTTCAAACACTAAACCGTAATGTAGGGGATCGACCGCTGTAATATTTAAACAATAAGCGACGAGTGAACTCGCTGAAGAACCACGACCAGGACCGACGATAATATTTCGTTCATGAGCTAATTCAATGATGTGAGCAACGACCAAAAAATAATCTGCGAAATTTAAACGATCAATGACATCGAGTTCATATGTTAAACGGTCTCGATAACGAGCTTCATCGAGTCCTTTTTCCACGAGTTGACTATATGCTCGTTCTCTTAATAATTGCATCGTATCGCCATCGTATGGATAACGCGGCATTTGTAAATCGTTTGGTAAATCATATGGTTCACATTGTGAGAATAATTCTTCTTGAACAGTAAACCAGTCAGCATGATCAGCATATAAATCTTTCAGTTCCTGTTCAGAACGTGATACATACACTCCATTTGCAATCGATACTTCATCCAATGTTGTCGTTTGACGAATAGCGGTCGCAATCGCATACGTTTCAGCGTCTTCGGCATGAAGATAACGTATTTCATGATAATACGTGAGAGGAATTTCCTGCTCCTTCGTAAATGCAAGCCATTGTAATTCCATTTGCTCTTCAATCTCAAACTGACGGCTCAATGCAAAAGCAAATGTCGTACTTTCCAATAAATTGTCCGTAAAGGCATCGTACAACTGTGGCGAGCGATACCCTGTGATATCATTAGCGGGTGCGATAATTAAACAGTGTGCACTGTAAGCTCTAAGCCAGCGATACGGAATGATTCCGCCTTCTGTTTGAGCGATTGCACTCGATAGCTTTACGAGCATATGATACCCTTGAAGATTTTTGGCATACACGTAGAGCGGAACAATTTGTTCGTCAATGCGAATAGAGGCAGTCAAACCGATAATCGGTTCAATGCCTCTTTCGCGTGTATGGCGCAAAAAGGAAGGGACGCCGTACAAATAGTGATTGACGATGGCCATTTTGCGACTCGTCGCCAGATGTCTCGTTACTTGTTCTGTCGTCACAATGCTTCGCAATACATCATCACTCGTCACAATTTGTCCGTAAATCATGAACAGTCCCTCCTTTTATTATTCATCACATAATTGTTTCAATCGTTCAATCACTTCATCCGCTTCTTCCCAAGAGTAAACAGAAGCACCAGATGCTAACGGATGTCCTCCACCGCGATATTCAGCAGCTAATCCATTAATAACCGGTCCTTTTGAGCGGAGACGAACACGAATTAATCGATCTTCTTCCACAAAAATTACCCATGATTTAATTCCTTTTACATTCCCTAAAGAACCGACGAGTTGCGAAGTTTGTTCTGTTGTAACACCGTATTCACGCAATAATTCTTTCGTAATTTTAATATACGCAGCTCCATTTTCAAACATCGTGAAATTTTGGAAGATATACCCTTGTAAATGTAAAACATCGCGATTCACTTCATACATGGCATCAAATAGCGCTGTGCGGTCAAAGTCATAGGCAACGAGTTCTGATGCGGCTTGAAACGTAAATTGCGTTGCACTTGGGAAGACAAAACGCCCCGTATCTCCTACAATCCCAGCAAAAATTAAACGTGCCGCTTCATTTGGTAATGTCCAATTATAATGTTGTTCTCCGTATTTAAATAAACGGAAAATGAGTTCACTCGATGAACTGGACGTCGTATCTACCCAGCGGATGTCACCATAATGATCGACGTCTGGATGGTGGTCAATTTTAATCATATAGTCACCTTGTTCATAATAAGGGCTGTCGATACGACCTGTATTTCCCGTATCGGTAATAATGATGAGTGCTCCTTTGTATTGTTCTTCTGCTACTTCATCTTGCGTCGCTAAATATGTAAGCAATTCATCATGTTGCCCTGTTGCATATACCTCTTTATTCGGATAATTCGTTTGAATTAATTGTTTTAATCCCACTTGTGATCCATAGGCATCTGGATCTGGACGCATATGTCTTAAAATGATAATTCGATCATACTGCTCAATTTTCTCAATAATTTGCTGTTTCAATACAGTCACTCCTTCTATATTCATAGTAAAAAACAATAGTCGCATTTTCAATGATTTATCGTTACAATAGAAATATGTATGAATAAACGGAGGTTCTTTTTAGTATGAAAGTTTTGAACTCAATTTTTCTTTTCGGACTCTCAGCGTCTTTCATTTTTTATTTCTATTTAAAAACGAAACAATTCCATACTCTTCAAGTATACCCGATTCGCAAAAAAATGTATGCTAGTCTCGCTGGAATTCCGCTCGGTTTTTTATTGATCTTTTTTGCTTTGAATCAATTTGTCTTATTTGATGGTTGGATTACATATGTCGTTGGAATTATTTTTATTGTGTACGGAATTTATATGGCCGTCGCTAATTATAAAAAATATAAACATTATGAGCAATTTATCGAAGAAGAAACACGACTTAATCAAAAATAAAATGAGACGAGACCGATAGCAATTCGAGTTGCTAAATGGGTCTCGTCTCATTTTATTTTTCAAATAATTGATACATAACCATTGCACTCGCAATGACTTCTTGATTATGAACGAAATCAAAACTGAATTTAACAGAACGTCGACTTAAATGCAAAATACGCGACTTGACTAACACGCGGCCACCGAGAGGGACTTGTTTAACAAAGTAAACGGTTAAACTTTCTGGCACCCCTTCGCTCCTTTTATTTTGCTTTAACAGTTGACTACCAAATTCAGTTAATATTGTCGTCAATGCGCCATATGACAACGCTCCGAAATGATTCGTCAATTGCGGCGTCACAGTGAACGCTAATGATGTCGGGTCTTCTGGGACATCCGCCATTTGGTTACGCACGATGTCATCAATCGTTTCGCCTTGCTGTGGTTGGCGCTGCGCCATTTGAAATGCCTTTAAAACATCACGTCGACTAATAATTCCTTCTAAATAATCATCGCGATCGACTACCGGTGTTAAGTCAACACCTTCCCAAATCATATTATGTCCAGCCGCAGCTACCGTCATTTTGTCATTGACAGTGACAGGATGAGTAGACATGACGTCTCGAATGAGTAAATGTTCTTCTTTTCCTACAGCGTCACGACTCGTTACAATTCCGACAAGTTTTTTATTTTCATCGATAACAGGATAACCAGAATGAGCTGATTTACGATTTACCTGATTGAAATATTCAATCGTATCAGACGGCTCAAAATAAATTGTTTTTTCTAAAGGTGTAATAATATCTTCTACGAGCAAAATTTCTTTTTCAATCAATTGATCGTAAATTGCACGATTCAACATCGTCGCAACAGTGAATGTATCATAACTTGTAGATATGATTGGCATATCGAGTTCATCCGCAATTCGTTTAGCACTTTCCGCTGTATCGAAACCACCTGTAATTAAAATTGCCGCTCCTGCGTTGAGCGCACTTTCATGAGCACGTTCACGGTTACCGACAATTAAAAGACTTCCCGCATCAATATATTTCTCCATGTCAGGTAGTTGCATCGCACCGATAACAAATTTCGTCAATGTTTTATGAAGACCGTTACGACCACCTAATACTTGGCCATCGACAATATTGACGACTTCAGCAAACGTTAACTTTTCAATATTTTCTTTTTTCTTTTTTTCAATTCGAATCGTTCCGACTCGTTCGATCGTGTTAACGAGCTTTTGATTTTCTGCCTCTTTAATTGCTCGGTAAGCCGTTCCTTCACTGACAGAAAGTGCTCGTGCTACTTGACGAACGGATATTTTTTCTCCGACTTCCAATCCTTCAATATATCTGAGGATCTGTTCATGTTTCGTAGCCATCGGTTCATCCTTCCTCTTTTCGACTGAAGAAGAACACCTCGTGATGCGAGGTGTTCTTCTTCTTATAATTCGAGCATTGCGCCCACTTGCATAATATTGACCTCTGCATGCTCCACCAAATTTTTAAAGTTGTCTGGGTTTTGACGAATAGGTGGGAATGTATCGTAATGAACAGGTACAACGATTTTCGGTTTTAACATGCTCACTGCCAATGCCGCATCTTCTGGTCCCATTGTGAAATTATCTCCAATCGGTACAAAAGCGACATCGATTTCATTTGTGCGACCGATGATTTCCATATCGCCAAATACAGAAGTATCTCCTGCGTGATACACTGTTTTTCCTTCGGCATAAAGTAGAATACCTGCAGGCATCCCTGTATAAATAATTTCGCCGTCTTCTGTTGTATAAGACGAACTATGAAATGCTTGCGTATATTTTAATTTTCCGAATTCAAATTCAAAGGCACCCCCGATATTCATTCCATGCGTATCGAGTCCTTGTTGACCGAGATAAATCGCTAATTCATTTGGCGCGATCACTTTCGCTCCACTCGCTTTCGCAATTTCAACTGTATCTCCTACATGATCGTTATGACCGTGCGTCAATAAAATGTAATCAGGTTTTTGCTCTTCTACTTTCAAGTCGGTTAATGTATTTCCATTAATAAATGGATCAATTAATAATGTTAAACCGTTCGTTTCAATTTTGACAATCGAGTGTCCATGATAAGATAGTTTCATCTTACACTAGCCTCCCCTATACATAATCATTCTAATTGTTCCTACAACTCATACTTCTACTGTATAACAGATTGGACAAAAATGCACCTTTTCTTTCTCCTTGTATCGCGTTTCCTTTTCTATGCTTTCATTCTTATTTTCTGTTCTTTATTCTATTATTTTCAAATAACAAAACAGAAAAAAACTGTGAAACGATTGCGTTCCACAGTCTGTATCTATATTTATTGTAACAAAGTTAATGGATCTACGTATTGTAAGTCTTGCGCTTCCGCGATTGCACGATAGGTCACTTCACCTTTGTACGTGTTCAAGCCGAGACGTAATGATTCATCGTCTAAACATGCTCGTTCTAATCCTTTGTTTGCAATTTGAAGCGCGTAAGGAATTGTTACATTTGTTAAAGCCATCGTCGATGTACGTGGTACAGCTCCTGGCATATTCGCAACTGCATAGTGAATAACGTCATGCTTCACATGTATCGGATTGTCATGTGTCGTAATACGGTCAGACGTTTCAAAAATACCGCCCTGGTCAATCGCAATATCGACGAGTACAGAACCTGGTTGCATTTTTTTGACCATCTCTTCTGTCACTAACTTCGGTGCACGCGCCCCTGGAATGAGGACTGCTCCAATAACGAGATCTGATTCAGCAACCGCTGCTTCAATATTGTATGGATTGGACACTAAAGTTTGGATGCTATTGCCGAAAATTTCGTCTAATTGGCGAAGACGATCAACCGATAAGTCAAGTACATTGACATGTGCTCCGAGACCGATTGCGACACGTGCCGCGTTCGCACCAGCCTGTCCGCCACCGATAATCGTTACTCGACCGCGGTCGACACCTGTTACACCCGCGAGTAAAATTCCTTTTCCACCTTTTGTTTTCTCTAAATATTGTGAACCGATTTGTGTTGCCATACGCCCGGCTACTTCACTCATCGGTGCTAGAAGTGGAAGTGAGCGATTCGGCATTTGAACTGTTTCATATGCAACACCTGTTACACCCGTTTCTAACAATTTCTTCGTTAATTTTAATTCCGGTGCTAAATGTAAATAAGCGAAAATGATTAAGCCTTCACGGAAATATTGATATTCGTCTTCAGTTGGTTCTTTTACTTTCAATACCATGTCAACGTCCCATGCATCTTTCGCATGAGTGGCGATTGTCGCTCCCGCTTCACGGTACTCCTCATCTGTAAAGCCTGACCCTTCGCCTGCATTCGTCTCGACGATCACTGTATGACCGTTCGTCACGAGGTTGTGAGTGCCTGCTGGTGTCATTGCCACACGATTTTCACTATTCAGTAACTCTTTTGGCACACCTATTCTCATCTTATTCTTCCTCCTTAAACGTAGCCGTTCATCCTTCTTCATAAGACGACTATTCAACATATTTTAGGGCATCGAAATCATTATTTCAACCATTGTTAACGAATAAATTATCAAAATCTTCACAATCGGTAAAATATGTTTAAACAATTTTTGTATTTCCAATAAAAAAGGAGTACAATAGCATTAGGTTAAATAATAAAAAATGGAGTTGATTGGAAATGACAATGAAATACTCACACATTCTCGTAGCAGTGGATGGTTCACCAGAAGCGAAACATGCATTTGAAAAAGCAATCGAAATCGCAAAACGTAACGGCGCAACTTTACATCTTGCAAACGTAATTGACACTCGTTCATACGCTGCAGTGGAAGCGTACGACCGTACAATTGCAGAACGTGCACAAGAGTTCGCTGAAGATTTACTCGGCGACTACTCAACGCAAGCGAAAGAAGCTGGTGTGGATGCAGTTGAAATCCACGTCGAGTACGGAAATCCAAAAACATTAATTCCACGCGACTTATCGAAAAAAGTGGAAGCGGACTTAATCGTCTGTGGTGCTACAGGACTTAACAAAGTGGAACGCTTCTTAATTGGTAGCGTTTCAGAAAACATCGTACGTTCTGCACATTGTGACGTTTTAGTCGTTCGTTCTGACGCTTAATCTCAAGTAAAAAACGTGTTGTCTTTCACTTCTAGTGAAACGCAACACGTTTTTTTATTAAAGACGTTTTGTGGACTCGTGTACTTTGGCAAAAAAACGAGCCATCGCATTCGCATCAGATAAATCAGGTACTGTCGCAAGTAAAACTTCTTTTTTCTGTTTTTTCTTTTCAATGACGAGCACACTCTTTCCTTGATTCGCATCTTTAAATAAAGTAGCAGGTAATTGGAAAAGTGCACTAATTGTCCCTTCTTTTTTGAAAAACGGATACAGTAAATCAGATTGTTCCGATGAGAATAAATGATTCGGAACGAGCAACACCGCAACACCATCTTCTTTTAAATAGTTTAATGTTTGTTCAATAAATAAATGATGAGCATATGCGTGGCCTTCTGCTGGCATGAGACGGTAATTCAAACCATTTTCGTCATCTGGATAGTAACCAACTGGTAAATCGCTCACAATGACATCGACTGGATCGATATAAAGTGGACGTAAACTATCTTGACAATAATACGTAATCGGTTGTTCGATTAAATCGCTTGCTGCCGCTCCGATACGAAGAAGTAAATCATCAATCTCTACTCCGTACCCTTGCATTATCTTATGTTGTAAATGATTCATCACCGTTAATAATAAATTGCTCGTACCTACTGCTAAATCTGCAATGACGAGTTCTTTTTTCTGTTCTGTCCATTTTTCAACAAAATAACTCATTAACATACCGAGCGCATCAGGCGTCATTTGATGATGCGATTGTGTTGATTGCTTCATCCCTTTAATAAGCGCAAGTTGTACAGCTTTGCGGCGCTCTTCCTTCGTTCCTATTTTCTCTGCGTCGTTCAGTTGTTCTAAACGAGTGAGTAAATGTTCTAAATAAGCGACGCCTTCTTTTTCGTCAGATTCTTCGTCCAATTGATGAAATAATGTTTCTACTGTTGACATCGTTATTCCTCCTGTTGAAAAATGACAAGGCGATGGAAACACCTTGTCATCTGTCATTATTGTACTTCTGGTTGTTCGACCCTGTTCGTCGGAATCGCCGGTTCTCGGAAGATTGGCTGATGCTTTAACGCATACGTATCTTCATAGACGACGACTGTATCCGCAATTAAATCATGCACCGCTTCTTTCTTCGGTAAGAAAGGAATCGATAAATACGGAAGGACGAGTAAACGTGAAATGAACCGTCCGATCACTTCTCGGAAAAATACTTGCTTCCATGTTAACGGTGTGTCAAATGCTGATTTCACTTGAATTCCAACAATCATTTTACCGAGTGTCTGCCCTAACTTTTTCGTCATAATAGCGAAGTAAAGGAAGGCGATGATGAATAATGTAATTCGGTACGGAGTGAAAAATAAAAACCACCCTTTGCTCAATGACCACCCGAACCATTTAAACAACGGTTTCACTAAAATAGCGCCGATCGCATTGACCGTTAACATATCGAGGACAAATGCCCAAAAACGAACCCAAAAACCAGCGTATTTCAATTCATATTGATCGGCTGTCGTCGCTTGTCGTTCTATCATTTGTATTCCTCCTCTCAATATTCACCGTATAAGTACATCATGCGTGGTGCGCCATTATCGCTCAACAATTTCGCGACCATCTGTGTTTCAAAGTCCGGACGTAACATTTGTTGCATTTTTAAGCCGAATAATGAAGCGAATCCTTGGTTTTGTGAATAAGAGAATACTTGTGCATTTTCTAATCCGAAGTCTTTTTTCAACGCTTCAATCACTTCTGCACGTTTGGCAAATTCATCTGCTAAACCTGCTTCAATCGCTTGGCGACCGTTCATAATACGTCCGTCTGCTACTTTCTTTACATCTGCGACTGACATTTCACGGCCTTGTGCGATAATTTCAACGAAACGTTCATATGAATCGTTCAGCATTTCTTGCAATAAATTACGCTCGCGATCTGTCATCGCACGGTTCGGGCTCATCATATCTTTAAATTCGCCTGATTTGATCGTGTTGAATGAAATCCCTACTTTTTCTGCAAGTTCACTATAATTCATCGCTTGCATAATGACACCGATTGATCCTGTAATCGTTTCACGGTTGACGAAGATTTTATCAGCGGGTGCACTAATATAATACCCACCTGACGCTGCCATTCCACCCATTGACACGTAAATTGGAATTTCACGTTCTTCTTGAATAGCGATTAACGCATCATAAATGTCTGCCGATTCTAACACGCCACCACCTGGGCTGTTCACAGCGAGCACGATTCCTTTTACAGAATCATCTTCACGAATATCTTGGAGCTGCTTCATGAAAAATGTATGGTCATAACCTGAGCTAAACATGCCTGTTGCGCCTAAATCTTGAATAGCGCCATCTACTTCTAACACGGCGATTCGATTTGTTGCGTCTCCTTTTTCAAGTACTTTAATCCCTGTATTCGTTAATGCTTCTTCTTGGATTTCTTCCATCGCTGTTGAAAAATCAGTCGTGACAAATGACCAGACAACATTGACTGCAATAGAAATAAAAATCAGTGCTGCAACTGTAATCAAAGCGATAATTTGTTTTAATTTCATCTTCAATTCTCCTCATTTTCTGTCTATCCTTACAATAATTCACTAAAGCTCGCTACTTTTTCGCGTTTTGTAGAAATAACGACTTCTCGTTCATTCACTGCTTCTGTAATTAATTCTTCGAAATCTACTTGCCCTTCAAAATGCTCTACTTTATCGAGGCGCGGCTTCGTCGTCGGATTCGCTGGTGTGAAAATCGTACAACAATCTTCGTAAGGACGTATCGATATGTCATACGTTCCAATATGCTCGGAAGTTTCAATAATTTCACTTTTATCGAATGTGACGAGCGGACGAATGATCGGTGTTGCGGTTACTGCGTTGATCGCTGTCATACTTTCTAACGTTTGACTTGCGACTTGTCCGATACTTTCCCCTGTTACAATCCCGAGTAAACCACGCTCTTCTCGTACCCGGTCTGCAATGCGCATCATGAGTCGACGTGTCACCGTCATCGTCAAGTTCGCTGGAATTTTTTCATCGATTAACTTTTGAATTTTCGTAAATGGAATGACATGCACTTTAATCGTCGGTCCGAACTTCGATAAATGTTCCGCGAGGTCGAGCACTTTTTCTTTCGCTAAGTCACTCGTATATGGCGGACTCGCAAAGTGAATCGCCTCTAAAGCAACACCGCGCTTCATCATGTAATAACCTGCGACCGGACTGTCAATTCCTCCTGATAACATGAGCAAAGAACGCCCGCTTGAACCGACTGGGAAACCTCCTGGACCTTTGTACACTTCACTTGAAATGTAAGCCGCATCGCGACGAATGTCGACATGAAGTACGAAATCAGGATTTTTCATTTGAGCGGTTAACTCTGGGTAGTTGCGCAACGCATGTGCACCGATCCATTGTTGAATTTGTTGAGACGTTTTGCCATACGTTTTATCGGCACGTTTCGCTTCCACTTTAAATGTTTTTCCCGTTAAGTCTTTCATACTCAATACATCGAGGACGAGCTTTTCAATCGCTTCGTCTGTCCGTTCTGTACGTGCAATCGGGCTGTAAGAATGAATACCGAAAACATGCTGCAAACGTTGAAGCACTTCTTCAATCTCCGATTCATCTTCCGCTCGAATAAACATACGATCTCGCTCCGCATGAACAGAAACCGTTTCTAAATCTTTCGTTTGAAACTTCACATTTTTACGTAAACGTTGTACGAATAAGTTACGATTGCGCCCTTTGAGCGATAATTCTCCGTAACGAACTAAAATTTCATTCCATTTCATTGTTCATTTCCTCACTTTACTTGTTCATTTAATGCTGTTAAAGCATGTAATAATCGATCGATATCTGATCCATTCGTTGTCGTACCAAAACTGATACGAATGATGCCAGCTGCCCATTCTTTTGAAATGCCGAGCGCCTCCGCTACATGACTAATTGATCCATCTAGCGAACTACAAGCACTCGACGTCGACACAATGATGTCCCTTTGTTGCAAGAAGTTCACAGCGACTTCTCCACGTATCCCGCGAATCGCTAAAGCCGTAATATGAGCTGCTCCATCTTTCGGACCGACCACTTGAATTTGGCTTAATGTCTCCACATGTTCTAAAATGCGATTTTTCCACTGACGATATTCTGCTCGTTCCGTCGTACAAATAGCAAGTCGCATCGCTTTTGCTAAAGCGACCGCTTCTGCTAATGGAATCGTTCCGCTACGCTTATTACGCTGTTGCCCTCCACCGACAATCATTGGATGAAGCGGAATTCGATAGCGCAAAAAGAGCGCTCCACTCCCACGTATGCCATTGATTTTATGTGCAGAAATAGACATCATATCCGCTCCATCCACACCGAACGGTACTACCATTTTCCCGAAGCTTTGCACAGCATCAACGTGAAAAACAGCTGGACTATTTTTTTGAATTACTTTCTTTAATGAACGTAAATCTTGCACTGCTCCCATTTCATTATTGACGTGCATAATGGAAACAAGAATCGTTTCATCGGTTAAAGCGCCTTTCAATACGTCCATTTCAACTTGTCCTTCTTTATTAACAGGCAAGTAGGTCACACGGAAGCCCTCTCTCTCTAATTCTCGACATGCCTCTAACACAGAAGGATGCTCCATATTCGTCGTGACGATATGCTTTCCAAGATGTGCATGTTTTTTCGCATATCCGAGAATCGCTAAATTATTCGCTTCCGTACCTCCAGAAGTATATACTACTTCACCTTGATTCATCTTCAACAATTGCTTCATCTGTTCCGTTGCTTGTTGGAACAAAGCATTCGCCTCTACACCTAGCTTATGTAACGAGGACGGATTAGCAAAATAACGAGTGCTGACAGCGACATACGATTGTAAAACCTCCTCATTCGGGGGAGATGTTGCACTATGGTCTAAGTAAATCATCTTTCTTTCCTCCAACTGTTTACGAATGAAAGCCACCAGCAACGAATGCGCGGTGGCTCATCTTTTCGATGTTATAATGATTGTTTAATTTTTTCAAGTGCGCCTGGCTCTACTTCTTCAACAGCAGCCATCGCTTCTTCTAATGCTTTCGTATAACGATAATCCATAAATGATCGTTCTGCAATCTTTAAACGTTCATCTAGTTGAGAATCATTTAAACGATAACGATTTCCATATTGAATAATCTCTTCAATTAAGAGAACATTTGCTAATAATTGTTCTACCTCTTCAGCAATATGTTCGGTCGCAACTTTCGCTTCTTGCGTTTGTAATTCAACAGATTCCATATCGATTGGCGCTTCATTTAAGCTTTCATACGCTACGTAAATCTTCTCTTCTGCTTCTTCCATACGAGTATTGATATCGTTTGGAATTCCTGGCATATTACTGCGATGTAATCGTCGATCAGCATCTTGCATTTGTTTCGTTAACTGATCTAATTGTTCACGCACGCGATTTTCATCCGTACGTAAATTTGTAATTTTCGAAACGAATCCTTCAAGCTCTTCTTCAATTTGATCAACGTGCAACAATACTTTCTCCACTTCTTCCCATACAACTGAATAAGTTGTCGGCGGATGGTTGTACTGGTGAAGCAAATCTTCATAGCGAATTCGAAATTCTTGTAGCACGCGCACTAATTTCTCAGGTAAAGTCGCTTCTTGAACACTCAAGTGATAACTTCTCTGAACAGACTCCGCTTCCGTCGCAGCACCACTTGCTTCGTGAATTAAATGATTTAAACGATTATAACCATCTTCAATATCTTTTTGTAATTTACTACGAGCGCGAACTTCTTGTTCAAGCAAATCATAAAACTGCTCCATTTGATTTTCGATGAACAGTAATTGTTCTTCGACTGATTGTAAATTTAATTCTTTCACTTCTAATCCTAGCTCTTTTAACTGTACTTCTACTTGCTCTAGTTGTTCTTCGATATCCAAGTGAACTAAACTGTATTGTTGCTCTTCCATATCGCGCATACCGTTACGCAAATCTTTCATAGTAGCTGGAATGACCTTATTTAATTTGCTTAATAATGTCGGTGTCTTATCAATTAATCGAATGACTTCTTCAGATTCCTTCGTTAAATGTAATACAATTTCACGCGCTGTTAAATAATTTCCTTGCTTCGTTAATTCTTCATATTCTTCAAATTGTGGTGTGAATGTTTCTAACTTTTTTTCTAACGGCTCAAACGCTTGTCCAAAATCGTATTGCTTCGCTAAAATGGTTTGACGAGCTGTTCGATATTTCTCTTGAATTGCTTCCATTTCAAGCCGATTTTTCTCTTCACTTCCCATAAGTTCATCTAATTCTTCCAATATTTGTTTATGCTTTTGATCACATTTTTGAATCTCTTCAAAAATTTCTCTTTCGATAGCGCTCGCTTTCTTAAATTTCAAGCGATCAATCGCGTCTTCAGCATCGAATAGCATCGTATCAATTTGTGGCATAACAACATCGATGACTTCCGTCCACTCTTTGCGCCATCGTTCAAACTTCTCTTCTGTTTCCCCAGTCATATTTAAACGCTTTAACTTTGTCAGTTCCTCAAAGATTGGTTGATGTTGAATTTGTAGTTTCTCATCTTCCAATAACAAAATTTCGTTTATATGTTTTTTACGTATTAAATAAATGGCCATTGCAATTGCAAATAAAAATACGATGATTAATATAATCATTTTACCCAAACACGTTCACCTCTATTTTCCACTATGTATATTTATATTATCTTATATGCCAAGCGGTTTAAACTATTTTCCTTTCTTTTTTTATAATTCCTTTCATTCTTCGCAAAAAAACGACAGACTGCTAACAGTTCTGTCGCTTTCTATCATCCATCGGATTGCAGTGGCTTATAAATCACATATTTATTTTTCCCAGTTCCTTTCGCTTCATACAAAGCTTCGTCTGTGAAAATAAATAATTCCTTATATGTGTACTGATTCGCTTTTGACCAATACATCACACCCATAGAGACTGTCACTTTTGGGGTCGTTTTTATAGGAATTTGTTCTAATATTTGATCTGCAAATTTCAAGCCATTGGATAGATCAATCGCGGGCAATAATACCGTAATTTCTTCGCCACCCCAACGGCTAGCAATTCCATATTCGCCTACAATCGATTTCACGATTTTCGCTGCTTGAACGAGCACTTGGTCTCCAATCGCATGACCATGTGTATCATTTATTTTTTTGAAATCATCTATATCTAAAATGAGTAAAACGCCACACTCGTCGTATTTTAAAGATTGCGCAATCACTTTATCTGCATAGCGACGAGAATACAATTTTGTCAAACTATCTTTATCAACAAGTTCTTGAAGCTGTTCACGCAATAATATATTTGAAAGCGCTAAACTCGCATGACTAATTAAAGAACGGACTAATTTAAAATCTTCAAATGAAAAGGCATATTTTTCTTGATGTAATAAAATTACAAATCCTTGCACTTGACCTCGACTAATGACTGGAGCTGCAATTAAAGATTGAAATTCTGGTACTTTTGATGAATCAATATCAAAATCAGCATCGAAAATCGCATCATTTGTTTCGATAATTCTCTGTCCAATTTGATACAAATAACGCTCACCTCGCTCCGATGCGAAATATGGTGAACTTTCTTTTAAAATATGCAATAAACCTTCTTCAAAAAATACAAAAGCGTATTCCGTTGGGTGGAAAGCACGAACGAGTTGATTTTTTAAAAAGACAATCATTTCTCGTAAACCTAAATTATCATTTAAACGCTTTGATGTTTCATTCACTAATTGTAAATCATCGATTAAATTGGATGATTGGTTGTACAAACTAGCATTTTCCAAAGCATTTCCAGCAGATTGTGCAACCATTTGGATAAATTCTATTTCCAGTTCTGAATAGACATAAGATTTACTGGAACAAATTTGTAAAATTCCATAAATCCCTTGTTTTCCTTTAATCGGAACGTTGCGCACAACACGTGTTGGGAGTCGTCCTTCATCAATCGTCATTTCTCCAGATAAAAAAGCTTCAATTGTCAATTGACGCTCATTTAAATAATCAAAAAGACGGTAGCTCGTAACATGTTCCTTTTGTTCGTGTGACAACAATAAGTCGACCCTCATATTTGGAAAGCGTTCTTTAATCGTTCGCATAACAAGATCTAAAATTTCTTTGCTCTCCATCGTCGCATTAAAAGCTTTTGTTACTTCATAGAGCTTGCGATAATTCGTTTCACGATTTTGCATTTTCATCAATTTTGTAATAAAGCGACATGCTTGAAAGAACATGCGACTAAATTCCTGATATCGTTCTTCTTTTTTAAATGCGATCCATTGTTCAGTAGATTGAAGAAGAATTACAACTAACACTTGTTCACCTTCGCGATAGGCTAAAACATCATCGTATTGATGTTCGTACATTTCATACAACCATTGCATTTTCGGTTCGAAGTCTTCTTCTTTAATAAAAGAATCTATAATAGAAAAAGGAAGGCCATGATGATTTTGATAAGAGATGAGCTGTTGATGTTCAGCATACAAAAGCTGAGTACGTTGAACGTTGAAATAGCCTTTTAGAACTAATTTTATCTTTTCGTATAATAAAGCGTGCGTCCATTCAATCATTTCCGCATCATATAAGCTATAGATTTCTGTTTTCAACGATTCATACGTTTGAGCATCCATTCCATCGGTCACCTCACTATCCACTTGATTAACACAATTATTATAATACAAAGTAACTACTATTGCTACTAAACGAAATGAATTATATTAGTTCCTTCCTTTCCCCTATTCCTTGACAAGCGTTGAGATAGCTAGTAGAATATTTCAAGTGTAAGATAAACGCAGCAGTTGTACACATTTTTATTTTATTCTAATCCACATTCGTGGTGATGCATCACGTAATTCGATGGCTGCTCGAACGAAGGTGCAATAAGTTAGAATAGATAAGGTGACGCGTACTTCTGGTTTTTATTTTACAAATAAAACCAATTTAAAAGGAGGAGTCATTCATGGCTCGTTATACAGGTCCAACTTGGAAAATCTCACGTCGCTTAGGAATCTCTTTAAGCGGTACTGGTAAAGAAATCGAAAAGCGTCCATACGCACCAGGACAACATGGTCCAACTCAACGTACGAAATTATCAGAGTACGGTAAACAATTACAGGAAAAACAAAAACTTCGTTTCATGTACGGTGTAAACGAACGTCAATTCCGTAACTTATTCAACAAAGCAGGTCAAATGCAAGGGGTACACGGTGAGAACTTCATGATCTTACTCGAAACACGCCTTGATAACTTAGTATACCGTATGGGTCTTGCACGCACACGTCGTGCTGCTCGTCAGCTCGTTAACCACGGCCACATCTTAGTGGACGGAAAACGTCTTGACATCCCATCATACAGCGTAAAACCAGGTCAAGAAATCTCTTTACGCGAACGTTCATCAAACTTAAGCGTTGTAACTGAAGCTTTAGAATTAAACAGCTTCGTTCCAGAATACTTAGAGTTCGATGCAGAAGCTAAAAAAGCAAAATTCGTTCGTTTACCAGAACGTAGCGAATTATCAAGCGAAATCGACGAAGCATTAATCGTTGAGTTCTACTCACGTTAATTTTTTCACGATTTTTCAGCCTTTTTACAAGAAGCCTCATCTATCAACAAACGTTGATATGATGGGGTTTTCTTATATTTCCAGTCGAATATGCCTCTCTATAAGAATACATATAAATAACTCAATTTGGGGCAAGTTGTGGGGCAAGATTTCCAAAATTACTGCTAACTTTTTATGAAAGGGGATGAACTTTTGATCGTCGCTATTGGAATTACTTCAATCATTCCGAATGACACATTTCATTATACCGATACCACCGTCATTCAAACGAAAAATGCCCGCCTTCGTTATCGTTCATCCTACGATAAAAACCGCGTTGATTTTCACTTCACTGTCGTCTTTCCTGAAAACCGTTCTTGTCGCACAATTGATGATTATTACTCTTATGTGAAACCTCATGTCGATCTGGCATTCGGAACGAGAGGCGTTGTCACATTCGTTCAGACATACGAATTAGAAATAACAACTCGTCACCCTTTTCAATAATTCAAAAACGGAGTTGAGAGGTATACTATCTCAACTCCGTTTTTTAGTTAATTTACAACTTTAAAAGCCTCAATCGCAATATCATCTTCAAAATGCGTAAACAATTGCGCGAGACGTTCTTCTTTAAACTGAAGTAACGCGAGAGAACGTGTCTCTAAATCTAAATCTTCAAATGAATCGACATCCGCAATAATAACGACATCTGCATAATCAAACCGCTCGTCACCAATCGCTAAATCACCACTGTAACTCGTTGTTACCCGGATCTCTTCTGGTAAGACAGATTCTGATGTGGCAAAAGATAATAACGGACGCTCAGAATCGATTCTGCGCCATGCTTTATATTTTTTATCTGTTTTCACACGCAAGAGGCGCTCATCAATTAAAATATCAGCCATTTGCCTGCTCATATAGACAATTTTCTTTCCATCTACTTCTTCTTTTTTTATTTCGAATGTTTTGTTGTTCTCAAGTTGATTCGTCCAAGCAATTGGCGAATCATCCCAATCTCGTTCATCACCGATTACGAGAACTGAGCGCTCTTTTTCAAATGCTGAACAGCCTGCTAAAAACAGCGTGAGCACTATGACGAGAACAAACGGCTTCACCCATTTTTTCATCTGTTCACTCTCCTTCTTACTATGATATAAGAAATCTTACAAAATAGCATCTTCTTTCAATCGTTATCTTTTTGTCTAAATTGTGAACTTCCACAATAATCTCTACTATTATTTTAGCATACTTTAGCATTTCTCTCATCTTTAAATTGCTTTAAACATTGATTTAACAACATTCCGTAAACCCCATACCGTATGAGCAATTCACTAGAGTTTCACAACTAATCATGTTAAATTGTTACATAGTATGTGAAAAGATAAACATAGTTAGAAAGGAAGTTACATATGTCAACACCACAAATGATACCAAAACCACTCGTTCAAACGAATCAAGTATTTATTATTGTCACCGTTCTACTCGGAATGTTCGTCAACCCAAATATTTTGTACATTCCCTTTGTTCTCGGACTATTTACTGTGCTTACTAAAATGAATCCTGTCATCATTGCAGCACGCCCATTTTTACGTAAACCAGCTGATCAATATCATCCGGAAGATAAAGATCAACAAATCTTCAACCAATGGATTGCGACGATTATGCTAGGATTTGCTATTTTATCATTTACAATGGGGTGGACAATCGCAGGATATGTCTTCTCGATTATGATGTTAATTGCGACAGGTTTAGCTTTATTCTTTGATTTCTGCTTAGGCTGCACCGTACGCTTCCAATATCAAATGTGGAAAGGTCGCCGCAAACGTGCGAAAATGTCTCAATAATAAAATGCCTGAAGTCAACACTCTATATGACTTCAGGCATTTTTTTATTTCACAGCTTTTTGAAAACCGTCTCCGAGCACTTCACGTACGTCATGAATGACGACAAATGCGTCTTCATCAACGCCTGACACGAGCGCTTTTAGCTTCACAAGTTCTGGTTTGTTAATGACGATATAGAGCACTTCTTTCTCTTCTCCCGTATAACCACCATGTCCGTCCAATACAGTAACACCACGCTGAATTTTTTTCATAATTTCATCGCGAATCGCTTCCGGTTGACGTGAAATGATTGTCACTGCTGTTCGGTGATTCAGTCCTTCAATAACATAGTCCATCACTCTCGCTCCAACATAAACCGCAACGAGTGTGTACATCGCTTTCGCTTCTCCGATAACAAAGTATGATCCTGCGATGACGAGCACATCGATGAGAAGCATTCCTTTGGCGATTGACCAACCTAAAAATTGATGGGCAAGTTGGGCTAAGATTGCCGAACCTCCACTTGTCCCTCCTGCGCGGAAAATCAAGCCGAGACCAATACCTACGAACAATCCTGAAAATAATGCCGCGAGTAAAGTATCCTCATGTGGAGTGAGTAAAATTCCTTCCGTTAGATACAAGAAAAACGACGACATAAGGGTGACAGCAATCGTATAATATAATGTTTTTCGACTGAAATATTTATAACCGATAATTAATAAAAGTCCATTTAAAATAAAGTTAATCAGACCTGGAGACCATTCAAATACATAATAGGCGATAATCGTAAGACCGATGACGCCCCCTTCTGCTAATTCGTTCGGGATGGAGAAATAGTTCACCCCAAATGCAAATAAGAAAGAACCTATAATAAGCCCTATCCATTCAATCCATCTTGACACATGCTACCTCCGTTCTCATTTCCATTCTTTCGCTTGCGTCGTCACCGTGTGCATAAAACTCTCAAGCGCTGGTGTCATCCATTTATCTTCATGATATGCAAGTTGTGTATGCACGATAAATGTTTGACAAGCGAGTTGCAACTGCACGAGCTCTCCCCGACTCAACTCTTCACAAACCGTCATCTTCGGCAAAAACGACAACCCGAGCTCTGCTTTCACAGACTGCTTAATTGCTTCAATACTCCAAAAAGATAATGCGTGATACGGTATGCGGCGCTCATCTAATTCCGATTCTAACAATTCACGATAACTTCCAGGTTCCGTCAGTAAAAACACTTCATTTTTCAACTGATGATAATGAATGTTCAGCCCTTTCGCTAACGGATGATTTGGGGATGCAACGATCACAAGCTCTTCTTCAATTAAATCGATGGTCACGATATCTTCATTCAATCGCTCTGGATTAATAAACAATGCACAATCGAATTTTCCTTCTTTTAATTCTTGTTGCAATGACTGATTTTCTGATGGCTGTAATAAAAGATGAACATTCGGATATTTCTTTTTATATTCAGACAAAATCGTTGGCAAACGATAGGCCATAAGCGATTCATTCGCGCCGATGCGAATCGTTCCTTTGGGCGTTTCCATACATTGTGCTGAACGCACCGCTTCATCATGCAATTGTACAATTTGCTTCGCATAAGTTAATAATCGCTCTCCACTGTCTGTTAACGTCACCGTTTTCCCTAAGCGATCGAACACGCGATTTCCTACCTCTTCTTCAATCGCCCGAATGTGGTTCGTAACGGTAGATTGAGTATAGCCAAGTCGTTCTCCTGCTTTCGTAAATCCTTCACAATTTGCAACTTGAATAAATGTTCGTAGTTGACGAATCTCCAATAAATTCAACCTTCTTTCTCAGTTCGTCCAACGATGAAAAGCCGTCATCGGTCATTATAGTATGACATGAACGATAATTGAAATGAATGATTTTAATCAAAATGATTTATAAATCTAATGACATTTGGTAAAGTAAGAAGAAGCACGATTATTTTACATGTAGAGAGGGGTATTTATCAATATGACAATACGTAAATTTGGTTTTGCTTTCTTACTCGCGATGTTGTCTGTCATTTTAATCGCTTGTTCTTCAAACGATTCAAATGAAGACACATCAGAAAAAGGAACAGAATCAGACGACAAAGCTGCAAATGAACTCGTCATCGGTGTGGCAATTGAAGCAACAACGATTGACCCTGCAGGATCTAATGATTTATCAAGCGAAAAAATTCAAGCGAATATTTTCGAAAAACTAACAGAACGTGACGACAATAATGAAATTATTCCGAGCCTTGCAGAATCTTGGGAGTTCATTGATGAAACGACAGTGGAATTCAAACTGCGTCAAGGGGTCAAATTCCACGATGGAGAAGATTTCAATGCTGAAGCTGTCAAAATGAATCTCGATCGTATCTTAGATGAAGAAGTTGCCTCACCGAAAGCGAACACACTCGATATGATTGAATCTGTTACCGTCATCGACGATTATACAGTACAAGTGAAAACAGAGTTCCCATTTTCACCAATTCTCGTACACTTATCACATAGCGCTGGAGGAATGGTGAGTCCTAAAGTCATCGAAGAAGATTACGCTGCTATGAAAGAAGGGAAAGCAGTCGGTACGATCGTCAACCAAAAACCGATCGGCACAGGCTTCTTAAAATTTGAAGAGTGGAAACCTGATCAAGAAATTACACTCGTCAAAAATGAAGATTACTGGGGAGAACCTGTTAAATACGAGAAAGCGATTTTTAAAGTCATTCCTGAAACAGCGACACGTGTTGCCGACTTAGAACGTGGCTTCATTCATATCGCCGAAGAAATGCAAGCGACACAAGTTGAAACGATTAACGAAGGAGACTATGCAACAATCGATGTCACACAATCGACTGGTCTCACATTTATCGGCTTCAACGTCGAAAAAGAACCGTTCAATGATGTCGATGTTCGTAAAGCGATGACAATGCTTGTCAATAAACAAGAAATCATCGATGGGGTTTATGAAGGGTATGCTCAAGAAGCAATCGGTCCCCTTGCACCGCTCGCATTCGGCTTCTCTGAAAACTTAAAACCATTACCTTATAATGTCGAACAAGCGACACAAATTTTAAAAGAAAAAAATCTAGAAGGCATGAAATTGTCATTCTGGACAAACGATGACGATAAGCGTAAAGATACAGCTGTCATCTTACAATCTACTTTGAAAGATCTCGGCATTGATATGACGATTGAAACGATGGAATTCGGTGCGTATTTAGATGAACTTCGCGCTGGAAAACACGATATGTACATGCTGAGTTGGGGGAACAGTTTAGCAGACGGAGACAATGGACTGTATAACTTATTCCACTCATCTGGTAAAGGTGCGCCTCCAAATGCAATGTTCTTTGCAAATGATCGTGTCGATGAATTGTTAAAACAAGGCCGTGAAGAACAAGATACCGAAAAACGTCGCCTCGTTTATGAAGAATTACAACAACTTCTCATCGATGAAGCACCGATGATGTACTTGAACCACCCGGATTATTTAACAGCTGTCAGCAATAAAGTAAAAGGCTTTAAAATGTCGACAGCCAATATCTTTAAAATTCACGATGTTGAAATTACGCCATAATTCACATCAAAATGCCTGCGTACTTATGTGCGCAGGCATTTTTTATTTCAATCGAATATGGTGTTTTAAAATATGTTGTTGAAGCCCTGGCTTTGCCACGATGAATGTTTCTTGTCCTAATAGGGAGAGAGGTTCTCCTGTCATCGTCGAAGAAACAGCACCTACTTCCGATGCAATAACCATACCACCTGCAACATCCCATGGTGATAATCGCATCGACATGTAAGCATCCATTCTACCACTAGAAACATAAGCTAATTCAATCGCTGCTGAACCGTAAGACCGAGTGCCCCTGCAACTGCGCACAAGCTCAATTAACGGTTCATGTTCAACATATCGATTAGGCGTTACCCAAATGGCATTAATCCCTATAACAGCTTCTGAGAGCGGTGTGTTTTCAAGACGCGGTAGACGTTCATCATTGAAATAAGCCCCTTCTCCTCGCGTTGCATGATAAAAATCATCACGCATCACATCATAAATATAGCCAAACATCCCTACTCCATCAACGTAAATGCCTAAAGAAATTGCAAAATTTCTTTTTTGATGAACAAAGTTCATCGTGCCGTCAATGGGATCTAAAAACCAAACGACCCCGTCTAATGAATCGATCGTATCTCCAAATCCCTCTTCTCCAACGATGCGATGCTCAGGAAAATCTTTCGTAATGCGTTCGATAAAAAATTGTTCAATCTCTCGATCGATATTCGTCACTAAATCATTTGCGCTCGCTTTCGTATCAACGGAAATATTCGTATAAAAGGATACACGGATGCGATGTCCCGCTTCTTTTATTAATGATTTTGCATATTTGTCAATCGCGCCCCAATTCATATGTGCCACCACCTTCTATTGTTAATTATAACACGAAAAAGGTATGAACAAACGTCTCATCGCTCGTTCATACCTTATGTCGTTTCATTATTCTTTCGCAACGATCGTTTCATCTACAACTCCCCATACTGTTTCAATTCGTCTGTAATTTCAAATAAACGTTTTTTACTCATTTGAGCGGCATCTTGTTCTTCTCTTTGCATCGCATCATGCAAACAAAGCAACTCATAATCTAATTCATAACGCAACCCTTGAATGTATACTTCATATTGATTAAGTTCAGTATTCAAGTCAATCACTTGTCGCATATTAATCATCCTCTCTCCTCGTCATTTATACTCTACTTATTCCCATATTTTTGTTACACTAAACCTATGTGAAAGGAGAATGTTTTGTGACTTATTGGACAGAAGATGATTTTAATGTATTTACAATAGAAGGACTTGAAAATAGAATGACCGCCTTACAACAACAAATTCAACCAAAATTTAGGGAGCTAGGCGAAATATACAGTGCGACATTATCCGCTCATGGTTTAGGTGAGTTTCATCCACATGTAGCGAAACACGCGAGACGGACTGTCAACCCTCCGAACGATAGCTGGGTCGCTTTCGCACCGTCAAAACGAGGCTATAAAGCGTTACCTCACTTCCAAATCGGCTTGTGGGACGACAGACTGTTTATTACGCTCGTCGTCATTTATGAAAATACGAAAAAGCGTGAAATTAGTGAGGCTTTAACGAAACATCCTGAAGTCATTATAAACTTACCGGATCACTTCATCATGAGTGGCGATCATACGAAAAAACCGAGCGACTCTTTACAGTCACTCGGCCAAAACGGCATCGAAGCTCTCATCGCTCGTTTGCACGATGTGAAAAGCGCAGAACTTGTCATCGGCGTTAGTTTGACAGCAAAAGAGGCTTGCCAATTATCGAAAATTCAATTTTTCGATCTCGTTCATAAAACGTTTGAACAATTGATGCCAGTATACCGTCTCTATATCAATACCCCTTAACGCTTCATTGAAATTTTGGTTGCATCTGGACTTTCTTTAGCGAGTTTTACAGCGTGATAACAGCTGTATGAACTCGCTTTTTCAAATTGTCGAAAAATTGTTTTCTCTTCTGCTTTCGATGGAACGACTGTTTTAAATTGACGATAAGCTTCGATTAAATCATCGCGTGAAACAGATGTTTCATACGCCTGTTCAACTGCTTCAAAGAAGCGTACGACTTGTACCATTTCTTCTGTTGACCAATCGAGGTCGAGTGGGTAACTGTAATCCATTTATATCCTCCTATGAAAAATACCGCTTATACGACGTATAAGCGGTATAACAAGCTATTTTATTTTGTTACCATATGAATCGGCTTGCCGAGAGCAACTTCCGCTGCCTCCATCGCAATTTCACCTAATGTTGGGTGAGCATGAATTGTCATTGCCATATCTTCAAGTGTCATACCTGCTTCAATCGCAATACCGAACTCTGAAATCATATCAGATGCGTTCGCGCCTACGATTTGACCACCAAGGATGAGTCCGTCTTCTTTACGAGCGACGATTTTAACGAATCCTTCAGTCGCACCAAGTGCAAGTGCACGGCCATTTGCAGCATATGGGAATTTACCAGCGATTACTTCATAACCTTCTTCTTTCGCTTGATCTTCTGAAAGACCAACTGTTGCGAGTTCTGGAGATGTAAAGCATACTGCAGGAATTGCGATGTAGTCTACTTCAGATTTTTCACCTGAAATAGCTTCCGCCGCTACTTTTGCTTCGTATGAAGCTTTATGCGCAAGTTGTGGACCTTCGACAACGTCACCGATTGCATAGATGTTTGGAACATTCGTACGACCTTGTTTATCTACTTTGATTAATCCGCGGTCTGTCATTTCGATTCCAACGCCTTCTAAACCGATTTCGTCTGTGTTTGGACGGCGACCTACTGTAACGAGTACGTAATCAGCTTCGATTGTTTTCTCTTCACCTTTTACTTCGTAAGTTACTTTCACTTCGTCGTCTTTTTCTTCCACACCTTTAGCGAGTGCTTCTGTAACGATTTCAACGTCTTTTTTCTTCAAGCCTTTTTTGACGATTGCTGTCATTTGTTTTTCGAAGCCGAGTAAAATGTCTTTTCCACCTTCAAGGATCGTTACTTCCGTTCCTAAGTTCGCGTATGCTGAACCGAGTTCTGTCCCGATGTATCCTCCACCGATGACAACTAATTTTTTAGGTAATTTTTCTAATGAGAGTGCTCCTGTTGAGTTGAGAACACGTTTTGAGTAAGCGAAACCAGGGATTTCAACTGGACGTGAACCTGTGGCGATAATCGCATTTTTGAACTTGTACGTCTGTGCAGAGTCTTCGTTCATCACGCGTGCAGTGTTCGCATCGTTGAAATATGCTTCCCCTTTAATAATTTCAACTTTATTCCCTTTCAGCAATCCTTCAACGCCACCTGTTAAACGGTTTACGACGCTTTCTTTATACTTCATTGCTTGTGAGAAATCGAGCTTAACGTCTTTCACTTCAATTCCCATATCGTCTGCTTCTTGTGCTTGCACAAAACGCTCTCCTACTGAGATTAAAGCTTTAGATGGGATACAGCCGACGTTTAAACATACGCCACCGAGTTCATCTTTCTCCACGATTGCTACCTTCTGACCGAGTTGTGCTGCACGAATCGCTGCAACGTATCCTCCTGGGCCTGATCCTACTACGAGTGTGTCAACTTCGATTGGAAAATCTCCTACTACCATTTGCTTACGCCTCCATTAATAATAGTTCTGGATTACTTATGAGTTCCTTAAAATAGTTTAACGCATTTTGACCTGTTGCGCCATCAATAACTCTATGATCGAATACAAACGATAATGCGAGCATTGGAGCTGCAACAATTTCGCCATCTTTTACAATCGCTTTTTCAGCGATGCGGCCGATTCCTAAAATCATTACTTCTGGGTGGTTAATAATTGGTGTAAACCATTGTCCACCTGCTGAACCGATATTCGTAATTGAACATGAAGCACCTTGCATTTCATTTGGAGCAAGTTTACCGTCACGTGCTTTCACTGCGAGTTCATTAATTTCAGATGAAATGTTAAAGATTGATTTGCGGTCTGCATGTTTCACGACTGGAACGAGAAGTCCACGGTCTGTATCCGCTGCAATTCCGATGTTGTAGTAATGTTTTTGGATAAGTTCGTCTGTCTCATCATCGAGTGATGTGTTCAATACAGGGAACTCACGTAATGTCGCAACGAGTGCTTTTACGACGTATGGTAAAAATGTTAATTTAATATCTTTCGCTGCTGCCACTTCTTTAAATTTCTTACGATGTGCAACGAGTTTCGTTACGTCTACTTCGTCGATTAATGTAACGTGTGGAACTGTTTTCTTCGAATTTACCATCGCTTTTGCAATCGCACGACGCATACCTGATAATTTTTCACGCGTTTCCGGGAAGTCTCCTTCTGGAACGTCAGGTTTTGAAGCTTTTGCTTCTGGTGCTGCTGTTTCTTCAGAAGTTGAATCTGCTGCCGGTGCTGTTTGATCACCGTTTAAGAATGCCTCGATATCTTCTTTTAATATACGACCGTTTTTACCTGTTCCTGTTACGTCGGCAATTTGAACGTCATTGTCACGAGCAAATTTACGTACAGATGGCATCGCAATAACGCGGCTAGGACCTTTTGACGGAACGGCTTCACCTTTTTCTTGCTCTTTTGCAACAGGTGTTGCTTCTTGCTTCGGCTCTTCCGCTACTTTCTCTTCTGCTTTCGGTTGTTCGATTTCTTCATCGTCTGAATCATCTGATTCATAACCAGGTGCGTCAAAGCTTACTAAAACATCTCCAACGACTGCTACAGTTCCTTCTTCAACGTGAATTTCTTCTACTGTTCCTGTCACTGGTGACGGAATTTCAACGACCGCTTTATCGTTTTGGACTTCAAGTAATGTATCGTCCTCTTCGATTGCATCGCCTTCTTTTACGAACCACTTTACGATTTCACCTTCATGGATACCTTCACCGATATCTGGCAACTTAAATTTAAATGCCAAATTGCTCACCCTTTCTTTATCAAATTCGAGCGGAGAGTCCATGTGACTCTCGCTCATCCTTTATTGTGTCAATTAAAATGTCAATACATTCAATGCTGTTTCTTTAATGTCATTTGCATCCGGTAACCAAGCGCGCTCACCTTGAGCGAATGGATAAATTGTATCCGGTGCCGTTACACGAAGTACAGGTGCTTCTAAATGTAAAATCGCACGCTCTGTAATTTCTGCTACGACATTCGCCGCAATACCTGCTTGTTTTTGTGCTTCTTGAACGACGATTGCACGATTTGTTTTTTCGACAGAAGCGATGATTGTTTCGATATCTAACGGTTGAACTGTTCGAAGGTCAATCACTTCCACAGAATGTCCTTCTTTTTCAAGTTCCTCTGCTGCTTTCAAGCTTTCGTGAACCATCGCACCGTATGTGATGATTGAAAGATCTGTACCTTCACGTTTCACAGCTGCTTTTCCGAGTGGAATTGTGTATTCTTCTTCCGGAACTTCTTCACGGAATGAACGGTATAATTTCATATGCTCTAAGAAGATGACTGGGTTTTCATCGCGAATCGCTGAAATTAAAAGCCCTTTCGCATCGTATGGCGATGATGGAATAACGACTGTTAATCCAGGTTGTGATGCGACAATTCCTTCTAAACTATCCGCGTGCATTTCTGGTGTTGCTACACCGCCACCGAATGGTGAACGAATCGTCACAGGCGCATTTAATTTACCTGCTGTACGGAAGCTTTGACGAGCGAGTTGACCACTTACTGAGTCAATCACTTCGAATAAGAAACCGAAAAATTGAATTTCCATTACTGGACGGTAACCTGTCATAGATAGACCAACGGCAAGGCCACCAATTCCTGATTCTGCAAGAGGAGTATCGAACACTCGACTTTCTCCAAATTCTTTTTGAAGACCTTCCGTCGCGCGGAACACTCCGCCGTTAACACCGACGTCTTCTCCAAAGACGAGTACTTTTTCATCTTTTTTAAGCTCTACGCGCATTGCGTCTGTGATCGCTTGAATCATCGTCATTTGTGCCATAGTTTATTTCGACTCCTTTGCTTTGTAAATGTCATATTGTTCTTTTACGTTATATGGCATTTCGCCTTTATACATAATTTCGAGGAAGTCTGTCACCTTTTGTTTCGGTGCAGCATCCGCTTTTTTAATCGCTTCTTTAACGTCTTCTTTCGCACGTTCAATCACTTCATTTTCTTTCTCTTCTGTCCAGAGGCCTTTGCCTTCTAAGAAGATGCGGAAACGTACAAGTGGATCTTTTTTCTCCCACTCATCATCTGTGTCGCTCGTACGGTAACGTGTTGGGTCATCTCCAGCCATCGTATGTGGACCATATCGATATGTCATCGTTTCAATCAATGTTGGACCTTCTCCCGCAATTGCACGATCACGCGCATCTTTCGTTACTTTGTAGACAGCTAACGCATCCATACCATCGACTAAGATGCTTGGAATACCTGCTGCAATCCCTTTTTGCGCAAGTGTTTTACCACGTGTTTGCAATTCGCGTGGTGTAGAGATTGCGAATTGGTTGTTTTGTACGATGAATACCGCCGGCAAGTTGAATGCTCCTGCGAAGTTAATTCCTTCATAGAAGTCTCCTTGTGACGTACCGCCATCCCCTGTATACGTAAGTGCAATCGCTTCCTTACCGCTCTTTTGATAACCCATCGCAACACCTGCTGCTTGGATGTATTGAGCTCCAATAATAATTTGTGGAATGAAAATATTTAAGTCTTCTGGTAAGTCACTTCCTAAATAATGACCACGTGACCAGAGGAATGCTTGATGTAATGGTAAGCCGTGGAATACGATTTGTGGTACATCGCGATATCCCGGTAAAATAAAGTCTTCTTTCGTCGTTGCAAAATGACTTGCAAGCTGTGAAGCTTCTTGACCTGCTGTCGGTGCATAGAAGCCGAGACGACCTTGACGATTTAAAGAGATTGAACGTTGATCAAGCACACGAACGTATACCATACGCTCCATCAATTCAACAAGTTCTTCATCCGTTAAGTCTGGCATTAAATCCTCGTTAACGATCTCTCCTTTTTCGTTTAAAATTTGAAGCATTTCAAATTTTTCTTCAACTTCTTGCAATGTTTGAACTGGGTCAAATTGCGTTTTCTTATTTGCTGCCATGTGAGCACCTCTCCTTTAACTGTATTAATACTTTATGAATGACAAGGTAGTACAATATATCTTAATTACAAATTATACAGACGTTTTTTCTGCTTGTCAATCATCGTAATCTTAGTGTTTAGCGGTTTTATGCTTATTTAAGCTATACCATTCTGTACTACCTCAATAGGTAAGCTGTACTATAATACATTATGAATTTCATCTGTTTCCTCTATCTATTCCACATCTCGATTCATTTCAAACTGTTCATATTAAAACGAGTTGATACTTCTGCCTTTTCTAAATGAACGTTTTGCTCTATACTTATAATAAGTGTTTGTCCGTTACAATATAATGAAAGAAAGGAAGTACCACATGATTTTAATGAAAGATATCATTCGAGAAGGGCATCCTACATTGCGCCAAGTAGCAAAAGAAGTTGCGCTCCCTCTCAGTGAAGAAGATCGTAAAATAGCAGAAAGTTTAATGGAGTATGTCTTGAATAGTCAAAATGATGAATTGGCAGAAAAATACGACTTGCGTCCAGGAATCGGCCTTGCCGCTCCACAAATTAATGTATCAAAACGCATATTTGCAATTTATATTGAAGGGGAAGACGAGCCAGAACTTGATATTATTGCGATCAACCCTAAAATTGTTAGTCATTCGGTTGAGCAAACTTTTTTAGGTAGTGGAGAAGGCTGTCTTTCTGTAGATCGTCCAGTAGAAGGTTATGTCCCGCGTTATGCACGCATTACAATTGAAGCGTATGACCTCGACGGAAAAAAATTCAAAAAACGCCTTCGTGGTTTGCCAGCAATCGCTTTTCAACATGAACTCGACCACTTAAACGGCATTATGTTCTTCGATCATATCGATGAGAAAAATCCGTTAAAAGCGAACGAGTTCGCACAACCACTCGAATCATAAACGCAAAAGGATAGAATGCTAGAGAAGCTAATCTATTAAAAATGCAGATTAGCTTGTCTTTATTTCTTTCATTTGCCATGATATTATAAATGAATAGTATTTGAACGAAAAAGGAGAATACGACAATGATTTTTAAAGTTTTATATCAAAAAGATGTACATGAAGTGCCAGTCCGCGAAAACACTCAAGCAATGTACATTGAAGCAAATTCGGAACAAGAGGTGCGTCAAGCATTAAAGGGAAAAGTTCTCAACATCGAGTTCATTCAACCTTTAGAAGGCACTCATCTTGAATATGAACAAGCATCCGAGCATTTCGTCATCACAGAGGTTGACGACATCGAATGAAAATAATTAAAAATAACGAAACGGCTGTTTTCGCTCTAGGCGGACTAGGGGAAATCGGTAAAAATACGTACGGTGTGCAATTCCAAGATGAGATTATTCTCATCGACGCAGGAATTAAATTTCCTGAAGATGACTTGCTCGGAATCGACTATGTCATTCCAGATTACACATTTTTAAAGCGCAATGAAGATAAAATTAAAGGGCTTTTCGTTACACACGGACATGAAGACCATATCGGCGGTATTCCATATTTACTTAAAATGGTGAATATTCCCGTTTACGGTGGTAAGCTCGCACTCGGATTATTGCGTAAAAAATTAGAAGAACATGGATTATTGCGTTCAACGCAATTGATTGAAATCGAAGAAGACGATGTCATCAAATTCCGCAAAACATCTGTATCATTCTTCATGACGACACATAGTATTCCAGACGCTTACGGTGTAGTCGTTAAAACACCATCAGGAAACATCGTCCATACAGGAGATTTCAAGTTCGACTTCACACCTGTTGGCGAGCCTGCAAACTTGGCGAAAATGGCGAAAATTGGGAGTGAGGGTGTACTCTGCTTACTATCGGATAGTACGAACGCGGAAATTCCAAACTTCACGATGTCAGAACGTAAAGTTGGCGAAAGTATTACAGACATTTTCCGAGCAGTGGACGGGCGAATTATTTTTGCGACTTTCGCTTCAAATATTCACCGTTTGCAGCAAGTGATTGAATCTGCACAACTGTTCGATCGTAAAGTAGCTGTATTCGGACGCAGTATGGACAACGCTATTACGATCGGACGCGAACTCGGTTACATTGATGCACCAGATGATTTATTTGTCGATGCGCATGCATTGAATCGTCTCCCTGCAAATAAAGCGATGATTTTATGTACAGGTTCTCAAGGCGAACCGATGGCAGCTCTTTCGCGTATTGCGAACGGCACACACCGCCAAGTATCGATTCAACCTGGAGATACGGTCATTTTCTCTTCTTCTCCGATTCCTGGGAACAAGTTAAGTATTAACCGTACAATCAACTCATTATTTAAAGCAGGTGCTGACGTCATTCACGGGCCATTAAATAATATTCATACATCTGGTCACGGTTCACAAGAAGAGCAAAAATTAATGCTTCGCTTAATTCAACCGAAGTTTTTCATGCCAATCCATGGTGAATACCGTATGATGCGCATGCACGCAAAACTCGGAATCGATTGCGATGTTCCAGAAGAAAATACATTCATCTTAAGCAATGGTGAAGTACTTGCATTAACGCAAGATACAGCACGTGTTGCTGGACGCATTCCTTCAGGAGATGTGTACATTGATGGAAGTGGTATTGGGGATATCGGCAATGTCGTTTTACGCGACCGCAAAATTTTATCGGAAGATGGGCTTGTCATCGTAGTTGCAACAATCGATACGAAACGTAAACGAATTGTGTCTGGACCGGATATTATTTCACGCGGATTTGTCTATATGCGTGAATCAGGCTCGATGATTCATGAAGCACAAAAAATGCTTCAAAAACGTTTAAACGTATTATTGCACCACAATGAATATGATGCACAACTTGCGAAAAATGAAATTATCGAACAACTGAACCCTTATTTATACGATAAGACACAACGACGTCCGATGATTTTACCCGTCATTATGGAAGTTCAATAAACGAATAAAAGCCAGTGAGAAGTTTCTTCTCACTGGCTTTTCCTATTTTTCACTTCAATCGCACACTTCGGGACGAAAACAATAGGACAGGTCGCTAACTTTAATACGTGAGCACTGACACTTCCGATCGCTTCCTCATCCCCTTTTCCTTTCGCCATCACGATGTAGCGAATGTTCGCATTGCTTGACTCTGCTACAATTTCCATCGCAGCAATTCCCGTACGCACTTTCGCACTGTAAGCGACTCCTTCATCTTTTACCAACTCAGCCGATTTTTTTACTGCAGGTAACCCGAGCTCTTGTAAGTTTTGTTGAATGTTTAAAAATATAATTTCATCACCGTAACGTTTCGCCAGTTCTACTGCGAATGGGACGAGTTCATACGATTGATTTGTCCCATCAATCGGGACAATGATTTTCATCTCGTCTCTCCTTTAAGAAACTTATTTTCCAGTATTTTTATATTGGTCCAATTTTATCATTCTATACTAAATCCGCAACATGATTTTTAATTCCATATTGAATCAGTTCATGGATTTCTTGCAATTGTAACTTCTGCATCATATTTGATTTATGCCGCTCTACTGTTTTCGGGCTAATGACGAGTTGTTCCCCAATTTGAATATTTGTATATCCGAGTGTTACTAATCGCAATACTTCTTGTTCTCGAGGAGTGAGCACGGATTTTCTAGAGTCACTTGCTTCCATTTTTTCAAGTTGCTCTAAAGGAATTCGTGTACGATAATATCTCTCTCCTCGCATGACCGCTTCAATTGCTTCTTGTAACTCATTCGATTCGCTATTTTTTAACAAATATCCAGATATTCCTAACTGTAATGCTTTTTGGATATAAGCTTCTTCATCGTGCATCGTCAAAACGATAATTTTTGCATTTGGAACGGTTTTGTGGATATTTTGAGCAGCCGTAAATCCATCTAATCCTTCAGGCATCGATAAATCTAGTAGAACAACATCCGGTTGCTTCTGTTCAGCTAAGACAATGGCATCCGTTCCATTATCCGCTTCTTCAATTGTTTTGACAGCATCCCACCGCTCAAGCAACATTCTCACACCTTTTCGAATGAGAAAATGATCATCCACGATCAATATATTCATCATCATCATCACCTACCAATTGATGTTTTGGGACATACATCGTTATTTTTGTTCCTATTCCAATTTCAGATTGAATGATTGTCTTACCTCTCAATTGTGAAATTCTCTCTCCGATATGAAGCAATCCTAGCCCATCTTTTTCTTGTTCCACATGAAAGCCGATCCCATTATCTTCTATGATAATTTGTAGACCAAATGGATCTTTTTCGAATTGGACGAGCGCTTCAGTCGCTTGTGCATATTTCATCATATTATGTGTCGCTTCTTGTACAACCCGATAAATATTAATTTCAGCAATTGGCGTTAAACGGTCGTAGCAATTCGTCTCTAACCGAATATTTAAACTCGGCATTTTTTGACGAATGGATTGCAATAAGGCTTCAATTGTCGGCATTAATCCGAGGGCGTCTAAACTTTTTGGACGGAGTGATTGCGAATAAAATTTCACATCTTCCATCGCTTTTCCAAGTTCTTGACGTACTTCTTTCAAATAAGTAGCGAGTTCTTCATCTTCAATGGACATCGATAAATTATCCATAGCGATTGCGACACTATACAACGCTTGACCGACTCCATCATGAAGCTCTTGGCTAAGACGTTTATGCTCTACTTCACGCGCTTCTGTTAAGCGATGCAATATTTTTTTTGATAATTTCGCGGCATCTTCTTTTTCTTTCAACGTGCGGTCACGTATGACGAGTAAATAATATTTTTCGTCCGCTTCTTCGTACATTAAAACATTACTCATCTCTACATTCACCATATATTGCCCAACTTTCGGCATTTTCGATGAAAAATAAGGGATTTTTCCATCATTTGCGAGTAAAAAACAACGTTCTTCTCCTTCACGTAATGCACGAGTTTCACAATACGCACAATACGGAACGACATCCCCTTCCTTCCAACCCATTAAACGTTTCGCTGCGTCATTCATTCGAATAATCGTACGTGTACTCGTCATGACAATAATGCCATCTTGTAAATGATTGAATAAGTTTTCTGTGAAATACGTATCGACTGTATTCGGCAATGGTTCGGCCTCCTTTTCTTTTAGTGTAACAAAAAAGAGGAGCGCTGTATTACTTTCGCTCCTCTTCTGTCTTTGCCTAATTGCGATGCTTTTGAACTGTCGTTAAAAAGGCTTGCGCATATTTTAAACCGTCTTGGACAACCGGGTCTTTTAACATTTTCATCAAGCCGAAAATTGTAATGGGACTGTCGTCTTTCGTACGTTCAAATTCTTCTTTCGTCTCTTCGATAATTTCTTTTCCTTTATCGATGGGGACGTATTCTTTTACTGTTTCTGTCATCGTTGTCGTTAATTGATCAACCGTACGTTTGTCGCCCCACACACTTTCAGCGAATGATACGACATTGTCTACTTGTTCGATTACAGGAACGAGTCTCGGTAATAATTGCACCATCGTCATCATCGCATCTAAATGCGTTGAATCGATATGGAGTCGTTCAATTTTTCCTTCGACATCATCCGCAATCAATTCTAGACTGCGCTCATCTTGCATCGATGCAGCGACGAAAGCGAGTTTATCTTCTACTGCTTGTAAGGTTGATACGAATGTCGGTAATTTATCAACTAAGTACGAAAGTGATTCTAATTGTTCATCGCGCTCTAATGTCGATACGACTTCTGTTAAATCTCGTTTTTCTGTTGTCACCGTAATTCTCCTCTCTTTCGTTTCTTACATCGTGCCTTTAAGCATACCGTTCCAATACATCATTGGTAAAATGTTTTTCTTCATGAAATGCATCGAATGACGTTGTTTGCGTTGGTCGATTGGGAATGATTCTTTCGCTTCGTATCCGTATACGAATTCCGCAAGCATAACTGTGTCGTATCCTGTAACGACTGGACATGATGAATAGCCGTCATATTTCGCTGTCATTTCTTTATCGTTCATGATTGCAAGTAAGTTATCTACTGCTACAGGTGCTTGTTTACGAATTGCTGCACCCGTACGCGATGTCGGAAGGCTCGTGCAATCTCCCGCACCGAAAATATTGTCATATTTCGTATGGCGTAATGTATACATATCGAGATCAACCCAACCTGCTTCGTTCGCAATCGGACTTTTCGCGATAAAGTCTGGTGCCGACATCGGTGGTGTGACGTGAATCATTGAGAAGTCGCGCGTGATGCGTTCTTTCGTTTCCACATGTTCGAATGTCGCTTTTTTATTCGGTCCGTCAATTTCAACGAGATCCATGAAATATGTTTCTTTAATCTCTTTTTGTTTTACGAGATTTTTCAACACAGGGTAATAACGTTTTACTGGGAAGAGGTCATCCATTCCTGAAATGAATTCCATATTCGTACGGTGACGCACACCACGACGACGGAATGCTTCATCTGCTAAATACATAATTTTTTGTGGTGCTCCTGCACATTTTACAGGGGTTGACGGTTGTGTGAAAATCGCTAAGCCGTCTTTTACATTTTTAATCGATTCCCATGTGCTTTCCACATAGTCTTGATGATAGTTACTACACACGCCATTTTTACCGAGCGTGTCTTTTAAGCCTTTCACTTTATCCCAATCTAATTGAATGCCCGCTGCGACCATTAAATATTCGTATTTCACAACTGTTCCTTGGTCCGTTACGATTTCGTTTGAATTCGGGTTGAATGTCGTCACCGCTTCCAAAAGTAACTGTGCTCCTTCTGGAATGACTTCTTCTTGCGGACGCACATTATCTTCTAATTTGGAATCACCGCCACCGACTAATGTAAAGAATGGTTGGTAGTAATGTTTGTCTGATGGATCGATAATGATGATGTCATCTTTTAAATAAGGGGCTTTACGAAGTAATTGAGCCGCCATTGTAACGCCTGCTGTGCCCGCTCCTACAATTGCAATTTTCTTTTCGATTTGATTTGTCATGAAAAATATCCTCCTTTAATAAGGTATCGCTTCAATGTAATTCCATTGTACGCCCACTTCTCCTTTTCAACTATTAGGGGATTCCCCCATCTTTCGAATATGTTAAGATAAAGAAATTATGATATGACATAATTAAAGGAGTTTTCATATGAGGTTTCTTTTTGCGATTGCGCAAGAAATTATCGCACCAATTTTAGTTTTACTTTTCATCGGTGGTGTCTTACAACGGATTTTCAAATTCGATTTACGTTCTTTTTCACATTTATTAACGTACGCTCTTTTACCTGCTGCTGTCTTCATTAGCTTGTACGAGACCGTTCTCGATGGACCACTCCTCTTACAACTCATCTTCTATTTAATTGTTTTCAATCTCGTATTGATTGCGGTAAGCGAAGTAGGAGCACGCACTTTGAAACTTGAAAGAGATACAGGAGCTACATTTAAAAATAGTATCGTTCTCATGAACTCAGGAAATTATGGAGTGCCTGTTAGTCAAATGATTTTCGCCACTCAACCGATCGGTGTCTCGATTCAGATGATTGTTATGATTGCACAAAATGTGGTGACGTACACATACGGATTATACAATTTAATTTCTACTTCTAAATCGGGCCTCGATATTTTACGCGAACTGTTCCGCTTACCGATTATTCATGCCTTATGGATGGGAAGTCTACTTAACTATTTACAATGGTCTTTGCCAACTTTCATTGAACTTCCCATTCGTCAAATGGCGGACGGCTTTCTACCTCTCGCTCTTTTACTACTCGGAGCACAACTTGCTCAAATTGAATTTAAAGCGATGTTTCAAGGTGTCATTTACTGGAGTTCCTTTTTACGCCTCATCATTAGCCCAGCGATTGCCTTCTTACTCATCTTGTTATTCAAATTAGACGGAGTTGTCGCTAAATCTTTATTTATCGGCAGTTCATTCCCGACCTCACGCAATAGTTCGACACTTGCCTTTGAATATGACGTCAATCCTGACCTCGCTGCGCAAATCGTCTTATTTTCAACGATTTTAAGCGCCGTTACCGTAACGATTGTCATCTATATTGCTGAACTCGTTTGGGGATAATAAAAAGCTTTCAAGCTATAATCGCTGGGGCGAAAATAGTTTGAAAGCTTCTTTTTATAGGATCTGTTTTAAAATGTGAACTGCTTCGTCGATTTCTTCTTTTGATACAGTGAGTGGTGGTAAGAGACGGAGAACATTATTACCGGCAGCAACAGTTAATAATCCTGCTTCTTCGGCTTTTGCTAACACGTTTGCAACTTCCCAGCCCTGTTGACGAATACCGAAGAGTAAACCTTGTCCTTTCGTCTCCAGTGAAGGAAGTTCTTTTTCAATCGCTTCTTTTAAATAAGCGCCTTTTTCTTGCACTTGTTGTAAGAAGGTTTCATCGAAAATGATATCACACACTTTCGACGCGACCGCTGTCGCTAAGTAGTTTCCACCGAATGTCGTCCCATGCGTTCCTGGACCGAATGTGTCAGCGAGTTCTTTCGTTGCGATCATCGCTCCGATTGGGAAACCTCCTCCTAAACCTTTTGCAAGTGACATAATATCGGGTCGGAGTGCCGTCTGTTGGAAAGCGTATTTCGTTCCTGTTCGACCGACTCCAGTTTGCACTTCATCTACGATGATGAGCGCTCCGTATTGTTTGCTCATTTCGTTAATTTTATCAGCGAATGATGCGGTAATTGGTTCTACTCCACCTTCTCCTTGCACGACTTCTAACATGATTGCCGCAACATCGTCTCCCATCGCTCGTTCGAGTGCTGCTTCGTCATTGTAAGGAATAATGTCAAATGTTTCTAACATCGGGCCGAAACCTTCTTTTACTTTATCTTGTCCTGTCGCTGCCATCGTACCGAGTGTACGACCGTGAAACGACTGTTGGAATGTAATGATTTTAAATTTCCCTGTATGTTTGCGCGCTAATTTAATCGCCGCTTCGTTCGCTTCCGCTCCACTATTGCAAAAGAGCGCTTGTCCGAAGTGAGTTCCTTCTATTAATTTCGTTGCCACTTCTTCTTGCTTCGAGTTTTGGAATAAGTTTGACGTATGCCACACTTTTTTACTCTGTTCGCAAACGACTTGTACGAGTTCTTCATTCGCATGCCCGAGACTCGTGACAGCAATGCCACTCGAGAAGTCTAAATACTTTTTACCGTTTTGATCGTAAGCGATTGTTCCTTTTCCTTCTACGAGTTCAATCGGTCGTCTCGCATAGTTTTGAAATAATACACTCATTGTACATTCTCCTTTATGTCATCTACAATCGTCGTTCCTTGTAGTGTTTCATTCGTAATTTGAACGCTCGCCACGCCTTCTTTCATCGTCGCTAAAGCACCTTTCACTTTCGGAATCATCCCGCCATAAATCGTACCATCTTCAATCCAACGATTGATTTCACATTCTGTCGTCGACTCGATGAGTTCTCCATCAACGAGCAATCCTTGTACGTCTGTGACGAAAATCATTTGATCCGCTTGTAAGCTGACGGCTACCGCTGTCGCTGCGTCATCACCGTTAATGTTGAGCGGTTCTCCTTGTTCATTACATCCGACACAACTAATGACCGGAATGACGTTGAGTGCGAACAATTTTTCAAGCCACGCTTTATGCACTTCTTGCACGACGCCTACTTCTCCGTACGTCGCTTCGTCTAAATATGTACAGACGAACAATTGATTGTCATACCCTGATAAACCGACCGCTTCAAGCCCAGCCTTTGTCAATCGGTGGACGAGTGGTGCGTTCACTTCACCATTCAATGTATTGCGTACAATTTTTGCCGCCTTCTTCGTCGTAACACGCAAACCGTTTACCGTTTCATACGGTATGTTCGCTTCTTCTAATGCGCGCGATATGTTCGGTCCCCCACCGTGTGTGATGACGATATTTGAATGTTGATGCATCTCTTTCAACTTCGTAAAAAATGAGTCATTCAATTCACTTAACATACTTCCACCTAATTTTAAAACGATCGTATCACGTTCGGTATGAAGCGTTGATTTGCACGTAGTCATATGATAAATCGCACCCCCATGCTGTTCCTGAAGCGTCTCCGATTCCGAGATCGATATCGATGACGACTTCACTTTTCTTTAAATAATGTGTCACGGCTGCATCTTCAAATGGGACAGGCTCTCCCATAGAGAGCACGTCAAATGGACCGATCTTAATGGAAATTTTGTTTGGGTCGATCGGGACACCGCTATATCCGATGGCTGCAATAATACGTCCCCAGTTGCCATCATTTCCATACATCGCTGTTTTCACGAGTGGTGAACCGACCACTTTTTTCGCGATGATGCGCGATGTTTCCTCGCACATTCCATTATTCACATTCACTTCAACGAGCTTCGTCGCTCCTTCTCCGTCTTTTGCAATCATTTTCGCTAAATCTTCACTTACTGCACGTACCCCTTCAACGAATACATCCCAGTCTGGATGTTCGTCTGTTAACATGTCATTTTCAGCCATTCCGTTTGCCATGACGAGAACCGTATCGTTCGTCGATGTGTCGCCATCTACTGTAATCGAGTTAAACGTTTGATCTGTAATCGAAGACAATGCTTGTTGTAACGCTTCTGACGTTACCGCTGCGTCCGTCGTAATGAATGCGAGCATCGTCGCCATATTCGGCGCAATCATTCCTGAACCTTTTGCGACCCCTGAAATCGTCACTTCTTTGCCGTCGATGTCGAGAACGTATGATGTCGTTTTCGTCACAGTATCGGTCGTTAAAATCGCTTGAGATACTTGAATTGCATTTTCAGAAGACGTTCCGATATATAATTTATCGATTCCTGTTAATACCGGTTCCATATTCATCTGTTCTCCGATAATTCCTGTTGACGCTACTCCGACTAAGTTCGAGTCAATTCCTAATTTCTCAGCTGTCGCTTGTTGCATCTTATACGCATTTTCCAGTCCTTGCTTTCCTGTACATGCGTTCGCGTTTCCTGAATTGACGACAATCGCCTGCATCTTTTTCGTTTCGTAAACGACTTCTTTCGTCACATGTAAAGGTGCTGCTTGAATCGCATTTGTCGTAAATACTCCTGCGACATGCGCTGGAACTTCGCTATAAATGATTGCTAAGTCGCTGCGCTTATATTTCAGTCCACAATGCATACCGCCTGCGCGGTACCCTTTCGGTGTAATGACATTTTTATGAGAATATTGTTTTTGAATTTTTTGTACGAGTTCCAATGCATGTCACCTTCCTATCTTTCATTACATATATAATGGTATTTGGTCTAATCCGTCCATTTCGTCGTAACCGAACAGTACGTTCATATTTTGAATCGCCTGTCCTGCTGCGCCTTTCACTAAGTTGTCAATCGCTGCGACGACCGTTAAGCGATTTGTCCGTTCATCTAAGTCCCAATGAATATCACAATAGTTCGTTCCGCGTACACGATTCGTTCCAAACATACCTGCTTCTTCAATTAAACGAACGAATGGAGCATCTTTATACGCTTCTTCAAACGCTCGTTGAATCATGTCTTCCGTCGTTCCTTCTTTCACGTTGATGTACGTCGTACTCAAAATACCGCGCATCATCGGAACGAGATGGGTAGAGAACGTAATCGTATCTTCCGTCCCTGCAAACATTTTTAAACCTTGTTCAATTTCTGGAATATGTTGATGTTTATTCATTTTATAAATCGAAATATTTTCATTCGCTTCACAAAAATGAGAACTTTTCACTAAGCTATTTCCTGAACCTGTCACACCACTTTTTGCATCGATTATGCATGTGCCTGGAATAACGAGGTCCTCTTTATACAATGGGATTGTCGATAGTAATGCTGCAGTCGGGTAACAGCCAGGGTTTGAAATGAATGTCGATCCTTTCACATTTTCTTTCGCCCATTCTGTTAAACCGTATACTGCTTTATCCACATATTGTTGTTTCGCACTTTTTTTACCGTACCAATTTTCATAATCTTCTAAATTTTTAAGTCGGAAATCACCAGATAAGTCGATTAACACGACATCTTTATTCATTAAAGGTTCAAACAGTGTCGATGTGACCCCTGCTGGTGTACTTGCAAAAATAACATCGTACTGTGCTAGTTTTGAATAATTGATCTCCAGTAATGGTTGATCATATATTTGAATCATACTTGGATATTTATTAGAGTATTGCTCTCCGACTTCCGATGATGTAAAGACATCAATTGCTTCTACTTTTGAATGACCATGCAGTAAGCGGATAAGTTCAGCTCCTCCGAAACCTGTTGCGCCAATAATTGCAATTTTCATTTCCTTCACCTCTTCGTATTCATAATCATTAGTATAGACATGTATATTTATAAAGTCAAATGTATTTTTATTTATTTATATTTTCTTTGTATTTTATGCTATACTGTTTTTAGCAGTAGGTACTAATAGAAGGTATAAATGGAGGGTTAAGAAATGGATTTATTACAATTAAAAAATAAAAATATCGTCGTCATGGGTGTTGCAAATGAACGAAGCATCGCATGGGGGATTGCCAAACAATTATTCGCACTTGAAGCGAACGTCATTTTCACTTATCGAAAAGACCGTTCGAAAAAAAGTTTAGAACGCGCATTGGAAAAAGCAGGTTTTAAAGCACATGCGATTATTCAATGTGATGTGAATGAAGATGCAAGCATCCAAGAAGCTTTCTCTACATTAAAAGATACTGTCGGAACTGTACATGGGCTCGTTCACTCTGTCGCTTTCGCCCATCAAGAAGATTTGCGCGACGATTATATTAATACATCACGGGACGGATTCGCATTCGCTCTCGACTCGAGCGCATACTCATTAGCAGCCGTAAGTCGCGCAGTACGTCCTTTAATGACAGAAGGCGGTTCTATCTTAACGATGAGTTATCTCGGAGCAGAGCGTGTATTATATGGATACAACATTATGGGGGTCGCAAAAGCAGCACTCGAGTCAAGCGTTCGCTATTTAGCGAATGACCTTGGAAAAGAAGGAATTCGTGTCAACGCGATTTCCGCAGGTGCGGTGCGTACCCTTTCCGCAAAAGGCGTGCCCGCATTCAATGACATTTTGACTCGCGTCGAAGAAGAAGCACCACTTCGTCGCAACATTACACAAGAAGAAGTTGCCAACATGTCGATTGCCATGCTAAGTCAACTATCGACTGGGGTAACGGGTGAAATTATTTACGTCGATGGCGGATACAATATAATCGGATAATAAAAAACGGTTTCTTCTCATCTTTTGTGAGAAGAAACCGTTTTTTCATTTCGCAAAAAGAGTCGCTCGTTGACGCGCTTGTCCCCATAAAATAAAAGGCACAATTAAAATGCCAATGACTCCAGCAATGACACCCAGTATTAAATAACTCATCTGACTGACAATTACACCGGATAAAATGCTGCCTCCCGCTCCTGATAATGCGATGAATACGTCTGCAGAACCTTGTACTTTCGCCGTACGTGAACGATGTGCAGAGTCGACAACGATCGCTGTTCCACTAATTAAACCAAAGTTCCAACCAACACCTAATAAAATGAGCGCTGTTAATATTGGACCGAGTGACTCAACTGGCCCAAATGCTGCAAGGAGACTCGCAATGAGTAATGTAGTTCCTGCTGCTACGGCCATCCACGTACGACCAATTTTGTCAACGAGCACTCCTGTAAATAAGGAAGGTAAATACATTCCTGCGATGTGGAAGCCAATCACCATACCCGTTTGTTCCATCGTGAATCCATGACTTTGCATATAAATCGGTGTCATCGTCATGACCGCTACCATCACGACATGGCTAATGACCATAATGACAGTACCGATTGTTACACCTCGTTTTTCATGTGTAGACATCGGTGGTACTTCGACTTCTTTTTCATCTTTTTGACGCTCTTTCTCTAATTGTTGTGCAACGATAAAGGGATCTGGGCGTAACCAAATGTATAAAACAAGGCCTGCTAATGTATAAGCGACCGCCGCTAACATGAAAGGCCCTGACAATGTCGGGAAGCCAATCGAATCAGCAAAACGCCCCATCGGCGCTACTAAGTTCGGTCCTGCAACTGCACCGAATGTTGTCGAAACCATCGCAGCACTCACTGCTGTCGCTCGCTTTTGTGGAAGAGCTAAGTCTGTTCCTGCATAACGCGCTTGCAAGTTTGTCGCTGTCCCTGAACCGTAAATGAATAATGACAATAATAAAAGCGGGACGCTTTCCCAGTAAGCAGCGGCAATGACTCCAACTGCACCGATTGCTCCGACGAAAAATCCGTACGATAAGCCAAGGCGACGTCCGTGAGTTTGTGTGTGACGCCCAACTAAATAAGCAGCAAGTCCTGAGCCGAATGTGAAAAGCGCACTCGGAATACCCGCCGCGCCGTCTCCCCCTAGCATATCTTTCGCCATTAGAGCGCCGACTGTAATTCCTGCTGCAAGCCCTGCTCCACTAAAAACTTGTGATAAAATAACGATCCATAACGTCCTTTTATATAACTGTTGTTGTTTTCCATCCGTCATGACGATGGCATCGATTTGATTCTTTTTCACTCTTGTTCCTCCCTCGTATCGCATTATTGCTACATCCTATCATAATTCTTCACGTTTCCTTCACAAAATGCTCAAGGGGGTATATTTTATTTACGAAAAGTAGAAACATACGGATTACCACGCTCAAAAAAGCGCCACGGATAATCGGCAGCGCGTCCACTATTTGCAATTCCTACACGTGGACTACGAGCAATCTTCACTCCTTTTTCTCCTTCTTCTATATACAAGGGACGTTCATTTAACGGATGTGCATAGAGTGCCTTCGTAATATGAAAAGCTTTTGTCAACTTCCCTGGACCATTCGTCCAATCGATTTGCCTTTTCACTGTTGCACGATTTTGTTTCATCACTTCTAGTCCTGCAATCGGCTCAACCGCGCGAATGAGTACACCATGTGGTTGTCCCACTCTTCCTGTTACGACATTGAGCAAAGCATGCGTATGCATTTCATAAATATACGCATGTCCCGCTTCTTGAAACATCGCTTTCGTGCGTTCTGTCGGCCGATTCGAATACGAGTGAGCAGCACGGTCGAGAGGCCCTGCATACGCTTCTGTTTCTACAATTTTTCCAACGAGCGTTTCTCCATCTATTTCACGTACTAAATAACATCCAATTAATTCACGAGCCACTTGAATAACAGGTCTTTCATAAAAAGAACGTTGTAACATTTTCTTTCCTCCTAACTAAAAAAGTACGATTCATTCGCACTTTCTCTTAACTATCTTGCGTTGCATACGTTTCCTCGAATGGCTGAATAATAACGAAACCTTCGCCTTCAAACTTCATTTGAACCGATTCTCCACTTCCACGCCCGATAAATGTGCGCATCGACACATCCATGACAAACTCAGGCTCTAAATGACCACTCCAAGCAACTGTCGCATTCGGATCCGTCATGACAGGTTCTCCCGGTTTTACAATTAGCGTAAGCGGCTCAAAATGAGTCGTAATCGCTACTTTCCCCGGTCCTTGTAAATGAACATTGAATAATCCTCCTGCCATCATGCCTGCCATTTTTCGCATAAAACGAATATCCCACTCAACACTCGGTTCAAAAGCTAGCAAGTCATTGCCATTAACAGTCAATGTATCTCCTTGTAAGTCAAAAATTGTCACTTTCTTCCCTTGATCTGCTAAGTACAACTCTCCTTTTCCTATCGCCTTCATTAAAGATGTTCCTTCTCCTGTAAACGCCTTTTTAAACATTTTACCGAGACCGTGTTCAGCCATGCGTTCCCGTTCAAACTTAATATCCCCTTTATATGAAATCATCGCGCCCATCTTTGCCCATACGGTACCGTCTAAATTGACTTCCAACACGCGCTCTGTTTCCAGTTGAAAATAATCAGCTTTTTTATCATCTTGCTTCGTCTCATTGATAAATTGTTGCAATGAATAACTTGTCATGTTGCATGCCTCCTTTTCTTCCTATACGATCTATTCCCAAATATGTTTCGAAATAACTTCATGAAATTGAAAAAGAGCGCTATACTGATTCGTTAAGGAGGAATGTTTTTATGAAATTAAGCATATTAGATCAATCGCGTATTGCGACAGGGAGCAATGCCGCGGAAGCGCTTCAAAATACAGTACAACTTGCACAACTTGCCGATAAACTAGGCTTTCATCGCTTTTGGGTATCGGAACATCATGATACGAAAAAATTTGCAGGATCTTCTCCAGAAATATTAATGACCCACCTCGCCTCTCAAACGAAACGAATTCGTGTAGGAACAGGCGGAGTCATGCTCCCTCACTATTCTGCATACAAAGTAGCGGAAAATTTCAAAATTCTTGAAACTCTTTTCCCGAATCGAATCGATGCTGGTATCGGGCGAGCACCAGGGGGTATGCCACGTGCGACATATGCGCTCAATAATGGACAATACCGCAATGTCGACCGCTTCCCAGAACAAGTAGATGAGTTGAAATATTATTTATATGACACATTGCCTGACAACCATCCATATGGAAATTTAAAAGCGACACCGTTAACAGATACGAAAACACCTGTTTGGATGCTCGGATCTAGTACGAGTTCCGCACAACTTGCAGCGAGTAAAGGACTTCCTTACATGTTTGCTCACTTTATCAACCACGAGGCAGGCGATTATGCAGCGAGCATTTATCGCAAGCATTTCGTCCCTTCAGACGAACTCGCTTATCCTGAGCAAGGGGTCGCTGTCTTTTTCATCTGTGCGGAGACGGACGAAAAGGCTGAATACTTAGCGAAAGCAGCGGACCTTTCACTCCTTATGCAAGCGACGGGCATGCCGTCGAATGGTACGCCTTCACCGGAAGAGGCGATACATCGTGAATATAATAGTTATGAATTGGCAGCAATTGCAGACAATCGAAAACGAATGATTGTCGGCTCACCAAAAACAGCGAAGCGCAAAATTAAAGAGCTCGCTGCAAAATACCATGCTGAAGAAGTGATGCTCGTCATGTTTATGCATGACTATGAAGATAAATTAAAAGCGATTCAACTCATTTCAAACGAATGTCATGCGACTGGAGAAATTGATTAAAACTTTTGGAAAACTGTTCATTTTGAGCAGTTTTTCTTTTTTTAGGCCCTTTCATCCGTCCGCCACTTTTACGTATATGCGCATGCATCGCTCGCTGATACAATAAAACATCAATCGTTTCCTCTCGGTACAGAACGCCATTTTCATTCATCGCAAATCCTTTTTTTGCAAGCACGAGAGAAGCGAGCCCGTAATCTTGCGTAATGACGAGATCTCCCGCCTTCATCCTCGCGATAATTTCAAAATCAACTGCATCACGCCCTTCATCGACAACAACCGTCTCGGCTCGCTCATCGTAAATTTCGTGTGAGCGGTCTGTAACAATTGTCACGGAAATACAGTAGTGAGTCGCCACGTGCAATGTTTGCTTCACAACGGGTGAACCATCTGCATCAATCCATACGTGCATCTCATCCCCTCCTTTTTAAAAAGTATACCATTTTGTATTTTCAGTTTGTTTCCTTTAGGCAAATTATCATTTATATGATAAACTATTTTAGAATTCGAAATAGTTTAAAGGAGGTACTATATTTTATGGTACAAGCACATATTATTTTACAAGATGATGCGCGCATTACGCGTCAGCTCGAAGCGACAACGTATATGAACGAACAAGAAGGAACATTCACAACAGCATTTATCGATGGCGATCTTTACTATGTCGTTCGTCCTTCTGCGTTAAAAGAAGGTACACTCGATGAAGTTCGCTCACTCGCTGGCGACATTTCTCGCCATGCGCAACAAGCAAAAATTGAGCGCGTTACAACGACACAACAAGTAGTTGACACACTTATGAACGATGCAACGACTGCATTCGTTGAAGGCTTCCACCTCGGTGCGTACGCATTCGATAAATACAAATCGAAAAAGGCAAACCCGGTCGCACAACTGATCATTGAAGGATCGGATGCAGAAGCGGTCTCACTCGGAAAAACACGAGCGGACGCGATGGCTTTAGCACGCGACTTAATGAATGAAGTGTCAGACCATTTAAACCCTGAATATTATGCAGAATGGATGGCAGAACATTTCGCTTCGACGAACGTTGACGTGACGATTTTAGATCGCGATGCTTTAATCGAACATGAAATGAACGGCGTTTTAACAGTCGGACAAGGCAGTAAATACGAACAGCGATTTGCTGAACTCCGCCTCGCAAACAATCCATCTAAACCACTCGTTGCACTCGTCGGTAAAGGAGTGACATTCGATACGGGTGGTATCAGCTTAAAATCAGGTGCTGACTTATCCGATATGCGTATGGATATGGGTGGCTCTGCTGCTGTCGTCGGTGCAATGCATCTACTCGCAGAAACGAATGCAGACGTCAACGTTATCGGACTCATCCCAATGGTTGAAAACGCACCAGACAATACGAGCGTCTACCCTGGTGAAATTATTACGTATAAAAACGGTACGACCGTACAAGTTGGCAACACTGATGCAGAAGGTCGCCTCATTTTAGCAGACGCGCTCCTTCGTGCAGACGAACTCGGTGCTGAGTACGTCGTAGATATCGCAACATTAACAGGTGCGATTCATAACGCACTCGGCACAGACATTGCAGGTGTCTTCGGCAATGATGAATCACTCGCTTTTGAAATGAAAAAAATCGGGGACGAAAACGGTGACTTCAACTGGCCAATGCCACTCGTCCAAAGTTATAACCGCGGCTTAAAGAGCGATTATGCCGACTTAAATAACATCAGTAATCTCGGATTCGCTGGTTCTATTACAGCTGGTCTCTTCTTACAACATTTCGTGAAACCAGAAACGAAATGGTTACACGTTGATATGGCGGGAACGATGGAAGCTCCTGCTGCAAAAGGCTATTATGCCAAATCAGCAACAGGCTTTGGAGCACGTTTACTCGCAGACTACGCGATGAACATTTCAAAATAATAAACAAAACTCGTAAACGGTCGGATTGTTCCGCACCATTTACGAGTTTTTTTATAATAATATTTCTTTTTCAAAATGATGAATGTCGAGGTCTGAGCCAATGACGACTAGTATATCTCCATCTTTAATCCGTTCAATCGCTTGAGGCGAAACGAGAAGATGATTGTCACGCTTAATCGCCACAATATTAATTCCGTATTGTGCACGAATATCTAAATCGATTAACGTATGTCCGACGAGTTCACGGTTCGCTTGTACTTCCACAATGGAGTACTCATCTGATAGCTCTAAATAATCTAAAATATTATTCGATAGCATATTATTCGCCATACGACGTCCCATATCTCGCTCAGGATGAACGACTTGATCCGCTCCGATTTTAAGCAACACTTTCTCATGGTGATCATTTTGCGCTTTCACCGTAATACGAGGTACTCCAATTTCCTTTAAAATTAATGTTGTCAAAATACTCGCTTGAATATTTTCACCGATCGCGACAACGACATGTTCGAAATTTCGAATACCGAGCGAACGCAATACCGATTCATCCGTCGTATCTGCCACGACCGCTTGTGTTGCGATTTGTGCAAATTCATCCACTTTCTCCGAATCGATATCGATTGCCATAACACTCGCACCAAGCGCTACTAATTCTTGTACGATGCTTCCTCCGAGACGCCCTAAGCCGATGACGGCAAACTCTTTTTTCATCTTAATCCTTCTTCCCTATTTTTTCTTTATAGTGTATCACGTTCCCTTTCATGTATCGAATGAAAGCGTCAACCTACCTTAAAAAATCATGTAAAACACACAAAAAACTATTGCAAATCGCAAAGAAATGATTATAATTAAAAAGGTTGAAATAAACTTTAAGTTTACTATTACTAAACTTTAATCATAAAGGAGCGTGTGCTGTGGATATCGGAAGAAAGATTAAAAATTTACGACTTCAAAAAGGATTGACACAAGAAGAACTCGGGGAGCGGACCGATTTATCGAAAGGATTTATTTCGCAATTAGAACGTGATTTAAACTCCCCTTCTATCGAAACATTATTTTTACTTTTAGAAGTGCTCGGTTCCAGTCCAAAAGAATTTTTTGACGAACCAAAAAAATTAGGAAAAGTCGTCTATCGTGCGAGCGATCAAACGGTCTATACAAATGAAGATTTACGATACGATATTCGATGGCTCATCCCACGCTCAAACGAAAATGAAATGGATCCTGTCCATATTACATTGCAACCGGGCGGAGCCTTTAAAGAATATGAACCATCGGAAGCTGAAACGTTTATTTACGTTTTGAAAGGGAAAATTACCATTACGATTGGCACGAAACAATTTACTGCAAAAGAAGGTGACTCTGTCTATTTTGAATCACTCGACCATCATCAAATTCAAAATGCGAGTAAAAAAGTGAGTGAATTTTTATTAATTGCGACAGAATCATACTTATAAAGGAGGGTCATTATGACAAAACCAATTATCCGTTTCGAACATGTATCGATGAATTATAATGATTCGAAGCTCATTTTAGATGATATTAGCTTTGAATTAGAAGAGGGGAAATTTTACACATTACTCGGACCATCAGGCTGTGGAAAGACAACCATTCTTCGACTCATTGCAGGCTTTATGGAACCAACTCAAGGCGATATTTATTTTGATGGCGAGCTCGTCAATAATATTCCAGCGAATGAGCGACAAGTAAATACCGTCTTTCAAGATTATGCACTCTTTCCCCATTTAAATGTCTTTGAAAATGTCGCTTTTGGACTTCGCATAAAAAAAGTGAACAATAAAGAAGTGACAGAACGTGTACTCGAAGCATTGAAATTCGTGAGCTTAGCTGGTTTTGAAAATCGTGAAATTACTGAAATGTCAGGTGGACAACGCCAACGTGTAGCGATTGCCCGCGCAATTGTCAACGACCCTAAAGTGATTTTACTCGATGAACCACTATCCGCTCTCGACTTAAAATTGCGTTCTGAAATGCAATATGAGCTTCGCGAACTACAACAACGACTCGGTAAAACATTCGTCTTCGTCACACATGACCAAGAAGAAGCGCTCGCGATGAGCGATGAAATTTTCGTCATGAATGAAGGGAAAATCCAACAATCTGGCACTCCCCTCGATATTTATGACGAACCGATCAACCGCTTTGTCGCAGACTTTATCGGAGAATCCAACATCGTCGAAGGAAGAATGGTGCGCGATTATCTCGTCGAATTTAACGGCAAACAGTTTGAATGTGTCGATGGCGGAGTGAAGCCGAATGAAAAAGTAGACATTATCATTCGCCCCGAAGACCTCGTCATCACTACGCAAGGAGCGGGTATGATTGATGTCGAAGTCGATACTCAACTGTTCCGTGGCGTCCATTATGAATTGTCTACGTATGACGCAGATGGTAATGAATGGCTCGTCCATTCAACAAAAAAAGCAGAAGTAGGTGAAACGATCGGACTCCATTTCGACCCTGAAGATGTTCACGTCATGCGCTTAAATGAAACAGAAGAAGCTTTCGACATACGGATGGAAGCATACGGAGGTGCTGAAGATGAATAAATCCAATTTTCGACCATGGTATATGATTCCGTACATGATTTGGATTGCTTTTTTCGTCATCGCTCCGATTGTACTCATTTTTTATTACTCGTTTTTTGACATTACTGGCGCTTTTACATGGACCAATTACGTTGATTTTTTCAAATCGACTTATCTTATTTTAACAATCAATTCTTTCTGGTATGCGTTTCTCATTACATTTTTCACACTCCTGATCGCATATCCGACCGCTTACTTCATTACTAAAACGAAACATAAACAGTTGTGGTTATTGCTCGTCATCGTTCCGAGCTGGATTAATCTTTTACTCAAAACGTATGCCTTCATCGGAATTATGGGATTGCACGGACCGATCAATGCATTCATTACAGCACTCGGATTCGATCAACAACAAATTTTATTTACCGATTTTAGTTTCGTGTTTGTCGCGGTGTACATTTTTATTCCATTTATGATTTTGCCTATTTTCAATGCGCTCGATCAATTAAATCCTTCTTATTTAGATGCGGCGAAAGATTTAGGGGCAAGCGGTTGGACGACATTCCGAAAAGTCATTTGGCCCCTGACATTAAACGGGGTGAAATCCGGTGTGCAAGTCGTCTTTATTCCTGCGCTCTCGCTCTTTATGATTACGCGACTCATTGCCGGGAATAAAGTCATTACCCTTGGAACAGCGATCGAACAACAATTTCTCGTCACACAAAACTGGGGAATGGGTTCGACAATTGCCGTATTCTTAATTATTTTCATGTTCATCATTATGCGCTTAACCGCGACGAAAGAGATCGGAGGGAAAAAACATGACAAAGTTAAGTAAAGGACCAAAAATTTATTTAGCGTTCGTGTTTCTCATTTTGTACTTACCGATCTTCTATCTCATTTTTTACTCCTTTAATTCTGGAGGAAAAATGAGTCATTTCGAAAGTTTTACTTGGGAACATTATGCCGCTGTTTTTGAAGATACGCGCCTGCTCGTCATCGTCTTAAATACTATTATTATCGCGCTCTTTTCCGCGCTCATCTCGACGACAATCGGCACGCTCGGCGCATTGTCTATCTATTTTATGAAAAATAAAAAAGCACGTGAAACCGTACTCTCCTTAAACAATATTTTAATTGTCAGCCCCGATGTCATTATCGGTGCGAGTTTCTTAATTTTATTTACGATGCTCGGGGTGAAACTCGGATTCGCTTCTGTTTTAATCTCTCATGCGGCGTTTAGTATTCCGATTGTCGTCATTATGATTTTGCCTAAATTATTTGAAATGAATACATCGTTAATCGATGCAGCACTCGACCTTGGTGCTACGCGAAAAGATGTGTTAAAACGGGTCATTCTTCCGTACATTCAACCTGGTATTTTTGCGGGCTTCTTTCTCGCGTTGACGTATTCTTTAGATGATTTCGCCGTCACTTTTTTCGTTACAGGAAACGGTTTTTCAACATTATCTGTTGAAATTTACTCAATGGCGCGAACCGGGGTCACTTTAACAATTAACGCGTTGTCTGCAATTTTATTCGTCGTGACGATTTTACTCGTCGTCGGCTATTACTTCATTAGCAAACGCTCCAAAACTTCGATCGCGGGGGTGAAACGATGAAACCACTCATTCAAAGTGCCATTGCAATTTTAATCGTCGGTTTTATGATGCTTGGCATCGTTTGGAAACTCGAACAAGGTTCCGCTTCTGGAACGACAGATTCCATCACCGTCTATAATTGGGGAGATTATATAGACCCTGATGTGTTAAAACAATTTGAGCAAGAAACCGGCATTAAAGTCATTTATGAAACATTCGACTCTAATGAGGGAATGATGGGAAAAATCGAACAAGGTGGAACGAATTATGACATTACCGCTCCAAGTGAATATATGATTGAAATGATGATGGAAAAAGACTTACTTCTTCCACTCGACCATTCCCTTTTACCAAATTTAAAAAATATCGATCCGTATTTTCTAGATTTACCTTTCGATCCAGCAAATCGTTACTCCATTCCGTATTTTTGGGGTTCGCTCGGAATCGCTTTTAACCCTACTTTATTAGAAGGACAAACATTCGAGTCTTGGGACAATTTATGGGACCCTTCTTTAAAACAGCGCGTCATTTTAGTCGATAGTGCGAGAGAAGTCGTCGGGATGGGGTTAAATTCCCTTCACTATTCACTGAACTCGACTGACCCTGACGAAATTCAAGAAGCGATGGATAAGCTTGCTCTTCTCACACCTAATGTTAAAGCCGTCATCGGAGACGAAGTAACTCAGCTTATGGTAAACGAAGAAGCCGCAGTTGCCCTCACTTGGTCAGGGCAAGCGGCAGACATGATGAACTCGAATGAAAATATCGATTATATCGTCCCGGAAGAAGGCTCTAACTTATGGTTCGACAATTTTGTCATCCCACGCACGGCTAAAAATATCGAAGGAGCACACGCATTTTTAAACTTTTTACTCCGTCCTGATATCGCAGCGCAAAATACCGATTACGTCGGATATACGACACCGAACGAAGCCGCTTTGGAGCTGATGGACCCTGAAGTTGTCGAAGATGAGCGTTACTATCCAGACGAAGAGATGCGCGAACATCTCGAAGTATATCGAAACCTCGGTTTGAAAAACTTAGGCATTTACAACGAATACTTTTTAGAGTTTAAAATGGGCTTGCAATAGCTTTTTAAAAACGACTATTTCGATAGTCGTTTTTAAAATTGTCAATGGATGGAAGGGAAATATTTCAAGCAAAACAACTTTTTTAAGGGATAAGGCATAATCGGTGAACTCTATGAAGAAACGGAGTATATTTAATAGAATGGGGGTGAAATATGTATGAAACAACAAAATAAAATTGCGTTAAGTATTTTAATGTTAAATACATTTATTACAATGGCAGGAATCGGGCTCATTATTCCGATCATGCCACAATTTTTAAGAGGATTTGGTTCGGCTGATACAGTCGGAACCGCACTCGGCTTTATTATTGCGACATTTTCATTTGCGCAATTTTTATTTTCGCCCATTTCTGGACGATTATCCGATAAACATGGACGTAAAAAAATTATTTTAATCGGACTTCTCATTTATGCAGCGTCTCAATTAGCGTTCAGTTTATCTACTCAACTGTGGATGTTGTACGTTGCACGATTTTTCTCTGGATTCGGTGCAGCTTTCCTCATTCCACCGATGATGGCATTCGTCGCGGATATTACACCGTTTGAAAGCCGTGGGAAAGGGATGGGAATGCTCGGTGCTGCGATCACATTAGGTTTTGTCGTCGGCCCAGCACTCGGTGGATTTTTAGCGAGCATCACCTTATTATTCCCATTGTACTTCGCAACAGGCGCTACATTAGTAGCTTTTATTCTTTCAATCTTCTTCCTACCGAATATCAAACCGTCTGAAGAACAATTGGAACAAGCGAAAGTGCGCGTGTCACTCGGACAACAATTAAAACAATCGACGAAAGAAAACTACTTCGTTTTATTACTCGTCATGCTCATTTTCTCATTCGGCTTAGCGAATTTCCAATCGACATTATCTCTTTTCTTAGACAAAGTCTTTTCATACGGAGCCAAAGAAATTGCGATTGTCATTACCATTGGTGGATTTGCTGGCGTCATTATGCAATCTTTTTTCATCCAAAAATTATTTGAACGTTTTGGAGAAATGCGAATCATTTTAATTAACTTACTCATCGCAGGCATTTCGATGATGGGCATTTTATTCGTGCATCAATTTTGGTCGATTGCGCTCGTCGCAGCGATTTTCTTTACCGCTACATCGCTACTCCGTCCTGCAGTAAACACATTCGTTTCCAAACTCGCTTCTAAAAGTAGACAAGGATATGCAGCAGGCATGATGAATTCGTACATGAGTTTCGGAAATATGTTCGGTCCCGCTACAGCAGGATTATTGTTTGACTGGAACATTAGCGCTCCTTATATCGTAGGGATGACCGCATTAATCATTGGGTATGCCATTACGAAAACATGGTCCATCCGCAATACTGAACTCGTTCAAATGACATCTTCTCAAAAAAAACAAAATGCACTGTCTTAAAAAAATGAGTTTAGCTCTCAGCGCTAAACTCATTTTTTTGTTTCGAGTATCTGTCATACGATTTACTATGCTAAAGATTCTAATTTTTTCCTCAGCTGAATGGCATGCATGTTTGCCACTTGTGCGAAGGCAGCAACTTGTTGGAGTTCGAAGGCTGATTCGTATCCGATCAGCCATGTATCACGTGACAATTCGACAGGACTATCTTCTTCGATGAGTGGGATCATATTGACCTCTTCTTTTCCCGTCAATGTGATGGAAGGTAAAATCGCATATCCGATTCCATTTAAGGCGAGTTGTTTACATGTTTCGATTTGATCGACAATAATTTCTCGTTGTGGATGTGCACTGAATTTTTCTTTCCACCATTTGTCAATATCCATATAATAGCTAGAGTCTGATTTAAATTGAATGAATGGGCGCTCTGAATGCATAATATCACTTACTTGATCAATTTCACGATCGACTAAATATAACTGATCGCGAAACAAATAGGTTTTTTCGCTTTTCCAATCGATATCCCCTCGTACAATCCCGACATGGGCTTCCCCATTATGAATCGCTTGAACGATTTCTGAACTCCATCCCGTCATGAGCGATATTTTCGCATCGGGATAACGCGCGACGAAATCTTTCAATACACGAGGTAACCATGTTTGCCCGACGATTGTCGCACAAGCGATTTTCAATGTTCCATGCACTTTATTATGAAGCGAAGCAATGAGTTCTAATGTTTCTTCTTTTCTTAATAATGTTCCCCTTGCAAAATCAATAATTAACTCACCTGCTGACGTTGGTTCAAGACCTTTTTGAGAACGGATAAACAATTGCTCTCCCCAAGATTTCTCGATTGATTGTAGACGTTGAGATAAGGCAGGTTGAGAAATGAATAGTCGCTCTGCTGCTCTTCTCATATTGCGCTCCTCCGCCAATGTTACGATAATTTCAAATTCATTCACTGTCATGTGCGACAACCTTCCCTCTCGGTATTTTAAATATAAAATAAAAACAAATAATGACGATAATCAAAACGCCCATAAATACGACGAACATCGCCTGTTCTAAAACATTTTGGAGCAATCGTAGAGTAGTGTCGTCCAATGTTTTACGCGATTCATGCGTTAACAAAACATTCATCTCATCAATCGTACCTTCAGATCCTAGCTTTTGGAAATAATGCATAATCGAACGATTTAAAACTGCGCCAAATAACGCTGCTCCCATTGTATTTCCGAAATTACGCATAAACATATTCGATGCTGTAGCACTGCCTCTTAATGCATACGGTACACTATTTTGAATCGCAACTAAAAACGCCGTGCTCGTTAATCCCATTCCAACACCGATCCAAAAACTTCCGAAACCTGCCCAAATTGGGCCACTTGTCGGTGTCATTGTCACAAATAATCCTGCACCCACGGCTAAACTAATTCCTCCAGTAAGAGATGTCGTAAACGGTCCGTAACGAACGAGTAAATGACCGGAAATCGTTGAAGCTATCGGCCATCCGATAGACATCGCAGTTAACGTAAAGCCCGCGATAAGCGCATGTTCTCCCATCAATCCTGTCACATATGTCGGTAAATAAGAAGAGATCGCCATTAAAATAATGCCAGTTAACAAAGAGACGATATTCGCATATAAAATGAGTGGATTTCGCCATATATTCATCGGCACGATTGGATCAATCGCTCGCTTCTCTATACGGATAAACAAACATAAAAATAAAATTGCGAGCACAAGCATCAGCGAACCAATGAATGAAAAACGTTCAAATGACTGTCCGCCTTCTACGATCCACAAGATAAATAGAGAGAGTACAAGCGTCGAGAGCAAAGCCCCTTGATAATCGATCGCTACTCGTTTCGGTTTTACTTCTTCTTTCAAAAATAACGTAATACCGAGCATCGCTAATATTCCGAGTGGTACGTTCACCCAAAACACATAATGCCAACTAAAATATTGCACGAGTAAGCCACCGAGTGCTGGGCCAAGTACAGCCGAAATTCCCCAAACACTCGATAAATACCCTTGAATTTTCGCTCGTTCTTCCATCGTATAAATATCGCCAACGATTGTTGACGCAATAGGTGATAAAGCCCCCGCTCCAAGCCCTTGAATGAGGCGATACATCGTCAGCTGTTCGAAAGTCGTCGCAAAACCAGCCAATAACGAACCGATTAAAAAAATCGTCATCCCGATATTAAAAATTGTCTTTCGTCCATATACATCGGCAAGCTTCCCATAAATTAAGACGGATACTGTACTCATGAGTAAATAAGAAGAAAAGACCCAACTATAACGTGAAAAACTTCCGAATGATGCAGCAATCGATGGCATAGCAGTCGTAACAATCGTCGCTTCAACTGCACTGACGAACATCGCTAATATAACAGCAATTAATACAATCGGACGCTTCATTTCTCCACCCCCTAAAATAAAAAAACTGTAGCGAGACGTACGGCTACAGTTTTTATTCATTTTACATGTTAGCGTGGCTGATAAATATATTTCTTAAACTCTTTCAGCATAACGCGTCGTGTTAAAATTCCTGCAAATGTACCGTCTTCTTCCACTACGCATAAAAACGTGTGATTCACGAGTAAGTCGAGGCCCTTTTGAAAACGGTCTGTCGTATACACTCTCGGAATTTCCACATTCATAATGTCGTCTACTTTCAAATCAGATAGACGTTCATATTCGATTCGCTCCAGGCCAAGGATGGCGTCTGTGATCATCCCAATCCCTAACAAACCTTGTAATTTAAATTGTGCATCTAATACAGGAATGGCTGAGTAACCCGTTTTCGTCAAGACGAGCAACGCATGCTCTGCGTTATTGCCAACTTGGACATGGGCTACTTTTTCCGCTGATATTAAATATTGTTCAATTGGCGTTTCTAAAAATAATTTATCCTCAGTCGTAATCATACACTCCGCTCCTTTGTTCAATCGTTGTAACGCTCTCACTTACACCTCATCATACCATAAGAAAGCGCTTCAATATAATCATTTGCTATAAAAAGAATGTTCTTAATTCACCGAAAGCTTCGATTAGCGAAATATATAAAATAATTCTTTATAATCATTTTTCATAGTACTTAAAGTACTTTAGTCTCTTTTAAGCGCAATTATTCAGAATATTATTACTATATCATTTGATTTATAAAAATAATTCACGTATCATTAATTAGTATATTCATTAAAATCAATGAATACTTTATTTGATATTTTTAGAAAAGGGGTAATATTTTCCATGAAAAAATGGCTAACAATGATGTTCGCTTCACTATTTTTCGTCCTCACAGCATGTGGTGACGGAGATTCAGCAACTGAGATTGAAACGATTCACTTTGCTGACGCAGGATGGGATAGTATCCGCTTCCATAATAGTGTGGCACAAACGATTATCGAGAACGGTTACGGGTATGACACTGAAGTAACAAATGGTACATCCACTGCAACCCTTCAAGCGCTTCAACAAGGTGACTTGAATGTCTATATGGAAGTATGGACTGATAACTTAGAAGATATTTATACGAAAGCGATTGATCGTGGGGATATCGTCCGTGCAGCGACAAACTTTGATGATAATACACAAGGTCTTTACGTCCCACGCTACGTCATTGAAGGAGATCCTGAACGTGGCATTGAACCAGTAGCTCCTGATTTGAAGACAGTAAAAGACTTAGAAAAATATGCGGATGTTTTTATTGACCCAGAAGACACATCAAAAGGCCGTGTCGTTGGTGCACCTTCTAGTTGGATCATTAGTGAATACTTAGATGAAAAATTACAAACATATGGCTTAGATGAACAATACAACTATTTAGTCCCTGGTAGTGACTCAGCAATTGTTGCTTCACTCGCTGGAGCGGTCAAACAAGGCGAACCATGGGTCGGTTACTATTGGTCTCCTACTTGGGTAACCGCTAGTTTTGACCTCGTCTTATTAGAGGATGAACCGTTTGACATTGAAAAATGGGAAGAAGATCGAAGCACAGAATTTCCACCAAATGATGTCGTCATCGCTGTTCACAAAGACTTCCCGACACAAGCAAAAGACGTGTACGAGTTTTTGCAAAAGTATGAAACAAGCAACGCTTTAACAGAAGAAGCACTCGATTACATGAATGAAAATGACGCTTCACCTGAAGAAGCTGCAAAATGGTGGATGAATGAACATGAAGACATTTGGACTTCATGGGTGCCAGAAGATATTGCTGAAAAAGTAAAGTCAGCGATTCAATAATTTTAACGAAGCGTGCAGCGCAGTCTGCACGTTTTCTAAATAATAGAGAAAGGTGGTCTTACGCTAACGCATATTTATTACGTTAGCGATCCTTATGAAAAGTTTTCCTGACATCCAGTTTCCCATTGGGGATACGGTAGCAGCGTTTATCGATTTTTTAGCTTTAAATTTTAAAGGATTTTTTGATTTTTTATTCGTGATTTTTTCTTCCACGATTAAGGCGACCGAGCAAGGACTGCTCATGCTTCCATGGTGGTTACTTATTTTGATTGTCGTCGCAATTGGTACGTACTTCACTTCGTGGAAAGGTGGCATCACATTTGGTGTCTTCTTATTTTTAATCGGGACATTTGATTTATGGTCTCAAACGATGACGACATTAGCCGTTATTATTATTTCTGTCGTTCTTTCCCTCCTAATTGGAATTCCACTCGGAATTTTAATGGCGTTCAACCGAACATTTGCATCCATTATGCGACCGATTTTAGACGCGATGCAAACGATGCCAACATTCGTTTACTTAATTCCTGTTATTTTCTTCTTCCCGCTCGGAAACGTTCCAGCGGTGATTGCGACAATTATTTATGCATTACCACCCGTTATGCGTTTAACGGAACTCGGCATTCGCAATGTCGATGAAGAAGTCATTGAAAGTGCCGAATCTTTCGGTTCATCACGGATGCAAATGCTCATGAAAGTCCAGTTACCTCAAGCTTTACCGACGATTATGGCGGGAGTGAACCAAACGACGATGATGGCTTTATCAATGGCGGTCGTCGGTTCGATGGTCGGAGCAGACGGACTCGGAGAACGCGTACTTCATGCGTTAAACCGCATCGATATGTCTCTTGGATTCGAAGCGGGTATTAGCATCGTCTTTTTAGCGATCATTATCGACCGAATTACTGCTGGAATTGCGGATAAAATGCAAAGTCGTAGAGGTGAAGCATCATGACAGTTAAAATTCAACTTCAACATGTGAGCAAAATTTTCGGACCACGTCCACAAAAAATCGTACCACTTATTGAACAAGGCAAATCAAAAGAAGAAATTTTAAAAGAAACGAAACATACCGTCGGTGTATACGACGCTTCGATGGATATTTACGATGGAGAATTTTTCGTCATTATGGGGCTATCAGGCAGTGGGAAGTCAACATTAATTCGATGCTTTAATATGTTAAACGTTCCAACTGCTGGCAGCATACTCGTAGACGGTGAAGACATTACAAAATATTCAAAACAACAATTACGTGACTATCGTCAAAAGAAAATCGCGATGGTGTTCCAACATTTCGGATTGTTTAGCCATCGGACGATTTTAGAGAACGTCGAATACGGACTAGAAATTCGAGGTTTATCGAAAGAAGAACGCCGTAAAATTGCAATGGAACAATTAGAAAATGTCGGATTAAAAGGATATGAAGATCAATACCCTGACCAGCTATCCGGCGGTATGCAACAACGTGTCGGCATCGCACGCGCTTTAACGAACAATCCTGATATTTTACTGATGGACGAACCGTTCAGTGCGCTCGATCCCCTCATTCGGCGTGAAATGCAGTTAGAATTAATTGATTTGCAAGATAGACTTCAAAAAACGATTATCTTCATCACGCATGACGTCAACGAAGCTTTTAAACTCGGGGACCGGGTCGCTGTCATGAAAGACGGCCGTGTCGAGCAAATTGGCACACCGGAAGAAATTTTAGAGCAACCTGCAAACGAATATATTTCCTCCTTCACCCATGATATTGACCGTTCAAAAGTGCTTCAAGCAGAACATGTCATGTCACGCCCACACAATATTTTAACTTTAAAAGACGGTTTGCAAGTCGGGGTTAAAATGATGCGAGAAAACGGCATTTCTTCACTCTTCGTTGCAGATCGTGGCCGTAAGTTAGAAGGCTATATTACAATCGATGACGCAATTGATGCCATTCGTGAAAAGAAATCGATTGAATCTATTTTAAGACGTGAAGTGACGACAGTGTCACCAGATACATACATTCAAGACTTAATCCCACTCGTCTTGCAATCAGGATTGCCCCTTGTTGTCACAGATGAAGAAAATCGAATTCTCGGCATTATTTTAAGAGTCCACGTATTATCCAGTTTAATTGCCGAAGATTTTGATGCTGAAACTGTTTAATCTAAAAAGGAATGGTCCCCATTACGGGCGACCATTCCTTTTTTAGCGTTCACAAACGAGTATTTTTCTTTCAAACTTTGCTTTCCGTGCGATTGCTTCAGCTACAATTGTAAAGCCGATTTGTTGTAACTGTTCTTCGACTGATTCGATGGCTACAAAGACGACACGACTCGCGATGCGATATGCTGATTCTAAAATGGACGTCAGCTGTTCATCTGTCACATGCGTAAATAAATTATATGGCAAATCAATGATCGCCACGTCATACTGTCCTGCTACTTGTTCAATCGGACATAATGTCACATTCGCTTCATAACCAAAGTGGCTAATATTTTCACGAGAGCCGTCACAGACGAGCGGATTGACGTCACTTCCTTCAATCGGAACGCCCATCGATAACGCTTCAACTAAGACCGTACCAATCCCACAACACGGATCGATCACTTTATCAACCACTTCAATATCGGGTATCGCAATATTGACGATTGCTCGAGCTAAGCGAGAACTGAGCGCTGTCGAATACATGCGGGGCTTCTGTTGATGCTGGAACCAAATCGCTTCCCCTCTTTGAACGGCACCGAAATAATACATACCTTCTAAATAAATGACACCGAGTTCGACCGTCGGATTATGTAAGTCTACTTCGCCTGTAATCGCTGTACCAACCGAACGTTCAATTTGACGTCTCTGCGTATGCGACCATTTCTTCTCATCGTCAAAATCGACTTCATTTAAGCATGTTAATTTATATGTTTCATCTATCGGAAAAGTATACTTCGCCACACGTTCCCTTAACTCTTCCTCTGTATGTGCTTGAATCCAAACCGCAAGACGCCCTTTTATAAAGGGACTGCGAGAAGGTTCAAGAAGGCGCTCAGAGATGATGTATGGCTTTGGTGAAGCTTCACCAAATAGCGCATGCATTTCTAATTGACAAACTTCGCGTTCATCCATATGGCGCACATAGTAATATAAGTAATTCATCGCGCTTCTTCGCGTGCCGCTTCATACTTGCGCATCAATTGAACGACCGTTTCAATCGCTTGCTCAATCGTCCAATTCGCTTCGAAGCCATCCAATGCTTCCAACGTTAAATTCATATCGAACATTTTATCCGCTTGCGCATATAAAATCGCATGTTTCGCTAATGTTGGATTCGTTTCGGTCTCAATGAAATATTTTAAAAAAGCTTCCTCATCTTTCGACACGCGTAACCCAAATAATGCCGTATATGTTTGAAATACATCGTCTAATTCGATTGTCATACAATCGACATTTACTTCGTCAAATGTTGCAGATTCTACATAAATAAAACTTTCTTGATGGGTTTGTAAATACGTTAAAGGGTGTTGTAATACATTGAATACTTGTTGTTCTATGACTTCGTCTGTTTCTTTTAAACAGCGGTCAACTATCGTATAATTCATGTTCATTCCTCACTTCATTTCAAAATTCGCTTCTTCATACCAAGGGTTTAAATGGATGAGCACTTCATCGACATCTGGGTATGCTTCCATAATAGCATTGCGAATCGAACTCGACAAATCGTGTCCTTCTTGAATCGATAAGCTCGCTGGAATCGCAATTCGCAAGTCAACTAATACATAGTGACCGTGCTCTCTCGCGCGCAAACGATCGATGCGACGAACTTCTTCAAATTGACGAATCACTTCTTCAAACTGAAGGAGTCGCTCTGGTGCAACACTTTTCTCCATCAAAACGTCAAGTGATTCTCTTCCCATCTCAATTGCTAACTTTAATACGAGCAACGCGACGATAAATCCTGCAATCGGGTCTCCATAACTTAAAAATGGTTTATCCATCGCATCTCCAACGAGCGCTAGTCCAATGCCGATGACTGCTGCTCCTGAAGCATAAACGTCTGCCAAATGGTCATACGCTGTCGCAATTAATCCTTTACTATTTTCTTTTTTTCCAATTTTAATCGTATACATGTATAATGCTTGTTTCCAAACTAATGAGATAATCGCTGTAATTAAAGCGATATAACTTGCTTTTAGAGGCTCTTCAAACAATGTTACAACTGCTTCATATGCAATATAAATGGCAGCACCTGCTAAAATAATGGCGACGATTCCTGAACCAATCACTTCTGCTTTCCCATGTCCCCAAGGATGATCTTCATCTGCAGGGCGCTTTGAAATGCGCATTGATGTAAGTGCCGCTAGTGAAGCGACCACATCCGCCGCGTTATGGAAACCATCCGCTAATAAGACGGGGCTGTTAAACAATGCCCCTACTGAAATTTTTAAAATGGTGAGCAAAATATTACTAATTAAACTAACCCAAATGGCGACGATCGCCGCAAAGGAGTGCTTCGTTTCTACTGTGTGTTCCATCAAATTTCTCCCCTTTCAAAAAGTTTGCATACAGGCAACAAAAAAACCTGACATCCGAATGTCAGGTTTACCGAGTTGAAAAATATATAAAGTTGTATGTTTGTATGCAAATGGATGCGATATTCATCGATATCCCTCTTTTTATAAGTTTTGTATAGTTCATTGTAACACATATTTCCATCAATCACATACTTTTTGGATATCTTTTTTACTTTTTTCATCATATGGATAACGTTCTGTATCAAATCCCCGGGCATGGACGTATCCTTCTAAACTCCAAATGCCACATTTGTTCTTTTTCGCTTCCGCTTCAATTTCTTTAAAGTGCGTCACATATGAATCATTCGGCGGATAAACAAAGGCAACACGTGCCAGCCCTTTGCGGAGTAACATCTCTTGCACACTTTCACCATCGACATAAATATATGCGAGCAGGCGTCCATACTTATCTTCTTTTTCGCCGACATCGAATTCAATTTCCACTTTTCCGTCTTTCATCAATTCTTTCATAAAATTAGATGCTTCTGGTCCAAAACGTTCCGTCGTTTTTTTAGGATGGACGGTTTCTGGTGTATCGACGAGCAAATAACGTACCGCTTTTTCTTCTCCTTCATACTTTACCCGAATCGTGTCCCCATCGACAACACGGACCAATTCAACAGGAATTAATCCTTCTTTTGAAGGTTTTGTGTCTTCCGAATCGAGTAAATCAATACCAAAATAGCCTGCTATTGCTACGACGATTATCGAAATGATCCATTGTTTTAAATTTTTAGGTTGTTCTTTCTTTTGTTGTTGAGCCATCATTCTGTCCTTTCTTACACAATATATCCTAAAGAGCGTAACACATTATTTATAAAATCATTCGCATAAGCGAGCATCTCTTCCCGCTCTTCTTCTTGCCATACGTCATGACGGGCAAGTGGCCATTTTTTAAACTGGAGATGAGATAATTGGCGTTCGTAAAACCATTGTTGCGTATAAATTGGATTTGCAATTGCATCTTCCGCTCCCACGAATACGAGTGTTGAAATGTCTTGATATTTGCGTTCTGTCTGCTCAATCGTCTTCATTAAAAGCTGAGCATCATGATACCAAGAACTCGTCACGACACAATGATATAACGGATCTTCTTCAAATTGTCTTTGATGCAAATCTCCTCGTGTCAACAACGTGCTATTAATCGCATGATCAATTTTAGCGCTCGGACTAATCTTCATTAACATCGTGAGTAACTTCGGAGGTTGATGCGTCAATTCAAGCCAAGGCGATGTTAAAATAACTCCAGCACATTCAATGTTCTCTTTTTGGAGTAAACGAATTAATAATGTCGCTCCAAATCCATGACCGATTAAAAATAAAGGCAATTCTTCAGCATGACATGCGGCAATGAGACGTTTTATATATAAATTATAAGTACCGATCGCTTCATTATGTACATGACCTTCAATCCCATGACCCGGTAAGTTTCCTGTAATGACGTGGCATTGATTTGAACGCAACTGTTGGATGAGCCAAGCGTATCGTTCATGATGCTCATAAGCGCTATGAATGAGCCCGACAACAGCCTTCGCTTGTCCCTCTGCTTCCCATTTCCACAATCAAATCGACTCCCATCTGTTTCAAAAATGAAAGGACTTTCTACTTTTTATCTCATTTCATTTCTTTTTCAATTATTTTTTGCTAGGCTTATTATACATGATTTATGGAGAGAGGAGTGAACGGAATGATTTATCCATACAATGGCAAGATGCCTAAAATTGACGAAACTGCTTATATTGCTGATTTTGTAACGATTACAGGTGATGTCACAATAGGAGCGTACAGTTCCATTTGGTTCAATACCGTCATACGAGGTGACGTTTCACCGACCATCATTGGGAATCGAGTGAATGTTCAAGATTTTTGTTGTTTACATCAAAGTCCGAAGTACCCGCTCATTTTAGAAGATGATGTCACGATTGGACATCGTGTTACGCTTCACAGTTGTCACATTAAAGAAAAAGCGTTAATCGGTATGGACGCGACCGTTTTAGACGGAGCTGTCATTGGAGAAGGTGCATTTATCGGTGCCGGAAGTCTCGTCCCCCCTGGGAAAGTAATCCCACCGAACAGTTTAGCTTTCGGTTCACCTGTTAAAGTTGTGCGTGAATTAACGGAAGAAGATAAAAAAGATATGGAACGTATTCGAACAGAATATGTTGAAAAAGGACAATATTATAAAAGTATTCAAAAATAAAAAACAGCGGAGAGAAGTTCTCTTCGCTGTTTTGTTTTATTTCGTTAACTCTTTTAACTGTTCGACTTTATCGAGTTTCTCCCAAGGAAGTTCAACGTCTGTACGACCGAAGTGACCGTAAGCTGCCGTCTGTTTGTAGATCGGGCGACGTAAATCGAGCATTTGAATAATTCCCGCTGGGCGTAAGTCAAATGTTTGCCGTACTGCTTCAACGAGCTTCTCTTCGCTCACTGTACCCGTTCCAAATGTTTCAACCGCGATTGATACAGGTTGCGCAACACCAATCGCGTACGCAATTTGCACCTCACAATGTGTTGCAAGTCCTGCTGCCACGATGTTTTTCGCAACATAACGTGCTGCATATGATGCGGAACGGTCTACTTTTGTCGCGTCTTTTCCAGAGAATGCTCCACCGCCGTGACGCGCATAACCGCCATACGTATCGACGATAATTTTGCGGCCTGTTAAGCCTGCGTCCCCTTGTGGACCACCGATAACGAAGCGTCCTGTCGGGTTAATGAAATATTTTGTGTTTTCATCTAACCATTGTTGTGGCACAATAGGTCGAATGACATGTTTAAGAATATCCGTTTCAATTTGTTCGTTCGTTACTTCAGGATGATGTTGTGTAGAAAGAACAACTGTATCAACACGCACAGGCAATTTGTTTTCATCATACTCGATCGTAACTTGTGTTTTTCCATCTGGACGTAAATAAGGAATTGTTTCATCTTTACGAACATCCGCTAAACGCTTCGACAATTGATGCGCTAAGCTAATCGGAAGTGGCATAAATTCAGGCGTTTCATTACATGCATATCCAAACATCAACCCTTGGTCTCCTGCTCCGATTGCATCCAATTCATCCTCTGAAAGTTCGCGCATTTCTAACGCTTGGTCTACCCCTTGTGCGATATCTGGTGATTGCTCATCAATCGCAGTTAACACTGCAGATGTTTCCCAATCGAAGCCATATTTCGCACGTGTATAACCAATTTCCCGCACTGTATCACGAACGACTTTCGGAATATCTACATATGTAGATGTTGTGATTTCCCCTGCTACGAGCACGAGACCTGTCGTAATTGTCGTCTCACATGCTACACGTGCAGCTGGATCTTCTGCTAAAATGGCATCTAAAATCGCGTCTGAAATTTGGTCACACATTTTATCCGGATGACCTTCTGTAACCGATTCTGATGTGAATAATCGGCGGTTACTCATAATATTCCTCCTCTATAGTATAAAAATTGACCCGGTACTCCGTTACCCATGTTTTTTCGCCTGAACAACTAGACGAGCACATGCCGATGCGTCAATTCATAAAAAAAACCCTTCTCTCACGATTAGTCATGAGGGAAAGGTTTATACTCGAATAGCACCTTTCACTCTTATCGTCCAAGGAACTTCCTTGCTTTCAGGTTGGCACCTTCGCATGCAGTGAAATCATGCAGGTTGCTGGGTTTCATAGGGCCTGTCCCTCCACCGACTCGGGATAAGAGTATCCGTTTCAACGATAATCTTACAAAACCGTTACCATTTTGTCAAACTTATGCGCTTATCTTTTATCGTTTAACAGATTTTAATAGACTATCTTTTTTAATGTGTTATACTAATTACGAAATGTGTTATCACCCAACTTTTTTAGTTGGTTCTTATACTTAATAATAATACTGTAAAAGGAAGGTACGAACAATATGATTACTGCTAAAATGACTACTGAACTCGAACAATTACTTGCGAACAAGAACATCGTCATGCAACCCTCTGTCCCTACTTTAGTAGAGAAGGCGGTCAAACGTGGCGAAGCTCAATTAACTTCTGATGGAGCGATCGTTGCAACGACTGGAAAATATACAGGTCGCTCACCGAAAGATAAATTTATCGTAGAAGAAGCTGGAACGAAAGAAGATATCAGCTGGGGTAAAGTAAACCGCCCTATTTCTGAAGATGTCTTCGATAAATTATACAAAAAAGTAACAGATTACTTAGCGGAAAAAGAAGAAGTATTCGTATTTAAAGGATTCGCGGGCGCGGATAAAAAAGCACAATTATCCATCCAAGTCGTCAACGAATACGCATGGCACAATCTTTTCGTGCATCAATTATTCATCCGTCCAACTGAAGAAGAGCTACAAGCACATGAAGCTCAATTTACGATTGTTTCAGCACCTTCTTTCAAAGCTGATCCAACAGTAGATGGAACGAATTCTGAAGCATTCGTACTCGTATCATTCGAAAAACGCATCGTTTTAATCGGTGGTACTGAATATGCGGGTGAAATGAAAAAGTCTATCTTCTCTATTATGAACTACTTATTACCGAAAAACGGTATTTTCTCTATGCACTGTTCAGCGAACGTTGGAGAAGATGGTGACGCAGCTTTATTCTTCGGTTTATCAGGAACTGGTAAAACGACATTGTCAGCAGATGCACGTCGTAAATTAATTGGGGATGATGAGCACGGTTGGTCAGACGATGGTGTATTCAACATCGAAGGTGGATGCTACGCTAAATGTATCGATTTAACAGAAGAGAAAGAACCTGAAATCTATAATGCCATCCGTTTCGGTTCAGTTCTTGAAAACGTCGTAATCGATGAAGATACGCATGAACCAGATTATTTCTCAGGTGAACTTACTGAAAATACACGTGCAGCTTATCCAATTCATTACATCGATAATATCGTAACACCATCTGTTGCAGGTCACCCGAAAACAATCGTCTTCTTAACTGCAGACGCATTCGGCGTATTACCTCCAATCTCAAAATTAACGAAAGATCAAGCGATGTATCACTTCTTAAGTGGATTCACTTCGAAGCTTGCAGGTACAGAGCGTGGCGTTACAGAACCTGAAGCAACATTCTCATCATGTTTCGGAGAGCCATTCTTACCGCTCCATCCGACAGCATATGCAGAAATGCTCGGTAAAAAAATCGACGACCACGACTCACAAGTATTCCTCGTTAACACAGGATGGACGGGTGGAGGATACGGTGTTGGTGAACGTATGAGCTTAAAATATACACGCGCTATGGTAAATGCAGCAATCGAAGGTAAATTAAACGATGTCGAAACAGAACAAGACCCAATCTTCGGTTTACATATGCCGAAAGCAATTGAAGATGTTCCTTCTGACTTACTGAACCCACGTAACGTATGGGCAGATAAAGCAGAATATGACAAACAAGCAAAATACCTTGCAAACTTATTCCACGAAAACTTCAAACGTTTCGGTGAAGAATCAAAGCAATTCGAAGAAAACGGCGGACCACTCGTATAATAGAAAAACGACTAAGCAGAAATAGTCTGCTTAGTCGTTTTCTTATTTCATTCGTGTAAAATAAACGATATCATCGTTTCGTTCCACTTGAAATACGGTTTCGGGTGTGAATGGTTCACCATCGTAATAATCGTTTATCACGTAGCCATAATGCGAAGGATATCCCGATGCATAGTAGACAATTTTATCATCGCGAAGGACGACGAGTTGAAGCGTTCCATCGTTTACACTATCTCGATACCCTTTAATTTTTTGGCCGACCGCTTCAGTTGCCGTTTCTTTCGGTGTATACGGTTCAAAAGCATACATCTCTGTCCACGCAATCGGTAAAATTTCTTCAAATGTTACTTCATCTCCTGTTTGTAAAGGTTGTAACGCCTTCTGTACTTTTTGATTCATCCGCCACTCCAATACCGTTTCATTTATAAAAATAGCAAATGCTCCGATAAAAATGACGAAAATAATCATCATCCAACGACTCATCTTCATCTTTCCACTTCCTATCTGCCTAGGCGATTTTCTTCACTTTTCATCCAAGCTGTCATATGACGAATCAGCGTGCGACCAATCACATTCGGTAAAAAATGATCATATGTCTCAAAATAAATCGTCGCGACTTCTTTCTGCTCGGCCCGTAACAGCGCTTCTAACCGATACGATTGAGCGATCGATACATTTTGATCCCTCTTTCCATGAACGATTAAAAAAGGACAACGCACTCTATATAATTCCGACAAAGGATTACGCTCGCGATATCCACTCGAATTGCTATTTGGCGATTTTCCGATGAGCCGTTTCATCATGCGTCGCATATCGATGCGCTCAAAATATGTCGCAACAATATCGCTCATCCCGGCCCAAATCGTCGCAGTCGTCACTTCTTCTCGCGCGATGGCAGTCCAACAAGCCATTGCACCGCCACGTGAATACCCAACGATATGAATATGTCCATTCGTCCATTCAATTTGCTTCAACACATCAACTGCACTAATCGCATCAAGTCGATCGTCTCCAACAAATTCGTCTCGCCCTTCCCCACCCCGATTGCCTCGGTAAAAAGGTGCAAAGACGATAAATCCGTAAGAAGCATATTGAGCGATTCGCGCAGGTCTTACCGTTCCAAGCGATTGAATACCTCCACGAAAATAAATAATGGATGAATATCTTCCTTTTCGTTTCGGAATCGCAAGTAAACCTTTTACTCGATATGGTCCTGATTGATACGTTACTTCTTCGATCCGAATACGCGGATTCGGAGAAGGATAAAGTCTACGTTCAATAATTGTACCGCTCCTCATACTGCCTCACCCATTCCATTAACTGTTCCATTCCTGAATCTTTCATATGAAAACTTAAATGTTCACACGTGATAAATTGCTCCGTCGTCAACAATACGACGCCATCCGTTTCATAACGTTCCGCCTCTTCATCAAGCGCCACTACTTCTCCAGTGAAGACAACTTTACAAAAAGGTGTCTTTGTATGTACGACGTACTCTGCAACATACTGAATATTTTTTAAGGTTGCTCCTGTTTCTTCATACATTTCACGAATCGCTGCTTCTTCTAATGTCTCGTTCTCTTCTACTTTCCCACCTGGAAATTCAATCCCACGAACCCGATGTTTCGTTAATACCCATCGATTTTTCCAACGGGCGATGACGAGCACGTGGCGTGCTTCGATTTGAAAATCGTTCGGTCCGTACGTTAAATGAACATCCGCTCCTTGTAAATCTGTAAATGTTGGCACTTCCTTCACTCCTTATAAAAATAATATAGACGAAGTGCAAGCACTCCGTCTACATTGTGTTACGCTTTTAAATCAATTGTTTGTCCTTTGTATGGATGTGGTGCTGCGTTCGCTTCAGGCATTCCTTTCAGCATATCGGCAGCTGCTTCAGTACTCATCGAAAGGCTTTTGTTCATGACACTCATTTGTACGAGTGACTGTAAACTTTGTAATTGACTGGCCATCATTGCATTCAATTCCATGTAAACCACTCCTTTCCCTTCTATTATCGACGTTTATCTTTGTACATTCAACTAATCTGGGCACAATGTTTGTGAACATCTTACAAAATCGCTAAACTAAATAAGAAGAAAGAAGGGACGATATGAAAAAACTATTTATCGGGCTCATTCGCCTTTATCAAAAGTTTATCTCTCCTCTCACCCCACCAACTTGTCGCTTCAGTCCAACGTGTTCCCACTATGGAATAGAAGCATTAGACAAGCACGGCTTTTGGAAAGGAATGTGGCTAACGATTAAACGAATCGGACGTTGCCATCCTTTTCATAAAGGAGATTACTTCGATCCAGTACCTCCTACAAAAAAAGAAACGTCACATAAAAAATAAAGTGACGTTTCTTTTTTATTAGCTTTTTTAAAATTTATCTTGCTTTTTTTCAAAACATCCCGTAAAATCATATTTACAAATCGTAATCATTACTATTTGAATTTTGGAGGTACATACATTGAAAAAATTTTGGATTTTATTCATCACTATATTTGCACTCGCTGCATGTGGCACGTCAGATGATACAAAAGAAGGCTCAGAAGATCAGAAAGATAAACTAAATGTTTACACAACCGTATATCCTTTACAATTTTTTGCAGAGCAAATTGGTGGAGAACTTATTGAAGTCGATACCATTTATCCACCAGGAACAGATGAACATAGTTTCGATCCGACACAAAAAGATATGATGCGCTTGGCAGATGCTGACCTCTTCTTCTATATCGGGCTCGGATTAGAAAGTTTTGTTGAAAAAGCGGAAAAAACACTTGCCCAAGAAAATGTTAAGTTTATCGCAACAGGTGAAATAATTCCCGAAAGCGACTTGCAAGAAGGACATCATCATCACGATGACGAAGACGGACATGAAGGACATGAAGGACATGAAGGACATCATCATGATGAGGCGCATGAAGAACATGACCATGAAGGACATGATCACGACCACGGCGAATTTGACCCACACGTTTGGATTTCACCAAAATTGAGCCAATCGCTCGCATTATCTATTAAAGATGAACTCGTCGCTGCACTTCCAGAACATGCCGAGCAGTTGGAAGCAAATTATGAAAAAGTGATCGCTTCTTTAGAACAATTAGACCAATCATTCGATGCGATGGCACACGAAGCGAAACGCGATACATTTTTCGTCTCGCACGCGGCATTCGGATACATCGCAGACCGTTATCATTTACATCAAATTTCCGTAGCAGGATTAAATTCTCAAAGTGAACCGTCACAAAAACAATTAGCTGCACTCGTTCAACAAGCAAAAGAAGAAAATATTCAATACGTCTTATTTGAACAAAATGTTTCAAGTAAATTAACAGAAGTCGTTCAAAAAGAAATCGGCGCCAAATCATTAACTTTACACAATCTATCCGTCTTAACGGAAGAAGACTTACAAGCGAATGAAACATACTTCACGTTAATGGAACGCAATATTGAAGTGTTACGACAAGCATTGAACGATTAAATGAAATACGCGGATGCCCTTTCAGTGGCTCCGCGTATTTTTAACTTTCAAAACGTTTATATTCGTACGAACGAAGAACATCTTCATTTAAAGTAACACCGATACCGGGTGCTTCAATAATATGCATTTTTCCTTCCGCTACTGTGAGAGGTTCTCTAATAATGTCTTGCTCCCAAAAATGATTAGAAGCACTAAAGTCTCCTGGCAATGTGACACCCTCTAATGAAGCGAGCGCTAAATTATGTGCTTTCGAAATTCCGAACTCAATCATTCCTCCAAGCCAAACATCGACTTCATGCTCTTTCGCAAAACGGATTACATTGGCTGACCGAGACGTCCCTCCAACTCGTCCAGGCTTTAAAACGATGCAGTCTGCCGCATGCATCCGCACGAGACGCTTTGCATCTGCATAAGAACGAATGCTTTCATCGAGAGCGATTGGGGTTGTAAATTGCTCGGTTAAGCGTTGATGATCTAACCAATCATCTTCACGGAAAGGCTGCTCAAATAAACGGAAACCAATCGTATCAAAGCGCTCTAAAATAACAGGTGGACAGCTTGTAAACGTGCTATTTGCATCCGCGAAAAACAATAAATCTGGATATTTTTGGACGACCTCTGTTAAAGCTTCTATATCCGATTGTGGACTTACTTTAATTTTCACTCGCGTGTATCCATCTTCCACTGCTCTATCTACTTTTTGCTTCAATTCTTCTACCGTTTGCCACGTGACGACAACGCCAGCATCAATTGCTGTGCGTGAGCCGCCTAACATTTCGTACAATGGACGTTGTTGACGCTTCGCATATAAATCCCATAACGCCTGTTCAATCGCTGCTTTCGCCATGCGATTGCCTTTAATATGCGAAAAATAATTCGTTAAGTCATCGGGATGCGTAAAAGTCGCTTTCAAAAGTTCTGGAATGAGGTAATGTTTCATCACAAACCATGCCATTTTAATCGTTTCTTCTGTATACCATGGCGTTGTAAAAGCGACACATTCCCCTAATCCTGTCTGGTCTCCCGTCGATAATTCAACGATGATTGCTTCACGTTCTTGCACATGTTGCAACTTCGTCTGAAATGGATTTTTTAGCGGGACGATAATTTTTCTCATTTTTACATGTTCGATTTTGAATAGTTCCATGCTCTCAACTCTCTTCGTAACAATTTGTTTGAAGCGTTCCTTGGCAATGTTTCACAAAAATAAATATGTTTCGGTATTTTATAACGCGCCAAATGTTGGGCGCAAAATTGGATAATCTCCTCTTCCCTCACTTCGCTATCGCAGACGATATACGCAGCGGGCACTTCTCCCCACTGCTCATCAGGGACACCGCATACTCCCGCTTCTACAATCGCTTCATGACGAGCGAGTACTTTTTCAATTTCAGCAGGATAAATATTTTCTCCACCTGAAATAATTAAATCTTTACGACGATCGAGTATGTAAAGATAACCTTCTTCATCAAAATATCCGAGATCGCCCGTCGCTAACCAACCATCTTGTAAAGGTGAGTTGTCCGCAAACTTCCCAATATAACCCGGTGTTACGTGAGGACCGCGAACATAAATCTCACCGTGCTCATACGGTGTATTCGACGCACCTACTTTCAAATCGTTAAAAAATAACGGTTTTCCGACAGAGCCTAGTTTGCGTAAACTATCTTCGCTTGACAAAGTAGCCGTTTGAGAACTCGTCTCGGTCATGCCGTACGTTTGAACGATAGGGAGATGAAGAGCATTCGCTCGTTCAATATACGATTCTGGAATAACGCCTCCCCCCGCTAACATAAGACGGAATTTCGGTGAAGCTTGCCACTCTCGTTGTTCCATCTCTTCAATGATTGCCCGCAATGTCGGTGCGACGACAGACATGATCGTCACCTTTCCTTCTTGAATGAGCTGTGCACTTTTTAACGCATCGAACTTCTCCATCAAGTAGACTGGCATTCCGTACAATAAAGAGCGCATGACGATAGACAATCCACTAATATGGAATAAAGGCATCGCACAGAGCCAACAATCGGTCGGTAAAAATCCAAGATTCGTAATCGATGCCATCGCATTCGCTGTGTGATTTCCGTACGTTTGACGAACTCCTTTCGGAAAACCAGTCGTCCCTGACGTGTACATAATCGATGCTGTCGCATCCCGCTCTATTTGCGTCGAATACGAAATAGCGGGTGCTTCTCGTATATCATCAAGTGAAATAAGCGGAATCGCACATCCTTCAAAAAACGAAAAGTCATCCGTTATAATGCGAGATACTTCAGCGTCGGCTAATTGGTAATCAATTTCTTCGCGCGTTAAACGACGATTTAATAAAACGAGCTCTACTTGTAAGAGAAGGCAAGCTTGAATCATTAAATAAGTGTCTACCGTAGAAGGTGCTCGTAATGCGACTCGCATGTGAGATTTTACCCCTTGTGCATACAAAGAGCGAGCTCGCAGGTCCGCCTCTTGCATCATCTCTCGAAACGTATACGTTACAGTACTTGTTTGTAACGCTTTTCGATCAGGTGTCAATTGTACTCGTTTCATTAAAAAATTCGGTAACATATTCATCCTCCTTTCGTTGAAAAATAAAAAGAGGAAAGCACGATACGGCGCTCTCCTCTTTTGTATAGCTCGATTCCTATGGGAAACGTGGGAATTGATCGAAGTCTGGCTTACGCTTCTCTTTGAATGCGTCGCGTCCTTCTTTCGCTTCGTCTGTCGTATAGTAAAGGAGTGTTGCGTCTCCTGCCATTTGTTGAAGTCCTGCAAGACCGTCTGTATCTGCGTTCATCGCTGCTTTTAAGAAACGAAGAGCAGTTGGACTTTTCTCTAACATCTCTTCACACCATTGAACAGTCTCATCTTCGAGCTGCTCGTAAGGAACGACTGTGTTCACAAGCCCCATATCGAGTGCTTCTTGCGCATTGTATTGACGGCATAAGTACCAAATTTCACGTGCTTTCTTATGTCCGACAATCCGTGCTAAATAACCTGAACCGTATCCAGCGTCAAATGATCCAACATTTGGACCTGTTTGACCGAAAATTGCGTTGTCCGCTGCGATTGTTAAGTCACAGACGACATGCAATACGTGACCGCCACCGATTGCATATCCTGCAACCATCGCGACAACTGGCTTTGGAATTACGCGGATTAGACGTTGTAAATCTAATACGTTCAAACGTGGAATTTCATCGTCACCTACATATCCACCGTGTCCACGTACTTTTTGGTCTCCTCCTGAACAGAATGCTTTCTCACCTTCACCTGTTAGAACGATTACACCGATTCGGCTATCATCGCGTGCGCGTGAAAAAGCATCGATTAATTCCATTACTGTTTTTGGACGGAATGCGTTGCGTACTTCTGGACGATTAATCGTCACTTTTGCAATCCCGTTGTAAAACTCATATTTAATATCTTCGTATTCACGAATTGGTTCCCATGTACGAGTCATTGTTGAGTTCCTCCTCTAATTAACATTTAGTTCACTCTTTACTATTGTAGCAAATTCACGCTCTTTTTCCACATGAATCGCATGACCTGCTCCAGAAACTGTTCGAATTTGAATATTAGGCGCCTCTTTTTTCATCTGTTTTGCAATTTGAACAAACTTCGAATCGAGCTCTCCAACGATACATGTGGTCGAAACGGTCAGTGTATGGAGCGCGTCCCAATAGGAAGGTTGAGCGCCAGTTCCGATACCGCGCAAACTGTTCGCTAACCCGACTGCACTTTGGCTGAGACGTTCTTCACGAACTGCTTGGCGAATCTCTTCGGAACAACGCTTTTGCGTTTCAAATAAAGGAATCCCTTCCCAAAAACGGACGAATGCTTCAACACCTTCACGCTCAATGCGTTGCGCTAATCGCTCGTCTCGCTCACGTCGCTCTTGACGCTCCGCTTCTGTACGCAAACCAGGTGATGCACTTTCTAAAAGTAAATGGCGCATCTCTTTCCCGTAACGTAAAGCGTAAGAAAGAGCGATACGACCTCCCATCGAATACCCGACAATCGTATAAGGACGGTTCGTGCGCGATGTAATTTCATCGTGCAATTGTTCGATTTGAATATGCATCGCATAAAGTTTAGAATCATATTCAATTGGCGACTTTCCGTGGCCCGTTAAATCGATCGCGATACAATAATACGTATCACTCAATCTTTCTATAACGCGTGACCATGTTTTTGTACTTCCTGTAAAACCGTGTAAAAATACGATAGGTTCTTTATTCGAATCACCTACTGTTTCGACAAATAAACTCATTTTCCGTTCACCTCATCGTTAATCGCTGCCCACAATTGACGATGACGTGCTACATTGTCAAAACGATTCGTCGCGACTTCGATGATGCGAAGTGGTTGTGTTTTTTCAGCTTGTAAAGCTTGTACAAAGTCTTCTTCTGTCTCGACATGATCGTATTGAGCTTCATACAGGTGAGCGATCTGCTCAAACTTTAAATTTGTCGGTGTGCCGAACAATTGCTCATAATGTGCTTTTACTGTCGACTGTGGTAAATAAGAAAAAATTCCACCACCATCATTGTTTAACACAACAACTGTTAAATCGACTTCACCGTATCGTGTCGCAAGCAGTCCGTTCACATCGTGTAAAAAGGCGAGATCTCCGATTAATAACCACGTATGACGCTCCGCTCTTCGCTGTACGCCGATTGCCGTCGAAACGACACCATCAATCCCGTTGGCGCCACGATTGGCAAGTATTGGAATATCGCGATCCGTCTGCAAGAAAAATGTGTCGAGATCACGAATTGGCATACTGCTACTGCTAAAAAGCACATCTCCCGTCGGAATATGATTAGCTAATGCTTTCACATACGCTCCTTCATCATTTCCGGCGTAAGTACGCACATGCTTTTGTGCAATCACATTCGCCTCGATCCAACGTTTCGCATAAGGACGAACGGGTTTGTCCGTACTTTCCCAACTAAACAGTGCATCGGTCGGCATTTGCCAATGAATCGCTGTTGTTGCTGTAAAGTCACGGAAATGTGGCGAAGCATCCACTGTAATAAGACGTGCATCACTTTTCGCGATAAATTGATTTAATGGTTTAGAAGTCGGTTGTGCTCCGATGCGTAAAATATAATCCGGTCGCATCTCTTGTTGATACGATTCATCTTTCAATAAAGCATCGTATTGGTCGATACACATGACATCGTCTGGAACTTCCGTACGCAATTGTGAAATCGGATCAACGAGTACCGGCCATCCGAGCTGACGAGCAAATTGCCAAAAACGTTCTTTTTCTATCGGCATCTCTAACTCGCCGACAACAATCATTCCACGTTCTTCTTGACACATATCTTCTAACATCTGTTTCTGCTCTTCTGTCACTGTAACATTGCCAATCATTTGACGTTCATACGACAGAGACGGTACGTCTAAATCAAAGTCAATTAACAACGGTTCACGGAATGGAATATTGAAATGAACTGGTCCCATCGGATGAGTAGTCGCTGTTTGAATTAATCGTACCGACTGTTGTTCCACAAAACGATACGACGCTTCTAACTCTTCAGCTAATGGAAAATCGATGCTCGCTTTTACGAAATCGCCGTACATTTTCACTTGATCAATCGTTTGAGGTGCTCCTACTTCCCGCAATTCATGAGGGCGATCTGCGGTGAGCACGATGAGCGGGACTCTTGCGTAATGTGCTTCTGTAATCGCTGGCATGTAATTCGAAGCTGCCGTTCCAGACGTGCAGAGCAAAGCGACAGGCTCTTTAAATTGTTTCGCTAGTCCTAACGCTAAAAAACCTGCTGAGCGTTCATCGACTTGGATATGCACTTGTATGTGAGGATGAGACGCAAAGGCATATGCAAGAGGAGTCGAACGAGACCCTGGACTAATCACTACGTGAGCTACTCCACTTCCTACAATACTATTCGTCATACGTTTCACGTACTTCGTTAAACTACTCGTCATTTTCTCGCGCTCCTCCAAAAATACGTAACATCGGTGAAAATTTATTCCACGTTTCTTGATATTCGTGTTCTACATTCGAATCTGCCACAATTCCTCCGCCGGCATATAAATATGCCGCGTTGTCTTTTAATAAAGCAGAACGAATCGCTACCGCAAATTCACCGTTTCCTTCTGTGTCAAACCAACCGATTGGTGCTGCATATAACCCACGATCTTGACGTTCAAATTGACGAATGTATTCAAGCGATACTTTCGTCGGTACACCACCTAGAGCAGGAGTCGGATGTAATCGTTCGATAAATTGTAAAATCGTCACATCATCCTTCATCTCTCCTTGAATCGGTGTATGTAAATGTTGAATATCTCGCATTTTCAATAGTTGTGGACGGTCTGGCATCGTATACGTTTCACACAACTCTTGAAAGATCGGTTCAATCATTTCTACGACATAATGATGCTCTTCTCGATTTTTTTCATCGGCTAATAATGATTCTCCAAGTTTTTTATCTTCTTCAGCAGTGTTCCCTCGCCGAATCGACCCTGCAATACTTTCAGAATTTGCTTGACGATGATTGACTTTAATAAGACGCTCTGGAGTCGCTCCGATAAAAGTTGAATCATCGATATGGAAAGCGAAACGATAACTATTTTTTTGTTGTTCGTTTAACTGTTCCATCAATGACGCAATTTGAGGGTGTTGTTCAAACTGTAATCGCAAAGACCGAGCAAGTACCACTTTATGCGCTTTGCCTTCACGGATGAGCGATGTCATTTGAGGGATACTTTCTCGATATTGCTCTACTTGTCTCTCTTCTAGCTTCGTGTACGTCACGAATGTTGCATTTTCTTCTTTTTCTCGTTGCAACTGCTCCCACTGTTCAACTCGCTGATTGAGCAACTCGTCTTTTTCTTCGGGCTCACAATAGACAGTAATGGTTTTAGACCATACATCCCCGTCTCTGCGAATACAATATGTTGGCACGATAAATAATGCATTTTCATAAGCATCCCATTCTGGTGATGGTTCATGCGCCGCGTCAAACGTAAAACTACCGAATAACAAAAAGTCATCCTCTGCTCGCTGACGCAATAAACTCACGCTCGATTCAATCTCATGGAATCGTTCTTCTTCTGCTTCCGACTGCAATAAAAGCGTCGCGCCGATTCCAATCATCTCTACTGAATCATTCTCATTTTGCCAATAAAAAAAAGCGTCTTCTGTTAAGCTTTTTTTCTTCAACAGCGACAATCCGTCTTGCGCATTCCACGGCATCGTTTGCTGATAGATCCGGCGGTTATCACTCTGTTGTTGAAGTTGACGATACGTCAAACGTTTACACATTAGGTTCCCTCCGTACTGCTTTCCCATATAGAAAGCTTTCACTTTTTAATCATGACGTTCGATTACACTACATTCAAATTATACCGCCAATGGACGACTTTATCAAAAAAACGAGGCGAGGCAGTGACACTTTTTCATAATATACAGTACAATAGAAAGGAATCATTTTTCATGAAGGAGAGAATAACGTGCACGAACAATTACAAAAAGATGAAGGTTGGCGTATTTGGTGGAAATTAACACGTCCCCATACATTGACAGCCTCATTTGCCCCTGTCTTTTTAGGGACGATGATCGCTCTACGAGACGGTCATTTTCATACTGGCCTTTTTATCGCGATGCTCATCGCAAGTTTACTCATTCAAAGTGCGACGAATATGTTTAACGAATACTACGATTTCAAACTTGGGCTCGATAATGAAAAATCTATCGGGATTGGAGGAACGATCGTACGAAATGGCATTCAGCCAAAAACAGTATTACAACTTGCCCTAGCCTTTTATGCCATTGCCTTTTTCATCGGAATTTATATTATCGTTCAAACTTCTTGGTGGTTAGCCATTGTCGGTATCGTTTCGATGGCGATTGGTTACTTTTATACGGGTGGTCCTTTTCCAATCGCTTACACACCATTTGGTGAAGTTGTCTCAGGTTTCGTTATGGGAATGTTACTCGTGCTCATTTCATATTTCATTCAAACAGGTGAAGTGACGACAGATGCCATCCTTCTATCCGTTCCGAGCATGTTCCTCGTAGCGAACATTATGTTAGCGAACAATATTCGGGACATCTTACAAGATACAAAAGGCGGACGTAAAACGATGGCGATTTTAATCGGACGAGAAAATGCAGTGCGTGTATACGCAACACTTTTCGCACTATCTTACATTTGGGTCATCGCACTCGTTCTATCGCAACATGTGACACCATGGGCACTTATCGTCTTACTCACCATTCCAAAACCGCTCAAAGCAGTACGTACATTTAAGCAATCAGAAAATCCACTAGAAGTGATGCCTGCGATGAAAAACACAGGTGTAACGAATACATTGTTCGCTACATCTCTCGGGCTTGCTCTACTCATTCAATTCGCACTTTCCTAATATAAAAAATCCACCTTTATTCCTCGAAAGGTGGATTTTTTATAGGACACGACATCATCCGATTGGCTCTTTTCATTTTTTGTTTAACTTTCTACTATTCAAATTTTAATCAGATGATTTACTGTCACTTCCTAATTTAAAAGAGTAAGAATAATTTAAATACGGTGTTCTTTCATTTTCTCTTATTTTATGAACTTCCTCTAAACCTGCTTGATCATAGTTATAATTAATAAGCATATAAAAATCCTTTTTACCTATATTCTTTTTTATTTCTTCAGGTATTGGCAAAACAACTTGTTTATCTTTTGGATGCATCATAAAATAACTCTCATATATATGCCCGTCTGAATCGTAAAATATAATACTTTCTTTCATATTAAGGTTAATTTGGCTTATAGATACGAATTTAACTTTATCTGTTAGATGTTTGTCATGTAATACATTTTTATCTTCATCTAAAAATGTAATTCGAGGCCCTTCCAATTCATTGAATTCAGATTTATTTTGAAGCAAAGAATGATCCTCTTTATAGCGCTTATCTTTTTTTACTGGAATTTCGAGTAGCTCTTTTTCATTAGTTATATAAATCCTTATCGGACTATATTGAAAATCTATATCCGCCGGAAAGTCTTGATCGTGTATAAGGAAGGCTAACTCTGTTAAAGGAGATCCATCCACCAAATTAACTTTTTCATTCAATTCCATATAATTTTTTCCTTCAGGTAATTTTACTTCATAATATTTACTAAGTTGATCCAATTTTTTGAAATTTATAAATTCCTCTCCATCCCAAATCATTAATTTAAACTGCTTTTCTCGATTACTATCAATATCAATTATCAATTTAAATTGTGCAATTTGATCCTTTGCTTTCAGATAATCTAATTGTTCATTTAATAATGTATATTGTGCTGCCGATGTGAAGTCGGGTACAATCTCAACTGTATACTCTGGCTTAAACCCTAACTTTTCTTCATCAGATTCTTTTATTAAAATGTTTTTTCCTTTAACAAGTTTTTCATTTTCAATAACAACCTGTGCACTTTCCTGATTCGCAATATTGCTGCATCCTACACTTACAATTGTAATTACAAGAAAAAGTAATATTATATATATTTCCCTTAAATTCATAGTCTTACGTCCTTTGTAAGTTAAAATATTATTTTTTAGGTTCCTATTTTAATCTTTTTTGAGTCAGTCTTTAAAATTTTAAGCTCTCTCCAGTATAACCTACAGAATGGGATACTCCCTTTGTAATTGCGTGAGTACCATGAGCTCTATATTCAGTTTTTGGGACTACCGAACCAGGGAAAGTAGCTACACTTGCAGTTGCAGTTTTAGAAAGAGTTGATGAATCACTCTTACGGCCTAATTCACGACCATCTCTCATAAGAATTGTTGTTACAGCGGAATTTCCAATACTATGTTCTCTAATAGTTTTTCCAGTAGCAGTAATTCTAGATACAAGATACCCCGCCGGCACAATTTCCCCTCTTGAATTACTTGCAACAACAGAAATATTCATTGTTCCTTTGCCCTATTTTATATATTTGACATCTCTAGTACTAATTTTATCATCACCTTCAGATATGATCATTGTTTCACTTGGTAATCCTTCTGCTTCATTCCATAAATAACCAATATCATCATTTGCAGATGTAGTGCTTACTCCAAAACCAAAAAATAAAAGGCTTACCATAATTAAAAATTTAAATGATTTTAGCATAAAAGCTCCCCCATTCATTTCATATTTATATTTCTTCATTATAATCAAAAAAATCAAATATTTGTTAAGAAAAGGATATTCACTTAAAAATATTTCTTTGAAAGAAACTGAGTTAGTAAGTAAGGAAAGAGAAGTTAGAGATTTTAATTAAGGCTTACATCCCCTAGCCTAAAGGCATAGGGGTTTTACGCCCATCCCAATAAAAAACCATAACGCAACAAATCCTTGTAGCCCATAGGAATGGGACAATATCATCAAAATAAAAATACTGACGTAATAAAAAAACACTGCTAAATATTCATTTGGACATCTGATCAAATCCTTTTTGTTTGATAAATCATCCCTTTACAATCACTTTATTGCTTTAAAATGATGAAAAGGAAATAAAACAACTTCCGCAGTCCCTAAGATTTTCTCCTTTGGAACAAAACCTATTCGTGGATTCCGACTATCCTCACTTCTTTGACGATTGTCACCAAGTACGAAATAGTGTCCATCTGGTACTACCGTTTCGCCTAAATACGCTTCCAATGTAAAATCCTCCGTAAGCGTACCGTTATTAATTAACACTTCTTTATAGTCCTCTAAATAGGATTCCTCATAATGTTCACCGTTAATGAAAAGCTTGCCATTCTCATATTCTATATGATCACCTTGCACCCCGATAATACGCTTGATATAATGTGTTTCTTCGTTTGTTTCAAAAACAATGACATCAAATCGATTATACTCAACAAATTTTGCTCCTATTTTATTCACAACGACTATATCATCTTCTTCAAGCGTTGGCATCATAGAAGATCCCTCAACGACAATGGGAACAAACAGAAAGAAACGAATGACAAAAGCCAGCATAACAGCAAGCCCTATTGCTTTCACCCATCCAATCCATTCATTCTTTTCTTTAACTTTCTCCATCTACAACAACTTCCTCTCTATTAAAATCACTCCATTTCTCACCTAATAAGATTTTTTAACTATTTTTCCGTCTACTATATTTATGATTCCCTCACATTGTTTCGCAATCTTTTCGTCATGTGTTACAATTAAAACTGTTTTATTTTGTTCTTTATGTATCTTTTTGAAAATAGCTAATACTTGCTCACCTGTTTTTTGATCTAATGCTCCAGTCGGCTCATCTGCTAAAATAATATCCGGATTATTAATTAATGCCCGTGCAATGGCTACACGCTGCCTTTGCCCACCGGATAAATTATAGACATATTCAGACGCTTTTTCCTTCATCCCGAGCATATCCAACAAAGCTAAGGTTTTTTCTTTTTTATTGACCTTGTTCTTACTGTAATGAAGTGGAATTTCAACATTTTTCATAACGGTATAATCTTCAATCAGTGCAAAGTCCTGTACCACAAAACCAAAGTGCTGATTTCGTACAGCAGCTAATTTTCCACGGCTCAATGATTGCAGTTCTTGTCCATTTAACTTATATGTGCCTGCGCTAGCTACATCTAGGCAGCCAAGTATATTGAGCAGCGTAGATTTTCCTGAACCCGATGGTCCCATAATTGCTAGCATGCTTCCCGCCTCTATTTTTAAATCAATATTTTGAAGCGCATTCACTTCATTGGATTTAGATTTATTATAGACTTTTGAAATATTTTTCAGCTCAATCATTTAATCTTTTCTCCTTAATATATCACTGATTTGAAGTTTAAAAAGTTTAATAAAGCTAGGAAGACAAGTTCCTAGGCAAAGGAATAAAATTATTCCTGAAACACCGAATACAATAAAAGTTTGGCTTGAAATCATAAGTGAAAGTATAAAAGAAAGTAACCAAACAATAAAGATTTGTAAAAAAATCCTTAAGGCAATATGAACCTTGGTCGCTCCGCAAAAAATATGAATACTAAATTCCCTTATGTTTTTTCTAACAAATTCCAAAGTATTAATAATGACGAGTAATGAAGCAAAAACGATAACTAATATCGCTATAAATAAAAACACACCGACAGCTTCTTGCGTAGACTTTTCCATATAATGAGAAACACCCGCTATACTGCTAAAATTATAATTATAAACCTGTGATTTCTCGGTAATCTCTCTTAATTCACTGAGATCATTTCTATTCTTAAGTATGATTGTCGCATTATCGAGATAAGTTTCATAATCATAATTTCCATTCACATATATATTTTCTAATGTTGTCACATCGATTGGCATTAAAACAACATCATTTAATTTGATGACACCTTCGCCAAATGATACATCCACAAAAGTTTGTCCATCTTGTAAAAAGCCAATAACTTTATATTTCAAATGATTGACATCTGTAAACTCATCGCTAATCTCCATATATTTTTCATATGAATTCCCAAGTACAACAGGTATACTTTCATCGCTTACAAACTCCCAATTCGAGTCAAAAAATTCCCCTTTTGATAAAGCCAAATCAAATATATTTATAAAGCTGGGTGAAATAGACAACGTTTTATAAACCCACATTTTGGCGGGCCCTAGTTCCACCTCAATAGCGAGTGGATTTTTAGGTCTTTCTTCTATTTCTATATAATCTTCGATATTTGCATAACTTATATACTGATCACTTTGTTGAAGATGAGTATATAAATCTTTCATGATCTTTTCTTCGTATTTACCGCCTACATACGCTTCTTTCTCTTCCATTGATATATAGAAAGCATTTGATAAATCAAATGTATTAGACAAATGATGAAAGGCATCTTGCTTTTTATGTATGAAAGCAAAGGATTCCGTAATTAACAGGGTGATCATCACAATCTGAATTAAAAATGAAATGAAATAAAGTTTTTTTCGCCATATATCTTCTAGGGCATATTTTAATTGAATGAGCATTTTTATATTACCTCATAATTTTAATTAATTGTTTTCTTTGATTAATAAACAACATAGGTAGCGTGTATATGATATCCATCATAAAGAAGAGCACGATTCCTACGATGATCGATTCCAAACGAAACACCGTATTGTATGGCAATAAGTTAAAAACATTAGTAGCTAAAAAAATGAGTAAACTTGCAAATATGATTCCGATGAATCGAACACTTAGCATATTGAAGTAAATCGTTACTAACAAACGGGTCTCCCCTGCTCCTGATAATCTTCTAACAAACATCTCTCTTTTATATCTTTCTACCCACGAGAGTATAATCGTAAATCCAGAGATAAATAGGAGTGCACTAGACCCAAGAAATATAAATAGCGCATATCGTTGATTGAGTAAATCAGTTACCCATGCTTTTCCTACTTTTTCATAATTAAATTCAGCCTCGTTATTTGTTTTTTGAATGGTCGTTAATAAATCTTGTATGAGCAACTCACTTTTCCCCCCAGCATCTATGTAATACTCTCCTTCCATCGATGCTTCAGGGTTTGCTTCTAATGATGGGATAATACTTGCGACTATATTTGTGAAATGATCAATATAACCGACTACTTCATACTCTATCCGATCAAAATAAAAATATTTTTTACCATTTTTTACGATTTGATCATGTTTGTTCCATTCATTAATATATGCCGCGTTTTTCCCTACATTGTAAATAGTGGATGCTTCATTTGAATAGCTCAACCGACTAGCCGATTCTGGTAAATTCTTATAAAACGTAAAAGAATCATCTTGTTTATTTAGCCATGATAGTAAATCATCATTTGTGAAATTTATCTCCGAATCAGTTTGGTTCATATGAATTCGATATGTGTTTTTATGAATATTATTTGCCATCTTTTCTTCTACAGACAAGATGATAGATATTCCGCCCGCAACAATGCTAAAAACGATTATTGTAAAAAATAAAGGCAACCACGATTTTCTCATTAAATTTGGTATCATATTTACTTCCTTCGCTTTTTCATTAGTAACCATAACACAAGCATTATTTAAAATAGAAAGGCTTTTGGCAGCATTTAATACGCTGCCAAAAGACTATGAACATAAAAGCTAGACTAGTATCTCCAACTATAGGTAGTATAAGCAACTTCGAGTGGGTTATTTACTTTTGATAACTTAGGCGTCCAGCCACCCTTGTTTTTATAATTGTTGGCAGATTTATCGTAATTTCCTTCTTTTAACCTTACTTTAACACCAGTCACTACTTTGTTTTTATTAGTACCGTATAGACCTGTTCCTTTTACGCCTTTAGTATTATATCCTTCAATATAAGCTGTTGTAAGAGTACTTCCCATAGAAATATGTTGATGCGTCAATCCTTGTGCAGTAATAGTACTTGGTGCTAGTATAACTACTACCAATAGTGCTGCTAGTGCCGTAACGACCACTGATTTTACTTTTTTCATCATAAAGTACCTCCATTTTTTGATAAATTGCGATATTCGCCTCAGTAATAGGAACATGCTTTTAAGAGAATTATTTACCCTATAAATAATTACTTCATTTAAATCACTTCCTCGTAAGTCAGTAGTAAGAGTTCTTTCCGATAGAACCTCCAGTTGATCCGGATAACAACTAAGAGACCTATTGGAGAAGAGTAAAATTCTAGCTTCCACACTCTTTTTATGTTTTACCAATTTGACCTTACTTTACCAAGAAGACCAAAAGGATAAATCATCAGTTATTGTTTTATCAAAGTAGATGGTTTTATCAATCTTCTCTTTAATCATACTAGCTAAATTCCGAATAATGTTTCTTTTGTCGTGAAAAATACTTTTCTAGTCATGACCGTTAAAAATACTTCTAGATAATTCGTTTATGTACTCATGAACGCAATAACACTAAATATTCTACTATTAAAGCTACTCGTGTTCCATTACGAAAAACACGCTCAAGATAGGTTTTCATGCGTTTGCGACATTCCTTTTATTTTTTTTCAATTAAGTATGTATTTTCAACTTTCATGTAAACATAAACCTTTTCGTCCGAATATCCAGTACAATAAAACCATGATAAAGGAGGAGCTATCAATGGACTTTACTTATAGAGAAGAAAAGATATTAAAGCTCTTTTCTTCTAAAATGAAGTTATCTCATTTAGATCAAATTAAGTTGATTTATGGTTGGAGAATAGTTATCGCAGATTTCAAAAAATTATTCTTTATGTATGGCTTTGCACTTCTAATGGGCTGTTTTATAGAAACTTTCTTAATTCATGCCAGTTTCTTTTTGTTTAGGCAAGTTGCTTTCGGAGTTCACAGCAAAAATTTTTATCTATGCTTAATCGTAAGTTGTATTACTTTTCCTGTTTCTTCTTTTCTCTTAAAAAACTTAGACATTGGCATCATACATATTGGGATTACCTATTTAATAGCAGCAGTTCCCCTATTATTGTTTGCACCTATTGGTTCTGCTGTTAATCCCATTAGAGGGAGCGCCCATGCACAGTATCTGAGAAGGAAGATATATATCCGCTTAAGTATTTTAGGGGTAACTATTCTCGTCCTTCCCACTACAATCACTAAATTTTTAGTAGCAGGACTTTTAATAGAAACTTTTACAGTTTTGGTATCTACTATTCAAAAGGAGAGTGACAAGGAATGATAAAAGTGATTGGAAAACTTCTTATTTTTTGGGGTTCGCTTGGAAGTAGGCAAATGTGCTTTTCAATTTTTCATGAGATTGAAATACCAGAAGAGCTAAAAACTACAACATTTTAAATATCAATTAACCACCTTTTAAACTATAATTGAATACAAAGGAGGTACATTGATGGATATAGATTCCATTCTTGCTTTGTTAATAAGCTTATTGTTTCAGTTTTTTACTATATTCTTAATTAATATATTTTTACTTAATTATAAAATCAGCAAGCAGGATATTGTTCCAGTAATACTGTTCATCTTATTACCAACAATCTTGCTTTTCTTAGCTTTCGGGCCCTTTGCTGCATTCTACCTATTAATTAGCCTAATCATGTTTTTTAAAAGAAAATCCAATAGTCATATTTTTATTTTACACATTTTGATTTCTTTCATATTGGCTGTCATAATTGATCATCTTGTATCAATTATTAGCGTTCATTTATTTGCACAAGTTTCATCTGAATCCCTATTTTTCATACTAAGAGAACTCATGTTTCTCTTATTACTTTTTGCTACAGCCTATCTATATAAACGGATTTTCACTTATTTTATTCATAAAAATATATTTAGTAATAGAGTGCTTTATTTATTTGCTTCAATTGTTTTCCTGACGCTTCTTTTTTTCTATTTAAATATCGCAATGATGCCAGACTATCATTCGTACGAAGCGATTCAATTAAACTTATGGATTTTCTCGATTTATCTTGTGCTTATCTTGGTAATTGCAGCTGCCCTCGTTTATTTGTCAATCAAACATTATAATATTCGCGCCAAGGAAAAAGAACAGGAAAACTTTTTAAACTATCTGCAATTGCTTGAACAAACGAATGAGGATACAAGAAAATTTAAGCATGACTATATTAATATTCTTGCCTCCCTACGTTATTACATAGAAAAAGAAGATATGCAGTCTTTAAAAAACTATTTTTATGACAGCATTTTACCTACACAGCAAAAAGAAATTGCAAATAATATGATGTTAGATGAGCTCAACAAATTAAAAATCGACGGGTTAAAAGGATTACTTACGACGAAGTTTATCCACGCCAGGGAAAATGGCATTCCGATTCACTTTGAAGTTACAGAAGAAATCTTGCATATTCAATTAGACATCATCGAACTAAATCGTGTCTTAGGGATTTTACTGGATAATGCAATCGAGGCTTCTAAACAATTAGATAAGCCGTTGATCCGTGTCGCTTTTATCAAACTTGAACAGTCTATCATGATTGTCATTTCAAATAAAATCCAAGAAGATTTACAAGTTTCCATCCAGGATGTTTTCCGGAAAGGTTTTTCAACTAAGGGAGGAAAACGTGGGCTCGGTTTATCGATTCTGAAAGAAATTATCAATGCCAACAATCATGTTATACTCCATACTAAAATAGATACTCAAGCTTTTATCCAAGAACTCGAAATTCAACAGGAGGCGAAATAATCATTGGAAATTGTCATTTGTGAAGATCATGTAACCCAATTGAAAGCAATAACAGAAGTCATTCAAAAGTATGCCTTAATTGAAGATAACGGTATTCATATTGCCCTTGCCACAACAAATCCAAATGAAGTTTTGGCTTACGCGCAAAATCATAAAGTCGATTGCTATTTTTTTGATATTGACCTTGGTCATGAGATGACGGGCATGCAACTAAGTAGTGAAATTCGGAAACTCGATCCCATTTGCAGTATTGTTTTTATGACGACTCATTCCGAAATGGCTTTTTTAACCTTTACCTATAAAGTAGCTGCATTAGATTTTATTATTAAAGATGAAGTAAATGCATGGGAAAATAAAGTATTAGACGTGTTAAAAGAAGCACATAAACGTTATTTACAAATAGGGAACGACGCTGATGTCAACGTCGTTCAAATAAAAATGGGTTCTCGGATTCGCAATATCGACCATGATGCGATTTACTTTTTTGAGGCTTCGCCGAATCCGCATAAGCTCGTCCTTCATTTACACAATGAACAAATTGAATTCCCTGGCCGATTAAAAGATTATGAAAATCTGAGCGAGTATTTTTACCGTTGCCATAAAGGTTGTATCGTGAATGTAAAACATATAGAAGAGATCGACACGAGCGAACGACTTCTTACAATGGCGAACGGTTCGACTTGTGTGGCGTCCAGCAGGTTATTAAGAGGATTACTGAAAAAGTTCCAATCCAAAATATGATTGATTTGAGGGAATGACTAAGACCCTCTTTTAGAGTGCTTAAATACACAAAGCTAGATCACTTCCTCTACTTGGAATGAAAGAGGAATTCAATCAAGTCATTTTCAATAGTATTATGGAAAGCCACTTGAAACGGCTTCATGATTTTACAAATTCACTCAATCTATTCTATATTCGATAAATATTGACTACACAGCAACCATTGAATCATGACTAACTTGATTATCTATATTCATACTTTTACGAAAAATGAATACGAATCGTTTTACGATACAATAAAAAAAGTATCTTACGAATATTCGTAAGATACTTTTAAGAATGACCCCTACGGGACTCGAACCCGTGTTACCGCCGTGAAAGGGCGGTGTCTTAACCGCTTGACCAAGGGGCCAATATTTATCTGGCGGAGAAGGAGGGATTTGAACCCTCGCGCCGCGTTAGCGACCTATACCCTTAGCAGGGGTACCTCTTCACCACTTGAGTACTTCCCCAAATAATGGCTCCGCAGGCAAGGCTCGAACTTGCGACCGATCGGTTAACAGCCGATTGCTCTACCACTGAGCTACTGCGGATTCATATAAACAAATGGTGGGCCTAAGTGGACTCGAACCACCGACCTCACGCTTATCAGGCGTGCGCTCTAACCAGCTGAGCTATAGGCCCATTTGGAGCGGGTGATGAGAATCGAACTCACATCATCAGCTTGGAAGGCTGAGGTTTTACCACTAAACTACACCCGCATAC
>NZ_JADKPV010000006.1 GCF_015351395.1 Savagea serpentis
ATTTATTTCATCAACAAGTTACTGTTCAGTTTTCAATGTTCATGGTGTCGTTCTTAGCGACTTCTTTAATTTACAGCATCTTCATTCATTTGTCAACAACTTTTTAATATTTTTTTATTTCGTTATTCGAAAGTTGTTTTCCGTCTCTCGAAGAAGACAATAACTAATATACACCATCTCTCTAATTTAAATCAAGTCTTTTTTGAAAATACTTTAATTTTATTTTCTTGAGATCCACTACAAACAATAAAATCCCTGCAATGACAACGATTCCCCCTGCTATTTGGCTCGTCGTTAATGTTTCTTTAAATATATAATAAGCTAATATCGACGCTCCTACTGGTTCAAATAAAATAGCCACAGAGATTACATTCGTACTGACATACTTTAGAGCCCAGTTAAAAAGTGTATGACCAAGGAAGTTAGGAATGAGTGCTAATAAGAAAAACCACATCCATTCATTTGACGAATACGGGCCGAATGATGCTCCTTTCATTAAAATATAAAAAAACAAAGCGATTGTACTTACACTGTATACGATAAATGTATAAGTCATTAACGATAATCTTCTTCTTACATCTTGCCCAAAAAGCAAATAGATTGTAATAAATGCACAACCAAGTAAAGCAAGGATATCTCCAAATAATGCGGTTCCGCCAATTTGGAAGTCTCCCCAACTTATAATAAAGCTCCCTGTAATCGCTAATGTTGCCGAGAAAAAAGCTTGCATCGAAATTTTCTCTTTAAATAGGAAGTAAGTGCCCACAAAAGCGAAAATCGGTTGTAATGTTACAAGCACAGTAGAGCTAGCAACGGATGTATAATTCAGAGATTCAAACCAAAACACAAAATGTAAAGCTAAAAATAATCCTGCAATGCTTGAGAAAATCCAATCCCGCTTTGTTAAAAGTTTCACTTCATGTAAGTAACGTGTTAAAAAAACAGGTGACATTAATAGCACTGAAAACAACATACGATAAAACGCGACAACACCTGAATCTGCCGTTGTCATCTTTACAAAAATAGCAGATAACGCTACCGCGATCACCCCGATAGCAATCGGAATATAGGGATGCATTTTTGGTTTCATTGTGAATTCCCGCCCTCTCTCCATAGAAAAAGTTCTCCCGCAATGGATTTTGCGAAAGAACTTCCCTTTACAAATATATTATTTCTTTATAAGAAAGGCGAATATATTTTCGTTTACGCCCAACCTCTAAATCTCGAACCTTCAGCGATTTTTTGAATTCCTACCATATATGCTGCAAGTCTCATATCAATTCGGCGACTTTCAGCAACGGTGTAAATGTTTTCGAAAGCTTCAATCATTTTAGCTGACATACGCTCTCTTACCATTTCATCCGTCCAATAGTAACCAGAATTATTTTGAACCCATTCGAAATAAGAAACGGTTAACCCTCCTGAACTTGCAAGCACATCAGGTATAATTAAGACATCTTTTTCCGTCAACAAACGATTCGCTTCTTCCGACAATGGACTATTCGCTACTTCTACGATAATTTTTGTATCGAGGGTCTTAGCATCTTGATAAGAGATTTGCTCCCCCATACTTGCTGGAATTAAAATATCACAAGGGATTTGTAAAAGCTCTTCACTTGTTATTGTTTCATCAAATAGTGTTGTTACTGTACCGAAACTGTCTCGGCGATCCAATAAGTATTCGATATCTAACCCTTCCGAATCATGCAATGCGCCATGTGCATCGGAAATGCCAATCACTTTCGCTCCTTCATCTGAAAGGAATTTCGCCAAGTTACTACCTGCGTTGCCAAATCCTTGAATGATGACGGTTGCTCCTTGTAAATCAAGGTTACGTTTTTTAGCTGCTTCTTTTACGACAACGGTTACACCCGAAGCTGTTGCGCGTTCGCGTCCTTCTGAACCCCCTAATGCAACGGGCTTTCCTGTAATGAATGCCGGTTGCTGAGAGCGATTGATTAAATTGTATTCATCTAACATCCACGCCATCATTTGCGCATTTGTAAAAATGTCTGGCGCTGGAACGTCTTGATTCGGTCCTAATAAATCAAATAATGCGCGCACGTAACCGCGACTTAAACGCTCTAGTTCACCTAATGATAATTCTCTTGGATCACAAATGATTGCTCCCTTTCCACCACCATAAGGTAAATTCATGACGCCTGCTTTCAATGTCATCCACATCGATAATGCTTTCACATCTTCAATCGTAACATTCGGGTGTAAACGGATTCCACCTTTATTCGGACCGACCGCATCATTATGTTGAGCGCGAAAACCGGTAAACACTTGTACTTTGCCATCATCCATACGGACAGGGATTCTAATTTCTACAGTGCGCAATGGCTCTTTTAGCAATTCATACATGCCATTGTCATAACCTAATTTCTGAAGTGCTTCTTTAATAATCTCTTGTGTCGATGTCAATAAGTTAAAGTTTTCCCCCATAAGTTCATTCGCCTCTTTTGTAAAATGATTTGTTGCACTCATTGTAACATAATCTTTCGAAAATAGTGAACGTTTTAATTACTCATTAGGCTTGACCACATTCCTGTTAATTAAAAAACGGGGATTAGCTCTGTAATGCTAATCCCCGTTTTTAAATCCCGACTGTTCAATCCATTCGTCTAATTTCTCTGCTAACGAATGAAAACCAATCTCGTCCCTCTCATTCACCCGCTCCTGCAATGTTTTCGTAGAACGGTAATACTTGCGTCGGCGAGCAGGTGCTTTTTTGAGCGCACGGATCGACAAACTAATTTTTCCTGTATCGCGGTCGATATGGGATACTTTTACTCGAATATAATCGCCAACCTTCACATAATCATCAATATTTTTCACATAACCATATGTGATTTCTGAAATGTGGACGAGTCCTTGAGTCTGTTCGTCTAATGCTATAAAAACTCCGTACGGCTGGATACCTGTCACCTTTCCAGTGAGGATGTCACCTACTCTGTAAATTTTCGCCATGTGGAACAGCTCCTCATTATTCATCCGCTATGTGTATATGCTCAATTATAAGTATATCAAAGCTACCCTCTTGTCGCAAAAAAGACTGAATGATTTCGTTTATTTTTCATAATTCAGTGAATTTATCTTTTTCTTCATATAAAAAATTCTGTCTTCTTCATCTATCGTTCGATATGCATATCGTTTATACTGAAACAGAATATGCATAAGGAGTTGAAGGTATTTATGAGAGAACAATTTTTAAAAGTATACGATCGTCACAATACACGATCCGTAAAGTGGGGCAAAATGGAAGCGGTTTATCAGCTAGATGACGCACGCGATATTTTGCCGATGTGGATTGCCGATATGGACTTTGCTATCCCTGAAGTAATCACTCATGCTTTAGAGGAAAGATTGAAACATCCAATTTTCGGTTATTCTTATATGTGCGAGGAATGTAAGCTCGCATTAGTCGATTGGTTAAAATTAAGTCATGATTGGACAATCCAAACGGAGGATTTATTATTCCAACACGGGGTTATTCCAGCAATCGCTGCGATTTTGGAAACATTCACTGAAGCCGGAGATACAGTCATTATGACTCCTCCTGTCTACCCGCCATTTTTCAATATCCCTACCAACCAAAATCGAAAAGTCGTTTACTCTCCTTTGCATGAGCAAAATGGGCAATACACTTTTGCTTTCGATCATTTCGAACAAGCGATTGTTGAACACGATGTCAAAATGTTTATTTTATGTAATCCCCATAATCCTGCCGGTGTTGTATGGAGCCGGGAAGATTTGCAAAAAGTGCTCGACATTTGTCGTCGTCATGATGTTTTCGTCTTGTCGGATGAAATTCATTCAGACCTTGTCTTTTCACAACAACATATTCCAATCGCGACATTAGCGACAAAAGAAGATCGCTTAGTTACTTGCGTCGCTCCGACGAAAACATTTAACTTAGCAGGTGTACAAGCAGCTGCCATGGTTGTTACAAATCCAGAAATTCGAAAAGCATTACAGCAAACTGCTCAATTCCACGGTCAAATGGAATTGAACGCTTTCGCTTCAAGCGCTTGGATTGCGGCTTATCGCGAAGGCCGTCCGTGGCTTGAAGAATTAAAAGTCGTATTGGATGAGCACTTCGACTACGTCATCGATACATTGACGACCGCGGTTCCTCAATTAAAAATCCGCAAACCAGAAAGTACGTATTTAATGTGGCTCGACTATCGTGAAACTGGGTTTTCAGAAAAAGAAGTGATGCACGCTTTACTTCATGAAGGGCAAGTAGCCCTCGATCCTGGTAGTAAATATGGAAAAGAAGGAGAAGGATTTTTACGCATTAACGTTGCAACTCCGAAGCCAATTCTTGAAGACGGCGTCGCACGCATCATAAAAGGATTCCTGTCTTTAAGCTAACCAAAAAGCTCCCAGAGAGATGAAATTCATCTTACTGAGAGCTTTTCTTTACTTATCGTGCGAATGTTGAGCAGTATGTTGCATGTTCTCTTCACGTTCACGCATGACACGTTCTTCGATTTTTTTCGATTCAGCTTCTTGCTTTTTCGAGATTTTAAGAATCCAACGATAGGTAATAATCATTAAAATCATAAAAATCGTAAATGATATAGCAGCCGGAATATATTCCGACTTATCTTCTGGAAAATAAAGGAACGGCATCAATTGAACCACTTCCTATTCTTTTATTATTTTTGAATGACGTCGATTGATTCGATGACTACATCGTATTCCGGACGATCGCCAGGGCCTTTTTTAACCGCTGCGATATCATCGACAACGTCCATTCCTTCTACTACGTGACCAAATACCGTATGACGTTGGTCTAAATGTGGTGTTCCACCCATTTCTTCATAAGCTTTTGCAATCTCTTCTGGCCATCCACCTTCTGTTAATTGCGCAGCTGAACCTTGTGATTTGCTCGCTTGAACGATAAAGAATTGGCTACCGTTCGTATTCGGACCAGCATTCGCCATGGAAAGCGCCCCTCGCAAGTTAAATAAGTTCATCGTGAACTCATCTTCAAATGAACCACCGTAAATACTTTCACCGCCCATTCCTGTTCCATCCGGGTCGCCCCCTTGAATCATGAAATCTTCGATGACGCGGTGGAAAATAACACCGTCATAATAACCGTTTTCAGCGTGAGTAATGAAGTTCTCTACTGTTTTCGGTGTTTCCTCTTTGAATAATTTTATTTTGATGTCACCCTTGTTCGTGTGCATGACAACGAGCGCTTCATTTTCTGCTACTTCTTTGTTTAACTGTGGGTACATAATAGAATCCTCCTGTTGGCTTTGCCCCTCTGTAGGCTTACTTGTTCCACTTTGCTCAATCGGCTCATTCTCTTCAGAACATGCGATGAGCAAGAATGTAGCGAGTAAAAAGAAGAGGCTAATTTTCAATTTCTTCATACGTCTATCACCTTCATTATTTTAGCACAAGTATCTCACAATTTCGATAAGAAAGCATGACACTTTATTCACAAACGGAAGTAGCCTATACTTAAATCAATAGAGCACGCGAAAGAAAGTAGGTTTTCTATAGTGAAAAACGTGCAAAAAAAGAATTTTATCATTATGTGGTTCGCCAACTTTTTAGTGGCGGGTACGATGACGATGATCATGCCTTTTTTATCTTTATACATTACAACATTCGGAGATCACTCTGATGCATACATTCAAAAATGGGCAGGTCTCATTTTTGGGGCCACTTTCGTCACTGCGTTCATCATGTCTCCCATTTGGGGGCGCATCGCAGACAAGTACGGCTTTAAGCCGATTTTACTCATCAACGGTTTCGGAATTGCACTTTCTGTCTTCTTAATGGGATTTGTCAATTCAGTCGAAACATTCTTCATTTTACGTCTTTTTAATGGTGTCGTGACAGGATTTGTTCCGACATCTCTCGCTTTCATCTCCTCACAAGTGAAAAAAGAAGAAGCAGGAAAAATGCTCGGTACGATGCAAATGGGAAGCGTCGCGGGTACTTTATTCGGTCCTGTCTTCGGAGGTCTTCTTGCAGATACTTTCGGATTTCAATACACCTTTATCATCACGTCTGCTACTGTAGCAACAGCCGCTTTACTCGTCCTCTTCGGCATTAAAGAAGAGAAAAAAGTGAAAACGAAGAGAAAAGCTCAATTTTCACGAAAAACAATTTTACATGGAATTTTACATCATCCTCTCATGTTGAATGTCATGCTTGTCACATCGTTAATCCAAATCGGAAACTTTAGCATACAGCCTTTACTTTCTCTTTATGTAGCAGAATTAACAGGGGCACAAGAAGTTGCATTCTTAGCAGGTTTAACCTTTAGTGCGGCAGGACTTGGGAACTTATTATTCGCCAGACAATGGGGGAAACTCGGGGATTCTATCGGGTATGAAAAAGTGTTGACGATTCTGCTCATATTTTCCGCACTCTTTATTTTCCCTCAAGCATTCGTCACGAGCCTTTGGCAATTAATTTTATGCCGCTTATTGTTTGGGATTGTTGTAGGTGGAATGATTCCTGTAACGACAGCACTTGTACGCCGAGAAGCCCCGATTGAAATTCAAGGGGAGGTTATGGGCTACAATACGAGCTTCCGTTTCCTTGGAAATATTATCGGGCCGATGTTCGGTGGAATCATTAGCGGAATCATCGGAATTTCGGCTGTATTTTTAGTTACGGCGTCCCTCTTCGTAGTAGCGTTCATTCTGTTGTTTTTAGCGCGTAAACGAAAAACGATTGACTTTGAGGATTATTTATTGAAAGAACAACAAACATAAAGTATGTAGCTCCATTCCTATTTATGTAGGTGTGGAGTTTTTTTACTTTTTTAGCGGTGCTCCTCCCCTCAAAGTATGCTATTCTTTTACTATTATGTTTTGAATCAAGGAGGCTGCTTGCATGAAGCAATGGGTCGGCTTTTCAATCGCTCTTTTAGCGATTCCATTTCTCTTTTTAGCTCAAAGAGGAATCGTAGCAGAGTGGTATTATGCCACTGAATATAAACAGCGTGTTCAAGATTCAATCGTTATTGAAGAACCGCTACTCACCTTACCTGTTACTTTGCTTAATAGTGATGGGCAGACGTTTTCAGAAGTGTATGTAGAATGGCGCGAGCCATTGGCACTTCATCAATTTTCTCACTTCGCTCAACAGATTTTTTTACAAAGTGAGGATCGCGCCTTCTATACACATAAAGGCTATGATATCGCAGCGATTATTCGAGCTTTTGCGATGAATAGTGTAAGTGACGACATTCAACAAGGTGCTTCAACGATTACGCAACAACTTGTACGCATGCGATTTTTAACGACTGAAAAAACATATGAAAGAAAATTTAAAGAGCTTCTTTTCTCTGCAGAGTTAGAGAAACAATTTTCTAAAGATGAAATTTTAGAAATGTATTTAAACGAAATGTATTTTGCTAATCGCGTATACGGATTGGGCGCCGCGGCAACCTATTACTTCAGCCGGCCATTCGCTGAATTGAATGAAGCCGAGATTGCATTTTTAGCGGCGATTCCGAATAATCCTTCCTTCTATGATCCATTACGTCATTTTGACAGAACAAAAACACGACAAGAGAGATTGCTTGATCTCGTTGCCCGTGAAGGCGTCATTACAAAAGAAGAAGCAGAAATGTTCAAAGGACTACCGATTCATTTAAAGGTGAAACAAAAAGTAGACCGTTTCCCGATGTACTCTGATTACGTCATGTCAGAAGCACAGCGAATTTTAATGAGACAACTTGGGTATGAGGAGCGACTGCACCATGCATCAATAGATGAAAAAAATATAATTTGGCAAGAATTCCAAAACGAATATCATCAACTATTACAAGATGGACTCATCATTGAAACAGCGCTCGCTGTACAAAAACAAAATCAAATTGAAATGAATCTCGATCAATTGCTCTCACCATATCCCATCCTTCAAATGGGAGGAGCTGTAGTCTCGAATGACACGAGAGAAATCATTGCATTGTATGCGGGACAACAGTATGAGAAAGCAGGTTTTCATCGGGCATATCAAGCGGTTCGACAACCAGGATCTGCGATTAAACCGTTGCTCGTTTACGCTCCTTTGCTTGAACAACAACGCTACACACCTCAATCTTTAATTGATAGTAGCAATATTTGCATTCATCAATACTGTCCTAAAAATATCGGACGAGTGACATATGGTATGACGACATTAGACCAAGCATTTCGCTATAGTTACAATACTGCAGCCGTTCGCTCACTACAACGAGTCGGTTTAGAACGTGCTTTTGATTCACTTGAACCATTCAATTTTGAACATATTACCGAACAAGACCACACGTATGCGGCAGCGCTTGGCGGTTTTACGAAAGGTTTTACCCCGCTTGAAATTGCAAAAGGCTACTCTAGTTTTATCGATGGATATTATTTAGAACCGACTACAATTCGTTCTTTAAAAACGAGCTTAGGCGACGTCCTATATCAACGACCTGTCGATTCCATTGAGGTATGGAATGAGCGCACTGTGAATACGATGCGCCAGTTGCTACAAAGCACTGTACTTAACGGGACGGCGCAAGGTTTAACTTATTCGACAAACTATACAGGCGCCAAAACAGGTACGACAGATTATTATAAAGACCTTTGGATTGCAGGATTAAATGATCAATACACCGCAGCAATTTGGCTCGGTAACGATGAGAATAAAAGCATCGAAGCTTACAGTTCAGCTAAATTACATCATCGCGCGCTCTCATATTTACTCAATCCTTATGATGGACATTGAAAAAGAGAAGGCTTTCGCTAAAGCGAGGGCCTTCTCTTTTATTGTTCTGTCGTAACGAGTGGGATAGCTTCCATAATCCCATTATACAATTTCAATAAAGCGTAGGCGACAACGGATAGAAGCGTTGCCCAAACGATAATCTCAAAAAAAATAAGACCGATTAAATGGATAAATTTTGTTTGTTTACTCAACTGATACATTAAAAAATTAAAATAGAATAATGTAGAAGCTATAAAAATAATGATAAGTCCAAGTAATGATTGAATCGATGCTACGGAAATTAAAGCACCTAAAAAGTAAATTAAGTTACCGCTCTTCACTTTTCGGTAGAGTGAAGGATCTACCTCTTTCGCGAAAAAGAGCATCGCTGTCTCATGAATCGTCTCTGCAATTAATTTCAAAGCAGAAAAAATCATAAAAAATAAAACAGCGAAAACGATTAAAAATAGTAAGCGAATTTGAATATCTGAAAAAAATTCTAATAGCCCTTCATATAGACCGATTTGTTTAAATTGTTCAACGACGAAACTAACCGCGTAAACACCGAACGTCAAGCTAAATAAAACGATGTTTACAAACGGTAAATAGCCAAAAATATAAGGATTTTTCATACGGCACCTCAAAAATATTTTTTAACCTCTCTAATATATAGGAAAGAACTCATTTTTAGCAAGAGTTGCTCTATTTTAGACAATGCAAAGTTTTTTATTTTGCGCTATACTTTGTTGGTAGTACATGCTTTTTTATTTCGAAAGGAGGATTATTTCGTGGATTATGTTTTCTTTATCTTCGTTCCGATGATTGCAGCTTTATTCGTCCCGTTATTGTTCCGTTTAGTAAAGCGCATACATACCGGTTGGTTCGTTTTAGCCGTTCCATTCGTGCTTTTTATCATTTATGCGATGCTTATTCCAACATCTATGGAAGGATTCGTAATCGAGTCGTCTTTCAGTTGGATTCCATCGCTCGGAATTGAATTTTATTCATACATTGATGGACTAAGCTTACTGTTTAGTTTATTAATTACTGGAATTGGGTCGCTCGTCGTCCTCTATTCGATTTATTATTTAGATCAATCAAAGGAAAAATTAGGTCACTTCTATGTGTACTTGTTACTTTTCATGAGTGCGATGCTCGGTGTTGTTCAATCGGATAACGTCATTTCACTCTATTTATTTTGGGAATTAACATCGATTTCTTCATTCCTTTTAATCGGATATTGGTATACGAAAGATGCATCACGATTCGGAGCTTTGAAATCGATGATGATTACGGTATTCGGTGGTTTAATGATGCTTGGAGGCTTTGCAATTTTAAGCTTAGCAGCAGGCAGTTATTCTATCCGGGAGATGATTGCCAACAGCTCACAAGTTGCGGATCATCCATTATTTATTTTAGCTTTACTCCTCATTTTATTAGGAGCATTCACGAAATCTGCACAATTTCCATTCTACATCTGGTTACCAGATGCGATGGAAGCACCGACTCCAGTCAGTGCATATTTACACTCTGCGACGATGGTTAAAGCAGGTCTTTATCTCGTTGCGCGTTTCACCCCTTTATTTGCAACATCGAGCGTTTGGATTTGGATCGTGACAGGAATCGGGTTATTCACATTGTTCTGGGGCTCTTTCTTTGCGGTCAAACAAACCGACCTCAAAGCGATTCTCGCCTTCTCTACTGTGAGTCAACTCGGTTTAATTATGTCGTTGCTCGGGGCGAGTGGAATGTCTGTACATTCTGCTGAACCTATTTTTGCAATTGCCGGTTTCGCAGCGATCTTCCATTTATTGAACCATGCTACCTTTAAAGGAAGCTTGTTCATGATTGCAGGGATTGTTGACCATGAAGCAGGAACTCGAGATATTCGCAAATTAGGTGGATTGATGAGCATTATGCCGATTACATTCACTGTAGCGGCCATCGGTTCATTCTCGATGGCAGGTCTTCCACCATTTAACGGTTTCTTAAGTAAAGAGATGTTTTTAGATGCGATGCTTGCAATTCGTCATTTCGAATTGTTCCAATTTGATACGTGGGGTATTTTATTCCCTGTCATCGCTTGGGTTGCGAGCGTTTTCACATTTATTTACAGCTTCTATTTCGTCTTCTACACATTCGTGAAAAAAGGCGATGTCGAACAACTGCCCGCTTCACCGAAAGAGCCACCATTTGGCATGCTCATTTCACCGATTATTTTAGCGGCATTTGTCGTCGTCATCTTCTTCATCCCGAACAAGTTTAGTGATTGGATTATTAAGCCTGCTGTCGCAGCACTCCAACCACATTTATATGCAGTGCCACAAGATGTAACGATTAAAATTCAAGCTTGGCACGGGTTCGATGCACCCGCACTTTGGTTAACAGTCGGAGTCGTCGTCATCGGATTCCTCATGTATAAAACTTTGGACAAATGGCAACCGTATTACGGTATTCAGCCGAGCTACTTATCGCTCAATCGTTTCTACGATGCGATGATGAACTTTAGCGAAGTCGGTATGAATAAAATTTCACGCGCTTATATGACAGGTGTGACGCGCACATATTTCTTATACATTTTCGCGTCATTCTCGATCATTACATTAATCGCTGTCTTTGCGAAAAGCGCATTTGCGTTTGATTTATCTTCCGTAACACCTGTGTCGATTTTCGCGATTTTAAATGCGATGATTTTACTGTTAGCGATCAGTTTCGTCTTATTGGCAAAATCACGTATTGCAGCGTTTATCGCGCTCGGAGCAAGCGGATATTCGATCGCACTATTTTTCGTCATGTTTAAAGCGCCAGACTTAGCGCTCACTCAGCTCGTCATTGAAACAGTTTCTGTCGCGCTATTCTTATTGGCATTCCAACGTTTGCCACAAATGAATACCCACGGGGAAACGAAACAAAATAAAATCGTCAATGGAATCATTGCAGCAGGAGTCGGAATTACCATTACTCTTGTCGCACTCGCTTCTCATTCGACGAAGCTCATCCCTTCTATCTCGCAGTATTATAAAGATACGGTCGACACATTAGCAGGTGGGGGAAATATCGTAAACGTTATTTTAGTCGACTATCGTGGCTTTGATACATTGTTCGAAATCGCGGTCTTATCGATTGCAGCAATCGGTGTATTCACGATGATTCGTCTACGTTTGAAAGGAGATCATGCAGATGAAAACAAATGATGTCATTTTACAGACAACTACGAAAGTCGTTTTCTTCATCATCTTCATTTTCTCCATCCACATTTTCTTCGCAGGTCATTACACACCTGGTGGAGGATTCGTTGGAGGATTATTAACGACAGGGGCGCTCATTTTATTATTGCTCGCCTTCGATTTAAAAACAGTTCAAAAAGCATTGCCTTTCGACTTTATGAAAGTCGTTGCTGTCGGACTATTGCTCGCGATTTTAACGGCAAGTTGGCCACTATTTGTTGACTTGCCATTTTTCACACATGCTTTCGATGATTTCAACTTACCACTCTTCGGTGAAACGTCATTGCATACGGCTATGCTCTTTGATTTAGGTGTATATTTAGTCGTCGTCGGAGCGGCGATGACGATGATTCAAACGATTGGAGGCGATACGTAATGGAACTGCTCACAGCTATTTTAGTAGGCGTACTTTTCACAGCAGCGGTCTACTTAATCTTATCGCGCTCTCTTTTAAAAATCATTTTAGGAACGGGACTGCTCAGTCACGGGGCTCACTTGCTCATCTTAACGATGGGCGGACTCGGTGGAGAATCACCACCTGTTATTGCAGATGGTGTGACAGACTTCGCTGACCCGCTTCCACAAGCGCTCATTTTAACAGCGATCGTCATTAGCTTTGGAGTGACAGCATTCATGTTAGTGCTGTCTTACCGTTTATATGCGGTCCATAAAACTGACAATATGAATGCATTGAGAGGAAATGATGAACATGACTAATATCGTATTATTTCCGATTCTCATCCCGTTCTTCTTTGCGATTGTCTTATTGTTCTTTAAAGAAAATATTATCGTCCAACGAATTCTCGTTTCTCTTGGACTCGCGCTCAGTCTCGTTAGCTCCATTTTCTTAGCGTACATCGTCCATACGGACGGAATTCAGACAGTCAACTTAGGAAGCTGGGCGGCACCATATGGAATTTCTATGGTGTCAGACGCCTTCTCTGCTTTGCTCGTCACGACGACATTAATCGTCACATTTTTCGTCGTCATCTATAGCTTCTATGCAATTGATGAAGGACGAGAACGCAACTATTACTACCCTGCCATTTTATTCATGATTACAGGAATTAATGGTGCATTTACAACGGGCGATATTTTCAACATGTTCGTATTCTTCGAAGTGCTTCTCATGGCAAGTTACGTTTTAATCGTCCTTGGCGGAGAGAAACGTCAACTTCGTGAATCGATTAAATATATGTTGGTAAACGTCGTATCATCTGCACTCTTCGTCATTACGGTCGCTTATTTATACTCCATCGTCGGAACATTAAATATGGCGGATATTTCAGTGAAGATTGCAGAAGTCGATCAACCTGGAATTATTACAGTGATTGGAATTTTATTTTTAATCGTCTTTGGAATTAAAGGTGCGATTTTCCCATTGTACTTCTGGTTGCCTAGCGCTTACGCTGCACCACCGATTCCTATCTTGACACTATTCGGTGCTTTACTTACGAAAGTCGGCATATACTCCATCACACGTACGTATACGCTCTTCTTCGTCCATGATGTGGGATACACACACATGTGGTTAATGGGATTATCTCTTTTAACAATCGTTGTCGGATGTATCGGAGCACTCGCTTACTTCGACTTAAAACAAATCATTATTTACAACATCGTCATCGCGGTTGGGGTCATTTTATATGGCGTATCTTTGATGGATGATTTCGCAATGGCAGGAAGCGTGTACTACATTGTGCACGATATGCTTATTAAAGCAGCGCTCTTCCTCTTAATTGGTATCATCATATTCGTCACAGGTACGAGCAATTTACGAGAAATTAGCGGATTGATGAAACAATATCCAGGGCTCGGTTGGGTTTACTTAATCGCTGCATTTGGACTTGCTGGAATTCCACCTCTTAGTGGATTTATCGGAAAGCTTCTCATCGTTCAAGGTTCGTTCAATGCTGGACATTGGATTGGAGCGATTGCGGTACTGTTATCAAGCTTAGTCGTATTGCTCTCTGTCATTCGTATTTTCTTATATGCGTTTTGGGGAGAACCGAAAGAGACGAAGCCTATCAACCGAATGCAATATAAAAAGATGATGATTCCGACGACATTGCTCGTCATCTTGTCTGTCGTCTACGGAGTTGGAACTGAATGGTTCATGCCATTGATTACAGATTCAAAAGACGTATTATTAGACCCATCATTATACATTGATGCGGTATTTAAGGAGTGATGAACGAATGGCATTTCAAATATTACTAAACGTATTTATCGCTGTTATTTGGATGTTAATTAATTCATCGGTTTCCGCAACGTCTTTCATCGTTGGATATATTATTGGGCTTTTGCTCATCGTGCTTTTCCGTCGTTTCTTCAAACAGCGTCTCTATATTGGCCGTCTTTGGTCAGCGACGAAACTATTCCTCATTTTTTTAAAGGAATTAACGTTATCCAACATTTCGGTTTTGATGGTCGTCCTTAAACCAGATCTTGAAAACATTCAACCGATGATTTTTGCCTTACCTACTGAATTAGAACATGACTGGGAAATTACATTGCTTTCTAGTTTAATTACATTGACACCAGGAACGGTCGTATTATACGTTTCAGATGATCAAAGTACATTGTATATTCACGCAATCGATGTCGATGATGTGGATGAAGCGATTCATTCAATCAAAAACACATTCGAGAAAGCGATATTGGAGGTGAGTCGTTCATGATGACATTTATGTGGGTAGCGCTCGTGCTCGTCTTATTGTCGATGCTCGGGCTCATGTACCGTGTCTTTAAAGGGCCATCTATTCCTGACCGGCTCATCGCTTTAGACGGAATTGGTATTTTAATCATTTCCGCTACCGCATTGCTTTCTATTATTTTTGATACAGAATTTTTCATCGAAGTTATTTTACTCGTTGCGATTATGTCCTTTATCGGAACTGTATCATTCTCTAAATTTATAGAGAAAGGAGAGATCATTCAATATGACCGTGATCGCTAATACGTTAATTGTTATTACAATTAGTGTCGGAGTGCTTTTCACACTCGTCACGATGATTGGTATTCTCCGTCTGCCCGATGTGTATACACGCGCACATGCCGCTTCAAAAAGTACGACATTTGGTGTACTTAGTATTTTACTCGGGGTATTTTTCCACTATTGGTTGAAAGAAGGCTTGTTCAGTATTCAATTATTGCTCGCCATCGTCTTTCTATTCATTACCTCCCCTATTGGAGGTCACTTAATGGGACGCGCAGCTTATATTTCAGGCGTCGAGAAGTCACCGCTCACTGTGGGAGATGAATTAGAGGAAGTTGTTGAGGAAGCGAAGCGTAAAGCACGCCCTCGCCCTGAAATCGATTAATGACAAAAAGCGAACGCTCAGAAACCTGAGCTGTTCGCTTTTTTGTTTGGAAATTTTTATTTTTCAGGTTCAAATTGCTCTGCAAATGTTGCAAGCGTACGAACCATAACACCTGTCGCACCTTTTGGACCTAATACATGCGGTCCTTCTGCATCAGATGTGCCCGCAATATCTAAATGAACCCATGGTGTGTCTTCTACAAATTCACCTACAAAGCCACCACCGAAGATCATATGACCATCACGACCTGGAGCATTATTTAAATCTGCCACTAAACTTTTGCGAATACGCTTTTTATCGTTTTTCGTCAACGGTAGACGCCAAACGAATTCGTCCGCTTCAATCGCCGCTTGCATAAATTCTTCAAAATATGCTTCGTCGTTCGTCACCGCACCTGTTTTGTCTTTACCGAGTGCAACGATGACACCACCTGTCAATGTCGCAACATCGACTAAGTAATCTGCTCCTTCTTGTTTTGCATACGTTACCGCATCCGCTAAAACGAGGCGACCTTCCGCATCTGTGCTGACGATTTCAATCGTTTTGCCGCTAAGTGATGTAATGACATCATCTGGACGAATCGCTTCGCCGTTAATCATATTATCTGTCGATGCAATCACTGCCATCACATTGCGCTCTGGACGAAGTGTACCGATTAAATCCATCGCTCCAAGAACTGCCGCTGCACCACCCATATCACCTTTCATGCCGACCATGCTAGCACCTGGCTTTAACGTATATCCGCCTGTGTCGAATGTGATTCCTTTTCCAACGAGTCCTAAAACATCTGTCCAATCTTCTCCGCCGCCATGATATTTCATAACGATGAGACGTGGTGGCTCTACAGAACCTTGGTTCACCGCTAACAATGCACCCGCGCCGATTTCTTCAAGCTCTTCTTTGCCGAGCACTTCAATTTCAAAACCGTGCTTCTCTGCAATCTTTTCTGCTTGGCGTGCCATTTCACGTGCCGTTAAAATATTCGGTGGCATGTTGACGAGCGTGCGAGCATAGTTTACCGCTTCTGCACTCGCGAGACCTACTGTAACATCTAAATCTTCCACACCGTCTAAACCGAGTGTAGACCACTCATATGCCGCTTCATTCACCGTCGCTTTATAATGGGGAACGACGTATTGACCGAGGCCGATTCCTTCTACTGCCACATTGACGACTTCTTCTATCTCTTGTTCAAATGCTTCAAGTGCTGGCACACAGATGGTCACTTCTTCTGCTTTCGCTTGAAGTGCTACTTTTCCGACTGCTGCGAAGCTTTCACGTACTGTCGACATCGTCCAATCCGATTTTGCTCCGAGACCGACTGTTACGATACGTGTGATTCCTGTCTCTTGCATCGTAGGAACGAGCGATACTTTTCCTTCTTCATGGGAAATGAGTTGTTGCTTTAAAAGTGCGACGAGATCGACGCCTGTCTTTTCTTTTAAATCTTTCACCCATTGCTCTTGATCCGTTGCACGGTGTACCGCTACAACGTAGAAAGAACTTGTTGCTTTACCAAATTTTGTTTGATTCACTTGCTTAACGTTCATGAAATTCCACTCCTTTTCGTGTTTCATTATACCATGTTTTTAAATTATTTCGAGTTCCGAATCGATTTTACATCCACTTTACATAATGTTTAGTATAATGAAGAAAATGAACGGAAGGACTGAGCCCCATTTCCATATTTTCTAATTTTCCTCTCATTACTGCATTACTCGCTATCGGATTAGCGCAATTCGTTAAGGTACCCATTCACTTTTTCGTGACCCGGAAAATAAATTGGGGCTTGCTCACCTCCACAGGTAGCATGCCTAGTTCTCATTCGGCCGCTGTATCCGGCTTGACGACAGCCGTTGGATTGCAGGAAGGGTTTGATTCTCCATTGTTCGCCATCAGTGCGATCTTTGCAGTGATTGTCATGTTTGATGCAACAGGTATTCGCTATCAGGCTGGCCAACAAGCAGCAGTCATTAATCAAATGCGCGACGACTTTCAACAATTCGTTCAAGTTTCAAAAGAGTGGGCTCAGAAGGATGAGCCTGAAAAGCGTCAAGAATTAAAAACATTGCTCGGCCATAAACCAAGTGAAGTCTTTTTTGGCGCTTGTACAGGTGTTGGTTTAGCACTTATTTTATATTTCAGTATGTAAAAGACGCGACAGAATCGCTCCATTTACAAAATAATTTTCAGTCATCACAAAAGACCTCACCTTTTAGTCGTTCCATAAAAGGTGAGGTCTTTTGATCAAAACATTTGGTATCCTTGTTTACGTAAAATACGCATAACAATTCCAGACAATACCGCTCCGACAAAGCCACAAATGAGCGTCACGATATCTGCCATCATTAAGTTGGATAATTTCGTTCCGAGCATATCAAATGCATACTTCGGTTTTGTGAAATATTCATAAAATTTCACTTCATCGATAATTAAAATGACGATGATTGGATAAACGATGGCCATAAACCATGTCATTCTGAGCAACATATTAATTAAAAACCCGATTCCGAAAAAAATCACTAAAAATAACAATGCTGTTAAAAATAGTTGGACGAGTGTAATTTGTTCCACTTCGTTAACCTCCTGTTGATCATTAACCCCTGTTATAAGAACAGATTGTATGATTTATAGCCAAATTGATTTCCAGGATTGAAATTTTCAACTTTATGAAAATATCCTTTCGAAAAAGCGTGGCAAAATTGAATAATCATCTCTGAACTGCGTTCGTCCTGCAATAAATGTTCTTTCGATAACCAATACGCACGGTTAATTTCACCTTTAGCTACTTGAATCGTCTGTCGCTCATTTAATGGGCGTCCTACAAATAGTACCATATTGTCACTAACATCATTGCTTAAAACGCCTGAACGGACACCGATACAACCGACGATTTCAATAGAAATACCTGTTTCTTCTTGCACTTCACGAACTGCTGCTTCATCGAGCGTCTCCCCTCTGTCGACAAAACCTGCGGGGAAACTCCATCGGCCATTTAATCCACCGTATGATTTTTCAACGACGAGAAGTTCACCTTTTGAGTTTTCAACAACTGCTGCTGCCCCTAACCACACTTCACCTCTACGACTCAAATGTCATTCCCCCTTTAAAAAACACTTGCTCAACAAATCGTTGGCAAGTGTTGATATGCACTCTTATAGTAAATCAAATTTACCTTTTTTCAGCGTTAAGCCGAGTCCACCAACCATGAACAATGCACGGTTATCTACCATCTTTTTCATAAATGATGCTGTACCGCCTGTCACTTTCTTCCCGAACACAACACCGATTGCATCATCTGAACCGAGTGAACAAACGCTACCTTTCAAATCAGGTACAAAGGCAGTTGTCGGTTTTTTCGCCAATAATGATGCGATATTCGCTGCACATTGTTGACCTTGTTGCATCGCAATTTGCGCTGTCGGTGGATATGGACGATTCTCTGCTTCATTAATCATAAACGCACAATCTCCAACGATGAATACATCTTCGCGTCCTGGTGCACGTAAATCTGGCTCTACTCGTACACGAGCACGGGCACTTTCGATATTCGTTTCTTCGATTAGACGGTTTCCACGAACTCCTGCTGCCCATACAACTGTTTTCGTTTCGATGAATTTAAATTCTTCTTCACCTGTTTTAATTTTAACGCCTTCTTCCGTCGCTTCTACAAGCGGCGTACCGATTGAGAACTCAATGCCTTTTGATTCTAATTGAGCTACGGCATAATCGACGAGTTCAGGATCGAATCCTGGCAATACCATCGGTGCTGCCTCCACACAAATGACACGTACTTTTTCGCGTGGAACGTCATAAGCGTCACACCATACAGGTACTTGATTGGCTAATTCACCTAAAAATTCGATACCTGTGAAGCCAGCGCCCCCAACAACAAATGTCAAACGACTGTCGTCACGCTCTGCTTCTGGTTCTGTAGCCCACGTTGAAAATTGATATTCAATGTGGTCGCGAATGCGACGTGCTGCAAGAACGTTTGCGATTGAAAATGCATGCTCTTCCAATCCTGGAATGCCGAACGTTTCTCCTTCGAAACCTAATGCGATGACTAAATAATCGTACGTATGCTCTCCAGCTGTTGATAATACGACTTTCTCATCGACATCAATCTTTGTCACTTCCGCTTGAATGAAGTTCACTTTCGATTGATCAATCACATCTTTAATGTCATAACGAACTTCACTTGGCTCTAACGTACCTGCTGCTGCCTCATGGAGCCAAGTTGATTCGTAATGATAGGAGTTTTTATTAATGAGAACGATCTCTGCTTCATTCACTCCTAACTTCTTCTGCAAGTTCGTGACGGTCATCAAACCACCATAGCCTGCACCCAATACTAAAATCGTTGGTCTTTTCACGAAAATCGAAACCACCTTTTAATTATTTATTTACTTTGCCGCGAACGGTTGGCAAATGTTGTTAGAAACAAACTGCTACATTTAATAATATCGTTTTTAGATGGTTATTTCAATACGTTATACGAGTTTCTCGTGTCAAAGTTACCATTTCGTGAACTATTCACATACTTCTGGTGTGCCTACTTTTTTATCTGTGCGGAAAGATGTTCCACATCCGCAAGAAGCAATAGCGTTTGGATTATCGATTGTAAATCCTCCACCCATGAGTGATTGTTTGAAGTCAACAACAGTACCTTCTAAAATTGCCGTATCATCTCGTTCAATGACGATTGGAATTTCATGCTGTTCGTAATGGATATCTGATTCTCGTGGTTCTTTTTCGAATCCTAAACTATAGGTTAAACCGCTACATCCTCCACCTTGAACTCCAACACGTAAATAAGAATTTTCTTCCCCATTATGCTTCATCATCGTTTTCACTTGTGTCGCTGCTGCTGCTGTAATTTCTACTGCTTGTTTCATTTCTCAACATCCTCCTTTTATATAGTTATCCGTCTTTCTTCACATTTTTTTAATTATTCGTCTATAATACTAATTAAGAACGATCAATTATTTGTGGAGGGACTTCTATTATGCAAATTGAACCGATTTATCCAAAAAGTATGACATGTCTTTATTGTAAACATCCTTTTAAAACGTCGCGTGTTCGTTCGCGTTTCGTTCGCGTTGCTTCCCACGATACTGACTTTAAACCTAACTATAAAAATATTGCTGCTAATCCACTCTACTACAATGTAGCAGTATGCCCCAGTTGCGGTTTTGCTTTCACGGAAGATTTTGTACCGTACTTCACTCCACATGCTGAACAAAATATCGAAAAAATTATTCGTGCAAATTGGATAGAGCGCGACCTCACAGGTGAACGCTCTATCGAAGAGGCAATTGAAACGTATAAGTTAGCCCTTCTCAGCGCCAAGTTAAAAGAAGAAAAGGCTCTTCCCACTGCTGGACTCGCCCTCCGCCTCGCTTGGCTCTACCGAGAACTTGGAGACAAAGAAAATGAAATTCGCTTTTTAACCGCTTCACGCGACGCTTACAAAGAAGCATTCACAACGGGTGATCATATAGGTACTACGATGTCCGAAACGCGCGTCGTATACTTAATCGCTGAATTATCATGGCGAATTGGAGACAAGGACGAAGCAATTCGTAACTTCAGCTATATTATCAGTAATCAAAAGAACTCTACTGATCCGAAAGCTGTCGATCTCGCTAAAGAACGTTGGCAAGAAATTCGTGAACTTCATGGCGATCAATCTGAATAGAAAGAAATGTAGACAAAGTGCAAGCACTTTGTCTACATTTTTCATACGTTCAACTAAAAGACTTGCTCGACTTCCACAACACCTGGTACTTCTTCTAAAAGTGCGCGTTCAATTCCTGCTTTTAACGTAATCGTTGAACTTGGGCACGTACCGCATGCTCCGAGTAGACGTAATTTTACAATTCCGTCTTCCACATCTACTAATTCACAGTCCCCTCCATCACGGATGAGGAATGGGCGTAATTTATCCAATACTTCCTGTACAGGTTCCATTAATTCTTGTGACATTGATGGATGCTCCTTTCACGTTTAACTTTTACTCAAAGTTACTTGAGTTTTTTTTATTATAGCATGAACTCTTTTAATTGAGAATGAATAAGCTTGATTTTCATTGTCATCTATATGGAAATGAATATTTTATCGTTCTTTCTCTTATCAAATAGGTATACTCTCTTAATAGTTATTCTAATAAAAAAGAATCTCCTTCAAATTTCAGAAGGAGATTCTTTTTTAGTTATTATGCCATTTATAAAACCAGAGTAATCCTGATTTCATCAGACGTGCAATGCGACCTGTCACCGTGCGATCAGCAACGTAAGCAAAACCTTTTTTCTTACCGAGTGATCCCATAAATCCTTTTAACTTTAATTCTGGCATTTTCTCCGGTAATGGTTCATTCGTCCACACTTTGCGTAACACAGTAACGATTTGTTCCGCTTGAACTTCCGCTAATTGTGCACTTGGAGCATGTGGTAAAGCTGCACAATCTCCAACGACATAAATATTATCTCGTTCTGGCACTTGATGATATTGATTCAAGACGACGCGTCCACCGCTAGCTTTTTCTACTTCAAGTTCACGAACAGGTTTCACAGGACGTACTCCTGCTGTCCACACAACGGCATCGACTGGAATCGTTTCTTTATGATTATATAAACACTTCGGTTCTACTTTCGTAATATTCGACTCCGCTACTACATCTACATTATGCTCATCGAACCAACTTTTTACATAGTTACTTAAACGTTCTGGGAAGTCCCGCAAAATACGCGGTCCACGGTCGAACAATTTAATTTTTAAATCTGGTCGACTTTCGCGAAGTTCACTCGCAAGTTCAATTCCACTCAATCCCGCTCCGACAATCCCAACCGTTGAACCACCTGGTAATCCAAGCAATGTTTGATATGTTTGGCGTGAATCGCCGATCGTTTGAATGCTGTATGTATGCTCAGCAGCTCCAGGCACGTCGTGATAGTTATCTTCACACCCTAAGCCGATCACTAATTCATCATATTGTAATTGTTTACCGTCCCCTAGCTCAACAAATTGTTGATCTGCATCAATGCGAGATACTTCCCCTTCTACAAATGTTAATTGTGGATGTTCTGGAAGTGCTACGCGTATTTCTGAGTCTGGAACTGTTCCAGCCGCAATCGCATAAAATTCTGTTTTTAAACTATGAAATGGCGTGCGATCGACTAATGTAATATCGATATCTTCTGGTAAGTCTTTGTTTAATAAACGCAATAAAATACGCATATTTCCGTATCCTGCACCTAATAACAGTAGTTTTCTCATGTTATTCTCCTTCACCTTTTGTTATAGTCCGAACTTTTCTACTTTTGATTATAGCAGTTTGTGCAAAGTTTCACAATGATTTTTATTTATTGACGGCTTAGAAAAAACAGCGTACATTTTAAAGGTGAGGTGAACAGAGTGAATCCAATAATCGAATTTTGTATTTCAAATCTCGCACAAGGTGCACAAGAGACATTCGAAACGTTAGAACGTGATCCGAATTTAGATGTACTCGAATACGGTTGCTTAAGTTACTGTACGAAATGTACAGAAGGATTATATGCGCTCGTTAACGGCGATATCGTCGAAGCAGAAACCCCTGAACAACTGACCGAGCGCATTTATCAATACATTGAGGACAATCCTCTCTTTTAATATAAAAAAGCCCTTTTCCTTGTCTTTCTTTTGAAAGATGTTGAGGAAAAGGGCTTTTTTATAGCAATTCTGTTAAATTTTCCACAAAATAAGTGGGCTGTTTTTCTCGTTGTTGTATTTGTGCTTGCGTATGAACACCGCCTGCCACATGAATCGTATCAATCTCATATTGAATCCCACATAAAATATCGGTGTCGTAATTATCACCGATCATGACCATCTCATCTTTCGCATATCCTCCGCTCTCACGAACGAGTTCAAGCATGGTCGACTCAGGCTTCCCAATATAAAGTGGTTCAATTCCAGTTGCATGTGCAAGAAGTCGAATGAATGAACCGTTTCCGACACCGAATCCTGTAGCCGTCGGGATGATCTTGTCACTGTTCGTGGCGATAAATGTTGCACCATTTCGAATGACATTCATCACTTCGGATAAGCTTTCATACGTCGACTCGCGATTAATACCGACTACCGCAACATCCGCTTCCTCTGGGCCGACAACACGAAGGTTTTGCTCAGCAAACGCTTTTCGCAACCCTTCTTCTCCATATAAATAAATATGCGAAGAAGCATGATATTCTGCACAATATAAAGCCGAAGCGACCGCGGTTGTATAAATACGTTCTCGCTTCGCTACAATTCCCATCTTCGCTAGTTTGTTTTCGACATCTTCGCGATTAACGGAAGCATTATTTGTAATATAATATGGTTCAATGCCTCTCTTTTGCAACTCATAAATCGTTTGCGCTGCCGCTTCAATCACTTCTGTTCCTTTATATATCGTACCATCTAAATCAAAACAATACGCGCGGTACTGTTTCATTCTGCATGATCCTCCGGTAAAAACGCTGATACAGGGCCGAGCTCATTTTCTAAATAGTAATTCACTCGTTTTGACCAATTTTGTAAAGCCGGCATACTTTTTTGCATCACTGTATACATCGCTGTATGATCCATCTTCGTAAATTGTTGGATGATTTCTTTACGAAGTGCAACCACTGTCTTTAGCGGCTCGACCATGTCGTCCGTAATGACTTCTTCATCATCCATAATATCGATAATATCTTCATAACTTCCTGGATCACGCATGATGAATCCATCAATCATCGAATTTCCAACATCGATAATCGATTCGATGACGACATGTGTTAAACGTTCTAACGCGAGTCGCTCCACCACAGTTTCTGTCCATTCTGAACGCTCATGAAATACTTCTAACAATTGGTCCATATGTTGCAATGTGTCATTAATTTTATTTCGATCTACAAAATACATGATGACCCCTCCAACTAAATTATAAATTCCATTTACGTATTATCATATCATAACTACTTGATAATACGCATTGAAGTTCCAACAAAAAAGCGAAGGATTCGTTCATTGCTGAACCTTCCTTCGCTTTATAGCGTGGCGATTGCCTCATTGTTTTTTCAATTTTTTCACGATAAAGTACGCACATCCAAAATTACAATACTCGTATAAGTAATCTTGTACATTGCTATACTTCGTTTCAAACGTGGATTTCGGATGGCGGTCCTCATAAAATCCTTTTAATCGCAGTTGACCGTATCCCCAATCCCCGACGATATAATCATATTTCCCTAAAATATCTGTGTAGCGTTCTGCGAATACTTCTTCTTGAAACGCCTCTTTATGATCATGTATGACCTCGTATTGAAATTTACCAATTTTAATTTCCACGAATAGATTCTCCAATCGATTATTGTTTCGCTTGAAGTTCTTGTTCACCTTGTTTTTGACGCTCACGAGCTGCAGCGTTCACTTGTTCGTCCGCATGGTAACTTGAACGGACGAGTGGACCTGCTTCACAGTGTGAGAAGCCTTTTGACATAGCGATTTCATATAATTCATTAAACTCTTCAGGCGTATAATATTTTTGTACTTTTAAATGTTTACGTGACGGTTGTAAATATTGACCGATTGTCATAATATCGACATTGTTTGCGCGAAGGTCATCCATCGTCTGAATAATTTCTTCCTTCGTTTCCCCAAGACCTACCATCAATGATGACTTCGTCGGAATTTCTGGATACATTTCTTTCGCACGACGCAATAATTCGAGTGAGCGCGGGTATGTTGCGCGTGCACGAACACGAGGTGTTAAACGTTCTACCGTTTCAATATTATGGTTTAAAATGTCTGGTTTCGCATCCATTAAACGCTGTAAGTTATCGATGTCTCCACCCATATCTGAAGGGAGTACTTCGACTGTTGTAAACGGACTTTTACGACGGATTGCGCGAATCGTTTCAGCGAAAATTTCCGACCCACCATCTTTTAAATCATCTCGTGCTACAGCTGTTACGACCGCATGCTTTAAATTCATTAATGCGACAGAATCCGCTACACGCTCTGGCTCCGCACGATCTAATTCTGTAGGAAGTCCAGTTTTTACCGCACAGAAACGGCAAGCACGTGTACACGTATCCCCTAAAATCATAAACGTTGCCGTACGACGCTCTGCCCAACATTCATGAATGTTCGGACATTTCGCTTCTTCACATACCGTATGCAAGTTTTTTTCACGCATTAATTTCTTTAACCCTGTATAGTTTTCGTTCGTATTTAACTTAATCTTCAACCATTCCGGCTTGCGTAAATATTCATCTTTACGTTTTGTTGTCACTTTGCTCGACTCCGTTTCTTTCAGAAAATTTGAGTACTCATTCTATTTGTCAATGTAACACAAATTACAAATGTCGACAACAAAACATTCTTACCTATTTTTAAGCGAAATGACCTTAATTTCCTTCAATCGACCTTCTCGATTTCATCACCGCGTGGACGATGCTCGCTGCGAGCCCACCCCAAATGATTAAAATTCCGATAATCATCATTACAATCGCGCTTGCTGTCATATACATCCCTCCTATTTATACAATTCTCTCTGCGGATCTTTACGCCATTTTAACAACATGAAGATGATGCCGAGCACTAATGCTCCCACAGCTACTGACCAACCCGCTGTCAGGATGAACTCATTCGTATACCCTTCATAGTTTCCTGTTTTTGAATCATGTAGTCGCATAATGTTTAAACGTAATAAATCGATAAACATATAGCCGAGTACAGCAGGTGTAATGTAGCGTAATGAAATTCTCCACCAAGCTCCTAAACGAATATCGGATACTGCATCCGCATGCGTTTGCAACGTATCCAGCTTTTTGAATACCCAAACGATCGCGACAACTTCTACTAAACCGAGTGCTGCTACACCGAAATTATTGATGAAGTAGTCGACTGTATCTAAGAAATAAAGACCGCTATTCGTCGAGTAAATTAAAGAGAACAACATCGATAAGCTAACTCCGAAAAAGACTGCTTTCCCTCGTGAAATATTAAATTTATCTTGAATTCCTGCAATGTACGTTTCCACAATGGAAATTAATGATGAAATTCCTGCTAACGTTAAAGATAAGAAGAATAACACTCCGAAAATTACATTCATTCCCGGCATTTCATTGATGATAGATGGGAATGCGACGAATGCTAATCCGACACCTACTGATACGACTTCATCAATCGGTAAGCCACTTTGTAAAGCCATGAATCCGAGCGCTGCGAATACTCCAATCCCTGCTAACAATTCGAAGCTTGAGTTTGCGAACCCTGTAATAAACGCGTTGTTCGTCACGTCTGATTTTTTAGGTAAATAACTTGAATACGTAATCATAATGGCAAAGGCGATCGATAAACTGAAGAAAATATGACCGTATGCTGCAACCCAAACGGTCGCGTTCGTCAACTTGCTTAAGTCTGGTTGGAAAAATGACTGTAATCCAATCATTGCACCAGGTAAAGTGACAGCGCGAATGACAATCGCAATGAAAACAACCGTTAATAATGGAATGAAAATTCTATTCGCAAATTCTATTCCTTTTTTAACTCCCCCGAATAAAATGAGGAAAACAATTGCCCAAACGAATAAATGTGGAATGAGCACGCCCGGAACGAATCCCCCAATTTCTCCAGGCACTTCTGAAAGATTCAATACATCCCCATATAAGAAGTCTTTCGTATCTTGTCCCCATTTCAGCGTAAATGCATAGCCTGTATATTTTATTGCCCAGGCAATGATAACCGAGTAATAAGTGGAAATGACGAAAGCTACGATGACACCCCACCAGCCAATCCACTCTGCTTTTTTCCCTGCCAATCTAAAAAAGGATAACGGACTAGAACCACGATATTTATGACCAATCGTAAATTCCATAATTAAAATCGGTATTCCTGCAGTTAATAAAGCGAATAAATATGGAATAAAGAAAGCGCCTCCACCATTTTCATACGCAACGTATGGGAATCGCCAAATGTTACCGAGTCCAACTGCCGATCCGACAGCCGCTAAAATAAAACCTGCCCGTGTCCCCCATTGCGAATTTTGTTGCTTGTCCATACATTCCACCCCTTTCATTCTTTAGTTCGAATTTTATCTAATTTTCTGAATATTGTCAATAATAGGGTGTTTTTTCAATAAAACTTACAAAAAAGACGTTAAAAAGTAGTTGTTCTACTTCTTAACGTCTTTTCTTATGAAGCGACTGGCATTGTGCTTCTTTTAGATAAAATAATTAAAATGATGACCATCACCATCATCAAAGCTCCTAAACTAATCATGATTGAAGTCGTAAAGGCAAATACGAGATAACCGAAGCCCGCGACAAGCGCGGATAAAATGGCATAAGGTAATTGAGTGGATACGTGATCAATATGGTTACACCCTGCTCCAGTCGCTGATAAAATCGTCGTATCTGAAATCGGTGAACAGTGATCTCCGAAGACTGCTCCCGCTAATACTGCACTCATTGCCGGTAGTAATAGAGAAACATCTGTCGCAATCATGACATCTGCTGCAATCGGTAATAAAATACCGAATGAACCCCAAGACGTCCCTGTTGAGAAGGCAATTAACCCACCGAAAATAAAAAGAACGAGTGGTAAAAAGGCTGGAGACACATTCGTTCGCTCTACGATGGATGCTAAATAGCTCCCCGTTTCTAATGTTCCAATAAAATCTGTCAACGCCCAAGCGAAGAATAAAATAAGAACAGCCGGTGCCATCGATTGAAGCCCTGTTTTTAAAGCGGTACCGACCCAGCCCCAAGAAGCTGTTTCGTTTCGTTTCATCTGACTTAAATATAAGACAATCGCTAATAGTGCTCCTGTTAATCCACCTACTGCTAAGGACAACGGCACATCCGTCTCTTCAAAAATCGCCCAAATACTCATGCTTCCACTTGCGCGTGCTCCTGTAATGAACATCATCGTAAAGGTTACGAGAATCAACACGACAATCGGCAATACTAAATCTCGTACACGACCGTAAGTATGTTCTGGAAAATCTTCTTTTAACTCTCCTGGAATATCTTTTGTCGCATCGTACAATTCACCCGTTTCAATGGCACGCATTTCATGGTCGCGCATCCCTCCGAATGAAACATTCGTCCAAGCGAAATAGAACACAAAAATTAATGTTGCAACGACGTAAAAATTCATCGGAGCCATTAAAACGAAGGCTGATAATGGAGAGTATGTCACAATCGCCGCAGCCCCTAAAATCGGAGCGAGTTGTCCAATCAAAAATGCTCCCCAACTGGAGATTGGTGAAACGACACAAATTGGGGCGCTCGTCGAATCGATAAAGTACGCAAGTTGCGCACGTGATACACGTTGCTTATCGCTAATTGGTCGTGCAATTTGCCCGACTGCTAAAGCGTTGAAATAGTCATCAATGAAAAATAAAAGACCTAAAAAGACGGTTAATAATTTTGCGCCTCGACGTGTTTTCACACGCTTCGTCGCCCAATCAGCGAACGCTTTCGTTCCTCCTGACAAACTGACAAAAGCTGTAATAATCCCTAATAATAAAATGAATAACATAATGAAAATATTACTCCAGTTAAAAGCCTCTCCATCCCATAAAGAAGCGATCATCCCTTTTCCTAATACACTGAAGAAAGAGTGGCCATCGATGCTAATTAAAATAGCTGCACTTAAAATTCCAAACCCGAGCGATAAAATGACACGTTTCGTTAATAAAACCATGACAATCGCAATAATTGGTGGAATGATTGACGCAATACTTCCAATCATATAAAAAACTCCTTTCTATTCAAAAAGCCGATACGTTGAACGTATCGGCTTTAGGCTAATGTTCTATGACGAACATTTTAAGTAGCCCAACATCTTTCGGATGACAGTGTTGCACATATTTTATGCAACCCCAAAATGAAAAAGCGACCCTTTTCATTTTTCGGCAATGTCGCCTTTCTCTTTTCTTCTTCGCTGTCCGCTCCAAAAAGATACTCTTCGACACTGCAACCTCTACTTCACACTTTTTTCTTTTGTGCATTTACTTTAACAGCTTTTCACTTTTCATGCAAGCCGTCACGATGAGAGTGAGCCGAACGATTGAATGCCATACCAAGCGAACACATCTCGAATAAGTTCAGGCATGTAATACTTCTTTGGAAGTTCTGCTAATTCCGGGAAAAAGAATCCGAACGTAAACATATCTAGAGTCGCCAGCCTATATGTTTCGTCGCGACGCAATCGACGGTTTCCGATAAATATCGTTCCATCTGCCTTCTCATACAAACGTTCAAAATGCATTTTCCCCATTAATGTACCTCTAAAACCTAATCCACGCACTTCAATTTTAGGCCAATCTTCCGCTTTCGTCTTTTCATAAATATGTTTTAAAAAAGAGCCTTCTACTTCAACTGTGGCAACATTAATTGGGTGAGGTAACAATTCATGAAGTTGTTCGCTCGTCACGTACCCTCGTCGTAAACTTCCTAAAAAAATACCTGAATTGAACATCGCACAATCCGCGCCCGTATATTCTAAAAGTGCTCGTCCAAAGAAACGATCAAGTTCTGTCGTTTGAAATAAATCATTACTCAAATTAAATTCATTATGAAAAATCGGCTTATTTAATAGCTCTTTTCCTTTTTTCATATAGTCTTCTGAAAACTGAGCATCTTGATAGGTCACAGCAAGTTGATCCGTCCGAATAACACCTGCACGGCGACTGACGACTTGATGATGTTCATCCACTTTTAATTTCATATGCCCAATATATTCTGCATATTTCCCTGTAGCACCGAGCAAACTTTCATTCACATATTCTCCATGTTGAAATAAATGATGGGTATGCGCCCCTAAAATAATGGTCAGTTCAGAATGACGCTTTGCAATTTCACGGTCAAATCGCTCACCGATATGAGAGAGACAAATTAAAATATCCACTTTTGAAGCTAATATTTCTACCATTTCAGCGACCGCTTCATAAGGGTCCGTCACTTCCCAATCAAGTTGCTTATAAAACTGATAATAAGGAGCTGTTACTCCAAACACTCCAATTTTCGTCCCATAAGGTGTTTCATAAATGATAGAACGTTTTGCGAAAGGGCGTCCGTCTAAATGATTTAAATTACTCACCAAAACATCAAATTCCGCCTTTTCATATAAATGTTCTAAGTCTTTATGGGCCATCGTGATTCCCTCATTATTACCAATCGTGACGGCATCGACACCCATTTCATTTAATAGCTGAACATTCGCTCTTCCTTTCGTCGCATCAGTCAATGGATGAGAACGATCGATAAAATCACCTAAATCGAAAGTGAACGTAGAAGCTCCTTCCTTTTGATGAAGCGCTGTTTTTTCCCGAATAAACCGGCTCATTTGAGGCCAATTATGAAAATGACTATGCACATCATTTAAATGATAAATATGAATGGTTTCCAATGAATCCATTTCGTTCACCCCCATATACCATCGATAATCGAACGAATCCCGATAATGAGTAATATAATGCGCAACATCGTGACGACTGTTTTCGATTGCATTTTACGATTCAAGACCGAGCCGAGTGTTGCTCCTAAATACGCTGCTGGGATGACTGGAAGTGTATATAACCATGGTACATTCCCTAAATAAATATGAGAAATGGAGTTGACAATCGCTGATAAAAAGACCATGAACATACTTGTTGCCACTGCAACATGAGGTGGGAATAAAAATAAAATGAGCATCGCTGGAACGAGAATCGAACCGCCACCAATTCCGAACAATCCAGATGCAAATCCAATGCCGAATGTCAACAATAAAGCAAACCAAATCGGATATCCATAAACGTGCGATTCTCCAGATGGGTCAATGAAAGTACGCTTCGTACCGTGATCGACAAACCAATGAATGGGCTTCACTTTATCTCGCACGAGTAAAATCGTCGCTAAAATAATTAACAGAATTCCGAAATATAAGTTAAATGATGCAATTTCAAGCCCTTTATTAACGTAGGCACCAATCAATGTGCCAGGAACGCTTCCGGCGAAGAAAATCAAACCACTCTTGTAGTCCACCGTTTTCGCTTTCATATGCGACAAAGTCGATGACAAACCTGTGAAAATCATCATAATCACGGATAAACCGACAACCTTTTGAGGGGTGATCCCTTCAATCCACCCAAGTTCCGCTCCGAAATAAAGTGTTAACGGAACGAGTATAATGCCGCCACCTAAACCGACAAGGGCTCCGATAACACCTGAAGCGAGCGCAATGAGCGCCAATATGACATATGCCATTACAAATCCTCCTTAAATAAATCCAGTTGCATCGGTGCTAAATCTTCATATTCAATTTGTAACAACTGTTGAAGACGCTTCGCATTTGGCGCAGCATGATGGCCTGAATTATTGTTAAATATAATATATTGCTCGCCTTGTTCTTGTTGTACAACTTTTTGTAATTCTGCTAACTCTTGTTCCGAATAATTGTATAAATAGCGTACTTTCCGCCACGCTTCTGATGAACCGAATGTATTGACCCATCCCCGATCATTACGCCCATGTAAACGATAAAACATTTTCGGCGCAGTTTGGGCAATTATTTTCGGTACACTACCTACTCCAACTTGCGGTTCATCAACGATCGTATGAATGAAGTGATAGTGTTTTAAAAATTGTAATGTTGCTTGAGCTCGCTCTCCTTCAAACCAAGACATATGCCGAAATTCTATCGCAATATCAAACTCTGGTAGTTGCTGGCGGATGTAACGCAATAAGTTCACTTCTTTCGTTCCACATAAAAAAGAAGGTGGAAATTGAAAAAGTAAAAATGCTAGCTTTCCTGACTGTTGCATCGGCAGAAAAGCTTGTCGATACGCTTCGAACATTGCTTCAGTCGTTTCAAACGGCCAATCTGACTTCTGCAAGTGGCCCGTCATTCCTTTATACGCTTTAACGATAAATTGAAAAGTACGCGGTGTTTCATGAATCCATTTATGAATCGTCGTTTCCCGCGGTATCGCATAGAAACTTGAATCAACTTCGACTAAAGGAAAGTGCGCGCTGTAATCGACTAACTTATAAGCAGTTGTCGACGTATATAAGGAAGGGTGATCGCCCCATCCTGTTAACCCAATTCGAATCATACAAAATCCTCCTAAAGATTAGTTTTATCATACCATATTTTCTAGAAGGCTTCGTATTTTACGTCGCAAAAAAACTTTCATGATATTATTTTGTACCGTTCGGTTTATAAAAAAAGCGTATAGACAAATAACACTGTCTATACGCTCGAAATCTCTATTCTTCTTGCTCTCGTAATTCTACACGACGAATCTTTCCTGAAATTGTTTTCGGAAGTTCTTCGACGAATTCGATAATACGTGGGTATTTATAAGGTGCTGTTACTGTTTTAACATGGTCTTGAATTTCTTTCGTTAATTCTTCACCTGGTGTAAACTGTTTGCCACGTAACACGATAAACGCTTTAACGACACTTCCGCGAATTGGGTCTGGACTTGCTACGACCGCACATTCTTGAACTGCAGGATGTTTGACTAATGCATCTTCAACTTCGAAAGGTCCAATCGTATATCCTGAGCTGATAATAATATCGTCTGAACGACCTTCAAACCAGTAGTACCCATCTTCGTCTTTCGATGCGCGGTCACCCGTCACATAATAATCTCCACGGAACTGAGCTGCTGTTCGCTCTGGCTCTTTATAGTACCCGCGGAACAATGCAGGTGTGTCTTTATGAATCGCAATATCTCCGACTTGACCAACAGGTGCTGGCTTTCCTTCATCATCGATAATTTCAATCATGCCTTCGAACATCGGTTTACCCATCGATCCTGGGCGAACTTCCATTCCTTCTAACACACCGATTAACAATGTATTTTCCGTTTGACCGTATCCGTCACGGACCGTTAAATCAAAGTGCTTTTTGAACGTGTCCATTACTTCGCGGTTCAACGGTTCTCCTGCTGATACTGCAGAACGTAATTTACTTAAGTCGTACTTGCCGATATCGTCAACGATCGACATGAGGCGGTACTCTGTCGGCGTACAACATAAAACATTAATTTCATTCTCTTGAAGCATTTGTAAGTACTTTTCTGGATCAAAGCTACCGTAGTACGTATAACCTGTCGCTCCGAGTCCAAGTGTCGCTAAAAACGGACTCCAAATCCACTTTTGCCAACCGGGTCCAGCTGTCGCCCAAACACGGTCACCTTCTTTAATCGTCAACCATTTTTTAGCTGCTAAACGAAGATGTGTATAACCCCATCCGTGCGCATGAATGACGGCTTTCGGATTTCCAGTTGTCCCTGATGTGAAAGATAAAAACGCTGTCGAATCACGTGTCGTGTCCGACATTTCCAATTCATCTGATTCTGACTCTGCAGCTGCGACTAAGTTCGTCCAGTTATCTGTATCGCCTCCAACGACGAAACGCTCCACCTTCTGAACTTCTTCTACATCATTGAATCGATCGACATACGGATGATAAGATACGACCGCTTTAATATCACCATGATTAATACGATATTGTAAATCGCTCGCGCGAAGTAATTCTGAACTTGGTGCAACGATTAAACCAATTTTCAATGCTGCGATATACGTTTGATACGCTTCGATTAAACGTGGAAGCATAACGAGAATCGCGTCCCCTTTTTTCAATCCTTGCTTTTTGAAAACGTTTCCAATTTTATTTGCACCTTTAATTAATTCATCATACGTAATTTGCTTTTCTTCTCCTGCTTCACTTTGCCATACGAGTGCTAGTCTTTCTGGATCCGATGTAAATTGTTCAAATTCTTGAATGATATTATACTTCTCTGGTGCAATAATGTCTTTGTTTGTCATAACGCATTCCCTCCGTTTGAATTACTAAATGTATGAACCCCAAAACAACGATCATAAAACTACTTAAAAATAATAATTACTGATTTCTGCTTTCCCCTTCACAAAAATCATTACATCAATGATAACCCTTACATTAAGAGAATTCAACCCATTTTTTGTAAAAAAATAGAATGGAGAAAGGAAGTGAATAACTTCCTTTCTAATTCTTTTTAAAATAATAATTTACATAAAAAATTATTTCCTGTTTCAATCCTATCTTTATTTATTTTGACTGTTCTTTTACTCGTTCATACAAGACAGCCATATCTTTCGGTCCGTATCCTTCTGAATTCGCTTCCGTGTATAATTTTTGTAATTGTTCACTGATTGGCAAATCTAAGCCATGGCTTTTCGCCAAATCTAATGCGAAGTTTACATCTTTTAATAAGAGTGCGAGCGCAAATCCAGGTTCATAGTCGTCTTTTGCAATGAATGTATTATAGTTACGGTCATAAATACGACTTTGGCCATAACTTACATTTAAAATGGAGAATAACATATCCAAATCGATATTTTGTTTATTCGCAATATGGAGCGCTTCCGCGACACCTGCTGTATAGAAACCGATCAATAAGTTATTGATTAATTTTACAGTCGTTCCGCTATCGATTTGTTCACCAACTAAGAAAATATTTTCCCCTAACTGTTCAAATACAGGCATGACTTCATCAAATGTCGCCTTGTCTCCTCCGACCATAAATGTCAACGTACGATTTTCCGCTCCAATGACACCACCACTAACTGGAGCTGCTAAAAACCGGATGTTTTTTTCTTTCGCAATTTTTTCGAGTTTCGAGTTCATTTCAGGTGATACTGTGCTCGTATCGACAATAATTGCATTCGTCGGATTGTTGAAAATGCCGTCTTTCCCCAAATAAACTGCTTCAACGACCGCTTCAGAAGGCAAGCTCGTTAAAATGACGTCACATTCTTCCGCTAACTGTGCAGGTCCTGTCGCAATTTTTCCCCCGAGACTTTCTAACTCCTTTAATGCTGCCTCATTGATATCGTTTCCGTACACTTCAAATTTCGCTAATAAGTTTTTCGCCATCGGTAATCCCATATTCCCGAGTCCAATCATTCCTACCTTTTTCATGTAAAATCCCCCTTTTGTGAATGTGTGTTAAATTATAGTGAGTATGAACCTTTTCCAATCATATAGTCGGCAATTTGACGCTTCAGACCGATTAAATCCACTGAATCTACTGTTAAATCACGTATTGCCCCTTGGAGTGCTGCTGGATCTTTTGCGATACGTGCTGTAATTTCTAATAAGTTCGCTTGAATCTTTCGGCTGCTATCATGTGTAATGTACGCTGCAAGCGCTTCTTCAATGTCGCGCTTTTTCGATTCCTCAACGCGAATGAGCACTGCTTTCATTAAGTATAAGTCCATTACTGTATCTGAAATGAGGCGCATTAATTCTTGCTCATTTTCAAACTCTTTTAATGAAATCACTTCTTCACTCGTCAATGTTTGCATCACTTTGTTAAATGCCGCTAACGCTTTTTCGTATTGTTCATTGCCTAACGCATCATCCGCTTCGAACACCGATGCATCTTTCGTAAACAATTTTGTAATGCTTCGCGCTACTGTAAGACGGTTAATTTCGTTCGTTCCTTCGAAAATACGGTTGATTCGAGCATCGCGATACATGCGCTCGATATCATACTCTTCCATATATCCGTATCCACCGTGCATTTGAACCCCTTCATCTACAACATAGTCGAGCATTTCAGATGCTGCTACTTTATTCAAGGCACAATCTGCTGCGTATTGTGGAAGAACTTTCAAAATATTGTCTTCGGAAAGATCTTCTTCGTCAATAAGACGTGCTGTGTAATAAACGCCTGTCTCCGCTCGATAGATGGACGCTGCCATCATGGCGAGCTTTTCACGTAACATTGAAAATTGCGATAATTCACGATTGAATTGCTTACGTTCTTGCGTATATTGAAGTGCCGTATTGAACGCTTGTTTTCCTGATCCGATATTAGAGAAAGCTAATTTTAGACGAGCTAAGTTTAAAATATTTAATGCGATGTAATGTCCTTTACCACGCTCACCTAAAATATTTTCTTCGGGAACATTCACATCTTCTAAAATTAATGTCGCTGTTGAAGAACCTTTAATTCCCATCTTCTGTTCTTCCGGCCCTACTGAAACGCCAGGCATATCGCGCTCGACGATAAATCCTGTCATCCCTTCTTCTGTCTTTGCGAATACGACGTACACATTCGCTAAGTGAGCGTTTGTAATCCATTGTTTCTCACCATTTAAACGATATGAACCATCGTCGTTTAACTTCGCTGTCGCTTTCGCTGCAAGAGCATCTGAACCAGCGTTTGGCTCCGTTAATGCGTATGCTCCAATCCACTCTCCTGAAGCGAGTTTCGGTAAGCATTTCTTCTTCTGTTCTTTCGTTCCGAAGTACATGTAAGGAAGTGTTCCCACTCCTGTATGTATGTTGAACGATACTCCGAAACTACTCCCATGACCGAGCCCTTCTGCAACAAGTCCTGAGATTTTTTTCCCCATTTCCATTCCATCGTAATCTTCTGGTACGTCCGCCCCTAAAAGTCCAAGCTCTCCCGCCTCTTCAAACAATTGACGCGCTGTCGCATAATCGTAAGACTCTAACTTTTCAAGTGATGGATAAACTCGTTCTGCTGCAAATTGCTCTACCGTCTGTTCAATTAATTTCTCTTCATCATTGAAGTGATCAGGTGCAAAGTTTTTTGTCGTATCATTCATTTGTGGAAAAATATAAGTTCTTGTCATCGTAAACATCCTCCCTTTATTAACTACCTTTATGTGAAATAGTCGGCTCATGATGCTCACCATGAGCCTCATTAAAACGCTTTCATTTCATCGATTACTTAAGACATTTTATACCGATTCAATTTATTATAAAGCGTCGCTCTCGATATGTTTAATAATTGTGCAGCTCTTGTTTTATTGCCACCCGTCTCTTGTAAAGCACGAATAATTGAGCGCTTATCTTCCATTTCCAGCAACTCTTCTAAATTCTCTACAGGTTGTGTATGAACAGGTGATTCAATTGTTTGTTCGTGCTCTTGGAATAAATGAATCGTCAAATCGTTAATGCGAATGTGGTCTTCATCCGTTAAAACGTATAAACGCTCTAACATGTTAACGAGCTCTCGAACATTTCCCGGCCAACTATGGTTATAAAATTTTCGAATGATTTGTTCTTCAATCGTTTTTTCTTTTCCATATTTTTTCGCCAGTTCTCTCAACTTATGTGAAACGATAAGCGGAATATCCGTCAAACGCTCTCTCAATGGTGGAATTTCAATCGGTATGACATTTAAACGATAGTACAAATCTTCACGAAACTCTCCCGCTTGTACCATCTCTTTTAAGTTGCGATTCGTCGCTGCGATAATTCGAGTGTCGATTGGAATCGCTTCTGTTCCACCGATTCGCTCAACTTCACGCTCTTGCAACACACGCAATATTTTCGCTTGAATATTTAAAGACATTTCCCCAATTTCATCCAAAAACAAAGTACCGTTATGAGCCATTTCAAACTTCCCTTTATGTCCGCCGCGTTTCGCACCTGTGAAGGCGCCCTCTTCATATCCGAACAGTTCTGATTCGATCAAGTTATCCGGAATCGCCGCACAGTTAATACTGACGAAGTTGCCTGCTTTCATGACTCCCATATCATGAATCGCTTTTGCGAATTGCTCTTTCCCAACTCCGCTCTCCCCAGTAATGAGCACGGTCGCTTTCGTATCGCTCGCACGAATCGCAATGTTTTTCGTCCGCGTAATGATTAAACTATCTCCTAAAATGTCATCGAAACGAACAACCGCATTGCGCTCCTCCTCACTCTCCCAATGAATGTGAAGTCCTTCCTTGTCTGTCACTTCTAGCTTTTGCATGCGCTGGACGGCTTGATAAATTTCAGCGACCCCTTCGTACAACAGCATCCCGACAGCTCCGACGACTTTTTTATCTCGCCATATCGGCAAACGATGAACGACTAAATTATGTCCACCTAGTACGTGCGCTTGGCTACGTTCAGGTACTCCCGTCTTTAATACGACGGGTAGGCGTGTATTTTCGATGACATCTGCCGCTCGCTTGCCGACTGCTTGCTCTTTATTCAAGCCAACATAACGACAATACGCATCGTTCATAACACGAATTATGCCGTCATTATCCACGATCACGAGCCCTTCATAAGCAAGATCAAATGTTAAACTATACCAGTGATCTAACTCTTGAAGACGTTTAATTTCTTGAACCGCAGCCTTATGGTAATCATGACGCACCGCTTGATCGACGACACCGATTAACGTATAGTCCGTATCGACGACATAACTAGGTACCGTTTCAATGTGCATCATCTTTTCATTTTCCATCACGTACGCGAATGTTTTGCTCATCCATTTGGTGACTGAGTCTGTTTGATCAATCTGTTCCGCGCTTTGCAACGCTTGAACATACGTCTTTAAATTAAAAACACCGATAATTTTATCTTCTTGAATGACTGGCAATTCATTCAACTCAACTTGCATAACGAGATGAATCGCATCTCGGACGATACTCGTATGTTGAATCGTTAAATAATTACGACGCATCCAATCTTTTACTTCGGTCTCTTTTTCAAAGGCAAACATATCATCACCAAACCTTTCTATTTACGCTGTGAAAAATGAATTGACAAACGCCTCCGAAACGTCTTCTAAATTTTTATATTCATATTGTGGATTTTGGTCTTTGTCAATGACAACTGAACGAATTCCTTCGTAAAAATCTTTATGCTTTAAGAAATTCGCTCCGATGTTTAACTCCATCGCTAAACAGTCTTTCAACGACTTGCCTTCCCCACGCTTCAGTTGTTCTAATGTTACTTTTAAAGAAACGGGTGACTTGCTTTTTATGATGCTAGCCGTCTTTTTGGAAAATTCATCCCCCGCATTTTCAAGAGATGTGATGATGTCTTCTACTGTTTCTTTCGCAAAATGCTCGTCAATTGACTCGCGTTGTTGTTCGAGCTTTCCTTCTCCATCGAATGTCGCTCGAACTTTTGCAATCGCTCGTTCAACGATCGCTTGTGCTTCTCCAGTCGAAAAGTCGGCTCGTTTTAAAGCATCTGTTAAAGTTGCTAAGTTATCACTTAACACGTAGTCATCAGCTACTTTCGCATAAATCGCATCTTGTGCACCGATTGTACTTGCTGTCAAAGCTAAATATCGACCGACCTTACCAGGTGCTTGGTTTAAGAAATACGATCCTCCAACGTCTGGGAAGAAGCCGATATTCATTTCAGGCATCGCCCAACGTGTTGTTTCTGTCACGATGCGATGACTCGCTCCCTGTGTCAATCCAACACCGCCACCCATGACGATTCCATTTAAATAAGCAATGATTGGTTTATCATATTCTGCAATCGTTAAATCTACATCATACTCAATTTCAAAGAAGTTCATCGCTGCTTGACGATTTTCTTCTGATTCTTGTGCAGCATGAAGCATCTTGATGTCCCCGCCTGCACAGAGTGCACGTTCTAAGTCACTACGTAACAACACCGCTTGTACTGAATCATCTGTCTTCCATTCTTCTAAAGCCTTTTGAATAATTAAAAGCATGTCTGTATTTAATGAGTTTAACGCTTTCGGACGATTTAGAATTAATTCTCCGAGCCCGTTCTCATGTTTAATAACGAGTACTTCTCCCACAAAAACCCCTCCTTATTTATGCTTAAACTCAGCTGCACGTTTTTCGCTAAATGCGGTAACGCCTTCTTTCGCATCTTCTGTTAAGAACAATTCAGCAAACATCTCACGCTCTACTTTCAATCCTTCTTCTAAAGTCGTTGCCAGTCCTTCTTGAACTGCCTTTATCGCACGTGAAATTGACGTATTACTATGAGCGCTTACGTAAGACGCTGCTACTTCTTTCGCTTTATCGAGCAATTCTTCCCCTGGAACAACATATTGAACGATGTGTAAATCTTTCGCTTCTGCTGCTGTAATATGACGCCCTGATAAAATTAAGTCGAGTGCTACCGCTTCGTTTGTCAAACGCGCAAGACGTTGTGTCCCGCCGAACGCTGGAATTAAACCTAAATTCAATTCTGGCAATCCTAAAATCGCTTTCTCACTCGCTAAACGAACGTGACATCCTAACGCAATTTCAAGTCCGCCCCCTAATGCTGGACCATTCACTGCTGCGATCACCGGTTTGCGTAACGCTTCAATTTCATCGCATAACGCTTGTCCTGCTTTCGCCATATTTAATCCATTCTCATCGTTCCCCATCGCTGGAATGAATTCTTTAATGTCCGCTCCTGCTACGAAAAAGCGTCCTTTTCCTGTGATGATAATTGCATGAACATCGTCTTGCTCACCCAATTTTTTCACTTCATCTCGCAACTCTTGAATAACGTGCGAAGACAGTGCGTTCGCTGGTGCATGATCAATCTCCAATACTGCAATATGATTTTCTACTGTTACATTTGAATATTCACTCATCATACTTTTCCCCTTTCCAGTTGATTTGCCTATATAAGTAATGCAAGTTGTATGCCAATGTCTAAATGGTAGCGCTTTCAACATTTTTAAATTGTAAAAACGACTACCTGTATATACAATTATACATTATTGTATAGTTTTGTACATACACATTTTTACAGTTTATGCTCATTGAACATATTCACTCTACATCGTTCTCCATTTCACTTTCAGTTTGTCTAAACAACAATTTTAGACAAATAAAAAAACGAACGTTCGCAACGTTCGTCGGCAAGAGATCAAGCAACGGGTGGCAATATAATGTAATAAATACTCGTAAAGAAAACAAACATAATGAGAACTGCAATATACGCTTTTTTCGTTTCGAATTGTTGAGTCGCTTCCAACGCCTTAACACAAAGTAAATAAATCCAAATGAGAGCTACGAGCGCTAATCCGATATGAAGCATCGTTAACGTCCCGCCACTCGTAAATGTAATGAACGCTGGCATCGCAAATGCTGCCGGCAAAAGAGCTATGCTCGTCACGCGACGGATGATGCGTAAAATGCCCGCTCCGCCAAACCCACGCGCAGCTGCCCAAAGCAATAAAGAAAAAACAAAAACAGTTAACCATACCGTAATAAAACCGACACCTACGAGCAGTAGCGGCATTAAAACCGTGCGCAATAACGGTGATTCTAACGCCTGTACAGTTTCGAGATTTTGATAAATGGAAAGCCCTCCGTATATAGCTCCGAGCAATCCGATAAGGAAAATGCTCCACTTTCCCATGTTTTCAGATTGGCTAAATTGCGCCATCGCTTCTTTATCTAAAAATAAACTTCTTTTAATCGTTTGGAGTGAGTTCATTGTTTCCGCCTCCTTTTAATAGAAGAAAAGGAGAATTCGATGATGTGCAATCACCGAATTTCTCCATTTTCATTATAAGTTCCAAGGCATGATCGCCCATGCGAACACCGCAATACTTCCGACAACGATAATCACCGCAGCTACCATACTATTGTAGCGCGCTGGGTTAACTGTTTCCCAGCCGTGAATACGTTCAATTAACTCCGCATCTTCTGTTTTCGTTAAATATTTTTGAAGTCCTGGCATACGGTTCGTCACGTATGACACGACGATTAATAAAATGAAACTGATCGGTACGGTAAACATCGCCCCCGACAACCCTAAACCATCCGTCATCGCATGGCCACTAATGACGATTGAAGGGAAGACGAACGGTGATACGACGATGTAGACGATTCCACCGATAATTGCGGCAGACATCGCACCGAATTTATTCGCCTCTTTCCACCAAACTCCTGTAACGATAAGTGGTGCGTTCGTTACGGCTGCTAATCCGAACGCCCATAAAATACTAACGACTAAGAAATCAGGTGGGTTAAATGCTAAGACGACACTGACAACACCACCGAGTGCGATCGAAATATAACCGAGACGTACTTTTGATTTATTCGCTAAATGCGGACGCAATGTCGAAACGATATCTTGTGAAATGAGTGCCCCAATCGCAATTAAGTTTCCACTTAAAGTAGAAAGCCCTGCTGATACAGCTCCCGCAATAACGAGTGCTGTCACCCATTCTGAGTTATACACAAGGTTCAAAATAATCGTTAATTTATCTGCATCTTCTACAGAAATTGGATTACCTGTCGTTTCTGTAAAGTAAACACCTGCGAACCCCATCACATATGTCGCCGAGAATACGACTCCTAATACTAATGCGAACCAAACCATCGCTTTACGCGCACTTTGAAGGCTAGATGCCGTATACACACGCATCGCTAAGTGCGGTAAGCCGAGTGATCCGAATGTCAATGCCGGAATAATAGCGAAATACCATTTCACAGAATATTGATAGTCAAAGAAGTTAGGAACTGCTTCCAACATCGTCGGTACCATGTCCGCATATAGAAGTGGCGGGAAATACCAACCAGACCCACCCATCGCTTTCATGATGGCACCGAGTGGCACAACGAACATTAATGTAATGATGACCATTTGAATCGCCGCATTATTTGTCGCTCCAGACATTCCCCCCATTGTGACATAACCAATGACAAGAACCCCTCCAACAACAAGACCCACAAAATATGGAATTCCTAACAATGTTTCAAATGCTACTGCAATTCCAATCATCTGCCCTAAAGCGTACATAATTTGAACTAAAATCATAAAGAGTGCTGCGACGATCGATGCTCGAACTCCATATCGTTCACGAATAAAGTGAGTCGGTGTAAATGCACCCATACGTCGTAAAGAGGTTCCGTAAATAATTGTAATTAAAGGAATCGCTAAAATTAATTGAATCCACATAATAACGAATGGAACTTTCATATTAAGAATAAGACCTGTAACTCCTAAAAACGTCGCGATACTCATATAAGTAGAAGCCATCGCTAATCCGTTCGTAAATGCACCGACGCCCCCGCCTGCTGCATATAAATCTTCTACCGATTTACTCGAACGGTTGGAAATATAACTAACGACATAGAATAATAAAAACGTTAAAGCTACAACGACAATCCCGATAATCGGATTTTCAAGCTGCCATCCATTTTCCCCCATATTAGTTCACTCCTTTCGACGATTTCTGTTCCGCTGCTTCCGCTCGTTTCATCTCATTTTCACGTTCGATCGCTTCGTCAATTTTATTGCCAATTGCCCCCGCAATGATCGTTAAAATTAAAACGCCGAACCAACCAGACAAAATCGGGACGATATACATTACCGGAAACCCGAAGAGCATCGCGTCTGTTGGAAACATCGCAAACAATAAACCAGAGTGACCTACTACTAAAAAGATAGCTGACATAATAATCGTGAACCACACTTCTTTTTGATACGCATTCATATTCTATTTCCCCCTTTTATTTCATTTGTAGCGTTTCACTTTGTAAAGAAGAAAAGGAGTGCCCATTCCCCAATCGGCTCTTTTCTATCCATCGTGTTCCCCAACACATAAAAGAAAGCGCTTACAAATAAACGTGAACTCATTACCTCCTCATTATAACTACCCTCCTCTACCTATTCTCCAAATTCTTTTCTATCGACACTTCCCTTTATCATGTCTAGACAGTTATGAAAGAATACTGGAGTCGATCGCTAACAGCGGAAAAAATTCAATCTCGCATCACAACTAGAATTTACAACATATCCTAAAATAATGCAGGAGCTGTTTTTTCTGCTTGAAATAGCAAATACGCTGTTAATATGAGTGAAATATACCTCACTACTAAAATGTTGTCAAATGCTTTTTTATACTTTTTATTCCATTTCCTTTCCTGAAAAAATATTGATCCACTAAAATAATTCAGACAGTTTTAGACGCTTTTTATTATTTATACAATCTTTTTAGACAATCTATTTTTTTAGAACAATAAACGAATCGCTCCATTTTTTCTTTTTTATTCGTTTCGTCTAACTGAAATACACAACTTTGTTTACTTTCTACAAAAATTAATGGATCTTTTTACGACTTACACTGTTTTTTTACATATTTCATTAGACAATTGTCCAATTGCTCGTTTTCATTTCTTTTTTCTCTCATTTAGACAACTATGTATAGAGTGTTCTTTGATTTCATATATGATAAGTTGATTTAATATCAAATTTATCTCCTATTAAACTTTTTAAAATAGGAAAAATAATTTTTTTAAAAATAAAAAATCCGTAAATGATGGAGTATATTCTCTCCATATTTACGGATTTTCATATCTTTGTATCGGATGATCCATACGCTTACCCCTCTGTTGCGACTAACATCGGCGCAACTTCCATCGCTTCTGCTGCGATAAACGGAACAACTTGTTCGTTGTAGCGTAAAAAATCTTCACGGTTTACTTGAAGTAGTTGAAATTGTGCGTAGTCTTTGCGCACTGTTTCAAAATGTGCCCAGCTCGCTGCTGTCGCTTGTGAAACGTAAGGTAATTTCATCGCTGCGCGTTGTGAGCGAATGTTTTCATTACGGATGCACATGTATACTGTATCGATCGATGTCGTTGTAAATACTTCATATAAAAATTCGGATTTTGCCATTTGGTTTAATCCTTTACCTTGATATTCTTTGCCGAGCCAAGTTGCTAAAAAGCCGCTCGTACCATGAATATCGAATAAATTAATTGTTCCTGCTGGTTGCTCATACGCGTCTAAAATGACACGTGAAATGAGCTCGCCACGAAGTTCTGCTTCGATTGTTTCACGATTCACATTTGTGAACTCTTCCAATGAATACGCTTTGTGGCGAACGAATGGTAACACTTCAGGATGGCTCATCATTTCGTAAAGGCGCTGTTGTTCGAAATGATTGAGGATACGTTTTTTGAGCATAATGATAACCTCCCGGTGTGAACAGAGGTACTTCCTCGCTCACACATTGTATTTGATTGTTGTTTGTATGATGGTTGGACCTACTGGCCGGCAGTTCTGAATTGTCCCTCATGTTCACCCCTCCTTTCGAACAACAAAAAAACGCACCTCCACAATTGAAGGCACGTCGAATCTAAAATGTCTCATAGACATTTCTAAGATCAACCCTCAATCGTTGAGCTTTAGCACTGTATGGCATAGGACGAATCCAGCTACATTAAAAACAACCTTAAATCGATTGTTTTTGCTAACCCATTGGCGTCTGTAGACGTTTCTGGGTAGCAGCGTATCTCCATACAGGAGCCTCACCTAACGAGGTTTGTATTTTATGTTGTTAGCGGCATAAGACCGTTATTTGTCTATGCCCGATTTTTTATTTTTTAAACTTGTTTCGTTCACTTGGAACAATCTAAATTTACATCGATTCCAACATTTCAACAATGCACTTTAGACCTATTTTATATAGTTATTTGTGCTCATTTTAACTAATTTATATTGACAGATAATTCAGATTGTTATTTGTATGTAAATTCTGACCTTATCGATTCAAAATGAACTGACTCTAGTCGTTTTTTCTGTTACGATGTATAATTTGTTCATTTCATTCCAACGAGAAAGAAGTGTATAAAATATGAAGAAAACTTTAACAATTGCTGGTTCAGATACATCAGGTGGCGCTGGAATTCAAGCGGATTTGAAAACATTCCAAGAACATGGAACTTACGGTATGACCGCGCTCACTGTCGTCGTAACGATGGATCCAGACCAATATTGGGCACACGGTGTCTACTCATTGCCGACGGATGTATTACAAGCTCAAATTAAAACAGCGCTCTCTACAGGAATCGATGCGATGAAAACTGGGATGTTAGCGACAGAAGAAGTTATCCAAATTGCGGGAGATGCAATTCAACAATCTGGAACTCTAAAAGTCGTCATCGATCCTGTCATGGTATGTAAAGGGGAAGATGAAGTGCTCAACCCTGGAAATACCGACGCGATGATTCAATACTTACTCCCACATGCGATGGTGACGACACCGAACTTATTCGAAGCGGGACAACTAGCGGGCATGAAAACGCCAAAAACGATTGAAGAAATGAAAGAAGCAGCAAAACGCATTCACGCACATGGACCCCAAACTGTCGTCATTAAAGGCGGTCGTTCACTCCCTACTGAAAAAGCGACAGATTTATTTTATGACGGTAAGACATTTTACGTATTAGAAAGCGACGTCATCGACTCTCATTACAATCACGGAGCGGGATGTACGTTCGCAGCAGCGATTACCGCAAACTTAGCGAACGGCCTCGCTGTTCAAGAGGCGGTCGTCCAAGCGAAAGCATTCGTCACTGCAGCTATCCAACACGGCTGGAAATTAAACGAATATGTCGGACCTGTCATGCACGGAGCTGCGCGTCATCATGCGCTTCCTGAAGTATCGATTCGTCCAATCAACTAAGTAAAAGTGCGCAAACTCACCGAATTGTTGAGTTTGCGCACTTTTTTCATTTTATTATTGGAAAATTCGTTATAATGGAAACAGAAAGCGAGGAGAAGCATCTTGTTAGAAGATTTAAATCTTACCATTTTACTTATTTTAATTATTTTTGGATTTTTAGCCGCATTCGTCGATTCTGTCGTTGGTGGTGGAGGTCTTATTACATTACCTGCTCTTTTATTTACTGGCATTTCTCCAACTGCGGCACTTGCGACGAATAAATTAGCCAGTTCCATCGGTTCCTTCACGAGTAGCTTTATGTTTTTACGCTCCGGTCACCTTGATGTGAAGTCATTGATGAAATTGTTTCCTCTCTCTTTCTTCGGTGCCATGCTCGGTGCTTACACCGTTTCTTTTTTCGATCCGAACGTCTTAAAACCGCTCATGCTCATTATGCTCGCAATTATCGCGGTATACACACTCATGAAAAAAGATTGGGGTAGCGTCACTCAAATGAAACACTTTTCGACAAGTACTGCCCTCTTATTCGCTGGAATTATTGCATTTATCGGATTTTATGATGGATTTTTAGGGCCTGGTACAGGTTCGTTCCTCATGTTTGCATTATTGTGGCGCGGCTTTGACTTTTTACAAGCGGCAGGCAATGCGAAAGTACTTAATTTCGGGAGTAACTTCGCAGCACTTCTCATGTTTATGATGCTTGGTGAAGTGTTGTTCGTTTACGGACTCATTATGGGAGCTGCACAAATTATCGGTTCAATCGTAGGATCTCGCTTTGCGATGAAACGTGGGAGCGGTTACGTCCGAATTTTATTTATCGTCGTCACCGTTTCTTTACTTGCGAAACAATCATGGGACTACGTTTCTTCACTATGAAGGTTTTGTAACGGTTATGTAAAGTTGTTGTAACGCCTCTTCCCTTTTCTATTCCTCCCTCTATACTAAATGTATCTTTAGAGTCAAGGAGTGAATGCGTATCGTGGAAGTCGAATGGCAAGCAATTATTTTCCAATTTTTAGGTGGGCTCGGTATTTTTCTATTCGCCATTCAATTTATGGGGGACGCGCTTCAAAAGGCAGCTGGTGACCGATTACGAAGCATTTTAGATAAGTTTACGACGAATCCGTTGATGGGTGTGCTCGTCGGAATTATCGTCACCGTGCTCATCCAATCGAGTTCAGGAACGACCGTTATTACTGTTGGCCTTGTGAGCGCCGGATTTATGACATTACGTCAAGCGATCGGCGTCATTATGGGTGCGAATATCGGGACGACGGTCACCGCATTCATCATCGGATTAGATGTCGGCGCTTATGCTCTTCCAATTATGGCTGTCGGATCGTTTCTCATTTTTTTCTTTAAAAAAGATAAAGTGAAAAACTTCGGAGAAGTGATGTTCGGATTCGGTGGTCTCTTTTTAGGACTCGAAATGATGAGCAACGGGATGAAACCGTTACGCTCACTCGATGCCTTTGCAGAGTTTACGTTATCAATGAGTGAGAACCCGATTCTCGGTGTCATCGCAGGGACAATCTTTACATTAATTGTCCAAAGCTCTAGTGCGACAGTCGGGATATTACAAGGATTGTATGCGGAAGGCCTCGTCGACTTGCAAGCCGCATTGCCGATTTTATTCGGAGATAATATCGGGACAACGATTACCGCCATTTTAGCTGCGCTAGGAGCATCGATCACTGCGCGACGTGCTGCAGCAGTTCACGTATTGTTTAACTTATTTGGCACCGTCATCTTTTTAATTTTACTCGTGCCTTTCACGTTGTATGTCGAATGGTTGGCAGCACTACTCGCACTGGAAGAAAAAATGCAAATCGCTTTCGCTCACGGCTCGTTTAACGTCGCGAATACGATGATTCAATTTCCTTTAATCGGCGTTTGGGCAATGGTCGTCACGAAATTAATTCCTGGAAAAGACGTGACGATTGAATATCAGCCGAAACATTTAGACCCATTATTCATTCAAGAATCTCCTGCTGTTGCGATCGGCCAAGCAAAAGCAGAAGTTGTGCGCACTGGAGAATTTGCCGTGCACGGCATGCAAGAAGCTCTTTTATACGTCCAAACAGGCGATGAGTCACATGCAGAACTTGCGAAACAATTAGAAGACGCCATCAATCATTTGGATCGTGAAATTACTTCTTATCTCGTTGAAATCTCGACGATGCGCATTTCAGAAAGCGACTCTCACAAGCACGCATTACTACTAGATAGTATTCGTGACATCGAACGAATCGGAGACCATTGTGAAAATATTGTCGGCTTAACGAAAAGTTTACATCATACAAATAAGAATGGGATTACAAAAGAGGCAATGGCTGAAATGGAGAAAATGTTTGCCCTCACGATTGAAACGATTTCAAAATCAATTCAATCTCTCCAAACGAACGATTTAGCACTTGCTCGTCAAGTCGTCGAACAAGAGGTAACCATCGATCAGATGGAATATCGCTATCGGAAAACGCATATTAATCGATTACGCGATGGTACTTGTACATTAGAAGCAGGTATGGTATATGTCGATATTTTATCGAACTTAGAACGTAGCGGTGACCATACGGTAAACTTGGCTGAAGTTGTACTTGGAAAACGTCTATAATAAAAAAGGCTTGCGTAAAAACGCAGGCCTTTTCATTATTTATTGTTGAAGTAATGAACCATTTGCAACTGGAATCGTTTCACGATTTAATACATTTAAATGACAATAATAGTCCAAAAATGCATCTAAACGTTCTTGTTCTTCTTCACCTTGACGCATCTTCAAAACATCTCGCAATATTTGAGCACCCCAAATATTATCGAAGTAACGGTAACGTCCTGAATTCCATGCCATTCGCTTCGGTGAACGCGGATTCATATAATAATTCCAAAAATGCATTTTTTCAGATTCTTCTTCTGTCAGTTCAATTTTAAAAAGCTCATGTGAAGGGATGAAACCGTCTTCGTTAGCGCTTCCGATGAATGTTTCACTCACCATAAACATCCCGACAATTTTACGATCGGCTTCTTGTTCTTTTGCGTCTCGCTTTGTCAGTACTGCCATACTATTCGGACGCAAACGAGCTGCACGATTCGGCTCTCCTTTTTTCTTACCGCTTTGCACTGTCCCTGTGAAAACCGACCAATCTTCAAATACTTTTTCATCATCTTCTTCATTCAACCAGAAGACAATTTGTGAGCTTTTATGAACATTCTCATTTTTTAAACGAGCGCGTAATTGTTGCTGAATAATTTTTTGTTCACGCTCTTTCGCTTTCTTTTTCTCACGTATTTTTTCTTCTGCACGCATTTTGGTCAACGTTTCTTCTAAACGCTCTGACAAGTCACGATCTTGCAACATGATAAATGTTTTAAAAGCATCTGGATACACGAATTTTTTGACGTCCTCTTCAAAGTCCACGGTAATCGTCTTATCATCTTGTTCAACAATTTGCCCTTCACCAAAAACTTTATGCGTCACTGTTTCATCAATTAAATTCACAATTCCACTCTCCCTTTATCAATATGTGTCATCGTTCTCGCCCACGAGCGATTATTGAGAAGAACGCTCGATGCGCTTTTCTTTTTACATATAAAAAATCGCACACAAATTCTCGAAAAAAAGAAATTGAGCACGATCTTTTAATTCTGTAACGACTGTCTATCTATCGTAACATATATGTAACAAAAAATCAAGTTCAATCATTGACTATCACTTCTCACCTATAGTATAATTAATTATTTTTCGAATCATTTACAATGAATTATTCATAAACAATTAAGGATTTTCGATGTTTTTCTTCTAATTCATCGTATACTATTTAACTAAAGCGAAATCAAAATATGAAATGACACGACAACACTTTGTTACTATTTGAAAACTTATAGCTCTCTATTTCGTAATATAGGTGGGGACATTTTGGTTGTTCATACTACAGAAGATGAAGAGGTGAGTTTAACTATTCATAAAAGTGGAAATGACAATATATTATCATTTTAGGAAATTGAGGAAAAAACATGAAAAAAATCGCCATTATTATTCCTGTCTACAATGAACAGGAAAATATTACACGTGTCGTCCACGTTTTAGACGATGTGACGCAAAAAAATTCTTCCCTTTCGTTTCAATATATTTTTGTTAACGATGGAAGTTCAGATCATACGAAAGAAACATTAGAACAACTTCACGCACAAAAGAAATATGTTCATTTTATTAATTTCTCTCGTAATTTTGGGAAAGAAGCCGCTTTACTTGCAGGCCTTAAACATTGCGAATACGATGCTGCTATTTTAATGGACGGGGATTTACAACATCCGCCGTCTCTCATACCTGAATTAATCACTGCTTGGGAAGAAGGATACGACCAAGTTGTCGCTAAGCGCGATCGTCAAGGAGAGCACTTTATAAAATCTCTTTTTGCAAAAAGTTATTATTATCTTATTAATCGGATTACTTCTGTTGAAATGAAAGACGGAGAAGGAGACTTTCGCCTGCTTAGCAAACGAGCAAGTGAGGCACTCTTATCCTTAAATGAACATCAACGCTTTTCTAAAGGTTTATATGAATGGATTGGATTTCCTAAAAAAACAATTTGTTATCGCAATGTGATACGTGAAGACGGAGAAACAAAATGGTCTTTCAAACAACTCATTAATTATGGAGTAGATGGTATTTTATCTTTCAATACAAAACCGCTTCGTATTTGTTTTTATCTTGGTTTAGCTACTTTTTTACTTTCTCTCTTTTATATCGGATATACGTTTTTCCAAATTGTAAGTGGCGGAATCGATGTACCAGGTTACTTCACTACAATTAGTGCCGTACTTCTTTTAGGCAGTATTCAATTATTTAGTTTAGGAATTATCGGTGAATATATTGGGCGCATTTACAATGAAACGAAGAAACGTCCTCACTATATTGTGGATAATGCTAGTTTGGAAGGAGAACAACATGATTAAATTCAACAAAACATCTCTCAACGAATTTATACGTTTCGGAATCGTTGGTGTTCTCAATACCGCAGTCTATTATGCGGTATATTATATAGCGCTTCATTTTATCCAACTGCATTTTTTATTTGCTCATTGGATCGGCTTCTTCATTAGCTTAATCTTTTCTTTTTTTGTCAACAGTTTGTTCACTTATCGCGTAAAACCGACTTTAAAAAAGTTCTTAGCTTATCCTCTTACTCAAATTGTCAATGTTAGTTGCTCGACGGTCCTTCTTTATATTTTCGTTAAAGTGTTACATATGAGTGAACTGTTTGCTCCTTTTATTGCACTCCTCTTTACGGTGCCGATTACTTTTCTTTTAACCGGGAGGATTTTAAAAGATGAAAAGTCATATTAAAATCATTAGCGCTAGTTTGTTGATCGCTCTTCTTGCTCATCTTTATTTCATCATTCAAACAACTAGAGGAACGTATATGGTCGGACATGGGGATGGGGTTTCTCAAATGCTCGTCTTCAAAAAATTATTATTTGAACAATGGTCGAAGGGTGAATGGTTTTATGCCGACCACTTCGGACTTGGTGGCGATATATTTGCAGGGCTCGGCTACTACTATTCTACTTCTATCGTCTTTATTTTAACATGTGTCGTAGTCTATCTTTTGGCTACCCTATCTCTTATCGATCCAACGACCATCGTATTTTGGGCGCAACTTACATTATTTGTCTCCATTGTACGCATGACATTCATTTCATTTTTTGCTTTTTTATTTTTAAATAAAATCTTTCAACATCGACGAGCAGCATGGGTAGGTTCGGTCGTATATGCCACGAGTGTCATTTACTTCCGACATGTCTTCTACTGGGAATTTTTTGCGGATGCATTGTTATGGTTACCTCTTTTATTGTTAGGGATTGAAAAAATCATTCGCAAAGAAAGTTCTTATCTTTTTATATTTGCTGTAGCGATTAGTTTATTTGATAATTTTTATTTTGCTTATATTAATTTCTTACTTGCCTTTATCTATATTTGTATGCGTTTCTTATCCAGATGGACAGATAATGAAGCAAGTATTTTGCAACAGATTGGCATTTATATTCGAAGCGGCCTTATTGGATTTTGTCTCGGAGCAGTTAGCTTCATTCCTTCCGCTATCGCTTTCTTCAATAATTACCGGCCGGACTATCCATTCGATATCCCTTTGTTTGAATGGAAAGATAGTTTGCTTTTCAATGGGAAAACAATGTGGATGCCGCTCATTGTTCCACTACTATTAGGTTGTATCAGCTTTTACCGTCATCGCCTATTTCGCAGCGTATCATTATTATTACTATTCATGTGGATTGTCCATTACAGCCCAAAAGCAGCAAGTATATTTAACGGCTTTTCTGCCCCTCAATTTCGATGGGAATATTTTATCGGGCTTTTAAGTGCGATGCTTGTAACATTCACCATCATTCATTGGTGGGAATTACAAAAAAGAGACTTCATTGGCGGGGCTCTTTTGACGTTAATGCTCTATACTTTGTCGTACCATTCATTTCCTAGAGTGAAGATGTTTCAGCAGTATGAGTATGCTTTATTATTAATCATTGGATCTTTTACACTACTTTTCGTAATCGGTGGTTTATTGCAAAAAAGACAAATGTGGATCGGAACGTTATTGCTTTCTTCCATCGTCATATTAAATCTTTTCGCTAGTAGCAAACTCGCTCCTCCTTCTGGAGAAAACAATGTGACGGCGGCATTTTTAAACAGTGATCACTATAATCCGAAAGCGACCGAACATTTACTGCATCGTCTCACAACACGGGATTCTTCTTTTTATCGCATTGATTGGATGGTACCGACACGCAATAATACCCCTCTCGTCCAACAGTTTAATGGCATGAGTGTTTATTCGAGCATTTTAAACAAGCATGTCTTACTCATGTATTGGCATGATTTACAAATTGATATGAAGCGAGAAACAGTCAGCCGCTATATGACGGGAGGGAGTCGCTTACCTATTTATCAAATGATGCAAGGTAAATATACAATCGTTTCGAAAAAAGAAACGAGTATCCCTTCTTCCTTTAAACAAATCGATCAAGAAGGAGATTATATTTTGTATGAAAATCAAGCCTTGCGTCCATTTGTTCATTTCACATCTGCGATTTATGAACAAGAAAGCCTTTCTTCTTTACCAACGGTAGATAAGGAAAACATCGCCTTACACGGTCTCATCACGGAGGAACTTCCAGCTACTCAGCCAACACCGACTCCGTCTAAGCCTTTAACTGTACTGGAAGAACGTACAAAAGATGCCACTTACGACAACCAACTAATCGTCGTTTCAAAGAAAAAAGGGACCGTGACATTTTTATTAGATGGAGTATTTGAAAATGACGATGATGTATACGTGCAATTTTCACTACAACGATTGGATCAAGACAAAGGCTTCACATTAAAAGTAAATGAATATGAAACGACACGCAAAAAGAATTCTTCCATTTATCGCACGTTTGCTGATGATTTAACGATCCGCGTTCAAGGCACAAACGAAGTGAAAATCACCTTACCGCAAGGAACATATGAGTTGAAAAACTTAGCATTTTATCCTGTTAAGCACGATGATATCGCGAACAATTCCATACAAAAAGTGAAATGGGAAGACAGCACCATCACGATTCAAGCGAATAACGAATCTCATGCTACTCACGCTATTCTTCCAGTCCCTTATGAAAAAGGTTGGAAAGCGCAAGTGAACGGAAAACAGGTTCCCGTCATAAAAGCAAATTATGCATTTATTGCGCTTCCTGTCGAAGAAGGAATGAATAACATCGACATGCATTACCGAACTCCTTACGTATGGCCATTAAGTATACTCAGCCTCTTTACATTCTCACTATTAGTTTTTCGGAAAATAAAAAAATAACCTTTATGTAAAAAAACGAGCACCTCTTATCGAGGGCTCGTTTTTTATCTTAAGTTATCCTTAATTCTTATCTTTTTTGACAACTTTTCTCAATTTTTATCGTATAGTAAACAAACACTTTTATGAGGAGGCCAATGCTGATGATTCATTCTCTGTATTATTCAGAGGCGCCGACATTCGCCATTTTGTCGATCGAGCATCTTTCTTTACTCTTGCTTATTTTTTTACTTGCTGGATTATTTGTCACTCGTCCGCAAATTACGTTTCGTTATGAAAAAATAATTCGCGTTTCGCTCATCGTAACGATTATCATTCAACAATTTTTATTATATTCCTGGTACATTGCCCACAATGCCTTTAATCCAGTAGACGCTCTACCGCTTTATCCTTGTCGTATTACTACTTTGTTTGTTCTATTCTTATTGTTTAAATGGAATACGAAATTGTTTCATTTTACGTTTTATTGGGGAATAATCGGCGCTTTTCTTGCACTTCTCTCTCCTGACACGAATGGCTTAGGCTTTCCGAATGCGATGTTTATTCAATTTTTCTTAGGTCATGCTGCATTATTGATGGGGACTGTTTTTCTAGCCGTCATTCACGATTATCAACCGAATCAAGTGCATCTTTTTAAAACGTATCAATACAGCGCCATTTATTTTATAGTCATTCTTGTCATCAATGAGTGGCTCGGCAGCAATTACGCTTATTTACGCGCCGCTCCACCAACACCATTTTTAAGCAATATTCCTGCTTATCCTTATCATGTACCCATTCTCGTAATCATGATGTTTTCACTATTTTTCCTTGTCAACCTCTTGTATAAAGTCGTACAAAAAATAAAAATAATGAATAAGCTATTTCGAGAAATTTAACATTCGCTCCTTTTTTAACAAAAATCGGAGCTTTTTTACCATTTCAATTTCCTTTGTTATCGCTTTCAATTGAATAGTATTAAAAGAAAAAAGATATTTTTCCCTTCTCTCCCATCACTTTCTACAAAATCATATATCTTCACCTTCAATTAATAATTATCTATTTGATTCATTCTTTATTTGTAACGCTCATATTAACTTTCATTTTTCCATACTTTTTCCTTATAAAATATGGCACAATAGTAATGGAATCATTTATTTATTTAGAAAGGGAGAGTTATATGACTGAAGAAAAAAAGAAAAGAAATTTGAAACCTCTTTGGATTTTACTCGCATTCGCAACATTATTTATCATTACATTTCTTCCAACACCGCCTGACTTACCTGTAGCTGGTCAACGTGCGCTTGCGATTTTAGCGTTCGCGGTTATTTTATGGGTGACTGAAGCAGTAAGCTATCCCGTCAGTGCTGCGATGATTATCGCTATCGTCGCCTTATCTTTAGGAACGAGTCCAAGTTTGGACGATCCTGAAAAAGTAATGGGAACGAAAGGTGCATTGAAATATGCGCTTGCTGGATTTTCTAGCCCTGCCGTCGCACTCGTAGCTGGAGCGCTATTTTTAGCCGCTGCGATGCAAGCGACGAATTTGCACAAGCGACTTGCACTTTTTATCTTATCGAAAGTAGGAGCTAAAACAGGAGCGATCGTTTTCGGAGCGATTCTCGTGTCCATCATTTTAGCCTTTTTCGTACCGAGCGCTACGGCACGTGCGGGTGCTGTCGTTCCAATTTTACTCGGAATGGTTGCCGCATTCGGCCTGCCTCATAATAGTAGACTCGGCGCCTTACTCGTCATTACAGCAGTTCAAGCCATCTCCATTTGGAACGTCGGGATTAAAACAGCTGCTGCTCAAAATATGGTCGCGATCGACTTTATCGAAAAACAACTTGGAGAATCTGTCGCATGGGGCGATTGGTTTTTATATGCCGCACCGTGGTCGATTCTCATGTCCGTCATTTTATACTTCATTATGGTTCGACTCATTAAACCAGAAACGAAAGTTGTAGAAGGTGGCATGGATGTCGTAAAAGAAAACTTAAAAAGTTTAGGGCCGATTCGCCCAGAAGAAATTCGACTCATCGTCATTTCTGTTTTACTTCTCATTTTCTGGTCGACAGAATCTCGCCTCCACCCGTTCGATACTACGACGATTACACTCGTTGCGGTCGCAATTTTGCTCACGCCAAAAATCGGTATTTTCGATTGGAAAACCGTCGAAAAACTCATCCCTTGGGGAACGATTATCGTCTTCGCTGTTGGAATTGCATTAGGGCTCATTTTACTCGATACGTCTGGTGCTCAATGGCTATCCGATAAAGTATTCGGCGCTCTTGGATTAGATTCGATGCCACTTCTCGCGACAATTGCTCTTCTCGCCTTATTTAATATTTTAATTCACTTAGGCTTTGCAAGTGCGACAAGTTTAGCAAGTGCGCTCATCCCGATCGTGCTCGTGTTAGCGACAACATTACAAGGAGACTTCAATCCAGTCGGATTCGTCTTAATTCAACAATTCGTCATTAGTTTCGGATTTTTACTCCCTGTTAACGCACCACAAAATATGTTGGCATACGGAACGGGAGCATTTTCCGTCAAAGATTTCTTTAAAGCAGGTCTACCACTAACAATTGCCGGGTACTTACTCATTCTTCTCTTCAGTGCAACTTACTGGCAATGGATCGGCTTACTCTAATTAAAACACCCCTCCTTTTTCAATAAAAAATAGGAGGGGTGTTTTCTATATCATTTTCTTTTATTGGAACATTTGTTCTTTCTCTTTCTATTGTTTACAATAGAAGACATCACCGCAGAAAGTAGGAGACGATATGAATATTCAACGCCCGTGTTTTTCAGAAGAGTTAGAGGAAGGTCATTTACAAATGCTATTTGAAGAAGAAGACCATATACTTTATTTAAAAACATGTAATGCCTCTACGCTAAATCAACAACATGTTGAGAAAGCAGAAATCATAGAATGTACGATTCATCAATCTGAATGCATTCAAACCACTTTTCAACGCATAACCATTTCCGATGTACACTTTTCTAATACTGATTTTTCCACAAGTACTTTCCATCATGTCGACTTTATGCGTGTAACATTCGATAATTGTAAATTTATGGGCACCATTTTTGACGCGTGCTACTTTCAAGATGTTCACTTTTCTTCTTGTGTCCTTCATTTCAGTTCTTTTCGACAAAGTCCGTTTAAACAAGTCGCTTGGACGAATTGTTCTTTAAATGGCATAGACTTTTTTGATAACACATTTCAACACGTTACGATTTCTCACAGCGATTTAACAGAAAGCACTTTCGAACAAACTTCCTTAGCCTCTCTCGACCTTAGCACAAATAATTTAACAGGAATACGGATTACTTTTGATGATTTAAAAAAAGCGACACTCTCTCCTAATCAAGCACTTGAATGGGTCCAAACATTAGGAATTTTCATCAAAGCATAATAAACATTGTTTCAAAATAATGGAGCCTATTTTTCATCCAATTCTCCTCCTTTTTCCTAGTTTAGCTTTCTCTTTGTCGGGAATGAGTGGATTAGTAAGATAAAGGAGTGATTTTTTTGAATAAGAAAAAGCAACAATTGAAAACGTTTACGACGCAAGATGTAGATGGACCTTTAACGACGAACCAAGGTTTGAAAATGGACGAAGATAATTTTTCATTAAAAGCAGGGCGCCGTGGGTCGACATTGTTAGAAGACTTTCATTTGCGAGAAAAAATTACACACTTTGATCATGAACGCATTCCTGAACGTGTTGTACATGCTCGCGGCTACGGGGCGCATGGAACATTTACATGTACGAAAGAGGCGTCAAAATGGACGAAAGCTCACTTTTTAAATGAAGTCGGCAGAGAAACGCCTATTTTCGTACGCTTTTCTAATGTAGCCGGTTCCAAAGGGTCCAGTGACGTCGTGCGAGACGTCCGTGGCTTCGCTACGAAATTTTATACAGAAGAAGGGAATTTTGATCTCGTTGGCAATAATATTCCCGTTTTTTATATTCAAGATGCGATTAAGTTTCCAGACTTAATCCATGCCGTAAAACCAGAACCGCATAATGAAATTCCACAAGCACAGTCCGCACATGATACGTTTTGGGATTTTGTTAGTCAACATCAAGAATCGACCCATATGCTCATGTGGCATTTATCAGATCGTGCAATTCCTAAAAATTTACGAATGATGGAAGGCTTCGGTGTGCATACTTTCCGTTTGATCAATGCGCAAAATGAGAGTTTCTTTGTCAAATTTCACTTAAAACCCCAGCTCGGTGTCCATTCCGTCACGTGGGATGAAGCGCAAAAAATAAACGGGAAAGACCCGGACTTTCATCGCCGTGACTTATACGAAGCAATTGAACGCGGTGATTTTCCAGTATGGGATTTCGGTGTTCAAGTCATTCCTGAAGCTGCTCAATTTGACTTTGACTTCGATGTACTCGATGCGACGAAGTTATGGCCTGAAGAACAAATACCCGTCGAATATTTAGGAGAACTCGTCTTAAATGAAAATGTCGACAATGTCTTTGCAGAAACTGAACAAGTCGCTTTTCACCCAGGACATGTCGTTCCAGGCATTGATTTCAGCGATGATCCTTTATTACAAGGACGACTTTTCAGTTATACCGATACTCAATTGAGCAGACTAGGCGGACCGAATTTCCATGAAATTCCGATTAACCGTCCCGTTTGTCCATTTACGAACAACCAACGAGATGGTATGCACCGCCAAACGATTAATCCAAGTGTGACGAGTTACTATCCAAATGCACTAGCGAATAATCAACCGGCGCCGGTTCCCGAAGAACAAGGGGGCTTCCATCATTTCGAACAATCGCTCGAAGGGAAAAAGGTACGTGAGCGTGCGGATTCTTTCTTAGATTTCTACTCGCAAGCGACGATGTTTTACGAAAGTTTGGCAGATTACGAACAACAACATTTAAAAGATGCGCTCGTTTTCGAACTAGGAAAATGTAAAAATGAACAAATCCGTAAAAATGTCATCAATCAGATGAATCACGTCCATCATGATTTAGCGAAATATGGGGCTCAAAAATTAGGTTTACCGATTCCATCAAAAATAGAAACACCGAATGTTAAAACGTATCCATCACTCAGTCAAGCGACTACGCCAAATGGATTAAATACAAAAACAGTTGGCGTTATCGTGTCTCCACAAGCTTCGGCCGAACAATTAAAATGGATTCGTACATTAGAAACAAAATATCCAATCGTCCTCTCGACGATTTCAAATCGACAAGGGACATTTGAACATTTCGACATGCCGATTGATGAAACGTTCGACACGACGCATCCTGTATTATTCGATAGTTTACTCGTAATCAATACTTTTGATGCGCCAACCGATCAAAAAACTATTGGTCAATTTTTAAATGAAGCGTATGACCATGCAAAACCAATCGCAAGTACAGTTGACTTTCTCACATTCCCGATTTTATTCCCAATCGATTCAGAAGGAGTCTATATGCTGGACACGATGGATGAGACACCTTTCATCGAGGGATTAACAATCGGACGATTTTGGAAAAGGGGTGAAGGAAATGAATAAAAAAAGAGAACCTGAGCAAGAACTCGTAGAAAAACAGCGCAGAAAAGAACAACATGGCACGAATCCGGATAAGTATGAACCGAAAGAAGGATTCGCAAAAGACGGCAATGCCCGCGGTGTCGTCCCTAAAAATAGTGACGACCAACCGAAAAAGAAAAAACATGAATAAAAAGAAACATCTTCTCGTTGGGGAAAACGAGAAGATGTTTTTATTTGAAATAAGGGGGTTTGTTATGACTAGTTTAAATGAGGAATTAGCGTACTTCTTTAAATTCAGTTTCAATCTTTTGGTGACCATCATTACTTTCAAATACTTCTCGGCGTTCCAATTCAAAACGATCCATAATTGGAATATCGTTCACTGAGAATAAATAAGTATTTTGAAGCGCATGATGTTCATACCAAGCCCAATTTGGAATGACGAAGTAATCGCCTTTCTTCCAATTAAATCGGACACCATTAATGACAGAATATCCTTCGCCTTCATGCACATGGACAATTGTGGAGTGTGTGTGCCTTTGTGCTTTTGTCGATAAGCTTTGCGGTAAATATTGCATTCGTGTGCCCATCGTCGGGTTCGCTGACTTTCCAGTCGATGGATTAATGTACTCTACAGCGAAACCTTCATGCGGATCAGGTTCAAAATTCATAAGTCCTTCAATGGCATCTACTGTGCGAGACCATTTATAATTTGCTAAAGGTGCTACATCGTACTGAGCGTCACCGACTGGACGAACCATTCCTCCTTGATATCGCTTTTCCGAAAAATTATCTGGTACATTCGGTTGCTGTAGTCCATCTTCATACGGTTCAAAGAATGTGCCACCGATTGAATAGATTGTCGGGATATCTAACGCATCCATCCAGATCATCGGCTCATCACCATCGTGCGCATGACCGTGCCATAAGTTTTTAGGTGTGATGAGGAAATCTCCTTCCTCCATATATACTCGCTCACCTTGAACGATCGTATACGCTCCACTACCTTCAGAAATGAAACGCAATGCACTTTGTGTATGGCGATGAGAAGGTGCTTCCTCGCCTGGTAACAATAACTGTACCGCTGCGTACAATGTTTGCGTTGTTGATGCCCACCCCCAAGGTTTACGATACGTTAACCCTGGATTTTGGAAGTAGATTGCTCGTCGTTCACCACCGCGTTCGGGCGTAAAAATTTCTGACGCTTCCATCAATTTCTTTTTCAACAATTCACCTGACCATAAATAAGCTTCCGCATGAGGTTTCGGTGTTTTGTTCATAATTTCTGGAATTGCTTCCCAAAGAGGTCCTAAATTATACTGTTGAATATCTTGCGTAAAATCTTTAACTGTATCACTCTTCATAAAGTTTTGAATGTCTTCGCCTTTATTGCCCATTGTGCATCCTCCTTTACTCTTTTATAGTACTTACCTTATTTTCAAGTGTTCCAACTCGATCAATGTCAATTGTAACGACGTCTCCTTCTTTTAAAAATCTCGGTGGATCCATCGCTACTCCTACCCCTCCAGGGGTACCCGTTAAAATGATGTCACCTGGTTTCAACGTCATTAAATTTGATAAAAATGCTACGAGCTTAGGAACTGTGAATACTAAATTTTCTGTATTCGTTTGTTGGCGTACTTCACCATTCACTTTTAATGTTACCGCTAATCCTGATGGATCTTGTAATTCATCAGATGTCACAATCCACGGTCCGATCGGAGCACTGCCATCAACACTCTTCCCTTGGAGCCATTCTAATGTTCGGCGTTGAATGTCACGATAAGTCACGTCATTTGCAATTGAATAACCTGCTACATAATCGAGTGCATCTTCTTCTTTTACATTTTTCGCTTCTTTTCCGACGACAAAAACAAATTCCGCCTCATAGTCTAATTGTTCTGAAATTGGATAAAATGGAATGTCATCTTCCGGGCCGATGATCGTATTCGCAAATTTCGCGAAGACGACAGGATATTCTGGAATTTCACGGCCCATCTCTAAAATATGCTCTCGGTAGTTATGCCCGACACAAATAATTTTCTCTGGCTGATGGAGAGGTGCTAACAGCTTCACTTGCTTACGCTCATAAACTGTTCCTCCCGCATTCTTTAAGACATAATCGACTACTCCACGAGCTGCTTCCATCGAATCTTCGCCGCCACGTAAGAAATCCTCCATCGTACTCGGAACATACGCTTGAGCTTTTTCTTCGATTCTCGTCTTTCCTTCCGTGCGCAACATTTGTTTATAAGACTCGTGTAAATCGATTACACGATCTCCATCTATATAAGCTCCAATGGATCGCTTATCTTCATATTGGAAAGTGACTAATTTCATTCTTCTTCACCAAACCTTTCTTATTGTTTTACTTCTTCGTAATGACGAACCATTTGTTCATAATGGCTTTGAATATGGCCCACAATTAAATGATCAATGATGAACGATAATGGTTTTCCTTCAAAATTTACATTATAACTAGGAGCTTGAATTATTAAATGTTCAGGTTGTAATTTTTTAAACATCATTTCAACACTTTGACTTTCATCTGTTAATTGATCAATCACTTCTTTTACTGTTTTTTGGCGAACAACCTCTTCATTAACAGCGACTAATCGTCCAACGTGTTCATGATTTCGTCCCCATCTGCCTGTCGGTTCAATCAGTAAACCTTCTACATCTTGACGCCAAAATGGGATAGCTTCTGTTACATGCGATACAATCTGCATAACTGACCACTTTTCTGAAGAAGGCTTCGTCCAATAAAATGTATGATTATTTTCTTCTAAAAAACTAATCATTTTATGAGTTGTCTCTTCATACTGCTTGAAACTTTTCTGCAATTGAGTCATTGTAGTCTCCTTTAATGAATCTGTTTTTCAACTTTTTGTTTAATCATTAATTTACTAATTTTCCCAGAAGCGGTAACTGGTAAATCTTCAAACATAATTATTTGTTCTGGCACTTTATATTTCACAAGACGTTCATTTAAATAATCAAGCATTATTTGTTCTTCCACACGTTTACCTTCAACGAGAGAAATACAAGCAATTGGGATTTCGCCATAAATGTCATGGGGCATCCCAATAACAGCAGCTTCTTTCACATCAGGATGTTCATGAAGTATTTCTTCAATCTCTCTCGGATAAATATTAAAACCACCGCGGATGATCATCTCTTTTTTACGACCGACAATTTTAACATAACCATTTTCATCAATCATAGCCATATCGCCTGTTTTAAAGTAACCATGATCGTCAAAAGCTTCTTTCGTTTCCACTGGCATTTTATAGTAACCTTTCATCACACCGGGACCCCGACAAAGTAATTCCCCAACTTCCCCGACTGTACATCGTTTGCCAAAGTCATTCACTACTTTAATCTCTACTCCAGGAATCGCTCTTCCTACTGTTTCCGCTCGCATCTCATCACTATCTTCAAAGTTTGTAATCGTTAAAGTGGCACTCGTTTCAGTAGCTCCATAAGCTACTAAAATATTGCAATTCATTTCTTCGCGAATTCTTTTGACAATTTCAACTGGACAAGGAGCTGCAGCCATCTCACCTGTTCGAAGAGAAGTTAAATCATAGTTATCGAAATGTTCAGAATTTAATTCCAAAATAAACATAGTTGGAACTCCAGGATGAATTGTAATTTTTTCTCTCTCTATCAGTTGCAATGCACCACGTACAGAGTACCTTTCCATCAATACAATTTTGGAAGCTGTCCATAATGAGCGCAACATGAACGTGACGCCCATAATGTGAAATAAAGGATTAGGAATTAAATAGCGATCTTCTTCTGTCGCTTGCATAACAGTAGCCCCAGCATGAGCAGAAAATAAAATATTTCCTTGTGTCAACATCGCTCCTTTTGGTTGTCCCGTCGTCCCAGAGGTGAACATGATCACACCTAGATCATCTTTGCTCACTTCTTCGATTTCCATCTCATGTTGTACGACATGACGCAACGCTTCCTCAATGGATGAATATTTTGATTTTTCAACAGTCATTATTGAAAAATTTAATTTTTTATAATCTTTAATTTTTCCCATCATTGTAGGATTAGACGTGATAACAACTTGAGGCTCTGTTTTGACTAGTACATATTCACTTTCTACTTCTTGATAAAGTGGGTTTAATGGAACAACTATCGCACCTAATTTCAACACAGCGTAAAATGCGACAACATAGTGGACGCTATTTTCAACAGCAATTACGACTCGATCTCCTTTACGCACATTCTTTTCTTCATAAAAATATGAAGAAAGTTGAGCAGCTTGCTCATTTAATTGTGCATAAGTTAGTCTGCTTTTCGAATCAACCACCGCTTCTAAAGCATAATATTTCTCACTTTGCCTTTGTAGTAAATCATTAATATTGGATATCGAATTGTAGTTAAGCAAACAAACCACCCCTTGAACATTTATTAATCGTAAATCGCTTCCCAAATAGAGGCGATTCCTTGACCTCCTCCGATACAAGCAGATGACACTGCATAGCGAGCTTTCCTACGATGTAATTCTAAAATCATCGAATACGTAATACGTGTTCCACTCGTTGCTAATGGATGCCCAATTGCAATTGCACCACCATTGACATTCGCTTTATCCAAGTCAAAACCAAGTTCTTTTTGACAAGCTAAATATTGTGCAGAAAATGCTTCGTTAATCTCAACTAAATCGAGATCGTCTATTGTTAAGTTCGCTTTCTTTAAAGCCCCTTGAATAGCAGGGACAGGTCCGATTCCCATGATCGTCGGATCTACGCCTACTACTTCATATGACACGAGCTTCGCTAACGGACGAAGTTGATGCTTTTTCGCATAGTCTGATGTTGTAACGATAACTGCCGCTGCACCATCTACCATGCCGCTCGCATTCCCTGGTGTCACAACCCCCCCTTCGATAAAACGTGCTGGAAGCTTCGCTAATTGTTCCATGCTCGTTTCACGAACGTGTTGATCTTCCTCTAAAAGAATTGTTCCTTTTTTCGTTTTTACTTCAACAGGCACAATTTCTTCTCGTAATTTATCGCGATTCGCTCGTGCACGTTCATGACTTGAATAAGCATGCGCATCGATTTCTTCTCGTGTTAATTGATATTGTTTCGCTAAGTTTTCAGCTGTTACTGCCATCGTACAACCGACATTCGTATCTAATAATCCATCCCATAGCCAGTCTTGAATTTCCGGACTGCCGAGAGGTGTTCCCCAGCGCATACCACGGATTACATGAGGTACTTGACTCATATTTTCCGTACCTCCAGCTAAAACTACTTCAGCATCCCCTAACTGAATGCTCTTCGCTGCTTGAATTAACACTTCAATTCCTGTTCCACAGACACGGTTCACAGTTAATCCGGGTGTATTCTCTTTCGCACCAGCTTTTAGTGCGACGTGGCGAGCTAACATATGCGCTTCTTGACTCGACTGTTGTACGTTTCCAAAAATAACTTCATCGATTTCAGATGCATCAATGCCTGAGCGACGAATCGCTTCTTTTGCTGCAATAACCCCTAAATCAGTCGCCTTAATGTCTTTAAATAAACCAGATATTTTAGCAAAAGGAGTTCGAGCTCCTTCTACAATAACAATTTCTTTATTCACGTTTCTTTCCCCCTTATATACTATAATTTTCTGTTTGAATAAGTTTCTTTGCTACCAACTGTTGTAAATGTAAGTAATCCTTACGGTTAAGCGATAATAACTGAATCCAATTTGTGACGATTTCCTCAACATTGCACGAGCTAAGTAAATAAGTTGATTCTCCTACTAGCTTCGCAATTGCTTGTTGGATAAACAAGTTTGTAAGCGCATACACATATGTGCTATCTTTTCCTGACTCATTTATTTTCTCTGCACGCAATACTGCCGATTCTATCGCGTAAAACTGTGTCGCACAGTTAGCGACGAAATGAGCAATCGTTTGATTCTTATTCATATCGACAAGTTGCTCTTTTTGGAAATATTGAATCGTTTGAATGATGACTTTTTCTATTTGACGTACTACGCGCCAGAACGGCTGATCCGTTTCTTTTGAAGTAGGAAGACTCTCATAATGTGCATTCATACACTCTTGTGCTAAAATGATACGGTTTATTTCATTCGTTCCTTCAAAAATACGATTAATTCGAACATCGCGGTAAATATTTTCAATTTCATATTCTTTCATATATCCATAACCACCATGGATTTGTAAAGCTTCATCAACAATTGCATCTAAACTCTCCGTCGCGATAATTTTGCTCAACGAACATTTTGATGCGTATGGTGCGATTACTTTCGCATAATTAGAAGTCGAATTCATCTGTTCAAAGCTCTCTTGCATTTCCCCTGCAATGCGGTAAATGACACTTTCTACTGCAAAAATTTGAGCTGCCATCGCTGCAACTTTATGCTGTGTTAATTCAAATTCATTCAATGTTTGTTGGAACTGTTTTCGTTCATTTCCATATTGTAAAGCAAGTTCTAATGAACGTTTCGCACTCCCTAATGAAGTTGCAGAAATTTTAAAGCGGCCAATATTTAATACGTTAAAAGCAATGTAATGACCTTTCCCTAATTGACCAATGACATTCTCTTTTGGAACTTTCACCTGATCTAAAATGACAGAACGAGTCGACGATCCCTCTAAACCCATCTTTTCTTCTTCTTGACTCGTTGACAGTCCTTCACTATCTGCTTCTACGATAAAGGTTGTAACTCCTTCAGGTGCTCGAGCATATACGATGAAAATATTCGCAAATCCTGCATTTGTAATCCATTGTTTTTCTCCATTTACTACATAATGTGTTCCTTCATCATTCAATGTTGCTGTCGTACGGAGACTTAATGCATCCGTTCCACTAGAAGGTTCTGTTAAGGCATATGCTGCGATTTGCTCCCCAGATAAAATGCCTGGTAAATAGCGCTCTTTTTGTTCATCGTTTCCGAAATAAGCAATCGGCAATGCGCCGATGCCTGTCTGTCCACCAAATGTAATAGAAAAAGAATGAGCATAAGCAAGCTTTTCGCTAATCATAGCACCATTTACTTTTCCTAAATCAAGACCGCCATACTCTTCAGGTATGTCGGCACCGATTAATCCTAAGTCGCCCGCTTCTTGCATAAGCTCACGTACCGCATCGAAGTTTTTGTCATTGAGTTCTGCTAAGCGAGGATATACTTTTTCTTTTGCGTACATTTCAGCTGTACGAGCGATCATCTCTGTCGTTTCATCAAAGTCTTCCGGTGTAAAAATCGAATTATTTTGTACCGGACTTTTAAATAATATGCTCATCTATTTCCTCCTTTATTGAAACTTCATAGAAGAAGGGACGACCTTCTTCTATTATTTATTTTCCTTTAAACTGAGGTTTTCTTTTTTCTAAAAATGCATTGAGCCCTTCTGCTCGATCTTCTGTCGCAAATGCGTTTCCGAAACACATTGCTTCCATCAGCAAGCCCGACTGTGTGTCAACGTCGCTCGCTGCGTTAAGTGCAAGCTTTGCCATTTGAATCGCAACAGGTGGCGTTTTCGCAATTTTAGTTGCAATTTTATGCGTTTCTTCCATCGTCTCCTCATGCGGAACGACACGATGTAATAAACCTAAATTACTCGCCTTTTGCGCATCAATCATATCTCCTAATAAAACGAGTTCTTTCGCTACCCCTAGACCGACAATTTTTTGAAGACGTTGTGTTCCGCCACCCCCAGGAATAATTCCTAAGCTTGTCTCTGGGAAAGCAAATTTCGCTTTTTCGCTCGCGACGCGGAAGTCACAAGCGAGCGCTAATTCAAATCCTCCACCTAATGCAAGTCCGTTAATTGCAGCGATAACAGGCTTCGTACATTGCTCTACTTTCGTAAATAGTGTGCGTGACACTTTATTCATCTTGTTAATTCCGACGATATCTAAATGTGCCATCTCTTGAATATCTGCTCCAGCAACGAAAGCTTTCTCTCCCGCTCCTGTTAAAATGATGACACGCACTTCATCATTACTTTCTAACTCGTCGATTTGACGACTAAGTGTTAAAAACACTTCGCTATTTAATGGATTCACTGGTGGACGATCAATCGTCACCACAGCGATATAATTTTCAATAGATACTTTCACTACTTCACTCATTTTACTTGTCCTCCTCGCGATAGTCGTAGAAACCGACGCCTGTTTTTCTTCCGTGATGACCTGCACGGATCATTTGTTTTAACAATAATGGTGCAGCAAAGCGCGCATCATTGAACTCTTCTTTGAAATATTCCATAACGTGATATCCGATATCTACTCCAGCAAAGTCTTGTAATTCGAAAGGTCCCATCGGATAATTCAATCCAAATTTCACTGCTTTATCAATATCTTCTGCACTTGCAACGCCTTCTTCTAACAAGCGAATGGATTCAATGAAGTGTGGAATCATGACACGGTTAACAATAAATCCTGGAACATCTTTCTTCACTTCAACATGTTCTTTTTTCACTTGTTCTGCAAATTGCTTTAAGCTTTCAATTGTTTCGTCTGATGTTTCTAACCCTCTAATGACTTCAACAAGCTTCATAATTTGAGCAGGATTGAAGAAATGCAACCCCGCTACACGGCTCGGATTTTTAGTAGCCGTTGCAATTTCAGTTATTGACATTGATGAAGTGTTTGTCGTCAACAACGCTGATTCTGGAACGATATCATCGAGTTGTTGGAATACAGATTTCTTTAAATCCAAATCTTCCAAAACGGCTTCGATAACAAGATCAACATCTTTAAAGTCTTCCATATTTGTCGTTTGTTGAATACGTTTTAAGGTTTGTGCTTTCTCTTCTTCTGTCATTTTGCCACGTGCTACACTTTTATCCATGAATCGTTCCATACGAGAAACTGATTTTTGTACAGCCTCCTCATGAATATCACAGAGGACAACTTCGAGACCATGCATCGCTGCTAAATTTGCGATTCCAGTTCCCATTGCTCCTGCTCCTAACACACCTACTTTTTTAATTTCCATTTCCTTCACTCCCTCTTCCTTATTAAACTACCTTTATTGTAAACGTTTTCTTTTTGTTTTTATATCTACACTTTGTCGGAAAATAAAATGACATTTACTACATTTTGTTGTTTCTTACAACGAATAAAAAACATATGAAATGTTGAAAGGACGTCTTTTAATCGACATCCTTTAACATTTCATATGCTCTCAATGTTTTAACTCACGTATAATGTATTTTCTTTAATCCCAATAATGACATGTCCTTTTTCGTATAATTGTACAATCGGTTCATAAAAAGTACGTTGCCCGGCAAAGTAGCTCGCTGCCACATATGTCATGACAGCCATCGTTTGTACAGTTAAAAATTTAGTTAAGGGAGTAGCTCCGAATTTCTTCACATAACAATCAAATGCAATTTGGTACACTTCTTCCAAATATGGATCGATAAATGCATGTACTCGTTCCAGTGGTAACTTAAATTGTTGAACCCACTGTTCTGGCAAAGGAAAAATCGCTTGCCATAAGTCACTGTGATCGAAGGATAAAGTAGACATGAGCTGTTCAACATCTTCTTGAGCAACCTGTTCTACCTGCCCATCGACATCGGTAAATTGATTGATCCATTCAATCATTCCTTCTGTCGTTTCATCAGTTTTCCCCATATTGATACAACTATATTCTCCAAACATTTGAGTAACTTTTTTTTGCAATGTTTTCTCTTCTACTAATATCGTTTCTGTCATCCTAATCCCTCCTCTTAATACTTCGTCGTCAACTCTGGCGGACCGAATTTCGGACCGTATGGACCTTCATCTAACCACCTTCCTAGTGTCGGTACAACCGATACGAGAGAAGCAGCTAATTCACGTTTCATATCCATTTCATCTGATGCACCTTGCAAATGATTCAATGCTGTTGTTGAACCGTCGCGATTCCAAAGTGCAGCAATTCTTCGTTCTGTCGCTGCTTGTTCAATCGCTCGACGACGCTCATCATTTGTTTCACTATCTTCAGCTTTACGAATACCACGCAATGCGATAACAGCATCAGGTACACCTGAGTTCAAGCCACGCGCTCCAAATGGTGCGAATAAGTGAGCAGCCTCTCCCGCAAGTAAAATGCGACGATGAGAATCGGTAAATTCATTGACAACAACTTGGTGGAATCGATAACTCGATACCCAAGTAATGCGTTCTGCATATTTTTCAGGCATAACGAGCGGAATCCATTCTTTCACTGCTTCTTCTGATACATAGTCTTCCAAACGATCATCTGGAAGCAATTGCAAATCAACTCGTACGCCACCTTTAAATGGAACGAGCATCACATTCCGTTTCCCCATCGCTGGATGATGGTAATGGAAAACACGCTCAAGTGGCATCGGATCTTCGTCATCATCTTTTACATCCACGACTAGGAATGTGTCGTTCGTACGTGGTCCTTCGAGTTTCAAACCTGCTTCTTCTCGAACTTTTGAACGTGCACCATCTGCACCAATAATATACTTTGCTTCCCATGACGTGCCATTTACACTTGTGATTGTCACACCTTCTTCACGAATATCTAATTTCTCAATAGGCTCTCCCCAAACGAAAGATACTCCTGCCTCAACACATGCTTCATACAAATATTTTTCAATTTCACGTTGATGCAATGATGTGAAATGAGGCAACTGTTTAGAATCTTTATTATTCGTAATTCCATAGTTTCTCACATATACTTCTTTACCGCGGTATAATGTGCGCTTAATTGGCCAAATCACACCATTTCGTGCTAAGCGAAAACCGAGCCCTTCGCTCACTTCTTCTAATAATTTCAATGTTTCTTTATGAATATAAATCGCACGGCTTCCTGCACGAACGCGATCTTGGGGTTCCGCTTCGACGATTGTACATGACAATCCTTCTTTTCTTGCTGCTAAAGCTGCTGTCATTCCAACAGGTCCTGCTCCTACAACTACCACATCCATTACATTTTCCATCATTCATCCATCCCTTTCATTTTTCGTTTTATTGTTTCTGGAATTTCAATCGCTTTGGGTGATTCTTGTGCAATTGAAACCCAAGCCCTCACTTCTTGTCCAATTGCTACGAGTACATCTCCCTCTTTTTTGAATTCATGTCGAATATGAAATACTTTTCCTTCTGCACGTTCGATTGTCGAATGAATCGTTACGATATCTTCATGTTGTAAAGAAGTTTTAAACTTACATGTCGCTTCCACTAGTGGAACGATAATTTGTCGCTCATTTTGTAATGCTTTTAAAGATAAACCACTCTTTTTAAACATGTCATGTGTCGCTTGATCCATATAACGATAATAGTTCGGGTAGTATACGATTTGAGCTGCATCAGTATCCCCAAACGGTACAACCATTTGACTTTTACATTCCATTCCGTCACTCCATTCCATTCGAAATATACTTCCAATCTCCATCTTCAATAGCCATAATCGTAATTCCATCATAATCTGGTGTCATTTGATCATTGGTGAAGTTAAATGTTCCGGTTGCTCCTAAGAAATCGCCCATACCTGCTTGTAAATAGGTTTGAATTTCTTCTCTCGAATGATGTCCTTCTTCAATCGCTTGTAAAACAACTTGCACGCCATCATAAACATGTGCTGCAAATAAATCCGGCTCTTTTCCTTCAAACATCTTTGCATAAGATTCTTTAAAATGACTTAACCGAGTTTTCATATCAGAATCTGGTAATTGTTCAACCACATTCATTTTGCTGCCTAGTACATGAATATTTTTACTGTTTTCCTTCACTTGTTCGATAAATCCTTTATTCGCTGCTGCTGTACTTTGAATCATCGGAATATCGAACCCTAACGATTGGAAGTTTCGCGCAACAATTCCTGCTGCCGGGGTACGGGACCAAACGATGACCACTTCAGGATTTTTCGTTTTGATTTTTGACAATTGAATCGTCATATCTGTCGCTGATGCATCGAACTCTTCATGAGCGACTACTTCAATCCCTTTGTCTTTCGCTAACTTTTCAAAGGCTGGTAATCCTGTCACTCCAAAGCCATCTGAAGCATTAATCCAACCTACTTTTGTCATTCCATTCTCCTTTAAATATTCAATAATTGGCATTGCAATCACTTCTGGGGTATGTGCCATGCCGTAAATATACTCTCCACCTGTTGAAATGGGAGCGAGTGTGAATAATGGCACTTTTTGCTCCATCGCTTTTGGCAAAATCGCCATCGATGCACCTGATTGCGTAGCTCCAATCACTGCTACAGCACCATCTGAAATTAATTTGTCCATTGCGATAACAGCTTTCGTATCATCTGTTTCATAATCATGCTTCACTAATTTGATTTTCTTTCCGTCAACTTCTCCACGCGCATCAATTTCTTTTTGAAGTAATTTCACCGTGTTTACTTGAGCTTCTCCTAATGTAGAAGCTGGACCCGTTTCAGCTAAAATGACACCGATTTTAATTTCATCATTTTCGGAATCATTTCCACTCCCTTGATTCTCCTCTAAATTACACGCACCTAATACGAGTAATAATAGAATGAAAACACCTAATTTGAATATATTTTTCATCATGACATTCCTCCTTTATGCTGTCTCAATTCCTAAGTATGCGGATTTCACATCTGGGTTATTCGCTACTTCTTCACTCGTACCTTCTAACACGAACTGTCCTTCTTCCAAAACATACACTCGGTCAGATACTTTCAATGCGGCATTAATATTTTGTTCAACTAAGACAATCATTGTGCCAAACTCTTTTTTAATTTGTTGTAAATTATTTAAAATTTCATTGACGATTTTAGGTGCTAACCCCATGGACGGTTCATCTAATAAAATCACTTTCGGATCGCTCATCAATGCCCTCGCAATCGCTAACATTTGCTGTTCTCCACCACTCAAATTGCCCCCTAAATTATGTTGGTGCTTTTGTAAATTAGGGAAAAATTGTAACATCTTCTCTACATTGTCCTGAACATGTTTGATATTGCGATAATACTTCGTATATGATCCTAATTTTAAATTTTCGATGACTGTGTGTCCTGGAAATACTTGCCTTCCTTCGGGCACGAGCGCTAATCCTTTTCGAATCGTTTTATGAGGAGGAAGCTTCGTTATATTTTCTCCGAACAATGTTACTTCACCAGCATACGGAGTGTAGACTCCTGATATCGTGTTCAATAAAGTACTTTTACCGGCACCATTTGCTCCGATTACTGAAACGAGTTCTCCCTCATTCACTTCCATGGAGAGATTATCCAATATTTCAATCCGACCTATTTTAGTTTGAATATTATGAACTTTTAACATCGTCTAAATCCCCTCCAATATACGCTCGAATGACATCTTCGTTCTTTTGAATTTCAGCAGGTGTCCCTTCAGCAATTTTCTTCCCAAAATCTAAAACGACAATACGATCAGCGATTCTCATAATCGTAGCCATCTTATGTTCTACAAATAAAAAGGTCATCCCGCGATCTCTCATTTGTAAAATGGTGTCTGCCATCGCTTCTGTTTCTACTTCATTCAGTCCTGCCATCGGTTCGTCCAATAAAACTAATCGCGGATTTGATATAATTGTTTGTGCAAATTCTACTTTCTTTTGTTGCCCATAACTCATCTGTTCGACTAAAGTATGTTCCAATCCTTGTAAACCTGTAAGCTCAATCAATTCCATTGCTTTTTCATAGGCATATTGCTCTTCTTCTCGTGCAGACTTTAAACGAAATCCAGCAGCGAACACCCGATTTTTTAATTGAACACTAATGCCTGTCATTAAATTTTCAATCGCTGTCATACTTCCAAACACTTCTAAGTTTTGGAAGGTTCGCATCATTCCAAGAGGTGCCAATTCAAATATTTTTTTGTTCGTAATATTTTCCCCACTTAATTTTACTCTTCCTTCCGTCGGTGGAGTGAAACATGTAATCATATTGAATAAAGTTGTTTTACCAGCACCGTTAGGGCCGATGACAGCGACAATTTCTCCTGGAAAGACTTCGAAACTGACATCTTCCACTGCTGTCACTCCACCGAAACGTTTCGTTAAATGTTCAACTTGCAATATAGGTTCAGTCATTTAAGCGCCTCCTTTCACATCCACTGGTTTTAAATCGAGTCCTGAATCCGATTCGTGCTCTTTATTTCTTTTTTGAAATCGATCAAATAGAGAGACAATTCCATTTGGCATGAAAATCATCATCACGACAATAACGAAACCATATACAATAATTTCAACCTCACCACTGACGTGTAAATAATTGTGACTAATATAGCGGATTCCTTCATTTAAGAAAGTGATTGCAACCGTTCCAATCATCGCTCCCCAAATAGAATGCACACCACCTACCATCACCATGACTAAAAGTAAAATTGAAAAAGGTACGTTAAATGTAGAAGGTGAAATAAATTGAATGTAATGCGCATATAAACTTCCCGCTAATGATGCATACGTTGCACTAATCGCAAAAATTAATACTTTATATTTGGATACTTGGATACCGAGTGCTTCGATACCTGTTTCACTATCATGAATACTCCTCAATATACGCCCAACATTTGAGCGGATTAAATTTCCTGAGAAAATAATGACGAGTGTCACAATGATCCAGACAAAATAATAAAAGTTCACTTGATTTCCTAAATCAATTCCTAAAAAATTTAACTTTGGAATTCCCCCTAGACCTAAAGCTCCTCCTGTCATTTCTGTCCAGCCATTTAAAATGGTATAAACGATAATATTAATAGCGATTGTGGCCAATGCTAATATGTGGCCTTTTAACTTTAATACGCGTACTCCGACAAAATAAGCGATGAGAAATGTTGTCATCATTCCTAAAATAATCGCAAGCCAAGCTGACATATTAAACTTCGTCGTTAAAACCGCACTCATATAAGCTCCGATTCCGTAAAACGCAGCATGACCGATCGAAATCTGACCAGCATAACCAATTAATAAACTTAAACCAATTGTGATAATTGAATAAATCCCTAACAATATGAGGAGTGTAAAAACATATTGAGTCGTGACAACTATCGGCAAAAGTGCAATCAATACGATAAAAATGACTAATCCTTTCCAACGTCCTGGATATAAAACCTTTGATGCATTTTTCAAGAGCATTTCCCCCTTTAACTGTTAAACATGTGTACCTTCCGCTTTTGTAAACAGTCCTTGCGGTCGGATAAATAAAACAAAAAGTAAAAATCCGAAGGCAATCGCATCTGTGTAATACGTTGAAACATATCCCCCAGAAAATGCTTCAATCATGCCGAGTAACAAACCTCCTGCGACAGCTCCTTGAATGCTATGCATACCTCCAAAAACCATTGCGACAAATCCTTTAATACCGATAAAGAATCCCATATCGTACGTAGCATCTGTCAACGGTGCAATCATCGCTCCAGCTAAAGCTCCTAATGCTGCAGCAATCGAAAAAGCAATCGCAGACATGTTTTTCACATTAATCCCCATTAAAGTTGCTGCATGGGCGTTACGCTCACTCGCTCTCAAAGCAGAACCTAAAAATGTTTTATCAAAGAACCAATAAAGTGCTACGAGATGAATAGCTAGTATGAGGAAAATCCATAAACTTTGAGTGTTCACTACAGCACCTAATATTTGAACAGGCTTATTTTCAAATAGTGGCGGTAATGATTTAGGCGCTGTTCCCCATATTAAGAGCGCTACTCCCTTTAAGAAAATAGAAACTCCTAATGTAATGACAATTAAAATTCCTGGTTTAGCACCTTTTACAGGGTTAATAGCTAATCGTTCTACTAAAAATCCAATAAGTGCTGTACAAACAATGGCCAATGGAATCGAAATATAAATCGATAAACCTGCTTGCACAAATGTGACACTAATCAATGCCCCTAACATGGCAAACTCACCTTGTGCTAAGTTTAATACTCCCGTCACATTATAAATGGTGACAAAACCTACAGCTAATAACGCATAGACACTTCCTATCGTTAAACCTGTAATTAAATATTGCATGAACAAATCCATCCTCTAACCCCCTCTTTTGTAAACGCTTCCAATTTCGCGAAGGTCTACGATTGATTGTTCTCATTATAAGATGCTCTTTCCTCCGTTTGTATCTACATAATGTAGGAAGTTCAATTTCTTTCTTCATACACTTTGTCCAAAATAAAAACAGTAACTATTTCAACAGTTACTGTTTTTGTTCATTTTCTATGCCATTCTTCTCCACACATTTCTAACAATTTGATCGCCATCATTAAATCAAAACGGACATCTGCATCATTTAAATCTTTATCGAGCAATTCTTCTATTTTATTCAAACGGTAAATAATCGTACTTCTATGAATATAGAGCTGTTCTGCTGTGCCTTTCACATTACCATTATTCATTAGGAAAGCTTTCAAAGTTTTCCATAGTTCATTCGTTTTTTCATCTTGAGGTTCAAACACATTTCTTAATTGCTCATTGACAAACATTTCACTCATTCGTTGATCTAAATGATGCAATACTGTATATGAACCTAATTTTTCAAAAAAGATATAAGGTTTCGTCACAAATCGGGTCATTAAAACATTTAAAGCTTCTGTCGCTTGGTGATAACTAAGCATGTACTCTGAGATGTCTTGAACGACTTTCCCAATGCCAAAATGAATAATAATGTCTTTTTTTAAATTTTCAACAATTTTCATACATCTTTTATGCAAAATCTCCCAGAATGAGGAATGTTCTTCATATTCCGTCGGGATAATAAATAAATATTGATCATTGTACGCTGACATTAACATGTTAGGATAGTATCTTGACAGTTCCGTATTCAATTGTTCCCAAATATATATTTTTTCCGCTTGAACCGTTCTCAAATCCGAATGAGTTTCCGTAGACAGTGTAATTGCGACATCTACCACACGGTGCGTCGAAAAAATATCCCACTGAAATAAACTCGCATATTGAATTAAATGTTCTTTTTCTTCAAGAGGATTCGTAAATAATTTTGCTAAAAATGTATCTTTCATTTGTTCATTCGTATCGAAAGCAAGCTTCTTTTTTATAAATTGAATGGAACTAATATTTGTGGCAATCTCAACAGTTACTAAATCAAACTCATCAAAAAGCTGCTCATTGACACCAATTGCTAAATAACCGAGCAGATCTCGTACACCATGTATCGGCCAAATCGAAAAAATTTGTCCTCCTTTTAGATGAACTTGAAAGACATTTCGAGCCATGGGCGTTGTCTTCAATTGTTCAATAATACGATGTAATTCTTCTTCCTCCTCCAAACCATGAGACGAAAGGATTCGAAAAAAACGATCGAATACAAGCACAGGCCTTCGGTAAATATCAAATACCATTTGAGTAATGCTTTCAAAGTCATCATTCGCAATCGTTTCTTTCACAAGTTTTTGTTGATAATACAATATTTTTTTCAAACGTTCTTTCTGCTCTCTCTCTTGGCGAACATAAAAAGCATGTTGAATGAGCATTGCGAAATAGTTACCTAACAAATAAGTCAAACGATGTTCTTCTTCTGCATAAGGTAATTTTCTGTTAGAACGATCCAATAATAAAATTCCTAAAGTTTGTTGATTCACCTGAATAGGGACGACCATTTGAAATGGTTTTTGTTTATGTACTAATTCATCTTTATGAACACTAGTAGCAATTTGAATATCTCCATACATGGATGGATGTAAATCATATGTTTGAGTTTCTTCATGGTATAAATAGATTGCGGCAAAGTCCGATTGCGTCACGTTTGCAGCCTGCGCCGTTAAATCACTTACCATCGTTGACATCGAATTCTCGGGTGACAATTGGTTTGCCATCCAAGTTAGCCCATGTGCGAATCCAATCTCTTTCTTTTTCGCACGAATTAAAGTGATCGCAATTGCAACATCTTTTCCGAACTCATTAAAAATATGTTCCATAGGCAAAAGTTCTAATTTTTGTTCATAACCAATTAAACAAAATCCATATTTCTTATCTTGGTGAACGAGTGGTACAGTAAACCACGTGTTCATATTTGCTCTTTCCATCGTTGCATGAAGCGCACATGTTTTAGCGCTCTCATATTCATTTTTGTACATGCTCGTTTTCATTAGATACTTTGAACATTGTTCCATTCGTAAAGGAAAACTATGAATGATTTCCTCGTAGCCTCCACCCCAAATACGCGGTTCATAATGTTGATTACTTTTTAATATGATACCGACAAATTCACAATTAATCGTTTCTTTAAATGATTCAACTAAATAGTGTAACGTTTCTTCCTCCGTATTTAATTGCAAAAGCTCTCTAGACTTTGTACGCAATTGTTTTTCAAGTCGCTCGACAATTTTAGTATTGTTCTCTTTCATGTACACCCCTCATTTCCCCATATATCCCCTGATGTTTCTCCTATCGTATTTTTAAATATATCAAAATTTTACCAGCATGGTACAATTTTTCGAAAACCCTAAATTTAATCTATGATAAAAATCTTTCCTTAGAATCTATAGGAAAAGGTTAAAAAACTAAACCACTTCAATATTCTTTTCGATTATTCCGCACACTGCGGATATTCAAGAATATGAGAATCACTAATACGATGAACCAACCATATAACCATTGAGGAGAAATAGACCACCTTTCGACTGCACCAATCGATAAGGGAACGAGTAAAAACACAATTCCAAGTAATACGTTCAAAAGACTTTGTTCTTTATGATATTGAGAGATGTCTCGAATATGCTCCTTTTTAATTCCGATGAAAAGCCATTCATCTTTTCTATATCGATGCGCGTAGGCTAAACTAAACGCAATCATCGCTAAAAAAATGAGTATCCCATTCAAAAATAACATATCCCTCTCCTCCTCATCATATTGCTCTTATAAATCATAACGAGCCATCGCTTGACGCAAATCGTCTTTAATATCTTCCACTAATGATCTCGGTGAAGTGACAGTCACATGAAGCGCATATTGCAGCGCCCATTTACGCATCGCTGTTTCGTTCACTTTCACGGTGACCGTCACTTCATCTTCCGTCTGATTCGAAAAATATAAGTCATTCGTTCCGAACCAATCGATAAATTCATTTAACACGTATTTTTTAAAGCGTAAACTAACCGTCGTCGATTGTCCACCGAACATGTAAATATGTTCTGCTATATGACGGGATAAATCGAGTCCATTTTCTAACCCGCGTACTTTTCTCATCGGCTTCCTTCGCTCGTTTACAATCTCAACATTCATCATACGATCAACACGATAATGCGAGACATTATCGAATGGGTCGTTATTGCAGATGAGATAATACTTTCCGTCAGTTGCGACTAGTTCATATGGGTTAATAAGATACGTTCGATCTTCTCCACGTGAGTTTTGACGGTTCGTCAACTGTAATTTATTGTGCTGATCTACTGTATAGTTCGCATATTGAAACGATACCTTTTTATTATCTTGCATCGCTTTTTCTAAACTTTCAATATGCTTAAACAAATCTTGAACGAGAAGCTGAGGCTTATTTGTTGTTCTCACTAAATCTAAGCTCGATTCAAAATGTTTACTCGTAAGACTTTCTAATTTTTCAATCAATTGTTTGCGCTCCGCATTCGGGATACGAGGAGAAAACAATAAACTGTCGATGAGTAACCGAAGTTCCTTCTGTTGAAAAGTATGCGCATATCCGAAGTTTGTCATCGTTTTATTTTTATTTGTTTCTTGCGCTTCATCTTCTCCACTTTCTTTCTTCGGACCGTATAGCACTTTCGGTTCTTTCCTTAATGGATGTTCTGCTTCGTGACGAAGTAAATGTTCAAGATGGCGTCTCACGGTCTTTCTTTTCTTATAGAGATTCTCATTATAATCGTATTGATCGACTAGTAGATTGATTAACTCTTTTTGTGTTATACGATTGTTTTGATCCGTATGTTCTTGCAAAATTTCTAAAATGTCTAAAACTAATATTCTTCCTGCTTCATGCATGTTATCTCCCGCCTTTACGATCATATACAGACAGTATATCAATCATGGATATACTCATAAATCCATTGCGCTACGTGAATCGTTTCCGATAAAGGAAAATCTTGTTCAAACGATCTTTTAAATTCTTGACCGATCAGTTCTCCAATTTGTTCGACCGTATAGGCTGGTGTTAATTTTCGATAAATTCGATCTGATAAACAATCATATTCATCAAGCGGTGCACCGTCTGGATGTCCTGGCATGAGAACATACGGGTCAAATCGATTGATGGCCATCCGAACTTTTTGTTTTAAATTCATTTCTTCAGTATCGTCACTTTCTAATCTCGCACCTAAAAGCAATTTTTCGTACCTTTCATCATTTCGACTTTCCCAACTTACAACGATACTCCACACTTTATCATCTAAGTCTTCCCCATCTTCTAACTCGATTGTCATATGTTTCGTCAAATAAATGTTTACTTCCGCTTCCACTCTTTTCATGATGAACATCCTCCCTATCGAAATGTCTCTTGTACTAAAGTGATATATTCCACGTATTCTTGCGTATCGGTCACATGTTGAAAAGCTTGTCCGAGTGAAGTGTAATACCATTTTTGTTCTTGTTTACCCGCATTAAATTTTTCCCATACCGCTTCTCCTCTCACGGCATATTCTTTTGCGATCGCCCGCATATTCGATAATTTATCAGACAGTGTCGCAATTTCAACAGCTCGTAATTCATTTTGTTTTAAAAATTGAATCGTCGCTTCTTTTCGCTCTTTCCACGTTTTGGATTTATCTTCACTTTGTGACTGGACGAGTGTCGCTACTCTCTCGTTAAATAGTTCGACGAGCGTCTCGTACGTGACGAACGCATCTTCCATCGTATCGTGCAAAATTGCTGCAGCGACAACTTCTTCATCGACGACACCCGCTTCATTCGTCAAGTGAGAGGCGATGACGCCCGCCTCTAAACAGTGCAAAATGTAAGGAATATCCGTCCCTTTTCTCGTTTGATTTTGGTGACAAACTGTCGCAAATTGAATCGCTTTATGAATCATATGTACCCACTCCTCTTTATTTTTTATATCGCAAAGACTCGTTTTACACGAGTCCTGCTTCACGCAATGAAATGCACTCTTCTTTCAAAATGCCATGCTGTTCATAAAATGCCCAAACATCTTTACTTTGTAGAACATCCCGCTTCGGCAGACGACTATGTTCTTCCGCTGTTAACACGACAAAAGCTGTACCTTCATGGATTTTTTCTAAATATGTTAACATATCTTCTCCATTACGAATCGCTTGTTCGTCTCCAGAAGGTAGTTGTATACGGCGAAGCGCCTCATCTTTAATTGTTTTCAATTCCAACGTATGTTCTAAGTGGAATTTACGAGCTAAATCTCCTCCTTGAACAAAAAGAGCTCTCGCATTTTTAGACCAAGGGAAATCGTACGGCTTGTTGTGACTATAACGCTCTTTCGGAATACGTGCTTCTTCCCACATTTTTTGTAATGCGTTGCGATCAACGACATTGACAGATGCTAATGAATAGCGTTCTCCTGTCTCATTCATTGCATTTTTATAACGGATGTGTGCTTGGAAGACATCGAAAATATATTGTGCATCTGCCAAGTTTCTTTCTGGACCTAAATTTTCTAATTGATGTTCGAATAAAGTTTCTTTCATGTTTATCTCTCCTCATTTGTATATCCTTACTTTGTTTCTAACTTTAGTATATGATAAGGTATGAGTAAAAAATGACCCATATCAAATAAATCAAATAATTTTTCTACTAAACTTATTTTTTCCAAAATATAAAAAAACCTTCTTTTTGAAAATGTGACTCAAAAAGAAGGTTTTTTAGTTATGATTTTATGGCGACTTCTCGTTGAAGTAAAGTGAGACTCGTCACGAGTATCACACTACCGATCCATGCCATATACAAAGGCATCGCAAGCAATGTGCCGTTATGCACGACACTCATCCCATATACAATCGCGCTGACAAGTAGATAATAATGCAAACTAAACAATGCACTTGCTGAACCGATTTCTGCTTGAAAATCGACTAAAGCTAAACTTAAACAATTCGGTAAAGCAATCCCTACCCCAAATAATAAAAGGAAAATACTCATAAGCAACCCTATCATCTGTACAGCATCTGGCAAAAGATAGACGAATATCGCTAACAACGCTCCACTCAGGAGGACTGCACTTCCTCGTACAATAATCAACTCTGGACGAGTATGTTGGACCCACCGTTTTGAGCACATCGCGCCAGCGACCGAAGCACAAGCGACAACCATTCCTACCCCCCCATATTGAGCACTCGTCAATGAGAAATACTCGATAAATAGAAATGGTGCTTCTGTGTAATAACTGAATAAAATCCCATTCATTCCTCCGATTAACAAACTGTACTTCCAAAGACGACGATTTGTCGCCATACGCCGAGCAAGTGGCCATAATGGTTTTAATTTGTTATCCTTCGGTGCAGTTTCAGGTAAGCCCGCAAAAGTATAACAAAAAATAAAGATACTCATTGCAATCAACACAATAAACACCATTTTTACGCCAAAATAATGATTCGCAAATCCCCCAATAAAAGGACCAATTGCAGGTGTAAACGCCATTACTGCTGAAATTTGCGCAAATAATTGGTGACGTTTCATTCCCGAAAAACTTTCTCTTAATATCGTTTGTGTCACGACAGAACCGACGCTTGCGCCAAATGCTTGAATGAAACGAGCAATAAGTAAAACCGACATTTCATGAGCTACTAAACATAATACATTTCCTACAAAATATAAGCTGACGCCATATAGCATTGCACGACGTCGGCCTACTTTATCCGATAATCGTCCAAAGAAGAGTACACCTAACGCAAATGCGATAAAATATACACTCATCGTCAATTGTGCATCGCTCATCGAACGGTTGAACGTTGCAGCAATAGAAGGTAAAGACGGACTAAATATAGTTTCACTAATTTGTGGAAAGCCTACTAAAACAATTAATAATAAAAGGCTTGGTGTTTTATTTTCGATGTTTTTCTTCAAAGAAATCCTCCTAGATTTTCATTAAGTTAGAAAGAAAAACATCGTAGCTTGGGAAATGGTGGTTTCACGAGTTTTATTTTTTCAAGATCACTCATGAATTCACTTCCTTTTTTATTTTGAAAGACGAGGAAAGTGTACCATTATAAAAAGGGAATACGCAAGAAAACTCACATAAAATTTTCTGCTAATCTCCATAAAAAAGCTGTCCTATTCTTTGAATTGAATAGGACAGCTTTCGTTTGGGGTTATTACTATTATGTTTTTGATTAGGGAGTGGTAGGGAGGTTAAGAAGCGTGCATCGACATAGCGCGTTTTTTCGCTTCGAGTCGATATTTTTTCAAAATCGCTTCCGTATAACCATTTGGTTGTTCTTTTCCTTTCAAAATTAAATCTTGTGCCGCTAAAAATGCGACCGAATCATCGTAGTTTGGCGCCATCGGACGGTAAAGGGGATCGTGGCGATTTTGTTCGTCCACTTTTTGCGCCATACGTTCAAGCACTTCACGCACTTGTTCTTCCGTACAAACTTGATGCGCGAGCCAGTTCGCAATATGCTGACTGGAAATGCGCAATGTCGCACGGTCTTCCATTAACCCGATATCGTTAATATCGGGAACTGTCGAACATCCGATACCTTGGTCAATCCAGCGAACGACATAACCTAAAATACTTTGGGCATTGTTTTCGAGCTCTTCTATAATTTCTTCTTCCGTCCAGTTCGCTTCTTCTGCTAACGGAATCGTCAACATGTCATCGACGTAGTCTCGCTCTGTATCAATCGTTCGTTGGACTTCTTCAACATTCACTTTGTGGTAATGTAACGCATGAATCGTTGCTGCAGTCGGTGAAGGGACCCAAGCCGTCGTCGCTCCTGATTGAGGATGAGCGATTTTTTGTTCAAGCATCGCTTGCATTTCGTTCGGCATCGCCCACATTCCTTTTCCGATTTGCGCTTTTCCTTTCAAACCGTTACGCAATCCTGTCGCTACGTTAGACTGTTCATACGCTTTTAACCAAGCGGTTGACTTCATATCGTTTTTTCTCACCATCGGACCTGCCTCCATCGACGTATGAATTTCATCGCCTGTCCGATCTAAAAATCCTGTATTAATGAAGACGACGCGGTGGCGAATTTCACGAATACAATTTTGTAAATTGATACTCGTTCTACGTTCTTCATCCATTAAGCCCATTTTAATCGTGTAACGCTCTAATCCGAGCAAATCTTCAATCGCATTGAACAAGTCATTCGCAAATGCAACTTCTTCTGAGCCATGCATTTTTGGTTTCACGATATAAATGGATCCTTTTCGCGAGTTAAGATGCGACGTATGACCTTCGATGCTATACTTCGCAATTAATGACGTCATGACACCGTCTAATATTCCTTCATACACTTCTTCTCCATCTTCTAAAAGAATGGCATTATTTTGCATAAAGTGCCCGACATTTCGAATGAACATTAATGAACGTCCTGGTAACGTCATTTCATTGCCGTGACGATCGAGGAACACTTTGTCTTCTTGCAAACGACGCGTAACTGTTCGATCTCCACGTTTAAAAGTTGACGTTAAATCTCCACGCATTAAACCGAGCCAGTTTTGATAAATGTGAAGTTTATCTTCAGCATCGACCGCTGTTACAGAGTCTTCACAGTCCATCAATGTTGAAAGTGCCGCTTCGATCACGATATCTTTCACATGTGCCTGATCTGTCTTTCCAACAGGGTGCGACGGATCGATTTGCACTTCGACATGCAATTGATGATGTTCTAACAAAACGGACGTTAAAGAGTCTTGGCCTAAATAACCGACGAACTGTTCATCACGTTGTAAAGTCGTTTTTTCTTCATTCGCTAATGTGATGATTAACGTCCCAGACTGAACCTCATAGTGAACCGCATCCGCATGGCTTCCTTTTTGAAGCGGTGCAATTTGATCGAGAAACTTCTTTCCGAACTCAATTACTTTCTCGCCACGCTTCGGGTTGTAGCTGTCGCCTTGTTCGTATCCAGGTTCTTCTGGAATAATGTCAGAGCCGTACAATGCATCGTATAAACTTCCCCATCGCGCATTCGCTGCATTCAATGCGTAACGTGCATTGTCGAGTGGCACGACAAGTTGTGATCCTGCTTGTTTCGCAATTTCATCGTCGACATTTTGCGGTTCGACAGGCTCCGCACTTTTCGGCTCTTCTAAGTATCCGATGTCTTTTAGAAATTGGCGATACTCTTCTTTTTGCGCACGCCAATCATTTTTTTCATGCCACGATGAAATTTGGCGCTGTAACTCATCTCTTTTTTCAAGCAATGCACGATTTCGCGGTGTGAATGCCGTAATGAGCTTCTCAAAATCCGTCCAAAATGTTGGCGCGTCCATTTGTAACCCTCGTAAAACATGCTCATTCACCCAATGATACAACGTTTTTTCAATCTGAATGGAACCGTGATCTACATATTCCATATTCTCCTCTCCTTTCCATCAATGAAAAGACCCCCCACCCTCACCGTCAATGAATCATGTGGGCGTGGATGGGTAGCCTTTCAATGTATATTAACCTTCATGCTTTCCAACACAACGCTCACATTCTGTATGAAGTGATTCAATTTCTTCACGAATCGGTTGGCCACATTGTTGACAAATTTTCTCTGAGTGTTTGTAAGTTGTATTCATCATAGTTCATCATCCTTTTTTTATAGTAGTGAATCACCTCCACTTTCAAGAAGGCGATTATATTGTTTGACCATTAAAACTGCTCTGCTTCTGTCGATCCTGCCATCGCTACTGTTGAAGACATGCCGCCGCTGATTACTTGAGTTACTTCATCGAAGTATCCTGTTCCTACTTCACGTTGGTGACGAGTTGCCGTGTATCCTTTTTCTTCACTTGCGAATTCCGCTTGTTGTAATTTTGAATATGCTGCCATTCCGTGATCTTTATATTCGTATGCAAGTTCGAACATGCTATGGTTTAACGCATGGAATCCTGCTAATGTAACGAATTGGAATTTATATCCCATTTTCGCGATATCTTGTTGGAAGCTCTCAATTTCTTCGTCAGATAGAGCTGCTTTCCAGTTAAACGACGGTGAACAGTTGTAAGCGAGCATTTTATTCGGATATTTTGCATGAATCGCTTCAGCAAATTTTCGTGCTTCATCGATATCTGGCGTTGCTGTCTCACACCAGATGAGATCCGCATATGGTGCGTAAGCGAGTCCTCGTGAAATCGCTTGATCGATGCCAGCTGTCGTACGGAAAAATCCTTCCGACGTTCGTTCTCCTGTAATAAACGGGTGGTCATTTTCATCGACATCACTCGTCACCATGTCCGCCGCATTTGCGTCTGTTCTTGCGACAATGACTGTCGGAACACCCATCACATCTGTTGCAAATCTTGCGGCAACGAGATTACGAATCGCATTTTGAGTCGGAATTAATACTTTTCCACCTAAGTGACCGCATTTTTTCTCACTCGCTAACTGATCTTCTAAGTGAACGCCTGCTGCTCCTGCTTCAATCATCCACTTCGTCAGTTCAAACACGTTTAACGGACCTCCGAACCCTGCTTCCATATCTGCTACAATAGGAGCGAACCAGTCAAAGCCGTCTTCTCGCCCTTCTGCTTGATCGATTTGATCCGCTCGTTGGAACGCTTGGTTAATTCGTTTAACGACCGCTGGTACACTATCTGCTGGATATAAGCTTTGGTCTGGGTACATTTGACCCGCTAAGTTCGCATCTGCTGCAACTTGCCAACCACTTAAGTAAATCGCTTTCAGTCCTGCTTTTACTTGCTGAACCGCTTGGTTTCCAGTTAATGCTCCGAGCGCATTAATGAAATCTTCTTCTTGTAAAGATTCATATAATCTTTCTGCCCCACGGCGAGCAAGTGTATGTTCAATTTGAACACTTCCTCTTAAACGAACGACATCTTCTGCTGAGTATGGACGTTCAATTCCTTCCCATCGAGGATTCGTTGACCACTCTTGTTGTAATTGTTGAATTTGTTCTTCGCGACTTGTCATGTCATTTCCCTCCAAATCATTTTTCAATAAGTTAACTGTTTTACAACAGCTATGTTTCTTGTATACTAATCTATAACAGAATTTCATTTCTGTCTTCATTTTCCGACAGAACGTTGTAAAATGAGATGAAATAGTCTATTTTCAGATAACTCAAACAATCTGTTGTAAGACAGATAATCGAAAGGGGATAAAGAGGAATGAATGAATCAATTGAACAATTGCTTATGATGCTCAGTGAATGGATTCCGAGTGAAGCTTCTATCGCCATTACCGATGAACAACAGTTTTTACAGTTTTATTCTGGACGGATCGATTTACAATTGAAACGAGGAATGCCAATTTTCGAAGGAAGTATCGCTAGCGAAGTATTGAAGAAAAATGAAATTGTTCAATCAGTCGTTGAATCACCAACGACTGGCGAAACGTATTTTGGAATTGGCTACCCGATTTCTTTCCACGAAGAGCGCTTTACGGTCGTGATTGTTTTACCAGTAGCTTATGCGACAAAAATGAATGAACCGATTACCTTCATTACAGGTCGACTCGACGATTGTTGGTACCCGATCGCTTTTCACGACATTGCTTATTTCGAAAGCTTCGAAAAGAAAACATGGTTCATCGCCAATGGAGAAACGTATCAAAGTATGTATAAATTAAAAGAACTCGACTATCTATTACCGAGTTACTTTTTAAGAGTGCACCGTTCTTATATTATTAACGTTCATTTCATTAAAGAAATTTCACGAGATATGGCGTCAAAACTTCAAATTGAAATGAACGACCAATTTATAATTCCTGTCAGTCAAACGTATGTCCCGCATTTACGTAAAAAATTAGGGTTTTAAATAAAAATAAAAATGCAAATGAAAATAGAGAGCCGATGGAATGAATATGTTCCAATCTGCTCTCTATTTTTTATCATGGCATAAATGACAGTAATACGTAATTCATCACAATCGTAAGTACAACATAAGCCGAAGCCATCAATATATTTTTCGTTAACACTCTTCCTTCTTTTCCAATCATCCCAAGCATCGCGGTTGCACTAATAATGTTGTTAATCGACAACATCGTCCCTGCGCTTGCTCCCCCCATTTGCGTTGCAAAAATAAGATTTTTCGGTAACTGTAACTGCCCAGCTGCTACTTCTTGAATCGGCGCAAACGTTAATGTCGACACAGTTGCGCTTCCTGTAATAAACGTTCCAAGCAAACCGAGAAGCGGTGCCATGATGAGCCATACGCTTCCGAAATGATCCATCAACGTATAGGCAATTTGTTCCGGCATGCTCAGTTGACCGATCATGTTCATAGAGGAGTTAGAAAATAATTGCACGAACATTAACGTAATGATTAAAACGAGACTCGGCCTGGACACTTTTTTAAAGGCAGTGGAAACCGATGTTTTAAAGTGACGAACCGATTGCCCCATCACGACAATTCCGAGTAAAGCTGCGATGATTAAAACGAGACTGGGCGAATAGAAAATATCAACTTCCGCGTGAATATTCGCTTGCCCTAAAATATTTTCCCATACATATTTTTTCTCCTGTAAAAATTGTTGAACCGGTGCTACTGTGCGTGTTAATAACAAAAGAACGACGACAATTGCATACGTTGACCAACTGCGACACACCATGCTGTATGAAAGAGTCGTCGTTGGTACAGCTTCTTTTGGTACGAACACTCCTTTTTTAATGAATACGATGGCGAAAATAAAAACAGTAATCGGTGCTAAAATCGAGACGAACTCAAAGCCGACATAATGAATATAAACGTAACCGAATACCCCATAACTGATGCCGACCATTAAACTGAATACGACATAGCGTTTAATCATCGCATACTGTTTCGTAAATAATACGTGGTAAAAAATAATAAGTAATAGCGGAGTAATAGCAATATTCAGAAAATCGAGAATCGATAATACTTGCGAAATTTCTTGAAATGCTCCCCAATTTGCTTGTTTTATATTACTAAATCCGATAAAAGTCGGAACACCGACGGCACCGAATGGAACGGCCGCTTTATTCGCCATTAAAGTTAACACGACAGCAGCAAAAGGCGAAAACCCTACAGCTACAAGTATCGGAGCTGCGATAATTGCGGGTGTTCCAAATCCCGCGACTCCTTCTATGAGAGAGCCGAATAAAAATGCGATTAAAATGAGCAAAATATTCAAATCCGATGAAATAGCAGTGAAGCTTTTTTCAATCCATCGAATCGCCCCTGTTTTTTCTAGCGTCTGTAATAGTACAGTTGCACCAAATAAAATAAAAATGATAGCAAATGCTTTAAATACCCCTTGAATCATCGAAGCCCCAATGACAGTAATCGACATTTTCCAATAGTAAGCTGCACCTAAAACAAAAAGTAAACTAATACTCATCCCTTTTAATGCATTCATTCTTAAAAAAACTAAACAAATAAGTGGTACGATAATTGCCGTTGAAGCGATCCAAAACATGACATCATCCCTTTTCCGATATGGTTCCTCTTTTCTAAATTGGTATGTTGTCAAGTTTAAAACGTTATTTTTCTTTGTCAACCCCACTAAGGACATACTCCAAACAAATTTCCTTTCCTAAAAAATAGTCTACCCGTTGATATATAACAGTTATACTTCTTTTTTGATGCACATCTTTTGACTAAAATTTTTTTGATTTATTAAAAATTAAAAGAAGTTTCATAAAAAAATACGTTGCTTTGGATGCCTTCCATAGCAACGTATCGATTGAACTTGCGCGAAACTATTTTCGCAATGGTTATTATTCAATGCATAATAAACAGATGGAATCATACAGTACGAACAATCACATAGGCTTATTCCTTATGTTTCAATTGTTCTTCTTGTAACCACTTTTTTAAGTCCTTTATTTCTTCTCGGACTAATTGCGCCGCTCCGACAACTACACCTGTTAATAAAATAAGTCCGCCGTAGATCGGGTAAATATAACTTTGCTCGATGCCTCCACCCACTAATGAGGTAAAGATCATACTGATGAAGCCTCCCCCTGCAATCAAAAAGAGAGCCATTCCCCCCATAGCGATCAAAATATTTTTCATATCGCATCTCCCTATTTTTTTATTTGCTAAAATGTTTGATTGTGTGACTCCTAAAAAATGTACAATCTCCCATACGATACGATTTATCGTTTTAAAATGGAAGTATGTAAATTTCATTTTAGCATAGGAAAAGCAAAATTCTGTCCCATTCTACAGTTTTTTCTACTTTCTTGATGCAAATGAAAAAACTCTTGCTTCAAATAATAACAGAGCATCCTAGACACTGGTAAAATATATAGAATATGAACTTCTAAGAACCTATTTATCATGGAGAATCATAGAAAGACATTTCATTTAGGCACAAATTAGGCACATGAAAGATTTCAAAAAAATTAAATCAACTATACTCCAAGCAGACAAAATAGTTACATCTAACAACTCGCTACAACAAAAAAAGAAACCTGAACAGTCTTAAATATATTAAGGTCAAAAGGGATTCTATTACACGGCCAGACTAAAAAAACTCAGAATTATCTTTTATTTGAACGTCATATTACTATTCATAATTTATTTCTGAGTGGATGCTTTCTTTACCGCGCAAAAAATCTATTAAGTTTTTGTTTTTATAACCATTTAATACCCAACAATTCATTTGTGCGTTATATAAAAATTCACTTAGTGTTTCATCAACTGAAGTTTCACTTGATAAGCTATTCACACTAACTTTAGGAATTAATTTGGCTGTTGAAGATTTTTTAGGGTCAGAGTCATAAATGCCATCGACATCTGTTAAAATAATAAATTTGTTAGCTTCTAAAAGGGATGAGAAATATGCACCCATCGAGTCAGAGGAAATGCTCCAACTCTTTTCAAAAGGATCTAATAAGAAGATTAAAGTTGAAGGTAGTAACACTGGAATTTTACCTCTGTCCAAAATTTCTTTGACACCAGCAAAATTATCGGTCGTTTCAAATACATCTAAATTAAAGTTAGCAAATAATAATCCAGTTTGATTTTGCGCTCTAGCACAGGCTTGATGATGAGTTATTTTATTTAATGTAAACTGTTTATCTACACTTTCGATATAATTATCGATTGGACCGCCACCAGGAAAAATGACCAATCTAAATTCTTTTGCCACTTCAGAAAGTGACTGAGCTAAATTCTTCGCTAGGTCTATATCACTTATTAAGCTGCCTCCTAACTTTATAACGTAATCAATTTCTAAGTCCACAAAATTCTTGGTTTTTCTAAGTTTCATGAATTAATTCCTCCGAACAGTAAGTTTATTGGTTTTGTTACGCCACTTTGGAGAGTAAGCATTTCCCATTCAGTTAAAAACGGTCCCAAACTATATTTCTTTTGTGCATACTCTTCATAAATCAAATAAAAATGGTGAAATGAACAATAACACCTGTAATTATAAACTAGATACAAAGGTTCGAAATTCCCTCATACCATCAATTAAATATCATGTCTAATTGGCTAATCATCAACTCGCTCAACAGAAAGCGTTTCAATTTGTGCAGGATTTGATTCCATTATGGTACCATTATATCCCACCCTTACCTTATCCCCTACGTGAAATACTTCATTATTATTTACCGTGAGGGTAACAAATACTTTTCCCCTTGTACCATCGACAAGAGCCGTACCATCATAAATTTCTTTGATTGTTCCTGTGAAATAGAAGCTAGGTGTTTCACTATCAGTAGTATTTTCATCATTTTCATTAATTGAATTGGAACACCCAACAATGGTTAGTAAGGCAATGATTGCTACTGCCTTTAATAAGATCTTTCTCATCCCACATTCCCTCCGTCTATATACCAAAAATCTGATTGCTGAACAAAATAAAATAGACCTTTCCTTAACATCCAGTCGATCATTCACATTATCTAGCCACTGCTTCATGACCATACAGGCTTCTCTGGGGCCTACTGTATCGAAATCAGCACATTTTATATAGTTGACTTCTGTTTTAAACATTCCTCTTTCATAATGTAATTGATCTATTAAAATTGCGTGTGTTGTAAACAGATTTTTATGACTCCTTCAACTGTAAGAAAAACGTTAAGAAAATATTGTATAGACGCAGGAGTTGAAAATAAAGGTACACACGCTTTTAGGCATACACATGCCGCCTTATTCCTTGAAGGTGGAGCAGAGTTTTGTTTGTAAGTAAGAGACTAGGACATACAATTCAAACCACTGCTAATACCTATTTAGATATCACACCTATTTGTGAATCACATAAATTAGAAAAAATCATAAGTTATTTAAATTCCGCAGAATTAAGCAGAATTAAAAGGTAAAGAAATTTAAGCGGCTCGAAAAGACTTTGATTATAGCACAAATATGTACGTACTCATTTTCCACAAAAAACCCTTGCCACAAATAGTATTGTGACAAGGGGATTAAGTGATTAACCGATTGAACCTTCCATCTCGTAGTTGATGATTTCAATTAATCAAATGCAATTAATAGCATTCAAAATGCTGATTAATATTGGTTTTTCAAATTTTATTCGTCATGTAAAATCAATAGAAATCAGCATGACTTGGCATAAAGTTGGCACAACTATCTATAAAACCATTTCTATCTATTTACAAATATAACTTTTCGCATTCTTTCACCATACTTTAAAATCATCTGATATTGAACTTAAAGTCAATAATATTTTTTAGCATCATTAAATCCACGAGCGATAACACGTTTAGTTTCTTCTGAATCTGGTCTCCAATTAAGCAAATAAGATACTGCATCCCCACCTGCATAGAGTGTAGGAAGAGAAAATAAATATTGCCCTGTATAGCCATAATTATAGTTGCCTAACCATTTACTATCATGTACTTCAACTCTTCCATTGTATAGGTGCATAGTGAATTTTTTATTCCAAGGAGAATACCCACTTTTAACTTTATAGTCCCAATCTCCGTTGACTTTCACTTTTCCGACCCACCAACCTACTGTGTAAGCATAAGCTCCATTCGGATTGAAAGTCACATGTGTTCTCATCACATTTTCAAGTTCTTTTCTGTTTAATTCGACTAGACTTTTGACATGTAAGGTTGCAGCTCTTGAATAAGGCTGAATGTGTACCGATTTTTGATCTGCTTCAAAAACTCTTTCGGCAATATCTTCAACAGTGAATGGCTCAACATTTAAGTTTTGATCGATACTCAAAATACCTTCTTTTATATGTTCATTTAAAAGATTTAGTCTTTTATAATATTCTTTTATTAATGATTCATCCATATTTTCTAAAGAAGATTCGTTAATCACTTGAATAGTTCCATCTGAACTTTTCATGATTAAATCAGCTTTCTTCATATAATCATGCAAACTCTCAACAGTATCAATTTCTGATTTTTTTTCCGAATATGCTCCTACCTCGATCGGAATTAATAAAATCAGGAACAAAACAAAACCCATAATCATCTTTTTCATATCTTTTCCCCTCTTTTTTTTATTTTTCTATTCATATATACAAAAATCAAAATATAAAACGGATACATGAATAAAGCAAATAGAATTAAGAATCCTGTACCTGGACTAGGTATATCTCCCTCGTAGCTCATTGGAAATAGTCTCGTAGTTAAATAAGTTAAACCGATAAAATAAGGCAACCACATTACTCCTGTGAAGTAATCTGTTAGTTTGTTAGATGAATATTTTCTCAATGCTAGATACAAAACAACAGAACCAAATAAAATCCAAATAATAGACAATAATGAAATGTTATTTGAAACAAAATCAAGATCTTTATCTAATATCCGTTGTATTCGATGAGTATTCAACATCAACTCTATAGGAATGACTATCAACCAAGCATAACCTAGTGCAAATAAATTCAATTTTAAAAACTCTCTCAAAGAACCTCCTCCTTTTTTAAAAAGTCCATTCCCTCTTTAGCTTACTATATATAACCATAATTTAATTTTAAATGGTGAATATTTACATTAAATTAACACACTTGATGTTAGTCTAAATAATGGACACAGTAAATTGGGAGTTTATGAAGTATAATAATCTCAATAATTTACTAGGAGTGTCTACAATGACAAAGCGAAAAAGTTACGATAAAGAATTTAAATTAGAGGCTGTACAGTTAGTTCAAAGTGGGAAAAGAGTTGCGGAGGTTGCACGTGAGTTAGATCTTGCCGAACAAACATTACACAATTGGAAGCTTCTAAAGATAAAGAGAGAAAATATTGTAAGGGAGATACACCTCATGGCTAATTTTAGAAAACTACCTAGTGGTAAGTGGCAAGCACGAATTTTTGTAGATGGTAAATTAAAAAGTATCGGTACATTTAAAACAAAAAAAGAAGCTCAATTAAAAGCCTCTGAAGCAGAACGAAAAGCATATTATAATCGTACGCTCACTGATCGTAATATGAGGTTTCAAGAAGTAATCGATAATTGGTTCGATCATAAAAGGAGAACAGTTAAAGATTCCACGTTAGAACAATTAGAAGTTGTAAAAAGGTTACATATCGAACCACATTTCGCACATCGGAAAATTTTTAATATCAATCGAAATGATGTCATTGAATGGATTAACACATACGAAGGAAATGAGGATTATAGCTATGGTACACGATTAAAACACATGGCAGTATTGAGAGACATATTTTATCATGCAATTCATTATATGGACGTACTCGACAAAAATCCTGCTGCTCGTGTTAACTTTTCTAGACCAGATGAATACCGAAACATTAAGAGAGATGTAAAATACTACAACTTAGAAGAATTAAATACTTTATTAGATTTTTTACGAGAGCATCGTCCACAAAGGTTTAGTGAATATAAACCATACTATGCCCTCGTTTTCTTTTTGTCTAGTACAGGTTTGAGAATCAGTGAAGCACTTGCTTTACGTTGGAGTGATATTCAAGGAAATCGAGTCAACATAAACAAACAAACCAGTAGAGATAACAATAATAATGCAAATTTAACGTCTCTAAAGACACCTGCAAGTTATCGAAATATCGAAATTGATGAAGTTACAGTAGAAATGCTTCATTGGTTCAAAAAGGTCCAAAATCGTTGTATTCAGAAGCACGATAAATTCGTTCGGCACCCCGATGTAATTATTTTTCAAACATACAATGGGAATTATATGACACCTTCTACTGTTCGAGAGATGCTACAAAAATATTGCCTACAAGCAGGTGTTGAGTATAAAGGAACTCATGCATTTCGACATACACATGCTGTTTTATCACTTGAAGCAGGAGCTGATTTATTATTTGTTAGCAAAAGGCTCGGTCATGGAACGATTCAAACTACTGCAGACACACACTTAGATATTACTCCTATTTACGAATCCCATGAACTCGAAAAAATCACAAAATATTTAAATTCCGAGGAAGAAAATGAAGATGATACTAGCAGGTTTTAGTGTGGTTTATTTGGCACAAGTCTGTCTAGAGTTGGCACGGAAGACTTTTCCATAAAAATACCCTTGTCACAAACGTTGTTGTGACAAGGGTATTAAGTGATTAACCGATTGAACCTTCCATCTCGTAGTTGATGAGGCGGTTCATTTCGACTGCGTATTCCATTGGAAGTTCTTTTGTGAATGGCTCGATGAAGCCCATGACGATCATTTCTGTCGCTTCAAGTTCTGAAATTCCACGGCTCATTAAGTAGAAGAGCTGCTCTTCCGAAACTTTTGAAACTTTCGCTTCGTGTTCGAGTGAAATGTTATCGTTTTTAATTTCGTTATACGGAATCGTATCTGATGTCGATTTGTCGTCCATAATTAACGTATCACATTCAATGTTCGCACGAGCGCCGTCTGCACGACGTCCGAATTCAACAATTCCGCGGTATGTTACTTTACCACCGTGGTGAGAGATTGATTTCGATACGATCGTTGATGACGTATTCGGTGCGAGGTGAATCATTTTCGCTCCAGCGTCTTGGTGCTGTCCTTCTCCCGCTAATGCGATAGAAAGTGTCATACCACGTGCGCCTTCGCCTTTTAAAATACATGCTGGGTATTTCATCGTTAATTTCGATCCGATGTTTCCATCGACCCATTCCATCGTTCCGTTCGCTTCAACGACTGTACGTTTCGTTACTAAGTTGTAAACGTTGTTCGCCCAGTTTTGAATTGTCGTGTAACGGCAGTATGCGTCTTTTTTCACGATGATCTCAACGACTGCTGAGTGAAGTGAGTTCGTCGTGTAAACAGGTGCTGTACATCCTTCTACGTAGTGAACGCTTGCGCCTTCGTCTACGATGATGAGCGTACGCTCGAACTGTCCCATATTTTCCGAGTTAATACGGAAATATGCTTGAAGTGGTGTATCTACTTTAACACCTGGTGGTACGTAAATGAATGAACCACCTGACCAAACTGCTGAGTTTAACGCAGCGAACTTGTTGTCCGTATTCGGGATGACTTTCCCCCAATGTTCACGGAATAATTCTTCATTTTCTTTCAATGCAGAGTCTGTATCTTTGAAGACGATTCCGAGATCTTCTAAATCTTCCTTCATGTTGTGGTAAACAACTTCAGATTCATACTGAGCCGAAACCCCTGCAAGATACTTCTGTTCCGCTTCAGGAATTCCTAATTTATCAAACGTACGTTTAATTTCTTCAGGAACTTCATCCCATGAACGCTCTGTCGCTTCTGACGGTTTTACGTAGTACGTAATTTCGTCGAAGTTTAATTCATTTAAGTCTCCGCCCCATTGTGGCATCGGCTTTGAATAGAAAATATCGAGTGATTTCAAACGATATTCTAACATCCATTCTGGCTCTTCTTTCATGCTTGAAATTTCTTCTACAATTTCACGCGTTAAGCCACGTTCTGAACGGAACACCGAAACGTCTTTGTCATGGAAACCATATTTATAATCGCCAACATCTGGCATCTTTTTAACCATTGTTATTCCTCCGTTCTTATTTTTGTTGAACGCCTTGTTCCATCGCCTTCCATGCGAGTGTTGCGCATTTAATGCGAGCTGGGAACTTCGCAACTCCTGATAGAGCTTCAGCGTCATCAAAATCTACGTCATCGTCCACATCTTCCCCGAGCATCATTTTCGAAAAATTGTCTGCATAGTGCAATGCTTCTTCGACTGTTTTGCCTTTGACGAGTTGTGTCATCATCGATGCTGACGACATCGAAATCGAACATCCTTCTCCTTCGAAGCGAGCATCTTTTACGACACCGTCTTCTACTTGAAGTGTTAAATGGATGACATCTCCACACGTCGGGTTATTCATGTCTACTGTAATATTGTTATCCTCGAGTATCCCTTTATTGCGTGGGCTCTTATAATGATCCATAATAACCGAGCGATATAGTTGATCGAGTTTATTATTCATACTCATCCGAAATACTCCTTTGCCATCTTGAGTCCTTCAACGAATTGATCAATATCTTCTTTCGTATTGTACAAGTAAAAACTTGCACGTGCTGTCGCCGACTGCTCCAACCATTTCATCAATGGCTGCGCACAGTGGTGACCCGCTCGAATCGCGATACCATTCATATCGAGTACTGTCGCTAAGTCATGTGGATGCACTTCTTGAAGGTTAAATGTAATGAGTCCCGCACGACGCGCTGGGTCGAGTGGACCGTACAATTGGATTCCTTCAATCTGTTGCATACGTTCAATCGCATAAGCGACAAGCTCTTGTTCATGACGCGCGATATTGTCGAGACCGATTTCTTCTAAATAATCGATCGCTGCACCTAAACCGACCGCTCCTGCAATGATCGGCGTGCCTCCTTCAAACTTCCAAGGAAGCTCTTTCCACGTTGAATCGTGTAGCCCGACGAAATCAATCATCTCGCCACCAAATTCAACCGGTTCCATCGCGTCGAGCAATGCGCGTTTCCCGTACAATACCCCAATTCCTGTCGGTGCACACATTTTGTGACCAGAAAATGCGAGGAAATCACAGTTGATGTTTTGTACGTCAATTTTCAAGTGAGGAGCTGCTTGCGCTGCATCGACGACCATCACGGCGCCATGTGCGTGTGCAATTTCAGCAATCTCTTTTACTGGATTGATCGTACCGAGCACGTTCGATGCATAAGCGACGGAAACGATTTTCGTTTTATCTGTCACTTGAGCTTTTACTGCATCTAGCGTAATCTCGCCATCTTCTGTTAACTCGATATATTTCAATGTCGCTTTTTTCGCTTTTGCGACTTGTTGCCACGGAATGATGTTGGAATGGTGTTCCATGTAGCTGATGACAATTTCATCGCCTTCTTCTACATTCATCATGCCGTAACTTTGAGCGACGAGGTTTAAAGAAGTCGTCGTACCACGTGTGAAAATAATCTCCGCTGCTTCATTCGCATTGATGAAGGCGCGCACTTTATCGCGCGCTCCTTCATATGCGTCTGTCGCTAAGTTACCGAGTGTGTGTACACCGCGGTGAACGTTTGCATTCGATGTTTCGTAGTAATGACTCACTGCTTCGATGACAGCTTGTGGTTTTTGACTTGTCGCTGCACTATCTAAATAAACGACTGGTTTGCCGTTCACTTCTTCTTTTAAAATGGGAAATTGTTCGCGAATTTTGTTTGTTAACATTAGCGCACTTTCCTTTCGATAACCTCCGTCAACTGTTTCTTAACTCCTTCGATTGGAAGTTTGCTTACAACCGGCTCTAAGAAACCGTGAATGACGAGGCGTTCTGCTTCTTCTTGTGAAATCCCGCGGCTCATTAAATAGTAAAGTTGCATCGGGTCTACACGACCGACAGATGCTGCGTGACCTGCTGTAACATCGTCTTCATCGATTAATAAAATCGGGTTCGCATCTCCTCGTGCTTTTTCGCTCAACATGAGTACGCGTGATTCTTGTACAGCGTTTGCGCGTGTTGCACCTTTTAAAATACGTCCAATTCCGTTAAAGATTGATGTTGTCGCGTCTTTCATTACACCGTGTTTCAAAATGAATGCATCCGTATCTAAACCGATGTGTACGATATCTGTCGTAAAGTTTTGCTTTTGACTTCCACGACCGATTGTGACCATTTTGAAGTCACTTGAAGAGTTATCCCCTACTAAGTGTGTAATGTTTTCTGCGATTGTATCTGAATCGTTCATTAAGCCAAGTGCCCATTCGATACGTGCATCGCGGCCTGTTACCCCGCGACGTGTCACATATGTTGTGAATCCTTCAGCTAAAACATCTACCGCTCCGAAAACAACTTTTGCGTTGTCTTTTGCTACTACTTCAGAAACGATATTTGCTAAACCTTTCGCTTCTTCTACCGTTGATAAGTAGTTCTCCACGTATGTGACAGAACTGCTTTCTTCTGCAACAATCAATGTATGGTTAAAGAGGCTCGCTTCCGCATCGTCATGTAAATACAATACTTGAATCGGCTCTGTAATCTCAACGTTACGTGGTACGTAAAGGAATACGCCACCGTTCATTAATGCAGCGTGCAATGTCGTTAAACGGTGTTCATTCACTTTCACTGCTTCTGTCATATAATATTTTTGAACGAGATCTGCATGTTCACGTGTCGCTGTGAAAATATCCGTCAAAATAACACCTTGTTCTTTTAATTCATCTGATAATGAAATGTAAGCAGGTGTGTTGTTATGTTGGATGTAGAGATTTTGTTGCTTCTCTACGTCTACTAATTCTTTCGCTTCACCGACGAGCTCTTCTAATGAAGAAAACGTTGCACTCTCGACTGTATGTTTAGGGAATTGTGTAAAATTCCATTTATCGATTTTCGTTTTATCTGGTGTTGGCATTGCAACATGCTCAACTTTATTCAATGCGTCTGCACGGAAGTCCGCCATCCAATCTGCTTCGTTCATTGCTTTTGAGAAAGCGCGGACGTCTTGCTCGGTCATGTTGATTTTCGTTTCAACCGTCATCCTTATTCGTCCCCTTTCTTAAGCTTCTTCGCCGACTGTCTCGTCTTCAATACCGAGTTCTTCTTTAATCCAATCGTATCCTTCTGCTTCTAATTTTTGAGCGAGGTCTGCTCCGCCTGATTTCACTACTTTACCTTGCATCATCACGTGTACGTGGTCTGGCTCGATATAGTTTAATAAACGTTGGTAGTGAGTGATCATCAATGCACCGAATCCTTCTCCGCGCATTTTGTTAATGCCTTTTGAAACAATTTTCAATGCGTCGATGTCAAGACCTGAGTCAATCTCATCTAAAATTGCGAATGTTGGTTTAATCATCATCATTTGAAGAATCTCGTTACGCTTTTTCTCTCCGCCTGAGAATCCTTCGTTTAAATAGCGTGTCGCCATTTGCTCATCCATTTCTAACAATTCCATCGTTGCGTCGAGTTCGCGGATAAATTTCATAAGTGAAATTTCGTTCCCTTCGTCACGACGTGCATTAATTGCTGAACGTAAGAAGTCCGCGTTCGTTACCCCTGCGATTTCGCTAGGATATTGCATTGCGAGGAAGAGACCTGCTTTCGCGCGCTCATCCACTTCCATTTCGAGAACGTCTTCTCCGTCTAATTTGATTGTACCTGATGTTACTTCATATTTTGGATGACCCATAATTGCCGATGCAAGCGTTGATTTACCTGTACCGTTTGGGCCCATGATTGCGTGAATTTCGTTCGTGTTAATGCTTAAGTTAACACCCTTTAAAATTTCTTTCCCTTCAATAGCCACGTGAAGGTCTTTTATTTCTAGTGTCGCCATTTCATTACCTCCATAATGATCACGATGAACGTCTTCGTTCATTCTTATTTTAGTATCATTCTAATCTTAACCCATTTGAGTAGTAGTTGCAAATCATTGAGAATCGCCTTTTCTCAATGACCAAAAACTCTTTAAACCATTGACAATTCAGTGTTTTCATGTTTCTTGCTACATTAGAATTATCAATTGATTTTCTTTAAATGATAATCAGTACTTATCATTAGGCATGATGTGCATGCGAAATTACTCCGTCAACTTTTCTACTAGATGCGGAACGGATTGAAAGGCATATATTTTATGTGTAATCTCACCATTCTTTTGAATGAGCAAACAAGGGACGCTTTCAATTTCATAATCGTACGCGATTTGCTCTACGTAGTTTAAATCCGCTTCTCCAATTGGAATATTTGGCACAACTTGCTCAGCAATGGTAAGCATTTTCGATGCAACTTGACACGTCCCACACATTTTGGCGTGTAAATAAAATGCGGATTTTTCATCATGCTCTAAAGAACGCTGAAAATCTTCCAATGTCCATGACTCCATTTACAATCCTTCTTTCTTTTTAAACGTCGTCTTCATGATTGAGCTTAGTACAAGCGGGGGTATTTCTGCAACTTCGATGATTGGTGGTGGCACGTGTAAGTGAGTCGCATTGATAAATAACGCATCAAATTGTGCTCTCAAGCGGTCTCCACTCGCATCCCGATCAAAAAATGTATATAACGTCTCCTCTTCATAAGGTTCAACGAGTTGTTCCAAATCATATTCACTCATCGTCCCATTCGTACAAATGATTTCAACATGTGGATAAACGTGGTGAATCGCTAAACGATCGGAGCGACCTTCTACGAATAAAATCGCACCCTCCATCTTCTCACCCCTCCTATAAAAAATATCGCATGTAGAATTCTACATGCGACACTATTTTACTCTCCGCTCGTCATTTTGTCATATTCTGTTGCGGACATTAATGACTCTATTTCTGTTCGATCTGTCGGTTCGACGATAATCATCCACGCTTGCTCATAGGGTGATTCATTCACATATTCTGGGCTATCGTCTAGCTCTTCATTCACTTCGACGACTTTCCCGCTGATCGGTGCATATAACTCAGATACGGTTTTTACAGATTCTAAGCTGCCGAACGGATCGCCCGTTTGAATCGTTTCGCCGACTTCTGGTAATTCAACGAAAACGATGTCGCCTAATTCAGATTGTGCAAACTGTGTAATCCCGAGGCGAGATTGTCCGTTCTCTTCTTTCACCCAAACGTGCTCTTTTGAATAAACGTATTGTGTTGGTGTTGTCATCTTATTCCCTCCATGAAATAATCTTTATACTTTACGTAAGTGTGACATAGTAAATTTCAAATTACAAGCGACGACTACGCCTTCCAAACGTTTTCAAACTCCGCTTCTTTAAAGCCTACCGTCACATGCTCGCCATCTGTTGTAATCGGACGTTTAATGAGCATGCCATTCGATGAAAGAAGCGCTAACTTTTCTTCTTCTGACATGTCTGCTAAACGATCTTTCAAACCGAGTTCGCGATACACTTTTCCGCTCGTATTGAAAAACTTTTTAATATCTAATTGAGAACGGTCTAGCAATGTTTTCAATGTTTCAGCAGATGGTGTCGCATCGACGAGGTGCACCTCTTCAACCGTATGCCCTGCCTCTTCTAACCATTTCTTCGCTTTCCGACATGTCGTACAACGTGGATATGTATAAAATGTAATATTCACATAAACCTCTCCCTTCATTTACGATTATTGTAACAGAAAGTGAAATGATTGCATGAAAAAAGTGCTGCCCGAGAGCAACACTTTTTCAAATGACCGTCTAAATTATACGATATATTTTTCCGCTTCAATTAAACGAGCTGCCGCTTCGCGTTTTTTCGCGATGAGGTTATGTGGCTCGAAACGTGTTAATTTGCGTAATGCTGATAACATCATACGACGGTTATCACCATCTGTTGATGCGACAACGATTTCTTTCGCTTCCGCTTCAATGCGCGCTAACGCTTCTTGTGCGAAAATTTCTGTGTATAACACTTTTTGTTTCGCTGTTTCTTCTCCGTCGCGGTCGATTGCTTTTAACGTACGTGCAACTGCTGAGTCAATCGCGAATACATCGTTTGCAATGTTTGCGATGTTGACGAGAATTTCTTGTTCTGCGTCTAATTTTTTACCGTACGTTTGCGCTGCGAGACCTGCTGCTAAAATACCGAGCTTTTTCGCATTTTCTGCAATTGCTGCTTCTTGTGCTAAAGGCTCGTTACCTGGAGCTTCTGGCATCATCATGAGCAATTCTTCTTGTAAGCTTTGCGCTTTTTGAAGCAATGGAAGTTCACCTTTCATCGCTTTTTTCAAGAATGTGCCCGGCACGATCATGCGGTTAATTTCGTTCGTCCCTTCGAAAATACGGTTGATGCGTGAGTCGCGGTACATACGTTCCACTTCGTACTCTTGCATGAATCCATATCCACCGTGAATTTGAACCGCTTCGTCTACGATATGGTCTAACACTTCTGAACCGACGACTTTGTTAATAGAACATTCAATCGCATATTCTGCAATTGCTGCTGCGATTGCTTTTCCGTCTTTTTGTTCTTCTGGGCTAAGCGCACCTTGACGCTCGTCGAAGTAACCGACTGTACGATAAATCAAGCTTTCCGCTGCGTACAATTCGCTCGCTAATGTCGCGAATTTTTCTTTCGTTAAGTTGAAGCTTGAAAGTGGTGTATTGAATTGTTTACGTTGGTTCGCATACTCGATTGATAATTGAAGTGCGCGTTTTGAGCTTCCGAGCGTACCTACTCCTAATTTGTAACGACCGATGTTTAAAATGTTGAACGCGATAATATGTCCACGGCCGATCTCACCGAGTAAGTTTTCTACTGGAACTTCCGCATCTTCTAAAATGAGCGTACGTGTCGATGATGATTTAATGCCCATCTTCTTCTCTTCTGGACCGACTGAAACGCCTGGGAAATCTTTCTCTACAATGAAAGCTGTAAATTGCTCCCCGTCGATTTTCGCATAAACGATAAATACGTCTGCGAAACCTGCGTTCGTAATCCATTGCTTTTCACCGTTCAAGATGTAGTGTGTACCAGCTTCATTTAATTTCGCTGTCGTTTTCGCACCGAGTGCGTCAGATCCTGAGCTCGGCTCTGTTAACGCATAAGCAGAAATCTTTTCACCTGTTACTGAATTCGGTAAATATTTTTGCTTTTGCTCTTCGTTACCGAACAGGACGATCGGCAATGTTCCGATTCCGACGTGTGCTCCGTGTGTGATGGAAAATCCGCCAACGACTGCAAACTTTTCCGCGATGAGCGCTGAAGAAATTTTGTCCATTTCAAAACCGCCATAAGCTTCTGGTACGTCCGCTCCAAGTAAACCTAACTCTCCTGCTTGACGCAGTAATTTTACTGAATGTTCGAATTCGTGATTTTCTAATTTTTCAACGAGTGGTAATACATCATTCATCGCAAACTGTTCCGCTGTGCTCGCGACCATTTTCTGTTCGTCAGAGAAGTCCTCTGGCGTAAATACGCTTTTGTAATCTGTTTCCTCTACTAAAAATTGTCCACCTTTTACGAGTTTTGTCATTGTTGTTTCCTCCCTTTTATAACATTTCGAAGACGCCAGCTGCACCCATTCCGCCACCGATACACATCGTGACGACACCAAACTGCGCGCCTCTGCGTTTCAATTCATTCATCATTTTCACTGTTAAAATAGTTCCCGTTGCACCGAGTGGGTGACCGAGTGCGATCGCTCCACCGTTGACGTTCACTTTATCTGTATCTAAATCGAGATGACGAATCACTTCAAGTGATTGGGAAGCGAATGCTTCGTTCAATTCCCAAATGTCGATATCATCTTTCGTTAATCCTGCGAGTTCTAACGCTTTCGGAACCGCTACAATCGGACCGATTCCCATCACTTCTGGTGGAACGCCTCCTACTGCGAAACTTCTAAATTTCGCAATTGGTGTTAAACCGAGTGATTCTGCATATTCGCGGTCCATGACGAGCACACTCCCTGCTCCGTCCGATGTTTGTGAGGCGTTACCTGCTGTTACCGTACCTGTCATAGAGAATGCAGGACGCAATTTCGCTAAAATTTCCGTCGTCGTTCCTGGGCGTACGCCTTCGTCCATTTTAAATGGCACGACACGCTCTTCCCATTCATTTTTGTCATTGACAAAACGGTGATGCACATCAACTGGTACAATTTCGTCATCATATTTTCCTGCTTGAATCGCAGCATACGCACGTTTATGCGACTCGACAGCGAATGCGTCTTGATCTTCACGGCTAATGCCATATTTCACAGCGACTTGTTCTGCTGTATGACCCATTCCCATATAATATTCTGGCGCATGTTCGACGAGCGTCTTATTCGGACGAATCGTATGACCCGTCATCGGAATCATACTCATCGACTCCGCACCACCTGCGATGATCGCTTTCGCATGACCGAGCATAATTCGCTCTGCCGCATAAGCGATCGACTGAAGACCTGAAGAACAAAATCGGTTGATCGTAATTGCTGGTACTGTATCTGGCAATCCAGCAAGCGCTCCGATTTGACGTGCCATATTTAACCCTTGTTCTGCTTCTGGCATCGCACACCCAAAAATTAAGTCATCAATCGGTCCATCGTATCCGTTCGCGCGTTTTAATGTTTCTTTCACTGTGATTGCGCCTAAGTCATCTGGACGAACCGTCGCTAATGAACCGCGCCCTGCTTTTCCTACTGGCGTTCGTGATCCTGCTACAATTACTGCTTCACGCATATTGTCTCCTCCTATCTTAGTTGCGTAATGGCTTTCCTTTTAAAAGCATATGTTGCATGCGTTGTAATGTTTTCGGTTGTTGTAATAACTGTAAAAATGATTGACGTTCTAAATCGAGTAAATATTGTGGATCCACTTTCGTACCGAATGGTAAATCGCCACCTGAAAGTACTTTCGCAATATGTTTCGCAATCGTCATATCATGTTCGCTAATATAGCCTGATAATTTCATCGCTTCTGCTCCGAGCACGAGCGCTGCATAACCTGATGCACCTGTCACCGCAATTTTTTCGCGTTTTGGCGCTGTGTAGCCACGCTCGTATAAATCGAGAGCTGCCATTTTCGCGTCGTAGAAACGGTGATCTGCGTTTACGCTAATGCCGTCTGAAGGACGTAAGAAGTTCAACTCACGCGCTTCTTCTGCTGATGTCGATACTTTCGCTGTCGCGATTGTTTCGAAAACTTTGTTCGCGATAAACTGGATGTCGACCGGCACGCCGTTCGGCAATCCTTGCATATGTTGATAAAGTAAACCGTAGTTACCGCCTCCACCTGGGAGCAATCCGACACCGACTTCAACGAGGCCCATATACGTTTCCATCGACGCTTGAATATGCGCTGTCGGTAAGCATACTTCCGTTCCTCCACCGAGTGTCATGCCATGTGGTGCTGCGACGACTGGACGGCTTGAATATTTAATTTTCATCATCGTTTCTTGGAACATTTTCACTGTGTAGTCGAGCTCGAATAAGTTATCATCTTGCGCTTCCATTAAGATGAGGGCTAAGTTCGCTCCGACACAGAAGTTTTTCCCTTCGTTTCCGATGACGAGTCCTTTATAATTTTTCTCTACCTCTTCAACCGACTTTTGAATCATTTGCAAAATATCTAAGCCGATCGCATTTGATTTCGAATGGAACTCAAGCAATGCGACACCGTCACCGATATCGATTAAACTTGCTCCGCTATTACTTAAAATTGTACCGTTTTGCTTTTTCAATTTTTGGATTTTAATTTCTTTCGGATTCACTTGTTGTTTCGTAAATCCGTCTCCGTTGAAGTAATACGTATCGCCGTCGATTTCTTTATAAAATTTCGGCTCATTTTTATCGAGTAAGTTTTGAACGAATGTTGGGATTTCGTATCCTTCATTGCGCAAACGTTCTACTGATTGCTCTACACCGATTGCATCCCACATTTCAAACGGTCCGAGGTCCCATCCGAATCCCCATTTCATCGCTTGGTCAATCGATACGATATCGTCTGCAATTTCACCATGTAACTCCGCCGCGTAAAGCAATGTCGGCATTAAACTTCTCCACAAAAATTGTCCTGCGCGATCATCCGCTTGCAGTAAGAAAGCTAAACGTTTCGAGCGGCTCACTTGCTTCGCCTGTTCAAGTGAAGGCGCTTTCAGTTTTTCGCGTGGTTCATATTCAAATGTTTCTAAATTTAATTGTTTGATTTCTTTGCCATCTTTAAAGTAAAATCCTTTTTTCGTCTTCGCACCGAGTCGTCCTTCTTCTAACATTTTCGTCATGAACGCTGGAATTTCGAACATTTTTTGTTCGTCTCCTGTCGTTTTGTCGTAAACGTTTTTCGCAACATTGTTAAATACATCCAAACCGACAACGTCTAATGTACGGAATGTTGCAGATGATGGACGTCCAATTAAAGGACCTGTAATCGAGTCTACCTCTCCAATCGAGTAGCCACCTTTTACCATCTCATCTACTGTAACGAGCAAGCCGTACGTTCCGATACGGTTTCCGATAAAGTTCGGCGTATCTTTTGCAATGACGACACCTTTTCCGAGTCTGTCTTCCCCAAATGTGTGCATAAATTTCACGACTTCTGGTGCTGTCGATGATGTCGGAATAATTTCTAGCAACTTCAAATAACGAGGGGGGTTAAAGAAGTGTGTGCCTAAGAAATGTTCTTTAAAGTCGTCCGAACGACCTTCTGCCATCGCTTCAATTGAAATACCTGAAGTATTCGAACTAATAATCGTTCCTGGACGGCGATACTTTTCAATTTTCTCATATAATGATTTTTTAATATCAAGTCGCTCAACGACGACTTCAATGACCCAATCTACATCTTTAATTTTTTCAAGATCATCCTCGATGTTCCCTACTTCAATTAACGATGCATTACGCTTCGTTGTGAAAGGTGCTGGCTTTTGTTTTAATGCGCGTTGCACTGCTTCCGACGCAAGTCGATTGCGCACCTTGCGCGACTGTAGTGTAAGTCCTTTCGCTTCTTCCTTGTCTGTTAATGTCGATGGCACAATATCAAGCAAAAGCACGGGTAGACCGACATTTGCTAAGTGTGCTGCGATACTTGCTCCCATGACCCCTGAACCGATAACTGCTACTTTTTTCATTTGATAAGTCAATACTGCAACCTCCTCTATTTAATTTGAATGAACAATCATTCATTTTTATTCCAAAAAAATATAAGGTGTTCCTTTACTGCATTCAGTGTAAACGATTTCTTCCGACTGTGCAACTATTTTCTACTATTCAAAACCATTTTCTTGTTCCTCACTTCACTATCGTTGTATACTGAATAGAAGAGAATGAAGGAGGTAATACTATGATTTCAATTGAAACAGAAGAACAATTTTATGAAGTGATTCAAGGTGAAAATGTCCTTGTTAAGTTCCAAGCTGGTTGGTGTCCAGATTGTGTGCGTATGGATCACTTCATCGATCCAATTATGGAAAAGTACAATATGTATACATGGTACGATGTCAATCGTGATGTACTCCCTGAAATCGCACAAAAGTATGAAGTGATGGGCATTCCAAGCTTACTCATTTTTAACAACAATGAAAAAACCGCTCACTTACATAGCGCGAAAGCAAAAACACCTGAACAAGTAACACAATTTCTCGACGACGTTACGAAGTGATTAAAATTTCCATTCGATTATTCCTGACGTTCGGGGTCATTGTTTTACTTTCCGCCTGTCAAAGTAAGCCTTCCAACCTTGAATACTTCATTAAAGATTTAAATGATCAAACGATTTATGAAATTGTTGACGAAGCGGTGATTCACCAATTTCAAACACAATTTCAGCACGCCTCACCTCTTCAAGATACGGTCGTGAAAAATATGGATTATGAGCTTCATATGCAAAAAGATGTTACGCCTTTTTATATCGAAGAACCGTATATCATCTTCAGTCAAAAAGAAGAACTATTCATTAACGAACTCGTCTATCCAATAGAACCGATTCTTGAAGAAGCTATTGTGTATGAACCTTAAAAAATCCTCATCTTGGAAAACAACACTTCCAACAGATGAGGATTTTTAACGTTTCATTAATAAATTGCAATCGGTCCATACGGTCCTTCGATTACTTCTATTTTTGTTTCAAAAATGGACGTTAAAATTTCAGGGTCCATAATTTCTTCTACTGTTCCATAAGCCGCAATTTGACCGTCTTTCATCGCACAAATGCGATCTGAATATTTCGCTGCAAAATTAATATCATGCATAACGGTTACAATCGTGCGACCGAATTCTTTTGCTGCCGCACGTAAATGTTCCATCATTTGTACAGAACGGGCAATATCTAAGTTGTTGAGCGGCTCATCTAATAAGACATATTCCGTCTCTTGGCAAAGGACCATCGCAACGTAGGCACGCTGTCTTTGTCCGCCTGACAACTCATCCAAATAACGATTTTCTAACTCCGTTAAATCTAAAAAGTCGATATACTTCGAAATGATTGCTTCATCTTCTAGCGTCAATCGTCCATCCGAATAAGGGAAGCGACCAAATCCGACAAGTTGACGCACACTAAGTCGTGTAACGAAGTGATTTTCTTGGCGCAAAATCGTAATAATCTTCGCTAAGTCTTTCGATTTTGAAGAGCCGATATCCATATGCGCGACCGCAATTTGCCCTTCATCAATCGACAATAAGCGACCGATCATCATCAATGTGGTAGACTTCCCCGCTCCGTTCGGACCGATTAACGAAGTGAACCCCGCTTTCGGAATTTCGATATTTAACGGACCGATTTTCACTTTTTCTGTATATTGTTTTTGAACTTCTGTAAGTTTTATCATAGTGACCTCTTCCTTAATACGACAATTAAAAAGATAATCCCACCGAATAACTCAATGATGACAGATACGACCGCTTGTGAATCGAAGACATGATACATTAAAAAATAAGCGCTCGTTAAAATACCGAATGCAAGTGCCAAAGCCATCGGGAATATGTAACGGTGATCATATGTCGGAGCGGCTTGATAACTCAATGTCGCCACTAAAAATCCGTAAAATGTTAAAGGTCCGATGAGCGATGTTGAAATAGACATGAGTACCGCAACGAGTACGAGAATGTAAATGATGCTCGCTTGATAATTCATCCCGAACGTCGTCGCAACATCACGTCCGAGCGATAAAACATTTAATTTTCGCGCAAAGAAAAATAACAAAATCGCAATGACGAGAATGATCGGAATGACGATGGGAAAATACGAAGAATCGGCATTGTTCACTGAACCGAGTAAGCGCGCTTGCAATAAATCGAACTCGGACGGTGCGAGCAATTTACGCATGAATGTCGACACTGAACTTAAACCCGTTCCGATAATGATGCCGACGAGTAACATTAATTGCAAATCGCCATACTTTCCAGATAAAAGCCATCCGTATAAAATTAAACTCATACATACCATTAACACGACTTGGAATAAATAAGAACCGATTCCGACGAAATTAATGAGCGCTCCTGCCCCGAAGAAAAAGATTGTACCCGTTTGAATGACCGAATAGAGCGCTTCGAAACCAAGTAAAGACGGTGTAATGATGCGGTTATTCGTCACCGATTGAAACGATACGGTCGCTAAACTATGACAAACTGCCGCAATTAACATCGCGATTAACGCATCCACTCTTCTCATAACGACAGGGATAAAAGAGGGTGAACTGACAGGGACTGGATTATTATAAACGAGTAAACCATAAGACGCCGTGAGACCCAATGCAATCAAAGAAATTAAGATGATCCAATAGCGTCTCGCATCTTTTTTCGTGCGAAACGCTTTCGCAGAACGATTTGACTCATGCTTTTCAGAAGGCATTGCGATATGTTCTTGCTTCGTTGAATAAGGCATTGTACTCATGATACCCTCCTCGTTTTTCTTTGTCGTAATAAAATGACGATAAAGACGACAGCACCCATCGTTCCTAAAATTAAAGAAACTGGCACTTCAAACGGCATAATAATCGTTCGCGAAATAATGTCAGACACCATGATCGTTCCCATGCCGATGACGCACACCCACGGTAAATTCGTCCGTAAATCATCGCCCCTAAAGAGTGACACGATATTCGGCACAATGAGCCCGAGAAACGGTAAATTCCCAATGACTGCTGCAACCACTCCGACAGCGACCGCAATTAATGCATTCGCTAATAAAATCAAACCGTTGTAATTTACCCCTAAACTTGTTGAAATATCTTCTCCTAAACCGGCTAAAGTCAATTTGTTCGCGTAAATAAAAATTAAAATCGTGACGATGACGATAATCCATAAATATTCATAACGTCCTACTTGCACAGAAGTAAATGAACCGACGAACCAGTTCTCGACAACTTGCGACATTTGGAAAAACAAGCCTAAAAATGTTGACACAGACGAGATGACTGCCCCTAACATTAAACCGATAATCGGAACGATTAAAGAGGAGCGCAAACGAACGCGTCGTAAAAATAAAAAGAAAATCATTGTTCCAATGAAGGAAAATAAAATAGCGCCAGACATACGAAGTACTAAACTCGGTGCAGGGACAAGTAAGTAAACGAGTAAAAGTCCAAGACCCGCCCATTCAATCGTTCCTGTCGTCGTCGGTTCAACGAAGCGGTTTTGGGTAATGAGTTGCATAACGAGCCCTGCCATCGCCATCGCCGCACCTGTTAAAATTAAGGCGATCGTACGTGGCACTCGTGTAATAAAGAACATCTCCCAACCATCTTCTTGGCCCCGAATGTCGTACACGCCTGTAAATAATGAAATGACTGCCAAAATACTAACCACAAAGATGGCTAGTATAAAAGATTTCGTCCATATTTTACTCTGTTTAGAATAATGGAGCTGGGCGTCTTGCCCAGCTCCAGCGATCGCATGTTTTCGCACGATTCGTTAACTCCTTTACACTACTTCCCTAAAGAATCCGCCATGTTTTGGAAGATTTTCATAAATGTTTGTAGTGATTCGTTTGTGTACGTATCTGCTGGTGCGTATAATACGTGATTTTCTTTAATTGCTTTTGTATTTTGTAAAGCAGGTGCATTTTCAATCACATCTTTTGCAGGTACTGCGTCTTCTATTGAGCGAACTGCCGCATCGCGGTCTAAAACGAAGATCCAATCTGGATTACTTTGCGCAATCGCTTCAACAGACACTTCATCTCCTTGGTGATCTGCTGATGTATTTTTCACTTCTAATGCGGGTACCCAACCAAAAATGTCAAACATTGGTCCCCATACACGGCCATGGCTCGGAGCTGAGAAACCGATATCTCCACCTGAAACGATAACGCCCATCACTGTATCTTCTCCGTTATACGCTTCTTTTGCCGATGCGATTGTTTCGTCGAAGTCAGCGATTAATTTTTCTGCTTCTTCATTTTTGTCGAAGATTTTTCCTAACATTGTCGTTGCGTCTTTTAAGCCGTTCACTAAGTTTTCACCTGGTGTTGCCGCTTCTTCTGAAACGTCGAAGCTTAAATCAATGACTGCTGCATTCGGTACTAATTTTTTAATATCTTCGTAATAACTTCCGAAACGTTGTCCAACGATGACGAGTTCTGGATCAACCGCTGCAATTTCTTCTAATTTCGGTTCACGGTGATTTCCGATATCGACTACCTTTTCATCCGCTACATATGGTGAATCTGCTGGCATGACTGCTTTTGGTACTGCTGCAAGTTCAATATTCCAATCCGCTAACGTTTCAAACGTACGGTTATCTAATGCGACCACTTTCTTCGGATTAACAGGTACTGTCACTGTTCCGTGTGCATCTTTCACTTCAACTGTTGTCACTTCTTCTGTTGCATCTTCTTTATCTTTCGGTTCTTCTGTTTCTTTATTTTTGTCATCACCTGAATTGGAACACGCTACTAAAAATACGGCCAAAACAGTTAACATAAGAAAAGCTTTAAAATTCTTCATATCCATAATCTCTCCTAGTTTGCATTTTAATGAGAACAAAGAACATTGCACGTCTGCACTCGTCATCACTTCGTCTACTCAACATTCTCAATGATAATTATTCTCAATGGAATGTAAAAAATAGACCGACGCAATGTCGGTTTCTTTTGTTCACACCCTTATTGTAGAAAAGATTAAAGAAATACACTATGGACAAAATCACTTTACTTCTTCGAATTTAAAAAACAACATCTTCATTTTGTAGAGGTTAGACGCTACGAAGATGTTGTTTGATGCTATTTCATTAAAGAATCACGGTAGCGTAAAACGAGCGAATATCCTGCTTCTTGAAAGGCTTTCGCAATGTGAGGCGTCCACTTTGGCACACGCATTTCTTCTTCTTTTAACTCGATGTCTACTTCACAATGGATTGCAGCGAGCTTATACGATATGTGCAACATCTCTTCATCTGCTGAAAGCTTCGTTTGAACACCTTTCGTCAACTCTTCTCGGTTCGCTAGTACACCTTCAATCGAACCGTACGTTTGAATGAGCTTCGTCGCTGTTTTCGGGCCGATTCCTTTCACGCCTGGATAACCGTCCGCATTATCTCCGATAAATGCTTTATAATCGATATATTGTTCGGGAGAAAATCCATATTCCTCGGTAAATCGCTCTTCCGTATATAAGTCATATTCGGAATATCCTTTTTTTACAATGGCGATCGTCACGTTCGGGCGCAGTAATTGGAATAAATCTTTATCTCCCGAGACGATTGTAATGTCATACGTTTCGCTATATTTTTCGACAATCGAGCCGATCACATCGTCCGCTTCGATATTGACGAATCCTGTATTGTAGTAACCCATCTGTTTCGACGCTTCTCGTGTCATATCAAATTGTGGTACGAGTTCTGGCGCTGGCTCTGGTCGATGCGCTTTATAGCCTTCATAAATATCATTACGGAACGTCTTCGCTCCCATATCCCAACAAACGACGAGATATTGAGGAGAAAATAATTTTTCCGCTGTCATGACGTGACGTAAATATCCTTGTACCGCATTCGTCGGCACACCCGCTTCATTCGGGAAAAAATTCCCCATCGCTGCCGTCGCAAAGTACGACCGGAACAATAACGCCATCCCGTCTACAATTAATAATCGCTCTTTCTGTTCATTCATGCCAATCCCTACCTCTTTCTATTATCTCGTCTAGTATACAGGAAGGTAGAGAGACAATCGAACGCTTCCATTTAATTGAAAAATATACCGACAATGACAATTCCCGCAATGATAAGTCCTCCGATTGTTCCGACGAGTTCCACGACAAATTCCCCACGCTTCTTATTGAACTTCTCTTGAAAGCCATCAAGAAACTCCAAATCTTTTTGAAGTTCCGAAACTTCTTTTCTCAATGATTGCACTTCATGTTCTAACGTTTCAATTTGGGCTTGTTGATGAATGACGACAACTTCCGTTTCACGCGTCATCACTTCTGTACGCTCTCTTTCCATTCCGATCACTCCTATCGCTCTTTTCTTATGTACGAGCCATTTCACGGAAAGTTTCATCGCGCTGACATTTTTTATGTGTATAATGAAGAAAAAAGGAGAATCATTATGAAGCAAGTTCACGATGTAGAGACGTATACTCGTAAAATGAAAAACCAAAAGATTAATTATGATAAAGTGTTGCGTCGGATGACAAAAGATTGGGAGAAAGAACAAATCAAGCCGAAAGTGTTGCTCCATTCGTGTTGTGCACCTTGCAGTACAGCTTCGCTCGAATTTCTAGCTGAGCATGCAGACGTGACGATTTTCTTCTCGAATTCTAACATTCACCCGAAAAGCGAATACATGCGACGAGCGAATGAACAAAAGATGTTCATCGAACAATTCAATGAACGAACAGGCCATTCTGTCGGCTTTAAAGAAGATGACTACCGCTCTGATCTCTTCTTTAAAAGAATGAAGGAAGAAGGATTGGCAGATGAGCCAGAAGGTGGCTTACGCTGTGCTTCTTGTTTCGATATGCGACTCGACCGTTCAGCAGAAATTGCTGAACGAGAGGGCTACGATTACTTCGGTAGCGCGATTACTTTATCGAAAAACAAAAATAGTCAGCTCATTAATGAGCTCGGCATTCGTGTTCAACAAAATTATACGCCGCGCTATTTACCGAGCGACTTCAAAAAAAGCAACGGCTATCAACGCTCGATTGAAATGTGTAAAGAGTACGACGTCTTCCGTCAATGTTATTGCGGCTGCGCATTCGCTGCTGAAAAACAAGGCATCGACTTACGTGAAGTGAATAAAGAAGCGATGCAATATGTAAAAGAACATGACCTTTCGATGAAAAAACCTGTGCGATAATTTATAAAAGTACCCTATAAGATAGACACTTTAAAAAGTCTCTCTTAGGGGGTACTTTTATTTATAATGAAAGAAATTGCGAACGGAGCTGATCAAAATGACGAAAATATTATTTACAGACTAAGAACAGAAATTTCAGCTTGTCCAATTCGTCATTGAAAAATACAGTTTAAATCGAATGGTGAGGTATGTTTGTGAATTAGTTGGCGTCTCTAGGTCTGTATTTCGCAACTGAAAAGTGAGCCACCAAAGAAATATGAGAAAGAGCAATTAGTAGCTATACCCGATTATGTAAGAGCGAAACGAGCATATGATGTAGCCGTTTTACGAGGAGAGCAGGTGTCCGCACAAGACTTGCTACAAGTATCAAAAGGAATGGACCTAAAATTTATTGAAGGATTTGGCTCATCCTCGTTATCAGGCTTTTATGTTAAGTGATTGTGTTGTAGAAGATATCTTGTCCGAAAAGAACGCGAATTCTTTTTTAGTAGCTGTAGAAGTGCCAACAGAGCAAGGTGCTGTTTTTTACAATGACACATTCGGAGGTAAACAAATGAACATCTATAACTCCCAATAGCTTGCAGTCACAGTCTGAGTAAATAAAACGAAATTTTATTATTTATCGGTAAAAATTATTTGACGGAGTTTAAAAAATGTACTAGAGTATTAATCAACAAGAAAAATTAAAATATATTATTACTATGAAAGAAGGGATTTAATGAAAGATATTTTCTATATAGAAAACATCGATGATCTAAAAGTGATCAGTGACCCATTTAGAATTGAAATTTTAGTAAGTTTAGGTACGATTCCACAGTCCGGTCAAGAGTTAGCAGAGAAAATGAATGTCAGTCGATCAAAAGTTCATTATCATTTAAAAGAACTAGAGAAGCATGGCTTTATTGAAGTAGTCAAACAAAATATTGTGAATGGGATTGTTCAAAAGTTTTATTTACCTGTAGCAAAAGTTTTTGTGCCAGACATTAATATATTTAGTGATGTTTTTTTTAATGAGTTTAAAGAAATCTTAATAAAAAAAGAAAAAATATCATCTTTTAAAAAAGATATATATGATGTGATTGAAAAATACAGTGAAAAAGAAGAGAAGAAAAATACGAAAAAAGTCAATATATACATCAAAGAATTTTAATAGTAGTTATGTTTAAATACCTTCCAAAATGAAAGGTATTTAAAATTGCATAACGGTCAAATAAAACAAAACGAAATTAATTTACATTACGGTTTGATTTATTATTTCGTTTTGCAAAAAAAGGGGAAGGTGTGTGGAATAGATGATTAAAAATCGTGATTTTAATATTTTGTTTATCGGAAGACTTATTGCTAACTTTGGAGACAGTTTATATGTTATAGCTACAATGCTATTAGTGTTTAAACTAACTGGTTCTACCCTTTATGTAGGGTTAGCACTATTCTTAACTTCATCCATGGCTATAGTACAAGTGATTTTAAGTCCTTTATTAGACAGGATAAATATGAAGAGGTATTTAGTGCTTGCTCAACTAATTCAATCGATTCTACTTTTAACTATTCCAGTTTTATATCATCTTGATCAATTAGCAGTATACCAAATTTTAATTATCATGCCGATTATTACTTTGGTAAATCAAATTATTTACCCAGGACAAATAAGTTTATTACCAAAAATTTTAAAGAAAGAGGAACTGATTAAAGCAAATTCATTATTCACGATAGCGTACCAAGGAAGTGATGCTTTATTTACTGCGATTGCTGGATTTCTAATCACTTTTGTAGGTGTTTACTTTGTTTACTATATCGATAGTTTAGCGTTCCTAATTAATTCTATCCTATTTCTATTTCTATCACAGAAAGTGGCAACCGTGAACAAAAAAGAAAGTGATAACGAAAGGAGTAATTTAACAAAAAGAGAATGTGTAAAGATGTATTTTAATGATTTTTCAGAAGGCATGAAAATATGGAAAGATGATATTTTGCTACCAATTTTAATTGGAATTATAATCATCAATTTTGCTACAACGAGTATCTATGCCAACTTACCATCATACGCCAGCACCGAAGTCCAATATAGTTTTTTAATGGGGGCTGCAGGTTTAGGTGTACTTATAGGTTCCATTATAGTCAGCAAGTTTAAACTCAATCGTTTTACTTTAAACAAGATATATATTTCGTCCATCTTTTTGATTGGTCTTTCTTGGTTAGCTACTTCACAAATGGTTCACCCTAGTTTAACTATGCAGATAATCTCTGTTTTTACATTTTTTTTAGGGTGGGTTCCTATTGGAATTTTAAACGTTTTATCCCAGACAATGGTCCAACTCAGTGTACCCACTGAAAAATTAGGAGTTGTGATGGGATCCATGGTTGGTGTATCAACCTTATTAGCCCCTTTAGGAGCGCTTATCGGAGGGTTCCTAGGACAATTAATAGGATCCAGTGAAACTATGTTGTTTAGTTCATTGATGTTTGTATTAGTCGGTATTTATTGGCTATCTAAAAGTTCAATCAGAAACCTGCCTAAAATGGAGAACTTACCTAGAAAAGAGGTGATCACATGAATGCTCTTTCGCTAAAGAATGGTAGTTTAATTATAAATTCAAGTTTAGATTTACATTTTGCCACAGAAGAAGATTCAGTGTTTTTGAAAGAACTATACAACGACCCGAAAATCCAGTCATTTTCTTTGGACGAGGAAACTATGGAGATAACAGATAAACACGTTCTAGCTACCATAGAGAGTTTTCAGAATAGCGGCTACAAGTTCTTTGTTGTTAACTACGATAATACTCCAATAGGTATGTGTATGCTATATGAACTATCGCTCAAAAATAAACATTCCAAGATTGGATTGGCTTTCCTAAATAAGTATCAAAATAAAGGATTTGGTTCAGTTGTTTTAAATTTTCTGTCTGATTATGCTTTTCAGGAACTGGGGTTAAATAAAGTTTTTGGTGAGGTCTACGATTACAACCATAGATCAATCTAGCAGAAAAGTTGTTGATAAAGAAAAACTAACGGCGGAACAGAAATTTCAGTTCGTCATTGAAAAATACAGTTTTAATCGAATGGTGAGGTATCTTTGTGAATTAATTAGTGTCTCTAGTTTAGGTTATTGTCGGTATTTTTCAGAAGAAGCACGACGTAATAAACAAGCACGAGCGAAAGCAGCGAAAAAACATCGAACATTACCGAACCTATGAAACCGTGAATTTAAACAAGAAATCGCTAGAAAAGGATGATTAACAGACCTTACCTACTTGAGTTATGGAAAAGGAAAGCGCGCCTACTTATCCACTATAAAAGATGCTGAAACCGATGAAATTTTAGCCTATGAAACATCTGATAAAATCACCCTAGATATTGCATTAAATACATTAAAGAAATTAAAAAGCAGTAAGATGAAATTAGCCGGGGATGCATTCATTCACTTCAATCAAGGATTTGACAATACTAGCCCCCCTCTTCAAAAGAAGGTGAAGGAAATGTGGCTAGGTCAGTCAATGTCCCGCCGTGGTAACTGTTGGGACAATGCCCCTCAAGAATCATTCTTTGAGTATTTTAAAGATGAAACGGACTTTAAGTCGTGTAAAACATTAGAAGAGGTAAAAAGAGAGATGAAGAGCTATCTGATTTATTACACTCTTTATCGTGGTCAATGAAACTTAAAAAAGATGACGCCTGCACAATACAGTCATCATCTTCTTCAAGTTGCTTAATTCCCTAGAGTCTTTTTAAAAATGTCCTTTACAAAGGGTACACTTTAATTTTCGCACAGGTTTCTTTATAAAATATCGTGATAATCTGGGTTCGCATCAATTTGTTGTTTGGCGAACGGACAGAGCGGAATAATTTTTTTATTCGTTTCACGCGCATAGTGCACGATGCGTTCGACTAGCAATTCTCCAACGCCTTGCCCTCTCAACTCATCCGATACGAAAGTGTGATCGACAATGATGCGATCTTTTCCTGTCGGAACGTAATGAATTTCCGCTATATTGTCCGATTCAGAATCTCCCACATAAAAGCGCTGTTTCCCTTCTTTAATCTCTACCATTCCAACACCCCTTCTTCTTAATTTTGTCCATTATTTACGCGTGTATTGTAAAGCACCGCTCGGACAACGTTCAATCACTTCTGCCACTTCATCTGCACTTGCTCGTTCTGGCTGAATCCAAGGACGATTGTCTACATTAAAAACAGCGGGTAATCCTTTCACACATTCCGCAGCATGTTCACAACGTCCTGCATAAAAACGAACTTCAATTTCATCCGTTTCATACGCTTTATATTTTTCTTTTGTCATGTACATAACCCCTCTCAAATGAAAATCATATTTTCATTATGATACCCACATACCTTGAATTCAAACCTTTCGCTTTAAATATTTTTCATAATACGTTTTCCTTCTGCAAAGGTCGCAACACTCGAATATCCCGCTCGCTGTAAAGCGCGCTTCCCATCTTCGACATGACGGCCGAGATCATCAGGAAAATGCGCATCAGACGATAAAGTTAACGGCACTTCATAACGAGCAAAATAGTCTAACAACGCATCACTCGGGCACGCTTCACGGACGGGATAGCGGTAATAAAGCCCAGCATTCCATTCACTCGCTACATCATGTTGTGCCAAAACTTGCGCAACACGCTCATAAAATGAGTGTAATATAGAAGATTGTGGACGATGACCGAATACTTTTAAATTATCGACGTGCGCAATAAAAGAAAATAATTCACTTCTAGCTGCTTGTTCAATCGTCGTTGCGACTTCATCGTAAACGACCGATAAATCAAGAGTTTCAAAGCGTCCTTGCGTTTCTGGATTATCAAATCCCCAACCACGCCAAAAATGAATAGAACCGATAACAAAATCAAAAGGATATCGCTTTAAAAACTGACGCAACTCTTCTTCTTGTTCCGGAAAATAATCTGCTTCAATCCCTAACCGTAAAGTGACCCCTTCTTTTTCCCATTTTGCTTGAACTCGTCGAACACCTTCTATGTATTGTTCAATCGACTCACTCATCACACTATGAAGCCACGTTTTTTGCATCGAACCGAGGAAGGGTGATGTGAGATCCAAAACGTTCTCAAAATAAGAACGCATCTCTCGAAAGCGATATAGATGATCGACGATTCCTACTTCTGTCAATCCTCTCTCTTTCGCTACTTTTAAATAACGATTGAGCCACTGTTCACTATAGCACCCTTGTTCAAGACGTAGGCGCAATGCTTCCATCGCTCGTTCAAACGATTCCTTCGTCGTCCCTTTCTCTACTTGCAGAGCTTTTGCTGTTCGCTCTAACCAACGAAATGTGTAAGGACCTTCCTCCACATGAAAGTGAAAATCAACCATCTCATTCGCCTCCTATTTCTATCCATTTTGTATACCCATTCCAATCGTTTGGTTCGGGAGCATTTATGAGAAGCCCATCCGCATCTTGCAATAATCCAACTTCATAAAAAGAAACATGGTTCCATTTTGTCGCGTCCGCTAATATCCAGCGGTGACGACTTTGTCGAATAAAACGTCCTGAAACGAGCGATTCATTCATTTCATAGTCATATAGACGATTATCCTTCACACCTCCACATGATAAAAAAGCATGATCAATAACCATCGGGCGCAACTGTTCCAAAGTAACCATTCCAGAAACTGCACGTTGAGCAGTGTGTAATGTCCCTCCGAGCAAAATAACTTCCCCTGTCATTCTTCCCTCTTCGATTGCATCACTCCAACGTAGTGCAGCAGGCAATGAATTAGTAATAACCGTTAAACGTTCAATTTCTGAAATAAAATCAGCGATATGTACGGTCGTCGTTCCGGTATCAATCGCGATGACATCTCCACTTCGAATTAAAGTTGCTGCATATTTTGCTATAGCACGTTTCGCTTCATATTCAATTTCTAATTTGCGGACGTAAGCGAGTTCTTTTTGAACGATATGTTTCGGTACAGCTCCACCATGAACACGATGTAATTTTCCTTCTGCTTCTAGTTCGACTAAATCACGTCGCACAGTTTCTGGTACGACGCCAAGAACCTCTGCTAGCGAAGCGACATGCACACGCCCTTCTGCCGTTAGTCGTTTTTCAATATAATGCCAACGCTCCACTTTCGAATACATCATTGTAATGCGATCACCTCGCGATAAGGAATCCAACAAGTAAGCATCTCTCCGCGTTGATAGGAATGTGCATCTTGATGGAGTTGCTCAATGACAAATTGTTCTCCTTCACAAGCTAATGTCGTCCGCACAATGTTACCAGCCATCGTTTCTTCAACGACAGTCCCTCGCAAAACGAAAGAGTCCGGAATTTCTTGTAGACGAAATGCTTCTGGACGCATTGCATACATCGTCGCCTGAGCTAAAGTAGAAGCATCTCCTTCTAAATGATGAAGCACTTGTTCTTTTGTCCATACGTTATAATGACCGATGAAACGCGCCACAAACTCCGTAGCCGGTTGACGATACAATTGTTTCGGCGTTCCAATTTGTGCAATCTGTCCACTATCTAACAAAACAATTCGATCCGCTAAAGCCATCGCTTCTTCCTGATCATGTGTGACGAGAATCATCGTAATCTTCAACTGTCGTTGAATGTCGCGTAATGTCCGCTGTAAATGCTTACGAATTTTAGCATCCAATGCTGACAGGGGCTCATCTAATAACAGCACACGTGGCCGTACGACGAGCGCACGTGCGAGAGCAACTCGCTGTTGTTGTCCTCCCGACAATTCATTCGGATAATGTGATGCACGATCTTCTAAACCGACGAGCGCTAACATTTCTTGAACTCGTGTGGCTCGCTCATCTTTTTTCACTTTTTGCATATCAAGGCCGAACGCGACATTTTCCGCTACTGTCATATTCGGAAAAAGCGCATACGACTGAAAGACCATACCGACACCACGGTCTTTCGGAGCGACATCGTTCATCTTCTCATCCCCAATGTATACCGCTCCTTCCGTCACTTCCGTCAATCCTGCAATCATGCGAAGTAATGTACTTTTACCACAACCACTCGGACCGAGCAATGTTAAAAACTCTCCATCTTTTACCGTTAATTGAATCGGTGAAAGCACCGTTTGATCGCCGTAACGCTTCACAACATTTTCCAACGTAACATGTGCCATTTACATCGCTCCCTTTTTCATCTGTGAATGCATTAATCTTGCCGCTGCTCCAGTCAAACCGATAATTCCGACTAAATATACAACGACGATGGCACTCGCTAAATGTCCACTTGCACTCATTTTTTTCATTAAATACATTTGAATCGTTTCAAATTTCGACCCGACGACTAAATTAATTAAGACGAACTCTCCAACGAGAGCTGAAAAAGAAAGCAACGCTCCGACAAATAAACCTGTCTTTACAAGAGGTAAAATAACTTTGCGAAACGCTTGCCACTTCGTTGCTCCTAACAATTCTGCAGCATCCATTAAAGCTCGGGCATTCAATCCATTCATCGTATTTTTTAAACTTTGATAAATGAATGGAACAACACTAATGACATATGCTCCACTCAAGATGAGGAGCATGGGAATTCCCGTACCATTATATGAACGCAATAAACCGACCGCCAAAATAATTCCTGGAAAAGCATATACACCAAGAATCAACAATTGAATCCAACGCTCATACTTCGGAAAATAGACGACGATATAGAGTAATGCAGGAACGATGACGACCATCGCTACAATAACCGAACCACCAGCTAACCATACGGTACGACCGAGCGCCTTCCAAAACATCGCATCTACAAATAAACGTTCATATGTTTGCAACGTCCAACCTTCAGGCAAGATTGACTGGTGCCACGTCGTCGCAAATGAATATAAAACCGTACCGATCACCGGTAAACTTAAATAACAAAACAATAAGATAAACATACTTTTCGGTAACCATTTCATTCAAGACGCCCCCTCGTTTTACGCAATGTCCACTCACTTAATATGAGCGCAATCACCATCACAACACCTAGTAAGACAGCGATAGCACTCGCTAATTCTGGTTGCGCAAAAATATCACCAGAGAGTAATGCCCCAATTCGAATGGCGACTAAATTGTAATTACTTCCTGTTAAAGCGTATGCTGACGCATAAGCTCCCATCGCATTCGCAAACAAAATACTAAAAGTTCCGACGATACTCGGCCAAATAATCGGAATGCCAATACGGCGCCAAAACTGAAAAGGAGAAGCACCTAATAAACTGGCCGCTTCTTTCCAATCATCTTTTAATCCTTCCATAACGGGATACAATAGCAAAAGTGCTAACGGCAATTGAAAATAAACGTAAATAAATAATAAACCCGTCCAACTATATAGAGAAAAAGAACCGATTGGTATACCCCAATGTTCAGCGAGAAGTAAAAACACGCCACTATTTCCGAGTAACACGATAAATGCGAAAGCAAGAGGGATACCTGAAACATTTGATAACACATTCGTTACTAATAGAGCTCGCGTACGAAAAGTCTCACCAAATAAAGACATCGCATAGACCGCAAACAATGTCACGACGAGAGCGATAACGGCAGAGACGAATGATAGCTGAATGCTATTTTGAAATGCTTGCAAAATGAAAGAGTTTTGGAAAATGGACACGTAATGTTGAATCGTCCATCCTCCACTACTCGATACACTCGAACGTAATAAATCAACAAGTGGTACGATAAAAAATAACAGCACGAATAATGAAAGAGGAATAAAAATAAGTCTTTTACGTAACCAAACCATCCCGCTGTTCCTCCTTCAATGGTATCGATTGATGAGCTGTCATTGCTGGTGAATGAGGTACCCCTAACAATGTTGCGACAAATGGCGCGACGTCCACTTGCTTGACACACGTATCACTCACTTGTGTTACGTAACGAGACGAAGCGATAAATAATGGTACTTCTCGATCTGCTTGTGTTGTTCCTCCGTGATTGTGAGCTTCCGTCATACCATGATCCGACGTCACGACGATGTCATACCCTAACTCCATCCAACGGGGCAAACAATGAGCGAGGCATTGATCCGCTCGTAATACTGCATCTTGATATAGACGAGAATGCGCCCCTTCACGATGCCCCGCATCATCGATATTCATCGAATGAATGTAAACAAAATCTGGTCGTTCCGCTTCAATCCAACACGATGCCTCCGCAAATAAATGCGTATCAGGATAGTGGTCTTCGAAATAAAAAGACCCATAGTGAATCGCACCGTCCGGATTATGTTGAATACGGTCCGTCATCGGTTGAAAAGGTGCTCGACTATACAATTCACTCACCCAGTGATAGGCAAAAGCAGCTGTTGTCCCTCCCGCTTTGACAACGAGATCGAACATGCTCACTTCTGTTGAACGTCGTATCGTTGCATTCGTTGTGATTCCGTGAATATACGGTGGTGTTCCTGTGAGTAATGTTTCATACAAAGGGCGAGAAAGTGAAGGAAGCTCACTTTCTACCCGTAATCGACTCATCTTTTCATACTCTACTAAATGATGTAAATACCCCATATGAGAACAAGCGACATCATAACGTAAACCGTCTAACACGATGTAAATGACACGATTAATTCGCATGAATTAACACCTTCTCTTGCCATACATTCGGCAATTGCTTCGTCGTTTCTTCCCATGCTGCTTGGTCATTTACGGGACGGGCATTTGCATACATCTGTTCGGGAAGTAATAAAGCACGAACTTCATCAGATAATGGTACATTGTCACGAATCGGACGAGCGTAGCCACGTGCTAAATTTTCTTGCCCTTTATCTGATAAAATATGTTCACGGGCTAACATCGCTGCATATTTATTTTTTGAATATTGGTTAATGATTGTCGCATACCCTGACATAACGGATGCTTCTTCCGGAATGACAACCTCAAAACGAGCTTCATCGATTTGATTTCGGTAACCGAGTCCATTGAAATCCCAAACGATTGCGACTTCAATTTCCCCTTTTTCTAAATTCGCGACAGACGGATCGCTCGTTCCGAGGCGACCTTCTTTCGCAAGCGTTGCGAAAAACTCAATGCCCGGCTCAATATTCGTTTCATCTCCACCGAATGCATAAGCTGCAGCTAAAATGGCGAAGTGCGCTTGATTGGCTGTTAAAGCATCCCCAATACTTACGCGATAATCTCCTTGCTTCAATTGTTCCCAAGAAGTCGGTGCGTCTTTCACATTATGTAAATCTGTCAAAAATGAAATTGTTCCCGTATATCCTACAACCCAATGTCCTTCTTCATCTTTCGCCCAATCTGGAATATCGTCCCAATAAGACGTTTTGTATGGGAATGTTAATCCGCGCTCTTTAGCGATCGGACCAAATGCAATTCCGACATCTCCAATATCTGCTGTCGCATCATTTTTTTCCGCTTCGAATTTCGCTAACTCTTCCGCACTCGACATGTCCGTATCGGTATGTTGAATGCCGTAATCGTTTTTCAAATCTTCCCAAGTTTCTACCCAGTTCGCCCACGTATCAGGCATTCCGACAGAATGGACTTCCCCTTCTTCCTTCGCTCGTTCTACTAATTCATCAAGTGATATGGAAGCATCCACTTCCTCCTGCCCTTCCTGTTCTTCTTGTTGACACGCGGCAAGTGCAAGAACTAATAAACTCACAACACTTAACAGACTTAAACGCCAATTCCATTTTTTCATCTTTGACACTCCTTGTTTGCTTTTGTTTGTTTGTCATTCACCTGTAGTATAGAAAATGAATATTAAAGAAAAAGGGGGAGAAACGTTAACAATTTGTAAAAGAGTTACTACTTTATTTTTCAAAAACCCCTTCCACCCCTTATTTATAAAAGGTTATACACATTCCCACACAATCCAAATGGACCAGACAAAAAGCACAACATGTCCCTCATTATTTTCATATTTTTTAATCGTCCAAACAGAGTTCCTCTAGTTTTCAACGAAATTTAAGGTAGGCAACAGGTGAGCTTTACTTTTCGTCACGTATACTGAAGAAAGTAAATGAATTATTTTAGAAAGAAGGCGGTCGATTATGTTCGTTATCGCAACGAAAGAATTTCTTGAAATGATGAAAAGCTTTAAAGCGTTACTCGTCATCGCACTCCTTGTACTCTCTTCCTACTTTGCCAGCTCCTTCATCGCATCTGCACCTGCAGAATTTATGATGGGGACCGATGCATACACAGCTGTCATTCGACTCTTTTTATTAGGGTTTGGCTTCGTCTTCGTACTCATGCTTTCTCACGATGTCATGAGCCGGGAAGTCGCTTCGGGTACGATGCGATTACTCATTACGAAAACATCAAGAATCGCAATTATCGGAGGGAAATTTTTAGGAATCGCAGCATTTTGGCTCTTTTCTCTCGGCGTCTCTTTAGCGATTATTTCTTTTTTCGCAAAAGAATTACCGTGGTTAGCCTTTTTACAGTTGTACAGTTTTTTATTGTTCATTATCGGGCTTTGCTTACTCCTTTCGACATTAGCGAAATCGCCAAATGTCTCTTTACTCATCGGGCTCGCTGTAAGCTTTATCGCACCGATCATCGGCATTTGGAGTACATTTTCAGATAAAGCATGGCTACAACCGTTTAAATACATTTTGCCTTACCGTTACCAAACCGCTGAAAACGTATCACTCTTTGTCCCTGTACTATTCGGCATAGGCTTTCTCACATTGGCTACTTTCCTTTTCAAACGAGGTGATTATTAATGACAACTGTATTAGAAGTACGTGATATTCAAAAGTCTTTCGGAAAAACAGAAGTATTACGAGGTGTATCGTTCTCGATTGAACAAGGAGAAATTTTCGGATTTCTCGGACGAAATGGAGCGGGGAAAAGTACGCTCATTCATATTTTAACCGGCGTGAAATATCCGACGAGCGGGTCTTTTCAAATTCTCGGTCTCCCGATTGAAGAAGCAAAACAATATATCGGCGTCTTTCCAGACATCGACCAATTTTATAATGAATGGACGGCGATGCAACATTTAACCTTTTTCGCCAAATTACAAAACATGCAATGTTCCAAAGCTGAACTGGAAGCGTTACTGTGCCAAGTCGGATTACAAAATGAAACGAAAAAGAAAGTGAAACAATATTCGTTCGGAATGAAAAAGAAATTAGGGGTCGCTCAAGCATTAATCGGCCAACCTGACTTCATCATTTTAGACGAACCGACATCGGGTCTCGATCCAGAATCAGCCATTCATATGCGTCAACTCATTCATCAAATGGCAACAAACGGTCAAACCGTTTTCGTCACGTCTCACAATTTAGACGAACTTGAAAAAATGAGCGATCGCATCGCCATTTTAAAAGAGGGCCGCATTTCCAACATCGGGACGATGGAACAATTGCGCAACGTATCCAATTATGCGATTGAAATTCATATAACGCTCGACCGCACACCGGAAGAAGCCTTCCTGCAAACATTGACGACGCGGTATGAAGTGAACGATACGAACGTGACCCTCTTCCTCCAACAAAAAGAAGACGTCGCCGAATGTATACGAGCGCTCGTCTTCGCTAATTATGCCATTTATAAAGTGACGCAAAAAGAACAAACTTTAGAAGAAATCTTTTTACAAACCGACTAAAACGTATATCGGGTTTTCAACAATGCATGCACAACTATAAAAATAAGAGGTGATTCAGTATAAAATGAATCACCTCTTATCCACGTAATCGAATTATTGTAAAGTAGCATAAATTTTCTCGTTTTTTTCTTTCAGTTTTTTATTGTGTGACGAAACCATTTCATGCTTTTCACTTAATGGATCGATATATTGTTTTGCCGAATTGACCGCATGCACCGCATCTTGATAACATCCGACGATTAAATGCAATTTTCCTTCATAGTTTAAAGCATCCCCTGCAGCAAAAATTCCCGGCTCAGACGTTTCTCCGAAAACATTGCCTAAAATTCCATAGTCTTCATGCATTTTCAAATGGAGATTACTATCTTCTAACAGTTTTAAATTTCGCTCATACCCGTGATTAATAATGACAGCATCTGTTTCAATGACTTGTCGCTGTTTCGTCTGCTCACCTTCTACGACAACGGAAGTGATACACTCTTCTCCTTGCAATTGTTGAATAGAAGTATTTAACAATACTGTTGCTTTACTATTCATCAATTGTTGAATTTCCTGCTCATGTCCAGACATTTCTTGACGACGATACACAACCGTCACGTCGTCTGTTACGTGGAGTAATGTATTCGCCCAATCGACTGCGGATTGACCACCTCCTGATAAGAGCACGCGTTGTCCTGCGAATTGTTGAATAGAAGGTACTGTATAAAACAAATTCGTCTTTTTAAAACGCTCTTCTCCTTCTAACCCAATCGACTTCGGTTGAATAATGCCATACCCTGCCGTAATAATCACGGCTTTACTATAATGCGCTGTTCGATTCGTCGTCACGATGAAATGTTGTGCTTCTTTTCGAATCGATAATACTTCTTCTTCACAACACACCGTCGGATCAAAAGTGAGTCCTTGTTTAATCGTTTGACGAATAAAGTCCGCACCGAGTATGGGCGTTTGGCCTCCAATATCCCAAATTAACTTTTCAGGATAGACATGTACTTTCCCTCCAAGTGTCGATTTTGCTTCAATAATTTTCACCGTCATATCACGTAGTCCTGCGTAAAAAGAAGCGAATAACCCGGTTGGCCCTCCGCCGATAATGATGACATCATCATAATTTTTCATCTCGTTCATCCTCTCTTTTATTCGTTGAACCTTTTTGTAAGTTTCAAAAGGCGAGCTTCTTCATTAAAAGAAATCATCTCGCCGAATCAACTTGATGGTATTTACCGATCGGCACAATCGCCGGAGATTTGGCAATTGGATCTTCTACAACAATGCATTGTAAATCAAAAATTTGTTGAATTAAGGAGCTCGTAATGACTTCAGAAGGTGCTCCTTCTGCAACCAATTTTCCTTTGTGTAAAGCGAATAAATGATCGGCATAGCGCGCTGACAAATTAATGTCATGAAGAACCATCACAATCGTCGTCCCGTATTTTTTATTTAAATCTGTCAACCGATCTAAAATTTCGATTTGATACGTAATATCTAAATACGTTGTCGGTTCATCTAAAAACAAAATATCCGTTTGTTGCGCGAGCGCCATCGCAATCCATACACGTTGGCGCTGCCCCCCTGATAACTCATCAATCGAACGATGGGCAAATTCTGTCACGCCCATAATCTCCATCGCTTCTGCCACCGCTTCATCATCTTCCGTCGTCCAACCTTTCCAAAACGTATGATGAGGAAAGCGACCTCTGCCGATTAAGTCGACGACGGTAATGCCTTCAGGGACGATAGGAGATTGTGGCAAGAGACCTAATATTTTAGCAAATGGCTTTGGTGGGATTTTTTGAATGGGCGTCCCATTGAGCGTAATCTGCCCAGCTAACGGTTTGATGAGACGTGCCATCGTTTTTAATAAAGTGGACTTTCCACATCCATTCGCTCCGATGATAATGCTAATTTGATGACTCGGAATAGTTAAACTAACGTCTTCGATAATCATTTGATTTTCATAACCTGCCGCAAGATGGGTAGCTTCATAGACATGTGTTCGTTTCATTATAATTTTCCCTTTCTATTGATCCGAATCAATAAATAAATTAAATAAGGAGCCCCGACAATACCTGTAATGACGCCGACAGGATAACGAACGGCGAAAGCATACTGTCCGATAAGATCAGCGCCCAATACTAAAATAGCTCCGACTAAACCAGAAGGAATGATGTTGGAATAACTCGTGCCTACGAAACGATTTGCAATCGGCCCGGAGAGAAAGGCGACAAATGCGATAGGACCTGTTGTCGCAGTAGCAACCGCAATCATCATGACGGCACTTACAATTAACACAAGACGTGTCCGATTCGTATGAACACCGAGAGAGAGCGCCGCTTGTTCACCTAATTCTAAAATTTTAAGACCTTTGCCAAAATACATCATGATAGGAACAAATAAAATAACGGTAAAAAGAAGAGGTGAAAGATTACTCATTTTCGCACCGTTTAAGCTCCCGCTAATCCAACGCATCGCGGTCGGAATATCATGGGTATTGCCGATCAACATTAAATAGGAAATGACAGCACTCAACATCGCTTGGATACCAATTCCAATTAAGATGAGACGACCGATAGAAAAGGAAGCGCCCTTTGCTAACCCGAAAATGAGAAGTACCGTAGCCAGTCCCCCGACAATTGATGCGATCGAAACGACTGTATTGCTCGCTTGCCAAACGATAATGCAAAATACTGCAGCAGCACTTGAACCTGCCGTAATACCGATTACGTTAGGATTCGCTAACGGATTGCGCAACATCGTCTGGAACACATAACCACCCGCTCCGAAAGCAAATCCTGCAAATAAACCTGCGAATAAACGAGGTAGACGGATTGTTTCAATCGCAAATGTAGCGCCTTTTATATCTTCTCCCATCAATACACGTACAACGTCTGAAACAGGATAAATGGTGTTCCCTATCATTAACATAGCGACAGAAAGCATACATACTATGAGTGACAAAATAAAAGTCATGCTTAAAAATTGCTTTCGGTGACGCATTCGTAAATCTACAATAAAATTCATCGTTTTATTCATCATCCATCACGCATTTTCACTTTCATTGTTATTAAAATTAAAATAGGCGCTCCTACAAAAGCAGTCACAATTCCTACTTCCAACTCACTCGGACTCCCGATGATTCTTCCGATTACATCAGATAATGTCAATATGATCGCTCCAGACAGTGCCGATAACGGAATGACATAGCGTAAGTCAGATCCGAGTAACAATCGGATAAGATGTGGTGCAAGTAAACCGATAAAGCCAATCGGGCCTGCTAAGGCAGTTGTGACACCACATAATAAAACGCCACCCAATGCTGCAACGAAGCGAACGGTTCCTACTCGAACGCCTAAACTAGTCGCCACATCATCTCCTAAGGCTAAAGCATTTAATGCGGGAGCTACGAGAAATGCGATCAATATTCCTACGATTAAAAATGGAAGAAAGAGACGGATAGACTCCCAACTTCCCACTCCAACACTGCCTACTTGCCAAAATCTAAATTGATCCATCACATTCGTTCGCGGAATCATAATGGCGACAACTAAAGAAGACAAAATCGCACTCGTCGCTGCCCCTGCCAAAACGAGTTTCAACGGTGTCGCCCCGCCACTTCCCATCGAGCCAATACCAAAAACGAAAAGAGCACTAAGTATAGCTCCTGCAATGGCCAACCAAATAAATTGCTCGGCCGATTGAATATGGAAAAAAGCGATTCCTGCGACAACGAAAAGCGCTGCCCCTGTATTTACTCCTAATATGCTCGGGTCAGCAATCGGATTGCGGGTTACCGATTGCATGAAAGCTCCGGAAATTCCTAAAGCTGCGCCACACATTAAACTAAATAGTGTACGTGTCACACGATGTTGAACGATGCTCGCTTCAAGAGACGTGGAATCCGCATGCCATAAACTGTTCCACACATCGGTCCATTCCATCGTTCGCGCTCCTAAAAAAATCGACGTAACGATACTCAGTCCGAATAATACGAGCAATAAAGCGAACACTCCAAAAAAAAGATACATATTGCCTCTTTGCTTCTTTGCGTTAAAAGATAAGTGCTCCATATTACTTCAACTTTTTCGCTACTTCTGAAATAAGTGATAAATATTCATCCATCGTATAAGGAATCGATAAAGGACTCGGAGTTCCAGCAGCCGCAAGCGGTGTATTGTCACCAATTACGACAACCGCTCCATTTTGAATAGCGGGTACTTTTCCTAAAATAGGATCCGCTTGAAGCGTCGCTAATGTTTTGTCATGGCCATACGTAATTAAAATGTCCGCGTCATCCAAAACATCTGCATTTTCAGCACTCATTTCCATATAAAAGTTCGACGGATCTTTTACCGCTTTTTGAATGCTTTCGGGATAAATCATTCCTATCTCTTCTAACATTTCGCCTCGTGGATCCGCTAACGTATACACATAAAATTTCGACAAGTCTGTCGCATTAAACATCGTAAATGCGGCTTTTTTTCCTTTCACTTCAGGATACTTCTTCACCGTGTCTTGCATAAATTGCTCAATGTCTGAAATGAGTTTTATCCCTTCCTCTTCCATCGCCATCCCTTTAGCGTTATACATAATTTGCTCTTGCCACGTAATGACCCAAGGCGCTTCTGGATACGCAACAACAGGTGCAATTTCATTTAACATGTCATAGTCTTCTTGCGTAATGCCTGAATAAGCCGCTAAAATGACGTCTGGATTCGCATCTGAAATTGCTTCGAAATCCAACCCATCTGTATCTTGAAAAATAATCGGTTCAGGTTCCCCGAGTTCCTTTAATTTTTCAGCCGTCCACGGGAGCATGCCACTATCGTCTTGCACACCATAATTTGCTGCTGAAAATCCAACAGGTACTACGCCGAGTGCCAAGGCAATATCTTGATTCCCCCAAGCAATCGTTACAATTCTTTCAGGTTTTTGTTTTAATACTGTTTCACCAAGTGCATGTTGAATAACAATCGGTGCTTTTTCGTCTGCAGAGCTAGTTGTAGAATCTTTCTTTATTTCTTTATTCGTAGAAGTAGAACAAGCTGTTAATACTGAGATGGCCACTAATAAAAAGATGAGTGATGCCATGGACTTTTTCATTGTTTTCATTCGATTTCCTCCGTTACTCTTATTGATAATGATAAGCGTTCTCAATTACTAACATTAATCATACTATCGTTTTTCCAAATGTCAATATCGTTTTTTATGTCTTTTTTGATCAACTTCACACTTCGAAGCCCTTTCTAAATCCAGCATATTGAACGACAAAAAAGCTATGACATCCATCCTGTCATAGCTTTTTCAAAGAAAAATATTATTCTTATTTTATTGTAAACCTAAATGTTCACGGAATGTATGGCCTTCGTAATCTTGACGATAAATGCCACGCTTTTGCATTTCAGGAACGATTAGATCAACAAAGTCGTCTAAACTGTTCGGTAAAACAGGTGGCATTAAGTTAAAGCCATCCGCTACCCCTTCGTTCATCCATTTCTCCATCTCATCTACAATCTCTTCCGCTGTGCCGATCAATGTTAAATGACCGCCACCTGCGCTTAAATAACCGAGTAACTCACGGACGGTCGGGTCTTTATCTCGAATGATTTCGAGCACCGTTTCATAGCGTCCGACCGGTCCTGTAAATTGTTCGACGGGAGGAAGTTCAGGTACTTTCTCATCCAATGCCCAATCCGAACAATCTTGTTGAACAAAAAAGCTCAATTGCGCTAACGCGTTATCGATCGGCAACATTTCATCGAGTTTGCGCTTTTTCTCGTACGCTTCTTCTCGCGTCTTACCTACATATGTGACGAGTCCTGGCAACACTTTAATGTGACGGTTCGGACGCTCACTTTTCGCAATCGCTTCATCCAATCGGTTGCGGAACTTTCGCGCTTGGCCAATATTCCAAGAAACCGAATATACGGCCTCCGCATATTTCGCAGCGAGCGCGACACCTGGTGCCGATGCGCCTGCCTGCATAGCGACAGGACGTCCTTGTGGACTGCGCGGTGCGGTAGATGGTCCTTTCACTTGGAAGTACTTCCCTTCGTGATGGAATGGTTCGATTTGAGAAGGGTCGATAATCTCTCCCGTTTTACGGTCGTGAATGAACGCCTTCTCGTCCCATGAATCGAATAATTGATTCATTACCGTCGCAAATTCATCCGCCTTCTCGTAGCGCTTCGCATGTTCCGGCAATCCTTCCATACTATGGTTTTGAGCTTCCCAATCCGTCATCGACGTCACGAGATTCCACCCGACGCGACCGTTCGTCATATGGTCCAAACTTAACAACTGACGCGCTGCGGTGAATGGGTTCGAAAACGTACTCGAAATCGTCGAAACGAGTCCGACACGCTTCGTCACTTGCGAAATCGCTGTTAAATTGACGATCGGGTCTAACCAAAATGCCGGCATCTCACTCGGCTGTTCCCCCGCAAATGCCTGACTATCTGCGAAAAAGACCGCATCGAAATAGCCACGCTCCGACGTTTGAGCGAGTTCTTGATAATACGTCACATCTCCAACACGTTCAACGCTCGAATCCGGCATCATCCAAGCTGCTTGGTGATGACCGCACCCGTACAATAAAATCCCGATATGGAGTTGCTTCTCTTTCTTCTCTGTCATACTTGACACCTCAATGTACATTGATTTATGGAAAAAATCCGTTTGGCCAAATTAGTTCATCGTCAGTCCGCCGTCGACTGTAATGTTTTGTCCTGTTACGCCGTCCGCTTGTTCTGAAGCTAAGTAAGCGACCATGTTCGCCACATCTTGTGGTGTTGTCACTTTGCGAATTGGCGTTGACTGTGCGATTAAGTCGAACACTTCTGGTGTCGTCACAGCACTTGCGTTTGTCGTCTTCAACAATCCGCCCGATACGACGTTCGCCGTAATGCCATGCTGTCCTAATTCTGCAGCGATATTACGTGTGAATCCGATCAAACCAGCTTTCGCCGTCGTATACTCGTGATATGGTACGACAGGGTTTTGGTATAAGTTCGTTCCGATGCTAATGATGCTTCCTTTTTTACGCTCGATAAACTGTGGCACAACACTTTGCGCAACGTTAAATGCTGCTTTTAACGTACCGTCAATTTGCTGTTGGTAATCTTCCCAATCTAAATCCGCGAAAGACTTTTGTTTAACAGGGTCAAATTTGAAACCGACTAATGCGTTGTTCACGACAACGTCGATTTGACCGAAATGTTCTGTCCCTTGTTTCACCATCTCTTCTACTTCATCACGTTTCGTTACGTCTGCGTAAAGTGCAATCGCTTTCTCTTTGCCGATTTCTTCTACGAGTGCTTCTGCTGCATCTTTACTTTTATAATAGTTAACGATCACATTCGCTCCTTGTGCCGCTAATGTTTTCGCAATGGTCGCTCCTAAACCTTGACTACTTCCTGTTACTAATACTGTTCTTGCCATCTTCCATTCCTCCTAAATTTTTATGATGATCCTTAAATAATTGAGTAGGGGACGAAAAAAATACGCAACCTCCCGAATGGAAAGTTGCGTACACATAAACGATGCATCACGAAACAAGACGTCTTGACGCCTCATCGCACGCATGCGGATGTATAAAATTCGACACTTTCCTACGCTAGTGTTAACTAGTTCAGGTTCAAAGGGTTCGAGTAAAAACTCATCTCAGTGCAACGACACCCCTAGTGAATACTATTTAAGTTACATTCAATTTATAGTTTAAAACAATTATTGTCAAGCGATTCATATCATTCCAATCATTTCATACCTTATATTTTAAAGCGATTTGCTCGCACTCTCGAACCTTTGTATGAAACACTAGAAATATGATACGTTAAAGGAGTTATTATAAAATGAATAATAAATCACCAAAACGAGGACGAATGACACTTCTCATCTGTTCCATCCTCATTCTCCTCGTCATGTTATGGATTATCTCAACTAGCACATTTTTCACCCCATCCAAACTAGGGCCGATACAATAATGATCAAAAGAAAGGAGGGCAACCGATGTACTTTTCAATGAAACAATCAAAACTTCTCACCTTCTTCATATGGGGATATGTCGCATTGCTCATCACTGCCTACACATTCGGCAAAGAACCGATGGGCAATCAATTCATTCCCGCTACGCATCCACTCGGCATTTTATTCAGCATATTGAGCGTCATCTTTTTACTCTCGCTTTTACTACGTTCTGGCTATACGTTAACAGACGAGACGCTCACGATTCACCGCGGACTCATGAAACAAAAAATTCCGCTCGATGCGCTGACCGATTGGACGGCAGATGAGGAGAAGCTAACGATACACTGTGGAACGTACGATACGCTCGTCCTCACGCCGAAAGAAATGGAGCGCTTTTTAGAAACATTACACAACGTAAAAACACTCCCTACCGCAAACTAGCGATTGGGAGTATTACTTTTTAAACTTCGAGCGTTTGAATCGACGTTTCGTCGAACACGAGGCGGAGCGGTTCGTCTCCTTTAAACGTACTTCCTTCATGCGGCACTTCATATTGTACACGCACGTGTAACGTGTGAGGGAGTCTTGTTAAATGGAACAACTCCACACGGCGATTCATCTCTTCATTAACGTGACGATCAATCGCCTCAATCCATTCTCCCGCTTCATTTTGCACTTGAAACCCTGTAATGACGTCTTGGCTTTGCAACAATAACGACAAGCCAATCCCCTCTTCATAACGCTCGACCATCGCGACTTGCGACAAATATTGCAACATAATAGACGGCTCATCCGTCGTCTCCTTCAACGGTTGAACATCAATCGCAAACTTCGGAAGATCACTTGTAATATACGAATCTTTCATCTCAATTCCCACTTTCATTTCATCATTTTCTCCAGTGTAAAGGGAACAATAACGAAACAACAGCTTTTTGCTTCCAAATGCCAATCCAATATTTTAAGTAAATCCTCTCATTTTAAATACTAATTTTCAATTTTAAAAACAATCTTTTAAAATGTACATTTTTATATTGAATTTTCAGTCTACCTTTCTTAGAATGAGAACAAACATTCTCATTTGATGAATATCATACTCGCTTCTAAATAGTGAGTCACCTTAAAATATGTTATAATATGTAAACAACGAGGGGTAATGAATGAGCAAAAAAATATTACGAAATATTCAGTTGCATGAGTTAATGGACTTGAAAATTGATTATGCCTTCAAACAATTATTCGGTACAGAAAAAAATAAACAACTGACGATTGTATTTCTAAATGCTATTTTAAGAAAAACGCGACGCTCACCTATTGAAGATGTTATTTTTATCGCTCAAGAAGTTGGTGGCGAATACAAAGAAGACAAACAGTCACGTTTGGACATTGTCGTTCGCAATGAAGCGAATGAATTGATTAATATCGAGATGCAATTAGCGAATCAAAACGACATGATTCAGCGAACTTTGTACTACTGGTCTCGATTATATGCATCACAACTGAAACGCAGTAAAGGATATCACCTTTTACACCCGACCATTACGATTAATATTTGCGACTTTGACTTGCTTCCTACACCTAATTATCACAGCTCATACTATCTATGCGAACACGATACGAAACATCCTCTTTTCCAAAATAACCATATCTTTGAAATTCACTTCATTGAGATGAAAAAATTTATTAAGCTTTGGTATGAGCATCAATTAAATCCTTTCGATGATCTTCTCGTCCGTTGGTTACTCTTGTTAAGTATGGTAGATGGTCGAAAATCAAAAGTTTATGACGACATTTATAAAGAATTGGAGGAGTTAACGATGACAGATTCACGTTTAGAACAAGCTTTTCAAAAATGGGAAGAATTGAGCCAAATCCCTGAATCCATCCTGGCATACGACGCACGACTAAAAGCAATCTTAGATGAAGAAGCGAGAATCGAATACGCTGAAATGAAAGGGTTTGAACAAGGGAAAGACACAGGATTTGAAGACGGATTACGCCAAGCGGCTCAAAGCATCTTAGACCAAGGCTACTCAATGCAAGAAGTATCTAAACTATTAAACTTACCAGTGGAAACAATTCAAAAACTAATAGAAAAAGAACCGTCCTAACTTCACCGTACAAAAAGAGAGTGTGCTTACTTAACACACTCTCTTTTGCAAGACCGCCACTCTTTCCAAAATGCCTCATACCCCGCTCGTTCAACCGGATCGTCGGGCAGAACGCGCTCTTTCGCTTCCGCATAAAAGGCCTCGACCGCATTTGCGAAACGAAGCACTTCCGCCTCATAATCCGCATATGCACACGTCACACGAACCCCTTCATCCGTCGTAATCGTCACACTCTCTCCGTCATGATGCACCGACCAATCGAGCCCTTCCTCACAACCGAGAATCTCAACCGTCTCCCCTTGCGGATCCGCCAACATCGTATGACCACAACACGGAAACAACTGCTCTCCCACACCCGCCACATGATCGTGAAACAACGACCGCAACAACCGCAATCCCGCTGCACTCACCGTCGTCGTCTCCTTCACCACAACATCCCTAATCCGAATGACCACATCCCCATGCAAACAAAGATCATCGACATTGTCCTCACACTCATCCACCCAATACAAACGCTCAAGGTCCATCGTAAACGGCAAATCACGCGCACATACACTCATAAAAAACACTCCTTTTAACAGGTCGTTTAATCATGTTTAAATAATTATTCTTCATTAAATGATTTTTGTAACTCTATTAAATTACGTAACTGTTCTATACTCAGTACCTCATCGTGTTTGCGATGTATCATACGATGGCAATTTGCACATAGAGGAATCAAATCTGTCTTAGGATTTATCTTCATTGTTTTATTTAATGTACTCAGAGGTTCTATATGATGAACTTCAATAAATCCTCTACCTCTCTCTCCATATGTTTTCTCAAAATCAAATCCACACGCTTTACATTGTAATCCATGAATTTCGATTGCTCTTCTCCGATTTGCACTATCTCTTTCATAATAAGTAGTGTCCCGAACTCTTTGCATTCCTTCTGTGTTGCCATCATCTTCTACATTACTCTGTTGATTATTTCCATTATCATTTACTTTTAAACACTCTTCCTCTATTAATGCGTGTTCGCTCTTCAAAACATTCAACTTTATTTTCCTTCTAATTCGCCCTTCAAAATGTTCTCTTAATTGTTGCTCTAAATTTGGACAATCAATCTGTTGAAAATATTTTTTTAGTATTTCAACCGTTTCTCGACCATCTAAAAAAGGTAAAACTTTTTCATATAAATGCGCATTCATATTTTGATACCCGATATACTTACTAGGTGCAAATAAATTGAGTTCTTTAACGTAGTACCATTGCTGAAATGTTTTGAGCTTTTTATTTAAGGGAGATGATTGATCTATTTCTTCATTGAATCTTTCGATATTATGTTTAACTTCTCTAATGTTTTTAACAAATACTATATTCAATAGAAACATCCTTTCTTTATTAAAAAATACAATCACTCATATAAAGCTGGACGTTCAGCTACTTGTTGTAAGTATTGTTCTTCTTTTTTTACGTATTGTAGACGTTCTTTTAAATAAGAAGCGAGGGTAGCGTCGGTGCAATATACATAGCATCCTTTTTGTCCTCGTGTCATTAATGTGCGATACGTATTTTTTATAATGCGATCTGCGATTTGAGCAGCCTCTTCTGGATGTTCTTTCGCATATTTTTTAAGCCCACGTAAAGATTGATCCGTTTTCGCTCGTTTCGAAGGATCTGTCATAATGTTTCCTTCCTCCATGCGCAAATCATCCCCGATAATGACACCGACGTAATCAAATTCAAGTCCTTGTGCGGTATGAATACATCCCGCTTCCGCGATAGAAGCTTCATCAATCGCCCACGTCGTATTTAAATTCCAACTCATTTCAAAATCATCGATTACAATATCAGGATAATTCACATCACGACGTCCTTCTTTTGGCCATTCCCAACAGTACCCAGCCATCATACGCGATTTATTCGCCTTTTCATTACGTTCTTTCAACATTTCCATCACGTCATGTGGGGAATCGAATACTCTAAAATCATAATCCATTCCGATAACATTACGATTCGCAGTTTCACGTATTTGTAATACATCATCTAACCAAGCGATATATCCATCTGAACCATCACAGCGAAATTGAGAAACAAGTTCAAGTTGTGTCACTTCCGCCTGAAACTGTTTAGCATACTTTTTAATCTCATCAATGCTTCCTGCATCTGCAAACGTTACTTTTTGATTTTCATCAATGAAGAAAATAGCTAATTTTGACCCTTTAATAATTTCCATCGTTTGGTTTTCACCCATATTTTGAAACATACCTGATTTTCGATTTAATCGATGTGCTTCATCAACGATTAATACGTCAAATTCATTTTCTTCAACTTTTGTAAAACTTCCAGACCCTTTAAATAAATTATTAATATGTGTTTTTTTCATCGTCTTTTGAAGTTTCGCTGCATACACTTCTCGTGGAGCCGCATTTTTCGTCACGTACATCGCCAAACGATCACGATTTAAAACTTCAACGAGTAAATTGATTGCTAATACAGACTTTCCTGTACCGGGGCCTCCTTCTACAATAAGTACTCGTTTTTTTCCGTCTTCCATACATTTTGTAAAATAAGATAAAGCTTGTTCATACACTACTTTTTGTTCATCAATCATTTTAAACTCTTCATTGCCTTCTAACATGTTCGCTAGGGCATCTTGAAGTGATTTGGAAGGTCTAATTTTCCCTTGATCAATACGCACAATTGCATTTTTTGTATCTTTCCCTTTAATATATTTCTTGATGAAATCACGTAATTTCCGCATTTCTCCCTTTCGAAAAATAGGAGCTTTACTCGTATAATCATCATAAATGGGATCCAGTAATGCATCGTCTTCTGAAACGAAATAATTATGTAAATATGCACATGGAACGAGTGAAATATTTTCTTCTCGAACATCTTCATTGAAATCTTCAATGAGTGCAGCATATGTATGTGCTTGATAAGAAGGATGAACGGTCTCGCGAATCCCTCCGCCTAATGCCGTTTCAACAATCGCTTCTTTTCCTTCTACTTTATTGGCGAACTCCCATTGCTTTAACTCGACGATGACGACATGATCTTGTGCACCATCATTCCCTGCAATCATAAAATCGACTCGCTTTGAAGTACTTGGAATATTAAATTCGATTGCGACATCAACATCTGAAGGGATTTCTGGATCCGTCAATACGTTAGACATACGTGATAAAGAGTTTTCCCAAGAACGAATTTCACTTTTACTCGTCCTACCAATCTTTTCTTGGTAAGCTTCGTACAAGCGATCAACCAAAACTTCTTCTGTAATATCATGTACAAACTGCTCAGCAGTCGTTTGATAAATAATCATCTTTTCCACCTTCCTATGATTGCGAAATTTTTTACGATAGAACAGTTATCTACCAATCATCTTCAAAGAATCAAAATATCGTTCTTTCTTATTTAGGTATAAATTATTACTATCGTACTATTAGCATTACTTATTTTCAATTAATAGGAAGAAATAAAAAATAGCAGTTCTTAAGATTGATTATGATTATCATATTAAACCTTTTGTATTCATCCATAAAAATATAATGATGTTTCAATATTCATCTTTCATTCGACCAGCAACATCTAAGAGAAATTCGATGATAAAATTCAAAAGTTACTAATTTTTTAGTGACTCTACTATTTGCTAACAATCCTTTTCCTGCATATAATAAGGAAAAGGGGGTATTTATGATGACTGTAGAAATGCGTAAACGCCCTGTGATTAAGGGCAAAGATGCAGAAGTTTTTTTGAAAAGAGCAGAACAAAATAAAAAAAATATTGAAAAACGAAAAGAAAATGCAATAAAAAAATGGAGTGAGCAGCAACGTGAAGCTGCAAAATAAATTAATTACTATTAATTACTATCAATGATTTTCCAAAAATCCAACATTTCAAATGTGGAAATACCAGTATTGAGAATTTCCTTAAACAAGAAGCTTACTACTTAACCATCACCCAAAAATGCAGCACAACTCTTGTGTTCAATCAAACTGAATTAGTAGGGTTTTTTAGTTTAAGAAAATCCACATTGCAAGTTGAAAGCAAAGGTAAGTTGAAAGCAAAGGTAAGTTGCTTAATTTTCCTTGCTTAGATATTGCTCGTATCGCGACATCAGAAGCTGTTCAAAGCAAAGGTTATGGAACGGCTATGATTGAGAAAATATTCGAAGTCGCTCATACTGTAAATGAAAGATATATCACTCTCGAAGCACTGATTGAACACTATCATTGGTATTCAAAAAGGAATTTTATTCCATTAATTGAAGAGGAAGCGATTCAATCAAATCAACATGGACTTGTGTTTATGATGGCAGATTTATATGATGAGAAATTAGTGGATCTTTATTTTGATGAATAATGTTCTCTCTGTTATTAAATAGTCAAAAAGAAATATTAATTAAAAAATCGGCATCTCATATTTGAGGGTGCCGATTTTGTTTATTTATTCGATTTCTGCGACTTTGACGATGGATTTGCCGAGGTTGGCGCCTTTGAAGAGGTCGAGGAAGGCGTCGATGATGTGGTCGAATCCTTCTGTGATTGTTTCTTCGTATTTTAATTTGCCTTCTTTATACCATGTCGTCAATGCTGTTAAGCCTTCGCCGTAGCGATCGCTGTAGTCGCCGACTGTGAAGCCTTTCATCAGTGCGCTCGTTTTAATGAGTGCCGTTTGGACACGTGGGCCCATTTCGACTTCCGTGTTATTGTATGACGAAATCGCGCCACATACGGGGATGCGAGCGAATTTGTTGAGGAGTGGGAATACCGCATCCGAAATAGTACCCCCGACGTTATCGAAGTATACGTCGATGCCGTCTGGACATGCTTCACGTAATGCAGCTTTCACTTCTTCTTTATAATTAATCGCCACATCGAAACCGAGTTGTTCGGTTAAGTAGTCGCATTTTTCTGCTGTTCCTGCGATGCCGACAACACGCGCGCCGTGAATTTTAGCGATTTGACCGACCGTCGAACCGACCGCTCCAGCTGCTCCAGAGACGACGACCGTTTCGCCTTCTTTCGGTTGTCCGATATCGAGCAATCCGAAATAAGCCGTTAATCCCGTCATCCCGAGCATGCTTAAGTGAAGCGTGACGGGCTCGATTGACGCATCAATTTTGCGCACTGCTTCCGCACGTGTGACCGTATAACGTTGCCACCCTAATGCGCCGAGGACGAGGTCTCCTTTTGCGAATTGGTCCGATTTTGACTCGACAACTTGCGCAATGACACCGCTTGAAATGACTTCACCTAACTGGAAAGGCGGGATGTACGACTTCGCATCTTGCATACGGCCACGCAAATACGGATCGACCGACACGTACACCGTACGCACAAGCAATTCGCCGTCTTCAGGTGACGCAACCGGCGCTTCGACAAACGCAAAATCTTCCATCACCGGTGTGCCGACAGGGCGTCGTGCGAGTTGAATTTGTTCATTTGTTACATTCATTTTCATTCCTCCGTTCTCAAAATTAAGCTTTCCCTTTATACGATACGCCATTGACACGAGATGTCAAAAATAATGAAGCGAACGACTCCCTTCTCTTGATTCCACAAGCCATTCCACGTATATTGAAGAAAAAGGAAATGAAAGGAGATATCATGATGCCACATTTAAAACCATTAATTCTCGTCGGCGCTTTCGCTTTAACGTTTAACGCCTATTCCGCTTCGATTATCCTTTCAACAGAACTCGATAAACAAACGACAGCGGAACGATGGGACGCAGTGGACAAACTATCCAACGAAACGATTATTCACATCCCGAAAGAGCTTGAATAACGAATGAACCGTTTGAATCAAAACTAGAGATTCAAACGGTTCATTTGTTATTCATCGATCCAACAGGAATACATCATTCACGCGATTTAAGAACTCGTATAATCTCCGCCATTCACATGAATCGTTTGCCCCGTCATATAACTTGCTTCATCGGATGCTAAAAAGACATATGCTCCTGCAACTTCCGCCGGTTGTCCTCGTCGCTCCATCGGGGTATCTTCCCCGTGATGTTCGACTTTTTCCGAATCGAATGTCGCAGGGATTAAAGGTGTCCAAATCGGTCCTGGCGCCACGGCATTTACACGAATGCCTCGATCGACGAGATTTAAAGCGAGCGAACGCGTAAAAGCGGTAATCGCTCCTTTCGTCGCCGCATAATCCATCAGTTCAGGTGAACCGTTATAAGCAGTAATCGATGTCGTATTCAATATGACATCGCCTTCCTTCATCTCCGCAACCGCTGCCTTCGTTACATAAAACAAGCCAAAAAAGTTCGTTTCAAATGTTTCATGCAGTTGGTCACTTGAAATGTCTGCGATTGTCGATTGTGGAAATTGTTTTCCCGCATTATTAACTAAAATATTTAACCCGCCTAGCTGTTGACGCACACGCTGAATGAGCGGTGCACTATTTTCTTCGCGACTCACGTCCAACTGTTCCATATACGTTTGAACCCCGTACGGTTCCACCGCACGCAACGTTTCTTCCGCATCTTTACGTTCTCTTTCATCTAAGTAGACGATTGCAAGGTCCGCCCCTTCTTTCGCAAACGCTAATGCGATAGCTCGCCCGATTCCGCTATCCCCTCCTGTAATTAATGCTTTCTTGCCACGTAAGCGACCAGCGCCTTTTGTTCCATTGTCAAAAATCGGAGCTGGTTCCATGTCGCGTTCAATCCCAGGTTGCTGTTGTTGCTGTTGACGACCAACAGCTTCATCGACTTCCTCATAATGTTCTTTCGTCATTGCCATCTCTCCTTTTTGAATGATTACTCTACCGATGCCCTCCTCACATAACATTAAACATTTTTCAAAAATACCTCCTTCTGTTCTGCAAATGCATACAAAAAAAGCACCGATCTCTTTTCAGAAATCGATGCTTTCCTTATAAGCAGTAAACTAACGCGGCGCATCATCCATCGCACGCTTCACAGACAACATCCGAATGCTTAAAACGATAAACAACACGACGAGCAAACCGAATATAATTTTTAACGCGACAGGTGTCGGTGTGCGAAATAAAAAAGGAATGAGCACGATGAGCAATGCCCCGACGACACTAACGATTCGAATATAACGAGCGAGCACTTCATTCATGAAAATTCTCCTTCCGATGATCAACAACATGCATCAATCAGGCATATTACTCTTCATCTTACACCTTAGCGCTACTGCTGTCACACCGGAAAACTGAAATTATTTAAGTGGAATATCTAAATATATACCAGGATAATGGTCACTTTTTCACGTTACATTCATTTTATTCGCTTTTTTGGATAGTCGATCCCCTACCGATTGAATCAATTGAACGACGATAATTAAAATGATAACTGTCGCAATCATCACTTCTTGTTGGAAGCGGTGATATCCGTACCGAATGGCTAAGTCCCCGATACCACCGCCACCTATCATGCCGGCCATTGCAGAGTAACCGAGCAAACTAATAACCGTCACCGTAAGACCCGCAATCATGCCAGACTTCGCTTCGGGTAATAAAACATCCCAAATGATACGCCATGGGGAAGCCCCGCATGATTCGGCTGCTTCAATGACACCGCGGTCCACTTCTCGAAGCGCGCTTTCAACGAGTCTCGCATAAAATGGAATACCTGCGAACACGAGTGAAACACTTGCCGCCGTCGGTCCTGTCGATGTCCCTAATAATGCTTTCGCTAATGGAATGAGCAAAACAAGTAAAATAATGTACGGGAGCGACCGAATAATATTAATCGTCGTGCCAGCAATCGATTGAACGATTCGGTTTTGCCAAAACATCCCTTCACTCGTTACAAATAAAAAGACACCTAATGGTACACCGACCGCAATCGAAAAGAATGTCGCGATTCCAAGCATCCAGCCTGTTTCAATGAATGCTTGAACAAATTCATCCGCCATATTAACTAGCATAACCGAGCACCTCCAATCGATTCGTTCGTTCCGTTAACCAAGCCGACGCCCGTTTTCGTTCTTTCGGTTCACCTAACAACTCGACAATCAACGTTCCGAGCGCTCGATCTTGAATGTACGTAATTTGTCCGTGTAAAATATTGAGATCAACTGCAAAACGAGTTGCCGCCTTTGAAATGATTGCTTGCTCGGCATCATCTCCTCGAAACGTTAATTGTAAAATGTCTCCTGTCCGCTCCTCTAACAAACGAGGAGGCAATGTTAATGAATGAACGGTATCAACAAACTGCTTCGTCAATGGTTGTTCAGGAGAGGCAAAAATATGATACACATCCCCTTCCTCTACAATTTTTCCGTCTTCCATTACCGCAACGCGATGGCAAATCGTTTGAACGACTTCCATTTCATGTGTAATGAGAATAATCGTAATATCGAGTTCTTCATTAATTTTCTTTAAAAGCTGCAAAATAGATGCTGTAGTTGTCGGATCGAGAGCGGATGTCGCTTCATCGCATAATAAAATATCGGGATTATTTGCTAACGCTCGCGCGATTCCCACTCGTTGCTTCTGTCCTCCTGAAAGTTGAGCAGGGTAATGATTCGCTCGATCTGACAGTCCGACAAGATGCAACAGTTCTGGCACACGTTCGGCAATTTCAGCCGTTGATTTTCCAGCCACCTTCATAGAAAAAGCTACATTTTGGTATACGGTTTTTGTTTGAATGAGATGAAAATGTTGAAAAATCATTCCAATTTTTTGTCGTATTTGACGCAATGCACGTTTAGATACTTTTGTAATGTCGATGCCATCAATAATAACTTCACCTGAAGTCGGTTGCTCTAATCCATTCAAACAACGAAGCAATGTACTTTTCCCTGCTCCACTGTAGCCAATCATGCCAAAAATATCACCGCGTTCAATCGTTACCGATACATCATCCAATGCGAGCACATTACCGTATCGTTTCGTTACTTGGCGTACTTCAATCATTTTTTCGCCTCCTGTTCTTGTTGATATGGAGGTAAGACGTACCCTTGGGAATGTTCTAGTGTATAAGTATAAAATTCTTCCGATTCATACGCTTCTTTTAATGCTTGAACGAACGGCTCATCTTCCTCTCCTTCACGAACCGTTAAATAAATTAAAAAATCTTCCGATGTTTGTTCAACATCCACCGCTTCTGTCAACTTCAATCCAGAAGCAATCGCATAATTTCCATTGACGAAAGCAAAATCAGCATCCTCAAGAGAACGAGGGGTCGCTGCCGCTTCTAACGGATTCAACTTTAGATGATACGGATTATCGATAACATCTTTTTCAGAGGCTGTAATCGGGTTAACATTTGGATCAACTGTTAACCACCCGTAGCTCTCTAACATATTGAGCGAACGAGCTAAGTTCACCGTATCGTTCGGTAATGAAATCGTCATTCCTGGCTCAAGATCGTCGAGCGATTGATGTCGTTTTGAATACATCGCAATGGGGGCAGTCGGGACAGCAAAAAGCGCAGTAAGCTTCGTCCCTTGATGCTCGTTAAAATTCGATAAATATAAACGGTTTTGGAATAAATTCGCATCGATATCCCCTTCTTCTAATGCATTATTCGGCTGAATATAATCATGAAATTCAATAATGTTTAATTTGATTCCTTTCTCTTTTAAAATCGGTGCGATTCCTTCTTTTAATTGATCACTATATGGACCTGCTGTAGCTCCAATCGTAATGGTTTGATTTGTTTCACCCTTTGCTTCTCCGTCACATCCGGTAAGTATCAAAGCAGTACTCAATATGAGAAACCATGTGAATAGTTGTTTCATTATGCATTCTCCTTTTCTTCATAGAAAAAGCCTCTTCGATGAAGAATATGTGATTACAAACACACTTCTTCAATCGAAAAGGCCTCTAGTTGTCTAGTCAGCTTCTTACGACGTGGATATTCTAAATTTTTCTGTGCGATGAACTTGCACAACTTGTCCTTCATGAATGGTAATATGAACTTCTCCAAACTGCAATTCTTGCAAGGCTTGTTCAATAATTGCAAGCACTTCATCCTTTTCTTTTCCCATAAACACCCCTCCTTCTTTTGTGTAGAACGTGCATTAAAAATAAAAAGCGACCCCTATATAAAAAGAGGTCGCGTCATACGAAATATGCACTGCTCCTCTCATCTTCCAAGGTTTCCCTTGCTGGAATTGGCACCGTTTGATAAAAATCAATGGTTGCCGAAGCTTCACAGGGCCAGTCCCTCCGCTTCTCGATATAAGAGTTATCGTTAATTTATTAAATTAGTTGTTATCATATCCTGTCTTTTTAACAATGTCAACAGATTTTATTTAAATTTTTAGAAAATAAAGAAAGTAGAGTGTTTAGAGCAGAATAAAAATAGTTCTTCCTTCCCTAATCCCATCGACACGAAATGTCTAAAATAATGAAAAAGCTAAACTTAAACGAGAAAAACACCAATTTCGTTTTCAGAAACGGATGCTTTCCCTTTAACAATAAATCACTAGCGGAACTCTTCATCCATCGCCCACTTCACAGACAACATCCGGATGCTTAAACCAATAAACAACACGACGAGCAATGCTCCAACTACACTAACCATTCAAATATAACGAGCGAGCACTTCATGCAGGTAAAGTCTCTTTCGTACGATCTTTGTAATCGTCAATTTTCACTTGCTTCTTTCTAATTTAGACAAGATCCAAAGATAAATTGCTATTCCACCAAAACTTATAATCATACTTAGGATCAGTTGTGTTTCATGTTTTAGTGGTGTTAGGTTAAGGAAATAATCAGGTAATATTAACAATGTCGTTACAATGATTAAAATCCACGTTTTAGCCCAAATAGAAATACCGATTACAATTAGTAAAGTAATTCCACCAATAATTAAAGTCCCGATATTGTCAAAATGCACGGTAGGAGTCCAAATCACTCTATCAAGAAAGGTTAACCCTAAAAATAAAACCAGGGGGAGTAATGCAATACCAACAATCAATACACTTTGTTTAACATTAGATTGATTGATTGTTGAAATGTATTTAATCCCTTTAGAAACAGCCGCAATGAATATAGCAGTAATGATTATATACCCACCCAATTCCAATAGAGAATATGAAAGGTTTCCTGCTAATAAATCAGAGAAAATTTTAAAAGAAAAAGATCCGAAAATGATCAGACAAATGTATTTAAACCATGTTTGATAATCAGTGGTCATCTCATCAGAAATCATCTTCATGTATTCCTTTGGAGATTCGCCAATAATTTTTTCAATCGATTTCCCACTTTTTTCTGCTTCGGACAAATGGATCTCTAATTCATTCACAATTTGCTCAATTTCATCCGATTGTTTTCCACTTGAAAATAAATAGACGCGTAAGTTTTCAATGAAGTTTTGACTCTTTTTAGAGAGCTGTAAATTATGTTTCATCTTGGTTCCCTCCATTTGTAATGGTATGTTGTTGGATTACCCCGTTGACATTGCTCTGTAAATTTTGCCAACGTTCTATAAAATTTTTTAATTCTAATTCACCTTTTGGTGTGAGTGAGTAGTATTTTCTTCTCGGTCCTGCTGTAGACTTTTTTAAAGTAGATGTAACGAATCCCTCTCTTTGCATCCGCATTAGCAATGGATAAATTGTTCCCTCGCTAAAAGAGTGAAAACCATAACTTTCAAGTTTTTCTGCCATTTCGTAACCATATACTTCCTTCTCCTTAATGATTGCCAGTAAGCAGCCATCAATAATGCCCTTTAGCATTTGTGTTGTCGACAAATTTCTCCCCCCTTTTCTTATTATCTTGTAATACAAGTGTTATACTTACAAGGTACCATGTAATACAAGAGTTATGCCTATGAGGTGTCTTGCATTACATGGTATGTATAAAAGATAGCATCATTACTCTTGTAATGCAAGTTACAATTCGCTAGCTGTAAATAAAGTGAGATCGAATTATATACTAAGTATCCATAATTATTGATTTAATAGGTAAAAAAATTATATTTAGGTTTATTTTAACGAAAAACTTGTAATTTCATACATACTAAGTATATAATCTATCATATTCAGGAGGTGGGATGAAATGATTCAAATTAATAATTTAAAAAAAGAGTTCAAACAAGGTAAAAGCAATATTCAAGTTTTAAAGAATGTGGATTTAGAGATTCAAGAAGGAGAGTTTGTAGCAATAATGGGACCAAGTGGTGCTGGAAAAAGTACGTTGCTTCAACTTTTAGCAGGTCTAGATGTTCCTACTGAGGGTGAAATCATTATTAACAACAATTATTTGCATGAAATGTCTGAAAGAGAAAGAACCATTTTTCGCAGAAGAAATATAGGTTTAGTATTCCAAAACTATCAGTTACTTCCTAATTTGACTGTAGAAGAAAATATTGCATTTCCACTTCATGCAGATGGAAAATCATCGAAAGATAAAATGTATGTCATTACTGAATTACTTGAATCAGTAGGATTATCAGATTTCGAAAATACAAAGCCTAATTTACTAAGTGGTGGACAGCAACAACGTGTAGCAATAGCACGTGCATTAGTAAATAATCCATCTGTTTTATTAGCTGATGAACCAACAGGTAATTTAGACAGAAATACAGCCGAAGATACGCTGAATCTGATGACAAAGTTTAATCATCAATACAATCAAACAATCATTATGGTTACGCATGATATTTTCTCAGCAGGATTCGCTGATAGAATTCTATTATTTAAAGACGGTGAAGTTGATCAATCGATTTCTAGAAAGGAAGAAAACTATGCTAAATACATGGCTAATTTCATGGCGTAATATAACTAGAAATAAGAAAAGATTCTTTCTTTCATTATTAGGAATAATCATTGGGGTTTCTTTTATTACTTCTATGTTTATCGCTGATAAAACAACTAAAGATGTTTTTGAATATTATGAGCAAATGTATGTGGCAGATGCAGATTATTGGTTTTTAAGTGATGAATATAGTTTTTCAGAAGATGATCTTTTATCTAAAATAGACGATTCCATGTTTTCTGAATCGTTACTTGTACTAGATAAACAAGCATTTATTGAAATTAGTGATAAAACATTGTCTCAACGCTCTGTAAGAATAACAGGTGTAGATGATCAAAATAGTCTTTTATTGAAGCTACCTGTTATTAGTGGAGATTTGGATAACGAAGGTTTGGTTATACCGCATGTACTCGCCAATCTCTTAAATAAAAAAGTAGGAGATACAATTAGATTCAGCGGTTTAGGGGAGTCTAAAATATCTGCTATCGTTGAATATAATCAACTTCTTGCGAGTCCAAGTAACTGGGAATCGGCAGAATCGGCAAGTTTTCGAATAATAGCTCCGCTAAGTTTATTAAGGGAATGGACCGGTCTAGATGGTGAAGTATCCTATGTCAGAGTTAAAGCTGTTAATAATGGGGACAAAATATATCAAGAGCTGCAGCAAAACCTCATAAATTCAAATATATATGTGCAACCTGTTGTAGCTGATGACAGACAGAGTAATGATATTGATGGATTGTATACTTTCTTTTATCTAATTGCAGGACTATCCATGCTTATTAGTGGTTTCATCGTGTTTAATATGATTTATACAAGTGTCATGGAAAGAAAAAAAGAATTTGCAATTATGAAAAGTCTTGGATATTTAAAATCCTCTATTTCAAAATTAGTTTTATATGAAGTTATTTTAATGTCGACAATCGGTACTATCTTAGGTCTTCCATTAGGTATTTTCTTAGGTGATTTATTCATGAAAACACTTCTAAATGTCTTTGAATTCGATATGGTGTATACATTGAATTGGAAATTACCTATAATTATTTCTGCTATATTAGGAATTGGATTCCCAGTGATATCCTCTTTGTTTCCTATATATAATGCCGGAAAAACTTCAGTTCTTTTAACTTTAAAAAGAAATGATGAAACACCAGATTTAAAAAAGCAACTTTTATTAAGAGGAATATCTGGTTTGGGATTACTTGTATTTATTTTTATTGATCATTCTATTTCTTATATAGCGATTTTATTAAGTCTGTTTTTATTATTCCCATTCTTACTAATTGGAATTAGTAAAATATTTAAATCATTATTTAAAATGTTTTTCGGTTATGCTGGAGTTATGGCAATCCAAAGTCTTTTAAACCAACTAAATCGAAACTCTAATACGTCTGCTGTTCTCGGAATAGGGATAGCTATAATATTAATGTTAAGTTCAGTAATTGAGTCTGCTCCTGAAAGTTATGCAGAAGAAATAAGAAATACATTTGGTGGTGACATTAGAATAACTTCGGAAGTACCATGGTCGAATAGTGACATTACAACTTTGCAAAAATATGATTCTATATTGAATGTCACACCTTTAACAGAAGCAACACCAATTACATGGAATACTATAAAGGGAGAGCTACGACAGTTTTCTATTTTTGCAATAAATAAAGAGAAACCTATTCTATTTACTGAATTCAATGAAAAGTATGTTGAAAAAGTCATAAATAGTGAGCCCTCTATAATACTTGGACAACGAGCATATGATGAATGGGGAGGTAAGATTGGAAATGATATGTATATAAATACTCCCTTAGGAAAACAAAAATTCAAAGTTATCGATGTTGTTGATACATCACATTATTCAGGTTATGTGGGCTTTATGAATCAAGAAACATTAAATACTGAATTTGGTTGGAAAAATAGTTTTGATTTATTACTAACTTTAAATGATGAATCTCAGGAAAAACAAATAGCAAATCAATTATTTGAAGATTTTAATCTTCATTTATCCAAAATTAGAACTGTAAATAATGAAATTAATTCTAAAACAGCAGCTCTTTCTGGTACAAAAAATTTAATATTAGTTATGCTAGTTTTAATTATCGGTTTAGCAAGCATAGGAACTGCAAATACTCTCTTAATGAATACATTAGAACGTAGAGCTGAAATAGGAACAATGAGAGCAATAGGATTTACACGACAACAAGTGAACAGAATGATTATAAGTGAAGGTCTATTAATAGGTTTATCTGGGTTTATTGGAGGTGCTATTGCGACTATTACATTACTCTATATGATGAGCAAATCAACGGCTTTAGAAAATTTCATTTCATTTCAAGTACCGATTTTCAGTTTGATATTAGCCTTAATCTCGTCCATTGTATTAAGTGTGATAGCAGCTTGGATTTCTAGTATATTAACAAGTAGAATAAATATCATGTCATCACTTAAAGAAGGTTGAGTCTAAATGTCAGTTAAATATGGAATACTAACACTATTATCTATTCATCAAAATCACGGATATGATTTGAAGATAGAATTAGAGTCCCTGTTGGGAGCAAACGTAAAAATTAATGCTGGGCAGATATACACAACTCTTGATCGCTTAATTCGAGATGAGCTTGTCCGATTAGTCGGTGAAGACGATCAAGAGAGGAAAATTTATACGATAGAACCTAAGGGAGTAATCGAATTAACGAAGTGGTTATTAGAACCTGTACCCTATGTATCTACTAGAGATAGCTTTCATTTTAAGTGGAGCTGTGCTCGAAAAATAAAATTTGATCACGAAGAAAAAATGCTCAATCAACAAAAGCTCGTTATCATGCAAGATGTAATGGAATTGACTAAATTAAAAACAGAGTGTTTATTAAATAACGAAGAAGATAAATACTTATTAATTAGTGGTGCACTTTTACATCTAGAAGCTGATTTAAATTGGATACATCAGATTGAGAATAGAAGATATAAGTAAAAGGTTTTGATAACAGTTTGTTTAGGTAGTTGAAATATATGGAGAAAGAGAAGGATGCTCTTTGCTAAATATAATCATTCAATATAGCTGGGGAATATTTATTTTTATAGAGGTACTATCACTATTAGCACTAATTTTATTTGGAGTCGCTAGATATTTCTTTGATAAAACAAAATTAAGTCTTTTCTTCATATCGTTTTTCTTATTTTTGTTAATCATTGAAGGAGCTCTTGCTTTTTATATTTATATCCAAACAGGCGAAATATCTACAATTCAAATTGTCATCACTATATTTATTCTTTATGCTTGTACATTTGGAATATTAGATTTTATTAATCTGGATCGCTGGATGCGCCAAAAAATCGGGACATTACGTGGTATTGAATTGTTAACTAAAAAGGACTATGAAATTATCAACAAAAAGAACGATGCAAAATATATTTCGAGGAAATATCGTAGAACTTCTGTTATACATTTAATTGTTTTTTTGACTGTTCAAATTTTTTTATGGACTTTAGGTACAACAAGTTTTTCAGAGATGAAGATGTATTTAAGTGACTTTTCATGGGTTGAAAGTGGAGATTCTAAATTATCTCCTTATCCAAATAATCTCACTTTAGGTATAGGAGTGATCTGGGGAATTGTGTTTATAGTTGATTTTGTATATTCTTGGTGTTACATATTGTTTTCTAGAAAATCATAACTCAAGATACAAATGGGCTGATAAGTTGAAGTACTATCGAATGGTTAAAGCATATGCTTTTAAAGCGCTTAATTTCGTACTTAAGAGGGTTAACCGCAATAACTATTCAATCATGCAGAGAGTGAGCCTATACAACCAACTAAGACACATAAATGGATTATTCTCATTCAGAATTCGATATACTCAAAAAAACCTCGTTGCTAGCCACGGAATTAGCAACGAGTATAATATTTCATGAAAAAGAAAAAGTGTCAGAAACCTGATCTATCAAGGTTTCTGACACTAGGTAAAACCATATGAAATTCACATATGGAGACGGCGGGAGTCGAATCTACCATTAGCAATATCATTATACATATGATGCTTACATTGTTTTTCAGTACCTCGACATAAATTTGACTACGTTAATGACTACGTTTGATAAAAATCTTGACTGTCCAAGTAATTAAAACATAAGTTGATTTCCAATATAAAATAGTAGAAATATTTACAGTCCTATTAGAAAGTAGTCTGACACTTCGATAAAAATTTTAGATATTGTTTAGTATGATAAACAAAAAGCAAAGCTCTTTTTTATTCAAATCCTCAATTGTTAAATCGCTTTATATTTCAACTTTACTTTTGATGAAATTCACAGTAGATATTTAAAAGTTAAAAAAATTAGAAGATTTCAATTCTACTTTCTTAGATCATTCCCAATTTTTAGCCATTATTATAAGTGATACGAATACTCTCTTCTGAATTTCAGTAATTCCTTATTAAGCAATATCCCCGTATGAATTCTTTTATTCTCAAAAGCTCTAACACGTTCATTGACACCTTCAAAAACCAAATTATGCTTTTCTATTTCATTTAACTCTCTTACAATATCAGTAATTTTTTTCTCAATATGCGACTCAAATAACTTTCTTTCCTCTTCTGAATTGTATAAGAGGACTAACTCCATAAAATTATTCCTCGAATATCTTGCATCTTCACTATTTTCATCAAATAAAAAAATATTTAATTGATATTTAAGCGAACCTTTAACATAATATTTATATGATAGTTTCTCTTTTTGATTCTTAGCTGATGGAATAAACCCCCAGCTAGGAACTGGTGCAACATACCTCCCACTATCAAGTACAACAGACTGACACTCAAATAAAACCGTCATATAATATTTGCATTGAAGTGTTCCATATGAAGTTGAAGAATTCGTTTGATAATAAGAATAGAACTCTCGATTTGTATTATCAAACCGATCTTCATAATCATATATTTGTTCAATAGTAAATTCAGGGGATGGGTTATAATAACTAATAGAATCGTTTATGGTCCATTTTTTCTTTTCCGATAAGGAATGCTTTAATCTGTCTATTGGCAATGGAAGAAGTCCGAATCTTCTTTTCCATAAGTTCTCTACAACTTTTTCATCAGCAGATTTGTCTTTAGGTGTATTTGTATCCATAATCCTCGAATAAATATGGTATGCTCTCACTTTCTTCTTACCGTCACTGTAGTCTTTTGTTAAAAAATATGGTGTTCGATTACTTTGCTTGATAATTAAAACATCAATGCAGTCGTTGCCTAACTCCAAACTATTATATTCAACAACAGGTCTATATCCACCTTCAAAATCCTTCTCTCTTAAAAAAGAAATGAAATTTTCTTGGTTTTTTCTATTTGGATCATTTTCTACACCCACGATTCTTCCATCATCGGTTATTCCAAAAATAAGATACGCATCTCGGTTCTCGGTGTTATTGGCCAAGCAGATAATATCGTGTAACAAATCTGCCCTATTTTCATGATATTGTTGCTTATAATCCCAATAAGCCCCTTCATATTTCTTGCTTATTAATTCATTAATTTTCTCTTTCAACGATACCAAATTTCTCACCTCTATGTAATGAATAAGTCTGTTTGGAAAGGGTGAACTTGAACCAGTAATAATAGTATTTTGCAAGTCGAAAAATCAATGTAAAGTATATCTCTTCCTAATTAATAAAACAGGAGGAAATAATTAATAATTTCCTCCACTACATATATTTTATCCCAATCTGTTCACTAAGTCCGTCAACAATTTAAAAAGTGATTATAAAAAATTATACCTATAAAGAGTAATAACAAGGTTTTTCTGCGATTTTTTACATCATGCCACCCATTTAATATTACAATAATTATGATCAAGTAAGCATTTAAAACACTTCATGAGCATTTTCCTCCTTCCAAGTATAGTTAGTTGTTTTTTTATCATCTAAATCGCAAATCAGAGATTCTTTTAAGAACCATTTTAGAATTTTATACATCATATCCCAGTTGATTTCTATATTATATTTGTCTATAAAATCAGGTATATTTCCAATTAAAAAGTGCCATTCTCCAATATATTCCTTCTTTAATACTCTTGCAAAAATTGAACTATGAATAATTTTTAGGTAGTTTTTCTGAATTTCATTTATATCATAAATTGAATATATATCTACAAAAGGAAGACATGAATACCAGCCATCTGTATATATTGAAATTTCTAGGTATCCAATTTTATTATCCTTGATATAATCCATATCCCGCTCATGAATGCAACCATTCTCAAATGGAACATACTCGGTATTTACTTTTGGCTCATCTTTAACCAACTCAATTCCTTTTTCAGTTATCATTTCTTCGATGTCGCTATCTGAAATCCACCCAATTATTCTATAATCATAATATGCTATAGCGTCGAGAATCCTACTACAATACTTACTTCTTAAAGGTTTTATAATATCTTTATATTCAATTGACTTACTATAGCTATGATATGATAGAGTTTCGTATATTTCTCTATCAATATGTTCAACATTTATGCAATCAATTTTTTCAGGCATCAAATTAAATATATTAACTGGAAAATCCTCATCGTGAAATGCCCGATTTTTCTCTAGTTTATATATTAAGGATTCATCCGCAATATCAATATAATTTGTGAGCAGATGTCTGATTCCTTTCTCGCTTTGGTTCATAACTTTTCTAATGATATTAATTGACTCGAATTCATCCAAATAACCAAATTTCTCAAAGACTTTCAATGCCACGTCTAGTGTGTATACGCTGTAATCTTTTCGGTTATAGTACATAGTCCAAACTCTATTAACTGAAAAGATATCAATCTCCTTATTTTCATAATTTGCTAATCTTATAAATGATTTTGCATACTCTACTACATCAAAAGAACCATTAAAAGATCTTTCCTTTATTAATTCCTCTAGAGACTTTTTGCAAAATATATTCTCCTCTTTTAGTTTTCCTAATTCTAAGAGTTGATAATTAACTGATAATAATATTTTGTTCGACCATTTCCCTTCAATGTTATATTTTTCAACAATCTTTCTCAATTGACATACAGCTAGTTCCTTGTCTTTCTTGAAATAATTATCTAAGATTTCATAGTAATTATCATCTTGATCATGATTTACCCATACTCTAACCATATGATTAATTAGAATATCCTGTTTCTCAAATTGACACTCGTTTTCCATTTTTTCTAACTTTCCCTCTAAATTTGGAAACTCTTCTCTTTTTTTGAAGAAATTTTCTTCCTCAAATACCGTCTCATATAAATTATATAAATTGTTAGAACTATACATATTATCCATTAAATACTTCTGATAAGATGCCTTGTCTTCCCCTTTCAAAAGAATATAAGTTCTCCACATAACTCCAGAACTAAACAGTTCTTCCTCAATAATAAAGTGGTTATTCATATATACGAGTATCTGATAAACTAATCCGTCATATCCAATCAAATCATTACGATTAGCCATTTGATAAATCAAAGAAAACGAATAATATTGATATATATCTAATACTCCTTCTCGTTGTTCCAGTAACATTTGAAGTTGACTATAGAAGGAAGTTATTGAATTAAAATCTAATGTTTTTTTTAGTAAAGCTGAAAAATTATCAAATTTACTATACCTTATTAATACTTTTCTATAAAAATCTTCACTTAACTCAAATGAAGATAATCTAGACATGAAATTTACATTTCCATTTAATAAACTTTCCTGTACAAAACTATTAACTTTCTCTTCCAACTTTGGATAATTATCAATTTCATGTCTGAGGTATGTATTGAAACTATCATGAATTAAAGAAACCCTATTTAATTTTATTTCAAATAAGTAAGGATAATCTCTAATAAAATCCATTATGGCATCTATCATAAACGATTCTCCAAGAATTGATGTTAATTCGGACTCTAAAAAGAAACTATTATTTGTTGCAAATATTGCTAATAATGATTTAACGCTAGTATTATTAAGTAATGTATCATAATAATGGAATAAGCTTTCAACTTTTAGAGTATTATCAAATTCTTTATATATAAGATAATGTTCTACAATGAAATAAGTTATTATCGGATAACCATCTGTAACCTCAAATATCTTCTCAATTACTTTATAATCATAGATGTTGTGACCCATAGACAAATACAATGCTGTTTCTTCAAAATTCCAATTTGGCAATTCTATATTTTTCCATCCAATTTCAACTTTAAGTGGTCTAGATAAAACAACCGTATGAGTTTTTTTCAATAAATCAATAAAGTCAATGAACATATGAAGTTCTTTTTGATTATAATTCTCAACATGATCTAATCCATCTATAATTATTATCTTTTCTTGAGATAGAATCTCTTGAATTAGCTCTTCTTGGGTATAATTCTTTGGAGATTTAAAAACTGCAAGGGCAAGATCGTCTAAAAACACATTAAATTGTAATCGTTTGATTAGCATTTCGTCCTGGGAGCCAGTCCAAAACCTATACACTATAGCATCTTTATACTTTTGAATCAGCTCATCAACATAGTGACTTTTTCCTACTCCTGGTTTACCGATTATCCATAGAATCCCCTTTTCAATAATATCTAGTGGTTCTCTAATCAAAATTGTTTTTTCGTTTAAATCAAATGACATTCTAATTACCTTAGGTAGTTCCGCTTGATTAATTTCAAAACAAGAGGAAGTTATAAGCGAAAATGCGAATTGAATTATCTGAACCTCTCTGCTTTCAGAGCTAAACATCTCATCAAGTAAATCCTGTACTGTATTAGGAGTAAGAGGTATTATCACAATTTCATTTATTACTATTGATGGAAACCCCATGAATTCTGAATTTGTTTGAATTTGATCTGTATTAATTATTAGAATATTATTCTCTTCTTTATTATAGTTATTTGAATTTCCTTTGATTTGTACACTTTCATTAGTTATCAAAATATCTTCTAATTTAGTATTAGCGTAGTTTTTTACCTGAACTCTATAATTCTCATTTGCTATTATATATAAATCATCAAAATTTCCTTCCGTTATCGCTTCTGCTTCAATCCTCTTAATAACCCTCTCAGAATCCATTTTCGCTAGAAATAACGTAAATATATAGTGTTGGTATGTATATCCTTTTAATGCGTTCTGAGCAACTTTTCCCATCACTTTTCTACCCCCTTACATGGAAAATAAATTTTTATAGTTATGTTTAAATTGTAATATTTTGTATTTTTTCACTTTAATATTATCACTTTAAATACAAGTCACTCTTACTATTTTTATTTAATCTAAATTCTTCTTTCTCTTTGTTATTTACATTTTAAATAATTCAATGATTTTTCCAGAAACTCAGGCCAATTCATATTTTGCTTCTCTAGAGATGACTTAAAACCCAATGTCAACCATTACTTTCTGCTGTTGTCATAATTACGACACGAGACCTAGTAAATGAATCTAGCACATGGACGCCTTCACTTTCCAGTGATTTACCAAATTACCTTTTAAGAATATCATCAACTGAATGAATAATGAAGTCTACTACATCTGTTAGTTTAAAATTCAATTCCTAATCGTTCAGTGGTTTCTTTAAAGCCAACTTTAAAGAATTTATCGTATAGTTGAATGATGATATCTTGTTTCGCCTTTAGCTTGTCAATACTTTTGCACGCACTCTCACGCTATAATAGAAATCTTCGAATTGCTCTTGTTCCTTTAAATCTAAAATAGATTTCATCACTTGAGAAACAGGGGTTTTATTTACGAAACTATAAGTTTCAAAGAATGCCTCAAACACTGGCTGTGTTATTAAATGCTGTAACAGCATTTCAATTGCTTGTTGTTCAGATATCAATTCATTAATGTTGTGACGGATACTCTTCATGAATTTCTGAAACTCTTTGTAAACAGTGTTTATTTTATCTTCTAGCATGACATTAATTCGTTTCATATATTGCTGCCCAATTTTAGCAACGTCTTCTAACGACTGTTCCCAAAAATCGGAATTTGTCCTAGCTTCT
>NZ_JADKPV010000007.1 GCF_015351395.1 Savagea serpentis
TTGTGCCGGTGTAGCTCAGTTGGTAGAGCAACTGACTTGTAATCAGTAGGTCGAGGGTTCAACTCCTTTCGCCGGCACCATTTTTCCATATAGTAAAATAAATTCTGGTGGGGTAGCGAAGTGGCTAAACGCGGCGGACTGTAAATCCGCTCCCTCAGGGTTCGGCGGTTCGAATCCGTCCCCCACCACCATTTTTATAGGGGCATAGTTCAACGGTAGAATAGAGGTCTCCAAAACCTTTGGTGTGGGTTCGATTCCTACTGCCCCTGCCAATTTAAAAAAATATAGTAATGTGGCGGTTGTGGCGAAGTGGTTAACGCATCGGGTTGTGGTCCCGACATTCGAGGGTTCGATTCCCTTCAGTCGCCCCATATTTCATTTTACTACATCGTAGTAGAATTATTTTTGTATAATGGCGGCTGTGGCGAAGTGGTTAACGCATCGGGTTGTGGTCCCGACATTCGAGGGTTCGATTCCCTTCAGTCGCCCCATTATTTTTATAAAAAACACCATTATTTATTAATGGGGTATAGCCAAGCGGTAAGGCAACGGACTTTGACTCCGTCATTCGTTGGTTCGAATCCAGCTACCCCAGTATAAGGCGGAAGTAGTTCAGTGGTAGAATACAACCTTGCCAAGGTTGGGGTCGCGGGTTCGAATCCCGTCTTCCGCTCCATTATATATTATTATGTAGGCGGCATAGCCAAGCGGTAAGGCACGGGTCTGCAACACCCTTACCACCGGTTCGATTCCGGTTGCCGCCTCCATTTTTTGCCCGAGTGGTGGAATGGCAGACACGTCGCACTCAAAATGCGATGCTCTCTGGGCATGCCGGTTCAAGTCCGGCCTCGGGTATACTTCGAGTAATAAAAGAACGATGAGAAAGAGATCTTGTAAACATTAATTTATAATGTTTATAAGGCTTTTTTTTTGCTTAAAAGTATAGGTTTGGATGTAAATTAAAACAAAGTGTGAAAGTGAAGAAAGCGATTTCTGGAAAAACGTCTCGTTCAAACATTGCTTCTTGTATAAACAAAAGAATTAAAAAAATCCCCACTCTAGAAAAGAGTGGGGCAGATGAGATTCAATTGAAGACCGAAGTCTCTACAATTGGTTTCAAATTCCATTGCGATCCCCATAGTTGGTTATTGGTCATTGGTCACAATGTAAAAGGTGAAAGTTTATTGGTTATCTAAAAGAAATAATTGAACCTCACCTGGTTGTAAAGGGAGTCTCACCCTTTACAACGATTAAAGAAAGTAGGCTTCTCCATTAAAGTTTATTTCAATTTGGTAGTTTTTGGCATTGATTTTATTGGATAGCGCATGAGCTTTTTTCTCGAGTAATAACGCCTTTTGACGATATTCTTCTGGGTCGAATAGTGCGATGCGATACATTGGGGCACTTTCAGTGCCATATCCGTACATCGGTTCCTCTGTTTCTGAAGTGGAAAGTTGTTTGCATGTTTCAGCTTCGGCTCTTAATTGAGTCGCACGTTCAATCGCCTCTACAATTGGTAAGTGTTCATTTTCAAACTCGATGGTATGATCAATATTGGCTCGGTAAATTAAAGCATCTAATTTTCTACTATCTAAACGCACTTGTTTTAAATCTTCTTCTACATCGTGTAAAGTTCTTGATTGTTCTGGAAAAGGTTCTGTCTTTGTTTTAGTGACGAATGCAACACGCATTAATTCATCTTCTAATTCGTGTAATTGTTTACGTAAAATACTTTTTAATTTAATCGCTTCTGCTAAATAGATCATGCGATTACACCTCCACGGTTTGATTGGCGTATAAAAGATGTGCTTTACTTTTACCGCCATGGATTTGAAAGAAAAATTGTCTTGCAGCATCTAAGCGTTGCTGACATTCTTCTTCGTTCAGTTTGCTTGAGAAATAAAATAATTGAATGGCTTCTGTTGTCGTTTCATCGACTTGCTCTGCAAGTGGCTGTTGTAATGCTCGTTCCTCCAGTACATATTTAGTTTGAAGATTTTTGACTAAATGAACAGGGCATCCGAATTGTAATGCGTATAATAAATTAATATCTTCCGCGCTATTCGTTAAGGAATACCAATTTTCTTTTTGAATATTTTGAAGAACATCATAAAAAGTAGAAGGTTGAAAGTTTGCAAATGATGTCTCTTGTAAGTCCACGTCTTCTAATTCAAAAAATAATTGTTCTTGAAATAGACGAAGTCGTCCACGTAACATTTGAGGCGAATGGCCGACTTGTATTTTGGTATAATGGATGAGCCCGATTCGTTCAAATTGAGATAAAGCATCCGTCCGAATGACTTTCACAATGATCACCTCAGTTATCTAATAATTATTTAAGTATAGGGGGAAGTGTTATGAATGTCCAACAATTACAACAGCAAATTAGAGATTATGCAGCTTATATCGGCATTGACAAAATTGGTTTTGCTTCTGCCGATCCGTTTGTCGAATTAAAACAACGCTTAATTCGACATCGTGAGCTCGGATACGAATCAGGTTTTGAAGAAAAGGATTTAGATAAACGAACAACCCCTACTTTATTACTGCCTGGAGCCCAAAGCATTATTGCCATCGCAGTAGCATATCCTTCCAAGATGAATGATAGTCCGAAGAGTGCTCGCGGTGAGCGTCGAGGACTCTTTTGTCGAGCATCTTGGGGCACTGACTATCATCTTGTTTTAAAAGACATGTTGACAGAATTAGAAGCGTTTATTTTAACGCTTGTTCCTGAAGCAAAGTTAAAATCGATGGTAGATACGGGTGAGTTATCAGACCGTGCAGTGTCAGAACGAGCCGGCATCGGTTGGTCGGGTAAAAATACGATGATCATTACAGAAGAATTCGGCTCTTACGTTTATTTAGGAGAGATGATTACAAATATCCCCTTTATACCGGATACGCCAATGGAAGACCAATGTGGTGAATGTCGCTTATGTATGGACGTTTGTCCGACTGGTGCTCTCGTTCAACCGGGACAGTTGAATGCACAACGATGTATTGCTTTTTTAACTCAGACGAAAAATCCTGTCCCTCTTGAATTTCGAGATAAAATAGGGAATCGAATTTACGGATGTGACACATGTCAAACGGTTTGTCCGAAAAATCGCAAAAAATATAATCAACATCAAAAAGCATTTGAGCCAGATGGAGAGCTCGTGAAGCCTTTATTAAAACCTTTGCTACGATTGTCCAATCGTCAATTTAAAGAGCGTTTTGGTCATATGTCAGGGTCATGGAGAGGGAAAAATCCGATTCAACGAAATGCTTTAATTGCACTCGCTCATTTTAAAGATGAAACAGCTCTTCCTGATATTCATCGTATTTTACAAGAAGATGTGCGTCCTATGATGCGTGGGACAGCAGCGTGGGCTACGGCTAAAATATTGCATGATTCAAGTATTGCAATATTAGAGAGTTGCTTGCAAAATGAAGAAGAGGAAAGTGTTCGACTAGAAATTGAGGCGGCACTCACTCAATTTAAAGAGAAAGAAGAGAATGCAAATGGCTAATCATATCGTCTTATATCAACCGCTCATCCCAGCGAATACGGGAAATATATCGCGCACATGTGCAGGAACGCGCACCACTTTACATCTCATTCGTCCACTAGGATTTTCGACAGAAGATAAAGCATTAAAACGAGCTGGCTTAGACTATTGGGATCATGTGGATATTATGTATCATAATCATTTAGATGAGGTGTTTCATAATTACCCACACGCTCATTTTTATTACATTACAAAATTTGGCCAACATACGTATACAGATTGTGATTATACCATGGAAGGAGACCATTTTTTTATTTTTGGTCAGGAGACGAAAGGGCTTCCAGATTCATTATTACAACAGCATCCTGAACGTTGTTTACGTATTCCGATGGATGATACGCATATTCGTGCGTTGAACTTATCCAATACAGCAGCGCTTGTCTTGTATGAGGCGTTACGTCAACAAGGCTGGCCCCAATTAACATAAAAAAAGTGCCCCACTCTTTATTCGAGTAGGGCACTTTTTGAAATTAGCGAACGTTATTCGCTTTGTTTTCGTAACCACCTGTGAAGATAGCTGATAAAAATGCGAAGCAAACAGCTGCAATAAGAATAAGATTCATCGACTTAACCTCCTATATAATAATCTTCTTTTAATTATACAGGATGGAAGCATAAATGAACATCTTTGAAAAAGATTTCTCAAAAAGAATGACGAATTGGTAAATAGATTATAAAAAATAATATATTAATACTTTAGTATGATATAATTGTATTAATTATGAAAGGAGATGATGGACATGTTTGGCAGAAAAAAATTCATCGCTGAAGAAGAGCGACTGCAAAATGAAATAAGAGCGCTAGAAGATCAATTAAATCGGGAACGGCAAAGTGCAGCTAATCAAATTCAAGAAGTGAAATCACAAATGATGCGTGCGATTGAGCAATATAAGAATGACTTACATAATCAAAAATCAGACGATCGAGCACTCTATCCATTAGAAGAAAAACTTCAAGCATTGGTACAAGAGTATCCAGCAGCTACATCTAAAGTAGAGCAAATTTTTACATATAGTGATGAATTAAAAAATGATACTACTATTTTAGTAGAGGGCGCGAGTTCAGGTGTGCAAGAGGTGAGCCGAACAGCGGAGATGATGAAAAATTTAGGGACGCAAATTGATTCTTCTGTACAAAGCATTGCTAATTTAAGCGCACGTTCAGAAGAGATTCAATCCATTGTTGGTGTCATTGAAGATATCGCGGCACAAACAAATTTACTCGCGTTGAATGCATCGATCGAAGCGGCGAGGGCAGGAGAGTCTGGAAAAGGTTTCGCAGTAGTTGCTCAAGAAGTTCGAAAGCTGGCGGAAAGCACATCTGATAGTACAGCGAATATTCAAACCTTAACGAATTCATTGCGTGAAGAAATCGAAGAAGCGTTAAAAGCGACGAAGCGCAGTTCAGAAATGATCGAACAAAGCGTGAAAGCAAACTTGACAACAGCGGAGAAAATTGAAGATATTTTGCGGAAGGTTGAAGCAGGGGAAGCGAATATCGCCTCAATTCGTCAATTGTCTGAAGAACAACAACGCAATATGGAAATACTCGAACGACAAGCCCGCAGTTTAACGGACACATTGAATCAAATTGACTTTGTTGACCAAAGTGCACAATATGTCGATTTATTTGAACATACTGTAGAAAAAGCAGTTCAAGCAATCCGATAATTAAAAAAGAGTTGTACGCAATTAATGCGACAACTCTTTTTTAATTGAAATTTTTTCTTTAGTGATGGGATGAATAAAATTCAATTCATTTGCGACTAAAGCATATGGTTCATCTTGCTTTTCTCCTCCGTACATTTCATCTCCGACAATTGGGTGGCCAATTGAGCTAAAATGGACACGGATTTGATGCGTGCGTCCTGTGTGAAGTTGGACGCGTACGACAGAATAGTGTTGGGTTACTTCAATCGCTTCGTAAGTTGTACGACTCGCTTTACCTGTTTCTGATGTGTGACGTTTCGTTTGATGGTGGCGATCGCGACCGATTGCTTGTCTAATCGTACCGCGTTTTTTCAACAAGCGCCCTTCTACAACGGCTTCATAAAAACGCTCTACTTCACCACGTTCAAACATCCGATCGAGAAGGTTTTTCGCGATTGGATGTTTGGCGATTAAGACGAGTCCGGCTGTTTCGTAATCGAGACGATGAACATGTTCCACATAAGGATGTGGCGCTGTCATTGCTTGCACATGATTCATTAATGTATCGTGTTCACCGACTTCATTCGGATGGACTTTAAGAAAAGCAGGTTTCCAAACACCAAGAAGATGTTCATCCTCGTAGAGTCTTTCATGCTCTACATGTGTAAGTGCGTATGAACTTTGCGCTTGGAGCGTGATGTGGACTGTTTCTCCTTGATGGACTAACTCGTGGAAAGGGACGGGTTCATCATGATGTGTGAAAGCTTGATCCATCCGCAGTTGGTGGCGTAACTTTTTTCCGAGTTGCCAATCTTCTTGAAGTAATTCATCGACCGACTGAGTTTTTAAAAAAGTATATGGAATAATCATTGGATATACGGTATTAAGAAGTTTTCAATTTGGCTAGCGTCGTGGTAACCTGCAATGCGATCTACTTCTTGACCATCTTCGAATACCATCAATGTCGGCCATCCTTCTAACGCATACTGATTTTTACCTTCTTCGAATTCCATCAAGTTCAGTTGGCCGAAGTGCGGGACGTTCACATCGTTCATTACCTTCATCAATTCAGGCGTCATTTGTTGACAATATTGACAAGTAGGATGGAAGAAATAAGCAATTGTCGTTTCTCCCGTTTCAATGTCTTTTTGTAATTTTTCAGGTGTTGTAATATGTTGATAGTTTTCATCGTTAAGTAACGCGATTGTTTCGGCATGGAGTTTTTCTTTACCATATGGGTTACCCTCACTTTTCTTTTCTGCAGATTGATTTGATAAAAAAGCGATGACAGCAAACAAGGCGATGATGACGACACCACTGATTACTAATTTTTTCAATACATTCATTCCTTTCTATTGTTTATTCATTTTTATGAGGCGAATGCTTAAAATGAAAATAAGGCTAAACGCGATGAGTGAAAGAGCTGGAATCGTGACGAATCCAAAATAGTTAACATATTGTGCTGTACAAGGAACGCCATCTCCACAGCTCGGTGCGTTATCTCTCAAAATCGATAATTTTTGAAGCGCATAATGATACGCAGCGAGCGCTGTACCAAGTCCAGAGAAGATAGCGGTTGTGATGGCGACTCGTTTATCCTTTTGTGCGATTGCGACACCGATGATGATGACGAGCGGATACATTAAAATACGCTGATACCAACAATATGTACAAGGGACGAATCCGAGTACTTCAGAATAGTACAGCGAGCCAATTGTCGCGAGCATAGCAAGAATCCACATGCTGAGTAAAGTGTTCTCACTCTTTTTATTCATTTCCAGTCACCTCGATTAGTATAGGGATTTCGTAAATTATTGTCCACAAAAAATAACTATACAGGAGTAATATTAAGAAGTGATGAAAATTTGAGGAATCTTTGAAATTCATATAACTTATGCAAAATATAGAAAAACACAAGTTTATGTGAACATAAACTTGTGTCATTTTTACTCGACGGATGTCGGGATCATTTCTTGTATTTTCTTCGCTTCCACAAATGAAATATGATGACCTTCTACTTCGAGAGCAGAAAACACATATTGCTGCTCGATAATTTTTTCATTCGGTGCAGCTTCAAAATGTTGAGACATAAACCAACCACCAATCGTATCGATATCTTCATTTTCAATTTGAATATTTAAAATATCATTGACAACATCGAGTAAAACTTTTGAGTCGAAAATATAGTGTGAATCTGTGATTTTTCGAATTTCAGGCACTTCATGCACATCAAACTCATCTTGGATTTCTCCTACGATTTCTTCTAAAATATCTTCAATCGTGACGAGCCCACTCGTACCACCGTATTCATCGACAAGAATTGACATGTGTATTCGTTCGCGTTGAATTTTTAAAAGCAAGTCGCCAATAGGCATCGTTTCAATCGCATGGATAATTGGCTGCATATACTCAGTGACGCAATGATCGCCCGTTGTTGGGTCCTTTATATAGGCAGAGAGCAAATGTTTAATGTTGACGAGGCCAATCACATTATCTTTGTCCCCTTCAATGACAGGGTAGCGAGTGAACTGTTCGACACCGATGACTTCAAATACATCGCTCAATGTAAAGGTATGATCGATCGTCATCATTTCGGTACGAGGTGTCATAATCTCTTTTGCAATACGATCGTCAAACTCAAATATTTTATTGACGAATTTATATTCCGCTTGATTGATTTCTCCACTCTTGTAGCTATCTGATAAAATCATGCGTAACTCTTCTTCTGTATGGCTCTTTTCTTGATCGTTCATCGAATTGAATCCGAACGCTTTCACAAGTAAACGTGCAGAACCATTCAACATTTTGATGAGCGGATACATTAAGAGATAAAAAAGGCGTAGCGGTTTAGCGAACAATAAGGTAATTTGCTCAGCTTTTTGAATCGCGATTGACTTCGGTGCAAGTTCACCGATAACGACATGCGCGAAAGTGACGACAGAAAAAGCGATGATGAAAGAGAGCGTTGTCTCTGTGCTACTTGATAATTGCAGTCGTTCAAATAGAGGAACGAGCAATTGGCGCACAGTAGGTTCTCCCAGCATACCGAGCCCGAGCGCTGTCATTGTTATACCGAGTTGGCAAGCAGATAAATATTCATCCAACTGATCGGTAATTTTCTTTGCGATGACGGCTTTTTGATTTCCTTCATCTATTAATTGTTCTAACCGTGTAGAACGCACTTTTACGATGGCAAATTCAGCAGCTACGAAAAATGCAGTTAAAATGATTAAGACAGCAAATGCTGTCAATCGTATCGGAATGTCCAAATAGTGGCTTCACTTATGCGAATATTCGGAATAAATGAAGCTCCCACCTCCTATAAAATAAAAAATGTTAGTTACATCTTATAGTAGTAGAAAAGAAGCTAAATTACAATAAAATACACTTTTAGTTATCGTATACATGGAAAAGCATGAGCTCATGAATCATTTTTTCACATTGTTCAACGTGATTCGGCTTTTCAGACTGCCAGATGATGGATCCATCTTGTTCATAATTGGCAAAATATTTTTTTCCTTTATATAAAAAAGAAACGATCCACCCTGGTAATTCGCTGTTTGGAAACATTCTTTCGTATTTAAAGTGCTGTAACATATAATCTCCTCCTTTAATCTTGTATCTATTATACGAAAGATGTAGCATATATTGCTATGAGGAAGAATTAACCTTTGTTATACTTAAGCATGTTACGAGAAAAAGGGTGAGCATATGAATTTTTTATGGACTGTACTTTTCATGGCAATCGTCGGCGCTCTCATCGGAGCTTTTACGAATCATATTGCGATTTTAATGTTATTTCGCCCACATGAAGCGAAGTACATAGGGTCGTGGCGCTTGCCATTTACACCAGGTTTAATCCCGAAACGTCGGGCGGAACTCGCGACACAATTAGGTCGAACGGTAAATGACTATTTATTGACACCAGAAACATTTAAAGAGAAGTTATTAACTCAAGAGACACGACAAGTTGTAAGTGATACGATTGAACAACAAGCTGTGCGCCATATTTTTCAATCTGAAAAGACGTTAGTAGAATGGTTGCGACTTGTAGAAGGTGAAAAATTCATTCCGATTGTCGAGCAAGAAGTGACGACGTATGCGAGCAAGCAATTGTATCAATTCAAAGACTATTTATACGGGGGAACGATTGAACAAGTCGTCCCAGCGAAATGGCTTATGCAATTTGATGAGAAAGTAGAAAATGTGCCAAACTGGATTTTGCAACGTGGGGAAACTTTCGTTCACTCTGATGAAGGAGCGCTCTTATTTCGCAAATTACTGAACAACTTTTTAGAATCGAAAGGAACATTCGGTAATATGTTGCAAATGATGGTGGGTGATTCGAATACGGTCGTTGAAAAGTTTCAAAAAGAAGCGCTGAAATTTTTAAGCGCTGCTGAAACGGAACAATTGTTGCGCGGAATTATTGCAAAAGAATGGGATATGCTGAAACAAAAGCCTGTTCAAGAGTTGTTGCAAAACATCGATTGGTCACAAATTGAAAAAGATATGAATGCTTTTATTTTGCGTAAAATGGATGTTCAAGAGCGCTTAAATCATCCGCTCTCTTATTACTGGCCTACCGGTTCGACTTGGTTTAAAGAGGAAGTGTTGACGAAATTGGTCGATGCACTTTTCAAAATCGGAGAAGAGAAATTGGAAATTGGATTGCGAGCATTGAAAATCGATGAAATGGTAGAGAAGCAAGTGAATGACTTTCCGATTGAAACATTGGAAGGGCTCGTCATTCAAATTGCGACACGCGAATTAAAAATGATTACCGTGCTCGGTGGAGTGCTCGGTGGTGTCATCGGGATCGTACAAGGACTGATCGTATTTTTCACCACATAATGGAGAGGAGTCATGAACATGACAGTAAATATTTATGACGATATTAATCGTTTAGAAATGGGCTTTAAACAAACAGAACAATTCGAGGCACTCGTTGCAGCAGTAGAGGTAGTGAAAGCAGATGAAGATGCACAACGTCTTTTCGTCGCATTCCGAGATATGCAAATGGAACTTCAACAACAACAAGCGATGGGCGTCGATATGACGGAAGAACAATTAACAGAAGCGCAACAAGTTGCCGAACAAGCGCAAACGAATGAGAAAATTATGGCAATGCTTCAAGCAGAAATGCAGTTGAGCGAAGTGCTTAATGAAGTGAATCGTATTTTAGTGAAACCGATTCAAGATTTATATAACGGACTATAATAAGAAGAGGCGGACGCTTAGGCGTTCGTCTTTTTTGTTTGCCGATAGCATCCTTTTTTGTTTGCCGATAGCATCCTTTTTCGTTTCACGATATAGTAGAGGTACATATTGGAGAAAGAAGGACAGTTATGAAAAATATTTATTTTGAAGAGCCAGTTACGGAGGAGTACGTCCGTTTATATACGCATTTAGCAAATTTATTTTTTGAAGAGTCAAAAGTTCGCCAACCGATGACTGGAGATTATCAAGTGTCTCTTAATATAGAGGAACAAGATGGACATTATGTTGGAAAGGCGATATTGCAAACGGAAGACGGTCAGTATGAAACGACGTATGAAGAAAAGATTGAACTACAGTGGTTATCTGAGAAGCATCAAGTAAAGCGTGTAAAGTCGCGTCTCTTTTTGCAATTGCTTGAGGAAGAGACAGGCATGATGCAAAGTTGGGGTGTACTTACAGGGATTCGTCCGATGAAATTGTATCATCAATTGATGCAAAAGCTTGGAAATCGTGAGGAAGTGCATGAACTCTTGCGCAAACAATATCGTATTAGTGAAGACAAAATCGAACTTCTTGCAGAAATAGAGCGCGTTCAATTGCGGGCTTTGCCAGACTTGTATGAACTAAAAAAAGAAGTGAGCATCTATATCGGCATTCCATTTTGTCCGACAAAATGTGCATACTGCACCTTCCCAGCCTATGCGATTCATCGCAAAAATAATCGTGTTGACAATTTTTTAGATGCGCTTCATTTAGAGGTAGAAGCGATGGGTAAATGGTTGACAGAAAACGATATCCGTATCACATCGATTTATTTTGGCGGTGGTACACCGACATCGATTGAAGCGCATGAAATGGATGCCTTGTATGAAAAAGTATATAACAGTTTCCCAAATATGGACAAAGTGCGAGAAGTGACAGTGGAAGCGGGAAGACCCGACACGATTACAGAAGAAAAATTAGCGGTATTAAACAAATGGAAAATCGACCGTATTAGTGTCAATCCACAGTCCTTTACAAATGCAACATTGAAAGCGATTGGCCGTCACCATTCAGTAGAAGAAACGATTGAAAAGTTTCACCTCGCACGCGAACACGGCATGAATAACATTAATATGGACTTAATAATCGGTTTGCCAAATGAAGATGAAACACATTACGCCCACTCTTTAGCGGAAACAGAAAAGTTAATGCCAGAATCTGTGACGATGCATACTTTGTCGTTTAAACGAGCGAGCCACATGTCGCAAAACAAAGAGAAGTACAAAGTCGCTGATCGCAAAACGACAGAGCGAATGATGCAAATGGGCGTCAATTGGGCGAAAGAACACGAATACATCCCATACTACATGTATCGCCAAAAAAATATTTTGGGGAATTTAGAAAATGTAGGGTATAGCAAGTTTGGAGAGGAAAGTTTGTACAATATCGTCATTATGGAAGAAGCGCAAACAATCATCGGTCTCGGAAGCGGAGCGACGAGTAAGTTCATGAAGCACGGCAGCAGAAAATTACAGCAATATATGAATCCGAAAGATCCTGCGAGCTACGCACTGACGATTGATCAATCAATTGAAGACAAAATGAATTGGTTGAATAAAATCGTTAAATAAAAGTGATAACGATGTATAATAAAAGAGAATAATAGCGTTTGAAAGGGGAATGAGCAATGGAAGAAGTAGTACATGTTCAATATGAGGGGAATATCGCAACAGTGACGATGAATCGTCCAGAGGCGATGAACGCAGTCAATATTCAAATGATGGAAGAATTGGAAGAGGTATTTCGCGATTTAAAAGAGCGCACGGATATTCAAATTGTATTGCTTAAAGGAGAAGGGCGAGCATTTAGCGCGGGGGGCGACATTAAGCAAATGCTGTCGAACGAATTGACAGATCGTATGGATGAAGTGATGGATATCGTCGGAAACATGGCGACACATATGTATCAATCACCTCAAATTATGGTTTCGTATATTCAAGGGGCAGCAGCAGGAATCGGTTTAAGTATGGCGCTTGCAAGTGATTATATCGTCGCAGAACGAGCAGGAAAAATTGCGATGAACTTTATCGGAATTGGTCTCGTACCTGACGGAGGCGGTCACTTTTTCTTAAAAGAAAGATTAGGTACTGAGCGAGCAAAGCAACTTATTTGGCGCGGTAAAGTGATGGATGTAGAAGAAGCATACCGATTAGGTTTAGTCGATGAAATTATAGAAAATGGCGATACGGCAAGCTTTGAAACATTTATAAAAAAATTACAACAAGCTCCTTTAAAAAGCATGCAAGAAACAAAATATATTTTGCGTAGCGCAAATTATGAACAATTAGAACAAATGCTACAAAAAGAAAAAGTCGGTCAGCTGAAAATGAAAGATACAGCAGATTATCGTGAAGGAATTGAAGCATTCGTTGAAAAACGAGCGCCAAAGTTTCAGGGAAAATGAACATATCTCTTTACTATTGAGAATTTAGTCCGATATAAGTAGTAGAGAAAAAACATGCGGAGGTGTCACGATGAACATACGAGTTTCAGGCTCAGCTGTTGCGACTCCGATGAATAACCAATCCTCTTCGGAAGAAACAGTAGTCGAACAAGTGCGAGAATCACAAGAAATTGCACAAATGAAAAGTGAAATACAAGACCAAATGACGAAAGAACAAGCGAAGCAAATGGCAGATAGTATGAATCATTTTTTAGAAACCGTGGATACGCAATTGCGTTTTAAATACCACGATCAACTTAATGAGTATTATGTCACAATTGTAGATTCTAAAACAGACAAAGTAGTTCGAGAAATACCATCGAAAAAATTGATGGATATTCATGCGGCGATGCGTGAGTATATCGGTTTGTTAGTAGACCAAAAAATTTAAGTATGAGGTGTTGAAAAAATGAGAATTAGCGGTTTAGCTTCTGGGATTGATACAGAGTCAATCATCAATGATATGATGCGTGCACATCGATTACCTTTAGATAAAATTACGCAAAAAAAACAATATTTAGAATGGCAATTGGACGATTACCGTTCAATTAACCGCGATCTTCGTAAGCGTTCGGATGATTTATTCGACTCGATGCTACGTTCATCGGCAGCATTCAATAAAAAAACAGTGAACATTTCAAATCCAGATGCGATCAGCATTAAAGGAGATAATGCTGCGAATAACTTCGCAGGAACGATTCAAGTGACGCAACTTGCAAAACAAGCTTCTATGCAAAGTGGAGGTAAAATTGAAGCGTCAGGCAAACAAAAATTATCAGAACTTGGGTTTGTATCAGAAGGCGGAACGAGTTCTATTACAGTAGCAACTCCAGATGGTAAGGAAAAAACGGTTCAATTAAAAGGAACGATGTCATTAGATGACGCGATGAGTGCAATTACACGTGAAACAGGTGCGATGGCATTTTATGATGAACATTCTGGAAAAATCGCATTAACAGCGAAAGAAACAGGAGAAGGTAACATCACTGTATCGGGAGACTTTGCTGAAGCAGTAGGGTTGCCACAAGGCGAAGGCGAAAACGAAAACTCTATCGCAGGACAAAACGCAAAGTTCGTTTTCAATGGCTTAGAGACAGAACGCACGTCGAATACATTCGATATTAGCGGCTTCGAAATTACATTGAAACAAGTGACAGATCAACCCGTTACATTTACATCTGCACCAGATACGGATGCAGTAATTGAAAACATCGAAAAATTTGTCAACGATTATAACGAATTAATTAGTGGTTTAAACAGTAAAGTACGTGAACCGAAGTATCGTAGTTTCCACCCACTTTCGTCCGAAGAGAAAGAGTCGATGAAAGATCGTGAAATCGAATTGTGGGAAGAAAAAGCGAAAAGTGGTACATTGCGTAACGATCCAACGTTAACGAACATGTTATCAAATATGCGTCTTGCGATGACTTCTTCTATTAAAATTGGCGAAGGGGAGAATGAACGCTCAATTTCATTACGTGATATCGGAATTACAACTTCTTTAGCGTGGTCAGAAAATGGTAAACTCGAAATTAATAAAGAAAAATTACGTGAAGCAATTATGGAAGACCCGAGCGCAGTGCGCGAATTGTTCGCACAAAGCACGACAAACAGTGCAGACGGTAAAGGTGGAATCGCAATACAATACCGTAAAGCGATGGACGACGCACGCTCGACGATTTCACAACGAGCAGGTACGGCAGGTGCAGGTAATGATTCATTCACTCTCGGTCGTTCAATGAAAGCGATGAACCAACAAATTGAACGCTTTGAAGAGAAATTAAAAGCGACAGAAGAACGATACTGGAAACAATTCTCCGCGATGGAGAAAGCGATTCAACGTGCGAACGAACAATCTGCACAATTAATGAACTCATTAGGCGGTATGTAACGCTTCATGAATATAGACAAGAAAAGGGGACAAGTTTCATGTCGATGAATAATCCATACGCTGCATATAAAAACAATGCTGTGAACACATCTACACCAGGTGAATTAACATTGATGCTTTACAATGGTGCACTCAAGTTTATTGAGCAAGCGAAGCGAGCAATCGATGAAAAAAATATTTCGGAGAAAAATACAGCGATTCAAAAAGCACAAGCGATTGTAACGGAGTTAATGATTACATTAGATCGATCTGTGCCGATTGCTGAAAATATGCTTATCTTATATGATTATGTGAATAATCGTTTGATTGAAGCGAACATTCATAATAGCATCGAACGTTTAGAGGAAGCGGCTGAAATTATGACGGAATTTCGCGATACTTGGAAAGAGGTCATTCAAATTCAACGCAAAAAGCAATATGCGAATGTGGATGAAGTATGATTAGAGCTGAAATGAAAGAGTGGCATACACTCACGGAAAATATGATTCGCCTTTTGGAAATCGTAGAAGAAGAGAAGCGAGATCTTGTCATTGAACAAGTGGAGCTCTCTTTAGCGAAGCGGGAAGAACTGCAAAGTTGTATTCAACAACCTTTTACAGAAGAGGAAATTGAGTTTGGTAAAAAACTTATTTTAGCGGACCAACAATTAAATAAAAAGTTGAATGTTTATATGTCAGCAATTAAAAAAGATTTGTCCAATACACAAGTGAAAAAAGATACGATGCATAATTACATGAACCCTTATGATAAAGTAGCACGTGATGGGACGTATTATGATACGAAACAATAAACGAAAGCAATAAATAGGTATTACCTATTTATTGCTTTTTATAATTGTAAAAGGTCGATTACGAATGTAAACTTTGTTATAATGAATGTAGTGATATCGCTCACTTGAAATGAAAATATAGAACTCTCATCTATTTTTGCTATTTTCAAAAAATAAATGAGTGCAAATGACGAGGAGGAATAGTTTTATGTTTGATTACAATATCCGTGGAGAGAACATCGAAGTGACTCCAGCAATTCGCGAGTACGTTGAAAAGAAAGTATCGAAGTTAGAGCGTTACTTTACTGAGGGTATTACAGCAACTGCACATGTAAACTTAAAAGTGTATAACGACAAACAAACTAAAGTGGAAATTACAATTCCGATGAAAGATTTAACATTGCGCGCTGAAGAGCGTCACGATGACATGTACGCAGCGATCGATTTAATCGTCGATAAATTAGAGCGTCAAATTCGTAAATATAAAACACGTGTCAATCGTAAAGCACGTGAAAAAGGTGGAGTGGAAGCGTTATTCGCATCACTCGAACCATCAAAAGACGAAGAGGAGTCATCAGATTCAGATATTCAAATCGTTCGCACAAAACGTTTTGATTTGAAGCCGATGGACAGTGAAGAAGCCGTTCTTCAAATGAACATGCTCGGTCATAATTTCTTCGTCTACACAGATGCAGAAACAGATAGCACAAACATCGTTTACAAACGTAAAGATGGAAAATATGCTTTAATCGAAACAAATTAAAGCAAGGTCCAAACTGTCCTCGAAGAACTTTGTTCGAGGACAGTTTTTTCAGTTCTTTGCAAGAAGATATTTAGAATGTATTGCTCTTTCTGAGAGGTTAGTATTTTTTAAAATGGAATTATTTTTCTAGCTCGATATTTGCGCCTATGTTTTCACAATGTTAAAATAAAGAGTGATATGAATGAGGATGTGACGAAAAGTGTTAGGCTTATTAAATAAAATTTTTGATCCGAATAAAAAAGATTTAAAACGTTTAGGGAAAGTAGCAGATCAAGTTGAAGCATTGCAACCTAAGATGGAAGCGATGTCTGAACAAGAACTACAAAGTATGACCGCTCAATTTAAAGAGCGCTTGGCGAACGGGGAGACGTTGGACGATATTCAAGCAGAAGCATTTGCTGTTGTTCGTGAAGCGGCGAAACGCGTATTAGGGTTGCATCCATTCCGTGTTCAAATACTCGGTGCTGCAGCTTTACATGAAGGGAATATCGCAGAAATGAAAACAGGTGAAGGGAAGACATTGACGTCTACTTTAGCTGTTTATTTAAACGCGCTCACGGGCAAAGGGGTTCATGTCGTTACGGTGAACGAATACTTAGCGAGTCGTGACGCCGAAGAGATGGGTATGCTATACAATTATCTCGGTTTGACAGTCGGTTTGAACTTAAACAGTATGTCGAAAGAAGAGAAAGCGGAAGCGTATCAATGTGATATTACGTACAGTACGAACAATGAGTTAGGCTTCGACTATTTACGTGATAATATGGTGCTTTACAAAGAACATAAAGTACAGCGCCCACTTCATTATGCCGTCATTGACGAAGTGGACTCTATTTTAATCGACGAAGCGCGTACACCGCTCATCATTTCTGGACAAGCGGCAAAATCAGCAGACTTGTATCAATTAGTGAATCGTTTCGTCATCACGTTGAAAAAAGAAGAAGATTACACATACGATGAAACGACAAAAGGTGTCACATTAACAGAGGCTGGAATCGAAAAGGCAGAACAAGCATTCAATATTGAAAATTTATTCGATCTTGAACATGTTACGCTCAACCATACGATTAACCAATCTTTAAAAGCGCATGTCAGTATGCAAGCGGATGTAGATTATGTCGTTCAAGATGGTAAAGTCGTCATCGTCGACTCTTTCACAGGTCGTCTTATGGAAGGTCGTCGCTATAGCGATGGCTTACACCAAGCGATCGAAGCAAAAGAAGGACTCGAAATTCAAAATGAGTCGATGACGCTTGCGACAATTACGTTCCAAAACTACTTCCGTATGTACGAGAAACTTTCAGGTATGACAGGTACTGCCAAGACGGAAGAGGAAGAATTCCGCAACATTTACAATATGAATGTCGTTGAAATTCCAACGAATCGTGAAATCGCGCGAGAGGATCGCCCGGATTTAATTTATTCAACGATGGAAGGAAAGTTCAAAGCAGCAGCGGAAGAAATTAAAGAACGTCATGAAAAAGGACAACCTGTATTAGTCGGTACAGTAGCGATCGAGACAAGTGAGATTATCTCAGCTTTCTTAAAAAAATGGAAAGTTCCGCACAATGTATTAAACGCGAAAAATCATGAAAAAGAAGCGGAAATTATTTTAAATGCTGGTCAAAAAGGCGCGGTTACAATCGCGACGAACATGGCTGGTCGTGGTACGGACATTAAACTCGGCGAAGGTGTCAAAGAATTAGGTGGACTCGCTGTCATCGGTACAGAACGTCATGAATCACGTCGTATTGATAACCAGTTACGAGGTCGTTCGGGTCGTCAAGGAGATCCAGGAGTTACTCAATTTTATTTATCCTTAGAAGATGATTTAATGCGTCGTTTTGGATCAGAACAAATGAAGAATATGATGACCAAACTCGGCATGGATGACTCGACACCAATTCAGTCGAAAATGGTATCACGCTCTGTTGAATCTGCACAAAAGCGTGTAGAAGGAAACAACTTCGATTCACGTAAGCGTCTTTTACAGTATGACGATGTATTACGTCAACAACGTGAAATCATTTATGCTGAACGTAACGAAGTACTCGAACTTGAAAACGTACGCCCGATATTAGAAGGCATGATTGAACGTGTTGTAACACAAACAGTTCACTCTGCATTTGAAGGTGAAGAGAACGAGTATAACGCGCAAGGTTTGCTTGATTATGTCCATGCGAACTTATTGCCAGAAGGCACTTTAACGAAGTCGGATTTAGAAGGTAAAACAGCGGAAGAGCTAGTTGAATTCATCTTGAAGCAGGTTGAATTGCGCTATGATGAAAAAGAAGAAGAGCTCGGCGAAGAACAAATGCGCGAATTTGAAAAAGTTGTTCTCTTACGTGCGATTGATACGAAATGGATGGATCATATTGATGCGATGGATCAATTGCGTTCAGGTATTCATTTACGTGCATACGGTCAAACAGATCCGCTCCGTGAATATCAATCAGAAGGTTTTGCGATGTTCGAGATGATGGTGCATGCAATTGCACAAGATGCTTCGAAATATGTGATGAAAGCAGAAATTCGTAACAACCTCGAGCGTGAAGAAGTAGCAAAAGGTCAAGCGGTCAATCCGAAAGAAGACGGAGAAGGTCCTAAGCAGAAGCCTGTTCGCCGAACTTCAACAGTGAAGCGCAACGACCCTTGTCCATGTGGCAGCGGCAAAAAATATAAAAACTGTCACGGCAAAAATTAATTTTACAATTTCAGGAGGAACATGATGATTCAATTATCAGATATACGTAATGAGCTCGACAATACAGCTAGTGAAATAGCGGACTTCAGGGGGTCTCTTTGACTTAGAAAACAAAGAGCCACGCATTCAAGAACTAGATGAAATTATGGTCGATCCCTCTTTTTGGGATAATCAAGAGGCAGCCCAAAAAATCATTTCGGAATCGAATGCTTTAAAAGCAGTCGTCGATTCTTATAAAGAACTTGTGGAAACACAGGAAGAACTTGAAATGACTCATGAACTTTTGAAAGAAGAGATGGATGAAGAACTGTTTGAAGAATTGGTGGCGGATATGAAAGCATTCCGCAAAAAGCTCGATAATTTTGAGCTTCAAATGTTATTGAGTGACGAATTTGATCAATATAGTGCTGTGCTCGAGATCCATTCTGGAGCAGGAGGCACGGAGTCTCAAGACTGGGCATCGATGCTGTTACGCATGTATACACGTTGGGCAGAGCAACATAATTATAAGGTGGAGACACTGGACTATCAAGCGGGGGATGAGGCAGGCGTCAAGTCTGTCACTCTCTCGATTAAAGGACATAATGCGTATGGCTATTTAAAAGCTGAAAAAGGAGTTCATCGCCTCGTACGTATTTCACCTTTCGATTCTTCAGGGCGTCGTCACACATCGTTTTCATCAATTGAAGTGATGCCAGAATTTGACGGTGATATCGATGTCGAGATTCGTTCAGAAGATTTGAAAATCGATACGTACCGCTCTAGTGGAGCGGGAGGACAGCATGTCAACACGACAGATTCAGCTGTCCGAATTACACATATTCCAACAGGCGCGGTCGTCACGTGTCAGACAGAGCGCTCTCAAATTAAAAACCGTGAACGTGCGATGAATTTATTAAAAGCGAAATTGTACCAAATTCAGCGTGAAGAAGAACGTGCGCGTCTCGACGAAATTCGAGGAGAACAGAAAGAGATTGGCTGGGGAAGCCAAATTCGTTCATACGTCTTTCATCCATACAATATGGTGAAAGATCACCGTACGAATGAAGAGAGTGGAAATGTACAGGCGGTGATGGATGGAGATATCGATCCATTCATTAACGCGTATTTACGTTCTCAAATCTCTTAATGTTTAGTTTATATTCATCTGGGTATACTCATTAATGACAATCACATGACGATTCAGTATACTTTTTGGATAAGTTGAAGATACTTTAATCTATATGTGATGTAACATTTGGTATAATGAACAATGAATTTCATATATTAAAAGGAGGATGCAAAGTGAAAAACAAATTACTTGCAGTCTTATTCGGAACAACATTAGTATTAGGAGCTTGTGGAGGTGGCGATTCGGATGGAGATAAAAAACCTGAAGAAAACGCTGGTGGAGCAGAACAAACAGCATCAATCAACGTGGATGATGCACCAGTAAGCACGGCATCATGTGTTTCATGCCATGGTGGAAGCTTTGAAGGAAAAAGCTCAAACCCTTCACTAGTAGGAGTAGGTTCTAAATACTCTGAAGATGAAATTTTAGACATCATTGAAAATGGTAAAGGTTCAATGCCAGGTGGAATGATGAAAGGCGAAGACGCTCAGAAAATGGCAGCTTGGTTAGCTGAACAAAAATAATAAAAGATTCATGATATTTTATACCTTTCTTAACATTGGTTAATACTAATGTTAAGAAAGGTTTTTTAAATTTTTACAATAAATGCGCGTTATGTCGCTTAAAATTCTTGTATTGTAAATGAAATATAACTGTAATGTAGTATTGAATTATTTCGTGTTACAATATGATTTGGATAGAACAGACAGAAAGCTTATAACAAAAGCAAAAACAGGTGGTTTGAATAAAATGATAGTGATGGAAGATGTATATAAAAAGTACTCAAATGGTGTCGTCGCTTCCAACGGAATTAATGTTGAAATTCCGACAGGTGAATTCGTATATGTCGTCGGCCCAAGTGGCGCTGGAAAATCGACTTTCATCAAGATGATGTACTGTGAGGAACGTCCTACAAAAGGAAATGTAATCATCGACGGAGTCAATTTATCTAAATTGAAAAAGAGAGAAATTCCTTTGCTAAGAAGAAAGATAGGAGTAGTATTCCAAGATTTTAAGCTTTTACCGAAGCTCAATGTTTTTGAAAATGTTGCCTTTGCGTTAGAAGTAATCGAAGAATCCCCTAGTCAAATTCGTAAAAAAGTGAATGAAGTATTACAATTAGTCGGTTTGACAGCGAAAGCAAGAATGTTCCCACATGAATTATCGGGTGGAGAACAACAGCGTGTTTCTATTGCACGTTCTATTGTGAACATGCCAAAGGTTGTCATTGCAGATGAACCAACTGGAAACTTAGATCCCGAGACGTCATGGGAAATTATGAATATTTTTGAACGAATTAATAAGCGTGGTACAACCATTGTAATGGCTACGCATAATAAAGAAATTGTAAATACAATTCGCCATCGCGTCATTGCGATAGAAGGCGGTTTAATTACGAAAGATGAATACGGAGGCGATTACGGTTATGAAGCCTAGAACATTTGGACGTCACATACGTGAAAGTTTCAAAAGCTTAGGACGAAATGGCTGGATGACATTCGCTTCTGCCAGTGCAGTAACCGTTACGTTATTTTTAGTCGGCGTCTTTGCAATCATTATGATGAATTTAGGCGTGCTCGCTAACAATATTGAAGAGAATGTCGAAATAAAATTGACCGTTGATCCAGCAGCCAATGAAGAAGCAGTTGAGCAACTCACTGCAGAAATAAAAGCGATTAAAGAAATAGGGACGATTGAACATGCCACGAAAGAAGAAGAGTTGAATCATTTAGTTTCTACATACGGTGATGAATTTAATTTATTTAAAATGAGCAACCCACTAGGAGATGCCTTCTATATTCGTACGACGGATCCGCTAGATACACCGAAAGTATCGAAAAAATTAGAGAAATTAAATTATGTATCGGATGTTGTATATGGCGAAGGAACGGTTGAAAAGTTATTTAATGTTGTCCAAATTAGTCGAAATGTAGGGCTGATCCTTATTATCGGCTTATTATTTACGGCGATGTTCCTCATTTCGAACACGATTAAGTTAACAATTAACGCTCGTGGTACAGAAATCGAAATTATGAAACTTGTCGGTGCGACGAACTCATTCGTCCGAATCCCATTCGTGTTAGAAGGAATTTGGCTCGGAATATTAGGAGCGATCATTCCGATGACGGTGTTATCTATCGCCTATCATCGCTTATACGCATGGCTTAGTCCGCAGTTAAAAAACGAGATTTTACAATTGCTTAGTCCGTCACCATTTTTATTCCAATTGAATGGTTTATTATTATTACTTGGCGTTTTAATCGGAGTTTGGGGAAGTTTTATGTCAGTTCGTAAGTTTTTAAAAGTGTAAAGTATTGAGAGGAGTCATGAGAAGTTGAATAAGAAAAATTGGTTACATACAGGTGCGATTGCTCTGTTATTAGCAACAGTTCCTTTAGGCGCAGCAGATGTTTCAGCGGCTTCATTGAAGGAACTTCAACAACAGAAAAAAGAAGCAGATAGTAAAAAAAGTAACTTACAACAAGATATTCATCAAAAGAAATCAGCCATCACGACGAATCAATCTAAAATCGATGATATTTTAAGCAAAATAAAAGAATTAAATCAACAAATTGACAAGACAAATCAAGAAATGAATACAGTTCGTACAAATATCGAGAATACGAAAAAAGAAATAGATAAATTACGCAAATCTATTGAAGATTTAGAGCAAAAGATTGAAGAACGTGATGTCGTGTTACGTGAACGTGCGCGCACACTTCAAACACGCGGTACATCGGTGAGTTATGTCGAAGTATTACTCGGAGCGAGTAGCTTTGCCGATTTCATTGATCGTTTTTCAACAGTAACGACTTTAGTAGAAGCTGACCGCAACATTATGCGTCAACAACAAGCGGATATTGAACAGTTAGAAGAAGAGAAAGAACTCGTAGAAAGTAAATTAACGAAATTAGAAAAACAAGAAGCAGAATTAAAAGATTTAAAAGCAAAATTAGATGGTCAAAAACAACAACAAAATAAACTAGTTGATCAATTAGAAGCAGAACAACAAAAGCTCTCTGAAGAAAAAACAGAGCTTGAAGAAGAATTCCATGAAGTATTTGAAGTAAGTAAAGAATTAGAAGGTCAAATCGTTGCCGAACAGCGTCGACTTGCTGAAGTAGCACGTAAACTTGAAGCTGAACGAAAAGCAGCTCTCGCGGCACAGCAACAACAAAACAGCTCAAATAGTGGAGGTGGAAGTACTTCTTCAGGAGGAGGTAGTTCTACACCTAATATTCCAGCAGTCTCTGCGGGTACTTGGACAAAACCAGCAAGTGGTCGTTACACCTCTGGTTTCGGATGGAGAAAGCATCCAATCCAAGGGATTATGAAACAACACCGTGGAATCGATATTGCAAACTCAGTAGGAACACCTGTCGTTGCAGCATCTGATGGTGTCGTCTCTAAAGCGGGATGGATGGCTGGATTCGGGAATGTCATCATGATTACACATTCTATCAACGGTCAAATTTATACGACGGTTTACGCTCACTTGTCAGGTATTAATGTTAGTTCTGGCCAACAAGTAGGCAAAGGACAACGTATCGGAGCGATGGGCAATACTGGGAATTCATCTGGTTCTCACTTACACTTTGAAGTACATGTCGGTACATTCTCAGGAAGTGGCCCAAGTGCAGTAAATCCATTGCGTTTCATTTCATTATAATTTAAAAAGCTAGAAGAAATTGCTTAGGCGATTTCTTCTAGCTTTTTTTAAGGAATCGGGCAACATTATTCAAATTTTCATCAAAATACGATAAGCTAAATAAAGCATGAAGAAGAGGTGAACGAAGCGTGAAACGTCAAACCGTCTTATCACTCCTATTTATTACAATTATCGTAGCAATGCTTGTCTATACGGTGAAAGAAAGTTTAAATGACCTTGCAGACATTGAGCCGTATCATGGGGAAGCGGTCGTCGATAATGAACGAGTAGAAGGAGCTGTTGGATTACAAAAAGGAGATATCGCCCCGAATATCCAATTGAAATCATTACAAGGGGATGTCATCTCATTACATGACTATCGTGGTCAATATGTCATCCTAAATTTCTGGGCGTCTTGGTGTGGACCGTGTCGTGTTGAAATGCCCCACATGGAGAGCTATTATCGCGAATACAAAGAACAACATGAAGTTGAATTGCTAGCGGTTAATTTAACGAGCGATGAGCGAAAAGGACGACAAGGAATTGAATCATTCGTCGATAAAAATCGTCTTACTTTTCCTGTTTTATTAGATCAAGAAGGGTATACGAAAAAAGAGTATCATATTTTGCAAATTCCGACGACGTATATTTTAGATCGCGAAGGTGTCATCGCATACAAAATTATGGGACCGCTTGATGAAAAGAAATTAATTGAATTAATGGAACAATTACAAGAACAGTAGACTCTTTTTGGGTCTACTTTTTTTCTCAAAAATTTCAATTTAGGAGTTCATTTGATACAATGATAAACAAATAGAAATCGAAATGATGGAGTTGTAAAGAATGACACATATAATCGAAAGTATCCAATATTTTATAATGAATCCGATTTGGGTTTTCGCCTTAATCAGTTTAGTTTTAGTAGGTTATGTTCGTGTGAAACGCGAAAGAAGCCAATTTTATACTCGCATCGACAAAGGACTGGAGGAAATGAAAGAAGGAATGTTTAAAGGGATAGGTGTAGGTGTGTTAGCGTCTATCTTATTTATAGGTATTGGGATTCTTGTAAGCCCTCTCTATTTGCTTTTTCTGACAGGCGCTCTCCTTATTCTTTTGTTTTTCTTTAATTTCATTTTTTTATCATCGATTTATCCGTTAATTGTAGCTTTTTTTGGGACTTTTTTGTTTCTTCAATCGAATGAATCTATAGAGATTTTCGGAATGACTTTGGATCAATCGATGAGTATGAATGAACTGGCAGTTTCTTTACTGTTCATCGGAGCTATTTTATTGATGGGAGAGTCCATTTTATTACTCCATTTGAAGAAGCGGAGTCCTTCTCCTTATTTAAAGAAAACAGCGAGAGGAAGATATGTTGGAGCATTTCGTATGAAGCAGTTGTGGGTCGTTCCTTTACTATTCGTCATACCTGGAGATTGGGTGGACGGGCTTCCTTATTGGCCACAACTTGCATATGGAGAGACGAGTTTTTCATTTATCCTTTTTCCTTATGTAATTGGTTTCCAACGTCAATGGTTATCAACGTATCCGAATGAAGGTTTACAAATAGAACGTAAGCGATTAATTCAACTTAGCCTCATCGCCTTCATTTTAGGTGTTATTAGTTTGATGTATATGGACATTGCGATTTACGCTTTAGCGATGGTCGGATTGTTTGCGGTGATTCGTTCTTTCGTTGCTTTAATGAAAGAACGTAAGGACGAAGCATTCGTTAAACCTTTAAATGAAGGCTTACCGATTGTCGGCGTCCTTCCAAATAGCCCAGCGGAACAAATGGGGTTGAAAATAGGTGAGGTGATTCGTTCTGTTAATCAACAAATTGTGTATGATGAAAAAGGATTTTATGAAGCGGTACAAAAAAATGCGGCACATTGCCGTTTACAAGTGTTAGGACGCAATCAAGAAATACGTCTAGAACAAACTGTGTTATTTGAACAAGATCATTTTAAGTTAGGTTTATTATTTATGACGGAAAAAGCGACATCTGGAAAGTAGGAAGTACAATGGATTCTTTTGAAACGAAATTATTACTCGCCTTATTTTTACCTGGCATACTCGTCGTTTTTTTTACTCGTGTTACGTTTCATCATTACGTCGGGCTTATTTTAACGCTCGCTTTAATTGCAGCGAGTGTTTATGCCGGATATACGCATAGTTTTTGGCTTTATGTTGCGGATGCATTCTCTTTAACAGTCGGTTATTGGTATGCAAGTCGCATGGTGCACGAAGCGAAGCAGTGAACTTTTTGATTTTTCCTACGTCATAATGTTGAATGTAGAAAGAACGAAGGTGTGGACATGCTGGAACAATGGTTTGATGTTGAATATGTGATAGAATTAGCTGAAAAATATAAAGCGCTCGGTCCATTTGTCGGAATATTGCTTCCGATGATCGAATCGTTTTTACCTTTTTTACCGCTGTTCGTCTTCGTCTTTGCAAATGCAGGGGCGTACGGATTGTTGAAAGGTTTTGTTTTATCGTGGATGGGTACAGTGATTGGAAGTTATGCGGTTTTTTTACTCGTTCGCAAATATGGACGCAATAAAATGTTAAAACGTTTAACGACACACTCGAAAGTGGAAAAGCTCATTTTTTGGGTAGAACGCAACGGTTTTGGGCCTTTATTTTTACTTATTTGTTTTCCTTTCACTCCGTCAGCCCTCGTGAACTTTGTAGCGGGTTTGTCTGATTTGAAACGGACTCATTACTTATTCATTTTAATGATGGGGAAATTTGTGATGATTTTTACGATTAGTTTTATCGGATATGATTTACGCGCTTTATTTACACAACCTTTACGTACAGCATTGCTTGGACTATTTATCGCCCTCCTTTGGTTTGTCGGAAAGCGTGTAGAAGCGCATTTAAATGCAAAAGTCGAAAAAGATTTTAATGAGTTAACGAAGAAATGAACATCATCATGAGCTTACTCTCGCGTATAATGAGGGTAAGCTTTTTTGAAAGGGGAGAATGCAATGATTCGCATTATTACAGGACGAGCAGGTGTCGGAAAGACAACGCTCATCCAAAAAGAAATTGCAGAAACATTAAAAGCATCACCTATCGGAGAACCAATTATTGTCATCGTGCCGGATCAACAATCGTACTCGATGGAGTATGATTTAACGACAAAGTATGACCTAGGGGGACTCATTCGTGCAGAAGTGTTGACATTCAAACGCCTCGCCTGGCGTATCCTTCAACAAGAAGGGGGCATTACTCGTCAAGAAATTGATCAGTACGGTTATTCGATGTTACTTCGAAGCATATTAGAAGAAGAGCGAGAACGTCTTCAACTGTTTCAAAATGTCGCAACACGTCAAGGGTTTATTGATCAGCTGACGAGAATGCTTCAAGAATTTGAACGTTATCGTATCGATCATGAAGCACTCGCTCGTTTAGAAGAAGAGATGGTCGCCAAAAAGATGAATGAAACGCTCATTCGAAAAATAAAAGATTTACGTTTAATTGCTGAACGTGTAGAAGGGCATATCGGTACACAATATGTCGATAGTGAACGTTATTTACGTATGCTTGCTGAAGCGATTCCGCATAGTGCACATTTGAAAAATGCCACGATTTATATCGATGGATTTGAAGATTTTACAGAACGTGAAATGGAAATTATTGAAGGGCTCGTATTAAATAGTCAATCTGTTACATTCTCCGTCCAAGTGGATTTAGCGAAAGAATATAGCGATGTCTTTTTACAAGGAAGAAAAATGTATGACAAACTTCAGTTGTTACTAGAGCGCAATCATTTGAATATTGAAGATCAAGTGACATTAACAGATATGCATCGCACAAATAAAAGAACTTTGCGACATGTGGAGAAAATGTTTGATACGCATCATGTCACGCCAATTGAAGCGGATGATTCACTCACAATTATTGAAGCGGAAGACCAACAGGCTGAGATTGATGCAGTTGCTCGAGAGATCATACGTCAAGTGAAGGAAGGGAAGCGTTACCGAGATATAGCGATTATGTATCGCCAATCTGAATTGTATGACGATTTATTGAGGCAGCGCTTATCCCATTATGGCATCCCATTTTTCTTAAGTATGAAAAAGCCGATGCTCCATCACCCTTTAATCGAATTAACTCGCTCTGTGCTGGATATTGTAAAATCCAATTGGGCATACGAACCGATGATGCGCGCTTTAAAAACAGAACTCTTTTATCCTGTCGATGAACCGCTAGAACGTTGGCGCATGTCGGGAGAACAATTTGAAAACTTCGTATTGATGCGAGGGATTGTCGGAAAGCGCTGGTTTGATGAAGAGCGATGGACGTATATTCAATACCGCGGATTAGAATCAATCGGTCGTAAGCAAACGGATGAAGAATTGCAAAAAGAAGCACTCATTCAAGAGATGCGAGACCGAATGTGTACACCTCTTGCAATATTTGAAGCGAAGGTGAAAGGAAAACAAAGAGGGCGCGTCATCATTACGGCTTTATTTGAATTGATGGAACAATTGAATGTTTTCGAGCATTTAATGCGTTTGAGAGAAGTGGAAATGGAAAATGGTTCTCTTGAAAAAGCATCGGAGCACGAACAAGCATGGCGTAAATGGGTACATGTATTAGAGCAATTCGATATGATGTTTGGCGAACGTGAGATGACGATTCGAGAAGCGATTCCCATTTTAGATGAGGGGCTTGAAACGTTGACATTTAGTCAAATTCCACCAGCGGTCGATCAAGTGACGATTACGGCATTTGAAACGTCGAGTATTTCGAACCCTGATTTGTTGTATGTCATTGGGGTAAATGATGGTGTCATCCCTGCTCGTATGGATTATGAAGGTTTGCTTTCAGATCGAGAACGTGAATTTTTTGAATCGGTCGGTTACCCATTAGCATTATCGACGACAGAACAGTTAGAGCGAGAAACGTATTATTTATATCGCGCTTTAACAGCTGCACGGGAAAAAGTGACCATTACTTACGCAGTAGCAGATGATGAAGGAAAAGCACTTTTACCGTCCATGTTTATTGAACAATTAAAACAAATGGTTCACGACATTCCCGTTCAATATGTCGTGAACGATGTGAGTGAATTGCAGGAAGAAGCGGAAAAATATGTCGTGACATTGTCGACATCCCTTACGTATTTCATCCAGCAATGGCGTGTTGCTGAGTATGACGTTCAAAAAATGCCGATGTTTTGGCGCTATGTTTACGAACAGTTAAAAAAAGACCCGTTTATTCATGTCATTTTGCGAAGAATGATGGAGCGTACGGTATCTCGAAATAAAGAGAAGTATTTACATCCGGACATGACGAAACAATTGTACGGAGAAAAATTTGTCTCGAGTGTTTCGAGAATTGAATCTTTTTATAATTGTCCATTTCAACATTTTGCAAGTTATGGTTTGCAGTTAAAGGAGCGAACGCAATTTACATTAGAGCCCCCTCAACTCGGAGACTTATTCCATGCTGCATTAAAATATGTTCATGAAGAAATCAAACGTCGTCAACTCGCATGGCATGAAATTGATCATGCTTTAAGTGCAGAATTAGCCCATGAAGCGTTACAACAGCTCGCTCCTTATTTCGTACATCAAATTTTATTGTCAAGTTCTCGATATACGTACATTATGCGTAAACTTACTTCACTCGTTGAGCAAACAGTCGGTACATTAGGCACACAAGCAAGACGTTCGATGTTCCAACCTGTGAAAGTAGAAGCGGGATTCGGCCCAGGAGAAGGTTATGATATGCCACCACTTCTCATTCGTCTACAACATGATGTTGAAATGGAGTTACGAGGTCGAATTGATCGCATTGACGCATTAGAAAAAGAAGATAAAACGTACATCCGCATTGTCGATTATAAATCGTCAGCACAACAACTCGATTTGAGTGCGGTCTATTATGGACTATCTTTACAAATGTTGACGTATTTAGAAGCGGCTGTCGTTCATGCACCGATTTGGTATGAAAAAGAAGTGCATCCTGCAGGGATGCTTTACTTCCACGTGCATAATCCACTCATTAAAGCAGATGACTTAAAAGAAGATCAAATAACAGCTGAAAAAATTGCAAGTTATCAAATGAAAGGATACGTAACAAATGAGTTGTCGGTCCTTCAAGCGATGGATGAAGTATTGAAAGAGAAGGGAGCAAAGTCACAAGTCGTTCCCGCTCAATTGACGCAAGCAGGAAAGTTAAGCGCGCATTCAAAAGTGTTAACGGAAGACGATATGTACGTGTTGATGAATCATGTTTCTAAAAAGCATGAACAAGCGGGCAATCAAATGATTGAAGGAGACACTCGTGTTTATCCTTACATGTACGACGGTAAAAAACCATGTACATTTTGTAATTATCGATCTGTTTGTCAATACGATGAAACCGATCCAGCGTATGACAGAAGAGATTTGACGAAGTTAAATGAGAAAGTGGCGTTAGAAAGAATGAGAGGGGAGCGATTAAAGTGATTCCAGAAAAACCACAAACGACGACGTTTACAGATGCTCAATGGGAAGCGATTTGGCATACGGGAAGTGATGTGCTCGTAGCTGCTGCTGCAGGGAGTGGTAAGACGAGAGTTCTCATCACTCGACTCATTGAAAAGGTAATTGCAAAAAAAAATCCGATCGATGTGGACGAGTTGCTCGTTGTGACTTTTACAAATGCTGCAGCTGCAGAGATGCGTCAACGGATGGCAAGCGCTTTAGAAGAAGAGTTACAGCGTCAACCGAACAATGAACGTCTGCGCAAACAATTAACATTGCTTAATAAAGCACATATTTCGACCATGCATTCATTTTGTTTACATGTTGTGAAACAATATGCATACATGCTTGATATCGACCCTGCTTTTCGCATCGCCGATACGATGGAAGCTGCTTTATTACGCGAAGATGTGTTAAGTGAAGTGCTTGAACAATTGTACAGTGAAGAAGAAACCGTTCAATTGACGTATGCGCTCGTCGATAGCTTTTCGTCGGATCGTTCAGATATTGATATTGAAACGTTGATTGAACAATTGTATAACTACGCGGCCGTTGACCCAGATCCTGTTGGATGGCTTCGCACATTGCCTATCTTATACGCGATAGGAGAAGAAGTGACGATTGAACAGCTACCAATCACTTCAATCGTCTTTGATTCTCTCGATGCTACATTACAGGAAGTGAATATGCAATATGAAGCGATACGGAATCTCGCTGAACAACCAGATGGACCGAATGCCTTTTTAAAAACAGTCGAAGCGGATGAGAAGATTGTAGGTGCTTTCGCTGAAGCGCTTAAAAGACGCGATTGGCAAGCGATGTACGAGAGTGTGACGAGCGTTCAATTTCCACGTGCAACATCTATCAAAAAAGATAGTTGTGATCCCCATCTTGCAGAGATGGTAAAACAACTGCGAAAAGAAGCAAAAGAAACAATTGAAGCATTACGAAATCGCTACTTTGTAAGACCTCCAGCACGCTTAGTAGAAGAAATGCGACAGATGCATCCTTTAATTGAACATCTCGCTGCTGTAACGGAACGCTTTTATGAAGCGTATCAAGAAGCAAAACGGGAACGTGCGATTGTCGATTTTGCTGACTTAGAACATTATGCATATGCAATTTTAACAACGGAAGAAAACGGCATGCGTAAACCGTCTGAAATTGCAGAGCTGTATCAAGAAAAATTTGAAGAAGTACTCGTCGATGAATATCAAGATACGAACTTATTACAAGAAGCGATCATTCAACTCGTGAAGCGCAATAGCGAAGGCCATGGTAATTTATTTATGGTTGGGGACGTGAAGCAGTCGATTTATCGTTTCCGTCTCGCTGAACCGCAATTGTTTTTACAAAAATATGCACGCTTTACAAAAGAATCGAAAGACGGTCACGGAACGAAAATAGATTTAAATGCGAACTTCCGCAGTCGCCCAGAAATTTTGCAAGCGACAAATTTCATTTTTTCTCAACTGATGGGCGCAGATGTAGGAGAGATTGTGTATGATGACGATGCATCATTAAAATATGGTGCACGTTATGAAGCGCTTCATGCTCCTGTAAACCTCCATCTCATTACGGATTCGGAAGAAGAACAAATGATTGATGTATTAAAGGAAGAAATGAAACCAGAACATTTAGAAGCTCGCGCTATTATTCAACAAATTGAAAAGCTTATGAGAGAGGGTGCGGAAGTAACGGACGCCTTTACAGATGAAAAGCGCCCGATGGAATATCGAGATATCGTCATTTTATTCCGCTCGATGACTTGGGCGAATACTTTCGCTGAAGAATTTAAACGAGCGAATATCCCTTTATATGTTGAGTTACGGGACGGTTATTTTGATGCGATTGAAGTGCAAGTGATGATGAGCATACTGCAAGTCGTCGACAACAGTTATCAAGATATTCCACTTGCAAGCACATTACGAGCACCATTTTTTGATTTTACGAACGATGAGTTAAGTGATATTCGGAAGACGGTACGTTCGGATACATTTTTTGAAGCGGTGCAACAATATACGCAAGAAGGACATGCGAAGTCTGAAGCTTTATTAGAAAAGTTGAACCGCTTTTTCTATTTACTCAAACGATGGAAAAATATTGCGCAACACGGTTCGGTGACAGAATTAATTGCTGCGATTTTAGAAGACACGTATTATTACGAATATGTTGGAGCTTTACCGAATGGAAAACAGCGCCAAGCGAATATTCGCGCTTTGCAAAATAGGGCACGTTCTTATGAACAAACGTCGTATCGTGGATTATTCCGATTTTTACGTTTCATTGAACGAATGAGAAGCCGTGGCGAAGATTTGAGTGTGGCAAAACATGTGACAGATCGCGATAATGTCGTTCGTTTAATGACGATTCACGCATCGAAAGGGCTGGAATTTCCATACGTTTTCGTCGCAGGTCTAGGAAGAACCTTTAACGAACGCGATTTACGAGAAAAATATTTATTCGATCAACAGTATGGCATCGCGGTAAAAGCGATTGACCCGAAATTACGCGCGATTTATACGTCATTACCATTCAACGCTTTAACGGAAAAGAAAAAATTGGAATTGCGTGCAGAAGAAATGCGTATTTTGTATGTCGCGATGACACGAGCGAAAGAACATCTTCATTTAGTAGGCTCAGTGAAAAATTTCGAAACAGCAACGTATAGCTGGCAACAAGTAGCGCAACTATCAGAGGAACAATTGTTACCTTCTTACGTTCGATCGAATGCTTCCAACTATTTAGATTGGCTTGGACCTGCACTCGTTCGTCATGAACAGTTTCCTTTGGAAGAAAGAATATGCACGCCTTTAATCAATGATTCACAATGGCAGTTTACAATGTGGGAAGCACATACGCTCCTTCCAAGAGAGCAAGAAGACCGAATGGCTGAAACATCACAAGAAGAAGCGGTAGAAGTTCCATCTGATTTTAACGACTGGTTAAATCAAGAATATGTTGCGGTTGCTGCAACGGAAACACCATCTAAACAATCTGTTACTGGATTGAAACGTTTAACGATGCTGGAACAGTTCGATGAGGAGCAATTATTCCGTCAACAACCGTCAGAAGAACAAAAAGAATGGACATATGAACGCCCATCCTTTATGCAGGAAGAGCGCAAGTTGTCAGGTGCTGAAAAAGGAACGGCTGTCCACGCTTTAATGGAACATCTCAATTTCCAAGAGACGTACGATGCTGAAAAATTACAGTCCTTTATCGCTCATCTCGTACACCGTCAATTGTTGACAACAGAAGAGGCACAAGCACTAAATGTTGATTCTCTTGTGAAACAATTGCCAGTCATTCAACAAAAATTATCACTCGCTCGTACAATTTGGAATGAAGTCCCATTTACGTATTCCTATGAAGTCAACGGAGAAGCGACATTATTGCAAGGGATTATTGACTGTTTATACGAAGATGAACAGGGAGAGCTTCACATCGTCGATTATAAAACAGATCGTGTAATGTATAATCGCACATGGGAAGAAGCGCGAGCAGAATTAATGAAACGGTACACATTCCAACTACAGACGTACAAATCGAGTGTAGAACAAATTACGAAACGGCCTGTCGCTCATTGTTTTATTTTTTCTTTTGATTTAAATGAATGGATTAAGCTTGTATAATAAATCATATAGATGCTCCCTGTTCTAGGGAGCATTGTTTTTTAAAAAAGGGGGAAATCATTTGAATACAGAACAACCGGTTGTCAATCAGCAACTTATGCAACCGTCAAAGCGAATTATGACATTAGATGTGCTAAGAGGATTAGCGCTATTCGGTATTTTAATTGCGAATATGTTGCATTTTCAATCGCCTTATATTTATATCGATCCACATACATTTTATAATTCACCTATCGATGCGTTAACATTTAAATGGATCGATATTTTAGTGGAAGGTAGTTTTTATCCGATTTTCGCCATGCTATTCGGGTACGGTATTAACATGCAATATGAAAAAGGACTTGCCCAAAATCGTTCAACGGTCGGCCTTATGTTACGTCGCTTTTCTTTATTGATGGTATTCGGACTCATTCATGCGATTTTCATTTGGTCAGGAGATATTTTATTTACGTATGCGATTTACGGTTTCCTTATGATTTTAATCGTCCGTATTCCGAAGCGTATTTTACTCATTTTATCTGTAGCGCTTTTCACGGTAACGAACGTGTTATTATATGCCGTTACTTATTTAATTGCACAGACGTCTGGTGCGATGGAAGAGTTTGTCGATATTCAACAAATTGAACTCGCCATTACCGCGTATGCGCATGGCACGTATTTAGAAGCATTGCAATTCCGCGTGGGAGAATGGCTCATTTACGGATTATTAAATTCCGTATTTGCCGGATTTTTAATCGTTCCTCTCATGATGTTCGGTGTTGTTTTTTCGAAATGGAAATTAATCGAACGTGGAGCAACGTTGTGGAAAGTATGGCTCGTTTTCATTCTTATATTTGGACCGCTCGGCTTTTATTTCAAAGCATTACCTTACTTGAAAGAACCACGTATTGACTATGGTATTTTACAAACGGCTTTTGGCGGACCGTTCGTCGGTTTGTTTTATATGGGACTTGTCGTTTTACTCATGGCAACACCGCTTCAAAAAATATTACAGTTTCTCGCCCCTGTCGGAAAAATGTCACTGACAATTTACATCATGCAATCCATCGTAGCGACACTGATTTTTAATCATTACGGTTTAGGTCTTTATGGAAAATTAGATTTGTCTACTGGAACGTGGATTGCATTTGGGATTTTTGTCATTCAAATCATCCTAGCGAATTTATGGCTAGCTCGATATGAGCGTGGGCCACTCGAAGCGCTATGGCGGAAATGGACATATCGTAAACTATAAAAATAGTATGATAATTGTAGGTGAAATGTGTCGCATCATGTATACTGATGGTATAGAGCATAAAGGAGGATGGAAACAACATGAAGTTGTTAACTTTTGAAAAAGATGGATTTGAATCGTACGGCCCGAAAGTAAAACGCGAAGAAGCGGTATGGGATATACTAAAAATTGCGGTTGCTCACAATAAAGAGGACTTCCCGAAAACGATTCGTGAAGGCGTCGCAAAAGGCAATGAGTTCGTCGAAGCGATTCGCTCGCTCGTAGAACGTGCTGAAAAGAGTGACAATCCAAGTGAATATAAGCATGCATTTAATGAGATTACTTGGAAAGCGCCGATTCCAAAAACAGCTAAAAATATTATGTGTGTCGGGAAAAACTATGCGGATCACGCGGTAGAAATGGGCGAAGGAAAAGCGCCTGAAAAAATTGTGATTTTCACGAAAGCGCCAACGACAATTGCTGCAGATGAGCAGACGATTTCGGCACATGCGGACGTGACAGAAGAATTAGATTATGAAGCGGAACTCGCAATCGTGATCGGCAAGCGTGGTCACCAAATTCCACGTCAACTCGCATATGACTACGTATTCGGTTATACGATCGCGAACGATATTAGCGCGCGCGATATCCAGTATAGCCATCAACAATACTTTTTAGGCAAAAGCTTGAATGAAACATGTCCGCTCGGCCCTTATGTTGTAACGAAAGATGAGATTCCAAATCCACATAATTTATCTGTCGTAACGAAAGTGAATGATGAAATCCGCCAAAACGGTCATACATCGAATATGATTTTTAAAGTGGAAGACATCATTGCTGAAATTTCACGTTACGTGACACTTGAACCAGGAGATATTATTTTAACCGGTACTCCAGCAGGCGTCGGTAAAGGAATGAATCCCCCACAATTTTTAAAAGCGGGCGATGAAGTGAAAATTTCCATCGAAGATATCGGTACATTGACGAACCGTTTTCAATAATGTTTGAAAATGAATAGAAGATGAATTTTAAATAGAAACAAGAAATAAACCCATGGTACTTTTGACAATTGTGTCAAAGTCCATGGGTTTTTCCATAAATTTAATCGTCTTGGAAGTGAAATAGTAGGTAGTCATTCTCATCTATGCTAGAATGGAATTATACTAATTTAAATTGAGGTGAAAGACAACATGCAAGATATGTTTCCAGATTTTATGGTAAGTGGTACACACTTACACATATTCACATGGGTAGTCGGAATTGTATTATTTTTAGCAGCATCACAAATGAAAGTCGGATCGAAAGGACGTAAAGTGCTCCATATGATCGCACGACTTTTCTATATTTTAATTTTAATTTCAGGATTTGCTTTATTTGCGCAGTATCAATCCGGAAATAATGCGTTATACGGGATTAAATTTGTACTTGGATTAGTGACGATCGGCTTTATGGAAATGGTACTCGTTCGCGCTGAAAAAGGAAAAGATACAAAGATGTTTTGGATTTTATTCGCGGTCGGTGTACTCGCTACTGTTTTCCTCGGGTTCAAATTACCAGTCGGTATCGCATTTTAAACATAGTTTTTAAAAAGATGAGGCTGTATTGTGAAATACAGTCTTTTTTTATGGGAAAAAACATAGAAACGATGGTTTCAAAATAATGAATTTGTTAAACTTATGAAGAGATAGTGAAGATAGGAGGAACCATTTTGCACAAAATGAAAATAGCGATGCTGACATTCGTTTTCGTCTTAACGTTTGGCAGTTTTCCGATACATGCTTTGGCGATGAGTCCGGAGGAGCAAAGTATTTATGATTTGAATGTAGACCGTTTTAATAACGGAACACGCGATAATGACAAAGATGTGGACTTAAATGATCCATCTGCGTATTACGGTGGCGACTTTGTCGGCGTGAAAGAGCGTTTAAATCATATTAAAGAAATGAAATTTACGACCGTCATTCTCGGGAATGTTTGGAAATCATCTAACTTTTTAGGTGAAAATACGACATCTTATATCGAAGTAAATGAACATTATGGCACTCAAGAAGAGTTAATTAGTTTAGTAGCAAAAATGCAAGATGAAAAATTAATGGCCGTAGCCGACTTTCCAATCGATCAATTAGGTGACGCTCATCCGATACGCAAAGCGCATGAAACGTCAGCAGACGGCCAGTGGACAATTGTAGATGAGACACTCGTCTCAACAATGGCTAAAGAAATTGTAGCATCCATCGATAAGTATGGTTGGGACGGGATTCGTTTAACGAATACTCAAAATTGGGATGCAGCATCACTGGAGTCTCTCATTGATCTTATTAAAAAAGAAGCAGATAAGTTAATTGTTATGACACTTGAACAAACAGAAGCGAACAATGTAGACATATTTCATAATGAGTCGTTGATGCAAACATTCCATGATACATTTATTCAATTCAATAGTGGTGTGACATTGTATGAACAAATGCAAAATATCGATCGTCGTACACAATTGCAAGTAGACCGTATTGATCAGCTGCGCATGACGTATGAAATGGTGGAATTACGTATGTTCCCACCAACACGTTGGAAAACAGCTTTAACTGCTCTATTCATGCTCCCAGGCGTTCCTACAGTTACTTACGGATCAGAGATTGCCATGAATGGTGAGACAGTTGAAGAAGGCTTACAAATGATGAATTTCAAAACAGAAATGGAATTAAAAGATTATATCGGAAATTTAAACACATTGCGTCAAGAATCTGAAACGATTCGCAATGGAGAATTTGAATTACTTCACAATGAAGATGATTTCACAGTGTTTGCCCGTTATTCAGAAGATGAACATTGGATTGTCGTTATAAACAATAGTGACGACACGAAAAAATTCAGCATTCCGAAAGAGCGTTTTGGAGAAGATAAAGTAAAATTACGTGGCGTTTTAAATCAAGATTTAATTCGCTTAACGAAAGATGATCAATACAATATTATTCAAGATCGTGAACGTGTGGAAGTGTATTATGTAGAAGAGGATAAAGGATACAATATCCCTTATTTAATCGCATCGATTATGGTGTATGCGGCGTTTATTTTATTTTTATATGTCGTATTGAAAAATAGTCGAAAAAAACGCGCGGCAAATTCATAAGAAATAAGAGAGGGGGAGCCTAACAGGCAATCTCCTCTTTTTGCTTTATGAAGATAAAAAAGGATGGCCTCAGCCATCCTTTTTTATCGATACCTATTATTACTCTACGAATTGAACGTTTTGTAATTTATAGACACCGCTTGTATCAATATCGAAGCCTTTAATTTTATTGCTGATGCCAAGTAAGTACTCTTGGTGATGAATAAAGATCATCGGAGCATCCTCAACGATTAATTGTTGTGCTTCTTTATAAATTTCATTACGTTTTTCTTGGTCTGCTTCACGACGACCTTCGTCTAATAAAGCATCCACTTTGTCGTTTTTGTAGAATGTACGGTTACCTGATTCACCAAACTGTGAAGAATGGAAGAGTGGGTATAAACCGTAGTCAGCATCTCCAGGAGGGTTGCTCCATCCGAGGATGAACATATCGTGCTCACCAGCTGATGTTTTCGCGAGGTACGCACCCCATTCGAGTTGTTCGATTTCAACATCGATGTTTACTTCTTTTAAAACGTGCTGGAGCATAATTGCAGTGTCCGTACGTTGGTCACTGTCATTTGTCCAAATCGTCGTTTTGAATCCGTCTGCATATCCTGCATCAGCGAGCAATTGCTTCGCTTTTTCAACATCTTTTTCAATCAATGGTAAATCGTCATTATGTCCGAAAATACCTGGTGCGATCGGACCGCGTGCTTCAATACCGAAACCTTCATAAATCCCGTCGATAATTTCTTGACGGTCTACTAACATAGAGATTGCTTGACGAACACGAGCATCGTCAAATGGTGCTTTCTGTGTGTTGAATCCAATGTATGAAAGACTTGAAGATGGTTTTTGGAATACTTTACCGAAGTCGCTATTGTTAATTGAGCTCACTTCGACTGGTTGAACAGGATCTGTAATTTGTACGAATCCACGTTCTAAGTCAGCGTTACGTGTTGCGCTTTCTGGGCTCACTTGGAAAGTGACTGTGTCAACATGTGGTTTGTCTCCCCAGTAGTCGTCATTACGAACGAGTTTAATTTTGTCGTCTGGATTCCAGCTTTCGAATTTGAAGAAACCTGTTCCAACTGGTTTTTGGTTAATGATTGTTCCTGCTAATTTACCATCTTTCATCGCCGCTAAGTCTTCTTCGATGACAGCTGGTGAAACGATGCCACCACCGTTATGTGAAAGGTGGGCGAGCAATGGTGCGAATGGATATTCCGTTTTAATTTGAACCGTATAATCATCAATGACTGTAACGTCTGTCACCATTTCATATAAGAATAAACGTGGTGATGCAACGTCAGGATTTAAAATACGCTCTAAGTTTGCTTTAACAGCCTCTGCGTTAAAGTCCGTACCGTCATGGAATTTGACGCCTTCGCGCAGTTTAAATTCCCATGTTAATTCGTCTATCGCTTCCCATGATTCTGCTAATCCTGGTTCAAGCTCATTATCGTCATTACGTGTGACGAGTGTTTCGTAAATGTTTGCTTGTACGACTGAAGAAGGTGAATCGTTTGATCCTGCTGGGTCAAGTGATTGCGCATCTGAAAGAACCGCAATAACGAGATCGCCACCTTCTACTGCTTTCTTATCTGTTGATTCATCAGATTTGTCTGAAGAATCATTTGAATCTTTGTCACTACCGCCAGCACATGCTGCTAAAACGACAGACAATAGCCCAACGAGAAGTAACATTAAAAAAGAACGTTGTTTCATAATTAAAAGCCTCCTCTTATTTCAAATGTAAAGAAATTGTAACATAGTAATAATATTCAGACAACACTGAAATTAGAAAACAATCTATGTTCTACTATTCAGTATATTTCAAATAGTTAAACGCTTTCATTGAAAATGAATGATTCATCATAATACTTATGTTTATAAAATAATTCAAAGATAGGAAAGTAATAAAAAACATAAAATAATACATTTGAATATCGTACAAGTGATAAAAAGAGAAAAATCCCTTCTATTATAATGTATAAAAAAGCACCCTTCGCCTAGAGGCAAAGGGTGTTTTTTTATTCAACGAATTGAACATTTTGTAAGTTATAAATACCGCTTGTATCCATATCAAATCCAATAATGTCATTGCTGAGACCTACTAAGTATTCTTGGTGATGAACGAAAATAAGTGGTGCATCGTCAATGAGAATTTCTTGAATTTCTTTATAGATTGCTAGGCGCTTTTCAGGATCTGCTTCACGACGGCCTTCGTCTAATAAAGCATCGACATCAGGATTGTTGTAGAATGAACGGTTTCCTGCGTCTCCGTGTTGTGCTGAGTTAAAGAGGGCATACAATCCGTAGTCAGCATCTCCAGGAGGGTTGCTCCATCCGTGGATGAACATGTCGTGTTCACCAGCTGCTGTTTTCGCGAGGTACGCACCCCATTCAAGTTGTTCGATGTCAACATCGATATTGACTTCTTTCAATGCGTGTTGGAGCATAATTGCTGTGTCTGTACGTTGGTCACTATCGTTTGTCCAAATTGTCGTTTTGAATCCGTCTGCATAACCTGCTTCAGCGAGTAATTCTTTCGCTTTTTCAACGTCATATTCAATCGGCTCTAATGAATCATCATAACCGAAAATACCAGGTGCGAGTGGTCCAACTGCTGGAATACCGAAACCTTCATAAATTCCGTCGATAATTTCTGCACGGTTCACCATCATAGTGATCGCTTGGCGTACACGTTTATCGTCGAATGGTTTTTTGTTCATGTTAAATCCGATGTATGAAAGACCAGATGATGGTTTTTGGAATACTGAACCGAAGTTGCTTTCGTTAATTGAGTTTACTTCAATCGGTTGAACAGGATCTGCGATTTGTACGAACCCACGTTCTAAGTCAGCATTACGTGTCGCACTTTCTGGGCTCACTTGGAAAGTAACTGTGTCGACATGTGGTTTGTCTCCCCAGTAGTCTTCGTTGCGAACGAGTTTAATGCGGTCATCTGGCGTCCAGCTCTCGAAAGTAAAGAAGCCAGTACCGATTGGTTTTTCGTTAATGATTGTACCTGCAATTTTACCTGCTTTCATCGCTTCGTAGTCTTCTGCGATAACAGCTGGTGATACCATTCCACTACCTGTATGTGAAAGGTGAGCGAGCAATGGTGAGAATGGATATTCTGTTTTGATTTGTACGGTATGCTCATCAATCACTGTAATTTCGTCAATCATTTGGAATAAGAAATAACGTGGTGATGCAACTTCCGGGTCTAAAATACGCTCTAAGTTTACTTTAACAGCCTCTGCGTTAAAGTCCGTTCCGTCATGGAATTTGACGCCTTCGCGCAGTTTAAATTCCCATGTTAATTCGTCTACCGCTTCCCAAGACTCTGCAAGGCTTGGCGCTAATTCGTTATCGCTGTTGCGAACGATTAAACGCTCAAAAATATTTGCTTGTACTGCTGATGAAGATGCGTCATTCGTGCTTGCTGGGTCGAGTGATTGTGCATCTGATAAGACTGCAACGACTAAGTCGCCACCTTCTACTGGTGTGCGATCTGCTGGATTTTTAGCGCTTTCATTATTGCCGCCACCAGAACATGCTGCAAGGACAACAGTCATGAGGGCAAACATAAGTAATGTTAAAAAAGAACGTTGTTTCATTGATAAGCCTCCAATACTTTAAATGTAAAGCGATTGTAGCATAGTAATATTTTTCAGACAATATAGAAATAAGAAAACGCTTTAAGTTTAAGTATTCAGTATATTGAGGCTATATTGAACTATTTTTCTATTCTTGAAAATGAGCTAAAATATTATTGTAATGAAAAGAATAGTCCGACTATTTGGAATAAATAAATAAAAAACCACATACGCTTACGTAACGTATGTGGTCCGTTATTATTTGAATTTGACGTCTTTTAACATGTAGTGTCCAGAAGAGTTGATCCAATACCCATCGATGTCATTGCTTACACCAGTTAAGTACGCTTGATGATAAACGTAAACCATCGGAGCATCTTCAATCAATACTTTTTGAACTTCTTCGTATAACTCGAGACGTTTCGCTTCGTCAATTTCTTGACGTGCTTCGTCGAGTAAACGGTCTACTTCAGGATTGTCATAGAATGAACGGTTGCCTGAAGCTCCTTTATTTTTTGAATGGAACAATTGTGTTAAGAAGTAGTCAGCATCTCCGACAGGGTTTGAAAGACCGAGGATGAACATTTCATGTTCTCCATTCGCTGTCTTGTCGAGGTACGTACCCCATTCCATCTGTTCAATTTCAACATCGATATTTACTTCTTTTAATTTTTGTTGTAATAAAACTGCCGTTTCAACACGTTGTGGATTGTCATTCGTCCAAATTGATGTTTTAAATCCGTCACCTAGTCCAGCTTCTTCAAGTAATTGTTTCGCTTTTTCTACATCATGTTTAAGTGGCGGATATTTATCTGAATATCCGAATACACTTGGTGCGAGTGGACCTTTAGCTGCTTGACCGTAATTATCATAAATACCTTTCAAAATTTCATCTGTATCAATGAGCATTGAAATTGCTTGGCGTACTTTTGGGTTATCGAAAGGTGGCTTTTCAGTATTGAAAGCGACGTAAGAAAGTGAGTTGCCGTCTGTAATATCGACTGTTCCTTTCCCTGATGCTTCGATGCCCGCAACTTCACTCGGTTGAACAGGTTCGATTAAGTGTGCGTAACCAGTTTCGAGTTCAGCAACGCGTGTACCGCTTTCAGGTACGACTTTAAATGTGATTGTATCGACGTTTGCGCCTTCTTGCCAATAATCATCGTTGCGTTCTAAAACGATCGCATCATCTGGATTCCATGATTTGAACTTGAACATACCTGTTCCAATTGGACCTTCAGCTACAACAGCACCAGGTTGACGACCTGCTTTCATACCTTCGTAATCCGCTTCAATCAATGCTGGGCTGAGCATCACGCCAACTGGGTGGTTTAAGTGTGCAAGTAATGGTGCGAATGGATATTCTGTAATGATTTGTACAGTGTGATCATCGATAACTTTCACTTCTTCAATCACTTCGAAGAGGAAAGCACGTGGAGCTGCCACTTCTGGATCTAAAATACGTTCGAAGTTTTTCTTCACAACTTCTGCCGTGAAATCTTCACCGTCGTGGAATTTAACGCCTTCTTGTAATTTGAACTCCCACGTTAAGTCATCGATGTTTTCCCAACTCTTCGCGAGGGCTGGAACGATTTCGTCATTTTCATCTTTCGTGACGAGACCTTCTACAACATTGACGAGCACTGCTGCTGTTGGAACGTCAGTCGCTGTTTGTGGGTCGAGTGTCGCTGCGTCAGAAAGTACTGCGATGACTAAGTCTCCACCTTCTTTTCCTTCTGATTGTTCTTGTCCTTCTTCGTTCTCTTTTGCGGGCTTATCATCCGAGCCGCCACTACATGCTGCGAGTACTAACGCGAAAATCGCAAATAGTGTTGTTACCAAAAATTTCTTGTTATGCATATGAAAACCTCCTTTTCCTGATGCTTTCTAAAGTAACATATAAAAATGATTCTAACAATAGTGAATTGTCTAAATTTTAGATAAAGTACTATATAGAGAATAATCGGAATAAAAAGAATAGTAGAAAATATATTGATATTGCAATATTCGTATTTACAAACGGGCGGATGTATATTAGCTTAATAAGTAATTGAAAAATTTTAAACTTGAATACGTATGCAAATTTATACGTTTTCAAGTACACTATTACTTTATTGAGAGATGGGGGGATTTATCTTGTCAAAACAGGTGGAGACAGCTACACCAGCAAAGTACAACCCGAAGCTTGAGTATTATAAAGAGCTTTGGAGACAATTAAGAAAGAACAAGGCAGCAGTCGTCGGTGGAGGATTTATCGTGTTATTCATTCTCATCTCGATTATCGGGACACCGTGGATTGGGCCGCACGTATTAACGTATGCACCAGATGCAGTAGATATTCCGAACAAATTGCAACCGCCTTCAGCGGATCACTGGTTTGGAACAGATAACTACGGACGTGATATTTTCACTCGTATTATTTACGGGATGAAGCTCACATTGTTTATCGGATTCACTTCGGTAGCAATTGGTGGAATTTTCGGAGTTATTTTCGGAGTCGTCGCAGGATATTTCGGAGGATGGGTTGATACAATCATTATGCGTATCATGGACGTTTTACTCGCATTCCCTGGAATTTTACTTGCACTTGCAATCGTCAGTGTTCTCGGCGGAAGCATTCAAAATATGATCATCGCCGTATCCATTTATTCAGTCCCAGCATTTGCGCGGATTGTTCGTGGATCTACTTTATCTGTTCGAAAGCTCGAATATATCGATGCTATGAAAGCGCTTGGAGCGAGTCATACACGAATTATTTTCAAGCACATTTTACCGAACGTTATGAGTCCAATTATCGTTCAAGCAACGATGCGTATCGCTTCAGCTGTACTTACAGCGAGCGGACTTTCATTCTTAGGTCTCGGGGTTAAGCCACCGACACCAGAGTGGGGCGCAATGATGAACGAAGGGCGTAACTTTATGCGTGAATCACCACACGTCATCATGTTCCCAGGTATGATGATCGTTATTGTCGTATTAGCATTCAACATTTTCGGAGATGGACTTCGAGATGCACTCGATCCAAAAATGAAAAAATAGGAAGGGGGAAGCGATTTGACAAAGTATATTGTACGTAGATTATTGCAAATGATACCAGTGTTAATCGGGGTTTCGATCCTCGTCTTCTCACTCATGCATTTGATTCCGGGTAACGCCGCTCAAATTATGGCTGGAGAAGGGGCGTCCCCTGAAACGATTAAACAGTTAGAAGAAAAGCTCGGATTGAATGACCCACTCGTCGTCCAATACGGAAAATATATGTCGCGTGTCGTTCAAGGTGATCTTGGCGATTCGATTCGTAACGGTCGTCCCGTTATTGAAGAAATTAAAACACGCTTTTGGGTAACAGCAGAATTAGCCATTTATTCAACAATTTTAGCCGTATTTATCGGACTGATCGCGGGGATTGTTTCCGCTGTCCGGCACTATACATGGGCGGACGTCAGTATTATGATTGTCGCGCTATTCGGACTTTCGATGCCGAACTTCTGGCTCGGACTCGTCCTCATTCAATGGTTTGCAGTCGGTGGCGACTGGTTACCAGAAATTTTAAAAATGCGTCCTTCTGGATGGGGTGAAAGTTGGAGGCAAGTCGTCTTGCCAGTTATCGCACTCGGTACAGGTGGAGCGGCAATTATCGCTCGTATGACACGTTCGTCAATGTTGGAAGTAATCGGGCAAGATTACATCCGTACAGCGCGTGCGAAAGGTGTTAGTGAACGAGTTGTTATTTACCGTCACGCATTGAAAAACGCCTTAATTCCAGTTATTACCGTTGTCGGTTTAGAGTTCGGTGCTTTCTTAGGTGGCGCCGTTATTACTGAGACTATTTTCGCTATTAACGGTATGGGTCGATTAACGATTCAAGCGATTCAACAACGTGATTTCCCAGTCGTTCAAGGGACAGTTCTCGTCTTATCGATGTTGTTCGTATTCGTTAACTTAATCGTCGATGTTTCTTACAGATTCTTGAACAAACGTATAGACTTGAACTAAGAAGTGAGGAGGAAAAGCTATTATGTCAGAGCCAATATTACGTGTGAATAACTTGCGTACTTCTTTCTTCACAGATGATGGGGAAGTTAAAGCGGTAGACGGTGTGACATTCGACGTTCCAAAAGGTGAAACGATTGGAATTGTAGGAGAGTCGGGATCGGGTAAAAGTATCACATCTTTATCGATTTTACGTTTGCTTGCGAGCAATGGTAAAATTATGGGTGGCGAAATTTTATTCAAAGGGGAAGATCTCGTTAAAAAGAGCGAGAAAGAAATGCGTAACGTTCGCGGAAACGCTATTTCAATGATCTTCCAAGAGCCGATGACGTCACTGAACCCAGTATTCACAGTAGGATATCAAATTAGTGAAGCATTAATTAAACATAAAAAAATGTCGAAAAAACAAGCGCATGCTCGTTCAATCGAATTGTTAGAATTAGTCGGAATCCCTTCACCTGAAACACGTGTCGATAACTATCCGCACGAATTATCAGGCGGGATGCGTCAGCGTGTCATGATTGCGATGGCACTTGCATGTGACCCGGAAGTATTGATCGCGGACGAACCGACAACAGCGTTAGACGTTACGATTCAAGCGCAAATTTTAACATTGATGAAACAGTTGCAAGAACGTATCGGAATGTCGATCATCTTTATTACGCACGATTTAGGTGTTGTAGCGGAAACATGTGACTATGTTGCAGTTATGTACGCAGGTCAGATCGTTGAGTATTCAGACGTCGTCTCATTGTTCAAAAAACCGAGTCATCCTTATACGATCGGTTTATTGAACTCATTGCCACGTCACGACATCGATCAAGATGAGTTAGAACCAATTTTAGGTAACGTACCGAGCGTTCACGATATGCCGACTGGTTGTCGTTTCGCACCACGTTGTCCAGCAGCGTCAGACATTTGTCGCGCGAAAATGCCAGAGCTCGTAAAACGTGAAAACGGTAATGATATTCGTTGCTGGTTATACACAGACGAATGGGACGGAGAAAAGGAGGTTGACTTGTATGGCCAAAAAAGAATTGCTCAAAGTTGAGAACTTGCAACAATATTTCCCGATTAAGGGCGGAATTTTAGGTCGCACAGTGAACCACGTTAAAGCAGTAGACGATATTAGTTTCGAAGTGTTCGAAGGAGAAACAGTAAGTATCGTTGGAGAGTCAGGTTGTGGAAAGTCGACGACAGGTCGTGCGATTTTACGCTTGAACGAACCGACTGCAGGTAAAGTAACGTATGACGGCGTTGACTTAGCGAGTCTTTCAACGAAAGAAATGCGTAAGTATCGTAAAGATTTACAAATTATTTTCCAAGATCCGTACGCATCGATTAACCCGCGTCAAACGGTATCTGAAATTTTAATCGAAGCGATGGAAATTCAAAACGTCGTACCGAAAAAAGATCGTCGTGCCCGTGCGATTGAATTAATGAAAACTGTAGGTTTAAACGAACACCAAGCAGATCGTTATCCACATGAGTTCTCAGGTGGTCAGCGTCAGCGTGTCGGAATCGCTCGTGCTTTATCAGTGAATCCGAAATTAATTATCGCGGATGAAGCGGTATCAGCACTTGACGTTTCGATTCAAGCTCAAGTGTTAAACTTATTGAAAAAGCTTCAAAAAGATTTTAAATTAACATACTTATTCATTTCGCATGACCTCGGTGTTGTACGCCACATATCCGACCGTGTCATCGTCATGTACTTAGGTAAAATTGTTGAAATCGGTGACCGAGTTTCGATTTTCGATAATCCGAAACATCCGTATACGAAGGCATTACTTTCTGCAATTCCTGTTCCGGATCCGACAGCTGAAAAGCATCATGTTCCGTTACAAGGAGATGTTCCTTCACCGATTAACCCGCCAACAGGATGCCGTTTCCATACGCGTTGTCCGTTTGCGCAAGAGCGTTGTCGTCAAGAAGAGCCAGTGCTCACACAACATGACGGCATGACAGAAGGACATACAGCAGCATGTCACTTCGTCAATGATTTACAACCGAAAAGCATTTAATAACAATGCCCGTTCTCTTTAGCTTTATGAAAGAGACGGGTTTTTTTGAATAGAGAGGAGATTTTATATGAGAGTGATCGATACGCATTGTGATGCGCTGTTGAAATTAGAAGAAGCGAACGGAACATTAGCTTTCAAAAATAGTCCAGAACTTGATGTCAATTTGGAAAAACTTCAAAAAGGAAAGGTGAAAGTACAAGCATTTGCGATTTTCACCTATCCATCACTCAATACAGAACGCCAGTGGGAATCCATCATGAATCAAGTATATTATTTTTACTATTCTGTGTTACCGAGCAGTCCGAAGCTCGTCCACATACGCGATTGGGCTCAACTTGATACATTGAAAGACGATGAAATTGGAGCGATGTTAACGTTAGAAGGAGTCGGAGGGCTAGGGAACGATTTAAAACGTTTAGCGATTTTAAAACAGCTCGGTATTATGATGCTCGGACTTACATGGAATGATGCGAATTTAGCGGCAGATGGCATTTTAGAACCACGCAATGGGGGATTAACTACTTTAGGTAAGAAGATTGTAGCGTTCAACAATAAACATCATATGATAACAGATGTGTCGCATTTGAGTGAACGAGGCTTTTGGGATGTGATCGAGCAAGCAGATTATATGATTGCGAGTCATTCCAATAGCCGTACAATTTGTCCACATGTGCGTAACTTAACGGATGAACAAATAGAAGCGATCATTAAAAAAGACGCGCTCATCCATCTCGTTTATTGTCCAGCATTTGTTGCAGAAAAAGAGCAAGTGACGATTGATGATTTATTAAAACATATCGATCATATCGCAAGTTTAGGGGGCATGTCGCACATCGGCTTAGGCTCTGATTTTGACGGAATCGGACGTAAAGTGGAAAGATTAGAAGATGCGAGCATGACGATTCATTTAGTGGAGGCGTTATTAAAGCATTATTCAGAAGATGAAGTGAAAGGGATCACTTCTGAAAACTTTTTACGACGTATTCCGAGAACGTAAAAAGAACCGTTTGCATTTTTATGCAGACGGTTCTTTTTTTATTTAGATTTCGCGTAAAATTGTTCGATTTCTTTTGCGTATTTTGCGAGAGAACTTGGCGATACATCGAAGTGTGCACCGAGTTCCGTCCACGTTGTTTCGTAATCGAGCAGTTGTTGTTCCACTCCGAAACGGATAGCTCCTGCTGCAATTGCGACATCTTTCCGAGCATTCGGCTGTTTCGCTGCTAAATAGTCTTCTACAATTGTAACGAATGTTGGAGATTCAATATGGTGTTCATTTAAAAATTGAATGGTTTTTGTTAAAACATTCGCTTCAAAATTTGTCCATTCATCGCCTGTAAATCCAGCTTCAATTAAATGTAAGAAAAATTGTAATGTCGCTTCTGCATTCCATTGTTCTGGCATTTCCCATTTCGCTAATACTTCGTCGAAGTCTGTCGGAATAAAAATAAGCGTTGAAACAGCAAGCTGCTCATCATTCTCTTCTCCATTTGGTAATATAAATGTGTAAAAATTAGAATGAAGGGGAATCGGGCGATCGGTATCCAATGCGATCGTCACTCGTTCTCCTGTTTTAAAATGTTCAGCTACCATTTTATGTTCACTTGTTTCAACGACTTTTCCGACGAATCGTTGAGGATAGGTCCAGTCGTTTAATAATTGTTGTAGCATAGGGCGCAATACTTTTTGTCTTTGTTTTTCAATATAGCTTTCCCAAATCGATGGAGCGACATCGAAGAAATATTCGTCAAGGGCGATTGCTTCGATTAATTCAGTCATAAATCGCTCTTTCATTTGTTCTTTCCACTTGTTCACTAAGTCGATATATGGAGGGAGGTCAGGTCGCTCTGGATAAGCATAGTAGAAAGATTGCAAAAGCAACTCCATCTCTTCTTTTACAACTTCTTCCGCTGTAACGGCATGTTTGTTCATACAACATTTTTTATACTTTTTGCCACTGCCACAAAGGCATGGATCATTACGTCCAATCATGAAAAACACTTCCTTGTCAAAAATAAAATACTTTTTCATCATAACATGAGAAAGCGTGTTCGACAATTTCGAACAAAAAAACGACGCCCGTGACGTCGTTTGAATATTTATTTTTTTACATAGAAGAGAGCGACTGTGCCTGGGCCGGTATGGGAAGCGATAGTTGCGCCGATGATTTCAATTTGAAACTCTTTTGGAGAAGCGACTTCTTCAATTTTTTGTTTTAATTGTTCGGCAAGTTGTAAATCATCGCCGTGACTAATACCGATCACTTGGTCTTCTAAAGGTGCTGCTGTTTCTAACATGAGCTCGACCATGCGATTAAGTAATTTTTTCTTCCCGCGAATTTTCTCGAGTGGTACGAGAAATCCATCGTCGACATGTAGAAGAGGCTTGATATTTAATAATCCACCGACAAATGCGCTCGCTTTTGAAACGCGCCCGCCTGCTGCTAAATAATCGAGATCATCTACGGTAAATAAGTGCCCCATTTTATCACTGCGTTCTTGAACGAGTGTAATGATTTCTTCAAAGGACTTGCCGGCATCTCGTAATTCTGCTGCATATCGAACGATCAGTCCATATCCGAGTGAAGCAGCTTTCGTATCAATGATGGTTAAATTGAGTTCAGGATAATCTTCAAGTACTTGTTGCTTCGCCATTTCTGCTGTTGCGTATGTGCCTGATAAATTCGAAGAGAAAGCGACGTAAATACCCGCTTCGCCACTTTGCGCAAGTTCAGTCCATAATGTAATCAACTGTTCTAAAGAAGCTTGTGCCGTCGTTGGACGCTCGCCAGCACGAATCGTATCATATACGCGGAGTGGTTCAATCTGCAATAAATCCTCATATGTTTGTCCGTCGATAATGACTTTTAAAGGGATGAGTTCAATATGATGTTGTTGAAAATAGGAAAGAGGTAAATCTGAGGCGCTATCTGCAAAAATTTTCATCGTTTTCCCTCCTTATAACTGTAAATAATCTTTTAAAAATTTACCGATACCATCTTCGTCATTTGTATCCGTAATGACATTCGCAATCTTTTTTAAATCATCAATCGCATTGCCCATTGCAACACCCACTCCAGCATAGTCAATCATTTCTAAGTCATTGGACTCGTCTCCAAATGCGATGACACGCTCTTGTGGGATGTTATATACTTCCGTGATCGGTTGAATACCATATGCTTTATTCACTTCTTTGTTGACGAGTTCTAAAATATGAAACGGGGGCCCCCACTCATGATAATAAAGCGCATCGACATGTTCTGCCATGACGGCCTGCCTTAATGATTCGACATCGCTTCCATTTGCTTGTAGCAATAGGCTTGTTGCGCCTGTAGCGAGTGACTCGCGAATGCTTCCATGAACCATATGGGGTTCGCCAAAGTTAAAAATTGGCATTAAGTCTGAATCATACTGTTCAATATACACATCATCTTTCACTTCAGCGACGATGTTTTTTACGCCATGTCGTTCTGCAATATCGAGTAAGTTATGCACTTTTTCTAAAGGAAGTGGTGTGTGTCGTACTTCCCATTCAGGAATGAGTGGATGGTGTACATAAGCTCCATTAAAATTGACGATTGGTGTCGATAGGCGCAATTCATTGTAATAAAGAACGCTTGCGCGGAATGGACGTCCTGTCGCAATCATCACTTCATGTCCTGCCGCCATGGCGAGTTCTAACTGTATTTTTGTATAAGGAGAAATGACTTTCTCGCTCGTGAGTAACGTGCCATCTAAATCGAGCACGATTAAATGTTTATCCATAAATCCGATGCCTCTCTTTCTTTGTTTAGTCTAACTTGAAAGCATGGAGCTCGTCAAAGAATTATCGTTCAATCAATGTTATAATACGATAAAGATTCGAGGAGAGGGTGGATATTGTGATTCAAATTGAACATCGTAACATCGAACAAATCCCAACATTAATCGTCGAAAAAGAAGAGTGGAAAGGGAAACCACATCCGACCGTCATTTTTTTGCACGGTTTTCAAAGTGGGAAAGAACATAATTTACACTATGCGTATAACTTAGTGAATCATGGAGTGCGCGTCGTTTTACCAGATGCCTATTTGCATGGAGAACGTGATGATTCCGCAGATTTTGCCCGTATGAGCGCAAATTTTTGGAAAATCGTTTTAACGTCGATTCAAGAGTTGAAACAAATTTATCACGTTTTAAAAGAAGAAGATTTATTAATTGAAGGAAAAGTAGGAGTTGGCGGTACGTCGATGGGGGCCATAACGACTTACGGAGCACTCGCTTCTTATTCATGGATCGATGTAGCCGTAGCGATGATGGGAAATGCGCATTACGAATTGTTAGCACAAGGGCAACTTGATTATTTCAAGAAGAAAGGTTTACAGTTACCGGTAGATCAAGCGGTCATTGATGAGCTCTTTCAGATGTTGGAACGCGTTGACTTATCGAAGCATTTGGACCGACTTAATGGACGACCTTTATTTATTTGGCATGGTGAGCAAGACGGGATTGTACCGTTTAGCTTAACGGAATTGCTCATGAAAGAAATTACTCCTCTTTATGAAGGAACTTCTCATTTAATGTTTATGCGAGATGAAGAAGCAGGACATGCTGTGCCGAGACCAGCGATGCTGAAAAGTACGGAATGGTTCGGCCATTACCTTCAAGAAGCAGACGAGTTGCGAAACGAGAAGTGACTTGCTATGATGAATGAAACAGTGAAAGGGGCGAAAAAAACATGGATGAAGAGATGAAAGGGAGCATGCTCGGGGCACTCGAGAATGTCATTGACCCAGAGCTTGGAATCGATATCGTCAACTTAGGATTAATTTACGATGTAGCGTTAGATGAGGAAGGTTTAGCGACTGTCACCATGACGTTAACATCGATGGGATGTCCGATGGGGCCACAAATCGTCGGCAATATTAAGCAGGAATTATTCGAGCTTCCGGAAGTGAAAGAAGTAGAAGTAGACGTCGTCTGGAGCCCACCATGGTCGAAAGACATGATGTCACGCTATGCTAAAATGGCGCTCGGTGTACACGGATAAGCACTCAATCACGCAAATAATTTGCGTGATTTTTTATTGGAAAAAGTAAGCATTTCAGTTGAAATGGGGTATAAAACATTGTATATTAGTATTAGTCAAAGAAAGTCAAAGTCAGTCAAAATACTAAAAAGAGGTGCATCATATGAGAATGGGAAATATGCAACAAGAAGATCAACGTCCACCGTTAGAGCAGTTCGGTCGCAATTTAATCGATGCGGTTAAAAGTGGGAAGATGGACCCAGTCATCGGTCGAGATGAAGAGATTCGTAATGTTATCCGTATTTTATCTCGTAAAACGAAAAATAACCCTGTATTGATTGGGGAACCAGGTGTCGGGAAAACGGCGATTGTGGAAGGACTCGCTCAACGAATCGTGAAAGGTGACGTACCAGAAGGGTTAAAAGAAAAAATGATTTATGAACTCGATATGAGTGCTTTAATTGCCGGTGCGAAATATCAAGGGGAATTCGAAGAACGACTAAAAGGCGTATTAAAACAAGTGAAAGAAAGCGATGGACAAATTATTATGTTCATTGACGAGCTTCATACGATTGTCGGAGCAGGGCGTTCAAGCGGTGCGATGGATGCGGGGAATATGTTGAAGCCGATGCTCGCACGCGGAGAACTATACTGTATCGGAGCGACAACGCTCGATGAGTATCGCCAATATATCGAAAAAGATCCAGCGTTAGAACGTCGCTTCCAACAAGTGATGGTGCGTGAACCGTCCGTTGAAGATACGGTTTCTATTTTACGCGGTTTGAAAGAACGTTTCGAACTTCACCATGGAGTTCGCATTCATGACCGTGCAATTGTAGCAGCGGCAGCATTATCGGACCGTTACTTAACAGAACGTTTTATGCCAGATAAAGCGATTGATTTAATCGATGAAGCGAGCGCGATGATTCGTACTGAAATTGATTCGATGCCACAAGAGCTCGATGCGGTCACACGTCGCATATTACAACTTGAAATTGAAGAACAAGCTTTAATGAAAGAGACAGACGATGTGAGTAAGCAACGACTTGAAGCACTGAGAGAAGAGCTTCAGCAGTTAAAAGATTCATCTGCTGATATGAGAGCGCAATGGGAAAAAGAAAAAGAAGCGATTCAACAAGTGCAAGCGAAACGAGAACAACTCGATGCGTATCGTCGAGAGCTTGAAGAAGCAGAAGGCCAGTTCGATTTAAATAAAGCGGCAGAACTCCGTCACGGAAAAATTCCAGCACTCGAAAAAGAGTTGCGGGCAATTGAAGAAGAGATTGAGACACATGGCGATGAACGTTTGCTTCGTGAAGAAGTGACAGAAGAGGAAGTCGCAACGATTGTCGCGCGTTGGACAGGCATTCCTGTGACAAAACTCGTCGAAGGAGAACGTGAAAAATTACTCCGCCTTGGCGATACATTGAAAGACCGTGTCATCGGTCAAGATGAAGCGGTTCGTCTCGTTACAGAAGCGGTATGGCGCGCACGAAGCGGCATTAAAGATCCGAATAAACCGATTGGCTCATTTTTATTCCTCGGACCGACCGGTGTTGGGAAAACAGAACTTGCGAAAACACTCGCTGAAACATTATTTGATTCGGAAGATCATTTCGTTCGAATCGATATGAGTGAATATATGGAGAAACATAGTGTATCACGTCTCGTCGGAGCGCCTCCAGGATATGTAGGGTATGAAGAAGGTGGCCAATTGACGGAAGCAGTTCGACGCAATCCGTATTCGGTTATTTTACTCGACGAAATTGAAAAAGCGCATCCTGATGTTTCGAACATTTTACTTCAAGCGTTAGATGATGGTCGCATTACCGATAGTCAAGGTCGCACAGTCAATTTCACAAATACTGTCATCATCATGACGTCCAATATCGGTTCTCACCTTTTGTTGGAACATGCAGGTGAAGAAAATCATGCACTTGAAGATATTATGATGACAGAACTCCGTCAATATTTCCGTCCAGAATTGTTGAACCGTATGGATGATATCGTTCTGTTCCACGCATTATCAGGAAAAACATTCAACTTAATTGCGAAAAAGATGTTACACGATTTAGAAGTTCGTTTACTCGAACAGCAAATCGATTTGCAATATGAAGAAGAGGTAATTGACTGGATCGTCGCACACGGTACAGACGCTCAATTTGGAGCCCGTCCGCTTAAACGATTCATACAACGTCATATTGAAACAGCCGTTGCACGCCACATTATCGCAAGACAAGTAGGCGAAGATGGCGTCATTCGATTATCGATTGAAGAGGACAAACTTCAATTAAATTAAGAAAAGAAAAAACACATTCTCGAGCTTATTCGAGAATGTGTTTTTTAATAGTCTGGTGTAGATTCGTTCGGGATTACTGCAGCGAGAACGAAAACTAAAATAGCGAGAGCTGCCGCCGGAACGTAACCTGCCTCTAATACGAAATCAACCGCTTTGATCGAGCTAGCGAGATAGTTTACGACAGTGACGAGTAAAAACGCCCAGACAAATGTCATAATGAAGCGCATTTCATTCACCTCTTCAATTTATTTCTAATCTATCATATCACAACTACTACATATAGAAAATAAAAATAATAAATGTTGAAAATTTTTCACTTTTCCTTTATTATTAACACCAGCTACTAATAATAGATGATAAAAGGTGGAGAACATCATGGGAGTAGGTATTCTTGGCGTCGGTAAAAGTGTGCCAGCCAACGTAATGACGAACTTTGATTTAGAAAAATTAATGGATACATCAGATGAGTGGATTCGCACGCGCACAGGGATTGAAGAGCGTCGTATCGCTCCAGATGATATCGATACATCACATATGGCGACAGAAGCAGCAGAAGAAGCAGTGCGCAACGCAGGCATTTCACCCGAGCAAATCGGATTAATTCTCGTAGCGACTGTAACACCAGATCAACGTTTTCCGGCGGTTTCAACGATGGTGCAAGACCGTATCGGTGCAACAAATGCAGCAGCGATGGATATTTCAGCAGCTTGTGCTGGATTTATGTATGGAATCGTCACGGGCCAACAATTCATCGAAGCGGGCATGTATGACTATGTACTTGTAATCGGCGTTGAAAAATTGTCGAAGTTTCTCGATTGGAATGACCGCAATACAGCCGTGTTATTTGGAGATGGTGGCGGTGCTGTCGTTCTCGGTAAAGTAAGTGAAGGACGCGGTATTTTATCGTCTGAGCTCGGAGCGGATGGAAGTGGCGGAAAGCATTTAGAACACGACGGAACCCATATTCAAATGAATGGTCGTGAAGTATTTAAATTTGCGGTTCGTCAAATGGGCGAGTCGGCGGTTTCTGTCACTGAAAAAGCGGGGCTTACGACGGAAGATGTGGACTATTTAATTCCACACCAAGCGAATACACGCATTATGGACGCTTCACGTCAACGTCTCGGGTTACCAGAAGAAAAAGTATCAAAAACGATTCATAAATATGGCAATACTTCAGCAGGATCGATTCCGTTATCGCTTTACGATGATTTACAAGATGGTAAAGTGAAAGATGACGATGTCATTGTACTAGTTGGATTTGGAGGAGGGCTCACTTGGGGAGCGCTCTGTATAAAATGGGGTAAGTAAGAACAGAAAGGATGATTGAATTGGAACAAAAACGTGTAGTAGTAACAGGGATTGGTGCTGTAACACCGATAGGGAATAATGCAGCAGATTCATGGGAGTCACTCATGCAAGGGAAATCTGGAATCGGTTTAATGGAACGTTTAGATCGTGAACAATTTCCAGTAAAAGTGACAGCAGAAGTGAAGGATTTTGATATCGAAGAATATGTGTCGCGTAAAGATGCACGTAAAATGGATCGATTCACACATTATGCGTTAGCTGCTTCGATTATGGCGATGAAAGATGCCAATTTAGAAATCGATGAAGAACTTGCACCGCGTGCTGGCGTATGGATTGGTTCAGGAATCGGCGGGATGGAAACGCATGAACAGCAATTTAATTTATTTAAAGAGCGCGGTTATCGTCGAGTTAGCCCGTTTTTCGTTCCGATGATGATTCCAGATATGGCGGCAGGCCAAGTGTCGATTTATCACGGTGCGCGTGGAATTAATTCTTGTACGGTAACAGCATGTGCTTCAGGGACGAACTCGATTGGAGACGCCTTTGAAGTAATTAAACGCGGTGATGCGGATGTGATGATTGCAGGTGGAACAGAAGCGCCAATTACGACGATGGCAGTAGCTGGTTTCATTGCGAACACGGCACTTACTCAAAATGAAGATCCGAAGACAGCTTGTCGCCCATTCGATAAAAATCGTGACGGTTTTGTTATGGGGGAAGGGGCAGGTATTCTCATTTTAGAAGAGTATGAACATGCGAAAGCGCGCGGAGCTAAAATTTATGCGGAAGTTGTCGGTTATGGCGCGACAGGAGATGCGTTCCATATTACAGCGCCAGCACCAGCAGGCGAAGGAGCGGCACGCGCGATGCAACAAGCGCTCGATGAAGCGGGAGTTGAAGCGAATGCTGTCGACTATATTAACGCTCACGGTACGAGCACGCCATACAATGACTTATATGAAACAGAAGCGGTGAAAACAGTATTTGGAGACCATGCTTACAAGTTAGCCATGAGTTCGACAAAATCGATGACGGGTCACTTACTCGGTGCAGCGGGTGGAGTAGAAGCGGTGTTTACCGTTCAAGCGATCGATAAAGGAATCATGCCACCAACAATGAATATCGTTGAGCAAGATGAGGCGTGTGACCTTGATTATGTAGCGGATCAGCCACGGAAGCGAGATATTCAGTATGCTTTAAGTAACTCTCTCGGCTTCGGCGGACATAATGCCACATTATTATTTAAAAAAGTATGTGAATAAAAAAGAGTTGCCTCCTTTTATACATAAGGGGGCAACTCTTTTTATTACGAGCGGTGGCGTCCGAGACCCATCGCTTTTTCCATACGAACAACGGTTGCTGAAGCAATTTCATTTGCTTTATCGCGTCCATTATTTAAAATTTGGTCGAGTTCATCTGTCGATTCCATCAATTCATAATAGCGGTCTTGGAAAGGTTTTAAATGATTGATAACGGCTTCAGCAACACCTGCTTTAAAGTCGCCATAGCCCTTCCCTTCATATTTCTGTTCTAAGTCATTAATAGATAATCCACTTAAAACAGATTCGATCGTTAACAAGTTTGAAACACCTGGTTTATTTTCTTCATCATAACGCACGACACCTTCTGAATCTGTCACTGCACTTTTAATTTTTTTCTCGATTTGTTTCGGTGTATCGAGTACAGAAATTGTCGCCTTTTTGTTCGGGTCAGATTTACTCATTTTCTTCGTCGGATCTTGAAGTGATTTAATGCGCGCTCCATGTTTCGGGATGCTCACTTCAGGAATGACGACTGTTTTGCCGTAACGTTTATTGAAGCGCTCTGCTAAATCGCGCGTCAATTCCATATGTTGCTTTTGGTCTTCCCCGACAGGAACGAGATGGGTATTATACAATAAAATGTCCGCAGCCATGAGTGGTGGATACGTTAATAATCCTGCCGGGATACTTTCTTGTGCGGCAGATTTATCTTTAAATTGCGTCATGCGCTCCAACTCGCCAATATAAGCGATTGTCTGCATCATCCAACCCGCTTGTGCGTGCGCAGGTACTTCGGATTGAATGAATAAAGTAGAGCGTTCTGGGTCAATGCCACTCGCTAAATAAATCGCAGCGAGTGAACGGATCGTTTGAGATAATTCTTTCGGATCTTGTTCCACTGTAATCGCGTGCTCGTCTACGATACAAAAAATACAATTGTACTCATCTTGATAATTAACAAATTGACGGAAAGCACCGATATAATTACCGAGTGTTACTGTTCCAGTAGGTTGTACACCTGAAAAAATCGTTTTCATTAAAATATCCTCCTTTAAAATAAAAAAAGCCGCCCCTATATACATATAGGGACGACGAATAGCCGTGATACCACCCGAATTATTTCGTGTAAAACGAAATCACTCTCGTTTCTTAACGCGAATAACGGGATTGACTACTGTCGTTCATCAATCCAGCGAAGAAGCCCACTCTGTGTGCTATTTGTTTGTTCGCACCGACCACAAACTCTCTGAGAAATAGGAGACACATACTTTCTTCTTCATTGCTTTGCGTTAAATTATAAACAAAATAGCTGAAATAATCAATTTTAAGGAACTTATTTCTCATGAAAACGTATATATAAGTATACCGTCCATTTTCAAAAGAAGGATTGTAAATGAGAATAAATATTTTGAAAAAAGATGTTTATTGATAATACAAAGGGGGTATAATGAAAGTAAGAAGGAATTTATTGATTAGTAAACGCTATAATATCAACGTTTACATAATGAAAACCGAAAATTGTAAAAAACTTTTCAAAAAGTGTATCAATTGAGAATGAAAGTGTGTATAATAGAATTAGAGCTAGTTAATTTAAAGTTATTATAAATAACTATGATAAATAGTTAGAATAGATAAATTCAGAAGACTTGAAAGGAAGTGTCGATGAATGGCTGTTACATTATTTACATCACCGAGCTGTACATCATGTCGTAAAGCAAAAGCATGGTTAGAAGAGCATGAAATCGCTTATACGGAGCGTAACATTTTTTCAGAACCTTTAAATATTGACGAAATTAAACAAATTTTACGAATGACAGAAGATGGAACAGACGAAATTATCTCGACTCGTTCGAAAGTGTTCCAGAAATTAAATGTCGATCTCGAAAGTTTACCATTAAAAAAATTGTACGAATTAATTCAAGATAATCCAGGTCTTTTGCGCCGCCCGATTATTTTAGATGAGAAGCGTCTTCAAGTCGGTTATAACGAAGATGAAATTCGTCGTTTCTTACCGAGAAAAGTACGTGCGTTTCAATTATTGGAAGCTCGTAAACTCGTCAACTAATGAACATAATGGAATAAAAAACGCCATCTTCTCATATGATGGCGTTTTTTGTACCTTTATAAAAGAGGATTTTATGGCTCTTTGAGAAGAACGAAATTGAAAAGTTTGCTTTCTCGAGCGATGTTCAATACAATGCTTATAAATGGAAAGTAAACGGCTATACAGAAGGGGGAGAGCGTGTTGGATATTGAAAGAATTAACGAACATACGTTGAAATTTTATCTATCTTATGAAGACATTGAGGAAAGAGGCTATTCAAAAGACGATGTTTGGTACAATCGTGAAAAAAGTGAAGAGCTTTTTTGGAATATGATGGATGAAGTTAATGACAACACAGAATTCGAAGTCGATGGGCCTCTCTGGATTCAAGTACATGCGATGAAATCAGGAATTGAAGTGATTGTGACACGCGCACAAAAGCAAGATGATGAATGGGAAAGTCCTTTCGATGATGAGGATGGCTCAGAAGAGCATTTCGACGCGGAGATTAGCGCGAAAGACTTGTCTTCATTAAGCGACTTATTCCATGATAAATTGTTTGGATCAGAAGAAACAGAAGAGACGGTTGTGCAAGCAGAAGGACGTATGTATCGCTTTAAAGATATAGAAGATGTCATTCAACTCGCATCAAAAATTATCGATTATGAAGCATATTTACATGCTGTTCTCTACAGTTATGATAGCAGCTATTACATTTATGTAAATCCAACGCTTTTAGATAATGTGACAGAAGATATATATAGCATTTTATCAGAGCATGGTACACGAGTGAAAGAAACGAAATATATGATGGATGAATACGGAACGATTGTAAGCGATCGTGAACCATTTACTACATTATTGCATTATTTTAAATAAATGAAAGAGACGTTTTAAGCGTCTCTTTTTTTAGTTGAAAAAAGGGAACGTACGTACTAAAATAAAAATATCCCCTTATCAATCATGAAAGGAGTAATTGAATTGTTTGTTGCGATGAACGAACGACGTGAATTAATTAACATTGTCCATTATCGTGAGCGAACTTCTCTACTTCCTTTAAAAGAACAACATTTGTATTGTCCTCAGTGTGAACGACCCGTCATTTTAAAAATAGGAACGGTAATCATTCCTCACTTTGCTCATGTGAAGCATTCGAATTGTAGTGAGTCATTCGCAGAAGGAGAAACATTGGAGCATATGCAAGCGAAAATCCAACTATATTCATTGTTTGAGCGTTCTCCTTACATCCCTCAATTAGAACCGGTATTACGAGATTGTGCACAACGTCCTGATTTATATGTGAAAGATGCGGAGCAACATTACGTCATTGAGTATCAGTGGACACCGATCTCTAAAAAACAATTACAAAAGCGAACTACGAATTATATAAAAGCGAATTATCCTTCCTTTTGGTTGACGAAGCCTCCACACTCGTTACGTCCAAACTTGATTCAAATAGTCCGTCTCACTCCATTTTACCGTGCGGTTTATGAATCGAACGAACGCCCTTATTTATATTATTACGATCCGCGCATTCAAAGTTTTTACTATATTGCCCCTCTCATCCATATTCAAAATGATCGTTATATCGGTCATGTTCAAAAAATTCCTTATAAAGATCAAACCGTGCCTTTTCGACGCGATGAGCCGGAACTTTCATCTGCCCAAATTGAACGTTACATTCACTATTATGCACATGCTCGTATGAGACGTATCGAACAAGCGATTCGATATGAGAGAGGAAACGATACATTATTAACGCGTTGTCACGATTTAAAGTTATTGCCGTTCGAATTGCCAAATTGGATAGGAGTTCCTCTAATAGATGGGCATGTTTTTCGTCAACACGCTTTAGATTGGCAATTTCATTATGTCCATCATTGTCTAATGGCAGAAGAAGATTGGTCGAGCGAAGATACTGTCGTTACTTATAGCGCGCGTTATGGCCTTTCAGAAGCTGAACATCATACTGTAGAGCAATATCGTCAATTTTTAGTCCAAGTTCGTGTGAATGATTTACGAGATATTTTGTCTGAAGCAACATATTTTCGACATTTTGAAATGACCTTAGTTGCAAAAGGTCAAGTGAATTGAGAAAATAGAATAGAGACAATGAAGAATAGAGGAGGTCGTTTGAAATGGCACAATTACCAACACGTGAAGAAGTGAAAGTGGAAGAGACATGGGATTTAACGTCAATTTTTCCTTCAGATGAAGCGTGGGAACAGCAATATAAAGTAGTCGAGAAAAAATTAGAAGAAGCAAGTCAATACGAAGGAACGTTCCACAAAGGAGCGGATGCGATTTATGACGCATTTCAATACCGCGATCAACTGTTAATGGACACGTCGAAAGTATATGTGTATGCGCATTTAAAACATGATCAAGATACAGGGAATGGCACGTATCAAGCGATGGAGAGTCGCGCAGTTTCATTGTATACAAAAGTGGGAACAGCTTTATCGTTCATGTCACCAGAATTGTTATCAGTGGATGAGAAAACATTGAATGAATATGTTGAATCGCATGAAGGACTCGCGCAGTATCGTCATGAATTAGACGAGTTCAATACGCATCGTCCGCATATTTTACCAGCAGAACAGGAAGCGTTACTCGCACAAATGAGCGAAGTGACAGGAGCTTCAAGCGATACGTTCGGAAAATTAAACAATGCGGACTTGAAATTCCCAACTGTAAAAGATGAGGAAGGGAAGGACGTTGAACTTTCTCACGGTCGTTTCATTACACTGATGGAAAGTAAAGATCGTAATGTGCGTAAAGCAGCATTTGAAGCGATGTATGAAACGTACGGTCAATTTAAAAATACGTTTGCATCAACATTGACAGGTGTCGTAAAAAATCATAATGTATCAGCACGCATTCGCAATTACGGCTCTGCTCGTGAAGCAGCATTAGCGAATAACTATATTCCGGAGCAAGTGTATGACAATTTAGTAGAGACAATTAATCGTTACTTACCACTTTTACACCGTTACATTACATTACGTAAAAAAGTACTCGGTTTAGACGAGCATCATATGTATGATATTTACACACCACTCGTCGATGATGTCGAGATGAAGTACACATATGAAGAAGCAGCAAAAACAATGGTTGAAAGTTTTGCGCCGATGGGTGAAGAATATCAATCGATCGTTCAAGAAGGATTGAACAATCGTTGGGTCGACATTCGTGAAAATAAAGGGAAACGTTCAGGAGCTTATTCATCGGGAACATATGGCACGAACCCTTACATTTTAATGAACTGGCAAGATAATGTCGATAACTTGTTCACACTTGCGCACGAATTCGGACATAGTGTACACAGTTACTATTCTGAAAAAACACAGCCTTTCCATTACAGTGGCTATTCGATTTTCGTAGCAGAAGTCGCTTCTACTGTAAATGAAGCATTGTTAAATGAATATTTATTAGAAAAAACATCGGATGAAAGAGAACGTATTTTCTTATTAAATCACTGGTTAGATGGATTCCGCGGTACAGTATTCCGTCAGACGATGTTTGCTGAATTCGAACATCTCATCCATCTATTAGATCAAGAAGGCGTTGCTTTAACAGCGGATAAATTAACGGAAGAATACTATGCTTTAAATGAGAAGTATTTTGGAGAAGATATGGTATCTGATGAAGAAATCGGTTTGGAGTGGGCGCGCATTCCACATTTCTATTACAATTACTACGTTTATCAATATGCGACAGGTTACAGTGCAGCGGTTGCGTTGAGCAAGCAAATCTTAACAGAAGGTGAAGAAGCAGTTGAGCGCTACGTATCAAACTTCTTAAAGGCAGGTTCATCTGACTATCCAATTGAAGTATTAAAGCGTGCAGGTGTCGATATGACAAGCGCAGAACCAATTGAAAAAGCTTGTCTCGCTTTTGAAGAGCGTCTAAATGAATTAGAGCAATTACTTTTGAAGTGAATCAATACTATTGAAACATAATGAAAAAAGAAAGGGATTTAAGAGGAACGTTTTAGGTTCTTAAAAGGGTTTAGTAGTTGATGTATTCATCTTTACTCGTCTGAAAATATGACAGTATTGTGAAGAATGATTGTGAATAGTTGCATATACTACTATTTCGTGATAAATTATAAATGTGAAATAAATCACATACCAAACATACACCCCTTTTGTTTGAACGTGAACATTTCTCCCATTCCCTTTGTAAAAGAGCACTTACTCTCCCCCAGGAGTGAGTGCTCTTTTCTTTTGTTATAAATGAAAAGGAACAAGTTCTCTCATTGTAAAATGATGGAGAACTTGTTCCTTTTTATGAGTTCATGCAAAAATGTTGTTTTAATTTCCATAAAGATGTTCCTTCATATGGGAGTCGCTCGACTTGTTGAAGCAACACTTTCTTTTTTAGTTCACGTTCTACAATCGCAATTGGCTCGTTATAGATGCTCGCCAATTCTTCCGTTGTCATGGAATCGAAACGGGTGAGCAATTGCTCTAAAGGTGGTGGGGTATCTGGATAAATCGTCTGTTCTAAAAGTTCGGATAAAATTTGAACATATACATCATAATCGTAAACACCGTCTACTTTTAATCCTTCATCTTCAATATTTTCATTAAAAAAGACGAACGTCGGGGCACGATCGACTTCCATTTCAGACGCTAAAAATAAATCGACTTGTAAAGCTCTTAGCACATGTTTAGAACGGAAGTCACAAATGAATTCATCGATATCTAAATGTAAGCTTCGCGCGACTTCTACTAGCACATCAAAAGAAGTAATGTCTTTTGATTGGGAAAAAGTGCGATCAAGCAGTTTAGATAGAAAACGGAAACCTGCACGTTTCCCCTGAAATTCTGCAGCTTTAATTGCTAAACTTGGAAAGGATAAATTAGTATTATCGCAGTAAGGAGTTTGACAACAATCTGCATCGAGCATATTTAAATTTGTGAGTGATGTACGCATTACGGTACGCAATGTAAAATATTGTTCGTACTCGACTTGAAGTCGACGGAGTAAAGGTTGCAATGCCCAACAATCAGGGCAGAGCGGGTCGATGAAAACGTAAAGTTCAATCGGGCGTGAACAGGCGAGTTGCGCTTTTTCTTCAACGACTGATTGATAATTCACCTCGCATCCTCCTCCGTCGCATTAATCATATGATTAGCCGTGAGCACGAGTCGTTTATAATACGTATCGCGAAGGGGTCCATCTAAGCCTACTTCATCCATCGCTTCAGACATGCACTCTAACCATGCTTGAGCGCGAGTAGGTGTGATAGGAAACGGCATATGACGAGCGCGCATCATCGGGTGTCCATGTTCTTCTGTATATAAATTCGGTCCACCTAAATATTGTGTTTGAAATTGTTTTTGTTTGCGTCTCGTTTCGGTTAAGTCATCTGGAAAAATGGGAGCTAAATGTGGATTGACAGCGACTTTATCATAAAATAAGTCAATCATCGTATGAAGTCTTTCTTCACCGATCTCTTCGAAAGGGATGATAGGTTTTTTCATCATATTGTTTTAACTCCTTTATATTCACTATATTTTCATTTTAGCAACGAATGATGAGATTCACAATGAAATAGCATTTTCAAAATGCATGTCGAATAGCCGTGTGATAAACTGAACATAAAGATATGATAAAGGAGGACCGTACACAATGCAAAACATTGTTACTGAAATTAAACATTTGGAAGAAAAGTGGGTCGCACAATTAGATGGAGCGATCTCAGGAGAAGCGACGGGGACGTTACTAACGGATTCAGACCGTGAAACATTCGTCTATTTAATCGATGGTGGAGACCAATATGAGTATGTCCATTTCCCGAAAGAGACATGGTCCATCTTACAGGAGGCTTATTTAGAAGAGAGCCCGATTTATTTACAAACGAGTAAAGGGATAATTGAATTAATTGGATGGCAAGTTCAACTTGAAATGCTGTTAATGAATATTGAAGGAAATGGAAATTACGGTGCATTTACAGAAGCTGTAGAGCAATCATTCGCTTCTGCAATCGCTACATTCGATTAAAGGAAGAAGGGAGCGGGGGATATGGATCATCAATGGGATCAATTTTTAGCACCATATGTGCAAGCAGTTGATGAATTAAAAGTAAAGTTAAAAGCGATGCGTTCGCATTATCGAATGGAAGACGGGCATGTGCCAATCGAGTTTGTCACTGGCCGTGTTAAGCCACTCATTAGTATTTATGATAAAACACTTGAAAAAAATGTCCCCTTTCAACCAGGGCTCGCTCTCGCATCACATGTACCTGATATCGCAGGACTGCGCATTATGTGTCAATTTGTGGACGACGTGGAGACAGTCGTGCACGTTTTGCGCGCGCGTAAAGACTTTTGCGTTGTGGAAGAGCGCGATTATGTGACAAATAAAAAAGAAAGTGGATACCGTTCGTATCATATGATTGTCGAGTATCCTGTCCAGACATTACGCGGTGAGAAAAAGATTTTTGTCGAGATCCAAATTCGTACATTAGCGATGAATTTTTGGGCCTCTATTGAACATACGCTCAATTATAAATATGAGGGAAATTTGCCAGAAGCGATTCAAAAAAGGTTGGAAAATGCAGCGGAAGCAGCTTTTCGGCTCGATGAAGAAATGTCCGCAATCCGCGATGAAATTAATGAAGCCCAACATTATTTTAAAACGTATAAAGAATTATCCAATCGTCGCCCAAAACGGAAAAAATAGGAGGGGTTTAGGATGAAATTTGCGATTCAAACACGAAATGATGATTATTCAAATACGCTCATGCAGCAAGCGAAGCAATATTTACTTGATTTCGGTTTAGAGTTCGATGAAGAAGAACCAGAAATAGTACTATCCATTGGGGGAGACGGCACGTTTTTGCATGCATTTCATAAGTATGCCCACCGTTTAGATCGGACAGCATTTGTTGGAATTCATACGGGTCATCTCGGTTTTTATGCGGACTGGAAGCCTTCTGAAATAGAAAAGCTTGTCATTTCCATCGCTCGTCATACGTATGAAATTATTGAATATCCATTGCTAAATGTGAAAGTGAATCATGGAGATAACGAAGAATCAACAACGTATTTAGCATTGAATGAATCGACGATAAAGTCACCAGGTGTGACGTTTGTTGTCGATGTTAATCTAAATGGACGCCAATTTGAACGGTTCCGTGGAGATGGTCTCTGTATGTCTACTCCGTCAGGGTCTACTGCTTATAGTAAAGCATTAAACGGGGCGATTATTCATCCGTCATTCGAGGCGATGCAACTGACAGAAATGGCTTCTATTAATAATCGTGTATTCCGCACAGTCGGTTCGCCACTTGTTTTACCAGCGCATCATCATTGTGAACTTATACCCGTACAAGAAGGAGCAGGTTTTGTATTAACCGTCGACCATTTGCAGTTACCTCATCGTGCGGTCGCTTCAATTGAATATACGGTCGCCAAAGAAAAAATTCGTTTTGCTCGTTTCCGTCAATTTCCGTTTTGGGAACGTGTGCATGACTCGTTTATTGCGAGTCGGACCGACAAATGAAATTGACGTTTGAAGTAGAGAAGCCGAGTCTATTAAGAGACTTTTTAAGGCGTCATCATATTTCTCGTCGCACATTGACGAAGGTGAAATATGAGGGGGGACGTTTGCTCGTTAATGGACAAGAAGAAAATGTTCGCAAAATGGTAGAGCGTGGAGATGTCGTCACTGTAAAATTTCCAAAAGAGTCCTCAAATGAACGGATTCATCATGAATATACTCCTCTAGATATTTACTATGAGGACGATTATTTACTCGTTGTTCGGAAGCCGTTTGGGTTAGCAACAATTCCGTCGAGAGACCATCCGTATCGCTCTTTAGCGAGTCGGGTTGCCGCTTACTACAAAGAGCAGGGCATTGAGTCGATGATTCATATTGTGACGCGCCTTGATGCTCCCACTGGTGGACTCGTATTGTTAGCGAAACATGCCCATATTCATCACTTATTGAGTGAACAAATTCAAGCAGGGCAACTAAAGCGTCGTTATGTTGCACTCATTGAATACGGACCACCATTGCCTTCTGTGATCGAAAGACCGATTGGGCGAAAGGAAGGAAGTATCATTGAACGAGAAGTTCGCACAGATGGAAAATATGCGCGAACCGAAATTGAAGCGGAGCGAGAACTATTAGGGTATCGTGCGATCTATATGCGTTTAGTGACGGGGCGTACTCATCAAATTCGCGTTCATCTTACAGATTGTGGTTATCCGATTGTTGGAGATAGTTTATATGGCAGTCTTTATAAAGTAGCGGAAGGACAGACTTTGCTATGCTATGAAGTGCAGTGTATTCATCCGATTACTGAACAACCGTTTAAAGTGCAGTTAGATGAGCGGGTGATTTTTGAAGACCAATTACGAACGGTTGAAAAAGTAAAAACAACTATGTTAAAATGATTCACTTGAAGCCCCTTTTCCAGTTGATATTACATAAAAAATGTTTCATTAACTAATGATAGGGAATAATTATCAATAGATATTTGGTTGAAGGAGCGGTAGCGGATGACGATCATTGAAGAAGTAGAGCTGGATCTCGGAAGATTAACGCGACTGTTAGAAGAAGAGCGAATTCATGAGTTTCGTGAACAGTTTTTAGCGTTGCATGCGTATGACCGAGCGGTGTTTTATGAAAAAACGACACCAGAAATACGCCAACAAATTTATTTGTATTTATCACCGAAAGAACTCGCCGAAATATTTGAGACGAGTGAAATTCAAGAGCATGAATATCGAGATTACTTGGAAGAGATGGACACGACGTATGCAGCTGAAATGATTTCATACATGTTCGTCGATAACGCAGTTGACGTTTTAAAAGAGCTTAACCGCACACAAGTCATTAGTTATTTAACATTGATGAATGAAGAAGAAGCAGAACAAATACGTGCGCTTCTTCATTATGAAGAACATACAGCAGGATCAATTATGACGACAGAATTCGTCACAATTCCTGAGAATTCAACAGTGCGTTCTGCAATGACGATTTTAAAAACCGAAGCTCCGAGTGCCGAAACGATTTATTACGTCTTTATCGTCAATGAAAATAATCGTTTAACAGGTGTTGTATCTTTGCGTGATTTAATTATTGCGGATGAAGATACGCTAATTCGCGATATTATGAATGATCGTGTGATGAGCGTACTCGTTTCAGATGATCAGGAAGATGTAGCACGTCGCATTCAAGACTACAATTTACTCGCGATGCCAGTTGTTGATTTTCAACAACATTTACTCGGGATTGTAACCGTCGATGACATTATCGACGTTTTAGATGAAGAAGCGAGCGATGACTACTCTAAATTAGCTGGGGTTGTCGATATTGATACGACGGACAAAAACTCATTTGCCGCAGCGAAAAAGCGTGCACCGTGGCTAATTATTTTGCTCGTGCTCGGGATGCTTACAGCGAGCTTAATCGATATGTTCACAGGGACGATTGAGAAAGTAGCGATTTTAGCAGCGTTCATTCCACTCATTGCAGGAACGGCGGGAAATAGTGGAACACAAGCACTCGCTGTTGCTGTGCGTGGTATTGCAACACGTGATAATGAAGACGAAAGTCGTTGGAAATTGCTCGTACGTGAGGCGGGAACAGGTTTAATTACAGGAATTATTTGTGCGGTCTTCGTTGTAGCACTCATCACGATTTGGAAAGGTGAGTTCATCATCGCCCTTCTCGTAGGAGCAGCGATTATGGTGTCGATTTTTGTAGCGACTTTGTCAGGTTCATTTATTCCGTTATTAATGCATCGTTTAAATATTGATCCAGCAGTAGCGTCAGGACCGTTTATTACGACGTTGAACGACGTCATTAGTATTTTAATTTATTTAGGATTGGCGACGACATTTATCGATAAGTTGCCCATTTCTTAACAAAAGACCTTTTCATGGATGAATTCTCATGAAAAGGTCTTTTTGATTAGTCGATTAAGTTTTTTTCCATTGCGCGGTGAACGATATCGGCATCTAAAAATTCTGGAGAGGTAACGACATAACCTAATTTTTCGTAAAATGGAATCGCGTGTACTTGTGCATTCAATTTTAATTTATGAAGACGGTGAGCACGCGCTTCTTTTTCTACTTCCTCCATAATTAATTTTCCGAAATTCCGTCCGCGGTATTGTGGTAAAATACTAATCCGCTCGATTTTTCCAGTCGTTTCATCAATCAGGCGAATGCGTCCTGCACCGATGGGCTCGCCTTCTTCATAAAGAACAAAATGTGTCGATTCTAAATCGAATTCATCTAATTCAATATGGAGTGGAACATTTTGTTCTTCGACAAATACTTTTTTACGTATGTAAAAAGCGTCGTCTCTTTGTTCTTTCGTTTGGGCAATGATTACTTTAGCCATATGTAACCTCCTATAAACTCATTTGAAATAATTTGCAAATGGCACGTTCCATATCTTGTTGCCAATATTTCCACGTATGATTGCCTTCAAACTCATCGTAAAAATAATACGTTGCTGTTTTTTCAAGCACTTTATTTAATTCGCGATTCGGCTGTAAAAAATCTTTCATGCCATCGCTCGTCGTTTGCACGTTTGTTTCTTCCGTCCCGATGACGTGGTAAATTGTCGTCTCTAACATAGGATCGAGTGATTTGGCAATGTCCATAACAATTTCATTGACGAGTGGAGAGTGGAGTCCCGCTTTACTGAACAGTTCAGGATAGCGTTGTAAAATGGTGAGCGACACAGTTGCCGCTAAACTATCTCCGATTAAAGCACGTGCATCTCGGTCATCTTCTAAAGAAAAATGCTCTTCTAAAAATGGAATTAACTCTTCCCCGACGAAGCGCACGTATTTTTCTTGATGCTCCCCGTATGGGTGGTAATACTCTCGGCGAATATATTTGTCTTCATATGGAATTCCAACAACGATGGTGTCTTCGATTTCTTCTGCGTCCATCAAGTGCTGAACGACTTTACCTAGACGGCCGTAACGAAAATAGTCGGCTCCATCTGAAGCGACTAATAACTGATACGTCTGCATCGGCATATACGTATCTGGCATGTAGACGAGGATTGGTACCTCCTGTCCTAATATTTCACTTGGAATAGTCATTTCATTTACTTGTCCGTTAACCATTGAATTCTCCTTTCTTTCATTTCGAAATGATTTATTTCTCGATTATTCTCATTATAGCAGTGAAATGCTAAGAGCTGAAAGGTTCGCGTTTAAAAGTTGATTGAAGAAGTTGGAGATTCTACAGAGACACGATATAATGTTATTATAACTCTTTCGAAATTCTTATGATTTTAGTATGAAGAGAAAGAGAGTCGAGTGATTTTTAATAGGTCAATCGACAATATGGAGGAGGACATTAGTATGACAAAAGTAGAACCAGTGCATTCAAAAGAAGTGACAAAAGCAACGAGAGAGGCGTTGAAAAAGCGCGGAGTGCAAATAGAAGATATTGCAAAAATCGTCTATGAAATGCAAATTCCATACAATCATAGCTTAACCTTGCAAGACTGTGTTAACTCGGTTGAACGAGTGTTAGAAAAACGCGAAATGCAACATGCGATTTTAGTGGGAATCGAATTAGATATACTTGCTGAAAAGGGAGAATTGTCAGCGCCATTACAGCAAATTGTTGAGTCAGACGAAGGGTTGTTCGGAGTAGATGAAACGATTGCGCTCGGAGCAGTCTTTACATATGGTTCGATTGCTGTGACAACGTTCGGACATTTAGATAAAAATAAAATTGGGATCATTAATGAACTTGATACGAAAAAAGGGAATGGTATTCATACGTTTTTAGATGATTTAGTTGCGAGTATAGCAGCGTGTGCCGCTTCACGTATTGCACATCGCACACGTGATTTTGAAGAGGGCGGTGTCGAAGTTTAACCCATTAGAAAGGAGGCTAACGGATGGAGACTATTGCAAGATTTCAGAACGTCGCTGTCACATTACAAGGACGTCCGATTTTAAAAAATATTCAGTTTGAAATGAAGCGCGGGCAACAATGGGCGCTGATCGGTTTAAACGGTTCGGGGAAAACGACATTGCTCAATATATTAGCTGCTTATCAATTTCCGTCGAATGGCACAGTGGAAGTGCTCGGTGAAACATTTGGCAAAACGTATATTCCGGATTTACGTAAAAAAATTGGCTTTGTTAGTAATGCGTTAGAACGCTTTTCGGATTATTATCGTAATGATTCGATCGAGCGCGTTATTTTAAGCGGGAAGCATTCGAGCTTTGGCATTTATGAAGAGATTACTAAAGAAGATGAAGCGGAAGCGATTCAATTGTTAAAACAGTTTCGCATCGCTCAATATGCGGGTAAAAAATTTCATGAATTATCTGAAGGAGAGAAGCGTCGTGTGTTAATTGCACGTTCTCTTATGAGTCATCCTGACATTTTAATTTTAGATGAGCCTTGTTCTGGTCTTGATATTTTAGCGCGTGAACAATTTTTGCAATCGTTGGAAGTCGTCATTGCACGTGGATGTCACATCATTTATGTGACGCATCATATTGAGGAAGTAATGCCTCATATGACGCACGCAGTATTGTTAAAAGAAGGCGAAATCATCGCACAAGGAGAGAAGAAAGAGGTGCTCACAGCAAAGCGTTTAAGTGAGACATTCAACACTCCTGTTTCAGTAACATGGCATGCTGAACGACCTTATGTAACGGTGAATGGACCGGTTCAACTGCCGTAAATAGAGGAGAACATGTATGGAATTAACGATAACTTTTACGATTTTAGCAGTGACGATTATTTTATTCATGACGAATAAAGTACGAGCTGATCTCGTCGCATTACTCGCCATATTAGCGCTCGTGTTAACGGGCGTTTTAACTGCGCCTGAAGCATTAAGTGGTTTTTCAAATAGTGTCGTCATTATGCTAGCGGCTTTATTTATCGTCGGAGCAGGAATTGTTCGGACGGGGCTCGCTCAATTAGCGGGCGATTTATTAATTCGTGTCGCGGGTGAAAATGAAAAGCGTCTATTTATCGCGCTTATGCTCATTGTGGCTTTCGTTGGAGCTTTTATGAGTAATACCGGAACAGTAGCCATTATGTTACCGATCGTTGTAGCCATCGCAATGAAAATTAATGAAAATCTATCCAAATATTTATTGCCTTTGTCATATATCGCAAGCTTTTCTGGGTTGTTAACATTAATTGCGTCACCCGCGAATTTAATTGTCAGTGAGACATTGGTGAAGAATGGCTATCCGAAACTCGGATTTTTCCAAATGACTCCAATCGGCCTTATTGGTGTCATTGTCGGGGTTATTTATTTATTTTTCATCCGTCATCGTCTCGGTAAAAGTAATCAGCGCAATGATGCATCTAAAAACAGTTATCAGCTGTCACCATTTAAAATTATGCAAGAGTACGAATTGAACAATCGACTCATTCGTGTCGATGTACCGAAAGAAAGTCGTATTATTGGAAAGCGTCTTTCACAATTGAAGTTGCCTCATGAGTTTCAATTGTGCATTTTGAAAATAAAGCGTTCTTCTGCGGAAGGGATGCATTTTTTACCGATTACGTTTCAAAAAATGGCGGACGCATCGACTGTTTTTGAAGAGCGTGATGAGTTATACATACAAGGACAAATTGACAATGTTCATCGCTTTGCGGAAAAATATCATTTGACGGTGCAAGAAGTGGACGAAGAGGCGGAGGAGCTCATTTCGAAACAGATGGGAATTGCGGAAGTATTATTGACACCAAAATCGACACTGCTTAACAAAACGATTCGAGAAATAGGTTTCCGTGAAAAATATGATGTCAACATTCTCGGCATTAATCGTCAAGGGAAGCTCGTCTTGAAAGAGATGACGAAAGTGAAGTTAAAGTTCGGGGATGCTTTACTCGTTCAAGGGGACTGGGAGTCGATTGAGCGACTTGCAGGCGAGACGAAAGATGTCGTCGTCATCGGTCGTCCTGAACAGCATGCAGGGGCGGCGGCGGCGACAGGGAAAGCACCGATTGCCGCATTTAATTTATTGCTCATGGTCGCACTCATGGTGTTTGATATCGTGCCAGCCGTTGTCGCGGTATCGATCGGCGCGATTTTAATGATTTTAACGGGTTGTATTCGCAATATGGACGATGCGTACCGAGAAATTAACTGGGAGACGGTTGTCTTAATCGGAGCGATGTTACCGATGGCAATTGCTCTTGAAAAAACCGGTGGGATGGAATTGTTATCAGAAGGAATTATCGACTCGCTCGGTTCATTTGGAACGCTCGGTGTTTTAGCAGGCATTTACGTTTTAACGATGCTATTTGGTCAATTTATTAGCAATACTGCAACGGCTGTACTGTTCGCACCGATTGCGATGAATGCGGCACTCATGATGGATTCTAATCCGACGTCATTTTTAATCGCTGTAGCGGTCGGCGCAAATATGTCGTTTGCAACTCCAGTTGCGAGTCCGACGAATGCGCTCGTTATGACGGCGGGAGGATATCGGTTTACCGACTTCGTAAAAGCTGGGGTTCCACTACAAATCATTATGTTTATCGTCATGATGATCGCTCTTCCACTATTATTCCCATTTTAAATAAAAAGCGCCTTTCCATTTTCGGAAGGCGCTTTTTGGATTATAATGTTTTGACGAGTTTTGCAAGTTCAGTTAAAGAAGTCACTTCATATGTCGGTGCGACTTCCGCTGTCATCTCTTTATCGTGACGGTTGATCCAAACAGAAGGCATATTTACTTTTGAAGAACCGAGAATATCGGTCATTAAGTTATCCCCGATCATGAGGCATTGTTCTGCTGGTGTGTCGACAAGTTTAACAATCTCTTCGAAAATTGATGCATCTGGTTTTCCGATTCCGAAATCTCCTGAAATTAAAATAACATCGAAATAAGAATTTAATTCGGGTGTAATTTTTAGTTTTAAACGTTGTAAAGATGGAGAACCATTCGTCAACATTGCGAGTTTGTAGTCTTCTTTTAATTCATCTAAGATTTCGAACGTGTCGTCATATAAAAATGGTGCTTTCACTCGTTCGGAGCGGAAACGAAGTGCCAGTTTCTCACCGAGTGCCGCATCTTCAATCCCGAGTCGTTTTAATCCTTGTGTCCAAGCGTCGCGTTGGTACGTTGGTACAATTTCTTTCATCTTTTGGAACATTTCACCTTCGTCATCGAATGTTCCCCATAATCCTTCAAATGGGTTGATGCCGATATCGACAGTGTGATCATATGTGACATATGATTGGTATAATTTACGTGCCTCTTCACGTGTGACGCGTTCTAGAGCGACAGGATCGATGGCGCTGTTCATTTCATGTGCATATTCACATGTTTTATCAAAAGCAGTTTGGATGCTTTTTTCATCCCACAATAATGTGTCATCTAAATCGAAAATTAAAGTTTGAATAGTCAATGGTATAAAACCCCTTTCATAATATGTCGTGACATCCGCTCCTCCCATCCATTATAATATGGAGCATAAGGAATGAGGAGGAGTATGTATGACAATTCAATACACATTTCAAACAAATCGTTTAACTGAAGAAAATTTACAACAATTGTTCGCATCCGTTGAATGGGAATCGGCGAACTATCCAGAGCGTCTTTATCATGCGATGTTAAATTCGCACTCTGTCATTACGGCATGGGATAAAGACCGCCTCGTCGGGCTCGCTAATGCTTTATCAGACGATGTCATGACGGTTTACTTCCATTATGTGCTGACAGATCCAGAATACCAGGGGCAAGGGATCGGTCGTCGTATGATGCAACAAATTTTAGCGAAATATGAAACGTACTATACGAAAGTACTCGTCGCTTATCCGAAAGCGATTACGTTTTATGCACGTCTCGGGTTTACAGGCGAATCAGACTCTTTACCAATGTATTTATACAAAAGATAAAGGAAATAATGTATAATATAGGTAAATAAAGAAGGAGTGATGACAAATGGCAAGAAAACGTGTACCGAAAGAAGTGTTACTCGATTTTGAACGCAAAATGTCATTGACAGAAGCTGCTACTTTTTTAGAGACGATTGCCGCAAAGTTAAAAGAAGAAGGGCAAATGAATCTCGTCCTCGGAGAACAAGAAGTTGAATTAACGCCGACTGAGCGCGTCGAATTTGAAATTAAAGTCGAACGTCGCGGTACGAAATATGAATTTGAAATCGAGTTAGAGTGGGATGAGAGTCGCCCTGCGCAACATTTAAAAATTGAATAATGTTAAAACGAGAACTGTTCAAATGAGCAGTTCTCGTTTTTTTATTTAAAAGTTGATCGCTTTCACTTCAAAGACGTTGTCGAGTTTTTCTAAACCTTCGACTTCTTCTGGTTTCACTTCATAATCTACTGTGAGGATCATGATCGCTTTACCACCTTGTTCAGAACGTCCAACTTGCATCGTCGCGATGTTGACATTTTCAGCTGCTAAATGCATACCGACGCGTCCGATTGCACCTGGTTGGTCTTTATGGTTGATGAGTAAAAGGTGACCTTCTGGAACGACGTCTACTGGGTAGTCGTCTACTTTAACGATACGTGGTCCGAGACCGTTTAATAAAGTACCTGCTACTTTGACAGAGCCTTTTTCAGTGACAACTTCCACTGTAATTAAGTTTGTGAAGCCTTTCGTTGCTGTCGTTTTTAATTCGTCGATTTTAATGCCGATACGATTTGAAAGGTAACGTGAGTTCACATCGTTCACATGGTTGCCTAAGTTCAATGTGAGAAGACCTTTCATCAAGTTACGTGTTAGTGGACGCACGTCAACTTCAGCGAGCTCGCCAGCGTATGTTACATTTACTTGTTGGTAGGCACCATCTACTAAATGAGAAGCGAAAGCTCCTAATTTTTCAGTTAAGACGAAGAACGGCTCAATTTTGTCGAGCAAACGTTTTGAAATAGAAGGCATGTTCACTGGGTTGCGAACTGTACCGTCTGTTGCGAATTTAATCACGTCCATGCTGACGTCGATTGCGACACTTTCTTGTGCTTCTACTGTAGATGCTCCTAAGTGAGGTGTTGCAATCACTTGTGGGAGGTCGAGCAATTTATGACCGACGAATGGTTCTACTGAAAGAACGTCGAGTGCAGCGCCTGCTACTTTACCTTCTACGATTGCATCGTAAAGCGCGTCTTCATCGATAATTCCACCGCGCGCACAGTTGATGATACGTACGCCGTCTTTCATTTTAGCGAAAGCATCTGCGTTAATCATATTGCGTGTAGAGTCGAGAAGTGGTGTATGAATCGTAATGAAATCAGCTTTTGCAAGAACTTCATCAACTGTTCCTTGTTCAACACCGAGTTTTTGTGCGGTTTCAGCTGTTAAGAATGGATCGTATGCGATGACGTTCATACGTTGTCCTTTCGCACGGTGTGCTACTTCTGCACCGATACGTCCAAGGCCGATAATTCCTAACGTTTTATGTTTTAATTCAACACCGATATATGTTTTACGGTCCCATTTTCCAGCTTGTAATGATTGGAAAGCTTGTGGGATGTTACGAGCGAGTGACATGAGCATCGCGACTGTATGCTCTGCAGCGGAGTTCGTGTTGCCATCTGGTGCGTTGACGACGATAATACCGCGTTCTGTTGCTGCATCTAAATCGATATTGTCAACGCCGACACCTGCACGTCCAATCACTTTTAATTGTGGTGCTTTGTCAATTAACTCACGTGTTACTTGTGTTTGACTGCGTACGAGAAGTGCGTCTGCATCTTGCAAACGTTCGATTAATTGTGTTTCATCACAATCTGTTGCGATATCGATTTCGATATTTTCTGCCTCGCGTAATGGTTGAATACCTTCTTCACTTAATGGATCACTAATGACGACTTTGAATGTCATGGTTACATTCTCTCCTTATACATATATTGTAATGGTAATTATCCCGCAGAGCGGGTCAGTCAATAAAATGATGCGTGAACGAGTAAATGTCCACTACAGCTAAGAAAATGGAAAATAAAAAAGCCCTCCACTCCCTGCGTACTGCAAGGGGCGAAAAGCTGTATTTACGCGGTGCCACCCTTTTTCTGCATAGACGAATCTATGCCTTCATTGCATACATAACGCGTATGAGCGAAATTATCTAATAGCACAAAGGGCGTTCAATAATTTGATTCTGGAGCGCTCGATTCATAAAGTTTACACTAGTTTTCACCAACCACTAGCTCTCTAAAAGTAAAGCATTTATGACCATGATCTCCATCATTATCTTTAAGCATATTGAAATGTTGAATATATCTTATCAACCTTAAAATGAAAAGTCAACATGAAATTCGTGAATAAATCATAAAAAAACAAAAGAAACATGTAAAAAGACATAAAAAAGCCTTAAAAGTGAATGTTTATATACTCAAAAACATAAAACGTTCGTGTTTAAAGGCATAAAAGTAAATTCTGAATAATTCAATTTCGGTTTTAGCATAGTAAAGGAGGAAAGTTATTGCTCTTTATTTGTGTACATTGCGCCTCTAAGAGACATCTATTATAATGAAAGACAATGTTGCCTAGTTAGAGGAGGAAATGAGAAATGGAAAAATTACAGTCAAAAGAGCAATTCGAACAATTGAAACAAGGAGAGCGCACGTTATTCATGTTTACAGCGGGATGGTGTCCAGATTGTACGGTGATCGAACCATTTTTACCCGCTTTAGAAGTAGATTATCAAGAGATCGATTTCGTATCGGTTGACCGTGATGAGTTTATCGATATTTGTCAAGAGCTTGATATTTTTGGCATTCCGAGCTTCATCGCATTTAGTGAAGGAAAAGAAGCAGGGCGTTTCGTCAGCAAAGAACGTAAAACACGTGAACAAATTGAGCAATTTTTAAATGAATTAGAGTGGTAATAGAACTTTATAAATAGCAGAAATCGAATAAAAAAGAAACAAAAGTGAATTGAATATTGAAGTTTTTTTCATAAAAATGAAGTCTTGAGATAGAAAAACATCTATTTTAGGGCTTTTTTTAATGGGAATTAATAATAAAATGATGAAACGTTCGCTAGTTCGTCATATTGACTTAACAGGAATTCCATAATTTCAAATGATAATAATAGATGCGGTATATAGTTACTTCATTTTACTATTTTATTTGGAGGGAGAAATTTATGAACTATCCGGTCATAGAATTTCCTTGGTTAGGAAACGGTATGATAATTGCTATTATTGCGATCATTCACGTAATCGTCAGTCACGGGGTTGCGATTGGAATGACGGTATTAATGGTTTCATTAGAGTACCAGGGCTTGAAAACGAACAACGAAAAGCTCATCAATGTGGCGAAAACAATTAGTAAATGGGTGCTCATTATAACGACCACGGTCGGGGCGATGACAGGGGTCGGAATTTGGCTCGTAACATCTGTTATTCAACCAGACTCCATCGGTTCGTTATTGCGTATTTTCTTCTGGGCATGGTTTGCTGAATGGATCGTCTTCATCACAGAAGTTGTCTTATTAATTATTTATTACTACACATGGGACACTTGGAAAGGTGCGAAGCGAAAAATTCACTTCCGCATCGGGGTGACCTTATCCATCTTCGGTTGGTTAACAGCGATGATCATCACAGGTATTTTATCAGCGAAGTTAACACCAGGAAAATGGACAGAAACATTATCATTTTGGAACGCCTTTTTAAACCCGACGTACATTCCGTCACTCGCGTTCCGAACATTCATTGCCATCTTGCTTGCGGTATCGCTAATTTCCTTACCGATCCGCTTGCTCATTAAAGACAAAGAAGTACGTCGTGACGTCTTTAAAGTATTCAGTTTCTGGAACGCTTTAACTGTACCAGGGGTTCTCATTACGGGAATTTGGTATTTACTCAGTATTCCAGATGAAGCGAAAGATTTAATTATTTGGTCGACAGGAATGCCAGAAAATATCTTTAACATGCTTCACGTATTAGGACTTGCGCTTTTCCTCATCTTCGCATTATGGATGGCGATTAAGCCTGAACGTGTTCCTGTCATCTTAACGATTGCCATCTTCTTCACTTCGATTGCCTTTATCGGTGAATTCGAAGGAGTTCGTGAATCGGTGCGTAAGCCATACATCATTTATGATTATTTATATGCGAACGGTGTAGAAGCTGCAAAAGTTGAGAAGTTTAACGAAGAAGGGTATCTTGCGAACTCAGCAGCATCGCCAATTAAAGAAGTGACGGCGGAGAACCAGTTAGAAGCAGGACGCGAATTGTATAAAGGACAATGTATCGCGTGTCATACAGTCGAAGGATGGAGAACGAAGCGTAACTTCGGAGATCGTCTAGAAGGCTGGGATGAAGCAGCATTATCTGGCTACATCTCTACTCTACACGAAACACGTCCATTCATGCCTCCATTCGTCGGAACGGACGATGAGCGTGATGCTCTCGCTGCATACTTAATTAAAGTATCGAACGAAGGTTTAGATGCTGATTTAACACAAGGCAGCAAAGAGAAAGATGACGAAAAAGAAGAACAATAGTGAGAGAAGGAGGATGTGACCAGTGGTTTTACAAACGATGACAAATTTAATACCAGACGATATTACACTCGCAATACCAGGGAATGTTGGATTTTTCGAAGTGCTAATCGTCGTCAGCTTCATTTTACACATTTTATTTGTGAACATTACGATCGGTTCATCAGTACTTGCTGTCGGTAAAGAAATTCAAGGGATGAGCAAAAAAGATCGTAAAATTGATCGTATCGCCCAACAATTGGCCGATCATACGTCCATTATGAAAAGTATTGCAGTCGTATTAGGGATTGCACCACTTTTATTAATTAGTGTTATTTACACACAATATTTTTATTCATCAACGAATTTAATCGGTAAAGCATGGCTTTCATTGATCGCATTGCTTATCACAGCTTTCCTCATTTTGTATTTATACAAATTCACATGGGAAAAGATGCGTGGCGGTTCAAAAGCGTTACACGTTTTAATCGGTGCTACGGGTAGTTTAATTTTATTATTCGTACCGCTCATCTTTATCGTAAACGTCGTATCGATGCTTTATCCAACGATGTGGGCAGGTTCTGAAGGGTTCTTCCATTCACTCACATACTACCCACAAATTTGGCAACGTTACTTCCACTTTATTTTAGCGAGTTTCGCTACTTCAGGGATTTACTTATACTTCTATAACCGCCGTGCGGAGAAGAAGATTGAGCGTCTCTTAAAAGAAGGCGAAACAGTAGAAGATGAAGCGGAAAAACGTGAAGTACACAAAATGTCAAAACGTCTCGGCATTCAAACGATGTTCTGGACGACAGCTTTACAACTCGTAGCAGGTACTGCATTGTTAATGAGCTTCGAAAAAGAAGTGATGATGCTTTACATGGGAGAAGATGCATTATTAACAGGTCTTTTACTCGGCTCGATTTTATTGACATTAGTATTGTTATTCTTCTTATACAAACTCGGCAAAACAGATTCGAAAGGCAATTTCAACGCTGTGATCATTACGTTTGTCATTATTTTAGTGTTCATGGGTTGGATGCGTCACGAATTGCGTGAAAGTTACTTACACGACTACATCGAAGCAAATCCACGTACGACAGAAAAAGTACTACCTGTTGTGGAAACAGAAGATGATGAAGAAGGTTTAGAAGTAGAGTTAGAAGAAGACGCAAAATAAAATAAAAAGCGACTTACCTTATAGACAAGGTGAGTCGCTTTTCATTATTTTGATGTTTTTTCTTTTATTTCATCCATTAGCATTTGAGCACCGCGAGGACTCAAGTACATACCGTTCGAAAGTTCGAAGTTGTCAGGTGTAATTTCTCCTGTTAAAACACAGGCTTCATCTACTTCATATTTTCGCAAAATGACTTTATCTTCTTCGACGAAAATTTCCATCGGTACGCCTTTCGTTAAATGTAAAGAAGTTCTTAATTCTTTTGGAATGACGATACGGCCTAAATGGTCTACTTTTCTTACAATACCTAAACTACGCATAATTTCCATCTCCTTCTAAATGTATCATTAGTCAAGTATTTCCCTAAAAAATGGGGCATAAACATTCTCGAAACATGTCGTTTCGAAAAGATTATTTTGTTAGAATAGAAAAGATAGTTAAGGAGGGAGTTCAGTGAAACTGAAACAATTACAATCCAACCCATGGTTAGACTATGCCCTTATTTTAATCGGTTCAACCCTAGTTGGTCTAGCATTTAACATTTTTTTATTACCTGGGCGAATTGCAGCAGGTGGCGTATCGGGAATTAGTACGATTTTATATGAAATGTACCAGTTTAATCCCGCGTATGTTCAATGGATCATTAACGTCCCTCTCCTCATTTTGGCAGTCGTTTTAGTCGGTCGTGATTTTAGTATTAAAACGATTGTCGGTACGGTATTTTTACCTTTCGTCATCTTTTTAACAGATGGCTGGCATTTAGAGATGGACAATCCATTGTTGAGCGCGATTTACGGTGGGATTTTATTAGGCGTTGGTCTTGGAATCGTTTATCGTGGAAATGGCTCGACTGGAGGAACAGCACTCATCGCGCAAATTTTGAAGAGGTATACGCGCATTTCGAGCGGATTTTCGCAGTTGATTGTCGATGGGGCGGTCGTAATCACATCAGCGTTCGTTTTTGACTTTGAATTAGCGCTTTATGCGCTGATGAGTATTTATGTGACGAGTAAAGTAATTGACTTCGTACAATTGCAGACGTCTCCGACAAAATTGGCGCTCATCATTACAGAAGAGCCAGAACGCATAGAACAAATCATTCATTCTGAAATTGATCGTGGTTTTACGAAGGTTGATTCCATCGGAGGGTATACGAATGAAGAGAAGACGATGATTTTATCCGTTGTCGAACAATCAGAAGCCGTTTATTTAAAAAAGCTTATTCAATTAAATGAACCGGGTTCTTTCGTCGTCTTTTTAAATGCTTCTGAAATTATCGGTCGCGGGTTTACGCTCGATAAGTTTTATGTCGATCAAAAATGAGCCGAACACTAGGATAACGGTGTTAGAACTGGTATAATAAGTACAAAATCAAATAAGTCTTATCAAGAGAAGTCGAGGGACGAGGCCCAGTGACACTTCAGCAACCTACAGAACGCAAGGTGCTAATTCCTTACGGAGCAATCCGACCGATAAGAGAACGAAAACTCTCTTACATTGTAAGGGAGTTTTTTATATAAGGAGGAGAAATTATGCCGATTACAATACCGAAAGCGTTGCCTGCTCGTGAAAAATTACTACAAGAAAAAATCTTCATTATGGATGAAGAACGAGCGTTTACTCAAGACATTCGTCCATTAAATATTTTACTACTCAATTTAATGCCAGAAAAAGAAAAGACGGAACTGCAATTATTACGTTTATTAGGAAATACCCCTCTTCAAGTCAATGTGACATTTTTAACAACGGCAACATATGAGTCTAAAAATGTGAGCAAAACACATTTAGATACGTTTTATAAAGTATTCGATGAAATTAAAGATCGTAAATTTGATGGGATGATCATTACAGGAGCACCCATTGAATTGATGGAATTTGAAGATGTTCAATATTGGGAAGAATTGACGGAAATTTATGAATGGTCAAAAACAAATGTGACGAGCTTATTTAATATTTGTTGGGGAGCACAAGCTGCACTGTATTATTTTTACGATATCGATAAACATGAATTGCCCGGGAAATGTACAGGTGTGTTTGATCATACGTTAATCGATCCGACAGAAGATATTGTACGCGGGTTTAACGATGTCTTTAAAGCACCGCATTCACGTTACACAGATGTTGACGAAGATAAGATTCGCAAGCATTCTGAATTGAAATTATTAGCGACGAGCGCAGAAGCTGGGGCATTTTTAATCGCATCAAAAGATAAGCGTCATTTAATGATGACAGGGCATTTAGAATACGATGCGACGACATTGAAAGATGAGTACGAGCGCGATTTAGCGAAAGGTCCAGATGCGCCGATGCCGAAGCATTACTTCCCGAATGATGATCCGACGCAAGTGCCACTCAATACTTGGCGTTCCCATACGCATTTAATTTTCTCCAATTGGTTGAACTATTATGTGTACCAAGAAACACCGTATCAGTGGGAATAATAAAAAAGCATGTTGCGAGAGGGAGGTTGGATTGAAAATTTGTTCTAACGTCCCTTTTTTCCATGCCTACTGATTTCTATACAAGGGTGTTTATAAGAAAAGGTTAGAAATGTACGAAAAGCAGTGGGGCAATCGTAAGGAATAAGGCACTTTCTATTCGTTTTTGAATAGAAAGTGCCTTATTTTTGTTTGAAAACTATGGAGTTATAAAAACGTAAATTTTGCAATGACTTCGTTTATGCTGGATGGCTTTTTTGAATGCTCAACATGATGTTTACTTCGCTGCGTACATGACGCGGCATTGTTGAAGTTTGCTGACCCCTGTTTCAATCGCAGCATTGCGCACTGCTTCTGCAACAGCTTGTACGACACGGGCATCGAACGGATCTGGAATGATGTATTCTTCGGTTAACTCATCTTCATGAATGAGAGAAGAAATCGCATAAACAGCCGCTCGTTTCATCGTATCATTAATCTCTGTTGCGCGTACATCGAGTGCTCCGCGGAAAATCCCTGGGAAAGCGAGCACGTTATTCACTTGGTTCGGATGATCAGAACGACCTGTCGCAATGACGCGCACACCGTATTCTTTTGCAAGATTAGGAGAGATTTCTGGATTCGGGTTCGCAAGGCCGAAAATAATCGGATCTTCGTTCATCGAATCAATGAGCGGTTTTGTTAATAAGTTGGCAACCGACACCCCGATGAAAATATCAGAACCTTTCATCGCGTCAGCGAGTGTGCCTTGTAAAAGTTCACGATTCGTATATCGTGCGATTTTATGTTTAATCGGGTTCATCGATTGTTTGCGGCCCTCATAAATAATTCCTTTTGAATCACAGACGATAATGTTGTGGAAGTTTAGGTCGAGCAATAAACGAACGATCGCCACACCTGCTGCGCCTGCTCCGTTTACGACCACTTTCACATCTTCCTCTTTTTTATCGACGAGTTTTAAAGCATTTAATAAGCCAGCTGCGACGACGATTGCTGTACCATGTTGATCATCGTGGAAAATCGGAATATTACATTCTTCTTTTAAACGATCTTCAATTTCGAAGCAACGCGGAGCTGAAATATCTTCTAAGTTAATAGCGCCAAATGTTGGTTCCATCGCTTTCACAGTTGCGACAATTTCATCCACACTTTTCGTATTGAGTGCGATTGGAAATGCATCGATATGTGCGAACTGCTTTAACAGTAAAGCCTTACCTTCCATTACAGGCATGGATGCTTCTGGACCGATATCACCGAGTCCGAGCACTGCTGTTCCATCTGTAACGACGCCTACTAAATTCCCTTTGATTGTGTAGTCGTATACCGATTGTGGATTTTCAAAAATCGCCATACTCGGTTCAGCGACACCTGGTGAATACGCCAAACTTAAATCGTGACGATTGGAAAGAGATACTTTCGATACAGTTTCCATCTTTCCATGAAAACGTCCGTGCATTTCTAAAGAGTTTTTGAATTGTTGTCCCATTGGAATCCCCCATTCCATTACTCCTTTAAACGAAAAACGTTTAAAGGGATCGACGAATTTTTTTCATGTTTCGTGTTCATGATGTCGTCTGATAAACAATATATTACGTCTTCACACTTATAGCAACTATAAAATACGTGTACTATTTCACGTAGTTTCGATTTGTCAAGTATAAAGTGCATGGTTGACATGAAAATAAAATTTGTCGCAAATGAAAAATATTTTTTTAATGACTCGAAATTTATGAAAAAACGGATGAAAGATTGACATTGTGCGGTTATTCACAAGGTAAAAAAGTGAAAAATACTTTCAAAATGATAAGGAAAATGTTCACATATTGCAAAATGAATATTATTCATTTATAATGAATATCATTCATTCGAAAGGTGAAAGGGTGAATCAAACTGGATAAAAAAGAACGAATTGTTCGTGCGGCGTTGGACTCTTTTTTAGAGCGTGGCATTCAAAAAACGACAATTGCTCACATCGTGCAAGGAGCGGATATCGCACAAGGGACATTTTATTTATATTTCCCATCTAAAATGGCATTGATGCCTGCGATTGCGGAAGTGATGGCGGATAAATTGTTGACGACGATGAAGCAATCTGTAGACGAAGATTTGCCTATGTCAAAACAACTCGTACAAATTATTGATGCGATTTTCGAAGTGAATAAGACATATCACGAAGTGCAAGCCTTAATTTACGCAGGACTTGCTTCAACGGAACATTTAAAAAAATGGGAATCCGTCTATGAGCCCATTTATGCGTATTTGCGCAATTGGTTATGGAAAGCGAAAGTGTTAAAAGCGGTACGTTCTACGGTCATTGAGGAGGATGTGTCAAAACTTATGATCGGATTAATTGAATCAGCTGCGGAGCAAGTATATTTGTACGATGAACATAAGGAAGAAGGCGCGAGACGTCAAAAACGAGCGGTCTATGAATTGTTGCAGCATGCGCTCGAATTGCAAGAGGAGAAGGAAGGATACAATGGATAGTCAAACGAAAAGGAAAGCGTGGACCTATGTCGCAATGACGAGCTTTTTTGAACTCGTCTGGATTTATGGATTTAACGTTGCAAGTGAGTGGTGGCATTGGATTTTCATCGTCACTTTTATTTTTGTCGATTTTCACTTTTTAACGAAAGCGAGCGAATTGTTACCGACGGGAACTGTATATGCGGTATTCGCAGCGGTTGGGACAGTAGGCGTCGCCTTGATGGATATTATCTTTTTCCATGAGCCGTTAAGCGTGGCGAAAGTCGTCTTTATGATCGTCATCGTCGTCGGTGTCATCGGATTAAATATTGCGGATTCAATCGACGAAAAGAAAGCATTGCGAGGGGTAAAATAAATGAATGGTGGAACATTAGATTTTGTATTGAATTGGTTTCCGAGCATGTCTGGAGAAACGCTCGGTTGGATTTTAGTCATTTTGGCAGCTGGCTTTGAGTTTTTAGGTGTCATCGGATTAAAAAAATATAGTGAAGTAAAAAATGTATTTAACGGTTTTATTTATTTGCTTGGCTTCGGTGGGGCATTCGCATTTTTATATTTCGCATTCGATTATTTACAAGTAAGTATCGCTTATGCCGTATGGATTGGAATCGGCACAGCGGGCGCGGTCGTCATCAATATGATTTTCTTCGGAGAATCGAAAAGTATGGGGCGCATTGCGAGTGTCATTTTAATCGTGATTGGTGTCGTCGGTTTAAAATTCGTATCTTAAAAAGAAAAAGCATGTTTAAAGAAGACTTCAGTCTAACTTTAAACATGCTTTTTTATGCGTCGATATAAATCCAACCGCGCTCCAATGCATGTTTTTTTAAACGAGGTTCCGCATTGACGACTGCAGGATTTCCGACGAGTTCAAGCATTGGTAAATCTGAATAGCGGTCGCTGAAGGCGAAGCTATTTTCCCAGTCGACGTCTACATCATGCAATGTGTCGTGAATGGCATTGACTTTCAAATCGGATTGAACATGTGTAATTGTCGCTTCTCCGTCTACTTTTCCTTCTACGAATGGAATATGAGAGCCTAAAATAGCGTCGAAGGCATAATCGCTCGTCACTTCTTCTAAAAAGGGAATGAAGGCACCCGAAACGAGAATAGAGCGAATACCATTTTTAGCGTTTTCCTCGACGAGCTGGGCGAGTTGTTTATTAATACCTTCTTCAATCGTCGGCTTTAACTTGCGGAAAAAAGAACGGACGTCTTCTTCTGATAAACCGTCCAATGCGCTCGAATAATTTTGCATGGCGATACGTCGAGCTTTTTCTGGTTGCATTAATTTCATTTTATATTGCATATAAGGAAGAAACGTCGGGTTGAAAAAACGTCTGTAGCGATCTTTCAATTGTTCGTCATGCTTCAAATGATTTTGAAGTAAAGAGAATGTTTCGTATTTGTAAAACGTTTGATCGAAATCGAAAAGTGCGACTCGTACTTGTTGTGTTGACATGAACAGAACCCCTTTCATCAATGTATGTTCTCTGTTCAGTATACCCGAATTATTTTACAGAAGTGTGAAAAACGAACGTTTCGACAAGAAAACATGTTAAAATTCACTAAATTTTTAAATAAATATTGGTACAGAGCTTTCTTCAATGATAATATAAAGAATAGAATGACAACTTCTTTTTAAAGGTCAGAATATTCACTTTTAAAAGGAGAGAAAAAGAAAGGGATGAAGCGCAATGACAAATTTAACGCCGAGAGAACTGGAACAACGCAAGCGCGCAAACGATTACGTCCACGAAGTGTATGAACTCGTTAAACAACGCAATAGCAATGAGACAGAGTTTTTACAAGCGACGAGAGAGATCTTTGATTCGCTACGTCCGGTATTCGCTCAACATCCTGAGTATATAAGAGACGGGATCCTTGAACGTATTACCGAGCCAGACCGTACGATTTCGTTTCGTGTAGCTTGGGAAGATGATCAAGGTAAAGTCCATGTCAACCGTGGTTTCCGTGTGCAATTTAACAGTGATTTAGGACCGTATAAAGGGGGATTACGTTTCCACCCATCGGTTAATAATAGTATTATGAAATTTTTAGCGTTTGAGCAGATTTTTAAAAATGCACTTACAGGTCAGCCGATCGGTGCTGGTAAGGGTGGAGCTGATTTCGATCCGAAAGGGAAGTCAGACCGCGAAATTATGCGTTTTACACAAAGTTTTATGACGGAACTACATAAATATATCGGACCTGATGAAGACGTACCAGCGGGGGATATCGGAGTAGGACGGCGTGAAATCGGCTACATGTTCGGCCATTATAACCGTTTGAACGGTGGCTATGAAGCGGGTGTACTCACAGGGAAGCACCCAGATTCAGGCGGTAGTTTAGGACGTACAGAAGCGACAGGATACGGATTAGTTTATTTCGTCGATGAGATGTTACGCGAACATGAACTTTCTTTCCAAGATAGTCGAGTCGTCGTATCAGGATCTGGGAATGTTTCGACATACGCGATGGAGAAAGCGATGGAACTCGGGTCGACAGTGATCGCATGTAGTGACTCAGGCGGTTACATTTACGATGAAACAGGCATCGATTTAGATGTTGTCAAACAAATTAAAGAAGTGGATAAAAAACGAATCTATGAGTACTTAAAGTATTATCCAGAAGCGACATATGTGGAAGATTGCTCGAAAATTTGGGAGCTTCCTTGTGATATCGCGCTTCCTTGTGCGACACAAAATGAGTTGGATGAAGAAAGCGCAAAAGCCCTTGTCGCAAACGGTGTAAAAGCGGTTGGCGAAGGAGCAAATATGCCTTCTTCTATCGAAGCGATTCAATATTTCCAAAAGAAAGGTGTGTTATTCGCACCAGCGAAAGCAGCGAATGCCGGTGGAGTCGCTGTCTCTGCAATGGAGATGTCACAAAACAGCATGCGCCTTTCATGGACGACAGAGGAAGTAGATGAACGACTTCACGGTGTCATGAAAAACATTTACGACAGCTGTACGAATGCGGCGAACCAATATGGTGAACCAGGAAACTTAGTGATGGGCGCGAATATCGCTGGATTTTTAAAAGTAGCAAACGCGATGTTGACGCACGGTATTCACTAATCAACCGTTATACGCAAGACAAAACCTTCTCGATATGTCGCGAGAAGGTTTTGTTATATCATCTTATAAACTTGTTATTTTATGCATGATAGGCATGCGATTTTCAAATGTCGTCACGTATTCAAATCCAATCGATTGTAGTAAATCGAGCGATTCTCGGAATTCATGCGCAATTTCGGAAGGACGGTGAGCGTCGCTACCGAGCGTAATAATTTCACCACCGCGATCTTTGTACAGTTGAAGGACATCTGGGCTCGCTAAGTTGTGCGATAATCCGTAACGTGTTCCTGACGTATTTAATTCAATTCCTTTCCCTTCAGGAATAATTAAATCAAAAATTGCGGCGAGTTCGTCGTGGAATAAGTTCGGTGTCGTCTCTTTCGCATAGCGCTTAATGAGATCGACGTGACCGAGCACATTGTAATCTTTGAAATGTTGTAAGCAGTGGTAAAATTCATCATAGTAAACCGCGAACGCTTCATCTAACGTACGCCCTTCAAAAATTTCTCCGTAATGGAGCGATTTATTTTCGACCGTATGCATGGAACAAATGACAAAATCGAAAGACGTTTTCGCCATCAATGCATCATAACGTTCGAATAAATGAGGTTGAATCCCGAGTTCGACCCCTTTTTTAATCGTAATGTCGTTTTGAAATTGTTGTTTGTAACGCTCAATCGTTTCTGTATACGCATCATAATCTAAGTCGAAAACGATCGTGTCATCCGGGTAATCGTAGTCGATATGTTCGGTGAAACAAATTTCTGTTAAGCCTTTCGCAATCGCTGTTTCAATCATTTCTTGCATGTCGGCACGACTGTCTGCAGAGAAAGAAGTGTGCATATGATAATCAAACATTTAATTTCCTCCAATTCTATTGACAACTGTTTCTGTAAGCTTTATAGTACTATATAACTTTAGTCTAGTAAAGCAATAAAGTAAAAGGGGCGAGTGAATTGTTCAACTTACCAAATGAAAAAAAGTACGGGCGTATCGTACAAACGATTGCGAACCGTTTTGAAACGTACGGTTATGAAAAATTAAAAGTGGATGCGTTTGAACGTTACGAACTGTATGCGAATGTGAAAACAGAAATGAATGTAAAAGAAACGATTAAAGTGACAGACTATGATGGAGAATTGCTCGTCGTGCGACCGGATGTAACATTACCGATTGCCTATAAATATGCGAAGCAATTGGAGCTTGCGATTTCCCCATCGTACGAGCGTTACTATTATGTAGAAGAAGTGTTTCGCCAATCGTTTGAAGCGAGCGAATCGATTGAAAAAATGCAGATGGGTGTCGAATGCTTCAATCCATCCAGTCCTTTAATCGATGCTGAAACGATCGCTTTAGCCTCGCATGCACTCGATGATTTAAATGTGACACAACATCAGTTTGAAATCGGTTTTGCGACATTTTTAAAAGATTTATTAGCACCGTTTGCTTTGCAAGAAAAGCAAGTCGAAAAAATTGAATCGTACGTGCGCGCAAAAAATATGGCCGAACTTGCGACATATATTCAAACATTACAACTTGACGAAGAGACGGCGAACATTATCGCAAATATTCCAACGTATTACGGGAATTTTGAAACGATTGCCCAACGATTAGAGCCGTATGCATCGAACGAAGCGGTAAAAGCAACGCTCGATTATGTAAAAGACGTCAATGAGTATCTTCAATTGTTTGGTGTAGAACAACATGTCGTCTTTGACTTCGGGTTAATTAATCGCATGGATTACTACTCGCATCTCATTTTCCAAGCGTATGTCGATGGTGTCGGAAAACCTGTTTTAATGGGAGGGCGTTATGATCGATTAGGGGAACGATTCGGTGCTTCATTCCCAGCAATCGGATTCGCTTTCGATTTGGAACGTTTAATGGAAGCTGTATCAGCAGTGAAAGAAGATTCGACAGCAATTGAAATTACAATCATTACAGAGGAAGCGTATTTAAAAGAGGCAGTGCAACTTGCGAACGAATTACGCAATCGTAATTTTGAAGCTGTCATTGGTAAAAATGCTATTCTTGAAACGATACATACTGTGACATTAGGAGAAGAGATTACACTTCGATTTAATGGAACGACAGAACGATTTGAACAAATCGATGATTGTATCGCTTACTTTATCGATAAGCAAGGAGCGATGTAACGTGAAAGAAATTACTTTAGCGCTCGCGAAAGGTCGCGTAGCGAAACAAACATTAGCGATATTGGAAGAAATGTCGGTTAAATTTTCTGAGTTTACGGAAGATACGCGCAAGCTCGTCATTTGGGACGATTCAAAAAAAGTGCGCCTCATTTTAGTAAAAGCAGTCGATGTCCCAACTTACGTTGAAACAGGAGCTGCAGACATCGGCATCGTCGGTAAAGATGTCATTATGGAAGATGCGAAAGATGTTTATGAACTGTTAGATCTTGAAATTAGTCGTTGTAAAATTGCGGTTGCTGGATTTCCAGAAGAAGAGATGGAAAAACGCTCGTCCATTATCGTCGCATCGAAATATCCGAACATCGCAAAGCGATACTTTGAGTCAAAAGGACGTCAAGCGGACATTATTAAATTGAATGGTTCCATTGAATTAGCCCCGTTGATCGGCATGTCGCACGTCATCGTTGATATTGTCGAAACAGGAAATACATTGCGTGAAAATGGACTCGTCGTCTTAGAAGAAATCGCAGAAAGTAGTGCACGTGTCATCGCGAACAAAGCAGGGTATGCAACGAAGACGGAAGAAGTTCAAAAGATGATTAAGCAATTGCGAGAAGGGATGGCGAAAATAAATGAAAATCGTAACAGCTGAAGCATTTAAAGAAGAACGTTGTCGTGCATTGGAGACGAGTGCTTTAACGTCGTCGGTTGACGATACGGTGTTAAACATCATTCAAACGGTTCGGAAAGAAGGGGATGCGGCATTATTCCGTTATACGGAACAGTTCGATGGCGCGAAGCTAGATATTTTGGAGCTTTCAGAAAAAGAGTGGGAGCGCGCGATGTTCAAAGTCGATCCGAATGTTTTAGGCGCTTTGACGACAGCGAAAGAACAAATTGAGCAATACCACCGTCTTCAAAAAGAAAAATCTTGGTTCGAACAAGTGCGACCAGGCGTTACCCTGGGACAAAAAGTGACACCGATCGAACGAGTCGGCATTTACGTACCAGGTGGCAAAGCCGTATATCCTTCCACCGTATTAATGAATGTGTTACCAGCGAAAATTGCAGGCGTGAAAGAAATTTACATCGTGACACCGCCAGACCGTGAAGGGAACATTTCACCTTCTATTATTGCAGCGGCGAAGTTAGCAGGGGCGGATACGATCTTTAAAGTAGGGGGAGCGCAGGCGATTGCAGCCCTCGCTTACGGAACGGAAACAATTCCGAAAGTCGACAAAATTACAGGACCAGGCAATCAATACGTGGCGCGTGCGAAAAAATGGGTGTTCGGTGATGTCGCGATCGATATGATTGCAGGACCGAGTGAAATTTGTATTTTCGCAGACGATACGACGAATGTCTCTTTTGCAGCAGCGGATTTATTGTCACAAGCGGAGCACGATGAAATGGCGAATGCGATTTGTGTGACGACGAGTGATTCATTTGCGGAAGAATTGCAAAAAGAAGTAGCGGAACAAGTGAAGCAATTAGAACGTTACGAAATTGCGAATGCTTCGATTGAACAATTCGGTCGTATCATTATCGCTAACAATATAGAAGAAGCGCATGACATTATTAATTTCATCGCACCTGAACATTTAGAGTTGATGAATGAAGATGCAGTTAGTTCGATGCAACAGATTCAACATGCGGGTGCGATTTTCCTCGGACCGTATGGACCAGAAGCGCTCGGTGATTACGTTGCGGGACCGAATCATACGTTACCAACGAGCGGAACGGCACGATTCGCTTCACCACTCGGTGTGTACGACTTTATGAAAAAGTCGAGCATCATTCACTATACAGAAGAAGCTTTCATGCGCGAAGCAGATGCGGTCGCAACGATCGCCAATGCGGAGCAATTGACAGGTCATGCGAAATCAGTGTTAATTCGAAAGGAGTTTTTTCAATGAGATCAGCTTCACGTAGCCGTACGACAGAGGAGACGAGCATTCATTTACGCTTCGCGATCGACGGGACAGGTAAAACGAATATTCAAACAGGTGTCGGTTTTATCGATCACATGTTAACACTTTTTGCGAAACATGGACGTTTCGATTTGGACGTATTATGTGATGGCGATTTGGAAGTGGACCAGCACCATACGGTAGAAGATATCGGAATCGCCCTCGGCCAATGCTTTTATGAAGCGATTGGCGATAAAGTCGGGATTACACGATACGGCACATTTACGATGCCGATGGATGAAACGTTGGCGAATGTCACATTAGATATTAGTGGACGCCCATACCTCGTTTTTAACGTAGAAGGAATGAAAGATAAAGTTGGGGAGTTTGATACGGAATTAGTCGAAGAATTTTTCGTAGCGTTTACGAGTCATTCACGTGTCACACTCCACATTAACTTACATTACGGAAAAAACACACACCATATTATTGAAGCGATTTTTAAAGCATTCGGACGAGCACTCGCGGCAGGAAGCGCGATTGATCCGTTGCAAGACGGCGTACCGTCGACGAAAGGTCTTTTAGAATAGGGAGGCAGAACAAGATGATTTTATTTCCAGCAATTGATATTCGAGGTGGAAAATGTGTTCGTTTAACACAGGGAAACTATGATCAAGAGACGGTTTATCACGATTCACCGACAGCGATGGCACAACAGTGGGAACGTGAAGGTGGCGAATTTATCCACGTCGTCGATTTAGACGGAGCGAAAAGTGGAGATACACCGAATATGAACGCGATTCGCAATCTCGTACAAGGCGTGAATGTTCCGGTACAAGTTGGCGGTGGTGTACGCACGATGGACAAAGTAACCCAGCATATCGAAAATGGAGTATCTCGTGTCATTATCGGAACAGCGGCGATTGAAGACCCTGAATTTTTGAAAGAAGCGGTCGCAAAATATGGCGATAAAATTGCCGTATCGATCGACGCTCGTGGCGGATATGTGGCAACGGACGGATGGACGGAAACGAGCACGACGAAAGCCACAGAGCTCATTCGACAACTCGAAGCGATCGGTGTAAAAACGGTCGTGTATACAGATATTTTGAAAGATGGCATGATGCAAGGGCCGAATATGGAAGAACTGAAAGAAATCGATGAGATGACATCGATTGACATTATCGCTTCAGGTGGTGTATCAACCGAACAAAATATTCGCGATTTACGCGCGATGGGTTTATATGGAGCGATTATTGGAAAAGCGTTATATGAAGGAGCACTCTCATTACAAAAACTAATTGAGGAGCAAAACGCATGAAAAAAATTATCCCATGTTTAGATATCGATAACCGTAAAGTCGTCAAAGGCCGCAAGTTTATGGACGTTCAAGAAGTAGCAGACCCACTTACCCAAGCGAAAAAATACGTTGCAGAAGGCGCGGATGAACTCGTCTTTTATGATATTTCCGCTTCAACGACAGGACGCGGACTATTTTACGATTTAATTGAAGAAATCGCAAAAGAAGTTCCCGTACCATTCGTCGTCGGCGGTGGAATTCGCACAGTGGAAGATGTGAAAAAATTAATCGCACTCGGTGCTGATAAAGTGTCGATCAATAGCATAACGATTCAAAATCCAGACATCGTACGTGATATTGCAGACGCGATTGGCAGTGAAAAAGTAGTCGTTTCTGTCGATATCGACCGTGATGAAGATGGTGTATGGCGTGTATTTGCAAAAGGTGGACGTGAAAATACAGGCATCGATGCGCTCGAATGGGTAGAGAAGATGGAGTCACTCGGAGCAGGCGAACTCGTCATTAACAGCATCGCTGAAGACGGTGTGAAAGACGGTTACGATATTCCGCTCATGCGCGCCATTAAAGAGCGTGTGTCGATCCCGACAGTCGCAAGTGGTGGTGCAGGGAAGGTAGAACACTTTATCGAAGCGGCAACGGATGGACAAGCGGACGGTTTACTCGCCGCATCTGTATTCCACTTTGATGAAGTGAAAATTCAAGATATTAAAAAGGCCTTAAAAGAAGCAGGGCTTACAGTGAAGGATGAATAAAATGGACATTAAATATGACGCAAATGGACTCGTTCCAGCCATCGTACAAGATGAACGTACGGGAACAGTTTTGATGCTTGCTTATATGAACGAAGAAGCGTTACAAAAGACGATTGAAACGAAAGAAACATGGTTTTATAGCCGTTCCCGTCAAGAGCTTTGGAATAAAGGCGCAACATCTGGCAATACGCAAAGTGTGAAATCACTTTCAGTAGATTGTGATGGAGATACGATTTTAGTGACGGTCGAACCAGCAGGGCCTGCTTGTCATACAGGAGAGACTTCTTGTTTCTTCAAACCCGTCATCGAATTTGAATCGGTACGCACCGTCATTTATGAAGTGGCGGATGAAGTGAAGCACCGCAAAGCGAACCCGAAAGAAGGGTCATATACGACGTACTTATTTACTGAAGGACTCGATAAAATTTTGAAAAAAGTAGGCGAAGAGTCGACGGAAGTTGTCATCGGCGCAAAAAATCGTGACTTTGAAGAAGTGACGAATGAAATTGCGGACCTCGTTTACCATACGCTCGTATTAATTGCGGAACTCGATATCGATGTCGATGATATTAAGCGTGTCTTACGCGAACGTAGACCGTAAAAGGAGAGAGTGAGATGAGTAAATTTTGGACGCCAGTCGTCAAACGGACAGATCCGTACGTTCCTGGTGAACAATTGAATGATCCAGATGTTATAAAATTAAATACGAACGAAAATCCATATAAGCCGAGTCCGCGTGTCATTGAAGCGATTACGAAGACGGCGACCGGCGATATGCAAAAATATCCGTCACCGACTGCTGATGAATTGCGTGAAGCGATCGCGGAAGTAAACGGTGTGAAAAAGGAAAATGTCTTCGTCGGAAATGGTTCAGATGAAGTGCTTGCCTTTGCTTTTTACGCTTTTTTTGAAGAAGGAAAAACATTGAAATTCCCAGCGATTTCATACAGTTTTTACCCGGTTTATTCAAAGTTGTTTAACATTCCGTTTGAAGCGATTCCGTTACAGGATGATTTTACATTGCGTGCGGAACATTATTTCGATGCGGAAGCGGGTGTCATTTTCCCGAATCCGAACGCGCCGACGAGCATTTACTGGCCACTTGAAGAAGTGAAGCGCGTGCTCGAAGCGAATCCGGATGTTGTCGTCATCGTAGACGAAGCGTATATCGATTTTGCAGTAGGTGGGGAATCTGCGGTATCACTTATCGATCAATATCCAAATTTACTCGTCATTCAAACGACGAGTAAATCGAGAGCGCTCGCGGGACTTCGCGTCGGTCTTGCGATCGGTCAGCCTGAATTGATTGAAGGACTCGTGCGTATAAAAGATTCATTCAACTCATATACAGTCGACCAACTTGCCTTAGCAGGCGCAACAGAAGCGTTTCGCGACACGGACTATTTCGAAGAGAAACGACAAGCGGTCATCGCAACGCGCATAGAAACAGTAGCCGCTTTAGAAGAAAGAGGTTTCGATGTGTTGCCGTCTGGAGCGAATTTCGTCTTTGCGAAAAAAGATGGAGTCGATGTAGAGCGATTGTACGAGCAATTAAAAGCAAAAAAAGTGCTCGTCCGTCATTTTAAAGATCCGCTCATTGCAAATTATTTACGCATTTCGATCGGAACGGATGAACAGATGGATGAATTTTTAAAACGTTTGGACGAAGCGCTCGTCTAACAAAACGTGTAGCCGATTTATACGGCTACACGTTTTATTTGTTGAGAAAACATGCGTAAATTCTCGTCCAATTGTTTCCACCGATTGATAATTCATGTTACACTGTTGAACAGAATGTTAAAAGAAGGTGCAACGGTATGATGGAAATCGTAATGACCGTTTTACTTCTCGTTTCCGCTTATTTTGCGTATACGAACGGCATGACGTGGATTGCCGTTTTATTCGTCGTTTTGTCTTTGACGTACGTCGCTTCATTCGTGCGCGGATGGAATAATGCGAAACGGGAAATGGAACAGCGCATTCAACAGCAAAGAGAAGAAAAGAGGAAGAAATAATGAAACAAGCCATTTACGGTTTGACACAACAGCAGTTAACAGATTGGTTACTTGAACGTGGAGAGAAAAAATTCCGTGCGAAACAATTATGGGATTGGCTCTATGTAAAACGTGTGAAATCATTTGAAGAAATGACAAACTTAAGTAAATCGATGCGTGCTCTATTAGAAGAGCATTTTTATATTACATCTCTCCAACAAGAAGTGAAACAAGTGTCGCAAGACGGCACGATTAAATTTTTATTTCGTTTAGAAGATGGCAATTTAATTGAAACGGTTTTAATGAAATTCCCTTACGGTTATTCAGTATGTGTCACAACACAAGTCGGATGTAATATCGGTTGTAGCTTCTGTGCGAGCGGACTATTGCGCAAAAGCCGCGACTTAACAGCAGGTGAGATTGTCGAGCAAATTATGAACGTGCAACATCATTTAGATGAAGTTGGAGAAGATGAGCGTGTCAGCCATATCGTCGTCATGGGAATCGGAGAGCCGTTCGATAACTATACGAATTTAATGGACTTTTTGCGCGTCGTGAACGACCAAGACGGCCTTTCAATCGGAGCGCGTCACATTACGGTATCGACGAGTGGACTTGCGCCAAAAATTCGCGAATTCGCGGATGAAGATATTCAAATTAACTTAGCGGTTTCGCTTCATGCGCCGAATGACGAATTGCGCACGAGCATTATGAAAATTAATAAAGCGTTCCCGATTCGTGAAGTGATGGACGCGGTAGACTATTTCATCAGTAAGAAAAACCGTCGTATTACGTTTGAGTATATTTTAATCGACGATGTCAACGATCACCCAGAAGAAGCGATACAACTCGCGAACTTATTACAAAAGATGCGTCATTTAGCGTATGTGAACTTAATTCCGTACAATCCGGTAGATGAGCATAGCCAATATAAACGAAGCAAAACAGAAGCGATTGAGAAGTTTCATAAATTGCTTCAAAACCGTGGGATTCAAAGCGGTGTTCGCTACGAAAATGGCGCGGATATCGATGCAGCTTGCGGTCAACTTCGAAGCAAACAAATTAAATTAAAGTCAGCTTGTGACCGAGGGTAAAAGTGAAAAATAAAAAAGCGTCAGGCGAGAAGAGAAGTATCTTCACGTTCTGACGCTTTTTATGTCGCTTTACGTGGCACATTTACTCATGACGGTTGCTTCTTGATGAGTATCGTATGCATCGCATTTGCTCTTTTAGTATCGTCGACTATTCTTTCGTTTCTGTAATTCGATTGTAAGCTGCTTTAACTCGTTCACGCCCACGGTAAATGTGAGGGTGGAATTGAATCGTCGCATTGTCGCGTGTCGTTTTTACATTTTGCATTGCACGATCGAGTTGACGGTCGAGTGATACGTCGTTCGTCATTCGTTTCGCGATTGACAATCCAGCGACTGTCCCTTGACTACGTGCTACTTTAGCACTTTCGATACCTGTAATGTTGCCCGCTACGAAAAGTCCATCTACAGCAGTCTCCATCGCTTCTGAATGAACAGGTACGTGGCCGCCTAACTCTTCTACATATTTAAATTCGCATCCCATCACAGCTGCGAGTTCAGCGAGTGGATATAAGCCACCTGCAATACAGACGAAATCGACATTAACGACTTCTTCAGAGTTTGGAATGATGTCGCCTTCTGGAGTTACTTTCGCAATCGTGACAGATTCTACTTGTTCTGTTCCGTTAATCGAGACGATTGCTTTTCGTAAATGAATCGGAATGTCGAACATCGTAATTCCATTTTTCGGATAAAGCTTAACGGCTAATTTTTGAACGATTGGTGACTTCGCAAATTTGCTGCCAAATCGGATAAATGCGCTAGGTGCTAAGTGAGCGATTCGCGATAGACGTTCCATCACTGCATACGGTTCAGCTTGGTCAGCTGAGATGACGTTTTTTGATGGGAGGACCATACTGTGAATGTCGACGCCACCTAATTTCAATTCATGTGCGATGGCAGCTGAAAGGACATTTACGCCGACAATGACGCCACGTTCTCCTACTTTGACACGGTGGACGTTCGTCATAACCTGCGCTGCACCGATTGACATGACACCTGGTAATGTCCAACCTGGAACAGGCACGGCTGTTTCTGCTGCCCCTGTTGCGATGAGAACATTCGTTGCTTCAAATTTACCGTCATTCGTATGTACGACGAAATGGTCATCGACTTTCGCAACGTGATGGACTGAGATTCCTGTACGAATGTCTGTGTTTAAACGTTGTGCTTCGTCGACGAGCTTTTTCGCTTCTTCGATTCCGTTCCACCATTCTCCTGTCGGTTCTTGGTGCAATTGACCGAGCAAGCGTCCTCCGAGTTTTGGGAATTCATCCACGACGAGCGTATTTAAATCATTTTTACGGCATTCAATCGCAGCAGAGAGGCCTGCTGGACCAGCTCCGATAATGATGACATCTAACATTATTGATTTCCTCCCATCTTCTCGTAATCTTCGTACGTTTTTGGCAATACTTCGTTCGTAGGATCGAGTGGAGACGGTTGAACTTGACCACTTTCAACGACCATATCGTGAACGATCGGTGTTAAACACGCGCGAATATTTTCTTTGCCGTTTACAGTTACGCGACATTCGAAGCAATGTCCGATATTGCAATAAATACCACGTGGGTTACCAGAAAATTCATGTTTACGTAATGTGCGAACACCATTTGCCATTAATGCAGATGCGATCGTATCATTTTCGAGACCTGTGTACTCTTTTCCATCAAATGTGAATGAAACAGTTGATTGTTTATCGAGTGAACCAAGAATAGGATGATGTGTAATACGTTTATTTGTCATCGATTGCTCCTCCTAAACTAGAAAGTGAAATTGGACGTACTGGAGGTTGAACTTTTAACGGTACGTTGTCAGACGGACGTAAATCTGTTACATTTAGCAACACTTTGTCGACAGCTGGTCGGCAAGTGCGTCCTCCACAAAAGCCCATCCCTGCGCGAGTTCTCAGTTTCAATTCTCGCGGTGAGCAATTGAATTGTTTGGCAGTTTGTTCTAGTTGTTCTAATGTTACTTCTTCACAACGACATACGATTGTATTTTTCATTGAAAAAACCCCTCCCTATTACCAAAAAATTATAATAAATACATTCTAACATAAAGTTTTATTTAATTTTATGGTAATCTAGGAACAGGAATAAAATATTTTACATAATGTGTGTGGGAGGTTATTGAATGAGCAACAAAAGTTATGAAGTAGCAGTCATTGGAGGCGGAATCGTCGGGAGTTCGATCGCATATTATTTGGCAGAAGCTGGAATGGACACTGTATTAATCGAAAAACGTGATGTTGCGAGCGGAACGAGCTCACGTTGTGATGGAAACGTGACAATTGTCGATAAAGATCCGGGGTTTGACAGTCAAATGTCACTCGTCAGTCAAGAATTAATCGTCGATTTACAAGGGAAATTAGAAATTCCATTCGAGTATCGAGAGAGCGGAAGTATTTTAGTATGTGATAACGAAGAAGAATTCGAAGCTGCAAAAGATTGGGCGAAAATTCAAAACGATGCTGGGTTAAAATTCAATGTGTTAGAACATAAAGATGTAAAAAAAGAATCACCATTTTTCGCAGATGACATTCCAGGTGGAATCGAATGTGAAACGGATTCGCTCATTAATCCATATATGTTCTGTTATTCACTCGTTCATAAGGCACAACAGTTCGGCCTTTCAGTGTTAACAAATGCTGAAGTGATGAACTTGACGAAAGATGGAGGTGAATTTATCGTTGAAACGAAAAACGGTACGATCCGTGCTGAAAAAGTCGTTAACGCAGCGGGGGTATGGGCACCATTTATCGGAAAAATGCTTGGAATTGACATTCCGATCATTCCACGAAAAGGACATATTATGGTCGGTTCACGTGCAGAGCCAGTCATGATGCGAAATGTAATGGAATTTGGCTATTTAATGAACAAATTCCAACGGGAACGGAAGGCAGATGCGCGTACGACAGAACACGGAGTAGCGCTCGTATTAGAGCCGACAGAAAGTCAAAACTTCTTAATCGGTAGTAGCCGTCAATTCGTTGGATTCGACGCGTCAGTAGATATGGAAGTGGTGCATACGATAGCGCGACGAGCGATTCGCTTTTTCCCGAAAATGGAAGATTTCAAAATGATTCGAGCGTACACTGGATTTCGTCCATATACGGAAGACCATTTGCCAATCGTATCAGAAGTAGCGCAATGTCCAGGATTTTACATCGCAGCTGGACATGAAGGAGATGGCATTAGTCTTGCAACAGCGACAGGTAAATTAATTGAAGAGTTAATTTCAGGTAAAGAAGAGACGTGCATCCCGACTGAACCGTTACGATTTGATCGTTTT
>NZ_JADKPV010000008.1 GCF_015351395.1 Savagea serpentis
AGAGGCTGGGACATAAGTCAAAATGGAATAGAAAAACAAAAATTACTAAAATAGAAAACGCATGAAATCAAGGGTTTAACTTTTGATTTCATGCGTTTTAAGGATTTTCAGAGGTTTTGTCTCAACCTCTTTCTATTATGCGCGGAGACTCGCGGTTGCTTTCGCCACTTCTGTCGTACGTCGTGCTTGTGCTTTCACTGCTTCTTCTACTTGCTCTACAATTTCACCTTCTTGTGATACTGTTGCGCTCGTACCGTATGGGTTTCCACCTGCAGCATATGCAGATTGATCTACAAAACCTGGTGCTGTTACGATTGCACCCCAGTGGTACATCGTCGTATAAATCGAATGAACCGTCACTTCTTGACCACCATTTGCGTTTCCTGCACTCGCCATCGCACTTACTACTTTATTTGCTAATTTTCCTTGGAACCATAGTCCGCCAGTCGTATCGATAAAGTTTTGGAATTGGCTCGGTACGTTACCGAAACGTGTCGGCACGCTCCAAATGATTGCATCTGCCCATTCTAAATCTTCCAATGTTACTGTCGGAATGTCTTTCGTTGCATCAACATAAGCACGCCATGCTGGGTTTGAATCAATGGCTCCCTCTGGTGCTGTTTCTGGTAATTTCAATAAGCGAACATCTGATGCACCGGCTTGTTTTGCACCTTCTACTGCCCATTTCGCCATTTTATAGTTTGTTCCTGTTGAACTGTAATAAATAATTGCTACGTTTGTCATGTTTATATTCTCCTTTGAATGTTTTCTACGTTCGTTTCAAAATAATAAAAAGTGTTGCGATTTATTGAGAAGAGCGGTTACCACTCGGACGTTGAAATGGAACGATATGTGATTCAATCACTGCACGATTCGCCTCATATTGTTGCGGTAATTGCAAAGTCAATCCCAACTGTCCATCCGTCTCATCAATGAAAAACCCTGGCTCATCTGTGGCAATTTCGCAAATGATGCCACCACCTTCACGGAAGTAAATGGACTCAAAGTAATCGCGATCTTGAACAGGTGTCACATTATATTTTGCTTGTAACTTCTGTTGCCATTGGAGCTGTTCTTCAGCGTCTTTTGTTCGCCAAGCAATATGATGGACAGTACCAATCCCAAAACTTCCCCTTTCTTCAATGGAAGAACAAAGATCAATCGTTTCATCTTGATTGTCCGTTAAACTGAAACGTTCTCTTTCAGATGTTCCACGTGAAACATAACCGAAATCCTTCTCCAGCAATTGCTTCGTCGCTTCGATGGAACCCGTATATAAAAGTGCACCGCCAAATTTTTGAATCGCATACTTAGCAGGTATTTCACTCGTTTCCCAATCATTCGTCAAGGGCACATCTCGTTCAATTAAAGCGAGTTGTAATCCATGTTCATCTTCAAAATGAAGTTGCTTTTCATCGAAACTTTCAACGACTTTCGTTTGAATTTGTTTTGACTGTAATCGCTCTTGCCAAAATGCGAAGCTCCCTTGCGGTATTAAAAAGTATGTAATGCCTACTTGTCCGTTGCCGCGAATTCCTTTATAGTCATTCATCCAATTAAAGAACGTCATAATCGAGCCCGGACTTCCTTCACTATCGCCGAAGTACAAATGATACGTCGTCGGATCATCAAAGTTCACCGTCGTTTTAACGAGTCGTAACCCTAGCACACCTCCATAAAAACGAGACGTTTGTTCAGGATGGCCGACAATCGCTGTAATGTGATGAATCCCTTCCATTTTCATATCCTTCTCTCCTCTCTTTTATTATCTCGAATTCTTTTATCTTGAATTCAAGGTATATCATAACAAGGATTTTTTGTTCTGTCAAAATCTTTGTTTCTTCTTTTCACTCTATGGTATAGTAAGTGTACAAACGCATACGAGTTTACCACTAGGGGCGCCCGCGGGCTGAGACGTACTCTTTGAACCTGATATGGTTGATACCATCGGAGGAAAGTGGGTATTTTTCACATGGTGTTAAATCCTTCTCCTTCTTCTACTTAGAATGAGAAGGATTTTTTTATGAAAGGGAGATTGCTTATGACCGCATTACAACACATACGAAAAAACAAACCAGTCATCCACTGTATTACGAATTATGTAACGGCAAATTTTCAAGCGAACGCTTTACTCGCTCTAGGTGCTTCTCCTATCATGGCGGATTTAGCCGACGAAGTGAAGGAAGTGACAAGCTTTGCAGATGCACTCGTATTAAATTTTGGGACACTCCAACAACATTCCGAACTTGCAATGACACGGGCGGGGCAAGAAGCGAATCGACGAGGTATTCCTATCATCATTGATCCAGTAGGCATCGGTGCCATTCCTTCTCGATTAAACGTGTGTCGACGCTTATTACAAGCCGTCAATCCGACCGCTTTTCGGCTCAATGCTGGAGAGCTTGCTGCGATTGCAGGAGAACGATGGGAAGCAAGAGGAGTAGACGCTGGAAGTGGAGAGGCAAATGTACGAGAGATGGCTCGATTCGTAGCTGAAAAATATGATGCAATTGTCGTCGTCACTGGAGCAACCGATCTCGTCATCAGTCATCAACATACATTTGAAATAACAGGTGGCGATCCATGGATGAAACAAATTACAGGTGCAGGATGCGTGCTCACAACAATCGTTGCGGCCTTTGCAACAGTGAAACAAGATGCCGATACGATTCAACAAGGGGTACATTTTTACAAAAAAGTAGCAGAGCGTGCCCGTCAAACCGCTACTGGAATCGGTCAATTTCAAGTAGAATGCTTAAATTACTTACAAATGGAGGAATTATAAATGGTGAAAATCGCAATGACAATCGCAGGTTCAGATAGTGGTGGAGGCGCTGGAATTCAAGCAGATTTAAAAACGTTCCAAGAACTCGGAACGTTCGGTACCTCTGCTATTACAGCAATCACGGCTCAAAATACATTAGGCGTACACGGTGTGCAACCGATTGATCTCGATATGATTGAAAGTCAAATCGATGCGGTCATGACTGATTTGCGACCTGATGCTGTTAAAACAGGAATGTTATTTTCGGCTGAAATCATTCGAATCGTCGCAGAAAAGTTCCAACAATACAATATTCAAAATATCGTCATCGACCCGGTCATGATTGCAAAAGGTGGCGCTTCTTTACTCCAACAAGAAGCAGTTGATGCGTTAAAAAATGAACTTGTTCCACTCGCTACAATCATTACACCGAATATTCCCGAAGCGGAAGTACTTGCTGATATGGAAATTGTGACGGAAGATCATATCGCAGAAGCGGCGAAGCGTATTTTAGCTTTAGGTGCAAAAGGTGTATGGATGAAAGGTGGGCATAGTAAAGACCCTGAGTTCGCGAAAGACTTCGTATTTTTACAAGACGGCACGTCATTCTCAATGACATCAAAACGTATCGATACGGACAATACGCACGGCACAGGATGCACGTCTTCTGCGGCAGTTACCGCATCTTTAGCGAAAGGGATGTCACTGAAAGATGCCTTAATCGTTGGAAAGTCGTTTATTCAAGCAGCGATTGAAGAAGACTTACAATTGGGTAGCGGTCATGGTCCGACAAACCATAGCGCCTACCGTTACGTACAAGACCGTATGGAAAAGGAGATTCATGTCGAATGAATATAAAAGAAGCGCTTCGTATCTATTTTATTATGGGTAGTAATAATTGTGGACACCATGAGCCACTTGACGTCTTAAAGCAAGCGATCGATGGTGGGATTACGATGTTTCAATTCCGCGAAAAAGGAAGTGGCGCATTAATAGGCGAAGCAAAAAAACAATTTGCACGTGACTGCTTCCGTTTATGCAAGCAAGCGAATGTTCCATTTATCGTCAATGATGATGTCGATTTAGCGATTGAAATTGGAGCGGACGGTGTACACGTCGGACAAGACGACCTCGATGCGGGAATCGTTCGCCAAAAGCTCGGTCAGGATAAAATAATCGGCGTTTCAAGTCACACTTTACAAGAGTCGAAAGCAGCGATTGAAGCGGGAGCCGACTATATCGGAATGGGACCTGTATACGCGACGACGACAAAATTAGATACGAATCCTGTCGCGGGTACTACAGCGATTCAAGAAACGAGAGAACATTTTCCACAATTCCCTATCGTTGCAATCGGTGGATTACAAGCGGACAATTTCACACCAGCGATCGAAGCGGGAGCGGATGGAATTTCAATTATTTCAGCAATCGCTAGCGTACCAAATCCAAAAGAGGCGACAGAAAAACTCGTCTCTACTATGAAAGAAGTGATCAATGATGCAAAACGATAAAATTCGTAAAATGATTTTAATTTCTTTATTTGCGGCGATTGCTGTCGTCGGATCGACATTTGTCTCATTTCCTCTCGGACCAGCACGCGCCTTTCCTGTCCAACATGCGATTAACGTAATTGCTGCAATGATGCTCGGCACTGGACCAGGCGTATTAATCGCCTTTCTTGCAGCGCTCATCCGCGTCATTATCGGCACTGGCTCCTTGCTTGCATTTCCAGGCGGTATGATTGGCGCATTTTTAGCAGGGGTCCTCTATAAAAAGTTCAAAAAAAGCTGGGCTGCTGTAACGGGTGAGATTATCGGAACAGGACTCATCGCTTCTTTATTTGCCGTACCGTATGCGAAATTATTAATGGGTTCAGAGTTCGGCGCATTCTTCTTCGTCCCAGGATTTTTCTTCTCTAGTTTAAGTGGAGCGATACTCGGGTTACTTCTCGTAAAACAACTTCAAAAAACGAGAGCAGGGAACGAATTACAATTAATGTTCGCCAAAAAATCAACAAATTAATGAGACATAAAAAGCAGTCAGGCACGCAAATGCCTGACTGCTTTTATTTATTTTCTACTAAAGTGAGTTTACGAACTTGTTTGACACTATTTGCCCCCGCTAGCGCAATGGACGCCGTCACTTCTTCTAGTAAATGTTCAACCCATGTTGTAACGCCACGTTCTCCATCAATCCCTAATGCGTAAATATACGGTCGACCGACACATACGGCATCCGCTCCTAACGCCAACGCTTTCACAACGTCGACACCACTACGAACCCCGCTATCGAACAAAACAGGTATACGTCCGGCCACTGCCTCTGCAACAGCAGGCAATGCATCTAAACTCGCAATGACGCCGTCTAATTGACGACCACCATGATTGGATACGACGATCCCGTCTATACCACGTGCGACTGCTTCTTTCGCATCTTCTGGATGCAAAATCCCTTTTAAAACAATCGGTAAATCTGTCCAACTTTGAAGCTTTTCAATCTGTTCCCAACCGAGTGTCGGGTGATGAACATGTTGAACGAGCGCATCGATTAACGCTTCCTCTGAATCATCTCGCAAACTGCGTTGAAATACAGGATCTTCCACGTAATTCGCTTTACCGAGACCGCCTTTTAATGGTGAGAACTGATTGCGTAAATCCGTTTCACGCCAACCGATGCGCACCGTATCAATCGTTAACACAATCGCTTCATAGCCAGCTCGCTCAGCACGTTGAACCATACTTTTCGGTAATTCTTCATCCACTGTCGACCAATACAATTGGAACCACTTCGGACTATCGGTTGTCGCTTCCCGTATAGACTCAATCGAATAGCTCGATACCGTACTTTGAATAAACGGAATTCCAAATTTCGCTGCAGCGCGACTCGTTGCTAGTTCCGCTTCTTCATGCGCCAATTTCTGCATGCCGACAGGCGCAAACAAAATCGGTGTGGCATACGTTTTATCGAACAACGTAACCGATGTATCCACTTCAGATACGTCGGTTAAGAAACGAGGAACGATTGCCCAACGCTCAAAAGCACGACGGTTATTACGCAACGTTTCTTCTCCACTCGCTCCTGAATAAATGTAGCCGAATGGATTTTTTTCGAACTTCTTTTGCGCAGCTTCATAAAGAGCTTCCACCCCTACTGGAAAATCTGTTTTTGCGGCCGTCACCTTTTTAAAAAATGCGTCTTCTACTCGTTTACCCATCGTTTCTCACCTTTCCTTAATCTCGTTTTAATTTTGATGCAAAATAGTTTCCGAGTGACTGAATTCCTTGAACGAGAATGATTAAAATGAATACCGTCGCATACATCACTTCGACTTCATATTGAATGTGACCGTAACGGTATGCCAAGTCTCCAAGTCCTCCCGCTCCGACTAAACCAGCCATCGCTGTAGCCCCGATTAAGCTGACTGTCGCAATCGTCAGTCCTAAAATAATCGCAGGACGTGCTTCACGAATTAAAACATTCCATACGATTTTACGACGCTTTACACCCATCGCTGTATAGGCTTCGATTACTCCTGGATCGACTTCAAGAAGAGCCGACTCCATCAAGCGTGCGATATACGGTGATGTATAAACGACAAGTGGTACGATTACCCCTTTTACACCGATGATCGTACCGACGATTGCTTTCGTAAATGGAATGATGAAGAAAAGCAAAATGATAAACGGTACAGAGCGCACGATATTTACTAAAATATTTAAGACGTTGTAAACAAATTTATTCGCAAATAACGCATTCGGTCTCGTTAAGACGAGCAATACGCCTAAAGCCATCCCAATGATGACAGAAAATACGAGTGAAATTAATGTCATTTGGAACGTTTCGATGAGGGCTTGCCACATGAGTGGGCCCCATTTCGCTGTAAATTCTCCCATCTTACAAGACCTCCTCTACGTATACGCCGTTTGCTGTTAAATATTGGACAATTTTTTCATCACGTTGTCCTTCTAAATGAATGACTAAGTTGCCGACGATGCCATTTTTCAGTTCAATAATATTCGCTGATAAAATATTCGGTTTTACATGAAACTTCTCTGTTAATGAAGCGATTAACGGATCTCCTGTCGCATCTCCAACAAATGTTAAGCGCAAAATATAACCTTCTAATGTTAATTGTTCGATTAAAGCTGGCGCAAGCTGACGTTGAGAAACCGCATTTAAAAACTTTTGGGTCGTCGGATTTTTCGGTTTCGTAAATAACTCAATCGTCGTGCCCTCTTCAATCACTTGCCCTCGCTCCATCACGTACACATGATCACAAATTTTTTGGATGACGTTCATTTCATGTGTAATGAGCAAAATGGTAATGCCTAATTCTTTATTAATTTTCAACAATAAATCTAAAATGGAATCCGTCGTTTCAGGATCGAGCGCGCTCGTCGACTCGTCACTCAATAATACTTCAGGCTCTTGCGATAAAGCACGAGCGATCGCTACACGTTGCTTTTGCCCTCCTGATAACTGACTCGGATAAGCATTTTTACGTTCAGACAGACCGACAATTTCTAAATAACGTTCTGCACGCTCATTCGCTTCTTCATTGGAAATATTTAATAATCGCAGTGGAATCGTAATGTTTTCAAACACTGTCGCTGTTTTTAATAAGTTGAAGCTTTGGAAAATCATGCCGATATTTTGTCGGACTTCGCGTAATTGGGGAAGTTTTAAAGAAGTCAATTCGATTCCATTAATGATGACTTCTCCAGATGTCGGACGCTCTAATAAATTTACGCAACGAATTAACGTACTTTTTCCCGCACCACTATAACCGATTACTCCGTGGATCTCGCCTTTTTTTACATGGAGATTCACATCTTTTACTGCTTCGACGACACCTTGTTTCGTGTCGAATGTTTTGACGACATTGCGTAATTGAATCATGACGCCTTCTCCCTTCTTACCAAGCTGGTAAATATGAACCTTGAAATTCTTCTTCAATAAATTGCTTCACTCGCTCAGAGTGATACGCTCGTTTAATTTTTTCAATGACTGGATCGTGCTCGTTTTCTTTACGAACGACAACGTAGTTCACATATTGTGAGTTTGTCGATTCTGCATAGATCGCATCTTCCGTTAACGTTAAGCCATGTGATGCTGCGTAGTTTCCATTAATCACCGCAACGTCCACTTCTTTCAACATGAGCGGTAGTTGAGATGCTTCTAGTTCAACGAATTGTAGTGAGCGCTCATTGTCAATGACATCTAAAGGTGTAGCGGTGTCACGCTTTTTTTCATCGAGCGTAATGAGTCCCGCTTCTTCAAGTAACATGAGCGCACGCGCCCCGTTCGTTGGATCATTCGGAATTCCGATTTTAGCGCCCGACGGAGTATCTTGAATATCTGAAATTTTTTCAGAATAAACACCCATCACACTCAGTACCGTCGGGATGACAGCTACTAAATCCGTTCCGTGATCTTCATTGAATTTATTCATAAACGGTTGATGTTGATAGTTATTTAAATCAAGTTGACCTTCTGCTAGTGCTGTATTCGGCATAATATAATCCGAGAACACTTTCAGTTCCACTTCTAAACCGTCTTCAGCTGCCACTTCTTTCACGACGTTGAAAATTTGTTCTTGTGGTCCTGCGGTTACACCGACGACCACTTTTTCTTCACTCAATGGCTCACTCGCTTTATCTCCACAAGCCGTTAACAACAGTGCAAAAAATACTAACCCAACATATTGTAATACTCTCATTGTCATTCTCCTTCATTTTCATTTATTTATGAAAAATGAAGAATGATTGCGTTCTACTCCAGTGATCTTATTAAAAAAACTTATCTTTCAAATCATTTGATTTGCAGGAATTAGCACCTTGCTTTCTTTCGAAAGTAGGTTGCCGGAAGTCATCGGGCCTGTCCCTCAGTCTCTCTGGATAAGTAGATTGAAATCGTTCTTCATTTACATCCTACCATTTTGGTAAATAAGAACCTTTAAACTCTTCTTCAATAAATTGTTTCACTTCATCTGAATGATATGCTTTGCGTAATTTTTCAATTACGGCATCATTTTCGTTCTCTTTACGTACGACGATGTAGTTCACATATGGTGAATCTATTGATTCTGTATAAATCGAATCTGTCGATGGATTTAATCCGTGTGATGCAGCGAAGTTACCGTTAATGACTGCTAAGTTCACTTCGTCTAACATCAATGGTAATTGTGCCGCGTCCAATTCAACGAATGACACATTTTTCTCATTTTCAACGACGTCTAACGGCGTTGCGTTATCACGCTTTGCATCGTCTAATTTAATGAGTCCTGCCTCTTCAAATAACACGAGTGCACGTGATCCGTTTGAAGGATCGTTCGGAATACCAATTTTCGCGTTTTCTGGAACGTCTGCAATATCGTCAATTTCGTTTGAATATACACCGATTGCACTTAAAATGGTAGGAACTGCCGCAACGAGATCTGTTCCGTGATCTTCGTTAAATTTATCCATGAAAGGTTTATGTTGATAGCTATTCACATCAAGTTGACCTTCCGCTAATGCTTTGTTTGGCATAATATAATCTGAGAATACTTTTAACTCTACTTCTAAACCATCTTTCGCCGCTACTTCTTTCACGACTTCAAAAATTTGTTCGTGTGGTCCACCTGTCACACCGACTAACACTTTATCTTCACTTAACGCTTTACTCTCTTCTTTCTTATCCCCGCCACATGCTGCTAACAATAAAGCTGAAATAACGAGTAGTAAGCTCATACGAAATAATTTCTTCATCTTGTTCTCCTCTTTCTTTTTCGAATCGTCCGAAATTATTTTCCAAATCAAAAACCGCTTCTTTCATTTACTGAAAGAAGCGGTCAAATAGTCAATTTGCCTTCGCTTATCTTTCAGAATAAATATTCTGTAGGAGTTGGCACCTTCCTAAATAAATTAGGGGTTGCTGGACGTCATCGGGCCTATCCCTCGGTCGCTCTTGATAAGTAAAATATAAAGTTTGGAAGTATCTCGTTCTTTCGAATTTAATGTGACTCAATTATAGGTGACGCTTTTTTATTTGTCAAATCTTTTTGAAAAATTACTTTTCCTCATTCTTTTTCGCAATATGTGGCTTAACATATTGTTCAACGAGTTCGCCAGTACGATGGAATTTCGCTACTTTTGCATTCGGATCTCCTGGTGCAGCATTTTGCAAGACGACGAGAAAGCGAGTTCCTTCAATCTCACCTGTTCCGATAAAGTTTTGGCCCGCTTCAATCGTATAGCCTGTTTTTAAGCCGTCGATATATGGTAAATAAGCCGGTTGTCCTTCGAGTGCTAAGTTCGTCGTTTTTGCATAGTAGCCGTTCGGCATCATATGCCCTGTCAACGATGTGTATTGTAAAATTTGCGGATAATTTGTAATGAGAGCCTCCGCTAAAGTAGCTAAATCTCGGGCACTCGCTCGGTTGTATTCATCTGGCATCGTCAACCCCGTCGCATTATCGTACGTCGTATTTTTCATTTCGAGTCGATGTGCACGCTCATTCATCATACGAACGAAGTTTTCTTCTGTTCCCCCAAGTGCTTCAGCTAATGCGACAGCCGCGTCGTTTGCGGACACTGTCGTGACAGCTTTCAATAAATCTTCAATACGATACGTTTCCCCACTTTTTAAACCTGCACTTGCGAGGCCACTAATTTGATACTTTTGGAAAAAATGAGGAGAAAGGACAACGGTATCATCGAGCGTTATTTCTCCGGCTTCTATCTTTTCCATTAAAATATAGAGCGTCATTGTTTTCGTTACGCTCGCTAATCCTAACGGTGTATCGATATTGTTTGCATACAAAATTTCTTTCGTTTCCATATCATACACAAGTTCTGATGATTTTTCGTACGGGTGTTCAGGTTGTTGTAAAGGAATGGCAGTTTGAATCGTCGGCGCTGGAAGCTCTTCTTCTACAATCTCTTCCTCAACAATTGACACTGGCTCAGATGATGGAGTAGCTTTAGAGCGATCCACCATTTGCCAAATTAAAACACCATTGATAAGTAGTAAAGCTACTAATAGAAACAATTTATTTTTCATCGTGATCCACCTTTAATTCTAATCGTTTCTATTGTACGCTATTTTGCTTTCATTTTCTTCTAACAATTTCTCTATGATATGACAATCATTTTAAATATTCGCTCATGTACCCATTCATTTTACTAAACTTCTCTGTCTGTTTTTCTTTGCGCGGGACATTAAGCATTACCGCTACGTAGCGTTCCCCATTATGAATTCCGGTCACAATATACGTATCATTTGCACGATGGGTATAGCCGGTTTTAAATCCATCTACGCCCGGTCTCGCTTCAGGCATTCCAGGTAATAAATGATTTGTTGACCAATATTTTTCCCCGCTTCGTGTCACATAATGCGTTTTCTTTGTCGTTTCAAGTACTCCGGGATAATAACGTAAATGAAGTTGGACTAACCTTGCTAAATCTTCCGCAGAGGATTCATTTACTGCACCCGCTTGATCAAGCCCAGTCGCATTGACAAAATTCGTTTTCTTTAAATCCATTTGGTTCGCATAATGATTCATATTTTCAACAAATTGTTGCTCCGACCCGTTTAACAAAAGCGCTAAGGCCATCGCGCTATCATTCGCTGAAGTGATCATCATACTTTCATACAATTCTCGAACCGTATAACTTTGTCCCACTTGTAAACCAATCATCGCTAATCCACTTGCATCTTTAAACAATGGTTGTTCGATTGTAAAGGAAGTATCCCAAGTTAAACGATCTCGTTCGATATAATCAAAGACGATATAGCTCGTCATTACTTTCGTTAGACTCGCGATTGGATAAGCTTTTGAGCTATTTATTTTTGCAATCGCTCCTTCATTTTGTTCTATGTAGAGCGCTTCTTCCGCATTCCAATTTTTAATCGTATCCCATTGATAAAAGACAATCAATGTTACTAATATCAAGACTAAAACTATTTTTTTCAAAAAAATCACCTCTTATACATTCCAGTATAAAAGGCGAGTCTTATCATTTTGGTAGCAAACTTATGAATTTTTTCTTAACTTTAACGGAACCAGCCTTTTTCTTTGAAACGAGCGATTGCTTCAATCCGATTCCCGACGTCCAACTTTTCAAAAATTGTGGAAATATAGTTTCGAACCGTTCCGGGTGCGAGGTATAATTCGCCTGCAATTTCTTTTGTCGTTTTGCCTTCTGCGACGAGCCGAAGCACCTCGCTTTCTCGATCGGTGAGTGGGTTTTCAACAATTTCATCATATGCGATATCGACGAGTTCTGGTGCATAAATACGTCGACCATCTATGATGGAACGAATCGCATCAACGAGTTCTTCAATTGGACTATCTTTTAATAAATAACCACGCACCCCCGCTTTACGTGCCCGTTCAAAATACCCAGCTCGCGCAAATGTCGTTAAAATAATCACTTTGCAGTCTTCTTCTTTCAACTGTTCAGCTGCATCTAAACCTGTCATCACTGGCATTTCAATGTCCATAATACAAATATCGGGTTGCTGTTCTCGGACAAGGCGCACAGCTTCTTCCCCATTTTTAGCCATTCCGACGACTTCCATATCATCTTCCATATTAATGAGTGACCCTAAAGCGCCAAGCATCATCCCTTGATCTTCCGCAATGACAATTCGAATCATACAATCTCCTCCTCTACCTGATGTGTAATGACATTCGGTACGGTAATCGTTAAACGAGTTCCTTCTTCCGATACGACTTGCAAGGTCCCATTTACGAAATTTAACCGTTCACGCATTCCTTTCAATCCTGTTCCTCGAGCGATGGAAGGAGGTAAACCGATGCCATCATCTTCTACAATCGCGACTAATTCATTCGGCTCTTGAATAAAAGTGATTGTGCAACGAGAAGCTTCACTATGCTTTACTACATTATTTACCGCTTCTTTTAAACACATACTTAACACATTTTCCACGATAGCAGGCAATTTTTTAATAACCGTATCGCCCTCAATAATACATTCCATCTCGGCTGCGGTTAAAATTTGACGGATGCGAGGCAATTCTTCATTTAATGTAATGGCACGCATTCCTGCGACTAATTCACGTACCTCTTTTAAAGCAATCCTCGCAGTTTCACGAATATCCTTAATTTCATTTTGCGCCTTTTCAATATCTTTCGGCACTAACCGATACGCTAAATCACTTTTCAAACCGATGAGCGACAATTTTTGCCCTAATGTATCGTGAAGATCTCTCGCAATTCGTTCCCTTTCAGCAATAATATGAAGCGCTGAAATCGTCTCTTTCGCATCTTCTAATTGGCCCTCTAAGTTCTCTTGTTTATTGCGATTATATAAATTAAATGGCAATAAAATCGCACCTATAATCGTAATAATAATATATGGAATTTGAGGTAAAAATAAGTCTAAATCGATAAAAAATCCTGCAACGACCGCAATGATTGTAAACCCGAGATGCAAACCATACATAATGTAAAAACCGACGGGATGACGAATATTCCCAATGAAGAAAGCGATAAAAATCGCTAAATAGACGTAACCATATATTAATGTGAGCAAAAGGTGCACAACCATTTCAAAGCTAATCCACATATACACAAGCCCAGGCTTTGCATGCACGGCAAAAAAATGAAAGAGAAAGAATAAGAGAACGAGCGCAATTCCAATACCTATTTCGAGACGAGTTGACGCGCGAAATATGAAAAAGAAAGGTAAAATACAAAAAATAATCCATATGTAAAGACTCATCCATGGACTATGTGGAACGATATAAAACCAGCGATTTGTCGCTTTCAAAGTGGCTTCCCCCTTTTCTTCCATTGTAGCACGCAACGTTTTGAATGAAAAAAAGAAGGTCAGCAAAATAACATGACCTTCTTTCTCTTACGAATTTAAGCTTACTTTACGTTTTACAGCACCGCGTTTAATTTTTTCATGCGCTGCTTTAAACGTAATGAAAGAATATGACTCAGGATCATACAATTTATAACGCAGTGATTCAAAACTCGTTTTTAATGTGATTTTTGTCGCATATTGTAATGGTTCTACTTCTTCATGCGCTTGTTCTAAATGATAGTTTGGAATTCGTGGTGCTAAGTGATGGACGTGATGGAATCCGATATTTCCTGTAATCCACTGCAACACTTTCGGAAGTTCATAATAAGAACTACCGTCTACTGCTGCTTTCACATAATCCCATTCTGCTTGTTCTTCAAAATAAGAATCCTCAAATGTATGCTGAATAAAGAATAACCAAATGCCGAGCATTCCTGCTACAAACATAATCGTTCCTTGAATGAGGAAAAATGCTTGCCATCCAATTAATAAACTCATTCCAGCATAGATGCCTACTAATGCGATATTTGTAATATACGTATTGATTCGTTCTTTTTTACGGCTATCTTTACGATTGAAACGATTCGATACTAAAATTAAATATAAAGGACCGAAACCGAACATGACGAGTGGGTTACGATACGCACGATAAGCAAAACGTTGCCATTTTGAAGCTTCTTCATACTCTTGTACTGTCATTACCCAAATGTCTCCAACACCGCGCTTATCTAAATTTGAACTCGATGCGTGGTGGATCGAATGCTCACGCTTCCACATTTCGTATGGAAATGTCGTCAAAATCCCTGTAATTGTTCCTACGATATCGTTCGCTTTTTTGTTTTTGAAAAATGATCCATGTGTACAATCGTGAAAAATAATAAAGAGACGTACGGTAAATCCTGCGACTACTAATGCGACGGGTACCATGAGCCATGGTGAAACCGTATAAGCATAATAAGCGAGTGCCCATAAAGCAAAATATGGGACGAGTGTATTAATCAATTGTGCAATGCTTTTTGAACGTTCTGATTTAGCATAAGGTTGAACGGCTTTATGCAAAGCTTTCGTTTGTTCTTTACTCATCGTCGATTCCCTTCTTTCATTTCTGATTACCTTTATCTTATCGAAGCGAAAGAAATCATCCTAGACATAGTTGTCATCATAACGACATGACAACTGTCATATATTACTTAAAAATAAATAATATTAAATACGCACAAACAGTCGTGAATACTAAATAAAGCACTGCAGGAATGATCGTTTTCAATAATACTTGTCCTTCCTTCCCTAACAATCCGAGCACAGCGGAAGCCGTCACGACATTATTAATGGAAACCATCGTGCCTGTCGTGGCCCCTGTCATTTGAAGGGCGAGAATAAGCTTCGTTGGCAAGCTAAGGTCAATCGCTACACTTTCTTGTATCGAAGCGAATGTCAATGTTGAAATGGTCGCTCCTCCAGTAATGAACGTCCCGAGTAGTCCGAGAAAAGGGGCAACGAATAACCAAACTCCACCAAACTGTCCAATCATGACATCCGCCACATATTGAGGCATGCTCGGTAAATTATTATTATTTATAAAGGAATTAGTAAAAATTTGTACGAGTATTAACGTACAGTACAAAGTTAATGCAGCCTTCCCTACTTTTCTAAACGATTGTTGAATGGCCGCCTGATATAGTCTTAGCGGTTGCCTTTGAATAAGTAACCCAATCAAACTAGCAAGCATTAAAATAATGCCTGGTGAATAGAAAATAGAGAGATTGCCATCGATTGCTTCCACCCCAAGAATGGAACGATGTTCAATGCGTAATAATGACTGAATTATTTCTTGCACAGGCGGTAGTAACCTCGTCACCCCTAACAATAAAACGATCACAATATATGGTGACCACGCTCCTATTAATTGACGACGACTATAAATTAGCGGCGCTTTACATTTTGATTTCGGTAAAAAAATTCCTCGTTTAATCGTAAATACCGCAATCGCAATCATCGTCAAAGGTGTCAAAATTGAAACGAACTCTAACCCTAAAAATTGAACATATAAGAGAGAAAATAACATATAACTAAGTCCGATGAATAGCGACCAAATGATGTAAGGGCGCATCGCTTTATGTTCAGATGCGAAAAAGCGATTGTACATATAAATTAATGCTAACGGTGTAAGTAACGTCGGTAAGGCGTCTAGTATAATGATTTCAAACGATAATTGCTGAAAATAAGACGTACTCGCTTCCGTCACATTGCTATATCCGACAAATATCGGCGTTCCGACCGCTCCAAATTGAGAACTCGTCCGATTCGCAATTAAAGTTAAAGCAGCGGCGCTCAACGGCTTGAAGCCAAGCGCAACGAGCAAAGGGCCAATAATGATAACCGGTGTTCCAAAACCTGCGATTCCTTCAATTAATGAACCGAATAAAAACGCGATTAAAACGATATAAATGCGTGGGTCTTGTGAAACGGATTGAAAACTTTGCTGAATCGTCTCAATCGCTTTCGTCTGTTGTAGTAAATGGACTAAAATCGTCGCTCCGAATAAAATAACGACAATATATGTAGCCTTGTACATTCCTTGCACACTAGAAGCAGCGACTGCTCGACTTTCCATTCCCCAAATGAAATAAGCTGATAGCGAAACGAGCAACAAACTGTAAAACATACTGCGTAAAGCATCTATTCTCAAAATAATCAGAAAAAATAAAGGAGCTGTTATTGCCATTGTTGCGATTCCAAACATCTACCTTCCCCCTTTTCATTCTCTATCATATCGAAAGTTTATACTTTTTAAAATGCGGACCTTTTAATTATTTCGAAATCCGAAGAATGACCATATCATTTTTAATTAGGCTATGGCATACTAGTTTTATATACTAATGGAGGAGGAATCTACATGACGATTTATGAAACACGTCGCGCTAAATTAATTGAATATTTAAAACAAAACGACATTCGTGTTGCAATGATTCACGATCCTGAAAATATTTTTTATTACACAGGCTTTTTATCAGACCCACACGAACGCTTTATGGCTTATTTTATCGATGTCGAAAAAGATGAAGCTTACTTTTTCGTGCCTGCTCTAGATAAAGATGCAGCAGCACTTGCTAGTCAACTCGACAATATCGTACCGATTTCAGATGACCAACTGCCATTTGAAGTCGTCAAAACACATATGCCTACACTTTCTGGAACAATCGGTATTGAGGCACGCGCTGTCAATTATGAACGTTACTTGCTTTTAATAGAGACATTCAAAGGAGTCGCAGTTGAAAATATCCAACCATTTATCAACGATGAACGTAAACGTAAAAGTGCAGAAGAAATCGAAAAACTTCGCGAAGCTCTACGCATTATCGAACAAGTTTTAGAAGAAGGCTTGAAAAAAGTATATATCGGTATGACAGAACTTGAACTCGTGAGCGAATTCGAAATGCTCATGCGTAAATTTGGAGCGGATGGCCCTTCATTCTCCACAATTGTTTTAACTGGAGAGAAAGCCGCGCTTCCACACGGTTCACCAGGAGAGCGTACGATGCAAAAAGGAGACTTCTTGTTGATCGACTTCGGTGTTATTAAAGACGGATACTGTTCTGACATTACGCGTACATTCATCATTGGCGAAGCTTCTGAAGAGCAACGTGAACGCTACAATATCGTGAAAGCTTCCAATGAAGCAGGCATAAAAGCAGTGCGCGCTAATGCACCTTTAAAATCATTCGATAGCGCAGCGCGTCAAGTCATCGCGGATGCAGGATACAATGAATACTTTAATAACCGTGTCGGTCACGGTTTAGGCATCGGCCTTCACGAAGAGCCTTCCGTACACGGCAACAATGAAGAAATCGCACAATCTGGATACGTCTTTACAATTGAACCAGGTATCTATATCCCTGAATGGGGTGGCATTCGAATTGAAGATACAGTCTACATTAACGAAAACGGGGAATGTGAAGTACTTTCTAGCTTCCCTACTGAATTAACAGTCCTTTGTCAATCTTAATATTTTCACACTCCTACTCAGAAAGGGTAGGAGTTTTTTTCATTTCGTGATAAATTAAGAAGTAGAGGGGAATTTATTCGGAGAGATGTAAACGCTTACGGACGAAAGGGGATTTTTTATGCAACTTTCTTTACAAGCGAAACAGCAAATGCAATTAACGATGACACCACAACTTCGTCAAGCGATCGACATGCTTCATTATTCTATTGATGAAATGGATGATTTACTCGCAGAGGAAAATGAACGTTCTCCTTTAATTACAATTCAATTTAAGCGAACACGCTCTCATCGTCCAAAATCGGCTGAGTTAAATGAACCTCAGTGGGTAGAGCCGTCATCAGAACAATTTGGGGATCATAGCATTAGCTACGATGAACTAACACAACTCGTCAGACTTCAATTTCACAACCGTCAAGAGCAACAACTCGTGCTCGCACTACTTCCTTACATTCAATCGAACGGATACTTAGATTTAGAAGCTGTTCCACTTCAACGTCCACTTATTGAAAAAGGAGTTACGCTACTACAACAAGTAGGTCCTCCTGGTATTGGAGCGATGTCTGTTGAACAATGTTTATATTTCCAAGCGAAAGAAGCAGAATTTTCTAATAAAAAACTCGTTCTTCAAATTATTCAATATCATTTACAAGATCTTGCGAAACAACAATTAAAATATATCGCGACAAAATGCGAAGTTACTCTAGAAGATGTGTTGGAAGCGATTCAAGCGATTCGCACATTACAACCTTATCCTTGTCAAATCGACACGTATGAAAAAGTTGATACGCTCATTCCTGATGTAATCATTGAACGAGATGGTGAGGCGCTATTTTTCTCCATACACCCGACCTATGCGCCGACGATTACATTTCACCAACCAGAACATTGGCACCAATATGATCAGGAAGCGAAACAATTTGTGCGCGATCAACAATTGCGTTATTTTTGGCTGAAACGCAGCTTAGAAAAGCGCTATGAAACATTGCATCGCTTTATGACCCATATCGTTGAAAGACAACGCCCTTTTTTCTTACAAGGAGAAACAGAGCTGCAACCACTCACAATGCGTGAGGTCGCTGAACAGTTAAATGTTCATGAATCTACAATCAGTCGAGTGACGATGAATAAATGGCTTGAAACACCACATGGCCTTTATCCATTCAAACAATTGTTCCAACCGAAACTTCACACTGCGACCGGAACCGTATCGCGCACCAAAGTACAACATTTAATCCAACGTTGTATCGAACAAGAAAATCCAGAAGCGCCACTCTCAGATCAACAAATTGTTGCGCATCTTTCTTCGCAATATGAAATTAAAATTTCACGACGTACCGTTCAAAAATACCGAGAAGCGTTGGGCATCTCCAGTTCTCGCATGAGAAAACAATTTGTTTAAAAAAGACAAGTCGTCCTTCCCTCAGGACACTTGTCTTTTTATTACGCGTATAGTTTGATTGCTTTTCGTATATCGCGCTCTTTAATTTTGTAATGTGTCGCTTGCCAAACAGCACGACCACCGCTTAAAATGAGCACTTGAGGAGATTCATGACGCACGCCTAAATCCGCTTCAATCGCATCGCTAACGGCACGATCCGTTTGCACGATGACGAGGTGGACGGGTACATCACTTTTTTTCATAAACGCCGACATTTGCTTATGTGCGGGCGGGCTGACAACACAAGTTGCACTAAATTTGAAAATAATTTGGGGTGACTGCTTCGATTGCTCCAAAATCTCTCGCCACGCTGGAATTGATTTAATTTGTTTCATAATTGCTGACATATCTATCACCTGTTTATATGTATTTATCTCCATTGTACACGCGCTTTCACCATACATTGACCATTTTGCTCACACAAGAAAGGAAATACGATGCGACAACTAACATTCTTTTTAATGACACCGATGATTTTTATTCTCTTTTTTACTTTTGCTTTCCTTCAACTCGGCGGATATGTACAATCTGAACGTATTTTGCCATTCGATCATATGATCATTCAGTTCATACAAGGATGGGAACAACCTTGGCTCACGAATGTGATGCTCACGTTCACGACGATTGGCGACGCATGGACAGTCGTCTTATTTTCTGTTGTGATGACGCTCGCGCTATATCGCTATCACCAAACACCACAACTCATCCTATTCGTCACGACAATGATTGGAAATGCGTTACTCAACGCTTTACTAAAACATAGTTATGTAAGAGAACGCCCACTCATTCATCGTCTGACTGAAATTGGCGGATTTAGCTTTCCGAGTGGCCATACGATGATGGCTCTTAGCTTTTATTTTTTAATCGCTTATTTATTGTGGCAATATCTTCACACAATAAAAAGTGGCATACTCCTTTTCACTTTCGCTTTGTTTATGACGAGTGCGATTGCGATCAGTCGTATTTATTTAGGCGTCCATTATCCTAGCGATATTATTGGGGGATTGTTCGCAAGTAGTGCTCTTTTACTCACTGCGACAACTGTTTATCGTCTTTATCAAAAACACGTCGAAAAACAGTATGAACATTCGCAATTGTAGCTTTTCGTTGGTACACTAGAAGTATCATTCACTTCGAAAGGGGAAACAAAATATGCACAAGTTAGCTTGTACGAACAATGCCATTTATGCGTTTAGTAAAGACAATGAACCGATTTTGACTGTAGATAGTGGCGCTACTGTTGAAATTGAAACGTACGACTGCTTCGAAAACCAAATTCAATCGAGTGACACTCAAATGGATGCACTCGACTGGAACCGCATTAACCCAGCGACAGGTCCTATTTATGTAAATTCAGCGATGCCTGGAGATGTCTTAAAAGTGACGATTGATCGTCTTGAAATCGGCTCACAAGGAGTGCTCGCAACAGGGAAAGGACTCGGGATGCTCGGAGATGAACTCGATGAAATGTCACTCAAAGTATTACCGATTGAAAACAATGAAGTCATCTTTGACAATCAATTACGCATCCCACTCAACCCGATGATTGGCGTGATCGGAGTCGCTCCTGAAGGCGAACCAATCTCTTGTGGAACGCCACACCAGCACGGAGGGAATATGGATACGAAACTTATTAAAGAAGGTGCTACCATTTACTTCCCTGTCTTCACAGAAGGTGCTCTCTTTGCATTAGGCGACTTCCATGCGGCGATGGGCGACGGTGAAATCGGTGGCTCTGGCGTTGAAGTTCCAGGAAAAGCGACGGTCACATTAGAAGTTATTAAAGAACAATCGATTGAACATCCGATCATTGAAAATGAGAATGGCCTCGCCTTTATCGTCTCTGCTGAAACATTGGATGAAGCTGTACAGCTAAGCACAAAGCAAGCTGTCCACTTTTTAGCACGATGCGCATCACTCTCATTAGCGGATGCGACGGTATTGATGAGCGCTGCGGGGCAAGCGGAAATTAGCCAAGTTGTCGACCCTTTAATGACAGCGCGCTTCATCATCCCACAATATATTTTAGATGCTTATAACATCAAATTATTTTAATTAAGATTGGACACCTCTCAAGCCGAGAGGTGTCTTTCTCTCACAGAAAGGAACATCATCATGAAACGATTCTTCCCAATTTTAGCGTTTATTTTTCTTTTAACAGCTTGCGGTGGAGCTGATTTAGAACAAGGCGCTTTAAAAGTAATCGGTAAAACACCAGGAGAAGCAATTAAAATTACGAATGGCACTGAACAAGATGACGCAATCATTATAGATACACAATGGGCTGACCGAGATGTGCAAGGCGTATATACGATTAGCGACACGTACGAACCGTTCCGCTATTTGGACGAAGGAATTTTGAATGCCTTACGTGAGCGAGGTAATGTCACATCTCCAATGATGAAACTCGCTGTAGAAGAAGCTAATTTTTCGGTTCCGTTACAGCAAGCGTACATCACTCAATACGATGCCAATTTCGAACAAATGTCGGATGAGCAAGCTGTCATCGATCAAATCCAAGAAGCCTACACTTCATCCGAGCATGTCATCGTACAAGATATGTTTAACAATCCGATTCATTTCTTTGAAACGGATGACTTTTTGATCATTTATGAAGGTCAAGCGATTCACTATCTCCCACACTACTCACTCTTTGAAACGATGAAAAAATAAGAAACTTCTTTTCTATTAGTTCTCTTACATTTCTCTTGAATTCTTTTAAATTTCAATGATTTTATGAATTTCGTTTGCAACTGAATGAACAGGGGTATACAATTTTGTATTATTGACTTTTTAAAGGAGCTATCAAAATTATGTGGAATGATTTTAAAGAATTTGCGTTTAAAGGCAATATTATTGACCTCGCTGTCGGGGTTGTCATCGGGGGAGCATTTGGTGCAATCGTCACTTCTCTCGTCGAAAATATTATTACACCCCTCATCGGAATATTACTAGGTGGCGTCGATTTTTCAGGGTTAATGTTCGGTAAAGGGGATGCTGCGATTAAATACGGTGCTTTCATCCAGTCGATTATCGACTTCTTAATTATTGCATTCTCAATCTTCATGGCTTTACGCGTCATGATGAAATTGAAGAAAAAAGAAGAAGTAGCTCCAGAGCCAGAACCAGAAGTCGATCCACAAGAAGAATTATTACGTGAAATTCGCGACTTACTCAAAAAGCAAAACTCATAATACAGTATATTGAACCCCTTATGAAACGAATTTCATAAGGGGTTTTTCATAGCTGATATTATTTTACGTTAGCACTTTCATCGTGAGCTGGAACAATAAAATAACCGTCACTGTGCGCAACAGCAAGTTAGCAAGTTCTGGTTTAATGACTTTCGTCAGCTTCAATCCTAAATAACCACCGATAACCGCTCCTCCACTCACCGCAAAAGCAATCGGCCAAATCATTTTTCCCGAAGAAATATAAAAAACGAGCGAACCGATACACCAAGCGAGCAATGACGTACGTGTAAAAGCGACTGACGCAAAGTATGTTAGTTGTTGACGTGCATACATGTAAATCGATAACGTACTACTGCCTGGACCAAACATGCCATCATAAACACCAATTCCCATAATTTGCGCAGAGGTTTTCGCATCTAATGTCGGTTCAACTTTAGTTCCGAATGTATTCCCTTTCATAAAGGACATCATAAAAGCGAAAATCATTAAAATCAGCGCAATCATCGTCATAACTTCCTCGGTCGATATGACAGCTAATGCGCCTCCGATTCCTCCTCCAATTAATCCTAAGATGAATACTTTCTTTATATATTTTGTCGTAATTTCTTTTTGACTCACAATTTGTACGACATTTGCCAAACTGCTAAATACAGAGCCTACTTTATTCGCTCCTATAGCAGAATGAATCGGAACCCCCATGAGTAACATCGTCGGCAAACTAATGAGTCCTCCGCCTCCAACGAGCGTTCCGATTAAATGCCCCGCTAAACCTAATAAAAAATAAATGACATAGTCCACAAACTCATCTCCCTATACAATCTGACTTAGCGTAAACAAATTTTTGACTTTTCGCAATACTTTATTCGCAATTAGGTTTTCACACCTTTTTCATAAGTTTGAGGAACTAGCAATTTCTGTATAGGAGTTATTGCGATACCTATTGTTCGATGCTATAATTGAAGAACATACGTAATTATGAAAAAGGAGTGAACGTTTTATGTGGTTTTTATACATCATGTTCTCACTATTCGCATTCATCATCCTCGGTAATATCGCAGGAATCGCACGTACAATGGCTAACCATAAATAAAAAAAACGCAGTGAAATGACTTATCATTTCTACTGCGTTTTTTATTTAATGTGCCACTAATTGCTTTCGCTTTCGATCTTCTCGACGTTTTGTCGCCGTTTCAAATAAATGCTTCTCAAATTCTGTTTCTGGATAAACACCCGCTACTGGTGTCGGCTTTTTATGTTCATCCATCGCCACAAGTGTTAAAAACGATTGCGTCATCGCTTTCCGCTCACCTGTCAATAAATTTTCAGCGTGCACATTGACGAATACTTCCATTGAAGTACGTCCTGTTGAACAAACGATTGCTTCTAATTCAAGCACATCGCCTACGACAGCTGGTTCGATAAAGTCGACTGAATCAATCGATGCCGTAACGACAGCAGTTTGAGCATGTTTCATTGCGGTAATCGCCGCAATCTCATCGATATACGCAAGTACACGACCTCCGAATATCGTTTGTTGATGATTTATATCTAATGGCAAAACGAGTCGTGTGGATACTGTTCTCGAATCATGCATTGGTTTCATTTCCATATTGATCACCCTATCTGTTCATTTTCCTATTCTAGTATACAACATTTCATCAATATTTTGGCTTTTAATGTGAAGTTTATCCTTTGTAAACCCTTACATATCAATGTTCTTCATATAAAACCTTCCTTCTAAATACTTTTATTACCAAAATGTTTATTTAAAGGAATGCGCATCTTTTTTCAATGATGGTATACTATTCTTATTATGAAGAGGTTAGGTGAAACGATGAGAATTAATAAATTTTTAAGTGAGGCAGGAATCACTTCACGTCGTGGAGCGGATAAATGGATTGAAGCAGGACGTATTACAATCAATGGGGAACTCGCACAATTAGGGAGTCGTGTTTCGGAAGATGATGAAGTGCGAGCGGACGGAGAATTAATTTCAACAAAACCGAAACGTGTTTACTTAATGTTGAATAAACCAGTAGGCATTACGAGCACAACTGAACGTCATATTGAAGGGAATGTCGTCGATTATATGAACTATCCGACGCGCATCTTCCATATCGGGCGACTCGATAAAGATTCAGAAGGATTGTTGCTTATGACGAATGATGGGGATATCGTCAATGAAATTTTACGCGAAGAACATGGGCATGAAAAAGAATATATCGTAACGGTCGATCGCCCTTTCGATCAGCAATTTATCGATACGATGGAAAGTGGCGTACCGATTCTTGGAACAATGACAAAGCCTTGTAAAGTGACAAGACTCGGAGCGAAAACATTCAATATTACACTGACACAAGGAATGAACCGCCAAATTCGTCGTATGACGGAAGCACTTGGCTACGATGTCGTAAAATTAAAACGTACGCGAATCGTCAATATTGAACTCGGAGATTTAAAATATGGCGATTGGCGTGAATTGACAGAACAAGAACTGCAAACATTGTTTAAGCAACTCAATTACACACCCGCTCATTAATGATCAATAAGCATACGAAAACAGCTTTCCCACTCCCGTTGGAAAGCTGTTTTCTATTTGGAACTGTTTTATTTATTTCTTTTGTTGCCTTGTTTTCATCTCACGAGTTCAGGCTCTAACATTGTACCAGTTTCGTTCAAGCGTGTGTGCCATGAAAATGCTTTTTCTAAAATATGTGGTGTTTGGCCGCCACGTTCGCACGCTTCATTGAAGTATTCCATTAACTGCTCGCGATACATTGGGTGCGCACAGTTTTGAATGATTTTCGGTGCACGTTCACGTGGTGCGAGCCCACGTAAATCTGCATATCCGTGCTCTGTTACGAGTACGTCTACATCGTGCTCTGTGTGATCAACATGTGAGACAAATGGAACGACTGATGAAATGTCGCCGCCCTTTGCTACTGATTTCGTTACGAAAATCGCAATGCGTGAGTTTCGTGCGAAGTCACCCGAACCACCAATACCGTTCATCATTTTCGTACCTGTTACATGCGTTGAATTTACGTTACCGTAAATATCAAATTCTAACGCTGTGTTGATCGCGATAAGTCCCATACGACGAATCACTTCTGGTAAGTTTGAAATTTCTTGGGGGCGTAGAACAATTTTATCTTTATATGGTTCTGGATTTTCGAATACTGTTTTCATTTTTTCTTCTGAAATTGTAATCGACGCACATGATGCGAAGTTTACTTTGCCAGCGTCAATTAAATCGAACATCGCATCTTGTAATACTTCAGAATATACTTCTAAATTCTCGAATTCTGAATCTAATAAGCCATAAAGTACAGCATTCGCTTGTGAACCAATTCCTGCTTGAAGTGGTGCTAATTCATTCGTTAAGCGCCCTTCACGTACTTCATTGCGTAAAAAGTCGAGTAAATTTGCTGCCATCGTTTCAGTCTCTGCATCTGGTCCTTCATTTGGCGATGGTGAGTCTAAATGATGGTTGAAGACGATACCTTTAATTTTCGCTGGATCCACTGGAATTCCAACTGTTCCTAGACGATCGCTCGGTTTCGTCATTTGTACAGGAACGCGCTCCCCGTACATGCCGATATCGTAAATATCATGCATCCCTTCAAAATCTGGCTGTGCCGTGTTGATTTCCACAATTACATTTTTCGCATGTTCCACGAAAATCGATGAGTTCCCGACAGATGTCGTTGGAATGATCATACCATCTTCTGTAATTGCTAATGCTTCAACAATCGCAAAATCAATTTTCGGAAGTACTCCTTGACGTACAACTTCAGCTGTATGCGATAAATGCTGGTCGACGAACAATAAGTCTCCTTCATTGATTTTACCACGCATCGTACGGTCCACTTGGAATGGTAAACGTTTGTTTACGATACCTGCTTCCGCTAGCTTTTCATCTGTTTCAAAGCCGAGTGAAGCACCTGTGAAAACGTTTACTTTAAATCCGTCAATATTGCGCGTACGATCCACTAATGCATGTGGAACCGCTTTCGCATCTCCTGCACGCGTGAAACCACTTAACCCCAATGTCATACCGTCTTGAATCCATGATGCAGCCTCTTGTGGCGTAACGACTAAATCCTGCAACGACTTCAAACGAATTCTTTCCATTTTGTTTTCCATACGATCACTGCTCCCTTTTTTCACAAATTCGTAATATTTACTATGTACATAATATGATACAATATATTACCTTTTTCGCGACAATTGTTGACTTGAAAACGTTTTTATAGCATAAAGGAAGAAAAAATTTAGTCTGAGCGACAGGTTTTTTGATTGAAAGGCCTATTTCATTGTTATTATACAGAACTTATTTTTAATCAGCTGTATTGATACAGAATGGGAATTAAATGTGAGATTGCTGTGGAATGTGATGATGAAGAAGAAATGAGATTCGCAGAGGTTCATTCTTTGAATCTCATTATATCATAATTAGAAGCCTAATAATTTGCGGAAATAACTTGAATATGATTGACTTACAGGAATTTTTGCACCGTCACGCATCGCTAAAACAAAAGTAGAATGAGTATCTGGGAATATCTCTACAATGTGTTCAACATTGACGATAAATGAACGGTGACAACGAATGAAGTTTGTTCTCGGTAAAATAAACTCAAAGTTTTGCAATGAGTTTTTATGTGTTCCAGATACTTTCTCTGAAACGACAAACGTCTTACGATCTTTCACTTCAATATATTGAACGTCTTCAAATGGGACAGGAATCCATCCATCTGATGTTTTTAATGTGACGACTGATTTCCCCTCTGTGTACGAAGGATAAATTGCCATAACACAACCTTTAAAATGACCGTCCTCAAATGGAACCGCTTGTCCAAAGTATGGTACTCCAAACATATCTCTTTGGATGAAATCCGATACTTTTTGATTTTCATTGACAGCTCTATATCCTAAAGTCCCAGGTTTTAAAGGCTGTCCAGGTTTAATTTTTAAATCGACACGCTTGCTCGGTTGATAGTACAAATACTTTTCGTGATCGGTTAATCCAATGGACACTTCCTCCGAAAATAATTGACTCATGACGGAAAGTAAAGATTCAATGTTCAACTTATCCATCAGTCATTCCACTCCCCTTCAAATAAATGGTGATTTACTATTATCTCCTATTATATATCATTTTCCGTGGAAAAGAGAATTTTTATTTACTTCACGCATTTGACACATTCGGAACGAACTTTAAAAGAACGCCTCCGATAATGAATAAAATAATTAAACTGAAGACTCCATAGGCTGTGGAACCTGTTAGTTGAGCAGTCGTCGCGACGAGGAGCGGTCCCATAATGGATGCAAACTTACCAAAAATATTGTAAAATCCGAAAAACTCACTCGCTTTTTCTTTCGGAATGATTTGAGCGAAGTAAGAACGACTTAGTGATTGGATTCCTCCTTGGCTCGTTGCGACTAACATCGCTAAAATCCAAAAATCTATTGCTGTCTTTAAGAAGAAAGCATAAATACAAACGATAATATATACACTAATTCCTACATATAACATACGTTTTGGTCCATACTTCTTCGCTAACCTTCCATATAAAATAGAAAACGGCGCCGCCACAAGTTGTGTCACAAAAAGCACGATGAGTAGTGTTGTCGCTGAAATATTCAAATCCGTACCGTAGGCTGTTGACATTGCAATAATTGTTCCTACTCCATCTATATAGAAAAAGTAGGCAATTAAAAAAATAAATACGTGACGATACTGTGGAATTTGTTTCAATGTGTGCCAAGTCGTGTGCAAACTTGCTTGAATGACTTTAGGCGGCTTCGGTAAACCTGATTGTTGGGTCACATGTCGTAACATCGGGATAGTGAAGGTTATCCACCAGACTGCCGTAATAATGAATGCAAGCTTGCTAGCAGTGCTTACTGCAAGACTGATCCATTCCATTTGAGCTGAAATAATAATGACAATACTCGCTAAAAAAGGAATCGTACTTCCGATGTATCCAAGTCCAAATCCTTTAGCCGATATATAATCCATCCGCTCATATGTTGTAACATCAACTAAAAATGAATCGTAAAAAATATTTGCCCCATGAAATCCTACGGCAGTAAACACATATAGAATAAGCAATAGCAACCAATTATCTGAAGGGACAAAAGCTAAGCTAAACGTTGCCACAGAACCGATTGCGAAAAAAGTGAAAAATAATTTCTTTTTCATTCCTTCATAATTCGCAACCGCTCCTAGAAGAGGTCCTAATATAGCTAATATTAAAGTTGCAATAGATACCGTATAAGCTAAATAGGCTGTAGAATTCACTGTATTTACTCCTTGAGCAGTAGCGACGCTTTTATAATAAATAGGGAAAATAGCCGTTGTAATGACGACCGAATAGGCAGAATTGGCCCAGTCATATAACATCCAACTTTTCTCCGTTTTTTCTCTCTTCATTTCATCACCCCTATATAGTTCTTTGGTATTAATTAAAACATATAATATAATTAGTATTAAAGTTGTTAATTTTAAATAAAAGTGATATATTGTATCTAAATATCGTATGTGAAATCCAATATAAAGGATGTGAATCCGTTGTTACCAAAATTAAAACACTCTGAGCAATTATTGAAATTAATCACTGATCAATTTTATCTCATCGTCGTTTGTAGCGACGGTACTCTTGTAGATATCAATGAAACATTTTTAAAAATGACGGGATATGAGCGTGAACAACTACTAAATAATTATTGTCATGAAGTCCCGTTCGATCATTTTACAAAATGGAAAAAGCCATTGGACGAGCCTGAAAGCACTTTAATTCAAGGAAAGAAAAAAACTGGAGAAATTTTTTATATGTACGCCATACGCATTGTTCTAAGAAATGAATTAACGGGTGACTTTAAAGTATTATGGCTTGGCTCGGACATTACAAAAGAACAATTATTATTTGAAAAAAACAAACGAGAAAATCACTATTTAAAACAAGTCGAAGAGGCTTTACATTTATCCTCTATTATTTCAGTTGTCGATCAAGATGGGAACATTACGTATGTAAATAACCATTTTTGTGAAATTTCCGGATATTCAAAACATACTTTATTACATCAAAAACAATACTTTTTAGATTCAAACTTCCATCCTCCAAGCTTTTTCGAGGACATGTGGGAGACTGTAAAAAGTGGACAGCAGTGGACAGGTGAGATTTGTAATCAAGATGCTAATGGGACAATATTTAGGGTACATACGACTGTCATTCCATTTTTAAATATTAATGATACTCCTTCCAAATTTCTTTTCATTCAAACCGATATTACAGAACAAAAAAATTCTTCACATAATGACTTTCAACGTACCGTACGTCATTTGCAAAATATTATTTTTAAGTATGAAGTGAAAAATCGAGTCAATCTGCAATTTACAATGCTAGAAGGACAGTTATTAAAAGAACTAGACCTTTCTTTAACTGATTTAAATCCTCTCCACTTTATGAAAATTTACAGCGAAAAAGAACGTTTTACCATTTTGCGTAACTTATTGCGCGCTTCATTCGGCCATCAAGTCCAATTCGAGCTTACTTATTTAAACTATACAATTTTAATTTATTTATCGCCAATTATAGTCGACGGGATTGTTACAGAAGTCGTCGGAACAGGAATTGATATTACGGAAAGAAAACAAGCTGAAGAGACAATTGCTTATATGGCTTACTATGATAGTCTAACTTCTTTACCAAACCGCCAATTGTTAGAAAAACTAGTTAATGAGCGTATTAATCAATACCGCCCGTCATTAAATAACGGATTTGCCATTATGTTCATCGACCTAGACCGCTTTAAAAGCGTCAACGACTCGATGGGACATTTAATTGGAGATCAACTTTTAATTGCAGTCGGAGAACGTTTAAAAAAATGTGTGAGACAAAACGATATTGTCGCTCGTCTAAGTGGAGATGAATATGTGCTCGTCATTTCTACGACAAATGAAGAAAATATTTGTGCTATTGGAGACCGCATCGTGCAAGAAATCTCGAGTAATTTTACCATTGACAATTATGATATTTTTGTTACACCGAGCATCGGGATCAGTGTCTTTCCTGAAGATGGTAAAGAATATGAAGCGTTATTGCGCAATGCTGATTCTGCGATGTATTTAGCTAAAAAATCGGGTAAAAATAATTATCAATTTTTCACAGAGCAATTGCGTGACGAAATGATTGAAAAGACATTGTTAGAAATGGATTTGAGGCGTTCTTTAAAAATTGAACAATTCACATTGTTATTTCAACCGCTTTTCTCTTCCGAAACAAATGAGATGATGGCGGTGGAAGCAATTCCGATTTGGAACCATCCAAAACGCGGCTCCATTCTACCAGACGCATTTATTCCTATTGCAGAAGATGCTGGGTTAATTTTACCATTTAGCATGTGGTTTTTACGTAAGGCAGCGATTCAATTAAAGCAATGGCAAGAAATAGGTCACAACAATATTCAAATGCATCTTAAAATTTCTACCCGCCTTTTTGAACAACCTTTTTTCGCTAAAAATGCGATCGCTTTAATCGAAGATATTCAACTTGAAGCAAGCTCTTTGAACTTAGAAATTCACGGAGAGATTTCAATCAATTCTGATGAACTGCATACGACGATTCAACAACTACGAGATGCACAATTCAATATTACAATTGGCGGATTTGGCTCAAGTCATGTATCTTTTGGAGCCGTTAGTTCTTTACCGATTTCCTATTTAAAGTTGGATTCTAGTTTCGTTAAAAAATTGACGCCTACACATAAATTCGCAATCCAAACCATTAATCAATTAACACAAAATCTCGAAATTCCAATGATTATCGATCATATACAAACAGAAGAACAAGCGAATTTTGTAAAAACTTTAAAAAATAGCATCGTTCAAGGGAATTACTTTGCAAGCTTTCTATTACAAGACCAGTTTGAAATGCAATTTTTGTTTCCTAATTTTTTATAATGATTCTATTATTTAAGGAATGCAATTAGCTAGTTTAAATACGAGTAAATAACAATCACGCATGAAGTAGTTTACATTTCATGCGTGATTGTTTATATCCCTTGTTTTCTTTGATAAAGGCGGAGAAACGCATAGTATAGTAAAGGGATAAAAGAAGCGCTCATAACAATTCCTAACCATCCTGCATACTCCCATACAGGACTGAGCAAAGTACTCCCTCCTGCTACTCCAATATAATACGAAATTAAATATAAGCTTGAAGCACTCCCTTTATGATGAGTTGCCTCCTGACTCACTGTCGTAGCTGTAAGGGAATGCGCAGTGAAAAATCCTCCACAGACGATGCACATCCCAATAATGACAATAAGTAAAGAATGACTCAATGTTAACAGTACACCACCGATTAAAACGAATAAAGCGATAGCTCGCACACGCTTTACAGTAAATCGCGCTGCTAAATACCCCGCAATAGGCGCTCCGATAATACCAAAACTGTACGCTGCATAAATGAGTGATATTTTATCGAGAGATAATGAAAATGGTACTTCTGATAAATAAAAGGGTAAATACGTCCAAACACCAGTAAAGGACAACTGCAAAATAAACCCTAAACCGAAGACCATTAACAATTTCGGATTACGTAAATGGTAGAAAAAACCATCGATATCTTTTCGAAGAGAGACGACACTCGGTGTAAAATAATTCGACTTGGGCAATGTCATGATTAACAGAACTAAAATGACAATTCCCGTACTTCCGATAATGAAAAAAGCGAGCTCCCAACTGTAACGCTCAGCGAGTATACCTGTAAAAATACGTCCAATCATCCCACCGAGTCCATTACACGATATGTACAGCGCTGTCGCAAGCCCTTGATATTTCGGATGAATTTCTTCATTCAAATAAGCTAATCCGACAGCTGGTACCCCTGCCATCGTGAATCCTTGAATGAAACGCAACAATAAAATAAGTGAAAAAGAGGGCAAAAAAGGAATGATAAAAAACGGAATGGCTGATAATAATAAAGACCATTTCACAAATTGTGAGCGCCCGTTCCGATCGGACAAGACCCCTACAACGACAAGCCCGCAAATAAGTCCGATTGTCATAATAGACATCGTCATACTGCTAAGTGACACCGAAACATTAAACTGTTCTGTAAATTTTGGCATTAATGGTTGCGTTGCGTACATTGCCGAAAAAGTGAACATACTCGCTAATCCTAATCCAAATACTAAAAACCAAAAAGCTCGATCTTGTAATGTATACCCTTCCTGCATAAGCTCTCTCCCCAGTGATGTTTCATATGAAACATTTTCGTTTTATATTGTTTCACGTATACTAAAGTAAAAAAGGTGACTTTTTATGAAAAAAACAATCGGTATTTTAGCACACGTCGATGCTGGTAAAACGACTTTCTCTGAACAATTGCTCGTTGCGACCGAATCGATTAAAATGAAAGGTCGCGTCGATGAAAAAACGGCGTTCCTCGACTATCATTCCGTCGAAAGAGAACGTGGCATTACAGTATTTTCAGATGAGACGACTTTCACTTATCGAGATGCAAAGTACTATTTAATTGACACACCGGGACATCTCGATTTTTCACCCGAAATGGAACGTTCCATTCAAATGCTCGATTATGCGATTTTAATCATTAGTGCTCCTGATGGTGTTCAAGGCCATACCGAAAGCATTTGGGAACTATTACAACAATACCATATTCCGACATTTATTTTCTTTAATAAAATGGATCAACTACACGCGGACTTTGAAACGGTCTGTACTGAAGCAAGCAGCCGATTACAACGACCACTCATCTCATATGAACAAGCTTTCAACGACGACATCGTGGAGCAATTGGTAGAAGCGAATGAAGCGTTAATCGAAGCGTTTTTTAACGATACCCTGTCTTTACATGATGCGGTTCGGCAATCCATTCAACATCAAAGTACACTATTTTATGGTTCAGGATCTGCCCTTCATGACGAGGGCATTCTTCCCTTCTTCGACTTTTTTCACACAAATTCCCCCACTTCCTACGACGAAGAAGGCGAAGCGACAGGATTCGTCTATAAAATACGTTATGACGAACAAGGGCAAAAAAACACGTTTATTAAATTACAATCCGGCTCATTAGCAGTACGCGATGAAGTGATTATCGGAGATGAACGAGTTAAGATTACTCAATTGCGGTCATATCGAGGTGCTGGATTTCAACCGGTTCAACGAGCGGAAGCAGGAGAACTCGTTGCGTTGCTCGGAGCTCGTGACACATCCGTTTATGACTGTTTACAAGGAGGACGCAAACAAGTTGAAGCGACATTTATTCCGACATTGAGAGCGCGCGTCATCGGTCCCGAAACCACTTCACAACACGAACTCGTGAAAGTCTTTCGTCGATTAGATGAGGAAGATGATTCTTTACAAGTATTATGGGAACGAGAGAGCGCCGAACTGTACATTCATATTCTCGGACCGATTCAACTTGAAACATTACAACAAACCGTGCGTGAACGATTTCAAATCTCTATTTCTTTCGGTGAACCCATCGTCTTATATCGAGAAACCATCGAAGGAAGTACAGTCGGATACGGACATTTCGAGCCACTCCGTCATTATGCAGAAGTGCATGTACGCATCAAACAAGCACCTTTGAATTCTGGTATCGAGGTACGTGATGAAACCCATCCGAATGATATGACGAGTGGAAATCGAACAGAAATTCGAAATGCACTTTTAAAAAAGCCGATCCATAGTATTTTAACAGGCGCTCCGTTAGCGGATGTCTCCATCACATGTATCGCAGGGCGTGGACACAATGAGCATTCTTCACCTGGAGATTTTCGACAAGCGACGTGGCGAGCCGTTCGTCAAGGTCTTGAAAAGGCGAAAGTTCGCTTACTCGAGCCGATGTACACAATCCAGTTCACAATCCCCGAACAACATATCGGAAAATTAATGACAGACATTCAACAACTGCATGGAACGTGTGAAGCACCTATACAAAGAGGTACCTCTCTCATTATCAAAGCTGTCGTTCCCGTCGCCTGTTTTTTACGTTATCCTGAGCAATTTTATTCGTTTACGAAAGGCCTCGGTTCTTTGCGGTTCAATGTCACTCACTTCGACTATTGTCACAATGAACAAGAAGTAGTAGAAGCAAGTCATTACGATGCGAATGCTGATCCCCATTTTACATCGAGCTCTATTTTTTGCGCAAAAGGAGCAGGTTATTCGGTGAGTGGAATGGAAGCAGAAGCGATGATGCATATCGAAAAAGCCGAATGACCTAAACATCATTCGGCTTTTCCTTATAAAATTTCTTCCATGTATACTGTTTGTTCTCCAAATTTGCGATATGCCGCATGATCGGTCGGTCCGGGACCATTTAAATAAGGAACCGCGTGAACGATACCTGCTGTAATGAACTGTTTCGCTGTCAATACTGCTTCCTTCATCGGTTTTCCTTTCGCAAGTTCCGCTGTAATCGCTGCCGAATACGTGCACCCTGCTCCATTCGTATGAACCGTATCAATACGAGGAGCGACATAGCGGTACAACGACTGACCATCGTATAAAATATCAACCGCTGGACCGTCTAGACGGCCTCCTTTTACTAAAACGTATTGTGAACCGTATGCATGAAGTCGACGAGCTGCGTCAATTAAATCTGTTTCTTCTTGCAAAGCATCGAGTGACTCACCTAATAAATAGGCCGCTTCATACATATTTGGTGTCATAATTGTCGCTTGTGGGAATAAATTTGCTTTCAAAGCTTCTATCGCATTGTCTTTTAACAATTTTGACCCCATTTTACCAATCATAACAGGATCAATGACGATAGATGAGACGCCACTTTGATTAATTTGCCACGCGACCGCTTCAATAATCTCTTCTGTAAATAACATCCCTGTCTTTAATGCGTCACAACCGATATCCGTCAACATCGTATAAATTTGTGCTTCAATCGCTTCGACAGACTGTGGGAAAATACCTTGATTCGTTTCAGGGTGCTTCGCTACGAATGCAGTAATCGCCGCCACCCCATATACGTCTAATTCTTGAAATGTTTTTAAATCCGCTTGAATACCCGCTCCACCTCGTGCAGCAGAACCAGCGATTGTCAATGCTCTTTTTTTCATATGTATGATGCGGCATTACTTATCGTAATACCGCTCCCTTCCTTTCACTCCAACAATGATGTACCAAAAAACAATAAAGATCCTAATGTAAAAACTATTACTAACATCTGCAATCGTCGTTTACATTTCTCACACATCGCTTTATCCCTTCATCGGTTTAATGACTGTCTCATAAAATTCAACATATGGCACTAATGCATCTGGATTACGCATCGCTTCACGGTTTGCAACCTCTTCTATAGCTTCTCCTGACAAAATCCGACGCACGGGGACTTCCATCTTTTTATCCGTTAATGTATACGGGATATCGTTCACGACGTACACCATATCTGGCACATGACGCGCCGTATACTGTTCTTGAATACGCTCTTTCAAAATGTCAGTAGCCGCATCTGTCCATTGTGCTCCACCTTTCAATTTAATGAAAAGTGGCATGTATGACTTCACGTCTCCGATATCGACGTGAACGACGAGACTATCTTCGATGAGAGGATTCGCTTCTACCGCATGATAAATCTCACTCGTACCGATTCGAACACCTCCACGATTTAACGTAGAGTCTGAACGTCCATGCATAATGATAGATCCTGTTTCTTTAATAATTTCAATAAAATCTCCATGTCTCCATACTTTTGGATAAACAGAGAAATAACTCGCTTCATAACGAGCTCCTGTTGAATCGTCCCATAAATAAAGCGGCATCGACGGCATCGGATTTAAAACGACGAGTTCTCCTACTTCGTCATAAATACGTCTACCCATTTCATCGTACGCAAATACTGCAGCACCGAGTGCACGCACTTGAATTTCGCCTGCGCGTACAGGCTCAGTCGGAATAGCTCCTACAAATGCTGAACAAATATCTGTTCCACCACTTTGTGACGTCACCCACATATCACGCTTCACATTGTCATAAAGCCAATGGTACACTTCTGGACTCGCAGGTGAACCGCTTAATACAATCGTCTTTAGCTTTCCAAAATCATATGTTTCATTCGGCTTTTGATTTTGTTTACGCATTAATTGAATGTAAGCGGGACTTGAACCGAACACCGTCGTCTTCGTCTGTTGAACCATATCCCAAATCTTCATCTCATCTGGATACGCCGCATGACCATCATATAAAACGATTGCACCTTTCATTAACAAACTGCTCGTCAATAAATTGAACATCATCCAACCTGTCGTCGTATAGAAAAACATCGTATCACGATACGTTAAATCGAGATGGAAAGCATTTGCCTTGTACATTTCCAATAAAATACCACCGTGTGTATGTACCATCCCTTTCGGCTTTCCTGTCGTACCTGAAGAATACAAAATCCAAAGTTGATCGTTAAATTTCATCTGTTCAAATTGGAAATCTTCGAGCGCAATCGGAGACGTATTCATAATTTCTGGCCATAAATGAATGTAATCATTTTTCGGCGCTGCAAAAACATATGGGACGAAAATAATTCCTTCGACTGATGGGAGCTGAGCTTTCATTTGACGCACTTCTTCACGGCGATCGTACTGAATGCCTTTATATGTGTAACCTCCAACAGCGATAATTAACTTCGGTTTCACTTGTCCGAAGCGCGCCATTGCACTTTCTAATCCAAAGTCAGGAGATACACTCGTCCAAATGGCTCCGACACTCGCTGTCGCTAAAAGTGAAACGACCGCTTCATAAATATTGGGCAAATAGCCTGCGACACGATCTCCTTTACGAATGCCATGTTCGCGTAAATACGTCGCTAATTTTAAAACGTCATTCGTCAACTCTCTCCACGTTTTGACGACATCTGTTCTCGTTTCCGACTTCGAATAAATCGCGATTCGTGAAAGATCAGCATCTTTTAAAATATGTTCCGCATAGTTCGCATGCGCTCCTTCAAACCATTTCGTCTTCGGCATTTGCTTCGTCGACATGACGGACTCATATGCTTCCTCGTGGTCAAATGGAAAGTACTCGTAAATAGACTGCCAAAAATCTTCCATCTCTTCGACAGACCATTGCCATAATTGCTCATAACTTTTAAAATTCAGTTGTTTTTCTTCGCCTAACCAATTCATATATTTCGTAATGTTGGCGTTTTTTTTCGTCTTATCGTCTGCACTCCATAAATACGTTCCTTCTCGAATTTCTTCAATTGGCGGTAACTTCGGTAGCCTTTTTCTAGACATCTATATCTTCCTCCAACCATTTTGTTTTATTTCTTATCCTTTCAACCAATACATATTGCCTGAAGGATCTTTCACTTCATATCCATTCTGTGCGGTAGAAACAGAAAAATCAGCTTCTCTTAGACGCTGTACAGCCTCTTCTAAAGCTTCATTATTTTTAAATTGCATAACAGCTCCACGCAATCCGATTGTTTCTGATGCAGGAGTTGGAATATTCGTACCGTTCCATACATTCACTGCAATATGATGATGATAACCTTCTGTCGACATGAATAATGCGGTAGGTAACTCAGCAACGACTTGAAAACCGAGCGTTTCATAAAATTGACGCGCATCTTCTAATTGTGAAACATGTAAATGGAGGTGTCCCATTTTCGTACCTTCTGGTAAACCATTCCACGCTTCTCCTTCACTTAACTGCAATAGTTGAGCATGGTCTAACTTCAATGTCGACATCGTCACATAGCCACTTTCCCACGTCCACATATCCGAATCGATATCTGCATAAATTTCAATCCCGTTTCCTTCTGGATCTGATAAATAGAGCGCTTCGCTCACGATGTGATCGGCTGCTCCTAGTGGAATTTTAAGGTTAATGAAATGGCGCAATACTACTCCTAAATCACGAGCAGTCGGCACTAATATCGCAAAGTGATATAAACCTGTTTCCCTATGTTGTTTCGGTTTCACAGCTTCCGGAGCATGTAATGTTAAAAATGCTTCTTCTCCTACCCCTAACATGGCAGTGTTGGCAGATTGTTCTAAAACGTGTAATCCGATTACATTTTCATAAAATTGAACCATTTTCGTTAAATCGCTTACATTCAAATGTACATGTGAAATAAATGTTGCTTCTCCTGTATGAAAATTTTTCATTTTAAACACATTCCTTTCTTTCTAGTATACTCCTTTCCCTTCTTTTTTGGCGTTCTAACTCACTGGATGTATTACAATATTGTAAAATCGTTCCGCTGCTGGAGATAATGCAACCGTATTTAAATAACAAATCCCGATTTGCCTTTGGGGAATCGGTTCTTCTAATTGTACTTCTCGTAAACTTCCTTCTCGGAAATATTCCGTCGCAAATTCTCTCGTCACTGCTGCCACTCCAAAATTCGTCTTTGCAAATTGCAAAAGCAAATCATGAGAACCTAATTCAAACTCCGGCTCAATATCGACGCCTTTCAATTTTAAATACGATTCGACATATTGGCGTGAATTTGATTTCCTTTCCAACATAATTAAAGGGAGTTTCGCTAGTTGTTCATACGTGACGACACCTTCTAAAAGTTTTTGATATTTTTCACCGTATACGAATACATCTTGCACATCAAACGTCGGAACAATCGCCAACTGTTCATCTTCAATCGGCAAATTGCAAAGGGCAATATCTAAATCTCCTTGCTTTAACAATTGTCTCAATTCATTTGTCGTACCATTTTCTAAACGAAATTTAATATTCGGATACAAACGATGAAACTGCGCTAAATACGGCATTAAATAATAACGAGAAATCGCATCCCCTACACCAATCGCTAACTCTCCATAGGCAACACCTTTTAATTCGTCTAATTTGCGCTCTCCGGCTTCTAATAAGTGAATGGCAGATTGCGCATATTCATACAGTAACTCGCCTTCTTTCGTTAAATGAACTCCTTTTGTCGTTCGATTAAATAAACGAACTTCCAATTGCTCTTCTAATTGACGAATCGATTGACTGACAGCAGGTTGCGTTAAATAAAGAGCTTCTGCTGCTTTAGAGAAACTAGCGTATTTCCCCACTTCATAAAAAATACGATATAGATCTAACTTAATAATCATAAGCACTCCTTATACCACTTATAGAATATATTAATTTTACTTATAGCATGAAAGTACGGTATAGTACAAGTGTACAAAATTGTCATTTATTCAATTTGAAGGAGCGATTTTATAATGGAACGAGTAGTAGGAACAGTCTCAAGAGGTCTCCGTTGCCCAATTATTCATGAAGGTGACGACATTGAACAAATCGTCGTCGACAGTGTTTTAAAAGCTGCAGAAGTGGAAGGGTTTGAAATTCGCGATCGCGACATCGTTTCAATTACGGAATCCATCGTCGCTCGTGCTCAAGGTAATTACGCAACAATTGATCAAATTGCACAAGATGTGCACGCAAAATTTAAAGATGAAACAATCGGAGTTATTTTCCCAATTTTAAGCCGTAACCGCTTTTCGAACATTTTACGAGGCGTGGCAAAAGGTTCTAAAAAAGTTGTCATCATGCTTAGCTATCCCGCGGATGAAGTCGGTAACCATTTGATTAGTTTAGACCAATTAGATGCAAAAGGCGTAAACCCGTGGACAGACGTTTTAACAGAAGCAGAATTCCGTGAATTATTCGGATATCAAAAACATACATTCACTGGCGTCGACTACATCGAATATTATCGTTCGCTCGTTGAAGAATACGGCACAGAATGTGAAATTATTTTCTCTCAAAAACCAAAAACAATTTTAAAATATACGAAGCATGTGCTCACATGTGATATTCATACACGTTTCCGTACGAAGCGCATTTTAGAAGATAATGGTGCTGAACTCGTACACACATTGGATGATATTTTAGCACAGTCTGTTGACGGCAGTGGCTATAACGAACAGTTCGGCTTACTCGGATCGAACAAATCGACAGATGATGGTTTGAAATTATTCCCACGCGACTGCCAACCAGTCGTCGACAACATTCAAAAGATGTTGAAAGAAGCGACTGGCAAACAAGTCGAAGTGATGGTTTATGGAGATGGAGCATTTAAAGACCCTGCGGGGAAAATTTGGGAGCTCGCTGATCCAGTCGTTTCTCCTGCTTTCACAGCAGGTCTTGAAGGAAAACCGAATGAAGTGAAGCTTAAATATTTAGCCGATAACAACTTCGCTCATTTAGAAGGCGATGCTTTAAATGAAGCTTTACACGAATTTATTCAAAATAAAGACGAAGATTTAACAGGTGCGATTGAAGCTCAAGGAACGACACCTCGTCGTTTAACTGATTTAATCGGTTCTCTCTCTGACCTTACTTCCGGCAGTGGAGATAAAGGGACACCAATCGTCTACATTCAAGGATATTTCGATAACTTCACACATTAATATTCGTTCGCAAACGATTTCGTCGTTTGCGATTTTTTTGTTATACTTTCTGTATTGGTACAGATTTTATATTTACTTTTCAAATATACTATTCGAGGTGAGCTTATGATTGAATGGAAAAAGAGAGACTCTATTATAGCAGGATGGACGATGAAAGATGACACAAAGCCGAGTCATTTTTCAATGGCACTTCATACGGGTCATCCACATGTGGATATTATAAAAAATCGGCAAACATTAGCTGAAGCGATTCAATATCCGCTTGAACAATTCGTTTGTGCCCAACAAACGCACAGTGCGAATGTTCATAAAGTGACATACGAAGATGCAGGTCGTGGCGCTTTTTGTTATGAAGAAGGAATTCCAAGTACGGATGCACTTTATACGACTGAATTCGATATCGTTCTTTCCACCTTTGTCGCCGATTGCATTCCACTCCTCTTTTACAACGAACGAGATCATATCATTGGTGCCATTCACTCAGGTTGGCAAGGTACACTTCAAAACATCGTCGGCACAACATTTGCAACGATTCAAAATAATGAACGACGTAGTATAGAAGACTTTCACGTATTCGTCGGCCCTTCCATCCAGCAACACAATTTCGAAGTTGACCGCGATGTATACGAGAAATTCGCAAAACTCGATGATGCTTTACCATTTATTCATTTTAAAGAAGAAACGAAAAAGTGGCATATCGATACGCGTGGAGTCGTTCAACAACAGCTTATCCAATCTGGCATTCCAGCACATCATCTCCACTTCGACGAGCGTTGCACATTCGATACGTCAAATGCTTTTTCTTATCGGCAGAACCGTCAATGCGGCCGTCATCTTGGATTTATCGTCCAAAAGAAAAACGACTAGAAACTAGTCGTTTTTTTACGTCCCACAAAAAGTTTGATGCATTCTCGTTTTTTCTTCTTCTGGTAATCGGTATGCCAATTGCTCTTCTGTATATGCGAAAGGTTCTCGACTGAATCGAAGCAAGCGTTCTAACAACGTGCGGTCGTTCGTCAATTCCATCCGTTCAATCGCTTGATCGACGAGATGATTGCGCGGAATAAAAGCAGGATTCACTTCTTGCATTTTTTGAAGCTCCTGTTCTCTTCCCTCTGTCGTCTGTTTCCATTTCACGTACCAATCTTTCATCTCTTTAGAACACTCTAATTGTAAACATTCTTCGTTTTCCACTGTTAAATCACGGAATGTTTCCGTCCAATCGCGCTGTTCACGGCGCATACAGACAAATAATTCATCGAGTAATGCTTCTTCTCCTTCGTGCAAGGCGAGTTTCTTTCGCATCTCTTCTAGCCAATAATGTTCAAATAAAGAACCGTACGCATTTAATTCACGTTGTGCGATTTCAAGCCCTTCTTCTCCTTCTCCAAACAAAGGCAATAAGGTTTCGACGAATCTCGCTAAATTCCATCCACCGATTTGAGGTTGGCGACCGTATGCGTATCTTCCTTGCACATCAATCGAACTAAATACAGTATCCAGATCGTATTGATTCATAAAAGCACATGGTCCGTAATCGATCGTCTCTCCGCTAATCGTCATATTGTCTGTGTTCATTACACCATGAATAAATCCGACTGCTTGCCATTTCGCAATGAGCGCCGCTTGTCGTTTCATCACTTCACGAAATAGTGAAATGTAACGGTTTTCAGCGTTATCCACATGTGGATAATGTTTTTGAATCGCATAATCTGCTAAAGCTTTCACGTCTTCACTCGTTCCGTAATGATAAGCATATTGGAACGTTCCGACTCGCAAATGGCTACTTGCTACTCTGACGACGAGTGCTCCTCGATGAGGGCGTTCGCGCCACACTGTCTCTCCCGTTTCAATGACTGCTAAACTACGTGTTGTGGAAATGTTTAAATAGAAAAGGGCTTCGCTCATCACATATTCACGCAACATCGGACCGAGTCCTGCTCGTCCATCGCCCCGTCTTGAAAAAGGAGTTTGACCGCTTCCTTTTAACTGAAGATCCACAACACCGCGTTCTGTTTCAAGCTCTCCTAACAAGATTGCACGACCATCGCCAAGCATCGTTAAATGACCGAACTGATGGCCCATATACGCTTGTGCAAGAGGTTCCCAGCAATCATCTAACTGCGCACCACTCAACTTTAAAAGGCCTGTTTCATCGTGCCAATCGGTTAGTTGTAATTGTTCAGCGAGCGACTCATTCCACAACACGAAAGAAGGGTCCTTCGCTACACTCGGTAACACATCTTGATAAAACATCCGGGGTAACATACGGTAACTCGATGTCCACTTCATCTCTTTAACCTCCTAGGGAAAAAAAGACCGTCTCTTTTAGGAGACAGCCTTTCGTTTTATTTCGTTAATTTTAATGATTTTGATGTCGCTTCATGCACTTCTTTAAATAACTCTGGGTTTTCAGAAAGTGCGACACCATAGGATGGAATCATTTCTTTAATTTTCGGTTCCCACTCTTGCATTTCTTCTGGGAAGCAACGGTTCATCACATCAAGCATGACGTGAACGGCTGTTGAAGCACCTGGTGAAGCACCGAGTAATGCCGCAACTGTTCCTGCTTCATCCGTCACAACTTCCGTACCGAATTGGAGCTTACCTTTTTCTTCAGGTGTATCTTTAATGACTTGGACACGTTGACCCGCAACGATTAATTCCCAATCTTCTTCTTTCGCATCTGGAATGAATGAACGTAATTCTTCCATACGTTGTTCTTTCGATTGCGCTAATTGTTCGACTAAATATTTCGTCAAGCCCATATTTTTAGCACCACATGCAAGCATCGTTACTAAGTTGTTCGGTTTAACAGAGCCGAATAAGTCCATATTCGATCCTGTTTTTAAGAACTTCGGTGAGAAACCTGCGAACGGTCCGAATAATAATGACTTTTCTTTATCGATATAGCGTGTGTCTAAGTGTGGAACGGACATCGGAGGCGCACCAACCGCTGCTTTTCCGTACACTTTTGCATTATGCTTTTCAACGATTTCTGGATTGTTACAAACCATGAAGATTCCGCTAATTGGGAAGCCTCCGATTTGTTTACTTTCCGGAATACCTGTCTTCTGAAGTAATGGTAAGCTTCCGCCGCCACCACCGATAAAGAGGAATTTCGCTGATTGGAATTTACGAATATTGTTTTTCGTATCTAAAATCTTTAAGTCCCAACGACCGTCTGGACGGCGTGTAATATCTTCAACGACGTGATTATATTCAACGTCTACACCTTGCTGCTCAAGATTATCGAACATCATACGTGTCAGTGACCCAAAGTTAACATCTGTTCCGATATCAATTTTTGTCGCAGCGAGCGGTTCACTTGCTGTACGGTTTTCCATCATCAATGGAAGCCATTCTTTTAATTTTTCAAGGTCATCCGAAAATTCCATCCCTTTAAAGAGTGGATTTTGAATCATCGTTTCATAACGATTTTTCAAGAAACGGACATTGTCTTCCCCTTGAACATAGCTAACGTGAGGAAGTGGCATAATAAAATCTTCTGGATTTTTGATAAGACCTTGTTCAACTAAGTAAGACCAAAATTGACGAGACACTTGGAATTGTTCGTTCACTGAAATAGCTTTGCTCATATCGATTGAACCATCTTCTAATTCCTTCGTGTAGTTCAACTCACATAATGCAGCGTGCCCTGTCCCAGCGTTATTTAATTCATGTGAACTTTCTTCTCCTGCAGCGTCTAGCTTCTCAAATACTGTGATGTTCCATTCTGGTGCGAGTTGCTTTAAAAGAGTTCCTAATGTAGCACTCATGACACCAGCGCCGATTAAAATAACGTCTGTATTCATCTGTTGATTAGTCATCTTTACCTTCCTTACTTTTTTATCGATACTCAAAAGAATCCGAAAAAAATGCACATTCCTATTCGCTCACGGGTTCTTCTGGAATTGTATAACCTATCCAATAGTTTAACATATTTCATACAAAGAAGTTACGAGAATGATCAACTTTTCACAATCAATTATGGCAATATGTTTTAGAATAGTATGGTAAAAATAATCTCAACCTTTTTTTACATCGTTTTATCGCGAGATATGCTTATTTAAACAATTTCATTCTTATTTCTCAAAAGTCTAAAATAATAATTGAACCTTTTACATTTCATTAACAAATACTAAGAGTTAATCGATTTTTTTATAAATAGAAACCTTCGTTTGATCGTCATCTTTATAATAATTGACTGAAATCAATTGGCCTTCTACGTTAATAAAGTCATATTCTAAATGATTATCAGGACCATCATGCTCAACACTTTCTTCATCATTCACTTCAAAAGTCGTGACATCGAACAAAGCATAATCCTCTTCTTCTTTCACTAAATCATATTCGTCATATTGATCACGTTCTGACTTTGCAAAATCGCCATTGTCATTGTAATACAATTTTTTGAACGCTTTATAATTCGTTTCGTCAAGGTTTCGTTCACGTAAAATTTGATTGTCTTTAAATTGATATTGATATTTTCGCGTCACTTCACGATACAACTCTCCCGTATCGCTATAGTAATGACGGTTATAAGACTCATATGTACCATTGCTCTTTAATGTAATCGTCTTTGATCCCGTATAATCTTCTAACGGAACCGCTTCGTAATCTTCAAAATAGTTCCCTTCTAACTCTCCTTCTGATACTTTCTCGTACGTGCCATAATATTCAACGTATTGCTCCGTCTTTCCGCTACTTCCAACTTTCGTGCCGTTCGAAGACGAACAAGCGCCGAGTAATACACTCATGACGATTGCTAAAATCATAAATTGACAATTCTTCATTTAATACACTCCTTTTTTACGAAGTTAATCATAACATACCACGTGCTGATCATTATTATTTATGATACGGTTCTCCGTTCATGATGCGGAACGCGCGGTAGATTTGTTCGACTAAAATGAGGCGCATGAGTTGGTGAGGGAATGTCATTTTGGAGAAGCTGAGCTTTGCGTCTGCTCGCTTTAATACGTCTTCGTGTATGCCGAGGGATCCTCCGATAATAAACGTAATTTTACTATTGCCATACGTCATGAGTGATTCGATTTCAGAAGAGAGTTGTTCGCTCGTCCACATCTTTCCTTGCAAGTCGAGCGCGATGACGTATTCTTGTGCACCGATTTTCGCTAAAATGCGCTCTCCTTCTTTTTTCTTCACTAATTCCATTTCACTTTCACTCAATTGTTCTGGCGCTTTTTCATCGGGTACTTCAATCATTTTCATCTTCGTATATGCCTGCAGTCTTTTTTCAAATTCAGCGATTCCTAACTTCAAATACTTTTCTTTTAACTTTCCGACTGAGATGATTGTCATTTGCATAATGTTTTTTCCTCCACTTATCCACAAGTTATCTACATATTGTGGATGAATGTATGTTCGCCACTATATGTATGGGTTTTGTAAATGTCTTTAATATTGTGGATAACTTTTTCATTTTTTGAAAATTACTTTCTTTATTCCTTTTCCATTTTATCGATTCAAGCAAGACATATCAAGCTGTACAACGATTTTAAATCATCTGATAATTCATCTTATTAATTATCCACAATTCGCTTGAGTTATCCACATTTACTTTCTTTCCAACAAAAAAACATCGTTTTGTAAATTTTCATTACAAAACGATGTACTGTGGATAACTCTTTATACATTCATTAATTTTGTCGGAATATCCGGATCCGTATCAAATAATTGTACTTGATGATCGACGGGGACATCAAAAGACTGCAATATTTGAGATACGGTCATGCGAGCTAATTCTTTCATATTATTATCTTTACTTAAATGCGCTAAAAAGATTTTCGTTTCTTTATCTCCGATGACATCGCTCATCGCCACTGCTGCATCTTCATTTGATACGTGGCCGACATCGCTTAAAATTCGATGTTTCACTGACCACGGGTAGCGACACATTTGCAACATACCGACATCATGATTCGATTCAAAGACGAATGCGTCCGCTGCTTGAATAATGCCTTTCATACGGTCGCTCACATAACCTGTATCCGTAATGATAGCGAGTTTCCGATCATTCGCATGCATCGCATAAAACATCGGGTCTGCGGCGTCATGGGAGACGCCAAATGATTCAATTTGAAGCCCTCCGAATGATTCGACGCTTTCCATTTTGAAATTGTATTGTAAATCTGACGGGACTTGCCCGATTGATTTACTCATCGCAGCCCACGTCTTTTCATTCGCATAAATCGGTAATTTATGTTTACGTGCGAGCACACCGACTCCTTTAATATGGTCGCTATGTTCATGCGTCACAAAGACCGCTTCTACATCTTCAATAGAGCGACCGATTGCGGTGAGTTGTTCTGTCATTCGTTTGGCGCTAAGTCCAGCATCGATTAAATAACCTTTGCCTTCATGTTCGACATAGAGCGAATTTCCAGTACTCCCACTCGCTAACACACTAAACTGCATTTCGTCACTCCTCTATTAATTTTTCTTGCTTTAAGTCGACAACTTTTCCTTCAATGGCATTGACGAAATAATTTTCAATCACTCCATCTTCGAGCTCTACTTCAACTTGCCAAGTCGGCGCAAACACTTGATTTTCCGTAAACTGAACAAGCGTCGAATAGCCTAATTTCACTTGTTTTATTGTGGAGTTTGGACGAAGTTGACCTCTCGTCGATAAAGAACTAATCGCTTCAAAAGGCGTCACTAAATCTTTTTTACGATTAAAACTAACGAATGCATCGAGCATGCGTTGTTCATAACGGTACACTTCACCATCTCGATTGTAATACAATTTTAATTGGGCACTCGGGCTGTAATAAATCGGTTCATCAAACACTTGTTGAAATAATAGAATGGTATGATTCTCCTCATCTACTTCCCAAACGGTATATTGTTCTCCCCAATATACATACTTCTCCAAAAACTCTTCTACTTGGTGAAGTTTTCCTGCTGCATTAAAAATAGCATATGGCTTTTCCAATGAAGAACGCAATGTCGTGTCCTCTTGAATCGTTGGCGTTTGGCCTTTTAATTGTGAGGTAATCTCTTCCGTGAACTTCACGATGTTGGCAGATATATAGGAAGAATCAAACTCCCCTTGAGGCAAGGCATCATACGTAATATTATCAAGTTTTAATGTTTCTGCGACAGAAACCGAGCCAAGCACTTCGACATTTTTCACTTGATCTTGTTGATTGACATACAAAGAATACAAAAAGATATTCACGATGGAAAAGACGATAATAAAAATAGTTTTCGTTTTACCCCAATCCATAACGTGCCACTCCTGTCTCTTCTAAATCATAGTGATGCCAAACACCATTTACACTGTAAAACCAAGCAGGAATTAACTTAAAGAGACGATTATCAAAGTCTGGTTGCATAATATATCCGACAATCACATCCTCGATCGTTTCTAAATTTACAGAAGGATTACGTTTCATATGTTCAATCACTTCCACTCCTGATGGCAAAGTAATTAAGTTCCGTTCGATTAACAATGTCGCATCAAATGTATAGTAAGGACGGGTATAACGGAATACACGGCCGTCTCCATACTGTTGCACAATTTCTGTCGATACTTTCGTTTCACTATGAACAGGTAAACCTTCAACGAATAATTTAAAACGAGTATAGCGCGTAATGGGATTCATGTACACGTAACGATAATCATCCGTCCATCCTCCATGCTCATTAATGAAATCGATTGATTGATACAACAATTCGGACGGAATCGAAATTTCATTACTTTCCGCAGAAGGATATACATAATTTAATTGTTTCGTCTGCATATCGATGGTCATCAAAGCATGATTGTCCGCATATTCTTCCTGAACGGTTCCAATTTGACTTCGGCGTACCGCATTCGGATCAGAAAATAAAGCATCGCGGAAGCGTGTCGGTGTAATTTCTTCTTGATAATACATATTTTGATTGATTGTAAGTTTATTTTGTGGAATCGCTAAATACGCAATCGTATTTCCTAATACTTTTTCATATACGTCTAGCTCATTTGCCCATGTTAAAAAGAAGTCTTCTGTTCGTTTTAATTGAGGCACGCTCACTGTAGAAGTGTAATAATATTCATGTTTCCGATTAATGAAGTGCATTTCTATTTGATCGGCTAGTCTCGTCACGACAAGCCGATCAAACGTGCCTTCTGGTATATTTCCATCTTGAACAGGAATAACATTTTCAAAAATACGGAAAGGAACTTCACCAAAATAATATAATAAAAGCGATTGGTCTGCATTCATTAATTCATCGACTCGCTCTTTCGTAAACTGTTCACGCTCTAACGTTAAATCTCGAATCGACCAATCTTTCATCTCTTCAAACAATTCGTTTAGGCGCACTTCTTCATGAGTTCCACGCAATACGTCATTGCGATAAATGGCTTTATACGGCGTAATTAATTGTTCCACTTTTTTCTTCTCAGCAATGGAAATATCAATCGTCTTCGCAGAATCAAGCGTTTCATGGTTCGGTGTATATGTCCAAATTGTAAAAGTAAGTGCTACGCTGATCATAACTAAAACGAACAGTAAGACCGATTTAATTGTCTCAATATATTTCAATCCCATTCACCGTCCTCATGTTGCTCCAAAGGTAATGTGAAAAATATTGTCGTCCCTTTGCCTTCTTCGCTTTCTGCCCAGATCGTACCACCATGCGCTTGAATCATTTCTTTCGCAATCGCTAAACCAAGACCCGTTCCACCCATCGCGCGCGAACGTGCACGATCTGCTCGGTAAAAGCGGTCAAAGATACGTTTTACCATATCTTGCGGAATCCCCATTCCTTCATCTGCTATCGATACGAGTATATCATCCTCGGCTTTTTCAATGCCGAAACGAACTGTACCCCCATCTGGTGAGTATTTTAAAGCATTAGAAATAATATTATCAATCACTTGTGTCATTTTATCTGGATCAATTTCTACAAATAGTGATTCATCTGCAAACTGACGTTGGAACTGAACACTTTGAGACTTTGAAAATTCAAAACGCTCGATAATCGCACTGAAAAACTTATTAAAATCAACAAACTCTCGATTCAATTCGTATTCTTCACTATCCATGCGAGACAATTTTAAAAGATCATTGACGAGACGAATCATTCGTTCCGTCTCCGTTTGCGTCACATGTAAAAATTTCGGAGCGATTTCTTCATTTTGCCATGCGCCTTCTGCAAGCGCGTCTAAATAGCTACGCATTGTCGTCAACGGCGTACGTAACTCATGAGAGACATTCGAAACGAATTCTCGACGCTCCATATCAATTTTTTCTTGTTCAGTATTGTCATGCATGACCGCAATCAATCCTGTAACATAACCCGTTTCTCTTTGCGTGACTGAAAACGCTGCACGCAAAATGTACGGTTCTTCTTCCGTACTGAAATCGAGAGATAATGACTCTTTCAAATCGATTAAATCTTCAAATGTGTATTCTTTTTCTAAACTGAGCACACTTGTAATCGGACGGTTCAATACGAGCTCTCGAGTCGTGCGCAACATATCCAAAGCTGAATCATTAATTAAACTGACTCGGCCTTTACGGTCTGTCGCAATGACACCATCGGTCATATTCGATAAGACAGAGGCTAATTTACGCCGTTCACTTTCCGTTGTCGATTGAGACTCTTGTAACTGGTTAGTTAAATGGTTAAAAGCGATCGCTAATTGTCCCATCTCATCATTTCCATACACTTTTACTTTGCGGGAGAAATTACCTTTTGCCATCGCTTGCGCTTGCTTTCGCATATCTGAAATCGGGCGTGTAATGGTGCGCGCAATAAATATTCCAATAATGAGTGTAATCGATAATGAAACAGCTGCCCCTACTGCTAAAATCCGGTTGATTTCATCGATTTGTTTATATACCTTTTCAATATTGGACTCGACATATAAAGAACCGATCACTTCATCCCCTACAACAATTTGTCGGGTTTGGACGAGCACACGTTTTCCAAGAGTCGGATCAAGCACAATTTTAGAAGGTGTTTCAGACGTAATCGAACGTTTCAATGTGTCATCAGTCGAACGTTGACCGACGATGGATTGATTGTCTAAAGCGGACGTTGCAACAATCCGGTATTTTGAATCAATAACGCGTATTTCATTCATATCTTCTGACGTAAAACTCGAAAGAACGACCCGCAAGCTTTGTTCTAACGTTGGGTCGTTTTCTGTTCGTTCTCGGAGCATTTCCTCCCGAACACTAAATTCAATTAAGTTCACTCGATCTTCAATTGAAGTCGTAAAATTACGTTTCAGCGTCTGTTCTAATTCTTTTGCAAAGTATAAACCGATAATTTGCAAAGCGATTAAAATGAGCAAAATGTAAATTAAAACAAACTTCACATGAATCGAGCGGAAAAATGTCACTTTGCGCATGTTTTACTCCTGTTCTGGATCGCGTAAGTAATAACCTACTCCTCGACGTGTCACAATCCACGTCGGATGACTTGGTGTATCTTCAATTTTTTCTCTCAAACGACGAATCGTTACGTCCACTGTCCGCACATCTCCAAAGTAATCATATCCCCACACGGTCTGCAATAAATGTTCACGCGTCAATACTTGGCCGATTTGTTTCGCTAAATAATAAAGCAATTCAAATTCACGATGTGTTAATTCGATTGTTTCTCCACGCTTCATTACTGTATAAGCATCTGGCTGAATTGTTAAAGCACCGACTACAATTTCATTCGTTTCTTCCTCAACTTCTTCTGTTTCAGCTTTCATTTGACGACGTAAATTCGCCTTTACACGGGCAATCAGTTCGCGCGTTCCAAAAGGCTTTGTTACATAATCGTCCGCTCCAAGTTCCAAACCTAGTACTTTATCAATCTCAGAGTCTTTCGCTGTTAACATAATGATTGGAAAATCATGCGTTTTACGTACTTCGCGACAAACTTCCATCCCATCTCGCTTAGGTAACATAATATCTAGCAACATAATATCTGGTTGAACTTCTTCCACTTTTTGTAGTGCCTCTTCACCATCATATGCACAAAACACTTGAAACCCTTCTTTTTTTAAATTGAACTCTAATATATCTGCGATTGGCTTTTCGTCATCGACGACCAATATTTTTTTATCTTGCATTGTATTATTTCCTTTCTTCGATAACTGTTCTATCTTTTCACTTTATCACTTTTTGACATATTTCGCACGAGAACGCCTTTTATTTTCTGGGAAATAAAAAGAGAATAAGATGATATCATCACCTCATTCTCTCAATTTTTAACGTAATACAGATAATGGATTGACGAGCGCTCCATTTTTTCGTACTTCAAAATGTAAATGAACACCTGTCGAGCGTCCAGTCGATCCCATCACACCAATTTTCGTTCCTTTTGAAACGACTTGTCCCAGTCGAACCTGAATCGATGATAAATGGCCATACAATGTTTCATATCCGTTATTATGGGTAATCACAATATAATTACCGTATGTCGGATGTCCAGTTGCTGTTTTAACGGTTCCATTATCGGCTGCTAAAATTGAATGATTCGATGGACGTGCAATATCAATTCCTTCATGCATACGTCCCCAACGATAACCCATGCCGCTTGAAATGTAGCCACCTACTGCTGGCCAAGCGAAAGTTCCTGTTCCACGTGAAGGAATTTCTTTCGTTCCTACTTTCGTAATTTCTGGAACAGGTTCTGTTACGATTTCTTCGTTAGCGATACTCGTTCCTACACGTTCACCATTCGATTTACGTACACGATTAACATTCATTTGAACCCCATTTTTACCTTGTTGAGCTACTTTCTCTTCACCTTTTAAAATTGTCGCATCATTCTCTTTCACTTTTTCAAAAGGAATGTCTACTTTTTCTTTCATTTCATACACTTGTTCTACTGTTACTTTCGGTGAATGACGTTGGATAATAAGCTCTGTTCCTTGTGTTACTTCTTTCGATGGATTCATCGATTGTAAATGTGCCGCTGTTAAATCATGTTTTTCAGCGACTGCTTCCCATGTCGTCTCATCTTGAACGACATATGTTTGTTGAGCGACACCATTTTTTAATTGCTCATACAATTCTTCATCCGAAACGACACGCGTCGGAGTTGTCGTTGCTGGTTCTGTCACGATTTGATGTGAAAAATTTAAATTAACGAGTGTAAAGCTTTGCTCATTTAATTCAATCTCCTCACCTTGCTCAAGCTTTTTCAAATCTTCTTCTGATACATAATCCAATTTCATCTTATGTAAAACACGTTGTAATTGTGCTTCATCTTTTACGAACATTGCGCGGTAATCATCTAGCTTCACGACATGTGCTTGTGCCTCTACTGTGAAAGCATCACGTAAGTCTTCCGCTAATTCTTTATTGTTCGCTTTTCCTGTGAAAGTCATTTCTGGAACGATTTTCACATCATCTTTGATGACGTAGTGTAATTCTGAGTTTTTTTCACTCGCTTCGTTAATTAATTGCTCTTTCGTTTCTTCAATAAATTTTTCACCAGATACTTTTCCGATGTATTGATCGTTAATATATATATGTTGAATGGATTGTAATTCTTCCTGTTCTGATGCTGCTGTTAAATTTGCAGTAATTGGTGCTGCTACGAGTAATGCAACAACTAATGCACCATTGCGAATCGTTTTCTTCCAATTACGACGTTGTTCTTTCATAGTTTGTATACCCTCCATCATTGTTCTTCAAATGACACCTTTATAAAAGTATCATATTTTTTTAACATTTCATCGTTTGTAAACGATTTGTAATGATAATGTAGTATTACTCCCTTAAATTCCCATAAAATTAAAAGCCTTTCGTCCTATTAATAGACGAAAGGCTTTTAAAATTGACTCGGTGGAGGTTGTTGGCTCCAATCGACATTCAAAAACTTATTATATTCCTTCGCAAAAGCGAGCGTCACCGTACCTGTAGGACCGTTACGCTGTTTTGCAATAATAATCTCAATTAAATTTTTATTCTCTGTTTCTTTATCGTAGTAATCTTCACGATATAAGAAGCTGACGATGTCTGCGTCTTGCTCAATACTCCCAGACTCCCGAAGGTCGGACATCATCGGGCGCTTATCTTGCCGTTGCTCGACGCCACGTGATAACTGTGATAATGCGATGACTGGCACTTCTAATTCACGTGCTAACGCCTTTAAAGAACGTGAAATCTCCGAAACTTCTTGTTGTCTGTTTTCACCTGAACGACCGCTCCCCATAATGAGTTGCAAATAGTCGATGACTATCATTCCGAGGCCATGTTCTTGTTTTAACCGACGACATTTCGAACGAATTTCGTTGACGCGCACTCCAGGAGAATCGTCGATGAAAATTCCAGCATTTGATAGCGTCCCGATAGCGAGGGAAAGCTTTTTCCAATCTTCATCTTCTAAATCTCCTGTACGTAAAGCTTGTGCATCAATATTCCCTTCCGCACAAAGCATACGCATGACGAGTTGATCGGCTCCCATTTCCAAACTGAAAATCGCCACATTTTCTTCTGTTTTTGTCGCAACGTTTTGAGCAACGTTGAGTGCAAAGGCTGTTTTCCCGACAGAAGGACGAGCTGCTACGATAATTAAATCATTGCGCTGAAATCCTGCTGTAATACGGTCTAAATCAGTAAATCCTGTCGGAATTCCTGTCACATCACCTTTTTGGTTATGCAATCGTTCAATATTTTCGAACGTGTCAACCAGAACGTCCGCAATCGGTTTAAAATCTCCTGCATTTTTCCGACTTGATACTTCCATCATTTTACGTTCTGCTTCTGCGAGCACTTCTTCTACTTCGTCTTCTCGTGTATACCCATCGTCGATAATCGTCGTCGCGACACGAATCAACTTGCGAAGCAATGATTTCTCTTCCACAATACGCGCGTAATAATCGATATTGGCCGCGGTAGGAACAGTAGAGGCGAGCTCTCCTAAATAACTGAGCCCGCCTACGTTTTCTAACTCATTCGCCGCTTTTAATTCTTCAGTTAAAGTAACGAGATCAATCGGTTCTCCACGATCGTTTAACACTAACATCGTTTCGAATATTTTTTGATGGGCTACTTTGTAGAAGTCAACCGGCATAATGATTTCAGATGCTGTAATTAACGTTTCCGGCTCCAAAAAAATCGCACCGAGTATCGATTGTTCCGCTTCATTGTTATGGGGTGGAATACGATCTAATGGATCCATGAACCGTCACTCCTCTGTCTATTCTTCTGTAACATGCACTTTCATCGTCGCTGTTACTTCTGGATGTAATTTAATTGGCACATTCGTATAACCTAAAGCACGAATCGCATCAGGCAATTCCATTTTACGACGGTCCACTTTAATATCTTTTTGTTTTTTCAATGCTTCTGCAATTTGTTTCGTCGTGATAGAACCGAATAAACGGCCACCTTCACCAGACTTCGCTTTCATTTCAACAGTCGTCTCATCCAGTACCGCTTTCAACTGTTGCGCTTCTTTTAATTCTTCTGCCGCGTCTTTTTGTGCACGCTTTTTTTGACCTTCTAGACGCGCTAAGTTTTGTGGTGTTGCTTCCACTGCCAAATTATTTTTTAATAAAAAGTTTTGTGCATATCCTGGTGACACCTCTTTCACTTCACCTTTTTTACCTTTTCCTTTAACATCCTGTGTAAAAATTACTTTCATGATTCATTTCCTCCTTCGTCAGTTTCCATTAATGCTTCTCGTAATAAACGCTCTGCTTCTTCGACAGAGTCCACTGCTAATTGGCAAGCGGCATTCGTTAAATGGCCGCCTCCTCCGAGCTTCTCCATTACGACTTGAACGTTTACATCTCCGAGAGATCGTGCACTAATTCCTATTTTACCATCTTCTCGCGCTGCGATCACAAACGATGCTACGACACCTAGCATGGACAGTAAAATGTCTGCAGTTTGAGCAATGAGCACCGGTCCATAAATGACATCAGGCTCTCCTGCTACAATCGCAACGCCTTCTTCTGTCACTTGTACTTTCTCAATTAGTTTAGCACGTTTCACATACGTATCGATGTCTTCTTTTAATAATCGTTGAACGAGAATCGTGTCAGCACCGTTCATTCGCAAATAAGAAGCTGCTTCAAACGTTCTCGAACCGGTCCGCAATGTAAAGCTTTTCGTATCGACGACAATACCCGCCAGCATCGCAGTCGCTTCTAACATCGTCAGTCGCTCATGCTTCGGTTGATATTCAATTAATTCTGTCACAAGTTCAGCTGTTGACGATGCATAAGGTTCCATGTAGACAAGCATCGCATCATCAATGAAATCTTCGCCGCGACGGTGATGATCAATGAGTACAATTTTATCTGCTTTTTGAAGCACTCGTTCATCAATGACTAAACTCGGTTTGTGCGTATCGACAATCGTCAGTAAAGAACGCTCTGTCATCATGGATAATGCCGTATCAGGATCGATAAAATGAGCATACAACTCTTCATCCTTTTCTATCTCTTTCATAAGACGGAGCACACTTGCATCTAATTGATTAAAATCGATGACGACGTATCCTTTAATATTATTCATACGTGCCATTTTACGAACACCGATTGCAGCTCCGATCGCGTCCATATCCGGCATTTTATGACCCATGACGAATACTTGATCACTTCCTTGAATTAAATCGCGTAACGCATGCGAGATAACTCTAGCACGCACTCGGGTACGTTTTTCGACTGGATTCGTTTTCCCGCCGAAAAACTTTAGCTTTCCATCTGTATTTTTGATAGCCACTTGGTCTCCGCCGCGTCCAAGGACGAGGTCTAAACTCGATTGAGCTAATTCTCCTAACTCTATTAAAGTAGACTCTCCCGTACCAATTCCAATACTGAGCGTCAATCCTGCAGATTCTTCTTTTGTCTTCTCTCGAATATCATCTAAAATCGTAAATTTCGATTCTTCTAATTCTGTTAAAATTCGCTCATTTAAAACTAAAAAGAAACGATCTGAAGCAATGCGTTTCATGAAAATATGATGTTGTTGTGCCCATTCGTTTAACAATGATGTGACATGGGAATTCATCTGACTTTTCGTTTGATCATCCATACGTTGGGCTAGCTCTTCATAGTTATCAATCAATAAAATGCCAAGAACTGTTTGCTCTGCTTCGTAACGCGATTCCACTTCTCGACATTGCGTCACATCAAAAATATAAAATAAACGATCTTCTTGCCTATATTCGATATCGAAGTAACGCTCACCAATTAATATTTGACGCGCTTCGACCTGTTCTTTTTGAATGATATTCCATAAAGGTTTCACTTCTTGTTCTAACGATTTGCCAATTAAAGATTCCATCTCGAATATTTGGCTGGCATAACTATTCGCCCACTCGACATCATTTTGTTCATCTAATAAAACAATTCCAATTGGCATTTGCAATAAAGCTTCTTCTCCGACTCGTTTCATTCGATAAGAAATCGATTGAATCTTCTCTTCCGTCTCTAAATAATCTTGCTCCTCTACTCGCCAAATTACACCTATCAACACGACGAATAAGACAGTGTAAATAAATCCAATCCAAAAATGGAAAGTAAATAGCGCAATCGCTGCAATGACCCCTAATAAAGTCAGTGCTGCGAGCGGATAGCGGATCAATCGTTTTCGAAATTGCGAGTTCATAGTATCATCTCCTCTTATTTTCCGATTTTGCGATCAACCCAACCTCTCAATTGAATTCCTGTGTCTAATATTCCAATAATCACCGTAATAGAATTGAAAAATACAGCAACTATTCCGGATAAAACAATTAAAATCATCGGCAATTGTACTTTTTTTAATGCATAAACAATAAATGAAATCCCTTGTAATAAAAATAAAATGCGGAAAATGTTCATCGCATTTAAAATCATCAAATGAGATGTAGAACCGAGATCTGACGATTGTAAAAAAGACGTCAATAATAATATTCCATACAATACGACGGTAATCATCGGTAACTTCATGGATGTAAATGGCTGAAAACGCGGAAATGTGAATCCGACGACAGCTCTTTTACCGAAGAAATATGCAATAGTTAAAGAAATAAATGCCACAATCACAATTCCGACAATTGCATATGTCGGCAAGCTGAAATTGTACATTAAAAAGACTGATTGAATCGCTTGCTCCATCGCTCCAGTTTCATCTAACGGAGTAAATAATTGAATGACCCGACGCTCCTGAGTATGTAAAAAAGCTTGAATCCATTCGATGGCATTTACATTTAAAATAAGCACAGATAATACGTACTGCACAACGAGAGCAACTAATAATGTAATCGATGCTGCATTCCATACAGCAAGCTTCGATTTTTTATACAAAGTAGTTTCACCAATCATATATCCCATTGCCATAAATGCAATAGACGTCATCCCTAATTGAAGCGGGGCGATCACTATGGTAAGTAGAGATAATATGAATAAATAAATCACTCCATCTCTTCTCTTACTACTCATACGTATAAGCATAAGAGGGAAAGGAATGAATAGAAGTGCAAGCATTCCATATAAAGGGACGTAACTGACAATGCCGACAAGCAACAATGTTAAAATGGAATACACTGACTTCTGAATCGTAAATGACATAACGACACTCCTTCAATCCAAACTTTCAAAAAATACCTTCTCCAATTGTATCACGTTTCACATTTTGTAATCAAAAGGTTTCGCTAGCTTCTCACAATATACAAAAAAGAGCTTTCCGCATAGGGAAAGCTCTTTTATTTAAATACTTATTAACGCTCTTCAGAAACGAATGGAAGTAAAGCCATAATACGTGCACGTTTAATTGCTGTAGTCAATTTACGTTGGTATTTAGCGCTTGTTCCAGTTACGCGACGTGGTAAAATTTTACCGCGTTCTGAGATGAACTTTTTAAGTAAGTCTGTGTCTTTATAGTCGATGTGTGTGATGTTATTTGAAGTGAAATAACATACTTTACGACGACGACGACCTCCGCGACGTGGTGCCATGCAAAACTCCTCCTTCCTTCACTCCATATCAAACATTGAACTAGAATGGTAAATCGTCGTCAGTAACTTCGATTGGACCATCGTTCGATGCGAATGGATTATCATTTGTATTCGTATAATTTTGTTCGTTCGGTTGTTGGAAAGATGGCTGTTGATTCTGATTAAAGTTGCTTTGCTGATGTTGGTTACCATAATTTTGGTTACCACCGAAGTTATTCGGAGCTCCTCCACCATAGTTCGGTGCTTGACCGCCAGATTCCGGACGATTTTGCGTCGCGCTACGTGGTTCTAAAAACTGAACACTATCTGCTACAACTTCCGTCATAAAGACGCGTTGACCATCTTTTCCGTCAAAATTACTCGTTTGAATGCGCCCATCTACTCCAGCCAAGCTGCCTTTTCTCAAAAAGTTTGCGATATTTTCAGCTTGTTTGCGCCATGCGACACAATTGATAAAGTCTGCTTCACGCTCACCTTGTTGATTTGTAAATGTGCGATTCACCGCTAATGTAAAACGGACTACCGCAATCCCTGATTGGGTATATTTCAATTCAGGATCCTTTGTCAAACGACCGACAAGTACAACACGGTTGATCATATCAGATTACAGCCCCTTTCATTTTATTGAAAACTTGCAAAATTAAGCGTCGATACGTACTGCCATGTGGCGGATGATATTTTCGTTAATGTTTGCAAGACGTGTGAATTCTTCAATAGCAGCACCGTCAGCGTTAGCTGTCACGAGCTGGTAGTAACCTTCACGTAAGTCATCGATTTCGTAAGCTAAGCGGCGTTTGCCCCATTCTTTCGACTCGATGATTTCAGCACCTTCACCAGTTAAAACAGCATCAAAACGCTCGATTAAAGCTTTACGTGCTTCATCTTCAACTGTTGGGCGAATAATGTACATAATTTCGTACTTTTTCATCATTTGTCACCTCCTCATGGACTTTGGTCTACAATAGATGTAGACAAGGAGTAAGTATATGTATACTCACATCAATTTACTATACCATGATTTTATTCATGTGACAATTGATTTCATTATTTATTTTTAAGGAGGAGTTTATGTGCGACAACCGGACGCCGTCATTGAACTCAATTTATCTCAAGTAGCAAAGCAAAGCTTATGGATTACGCTCAGTTCGTTAATTTTACTAACCATCTGTGATTATCTTTTGTATAGTACTTGGATTTTCTCTGTTTCTTGGTCAGCGTTTTTTCTGACGATACTCGGATATATTGTACTCATTGTTTTACATGAATTTTTTCATTTACTAGGATTTCGACTATTCGGGGGTGTCCCTTGGAAAAAGATGCAGTTCGGTTTAAATCTAGAACTCGGAGTCGCTTACGCTACAATGGATCAACGTCTCACAAACCGAGCAATGCGCGCTTCACTGCTACTCCCATTTTGGATGACCGGTATCATCCCCGCTCTCCTCGGGCTTTATTGGCAAAACGGGGTATTGTATGTATTAGCTGCTTTATTAATTGGAGGAGCAGCAGGGGATTTTGCAATGTATGTAAAACTGCGAAAATATCCACCAAACGCCCTTATTGAAGACGACTCAAAAGAGCCTAAATTGTATGTTTATCAACAGTTTGCTGTGGACGATGTGGATGAATCATGAAAAAAAGCCGATAACTTTAGTATTTTTCTAAAGTTATCGACATGTTATGCACATTATGTGGATTATACGTTGAAGCGGAACAGCATAACGTCGCCGTCTTTCACTTCATATTCTTTTCCTTCGAGGCGAACTTTTCCTGCTTCTTTCGCTGCAGTCATCGAGCCCGCTTCTAATAAATCATCGTAAGCAACCGTTTCTGCACGGATGAACCCTTTTTCAAAGTCCGTATGAATAATTCCAGCACATTGTGGTGCTTTCATTCCTTTACGGAATGTCCACGCACGCACTTCTTGTACACCCGCTGTAAAGTAAGTCGCTAGCCCGAGAAGGTCATACGTCGCACGAATTAATTGATCCAATCCTGATTCTTCAATGCCGAGCTCTTCTAAAAACATCTCTTTCTCGTCATCTTCTAATTCAGCCATCTCTTCTTCAATTTTCGCACAGACGACAATGACTTCTGCGCCGTCTTCTTTTGCAAAATCACGTACTTTTTGGACGTATTCGTTATTTGAAACGTCAGCAATTTCATCTTCCGAAACGTTCGCTACGTAAAGCATCGGTTTGATCGTTAATAAGTGCATGCCACGAATTAATTCAAATTCTTCTTTTGAAAGTTCAACCGAACGTGCTGGATTTCCTTCTTCAAATGCTTCTTTTAATTTCGTTAATGGAATTTCTTCTGCCATTGCGTCTTTATCTTTTTGTTTTGCCATTTTCGTCACACGTTCTAGGCGTTTCGATACGCTTTCTAGGTCCGCTAAAATGAGTTCTAAGTTAATCACTTCAATATCTGATAAAGGATCTACTTTACCTGATACATGTGTAATGTTTTCATCTGCGAAACAACGAACAACTTGACAAATTGCATCTACTTCACGAATATGTGAGAGAAATTTATTACCTAATCCTTCTCCTTTACTCGCTCCTTCCACAATCCCCGCAATGTCTGTAAACTCAAATGCAGTCGGCACTGTCTTTTTTGGATCTACTAACTCTGTTAATTTATTTAAACGTTCGTCTGGCACTTCAACGATTCCAACGTTCGGGTCAATTGTACAGAACGGGTAGTTCGCTGCTTCAGCTCCAGCTTTTGTAATCGCATTAAATAAAGTTGATTTTCCAACGTTTGGAAGACCAACGATTCCAGCTGTTAAAGCCATGCTATTCCACAACCTTTCTTCTTTTTCCGGTTCTTTTTCAACTCTTCTATTATATGGATAAACCCTACTCTTGTCTATCTTTACTCCGCTTGGCGAAGTACTTTCTTCATTTTTTTCTGAAATTCATTTCGTGGGAGCATGACGCTATGATCGCACCCTTGACACTTTATTCGAATATCGGCTCCCATTCGAATAATTTTCCATTCATTCGTACCACAAGGATGCGGTTTTTTCATCGCTACTACATCATTCAATTCAAATGTCTTTTCACTCATGATTTACATTCTCCTTTTGCTGATAAATCACCATTTTTTGATACGGAATTTCAATTCCTTCACGGTCGAATAATTCTTTAATTTCCGCTCTCATACGACGTGCTAAACCATGCTGCATCATCGGTTGTGTTTCGACCGTTACGCGTAAAACGATTTCAGAAGCTGCTAAATTTTGCACACCGACAAATTGTGCTGGCGCAACCATTTCTGGATATTCCTCTGCTGTCATACGCTCTAAATAATCCGTGAGCACTCGCTCTGCATCGGCAATATTTGTTTCGTACGATATTCCGATATCTAAAATGGCTAAAGAATTGCGGACAGAATAATTTACAACTTCGGAGATAATCCCGTTTGGAATGATATGGACTTCGCCCCCGTAAGCTGCCACTTTCGTCGTGCGCAGACCAATTTCTTCTACCGTTCCTGTCGCTTGTCCAATCTGAACATAGTCTCCCACAGAAAATTGATCTTCAAACAAAATAAAGAAGCCGGTGATGACGTCGCGCACTAAGTTTTGCGCTCCGAAACCAACAGCAAGTCCGAGTACTCCAGCCCCTGCAAGTAAACCTTTTACTCCTATACCAAACTCGTCTAAAATCGCTAAAATGGCTGCGAAGTATACGACATAAGAAACTGTGTTTTCAAGTAGCAATAGCAATGTGCGCTCTCGTCTTTCAGAACGTCGAATCGGTCCCTTATATTTAATAGCAAACATGCGCCGAATAATCATTTTTGCCACGCGAACTACGACATAGGATAAGACCGCAATCAACAATACACGAATGGAAATTCGCGTCAATCCTTCCCATGTTTCTGCACTAAATAAAATTTGTTCCACTTGCTCGTAATCTTCTTTTAATTCTTCTGTAATTGTAGGTTCTTCTGTTATAGCCATAAGATCCTCCTTACTGTTCTCGCTTCATCAATTGTAGTATACGTTCTAAATCATCATCTGTCATAAATTCAATTTCAATTTTGCCTTTATTTTTCGTCTGTTTTATTTGAACTTTCGTACCAAAATACTGCTCTAACTGTTGCTCTTCACTTTCGATAAACACATTTCGTGGTGTCTCTTTTTTTGTTTCATGTGAAACATTATCATTCAATTGTTGGACTTGTTGTTCCACTTGACGGACATTCCAAAAATATTGAATTGCTCTTTCAGCAAGTGGCTCTATTTGAGACTCATCTTTTAAACCGAGTAATGCTCGTCCATGACCGTTCGACAGTTGGCCTTCAATCAACATTTTTTGAACGGATTGTGGGAGCTTCAACAGTCTCAACATGTTCGCAATATATGGACGGCTTTTTCCGACTCTTTTTGCTAAATCATTTTGTTTTAATTGTAAAGCTGTGGATAATTTTTCATACGCTTGTGCTTCTTCAATCGGGTTTAAATTCGTACGTTGCAAGTTTTCAAGTAAAGCATACTCCATCGATTGCTCATCTGTAATTTCTCGAATAATTGTTGGTATCGTTTCTTTACCTGCTAACTGAGTAGCGCGAAGTCGTCGTTCTCCCGCCACTAACTCGTATTTTTTTCCTTTTTTTCGAACGATGATCGGTTGAATGACACCGGACTGTTCGATAGATTGAGCTAGTTCTTGCAATTGTTCATCATCGAATTGTTGACGTGGTTGATACGGATTCGCTTCAATCATTTCGACGTGAATCCATTCCACCGTTTCGTTTTCTCGGACGAGCTCTTCTCCAAAGATAGCTTCTAATCCTTTTCCTAATCCTTTATCCACAATGAATCCCTTCTTTCGCTAATCATTCGTCATATTTCGCATCTTTTAATTTGCAGCTACTGATGCCTCGCACATGTGCAAACTCGCCTTATTTCCTCCACTATTTTATTCAGTGTATCAAATTATGACGTGTTTCTAAAAGAATGTAAAAAAAGAGCGGAATAAAATTTCCACTCTTTTCTTTCACTTTTATTTTTTCTTCGGTATTTTTACCGTAACGACATAATGATCCTCTTCTTCAATCTCTTCCGTTTCAACATTAATGCCGCTCTTTGTAATGAGTTGAACCGATTGTTTAATCGTGTTCAGAGCGATTCTTACATCTTTACTAATCACTTTCACACGTGGTTTCTTTTTCTTTGGTTTCTCTTCTTCCATGTGTAATGCTGTTAATACTTTAATATGCTCTTCAAGTTGTTTAACGCTCCACTCTTCTTCTAACAACTGTGTCAGCAATTGAAGCTGTTGTTCTTCCTCTTTGACACGCAAAAGGGCGCGGGCATGACGCTCAGTGATTTTCTTGTTTAAAATAGCTTCTTGAATACTTGCGGGTAATTTCAAGAGGCGAAGTTTGTTCGCAATCGTCGATTGACTCTTTCCTAAACGTTGCGCTAAAGCTTCTTGTGTAAGTTGGTGAAGCTCCAACAATTGAGCATATGCATGCGCTTCTTCAATCGCCGTCAACTGCTCCCGTTGCAAATTTTCAATTAAAGCGACTGACGCCACTTCACGATCGTCCATTTTCCGCACGAGAGCCGGAACTTCATTCCACCCGAGATGTTGCATCGCTCGAAAGCGTCTCTCTCCAGCGACAATTTCATAGCGCTCATCTACTTTTCGTAAGACGATCGGTTGGATGACGCCGTGTGTATGAATCGTAAGAGCTAGCTCTTCAATCTTCTCTTGTGAAAAAACAGTACGCGGCTGATAACGGTTCGGATCGATTAATTCAATCGCAATTTGTTCGACACCTTCTTTGACCTCTTCCTCTTCTTTACTTGAAGAGCCAAACAAGCGGGCAAAAGTATTTTTCATGGCGACTCAACACCTGCTTTCATCAATTTATCATAAAGGAGATTTATTCGGCGTGCCTGGTTTTCTCGGATATTTTTTCGGCGTCGTTTTCACTTTATCGAAAACATAAAGTGTACGCTCACTATCTTCTTCAGGTAACTCAAAATCGAATTGTTCTACTAATTCTACACCGAGTATGTTCAAGGCACTTTTCGCATCGATTAACTCTTCAGGGCCTGCTGCACCTTTCATCGCGACGAATTGTCCTCCCTTTTTCACAAGAGGAACACATAGCTCAGACAATACAGATAGACGTGCTACAGCGCGTGCTGTCACTAAATCAAATTGTTCACGATACGCTTTGTTTTTTCCGAACTCTTCCGCTCTCGCGTGAACGAAATGAACGTTTTCTAATTGAAGTTCATTTGCTAAATGATTTAAAAACGTAATGCGTTTATTTAAAGAATCCACAATCGTTAATTCAATGTGTGGATAACAAATTTTGAGTGGGATACTCGGGAACCCCGCTCCCGCTCCGACATCACAGACGGTCATCTCTTTCGAAAAATCAACGTAAAACGCTGCTGTAATCGAATCATAAAAATGCTTTAAATAAACAGATGGCTCATCCGTAATAGCCGTTAAGTTCATCTTTTCATTCCATTCGACAAGCTCCGTAAAATAAGTGCGAAACTGTTCAATTTGTCGCTCGCTCAATTCGATCCCTTTCGCGCGCAACGCTTCGATAAACTGTTGTTCATTCATAAAAGTTATAGCCTCCCAAATTTATGTACATATGCAAAGCGTGAGAAACGAGTCCTCACGCTCCGCTCATCATTCATTCGATACTTTTGCGATTCTTCCTTGTTCAATATAAATGAGCAAAATGGAAATGTCTGCTGGGTTCACTCCTGGAATACGTGATGCTTGTGCAATCGAGCGCGGACGCACTTCTTTCAAAATAGCACGAGCTTCATGTGCAATATTCGCTACTGCATCGTAATCGATATTTTCTGGAATGATTTTATTCTCTAGCTTTTTCATTTTATCGACCTGTTGAAGGGACTTTTTAATATAGCCTTCATATTTTGTAAAGATTTCAATTTGTTCGGCCACTTGTTCATCTACTGGAGTGTCAGCAGGCGCAATTTTTTCAATATGCGCATACATCACTTCTGGCCGCTTCAATAAATCGATCGCTTTAAGCGGTTCTTTAATCGGTGTACTGTTCGCTTCTGCTAAAACAGCTTGCACTTCTTCTGTCGGCTTTACCGTCACTTGCGCTAAACGTTCTAACTCTTCTTGAATTTGACGTTTCTTCTCGGTAAATTGTGCATAACGTTGTGGACGAATTAAACCGATCTCATATCCGAGCTCTGTCAAACGCATATCTGCATTATCGTGGCGCAATAATAGACGATATTCTGCACGCGATGTTAAAAGACGATACGGTTCTAACGTTCCTTTTGTAACGAGATCATCAATTAAAACGCCAATATACGCTTCATCGCGCCCTAAAATGACTTCTTCTTTCCCTAAGACACGACTCGCTGCGTTAATCCCCGCCATTAATCCTTGAGCCGCCGCTTCTTCGTAACCGCTCGTTCCGTTAATTTGGCCAGCTGTATATAAGTTTTTAATTTTTTTCGTTTCCAATGTTGGCCACAGCTGTGTCGGTACAATCGCATCATACTCAATCGCATAACCCGCACGCATAATTTCGGCATTTTCTAATCCAGGTACACTTGCGACTAATTGACGTTGAACATGTTCAGGCAAACTCGTCGAGAGTCCTTGTACATATACTTCATTCGTATTGCGACCTTCAGGCTCTAAAAAGACTTGGTGGCGTCCTTTATCCGCAAAGCGGACGATTTTATCTTCAATGGATGGACAATAGCTCGGTCCACGCCCTTTAATCATTCCTGAATACATAGGAGCTAAATGTAAATTATCATTAATCAGTTGATGCGTTAAAGGAGTCGTATACGTCAACCAACAAGGTAATTGATCCATGATGTACTCCGTCGTTTCATAACTGAACGCACGTGGTACATCGTCACCAGGTTGAATTTCGGTTTTGCTGTAATCGATTGTTTTACTATTCAAACGCGGTGGTGTTCCTGTTTTAAAGCGGACAACATCAAATCCTAAGTTTTCTAAGCTTTCCGCTAACTTTACAGAAGGCATTTGGTTGTTCGGTCCGCTGGAGTAACGCAAATCACCGATGACGATTTCGCCGCGTAAAAAAGTTCCTGTCGTAATGATGACGGTTTTCGCGCGATAAATGGCACCGATATGGGTAACGATTCCTTTCACTTCATCATCTTCAACGATTAACTCATCGACGACTGCTTGACGTAATGTTAAGTTATCTGTCGTTTCGATTAATTTTTTCATTTCAGATTGATATATCACTTTGTCCGCTTGTGCACGTAACGCTCGTACCGCTGGACCTTTTCCTGTATTTAACATGCGCATTTGAATGTGAGAGCGGTCGATAATTTTCCCCATCGCGCCTCCTAATGCGTCTATTTCTCGAACGACGATTCCTTTCGCTGGTCCACCAAGTGATGGGTTACACGGCATGAAAGCAATCATATCTAAATTCATCGTTAAAAGAAGTGTATCCACTCCTCTATTTGCTGCTGCTAGTGCTGCTTCTGCTCCGGCATGTCCTGCCCCGATGACGATACAATCATAAGTGCCTGCTTCAAACTGGCCCATGTTCGTTCATCTCCTCTATTTTAAATTTATTTCCCTAGACAAAATTGCGAGAATAACTCATTAATTAAACTATCTTTCATCGTATCGCCTACAATTTCTCCAAGCAACTCCCACGTTCGGGTTAAATCGATTTGTACCATATCAATCGGTACTCCAATTTCTGCTGCCTCTAACGCTTCAGCGATCGTACGATGTGCTTCTTTCAATAAGACGATGTGACGAACGTTCGAAACATATGTTAAATCTGCTTGTTCTAATGAACCGCTATAAAACAGCTCTTGAATCGCATCTTCCAATTGATGAATTCCTTCATCTTGAACGAGTGAAGTCGTCACAATCGGGGAATCTTTAGCTAACGTACGAACTTCTTGTAAATCAAGCTCCTGAGGTAAATCTGTTTTATTAATGATGACAATCGTTTCGAATCCATCGACCGCTTCAAATAAGTGACGGTCTTCATCACTTAACACCTCTGCACCGTTTAAAACGAGCAAAATTAAATCTGCTTGTTTTAATACTTGGCGGCTACGTTCTACACCGATTCGCTCAACGATATCTTTCGTTTCACGAATTCCTGCTGTATCGACTAATTTTAACGGAACACCTTTAATGTTCACGTACTCTTCTATAATATCACGAGTCGTCCCTGCGATGTCTGTCACAATCGCCTTATTTTCTTGAACGAGACTGTTTAAAAGCGACGACTTCCCAACGTTTGGACGACCGATAATAACAGTTTGAAGTCCTTCACGAATAATTTTCCCTTGTTTTGATGTTTCGAGTAATTGTTCAATTTCTTCCATGATCCACGTCGCTTTTTCACGTAAAAGGGGAATCGTTACTTCTTCGACATCATCATATTCGGGATAATCGATATTTACTTCCACTTGAGCGAGCGTATCTAAAATTCCTTGACGTAAAGCGCCAATTAAACGTGAGAGGCGACCGTCCATTTGACCGAGCGCGATATCCATCGCTTCGTCCGTTTTAGCACGAATGACGTCCATGACCGCTTCCGCTTGTGATAAATCGATTCGGCCGTTTAAAAAGGCACGCTTCGTAAACTCTCCTGGTTCTGCAAGTTGTGCACCATTCGAAAGTACAAGCTCCAATACACGATTAACTGATACGATACCACCATGACAGTTGATCTCGACGACGTCTTCTTTCGTAAATGTTTTCGGAGCTCGCATGACGGACACCATCACTTCTTCTACGATTTGATCCGTCGATGGTTCAACCAAGTGACCGTAATGAATCGTATGACTCGGCACTTCCATTAATTTTTTATTGTGCGGAGAGCGAAAAATGCGTGAAGCGATATCGACCGCTTCTTCTCCACTTAAACGTACGATTCCGATGGCACCTTCTCCCATCGGTGTTGAAATTGCTGCGATTGTTTCGTACGACATGTCATCACCTTCTACCTTCTTCAATCTTTCTATTATCATAACGCAACGAGAATTTCGTTGCACGGTTCAATTCTTCTTCCTAATCGGACAAAAAAGAAGAGCGGACGAACGCTCTTCTTCAAATTGTAAACGAAATCTCAAACTTTTCAATTGGCTTATTGGAGCGGCTCAATCACTAAATAACGATAAGGATCGCTACCTTCTGAATACGTATCAACATCGATGCGAGCAGCTAATGTATGATGAACAATCTTGCGCTCATATGATGGCATCGGCTCCAATTTCACTTTACGTTGTTTCGAAACGGCTTGATCAGCCATTCGATTCGCTAAATAAATGAGTGATTGTTCCCGACGTTCTCGATAATCTCCAACGTTCATACGTACGACTTTAAAACGCGTAGATTGCTGATTGACGATCAGCTGTGTTAATTGTTGCAAGGCATTTAAATTTTGACCTCGTTTTCCAATTAACTTCGCTGCATCTGGTGTGTCGATTTGTATATCCACATACTTACCCACACCATCCACAGTAATATCCACATTTGAGCAATTTAATTCATTTGCAATGTTCACAATGTAGTCTTTAGCAGAATTTTCAATTAAAACATCTTCCTGCTCTCTATTGGGGATAACTTTTTCTAGTGAAGAAGGAGTGAATTCATCAACTCGTGGATTTTCTTTCTTTTCCTCCTCCTCAACTTCTGGAACTGTTAATTCTTCATATTCTTCTTTCTCTTCTTCTAAATCTTTTTCAAACACCGTTACCTGTTCTAGCTCGACAGGTGATTTCACTTCCTCTTGTACGATGGGAGATGTTTCTTTTTTCGTCACAAGAACTTTCGCTTCTTTTGCACCAAATCCAAGAAAACCTTTGCGACCTTGCTCAATCACTTCAATCTCAACATGTTCACGAGTTGTCTTTAACTGTTTTAATGCTTCTTGAATTGCCAAATCTACGGTCGTTCCTGTCTGTGCAATTTGTTTCATTTTTTACGCTTGCCTCCTTTTTTTCGATTGTTCTTTTTTTGTTCTTCTACAATAACTGGCTCTTTCGCAAACGGTTTATATAAGAAAATATTTGTAATTAACATAATGACATTACCAATAATCCAATAAAGTGAGATTGCAGCCGGTAAAAAGAGACCGAATCCAACAATCATAAATGGCATAATATAGAGCATTGTTTTCATTTGTGGATTATCCATAGCAGGTCCTGTTTTTAAGACAACGAACTGTGCAACCCCAGCTAAAATCGCTAGCACTATGCTTTGCTCGGCCAATTGGAAACCTAGAAACGTTCCGAGTTCAATTTCAGGTGTCGCATTCATTCGACTGATCGCGTGGTACAAACCAATGATAATTGGCATTTGAACGAGCGCTGGCAAACATCCTGCAACTGGGTTCACTTGATTTTCTGTAAACAATTGTTGGATCGCTTCACGATACTTCTCTTGCGTTACCGCATCTTTCGATTTGTACTTCTCTTGTAAAGCTTTCATTTTCGGTTGGATGTCCCGCATCGCCTTTGAACTATTCGCTTGTTGAATAATTAATGGTAATAAAATAACACGGACGATAATCGTAACTGCAACGATACTCCATCCATATGTACCGAGCACATCTTTTAACATCGTAATAAAAGCTACGATAGGCCAAACGATAAATTTGCTCCAAAATCCTTCTGTATCTGAATAGATTGGTTCTCTAAAATCACCACAACCTGCTAAAAAGATTGTAAGTGCAGATAACATGAGGATGAGAGCTATTTTCTTCTTCTTCATCAACTTTCCTCCAAACATCTTTCTATTTCGATAACTATTCCTTCTATAAAGACCATTCATTTATTTTACTTCATTTCGGACTTTCGGCAAACATTTTGCGATACGCAAAATATGTTGCAAACTCTTCTTCGTCTCATGAAAATTTAAATCGGTCGCTCCTGCTCGAGCGATAATAACATAGTCGACATTGGCCTTTAACTCGCTTTGTAATTCAAAAATTGCCTGGCGCACGTATCGTTTAATTTCATTACGCTTTACAGCATTTCCTAGCTTTTTACTAACTGATAGTCCTAAGCGTAACTCTGTTTGATTCTTTTTTGGATAAATGTAAACGACGAATTGTCGATTGGCGAAGGACGTTCCGTGTTTAAACACTTGTTGAAAATCCTCATTCTTTTTAATCCTTTGTTGCTTTCTCAAAGCACTTCACCTTCTTCTCCACAGCATCTACTTCATTATAAACGAGAAAAAAAGACCACTGAATGACAGTGGCCTTATGCTGAAAGCACTTTTCTTCCTTTGCGACGACGAGCTGCTAAAATCTTACGTCCGTTTTTCGTGCTCATACGTGCACGGAAGCCGTGAACTTTGCTACGTTTACGTTTATTTGGTTGGAATGTACGTTTCATATCGAGACACCTCCTCTTCAGTGTCAATAATCCTATCTCGTTTGAACTTAGAATGAATAGTCTTGAATATTATAACGGGCATGTCTTTTAATGTCAAGGGCTTAAGTAGAATCCACTTCCACAATACCTCTTACATAAACATTCTTCTAACGGATCTAAATCCTCGGTAAATTCCTAAAAAAACAGTTGCCAACTCAACCATTTTTCATGTTAAAATAGACATTCCACTTTATCCACATTTTTATTCACAACTTCTAAAAAAGCTGTTTGCATATTTATACATACCCCTTTTCCGTTTCACCCTTATCAACAACTTACCAACAAATCTACACCTGTGGATAACTTTTATCAACAACTCCTTCTTTTCTCTGGATAATTTGAATAATACCTTGTTATTACAATGTTTATTTGCTATGATTTATCTACGTGTTTGTTGAAAACCACGTTTCGGGAAATACAATATCCACAAATGTTTTTCTTTCGTGGATTATTCAATTCACATCTGTTGATTTTAGTTATCCACAGGTGTTCATTTTGTGGATAACTGTTTTTTTGACTTAAAAAAGATAAAAAAGGAGGAATGTCACTCTTATGAATAATTTAGATTCATTATGGAACGATGTGCTCGAAGAGATTAAATCTCGGATTGCAAAACCTAGTTTCGAAACTTGGTTAAAACAAACGGAATTAATTGTTTTTGATGAGGAAACAGCCGTTATAGAAGTACCGAGTACATTCGCTCAAGAATGGCTCGAAAAAAATTATATCCACTTAATATCAGGTATTTTAGCGAGTAAGACCGGAGCAGATCGAATCGTACATTTTGTCGTTCCAGACTCTTTACCTACAGAAGATTTAAAAAGGTCATCACGGTCGCAACAAGAAGTTTCAGAAGTAAATCCTAATTACGCTCAAATGCTCAACCCGAAATACACATTCGATACATTTGTCATCGGTTCAGGGAATCGATTCGCTCACGCTGCGTCACTAGCCGTTGCAGAAGCACCGGCAAAGGCATATAACCCTCTGTTTATATATGGAGGAGTAGGATTAGGCAAAACTCACTTAATGCACGCAATCGGACACTATGTCATCGAGCAAAATCCAGAACTGAAAGTAGCCTATGTTTCTTCTGAAAAATTTACAAATGAATTTATTAATTCCATTCGCGACAATCGAGCGGATGACTTTAGAAACCAATATCGCAATGTGGATGTTTTACTCATTGATGATATTCAATTTTTAGAAGGGAAAGAACAGACACAAGAGGAGTTTTTCCATACATTTAATGCATTGCATGAAGAAGCGAAACAAATCATCATTTCAAGCGATCGTCCGCCTAAAGAAATTTCTACATTGGAAGACCGATTGCGCTCTAGATTCGAATGGGGACTCATTACCGACATTGCTCCACCTGATCTCGAAACACGGATTGCTATTTTAAAGAAGAAGGCAAATGCGGATAATTTGACGAATGTTTCAGATGATGTGATGCTTTACATTGCGAATCAAATTGACTCCAATATTCGTGAATTAGAAGGAGCTTTAACACGTGTTGTGGCCTATGCTTCATTAGTTGATAAATCAATTACACCTGAAGTCGCACAAGAAGCTTTAAAAGATATTATCCCGAATGCCACACCGCGTGCTATTACTATCTTAGAAATCAAAAAAATTGTCGGAGAACATTTCAATATTAGACTTGAAGATTTTTCTTCTAAAAAACGCACACGCTCCATCGCGTTTCCGAGACAAATCGCTATGTTCTTATCGAGAGAATTAACTGATTCCTCTCTTCCTAAAATCGGTACCGAATTTGGAGGACGTGATCACTCAACGGTCATTCACGCTCATGAAAAAATTTCAACCATGTTAGAAAAGGATCAAAATTTGCAAAGAGACGTGCAACAAATCCGATCTTTGCTTGGTGTATAGTTGTTGATAAGTGTGGATATTAGAAACAAACTATCAACATATTGTCCACATACTCAACCTGTTGATACAGAAGGGTTCAAAGGACTTATCCACTTATCCACAGCCCCTATTACTACTATTACTTATCTTTTAAACAAATAATATATATTAACGGGAGGACATTATGAAATTTGAAATTAATCGTACACATTTATTAAACGGGTTAAGTGACGTTATGAAAGCAATTAGTCATAAAGTGACATTACCTATTTTAACGGGGATAAAAATTGAATTAGACGAGCAAGGAGTAACAATGACAGGTAGTGATTCAGATATTACAATTTGTTCATTTATCCCTACAGAAGAAGATGGAGAATTAATCATTGAAACATTTGAAAAAGGTTCTATCGTTGTACAAGCTCGTTACTTTAGCGATATTGTACGCAAATTACCAACTGAAACTGTATTACTTGAAGTCATCAATGAACAAGATGTCATTATTCGTTCAGGACGATCTGAATTTAAATTAATTGGTTCTAAAGCAGATGAATATCCGATTTTACCTAATATGGAAAAAGATATTCAATTTACAATTGCTACTCCATTATTAAAATCCATTATCCGAGAAACAGGATTTGCCGTTTCTACTCAAGAAACACGTCCCGTTTTAACTGGCGTGAACTGGGTGAAAAAAGAAGATGCTCTTTATTGTATCGCGACGGATAGCCATCGTCTTGCTCGTCGTATTACAGCATTGGACGATTTACCAGAAGGAGAATTCCAAGCTGTAATACCTGGTAAAAGTTTACAAGAGTTGAATAAAATTATCGATAAAGAAGAGTCTGTGGATATTTTGTTCACAGAACAACAAGTATTATTTAAAACAGAACGTATTTTATTTTATTCGCGTTTGTTAGAAGGGACATATCCAGATACAACGAGACTTATCCCTACAGAATATCAAACATCAATCGTTTTAAAGAGTAAGGAATTTTTACAAGCGATTGATCGAGCAAGTTTGTTAGCACGAGATGAACGTAACAATATTGTACGTCTCGTAACGACGGATCAATCGACAGTTGAATTAACATCAAATTCACCTGAAGTAGGGAAAGTAGAAGAAATTGTAGCTGCTACATCTATTAAAGGGGAGGCACTTCAAATTTCTTTCAGTGCAAAATATATGATGGATGCTTTACGTGCTATCGAAAGCGAAGAAATTGTTATTCATTTCACGGGCGTCATGCGTCCATTCATTTTAAAAGCGGTGGATAGCGAAGCTGTATTACAATTAATTCTCCCTGTTCGGACATACTAATTCAGAACGTTTAAAAAGTGTTGTCATTTAAATAAAATGGCAACACTTTTTATATATGTCTGATGAAGTTCAAAAGCGAAAATTATCATTTCGTGGTATAATAAATAGAAGTTGCGACGACAATTGAGGAAATGTCTAAGTGTTAAAAAGAAGCTCTCGAAATTTTAAGAAGAAAAATTTCGTCGGCTTCTTTTCTTAGTTGTAAAAGGAATACTTTGCGACAATGGAATTAAAAAGGGTATAATTAATCAGATGCACGAAACTGTGAAAATACGAACAACTGTTTTACTTCATCTACGTTTTTCGGTAAAATAGTAAAAGATAAACAATAAGAATAGAGTTGAAAATAATGGAAAAAATAGAAATTAACACAGAATATGTCACATTAGGACAATTTTTGAAGATGGTGAATGTTATCAGTTCAGGTGGAATGGCTAAATGGTATTTATCAGAGTATGTTATTTACGTGAATGGTGAAGAAGAGCAAAGACGAGGTAAAAAATTGTATGATCAAGATATTATTCTCGTTCCGAATGAAGGTAAATTTCAGATTACTCGAAAGTTAGGTTAATCATACATGTATATGAAAAGTTTGCAGCTTGAAAATTACCGAAATTACAAAACATTAGATTTGCAATTTTCTCCTCAGGTGAATGTTTTTATCGGTGAAAATGCGCAAGGTAAGACCAATGTGATGGAGTCTATTTATGTTTTAGCAATGACAAAGTCACATCGCACATCGAATGATCGTGATTTAATTCGTTGGGAAACTGAATATGGTAAAATAAAGGGAGAAGTTATAAAAAAATATGGCGCTATCCCTCTCCAATTAGAAATCACAAAAAAAGGCAAGAAAGCCCGTGCAAATCATTTAGAGCAACGTAAATTAAGTTCTTATATTGGACAGTTGAATGTCGTTATGTTTGCACCTGAAGATTTAAATATCGTCAAAGGGAGTCCGCAAGTAAGACGACGTTTTTTAGATATGGAAATTGGACAAATTTCCCCAACGTATTTACATGATCTTGTTATTTATCAAAAGCTATTAAAGCAGCGTAATGCCATTTTGAAAAAAAGACATTTAACAACTGAAAATGAAGTCATGTTGAATGTTTATACGGATCAGTTTATTCAAGCAGCTTCTAAAATTATCGTGCGTCGCTTTTATTTTATGGAACTATTACAAAAATGGGCGAGACCAATTCACGAAGGAATTTCTCAAGGTAAAGAACAACTCACAATTGAATATAGAACATTAAAGCAGTTTGAACGGACAATGTCAGAGCAAGAAATTGCATCGATTTATCAAAGTGAAATTGAACAATTAAAACAAAAAGAATTGGAGCGAGGTTTGACATTGATCGGTCCTCATCGCGATGATTTGCGTTTTTATGTCAATGATTATGACGTTCAAACGTTTGGTTCTCAAGGACAGCAACGTACAACAGCGCTCTCCTTGAAGTTGGCCGAGATAGAATTGGTGAAACAAGAAGTGGGAGAGCCACCAATTTTGTTATTGGATGATGTGTTATCTGAACTCGATGATGATCGTCAAACCCATTTATTAAATATTACGCAAGGACAAGTTCAAACATTCGTTACAACCACAAATGTCGATGGCATATCGCATGATACGATTCGCAATGCGACGATGTTTGAAGTAAAAGAAGGAACTGTCACTCAATTGAAAGACTAAGGAAGGACTGGTGAAAGAGTTGGCTATGGAAGAAAAAAGTGTAGAAACAGCATATGATGCCAATCAAATCCAAGTACTCGAAGGATTAGAAGCTGTACGGAAGCGTCCAGGAATGTATATCGGAACAACAAGCTCAAGAGGATTACACCATCTTGTATGGGAAATCGTTGACAATAGTATAGATGAGGCGTTAGCGGGACATTGTGATCATATCGAAGTATTTATTGAAAAAGATAATTGGATTCGCGTAGACGACAATGGTCGAGGAATTCCAGTAGGTACACAAGAATCGACGGGTCGTCCAGCCGTTGAAGTCATTATGACTGTTTTACATGCTGGGGGAAAGTTCGGCGGTGGCGGTTATAAAGTATCGGGTGGATTACATGGAGTCGGTGCGTCTGTCGTCAACGCATTGTCTGAAGAAACGATTGCGACAGTTCGTCGAGATGGGAAAGTTCATGAAATTCGTTTCGAACGTGGACTCGTCACGAAAGAATTAGAAGTGGTAGGAGAAACGACAAAAACAGGTACTTCTATTCGATTTAAGGCAGATCCAGAAATTTTTAAAGAAACGACAGAATATGAATACGATGTATTAGCGCTTCGGTTAAAAGAACTTGCGTATTTAAATCGTGGTCTCCGTATAACGATTTCTGATGAACGTGAAGGTCAAGAAAAGACAGAAACATTCCACTACGAAGGTGGAATACGTTCTTATGTTGAACATTTAAATAAAAATAAAGAACCATTACATGAAGAGCCGATTTATGTGGAAGGAGAAAAAGATGGCATAACCCTTGAAATTGCGATGCAATACAATAGCGGTTTTGCTGAGAATTTATACTCTTTTGCCAACAATATTAATACGTATGAAGGGGGCACGCATGAATCAGGTTATAAAACAGCGTTAACTCGAGTGATTAACGACTATGCACGGAAAAACAATATATTAAAAGAAGCAGATGCTAATTTAACAGGAGATGACGTTCGTGAAGGATTAACAGCGATCATTTCTGTTAAACATCCCGACCCTCAATTTGAAGGACAGACGAAAACGAAACTTGGAAACTCGGAAGTGAGCACGATTACAAATCAATTGTTCTCAGAAGGGTTCCAAAGATTCTTATTAGAAAATCCGACAGTTGCACGCACAATCATTGATAAAAGCTTAATGGCAGCACGTGCACGTGTCGCCGCTAAAAATGCACGCGAAATGACGCGTCGTAAATCCCCATTAGATGTGTCTAGTTTGCCAGGGAAACTAGCAGACTGTTCTTCACGAGATCCAGCGATTAGTGAGCTTTACATCGTTGAGGGTGACTCGGCAGGAGGTTCAGCGAAAAGTGGACGAGATCGTCACTTCCAAGCAATTTTGCCATTGCGAGGTAAAATTTTAAACGTAGAAAAAGCGCGAATTGATCGTATTTTAGGTAACTTAGAAATTCGAGCGATGATCACAGCACTCGGCACAGGAATCGGTGAAGACTTTGATTTATCGAAAGCTCGTTACCATAAAATTATCATTATGACAGATGCTGATGTCGATGGCGCTCACATTAGTACGCTTTTATTAACATTTTTCTTCCGTTTCATGCGTCCGTTAATCGAAGCGGGATATGTGTATGTTGCTCAGCCACCGTTATACGGCGTAAAACAAGGTCGTAAAGAATATTACTGTTTAGACGAAGAAGAATTAGAAGAGACGTTGGCGTCACTCTCTGCAACGCCAAAACCAGAAGTGTCACGCTTTAAAGGTCTCGGTGAGATGAATGCTGACACACTTTGGGATACGACGATGAATCCAGAACATCGCGTGTTATTACAAGTTCAACTCGATGACGTTGTCGAAGCGAATGAAGTGTTTGAACAGTTGATGGGTGATGAAGTAGAACCGCGCAGACGATTCATTGAAGAGAATGCTTCACAAGTTATGAACTTAGATGCATAAAGTGAAGATTTCGAAAGGAGTATACGTATATGGCTGACACGCCAAACCGTGGTGTAAAAAGAATTAACATTAGTAAGAAAATGAGGACTTCATTTTTAGATTATGCGATGAGCGTAATCGTATCACGTGCTTTACCAGACGTACGTGACGGATTGAAGCCAGTGCATCGTCGTATTTTATATGCGATGCATGAATTAGGGATTACAGCGGATAAATCACATAAAAAATCTGCCCGTATCGTCGGGGATGTTATCGGTAAGTATCACCCGCATGGAGATATTGCTGTGTACGAAACGATGGTACGTATGGCGCAAGATTTTAACTATCGCTACATGTTAGTAAATGGACAAGGGAACTTCGGATCGGTCGATGGTGACTCGGCAGCAGCTATGCGGTATACCGAAGCGAAAATGTCTAAAATTTCGATGGAATTGTTGAGAGATATTAATAAAAATACGGTTGACTTCCAAGAAAACTATGACGGTAACGAAAAAGAACCGACTGTTTTACCGAGCCGTTATCCGAACTTAATCGTTAACGGAACGAGCGGTATCGCAGTAGGGATGGCAACGAATATTCCACCTCACCACTTAGGAGAAGCGATTGATGCGGTGCTCGCTGTTGCGGACAATCCACAATTGACGACAGAAGAATTGATGGAAATTATGCCAGGACCAGACTTTCCAACAGGCGGGATCATTTTAGGTCGCAGCGGTATTCGTCGTGCTTACGAAACAGGTCGTGGCTCGATTATGATTCGCGGTAAAGTAGAAATCGAACAAGCGAAATCTGGAAAAGAGACAATTATCGTTACAGAATTACCGTATCAAGTGAATAAAGCGCGTCTCATTGAGAAAATAGCAGAATTAGTGCGTGAAAAGAAAATTGAAGGCATTACACATTTAGCGGATGAATCTGACCGTACAGGTATGCGTATTGTCATTGAAGTACGTCGAGATTCGAATGCGAATGTCATTTTAAACAATTTATATAAACAAACAGCTCTACAATCGAGTTTCGGTATTAATATGCTTGCTTTAGTCGATAAAGAACCGAAAGTATTATCGTTGCGTGAAATATTGCAACATTACTTAGATCATCAACGAGTTATCATTCGCCGTCGTACACAATACGAATTAGAACGCGCTGAAGCACGCGCGCACATATTAGAAGGACTTCGTATCGCTTTAGATCATATCGATGAAATTATCGCTTTAATTCGCGGTTCAAAAACAACAGCGGAAGCAAAGTCAGGCTTAATCGAAACATTCGAATTGTCTGAGCGTCAAGCACAAGCCATTTTAGATATGCGTTTGCAACGTTTAACTGGACTAGAGCGTGATAAAATTGAAGAAGAGTATAAAGAGCTTCTCCGATTAATAGAAGAGCTAAAAGCTATTTTAGCTAACGATGAAACATTATTGAACTTAATCAAAGAAGAGCTTTTAGAAATTAAAGAGCGCTTTGCAGATGAACGCCGTACTGAAATTACAACGAGTGGATTAGAGATGATCGAAGATGAAGATCTCATCCCTGAGGAAAATTTAGTACTTACCTTAACGCACAATGGTTATATTAAACGTTTACCATCAAACACATATCGTAGCCAACGTCGTGGAGGGCGTGGTATTCAAGGTATGGGAACGAATGAAGATGACTTTGTTGAACATTTATTGAATACATCGACACATGATACGATTCTATTCTTTACGTCTAAAGGTCGCGTTTTCCGTAAAAAAGGATATGAAATTCCAGAATATAGCCGAACAGCGAAAGGTTTGCCAATTGTCAATTTACTCGAGGTAGAAAAAGATGAGAAAGTAACGGCAATGATTCCGGTTCCAGAATTTGATGAAGAGCAATATTTATTCTTCGCCACAAAACAAGGAATCGTAAAACGTACATCTATTCAAGAGTATAGAAATATTCGTACGAATGGTATTATCGCATTGACTTTAAGAGGTGACGATGAATTAATCGGTGTGAAATTAACATCGAATGATGAAGACATCATCATCGGGACGAGAGATGGTATGCTCATCCGTTTCAAAGAGTCGGATATTCGGGTGATGGGGCGTACTGCTGGTGGTGTTATCGGGATTCGTTTACGTGAAGAAGATTATGTAATTGGGATGGATTTGTTGAACGAAAAACATGAGGTGTTAATCGTTACTGAAAAAGGATATGGAAAGAGAACTCCAGCTGAAGAGTATCGAATCCAAACTCGTGGAGGTTTAGGGCTTAAAACCGCTCAAATTACTGAACGGAACGGTAAACTAGTCGCTATGAAATCTGTAGAAGGCACAGAAGATATTATGATTATTACAGGGCATGGAATCATCATTCGGATGGACATTAATGATATCTCAGTTTTCGGAAGAAATACACAAGGTGTTCGCTTAATTCGAATCGATGAAGGTGAATTTGTTGCAACTGTAGCGAAAGTAGTGAAAGAAGACGATTTGTTAGATGAAGAGGATGATCAGTCCGAGTGATGAGAGTTGAGGTGGAATCATGGAGGCTGAAGTAAAAGTAGTAAGTGAGCTTGAAGTTGGAGATATTATTGAAGAAGATGTCTTTGCAAATACTCATTTTCCAATCATCAAAAAGGGTACCCTTGTAACAGATGTTCAAATTAATATATTAAAGCAATTTGATATTGTACAAGTGCTCGTTCGTATAGTTGAAGAAGACGAGATTGTAGAAGTGCGTCCAGCAACACGGAAACAAAAAAGCCCAACGCAAGAGATGGAAGTGAAGCGTTTCATAGAAGAGGTAATTCAAGAAGATGAAGAGCATGAAGATGACTTTCAAGTTATTTACCGAGATACGTATCAAAAATATAAAGTAGAGTATGATCGCTTACGTTCCGGGAGTAAAGTGAATGTTCCTCATATGAGACAAATTATCATACCGCTCATTGAAATGTTTTTAGAATCAGACAATACGATTTATGATTTGAGAAGAAAAATGATTGTGGAAGATTATATGTATCATCATCATTTACGCACAAGTATTGTTGCTACATTATTAGCGAAAAAGCTAAAATATTCTAAAGCAGAACAAAATCAAATTGGTTTAGCTGCACTACTAATGGATGCAGGAATGGCGAAGATATCATTCACTGTATTAAATAAAACAAGAGATTTAACAGAATTAGAACGTGCTGAAATTCGCAAACATGTTATTCACAGTTATACGAGTATTCAAAATTCACCTATTTTGAAACCAGAAATCAAGACAGCGATTGTTCAACATCATGAACGGATGGATGGATCTGGATATCCTCTGCAGTCAAAATATCAAGAAATTCATCAAATTGCTCAAATTTTAGCTGTAGCGGATGTGTTTTGCGCTTTGACGGAGAAAAGACCATATCGTTCTAACTTAAGTGAAGTTGAAGCAATTGAGTACATGCGTTATGAGCAGTATGGAAAATATGATTTACAAGTTATTGAACAGCTACAAAAACTTGTTGGGCTTATTACAGTAGGAACGCAAGCAGTATTAAGTAATAAAGCTATTGGGGTAGTTGTGCATGTAAATTACGATAATATGTATCGTCCTATTGTGAAAATGGATGGCAATGTCATTGATTTAAAAGAAAGAAAATATGATATTGTGAAAGTCCTATAGATGAAGGAAGAGCTTAAGAGCGTCTTGAAATTTCAAGATGCTCTTTTTATTTTTT
>NZ_JADKPV010000009.1 GCF_015351395.1 Savagea serpentis
GACATGATGCATATTGCATCATGTCTTTTTATATAAAGACTAATATTTTTATAATTGCACTCTAACATAAGCATATTCGATGATGAGAAATATATTTTCTATCATCGAATATGCTTTTTTGACCTCTTCTTTTTTACAATCAAGTTGCGTCTAAAAATGAAAAAGAGTATGGTTAAATGAGAGAAGAAGAAAGGTAGGGATGCGTGTTGCTCATGTTGCTTATTATCTTTTCAATCAATATTGTATATGTCTCGTTTTTTACAGTGCGTATGATTTTGACATTGAAAGGATATCGCTACATTGCAGCCGTCGTCAGCATGGTGGAGGTCGTTATTTATGTTGTCGGTTTAGGTTTAGTATTAGACAATTTAAATGAAATACAAAACTTAATTGCTTATGCTGTCGGGTATGGATGTGGGGTTATTATTGGTACGAAAATTGAAGAGAAATTAGCGTTAGGTTATGTGACGGTGAATGTCATTACAGCAGATGTCGACAAACAGATGACTTCTCAACTGCGCCAAAAAGGATATGGTGTCACAGATTGGGTGTCACATGGTTTAAATGGAGATCGAACTTCAATGCAAATTTTAACACCACGAAAATATGAGCTCGCATTGTATGAAGAAATCAAACAATTAGACCCAAAGGCATTTATCATTTCCTATGAACCAAAAATGATTCATGGTGGGTTTTGGGTGAAAACAGTACGAAAAGGTAGGTTGTTTAAAAATGGCGAAAAAAAGAATGAAAAAAAGTGAATGGGTGAGCGTTGAAAAGGGTGAAACAGTAGCTGAAGCGTATGATCGACTTGTTGCAGCAGGCTATGAAGTCATCGGGAGACGTGAAGAACCGGTGTTTATTGAAGAGAATGGCGAAAAGAAGTGGTTGCATCAAAATATTCAATTTCATGTGAAAATAAAGGATCCTGCTTGAAATAAAACCGAACGTTATAATGTGACTAATAATTTAACGTTCGTATATTTGCATTGACTAACCGAAAAATGCTTGTTAAAATAGGTAGAGTAATAAGAAATCCCACATATAAGTCGAAGAATAGGCTTTGATGTTTCTACAGGGCACCGGAATGTCCTAACTATGCGGGAAAGTGACTTTTGAGTAAGGAGCGAAAGCTGTGTCGGTGCGAATGGTTATTTTATCAAAACATCTTCACGCAAATCGTCATATCCTCGAATGAGCTGCTTTTCACGCGAAACAAAGTGGAAAAGCAGTTTATTCGAGGATTTTTTAATTGATAAAAAGAAGGAGCGGATCGATTGTGAAACCGAAAGTAGGCGTCATCATGGGCAGTAAAAGTGATTGGGAAACGATGCAGTTAGCTTGTGATGTGTTGGATGAATTGCAAGTACCTTACGAAAAAAAGGTTGTATCAGCGCATCGAACACCAGACTTCATGTTTGAATACGCGGAACAAGCCGAAGCGAAAGGGTTACAAGTTATTATCGCTGGAGCTGGAGGAGCAGCGCATTTGCCAGGTATGGTCGCATCTAAAACATTAGTGCCCGTTATTGGGGTTCCGATTCAATCACGCGCTTTAAAAGGGATGGATTCTTTATTATCAATCGTTCAGATGCCAGGTGGAGTCCCTGTTGCCACGATGGCGATTGGAACGGCAGGAGCGACAAATGCAGGTTTGTACGCAGCACAAATCGTTAGCTTAACGGATGACAAAGTAAAACAAGCGATTGCATCGCGTAGAGAAAATATGAAGCAAATTGCTTTAGAAAGTAGTAGTGAACTAATATGAAAGTAATTCAGCCTAGTTCAACAATCGGCATTATCGGTGGAGGACAGTTAGGTCGCATGATGGGACTCGCAGCAAAAGAAGCAGGATTTAAAATCGCTGTGCTCGATCCGACACGTAATTCACCATGTGGACAAATTGCGGACATTCAAATCGTTGCTCCGTATGATGACGAACGAGCATTAAATGAATTAGCCGAAGTGAGCGACGTCATTACGTATGAATTTGAAAATATCGATTATGAAGGTTTGAAGCGTTTAGGTGAAAAAGCGTATGTTCCACAAGGTGCTGAACTTGTACGCATTACACAAAATCGCATCGCTGAAAAGCGTGAAATTCGACAAGCAGGTGTACCTGTTGCTCCATATATCGAAGCGCAAACTTTCGATGAACTCATTCAACAAATCGATAAGATCGGATATCCCGCTGTCGTGAAAACAGCATTCGGAGGATACGACGGAAAAGGACAAGTTCGTGTGAGTAGCGCAGATGATTTACAAGAAGCGAAGGCGTTATTCGAATTTTCTCCATGCATTGCAGAAGCATTCGTATCGTTTGAAAAAGAAATTTCGGTCATTATTCAACGCAATGCAGCGGGCGAATCATATTCATTACCGGTTGCAGAAAATATTCATGTCAATCATATTTTGCATGAGTCGATCGTGCCAGCACGTGTTTCTCCAACAGTATTAGATGAAGCAGCGCACGCGGCAAAAAAAATTGCGGATCATTTAAATTTGGTCGGAACATTGGCAGTTGAAATGTTCGTCCTTGCAGATGACACAATCATCATTAACGAACTAGCACCACGTCCGCATAACTCCGGACATTATTCAATTGAAGCGTGCAATATTTCGCAATTCCATCAACATATCCGAGCAATTGCTGGATGGCCACTACGCAAACCGAAATTGTGGGCTTCGTCCATTATGGTGAACGTCTTAGGACAGCACGTGGCACCGCTCGAACAAAAAATCGCATCTTATCCAGATTGGTCGATTCATTTATATGGCAAAGAAGAAGCGAAAGAAAATCGCAAAATGGGCCATGTGACAATCATGACTGAACATATAGAACAAACATTAGAAGATATTGAACAATCGATGATTTGGACATCGAACTAATAGGAGGAACTAACATGAAAATTGCAAAAGTATACGTAACATTAAGAGAGAGCGTCGTAGATCCAGAAGGAACAGCAGCAAAAGAAGCTTTACACAAAATGGGCTATAACGAAGTACAAAACGCACGTTTTGGTCGTTTGATTGAATTAGAACTAGACGGTTCAGCAGAAGATGTAGAAGCACGTGTAGACGCAATGTGTAAAGATTTATTAATTAACCGTGTAATCGAAGACTATCGTTTTGATATTGAGGAGGCGTAATGATGAAAGTTGCGATCTTAAACTTTCCAGGAACGAGTTGTGAAACGGAAGTAGAACGATTATTTCAAACGATTGTTAAAGCAGAACCGACAATCATTTGGCATGCAGACGCGACATCGCTAGAAGCGTACGATGCAGTTGTTATTCCTAACGGAGCTGTGTATGGAAACTATTTACGTCCAGGCGCATTAGCGAAAAGTTCACCTGCTACAAAGGCGTTACAAACATTTGCACAAGCTGGGAAACCAGTCGTCGGTCTCGGAAACGGTTTTCAAGTGTTAGTTGAAATCGGCCTATTACCAGGTGCTTTTTTACAAAATCCATCACTCACTTTCCAATCAGGGAAAGCAGCATTACGTGTGAATCGAAAGACGAAATTTACAAGTCAATATCGAGAAGAGGTCATTACTTTACCGTACGCTCAACAATTTGCGACGTATTACAATGACACGCCAATCGCTAAGGAACAAATTGTGATGACATTTGAAAACAATATGTTCAATAGCACGCAATCGATTGCGGCATTGACGAATGAAGGCGGCAATGTATGTGGCATTATCGCATTGCCAGAACGTGCAACGGAAGCAGTGATCGGTGGAACGGACGGACTTCCATTTTTCGAATCTATTTTAAACAATTGGAGTGAACAATAAATGGTTGAACCTACAGCGCAACAAGTAAAAGAAGAAAAATTATATTTGCAAATGGGTATGACGGATGAAGAGTTCGCACTCGCAGAAAAAATGCTCGGCCGTACACCGAACTATACAGAAACAGGTATTTTCTCTGCTATGTGGTCAGAGCACTGTTCATATAAAAGTTCGACACCTGTATTGAAACGATTCCCAACGAAAGGTCCACGTGTTTTACAAGGGCCAGGAGAAGGAGCGGGAATTGTCGATATCGGGGATAACCAAGCGGCAGTATTCAAAATGGAATCACATAACTCACCTTCTGCGATCGAGCCATTTATCGGCGCAGCGACAGGAGCTGGGGGAATTTTACGCGATGTCTTCTCAATGGGAGCTCGTCCCGTAGCACTCGTTAACTCACTTCGCTTCGGTGATTTAACAGATGCGCGCGACCGTTTCTTATTTAAAGAAGCAGTAGCAGGAATTGCGCATTACGGAAACGTCATCGGAATTCCAACGATTGCAGGGGAAGCGCAATTTGACCAAAGTTATTCACACCGTCCACTCGTTAACGCGATGGCGGTCGGATTATTAAATCATGAAGACATTCAAAAAGGTGTCGCATCAGGTGTCGGTAATACGGTTATTTACGCTGGTGCGAAAACAGGTCGTGACGGTATTCACGGTGCGACGATGTCTTCTGCAGAAGTGACGATTGAAGAGGAAGAAGAACTTCCAATTATGCAAGGGGGAGACCCTTATTTAGAAAAGCTCGTCATGGAAGCATGTTTAGAACTCGTTCATTACGATTCACTCATCGGAATTCAAGATATGGGAGCAGCCGGTTTAACATCATCTGCAGCTGAAATGGCTTCAAAAGCAGGGTACGGTGTTGAGTTAAACTTAGACCTCGTGCCTCAACGTGAAGAAGGGATGACGGCTTATGAAATGATGTTATCGGAATCACAAGAGCGTATGTTAATCGTCGTTAAAGAAGGTCATGAACAAGAAGTGATCGACTTATTCGATAAATATGGCATTGAAGCATGTGCGATTGGTAAAGTAACAGATGACAAAATGTTGCGTCTTCTCCATAAAGGGGAAGTTGTCGCAGAAATTAAAGCAGACGACTTAGCGGAAGATAATCCGGTTTATCATAAAGAATCAAAAGAGCCAGCGTATTTCGCTGAATATCAAGCGATGGACAATGTCGCACCAGAAGTAAAAGATGTGAAACAGACGGCACTCGATTTATTACAACGTCCGACAATCGCATCGAAAGCATGGGTTTACAATCAATTCGATTCAGAAGCGCGTGGTAATACGGTCGTTGCACCAGGTTCATCTGCAGGAATTATCCGTGTAGAAGGAACGAATAAAGGACTTGCGATGACATCGGACTGTAACTCTCGCTACATTTATTTAGACCCAGAAACAGGCGGTAAAATTGCGGTTTCAGAAGCGGCACGTAACTTAGTATGTTCAGGTGCAGAACCGATTGCAATTACAGACTGCTTAAACTTCGGTAGCCCGGATAAGCCAGAAGTCTTCTGGCAATTAGAACAATCCGCAGATGGAATTTCGGCAGCTTGTTTAGCATTAGATACACCTGTCATCGGCGGAAACGTATCATTATCAAATGAAGTGAACGGACAATCTGTCAAACCTACACCGACAATCGGTATGGTTGGACTAGTCAATGATTTATCAGAAGTGACATCATCAACCGCTCAACAAGCAGGAGACGCGATTTATGTAATCGGGGAAGCTTTACCTGAATTTGGCGGTAGCGAATTGCAACAAATGCTAGAAGGTGACATTCGCGGTCGTGCACCACAATTGGATTTAGACGTAGAGAAAAAACGTCAAAATCAAGTGCTTCAAGCGATTCGTGAAGGTGTCGTCGCTTCAGCAACAGACGTTTCAGAAGGTGGCTTAGCGGTCGCATTATTCGAGACCGTATTCGGTGAAACGGTATTCGGATTAGATGTAACTTTACGAGGAGAAGCAGTGACAGCACTATTTAGTGAAACACAATCACGCTTCGTCTTAACAGTCCGTGAAGAAAACCGTCAAGCGTTTGAAGCGATTGTTGAAGATGCCGTACATGTCGGAACAGTAACAGCTCAAGAAGTATCAATTAAAGGTGAAGACGGCGACGTATGGATTGCTGGAACAGCGTCAGAATTTCACGATGCTTGGAAAGGAGCTCTTGAATGCTTGCTGAACTCAGAGGATTAAATGAAGAGTGTGGCGTCTTTGGCATATGGGGGCATGAGGAAGCAGCACAGTTTTCATATTACGGATTGCACGCATTGCAACACCGTGGTCAAGAAGGTGCAGGGATTGTTACGACGAGTGGAAATGGCTTGAAAGTCATTAAAGGCGAGGGGCTTGTGAATGATGTGTTCTCAGGCAATACACTTGATACATTAACAGGACATGCAGCGATTGGACAAGTGCGCTATACGACGGAGTGTGGACGTGGAATTGAAAACGTCCAGCCTCTCGTCTTCCGTTCTACGACAGGAAGTCTTGCGATTGCGATGAACGGTAACCTCGTCAATGCTCGCGATTTGAAAGAGTCGTTAGAACAACAAGGAAGTATTTTTCAAACGAATTCTGATACGGAAGTGCTCGCTCATTTAATTAAGCGAAGCCGCGGTTCTTTAAATCAACGAGACCGTGTTAAATCTGCTTTAAAAACGTTAAAAGGCGCTTTCGCCTTCGTCATTTTAACGGATGACAGCTTAATGGTGGCACAAGACCCGAATGGATTGCGTCCTCTTTCTTTAGGAAAGCTCGGAGATTCATGGGTTGTCGCAAGTGAAACATGTGCATTCGATATTATTGGAGCGAAGCATGTACGTTCGGTTGAACCAGGAGAACTCATTACGATTACAAAAGATGGTTTGCACTCTGATCGTTTTCAAGAAGCGGATGATCGTGCGATTTGCTCGATGGAATACATTTATTTCTCACGTCCGGATTCAAATATCGATGACATTAATATCCATAATGCGCGCAAACGTTGCGGTATTCAATTAGCGAAAGAAGTCGGTAATTTAGAAGCGGACGTCGTCACAGGTGTGCCAGACTCTAGTATTTCGGCAGCGATTGGATTTTCAGAAGCGACAGGTATTCCGTACGAATTAGGACTTATTAAAAACCGTTACGTCGGACGTACATTCATTGAACCGTCTCAAGCGCTTCGTGAAAAAGGGGTCAAAATGAAACTGTCTCCCGTTCACCACGTCGTCAGTGGAAAACGTGTCGTCATGGTAGACGATTCAATCGTTCGCGGTACGACATCACGTCGCATCGTCAAAATGTTGAAAGAAGCCGGCGCGACAGAAGTTCACGTCGTGATTGCATCACCACCACTCGTCAACCCTTGTTATTACGGAGTCGACATTAGTACGGATTCAGAACTGATTGCTACAGGCCGTACAGTGGATGAAGTGCGCGATTTAATTGAAGCGGACTCGCTCACATTTTTATCAGTAGAAGGTTTATTACAATCGGTCGGTCGTTCAGAAGAAATGAAAAATTGCGGACAATGTGTCGCATGTTTCACAGGAGAATATCCGACAGAAATTTATTCAGATACAGTATTGCCCCATGAGAAGGATCTCGCACGATAAACGTTTAGGAGGATATTCATGTCAAAAGCATATGAACAAGCAGGAGTTAATATTGAAGCAGGGTACGAATCAGTAAAGCGTATGAAATCACATGTTGAACGTACGAATCGTTTAGGAGTTGCAGGAACATTTGGTGGTTTCGGTGGAATGTTCGATTTATCTGCTTTAAATTATAAAGAACCTGTGCTCATTTCAGGAACAGACGGTGTTGGCACGAAATTGAAACTAGCATTTATGGCAGATAAGCACGATACGATCGGAATCGACTGTGTCGCAATGTGTGTGAACGATATCGTCGCACAAGGGGCAGAACCACTTTATTTCCTCGACTACATCGCACTCGGCAAAGCAGTACCTGAAAAGGTAGAAGCGATCGTCAAAGGAATTGCGGACGGTTGTGTTCAATCAGGCGCAGCGCTCATCGGTGGAGAAACAGCAGAAATGCCAGGTCTCTATGCAGAAGAAGAGTATGACTTAGCAGGATTTGCAGTCGGTGCTTGTGAGAAGAGCAATATCGTGACAGGTGAAAAAGTGCAAGCAGGGGACGTATTAGTCGGAATCGCATCAAGCGGTATTCACTCAAACGGTTACTCACTTGTGCGTAAAGTAGTTCTTGAAGATTCAGGATATACGGTGAACGATACGATTGAAGGATTTGAACAACTTGGAACAGTCGGGGATGCACTTTTACAACCGACAAAAATTTATGCAAAACCTGTTTTAGATATGTTGAAAGCGACAGATATTCACGCAATGGGACATATTACAGGCGGCGGTTTCTACGAAAACGTACCGCGTATGTTAAAAGACGGCTTAACAGCAGAAATTGAATTAGGAAGCTGGGAAGTATTGCCGGTATTCCAAATGTTAAAACAAAAAGGCAAGTTGCAAGATAAAGATTTATACAGTGTGTTCAATATGGGGATTGGCTACATTGTAGCAGTGTCAGCTGAACAAGCAGATGAGATTATCGCGATTGCAGAAAAGCATGGAGAGCGCGCTTATCAAATCGGTACAGTGATTGAAGGAGAAGACCTTCAATTTAAAGGTGAACACGACGGGAGTTTAGCGTAATGAAAAAGCTAGTCGTTTTCGCTTCAGGAAGCGGGAGCAATTTTGAAGCGTTGGCAGAGGCTTGTCAAAAAGGCGAACTCGAAGCGACAATTGAGCTTCTCATCGTTGATAAAGAAGAAGCATATGCGATTGAACGAGCGAAAAAGTATGGCATTCGTTCGATCGTCTTGTTGCCCAAAACGTTTGAATCAAAAGAAGCGTATGAGCAAGCAATTTTAGCCGAACTTGAAATGATTGAGCCAAACTTTCTCATTTTAGCGGGGTATATGCGTTTAATCGGGGACACGTTATTAAGTGCGTATCCGAATCAAATCGTGAACATTCACCCTTCTTTACTCCCTTCATTTCCAGGGAAAGATGCAATTGGACAAGCGGTGGCACATGGAGTAAAAGTGACGGGTGTAACCGTTCATTACGTTGACGCCGGAATGGATACGGGACCGATTATTATGCAGCGTGCGGTAAATGTGGTAGATGGAGACGTAGAAGCAACAGCAACAGCGATTCATCAAGTGGAACATGAACTATACAAAGAAGCAATCCAACAAATAATGAAATGACACGTGGAGGGTTACCATTGACAAAAAGAGCGTTAATTAGCGTATCAGACAAAAGTGGCGTATTAGAATTCGCACAAACTTTAGAGCGTTTCGGTTATGAGATTTTATCGACAGGCGGTACGATGAAACATTTAGCAGAAAACGGAGTAAAAGTGACAGCAGTAGATGAAGTGACAAAATTTCCTGAAATTATGGAAGGCCGCGTAAAAACATTAAATCCGATGATTCACGGTGGATTGTTAGCGAAACGTGACGATGCAAATCATATCGCACAAATGGAAGAACACGGCATTCAAGGAATCGATATCGTATGTGTTAACTTATACCCATTTAAACAGACGATTGCAAAGCCGGATGTACAAGTGGAAGATGCGATTGAAAATATCGACATCGGTGGACCAGCGATGTTGCGCGCTTCAGCGAAAAACCATCAGTACGTCACTGTAATCGTTGACGCTGCAGACTACGATGAGGTGCTCGCACAATTGCAAACTGAAGGCGAAACGACACTTGAATTGCGCAGACGTCTTGCGGCAAAAGTATTCCGTCACACGGCAGCGTATGATGCGTTAATCTCGAACTATATGACAGAGCTCGCAGGTGAAGAGTTCCCAGAGCAAGTGACACAAACGTATGAATTAAAACAGCCTCTTCGATACGGTGAAAACCCACATCAGAAAGCGGCATTTTATTCACGCCCACTCGGCTCGAATTTCTCGATCGCCTATGCGGACCAATTGCACGGTAAAGAATTATCATACAACAATATTCAAGATGCGAACGCAGCGATTCAAATTGTGAAAGAATTCGACATGCCAGCAGCCGTTGCTGTGAAACATATGAATCCTTGCGGTGTTGGAACGGGCGAAACGATTGCGGACGCTTTTCAAAAAGCATACGAAGCAGATCCAACATCCATTTTCGGTGGCATTATCGCATTAAACCGCGAAGTTGATCTTGCGACAGCGGAACAACTTTCTGAAATTTTCTTAGAAATCGTCATCGCTCCAAGCTTTACGAAAGAAGCATTTGATCTTTTAACGAAAAAGAAAAATATTCGTCTTTTAACGATCTCATTCGATTCTCCGACAGAAGACAAGTGGAATACGGTATCGGTTGAAGGTGGATTACTCATGCAGTCACCAGATACGTATGGTTTTGAAGAAGCGGAAATTAGCGTTGCGACAGACCGTCAGCCGACAGAAGAAGAGTGGGAAGCATTAAAGCTCGGTTGGGCAGTCGTGAAACACGTGAAATCAAATGCGATTGTTGTGACAGATGAAAATATGACACTCGGTGTCGGCGCTGGACAGATGAACCGTGTCGGTGCGGCAAAAATCGCATTAGAGCAAGCAGGTGAGCGTGCGAAAGGTGCGGCACTCGCATCGGATGCATTTTTCCCAATGCCTGATACAATAGAAGAAGCAGCGAAAGCGGGAATTACAGCGGTTATTCAACCAGGTGGTTCTGTGCGCGATGCTGATTCAATTGAAAAAGCAAATGAATATGGGATGACGATGGTCTTCACAGGAGTACGTCATTTCAAACATTAAAATAAAAGAATCGGGCAGACGACTGTCCGATTCTTTATTAGGAGGAAACGTTATGAAAGTATTAGTAGTAGGAAGCGGAGGACGTGAACACGCATTAGCGCGCAAGTTCAATCAGTCACCGTCCGTATCGAAAGTATATGTCGCACCAGGAAATGACGGAATGAAACAAGATGCTGAACTCGTTCCAGTCGATGCTTTGAATTTTGAAGTATTAGCACAATTTGTGAAAGATCAAGAAATCGATTTAACATTCGTCGGACCAGAACAACCTCTCGCGGAAGGAATTGTCGACTATTTCGAAAACGTCGGACTCGTCGCATTCGGTCCTTCGAAAAAAGCAGCACAAATTGAAGGAAGTAAATCATTCGCGAAAGAAATTATGACGAAATACAATATTCCAACTGCTAGCTATGAAACATTTACGGAAGTAGCACCAGCCGTTGCGTATATTCGCGAGATGGGCGCACCGATTGTCGTCAAAGCAGACGGTCTTGCAGCAGGTAAAGGCGTCATCGTCGCAGAAACGGAAGAACAGGCAATTGAAGCGGTAGAAGATATGATCGGCAATCAAATGTTCGGCGATTCTTCATCGAAAGTTGTCATCGAACAATTTTTAGATGGTGAAGAGTTTTCATACATGTCATTCGTCCATAAAGGCCAAATTTACCCGATGGTGATCGCCCAAGATCATAAGCGTGCATATGACGGCGACACGGGCCCGAACACAGGAGGAATGGGCTCTTACTCCCCAGTACCTCAAATCTCTGATGCAGTCGTTCAACGAGCGTATGACGAAGTTGTCGTTCCAACAGTGAAAGCGATGGAAGCGGAAGGTGCTCCATTTACAGGTATTTTATATGCGGGACTCATTTTAACAGAGGACGGTCCGAAAGTGATTGAATTTAACGCACGCTTCGGCGATCCAGAAACGCAAGTTGTATTGCCACGTATGGAATCAGACTTCGGTGAGTTTATGCAAGCATTGATGAACGAAGAACCGTATGAATTACGTTGGACAGATGAAGCGGTTTTAGGTGTTGTCGTCGCAGCAGAAGGTTATCCTGGTGATGTGGAGAAAGGAAATCCACTTCCTGATTTAACGGCAGCGATTGAATCGAATGTAGAGGTATACTATGCAGGAGCACAGGAGAAAGATGGCGTACTCGTTGGTAATGGAGGCCGTATTTTATTATTAAACGGTCGAGGAAAAGATTTAAAAGAAGCCCACCAGAATGTATATAATGAAATTGCGAAATACAATTGGGATCATTTCTTCTACCGAAAAGATATTGGGTGGAGAACTTTTAATAAATAAACAAAAAGAGAAATCATTTTACTAATAAAATGATTTCTCTTTTTGTTTTTAATGATACTTTGAATCTAAATTTAAAGTAAATCTAAATTTTTGTAATCATTACTAAATTTTGTGATAATATCCGATATAATAAAGTATAGTATATTTGTATCGTTTATATGGTGGAGGTAAAAAGTCATGAAAATAACATTATTCGATTGAGAGAGGGAGGAAAAAATGTTGTTTCGGTAGCCGAATGAAGAAGAAAAGTATGTTGTCAGAGGTAGATAAACAAAGAGTAGTGTTTGAAACATCTGATGTCGACTTGATGGAAAAGATGAAATTAATCTCATTTACAGCTCATGATTTGAAAGTATTAAAAACACTCTATCCGATAGTAGAAAAGAATATGCATAAGATAGTTCAAAAGTTTTATGATACAATCATGTTAGTGCCAGAATTAGAGCTTATGATTCAAAAACATAGCTCGATTGACAGACTAAAAGGTGTTCTATTTCCCCACTTACTCGAGTTGTTTTCAGGTGTGATTGATGAGCAGTTTGTTCAAAAACGTTTAACAGTGGCGCATGTCCATTATAAAATCGGACTGAAACCTGCTTGGTATTTAGCGGCATTTCAGGGGTTACAGCGTTCCTTGTTAGATATCGTCTGCGAAAATGTAGAAGATCCAAACGAATGGATGGATTTCATTTCATCTATTACACGTATTTTAAGTTTAGAACAACAGCTAGTATTAGAAGCTTACGAGACGGAAACGAGAAAAGGGATGCAAGAGAGCTTCGTAGAAGGACAGGCAGAAATTCAGAAAAGAGTCATTTCGGTAAGTGATCAACTCGTAGGATCGTCTCAAGAGGCGAATGCTTTAATCGAAACATTAGTGCACAGTAGTGAAGCGGTGTATTCAATCTCTACTAAAGGACATGAGCAAGCAGAAGAGACGAAAGAAATTGGTGAAGTTGGTCAACAAACTTTAAAAAATTTACTTGAAAAAGTAGAAATGATTGCTAGAAATATTGAAGGTATGAATAAAATTGTACAAAATGTCGAAAACTCTTCAAACCAAATTACAGGGGTTGTAAAAATCGTAGAAGAAATTGCAGAACAGACGAATTTACTCGCATTGAACTCAGCGATTGAAGCAGCGAGAGCTGGAGAACATGGAAGGGGCTTCGCTGTAGTAGCGGATGAAGTACGTCATTTAGCCGACCAAACGAAAAGTTCGATTTCCACAATTCATGGGCTCGTTCAAACGTCAAATCAATACACGCAAGAATTAATTCAATCACTCGGCACTGTGACTGAAGAAGTGAAAGAAACGAGCGAAACTTCCCAAAAAACATACCGTGATTTCGAATCCATTATTCAAGCGATGACCAATAATTTGCAGACGAATCGCAATATTCAAAAGCAAGTAGAAAGTCAGCATGATGCGCTTCGAGATATTGATGAAGTAATGGACGTTGTTGTGAAGTCGGCAGACCGTTTACATGAAATTGTCGAGCAATAAAATGAAATTTTATTATGGATGAGGGACTGGGTGTAAGATGACACATACATTTGAGAATAGTACATTTGAACATAACAGTAGAGAGTATTCGATTCGTGAATTAATGGATATTGAAGTTGCTATGAATCATTCTGTCATCGTTGCCATCACTGATCACCGCGGCGCGATTACATATGTGAATGATCATTTTTGTGAAATCTCAAAATATACGAGAGAAGAATTAATTGGAAGAAATCATCGGTTGCTTAATTCAGGCTTTCACCCTAAAACATTTTTTAAAGAAATGTGGGAAACGATTTCCGCAGGAGAAATTTGGAATGGAGAGATTTGTAACCGAGCGAAAGACCATTCCATTTATTGGGTGAAGACGACGATTGTTCCTTTTTTAGATGAAGTGGGAAAGCCGTATCAATATATCGCTGTACGAACAGATGTTACTGCTCAAAAAAGCATCGAAAAAATACAACAAATGGCTTATACAGATGAATTGACAGGGTTGCCGAATCGCCGGAAGCTTATCCAAGATGTTGAACAATTATTAGTGAAAGACTTTGAGAAAGAACGCTTTTCATTAATCTGTATTGACATTAATGACTTTAAAAAAGTGAATGAAGGATTTGGACGAGCAGTGGGTGATTTATTTTTACTCGAAGTGGGGAGACGTTTAGGAAATATTTGTGCGCAATTTGAAGCGCAAGCCTATCGTTTAACGGCTGATGAATTTATGATTTTATCTTTATCTGAAGAAGACCAGTTAACAAAGCAATTAATTGCTAATCTGAAATTCATTTTTTCGAAAAGTTTTATAATTGATGGCCAAGAGTTTTACTCGAGCGCAAGTATGGGGGTAAGTTTCTATCCCAATCATGCACGAACGACAGAAGATTTATTAGATAAAGCGAGCATCGCCGTATCAAAAGCGAAAGAGCAGGCTGGTGTCCATTGTACAATATATGATGAATCGATGGATAAAGATCAATTAGAAACATTGATTATTGAACGCAAGCTTCGTACAGCACTAGAAGATGGCACATTGCAATTACATTATCAACCTAAAGTACATGCCAAGACACAGCGAGTGGTTGGTATGGAAGCACTCACGCGTTGGATTGATGATGAATTAGGCTTTATTTCTCCTAGTAAATTCATTCCAATCGCAGAAGAGCGTGGTTTGATAAACGATATTGGAGAATGGTCTCTACGTACAGCTTGTTATCAAGTGAAAGAATGGAATGAACGATTTGGTACAGAATATAAAGTAGCAGTCAATATTTCGCCGACACATTTTATTCAACCGAATTTTTTGAGCAATGTGAAACAAACGATTAAAGAAACAGGGGTCAATCCTAAATTTATCGAATTAGAAATTACAGAAGAAAGTATGATGGAATCGACTGAACATACAATGAAAGTATTATCTACGTTGAGAGAGTATGGCATAACATTAGCAATTGATGATTTTGGAACAGGGTATTCATCGTTTAGTTTTTTAAAGCAATTCCCTGTAGATTCTTTAAAAATTGATCAATCGTTTGTGAGAGATTTGTCAACAAATAGCGACAGTTCGGCGATTATTGCTGTCATGATTCAACTCGGTCATGCGCTCGGTTTAGAAGTTGTCGTAGAGGGCGTAGAAAAAGAATCTGAATTAATTATTTTAAGAAAATTAGAAGCTGATATGATTCAAGGTTATTATTTCAGTAAGCCGGTCTCCACGAAAGAATTTACAGAAAAGCTTGAGTATATTCATACGTAGTTTAAAAATTCATCACTTTAAGAGTGGAAAGAAACTTAAAGTGATGAATTTTTGTTTTTTACATAAATATACTTATTTCTAAAAATCATCTTGACAATGGATAGGAGGTTCCCTATCGTTCAAGTGGAAAGACTATAATCAAAAAGGAGTAGAAAGATGAAAAAATTATGGATTGCGATGGCATGTAGTTTAGCGCTCGTCGCTTGTTCGAAAGACAAAGAAGTGAAAGAAGAGTCAACGATGCAAGAAGAACCTGAGGAAGTGGTAGAGGAAGTTGTATTATATGATGCGTTAACGGGCATTGAAATTGAAGAAGAAAATCAATTAAAACCGATTGTTGCGACCATTAACAATGATCCGAAAGCTCGTCCACAAACGGGTGTCGGAGCTGCGGATGTCATGTATGAATTTTTAATCGAAGGACAAGGGACACGTTATCTTGCAGTGTATCACTCAGAAATGCCTGAACAAATTGGACCGATGCGTAGTGCGCGTCACTATTTCTTACCGATCCCTCAAGACCTGCAAGCATTTTACGTCGCACATGGATATAGTCCGTTAGCTCGTCAACAGCTCAGTCAAGGAGCGATTAAACATGTGAATGGGATGGAACATGACGGCTCGTTATTTAAACGTTCTTCCGATCGCTATGCCCCACACAATTCATACATTACATACGAAGCGATTCAACAAGCGATGGATATGACGAGTACACCTCTCGATGAAAAAACATTGCCAGAGTTAACATTTAATGAAGAGCCTGTAACGCGAGGAACGGTGGAAACGATGTCTGTTCGTTATGGTTCGAGCAATTTATTTAAAAGTGACTATCGTTTACAAGAAGACGGGACATATATTCGTTCAGTGAACGGTGAAACGTTTATCGAACGATTGACAGGAGAAGCGGTGCCTTATGCAAACGTCATTGTCATTGAAGGAACGTACGATTGGATTGATCAAGAAGGGCGCCGAAATTTTGATTTACAACAAGGAGGACGGGGATTGCTCTTCCAAAATGGAAATGTATTACGCATCGAGTGGACATATGATGGAGGGATGATTCGTTCATTTGTCGATGGCGTTGAAATACCTTACGAAAAAGGGAAAACATTCATCCATGCGATTCCAGCTGATTTGTCTTTAGAAAACAGTGTTTCCTATGAAGAAAAAGTTGAATGACTATTCATATTTTGCGATAATTTGACCAAGAGGTGATACATATGTGGACGAAAGATTTGCAGGAGCAACATCTGGCTGTTATACGAGGAAAGAAAGCACCGACAATCGTTATTCAAAATGTGACGTATTTGCATGCATTTTTTAAACAGTGGAAAGTCGGCAATATTTGGATTGACGGAGATCGTATCGTTTATGTCGGGACAGAAATGCCAAATGTATTGGAAGGTGCAGAAGTGATTGACGGCAGTGGACGATATGCTGTCCCTGGCTATATTGAACCGCATAGTCATCCTACTCAATTGTACAATATGGAGTCGTATGCCAATTATGCTGCGAAAACAGGAACGACAGGATTTATTTCTGACAATTTACTTCTTCACATGCAATTTGATGAAAAGATGAACGAAGCGATACATGATGAATTGCAACGTTTGCCCTATGCTTTTTATTGGTGGAGTCGACTCGATTCCCAAACGGCTTTAGCGGATGAAGCAGACTATTTCAATAGCGAAAAGTTAAAGCGTTGGATGGCGCGTCCTGATGTCATTATGGGCGGGGAACTAACCGCTTGGCCGGTGTTATTAAATGGCGATGAGCGAATGAGTGATATGGTCGCTTTAGCGAAACAGAACGGTCTGAAAGTAGAAGGTCATTTACCTGGAGCGTCAGAGCGGACGCTTGCTCAATTGAAATTGCTCGGCATTGATGGAGATCATGAGTCGATGACATTGGAAGATGTGGAGAAGAGATTGCAACATGGCTATGCAGTAACGTTGCGTCATTCCTCCATCCGCCCCGATTTAGCGGATATGTTGAAAGGAATTATCGCAGAAGGATGGGATGTGTGGGATCAATTAATGATGACGACAGACGGTTCATCGCCTCTTTTCCATGAGACGGGCGTCATTAATGATTGTATTCAAGTAGCAATTGATGTAGGAGTGGACCCTATTCACGCCTATTTAATGGCATCTTACAATCCGGCACGCTATTATAATTTCAGCGACACGCTCGGCGTCATTGCGACTGGTCGTCGCGCGATGATTAACTTATTGCAAGACCCATCTGATGCGACACCAATAAGCGTTCTATCGGACGGGCAATGGATTGTAAAAGATGGAAAAGCGCAACCGATGGATATTGAAGTTGACTGGTCGATGCTCGGCACGTTAGAAACGAATGTAATCTTAACAGAGGAGCTTCTCACACCGATCACTAATCTCGGAATCTCTTTAGAAAATGATGTGATTACGAAACCGTATAAATCAGAACTAGACTTAACGGTCGATCATTTAAGTTATGCGCATGATGAATCATTTTTAACGGTCATTTCAAGAGATGGAACAATTCGTATGAGCTCTATGATTAAAGGTTTTGCAGATCGCATCGATGGAATTGCAACGTCCTATTCCAATACGGGTGATTTCATCATCATCGGAAAAAATAAGAAAGCCATGATTCGTGCATTTGATGAAGTATTGCGAATGCAAGGTGGTTATGCGCTCGTTGAAGAGGGGGAAATCATCGCATCGATTCCAACCCCGATTGCAGGTTTACTTCCGAATTTGTCATTCGAACAATTGATTGAGAGGGAGCGTCATTTCAAAAAAGAGGCGCAAAGGCTCGGGTATCGTTTGAACAATTTCGTGTTTACTTTTTTATTTTTACAGTCGATGCATCTTCCTTTCATTCGCATTACGCGTCAAGGGATGATGAATGTTTTAAAGCGAGAAGTGCTCGTCCCTGCTCAAAAATAAATCTTTCGCACATTAGTGCATGAAAGTGTTACAATAGATTTACGGAAGTATCGTTCGAGGTAAATCTATGAGCAGAGGTGAATATTTTGCAAATTAATAAAATTAAAGGAAGACAGACAGAGCAACTGTTTGAAGCGATTTTATCACTTGAAAATTTAGATGATTGTTATCAGTTTTTCGATGACTTATGCACGATTAGTGAAGTCCAATCATTAGCACAACGTTTGGACGTTGCCTTCATGCTGCAAGACCAAAAGACATATGACTCTATCCAAAAAGAAACGGGCGCGAGTACAGCGACGATTTCACGCGTGCGACGCTGTGTTGATTACGGCTCAGGTGGATACGAAAAAGTTTTGCAAAATATACGATCATCGAAATAAGCACAATCTATGACCGACCTGAAATGTCATTCAGGTCGGTTTTTTGCTATACTAAATGAATGAATGATATAGAAGAATGGATGATGAACGATGTATGAGAAAAATTGGCGTCATTTATTTAAATTAGACCCAGCCAAGCCTTTAACGGATGAGGCTTTAGAGAAAATAGCAGAATCAGGAACAGACGCGATTGTCGTAGGAGGAACAGATGGCATAACACTTGAAAATGTGCTCGATTTACTCGCGCGTATTCGACGTTTTTCAGTGCCTGTCATTTTAGAAGTGTCAACGATTGAATCTGTCTCGCTCGGATTCGATTTTTATTTTATCCCGACTGTTTTAAATTCAACGAATGTGAAATGGATGAACGGGTTACATCATGAAGCGTTAAAAGAATATGGTCACTTAATGAATTGGGATGAAGTGCTGACAGAAGGTTATTGCATTATGAATTTAGACTGTAAAGCAGCGAAGCAAGCAGAAGTTCTCAAGCAGCCGACGGAAGACGATGTTATCGCTTATGCACAAATGGCTGAGCATCTTTTCGGGCTACCTGTCTTTTATTTAGAATATAGCGGTACGTACGGAGAGCCCGAAATTGTGAAAGAAGCAGCATATCAGCTTCAAAAAACGCGTCTTTTCTATGGCGGTGGCATCGACACGGTAGAGCGCGCGAAAGAAATGGCGCAATATGCAGATACGATTATCGTCGGAAATGTCGTCTATACCGACTTAAAAGAAGCATTGCGCACAGTTAACGCTGTAAAAGAAACTGCAAAAATTGTATAATAGAACAAATGTTCTAAAAGAGGTGGGATAACATTGGATTCAATTACAGCCAATTTATTAAAAGGAATGAATAAAGAGCAACAAGAAGCGGTGCAAGCGACAGAAGGACCGCTTTTAATTATGGCGGGAGCAGGCTCTGGTAAAACGCGCGTATTAACACATCGCATCGCGTACTTAGTCGTCGAAAAAAGAGTATACCCTTCCAATATTTTAGCGATTACGTTTACGAATAAAGCAGCGCGTGAGATGAGAGAGCGCGTTGACGGATTGCTTGGAGCGGGAACGAGTGAGCGCATGTGGGTATCGACATTCCACTCGATGTGTGTTCGTATTTTAAGACGGGATATCGACCGCATCGGTATTTCAAAAAGCTTTACGATTTTAGATAGTGCGGATCAATTAACGGCCATCCGCAATGTGTTGAAAGAACAAAACTTAGATCCAAAATTGAACGATCCACGCGGTTTACTCAGTGCCATCAGCTCTTTGAAAAACGAATGTATCGATGTAAAACAATATAAAAAACAAATTGAACATTCAACAGACCCGAGCGAGCGACGTGTAGCGGAAGTGTACGAAGGTTATGCGAAAATGCTTGAGAAAAATGAGTCTCTCGATTTCGATGATCTCATCATGAAGACGATTCAACTGTTTAAAGAAATACCGGAAGTGCTTGAACATTATCAAGACCGCTTCCGATATATTCATGTCGATGAGTATCAAGATACGAACGATGCGCAATACGAACTCGTTCAACTGTTGGCGAAAGCGCACCGCAACGTCTGTGTCGTCGGTGACTCGGACCAGTCGATTTATAAATGGCGCGGAGCGAATATCGGCAATATATTATCATTTGAAAAAGATTATCCAGAAGCAAAAGTCATTTTATTAGAACAAAACTATCGTTCGACGAAGACGATTTTAGAAGCGGCGAATGATGTCATTCAAAATAATGAAAGCCGTTATGACAAACAATTGCGTACAGACAATGCAGACGGCGAGCCGATTTATATTTATAAAGCGCGTGATGAAAAACAAGAAGCGCAATTTATCGTTGAAAAAATTATGGAGTTGCGTCAAGAGAATGGCTACACATTAGATGATTTTGCGATTTTGTATCGAACGAATGCGCAATCGCGAATGATTGAAGAATATTTAGTGAAATCAAATTTAAATTACACCGTTGTCGGTGGAACAAAATTCTACGAACGTAAAGAGATTAAAGACTTATTAGCTTATTTACGATTAATTGCGAACAATAATGACGACCTAGCTTTAGCGAGAATTATTAACGAGCCGAAGCGCGGTATAGGAGCGACGTCATTCGACAAAATGATGAACTTCGCTTTGATGAATGATCGTTCAATTTTTGATGCACTGCAAGAAGTCGATTTCATGGGACTTTCTGCGAGAGCAGCCAATTCAGCCCGCACATTCCGTGAAGGGATTCGCCATTTAACAGAAATGCAAGAGTACTTATCGGTCTCTGAGCTTGTCGAAGAAGTATTGGAGCGCACAGGTTATCGCGATATGTTAAAAAACGAAAAAACGATTGAAGCGGAAAGTCGTTTAGAAAACATCGATGAATTTTTATCGGTGACAGATGCGTTTGAAAAGCGTGCGATGGATGAAGGGGAAGATAAGTCTCTCGTTTCGTTTTTAACCGACTTAGCGCTCATCGCGGACATTGATAGTCTCGATCAAGAAGAGGAACAAGAGAGCGAAAAAATCGTCTTAATGACGATGCACTCGGCGAAAGGATTAGAGTTCCCGGTCGTTTTCGTCATCGGTATGGAAGAAAATATTTTCCCGCATATTCGTTCGATGCATGATAATGAAGAGATGGAAGAAGAGCGTCGTCTCGCTTATGTCGCGATTACGCGTGCGGAAAAAGAACTGTATTTAACATGTGCTTCAAGCCGCATGTTATTTGGCCGGACGAGCTTTAATATGCCGTCACGTTTCATCAGCGAAATCGATGCTAAACGCACAGAGATGCTCCACCAAGAAAATGTCGTCGTTCAATCGAATGTACCGTTCGCATCTCGTAAACCCGTACAACGGACGACGATTCGCAAGCCGGTTTATGAAAAGAGTGGCAGTGAAAAATTAGCGTGGCAAGCAGGAGACCGAGCGAGTCATAAAAAATGGGGCGTTGGAACAGTCGTCAGTGTTCGCGGTACAGGAGATGATATGGAACTTGATATCGCCTTCCCACAACCGACAGGTATTAAGCGATTGCTCGCAAAATTTGCACCGATTGAGAAGGAGTTGTGAGCATTATGTCAAACGTAAAAAAGCGTATTGAAGCGTTGCGCAATTTATTGACACAATACGGAAAAGAGTATTACACATTGGATAATCCAACCGTGTCAGACTATGAATACGACCAACTCATGCAAGAGTTAATTCAATTAGAAGATCAGCATCCTGAACACTTTTCTTCAAATTCTCCGACACAAAGAGTGGGAAGCACTCCTTTAGAAAAATTTGAAAAAGTGACCCATACGACGCCGATGCTCAGTTTAGGAAATGCTTTTTCGAAAGAAGATGTGCGTGCCTTTCATGAGCGAGTGACGGAATCTTTACAAATGACACCTACTTACGTTTGTGAGTTGAAAATCGATGGATTAGCGATTTCATTAACGTATGAAAATGGACAGTTTGTAAGAGGAGCAACCCGAGGAGATGGTGTTATAGGGGAAGATATTACGTCTAACTTACGCACGATTCAAACGATCCCATTAGCTTTACCGACTGCAGAAACTCTCGAAGTGCGAGGCGAGGCGTACATGCCGATTCAATCGTTCGAAAGGTTGAACGAAGCGCGCGCGAAGGCGGGAGAAGCGTTATTCGCTAACCCGCGCAATGCGGCAGCGGGTTCATTGCGTCAATTAGATCCAAAAATTGCAGCGAGTCGTCATTTAGCAGTGTTCATCTATGCTTTAGGAGAACAAGGAACGTTAGATGGCATCACTTCTCATTCAGAGGCACTCGCACGTTTAGACGAGTTGAATTTTGTGACGAACCGAGAACGGCGCATTTGCGAAACGATTGAAGAAGTGATTGCATATACGGAATATTGGACAGAACATCGTCATGACTTACCGTACGAAATCGATGGCATTGTCATTAAAGTCGATTCATTTGAAGACCAAGAGCAATTAGGCTATACGGCGAAAAGCCCTCGTTGGTCGATCGCTTATAAATTCCCAGCAGAAGAAGTGACGACAGTCATTCGTGACGTAGAATTGAGTGTAGGCCGTACAGGAGTTGTCACACCGACCGCTATTTTAGACCCTGTACAAGTAGCGGGAACGACGGTACAACGTGCTACACTTCATAATGAAGATTATATCGTCGAACGCGACATTCGTATAGGAGATCATGTCGTTTTAAGAAAAGCAGGAGATATCATCCCTGAAATTGTAAAGCCGATTGAAGAACGTCGAACAGGAGAAGAAATTCCATTCCGCATGCCTCATGAATGTCCGAGTTGCCAATCGGAACTCATTCGATTAGCGGAAGAAGTAGCCCTTCGCTGTGTCAATCCGAGCTGTCCTGCACAAATAAAAGAATCCATCATTCACTTCGCTTCACGCAATGCGATGAACATCGATGGCCTCGGTGAAAAAGTAGCATATCAATTATATGATGCAGGGCTCGTGACGAAACTGAGTGATTTATACACGCTTGAAAAAGAGCGACTTTTGGAACTAGAACGCATGGGAGAAAAATCCGTGACGAACTTACTTGACGCTTTAGAACGCTCGAAACAAAATTCATTAGAAAAACTATTATTCGGTTTAGGGATTCGCCATGTTGGAGCGAAGGTCGCTTCTATTTTTGCACAATCGTTCGGCACGATGCGCGCCTTGATGGCAGCGACGGAAGAAGAGCTCGTCGCAATCGATGAAATTGGCCCGATTGTAGCGAACACAATCGTTCAATATTTCGCTACGGAAGAAGTGCAACAATTAATCGCAGATTTGGAACGTTATGGACTGAATATGACATATAAAGGACCTGTCGCACCATCAAGCAATGAAGAAGCCCCGTTATTTGAACATACTGTTGTGTTAACAGGAAAGCTTGAACAAATGACACGTAACGAAGCGAAACAATATGTTGAGCAACTCGGTGGCAAAGTGACAGGGAGTGTCAGTAAAAATACGACATTACTCATCGCTGGAGAAGCAGCAGGCTCAAAGTTAAAAAGAGCCGAAGAGTTAGAAGTTGACGTGTGGACAGAAGAACAATTCGTAGAGCTTCTGAAGAAAGAGGGGATTTTATGAACAAAAATATGAAACGGTTATTTGCCGTTTCTAGTATGACTTTGTTGTTAGCGGGATGTATCCCATCGCTCTCTCAAGAAGATTCACTCACGCAAGAAACAGAAGAGAGCCAAGAAGAAGTCGTCATGATTCCTGAAGTGCAATTGAAAGAAAGTTATTACCGCACATTATTACCATTCAAAAAGAGCCCAGTACATGGACTTGTTGTCAACAATATTTATACAAAATATGATATGAAGGAAGCAGAAGAAGGGCTACTTCGCTTATCGTCTGAATACTTTTCAACCGAAGATTACTTTTATCAAGAGGGACAATACTTATCAGAAGATATTGTGAAACAATGGCTAAAGCGGGTGTCAGCGGATGAAAAAGGATTGAATCCTGCGAGCTCTAATACAGGTCGTGATGAACAAAATCCACTCTTTTTAGCACATATTATGGAGCAAAACTTTTTGAAAAGAACATCGGATGATAAAGTTGTTGTCGAAGGAATTACGATTGGGCTTGCCTTGAATTCTGTTTACTACAACTTAGAAGGAAAAGAATTTCCACTTAGCGATGCTCAAGTGAAAGCAGAAGGCGAAAAACTCGCCAATGAAATTGTGAAGCGAATGCGAGAAGAGTTGGAAATTGAAAATATACCTATCGTGGTCGGTTTATTTAAACAGCAACCGCGCAATGCGATCGTTCCAGGGACGTACTTTGCGGTAGGAAAAGCAGATAAAGGGAAGACGAGTGTTGGAAATTGGACAGCGATTCAAGAAGAATACGTGCTGTTGCCAACGGATAACACGATTGAAAAATATCGTGATGTCAATATGAAATTCAAAAACTTTAAACAAGAAGTGGATGAATATTTCCCGAGCTTTGTGAACGTTGTCGGAAAAGCATTTTATAAAGATGGAGATATGCAACAATTGACGATTCGTATGCCGATTCAATTTTTCGGTACGAGCGAATTAATCGGATTTACTCAACATGTGACTGGTCTCGTTCAAAAGCATTTCTCATCAACGAATGTCGAAGTGAATATTACGTCGACGAACGGTCCGGAAGCATTAATTGTCAAACCAGCTCAAAGTGATGAGCCATTTGTTCACATTTACGATTATTAATGTGAAATGGCAACTTTTCACGTTACAAAAACGATGTTATGATAGGTAGAGTACAAGATAGGAGGCGCATTATGTCAAACTTTACAAAAGAAGATGTTCAATACTTTGCAGACTTCGCACGTCTCGCATTAACAGAAGAAGAAAAAGCAGCGTATGCAGAGCAACTACAACAAATGGTTGAACTTACAGCAAAGTTGAAAGATGTTAATACGGAAGGTGTCGCACCGATGACACATCCATTACATCGCGTGAACGTATTACGTGAAGATAAGCCAGCAGACTTATTAGACCGTGAAGAAATGTTGAAAAACGTTCCAGAACATGAAGACGGCATGATTCAAGTACCGAATACATTTTAAACGAGGAGGATCCTTGAAAGATGAGCTTAATGAAAAAATCGGTGATTGAACTTCAATCACTCATTCAAAATAAAGAAGTTTCTGTTAAGGAATTAACGGAAGCAGCACTCGCTCAAACGGAGAGTGTAGAAGAAGAAGTACAAGCCTTCATCACAGTGACGAAAGAAGAAGCACTCACTCGCGCAGAAGAGCTCGACAATGCGGATTCAAAAGAAGGAGCACTGTTCGGTATTCCAGCAGGAATTAAAGACAATATTGTAACGAAAGATATTACGACAACGTGCGCAAGCAAAATGTTAGAAAACTTCGTACCTGTTTATGATGCGACCGTCGTGACAAAATTGAACGAAGCGGGTGCAGTATCACTCGGTAAATTAAATTTAGATGAGTTCGCAATGGGTTCAACGACAGAAACATCCGCGATGAAACAGACGCGCAACCCATGGAATACTGCGAAAGTTCCAGGAGGTTCTTCAGGTGGTTCTGCAGCAGCAGTAGCAGCGAATGAAGTAGCATTCGCACTCGGAACAGATACAGGTGGTTCTGTCCGTCAACCTGCAGCATTTTGTGGAATCGTCGGTATGAAGCCGACTTACGGACGTGTGTCACGTCTCGGTCTCGTAGCATTCGCTTCATCATTTGACCAAATCGGTCCGATGACAAAAACAGTTGCAGACAATGCGCTCGTTTTACAAACGATTGCAGGAGAAGACCGTTATGACACGACATCAGCAACTGAAGAAGTACCGAACTATGTGGCGCAATTAGAGGGCAACTTAAAAGGACTCAAAATCGCAATGCCGAAAGAATTTTTCGGTGAAGGTCTCGACCCACAAGTAAAAGAAAAAGTAGAAGAAGCGATTAAGCAATTAGAAGCACTCGGCGCAACGGTAGACGAAGTGTCAATTCCACATGTCGTTTACGGTGCAGAAATGTATGCGGTGATCGCTTATGCGGAAGCTTCATCAAACTTAGCGCGTTATGACGGTATTCATTTCGGTTACCGTTCACCAAATGCGAAGAACTTAGACGAAGTGTACACGATGTCACGTGCGGAAGCATTCGGTCCAGAAGTGAAAAAACGTATTTTATTCGGCACATACGCTTTAAGTGCAGAACATCATGATCCATTGTTCGTACAAGCACAAAAAGTGCGCGCGCGCATGACAGAAGACGTTCAAAATGTTTTGAATGAGTACGATATTATCGTAGGTCCATCCGCGGCAAGTGTCGCTTATGATTTCAAAGCGCAAGCTGATCCGGCACGTTCACGCATGGATGATATTTTAGCAACGCCAGCGAACTTAGCAGGCATTCCAGCACTTAGCGTTCCTTGTGGATTCGTTGATGGTTTACCCGTTGGTTTACAATTGATGGGTAAACATTTCGATGAGTTGACATTATATCAAGTCGCTCATGCTTACGAGCAAACGACGAAGTTTTATGAGCAACAACCACAATTAGCAGGAGGTGCGAACGCATGAATTTCGAAACAATTGTAGGACTTGAAGTTCACGTTGAATTAAAAACAGATACGAAAATTTTCTCACCAGCACCTGCACATTTCGGTGCTGAACCGAATACGAATATTAACATTACAGATTTAGCATACCCAGGTGTGCTTCCTGTGTTGAATACGCGTGCGATCGATTATGGAATGAAAGCGGCACTCGCGTTGAACTGTGAAATTTCTCGCGAGCAACATTTCGACCGTAAACATTATTTCTACCCAGACAATCCGAAAGCGTATCAAATTACACAAGATGAGCGCCCGATCGGTGTCGGCGGTTATGTCGATATCGAAGTCGACGGTGTGAAAAAGCGCATCCGCCTTCACCATATTCACTTAGAAGAAGACGCAGGTAAATTAACACACGGACCAGGATACTCTCTCGTAGACTTAAACCGTCAAGGAACACCTTTAATCGAGATTGTAACAGAAGCGGACATTCGCTCCGCAGATGAAGCGTATGCGTTTTTAGAAAAATTAAAAGCAATCATTCAATATACGGGCGTTTCTGACGTACGTATGGAAGAAGGTTCACTTCGTTGTGATGCGAATATTTCGATTCGTCCATACGGTCAAGAAGGATTCAACACGAAGACAGAATTGAAAAACTTAAACTCATTCAACTTCGTCCGTCGCGGAATTGAGCGAGAAGTACAACGTCAAATCGAAGTCGTTACAGCGGGTGGAGAAATCCAATCTGAAACACGTCGTTACGACGAGGCGACAGGTGAAACGACGCTCATGCGTATTAAAGGGAGCGCCGACGACTACCGTTTCATCAATGATCCAGACTTAGCGGAAGTACATGTTGACGAAGAATGGATTGAGCGCGTACGTGCAGAAATTCCAGAACTTCCAGATGCTCGTCAACAACGTTACGTAGAAGAGTATGACCTTCCAGCATACGATGCGATGGTTTTAACATTGACGAAAGAAATGTCAGATTTCTTCGATGCGACAGTAAAAGCAGGAGCTGACCCGAAACTTGCATCAAACTGGTTAATGGGTGATGTTTCAGCATACTTAAATAAAGAACAAATCGAATTACACGATACGAAATTAACGCCTGAAAACTTAGCGAGCATGGTGAAATTAATTTCAGACGGTACGATTTCTTCAAAAATCGCGAAAAAAGTATTCCAAGAGCTCGTCACAAATGGTGGAGATGCAAATAAAATTGTGAAGGAAAAAGGAATGATTCAAATTTCTGATCCAGAGCAATTGTTAGCATTTGTTACAGAAGCGCTCGACAATAACGAACAATCCATCATTGACTTCAAAGAAGGTAAAAATCGAGCAGTCGGATTCCTCGTTGGCCAAGTGATGAAATTATCAAAAGGTCAAGCGAACCCACAACTCGTCAACAAGATTTTAATGGAAGAAATTCAAAAACGATAAGACTAAAAGAAACACCCAGTGCGCTGGGTGTTTCTTTCAAATGGAGGAAAATCGAATGACCATTGAACGTCAATTTTTTGAAAAAGGTATTTCATTACAAATGTATATGGAACAGATGACGGAGAAAAAAGAAGAGAGTGCAAAGATTTATCAAACGTTTCAATTGCCAAAAGCTGCGCATTATTACGAAGCGTTCCGTCCGAAATCTCAAAATGTGTTAGTCATCACGGAAGACTGGTGCGGGGATGCGATGATGAACAATGCAATTTTGCGTCATTTAGGCGAAGTGTACAACCTTGATATTCGCATCGCTTACCGAGATGCAGACACGACGTTAATTGATCGCCATTTAACGAATGGTGGACGCTCGATTCCAATTTATTTATTGTTAGATGACGAAGGAGAAGTGCTCGGAAAATGGGGACCACGTGCGCAAACGATTCAGCGTGATGTGACACAAACGATGAGCCGTTTACCTGAAAAGAATGATCCGAATTTCGAGCAACAGCGTTCAGAAGCGGTTCAACTATTGACGACACAATATCAAGAAAATCGTGATTACTGGTTGGCGGTTCATGATGAATTAGTGATGTGGCTTACTAAGGGATAGGAACATTTTGAAGCGTGGAACGTTATCATTACAGTAAATGACGATGAGAAAGAAGGAAAGATATGAAACGTGCACGATTAATTTACAACCCGACTTCTGGTCGTGAAATCATACGTAAACATTTGGCCGCGGTTTTAGAAAAGTTAGAACGCGGTGGCTATGAAACGAGTACGCATGCGACGACATGCGAAGGCGATGCCAAGAGCGCAGCAGAATGGGCGGTAGAGCGAGGGTATGATGTCATCATTGCTGCAGGAGGCGATGGAACATTAAATGAAGTGGTCGCCGGTATTTCTCATTTTGACACTCGCCCTAAAATCGGGCTCATTCCAACAGGAACGACAAATGATTTTGCGCGCGCTTTACATATCCCGCGTGAAATTGAAGAAGCGGTCGATATTATTGTAGACGGCCATTCATTGCCTGTGGATGTCGGTTTAATGAATGGCGAACGCCATTTCATTAATATCGCAGGGGGCGGGAGAATTACGGAACTCACCTACGAAGTCCCAATTAAATTAAAAACAATGCTCGGTCAACTTGCTTACTATTTAAAAGGGATTGAAATGTTGCCTTCCATTCATGCGAGTCATGTACACATTGAATACGATGGGGAAGTGTTCGATGAAGAAGCGATGTTATTTTTAGTAGGATTAACGAATTCGATTGGCGGATTTGAAAAGTTAGCGCCAGGTGCGAGCATTAATGATGGGAAATTCACACTGCTCATTTTGCGTAAATGTAATGTCGCTGAATTTATTCGCGTGGCGACGAATGCGTTACGAGGAGAACATTTAAATGACCCACTCGTCATCCACGCGCGCGCGTCATCAATTCAAGTACATTCAAATGATGAAGTATTGTTAAATTTAGACGGTGAATATGGAGGAAAGCTCCCTGCAACTTTCGATAACTTAGAACGCCATATTGAAATATTCGCTCCACTTCTGGCAATTGAACAACATACCAAATAGAAGAAATGCCGTATGGACAACGATCGAGTCGGTTCAGACGGCTTTTTTCTTTCCGCTCACTTGTTAAAAAAGAATCGACAGAAACGCATAAACATCGCTTCTTTCTCTCGAACGAACATGATACACTACATTTAATTACAATAATGAAAAGCGAAGCAAGAAAAATTAGTTGTTCTTGCTGGAATCATCATTCGGTAAATTTTGAGGAGGAACGTACGTGTCATTTGTAGTACATAAAAACGAACAGCATATCGTGAATATTGTAGATTTAACTTCAGAAGGTCACGGAGTCGCTAAAATCGAGCATTATCCGATTTTTATTCCAGGTGCACTTGTCGGAGAAAAAGTAGAAATTAAAATTGTAAAAACATTAAAGAAATATGGTTTTGGAAAATTACTCACGATTCTTGAAGAGAGTCAGGACCGAGTAGAGCCACCTTGTCCGGTATACGACGCATGTGGTGGCTGTCAAATGCAACATTTATCTTATGAGGCTCAACTTCAACAAAAATGGCAAAACGTACGTCAAACATTAGATCGCATTGGACATTTACAACATGTTCCGGTTCATCCTGTGAAAGGAATGAGTGAACCTTGGCGCTACCGCAACAAATCGCAAGTTCCGCTTCAACAACAAGGAGAGCGTGCCGTGTGGGGATTTTATCGTCCGCGAACTCACGACGTCGTCGAAACATCGGAATGTCTCATTCAGTCGGCACATGCTGATCGTATTTTGAATGGGATGTTGCCCCATTTGCAACGTTTACAGCTAGAACCATATGACGAACAAACATTAAAAGGAACATTGCGTCACATCGTCGTCCGTGTCGGAGAAGCGACGGGCCAGTTGATGGTTGTTCTCGTGACGAATGTGCAAAAGTTAGCGAAAGAACGAGAAATCGTCGAACAGTTACTCGAAATTGAACCGACTATTACATCGATTGTGCAAAATGTGAATATGAAAAATACGAATGTCATTCTCGGCCACGAATCGACACCGATTTACGGTCCAGCCGTCATTGAAGATGAACTGAATGGCATCACATTCGAAATTTCAGCTAATTCGTTTTATCAAGTGAATCGCAAACAGACGGAAGTATTGTATGATCAAGCACTGCAATATGCCGGATTAACAGGCAAAGAGACAGTCATCGATGCGTATTGTGGCATCGGGACCATCTCCCTTTCTTTAGCGAAACGAGCGAAACATGTATATGGCGTCGAAGTTGTCCCTGCTGCGATTGCAGATGCGAAGCGGAATGCGGAGCTAAACGGCATCGAAAACGCAACGTTCTTAGTCGGAAAATCAGAAGAAATCGTCCCGGCATGGTATGCCGAAGGAAAAAAATTTGACGTTCTCGTCGTCGATCCTCCGCGCAAAGGCTGCGACGCTCAACTGTTAGAAACGATTCTCACATACAAACCAGAACGCGTCGTCTACGTATCATGCAACCCGGCCACATTAGCCCGCGACTTAAAAATTTTACACGAAGGCGGCTACAACATAGAAGAAGTACAACCTGTCGACATGTTCGGCCACTCTACCCATGTGGAATGTGTGGCGTTATTATCTATAGAGTAGAAAGAATTACGTCATTTTTGCTTTGAGGGAATGGGTAGTAAGATTTTCATGAAATATAAGATTCAGTCATGAGAGTTTAGTTGACGGATGGTGCATCTTTTAGTGTTGAGAGAATGAAAAACATGTCGATGCTAGAAAATATTCGACCAACTGGTGAAAGGAATAAAAAACAACCGAGGAATGTAATCATTCCTCGATTGTTTTTTAGTATGGGTACTTCAACAGGCGCATCCTTTAAGTGAATAAATCAAATTCCCGAATTACCTGCAATTATTATAAAAGTTGTCCAAAGCAAGCCACAAATCAATAAAATAAAAGTCACGATTCTAAAGATTGACATGCCAAACGCTGGTTCTCTGTTTTCTATTGTTTTTCTCTTAATTGCTAAGACTAAAAAAACGATCCCGATCAATCCAAGAAAATAAGTCAAAACAACTCCAACCCAATACCAAGTAGAATCATTTCCCCAGTATGCCATACTTTGAAATGCACTACTCATTAAAAATACACCTATTGCACATAAAAGCGATAAAAACACGAAAGATTCTTTTTTTATTAAAGTCATATCATTTCCCCTCGTTTACTTATGCCATAATCTAAACCATTTACTAAATATCTATATTCGTTGTATATAAAGTAGATAAATATTCCTTTTCCAATCGCTTATTAAACACGCGATTCTATAAGGGAACAGGCATCTAATGATTGAAATATTAACAGTTCGTCCAATGTAATTGTCCGTGTAGATGTTCGTCATTTCGCAACATCGTTTTGGAAAAGACGAATGTCCACGGCATGACGCTGTTGGCTGGGATCTCTAGCGTGTACGGAAATTGAGCGGTCGCAATGAGTGTGTTGTTCGTTTCGTAATTCATTTTAGGTGCTTCGATGCGCAGTATGTGATCGGAAGCGTTTTGGATAAATGTATGAACGGCGATCCCCCCGTCTTTTTTGCGAACAGGAAGAATCGGTGAGAACCGTTCATTCGTTTTTGAAGTAGACGTTTCATACGTTTGTTTCCATATGTCTAGGTCGGATTTTGAAAGTTGACGTTCCCACGTCGGATGAAATTGAATTTGCATATGTACACAACCTTTCGATTAAAATGAATATATCTTAGCATACATGAAAAAAGACAAAGTTGATTGTTCAACTTTGTCTTCGTGTATTATTTATTGAATTTTTCTTTCATTTTGTGGGAAAATTCTTCTGTTTTTTCTTTCATTTCATCCGCAGCGTGGCTCGCTTTATCCTTCACATCACCAAAAGCTTGTTCCGCTTTCCCTTTTAATTGGTCAAGTTTCCCTTTTGCTTCTGTAGATGAATCGTTCGTCGCTTTCCCAGCGGCTTCTTTCACGTTTCCTTTTACTTCGTCTGCTGTCCCTTTTACATGTTCTTTATTCATAATATGTAACCTCCAAATGTTTTATTATGATATGTTTACCCGAAATAAAATTGTTCAAACATTTTAGCATTATTTAACGTCTAATAATTGTACAAATAGCAAGGAAGGTGATTGTGTTGAAACGTCAGCCATCGATTCACAATGAGCGGCGTTATATGACAGGACTCGATGGGCTAAGGGCAATTGCGGTCATTGCCGTATTGTTTTACCATATGAATTTTCCGTGGGCGTCCGGAGGGTTTTTAGGAGTTACGTTATTTTTCGTTTTGTCGGGTTATTTAATTACAGATTTACTCGTCGCAGAGTGGAAACGAGATCAAACGATTGATTTTAAACGCTTTTGGTTTCGGAGAGCGAGACGTTTACTTCCTGCGATGTATGTGATGGTCATAGCGGTTACCGCATGGATCACACTATTTGATAGGCAATTAGTACATACTTTAAAAGAAGATTTATTATCTGTTTTTCTCTATTTCAGTAATTGGTGGTTTATTTATAAAGACGTATCTTATTTTGAGACTTATGATTCTCCTTCTGTCGTTACTCACTTTTGGTCATTAGCAGTAGAAGAGCAGTTTTATATTATTTGGCCTATTATACTATTTACGTTATTTTTCTTATTTAGAAAGAAACGAGTTGTCGGCTTTATTTTATTTTTTATGATGCTCGCCTCGACCGTTTGGATGGGTATTTTATATGAACCAGGAGAAGATCCGACACGTGTTTATTACGGGACGGATACACGGGCATTTTCCTTACTTGTAGGAGCGTTATTAGCTTTCGTTTGGCCGAGTCGTCAATTATCAGCAAATGTAGGGAAGGGCGCGAAAACATTATTGGATGTTGTTGGCTTTACGAGTTTAATGTTAATTTTTATTTTAATTAAAACAATCGATCAATTTGATTCCATTTTATATTATGGGGGCATGTTATTCATTTCAGGATTAATGGCGATTGCAATCGCGGTCGCTGCACATCCATCGAGTACGTTTGGCCGACTGTTAAGTATAAAACCGTTAGAATGGGTCGGCTTGCGCTCATACGGCATTTATTTATGGCATTATCCGATTATTATGCTCGTCGGTTCTTCGTATTATAATGATGGTACGTGGAGTTTGACAGTCGTTGTTCAAATCATCCTCGTTCTCATTATGTCGAATCTATCTTGGACGCTCATTGAAGATCCGATTCGGCGAGGGCGCATGAAACAATGGATGGTGGCGATTCGCAAACGTCAAACGACCGTAATGGAAGCACTTCTGTCGACGCGTCGACGTTGGCAGCCTTTATTGCTTCTTCTCCCCATTGCAACATATGGAATTATTTTCGCTGAACCTTATGCGAAAAGCGCGCATATTGAAGCTGATTTAGAAGCGGCGTTAACGGAACAATTCGAGCAAGAACAAGCGGCACGACTAGAACAGCAAGAGAAGGAACGAGCGGCACGTGAAGTGGCAGAGCAAGAAATATTAGCAGAACTGTATAAAGAGCCGATTGTTTTTATCGGTGACTCCGTCGCCCTCACTGCAATTCCTTATTTACAAGAATTATTTCCAGCAGGAGAAATCGATGTTCAAATCGGACGTCAATTTCGCGCAGCTCCAGAAATTATTGAACAATTAGATAAGCAAGGGAAATTGCATAACTACGTCATTTTTAGTCTCGGAACAAATGGTGTTTTTAATGAACAAATAGCTAAAAAAATGATTGAACAACTCGGGCCCGAACGTCATATCTTTTTCGTCAATACACGCATGCCTGATCATTGGCAAGACCGAGTGAATGGGACATTGCAAAAAATAGCGAATCACTATGAGCATGTACATTTAATCGATTGGTACAATTTGAGCGCGAACTATCTCGATCACTTTGAGCCGGATTTGACTCATTTGAAGCCGAGCGGTGGTCAGAAATACGCAGAAATGATTGCGAAAGCATTGGAAGAACATGCGTTAAATCGCTAAAAGAGAAGCTTCTTGTTATAATATAACGGGAAGCTTCTTTATGTTATAATTTGAACAGCATAGAAATACGTAAGGAGAGGCTAGTTATGATTCGTGTAGTATTCGTTTGTCTCGGTAATATTTGTCGTTCCCCAATGGCAGAAGCGGTGTTTCGCCATCTTGTGAAAGAGCGAGGATATGATAAGAAGATTCAAGTAGATTCTGCAGGTACGAGCAATTGGCATATTAATAAACGTCCTCATATCGGAACGCTCGATAAATTAGAAAAATATAACATATCATCGGAAAATATAGTAGCGCGTCAATTTCGCAAAGACGATGGTGAAGCGTTCGATTACATCGTTGCGATGGACCAAAGCAATTACGATAATATCGTCAGTGTATTAGGCTCTGACGCCTGTTCGCACGTCTTCAAATTATTAGATTTGACTGAAGTTACGAATAAAGATGTGCCGGATCCGTATTACTCAGGAGATTTTGAAGAAACGTATGAGCTCGTTTTAGAAGGAAGCGAACGTTTATTGGAAAAAATTATTAAAGAACAACAGTTGTAAAAAGGAGAAGCTATTGAATATACCGATTATTTATGAAGATAACCATTTACTCGTCGTTGAAAAAGTGCCGAATCTTCCGGTTCAAGAAGATGCGAGTGGAGATCAAGATATGTTAACGATTTTAAAAGCGGATTTAAAGGAGCGTTACAATAAACCGGGGAATGTTTATTTAGGACTCGTTCATCGCTTAGATCGACCGGTAGGAGGAGCGATGGTATTTGCGAAAACATCGAAAGCAGCATCGCGCTTATCAGACACATTGCGTAAACGTGATATGGAACGCACATATATCGCGGTCGTCCATGGTCGAGTGAAACAGCAAAAAGGTACACTTGAACATTATTTGTGGAAAGATCGTCAAAAGAATGAAGTGTATGCGGTCGACTCAAAAAAGAAAGATGCGAAAAAAGCGATTTTACATTATGAAGTAATCGGGCGTGAAGAAGGTTATACGATGGTGCGCGTGAAGCTAGAAACAGGGCGTTCTCATCAAATACGTGTGCAATTTCAAACGATCGGGCATCCTTTACACGGTGACCAGAAGTATGGTGGCTTGCGCGTAAAAAAGGGAGAACAAATCGCATTGTGGTCGTCTTCGCTATCTTTCCCACATCCGACGACGAAAGAAATTGTAACATTTGAAGCACCATTACCTAAAGGTATGCCTTGGAACTTATTTGACTAAAGATTAACGGAGGCTATTATGACAGAACATCCATTTATTCCAGTAATTATCGGTACGAATATTAACGCTTATACGATGGCTCGTTCCTTTCATGAAGAATACGGAGTGAAACCAATTATTGTTGGACGAGCATCATTACCGTTCACAGAATATAGTACAATTATGCACGCTTATGAATATGAAGCAGACTTGCACAATCCGAAAACATTCGTCACGTTTTTGAATAGGGTAGCACGTAAATATGCGAATTTAGAAAAGAAGTATATTTTAATTGGTACGGATGATTTATACGTACAGCTCATCATTGAAAATAAAGAGATGTTGCGTGAACATTATTTATTTAATTACATCGATGAAGATTTGATGGAACAAGTGTACATTAAGAAAAACTTCTACAATTTATGTCGGGAGCACGGAATCGATATTCCATCGACCTACTATCATTCATGTGCATCAGATGAAGAGTTTTCAGAAGAAGTGATGTTCCCCGTCATCATCAAACCGAGTGACGGTGTACAATATTATCGCAACCCGTTCGAAGGTTTGCAAAAAATTTATAAAGTGGATTCGTACGAAGAAATTAACGAAGTCATTCGCCTTGTGAAAACAGGTGGTTATCAAGAAGACTTAATCATCCAAGATTTTATCCCAGGGGATGATACATATATGTGGGATTCGGTCTATTATGCAGATCAAGATGGAAAAGGCCAACTTATTTCATTTGCGCAAGTGGCATTGCAAGAACACGCGATGACAGCCATCGGGAATTATACAGCATTGCTCACGCGCTACAATGAACAAATGATGACGAAGCTCGCACGCTTTTTAGAAGCGATCGGCTATGTCGGGTTTGCGAACTTCGACTTGAAATACGATGAACGCGATGGGAAATTTAAAGTGTTCGAAGTGAATATTCGTCAAGGACGTTCGAGTTATTACGTCAATGCTTGTGGTTATAGCATGGCGAAATTATTCGTTGACGATTTAATTTATCGTGAGAAAAAAGAGCTCGCGTATGTGAAAGAACCGATGTTATTTTCAGTCGTACCGAAATACGTATTACGCAAATACGTACAAGACGAGAAGCTTGTGCAAGAGATGAACCGTCTCATAAAACACGGAAAATATATCGATCCGCTCGATTACAAAGCGGATAATTTATTGAAAAGAAAATGGTATTTATTGATGCGTCAATTAAATTACATCAAAAAATACCGCAATAGTAGTTGGAAATAGGCTTTTAAAATATGAAGGAGTGTTCAGAAGAATGCCAGTTTTAGATCGCACGAATGCAGCGGAAGTAGAACGTTATGAAAAGTTTGTAAGGGAGACGCCGTACCGTTCTTTAACTCAGGACTTATATTGGTCAGAAGTGAAAGATGATTGGGGAAATGAGCAAGTGTACGTAGAACGTGACGGTGAAATCGTTGCGGCGATGTCGATTTTAATTAAATCGGTTCCAGGAGGATATTCATTGCTTTATGCACCACGTGGACCATTATGTGACTTCAATGACATTGAACTCGTTGAAGAGTTATTGCAGGAAGCGGAAGTTGTAGCGAAAAAGCATAAAGCATTCGCTTTGAAAATGGATCCAGAACAATTGTATACAGAAGAGCTCGACGCATTATACCGCGACCGAGGTTACGAAGTGACGAACGTTGGTGCGACGAAAGAACAATTAATTCAACCGCGCTTCAATATGATTGTTCATTTAAAAGATGAAGATCCAGAGTCCTTAATGTTGAAATTCCGTGGACGCACACGAAGTAAAATTCGTCGTGCAGCACGTGAAGGGGTAGAAGTTTCATATGGAACAGATGAACAATATTTAAAAATCTTCTATTCGATTTATGAAGAGATGGGGAAACGTAACCAAATTTCGATTCGTTCTTACGAATACTTCATTAAAATCTTGAAAGCATTCCCGAATGATGCACGCATTTACGTTGCGAAGCATGAGGAAGACTATTTAGCAGCGGCTGTGACGATTAACTATGAAGGGAAGCTATATTATTTATACGCAGGCAGTTCAAATGAAAAACGCAATATGAACGCAAGTCACTTACTCAATTATGAAATGATGCTTTGGGGAATTGAAGCGGGAGCGGATCAATACGACCTCGGTGGCGTATTTATTTTAGACGGAGAAAAAGATGGACTCTTTAACTTTAAAAATGGATTCTGTCAACAAGATGGTGTGACACATTATATTGGTGAAGTAGATAAAGTGTACCGTCCGATGGTGTATAAAATGTTCGTGAAGCTCGTGCCGAAATTACAAGAAATTCGAAAGAGCTTAAGTCTCGGTTAATCGAGCAAGGGGGAAGACGATGATTACTCAATTAATGCAATCGATTCAAAATAAATGGAAATTTGATCAAATGATGCCTGTGCAAGAACAGATGATTCCGCTCATGTTAGAAGGGCGTGACATTATCGCAGAATCGCCTACAGGAACAGGGAAGACACTCGCTTACGTGTTACCACTTCTGGAGCTCGTTCAAGATGTAGAAGGCCGCACAGCTGCTTTAATCGTCACACCGTCGCAAGAGCTATCGATGCAAATTGTGAATGTCATCCGCGATTGGTCCGTTGGGACTTCGATTAAAGTGACACAGCTCATCGGTGGGGCGAATGTGAAAAGACAGATGGAAGCTTTGAAAAAGAAGCCGCAAATTGTTGTAGGGACACCAGGGCGTATTAATGAATTAATACGTGATAAGAAATTTAAAATTCATGAAGTATCTCATATCGTGTTAGATGAAGCAGACCAATTGTTGTCACGAGACTATCGCGTCATGGTGAAAAACTTTATCGAACGCGCGCAAAATGATTGTCAAGTAGCGGTTGTATCAGCGACAATTACAGAAGAAATTGAAATTGTGGCGAAGCGCTTTATGAAAGAGCCTGCACGCATTCAAGTAGAAGCGAGTGAAATTATTCAAGGAAGCACGATTACACATTCATATGTGAAGGTAGATGAGCGTGATAAATTGAAGGTAGTACGTGGTTTAGCAGCATTGCCAAATATGTACGGACTCGCTTTTATTAACAATGTCGATCAAATTATGATTAAAGAAATGCAATTGAGTTATACGAATACACCGATTGGCATTTTGTACGGAACGATGAGTAAAAAAGATCGTACGGATGTGTTGCGCCGTTTCCGCAATAGGGATATTAAAATTTTAATTGCGACTGATCTCGCTGCGCGTGGACTAGATATTGAAGGACTCACGCATGTCATTCATATGAATGTCCCTCATTCTGAAGAACAATACATTCATCGTTCTGGACGTACAGGACGAGCAAGCGAAGATGGCGAGTCTCTATCGCTCATTTCATATAAGGAAGAACGCAATTATCGCAAATTGACGAAAGCTTATAAACCGATACAAAAAGAATGGCAAAATGGTAAACTTCGCGAAAAGCAAAAAGAAGTCAAACCGAAATTTCAAAAGAAAAAGCGCAAATAAAAATAGCTAGAGAACGGTACGAAATGGTACGTCGTTCTCTAGCTATTTTTTAATTTTCGTCCAATTGCGTTAAAATAATCGGTTTATCTTTTGTGACAACGATTGTATGCTCAATTTGAGCGACAGGTGAACGGTCAGGTGTGATAAATGTCCAACCGTCTCCTGACTCAATAATTTGATCAGCAGAACGCGCGATAAAAGGCTCTACCGCTAACACCATACCATCTTTCATAATCGTTTGATCCCAAGCATCGTAATAGTTTAAAACATGTTGTGGCTCCTCATGAAGTGATGTTCCAATACCATGTCCTGTTAAGTTACGAATTACTTTCAAACCGTTGCGTTTTGCGACACTTTCTACTGCTTTGCCGATTTGGTTTAATTTTGAACCGGCTTTCACTTTTGTCATCGCCCAGTTGAACGCTTCTTCTGCTACATCACAGAGCTGTTGCTTTTCTGCGTCTTCCCCAACGACGAAAGAAATTCCTGTATCTGCGAAATATCCACCGTGTGAACCTGAGACGTCAATATTGACGATATCGCCTTCTTTAATCACTTGATCACTCGGAATACCGTGAGCGACTTCGTGGTTTACACTAATGCATGTTTGACCTGGGAAATCATATTGGTCAATTGGTGCAGAGACTGCATCGTATTTTTTAAATAATTGTTCTGCTAAATTATCGAGTTCTTTCGTTGTGACACCTGGTTTTGTCGCGGCTTTCATTTCTTCACGAATGATTGCGACGATTTGTCCGATTTTTTTAAGACCTGCAAGTTGTTCTTCATTTGTTACGATCATTGTTTTCATCCTTTACACTTAGTTTGTTCTTTTACTATACCATAAAGAAAAAGTATCGCGCTAACGGGCGATACTTTCAAGTTTGTATTTGAATTGTTTGACCCAAACAATAAAACCAAAAATAACAGCACTGAGAAACAGCGCAGCAACAGAAACAAATAATTCTTCAAATCCATTTTTCATTGCGATGCCTACAAATGTCCAAATAAAGACGAGTCCTAGTGGGATGTCTGTATAATGATAAACAAAATGTAAAGCGAAAGCTGTAGCAATCGTTAACATAATCACGGCCCATAGTGGATCACTTAAGCCGAATGCAGACCAATTATGCCAAGTAATTGCATAATTAAAGTCGAACATCATCATTAAAAATGTCCATCCGAATGAAAGACTAATCGGAATTCTCCCGCCCCACTGATTTATATGTTTGTCATACGTTAAATAAAGCAAGTAATGAATAAGTAAAGCAAGTAATAATGACAATGTGGAATACATATAAAAATCATTGTGCCATAACATTAAATGTCCTAAGTTCAATATCCAAATTCCAATTAAAAGCAAAGCTCTCGTTTGGAAAGTAGCATTGATTTCAGATTGAAAACTGCGATACACCCAATAAATGAAAGCACTAATAATGGCTAAACGTATAAAGAAAGTGTAATAAGCTGGCATGATGAGAATTGGTAGGCGGTTGACGATTTCATTCGTCGACCCACCATGAAAAGGCAAGACATCTGCGAGGATGTTTACGATGGAGACAGCGAGCAATGAAAGGATAAGCAATAATCGAGTTAACATTGTCTACCTCCCCCTATCATAGTATACAAAGAAAACTGTTTAGAAAGTATATGAAAAATCGAAAGTTTCGTCACAAAATAATGACAATCTATAAAATCAAATAAATGATATACTGAGAAATGAGAAAAATAGGGAGAATGAGAAAAATGAAGTCATGAGATTATAAATAGATAGAGAGGGCAAAGCGATGAGAATAGATGGAGAACGCATGTATTTAAAAATTTTAAATGAAAATGATGTGTATGTATTTACTCAGTTATTAATTCGCAATAAAGCTTATTGGTCAATGTATGAGCCAAAATTTAGTGACTCTTATTATACGGTAGATACACAACGTGATAAAATTAAACGTTCCTTGCAAGCCTACCGAGAAAATCGTGAATTTAATTTCGGCATTTATTCATATGAGTCGAACCTATTGCTCGGTCATATTTCCTTATATAACGTAAAGCGTCTTCCTTTTTTAAGCGGATTTGTCGGGTATTCAATCGATGAGCAAGAAACTGGAAAAGGGTATGCGACGGAGGCGTTGTCCTTAATTGTTGACTATGCGTTTCGACGTCTCCATTTACATCGATTAGAGGCTTACGTGTCACCTGAAAATGAAGGTTCGATTCGAACATTAGAGAAAAATGCATTTATTCGAGAAGGATTATTGCGCGAATTAATTTATATTAATGGTAAGTGGGAAGATCATTTTTTATATGCGCTTTTACAAAAAGATTATGCTATGCAAAACAATCGTTAAAAAAGGCCGTGCAACTATAGCACGGCCTTTTTATTATCGGATTTAAATGTAATCATAACCATTGATAATGACATCAAGTTTTCCTGTATCGGGATCTGCGACGAGTCCGTGTACGGGAACATTTTTCACCATGAGCGGGTGATTGCGAACAGCGTCAACACTTTCGGTAACGCTTTCAGTGACATTGTCAAAACCACGCAACCAATCTTCTAAATCGATACCGGAATATTTCAACATTTTAAAAGTATTTTCATCAATTCCGCGGTCGATCATATTGTGTACAACACGGTCCACATTAACGCTAGACATACCGCAGTCATAATGCCCAATGATATATACTTCATCTGCTTGCAATTCATAGATCGCGACGAGAACACTACGCATAATACCTCCAAAAGGATGGGCGATCATCGCGCCAGCGCTTTTAATGATTTTAGCATCACCATTTTTTAAGTTCATCGCCTTTGGCAAAAGTTCAATGAGGCGTGTATCCATGCATGATAAAATGACGATATGTTTATCTGGATACTTTGTTGTTTGATATTGTTCGTACTGTTTTTCTTGTACGAATGAATCATTATATTGTAATATTTCATCTAAAATAGTCAATCAAGAAACCACCTTTCATTAATTAAAAGAACATTCATTCTTTTGTATATAATACCACTGAACGAAAAATGTGAATAGACAAAAAAATCGCAAATGGGTAATTTCCTTTAAAAGCGTCATTTTTCCCTATTGATGATTGGGGGAATGAAACTGATAAAGTATTACGTCATTTGCGATCTTTATTGTTTGTGCGATTAGTGATTTAAGCGGTAATCATGTTCTGGTTTAGGATCTACTACTGATGCGTCTTCTGAGTGCACAGCACGTTGTAAAAAGTAAGTTGTGAAATAAGAAGAAATACCGAGTAAAACCATGTATCCGATTACTGTTGTGTACATTAAAGCCATAAAAAATCGACTCCTCTCCTAAATACATACTTCGTACATTATACATGAAAGCTAAAAAATAATTAAGTCTTTTCACAAAAAGTTCTTAAAATGCCCAATTGCCATTACGGAAAATGGGAACGAGTTCGCCGGAGTGCGTTTTCGCATCGATATTCATTTCCGCTGAACCAATCATAAAATCGACATGAGTTAAACTTTCGTTTAGTCCATGAGTAGCTGTCTCCTCTGGTGACATCTCTTTTCCACCTTCTAAACAAAACGTATAAGCACTACCGATTGCTAAATGATTCGAAGCATTCTCATCAAACAATGTGTTATAAAAAAGTGTATTTGAGTTTGAAATGGGTGAATCATGTGGGACGAGTGCTACTTCACCTAAACGTTTGGAACCCTCATCTGTATTGATTAATTGCTTTAAAACATCTTCCCCTTGTGCCGCTTTTACATCTACGATAACTCCATCTTTAAACGTTAATGTGAAATCATCGATAATATTTCCGCTATAACTTAAAGGTTTTGTACTTGAGACAAAGCCGTTAACACGATCTTTATGAGGGGCGGTAAATACTTCTTCTGTCGGCATGTTGGCCATGAAAGTATGTCCATCTGCATTGATACTGCTGCCGCCTGTCCAAATATGACCTTCAGGCAAACCGATCGTTAAATTAGTACCAGGAGCTGTGTAAATTAATTCGTCAATGTTTAAAGCATTTAGAGCGTCTGCTTTTTCATGAAGAATGGCATCGTGCTTTTCCCAAGCTGCGACTGCATTGTTCTCCGTAACACGAGTAGCAGCGAAAATAGCTTCCCATAAATGATTCACTTGGCTTTCTTCTTCGACGTCAGGAAACACTTTTGCTGCCCACTTAGGAGAAGCGGCCGCAACTACCGTCCAACTAAATTGGTCGGCTTGCATGAGACGACGGAATGGGACGAGCGCTTCGGCTGATGCACGCTGAGAAGCACTCAATCTTTCGGAAGCGATATTGGCAAATGCATCAGGGTCTTCAGATACAATACTAATAAATGCTGCTTTTTCCTCGGCTAACGTATTACGTTCGAGCGCTTTCCAAGCTGGGAAGGTTTGAAGTGATTCCAAAGGTGCATTCTCATAATGGATTTTGGACGTCTGTTCATCTGTCCAATCAACATGGACTACTTTAGCACCATTATTATAAGCTTTTTCCACGAGAAGACGTGTCAGTTCTTTCGACTCAAGGGAGGATCGAATGTGTAGAGATTGGCCTTTCTGTAAGTTTACACCGACTTTCATAATAAGTTCAGCATAATTCAAAAGTTTGCTATTTAGTTCAAACATCTCTTAAAAACTCCTTTCAATTTCTGCTATAATGGTATCAAGTCGTAATCGTATGTACAATTATTTGAGAAGAAATATAAAAATTGCACATATTATCACTTTTAAATTGTATACTACGAATACAATGAAATAAAATGTTTGGAGGTTAGGAAATGGATATATCAACAGTTGTTGGTCTGATTGTCGGGTTCGTCTCTTTACTTCTCGGGATGTACTTTAAAGGAGTAACTCCTGACGCGTTAATTAACCCTGCCGCGCTTCTCATCATTATTGCTGGGACAATCGGTACGGTTATTATCGCCTTCCCATTAAACGAACTAAAACGTATACCTAGTTTGTTTGGCGTATTATTCAAAGAACAAAAGCTACAGTCAGACGAAGAGTTGATTAAAATGTTTTCCGAATGGGCAGATGTCGCTCGTCGTGAAGGACTTTTATCATTAGAATCAAAAGCTTCAGATATCGACGACCCATTTTTGAAAAATGGATTGAACTTAGCGATTGATGGGCAAAACGCAGATTACATAAGAGATGTTTTAACAGAGGAAGTAGATGCGATGAGCGAACGACATGCATCCGGTGCATTGATTTTCTCTCAAGCAGGTACATATGCTCCTACATTAGGGGTACTAGGTGCGGTTGTCGGATTGATTGCAGCTTTGAAAGACATGAACGACATTGATGCTTTAGGGATTGCGATTTCTGCGGCATTTGTCGCAACATTATTAGGTATCTTTACAGGGTACGTGATGTGGCACCCGTTTGCTAACAAATTAAAACGTAAATCAGCAGTCGAAGCACAACAAAAAATGATGATTATTGAAGGAATACTTTCTGTTTTAGAAGGAGAAGCACCACGTGTCATTGAGCAAAAATTAGCATCATTCTTGCCAGCAAGCAAACGCAAAGCATTGATGGCTGACAATGATGAATAAAGGAGTGACAGTGTAAGTGGCTAAAGAGAGACGTAAGAAAAAACAAGAAGAAGGTTCCGACGAATCCTGGCTCCTACCTTATGCTGACTTATTAACATTGCTGCTCGCTCTATTTATCGTTCTTTTCGCATCGAGTTCGATTGACCAAGAAAGGATGCAACGTTTATCTTCTGTTTTCAATGATATTTTTGATGGAAATAGTGGAATTATGCAAAATAACTCGCCGACAGAAGTTCCGCGTCCGGGAGATTCCAATCAGGAATTAGAAGATGCATCTTATTTAGAGGATCAACGTTCGTTAGGTGAAATCCAAGATAAGTTGGATGAATATATTGCATTAAACGAATTAGAAGGGCAGTTTGAAACACATTTGACAGATGAAGGCTTGCTCATTACGATTCGAGATAGTATTTTGTTCGAGATGGGAAAAGCTGAAGTAAGTGCAGAATATTTACCATTAGTTGAAGAAGTGGCCGAGCTTTTAATATTTGACCGTCCACGCCAAGTAATTATCACAGGGCATACAGATAATATTCCGATTCATACAGCGGAATATGCGTCGAACTGGGAACTCAGTATGATGCGCGCATTGAACTTTTTGCGAGCGCTCGTAGCACATAAAGATATGGATCCTTCATTTTTCAGCGCGAAAGGGTATGGGGAATACCAGCCGATTGCTTCCAATGATACGGCGGAAGGAAGAAGTAAAAACCGTCGTGTAGAAGTATTGATTCAACCACTCATTATGAAAGATGGCACTTCATTACCATTACCATAAAAAAATCACCGCATTCTCAAATAAATGAGAGTACGGTGATTTTTTATTTGCGTAAGTTACCCAGCTCAGCAGCAATGGCTTGCATTTCATTTGCTGAAATATGATGGCGTTTCATAACCATTTCATAAATGAATTTCAAATCTTCATAATTTGAATCATTGAAATGTTCCGCTTTCATTGCATCGACATTTGCCATTTTTAATTTATCTTTTATCGCTTCAATCATCGTTTCGATATTGATTGAAGAAGGTTGTGACAAGTCCAAAGTGAATCCTCCTTTTCAAAAAATCATATGTTGTTATCATTCCATGAATGTACGTGGAAGTCAATTGTATGAATAGTGGATTACAGTTTGTTTTTTATGAGAAAAGGGTATAATACAGATAGGTTATGATTACTAATATGGAGGGGCTTTATATGAAAAAAAGCAAATTAGGGAAATTTATTGTATTAGGAGCGCTCGTAGGTGGCGCACTTAGTTTATTGGATCGTGGGACACGCGAAGTTGTGAAAGAACGTACAGACCGTGCCTTATACTACGCAAAAAACCCATCGATTTTAAAAGAAGAAGTGGAAGAGCAAGTGAATAAATGGTCATCGATTTATGAGCAAGCCTCTGGCGAAATCGCTTCATTTGCAGAGCAATTTAGCGATTTGAAAGAATTAACACCACAAGTGAAACAGATGGTTGTAGAAGCGAAAGAAGCGTTCGTTGATCAAAAAGAATAAGAAACTGGGGGAGGGAGACAATGGGTAAGAAAAATAAATTTGTAGAGAAAAAAGAAGAATTGATGGAAGAGACGAAAGTCGGTCAATTTATCGATGATTTAAAGGATGGGTCAATTGAAGAGTTTGATGCGACAACGAAAGAAGGTTTCGTTAAACAATTGATTGTTCGTATTCAAAAAGTAGACGTGTCTGGGCTTGCTTCCCAATTGGCATTTTTCTTTCTATTATCACTCTTCCCTCTACTCATATTTATGATGACATTATTGCCATTTTTAAATTTAGACCAAACACAAATCTTGCTGTTCATTCGTGAATATGCTCCTGAAAATGTTGCTTCCTTAATTGAGACGACATTGAAAGAAGTGTTAGGAAATCGAAGTGGAGGCTTGCTTTCTATCGGGGCATTAGCAACAGTTTGGTCGGCATCAAAGGGAATGAATGCTTTGACGAAAGCATTAAACCGTTCATATTACGTGGAAGAAACGAGAAATTTTGCAGTGGCTCGTATGATGTCTGTCGTCTTTACCATTATGTTAATTGTAGCGATTACAGGCGCATTAGCTTTACCTATTTTTGGTGAGCAAATTGGGCTTGTAATATTCTCTTATTTAGGTTTGGAAAATGGTTTTATGCAAGTATGGAATCAACTGCGTTGGTTAGTGCCATTTTTAATGATTTTTATTACATTTACGCTCATGTATTGGGTCGTTCCAAGCAAACGCTTGCCATTCATGACCATTTTGCCAGGAAGTATTATCGCGACACTCGGTTGGATCGTGACATCGCTCGGGTTTTCATTTTATATTAGTAATTACGGAAATTATTCTAGTACGTATGGAAGCATCGGAGCGATTATCGTTTTAATGATGTGGTTATATTTTTCAGCTATTATTTTAATCATCTGTGGGCAATTGAATGCTGTGTTATACGATCGTCATGAAAAACATAAAAAAGAACAAGAATCATTGATCGATCGAACAGCGCAATAAAAATACCACCTTGTAGACTAGTCTACAAGGTGGTATTTTTATTTGATAGGGTTTAGCATACGAAGGCCGTTTAAAATAACGAGGATGGTGCTTCCTTCATGGCCGATGACGCCGAGTGGTAAATCGACGACTTGTAAGAAGTTTGAGATGATTAAAATCGCAATGACCGAAACAGAGAAAAATACGTTTTGTTTCACGATACGATTCATCTTTTCGGAAAGTTGAATCGTGTAAGGAATTTTTGTTAAATCATTTTTCATTAAGACGACGTCAGCTGTTTCTAACGCAACGTCTGTCCCTTCACCCATTGCGATACCAGAAGTTGCTGTAGCGAGTGCTGGAGCGTCGTTAATACCATCTCCAATCATTCCGACTTGTTTGCCATTTTGCATCATCGCTTTAATTTGCTCTACTTTCGTTTCAGGTAAACATTCAGCGACGTAACGGTCAACGCCAGCTTCTTTCGCGATCACTTCTGCTGTACGTTCGTTATCACCTGTTAACATAACCGTTTCAATTCCGAGTTGTTTCAATGCTTGAATCGCATCGATCGCTTCTTGGCGTAACGTATCTTTCAATGCGGCAGCAGCCATGATCCCTTGTTCGTCTTTCATGAAAATCACTGTCTTACCTTCGGATGCAAGTTGTTCAGCGACATTGTTTTGGAAATTCGCTACATGATTTTCTCCAATAAAACGTGGGTTTCCGACGAAAATTTCTTCATTTTTTGAATAAGCACGCAAGCCGTGACCAGGTACGTCTTCAATCTCTAGTGAACGGCTATAAGCAATATTGCGTTCCTCGGCATATTTTGTAATCGCAACAGCAAGCGGGTGATTCGATTGTGATTCGATTCCTGCGAGTAAAGCGAGGACGTCTTCTTTTTGTAGACCGTCACGCACGATGAAGTCTGTCACGACTGGCTTACCTGTCGTTAATGTACCTGTTTTATCAAAAGCGACGACATCAAGTGTTGCGAGGTGCTCTAAGTGAACGCCTCCTTTAAAGAGAACGCCACGCTTCGCTCCATTTGAAATCGCAGCGAGTGTCGCAGGCATAATCGAAGCCATTAATGCACAAGGTGACGCGACAACGAGGAGAACGATTGCGCGATACAATGATTCTGTCCATGTCCATCCGAGTGTGTAATGAGGGACGAGCGCCATTAAAATCGTAGATGCGACAACAATTTTTACATACGTACCTTCGAATCGTTCGATAAATTGTTGAGATGGAGATTTTTCGCTTTGCGCATTTTGTACCATCGTAATAATTTTTTGGAATAGAGAATCCTCACTCGGTTTCGTCATTTCCATTTGAATCGCACCACTCATATTGACAGTACCTGCGAATAAGTCATCGCCGATTTCCTTCGTTACGGGTACGGATTCACCGTTAATCGCTGACATATCAATTGACGTTGTACCATGGATAATCGCGCCATCGACAGGGATACGTTCACCTGGTTTGACGAGTAATTTCGATCCGACTTGAAGAGAAGAAGTTGCGACTTTTACTTCGGTTCCATCTTCTTGAATGAGCCAAGCTTCTTCTGGTTGCATTTCCATGAGAGCTGAGATTTCTTGGTGACTTTTGTTCAATGTGAAAGTTTCCATCGCACCGCTAATGGCAAAGATGAAAATTAAAATTGCACCTTCTGCCCAATAGCCGATGAGTCCAGAGCCGATTGCAGCGAACACCATAAGCATCTCAACATTCAGTTCTTTATTGGCAATCGTTTCTTCGATTCCTTCTTTTGCTTTTGCAAAACCTCCGATGATGAAAGCAATAATGTACATAATGACAGAAGGTTGTTCGAAGTCATTTTTTCCTAAAATCCAAGCGATGATAATCAATATTCCGGAGATAATCGCTGCGATTAATTCCATTTTCGCTTCGAGATTTGCATTGTTTTTTGGTTTTTCTTGTTGGATATTTTGAATTTTATCATTTACACAAGTTGTCATTGTATTCCTCCTAATTGATAATCTATTTCATTTAGAATAATTATCATAAATAAAGAGATGTTGATTTATCAATGCTTTCATAATTGAAAACGATTCTTAACAACAATTCTTTATTTATAATTATTATAATGTAATTGTACTTCATCTGAAAATAGATGCAACAAATATGTATTGTGAAACTTTGATTTTGTCTAAAATGTGAACGAGAGAAGGCAAATGAAAAAGATTCTCTTCTTCAATGGAATAAATACAAAAAAAGAAAGCCTCGAGTAATTAAGGCTTTCTTTTTTAGCGGGAGAGGAGTCTCTCAACTTTTTGAATTAATTGTTTTTAATGCGTTCGACTTGTTGTTCGATTTCATCGATGAGCGATAATAATTCGTCGATATGTTGAACGTCTGTCGTTTCTGGTTCGATTTGATCGAGTGATTGTAAAAGAACGTGGAATCTCTCTTTTAATGTTTGAACAGAATCGTCTTTTGATTCGATAGACATGCGGACACCTCATTTCCACGTTTTATCGTAAGCGATTTTTCGAGGGAGCGCAATAGAGAAGTTAGATGATTGTATAAGTCTTCACGAGCTCAATCGAATTTTTAACTGTTTGTGCCATCGCACAGTTTTTCGTTGACACTTCAATTGCTTTTTCGAGCTTTTTCTCGGTGAGATGATCAGCCTCTACTGTGAAGTGGAAATGAATTTTTTTAATGCGATTCCCTTCTTCTTCTACACGTTTGATTTCTTTCACTTCAACGTCTAAATTTTTAACATCGATGCGCATTTTTTTCAACACTTGACGCAATACCCCTGCACTGCAAATAACGACTGCTGAAACGAGCAATTCACCCGGTTTAAATCCTTTCGTCGCATCTCCTGAAATATCGATTGTGCCAAAGTCTGTCGTCATCGTATATCCTGTGTCTGTCATATTAAATTTCATATCTTATTCCTACTTTCTTCTAATGTTTTTCATATTTGTAAAAAGTATACCTTCGCGATGAAAGAAGTACAATGAATGTGTTTTCAAAGCGAGTGAAACGAATTACAATGAAAGTATTGTATGAAAGTAAGGAGTTTGTGAAATGAATCCAACAAGACGTTTTTGGATACTGGTGATCATCGTATCCATTTCAGGCTTTTCACAAGGGATGTTGCTCCCTTTAATATCAGCAATTTTTGAAAAAGACGGTGTATCGAGTACGCTCAACGGTTTAAACGCGACGGCGCTCTATATTGGAACGTTAATCGTCTCTCCTTTTATGGAATTATTACTTAGAAGATTCGGTTATAAACCACTCATTTTATACGGTGGGGCGCTCGTCTTTGTATCGTTAATGGCTTTTCCACTATGGAAGTCTGTCGTCTTTTGGTTCGTTTTACGTTTGTTAATCGGAATAGGAGACCACGCACTTCATTTCGCGACGCAAACGTGGATTACGAGTTTCTCATCAATGGATCGACTCGGGAAAAATATCGCCATTTATGGATTGTCTTTTGGTGTAGGGTTCGCTGTTGGACCTCAATTCGTACCGCTCATGAACATTTATGAAGGGTTACCTTTTATCGTTTCAAGTCTTCTTTGTTTATTCGCCTGGTCCTTCGTCTTTTTATTGAAAAATGAGTTTCCAGAAAACGTTCAAATGAAAGGGGAAGATGTCGGCTTTTGGAAGCGTGTGACATTAACATCTTCTGTTGCTTGGGCTGCCTTTTTAGGTCCGTTCGGATTCGGCTTTTTAGAATCATCACTCAATGCGATGTATCCCGTTTATGCTTTGCGTAACGGAGCGAATCTCGTCCTCATTTCGCAAACATTGACTGCCTTTGCTTTAGGCGGAATTTTAACGCAGTTACCACTCGGAATGCTAAGTGATAAAATTGGTAGAAGAGCGGTCGTCTTGCTTGCATTCGGTGGGGGAACGGTATTTTTCTTCGTTGCAACACTCATTCCCGTCGCTTCGTGGTGGGTCGTGTTCGCTGTATTTTGTGCAGGAATGTTTATCGGATCAGCTTTCTCTTTAGGGATTGCTTACATGTCAGAGCTCGTGCCGAAACAATTACTGCCGATGGGAAATTTATTGTGCGGATTCTTTTTCAGCATTGGAAGTTTATCAGGGCCTATCGTAGGTGGATATGTGATGGAACATACGGTGATGAATTACTTAATGATTCTCGTTATTTTACTCGCTTTTATTACTGTCGTTTTATTGTTTTCACCATTATTTATGAAGAAAAAAGAAGCGCTCGATTAAGAGGGCTTCTTTAAAATTGCATCGATCGCTTCTTTCGCAGTCGGATACTTGAAAGTAAACGACGTTTGTAATAAGCGTGCTGGTTCGACATATTGGCCTTTTGTTACGAGAATATGCTTGTCTCCGAGCACAACTTTAAGTAAAGGTGCCGGAACTGGGAATAAGTGCGGGCGATGTAATGCTTCGCCGATTAATTTACCGAACGCATCCATTTGAATGGGGAACGGTGCAGTGAAATTAAATACACCTTCTAACTGATCATCTTGAACGATATAGTCGATACCTCTTGCCACATCGTCTAAATGAATCCAAGAAATCCATTGTGTTCCTTTTCCGACTTTACCTCCAACGCCTAGTTTATAAGGAAGCGTCATGAGAGGGAATGCGCCACCTTGGTCACTTAAAATGACACCGAAGCGGGTGAATGCTGTACGGATGCCTAAAGATTGTAAAGGCTCGAGGGTCGCTTCCCATTGATGAACGACACGTTGTAAAAATTCATCACCTGACGTATCGCTCTGTTCTGTGTACCGTTCTGTTTCACTTGTATGGTACACGCCGACCGCGCTCGCTTGTAAAACGAGCTTCGGTTTTGTATCCATTTCTTGAATGACACCGACGAGCTCTTCACTCGCTTGTAAGCGGCTTTGTAAAATCGCTTTTTTATCCTCTTCTGACCAACGTCCGTCATTGATTGATTTACCGGCTAAGTTAATGAAAACATCGACAGATCCAAGTTCTTCAATCGTTTGCTTACGGTCTGAAAGCCATTGCACGTAACGTACACCATTTTTCTTCATAGAAGGCTGTCTTGTTAAAATTGTTATGTCATGCTCAGCGTCCCAAAGATTTTGTAGAGCAGTACCGACGAGGCCAGAACCTCCAGCAATTGCGATATGCATTTGATCTTCCCCCTTTTGAAGCTTCAATTGTATGAAATCTCTTCCCGTTCGATGTATAGTAACGAGAGAGGTGATTCACTTTGGCTGTTATTACAAAAATAACACAACAGAAACGAGATAGCGAAAGATTTAACATTTTTTTGGATGGGGAATATAGCTTTAGCGTCCATGAATCTGTACTCGTCCAATTTGGCTTAACGAAAGGGATGGAGTTAGACGATTGGGCATTGGGTGAATTGCAGTATGAAAATGAGATTAACAAAGCATTCAACCGAGCGTTGCATTTTTTATCCTTTCGCATGAGAAGTGAAAAAGAGATTGTAGATAAATTAAAAAAAGAAGAATACGGGGAAGCGGTCATATTAGAAGCGATTGTAAAATTAAAACGCTTAAATTTTGTGAACGACGAACAGTTTGCGGAGGCATTTATGAAAACAAAAATTCAAACGACAAAACTAGGTCCACAAGCATTGAAGCGTGAAATGAATCAAAAAGGAATTGCACGTGATATTCAAGATGATTTATTAAGTACGTATAATGAAGCGGAACAATTCGAAATCGCCAAAGACTTAGCAGAAAAAGTAGCGCGTAAAAATGAGCGTCAAGCTTCGTTGCAAGTCAAAAGAAAAATCGAATCACATCTATTAAGAAAAGGGTATAGTTATGATATGATTCGAAATGTATTAGAAGAAGTTGATTTAGACCGCGATGAAGACGAGTGGGGGGCAATTGTAGAGCGAGAAGGAGAAAAAGCATGGAATCGCATTTCTCGCAAATATAGTGGCCGAGACTTACATCATCGTGTGAAACAAAATTTATATAGTAAAGGAATCCCGATGGAAGTCATTCAAGAGTTCATCGAGATGAAGGAGAATGAAGATGACTGAAGAAAAATCATACCGTGACATGTCAGAACATGAAATTCGTCAAGAAGTCGGACGTTTAATGGAAAAAGCGCGTAAAGCAGAAGCGTTAGGCATCATTAATGAATATGCTGTTTATCAACGAAAAGCGTTAATGGCGCAATCGTACCTCGTCGATTTATCGACCATTATTCCTGGAGAGATTTATAAGATTGAAGGGGACGATGCTTATTTTCACGTCGACTATTTAAAAGGGCGCTTCGCTTGGGGGTATCGCCTCGGCGGGACTAAGTTAGAAGAAGCATTACCTGTTGCGATGTTGAAACCGTTAAAGAAAAGTGAACAAATAAAATAAAAAATATCCTTCACTCCTTTTAAAAGTGAAGGATATTTCAATATAGAAAGCGAAAATTGTTTCGCTTTTTTATTTTTCAATATGCAGTTTCTTTTGAAGTTTTTGTTCGGAGAAAATCCATCCGGTGTACGAATTTAAAATATTGTATTCATCATCTAGATGGACGACGGCAACGAATGGGTAATATCCCTTACTTCGGTAACGTAAGTCAATCAATCGTACTTCATATCCGCCGTCTTTCAATTCATCGATGACCCAACGGTACGTCGGTGAAAATGAAGTGAAAGCGCGCATATTGGAGTCCGTCATCGCTACTTTGACGACTTTCTCTTCAGTCGGTAATGGTAAGCGGTCGAACTTATCATAAATCGTGACAGACCGGCCATATGCTCGTCCGACATAATGTGCTTCTTTTGTAGAAGCGGCAACACGCCATTGGAAGAAACTCATCGTCGGAGCGACAAAAATTTCTTCAGCATTTGGAACGGTATGCTCGACCGCATGAGTGACTGCTCGTTTCATGGCGAAGCGTAATATATAATAAAGAACGAGAATCGCAAGCAACCCGAGCATTGTCGGAACAGGTTCTCCTGTCTTCCACCAGACACCGAATGCGATTAAATGTAAAGCGAAAATAATCGGATCAAATGTGTTAATGACGCTGAGCGCTACCCACTTATGTGAAAAAGGCCGCAACGCTTGTGTTCCGTATGAGTTAAAAATATCGACGAACACGTGTAAAAAGACAGCGAGAAATGTCCACAACCATAGATGCAATAAGTTCACATCTGGGTAAATCCAATACAAAATCCCCGAAATTAAAATCGGCCAAAGTGCGACGGCCGGCATCGAATGTGTGATGCCTCGGTGATTTCGAATATATACAGCATTGTTTCTAAATTTTAAAACGGTATCGACATCTGGAATAAGTGAACCGACGAGTACACCTGAAATGACTGCTTTATGTGTAAGCGGTTCTGAAGCGATGACGGGATCGATCAATGCTAATCCGCCTAAGGCAACACCCATCGCGATATGTGTGCCTGTATCCAAATAATCACTCCTCACTATGAATTACTCACTAGTATACCTTTTTCTCTATAAAAACGTAAACGATATGCTAAGGAAGGAAGTTACAATTGCGACAAACATTTGACAAAGAACAGTTTCAAAAAGATTTATTACAGTGGTATGAAAAGGAAAAGCGAGATTTACCTTGGAGACGCACCTCAAACCCTTATTACATTTGGGTTTCTGAAATTATGCTTCAACAGACACGGGTCGATACGGTCATTCCTTATTATTTAAAATTTATCGAACGTTTTCCAACGATGGAGTCATTGGCGGAAGCGGATGAAGAAGAACTTTTAAAATTGTGGGAAGGGCTCGGTTATTATTCACGCGTGCGCAATTTACAAATAGGTGTCCGTGAAGTCGTGGAACATTACGGAAGCGAAGTGCCGAAAACGCGAAAAGAAATTAGTTCATTAAAAGGAATCGGTCCGTATACGGCAGGGGCGATTTTAAGCATCGCATACAATTTGCCTGAACATGCAGTTGACGGTAATGTGATGCGTGTTTATTCGAGGTTGTTTGAGATTCCGGACGACATTAGCAAGCCGAAGACGAAAAAAATATTCGATGAACTCGTCACGAAAACGATCAGTCATGAAGATCCATCTAGCTTTAATCAAGCGATTATGGAATTAGGAGCGGTCGTTTGCACACCGCGTAATCCGCATTGCTTATTATGTCCAGTCCAAGAGCATTGCGCTGCTTATGCAAGTGGCACACCTCTCGACTATCCGGTGAAAAAAGGAAAGACGAAAGTGCGCAAAGTCGATATTTTTCCATTCGTTTTGCAAGATGAACAGGGGCGTTATTTAATGAGGAAGCGCCCGAGTGAAGGTTTGCTTGCGAATATGTGGGAGTTTCCATACGTAGAGCGCGCCTCAGAAGATTTGACAGACCCACAACAACAGCTCGAAAAACAATTAAACACAAAAATAAAAGTAGGACAAACGTATGAACCGTATAAACATATCTTTTCTCATTTGCATTGGAATATTTACGCAACAAATGGACGAATTGTCGACTCAAACGATATAAAAGAAACAGCAACGATGAAATTTTTTACAATCGAAGAAATGAAAGCTCTTCCGATGGCTGTGCCTGTTCAAGTCCTATTCAAACAAATCCTCAATCATATCATATTGTGAATTAGTATAACTTTTGCATACGAGTTGGTATAATGGGTAGATATAGTTAAATCGTTCGTTGTGTAAAGGTGGGATGAATATGGGAATTCCAACAGAAGGAGAAACAATTCAAGTACATAGTTACAAGCATGATGGGAAAATTCACCGCGTTTGGCAAGAGACCGTCGTCTTAAAAGGGACGAAAAATATCGTCATCGGTGGAAATGAAAAAACTCTCGTGACGGAATCAGACGGTCGAACGTGGCTGACGCGCGAACCATCCATCTGTTATTTTCATGCGAAACATTGGTTCAATATCATTTGTATGTTGCGTGAAGATGGCGTGTACTACTATGTCAATTTAAGCTCGCCATTTATATTTGAACACGGTTCGTTAAAATATATCGATTATGATCTCGATGTGAAAGTTTTCCCTGATATGAATTACATCATATTAGATGAAGACGAGTATGCATTGCATAAACGATTGATGAACTATCCACCTGTAATTGACCCGATCATGAAACATAATATCGAAGAGTTAATTCGTTGGATTAAACTGCGCAAAGGACCTTTTGCGCCAGAGTTTATCGAAGTGTGGACAGAGCGCTATCAGTTTTACAAACAATTAAATGAACGAGAATTTTAGCCTCACTGCTTATGTGCAGTAGGCTTTTTCAATGGGGAGGTACTATGGAGAAATCGAAACGAAGTACAGTTTCAAGATATATGGATTTTGTGAAGCCGTATTGGGGAGAAATTGCGTTAACGCTCGTCATCGGAATTTTAAAGTTTGCGATTCCGTTATTTTTGCCATTTTTAATGAAGATTATAATCGATGGCATTTTGGCGAACGATGCGATGAGTGCGGCAGATAAGACGGAGAAGCTCTTTCTTTATTTAGGGGGAACGGCGATTTTATTTTTCGTCATTCGTCCACCAGTTGAGTATTACCGTCAATATTTTGCTCAAAATGTGAGCAATAAAATTTTATACGACATTCGTCAGTCACTCTTTGGCCATTTACAAAAGTTAAGCTTGCGTTATTACTCGAACACACGGGCAGGAGAAGTTATTTCACGTGTGATCAATGACGTGGAGCAAACGAAAAACTTTATTATGATTGGCCTCATGAACGTTTGGCTCGACTTAGCGACGATCCTGATCGCGCTCGGTATTATGTTTTCACTCGATGTGAAGTTAACGCTCATTACATTGATTGCTTTCCCGTTTTATGCGTTTAGTGTTAAATACTTTTTCGGTCGTTTACGAGGACTGACTCGCGAACGTTCACAAGCGCTCGCGAATGTACAAAGTTATTTGCATGAACGAGTGTCAGGAATTAGTGTTGTGAAAAGTTTCGCGTTAGAACAGCATGAACAGGAAAATTTTGACCGTGTAAATGGACAATTTCTCGATAAAGCATTGAATCATTCGCGTTGGAATGCGAAAGCTTTTGCGGTCGTCAATACGATTACAGAAGTCGCACCGCTCATCGTCATCGGATATGCGGGGTATCATGTCATTCAAGGGAACTTGACACTCGGTACGATGGTTGCGTTTATCGCCTATATCGATCAGTTATACAATCCGCTCCGTCGTCTCGTCAATTCTTCGACAACATTGACGCAATCATTCGCTTCGATGGACCGCGTTGTAGAATTGATGGACGAGCCGTATGACATTCAAAATGATCCGTCTGCAAAACCAATTAATCGTGCGAACGGACAGTTATCTTTTCGAAATGTTTCATTTGAATATGAAGAAGGCCAACCTGTGTTGCAAAATATCGATTTTGACGTTCAGGCAGGAGAGACGATTGCGCTCGTCGGGATGAGTGGAGGAGGAAAGTCGACAATTGTCAGCTTAATTCCACGATTCTTCGATGTGACAGATGGCGACATTCGTTTAGATGACCAATCGATTCAATCGATTGAAATCGAGTCCTTGCGTCGCAATATCGGAATCGTCATGCAAGACAATATTTTATTTAGTGATTCTGTGCGCAGTAACATTATGATGGGAAATCCCGATGCGACAGAAGAAGAAGTCATCGCTGCAGCAAAAGCGGCAAATGCTCATGACTTCATTATGAACTTGCCGAAAGGATACGATACAGAAGTCGGCGAACGAGGTGTGAAATTGTCAGGAGGACAGAAGCAACGAATCGCGATTGCTCGTGTCTTTTTGAAAAACCCGCCTATTATCATTTTAGACGAAGCAACGTCAGCGCTCGACCTTGAAAGTGAGGCGCTCATTCAACAGTCGCTCGATGAACTCGCTCGTGACAGAACGACAATCATCGTCGCGCATCGTTTGTCGACGATTACGAGTGCTGATCAAATTCTCGTCATTGAAAATGGCATGTTAATGGAACAAGGAACTCATGAACAGCTTATGAATGAACGAGGAACGTATTACAATTTATATTCGATACAAGATTTGTAACGTTTAGAAACCCGAGCCGTCTACTTAAAAAAAGGAGGAAATAATCATGAAAAAATCATTTTGGGGATTCGTCCTCGTACTGACATTATTCACTTTAGGAGCTTGTTCGAATGAAGAGGCTCAACCGACCGTAGAACCATCAAAAGTGATGGATCAAATATTGGCACAAGTGGAGCAACCTGCTTTAATGCCACTTGAAGATGAACAAGTGGAAGAGATGTACGGCTTCGATTTAAAGAAAGTGGAAGATTACGACATTCGTATGCCGATGATGAATGTCCAAACGAATGAAATTGCAATCGTGCGTTTGAAAGATACGAAAGATGCAAAAGAAATTGAGCAAGGAATGGAGAAAAGAGCAGAAGTCGTTCAAAAACAATTTGAAACGTATTTACCCGATCAATATGAAAATGCGAAAAACTATCAAATTGTGAAAGAAGCGAATTATGTATTATTCGTTATTTCTGCAGAAGCGGATGAGATTGTAAAACAATTTAAAGAAGCGTTAAAGAGCGAGTAAGCTCTTATGGTATTTAGTAGTCTCGTCTTTTTATTCGTCTTTTTACCGCTCGTATTACTCGTGTATTACCTCTCTCCTCGCCGTATGAGAAATGGCATTTTATTTGCGGTCAGTCTCGTCTTTTATGCGTGGGGAGAGCCGATTTATATCGTACTGATGATTTTTTCGACTTTTGCAGATTATGCATTCGGTTTAGCATTAAGTAACGCGAATCGCTCGGACCGTTTTAGAAAATGGATCGTGTTTGCATCTGTCGTCGTCAATTTATCCGTACTCTCATTTTTTAAATATGCTGATTTTGTCATTGAAACGATCAATGGATTAGCACACACTGAAATCCCTTTGGTTGAGTTACCTTTACCGATTGGGATTTCTTTTTATACGTTTCAGTCTTTATCGTACATTATCGATGTATATCGTAAAGAAGCGGAAGCCCAAAGAAATTGGGTAGACTTCGGCGCATACGTTTCTTTATTTCCGCAACTCGTCGCAGGACCGATCGTTAAATATCATACAATCGCAAAACAGTTACAACATCGACGTGAAAGCATTCCACTTTTTGCGGAAGGGGTGCGCCGCTTTTTAATCGGACTTGGCAAAAAAGTTTTGTTGGCGAACAATATCGGTTTGTTGTGGGATACGATTTCTCATAGTTCGATGGAAACGATGCCACTACTTACAGCATGGCTCGGCATTCTCGCCTTCGCTTTACAAATTTACTTTGATTTTAGTGGCTATTCCGATATGGCGATCGGTCTCGGGTTAATGTTCGGTTTTCGCTTTGAGGAAAACTTCCGCTATCCGTATACAGCGGAAAGTATGACAGACTTTTGGCGACGGTGGCACATATCCCTCGGAAGTTGGTTTCGCGATTATGTGTACATCCCACTAGGGGGAAATCGTCACGGACTGCAGAAGCAATTAAGAAATATTGCGGTCGTCTGGTTATTGACAGGACTTTGGCACGGAGCGAGTTGGAATTACGTGTTATGGGGAGCATATTTCGGTTTGTTACTCGTCTTGGAAAAAATGTTTTGGTTACGTGCATTGGAAAAAGTTCCGAAATGGTTCCGACATGTCTATGCATTGCTTGCGATTGCGGTCGGATGGGTCATTTTCGTATTTGAAGACTTCGGGGATATGACGCATTATTTCGTTCGCATGTTTACGTCGCAAAACGGTTTTTATGACGATACGACATTGTATTACGTTTTGACAGAAAGTCCGTTGATCATCATCGCTATTTTAGCGTCATTGCCAATTATGAAAAATGTAACATTTAAAAGTTGGCATATCGTTTTGTACATGATGATTTATCTCATGAGCATCGCTTATTTAGTAGATGCGAGTTTTAATCCATTTTTATATTTTCGATTTTAAAGGGGGAAACTATGGCTGAAAAATTACTCATCGTTTTATTCATTTCGATGTTAGCAATCGGGAGTATCGGTCTACTCCTTGTTCCGAAGGAGTCCTTTTCTTCAATCGAAAATCGCCCGCTAGAAAAATGGCCGCGCATCACGCCTGAAACGATTTTAAATAAAAAAGCAATGACGCAATTCGAAACGTATGTATCCGATCATTTTCCGTATCGGACCGGTTGGATTAAAACGAAAGCGTTCGTGGAGCAAGTGAGAGGAAAAAAAGAAAATAACGGCATTTATTTAGGCCGTGACGGGTATTTATTTGAAAAAGTCGATCCGACGGTTGAACGACAAGTCGATCGCCAAATTCGTGAGATCGAAACATTTGCGGAGTGCTATGAGGAGAAATCAATCGGACTTATGTTAATACCGCCATCCGCTATATTTTATGAACAGCAATGGCCAGCCTTTGCACCGATGGCAGATCTCGTCGCAATGCAACGGACGATTATGGAGCGGATACCTAGTCGAGTGACGACCTATGATGGAGCACGCATGTTAGAGCCGTATCGAGAACAGTACATTTATTACAAAACAGACCATCATTGGACGACGCGTGGCGCATATATCGCTTATGCGCATTATGCTCTCCAACAAGGGTGGGAACCGATCAACTATGAACCTGTCGTCGTCAGTGAACAATTTTACGGAAGTTTCGATACGAGAGGGCAATTTATTAGAAGAGAGCCGGATCGTTTAGAACGTCCAGTCTTCAATAATGAATCGACCTTATATATTGAAGACAGAAATGAACTGCGCCATACGTTGTATGATGAAGAAGCTTTGCAACAGAAAGATCAATACCGTTACTTTTTTGGCGGTGTTCACGCGGCGATGCAACTGAAAACACCGGATGCGCCAATCGAAGAACCATTACTCGTCGTGAAAGATTCTTACGCCCATGCTTTGTTGCCATTTTTAACAGCGCATTACGCGAATATTTATGTGCTTGATTTGCGGTATTATAATGGGAGCGTGGAGCAATATATGGAAGACCACCATATTGATCACGTTTTACTTTTATGGAATACGACAACCTTTTTAGAAGAAACGCAATTGTTTAAACTAAACCGTTAAGCGAAAAGCTCCTAGCACCTGAATAAAGGTGTTAGGAGCTTTTTTAGTAAATGTCATCTTCAAATTCTTCAATATACGATTCTTCGTGGTGACGTTGATACGACGTGATGAGCAAATCGAGATGTTCTAAATGTTCATCGTAGTAAAGCATCGCCGATAACACATGTAACAAGTGATACGGAGAGAATTCTTCTAACTCAGTCGTCAACGTAATTTCTTGCATAAAAATGTCCATCACTTCGTGTCGCTGCAAATAATCTTCTTTTTCCGGAATATGAATCGTATCGGCTTTTAATTTCCCTACGAATTTCAAATGAAGTTGTTCGTGATATGTCAGTAACGTATCGAGACGCTCTTGAATCATCATACGAAAATGTTCAGGCATTTCAATCAGTTCATTTTCATATTGATGCAGTCGTTTTAATAAATCGTAGCTACTGGAACTTGTCGCAATCATTTGGCGATAGACGACGAGTTTACGAGATTTGCCGAAAGTATTTCTTTTAAAATACTTTCGTTCTTCTTTGAAAAGAACGTACAATTCATCGATTTGTTTTAAACTCTCTTTAATTTTTTCGAGTGCATGTTGTGTTGCTTGGTGTTCTGAAGCTTGTCTCGCAGCGAGTCGCGTCCATCGGATAATTTCATCCTGTGTTAAATGAATCGTTTGAAAAAGTTTCTTTTCGTATTTCGGTGGTATGAACACAAGATTGACAACGAAAGCGGACAATACTCCGATAATGATGGTGAGTAGACGCAAGAGCGCAAAGTTTAAAAATGCATCGCCTTGAATTTCCATAATCGCAATCATCGTGACGAGTGCTAGAGAAATCGATTTTTCCAGTTTCAATTGCAGCATGATCATAATGATGATAATCGCAGCGAGTCCAATAATGAGCACTTGTTGGCCGAACAACATAACGAAGACGACCGCGATACTTGCTCCGATTAAATTACCTTGAATTTGTTCAACAATTGTTAAATAAGACCGGTAAATGGACGGTTGAACCGCGAAAATAGCGGCAATTCCAGCGAAGACAGGATTCGGCAATTGCAATAACTCTGATAAAAAAAGTGCGAGTGCAATCGCGATTCCTGTTTTAAATATTCGAGCACCAAGTTTCATAAATGATGATCCTTTCAATCGTAAATTAACATTGCTTCTATTACTATAATTTCATTTTATATGAAATGGTCGGAAAGGCAAACAATTGCAAGTGAAGCGTCTGTTTTGTACGATAACAGAGAGAATAATCAATTAAGGGAGGAATTTTCATGAGTTTAGTAGGAAAACAAGCACCAACATTTACCTTGAACAATCAGCAGGGGGAAGCGGTCTCTTTAGAAAAATTTAAAGGGAAATACGTTGTATTATATTTTTATCCGAAAGATGCAACGCCAGGATGTACGACGCAAGCGTGTGATTTTCGTGATTCTATCGAAGACTTCACATCATTAAATGCAGTTATTTTAGGAGTGAGTCCAGATAATGAAGCTTCTCACCAAAAATTTATTGCAAAACATGAGCTACCTTTCGATTTATTAGTCGATGAAGAAAAGCGAGTAGCGGAAGCGTACGATGTTTGGAAGTTAAAGAAAAACTTCGGTCGAGAGTATATGGGCATCGAACGTTCTACCTTTTTAATTGATCCAGAAGGGAAAGTAGTGAAAGAGTGGAGAAAAGTGCGCGTGAAAGATCATATTGAAGATGCGTTGAATACATTGAAAGAAATGGTGAACGCGTAATGGATATTTTAGTGACAGTTCCTTTAAAGGAACATATAAGAGAAGATTTAGCTCAAACATTTCCAACAGTGACGTTTCATTACGAAGAAGCGGAACATGAATGGTTGGAAAAATCAGAAGTGCTCGTCACATACGGAAATGATGTGACTGAATCGGTTGTCGACCGAGCGAAAAATTTAAAATGGCTCATGGTCGCTTCAGCAGGCGTCGACAATTTCCCGCTTGAAAAAATTGCTGAGCGCAAATGGCTCGTGACAAATGCGAAAGGAATTCATAAAATTCCGATGGCAGAATCGATGCTCGCTCATATCCTTGCTTTATCAAAAGGATTCCCACAAATTTATGATAATGAACGTCAAAAAGTATGGGACCGTCGTGTGCCACAAATTGAAATTAGTGGTCAAAAAGCGCTTATTTTAGGACCCGGTACCATTGGAAGTGAAGTAGGTCGACTGCTTCAAGCATTTGGTGTACACACGATTGGATACAATCGCTCAGGTAAACCGAGCCTGAATATGGATGAGATGATTCAACCAGATCAATTAATGGATACATTACCAAAAGTGGATTCTGTTATTTCTATTTTACCAAGTACTCCAGAGACGAGATATTTGTGGCAACTCGAACATTTTGAAGCGATGAAGGAAAGTGCAATATTTTTAAACTTTGGTCGTGGAGACTTCGTCAAAGAAGAAGTTGTGTTAGAAGCTTTGCATAAAAAACTAGTCCGCCATGTTGTCCTAGATGTTTTTGAAAAAGAACCTTTACGCGAGGATAGCGAATTATGGACGATGACGAACTGTACAGTTTCTCCACATATTTCAAGTTTATCAAATCAATATATTCCACGTTCAATTGATATTTTTAAAGAAAATTTAAAACGTTATTTAGACGAGGAAAAAGAGTATGTGAATGAAGTGGATATTTTAAGAGGGTATTAACAGAAAGTTATTGCACAAATATTGACAATCGTCCTCCTAATCACTTATGATAATTATAATGATTATAAATAAGTCATGAACATCATTCAAATATATCAATAGATTGGAGTGGATACGATGTCTGAAACTTATTTAAAAGACGCACTCTCGACATTACGAGAAAGTGGTGTCCGTATAACTCCGCAAAGACATGCGATACTCGAATATTTGATTTCTTCTGAAACTCATCCGACTGCGGATGAAATTTATCGAGCTTTAGAAGATGATTTTCCAAATATGAGTGTAGCGACTGTATACAACAATTTAAAAGTATTTTTAAATACAGGGCTTGTGAAAGAATTGACATATGGTGATGCATCGAGTCGTTTCGATTTTGCATCACATGACCACTATCACATCATTTGTGATGATTGCGGTAAAATTGTCGACTTTCATCATCCAGGTTTACAAGAAGTTGAACACCTCGCTTCTCATATGACTGGGTTTAAAGTGAATTCACATCGTCTTGAAGTATACGGAACATGTCCGGAATGTGCGAACATGAAACGTCAATAAAAGAAAATGCACTTGCGAACGATTATGTCGCAAGTGCATTTTTTTATTCTTGACTACTTTTTTTATTGTAACGTTCATCAAACTCTTTACCTTCAAGTGTAGGATCGAGCGTTAAAGGTTCACGACAATGACCACACATATCCGCACGACCTAACATTTTAGTCGGTTTGCCACATGATGGACAAACGACTTGAACCGCTTTGGTCGAAAGCATGCCGATCCAAGCATAAATAACTGTACTACCTAAAATAGAGAATACACCAAGAATCATAAAGATAAGCATCAATATTTGATTCGATCGGAAAAAAATGCCGACATACATAATGATGACTCCTATGAAGATGAGTGAAAGTGCAAAGGAACGGATCCGGTTAATTTTATTTTTATAAGGTTTCGCCAACTGAAGTACCTCCTTGTTTATGTACAGTATAATAGCACAATTTGTATGAGAAGCATACGAATTGAGAAGAGAGAAGCAATAACGTGAACTGAAATGTTATAGAGTATTATATGAAGAGAAATAAAAATAATAAAAAAATGATAAAAAGGTTTGACAAGAAAAGAAGTCTCATGGTAAGATTCATATTGTCGTTTGGAACGGCAAACAAAACAAAATCGAGAATGCGAAAAAAGATTTGACAAAACAAATCAAAGCATGTTAGATTATAAGAGTTGCTGAAAAAAGCAACCGA